>NZ_CP070505.1:1067500-5235458 GCF_017167985.1 Ectopseudomonas toyotomiensis | reverse complement strand
CGCTTGGCCGGCGGGGTGTTGCGCCAGGCCGGGAAGGCGGCCTTGGCGGCGTCGATGGCCAGTTGCATGGTGGCGCGGTCGGCCAGGCCCACGGCAGCGGTGGAATCGCCGGTGGACGGGTTGAATACTGCGGTGGTGCGGCCGTTGCAGGTAACGCGCTGGCCGTTGATCAGATGGGGGATATGGCTCATGGGGCTCTCCAGAGTCGTAGGGTGGATGACGCTGTTTTCATCCACCTCGGGGATTAGCTAATTGGTGGATGGGTAAAGCGTCATCCACCCTACGAGTGATCGGTATTCGCTCAATCCAGCTTGTTCAACATATCGCCAACGGCGTTGAACAGGCGGTCCAGTTCCTGTGGCTGGGTATTGAAGGTTGGCCCGAACTGCAGGGTGTCTCCGCCGAAGCGCACGTAGAAGCCGGCCTTCCATAGGGCCATGCCGGCCTCGAACGGCCGCACCACGGCATCGCCGTCGCGCGGGGCGATCTGCAGCGCGCCGACCAGACCGCAGTTGCGGATGTCGACCACGTGCTTGGCGCCTTTCAGGCCATGCAAGGCATTCTCGAAGTAGGGCGCCAGTTCGGCGGATTGCTGGATCAGATTGTCCTTCTCCAGCAGTTCCAGGGTTGCCATACCAGCGGCGCAGGCCACCGGGTGGGCCGAGTAGGTGTAACCGTGGGTGAACTCGATCATGTGCTCTGACGCGGCCTGCTGCATAAAGGTGTCGTAGATCTCGCTGGAGGCGATTACCGCACCGAGCGGGATGGCGCCGTTGGTGATCTGCTTGGCGGCGTTGATGATGTCCGGGGTCACGCCGAAGTATTCGGCGCCGCTCCACGTGCCCATGCGGCCGAAGCCGGTGATCACTTCGTCGAAAATCAGCAGGATATTGTGCTGAGTGCAGATCTCGCGCAGGCGTTGCAGGTAGCCCTTGGGCGGCACGATGGCACCGGCCGAGCCGGACATCGGCTCGACGATCACTGCGGCGATGTTGGAGGCGTCGTGCAACTCGATCAGCTTGAGCAGTTCGTTGGCCAGCTCGACGCCGCCGGTTTCGGCCATGCCTCGGGTAAAGGCCATGCCCGGCTGCAGGGTGTGCGGCAGGTGGTCGACGTCCATGAACTGGCCGTACATCTTGCGGTTACCGCCGATGCCGCCGAGCGAGGTGCCGGCGATGTTGACGCCGTGGTAGCCGCGGGCGCGGCCGATGAACTTGGTCCTGGCCGGCTGGCCCTTCAGGCGCCAGTAGGCCTTGGCCATCTTCACCGAAGTGTCGGCGCACTCGGAGCCGGAGCCGGTGAAGAACACGTGGTTGAGCTCGCCCGGCATCAGATCGGCGATCTTCTCGGCCAGCTGGAACGACAGCGCGTGGCCGTACTGAAAGGCCGGCGAGTAGTCGAGGGTGCCGAGCTGCTTGGCCACGGCCTCCTGGATTTCCTTGCGCGAGTGGCCGGCGCCGCAGGTCCACAGGCCGGACAGGCTGTCGAACACGCGGCGGCCCTGGTCGTCGATAAGGATATTGCCCTCGGCCGCCACGATCAGGCGCGGGTCGCGCTGGAACTGGCGGTTGGCGGAGAACGGCATCCAGTGGGCATCCAGCTTGAGCTGGCTGGCGAGTGGGGAAGGGGTCTGCAGGGCCTGGTTCATGATGCGCATCCCGAAGGTGGTAGGTGCGATCAGCTTGTAACGAACCAATAGGTGAGTTAAATCTATATTTGTTTAAATTTAGATATTGGAAAACTCACCTATGCCCAAGAAAGCCCCACTGAGCCAGGTCAGCGATTTCGAACTGCGCCTGCTCAGGTTGTTCAAGACGGTAGCCGAGTGCGGCAGCTTCGCCGCGGCCGAAGGGGCGCTGGGCATCAGTCGCTCGGCGATCAGCCTGCACATGAGCGATCTGGAAAAACGCCTGGGCATGCGCCTGTGCCAGCGCGGCCGCGCGGGCTTCGCCCTGACCGACGAGGGCCGCGAGGTGCTGCGTGCCGGCGAGGCGGTGCTGGTGGCCATCGAGGGCTTCCGCAGCGAGGTCAACCAGATGCATCAGCAACTGCGCGGCGACCTCAACGTCGGCATCGTCAACAACCTCGTCACCCAGCCGAAGATGCGCATCACTCGTGCGCTGCAGGCGGTGCGGGCGCAGGGCACCGGGGTGCGCCTCAACCTCAGCATGAGCACCCCCGGCGAGATCGAACGTGGGCTGCTCGATGGACGGCTGCACGTCGGCGCCATGCCGCTGATCACGCCGCTCTCCGGGCTCGAATACAGCCTGCTGTACGAGGAACGCTCGAATCTCTACTGCAGTCGCGAGCACCCCTTGTTCCCGCGGGCAGCCGAGGTCAGCAACGAGGAACTGCGCAGTGCGGACGCCGTGGTGCCGAGCTACCGGATGAGCGCCGAGGCCATCGGTCTGCACCAGCTGCTCAACTTCGCAGCCTCTGCGACGGACCGCGAGGGCATCGCCTTCTTGATCCTCACCGGCAGCTACATCGGCTTTCTGCCGGATCACTACGCAGCGTCCTGGGTGGAGAAGGGGCTGATGGCGCCCCTGAGCCCGGATCGTTTGTTCTTCGATGCCAAGCTGGCCGTGGCCGTGCGCAAGGGACGCCGGCAGAATCTCATCCTCGAGCGTTTTCTCGACGCCCTGCAGCTGCCCCAGTAACTCCCGCCTATATCCCTGATTCCCCTGAATTTTCCGAGTCGAGCCGGCATTCGCTGGCTCGACCGGACGGTCATTAATTTGAAAAAAATCTATGCGCCGTGTTGACAGGGTGTTTTTCTCGGCCCTAATCTGCATGCAGCGCTGCACACAACAAAGCACACGATTAAACACACAGCGCAAAATCGTTCGCTATTACTTCTGCCTACAAAAACAACTTATCGGTGAGGTGCAACATGGCTCGGTTTTTCCCACGCTCCATCCGTAATGTGATCGCCAGTGCAGCTGCAGTCGGCGCATTGCTCGCTCAGGTCCCGGCTCAGGCGGCCGAAACGCAAATCTGGAAAGACATCCAGAAGGCTGGCGTGCTGCGCTGCGGCGCGGCGGTGGCCGCTCCCTACGTCATGCGGGACGCGGCTTCCGGTCAATACAGCGGCTACTTCGTGGATCTGTGCCGCGACTTCGGCGAGAAGGTGCTGAAGGTCAAGGTCGAATTCGTCGATACCAGCTGGGACAACATCGTCGCCGGCGTGCAGAGCAATAAGTGGGACATGGCCATGGCGCTGAACCAGACGCCGGAGCGCGCTTTGGCGCTGGCCTTCTCGGTACCTGCGACCGAGTATCAGGTCTCCCTGCTGGTCAACAAGGACAACCCGAAGTTCGCCGGCGCCGGTAACAGCGTTGCCGACTATGACAAGGAAGGCGTGACCTTCGCGGTGATGTCCGGCACCGCAGGGGACAAGCTGATCTCTGCTGCGGTGAAGAACGGCAAGATCATGCGCCTGCCGGGCATGGACGAAACGCGTATGGCGGTGATGTCGCGCCGCGCCGACGTACTGGTCGATGCCAACGACACCAATCACCTGTTCGCCCTGGCCAATCCGGGCTGGACCAAAGAGGTTCTGCCCGAGCCGGCCCTGGCCAAGCAGGGTGTCTCCTTCGGCCTGCGTCGCGACATTTCTCCGGCCGACCTGCAGGTGCTGAACATCTACCTGACCCAGCGTCGTGAAACTGGCGAGATCGATGCGCTGATCGACAAGGCTTCCGCCGAAGTCAACGCCGCAGCCAAGCCCGCCCAGTAATCACGCTCAGAGCCGAGGGTTGCCCATTTGGGTAGCCCTCCCGGAGATACTTCCATGAATACTCCCCGTTTGGTGGCTGCCCAGCCACAGTCAGCTCACGCCTCCAGTTCGGTGTCGGGTGGCGATTTCATCCAGTTGCGCGGTGTGTGCAAGTCGTATGGCGAACAACTGGTGGTGATGGACAACCTCGACCTGGACATGCGTGCCGACGACAGGCTGGTCATCATCGGTCCCAGCGGCAGCGGCAAGAGTTCCCTGCTGCGGGTGTTGATGGGGCTGGAAGGTATTCAGGGCGGAACCATCAGCTTCCAGGGAAAACCCTACATTGCCGGCGGCAGTGGTTGCGGCAAGCCGTTGAACGAATCGTTGCGCACTCAGATCGGCATGGTGTTCCAGCACTACACCCTGTTCCCGCATCTATCGGTGCTGGGCAATTTGATTCTGGCGCCGACCAAGGTGCATGGCCTCTCCAAGGCCGAAGCAACTGAGAAGGCACGAGCGTATCTCGCGCGCCTTGGCTTGGAGAGCAAGCTACACGCCTATCCCAGTCAGCTCTCCGGCGGCCAGAAGCAGCGCGTGGCTATTGCTCGGGCGCTGATGCTGGAGCCCAAACTGATGCTGTTCGACGAGGTTACCTCCGCGCTCGACCCTGAAATGGTCATTGAGGTGCAGAACGTCATGCTGCAGCTGGCAGAGCAGAAGATGGCCATGATCATCGTCACCCACGACATGCACTTCGCCCGTCATATCGCGACCCGCGTGGTGTTCTGTGCTGGCGGCAAGGTGATCGAACAAGGCCCGCCGGAGCAGATCTTCACCCAGCCGAAAGAAGCCCGTACCCGCGAGTTTCTTGAAAAAGTCCTGCACCTGGACTGAGGGCGGCCGCCATGAACTACCAATTCGATTTCCACTTCCTCAGCGGCAGCTTCGGTGCTCTGTGGGATGGCCTGAAAGTCACCCTGGAGCTGGCTCTGGTTTCTAACCTGATCGGTCTGGTGCTGGGCTTTGGGCTCTGCCTGATGACGATGAACCGCTGGTTTTTCATCCGCTGGCCAGCGCAGCTGTTCATCGAGTTCTTCCGCTGCACCCCGGCGCTGCTGCAGATCGTCTGGTTCTTCTACTGCGTGCCGATGCTGTTCAACGTCTTCATCGATCCGGTGGCCATGGGCTTCCTGGCGCTGGGGCTGAACCTCGCGGCCTTCAACTCCGAAGCCTACCGCGCCGGCGTGCAGGCGGTACCCAGGGAACACTTGGACGCCTCCATCGCCCTGGGCCTGCGGTCCTGGCAGCGCACGTTCTACGTGGTACTCCCACAGGCCCTGCGCAGTGCCTTGCCGGTGCTGATGACCAACGGCATCGGCAGCCTGCAGCAGAGCGCGCTGGTGGCCATCGTCGCGGTCTCCGACCTGATGTACGTGGGCAAGAGCCTGGCCACCGAGGCCTATCGCCCGCTGGAAACCTACACCCTGATCGCCCTGATCTACTTCGCTCTGTCGCTGCCGATCGCGCAGCTGGTGCAGTACATCGAGCGCCGTCAGGAAGCCGCGGCCGCGCGTTGAGGAGAACGTCATGAATATCGATTTTTCCGTCGTTTTCCCCTTCTGGCACATCCTGCTCAAGGGGCTGGGCCTGACTATCGCCATCACCCTGACCTGTGCAGTCCTGGGCAGCCTGGCCGGCTTCGTGATCAGCCTGCTGCGCAATGTGCGCAACCCGTTGATCCGCCTGCCGATCACCCTCTATGTGGAGTTCTTCCGCGGCACGCCGCTGCTGATCCAGCTGTTCTGGGTGTTCTTCTGCTTCCCGGTGGTGTTCGGCCTGACGCTGTCGCCCTACGTCTCGGTGATGCTGGCGCTGACCTTCTATATGGCGGCGATCACTAGCGAGACCTTCCGTGGCGCGCTCAAGTCCATCGCCAGCGAGCAGCATGACGCCTGCACGGCGCTGGGCCTGACCCCGCGGGTCAAGGTGCTGTTCGTGATCTTCCCGCAGGCCCTGCTGCGCGCCACGCCGCCGCTGCTGTCGAACGTGGTCAGCCTGTTCAAGGAGAGCGCACTGATCTCCTCGGTGGGTATCGCCGATCTGATGTTTATCGGCCAGAACATTTCCAACAGTACGGCTCGGCCGGTGGAGTTCCTCACTGCGGTCGCCGTCATTTACTTCCTCGTCGCGTTCCCCCTGACCCGCCTGGTCGGCGTGGTCGAGTCGCGGATGCTGCGTCGCTACGCCTACTAACCCCCCTAGCTCTACCGGAGATATCACCATGCAACTGAAAGGCATCCTGCCCGCCATCGTCACCCCCTTCGACAAGAACGGCGCCGTCGATCACGAGATCCTCGCCTCGATCCTCGAACACCAGCTCAAGGCCGGCGTCAGCGGCTTCGTCCCGCTCGGTTCGACCGGCGAGTACTACGCACTGACCAACGAGGAGCGCCGCCAGATCCTGGCCACCGTCAAGGAAGTGGTCGGCGACCGTGGCACCCTTATTGCCGGGGCTAACGGTTCCTGCACCCGTGAAGTCCTGGAACAGGTGCAGCAGACCGTCGACGCCGGCTACACCAACCTGCTGATCGCACCGCCGTACTACGCGCTGCCGTCGCAGGAAGAGTTGCTCAGCCACTACCACGCCATCCTCGAAGCCTTCCCGCAGATCAACGTGGTGCTCTACAACTACCCGGTGCGTACCAACGTCGAGGTGGGCATGGGCGTGATCGAGGCGCTCAAGGATCATCCGCGCGTGATTGGCATCAAGGAAAGCAGCGGCAACCTGCTGCGCGCCATCGAGATCGGCGAGAACTACAAGGGCAAGATCCAGCTGTCCTGCGGTTCCGACGACCAGGCGCTGGACTTCTTCATCTGGGGCGCCACCAGCTGGATCTGCGGCCCGGCCAACATCTTCCCGGAGAAGGTGGTGGACTTCTACAACAAGTTCACCGCCGGCGACCTGGCCGGTGCCCAGGACGTGATGCGCAACCTGTTCCCGATCATGGCCAACCTGGAAAGCGGCAAGTTCGTGCAGAAGGTCAAGTACGGCGCCGAACTGGCCGGCTTCAAGGCCGGCAATGCCCGTGCGCCGCTGCTGCCGCTGACCGATGACGAAAAGGCCGAGTTCCGCCGCGTCTTCGAGGCTTCGCAACGCTGATGCTCGAGCCTGCCGGCCCTCGCGGGTCGGCAGGCCCAATGGCGCAGCACGTGGCTGGTTGTGGCGGTGTTGCGCACTGTTGGACACCGAGTATTTTCCGGCGCTGTCTGCATTCCGACAGCGTCTGCCGGGTTGATGATGAGCAACCCTGCTGTACTGGTTCTATCTGCGATGAATTCGTCACCCATCGGTTACCCAAGTGAGCGTCCTATGAACTCTTTACCCGCTGCAAACCCTGAACAGGCCGTCGTCATCGGGGGCGGCATCGTCGGCGTCTGTTGCGCGCTGTACCTGCAGCGCGAAGGTTATCGGGTGACCCTGGTCGACCCGGCAGCACCGGGCGACAGCACGGCCAAGTGGAGTTGCGGGCAGATGGCCGTCAGCGAGGTCATCCCGCTGTCCAAGCCCGGCATCCTGAAAAAGATCCCAGGCTGGCTGCTGGATCAGAAGGGCCCGCTGGCCCTGCGCCCGAGCGCACTGCCGGGCATCCTGCCGTGGTTCCTGCGCTTCGTGACCAATGCCCGCCACGCGAAGATTGTCGAAATCGCCCAGGCCATGACCACCTTGACCGAGAAGGTCTACGACGACTACGCGCCGCTGCTCGACGCCTGCGTGGACAAGACCCTGCTGGGCGACCGGCCGATCATCGAGGTGTTCGACTCGCCGGCCGGTGTGGCCCATGAACGCCCACACCTGGAGCTGCGCAAATCGCTGGGCTTTGCCTCAGAAGAGCTGGACGCTGGCGCCATCGCCGAGCTGGAGCCGAGCCTGGCCGGCAAGTTCCAGCATGGCCTGCTCTTCCCCGACTGGCGCGCGGTCAGCGATACCGAAGGCTTCATCGCCGCGCTGACGCAGAGCTTTATCGACCAGGGCGGTGTGCGCGTGCGCGAGCACGCCAAGCGTATCGACAGCGTGGCCGACCGCGCCACCGGCGTGACCCTGGCCAGCGGCATGCGCCTGCCGGCCGAGCATGTGGTGGTCGCCGCCGGCACCGGCTCGCGCGAGTTCTTCGCGCAACTGGGGGTGGATATCCCGCTGGCCGGCATCGCCGGATACCAGGTGGTACTGCCCGATCCCGGCGTCGAGATCCGTCACTCGGTGATCTATGCCGACGGCGGTTTCTGTTTCGCCCCGATGACCCGCGGCCTGCAGATCGGCGGCACCATCGAGTTTGCCGGCGAGGGCGCCGACCCGAACTTCAAGCGCGCCGACATCATCCTGGAAAAAGCCCGGCGCATCCTGCCGCAGCTCAAGACCGCGGGGCTTGAATACGGTGTGGGCTATCGCCCGTTCCTGCCGGATACCAAACCGGTCATCGACCGTTCGCCGCGTCTGGCCAACGTACTCATGGCGTTCGGCCACGGCCAACTGGGCCTTACCCTCGGAGCCACCACCGGACGGCTGATCGCCGACCTGGCAGCGGGGCGATCCACTGCCCAGAACCTGACCCCATTCAGCGCCAAGCGCTTTGCCCTTATTGGAGGATTCGCATGAACACTTACGACCAGCTCTATATCAACGGCCAATGGGTACCACCGGTAAAAGGCGGCATCTTCGAGACCATCGACCCGAGCACCGAAGAGCTGCTGGCCGCGGTCGCCGCCGCCACCGCGGAGGACGTCGACCTGGCCGTCAAGGCCGCCCGTCAGGCTTTCGACGAAGGCCCCTGGCCGGCCATGAGCGGCGCGGCGCGCGCCGCCGTGCTGCGGCGCATTGCCCAGGGCATCCGCGACCGTCAGCAGGAGCTGGCCGAGCTGGAGGTACGCGATAACGGCAAACCGTTGCCCGAAGCGCTGTGGGATATCGGCGACACCGCCGGCTGCTTCGACTTCTATGCCGATCTCGCCGAAGACCTCGACGGTCATAGCGAACAGCCGGTGGCGCTGGCCGACGAGCGATTCAGCTCGGTGGCGCGTAAGGAACCGGTTGGCGTCGCCGGCGCCATCATTCCGTGGAACTTCCCGATGTTGATGGCTGCCTGGAAGGTCGCTCCAGCTCTGGCGGCCGGTTGCAGCATGGTGCTCAAGCCTTCCGAGCTGACCCCGCTGACCGCCTTGGAGCTGGCGCGTATCGCCCACAAGGCCGGGCTGCCGGCCGGCGTGCTGAACGTGGTCACTGGTCTGGGCCCAGAGGCCGGCGCGCCGCTGGCCGAGCACCCCGGTATCGACAAGCTGGCCTTCACTGGCAGCGTGCCGACCGGCAGCCGGATCATGCAGGCCGCCGCCAAGGACATCAAAAACATCAGCCTGGAGCTGGGCGGCAAGTCGCCGTTTATCATCTTCGCCGACAGCGATGTCGAGGCCGCCGTCGAGTGGATCATGTTCGGCATCTTCTGGAACCAGGGCCAGGTCTGCTCCGCCACCTCGCGCGTGCTGGTGCAACGCGAGCTGTACGCGCCACTGCTTCAGCGCCTGAAGCAGGAAGCCGAGAAAGTGCGCATCGGCAACGGGATGGAGGAGGACGTGCTGCTCGGTCCGCTGGTCAACAAGAGCCAGTACGACAAGGTGCGCGAAGCCATCGTGCGTGGTCGCGAGGAGGGCGCCAAGCTGGTCTACGGTGGCGAGCGCCCGGACGGTTTCGCCAAGGGCTTCTACGTGCAGCCGACCATCTTCGCCGACGTACCGGAGGACAGCTGGATTTGGAACGAGGAGATCTTCGGTCCGGTGGTGTGCATCCGTCCGTTCGACGACGAAGCGGAGGCGCTGCGCTCGGCCAACGACTCGCGCTTCGGCCTGGCTGCCGCGGTGATGTCCAAGGACCTGCCGCGCGCCGAGCGCGTCGCGCGCAAGCTGCGCGCTGGTATCGTCTGGATCAACTGCTCGCAGCCGACCTTCACCGAGGCGCCGTGGGGCGGCTATAAGCAGAGTGGTATCGGCCGCGAGCTGGGCGAGTGGGGCCTGAACAACTACCTGGAAACCAAGCAGATCACCCGCTATGACAGCGAGCAGGCCTGGTCCTGGTACATCAAGTGAGGTATTCACCATGCGTTGGAAAAAAACGCTGCAACTGGTGGACGTGCACTGCGAAGGTGAGATCGGCAAGGTCATCACCGGTGGCGTCATCGGCATCCCCGGCGAGACCATGTTGGACAAGATGAACCACCTCAACGAGGTGGACGACAGCCTGCGCCGCCTGGTGATGCTGGAGCCGCGCGGCTGCCTGCAGATGTCGGTGAATCTGCTGCTGCCGCCGACCCGGCCGGAAGCCCAGGCCGGCTTCATCGTGTTGCAGGCCGACAAGGCCCACCCGATGTCCGGCAGCAACTGCATCTGTGTGGTCACCACCCTGCTGGAGTTGGGCATGGTGCCGATGCGGGAGCCGGTAACCACAGTCGTGCTGGACACCCCGGCTGGCCTGGTGACCGCCCGTGCGCGTTGCGCGGACGGGCGCTGCTTGGGTGTGTCGCTGGACATGGTGCCGTCGTTCGTCGAGCACCTGGACGTGGCCATCGACACCGAGGCGTTCGGCACCATCAAGGCCGACATAGCCTTCGGTGGCGTGTACTACGCCCTGGTCGACGTGGAGCAGGTCGGGTTGAGTATCGCCCCGGAGAACGCCCGCGAGCTGGCCGCGGCCGGCGTAGCGCTGAAGGAACTGATCAACCGCCAGGTTAGCGTCCAGCACCCGCTGTTCGCCGCGCTCAACGACGTGGCCTACGTGATGTTCCGCAACCGCTTGGATGGCCGCACCTATCAGACCTGCACCACCTTGCCGCCGGGTCGCGTCGATCGTTCGCCCTGTGGAACCGGCAGTTCGGCGAACCTGGCCACCCTGGCGGCACGTGGCCTGGCCGAAGTAGGAGACAAACTGGTGTCGCGCTCCACCATCGGCGGCGAGTTCCAGGTGGAGTTGCTGGGGCGTAGCGAAGTCGGTGGCCGACCGGCAGTGCTGCCGCGGGTCACCGGACGCGCCTGGATCTACGGCATCCAGCAACTGGGGGTGGATCCAGACGATCCCCTGGCCGCAGGTTTCATGCTCAGCGACACCTGGGGCCCGGCGTTTCCTCAGTAGATGGCGAACATGGGCGGGCCAGCCGGCCCGTCCGAACCAGCGGGAGCGATGCCATGGGCGTAGTCGAGATCAAGGCGGAAGGTAGTGCCAAGCGACACGGCGGTCGCTATATCTACGAGGCGCTGCGCAGGCAGATTCTCACGCTGCAACTCAAGCCCGGCGCACAGTTGGACGAGGTATCGCTGGCGGCGCAGTTCGGCGTGTCCCGTTCACCGGTACGTGATGCCTTGGCGCGGCTGATCAGCGAGGGGCTGGTGACCATCCTGCCCAATCGCACCATGCTGGTGACGCCCTTCGAGATCGAGGAGTTTCCCAACTACATCGCCGCGCTGGACCTGACCCAGCGCGCGGTGACTCGGCTCGCCGCGATCAACCGCACCGAGCAGGATCTGCAGCGCATCCGCAAGGCCAATGTCGCCTATGTCGCGGCGTTGGGGCAGGGCAGCTTCGAGGCCATGTCCGAACTGAACAAGGCCTTCCATATGGAGATCGCCAGGGCAGGGCACAATCCCTATTTCACCTGCTACTACGAGAAATTGCTGGGCGAGGGCCAGCGCCTGCTGCACCTGCACTTCGATTTCATCGTCAGCTCGCAGGGCTTAAGCGGTGCCGACCAAGACCACGACAGCATTATCGAGGCCATCGCCAACCGTCAGGCGGATCTAGCCGAGCAGGCCTCCCACGAGCACACCGTCCTGTTCCGTGATCGCTTCCTGGAATTCATGAAGCAGAACCTGACTAAGGGCGTCTCGATCCGCTAGCAGCGACGCCACCTTTGCCGAAATTCGAGGAACCGCCATGTTCAAACCCGTGCTGGCGCTGATGAACCGCGCCCGTTATCTGCAGAAGTTCGCCATCATCCTCGCGGTGTTCATGCTGCCGTTCTGTTGGCTGGCGCTGGACAAGCTCGGCGGTCTGTACCGCGAGCTGCAGGACGCCCGCGACGAGTTGCAGGGGCTCGCGGTTATCGAGCAATACCTGCCCTTGTATAGCTCATCGCTGGGCCTGGTCGGCCTGCAACTGGTTGGCCAGGCGCGGGAGAGCAGCGAGCTAGCCGCCGTCATTAACGAGCAGCAGCAACATCTGATGCTAGTGGCGCGGGCGTTGAACGCCAGGCTGGAAGACACGTCCTTGGCCGCCTACCGGGTCGATGAAAATGCCTTGGCGTCCCAGGCCAAGGTGCGGGGCGATCTGCCGGTCGGCATCCTCTACGCCGAGCTGCTGCAAGGCCGCCCGGAGCATGCCGCGCGGCTCAGGCGCATCGCCCGCGACACGCACCTGAGCCAGGATCGCGACGCCGAGGTCGGCCGGGCCGTCGAGCTGTTACTCGGCACGGCGCTGCCGCTGTATCAGGCGCTGTACCAGACCCGTGCCTTCGCCAGCTACGTCACCGCCTACGGCTACCTGGAGTCCGCCTCGCGCACCAGCATCCTCGGCCAGGCCGGCGACCTGGAGCCCTTCGCCCAGGTGCCCGCCGGCGCCGAGCAGGCCCGCGCGCTTATCGGCGAAGCCGCCGCGCAGGCGCGCGATCTCTACCAGCAGACGATCATCGCCGGCTACGCCGCCAGTGCCTACTACGACGAGGACTCGACCGCGCTGTGGGCCGAGCGCTGGCAGGCCTACGCGCCGCTGATCGACCGCTTGGACAGCGCGACGCAGCTGCTGCTGGACGACACGGCGGCGATTCTCACGGCGCGCATCGCCGCCCGCGAGCGCACGCTGTTGGGCTGGGGCGCCGCGCTGCTGCTGGTGATCGCCTGCCTGATCTACCTGTTTGTCGGCTTCTACCTGTCGGTGCGCGGCTCGATCCGCCTGATCACCGATGCCACCTGCCGCCTGGCCGACGGCGACCTGCGCCACAGTATCCGTGCCTGCGCGCGCGACGAGCTTGGCGACCTGGCCGGCGATTTCAACATCATGCGCGAGCGTATGCGGGCGCTGATCGTCGAGGTGGTGCAGTTTTCCGACGCCACCCACGGCAAGGCCACGCAGGTCAGCGCCACGGCGAGCCACTCGCAGCTCGCCGCGACCCGCCAGGCCAGCGAGCTGGAGCTGATCTCCACGGCCATGGTCGAGCTGGTGGGCAGCGTGCAGGAAATCAGCCGCAGTTCGCACTCCACCTCGGATCGCGCCAGCCACGCCAGCGCTAACTGTAAGGATGGCGGGGCGAAGATCAATCGGGTCATGGGCAGCATTGATGCGCTGTTTGCAGAACTTGACGAGTCGATCACGACGATCGTTGCGGTCGAACGCGAGAGCCAGGAGATCGCCCGGGTGGTGGAGATGATTCGCAGCGTCTCGCAGCAGACCAACCTGCTGGCGCTCAACGCTGCCATCGAGGCGGCGCGGGCCGGCGAGCAGGGCCGCGGCTTCGCTGTGGTCGCCGACCAGGTGCGCAGCCTAGCCACGCATTCCCAGGGGTTGACGGGGGAGATCGACGGCACCATCGAGCGCCTACAGCGCGAGGTGGGCAACGCCGTTCGGCGCATCCGCTGCACCCACGACAGAGCCGGCGAGGTGGTGCACCAGGCGCGGCTCGCCGCCGAGGCCTTCGCCGATATCACCGAGGGCATGTCGGTGATCGTCCAGCACAACCTGCAGATCGCCGCAGCGGCCGAGCAACAGGCCGCCGTGGTCGAGAGCGTGGAGCGCAACACCCGTGAGATCCGCACCCTGAGCGGTGCGACTCGCGTATCTGTCGACGACATGGTGCGCGCCAGCGACGAGGTGGCCGAGTTGACTGGCGGACTACATCGCCTGGTCGGCCAGTTCAAGATGTGACGCATAGCGGCTCGGCTGTTGCGCCAGACCAATGGTCTGGCGACTGAGCGTTGCGTTACTCTTGGTGGCATTCGCCCGCTGCGCAGCCGGGCACCAGGCAATGGCAGGAACCACCGATGAGCAACGATGCAGTAGAACCGGAAGGCAACGGGCGCCGGCATGGCGGACGCTATATCTACGAAGAGCTGCGCAAGCAGATTCTCACCCTGAAGCTCAAGCCCGGTTCGCCGTTGGATGAAGTGTCGCTGGCAGCCCAGTTCGGCCTGTCCCGCTCGCCGGTGCGCGACGCTCTGGCGCGCCTGATCACCGAGGGGCTGGTGACCATCCTGCCAAACCGCACCACCCTGGTCACGCCGTTCGAGATCGAGGAGTTTCCCAACTACGTCGCCGCGCTCGACCTGATCCAGCGTGCGGTTACCCGGCTCGCGGCGTTGCAGCGCACAGATGACGACATGCAACGCATCCGTGCCGCCGAGGATGCCTATATGGCGTCGATTTCCAAGGGTGACTTCCAGGCTATGACCGAGTTGAACAAGACCCTTCATCTGGAGATCGCCCGGGCTGGCAGAAACCCCTATCTGACCAGCTACTACGAGCGGCTATTGGGGGAGGGGCAGCGCCTGCTGCACCTGCATTTCGACTTCATCGTCAGCACCGCCAGCTCGTCCGGCCTGGGCCGTGACCATGAAGAGATCGTCGAGGCGATCGCCGCCCGTGATGCCGACGCGGCCGAGAACGCCGCCCATGAGCACACGATGCTGTTCCAGCGCAGGTTCTTGGACTTTATGCAGCAGAATTTGACGGCGAAGATGGCAATATCCTGATTCTGCTCCTCATGAGCACCAGGCACATGCAGCAACCGCGGGTGCCTTCTGTCTTTGGCCTTGAAACAGAGTGAAGGATTTCACTTCGGGTGGTGTTTCAATCAGGGGGCTGAGTTATTCGGCAATCAGGGTTGTAATGCGGTTGACGCTGATGATCTGCCCACACCAGATCATCTCGAAGTGGGTGGCCTGGATGATCGAGGTAACAGGTCGCGGCGTCATCAGCGCCCAGCAGATGTGGCCCGGAGCGCGGACCGAGTTGTAGCGCAGGCCTGGGTGACCCGCTTGTTTCACTTCGCTTCCCAATCGATTCGAGTGTGCGTAGTTGTCCGGCGCATAGATGGGGTCTGAAAGCGGCAGTGCGGTGGTGTCCCTCATCCCGCAGTCGCTGAAACTGGCAGTCAGCCCTCTGAAGACGAAACGCTCATAGTTAAGCCCTGGCACATTCGACCAGTAGTGTTCCTGGTGATGGCGCACCTCGGCAATCGCTGTGTCCATTCTGTCGGCCAGGTAGAGCACGCCGAAGCTGCCGTTGCTGAAGCGCGAGCCGGTGGGGTTGACGTGGGTGAAGGGCGCTGTCGCATACGAGCAGCCGGAGATACCGAACGGAATCTGGTCGCGCGGAATCAGCTCCAGGCGGCCAATCTCGTTCTGCAACCGTGGATTGGAAAGCGCCTGGATCTGATAGAGGGCTTCGAAGTCCTCGGCGTCGGCGACATCGTCGAACAGGGCGATGGGCGGAAACTTGGAGTTGACCAGGCGGTAGGCCTGCAGGCTCTCACCTTCCAAGCGCGGAAGGTCGCCGGGCATTACCACTGGGCGCCTCGCAGCGCGTCGATCCGCCGGAACGTCTCGTACAGCGATATCATGTCGCCCTGCGCCATGATATCGAGCGGCGCGCGGCCGTTGAAGAACTCGTTGCGGTTCTCCATCGTGGGGAAGCCGTAGACGTTCTCGGGGTTGTCGAACACCAGACGCAGTGCCGCGTGGATGTTCAACACAAGACTGATGCGCTGCATCTGGTCGGAGTCCAGGCTCACCGCCCACGCCGAATCCTTCTGGCTGGCGCGGGTGTAGGTGCTGCGGGAAATCCGCAGCACCCGGCAGGCCTGCTCGCAGGAGGCCTTCCACTTGTCCAAGATGTTCAGCGCGGCACGCAGGCCGGCTGCGCATTGGCTTTTCGAGAAGTCCTGAGCTTGGATGGCGACAGCTGTCATGGGGAACCCTCGATTTAATCTGTAGATCAAAATATAGCACATTTGATTCTTTAGATTAAAAGTGGCCATTTCACCGGCGCCGCCCCTAGCGTCCATCTTCAGTGTTTGAGTGGAAGAATTTGACGGGGTGCGGAGTGTAGGGTGTGCCTTTGCCCATAAAGCGTATGCGCTGGGCGTCGCCAACCGCGTTGCATTGTGCCTCACCCAGCTTCGCTCGATCTGCCCGGCACTGTAGTCGCAAGTCCTCAAGGCGCTCGGGATTCTCTGCAAGCGCTTCAGCAGACTCAAACGGCATCGGCTTGTCACACGCACTCAGCAGCGGGACAGCCAGTAGCAACGATATCTTCTTCATCAAGCGATTTCCTTCTGTGATGCGTGATCCGGCAGCAATGCCTGGCTTTCCGCCGGACTCACCCGCCCGATAAACCGCGCCAGTTGCTCGGCCGGTTCGCCTTGGCGCCGAATCAGGTAGGTGGTCAGCATCGCGGGGCAGCCGCCCAGCGGCCGGGCCACGACGTCCGGGTTGTTGAGTTCGGTGATGCGCGCCAGGCTGGAGAAGCCCAGGCCGTAGCCCGCTGCCACCAGCGCCATCATCAGGTCTAGGGTGGGCACGCGGTCGGCGATGGTCAGCCGCGTATCGACAGCGCCCAGCACTCGCTGCAGCTGCTGCCAGAAGCCTTCGCAGACCTGCGGATCGCAGAGCACCAGCGGATAGCGCACTACCTCGTCGAGCGGTACACGTCGGTAGGTGAGTAGTGGATGGCGGGCAGGCACCGCCACCACCAAGGGATCAAACCAGACCGGTTCGGCCATCAGCCCATCGCCAACCTCGTCCGACTGAGCGAGCCCGATGTCGTACAGGTCATCGTTCAGGCCTCTGACCTGTTCGCTGAAGGTAACCTCCGACAGGCAGATCTCGACCTCCGGTTCTTCCTCGCGGCACTGGGCGAGTAGGGCGGCCAGGCGTGCCTGGGGTATGCCGTCGGACAGTGCGACGCGAATACGCCCGCGATACCCGGCAGCCGCACTCTTGACGCTGGCCTTGGCCTGGTCGACCACGGCGAGTATCCGGCGGGCTTCTTCCAGGAGCACCTTGCCAGCCCAGGTCAGGCGCGTGCGCCGCGTGGTGCGCTCGAACAGCTGCACGCCCAGGGCGCCGCCGAACTCGGGGTATTCCTCGATAAAGCAGGCGATCTCGTGGGCTCTTTCGAGACCCTCGTATTCGCCGATGCGGTAGCCGTCGAAGCCCTCGAAATCGTGGATGGCATACTCCTCCGCACCCTCGACCGGCGAGGCCGCCAACATAGTGCTGACCTGCGCCTGGATGTCGTCCAGGTCCAGGGTGGCGTCGATCCAGACGCCATGCAGGTGACCGGCGTTGTAGGCGGCCAGGTCGGCAACGTAGATCCTGATGTGTTCGCTCATGGCTTTCGCTCCTTCGTCTTCAGGGTTCTGCGCTTGCGCTGCGCATGAACCTCTGCCGACTAGGGCGACTAAGGCGGTCGTGAAAAAATCAGGAAAAATCGCGGAGGCTCCACCCAGCGCAGCGGCCGGGTGGAAACCGTCTATTTTTCTTGATTTTGAGGGGGCAAGAACCCCTGTTTTTTGAGGCGAAGAGCGTTACCAGGTAACGGCATCCAGAGTGCCTGAGTTGCTGGCCAAAAACTGCGCAGATACGAACCCATTAACGTGATGGTTCCCCACCTCGCGGTCGTTCGGAACATTTTACGGCGCATCCTATGATAGTCAGAGACAGGAATGTGCCAGGTGCTAAGGTTGTCCCAGGTGACCCGGGTGCCATTTCATACGGCTGTAGTGTCTACAGTTTTTGCCGCCCCACTTCAGGTACGCCCCTAGCGCGTCATATTGCGAGGTATCGAAGAGAGGTAACTCAAAAAGTCTGCTGCCCTTGATGCTTGCAGCGCCCGTCGCAGGTACCGGAGCAGGTGCAGCCACTGGTGCTACGCCCGGTATCGCGCTCGACGCGGCGCAGAGTCGTCCGGTAAGATTTGAAGTTAAAGCCCTGTTGAAACGTCTATGGGGATGGGATCGCACTCGTTAAGTGTTCGGCATTCATCACATAAGGACTAAGAAGGTCTCTATCTGCGTTTGGTACGGTGGTCGGCTTTCGTGATTGAGCATCTAGGACAACTATCGTGGTTCGGGCCTCTACGCATTTCTGGCCGTTCTGCCAGAGTTGTTGCACGAAACAGATCGAGCTGTTGCCGATCTTTTCAACTGCCGTGCGGGCGGTGACTATCGACCCCCAGTGAAGCTCGTTTTTAAAGTCCACGTTCAGGTTCACGACCATAGTCGTTAGCGTTGAGCCGAGCTTCTCGCGCAACAATGCTGCTCTGCCGTCTGCCAGCCAGATGGGAATTACGGTGTTGTTGATATGGCCACGCATGTCCGTCTCACTGAAGCGTGGCTTGATTGAGGACTCGAAGAAGTGGTTCATAAGCATGTCCTGATGCTAGATGGAACACCGTGTCCGGCTGCAACAGCCTCTGGCAGCCGGACTAATGAGAATTACCGGCGGTTTCAAACCCGCTCGATGATCAGTGCCACGCCCTGGCCAACTCCGACGCACATGCTGCACAGCGCGTAACGGCCCTGCTGGCGCTCCAACTGGTTCAGCGCGGTGGTGACTAGCCGCGCCCCGGAAGCGCCCAGTGGGTGCCCGATGGCGATGGCGCCACCGTTGGGGTTCACGCGCGGATCGTCGTCTTGCAATCCCAGGCGGCGGCACACGGCGATGGCCTGTGAGGCGAAAGCCTCGTTGAACTCGATCACGTCCATTTGCCCGATGCTCAGGCCGCTCAGGCGCATGACCTTTTCCACCGCCGGTACCGGGCCCATGCCCATCAGGCGCGGGGCGACACCGGCAGTGGCCATGGCCACGACCCGGGCGCGTGGCTTGAGGCCGTGTCTGTCGACGGCTGCGCCATTGGCCATCAGCAGCGCACAGGCGCCATCGTTGATGCCCGAGGAGTTGCCGGCGGTCACCGTGCCATCGGCCTTGACCACGCCCTTCAGGCCGCTGAGCGCGTCGAGCGTGCTGTCCGGGCGCGGGTGCTCGTCCTGGCTGACGATGCGGTCCGGCTTGCGCGGTTGGGTGATGGTCACCGGCATGATTTCCTTGGCGAAAAAGCCCGCCTCATGAGCCTGTTGCCAGCGCTGCTGGCTACGCAGGGCAAAGGCGTCCTGATCGACACGCGATACGCCTTCTTCCTCGGCCACGTTCTCGGCGGTCAGGGTCAGGGCGTCGACGCCATACAGCGCCTTCATCTTCGGGTTCACCAGGCGCCAGCCGATGGTGGTGTCTTCCAGTTGCTGGCTGCGGGCAAAGGCCTGCTCCGCCTTGGCCATCACATAAGGGGAGCGGCTCATGCTTTCGACGCCGCCGGCGATCATCAACTGCGCCTCGCCGCAGCGCAGGGCACGGGCGGCGCTGCCCACCGCGTCGAGGCCGGAGCCGCACAGGCGGTTGAGGGTGACCCCGGGCACCGAGATCGGCAGGCCCGCCAGCAGCGCGGCCATGCGCGCGACGTTGCGGTTGTCTTCGCCGGCCTGATTGGCGCAGCCGTAGATCACGTCATCAATCATGCTCCAGTCCAAGCTCGGGTTGCGCGCCATCAGCTCGGCGATGGGCAGGGCGGCCAGGTCATCGGTGCGAACCGAGGCCAGCGCGCCATTGAAACGGCCGAATGGCGTGCGAATCGCATCGCAGATATAGGCTTCTGACATTTTCCTCACTCCTTATCTGGCTTGGTGCCAGCTCCCAGGAGGGCCGCATCGCCGCGCTCCTGGCCTTTGCCGGAGGCTTCGACGAAGCCATCCAGGGCGTCATTCAACTCACTCGAACCCATGCTGCGGGCAATGAACACCGGCCCGCCGCGCCAGCGCGGGAAACCGTAGCCGTGGACGAGGGCGATATCGATGTCCTCCGGGCGCTGGCAGACCCCTTGCGCGAGCAGTAGCAGGGCTTCGTTGATCAGTGCCAGCACGGCGCGCTGCTGGATTTCCTGATCACTGAAGGCTTTGGCTGCGATGCCTTGTTCAAGGCGATAGCCGGCGATGAGCTCGGCGACCGCGCTGTCGCTCTGGGGCTTGTTGTCCTCGCCATAGCGGTAGTAGCCCTTGGCCGTCTTGCGGCCGAGGCGACCAGCTTCGCAGAGCAGATCGGGGATACCGACGTAGCGGCGCAGGTGGCGTGTGGCGACGGTCTGCTGGCGCATCCGCCAGGCGATGTCCAGGCCCGACATGTCGGCCACCTTGAACGGGCCCATGGCGAAACCGTATTGCTCCAGAGCCGCGTCGATCTGCTCGGGGCTGGCGCCTTCTTCGAGCATGAACTCGCACTGACGGCGATAGGCGGCGTACAGACGGTTACCGACGAAGCCCCAGGCGTTGCCGACGACGATGGCTTTCTTCTTCAGGCGCTCGGCGAATTTCAGCGCCGTGCACAGTGCTTGCTCGCCGGTCGAACGGCCGCGCACCACTTCCAGCAGGGCCATGCGGTGTGCCGGGCTGAAGAAATGCAGGCCGAGTACGCGCTCGGGGTGAGGAATGCCTTCGGCGATCGCGTCGATGTCGAGGTAGGAGGTGTTGGTCGCCAGCAGGGTGTCGCGGCTCACCTGTGCGGCGAGTTGCTGGAACAGCGCCTGCTTGGCCGCCATGTCTTCGATGATCGCTTCGATCACCAGGTCGGCCTTGGCGACGGACTGGATGTCCTGACTAGCCGTGAGGCGAGCGAGGATGGCATCGTGCTTGTCGGCGCTCAGACGTTGGCGCTCGACGTCGCGCGCCAGCTCGTCTTCGATGCGCTTGACGCCTGCGGCGAGTGCTTGCGCATTGAGTTCGAGCAGATCCACCGTGCAGCCGGCCTGCAGCGCGCACAGGGCGATACCGCTGCCCATGGTGCCGGCACCGATGACCGCGACCCGTTCCAGTACCCGTGCTTCTGTCGGTTGCGCCGGGACATAGGGCTCGGCGCGTTCGGCGAAGAACAGGTAGCGCAGGGCCTGGGCCGGCTGGCTGCCACGCAGGGCGAGAAAGGCCGCGCGTTCTTTGCCGATGGCCTGCGAGAAGCTCATCTCATCGGCGGCCAGAACCACCTCGGCGGCAACCGCTGCCGCCGGCAGACCGCGCGCGGCGGTGATCAGTTTCTGGGCTCGCGTGCGCAGGGCGGCCTTGTCCTCGGCGGCCACGGGGCGCGCGCTCAGTGGTCGTTTGCCGCCCTGATATTGGCGGGCAAAGGCCAGCGCTTCGGCATGTTGTTCGGCTTCGTCGCTGGCGCTCAGCAGATGATCCACCAGGCCCAGTTCCAGGGCCTTGGCGGCCTTGATTGGTTTGCCGCTGACGATCATGTCCAGCGCCGTGCTCATGCCGACAGCGCGAGGCAGACGCTGGGTGCCGCCTGCACCGGGGATGATGCCCACCGTGACTTCCGGCAGGCCCAGGTGGGCATTGGCCGTGGCCAGGCGGGCATCGCAGGCCAGTGCCAGTTCCAGGCCGCCGCCCAGGGTATGGCCCTTGACCAGCGCGATCACCGGCAGGGGGCAGGCTTCCAGGGCCGCCGTCACCTGGGGCAGGGTGGGCTCGGTGGGCTCGTTCTCCAGCTCGCGCAGGTCGGCGCCGGCCATCAGGTTGCGTCCGGCACCGGTCAACAGCACCGCACGGGCCCGCGTCCTATCCAGGCTCGCCAGGGCGTGGAGAATGCCTCGTCTGACTGCATCGGTGCTGCTGTTGACCGGTGGGTTGTCGAGGGTGATCACGGCGATCTCGCCCTCGTAGGCCAGGTGAACCTGGCCGTTGTTCAGGGCTTCAGCCATAACGGCGTTCTCCGCTGACTTCTTCGTCGACCTGCTCCAGCACCAGTACGGCGTCGGCCGCGACTACGCCCTGGCCTTCGGGCAGGACGAACAACGGGTTGATTTCAGACGTCACCAGGCGTTCGCCAAAGGCGGCGACCAGGGCGGAGAAATTGACGATGGCCTGGGCCAGTGCTTCGGTATCACGGCGCTTGGAACCGCGATAGCCGTCGAGCAATGGCCAGGTGATCAACTGCTGCATCATCGAGTGAGCCTGCTCCAGGGTCAGGCCACCCTGTTCGGGCAGCATGCGCAGCGCGGTGTCCTTGTACAGCTCGGCGGTGACGCCGCCGGCACCGAGCAGAATGGTGGTGCCCAGGGCGTCGCGGTTGGCGCCGAGGATCAGCTCGTGACCGCCAGCAACCATGGCTTCGACGAGGAAGCGATCCGGGCGATAGCCGACGTGGCCGGCCACTTCCGTGACCATCTTGTCGAAGCGTGCGCCGATGGTATCTGCAGTCTGGTGCAGGGCCACGCCGCCGATATCGCTCTTGTGCAGCAGCTTGGCGTCCAGCACCTTGAGCACCACCGGATGTTCCAGTTCGCGAGCGGCCTGCACGGCTTCTTCACGGCTGGCGACCACGCGGCTCTGCGGCACGCGCAGCCCTACCTGGCTGAACAGCGCCTTGGCGGCGGCCTCATCGAGCGAGCCTTCGGCCTGCTCGACCATCGCCGGCAACTGGATGCGCGGCGCGGCTGCCAGGTCGGGCAGCGGCTGGGCGATAAGATCCAGCGCGCCGAGCACGGCGCTGCAGCTTTCCGGCGAGCTGAAGCCCGGAATGCCGGCGCTATTCAGGCGCTTGAGCGTATCGGGTGCATAAGGGCTGACGTAGGCCAGTACGGGCTTGTCGTTGGTATCCAGGCAGTCCTGGATGGCGTTGACCACCAGATCCGGCATGGCCAGGCCGGAGGAGCCGATGATCACCACCAGCGCGTCGTAGCTGTCGCTGGCCAGCAGGGTGCGGATCGCCTGGCGCAGCAGGTCGGGTTGCAGGCCGGCCAGGGTTACGTCGATCGGGTTGCGGTCGAGTGCGGTGGGGGTGTCGCCCTGCAGGGCGCGCAGCTTCTCGGCTGTGGTGGCATCCGGGGCCGGGGTGTCGAAATGGTTCATACCCAGGCTGTCGGCGATCAGCGTGCCAGCGCCGCCGGTGGAGGTCAGGATGGCAACACGGCGGCCAGCGAGGCGACGCCCGGCGACCAGTACAGCGGGGATGTCGAGGAACTCGTCGAAGGTGTTGGCACGGATCACCCCCAGCTCGCGGAAGAAGGCATCGTAGACGCGGTCTTCACCAGCCAGCGCGCCGGTATGGGAGCTGGCGGCGCTGGCGCCGGCTTCGGAGCGGCCGATCTTGAACACCACCAGCGGTTTGCCCGCCGCGCGGGCGCGCAGCGCCACTTCGCGGAAGCGTTGCGGGTTGCGCACGCTTTCCAGATAGAGAGCGATGACCTTGGTGTTGTCGTCATCCACCAGGTAGTCGATGAAGTCGCTGACTTCCAGATCCACCTCGTTGCTGGTGGAAATCAGCGAGGAGAGACCGATGCCACGACCGGCAGCCCGGGAGAGCAGGGCGCCGAGAATGCCGCCGCTCTGCGAAACCACTGCCACATGCCCGGCGGGCAGGTCGCTGATCTCCAGAGCGCCACTAGCGGACAGCGGGATACGCGCGGACAGGTTGACCAGGCCGATGGTGTTGGGGCCAAGGATGCGCATCGAACCGGCGGCTGCTTTCAGCTCCTCTTGCAGGTCCAGACCGCCTTCACCAGCTTCGGCAAAACCGCTGGCCAGCACTACAGCTGCCTTGCAGCCTATCTTGGCCAGCGAGCGCACGGCATCGATGCTGCGCGTGGCGCTGAGCAGCACTAGGCCGACGTCAGGGGCCTGCGGCAGCTCTTCGACGCTGGCGTAGCAGCGCAGCCCCTGGATCTCGCTAGCTTTCGGGTTGACCGGGTATATGGCCCCCTCGAAGCCGTGCTTGAGCAGATAGGAAACCGGGCGTCCCGAGGTCTTGTTGACGTCCGCTGAGGCGCCGATGACAGCGACGCTTTTCGGATTGAGCAGGGCATCGAGCTGGTTCATTTGCCGGCCTCCTTGGCGCTGTCGAGGAAGGCCTGCACCGAGGCGCGGTGTTCCTGCGAGGTATAGCAGATACCCTGGGCCTTGCTGCCTTCGGCGAATACCTGGTGTTCGGACATCTCGTAGCTGCGGTTGATGATGGACTTGGTCAGGGCAGTGGCAGTGCGCGAACCACGGCTCATCTCGTCGGCCATGGCCATCGCGCTGCTCAGCAGATCGTCGGCCTCACAGATGCGGTCTGCGATACCTAGCTCCAGCGCTTCTTCGGCGGCGACTCGGCGGCCACTGAAGATCAGCGCCTTGGCCCGCGCCAGGCCGACCCGGCGCGGCAGGAAGTACAGGCCGCCACCATCGGGGATCAGGCCGCGCGCGATGTAAGCCCAGGTAAAGGTGGCCGGGCGGGCGGCCACGACGAAGTCGCAGGACAGGGCGAGATCGGCGCCAAGGCCGGCGGCCGCGCCATTGACTGCCGCGATGGTCGGAATGGGCAGGTTGAGCAGCAGGCTGGCGGCATAGTGCACGCCTTGCTGGCGCTCCCAGCCGTTGAAGCCAACGACGGCCGGATCGGCCTCCATGCGGGCCTTCATGCCGGAAATATCACCGCCTGCGCAGAAGCCCTTGCCGGTGCCAGTGACGATTAGCGCACGAACGCTGCGATCGCTACGCAACTTCTCCAGCAACTGAACCAGTTCGGCGCGCATGGCGTCGCTCATCGCATTGCGTTTTTCTGGTCGGTTGAGGGTCAGGACGGCAATGCCGTTTTCCTGGTGAAAGTTGATGAGAGTGTTCTGGCTCATTATTGGATCTCTTGTAATTAAATAAACCGATTCGAGTTTTGCCTGGCACTAGGCAGGCGGATTGCGGTTGGGCGACTGCAGGCGTGAATGGAGCGTTTAGTTCGCCCGTCATCCTATTTGGCATTCTTCGATCAACCTGGCGGCTGTTCAAATGACTAAACATGTCGATTGGTCTAACAAAACGTTGGGATGTCCTGTGGGATCGTCAGGCTGCGGTTGGGGCTTTTAGGGCGACGTAAGTCGCGAGATCGCCAGGTACCTGCTTTAAGGGGCCGTATTTGTTGGGCTTGCGACTTTTTTAGCTGGATCAGCGGTGATGCATGACAAACAACCTGCTGCTCTAGGCCAAATAAATTCTCAGTTCAGGGGGGCTGCGCCTTGGGTCATAGTGAGGGCGCAGTACGAGAGAAGGGTTGAGAGCTGCCGGTTATCGAATCTACGACTGAAGTTGGACAGGAATATGCCTGTTGGCATCAGGAAGTAGACAACCCCACACAATAAAAACAACCGCGCCACTGGCAGGCGCGAAAATCCGCGATCTCGGTTCGCGGTGAGAGGAAGTACAAAATGAACACATCGAGTGCGTCTACGACCTCAGCAGAAACTAAGGAACCGACGACGGGGGCGCGCAAGGCTGAGTCTGTCGTCAGAGCCCCTGCGGGCGTATTGGATGTTCTTGCTGGCGTTGTTCTGTTGGGCGTGTTTGGGCTGTATGGCTGGCATGCCATGCAACTACCTGGACCGATGAACCCCAATGGAATAGGTGTCGGTGAGTTTCCCGTGATAATCGCCGCTGTAAGCCTAGTCGCTGTGGCGCTGATGCTAGTTGTCGGGGTGATTAAGTGCGTGCGGCGCTCGGCACACCCAGTGGTCACGACTTGTCGCCCCTTGTCAGTCGTGTTGGCCGTGCTGGTACTGCTAGGTATCGGCGCCTATTTGGACAGGCTTGGGCCCCTGGTCGGCGTCGCACTGCTCGCTGCGCTGACCATGCTTGCCGCGGGTGAGCGTCGATCAATGCAGATCATTGCCGTTTCCCTGGGCTTGAGCCTGGGGTTGTATGCGGTCTTCGTCCTGGCTCTCGGCGTCAGCTTTTCTTGAGGTAACCCCCCATGTTTGAAAATATTCTGATCGGGTTTTCGGCCTTCGCCGACCCCTTGGTGCTGGTCGGCCTGATTGTCGGTGCGCTGCTGGGCTACATGATTGGTGCGCTACCCGGCTTGGGCCCGAGCCTCGGCGTCGCACTGCTGATTCCCTTCACCTACAGTCTCGATCCTTTGGTATCGATCGTGACGCTTATCTCTCTTTATGCGGCTGCCGAATATGGTGGGGCGATTTCCGCGATCCTCATCAATTCCCCTGGAACTGCAGCTGCAGTGGCCACGTCCTGGGACGGTTTTCCGCTGACCCAGCAAGGCAAGGCGGGTGTTGCGCTGAACATATCCATCATCTCATCGGGCCTGGGTATTTTTATCAGCGCATTCCTGTTGCTGGTGACTGCCGTTCCGCTTTCCGAATTCGCGCTCAGTTTCGGCCCTACCGCCTATTTCGCGCTTGCAGTGCTGGGGTTGAGTCTGGTCTCCACGCTTTCCAATGGCTCTGCAGCCAAAGGCGCTATCGCAATGGGCATTGGTCTTGCGCTGGCAACTGTTGGCCTGGACACGCAGACGGGTATCCCACGTTTTAGCCCTAATCCCGAGTTCTTCGAAGGCTTCCACCTGGTGCCTGTGCTGTTGGGCTTGTTTGCGCTTTCCGAAGTGCTGTTCATGGTAGAGGCTGGGGCGTCCGGCAAGACGAAAAGTCATCCGATGACAGGGATACTCGCAGTTCCGTTAAAAACCTTCGGTAAATTGAAATATAACCTGTTGAGGAGCTCCGTTCTTGGCTACGTCATCGGAGTGATCCCAGGTGCTGGTGCTTCCATTGCTTCTTTTGTGGCGTACGCCGTTTCGAAGAAAACCTCGAAAACGCCCGAGCAATTTGGCAAGGGCAGCGTCGAGGGGATCGCCGCATCGGAGTCGGCCAACAATGCCGCGGTATCCGGCGCACTAGCACCGCTCTTGGCGCTGGGTATCCCGGGCTCCCCGACGACAGCCATCATGATCGGCGCGTTGATGATCCATGGTATTCAGCCGGGACCGTTGCTGTTCACCACCAACCCGGAAATTCCCTACACCGTCATCGCGGCGCTGTGGGTCAGTGTGCCAGTGATGATCTTCATTGGCCTGGCGGGGGCGAAGTACTGGGCGAAGGTGGCGGACATTCCACGCCCGGCGGTCGCCGCGACGGTCGCCGCCATCTGTCTGATGGGGGCGTACGCCTCCGAGAACTCGATGTTCCCGGTCTATCTCACCCTGGCCTTCGGCGTGCTTGGTTATGTCCTGCGCAAGCTGGACATCCCCCTCGCGCCCATCATTCTGGCCTTGGTGCTGGGGGAAATGCTCGAGACCAATTTCCGTCGGGCGTTGGTCATTTCCAATGGTGATTATTCGGTGTTCTACAGCAGCCCGCTGACGCTGGTCCTGCTGGCGGTTGCCGTGATCTCCTTCGCATTGCCCGCCCTGAAATTCGTGTGCGGCAGGTTCACCCGCCAGCGTCTCGCATGATGGCGGACTCCCAGGGACCGGAAGTTTCAGCGGATAAGGCGCTCGAGCTCTTCCCGTGCGAGCGCCTGGCTGTAAGGGTTTAGTGCTCGGTACTTCGTGGCCCGAAACGGCAAGCCAACCATGGCTCGTCGTTCCGGGCCGTTTCCTTTCCGGCTTGTACTTTCATTGGAGCGGCGCTGTGGTTCTCGCCGATTCTGGTGATTGCTGATGATGCTGGTTGATGGTTAAGGGTTTCATGATGGCTATGGATCTTTCCGGCCTTGTCCGGTTGCTTTTGCTATATGGGCTCTGTTTTGCAATGGGCCGGGTGTTTGTGGAAATAGGCATGCCGTTGCCGTACATGATCGGTCCGTTGCTGCTGACGGCTGCGCTGTATATGAGCGGTGTTATGAAGACGGCTATTTCGGCGAAAACCCGACCTTACGGCCAGATGATCATTGCCTCTACTGTAGGTCTGGCATTTACCCCGGACGCCTTGGTGGTCATCCTCGAAATGGGGCCCGAGATCGTCGGCCTCGCTCTGCTTACCGGGCTCTGTGCGCTGTTCGTCTCATTGCTGCTCAAACGCTTTACTCGTCTCGATTACTCGACCGCATTGCTTTGCACCATACCCACCAGCCCGGTCGAGGCCGCCGTGATCGCTGAACGGTTCGGCCTGGACCGGGGAGTGGTTGTGCTATCGCAAACCATCAGAATCGCGAGCGTCGTGGTGATCATTCCCATCGCTCTGTATGTGGTGGATGGCTGGCCGGGAAATGCCGACCGTACCCTGGACGCGGTCGGTGTGTTCGATATTGGCGGTGTCGCACTGCTGGCAGTTTCCGCCCTGGCGGGCGCCGTGCTGTTCAAATGGCTGAGATTGCCGAACCCGTACTTCTTCGGCGCTCTGTTGATTTCCGCTGCGGTGTCCAGCAGTGGCTTGCACGTTGCGCCTTATCCCTCGCTAGTGTTGGCCATCGCTCAGGTCGTTCTGGGTACCTGGCTGGGGTCGGTGTTCACCAGGGAGCTGTTTCTGGAGATGAAGCTGACGCTCTGCATCATCCTCTCCATGCTGTTTTTCCTTTTCCTGACCAGCATGATGGCCGTGGCGGTCGCCGGCCTGACAGGGCTTCCCTGGGAGGTCATGGTGCTGAGTGCTGCGCCCGGAGGGGTCACTGAAATGGCGCTGACCGCGCAGTTCCTTGGTTACAGCGTTGCCATCATTGTTTCGTTTCAGATCGTGCGGATCTGCATATTCATGCCAGGCGTTCACTGGTTCATCGCAGTGGCGCGGCGCTTTGAATCAAGAGGCGCATCCTGAGTGCCGGGCCAGGAGCGATAGGTGAGGGCTGGTTGGCCTCCTATGAATCAATTCGCTCGCTCAACTGGCTCCTGAGGGTTGCGGCCAGTTCGATCAGCGGCCCCGAATAGCGCGCAATGACCTTGTCGATGCTTTCACGGGTCGACAGGCTGATATTCAATGTGTGGGCGCGATAGGAGGGCAGGTCGAGAGGCGCGGCTATCGATACCACCTGCGGTTGCCAGGATGCTGCGCAATAGCCATGGCGCTCGACGCTGCGCATGGCATCCTCGATCTCCCTGCTCAGCTCTGCCCAGCGGGAGGCGCAGCGCCGCGTTTGGAAATGCTGCAGCAGCGAGTTACGACGAACCTCATCCTCGGCTGACAGGTAGGCGCGCCCAAGCGCGGTCAGCTCTATCGGCAGGCGCTGACCTGTGCCGACGCTGCGCGGAGATTTGCGCGTGCTCAGCCTGATCGACTCCAGGTAGACCATCTCGTCGCCATCGGCAGCGGCCAAGCCGACGTTGACCTGAAGTTGTCTGGCGACTTCGCGCATCAATGGCTCGGCTACTCGTATCAGCGAGCTTCCGTGATACAGGGTGTGCGCCAGGCTGAGCAGAGAGGGGGCCAGTCGGTAGGCGCCACTGATGGGGTCGTAATCGAGAAAGCCTGAACGCACCAGCGTTTGTGTCAGACGGCTGACGGTCGACTTGGAGAGGCCGGTCCGTTCGCTCAAATCTCCATTGGTCAGGTACTCACAACCCGGGCGAAAAGCTTTCAACAAATCCAGGCCACGCTCTAGAGAGCGATTCGGCGTTGATTTGCCTTGACCGGGAATCGCCGATGGCATCGCTTCCTTGCCTTTTAACTGTTGAAGTTGCGGGTCGATCATCGCCTTGGCCCTCGCAATGCCCGTTTGCAACACATGGCTCGAATGCCAGTCGTTCGAGCGTTATGACCTTGCCTGAGCGCCACCGTTGGCGCTTCGTGCAGGCGCCGATTTTCGGCCTGCTGGCCGGGTAGCGCAACCGCGATGCAAGCGCTCTCAGCCATTGCCAATAGCCGCGGTTGTCTTTAGTCGCTCCGGCACCTTACGGAGCAGGGCATGCTCCGCTGGTCAGCGTTTTTTGTTCCATAGGGTGGAACAGCTCGGTTGAACATCAAAGTCGTGCTTGCATAATCGAGGGGCGTTCATTTCAGACTCATAACAACAAGTAGGTCTTTATGAAGATTCCTCCTTTTGCCGCTTCAGTGTGGCAGCTCTCGGTAACGCTCCGTTATCCAATGCCGTGTGCAAGCCCAGGGCACATCATCTGCGGATGAACAGCTTCAGGTAGCACGTTCGCCTATTTGAATCGGACTCGCTTGGGTCATCTCCACTCGCTCATCTTGCTGGCGCAGCGTTAGTGCGCCGGGGATCGGCTTGCCTGGTGATTCCCAGGTCCTGCTTCGCCCACCCTCGACCGGCTCCGCGCTTGGCTGTGGTGTCCGGCCTTTCGCCAGGTACTTGCAATGAAAACAATAAAACACACGCCTCTGTACATCGTTGGAGCGGGGGTTGCCGTCATGCTGCCCTCGGCATTCGCGGACGGTTTTCTGGAGGACAGCAAAGCTTCGCTGGAATTGCGCAACTTCTACATGAACCGAGATTTCAGGGAGGGCAGCGGTCAGTCGAAGCGCGAAGAGTGGGGTCAAGGTTTCATCCTGCGCTACGAGTCGGGTTACACCCCGGGCACCATCGGTGTTGGCTTTGACGCCATCGGTATGCTCGGTATCAAACTCGACTCGGGGCGTGGGCGGGCCGGTACGGGATTGTTGCCCGTTGAGGAAGATGGGGACGTGCCGGACGATTATTCGAAGGCTGGCGGGACGCTCAAACTGCGGGCCTCCAAAAGCGAGTTCAAGGTGGGCACGTTGATGCCCAAGTGGCCTACGCTGCAGGCCAACAATGGCCGTCTGTTGCCGCAGACCTTCGAGGGAATGCAGCTGCAGGTACGCGAGTTGAAGGGGCTGGAACTGACCGGCGCGCAGATTCAGCGCACGGTGCAGCGTGATCAGACGAGCGATGAAGGCTTGACGCTGAACAACAAGAATCGTCGTTTCAGCGGCTCCCTGGAGGGTGGCGATTTCGAACTGCTCGGGCTCAGCTATCGGTTTCTGCAAAATACGGATTTCACCTACCAATACGCTCGCTTCGAGAACATCTATCGTCAGCAGTTCCTGGGCATCAGTGATCGGCGCCAAGGTGACTGGGGCGCGTTCAACAGCGATATCCGTCTTTTCCTGAGCGACGATGAAGGCAACGCGCATGGTGGGGCAATCGACAACCGCGCGTTCAGCGCCATGGGCACCTACAAGCTCAATGGTCATTCGCTGGGCGTAGGCTACCAGGCGATGTCGGGGGACACGGCCTTTCCCTATGTCGGCGGTGCAGATCCCTATTTGGTGAACTTCGTCCAAGTTGGCGATTTTGCCGAGAAAGACGAACGATCCTGGCAGCTGCGTTACGACTACGACCTGGCCAAGGTGGGCATTCCGGGCCTGACCTTCATGACCCGCTACTTGCGCGGCAGTGGTGCGGATGTTCGCGGGGCTGACTCGGGCGGGGAGCGCGAACTGGATGTCGAACTGCAGTACGTGTTCCAGAGCGGCAGCTTCAAGGGTTTGGGCGTACGTTTGCGCAGCGCCACCTATAGATCCGATTTTGCGCGTGACGCCAACGACGCGCGCGTTATCATCAGTTATCCGCTCAGTCTTCTCTGACCCCCATACACCAGTCGAGAGCCATTGTTTGGCATCGCCTGGTGCTTCTTCGCGTCATCATGGTGATTGCATGAAATATCCGCTGCCTCCCTTGAACCCCTTGAGAGCCTTCGAGGCCGCTGCCCGGCTCTGCAGCCTGACCAGCGCTGCAGAGGAGATGAACGTCTCGCAGGTTGCGGTTAGCCGACAGGTGCGGGTGCTTGAGGAGTATTTCGGGGTGGCTCTGTTTCGACGCCTGCACAGAGGGATCGAGCTGACGCGCGAGGGCAAGGAACTTTACGAGGGGATCAGCCGAGCGTTTCAGGACATCAGCAGTGCAGCGCGCAAGGTGTCGCGCAGGGGACGGCGGGATATTCTTTCCATACAGTCCTATACGACGTTTTCGCAGCGCTGGCTGATTCCTCGGCTGGCAAATTTCCATGATGCCCACGAGTCGATTGAGATCAGGCTTTCGTCTTCGCTGGCACCGGTGGATTTCGAAACGCAGAACATCGACGCATCGATTCGCTCGGGACTTGGTGACTGGCCCGATCTGCATGCGGAGAAACTCGTCGATATCGAACTCATACCCATATGCTCACCGACGCTGATGGAGACTGCGAAGCTGGAATCTCCACGGGATCTCGCGCGTGTGCATCTGCTGCACTCCATGGCGCGCCCGAACGACTGGGCAAGTTGGCTTGCATCGATCGATACCCGAGTCGATGCCGACACAGGGATTCGCTTCGATAATTCGGCGCTGGCCTATGAGGCCGCGTCGATGAATATGGGGATGGCCATCGCGGTCAAGGCTTTCGTCGAGCGACAGCTCAAGAACGGTAGTTTCATCGCGCCGTTCGAACATACCTGCAAGACCGGCGAAGGCTATTACCTGACCTGGCCACGTAACATGAGACCGTCGGAGCCCTTGCTGAAGTTTCTCTCCTGGATGCGTGAGCTGCTGGCGCAGACCGACTGATAAGCCAGCCTGACCAATGGCGGCCTCGGCTCGGGCTTCCTGCTTCGCTCTACCTCCTGCATCCATGCAGTCGTCGCCTACGTTTTTCAATGGTCTGCTAGCTCGTCTCGTACGGGCCTGCCTGCGTTCATCTGGATCGATCCTCCCCCCGACTCCTTCGCCCAAGTGCTGCGCCAGGAGGCACTGCGCTGCCTCATCCCTTTACCGCTCTGCCCAATATAAACGCCTGTTTTGGCTGACAAATCATCAGTACCGTCGCGGATTCATTTTTGGGAGCCTTGATTCAGGGGTTGACCCCCATAGCGACCTACAAAAATAACATCGTCGGAGAGTCTGAAGATGCTAAGCAAAGCTAGAAAGAACGTGCTGGGCGCGACCATGCTCGCAGCCATGACCATGTTGGGCGCCGCCAACGTCGCGTTGGCTGAAAGCGATTGGCCCAAGGGGCCAGTCAACATGGTCATGCATACTGCAGCGGGAGGGACTGCCGACGTGTTCATCAGGACGCTGGCAAAAACCCTGGAGCCGGAAATCGGCCAGAAAGTGATCGTCATCAATGCCCCCGGTGGTGGTGGCGCAGCGCAGATGACGCGCATCCGCTCTGCCAAACCCGATGGCTTGACACTCGGTATCAATACCCTGTCGCACTTCACGAGCATGCTGACCAATCTCAAGGGTACCTACGCCATCGATGATTTCTCATGGATCGCCTCGACCCAGGAAGATGCGATTCTGCTGTTCGTAAAGACTGGATCCGATATCAAGAACCTGGACGACCTGGTGGCCAAGGCCAAGGCGAACAATGGGCAGGTCAATGTTGGCGGCTTCGGCCCGGCCGGTTCCATGCAGAGCATCGGAATCTCGATGCTGGAGAAGGCGGCTGGGGTCAAGTTCAACTGGGTGGCATTCAACTCCACCCCGGATATCACGGCGGCACTGCTTGGCGGCCACGTTGATGTCGGGGTCTCCAATCTCGGCGCGGTCAGTTCCTTCTTCGATGCCGGTCGCATCGAAGGCCTGGGTGTGCTGGGTGAAAACCGACTCACTGGCTTGTCCGACGTCCCCACCTTCGCCGAGCAAGGTTATGAGGTGGACACCAGCTGGCTGCAAGTTCGTGGCGTTTTCGGGCCTGCGAATATGCCCAAGGAACTGCAGCAGAAGATCGCCGATGCTATCCACAAGGCGATGCGCTCGGATGAGTATCAGAAATATGCCCGCAATGCCGGCGTGGTGGATTCCTGGATGGGGCCTGACGAGTACACCAGCTTCGTAAAGCGTGTAACGGATGTGGCGGAAGTCCAGCTCAAGGAAGCCGGTTATATCCAGTGAAGTCAGACCCTGAAGGGCGTGACGTGATGTAGCTCCACGGTCAGCTCGTTGGGTGTTCGCTGACGACTGACCGGTCAATACATCTTCAGGGTGAAACTACCGTCGTTACAGGGTAAAGATTCATGTCTAAAGCATTTGAAGGAATTCGCGTCGTTGATACGACGCATGTACTCGCAGGCCCCTTTGCCAGCTATCAGATGGCCGTCCTCGGCGCTGAAGTGATCAAGGTCGAATCGCCCAGCGATCCCGACCAGGCGCGCATGCAGGGCTCTGATCGCGCATTGAACGATATCGGCATGGGCACGGCGTTCATGGCCCAAGCATCGAACAAGAAGACCGTGGCGCTGGACCTCACCAGCGCCGAAGGGCGCGAGGCGATGAAGCGGCTCATCGCGACGGCCGATGTCTTCGTGGAGAACTATCGCCCCGGCGCTTTCGATGAGCTTGGCCTGGGTTATGACGAACTGTCGAAGCTCAACCCCAAGCTTATCTACTGCTCCATTTCGGCTTTCGGCTCGAACGGACCGCGCCGCGAACAGACCGCCTATGACAATGTCATCCAAGCCTTTTCCGGAATGATGGCGATGACCGGTCATGGAGATGGCAGACCTCTGAAATCTGGTGCGCCGGTGGTGGATTATGCGACCGGCACATCAGCAGCCTATGCCATCGCGACCGCTCTTTTTCAGCGCGAACGCAATGGTGGCAAGGGCCAGTTCATCGACGTCTCTATGCTCGATGTTGCATTGATCCTAACCAGTTCGCACCTCACCGGCTTGCTCTGGAACGGCAAGCATCCAGAGCAGAAGGGCAACACCTTCCCCTTTGCCACCATTGGATGCTACCAGGCCTCCGATGTCCCGTTGATGATCGGTGCCTCGAACCTCGTGCAACAACGTCGTTTGTGGACGGCGCTCGGTCGTGAAGACATGATCAAGACCGATAACAACCAACGCCTGGATGCGCATGCAGAAGAGGCAGAGGTACTGAGGCAAATCATCGGCACGATGTCGGCGGATTACTGGGAGAAGTTTCTGCAGACTCGGCGTATTCCCGCAGCACGCATTCGCCGCTTGGAGGAGGCTATCGCTGACGAGCAGGTAGCATGCCGGCAAGTATTGCAGCAACACACGAGCTCGAGCAGCGTTGTCGATGGGCTGACCGTTCCGGTAGCGGCTTTCAATCTGTCGGACAGCCCACCGCAGATCACGCTCGCGCCGCAACCGGTAGGCGCCCACAGCGTCGAGATCCTCGCAGAGCTCGGCTACGGGCAGCAAGAGATCGAGGCGCTGCGCGCATCCGGTGTCATCAATTGACTGTTAGGGGGCGTGATGACTAATCCCATCCAGATGCTGGCCGCTGCCGCGGCGAACTGGCAAAGCTGCGATCTGAGCGAGAACGTGATCTGGGCTACGCGGCGCGTCATTCTCGATTGGTTCGCTACCACCTTGCCTGGCTGCGTCGTGCCACCGGCAACCTTGTTGGCCGAGGCTTTTTCTCCCTGGCGCGGCGCGGGCAATGCCATCTGCTATGTGGATGGGCAGCCTGGCTCGCCCCGCTATGCTGCGCTGCTCAATGCCAGCGCGAGCCATACGGTCGAGTTCGACGATATCTTCAAGGATGGCGGCTATCATCCAGGCAGCCCGACCGTTTCTGCTGCGCTGGCCGTCGCCCAGGACAGGGGCGCTTCGCTCGAGCAACTGCACCGCGCGATCATCGCTGGATATGAGGTTGGCTGCCGAGTTTCATTGGCCATTCAGCCCAGCCATTATCGTTACTGGCATACCACCTCCACGGTGGGAACGATTGGTGCTGCCGTGGCGACCGCAATGCTTCTCGGGGCGGATGCCGAGCGAATTGCCCATGCCATCGCACTCTCGAGCAGCTTTGCAGGAGGGCACCAGCAAAACCTTCAGGACGAGGGTATGGCCAAGGCGCTGCATCCCGGTCATGCGGCGGATGCCGGCATCCTCGCGGGCATCGCGGCGGCGGGTGGCGTGACGGCTTCCCTCGAGAGCCTGCATGGCGACAAGGGCTTTGCGGCTGCCACCAGCGCCTCCAGCGGCGACTGGACAACGGCGCTCGAAGGCCTGGGAGAGTGGACACCCATCATGCGCATGACGGTCAAGAATCACGGCTGCTGCGGGCATATCTTTCCCGCGCTCGATGGCCTCAGGCTGCTGCAGGAGAGGGAGGGTTTTGTTGCCGACGATATCGAGTCTATCCATGTAGCCGGTTATGGCGCCACCTACCAGATGTGTAATCGTGCCACCCCCAAATCAGCCCAGGAGGCGCGATTCAGCCTGCAATACTGCATGGCTGCGCAGTCTGTGCTCGGCGGTGTGCGTTTGGCTGCATTCGCCCCTGAGGCCCTTGAAAATCCAGCCACCCTGGCCCTGATGCAGAGGGTGACGGTTAGCGAAGATAGGGAGCTGGCGGCAGCCTATCCCAAAAAACGCATGGCCAAGCTGCTAGTGCGGTTGAAGGATGGTCACCAGATCAACCATTTCCAGCAAACTCGCAAAGGCGACCCAGAGGATCCGTTATCGGATGCAGAGCTTGTGGCCAAGTACGACGAGCTGGCAGGCTCTGTTCTCGCTCCAGAGAAATTGAGTGCGCTACGTCAGACAGTACTTTACGATTTCGAACTACCGGGCATGGCTAAGTTAGATACCTAATGGCGCGAAATGATGCCGGTTTCGGGAGTTTTCAGAGCAAATTATTGGCCTGGTAGAACTTGACGAGTTAAGCGTATGCCTTATGTCGTGCATAAAGGGAAAACGGTACGTATTAGTGGTAATCTGCCGCAAGTTGGGCAGCAGGCACCGGATTTTTCCTTGGTTGGATCGGATTTGTCTGATTACACGTTGGCGTCCTTTGCTGGTAAGCGTAAGGTGCTCAATATCTTTCCGAGTATTGATACGCCGACCTGCGCGACCTCGGTGCGGAAATTTAACTCTGAAGCCAGTAAGCTGGAAAATACAGTGGTGCTGTGTATTTCCGCTGACTTGCCGTTTGCCCACAAACGGTTTTGCGTAAGTGAAGGGATAGACAATGTGGTCAATCTATCTACCTTGCGTGATCGCGGCTTCCTTGAAAACTATGGCGTTGCCATTGCTGACGGACCGAGAGTCGGTCTTGCGACTCGTGCCGTCGTTGTTCTCAATGAGCAGGATAGGGTTCTGCATTGCGAATTGGTTGCAGAAGTTGGCAATGAGCCAAATTACAGCGCAGTGATTGAAGCTTTGGGTGGATAATTGGGGGTGCGGAATGCTGACTAGAGGTAATCATTCTGCCGCTCGCACTAGTGTGCTCGATATATCTGGTTATATCGCTAAAAAGTGTCGAGCCGAGCAAGCGTCAGCATGTTGGTGAGTGCGTCAGCGAAGTATGGGACCACTATAAGACAGTACGGTGGTTGCTCGGATTAGGGAGGCGCTTCGCTCTAGGGCATTTCCTGTAAAGGGTGATCCTGAACTTACAGTGGACATGATGATGTCGGTTGTCGATCAGCCTAAACCGCCATTCGCTCGCACTTGGCAGTGCCGCGTACGAAAATATCCACTCAGCACTTACGAAACGATTGGCTGAGCGGGAGGCTCATCGAAACGAAGCTCTTAGTGCTGACAAGCCACAGGCGTAAGCGGTCGTGCCATGGAGGGAGCGCACCTGATGTTCGGGGCTGTGTAGAACCCACCATCGAGCAGGAGCCTTGGTACTGGATCAGCTTGGTTATACAAGCGACCTGGAGAAGAAATATTGAGCTGGCAGAATTGAACGGTTTCCTGAAGAGCCCAGGCTGAACGAGGGCGTCGAGTTTATAGCAGGCGAAACCGACACCGCCTCCTTCTCAATGCAGAACCATCGCGTTGCGCCGCAAGATGCATTTCACTTTCTTGAAATCCAAGAACCAACTGTCCTGGCCACCGCCGGCCCGACTGACAGCACCATCATCAGCCGCAAGAACTGCGAGGCAAGAATCAGCGGTAGTAACACATCCACGTCGCTGGCGATTATGACAATGGTTTCAATGCCGCCTGGGCTCAGTGCGAGATAGGCGGTAAGCGGGTCTATGCCAGGAATCAGGTGAACCAATACGAATGAGAGCAAGCCGCAAGCAAGGATAACCGCAGCCAGTGTTGCAAGAATAATTGGCAACAGGCTCAAGCAGTGTCGCACTGAACTCCGACTGAATGTAAGTCCCACATACCAGCCCGTTATAACGAAGGCGGGGATGAATACGTAGGGTGGGGTGTCGATGACCAGACTGCCCGTGGCTTGCAGGGCGGTTCCACCTAGCGCGGGCAGCAAGAGCGCCAGGCTGCCAATGCCCGACAGCTTGGCCACCCAAAAGCCGCAGAGCGCCAGTGCCAGCCCTGCCAGCGCAGGCGAGAAGTTTTCAGGTAGAGACCATGTGAACTTTAACGGGCTCGCGATGACTTGCGTCGTTTCACCAGCATGTCCAAGTATTGAGGCCAAAGAAATCGAGGCGAGTGTGACCAGCGCAATGCGTGAATATTGCATTAGCGCTACTACTCGCGGATCTGAATGGTGGGTGTCGGCCAGCAGGATCATGGCTGACGCCGCGCCAGGAAAGAGGCCCCAGATGGCGGTCGTATTGGGCAACCACTGCCGTTGCGTCACGATGACAGCCAGCAGCGTGATCACGCCCAATGTGACAACGTTGATTACGCTCAGCTCCAGCCAATAGTCCAGGTACACGGCAAGCAGGGGAGGAGTGACGAGCGCTGCGATCAGACACCCCATGACGCTCTGGGCCGCGAGGGCAAAACTCCTGTGCATGCGCAAGCCCGCTCCACCCAGCGCCATCGCCAGCGCCGATCCCATGGGCCCCAGGATAAATGCCCCCGGTAATTGCCGCTGATACATCCAGGTAGATGAGCCGGCCGTTAGCACGAGCAACACCAGCCACAGTACAGGCTTGCGTGTGAGGCGTGGTCTCTTGATCCTCTTCAAGGGCTGCGCCTCAGTCATCATTGAACGGCGCCTTTGGATCTCTCTCGCCCGGAGGGCCGGGTGGCGGGAGGGCAGCGCAGTTCGTCTCAGGGCCTTGGCCGTGCAGTTGGGCCTGGGTGAAAGCGAATGCGTCATCTAGGGAACCGTGCAGGACGCCGTCATGGCCCAGCCCGTCATAGACGCGCCAGGTGACCTTGTTTCCGGCAGCGCACAGCGCCGCCGCGACCGCGTGTTGCCTGTCCGGGGTGATCGTCCGGTCGGCATTGCCGGTTGCCACCAGCAGAGGGAAAGAGATTCTTGTCAGCGGCATGTCCGTTGTCGAAATTCGCAGTTCATCTAGAGTTTCGACCGGAATGGCCAGCAGATCGCGGAACGATTCGACGTTCAGCTCATGTGCTCGTCGCCCGATCTCAGGCGTGCAGCCTTGCCGGGCAACCTTAAGCAGCTCTCGTCCTTTGTTGGACAGGATGTCCTCGATAGGCGGACCGTCTTGGCGTAACCCACCCGTGGCTAATGCAAGGAACATCGTGTTCGAGTAGCGGGGCGGCACAGGTACCGGGCCGTCAGGAAAGGTACTGTTTGGGGCGGTGATGATCGCGCCCTTGATCTTGAGTTCAGGGGCATAAGTGTCGGCAATTATCGCCGCGCCCAAGGCTGCGCCGCCACCCTGAGATTGCCCGGCGATTATCACGCTCTCGCCAATCATCTCGGGGGCGACTGCCTGGGCTGCACGCGCGGCATCCAGTACCGAAGCGCCCTCGGCCTGCCAAAACGTATAAGGGTGTGGACCAGGCCCGCCCAACCCTTGGTAATCGGTGGCGACTACGGCGAAACCGCGCTCGAGCCAACGATTGATATAGGCCGCATCGCGCTCCTTGAATCCGGTCCAGGAAGGGGCGCAGACGTCTGCGATACCCAACGTGCCGTGGGCCCAGCTTAATAGTGGCCAACCACCGGGCGGCGCTGGAGTGGAGGGTAGGAAGAGGGTGCCGCTGACGGCGATTTGGCCTGTATTCCAGCGTTCATCGGTCGAGCTGTAGAGAATACGTAGCGCCTGTGCGCTGGCCGGCATGTGCTTCTGTACGGGGAGAGCTTCGCTGCGTAGAACGGTTCCCGCATTCTTCGGCATTTCTTCATGCCAGCGGTAGAACGGCGAAATGTCCATATCTCCCGCCAAATGACCGGCAGGCAGTTCGTCAGCCTGAAGCTTTATCGAGTTGCCGGCGCCAGTGAAAGTCAGCCACGCAAGAACCAAGGCCGCCAATGCGGCTCGCAATATCGACATGAGATGTTTGCCTCATCAGTAAGGAAGCAGCAGCCATCCTTTGGCTGCCGTATCCGAAGCAGGGGCAAGAAATCACCTGTCACTACTAGTGGTGATGTCAGTGCGCTGAAGTTTCCGCGTCCGTTTTTTTCTTCGAGCTGGCCCCGATAGCTGGCGCGAATCTAATGCATTGATTGACAATGCGTAAATCTGTACAGATTTCGTCAATATTCGTGTGGTTTGCAATTGGATTCGGTGGGGATGCGCAACGCGGCTCCGGGTGCGTACGCGGATGAGATGCGCAAAGAACAAACGGTCAGCTCGGCAGTTTCCCTGTGTAGTTGGCGCGTTGCCTTGCTACGGGTAGCTGGCACTGTTCGCTGGCGTGCGCGATCCAGCCTATCGCCCTGGCGATGCCTGCCAGTGCAAGCTCCTGGCCGATCAGGTTGCATTTGCGGCCAACAAAGCTGGCGAGCAACACGAACTCCGGCGGTTTGCCAACCAATTCATGTGCCACTTGTGCGGCCTTCTGCAGATTCTGGAACTCCTGGTCCGTCTCGAAGACGGTCAACAAGGCCGTCATCAAATTGGCGACGCGCGGGTCCGCTTCCTTGTGAGTCGAGTGATTAAAGCCAGGAATCTCACCATTCTGGCTGAAGTACTGGAGCACCGCCGGCGTGGGGTCCTTGGCAGCGCAGATTTCGGCCAGGAGTCTACTGGCCGCCTGATGCCTGCTATAGGCCGTTCGCCGGCCCTGGTAGGTCGTGAGCCCCGCTATTGCGGCGTAGTACGGCGTGACACCCGTGCGAGCGGCAGCCCTTACACTGTAGGTACAGTGATCGAACTCGTGGTCGATGAACAACACCAGAAGCCGCCTAATCAGGTCCTGAAGAGCCGGGTCAACCTTCAGGCCGTCGCACAGAAAGGCGTGGAGCGGCTGTGCACTCGGAACACCATGGCCAAGCAGAAGGGCTGCGAGGATTCGCACGACATCGGCACCTGTGCGTGCATAGGCATCCGGAGACAGATCGAAGGAGCGCGGATTGGCGCGCTCGACCAGTGGAAAAAGCGCGATCGCTTTTTCTGACACGGTCATGTGTTCGTAGAGGTCCAGAAGGACCTGAGTGCTCTCAGGCATGACAGGCAACGCCTGGGAAAAGGCCCCCGGAGACTGCCAGATCAATTCTGCAGCTTCCTCGACCGTCGCCTGGTCGGCCAGCTCGGTAGCGCTGATGCCCCGATAATAGACACCATTGTCCGTCAGCAGTGTGATTGCGCTGCTCTGGATGCCCAGTCCTAGCTCAGGCTGTTGAGCGGGGCTGCTGCGCTGCTCTCCTTTGGCCAGTCTTTCGATATCCGCTGCCCAGTAACGACGCTTGCGCGAGCCTTCTATTTTCACAGAGCGGATGTTCTTTCGACTGACGTAAGCATAGAGAGTGGGAAGGTTAATCGCGAGGCGTTCTGCTGCCTGCTCAGCGGTCATGTAGAGATGATCGTCGCTCATCGGAGTGTTCGTCAGGGCTGCGGAAGGGATGAGGGCTTATAGCATGGGTTAATTTTTTCTGTAAATATTTACGATAAAAATCAAGATTTACGTATTTTTAATCAATGTGTACCTTTCGCGGCGTGATCACCGAAGGGCTGATCATATCTCTAACAATAAAAAGGGCACCGATATGGCTTGGATAGGTTTCGCGATGGTCACTACGTTCATGGTCCTGATCATGACCAAGCGACTATCTGCGGTAGTTGCACTGATACTCGTCCCCGTGGCGTTCGGGCTGTTCGCCGGCTTGGGCAGCGAAATGGGCGGCATGGTGATGGATGGCATGCGACAAGTTGCGCCAATCGCCATCATGCTGGTGTTCGCCATACTTCTTTTCTCCATCATGTATGACGCCGGCCTATTCGAGCCCGTGGTCAAGGTGATTACCCGTTTCGCAGGACATGATCCACTGCGCATCAGTCTGGCAACCGCTCTTCTAGGGGCGCTGACTTCTCTCGATGGTGACGGCACCAGTACTGTGCTCATCGTGGTGACGGCTTTTCTACCCGTCTACCTGCGTATTGGCATGAATCCGCTGATCATCGCGCTGCTCATCCTTCTTACCAATACGATGATCAACATTATTCCTTGGGGCGGGCCTACCGCTCGTGTCGCCAGTGCGTTACATCTGGATGTCATGGATGTGTTCGTCGGGCTGATTCCTGCCGCGGCGTTGGGGCTCGTCTATGCCGCGGGCATGGCATGGTGGCTAGGGATCAGGGAGCGCAAGCGCTTGGGCTGGCAGCCCGGCAAGAACATGCTTCTGATGGAGGCTGAGGTGGAACTGCCGGAGGTGGATCGCAGCCACCAGCGACCGAAACTGGTATGGGTCAACCTCGCGCTTATGCTGTCGATGGCTACAGCCATGGGTACTGGTCTAGCGCCGCTGCCGGTGGTGATGGTGGTCACCTTCGCCCTCGCACTGGTGATCAACTATCCACGGCTTGCCGAGCAGAAGAGGCGGATCGCCGCGCACGCAGAAAACGCCGTGACAGTCGCCACCCTGATCTTCGCCGCGGGGGTATTCACTGGGGTACTGACGGGGTCGGGCATGGTCGATGCGATGTCGCAAGCCTTTGTTTCGATAATCCCGGACTCGGCGGGCAGCCAAATGGCGTTGATCACGGCCTTCGCTTCGCTGCCATTCACCTTCTTCATGTCCAACGACGCATACTTTTTCGGCATCGTGCCAATTCTGGCTGCTGCCGGGGCTGAGTATGGCGTCGATCCGCTGCATATCGCGCGGGCGTCGATGCTGGGGCAACCCGTGCACGCGTTGAGTCCCCTGATCGCCGCCATCTACGTACTGAGCGGCTTACTCAAACGAGATGTGGGTGACCTGCAGAAGTTCGCCCTGGTGCCGGCTATTGGAGCTTCTCTGGTGTTCATTCTTGGTGCCTGCGTGACGGGCGCAATCATTTAATTAATTCGATTAAACAGCGTTTTATTGTGCGACTGCTATGGGCAGTCGCAGCGAACTCCTGCGTCAAAAATAAATAAAAGGAACAGGAAATGAATAATAAGAATACTGCCTTTCTGTTGAGTTCTGCTCTGATGTCGCTGGTTGTTGAAAATGCGGGTGCTTCGAATATTCATGATTACGACAGAACAAATAATGATGGAAAGTTCAACGTTTATATGCGTGCCGTGCATATCGACACCCGAATTGAAAATGACCTGATCGACCGCTTTGGCGGGTTTCCGTTCGGTGATCGTCTCGGCGGAACAGCGTTAGGCCTGGTGGCGGATTACAACTCCGGTTATTGGCTTGACAGTATAGGTTTCGATGCCTCTTTGTATGGGGTGGCCAAACTCGATGCGCGCCCGGAGAACCGCGATCTTTTTGACGATACCTCGGGTGAAAGTGAAGGTTTCGCAAAACTGGGTCAGGCCAATATCAAGCTCCGCCATGTCGGAGAGAATTGGTCTGCCTTGCTTCAAACCGGGCGTGGGCGGTTCGATGCAGGCACGGTAGTTACTCTCGACACCCGTGCAGTACCTGGCAGTTTGCAGGGTACGAGGGGCCAGCTGCAGATCGAAGGACTGGACATCGGGCCGTTGCCTGGCGTGTTGAGCGTCGATGGCGCTTATTTCAACAGAGTGTCGCCGCGGGATAGGAAAGACTTCGAGCATATTCGTAGTAACGGCGGTTTCGAGATCGATGACATCCAGACATTCAGTATCGGATATGACGCCAAGCTATTTGCCTTGAAGTTCGCTCAGGGGGTGGCCAAGGACTTCAACCGTAATACCAGTTACACCTTGACACTCCGTGCGCCTCTTGGCGAGCGGGGCGGGGCGATCTTCGAAACTCAGTATTACGACTTTCGCCGCGACGGCGATATCTGGGAGCGCGATTGGCTAAGCGGAAATGCCGGTTATGACGACAAGGCCAACTGGTTGAATCTCAACCTCGGCCTGCAGATCGATCACTGGAGCTTCGGCCTGTCCTATTCGAAAACCAGAGCTGAGTTAAGTAACGGCATGCTCGGTTACGCCTTTTTCGATCACGGTGAAAACGTCGACGGCCTGATGGACGCCTGGACGCGCTCGGGCAATGACTTCAATAACGATGGCGAAACGACCTGGCAGTTGGCCGGCAAGTATGAATTCGATGGCAAGTCTCTCGCGGGCATTCCACTGGATGGGTTCAACATCATGGCGTTGTTCAAACGCGGTCGTTTCGATGCCGATGATCCCTTTTCCGGCATGCGCACCGATGTCACTGAAAGTCAGGCGGAGTATCGACTCAACTATCGATTCGAAGAAAAGGATTATCAGGGCGTATCGGTGGGGGTGATTTATACCCGCTACTGGATCGATCAGGACTTCGTCGCGCTGGTATCGGCCCAGCCCAATAACGTGGTGAACGGGAAGGAAATCAGGGTGTATGTCGACTATGCCTTCTAGTCGACGACTCCTGGAAATTTATCAGTTCAAGGGGGAGTCCCGTGTCGGTGAATAAACGAGTCGTGGTTGTCACGCCCAAGTTCTTTGACGCAGCGACCATCGGGTTTCTGGAGTCGCAGGGCTGTTCGGTGGTGTTGGCAATGCTGCCAAACGGCAAATCGGATGCTGCTGCAACGGAAGAGGAGCTGATTGCAGTGCTCGCTGAGGCAGACGCCTGGATCGTTGGCCATGCCAATGTGACGTCAAGTCTTCTCCAGGCCCTGCCGAGGCTCAAGGTCATTGCCCGGCGGGGGGTGGGTTATGAGCGGGTCGATGTCGACGCGGCGTGCAGATCGGGAAAGGTCGTGACCATCGCGGCCGGGGGAAACGAAGAAAGTGTCGCGGACCGCACCCTGGGGTTGATGCTCGCCACGGCTCACCGTTTCCGCGAGTCCCAGCAACAGCTGATAGATGGGCCCGGTTCGATTCTGATCGGTCATGACCTGTACGGCAAAACCGTCGGCCTGGTCGGTCTGGGCCGCATTGCCCAGCACGTGGTCAAGCGCCTGCGCGGTTTCGAAACGACCCTTCTGGTCTCGACGCCTCGACCGACCTTCGCGTACGGCAAGGCGATGAATATCGAATATGTCGAGCTCGATGCGCTCCTGCAGCGCAGTGATTTCGTTTCGCTTCACGCGCCGTTAACGCCTGCCACGAAGCACCTCGTAGATGCCACGGGGTTGGCGCGCATGAAGCGCAGTGCCTTCCTGATCAATACCGCCCGCGGTGGCCTTGTCGATGACCGGGCACTGCTCGAGGCACTCAATGAAGGCCGAATCGCCGGCGCTGGGCTCGACGTTTTCGAAAGCGAATCCGACCCGGGTTTGGCCTGGGTGACGAACGAACTGGTGCGCCTGCCGAACGTTATTGCAACACCCCATTCCGGCGCTTCGACGCATGAGGGACTGCAGCGCACCAATCTGGTCGCGGCCAACTGTGTCGTTTCAGTCCTAGGTGGGGAAGAGCCGCCGCCAGGCTGCCAGGTTTTCAGTTCGACTTACTCAGCTTCCTGAGATCGACAACTGCAAGTAGAGAGGATTTTATGAGTCAGCCAATAAAAGACACGATCAAGATAATCGTGCCCTGCGGATCATTGGGCGCAGGTGTTCGCGAAGAGGAAATCACTTTCGGTCTGGAGCGGGGCGCGCAGGCCATCGCCACGGATGCCGGGTCGACCGATAGCGGCGCCGCCTATCTGGCGTTGGGCAAGTCGAAGAACAACCGCGGTGCAGTCAAGCGTGACCTGACGATTCTGATGCGAGCACAGGCTGCTACCGGGGTGCCAATCATCGTTGGCACCTCAGGCCAGGCGGGAGGCGATCTCAATCTGGCCTGGACGCGCGACATCGTGCTTGAGGTGGCGCGAGAGTTGAATATCGCACCGAAAATCGCGTTGATTCACTGCGAGCAGGAAAAGGCCAGGCTCAAGCAGCTCAACGCGCAAGGGCGTATCTCCCCGCTGGCTCCGTCGCAACCGCTGGATGATGCGACCATCGACTCCTGCGAGCACATTGTCGCTGCCCTGGGGGTCGAGCCTTTCGTCGCGGCTCTGGAAGGCGGTGCGGATATCGTCCTGGCGGGCCGTGCGACCGATACGGCTGTCATCGCCGCCTTTCCCATCTGGAAGGGCGCGCCCTGGGGGCCGTCATGGCATGCGGGGAAGATCTCCGAGTGCGGCCTGCAATGCGCGGAAAATCCGGTGGCGGGCGCTGGTGTACTGCTGAGCATCGATAGCGAAGGCTTCGAGGTCGAGCCGCTGAGCCTGACCAACCGCTGTACGCCCCAGAGTGTGTCAGGCCACATGCTGTACGAGAACAGCGACCCTTACCGTCTGACCGAACCTGGCGGGGTTCTGGACGTGAGCCAGGCCGACTATCGCATGTGCAGCGAGCGTGCCGTCAGGGTGACGGGGTCGCGCTGGGAGCCCAAGCCGTACACCATGAAGCTGGAGGGCGCCGCTGCAGGGCAGTACCAGACCATCATGCTGGTAGGGGTACAAGACCCTGACGTGTTGGCTGATATCGATGGTTTTCATGATCGCTTTCTCGAAGCGCTGTATGCGCGGGCACGCCAGTGCATACCTGCCGAGGAGCTTGGTGAATTCCATATTTCGTTGCGCATGTACGGCTGGAATGCCGTGACCGGGATGAAGCCGCCTGCCGGCACCCCGACGCCACCCGAGCTGGGCATTCTCTTCGTCGCTACGGCCGACACCCAGGAGCTGGCCAATGCCATTGCCCACGCCTGCAATCCCTATTTCTTCCATTACCCCAGCATCATGGGCAAGGAATTGCCTTCTTACGGTTTCGCCTTCACGCCCGCCGACATCCCGCGTGGCCAGATCTACGAGTTCAAGCTGAACCATGTGGTGAAGCTGGACGATCCCTTCGAACTGGTCAGCACCGAATGGCTGGACCTGGCAGTCGAAGCCAAGAGCGAGGAGCAGCACCATGCCTAAGTTGCGCGAAGTTTGTCGTTACATCAGGTCGAAACAGGCCGGGCCTTTCTGGATTACCTTCGACATCTTCTTTGACGGGCGTGAAAACTTCGAGCGTTACCATGACAGCGAGGCCCTGTCCGTCGAGGCATTCGCGCAGCTATACGGCGCCGATGCTGCCCTGATCAAACGTATCCCGGTTCCCCAGCTCGACATGATCAAGATTTCCTACCCCAGGCAGACGCCTCAGGGGGGCATGGTCGAGCGCGACATGCATGCCGGCCAGCAGTATGTGCGGCTGCTGGATGTGGTCGTGGGCTAAGCTGCCCAAACACTCACCCCGCTAAGTTGCAGAGTCAGAGGTAGGTTTCCTCAGCGATTCTGCAATCCCGTGCATTCAGAGCGGGGTGGTTGTCTTTTTTTGTTTGCTTCGCGAGGAAGCAATGTCAAACACAACCCTTGCTCAGCGCATCGCTGAGTATGCTTATCAATTTTCAACCAGCGGTTTTTCGGACGACCTGATTACTCTCGTACGTAATCGTGTTTTGGACAGTCTCGCTTGCATCCTGGGCGCCTACGATGCCAGCCCAGTTCAGGCATGCCTGGCCTACGCGGCATCGGTGCCCGGTAATTCAAGTGTCTTCGGGACGTCACTACAAACAACTCCAGAATGCGCGGCTTTCGCCAATGGCGTCATGGTCCGTTTTCTGGATTACAACGATGGTTACATGGGCCTTGAGCCCGGGCATCCAAGTGACAACATTCCGGCCTGCATAGCGGTTGCCCAGGCAGAGCGGGCTGATGGACAAGCTCTGATCGCGGCGATCATCCTGGCCTACGAAATCCAGATGCGCTTGCAGGATGCTGCGAGTCTGAACAAGAAGGGCTGGGATCACGTCAACTACATCAACGTGTCGATGGCCGCCGCCGCCGCCAAATTGATGAAGCTTGACGCTCGACAGACCGAGCAGGCCATCAATATCTCCCTCAGCGGGCATCTGGCGATGCGACAAGTTCGCTCGGGGGCCTTGTCTGACTGGAAGGGCTGCTCCGCCGCAAACGCGGCACGAAACGCGATATTCGCCGCACAGATGGCGCGGCACGGAATGACCGGTCCTGCACCCGTCTTCGAAGGCGAGATGGGGTTCTTTAACCAGGTTTCGGGCGCGTTCTCGCTGGATGTCGATTCTTTTGCTACTCGGGACAATGACGATTTTGCTATCAAGCGCTCACTGACCAAGACGTTCCCCACCAATGGCGAGCTTCATACGGCCGTATGGGCTGGAATCGAGCTCAGCAAGCGGCTGGATGACCTGTTCGCTGTTGAGTCCATTCGCATCGATACATCGGAATTCAACAAGCGAGTCCTGGCTGACGGAGATGAAAAATGGCGACCTCAAACGAGGGAAACCGCTGATCACAGTCTGCCTTACAACGTCGTTCGCGCGTTGATCGATGGAGACATCAGCATCGAATCCTATTCGATGAAGAAGATTACCGATCCACTGGTCACCACACTCATGGCAAAGACAATCGTTGTCGAGGATCCGGAGATCACTCAGCTGTTTCCCAGGCAATTGGCCAATCGGGTGACGCTTACCTTGTGTAATGGCGACGTGCTTGTCAGTGAGGTCTTTACCGGACCGGGATCTGTCGAGACGCCCATGACCACGGAAGATTTCGAGAACAAGTTCCGGAGAATGGCTGCTACGCATCTGGATCAGGTCGCTGAGCAAGCCGTATTGGGTTTCGTGTCTACGCTCGATCAACAGAAGGACTTCGATGTCCTTTTCGAGGCGATGACCAAGCAGAAAGGGTTTTAGCTGGAGATGGAACAGCCATGTCTGCTGACAACGACGTGCACAACACACAGGCCGGGGGCAATGTCCATTCGGCGCACCCTGATGTCATGAGGGTTGCCGCATGCCTGAAGGCTGCCGGGCTGGAACCGCCTGCACAGACTGACGTTGGCAGCGTTCGCGATTATCTTGAGCGCGTTAGCCTGTTCGTGGCAGCGACCAGCGAGCCTTTGACGTGCGAGTTGCTCGTCGACTTTCCGGTCAATGGGCGTCTGGTGCCATGCAAGCTTTATTGGCCCGACAGCGTGGATCCGGCCGGATTGCTGTTCTATTGCCACGGCGGCGGCTTTCGTCATGGTTCGCTGGCCGGATGGGATGCGCCGCTGCGGCAGCTGGTGCGCTCAAGCGGTGTAGCGGTGCTGTCGATCGAATACGCGTTGGCGCCCGAATATCCGTTCCCAACGGCTTTCGAAGAAGTACTCTCGATTGCCCAACAGGTCATCGAGGCACAGGCGATAGCAGGCCGGACAGTGAGTCAGTTTGCCCTCGGCGGGGATTCCGCCGGTGCCAACCTGGCATTGGGCGCCGCGCTCTCGCTGCGCGACCAGGGTGTTGCCTTGCGCCAGTTGCTGCTCTTCTATGGCGTCTACTCAACGGATACGAGCGCTCCTTCGTGGCGCCGTTTCGGTGGTTTTGGTGGCTATGGGCTGTCGGCCGACTCGATGCGCATGTACTGGCACAGCTATCTGAGCAGGGGTGAAAGCGACTGGCGAGTGCAGCCCTTGCACGCCGAGCTGCAGGGCCTGCCCAGGACTCGACTGGTCGTCGGTGAACTGGACCCGCTCGTGGATGAAAACATCCAGCTGCAACGCAAGCTCGAGGCCGCCGGTGTGGATTCCTCGCTAGTGGTGCTGCCAGGCATCATTCACGGCGTACTGCGTTTCAGTGAGTTGGCGGGCGTCGTTCGGGAGATTATCGAGAATGAGGCCGCTGTCTTGTCCGCAGCACTCGGCCAGCACCTTTGAAGGCCGCCCAGCGTGATGGCGTGACGATTTCTTTTCTTCGGTTCCCCCCGCACGCACAGGCAGGAGTGAATGACCACGCGTAGCAGTTCACCATTGCCCGAGGACCTGCGGGTCTTTCTCGCTGTCATCCGCAAGTCCAGCTTCGCCGCTGCGGCCCGGGACCTGGGCGTCTCGCCCGCCTTCATCAGCAAGCGTCTGCGTATTCTGGAGCAAACTCTGCAGGCGCGGCTGTTACACCGCAATACCAGGTCCATCGCATTGACCGAGGCAGGAGAGAAGACGAAACGCTGGGCAACTCGTTTTCTCGATGAGATGGATGATTTCGTCGGAGAGTTGACGACGGTGCGAAATGTCCCGCGCGGACTGCTGCACATCTGTAGCAGCTTCGGTTTCGGTCGCAACCATGTCGCCCCTGCCGTCGCGCAATTGTCATCCACTTACCCGGAGCTCGAGGTGCGCCTGGACGTTTTCGATCGGGTGGTCGATATCGTCGCCGAGGGGTTCGACCTCGAGATTCGTGTCGGAGACGATCTTCCCGGACATCACATTGGCCGCAAGCTGGCTTGCAATCAACGCGTACTTTGCGCAACGCCCGCCTACCTGCAAAAGCGTGGTCTTCCAAAAACAATCAGTGAGCTCGGCCACCATGACTGCCTGGTTATCAAGGAGCGCAGCAATCCGTTCGGTCTATGGCGGCTGAGCAACGTCGAGGGCGAAGAGGTCGTCCGAGTCGGTAGCAAATTGTCGTCGAACAATGGCGAGATCGTCCTTCAATGGGCGTTGAATGATCTGGGCATCATCCTGCGCTCGTTGTGGGACGTTCAGCCTTTGCTGGAGGAGGGCAGGCTGGTTAGGGTGCTGCCTGAATACACCCAGAGCGCGAACGTCTGGGCGGTGTATCCGACCCGCTTGGCCGACTCGGCAAAGCTGCGTGTCTGCGTGGAGTTTCTGCAGCGCTACTTCAACATGACGCTACTGGGCAACTGAATGCGCGGGCCCTGGCGATTCATCGCCAAGGCTCGGGCAGGTCCCGTCAGACCAACCAGGGGTTGTCCAGATGGTGCCTGATCTCGAAAGCGCGTATCTGCGAGCCGCGCTGCAGCGTGCTGCCAATGGCATCGAGACCCTGCAACAAGGCAATCTTGCGCAGGCCTTCGATTTCGAAGTGTACGGTCCTGCCATCGCTGAGCAGCACATTCTGCTGGGGAAGATCGATAGTGATCCGCGCGTACTCGGGGTGGGCGATCTGGTTACCGATGTCGAGTACTTGCGCCTCGCTCAGCTGAATGAGCAAGACGCCGTTGCGTTGGCAGTTGTCATGGAAGATGCCGGCGAAGCTGCTACCGATCAGCGCTCGAATGCCCAGCTGCTGGAGGCCCCACACTGCGTGCTCACGGCTGGAACCGCAGCCGAAATTGGGCCCGACCACAAGAAAGCTGGCTTGTAACCACGGCGGCTGATTGAGAACGAAATCCGGGTTCGAAGAACCGTCGGGCAAGCGGCGAAGATCGTAGAACACACCGCGATCGAGCCCCTTGCGGTCGATGCCCTTGAGGAACTGTTTGGGCATGATTACGTCAGTGTCGACGTTGGCTGCGAGAAGGGGGGCGGCAACACCACTGACGATAGTGAATGGCTGCATTTCAGGTCTCCTGCGAAAGCATACGGATATCGGTCAGATGGCCACTGATGGCCGCAGCCGCCACCATGGCCGGGCTCATCAGGTGGGTGCGTGCACCGGCGCCCTGGCGGCCTTCGAAATTGCGGTTGGTGCTCGACGCGCAGCGATCACCGGGCGCCAGCACGTCATCGTTCATTGCCAGACACATGGAGCAGCCCGACTGTCGCCATTCGAAGCCTGCGTCCTGGAAAATTTGGGCCAGGCCTTCGGCTTGGGCCTGATCCCGCACCTGTGTCGACCCTGGCACGATCATCGCCCTGACGTGCGGTGCAACCTTGCGACCGGCGACCATCTGTGCCGCCTCGCGCAGATCTTCAATTCGCGCATTGGTGCAGGAGCCGATAAACGCATGACTGATAGGGATGTCGATCAAGCGCGTGCCCGGTACCAGCCCCATGTAGCGCAGGGCTCGTTGCAGATCCTGGCGACGGATCGGGTCGCTTTCCAGGGCTGGGTCCGGTACCCGCTGATCGATCGGCGCCGCCTGGTCGGGGCTGGTTCCCCAGGTGACCATGGGGGCTAGGTCCTGCGCGTTGAGTTGCACCTCCCTGTCGAATCGCGCACCGGGGTCTGTATGTAGCACCTTCCATCGTTCCAAAGCCTGATTCCACAGCATGCCCCTGGGGGCGCGTGGCTTGTTCTTCAGGTAGGCGTAGACCTTTTCATCAGGGGCCATGAATGCCCCGCGTGCGCCGGCCTCGACCGCCATGTTGCAGATGGTCATTCGCGCCTCGACGCTCAGGGCATCGATGGTGGGACCGGCAAACTCGATGGCATACCCCGTCGCGCCGGAGGCTCCGATGCGCTGAATCAGCGCCATGATGATGTCTTTCGCCGTGACGCCGGGGCGCAGTTCGCCAGATACATTGACCAGCATGCTGCGCAGTCGCTTGTAAACCAGGGTCTGGGTGGCTAGCAGGTGTTCGATCTCTGAGGTGCCGATGCCGAAGCCAAATGCACCCAAAGCTCCGTAGGTAGTGGTGTGGCTATCGCCCGCGGCAACCACCATGCCGGGCAGGATGAAACCCTGCTCGGGGGCGACGACGTGTTCGATGCCCTGGCGCTTGTCCAATACGTCGAACAACTCGATACCAAAGTCTCTGCAGTTGTCCGCGAAGTAAGACACCTGCAGTGCGCCACCTGCGTCCGGCATTGCAGCTACCCGATCAGGCGCGGTCGGGTTGACATGATCGACCACTCCCAGCACGGAAGCGGGCCGCCAGACGCTTCTTCCTGCATCCCTTAGGCCGCTGAACGCCTGGGGGCTGGTGTACTCGTTGGCGACCTGCCGATCGATGTACAGCAGCACATGCCCTTGGTCATCCAGCTTGCAGACGGTATGGGAGTCGATGTGCTTTTCGTAGAGCGTTCTCGGACGCGGCATCTCATTCTCACTGCTGAACGTGTAGGTGAAATCGGCTGATTTTCCGGTGTATGAACGATCAGGCAGGCGAGCCTGCGCCTTCAATGGCCGATATCGAAACAGGTGATTCACAGATCGTGTTCAGTCAAGTGCAATGGCTCTGCATGGGGGCATGAAAGGGCAGCGAGCGTTGCTTGTCGCCGAAGCAGGAGTCAGCTGAGGGCCGTAATCTTGAGCATATATGGATGAAAATCGTACAGATTTACTCTGATTTGTTGCCTAACTATATTCGCCGTGATCTGTGCTGAAGGCCGTCTACCTTAGGCCTTTCAGAGAACTTTCGGCTTCCCCATCAGAGGCTTTACACCATGAAACAACGCCATATGGCGCTTCTCGCCTTCGCGTTACCGTTTGCTGCTCAGGCCGATGAATCCGGATTTCGCTCCATCGGTATCGGGCTATCCGCCTCGCAGGGTGTCTATGCCGGGGAAGATCGCTCCGTGTCTCTGCTACCGCTGGTGCATTACGAGAGCGAACGTTTTTTTGTGCGGGGGCTGACGGGTGGCGTGCACCTCTACGAGAGTGATGGTTTTGGCCTGGATGCCATCGTGGCGGGACGTTTCGATGGTATTGATGCTGACGATTTCGGTCGTGAAGAGTTGCTCGAAAATGGTATCGATCGCGATCTGCTAGAGGATCGTGACGATGGCCTGGACCTGGGCCTGCGCGGCACATGGCGTGGTGCGGCCGGCGAGTTGCAGGCCACCGCCCGCGGCGATGTCAGTGGGGCCAGTGACGGATACGAGCTGTCGCTCGAGTATGGCTACCCGTTCTCGGTGGCGGGCGCGGAGGTGACGCCATCGCTGAAGATGAGTTACCTGTCGAACAAGCTCGCTGACTATTACTACGGCACCCTCAGTAAAGAGGAGGCACGTAGTGTGGCTCGCTACCGTCCCGGTGGTGCCTTTATCCCTGGTGTGGCACTAGGGATATCGAAACCGCTCGGTGAGCGTTGGCTGCTCAATGCTGAGGCCAGTTATCAGCGGCTGCCAAGCGACATCTCGGATAGTCCATTGACTGAAGGTGACTCCGGCGTGTTTGGCATCAAGGTAGGGCTTTCTTGGAGTTTTGACTGATCCCAGGGACTGGCCCGTCTGGTCAGATTGGGCCAGTTGATCTTGTCAGCTCAGTAGCCAAGCCTAAAGCGATTCGCTGAGATAGGTCGAGCGCATCGGATCGGGCTCTGCCACTGCGTGTATGGCTAAGTCACTTGCGTATATGCGCCGTCGTTTAGTTGATTGCGGGTATCGTCACAAGGTTGAGCTACCCCGTAGCTACGGTGTTCGGAGCCAGACATCGGGGCTGCTGGGGGACGCGAGGAGGATGATCAAGTCACCAACTGAATCACCCCGGGTTTCGTGGAGGCCGTTTCGTTTAAGTCAGGCCGCTATGGCCTGACCTGCTTGCTGCTGGTAGAAGTTTGCCTCAGCCTCCGCAGGCGGGATATATCCGATTGAGCTCAGCAGGCGTTGGTGGTTGTACCAGTGCACCCATCTCAAAGTCGCCATCTCAACAGCTTCACGGCTCTTCCGTGATTGACGGTAAATCAGCTCGGCCTTGTACAGCCCGTTGATGGTTTCGGCCAAGGCGTTGTCGTAGCTATCGCCCTTGCTGCCAACTGAGGGCTCGATGCCGGCCTCTGCCAGCCGCTCGGTATAGCGAATCGAGACGTACTGGCTGCCACGATCGCTGTGGTGGATCAGACCACCCGTACGATGTGGCTGACGGGCATACAGTGCCTGCTCCAGGGCGTCCAGCACGAAGTCGGTCTTCATGTTGGTGCTGTTTCATGGAGGCGCGCCGGGATGCGACATGTGTTTGCCGGGTCAGGCATACAGATCGTCAGCGTCTGATGCGTGCCCGAGGGCGTCTGCTAGAGGACTTGGGCAAAGCGCCAAGCCTGACCGAATTGGCTCGGGAAGCCGGGATGAGCTTGCCCAAGCTGACTCGCGGCTTTCGCCAGGTTTTCGGTAACAGCGTCTACGGAGTCTTTCAACAGGCAAGGATGGCGCAAGCCCGCAGCAGGCTATTGGCGGGCGAAGGGTCTGTGATGCGTGTGGCATCAGATCTCGGATATGCCAATGCCAGTCATTTTGCGACGGCTTTCCGTAAGCAGTTTGGAATTAACCCATCCGAGATAAGGGCCAGAGGGTAGCGGCCCTACACTGAGGCCGAGCAGTTATCATCTGATTACTTTCACCGGTCCATGGTCATCGCAGTGGTCACCATGCGGATGATGTAGATGTCCGTCTACCAGGTAGTCCACATGGTCGCCATGTGGCACGGCTTCGTGGCCGCAGCCTGGGCCATGCACATGGTCGGCGGCGTGCCCAGCGCACTGGTGCTGTGGTGTGCAGCGCTGCGGATTTTCGCCGCTCACCGGTAGCACGTGCTCATCGACATGATCACCGTGCATGTGATGCAGATGACCATCGTGCAGATAGTCCACGTGCCCGTCATGCTCGATGGCGGTATGGCCGCACCCCGGCCGATGCTGATGTTCATGGTTCTGGTGCTGTTTGCAGTCACTCATGGTCACTCACCTTTTCAGATAGCTTTTTCAAGCTAGCTGCGGCTGAGCACTGCGTCTAATCGAAAGCCAACCATTCATCGATTCCGTCGTCTGCGCAAGGGCAAGGGCCATTGCGCAGGCGGCAGTGTCTGGCTCAGGCGCCGTCGAGGCCGGGCATACGCGCCTCCGCGCTCAGGCGTGCGGCCAGTTCATCCAGCGTCAGAGTACCCAGGTTGTCGCCGGCGCGGCTGCGCAGGGTGACGCGACCTTCGGCCTTTTCCTGCTCGCCGATCACCAGCAGGTAGGGCACTTTCTGCAGGGTGGCTTCGCGGATCTTGTAGCCGATCTTCTCGTTGCGCAGGTCGACGGCGGCGCGCAGGCCGGCGCGCTTGAGGCGACTCAGAACCTGGCGGGCGTAGTCGTTCTGCCCTTCGCTGATGGTCAGTACGGCGGCCTGCTGCGGCGCCAGCCACAGTGGGAACAGGCCGCTGTACTGCTCGATGAGGATGCCGGTGAAGCGCTCCAGTGAGCCGAACAGGGCGCGGTGCAGCATCACCGGACGTTCGCGCTCGCCCTGTTCGTTGATGTAGCTGATGTCGAAGCGCTCCGGCAGGTTGAGGTCCACCTGCAGGGTGCCGCATTGCCAGTCGCGACCGATGGCGTCGCGCAGGACGAACTCCAGCTTGGGCCCGTAGAACGCGCCCTCGCCGGGGTTGAGCTGGTAGTCGATGCCCATTCGTTGCAGCGCGCCGGACAGCGCACCTTCCAGCTGATCCCAGGTGGCGTCGCTACCGATGCGGTTGGCCGGGCGGGTGGAGAGTTTCACGGCCACCTCGTTGAAGCCGAAGTCGCGGTAGATGGCGAATACCAGGGCGATGGTGTCGGCGCATTCCTGCTCCATCTGCGCGGCGGTACAGAAGATGTGCGCGTCGTCCTGGGTGAAGTGGCGCACGCGCAGCAGGCCGTGCAGTGCGCCGGATGGCTCGTAGCGGTGCACCTTGCCGAACTCGGCCATGCGCAGCGGCAGGTCGCGGTAGCTTTTCAGGCCACGGGCGTACAGCGCCACGGCGCCGGGGCAGTTCATCGGCTTGAGGGCGAACACGCGTTCGTCCTCGGTGGTGGTAGTGAACATATTGTCGCGGTAGTTGAACCAGTGCCCGGAGGTTTCCCACAGGCTGCGGTCCATCACGTCCGGGGTGTTGACCTCGACGTAGCCGGCAGCGTCCTGGCGCTGGCGCATGTAGCCGATCAACTGCTGGAACAGGGTCCAGCCCTTGGGGTGCCAGAACACCGAGCCGGGGGCGCAGTCGTCGAAGTGGAACAGGTCGAGCTGGGTGCCGAGCTTGCGGTGGTCGCGTTTGCCGGCTTCTTCCAGGCGAGTGAGGTAGGCCTTGAGCTCCTTCGGCGTGGCCCAGCAGGTGCCGTAGATGCGTTGCAACGCAGCGTTCTTCGCATCGCCGCGCCAGTAGGCGCCGGCCACTTTGGTCAGTTTGAACGCCTGCAGATGGCCGGTGCGCGGAATGTGCGGGCCGCGGCAGAGGTCTTCGAAGTCGCCCTGGCGGTAAAGCGACAGTACCTCGCCTTCGGGGATGTCGCGGATCAGCTCGGCCTTGTAGTGCTCGCCCTGCGCCGCGAAGTGGGCGATGGCTTCATCACGCGGCAGTTCGCGGCGGCTGACCGGCAGATCGGCGGCGGCCAGCTCGGCCATGCGCGCCTCGATCAGCGCCAGATCATCCGGGGTAAAGGGTCGCTCGAAGGCGAAGTCGTAGTAGAAACCGTCCTCGATCACCGGGCCGATGGTCACCTGGGCGCTGGGGTACAGTTGCTTGACCGCCATGGCCAGCAGGTGCGCGCAGGAGTGGCGCAGCAGCTCCAGGCCCTCGGGGTCGCGCGCGGTGATCAGGTTGAGCTGGGCGTCCTTGTCGATCAGTGCGCTGGTGTCCACCAGGCGGCCGTCGACGCGCGCGGCCAGGGCGGCCTTGGCCAGGCCGGGGCCGATATCGGCGGCGACCTCGGCCACGCTCAGGGGTTGGGCATAGTGACGCTGGCTGCCATCGGGCAGGGTGATGCTGGGCATGTCGGTTCTCTGATCAGGTCGGTTAACGGGGCGCTCAGCCGCGCTGGTAGCGCAGCGGTAGCCCCTGGCAATCGTTGTGCAGCTGGCCGTTGTGCCAGGCCAGTTGCCCGGAGACGAAGGTGCTGCGCACGGCATGGCGGAAGGCGCGGCCCTGGAACGGCGTCCAGCCGCAGTGGGCGAGGATCGGGTCGGCCGCCACCGGACGCGGTTCGGCCAAGCGTTCGATCAGGGTCAGGTCGGCCCAGTAGCCTTCGCGCAGGTAGCCGCGCTGCTCGATGGCGAAACGCTGGGCCACGGCGTGGCTGGTCTTTTCCACCAGCAGGGGCAGTGGCAGCAGGTCGTCGGCTACCAGCTCCAGTAATGACGGCAGGGCGTGCTGCACCAGCGGCAGGCCGGATGGCGCCTGCAGGTAGGGCCGCTGCTTTTCTTCGAGGGTATGTGGCGCGTGGTCGGTACCGATGATGTCCAGACGCCCGCATAGCAGCGCCTGGCGCAGTGCGTCACGGTCGGCCTGGGTCTTGATCGCCGGGTTGCACTTGATCAGGTGGTCGAGTTGCGCGTAGTCGCTGTCATCGAAGTACAGGTGATGGGCGCAGACCTCGGCGGTGATCTGTTTGCCGGCCAGCGGGCCTGGCTGGAACAGGCTCAGTTCGCGCGCGGTGGTGATATGCAGCACGTGCAGACGCGTGCCATAACGCTGCGCCAGGCTCACCGCCAGGCTGGAGGACTGGTAGCAGGCCTCGGCGTCGCGGATCGCCGGGTGCTCTGCGGCGGGGATGTCGTCGCCGTAGCGCGCCTGCCACTGCGCCTCGCGTTCACGGATGCGCGGGGTGTGCTCGCAATGCGTCAGCAGCACGGTCGGGCAGTCGCGGAACAGCCGTTCCAGCGCTGGCAGGTCGTCGACCAGCATGTTGCCGGTGCTGGCGCCCATGAACACCTTCACCGCCGCCACGCGGCTGGGGTCGAGCGCGGCGACGGTGTCGAGGTTGTCGTGGCTGACGCCGAAGTGAAAACCGTAGTTGACCCGCGAGCAACTGGCGGCGCGTTGCTCCTTGGCCGCTAGCGCCTCCAGCGTCAGGGTCGCTGGGTTGGTGTTGGGCATGTCCATGACGCTGGTGATGCCGCCGGCCACCGCTGCGCGCGACTCGCTGGCGAAGCTGGCCTTGTGTGGTGCGCCGGGGTCACGAAAGTGCACCTGATCGTCGATCATGCCGGGCAGCAGGTACTGCCCGGCGGCATCGAGCAAGGCTTCGCCGCGCTGGTGCGGCAGGCTGCTGGCGATAGCGTCGATGCGCCCATGGCGGATGCGCAGGTCGGCCTCGAACACGCGTCCTTCGTTGACCAAACGGGCGTTACGGATCAGCACGCTCAGAACTCGTTCTGCAGGGCTTTGTAGCCGCGCACCAGATCGATGTTGGTGCGCGCCACGTCTTCGGAGAACTCGCTGGCCGAGACGCTGACACGCGGCAGGCTGGCCAGGTCGGTCTTCGGCCCGATGCGTTGGGTGGACGTGACGTGGAAGCCAGCCGGCAGGTCGCAGCCGTCGACCACGGCGTTGTGCCGCACCACGCAGCCGTCGCCCACGGCGCAATTGAACAGCACGCTGTTGAAGCCGATGAACACCCGGTTACCGACGCTGCACGGGCCGTGGATGATCGAGCGGTGGGCGATGGATGTGTGCTCGCCGATAGTCACCGCCGCGCCGGACTTGGAGTGGATCACCACGCCGTCCTGAATATTGGAGTTGGCGCCGATGACGATGGGTTGCATGTCGCCGCTTGCGTCCAGCTCGTCGGCGCGGATCACTGCGTAGGGGCCGACGAAGACGTTGTCGTGAATGATCACCTTGCCGCAGATGATAGCGGTCTTGTCGACGTAGGCGGACTCGGCGATGACCGGCAGGTGGCCGGACGGATTCTTGCGGATCATGTTCGCTCCTTCGGCGAGGGTTCGGGCACCGGGTCGTAGCCGCCCGGATGCCAGGGATGACAGCGCAACAGCCGGCGCAGGCTGAGCCACAGGCCGCGCAGCAGGCCATGCTTTTCCAGTGCCTCGACGGCGTAGTGCGAGCAACTGGGGTGAAAGCGGCAGCGCGGCCCGAGCAGCGGGCTGATCAGGTACTGGTAGAAACGCACCAGGGCGATGGCCAGGCGCTTCATGCTGGGCCGCTCACGGCCACGCGCAGCTGTTCGCCGTCGAGGTCGTTGTAGAAACAGTTGGGTCGGCCGGTATGGCAGGCCGGGCCCTGTTGCTCGACCTTGAGCAGCAGGGCGTCACCGTCGCAATCGAGGTGCGCGCTGACCAGGCGTTGACGATGGCCGCTGGTTTCGCCCTTGCGCCATAGTCGCTGGCGCGAGCGCGACCAGTAGCAGACCCGGCCGCTGGCTAGGGTTTCTTCCAGCGCGGTGCGATTCATCCAGGCCAGCATCAATACCTCGCCATCGTCGTGGCGCTGGGCGATGGCCGCAACCAAGCCGTCGGCATTCCAGGGCATGGCATCGAGCACCTCGCTCAAGGGGCGGCAGTCGCCGCGCCTGGCCTGCTCCAGTTCGAGCCACAAGCTCATTGCCGCAGAGCCGCCAGCAGGGTGTCCAAATTGTGCTTGAACATTCCCAGGTAGGTGCTGGCAGGGCCTTCGCTGGCCAGTGCGTCGGAATACAGGGTACCGCCAACCTTGGCACTGCCCTCGGCGGCGATCTGCTGGATCAGGCGCGGATCGCGGATATTTTCGACGAAAACGGCTTTCACGCCGTCGGCGCGGATTTGCCGGATCATCGCGGCTACTTCTGCGGCCGAGGGTTCGTCTTCGGTACTCAGGCCCTGGGGCGCAACAAAGTTGAGGCCATAGGCCTTGCCCAGGTAACCGAAGGCGTCATGGCTGGTGATGATGGTGCGCTGCGCCGAAGGCAATTGACCCAACTCTGCCTTGGCTTCAACAAGCAGGTTGCGGATCTGCGCCAGATAGGCGTCGCGCTTGGCCTGGTAATGCTCGGCATTCTCCGGATCGGCCTGGGTGAGTGCTTTGGCGATGTTCTGCACGTAGATCTCGGCATTCGCCAGGTTTTGCCAGGCATGCGGGTCGGCCACCTGATGACCGTCTTCGTCGATCATCAGCGGTAATACACCGGTACTGGCGTCAATGCGAGTACCGGGTGCTTCGCTGCTGGCGATCAGGCGATCAAGCCAGGGCTCGAAGCCCAGGCCGTTGGCGATGATCAGATCGGCGCCACGCACCGCCTTGGCGTCCTGCGCGGTGGGTTGGTAGACGTGTGCGTCGGCATCAGCGCCCACCAGGTTATATAACTCGATTCTCTCTGCACCAATCTGCCGGGTCATGTCGGCCAGAATGCTGAAGCTGGTAACGACTTTGAGTTTGTCTTGGGCATTTGCGCAGAAGGCGAGACTCAGCAGCAACAGGGCAATTAGGGGGCGCATGGTTTTTCCTCAGTGAGTGGGTAGAGACGCGGGCGGCGGCGCAGCAGGCCGTTGTGTGGTCCGAATAGAACGGATCCGCCATAGGCAAGACCAGCGAGCAGTACGATGCAGGGGCCGCTCGGCAGGTTGCTGTAGTAGGAGAGCAACAAACCCAGCCAGACGCAGGTGGCGCCAACGAGTGCAGCTAGCAGCAACATAACCGGGAGGTTGCGGCTCCAGAACTGTGTGGCGGCGGCCGGGAGCATCATCAGGCCGACGACCATGAGGGCGCCGATCGCCTGAAAGCCGATCACCAGATTAAGCACCACCAGGGTCAGGAACAGGCCGTGTGCGACTGCGCCGAAGCGGCTGACGCTGGCGAGAAAGAGCGGGTCGAGGCTGTCCATCACCAGCCAGCGGTAGATCAGCGCCAGCACGATCAGGCTGACACTAGACACCAGCAGCATGCCGTCGAGGGTCGGTGGATCCACCGCCAGCACCGAGCCGAACAACAAGTGCAAGAGGTCGAGTTTCTTGCTGGCCAGCCCAAGCAGCAGTACGCCACTGGCCAGCGAGATGGGGTAGATGGCGGCCAGGCTGGCATCCTCGCGCAGGCCGGTACGGCGCGTGACCCAGGCGGCGAGGCCGGCCATGCCAAGCCCGGCAATCAGGCCGCCAATGGTCAGCGCCGGCAGACTCAGGCCGAAGAGCCAGAAGCTCAGCGCGGCGCCGGGCAGTATGCCGTGGCCGATCGCATCGCCCATCAGGCTCAGGCGGCGCAGCACCAGGAACACACCCAGCGGTCCGGCGCTGGCGGCCAGGACCACACCACCGATCAGGGCGCGACGCATGAAGGCGAATTCGACAAATGGACTCCACAACAGCTCCATGTTCAGGCCACCTTCTCCAGTCCGGAGCGGCGTGTGAGCAACTCTCTGATAGGGGCATATCGGCAGCCGCTGGCTGCTACAAGTAGGGCATTCCCCAGGCGTTGATTCAGACTGTCGAGGGCATGGCTGACGATGAGCAGGGTGCGGCCTTGTGCCTGCCAACGTTGTATGTGCTGCCAAAGCAGGGCGATGCCAGACTCATCAAGGGCTGCTTCTGGTTCGTCGAGCAGTAGCAACTGGGCATCGGTCAGGCTCAAACGGGCGAGCAGGGCACGTTGCAGTTCACCACCGGAAAGCGCCCGTAGGCTGTGCTGTTGCAGATGCTCCAAGTCCCAGTCCCGCAACGCCTGTTGTAATCGCTCGCGGCGCTGCGGGCGACCGAGAGTGCTGCGCCACAGGCCGGCACTGACCAGATCTTGCAATTTGATTGGAAACTGCCGATCCAGGGCTTGTTGTTGCACCAGGTACGCAATGCCGCCCCGGTGCGCAACGCTTAGTTCGATTTGGCCGCTGAGGGGGCGTTCGATACCTGCGATGACCTTGAGCAAACTGCTTTTTCCACATCCATTGCTGCCAATTACGGCCGTCAGGCTCGCACGCGGCAGGTGCAGATCGAGAGGGGGCGTCAGTGGCCGGCCGGCCGGCCCCCACTGCAGGTTTCGACAGGTGATCATCTATCGACTCCAATTCCAGCTGCGCTGTGGCACCGCGTTGTCCGCATGTCCAGGTTTACCGGGCGCCGAGTGGCGGTGCGCAAGGTGGCGCGGTGAGCAGAGGTGGGGCCGGATTTAACCTGCCCAGGGTGGCCATTTTCTCGCAGCCGGAAAGTTCGCATCGTGGATCTCAGTTACATTACAGATATGCATACGTTATAACATTTCATTTGATGGGTGTAAGCCATCATTCCTGGCGGGGCGGTAACTATTCATTGATCTCATGCCGGAGCTAGGCTAATTCCGAAGCGTAAGCAAACGTTCGTTCAACGAGCCTCGTATTGCTCGCGATAGGCTTTCGGGGTAACGCCCAGATGCCGCTGAAACACTCTTCGCATGTGATCTTCCGAGCTAAAACCACACTGGGCTGCGATGCGTTTCAAAGCATTATCGCTATCGGCCAGCAAACGTCTTGCGCGTTCAAGTCGTGCCTGTTCGATGAATTCAGAAGGAGAGCGCCCAGTCTGTCGCTGAAATACGCGTCGCAGATTGCGACCGCTCATGTTCGCCTGACCAGCCAGTGCTTCAAGGCTGAGCTCTTGGTCCAGGTTCTGCAGTATCCACAGCTGCAGTCTCCTGATCCCTGCGTGCGGCGTCATCTGGCTGTCGAGGTGCTGACTGAATTGAGACTGACCGCCTGGTCGTTTCAGATAGACGACCAGCTCTCGGGCAATGCTCAAGGCCAAGTCCTGGCCAAGATCCTGTTCGACCAGCGCCAGGCTCAGATCAATGGCTGCCGATACACCCGCACATGTCCAGATGCGTCCGTTCTGAATGAATATGGCATCGGCATTGACGTTGATGGCCGGAAACTCCGTCGACAGCCTGCTGGCCACGCTCCAATGGGTCGTTGCGTCCAGGCCATCGAGGACGCCCGCCTGCGCGAGGAAGAACGCGCCGGAGCAGACACCTACCAGCCTCTCTATGCGTCCTGCTGCATGCCTGCACCAATCGACAATAACGCGATTTTGATGCACCGCCGGACCGATATCCCGAGCTCCGACGACTAAGGCTGTGCGTGGGAGCCCTCCATCACGCAGGGCTTGGGCATCCAGCTTTATCAACGAATCGGATTGAACCGGCCCCTGTTCGGGGGCTATCAGGTGAATGTCATAGAGGGGAGGGGCACCTTTGTTCTTCAGCTGCGCATTGGCGTAATCGAAAACTGTAAGCGCGCCTACAGCCTCCAGCGATTTGAATCCTGGATAAATGATGATGTGTATGCGATGAGAGGCTGGTGCGTCGTTGAGCCTCATTGGCGGTTCCTTAACGGTGTTTAGCGGACAGACTGCGAATGAATATGGCCAACCTTCCGTGCTTGGACTGGCAGGCGTTATCGAGGGCTGTATCGTGCATGACGTTATAACATAACGGAGAAAACCCAATGAAAACACGTGCCGCTATCGCCTGGGGGCCCCAACCAGCCACTGGAGTTCGAAGAAGTCGATCTAGAGGGGCCAAAGGACGGCGAGGTACTCGTCCGCATCGTGACCACAAGCCTGTGCCATACGGATGTCTTTACCCTCTCCGGGCGCGACCCGGAAGGGAAGTTTCCTTGCATCCTGGGTCATGAAGGGGTGGGCATCGTTGAAGACGTTGGCAGAGGCGTTACCTCTGTCAAGCCAGGCGACCATGTCATTCCCCTTTACACCCCGGAAGATCCGAACTGTCCCTTTATCAAGTCAGGGAAAACCAACCTCTGCCAATCGATTCGCAAGACTCAGGGCGAAGGTCTGATGCCGGATGGCACGAGTCGTTTTTCTTACAAGGGGAAAACGATTTTCCACTACATGGGGACATCTACTTTTAGCGAGTACACCGTGCTGCCGGAAATTGCAGTGGCCAAGATCGACCCAGCTGCACCCTTGGCCAAAGCGTCGATCATGGGCTGTGCGATTCCTACCGGTATCGGCGCTGTGCGCAACACCGCCAAAGTCCGTCCAGGTGACACTGTTGCCGTTTTTGGCCTTGGCGCTGTTGGAATGGCAGTGATTCAAGGCGCTGTGTTGCAAGGTGCCGGTCGTATCATCGGGATTGATGTGAATCCTGGCAAGTTCCCACTGGCTATGTCGCTCGGAGCAACGGAGTGCGTGAATCCCAGGGATTATCGCGAGCCGCTGCAGAACATCATTATCGACATGACCAATGGCGGTGTGGACTTCTCTTTCGAATGCGTCGGCAATGTGGAGTTGATGCGAGCCGCCCTGGAGTGCTGCCACAAGGGGTGGGGCGAGAGCATCATCATCGGCGTAGCCGGTGCTGGGGAAGAGATCGCCACGCGCCCCTTCCAGCTCGTTACCGGCCGGGTCTGGAAAGGTAGCGCATTTGGTGGCGTTCTGGGGCGCTCGGAACTCCCTGGAATGGTCGATGAGTGGCTGCGCGGAGAAATTAACGTCGATCCCTACATCACGCACAACATGGATCATGAAACCTTGAATCACGCGTTTGACTTGCTCAAACGTGGCGAAGCCATTCGCTCGGTGATCCATTATCGAGAGCGCGAGACGCTGAGCCATGACCTGCCAGGAGTCATTCTCGATCGTAGCGGGCGTGTTATTCCCAAACCTTAGCAAAGCCACATATACGAGTCAGCCCCGCCATAGGTGGGGCTGACTAGTGCTTTGAGGCGGCTGTATCTCAGGGCTGGTAATTACTATAGAGGTTGCGGTGTTATTCCGTTGGAGAATGCATGAGTACAAAAAAATCTTCCGAGGTCAGTGTCAAATGTTGTTTTGTGCCTTGTGTAATTAAAGTTAGGTGCTGGATTGGTTTCAGTATATTTTTGATTGGCTGGGTAATCATCATTAGGTGTGCCGTGGTATAAGGGGCATTCTGTCTATTGATGAAGGGGTTTCACTTCGTTGAGGGCGCCGCGATCTACTCAGTGATATCGGCAGCCGTTTTCGGTGTTATTCTCGTAAAAAGGTACTTTCGAGCAGATCAAGTTGCTTGCCTAGTGGCGTAGCTTTGCGGGTGCATATTGTCATTCTTACCCAAGGCTACAGTTTATTCGGTAGGCATCGAAAGATTACAATATCGCCCTTTAAAATACAGTAAAGGACGTGCAGCTACATTTTCTTGAACGCGCAACGCTTTCACTTCACCAATCACGATCAGATGATCGCCGGCGACATGCTCGGCGTGAATCTCGCAATCTAGCCAGTGCAGACTATTGTCAATGATTGGATTGCCCAGTGGTGATGCGTGCCACTCTACATCGTTCCACTTGTCAGCGCCTTGTCGAGCAAAGGTGTTGGAAATCGAGATCTGTTCACCTGAGAGGATGTTGACTGCAAATCGACCTGCCCGGCGAATTTTGGGGTAGCTGTATGAGTTGGCCATTACACTGAATGAGACCAGTGGCGGGCTCATCGACACACTGTAGAACGACTGGCAAGTGAAGCCAAGCGGCTCATCATCGATGAGCGATGTAATGACCGTGATACCGGATGCGTAGTGTCCGAGCGCTTCGCGAAAGCGCAATGGCTCGATAGCATTGCAAGGGAGTGACATGGTAAAGCCTGAATATTAGGTATTACTCGAAAGTGCTGGAGAGAACCCGAGGTGGGTTGCTCTTTTCAAGCATTAATGCCTTGAATATGGCCAGTCGATCAGTTACGACAGGCCATATTTCACCCAGCATATCCAGTGTTAGCTCAGCGCTTAGGCAGAGAGCTCTTGGCGGATAATCTCTGAGCCGGCACTCAGTGCATTCAACTTGCCTCTGGCGACTCGGCGAGACAACGGCGCCATACCGCAGTTGGTGCAAGGGCAGAGCTTGTCGGCATCGACGAACTGCAGTGCTTTGCGCAGCGTGTTGGCCACTTCCTCTGGGGTTTCGATGGTGTTGGTTGCCACGTCAATGGCACCGACCATCACTTTCTTTCCACGAATGAGCTCGAGCAACTCCATCGGCACGCGAGAGTTCTGGCACTCCAGCGAGATGATGTCGATATTCGACTTCTTCAGTTTGGGGAAGATTTCTTCATACTGGCGCCACTCCGACCCGAGGGTCTTCTTCCAGTCAGTATTGGCCTTGATGCCGTAGCCATAGCAAATATGTACGGCTGTCTCGCACTTCAGTCCTTCGATAGCTCGTTCTAACGTAGCAATACCCCAGTCATTGACTTCGTCGAAGAACACATTGAATGCAGGTTCGTCGAACTGGATGATGTCAACGCCTGCTGCCTCCAGCTCCTTGGCTTCCTGGTTGAGAATCTTGGCGAACTCCCAGGCCAGCTTTTCACGGCTTTTGTAATGCCCGTCGTAAAGCGTGTCGATCATGGTCATGGGGCCAGGCAGGGCCCACTTGATAGGCTGATTGGTTTGCTGACGCAAAAACTTGGCATCTTCAACAAACACAGGTTTTGAGCGGCTTACCGCTCCCACAACCGATGGCACGCTAGCGTCATAGCGGTCGCGGATTCTAACGGTCTCACGCTTCTCGAAATCGACGCCGTCGAGGTGTTCAATAAACGTGGTTACGAAGTGTTGGCGCGATTGTTCACCGTCACTGACGATATCGATACCCGCTTGTTGTTGCTCTTGTAGCGACAAGCGCAACGCATCCTGCTTACCCTCAGTCAGCTCTTCATCTTGCAATTTCCAAGGTGACCAAAGCGTCTCTGGCTGTGCAAGCCAGGAGGGTTTGGGCAAGCTGCCGGCTGTCGACGTAGGCAATAACTTCTTCATTATAGATAACCTTATATTCTGGTTAATCAGAGGCCGCAGCTAGCGGACCATTGCTCAAGAACGGATTGGTAAGGCTTGATGAAGTGCTCTTCTGTAAATCGGCCCTGCTCAATGGCCAGACGGCTACGCTCTTCGCGGTCGTAAATCACGCGAGTCAACGAGTGATCCTGATTCTTCAAGTTCGGCTGATAACGTTGTCCGGCTGGAGCATTGGCATTATAGATTTCTGGGCGGTAAATTTTTTGGAACGTTTCCATAGTGCTGATGGTACTTATCAATTCAAGGGCGGTGTAGTCATTGAGCAAGTCACCAAAGAAATAGAACGCTAAGGGCGCAGCGCTGCCGGAAGGCATGAAGTAACGAACCTGCAAGCCCATCTTCTTGAAGTAGCTTTCCGTCAAGGATGACTCATTGGGTTGGTATTCAAACCCAAGTACAGGGTGCTGATTCTCAGTGCGACGATAGACTTTATTATCCGACACACTGAGGCAGATAACAGGCAGCTTGCTGAAGCTCTTCTTGTAAGTTTCAGAGTTCACAAAATGCTTGAAAAGCTTTCCATGCAAATCACCAAAGCCGTCCGGAATGCCAAATTTTGGCTGGCTTTTGTTGTGCTCCAGCAACAGCACGCTAAAGTCATAATCCCGAACGTAAGAGGAGAAGTTATTGCCGATAACTCCCTCTATACGTCTGTCGGTTTTTTTATCGAAAATGCTGGTTTTCAATACCTCAATCGCAGGGAAGGTACTTTCATTCCCCGCGGCGCCGACATTCATCTCGACGGAGATAATTTCCAGTTCGACGGAGTAACGATCACCCAGAGGATTGTCCCAATGCGCCAAGGCATTGAAGCGATTGTCAATCATCCTTAGCGCGTTGCGCAGGTTCTCTTGACGATGCTGCCCACGGGCCAGGTTGGCAAAATTTGTAGTCAGGCGGGTACTGTCTGATGGCTGGTAGTTCTCATCAAACCGAATGCTCTTGACGGCAAATGTAAGTTCTTGATTCATCTCGATCTGACCTAATATTCAAGTTAGCCCTGAGTTCGTTTCTGGCGCTTCAGGAATTTTCAAATTGGTAGTTTTCTATGCTGCTTGCAGCAAGGAGTACTGCATTCTATGTAGCGTACTGATTGAGCGGAACTGATCTTATTTCACCTCATCATTAACTTCGTTCACGATATGGAGGTGCGCTCACTGGCGTTGTAGCTGCTGTTTGCTCTGCTTGAAGACATCAAGTCGGATCAGCTAATCATTTTCTCGCCCATATAGATGTAGGCATCCCCTCGCCACGACCCGCGCATAGAATCGGGCGACACTGAGGCGTTTTTCTGACGTTCCGAATGACTTGGCGAGCTTCCTCACCAGCCTGCTCCTTGGCTTGCTCTTGGATGGGAAGTCGTACTGTGCGGCTGGCGGTCAGTTGTGATGGGGCTCGTCATCGCCGTAGTACAGCACGCCGATCCGGATGATGTCGCGGCCTGTAGCCTTGCGGTGGTGGTTGGTGTCGCGCAGCGAATAGATGCAACCGCAGTATTCCTGTTGGTAGAAACGCTCAAGTTTGCTGATCTCGATCATCCGTGCTGCGCCGCCCCCTTTGCGCCAGTTGTAATCCCAGGAGCTAATTCCGGGATATTTGGCTGAAGAGCCCTGACCGTAGTCATTGATATGCTGCATGTTCTTCCAGCGCGAGATGCCCAGAGAGCTGGAAATCACCGAAAAGCCGTTCTCATAGGCGTACAACGCGGTGCGTTCGAAGCACATGGTGCAGCGGATACCGCGCTCCGGCTCATGCTCCATGCCCTTGGCACGAGCGAACCAGTTGTCGGTGTCATAGTCGGTGTCTACGAACGGCACACCATGCTGCTCGGCGAAGCGAATGTTATCGTCCTTGCGCAGCAGGTATTCCTTCTGCCGGGGGATGTTTGGGGTGTAGAAAAAGATGGTGTAGTCGATGCCGGACGCCGTGATCGCTTCCATCACTTCGCCTGAACAAGGTGCGCTGCAGGAATGCAACAGCAGTTTGTCTGCGCCACCAAGTAGGCTCAGCTTGGGGCGCTGAGCATCGACGCTCTCCAAAAAAAACAGGGCGAAGCCGAGCCCGGAGAGCTGCTTCGTCAGCTTTAAGATCTGTATGGAGAAATTCTCAATGTCACTAGGTCGTGAGGCAAACTGATTTTCTGCGTGATGAACACAAAATTCTCATGATCGAATTTCGGGAGGGCATCGTACGCTCCGCGTTTTTGCGCAAACCGCACAAGTCCAATCCCGTTAGATGGGCTGGAGTTGGATTCAGATTGCGACAGCGGGTGAGTGACTGTTGTAGTTGATGCTGGCGAGGGCATATACGAGGTGGAGAGTCGCCACTTGTAGCCGGTGCCCCATCAACAGGATTGGCAGACGGACGCTACCAAAATATTCTCCGGCCTCTGGGTTAACGGAGTGCAAACAGTCAGCAAGCTGACCCTCTGCACTCCGTTAGTTCAGTACCTTGCTTCTTGGTCTGTTTTAACAGGCTCTTCATTGGCATTTGCCATGGCTCAAGTCAGCCCTGGCAACCCGCTTCGGCGAGAGTCAGGGTCTTTCTGTTGTGGAAGCAATCACTCGCGATATAGATCTCGGCCTGCTCATCGCAGTGATGATGCGAGCACATACGCTAGTGGATACCACTCAGGAAACCCACCTCAAAAGCTCGCCTTTCAATAGCGCAGGGCAGCAGATCGCGCTCCGCGATTATCACTGCCAGAGCCATCCACTGCGGATGTTGTCGAGCCAGGTCTGGGCCAGCCTCACACCCTGGTTGAATGCTTCTCTACAGTCGGCAGCCCAGGCTATCTCCATGTCTGGATGGCCGAAGTGAGGCGGAAGGTAGGTCATCACACCCTTGCTCATCTGCCACCTCCTTGAACATTAGAGAGGGCGCGGCGATAGAGCACGACCATCTCATCGAGCAGATCCAAAGCTGAGTAAGCAGCGATGCGCACGCGCAGGTCTGCCGGTTGCAAGCCGTCTCCATATAAAGTGTTATGTTATAAAGTAGCATTTTAATCGATTCATCTTCACAATGTCGCCGCCTAACACGGCCCCGTTCCCCTGATATCAACCCCTCGGGACCGAAGTGCACCGTTACACCAGTCGTGCGAGATCGCTTGCACGACATACAACTGGAAGGATCACCATGCCTGTATTGAAGATGCGCAGCTTCGCGCAGCGCCGTCCTCTGTCTTTGCTCGCATTTGGGCTTTTCCCGCTCACCAGCCTGGCGGATGTGCTGGAACTGAACTCGACGGTGGTGAGTGCCACCAGCACCGAGCGTACGCTTAAGGATGCGCCGGCGAGCATCAGCGTCATTACTGCCGAGGAGTTGAGCAAGCGCCCGGTGCGCAACCTGGAAGAAGCGCTGCGCGGTAGTGAAGGTCTGCAGTTCAACGGCGTTGGTATGAGCCGGCGTGGCATCAGCATCCGCGGCATGGCTAGCGAGCACACGCTGGTGCTCATTGACGGCAAGCGAATCAGCCCGTCTTCCGGTGCCATCGCGCACTCCGACTTCGACTTGGGCTGGGTGCCGGTCGAAGCCATCGAACGCATCGAAGTGGTACGCGGTCCCATGTCCTCGCTCTACGGTTCCGAGGCGCTAGGTGGCGTGGTCAACGTCATCACCCGTAAGGCGACCGACACCTGGCTGGGCAGCGGCTTCGTCGATGGTGGCGTGCGCGAGGACGGCCAGGGTGGGCAAACGCACCAGGTGGGCGGGTATGTCAGCGGTCCGCTGCTGCCGGGCGTGCTGGGCTTGGCGTTAAATGCCGAAACCCAGCGCCAGCAGGAAACCCCCGACGCCGATAGGCGCAACCTGTCCGAACTCGAAGGCCGCAATGGCAACAGCGGCGGGGCCACGCTCACCTGGACACCCGACGACGCACAGCGCATCGACCTTGGCTACGAGAGCGGTCGTGAGCGGCGCTGGCGCAATACCGAAACTGGTGGCCCGGCCTCGCGCGACTATGAGTCCACCGACGTCATTGAGCGTGAGCGCTGGTCCCTGGCCCATTCCGGTGACTGGCAGTGGGGCAGCAGCCAGGTCCGCGCTTACCGTAACCAACTCGATCGCACGAATTCGCGCAGCGATGGGACGGCGCCTAGCAACCCGCAGCGCCTGATCGACAGCGTGGTAGACGGCAGCCTGAGTGTGCCTCTGTTCGAGATGCACCGCGTGACTGTCGGCGGCGAGTGGCGAAAGGAAGAGTTGGAAGACCGTTCGGTCAACCTCAACGGTGAAGAACAAGCCCTGCACCGTGCTGTCTTCCTGCAGGACGAGATCGCCTTCAATTCAGACTGGTCGCTGACTCTCGGCAGCCGTTTCGACAAACACGAGCAGTTCGGCTGGGAGAGCAGCCCACGCGCTTACCTGCTGCATCATTTCAACGATGAGCTGACCCTGCGCGCAGGTGTCGGTAAAGGCTTCAAGGCACCGAGCCTGAAGCAGCTGTCGCCAGAGTATTCCGCGACCGGCGGCGGTGGCCGTTTCACCATCGTCGGCAACCCCGAGCTGCAACCGGAGACCAATACCGCCTACGAGCTGGGCGCCGACTATCAGGCGGACGGCTGGTCCCTGAGCGGCATGCTGTTCGAGAACGATGTGGAGGACCTGATCCAGACCGTGTGCGTGGCCAATTGCGGCATTCGGGGGCGCGAGCTACGCAACTACGAGAACGTCGAGCGGGCCCGCATTCGCGGGATCGAGCTGGGCGGTGGCGTTGACCTGGCACAAGGGCTGCGCTGGGACCTCAACTACACCTATCTGGATGCCCGCAACCGGACCGTCGGCCAGCGCCTCGGCGATCGTTCGCGGCACCTGGCCAACAGCGTGCTGAAATGGAGCCCGACATCCGCCTTCGATGCCCAGTTGCGCACCGAGTACGTCGGCAGCCAGATCACCTACAGCAGCAACGTCGCCTATTCGCTGCCGGCCTACAGCCTGTGGCACTTGGAGCTGAGCCAGAAGCTGAGTCGCAACCTGACCTTGCGCGGCGGCATCGAGAACATCGGTGACGAGCGACTCGCCGATCAGAATGACCACTTCGCTTATGCCGAGCCTGGGCGCACCTACCACATCGGGTTGGTGGCGACGTTCTGATGCGGGGGTTGATGATTATACTCTGCTGCCTGCTCTGGAGCCTGCACGCTGCAGCCTCCGCACCGGCACAAGTGCGGATGCTCAGCAGCGACTTTGTGCTTCCCGGCAAACATGCGCGCCTAGCCAGCTGGGCGCAGCAACAAGGTGTCGGCTTCACCAGCTTGCACAGCGGCGCCGAAAAGGCGCCCGATGCGCAGTGGCTGACGGCGGTCGATCTGCTGATTCTGGACACGCCGCGGCCTTCCGATGTCGCAGCGGTGCAGCAACGGTTGGGCGATGTGTTGGAGCGCCTGCCAGTCCCATGGATTCGTATCGGCGGCGGTGCGCCGGCCTACGGCAACCTGCCCCCGCCCGTGGCCATGCGCCTGATCGGCTACTACGGTAATGGAGGCGAAGCCAACCTCAGACAGCTATTCACTCTGGTGCAGCGCAAAAAGGCGGGGCAGCCGTTCGATGATCTGCCGGCGCCTGTTCCACTGCCCAATACCGGGTTCTACCATCCGGCCGCACCGGGACCTTTCGCCACGCTGGCTGAGTACCTCGCCTGGGGCCAGGGACGCTGGGCTGCGGATGCGCCCCGTGTGGCCTTCGCCATCCACCGCGGCGCCATTGCCGATGCCCAGGTGCGCGCCATCGATGACCTGATCGCGCGTAGCGAGCGCCGTGGTCAGGTGCCTTTGGTGTTCTGGTTCGACGATGCCAATCCGCATGCCCTGACCGAGCTGTTCGCCGAGGCCGATATCCGAGCACTGGTGAACATGCAGCACATGCAGAATGGCCCGGCGCGGCAGAAGGAGTTTCTGCAGCTCGGTGTGCCGGTGCTGCAGACCTTTGGTCATCGCGGCGGCGACGAGCAGCACTGGCAGGCCGAACCCAGCGGCATGGCCGCGCGCTCGGCGGCGGCCTTTCTCAGCGTGCCGGAAGGCTGGGGCATGAGTGATCCGCTGGTGATCACCGCGTTGGAGGAGGGCGAGCCGGCGCTGATGGCCAGGCAGGCCGAGGCCTTGCTCGGCAAGCTGGATCGTCTGATCCGTCTGCGTCAGTTGCCAGTGGCGCAAAAGCGCCTGGCGCTGATGTTCTGGAACCACCCGGACGGCGAACGCAATGTCGCGGCATCCCACCTCAATGTGCCGGCCAGCCTGGCAACACTGAGCGCGGCGTTGGGGCGAGAAGGGTATGACGTGCCAGCCACTACCGAGCAGCAGTTGATCGACAGCGCCCAGCGGCTGCTGGCGGGTTATTACCGCCCGGAAACCCTCGGCGACCTGCTGCGCGATGGCCTGGCCGAGACCCTGCCATTGAAGGATTACCAGGCCTGGCTCGCCCACCTACCGCAGGTCACGCGGGATGCCTTGGGCGCACGCTGGGGTGACCCGGCGCAGCACTGGGCCCTACGCGAGGTCGAAGGTGAGCCGCAGTTCGTAATCCCGGCGCTGCACCTGGGCAAGCTGCTACTGTTGCCGCAGCCACCAAGGGCCGGCCGGCCGGGTGAATCCTACCACGACAGCAAGGTGCCGCCGGATCACCTCTACCTGGCGGCCTATCAGTTGGTGCGCGAGCGCGTGGGTGTGGATGCGCTGATCCATTTCGGCACCCATGGCACGCAGGAATGGCTGCCCGGCAAGGACCGTGGCCTGTCCGCCGAGGATTACCCGTTCCTGGCAGTCGGCGACCTGCCGGTCTTCTACCCCTATATCCAGGACAATGTCGGCGAGGCTATCCAGGCTAAGCGCCGTGGTCGGGCCGTGACCATCAGCCACCAGACCCCGGCCTTCGCGCCGGCCGGGCTCTACGATGAGCTGCGCGACCTGCACCACCTGATCCACGAGTACCAGCAGTTGGACGAAGGCGCGGTGCGCGAGAAAACCGCCGAGCAGATTCGTGCGGCGGTGCTGGAGATGGACATGCAGGCCGACCTCGGCTGGGACGAAGCATCCATGTTCGCAGACTTCCCTGCGTTCTTCGCCGCGCTGCACGATCACCTGCACGAACTGGCACGGGGCGCCACGCCGCTCGGCCTGCATACCTTCGGTAAGCCGGCTTCGGCCGAGCACCGTCTGCTCACGGTGATGCAGCAGTTGGGCACACCGTATTACCAGGCGCTGGGGCTGGACTCCGACGAGGTATTCGCGGCGGACTACAGCGAGCTGCAGGCCTCGCTTCCCTATCAGACCCTGCAGCGCTACCTGCGGGACGGCCAGTCGCTCGACGAAGTCGAGTCTGCCGTGCTGCGACAGCTGATCGCCAAGGGCCTGGAACTGGACAGTCACCTCGCCGATACCCAGGAACTGGAGGCGTTGCTGGCCGGTCTCTCCGGGCGCTTCGTCGCGCCAGGTGCGGGCGGCGATCCGATCCGCAATCCCGAGGTGCCGAGCGGCCGCAACCTCTATGCCTTCGAGGCCGACAAGGTGCCGACCCGGGCGGCCTATGCCGCAGGCGGAGAGGCCCTGCAGCAATTGATCACCCAGTACGAGGCCGAGCACCAGGGCCAGGCCCCGCAGAAGCTGGCGTTCAGCCTCTGGTCATCGGAAGCGCTGCGGCACCTGGGCGTCGTCGAAAGCCAGGTTCTGCACGCCATGGGCTTGCGCCCGATGTGGGACGACGGTGGCCGCGTGGTAGCGTTGGACATCATTCCGGCTGCTGAACTGGGGCGCCCGCGAATCGATGCGGTGTTGCAGGTCACCAGCGTATACCGCGACCAGTTCGACGGTTTCATGCGTCTACTGGCCGACGCGGCGGATCGTTTGGCCGCGCTGGATGAGCCCGGCAACGTGATTGCCGCCAACAGCCAGGCATTGGCGATGCGCCTGCAGCAAGAGCAGGGCATGCCCGCCGATCAGGCGCGGCAGCTGTCGAGCCTGCGCGTGTTCGGCAACGAGCCAGGGGACTACGGCACCGGTGTTTCTCAACTGGCACTGGATTCGACCACCTGGGAGGACGATGCCGCGCTCGGCAAGCAATTCCTAGAGCGCCTGCAGTACGGCTACGGGGCTCAATCCTGGGGGGTGAAGCTGGAGGCTGGCAACCTGTTCGCCGAGCAGCTCAAGGGGGTACAGGCAGCCGTAATGTCACGCTCATCTGAACTCAACGGCCTGCTCTCGACGGACCATCCCTTCGAGTTCCTCGGTGGTCTGTCAGCCGCCGTCCGGCACCTCGATGGCACCAGCCCGTCGCTCTACATTTCCGACCTGCGCAAAACGGCTCCGCGCACCACAGTGGCAGCCCAGTTCCTGGCCACTGAGCTGCGGGGCCGCTATCTGAACCCGCAGTGGATCGGTGAGATGGAGAAGGAGGGCTACGCCGGCACGCTGGAGATGCTCGATCTGGTCAACAACCTCTGGGGCTGGCAAGCGACCGACCGCAGCATGGTGCGTGACGATCAATGGCAGGCGATCCATGACACCTACGTCATGGACAAGCGCGAGCTGGGCCTCGATGCCTGGTTCGAGCAGCACAACCCCAAGGCCCAGGCCCAGCTCATCGAGCGCCTGATCGAGGCCATCCGCAAGGGCTACTGGGATGCCAGCGAGCAGACCCGGCGCGAACTGGTGGAGCGTCGTCAGCAGCTCGCGGCCACTGAAGCCGGCGTAGTCGGTGAAGCGCTTACTCGGCAGTTCCTCGAACAGATGGCCGCCGGCTTCGGCATGCACAACGAGGCTCAGACTTCACCAACGCAATCAACCGGCGCCGCGACCCAAGTCGTCACTGGGCGGGTGCTTGAAGAGGTAATGCCAGCGACTGGAGAGACTCAACCTCAGTGGCTGCTGTGGTTGGGCTTTGCCTCGATGCTCGGTTTTTTCCTGGCTGGTGCCATTCGGCAAGGCCTTACAAATTCTCGAATGACGGAACTCACACCATGAATGGTCTCGAAACCAGCATCTACGAAATCACCCGGCTCTTTCTGGTTCCGGTAATGCTGCTGATTCTCGCCTCGCTGGCGTATGCGTGCTTCGCCTTTGGCTCGTTTGCACTGGAGGCTTGGCAGCGTCACAGCGGTCGCTACCACTCGAAGCTAGCTGCCTGGCATCACAAACACGGGGGCACCAGTGATGACCTGGAGCTATGGATCATGAAGCAACTGGAGTGGCTACGTATCATCTCACGCAGTGCACCGATGCTCGGTCTCGTGGCAACCATGATCCCGATGGGACCGGCACTGCTGGCGCTGACCCGCAATGATGCTCAGGGCATCGGCGAGAACATGGTGGTGGCCTTTTCTTCGGTGATCGTTGCCTTGGTCGCGGCCAGTATCACCTTCTTCATCCTCACCGTCCGCCGCCGCTGGTTACTTCAGGAGCTGCGTACTGTCGAGCGTGCACAGGAGCAGGGATGATGCGATTTCTTGAGCATGACGAGGCGGACGATCCGATCATCTCGATGGTCAACCTCATCGATCTGTTCTTGGTCGTGATCGGTATCCTGATGGTGGTCATCGTGCAGAACCCGCTCAATCCCTTCAGCCAGGACAAGGTAGTGGTCATCGAGAACCCTGGCGAGATGGATATGCGCATGCTGGTCAAAGATGGTCAGGAACTGAAACGCTATGAGTCCAGCGGTGCGATTGGCGAAGGGCAGGGCACCAAAGCAGGCGTCACCTACCGTCTGGCTGACGGGCGGATGATCTATGTGCCGGAGCAAAATGAGTGACCAGAAGCACCTAGCTCGGCTTGTTTGTACAGTGCCGACTGGACACTTGGTCGGAGTCATTTGCTGCAATCCGTGATTGCCGTGCTGATAGTAGCCGTGATGCTATTGGCGTAACCGGGATCAATCAAAAGGAGCAGGGATGGGAGTTTTCACGCCGGCTGGAGAAACGCGTGTAGCTGTTTTGGTGGATTGCGACAACGTATCGCCCGAGATTCTGGAGCATGCCCTACGTGTGGTCGCCCAGTTCGGTCGCGTCGTCCTGAGACGGGGGTATGGTAATCACGGGACCTTGGCCAACAAATGGCAGGAGGCTCTCGTCCGTCTGGCCTTCACACCATGCCTGCAATACCAATATGCGGCCGGCAAGAATACTTCCGACATCGCCTTGGCCCTGGATGCAATGGAAGCGCTCTTCGATCACCGTGCGGATACGTTCTGCCTGGTAACCAGCGACTCCGATTTCGCCTACCTGTGCCGCAAGCTTAGAGAGCGTGGCGCTACGGTCTGCATCGTCGGTGAACCCAAGACTCCCGATGCACTGCGCAACGCCAGCGACCAGTTCTTTGAGTGGCGCCGCGAGGAGCACTTTCAGGAGCCTGTTGCGGAGCATACCGAGAAGCCTGCGACCAAGGCTGAGTCGAGCTGCAAGCAGGAAACCACTAAGCCTGAACCCGGCAAACCGGTCGTCAAGCGGCGACCAAGGTTTGTGGTGGATGCCGTATCTCTGCTTGCAGGCGGAACCAGTGAAGGCAAGGTCACCCTGAGCGCCCTTGGGCAGTACCTCAAACGTACCGATCCGGCATTTTCGCCAAACGCCTACGGCCATTCTGGTCTGCTCGACATGATCAGAACCTACGACCTGCTGCATCTGATCCAAGAAAACGGCGGCCACTGGACGGTGGGGCTGGCGGCCAAGGATGAGGAGCCGGCTGAACACGCTGCGCACGCCTGACCGGGCGCAGCAAAAAGGGGGGCTTAGCCCCCTGGTTCATAGCAACCCAAGCTCAGCGAAAGATACAGTGCGTTGGCCTGCCACGATGATGTGATCCAGCGAGCGGACATCGACTAGCTCTAGGGTCTCTCTCAAGCGCTGTGTGAGCACCTTGTCAGCATGGCTTGGCTCTGGAATTCCGCTTGGATGGTTGTGCGCGAAGATCACTGCAGCCGCATTCAGGCGCAGTGCTTCCTTGACTACCTCGCGCGGGTACACAGACGCACTGTCGATGGTGCCGCGAAACATCTCTACGTACTGGATCAGGCGATGCTTGGCATCCAGAAACAGTGCTGAGAAAACCTCGTGCTCAAAGCCACCCAGCTTCGCGATCAAGTACTCCTTGACCAGCTCCGAAGACGTGAAGGCTGCACCTCGCTGAACCTTCTGATCGATCACCTTGCAAGCAGCATCCAGGATCTGCTCAGCAGTGGCAGGCAGATAGCGACCTTGTTCGTCGCGAATCATCAGGGAAGTGTCAAAGGCGAGAGAAAGCTGCGACATGATCGTGCTCCAGTTGCTCGGGCGGAATTGCCCGGAACCGGCCCAGCACGGCGCAGCGCAGCAGTCAGGGGGCGATAGCCGGCCTTGCCGCAAATGCGCGAAGCGCATGCAGCCCTTGACGGCGAGAACGCCCTGATAGGGTGAGAGGAAACAGCAAGACCGCCATTTCACCTGTCTCACAGGCGCCACCAGCAAGCGCAGCGCGCAGGCTCTATCGGTACGACCTAAAACGCCCAGAGCCGTTGTTGGTGAGCAGTAGAACTGCGGATGTGGCTTGCTCCAACAACGAGAAAGTAACGAGACTGGCCGCCACTTATAGCCAGTGCCCCATCAAAACGATTGGCAGACGGCCGCTACCGAAATATTCTCCGGTCTCTGGGCTAACGAAGTGCGAACAGGCAGGATGCTGACCCCATGCACTCCGTTAGCTCAGAACCTTCCTTCCTGGTCTGTGTAAACAGGCCACTTCATTGGCATTTGCCATGGCTCAGGTCAGCCCTGACAGCTTGCTCCGGCGAGCGTCAGGGTCTTTCTGTGGCCAAAGCAATCACCCGCGGTATAGATCTCGGCCTGCTCACCGCAGCGAAGATGCGAGCACATACGCTGGTGGATACGACTCAGGAAACCCACCTCGAATGCTCGTCTCTCAATGGCGCAGGGCAGCAGATCGCGCTCCGCGATCATCACTGCCCAGAGCCATCCACTGCGGGCGTTATCGAGCCAGGTCTGGGCCAGCTTCACGCCTTGGTCGAATGCCTCTCTGCAATCGGCAGCCCAAGTGATCTCCATACCTGGATGGCCGTCGTGAGGCGGAAGGTAGGTCATCACACCCTTGCTCATCTGGCACCTCCTCGAGCATCAGAGAGGGCGCGGCGATAGGGCAATCGAGCCAAGCAGCAAGGGTCTGTGTTAGTCACAGACCCCCCAAGCCTGCTCGGCGACCAGGGCTGATGCGTTGGCTTTCATGCTCTCGGTGTGTTGTTCGCCGCCATCGTTCGCCACTCCCTGACACTTGGTCTTACTTGCATGCGGGCGTGCCAGGCTCGTAGGGCTGCACATTCATCGGGTACGGCAAGCTTGACCAATGACGCGAAGATCATCCCCCCGAGCACTGCAATATCTGCCATGGAGAAGGTGTCACCGGCAACGAACGGCTGTTGCTCAAGCACGTCGTTGAAGTAGTGCATCCCTCTGGTGGCTTTATCGCGCATGCGATTTCCCCACTCAGGGTTTTGGTACAGCTCCACGTCTGCCCCCAACCCTGGCGTTGCGTGATGAAAGTAAACGCTGACCGCATCGAGAAATTCGATTTCAGCGCGTTTTGTCATCATGTGAATGAGGCCTTTCTCTTTCGCCGTCTGCCCAGTAAGCGTGGGGCTGCCGTCGAGTATGTCCAGGTATTGGGTGATCGCTGTGCATTCGGCAATGAGCGTGCCGTCATCGAGTTCCAGCACAGGCAATGTTCCTGAGTAATTGATCGCGAGGAACTCTGGTTTCTTATGTTCCCCCGTCCACAGGTTGACGGAGATGAACTCGACACGGTCAAGCAGTCCTTTTTCCGCCAAGGCAATTCGCACGCGAGCGGGATACGGGCCATCGAACCAGTCGTAGATTTTCATTACAGGAAGAACGGATATGTCGGAGTTACGGAATGGAGTGGTCATGGTTTGCCTACCTATCAGTTGGTAGGTAAAGGTTGTGCGAAGAAATATGTTCTGTCAACCCCTACCTTCCAGTTGGCAGGTAGGGAGCGCAACAGTAAACTGCCAAGATCTATCGAAGGTGCGAGGAGTTGATCGTGACTGGTAATGCTCGAGAAGCCATCCTGGCTGCTGCGACAACGGCGGCGCAGTTGCATGGATACAGCGGTATCAATTTCCGCAGCATCGGTGAGGCCGTAGGCGTGAAGAACGCCAGTATCTACTACCACTTTGCGAGCAAGGCCGACCTTGGCGCTGCGGTTGCAGAACGCTATTGGCGAGACACCGCCGAAGCCTTGCGATCCATCCGCGAGTCGAATCCTGATCCGCTCGGCTGTTTGCGTGCTTACCCGTCGCTCTTTCGGCGATCGTTGGAGAACGGCAATAGACTTTGCCTCGCCAGCTTCATGGCTGCGGAATACGAAGATCTACCGGAAGAAGTCGAGCGAGAGGTCAAGGCGTTTGCAGACATCAACGTGGAGTGGCTGACGCAGGTATTAGTTGAGGCAGGGCTGGAAAATGTCGAGCGCCGCGCAGGCGCCATTTACGCTGCGGTTGCCGGTGCTCAACTGATTGCACGAACCCGCGTCGACCTGAAACTGTTCGACGAGCTGATCGACAGCTATCGGGAGTCAGGTCTCATTCCTGCTCACGCTTCCACGAGCAATGCGCGCTACTGAGAAAATTGCGGCAGCAGATATCCCAGCTGGTGAATGAGTTCTAATAGGTGTGTTCAGCCAGCCCCGCTGGCTGTCTTGTACAGCTCATCTCGCATCAATTGCGGTGGCTTGCCATAGGCGCGCAGAAACGCCTGGCGCATACGTTCGCGGTCGCCGAAACCGGTTTCGCGGGCGATCACTTCTACGGGGTGACGGCTCGTCTCCATCATGACGCGCGCGGCCTCTAATCGCAGGCTTTCGACTGCTTTCGCCGGCGTTTTTCCGGTTTCCTCGCGGAACACTCGGCTGAATTGGCGGGGGCTGAGCCGCGCGACCTCTGCCAGTGCCTCCACTGACAGATCACTGCGCAGGTTTTCGCGTGCATAGGCCATGGCGAGCTGCACGCGGTCGGATTTCGGATCGATCTCCAGCAGCGCCGAAAGCTGCGATTGCTCGGCGCCTCTGCGTTGGGCGATTACCAACTTTCGGGCCACGCGACGGGCCAGGTCAGGGCCCAGGTCGTTCTCCACCATGGCCAGGGCGAGGTCCACTCCGGCACTCATGCCTGCCCCTGTCCAGATCTGCCCGTCGACCACGAACAGTCGATCATCATCGATTCTGACGGTGGGATGACGCTTCTTGAATTCGGGCACATGCAGCCAATGAGTCGTGGCCCGTTTGCCCTCCAATAGGCCGGCTTCGGCGAGTACGAAGACGCCTGTACACAGTGATGCAATACGCCGCGATTGTGGGCTGACACTGGATAGGCAGGTCAGCAGCTCGGGACTGGGCTCACCCAATTCCAGGTAGCCGCTGACGATGATGGTGTCGTATCCAGCTAAGCTGAGCGCCTCGGTATTGACCGAGAAGCCCTGAGACGACAGCACGGGTCCACCTGTCTCGGATACCAGAGCGAATCCGTAGACCGGCTCGCCATGCAGGAGGTTGGCGCACTCGAATACAGAACCGACCGACAGGCTCAGCGCTTGGAATTGCGGGTAAACCACCAACGCCACGGTATGCATCGATCACTTCCTTTCTGCGGGCATGCGTCGATTGTCGGAGGGCTAAGTGGTTTGCGCAATCGGCTTGCCGTGCATGTCCTAAATCCTTGCGGATATGACATTGCTGCTGTCGGTGGCGATTCCTAACATGACCCCAACGAACTAGACGACTGGTCTACTGAGACAAGCAGCCATGACAACCACTGACAGTAATCAGACCCGGCAACGCATTTTCGACGCCGCCCAATCGATCATCGCCCGTAAAGGTTTTTCTGCTGTTGGGCTGAATGAGGTGCTGAATGCCGCGGGCGTGCCGAAGGGGTCCTTCTACCACTACTTCGCTTCGAAGGACGCGTTCGGCACGGCACTGCTGGAGCACTACTTCGAGACCTATTTGGCTGACATGGATCGTATTTTTCAGGATCCGGCAACCAGCGCACATGACGCGCTGATGCGTTACTGGCAACTGTGGATCTCCAACCAGACCAGTCAGGTCGAGTGCGGTAAATGCCTGGCCGTCAAGTTGGGTGCTGAAGTCGCCGATCTTTCCGAACCGATGCGATTGGCACTTCAGCGCGGTACTGCGCAGATCGTCGAGAGGCTGGAGGCTGCGATCAGCAGAGGCGTGGAGGAGGGCACGGTAACCATCGTTGCTACGCCCGCTCAGCTGGCACTGAGGCTCTATGCCCTGTGGTTGGGGGCCAGTGTGTTGACCAAGATCACCCGTACCCACCACGCGTTCGAAGAGGCGCTGCAGCAGACGCAACACCTTCTCGGTAACCAGTGAACCCATGACCGGCAAGGGTCGGTCGAAACCAATGCAATACCCACTATGAGGCAATGATCATGAAAGTTCTGATGGTTCTGACATCCCATGACAAGCTGGGTAACACCGGCAATAAAACCGGCTTCTGGCTGGAAGAGTTCGCCGCGCCTTACTACGTCTTCAAGGACGCCGGTGCCGATATCGTGCTGGCCTCGCCAGCCGGTGGCCAGCCGCCTCTGGATCCCAAGAGTGATCTGCCGGATTTCCAGACCGAGGCGACCCACCGTTTCGCTGCCGATCCGGCCGCGCAGCAAGCCCTGGCCAGCACGGTGAAACTCAGTGAGGTGAAGGCTGAGGATTTCGACACGGTGTTCTACCCAGGCGGCCATGGCCCTCTGTGGGATCTGGCGGAGTCGGATACATCCATCGCCCTGATCGAAAGCTTCGAGCGCGCCGGCAAGCCAATCGGTTTCGTCTGCCATGCTCCGGGCGTGCTGCGCCACGTCAAGGCTGTGGATGGCGAGCCGCTGGTCAAGGGGCGCCGGGTGACGGGTTTCACCAACAGCGAAGAGGCCGCTGTAGAACTGACTGACGTGGTGCCTTTCCTCATCGAGGACGAGTTCCAGGCACTGGGCGCACGCTATGAGAAAGCCGGCGACTGGCAGCCGTTCACTGTCGTCGACGGGCGCTTGGTCACTGGTCAGAACCCCGCCAGTTCCGAGTCCGCGGCCAACGCCTTGCTCAAGCTGCTGGCTTGATTCGCGCAATCTGCAGGGTTCAGACGAACCCGTGCAAGTAATGAGCGGGCGCACTGTGCGCCCGCTCTGAGCGCCTTCGCGCCCGCTACCGCATAACCACACCGCAGCAGCAGTCGCCTTTTGGGTGACGGGATTTCTGCTGCCTGAAGAAAGTTGTCTTGATCATTTCAGTCAATAAATTTTCATTTTGATTCAAGGAGATAGGCTTATGTCTACTGTCATGAAAGATTCCCACTCCAGCAGCGTCTTCGACGGCCCGTACTACCTGTCCATCGCCGGTGAGTTGGTCGCTACCGATGCGCATTTCGATGTGTTCAATCCGGCGACTGGCGAGGTATTCGCCAAGGCTCCGTCGGGTTCGCCTGAGCAACTGGAGGCGGCGATCGCTGCTGCCAAGGGCGCCTTCAAGACCTGGTCGGTCTTGAGCTATGACCAGCGCCAGCGCTATCTGGATGCCTATGCCGATGCGCTTTTGGAGCACCGCGATGAACTGGCTCGCTTGCTGACGTTGGAACAGGGCAAGCCGCTGACCACCATGGCCGAGCCGGAGGTCGACCAGGCGATCTCGTGGATTCGCCAGATTGCTGCGCGGCGTATCCCGGTGGAAATCGTCGAGGAAAACGACAGCCACATCGTGGAGTTGCATCACACGCCGCTGGGTGTGGTCGGTGCGATCACTCCATGGAATTTCCCGGTGCTGCTGGCGCTGTGGAAAGTGGCGCCCGCGCTGATCACCGGCAACACCATGGTCATCAAACCGTCGCCATTCACCCCCCTCACCACCTTGCGCTTTGGGCAGATTGCCCAGTCCGTGCTGCCTGCTGGTGTGCTTTCAGTGGTTTCAGGTGGCAATGAACTGGGCCCGCAAATGACCGCTCACCCGGATATCGCCAAGATCAGCTTCACCGGCTCCACCGAGACCGGCAAGCATGTCATCCGTTCGGCTGCCGGCACCGTCAAGCGGCTGACCATGGAGATGGGCGGCAACGACGCGGCAATCGTCATGCCTGATGCCGACTGGCAAGCGATCATCCCGCAGCTGTACTGGGGCGCTATCGGTAACTCGGGCCAGTGGTGCGTGGGCATCAAGCGCCTCTACGTGCACAGCAGTTATCGCGCTGAGTTCGTGGCAGCGTTCGTCGAGTATGCGCAGCAACAGGTCATGGGTGATGGTCTCGACCCGGCTGTGACCGTTGGCCCCGTGCAGAACAAGATGCAGTACGACAAGGTTCGTAGCTTCCTGGATGACATCAAGGCCAATGGCTACAAGGTGGCACTGGGCGGTGAGGTAGACGAGAGCCGTCCTGGCTATTTCATCCCGGTAACCGTGGTCGACAACCCGCCAGAGAGCTCGATGATCGTGCAGCAGGAGCAGTTCGGGCCGATCGTGCCGATCATCGCTTACGACGACGTCGACGATGTCGTGGCCCGCGCGAACGACAGTCCGTTCGGCCTGGGTGGTTCGGTCTGGGGGCGTGATACCCAGGCAGCGGTGGCCGTGGCCAATCGCCTGGAAACCGGGATGGTCTGGGTCAACGAGATCCACACCCAGGGCATCGATATTCCTTTCGGTGGCCACAAGCAATCGGGTATCGGCACTGAACACGGCCATGAGGGCCGCCTGCTGTTCACCAACCCGAAAACCGTGTTGATCAAGAAGTAACGCCTGAGCGGCCTCTCCAGCAGAGGGGCCGCACTCCCACTCATCAAGCCTATTGGGCGCCAGGTGCGTCCATTCGCGCCGTGCGCCTGTCGATAGGTGCAGTCGCCTTAACAGCAGGATAGAAATCATGAAACACGCTGCTCTGTTTACCCCCATCGACATGGGACGTATCACTCTCAAGAACCGCATCGTGCTGCCGCCGTTGACTCGTCAGCGCAGCGCCCAGCCAGGCGATATCGCGACTGATCTGATGGCCACTTATTACCGCCAGCGTGCCGGTGCCGGTTTCATGGTCAGTGAGGGCACCCAGATCGAACCGCGTGGCCAGGGCTATGCCTGGACGCCCGGTATCTACAGCCAGGCGCAGATCGATGGCTGGCGCAAGGTGACCGAAGCGGTGCATGCCGAAGGTGGCGTGATCTTCGCCCAGCTCTGGCACGTCGGTCGCGTTTCCCATAACGCGCTTCAGCCTGACGGGCAGGCGCCCGTGGCGCCATCCGCCATTCAGGCGCAGAAGGTCAAGGCGTTCATTCAGACCGGCCCTGGTGTCGGCGAGCTGGTTCAGCCGTCGCTTCCACGCGCACTGGAGCTGGCTGAAATCCGCGATCTGGTCGGGCAGTACGCCCAGGCGGCGCGCAATGCCATCGACGCCGGTTTCGATGGCGTGGAAATTCACGCAGCCAACGGTTATCTGGTCAACCAGTTCATCTCCGCACATTCCAACCAGCGCGATGATGCTTACGGTGGCTCCCTGGAAAACCGCCTGCGCTTCCTGCGCGAGATCGTAGACGCCGTGGCCGCTGCCGTAGGCGCGGATCGCCTTGGTGTGCGCTTCACCCCATTGTTCACCGGCACCGATCAGGATCGGGTGTACATCGGTCTGGTCGAAGAGGACCCGCACACCACCTATATCGAAGCCATCAAGGTGCTGGAGGCAGCAGGTGTGGCCTATGTGTCGATCGCCGAGGCGGACTGGGACAACGCGCCGGATCTGCCCGAGAGCTTCCGCCGCGACGTACGCGCGAACTTCAGCGGGAAGATTCTCTACGCCGGTCGTTATACCGCCGAGCGTGGTGAGCGGCTGATCGAAGCGGGGCTGGCCGACCTGATCGCATTCGGCCGTCCCTTCATCGCCAACCCCGATCTGCCCGAACGCATCGCCAATGGCTGGCCGCTCAACCCGCTGGATCCTGCCACTGTCTATGGTGGCGCGGAGAAGGGCCTGACGGACTACCCGACCTATTCGGACTGACGTTCACATTTGCCGGCGTGGCCTCGACGCGAATGGACGGGGACACGCCTGCGTAACTGCTCACTGCGTAGGAAGTCTTCGTCATGTCTGTCAAATCCGTACCGATCAAACGCGATGTTACGCCGGGTCTGGCGTATCCGGCCTTGGCTGGCAGCGACGTTCGTGCTCCGTCAGTCGCAGCAGTGGTCGTGTGTATCCTGCTCGTCGCGCTCACGCTGCGCCCGGGCATCGTTTCCATGGGGCCATTGCTGACCGCCATCATCGATGAGCTGGGATTGACTCATACCCAGGCCTCGCTGCTGACCGCGATTCCTACCTTGCTGATGGGATTGCTGGCATTGCCCGCACCCTGGCTGGCGCATCGATTTGGGCGTGACCGGATCATCCTGCTGGCGCTGATCGTGCTGGGCGCCGCGATCATCTTGCGTGCGCTGGCTGGCTCCATTGGGCAGTTTTTTGCCAGTACTGCGGCAGTCGGGGCGGGTATCGCGGTCGCCGGAACGCTGTTTTCCAGTTACGTGAAGGCGCGCTCGCCGAATCGTATCGCGTTGTTCATGGGTATTTATGCAACGGCCATCGGTCTGGGCAGCACAGTCGCTGCGGTGGCGACCGGGCCGATCGATCAGTTAATTGGTGATTGGCGTTGGGCGGGCGGTTTCTGGGTACTGCCGGCACTGCTGGCGATCATGGCCTGGGTGGGCATCGAGCATCGGAGCCTGAGAGCGCCGGTCTCTACCGCTTCGACCCAGATGCCCAGGATGCCGCTGCGCAATCCCACGGCCTGGCTGATCGCACTGTTCTTCGCCTGCAACAACCTGGTGTTCTACGCCCTGATTGCCTGGTTGGCACCGATGTATATCGAGCGTGGCGAGAGCGCCAGTTCGGCAGGCTTGATCTTGGCCAGTTATACCCTGGGGTTCATGCTGGCCAACCCGGTGTTTGGCTTGCTCAGCCGTAGCGATGATCGACGTCTGTTGCTTGCCGCGAGTTCCAGCATCGCCTTGCTGGGCAGCCTGGCGATGGCCGTTGCGCCTGATACCATGCCGCTGGTGACTGCTGCGATTGCGGCTTTTGGTACCGGAGGTGCCTTTACCCTGGGTATGACCTTGCCGCTGGACAATGCTTCGACACCTGAAGAAGCGGGCGCCTGGACTGCCTTTGTGATGTTGCAGAGCTACCTGGTCGGCGCTGCCGGTCCGCTACTCATGGGATATCTGCGTGACAGCGCGGGGCACTTCCAGTCGGCCTTGTGGCTGTTGGTGGCTGTAGGGGCGCTTATGTTGCTGGTGACTCCGTTCTTGCAACCCTACCGCTGTCGCCGTTGATGTCAGACCTTGTTCCGGGAGCGGAAGGCGGCGACCTTCATGCGGTTTCCGCAGGTCGCCATACTGCACCACCGGCGTCGGTGTGACTTGGTCAGGTCATGGAACAACAGGACGCAGTCATGCGCTTCGCACTGGCGGACGTATTCGAATTTATCGTGGGTGACCAGAGTCGCCAGCGCGTCGGCCACTGGCTCCAGGAGGCTTGCAGGGCTGTGGTCGCGGCGACGGGTAGTGATTCGCAGCGCCTTCGCCTGTTTGTCCCAGGTCAACTCTTTGATGGGGCGGCCGGTTTCCAGAATCTGGTTGATTATCTGGAGGTCTGTCTCGGCCCCTTGCATCGCTGCGTGTACCACCGTTCTGGCGCATGCCCGTAGTTGCCGGGCAAGTGTCAACAAGCCTGAGGGCGGGGGCGGTAGCTTGCCTTCGGGTAAGAGTCCTGCTTCCTGCAGCCAACTCATCACGCTGTGGTCATCGGCGAGGTGGTCTTGATGCTGTTCGCTCATTCCGTACTCGCTGTTGATGAAGTCCAGGGCGAGGTTGTCGGCCAGGAAGAGTGCGCCGGTAGAGGGGGACGTCGTTGTGTTCATGGGAAAAAGTTCTGTAACTGATAAATGGCTGTTTACAGGTTACTCAAATAGTTTGTAACCTTCAAATTCAATTTTTAAGGGTTACGGAGGTTCGTTATCATGTATACCAGAGTCATTGCAGCTGCCGGCCTTGCGGCCGCTTTGCTGATGGGCGTCGCGCACGCCGATGATGTACAGACGCAGGTTCACTACCGCTATGAGCAGGTGGGCAATGTGAAGGTCTTCTACCGTGAGGCCGGTAATCCGGCCGCGCCAAAAGTGCTGATGCTGCACGGTTTCGCGGCGTCGTCCTTCATGTACCGTGACCTGATTCCTGCGCTGGCCGACCGCTACCATGTGATTGCGCCAGACCTGCCCGCGTTCGGTTTCACCGAAGCGCCGGGCAGGGAAGAGTATTCCTACACCTTCAGCCAGTTGGCGAAGACTATCGGAGCGTTCACTGAGCAGCTCAAGCTCGATAAATACGCTCTCGTGGTGCATGACTACGGTGCTCCCGTAGGGTGGCGCCTGGCTGCTGCTCACCCCGAGCGGGTTAGCGCCATTATTTCCCAGAACGGCAACGCCTATGAGGAAGGTCTTGGGGACGGTTGGGCGCCTATCCAGAAATACTGGCGTGAGCCTACTCAACAGAACCGAGAGGCGCTGCGAGACTTCCCAACACCTGAGTCGATCAAATGGCAGTACCTGGAAGGGGTCTCCGATAAGAGTTCGGTATCACCGGATGGCTACACGCTGGAAGGGCTCCAGATTACCCGGCCAGGAAATGCCGAAATCCAGCTCGACCTGGTGCTGGATTACGCAAACAACGTAGCGATGTACCCCGACTTCCAGAAGTTCTTCCGCGAGTATCAGCCGCCGCTGTTGGCCGTCTGGGGGAAAAACGATCCCTTCTTCCTGCCGGCAGGCGCACAAGCCTGGACGCGCGATATACCCGAGGCAGATATTCGCTTCTATGACACGGGCCATTTCGCGCTGGAAACTCATGGCGATGAAATCATCCCAGTCATCCGTGAATTCCTGGACAAGAGCATCAGGTAGCGGCGTTCCCGCCATGCAGCTTCTCGCTTGGATGAAGCGATGCACGAAGAGTGTTGGAGTTGCATGGCAGCCTTTGAAGTGGACGACGTTATCCGGGAGTGGGCTAGAGAGCGCTACCCCGGCAACTTGGTGTGGTAGGCGATTTGGCTGACTGACAGGTATCCGCTAGCCATGATCGAGCGAGTACTCGCCGTAAGAGTGCTGTCTGGCATGAGTCGGTTGCCTGTGGCCGGATTACGGATCGACCATAAGGCAATGTGCAGGACACGTGGTGCCCGTCGGCCGTGCCGCTGAGGTGCATATCGCTGCACGAACTCCAGCTGGCAGTATGTCCGAAATCATTGCAGATATGGCATTGTCATGAGTGCGGCGTGTGGTACTTTTATTAAAATGAAATACTAAACTTCTTAATAAGGCTGCATGCTAATCAAGTTTCTCATCGCTGCGAATGGTTAATAGGGCGATGCAGGTCAAGATTGAAATTCAGTCTTATGTGTAAAGTTTTGGTGTGTGTAGGTGTAATTATAGATAGCGCTGCGGCGCAATGAGCCTGTAGTCATCTTCTTCTGCTGTATTCTTGTATCCTGTCTGGTGGCTTTTTTATTTTCGACCTGCCGGTCTTGTGCTGTTGGTTTGGCGGGCGTTTTGTATTTGTCTGTATAGAGGTTGTATCAAATAAGGTTTCTCGTGTATCCGCCAGCTACGGAGAATCCGGATAATTTTGATGCTGTCATTTTCTAGTGCCCTCATGGAGGTTGCAGTGATTGAATTTTATCTGAATAGCGAGAAAGTCAGTTCGCAGGGCGAGGATGATACGCCCTTGCTATGGATTATCCGTGACGAGTTCAAGCTCACGGGAACCAAATATGGCTGCGGCGTTGCAATGTGTGGTGCATGCACAGTGCACATTGACGGCGTTGCCGTCAGATCATGTTCATATCCTGCTGGAATGGCGCGTGGGCGGAATGTCACGACCATTGAGGGGCTTGCCGATAATCATCCGTTGCAACAGGCGTGGGTGGAAAAGCAAGTGCCGCAGTGTGGTTACTGCCAGTCAGGCCAGATCATGCAGGCTGCCACGCTCCTGAGCCGCACGCCCAACCCAAGTGATGAGGATATCGTCAATCACATGAGCTCCAACTTTTGCCGTTGCATGACTTACCGTCGCATAAAAGAAGCCATTAAGCATGCGGCTTCGGCGCAAGTATCTAACGCTGTCTCCGAGGATTCGCTGAAAGTTGCGGAGGCGAAAAAATGATGACCAATAAAAAAGAGTCCGCCGTTGACCTTGGAGGGTTGTCGCGCCGTAGTTTTTTGGTAGGTACGGTGGCTGGCACATTGGTCATGGCATTCAGTTCGGGCTTGTCGGTACTGGCGGCGCCTGCGCAGGAAGCTTTGGAGCAGAAGCTGTTCTCGCCCACTATCTGGTTTCAGATAGAGGCCAACGGTAAGGTTGTCGTAAATATCACCAAGGCAGAAATGGGTCAGCACGTGGGTACGGCATTGGCCCGTGTCATTGCGGACGAACTGGGAGCCAGTTGGGAAGACGTGAGTATTGTTCACGTGGACACGGATCCCAAATGGGGCGTCATGATCACGGGTGGGTCGTGGTCGGTAAATACCTCGTTCAAAACGCTTTCTCAGGCCGGTGCTGCAGGGCGTAAGTCGCTCATTGAAGCTGCGGCAAAACTCAAAGGTGTCGAGCCTGCACTGTGCGATACCGAAAACAGCTACGTGCTGACGCCAAACGGAAATATCAGCTTCGCCGAGGTGGTTCAGAAGAGCACGGTTGACCGTACCTTCAGCCCGGACGAGTTGAGTGTGCTCACCCTAAAACCCAAGGGTAAACACACGCTTGTTGCCGCTGACCGAAAACTGACCCAGTAGAGGCTGTTCTGCCGACTGAAAACTGACCCAGGTGTTCAACTGCTTCTGCTCAATTTTTGAGCAGGAGAACACAGGGTGATCAGTATGGAAATGATGGGCAAAATCCGCCGGATGTATTTCCGCGACAAGCTGTCGCTGCATGAGATAGCCAAGCGCACCGGGCTGGCGCGCAACACGATTCGCAAGTGGGTCAGAGCACCTGAGGCCAAGCAGCCGGTGTACCAACGCCGCGCGATCTTTAACAAACTCAGCCCTTTTCACGTCACGCTAGAGCAGGCGCTAAAAGCCGATTCGCTGCGCCCCAAGCAACAGCGGCGCAGTGCCAAGGCGCTGTTGGCGCAAATCAAAGCCGATGGTTATGACGGTGGCTACAGCCAGCTCACCGCGTTTATCCGTGCCTGGCGAGGGGGACAGGGCAAGGCGTCGCAGGCCTTTGTGCCGCTGACCTTTGCTCTTGGCGAGGCGTTTCAGTTTGACTGGAGCGAGGAAGGCTTGCTGGTCGGCGGCATTTACCGGCGTATGCAGGTGGCACATCTGAAGCTGTGTGCCAGCCGTGCGTTCTGGCTTGTGGCGTATCCGAGCCAGGGCCATGAGATGTTATTTGACGCCCATACACGCTCGTTCGGCGCCTTGGGCGGCGTGCCGCGCCGGGGCATCTACGACAACATGAAGACCGCCGTCGACAAGGTCAATAAGGGCAAAGGCCGGGCGGTGAATGCACGCTTTGCGGTGATGTGCGCGCATTACCTGTTCGATCCGGACTTCTGCAACGTCGCCGCTGGTTGGGAAAAGGGCATCGTTGAAAAGAACGTGCAAGACAGCCGCAGGCGTATCTGGCTAGACGCCCAGGACTGCCAGTTTCACTCCTTCGAGGAACTCAATGCCTGGCTGGGCCAGCGCTGCCGCGCGCTTTGGAACGAGCTGACGCACCCTCAATACAGCGGTCTGAGTGTGGCCGAAGTGCTGGAGTTGGAGCGCGCTGAACTGATGCCTGTGCCAGCGCCATTCGACGGTTACGTCGAGCGGCCTGCGCGGGTCTCCAGCACCTGCTTGGTCAGCGTCGGGCGCAACCGCTACTCGGTGCCGTGTGAGTACGCGGGTAAGTGGGTCAGCAGCCGTTTGTATCCGACGCGAATCGAGGTGGTGGCTGACGACGCGCTGATCGCCAGCCATGTCCGCTTGCTGGATCGCGACCAGGTCAGCTATGACTGGCAGCACTACCTCCCGCTGATCGAACGCAAGCCCGGTGCGCTGCGCAACGGCGCGCCCTTTGCTGATCTGCCGGCGCCGCTGCGTCAGCTTAAGCACGGTCTGGGGCGTCATGCCGGCGGTGACCGGATCATGGCGCAAGTTCTGGCTGCCGTACCGGTCGCCGGGCTCGATGCGGTGCTGGTGGCTGTTGAGCTGGTACTGGAAAGCGGCAGCCTGAGCGCCGAACACATCCTCAATGTCGTGGCGCGCCTGGCCGCGACCGAACCACCACCCAGCGTCGAAAGCCACTTGTCGCTCAAGGAAGCCCCCGTCGCTAACACGGCGCGCTACGACCGCCTGCGTGGCCAGGCCGAGGAGGTCGGTCATGCGTGATTTGATGGCGGAACTCAAGGAGCTGCGCCTGCACGGCATGGCCACGGCCTGGGCGGAGTTAACTGCACAGGGTGAGTCGAACACAGCCTCGTCCAAGTGGCTGCTCGAACACCTGCTGGAACAAGAGCACACAGATCGCGCCATGCGCTCGGTGAGCCACCAGATGAACATGGCCAAGCTGCCGATGCACCGCGATCTGGCCAGCTTCGATTTCAACGCCTCTAGCGCCGACGCACGCCTGATCAGCGAGCTGGCCAGCCTGGCCTTTACCGACACCGCGCAGAACGTGGTGCTGATCGGTGGGCCAGGCACCGGTAAAACCCACCTAGCCACCGCGCTGGCCGTGTCCGGCATCACCCGGCATGGCAAGCGCGTGCGCTTCTACTCCACGGTCGATCTAGTCAATCTGCTGGAGCGCGAAAAACACGACGGCAAAGCCGGGCGGATCGCCCAGGCACTGCTGCGCATGGATCTGGTCATCCTCGACGAACTGGGTTATCTGCCGTTCAGCCAGGCTGGCGGTGCGTTGCTGTTTCACCTGCTGTCCAAGCTGTACGAACACACCAGCGTGGTGATCACCACCAACCTGAGCTTCGCCGAATGGTCGAGCGTGTTCGGCGACGCCAAGATGACCACCGCCCTGCTGGATCGGCTGACCCACCACTGCCACATCGTCGAAACCGGTAACGAGTCCTATCGCCTGCAACACAGTAGCTTGGCGGCCCAGGCCAAGATCAAATCACGGGAGCGAAAGCGTAAGGGCGGCCAGGAACCGGAGGACGATGAGTCGTTCTGATTTCATGGTGACGACGGCCTGCTGCATGGCTGCATGTGGCAGGTCTTCAACAGCTGAACTGGGACAGCGAGGGAGTGGGTTCAAAAGCAGCTGCGCTGGTAGACTTATCCACAGTTGCTGGTAACAAAATCAGCAATCCGCCCTGGGTCAAATTTCAATCGGCAGGGTGGGTCAATTTTCCATCAGCGCCAACAACCTCTCTCAAGACTTCCCCGAGCTGGGGCAGAGCGCGCTGTATTGCGTCACTGAAATCCATACACAGGCAGATATCGAGCGTCTGACAGACGCACTGAAAAAGGTAATCGCACAATGAACACTGCACTGAGGGAATACCACGCTCCGGTCTGGAACGAACCCGTCATCTTGGAAATGGGCTACCCCGGCCGGCGTGGCATCGTCTTCGCAGAGGTCGAGAAGGACGTGCAGGCCGTTTCCGGCAGCATCGATGGTCTGATCCCGGCGAATATGCGCCGTGCGAAGAAACCGGCACTTCCGGAAATGTCCGAGCCTGAGGTGCTGTACCACTACCTGCGTCTGTCGCAGCAGACCCTGGGCATGATGAATATCAGCCTGTTTGGCACATGCACCATGAAGTACAACGCGCAGATCAACGAGGCGATGGCCTGGCGCCCGGAGATGACCGAGGTACATCCCTATCAGGACGAAGACACCCTGCAGGGCTCTCTCGAGATCGTGCACGGCATGGACACCATCCTGCGAGAGTTGTCCGGCATGGATCAGTTCATCTTCCAGGCCGGTGGTGGTGCTGACGCGGCTTACACCAGCTGTGCCGTCACCCGTGCCTATCACGCTTCGCGTGGTGAGCTGGCGCAGCGTAATGAGATCATCACCACTATCCAGACCCACCCCAGCAGCGCGGCAACTGCAGCAGCTGCCGGGTTCAAGGTCATCACCCTCATGCTCGAAGAGAACGGCTATCCGTCGCTCGAGTCGCTCAAGGCCGCAGTATCCGAGCGCACCGCTGCGCTGATGTTGAACAATCCCGACGACATGGGCGTGTACAACCCGGAAATCCGTGAGTGGGTGCGTATCGTGCACGAGGCGGGTGGCCTGTGTTTTTACGACCATGCCAACTTCAATGGCGCGATGACCAAGATTCGCGCACGTGAGCTCGGCTTCGATGCCTGCATGTTCATGCTGCACAAGACCTTCGGTGCGCCCAAGAGCGGAGTAGGGGGGCCGGCAGTCGGCGCCTATGGCTGCTCGGCAGAACTCGCTCCCTTCTTGCCTGCACCGGTGGTCGCCTTCGATGGGGAACGCTACAGCCTGGATTACGATCGTCCGCTAAGCAGCGGCAAGATTCGCGAGTTCTGGGGCAACGTGCCGGTGATCCTCAAGGCCTACGCCTGGTCTCGCGCCATGGGCGCCGAGGGTATGGCCGAAGCCTCCGATATCTCGGTGTTGGCCAACAACTACATGGAGCGAGGGCTGCTAGCCATTCGTGGCGTGACCCGTTCACACCCCGACGCCACCACGCCGCGGTTGGAGATGACGCGTTACAGCCTCCAGCAACTCAAGGAAGACACTGGGGTAGACGTTCACGATGTACAGAACCGCATGAGTGATTTCGGCATAGACCCGATGTGGAGCAGTCACCACCCCTGGTTGATACCGGAGCCGTTCACGCCGGAGGCGGGTGAGATGTATGGCAAGGAGGCTCTAGACACCTGGATCGCGGTACTCGCGCATGTCGTCGAGGAAGCCTACAACAACCCAGAGATCGTCAAGACCGCGCCGCATAACCAGGCCATTCATCGACTCAAAGGCGCCTCGATCGACGACCCGCAGCATTGGGCAATGACCTGGCGTGCATACCAGCGCAAGAAGCAGGGCACTTAAGACTTGTATGTAAATGCTGGAGGTTGCGCCGACTTGGCCTACCTCCAGTCAACCTGTAGCAACAGCAGAGACGGACAATGAAGGCGTCAACCACCATTGGTGGTAAGCGCCGGATCTGCCTTGGCGAGATTGGCGCTCAGCTCGGCCAAGGTCTGCCGGTCTTGCCGCCAGGCCGGTTGACCGGGTGCATTGCGCCAGGATTCGCTCAGCGGGCTGTGATCAACGGCGTCGAAACCAAATTGATCGTACAGGTGCGCTACCCACTGTGCTGCCTCGGGGAAGTCGCTGGAAAGCGCCAAGGCAAGGCGATCCGGTGAACCCTTGGGACGACTCCATAGGGTGATGCGAGGTGCCTGGATATGGGTGAAAGCTTTCACCACCTTGGACTCTGAAAGCTGCTCCTGCCGCAGTCCGTGAGCAGTTTTCTCGCCAGAGTCTATCTGTGGGTAATGGCCGTCTCGCCAGATCATATAATTATTGGTGTCGATCACAACCTTGCCGGCCAGCTCCGCTGTCGGCATGTCATTGACTCGCTTGAGCGGTACGGCAATGACGATGAAGTCGCCCTGTGCCGCGGCTTCGGCTGCCGTCGCTGCGCGCGCGGATGGCCCTAGCTCGTCGATCAGATCCTTGAGCGTTTCTGGGCCGCGTGAGTTGGCGATGACAATCTGGTAGCCGCTCGCGATGGCGGCACGTGCAATCTGACTGCCGACTTCGCCAGCGCCGATGATGCCAATTGTGGTCATATGCTTCATTTCAGGTATGGGGAGACAGCGGCGGAATTAAGCGCCGCTATCGCCCAGGTTCATCCGATGACGGGTTAGAGGGTCAGATACTCAGTCCGCCCGCCACATCAATCACGCCGCCAGTCATGTAACTGCCATTGGGGCCAGCCAGGAAGCAGACCACGGCTGATACTTCCTCAAGCGTAGCGATGCGGCGTATTGGATGCAGGTCAAGCAATGCGGCGGGCGCGCCATCATCGCCTAGCACCTCTGAGGCCATGTCGGTGGGCATGACGCCGGGTTGGACGACGTTCACAGTGATGTCACGACCACCCAGGTCTCGTGCGACGCCCTTGGCATAGCCAATGAGAGCGGCTTTGGAACCTGCGTAATCGGCAGCACCCTGGAAGGGCACATGAGTACCGAGCAGGGAACCGATGAAGACGATCCGCCCGCCATTCGAAAGAGCAGGAGCGGCCGCGCGGGTAACCGCCACCGAGCCCATGACGTTGATCTGCCATTGCCGGTCGAGGTTCTCGATGTCCAGGGCTGGGTCGTCAACGGTCTTGCCCTGTACGGCGATAGCGGCGTTGTTGACGAGGATGTCGAGTTTGCCGAAGTGAGCGAGCACCTCATCGATCAGTGGCTTCGCAGCGGACATATCGGCTTGATCACTCTTGATCGCCAGGGCACGAACGCCTTTGGCTTTGAGCTTTGCCACTACTGCTTCTGCCTTGTCGGCAGAGGTCACGTAGCTGATTGCAACATCTGCCCCCTGCTCAGCAAGCGCTTGGGCCGTGACAGCACCCAGGCCGCGAGAGCCGCCAGTAACCAGCGCGACCTTACCTGACAATGGCTTTTGCATATGAAACCTCGTATCGATTAGTGATGTTCTAGGTTGTGTAATGGTTGTTACGGTAACGAACGTTATGTTTTTGGACTTGGTGCGTCAAGAGATTTAATATTGACCGTTATGAAATGGCTGAGGTGGCAGAAAATGGGACGTCATCGCGAGTTCGACGTGGATCAGGCACTTGACGCTGCGCTTACCGTTTTCTGGCGCAAGGGGTATGAAGGTGCGTCATATACCGACCTGACGCAGGCGACAGGCGTTGAGCGGCCTGCGCTCTACTCAGCCTTCGGCAACAAGGAAGCGCTTTTCCTGCGCGCTCTCGAGCGCTACTACGCGCATTACCTAGCTTTCTTCCCTGCAGCGTTGGAACAGCCGAGTTCGCGCCGAGTGGCGCAACACATCCTGCGTAGTGCGGTCGAGTTGAATACCCGTTACCCAGAGCACACTGGATGTCTAGGCATTCATGGTGCGATCGCCGGCTCTGACGATGCGGAGCCTATCCGCCAGGCGCTCATCGACGCCCGTGCCGCAGGTGAAGCAGCTCTGCGTGAGCGCTTCGAGCGAGCTCAGCGAGAGGGAGACCTTCCTGCAACGGCCAACTGCGCGGTATTGGCAGCGTATATATGTGCAGTCCTCCACGGCATGGCAGTACAGGCCAAGGCAGGCTTCAGTCGGGAGATGCTGGAGATGGTTATCGAGCAGGCGCTGGCTACCTGGCCGTCAGATCACTAGAAGGATGGATGGTCAGGCACGCTGATCCGTAGATCATTGTTACTTGGTACTGCTTATATTGCTGGCAAACATACTCACACAGAGATCCACAAAGCGGCGCACCTTGGGATCCATGTAGCGGCTGGATGCGAATACGGCATGTACCGGCGCTGGAATCTCTGCCCACTCGGGTAACACGGGTGACAAGGCCCCATCCGTCACGTAAGGCTCAGCCATGAATCGAGGTAGCTGGGCGATTCCAAGGCCTTCGAGTACCAGATTCTTCGCGGCGATCATGCTGTTGACCGCGCAGCGAGGAGGCACTGCGATCTTCTCCGTCTGGGAGCTGTTGACGAGAGACCAGTTGGCGCGGCCGCGAGTGGTTTTCATGATCAGATCATGACGTTTCAAATCACTAACAGCGGACGGAGCGGGTTTCTCTTCCAAGTAATCAACACTGGCATAGAGCCCATAGACGACTTCGCCCAGTTTTCGTGCTGAGAGCCCCGAGTCCTCCAGCGTCCCTACGCGAATCGCGACGTCGAATCCTTCATGAATGATGTCCACCAGTCGATTGGTGTATTCCACCTCGACGGTGACCTTGGGGGCTACGCGCAGAAATGCTGCGATCCATTTGTCCACTACCATCGGCCCGAATTCTGAGCCCGCTGTGATCTTGAGCAGCCCTTTGGGCTCTCTGGATTGCTGCGCAACCGCCGCTTCTGCTGCTTCTGCAGCCGTCAGGATACTGACGGCACGCTCAAAATAGTCGCGACCCACCTCGGTCACGCTCAGGCGCCGTGTCGATCGGGTCAGCAGCCTGGCACCGAGCTTTTCCTCCATGCGCCGGACGATACGGCTGATACGGGCCTTGTCAGTGCCAAGTCGCTCCGCTGCCGCCGTGAATGAGCCGTCAGTGACAACGGCTGCGAAAACCTTCATTTCTGGCAAGTCAATTGATGTGGTCATGGACAACAGTTTGTGTCTGTTTGCGGGGTTTATCGATCTATTGAGCAACTTTACAGTGCCCCTCACGCAACGGCTACCCAATTTCCATTGGGGCTGTCGCAGGGAGGAGTGATGCGGCTATTGCGCCTGTGCCGGCAATCGCTCATCGGCTCTGCCTCATGCACCAAGGGCGCTGTATGCAAGGTCTCGAAACAGACAGTCGCTCACCATCGACGAAGGACATGAAATGACAGAAACAATCGGAATCATCGGCTCTGGCCTGGTAGGTAAGGCCGTCGCACGTCTTGCTGTGGCTGCAGGATACGAGGTGGTGATCAGTAACTCGCGCGGGCCTGAATCACTCTTGGAACTGGTCAAGCAACTCGGCCCACTGGCACGCGCAGGAACGGTCGACGAAGCGATTGCGGCGGCAGACATTGTCTCTATCGCCATCCCTTTGGCGGCCTTCGAAAATCTGCCGTCCGACAAGTTTGTCGGTAAGGTTGTACTCGATCAGACCAACTATTACCCGGGTATGGGTGGTTTCCGTCGGGAGGATCTCGACGATGCTCAGCTTACCTCTAGTGAATTGATGCAGCGCCACCTTCGCGGGGCGAAGCTGATCAAGGGGTTGCATAACCTCAGCTGGATCCACATGCAGAGCAATGCCCGCCCCAAAGGCAGCATCGATCGAACTGCTTTGCCAATCGCTGGCGACGACGCGCTGGCGAAGAAAACTGTGGCGCGTTTCATCGAGGCGATCGGCTACGACGTAGCCGACGCGGGTTCGCTCGCAGAAAGCTGGCGCATCGAGCCAGGTACACCAATTTACTTCTGGCGCTACGCTCCCGTCGTTCCGGATGGCGTGAGCAGCGATGAAGCCAAGCGTATCTATCAGCAACCGGGCGAGCCTGTATCTGTCGAAGAGGCCCTGGTGCTTGTTGGCAATGCAGTGCGTCCGTCCCCGATTGGTGGAACCCTAGACGGTATGCCTCAGGTTCATATCGATCTGTTCCTCGAGCAGGCCAGCGCCGATACAGTCAAGCAGTAGCCTTTCCAGCCTGGGCACCTCTTAAGGTGCCCAGGCTCATATCATCTTGCACTGTCTTATTTCCCCATCTTTTACTGGCCAAGCACCTGATCTGGGTGGCGCATCTTCTACACCAGTATCCGCCAACCTCTCCGCAAGTCTTGGCTTGCGGCAACTTTTAGCCTGTATTTATTGCTTTTTTATTGTTGTTTTTTAAGACAACAGTATTTGGATATTTTTGCTATTTAACAAAATTATTCGAGTGCCTAAAGTGCTGTCTCCCACAGTGAATGACAGTAGAGAGTGCAATGAAAATAGGTGTCCTCAATACCGGCAACATTGGCAGTCGACTCGCGCGCGCATGGGCCGCAGCTGATCACACTTTGCTACTCGCCAAGGACGGGGAAGATCGCAAGATTGCTCCGCTGCTGGTCGAGCTTGGCGAGCGTGCTCGACTTGGAACCATTGAGCAGGCGGCCGACTTTGGCGAGGCTGTGCTGTTCTCGGTCTACTGGCCGCGGACAGACGCCGTGATCGAAGCCGTGGGCGACGCGCTCAACGGAAAGATCGTGATCGAAACCATGAACCCGCTCGGGGTAACCGATGAGTTCGAACACTTTCACGATCACGCTTTCATGCGCGATAGCTCGACCGCCGAATACCTGCAGGAACGACTTCCCGAAGCCCGGGTGGTGAAAGCCTTCAGCCTGCTGGCTGCCCCGGTACTGGAAGCAACTGCCTGGGCGGATTCGCCGTTCAAGGCGAATGTCTTTTACGTGACTGACGATCAGGAAGCAGGGCAGGTCGTGCGGGGGCTGATTGAAGACGCCGGTTTCAATCCCGTTAATGCCGGTCCTCTGAAAGTTGCGCGCCAGCTTGAGCAGCTCGGTGTGTTGTTGCATCAGATTGCAGCGCACGAATACCAGGGCGATGCCGATCTGATTCGCCTGGCGTTTGCGGTTATCGAAGCGAGCCCAGGTCCCATTATGCGTGAGCGAGTTGTTTGACATAGACCAAACCAGCGCTGGCGATCAAACCAAGATTCTTTTACTGAGGAATTACCCAATGTCACAGCCACTTGCTGGAAAGACTGCTCTTGTCACCGGAGGCTCGCGCGGTATCGGTCGCGCCATTGCTCAACGGCTTGCACAAGAAGGGGCGACTGTCGCCCTTACCTATAATTCGAGCAAGGCGAGCGCCGACGAGGTCGTTGCCGCTATCGAGCAAGCAGGCGGGAGCGCCTTTGCCCTTCATGCCGACCTCGTTGATGCATCGGCGATCCCTGCCTTGTTCGAAGCACTCGATGCGCAACTCGTTGAGCGAACTGGCAGCAATACCCTGGATATCCTGGTCAATAACGCTGGTAATCCAGGCTGGGGCGGCCTCGCAGATGCGACGCCAGGCAGTTGGGACACGATGTTCGCGGTGCACGCACGGGCGCCGTTCTTCATGGTGCAGGCGGCGTTGAGCCGTCTTTCCGATGCCGGGCGAATCATCAACATATCTTCCGGTCTGGCCACGCGTCCCTTGCCGGTCGTTCCCGTCTACTCGATGGCCAAGGCAGCTATCAACAACCTGACCCATGCCCTCGCTATGGAACTCGGGCCGCGCGGGATCACTGTGAACGCCGTGGCACCAGGTTGGACACGCACAGACATGAATGCAGCTGTGCGCGAGAACGCCGAAATGGTCAAGGCAATAGAGGCCGATACCGCCCTGGGGCGTTTCGGCGAAACTTCGGACATTGCTGCGATCGTTGCGTTTCTCGCCAGCGACGATGCCCGGTGGCTCACCGCACAGGTGATCGAAGCCAGCGGCGGATACAAGCTCTGATCCAACTTACCCTGAGCTTTTTGGCATCGGTGACGTGTTTTGCACCTTTCTGATCTGACACTCTCCTTGCTGTTCGCATTTTGAAATAGCTCGCATGGGGAATTCGACGATTTTCCAATTGGCGCTCATAAGGTTTTACGTTATCTAGCCGCGATGTAGGTGGGCGCTAATAACAAGGAATTTCCCCCATGCGTTTCTCCATTCGTACCAAGATTCTCTTGCTGAGCGTGATTCCCGTGTTGTTGTTGGTCGCGTTGCTCAGTGGCCTGACCGTCGCCATCCTGAACAAGCTGGCAGACGAGCAGACCGAGGCGGCTCGTGAGCGTATGCACGAAGACCGTCGCGCGGTGCTGGCGAACTACGTGCAGATCGCCAACGCGGCGATTGCAGGCATTTATCAGGCTTCAGCACTGGGTGACATGCGCGCGCGCGACGAAGCTGTAGCGCTGCTGAAACGAATGAACTTCGCCAAGGAAGATTACTTCTGGGGTTACGACTCGCAGAGCGTGCGGGTTTTTTGGTCCGACAAGGATGTGCGCATCGGTGAGAGTTTCCGAGACTTTCGCGACGCCAACGGGCTTTACGTGATCAACGAACTGGTGCGGGTCGCCAGGGACGGGACGCATTTTCTTGAGTATGCCTTCCCGGTACCCGGCCGCGACGAGCCGGTGCCGAAGATCGGCTATGCGCAGTATCTGGAGAAGTGGGACCTGATCATCGGTACGGCTGTGAACCTGGACGACATCGAGTTGCAGGTTCAAGCGTTCGAAGCGCAAATGCACCAGCGCATCAGTTCGCTGGTCATCGATATGTTTGGGCTGGCCCTGATGCTGCTGATCGTCATCGTGGCGCTGGCGGTCTGGTTGGCTGGCGGTTTCGTGCGCCCGCTGCAACAGATCAAAGCCAACCTCGACGATATCGCCGCAGGTGAGGGCGACTTGACCCGTCGATTACCCGTCACCACCCAGGACGAGCTGGGGCAACTAGCCGGTTCCTTCAATCGCTTTGTCGAGAAGATCCACGACCTGGTAAGGCAGATCGCCGAAATGACCGGGCAACTGACTGCTCTGGTAGGCCAGGTGGCGGAGCAAGCGCAGCGCTCCGAACAGGCCATGGGGCAGCAGCGCCATGAAACCGATCAGGTGGCCACGGCGATCAACGAAATGTCCGCCGCCGCTCACGAAGTCGCCAAGAGCGCACAGAGCGCCGCCGAAGCCGCGCAGCAGACCGACCGCGAAGGGCAGGCAGCCAAAAGTGTGGTCGATGGTAGCATCCAGCGTATTCACTCGCTGGTCGAGGACATCCGCAGCAGCGGTGTATCGCTCGACAACCTGCAGCAGGACGTGCTGTCCATCGTCAGCGTGCTCGACGTGATCCGCTCCATCGCCGAGCAGACCAACCTGCTGGCGCTCAACGCCGCCATCGAAGCCGCGCGTGCCGGTGAGGCTGGGCGCGGTTTCGCCGTGGTCGCCGATGAGGTGCGTGCGCTGGCCAGCCGCACCCAGCAAAGCACCCAGGAAATCCAGGGCATGATCGACCGCCTGCAGCAGGGCACCCAGCAGTCAGTGACCTCGATGCGCCGTTCCAGCGATGCGGGCGAGCAGACCAGCGAGCAGGCCAACAAGGCCGGCGAGTCGCTCGATGCCATTGCTCAGCTGATCGCCACCATCAATGCGATGAACGCGCAGATCGCCAGCGCCGCGGAGGAGCAGACGGCAGTGGCCGAGGAGATCAATCGCAGCGTGCATCAGATAGCCGTCGCCGTGGACAGTGTGGCCGGCGAGGCCGAGCAGGGCGCTCAGGCTGCGCGTAGTCTGTCGAGCGTAGGTGATCGCCTTCGTTCCCTGGTGCAACAATTCCGTATCTAGCCAGGTCGATGCTTGGGCCTATGGGGGGCTTAACCCCGTCCCATCGGCTGCCCGTTGGCGGAGAGGAGATTGGCGCCGGGTTTGGCTACGGTGATCTCTATGCTGCTGTATGGATGTTCCGCGCTTCAGCCGGCTGTGAGTCGAACCGCTCCGATCAATAGTCCAGATAGATGGCCGGCATCGCTCTTGGCGAAATCAGCGTTCTAACGGTGTAGAACCTCCCCTCGTTTCTCTACCAGAAAGTCGATCAATGCACGCATCTTGGCGGGCATTTGTTCCCGTGAGGATACGTACAGGCAGAAGGCAGCATGGTGATAGGTCCAATCGTGCAGGACGCGCACCAGGCGACCCTCTGCCAGTGGTCGCTGGATGGCAATGTCGACGATCTGCATCAGCCCAAGTCCCTGAAGGGCAGCCCGAGTCATGCAGCCATCGTCGTTGACGGTCAGGCTTCCGGTTACCGCTTGAGTGAAGTGGCCTCCGTTCTTGCCGGGCTCGGTGAAGTCCCAATCATGCAGCGCGCCGCTGCCCGCGAACCGGTAGTTGATGCAGTTGTGCGCGGCCAGATCCGAGGGTGTCTTCGGGGTGCCATGCCGTTCGAGATAGGCCGGGGATGCCACGACCGCCATAGACAGAGGCGGGCTGATCGGTACGGCGACCACATGCTCAGCCAGCGTCTGCCCCAGTCGTATGCCTGCGTCGCATCCGTCGGCGATGATATTCGACAGACCATCTGCCATGACCAGCTCGAGTGCCACCTTCGGAAAGCGCGCGTAAAACTCTGTCAGATGCGGTTCGATCAGAGCCTTGGCGGCCAGGCGTGATGTGTTGATCCGGATCAGGCCGGAGGGTACCCCTAGCGCGTCACCAAGATTACGAATGGCAGATTCGATCTCGCCAAGACTGGGCCGCAGGGTGTCGAACAATTGCTGTCCCGCTTCGGTCAGGGACATGTGTCGTGTGGTGCGGTTTATCAACCTCACCCCTAGCTCCTGCTCCAAAGCCTTGAGGTTTTGCGATAGCGCCGCGCGCGAAACCCCCATGGCCTCTGCTGCACGCGAAAAGCTGCGGTGCTGGGCTATGTGGGCAAACCACGCAAGCGAGGGGAGCAGTGATGGAGTCATGCACGTATTGTAAATAAATACTTAACACTGATGTGGGTTTTTGGCTCTTTTTCAAGATCAATCGTCGGCGTAACGTCATTTCCATCGAGCAAGCAACTGCGTACACCAACGTGCGCCGACGTGTACCGCTCACGTCTCCATCTCTCTTCTCACTGGAAGGAACATGCCATGGCAAACATGCCTCTGCGCATCGGCATCATCGGCGCTGATATTCGGGCCAGTTGGGCCGGCGCCTCCCACATTCCCGCCATCCAGGCGCAACCAGGACTGAAACTTGCGGCTGTCGCTACCCGCAAGGAAGAAAGTGCCAAGGCGGCCGCCGATGCCTTCGGTGCCGAACGCTGCTACGCGAACCCGTACGATCTCATCTGCGACGACAGCATCGATATTGTCACCGTTGCGGTGAAAGTGCCGGCGCATAGGGACCTGGTTATGGCAGCTCTGAAGGCTGGCAAAGCCGTGTATTGCGAAGCCCCGCTGGGCGCGACGCTGGTGGAGACTGAAGAAATGGCCGCTGCCACGGGGTTGCTGCATACCGCAATCGGACTGCAGGGGCGGTTGAACCCTTCTGTAAGGCGCGCCATCGAGATTATCGCGTCGGGCAAGCTCGGAACATTGCTCTCGGCGAACGTGAAAGCCACCACATTCGGCTACGGCCCGACCACGCTCAGCAACTACGACTATTTCAACAAGGCCGCATCCGGGGCGAGCTTTCTGACAATCACGGTCGCGCATGTGCTCGACGTGGTCGAGGCTGTACTAGGCCCCATCACTGAGGTCGATGCGCGGACAAAACTCATCTGGCCGACCGTCAGTGTGGTCGATACCGGCGAAACATCTCTCCGTGAAATTGCCGATCACCTGGACCTGATCGCCGAAACGAGCCAGGGCGCTTCGGTGTCCGTGCAGGTCCTCGCAGGCATTGAAAACGACCCGCAGTTCGTGATGGAGGTCCGCGGAGCGAAAGGCACGCTCATGCTGCGCGGCCATCACCTGGCAGGCGTCCAGGTTGGGGACCTGACTCTCTCGGCAAGTGTGCCGTTTGCATTGCCCGACCGCCCCGTCGCAACGGGGAACAGCCCGACGGCCGACGAGTTTTGGGCCGGCGCAGCAATCAATGTGGGCGAGGTTTACGCAAGTCTTGCACGCGACCTCAGGACGGGCACGTACCACACCCCAGGTTTCGCCCACGCATTGCACAGCAGTCAACTGATCGCAGCGGTCGAGCGTGCCGCCGTGACAGGGCAAAGACAGCTGGTCCCGAACGCCCTGTGCTTGGAGCGTGCGGCAGCAGTTCGATAACGACCCTATCTTGCGCCCCTATTCGGCAACAGACGATCAACCGACGAAACGACCACAAGCGAGGAGACTTTCATGAGCGAGATCCCCCTGACCAGTATCAGTAGACGCAGCATGTTGATGACGGCAGCAGCAGGCGTTGCCGCCGCCACGCTCCCCAGCTTAGCTGCGGCTGCGAAACAAACCGATATTGCCGGAGAGCAGAATGGCGCTGCACGAACAGCGGAACTGCAAGGCAAGCGTGCCTTGGTGACGGGCGCCTCGCGTGGGATCGGTGCTGGGATTGCACTGGCGCTGGCTGACAGAGGCGCCGATGTCGCGATCACCTTTTTGAACTCGCCGGAACGTGCCGCCGAAGTGGTTCGCATGATCGAAGCCAAAGGTCGGCGTGCCGTCGCCATTCGAGCCGACAGTGCGGACCCTGCTGCGGTACGGCGGTCGATCGAAGAGACGATCGGCGGTCTTGGTGGGCTGGATGTTCTTGTCAACAACGTGGGCATCTCCAGAGACGGCACATTTGCGGAGATGAGCCTCGAAGACATCGATGCGCTGCTACACGTAAACACACGAGCCGCCGTGCTCGCTTCCCAGGCAGCCCTGCCTCATCTGAAGCGGGGCGCGCGCATCATCACTCTTGGCTCCTGCGTTGCCGAACGCGTGCCTTTTCCCGGGTTGACCGTGTACTCGATGACGAAGTCCGCAATGCTGGCATTGACGCGAGGGCTTGCCCGCGATCTTGGCCCACAGGGGATCACTGTCAACCTGGTACAACCTGGGCCGATCGACACCGACCAGAATCCAGCGAATGGCCCCTGGGCGGACATCAATCGACAGTTCACCGCACTGGGACGCTATGGCACGCCAGCTGATATCGCCGCCGCCGTCACCTTCCTGGCGAGTCCGGCCGCCAGCTTCATGACTGGGTCTGTAATCACAGTGGATGCGGGCTTCAATGCGTAAAGAGATGAGGGGCGGCAGGAGTCGAATCACCGCCGCCCCCGTTTCGGCTGGTATTGATAATGAAATCGGCGAGTAGGCCACGTGAGCGAGGACTTGAGGGTTTTGAGCTGGGTGGAAACTCATTTTTGGCGTGCGGTACCAAGTGCTGGAGCGATGAGCTCCAGAGCATCGAGGGTGTGCCCATTGGACTCGAACACGCTCAAGCGGACTGTGCCGCCATCAGCTCGCTCCAGTCATCCATCCGCATGTTCAGATTAGAAAAGCTGGAGCTGCCCACCACGATTTGACAGTGAGGAAATAGCGTCTAGGTTGAAGATCGAGCCTAACGTGCTCGTCTTACTCACTTACAAGGAACGTTAAAATGATGAAAATCTACCTTTCCTCCGTGCTATTCGCCGTTCTCACCTCCCTCTCCCTCGCTGCTTCGGCAGTAGAAACCTCGAAGACCGAACCAGCCAAGCCGGCCTCTGTGCAGGTTGCCCAGGCGGTCACCGTCAATCTGAATACCGCTGATGCCGAGACTCTCCAGCGCGAGTTGGCGGGTATCGGAGCAACCAAGGCGCAGGCAATCGTGGCTTATCGTGAGGCTCACGGTAACTTCGCTTCGGTTGACGAGTTGCTTGAGGTCAAAGGTATCGGTGAGGCGACTCTGGATAAGAATCGCGACAAACTCATGGTTGATTGACGCCTGTAGCTGTCGTTACCACCAAGGCCGGTCGTTGACCGGCCTTTTCGTTTTGGGTCGGTCTCAAATGCTTCAGGTCGCTTGTGACATAGCCGTTGATGACGCACCTTGTCGTCAAATGCTGGCAAACTTGCGCTTCGATTTTCGACAGGAGTCAGTCGATGCCCGCCAGCCCGGAGCTGTCCCCCGGCCTTATCGTCATTCACGGCAATCACCTCGAAGAGCTGCGTGCGCTGGCGGTGCAGTGGATGCGGCGCTATCCATTGCGGCCGCTGGAGAATGAGGTACTGCTGGTGCAGAGCAACGGCATCGCCCAGTGGCTCAAGCTGGCGTTGGCCGAGCGTGACGGCTGTGGCATCGCGGCGGCGCTGGACGTTGACCTGCCGGCGCGCTTTCTCTGGCAGGCGTACCGCAACGTCTTAGGCAAGGACGCGATTCCACAGCAGTCGCCCCTGGATAAGGCGCCGCTGACCTGGCGCCTGATGCGCCTGTTGCCGGGCCTGCTGGCCGAGGAGGCGTTTGCGCCCTTGCGCCGCTTTCTCGCCGATGATCAGGATCTGCGCAAGCGCCACCAACTGGCCGAGCGCCTGGCCGATCTGTTCGACCAGTACCAGGTCTACCGCGCCGACTGGCTGGCTGACTGGGCGGCGGGGCAGGATCGCCTGCGTACCTCGCGCGGCGGCGAAAGGGTGCTGGAGGGCGACTCCCGTTGGCAACCCGCGCTGTGGCGCGCCTTGCTCGCGGACGTTGGCGAGCAGCATCTGGCCGAGAGCCGCGCCGGCGTGCATCCGCGTTTCGTCGCTCGAATGGGCGAACTGGATGCAGCGCCGCCCGGACTGCCGCGGCGCATCACCGTTTTCGGAATCTCTTCGTTGCCGGCCCAGGTGCTGGAAGCGCTGGCGGCCATGGCGCGTTTCAGCCAGGTCATGCTCTACGTGCACAACCCCTGTCAGCACCACTGGGGCGATATCGTCGAAGACAAGGATCTGCTGCGCCACGAATACCGCCGTCAGCAGCGCAAGGGCAAACCAAGCGCCCAGATCGGTCTGTTCGAGCAGGAGGACATGCACCAGCACGGGCAGCCGCTGCTCGCTGCCTGGGGCAAGCAGGGGCGCGACTATATCAACCTGCTGGATCAGTACGACGAGCCGCAGCGTTACCGCGAGCAGTTCGACCGTATCGACCTGTTCAGCCCGGCCAGTGAGGACAGCCTGCTCGGCCAGTTGCAGAACGACATCCTCGACCTGCGCCCGCTGGCGGAAACACGCAGCACCTGGCCACCCGTCGACCCCGCCAAAGATCATGCGCTGCGCTTTCATATCGCCCACAGTGCTCAGCGCGAAGTGGAAATTCTCCACGATCAGCTGCTGGCCAGTTTCAGCGAGGACGCCACGCTAAGGCCGCGCGACGTGATCGTCATGGTGCCGGACGTCAATGCCTACGCACCGCATATCCAGGCCGTATTCGGCCAGTTCGCCAGCGACGACCCGCGCTTCATTCCATTCACCCTGGCCGACCAGGGGCTGCGCGGCAAGGAGCCGATGATCATCGCGCTGGAACACTTGTTGCGCCTGCCGGACAGCCGCTTCAGCGTCAGCGAGATTCTCGACCTGCTGGATGTCGCCGCGCTGCGTCAACGTTTCGCCATCGCCGAGGATCAGTTGCCCACCCTGCGTCGCTGGCTGGAGGGTGCCGGCGTGCGCTGGGGGCTGGACTCTAGCCAGCGGCAGTCGCTGGGCCTGGGCGAGAACCTGGAGCAGAACACCTGGCGCTTCGGCCTGCGGCGCATGCTGCTGGGCTACGCAGTGGGTACGGCCGACGCCTTCGCCGGCATCGAGCCCTACGACGAGATCGGCGGGCTCGATGCTGCGCTGATCGGCCCGGTGACGCGCCTGCTGGAAAGCCTCGACCGGCATCTGCAGCAGCTGCGCGAGCCGGCCACGCCGGTGCAGTGGGGCGAGCGCCTGCGAAGTTTGCTTGACGACTTCTTTCAGCCGCAGAGCGACCGTGAAGAGGTGCTGACGACCCAACTGCTCGATGCGCTGGATGCCTGGCTGGCGCTGTGCGAGGCGGCGACGCTGGAAGAAGCGCTGACCCTGCCGGTGGTGCGCGAAGCCTGGCTGGGCGGGCTCGATCAGGGGAGGCTGAGCCAGCGTTTTCTCGCCGGTGCGGTGAATTTCTGCACCCTGATGCCAATGCGCGCGATTCCGTTCCGCCAGGTCTGCCTGCTGGGCATGAACGATGGCGACTATCCGCGCAGCCAGGCCCCGTTGGATTTCGACCTGATGGCTGGCGATTACCGCCCCGGTGACCGTTCGCGTCGTGAGGATGACCGCTATCTGCTGCTGGAAGCCTTGTTAGCAGCGCGTGATCGCCTCTATATCAGCTGGGTAGGGCGCAGCATTCGCGATAACAGCGAGCGACCGCCGTCCGTGCTGGTCGGCCAACTGCGTGACCATCTTGCTAGCGCCTGGACGCTGGTCGGTGGCGGCGACCTGCTGCATGGCCTGACCACCGAGCACCCCTTGCAACCGTTTAGCCGCCGTTACTTCGATGGCGAGGGGCAGCTGTTCAGTTATGCCCACGAGTGGGCAGCCCTGCATGGCCAGGCTTTGGCGGGCGAGAGCGTTGCCTCCCTGCCAGCCTGGGAAGAGGGGCAGCAGCTCACTCCCGAACTGTTGCAGTCGTTCCTGCGTGATCCGGTGAAGTGTTTCTTCACTCGCCGCCTCAAGGTGTTTCTCGATGAAGAAGAGCAGGCGCAGCTCGACAGCGAGCCATTCGCCCTCGACGGACTGCAGCGTTACCAGTTGCAGGAGATCTTGCTCAAGGCGGCGGTAGCAGGCGAGGGCGACAGCGACGATGCGCTGAGGTCGGCAGCCGACCGTCTGCAGCGTAGCGGCGTGCTGCCGCTGGCCGGTTTCGGCGAGCAGTACCGCAACGCCTTGCTGGAGCCCCTGCCGGCACAATTACGGCGTTACCAGGGGCTTTGCCTGTGCTGGCCGAGCCTGCTGGAGTCACCGCAGCGCCTGACTTTCGCCGCAGGCGGTGTGCAGCTCGACGGCTGGCTCGCCGGGCTGCGGCAGAAGGCCGACGGCAGCCTGGCGCGCCTGGAACTGCTGCCGGGTGCGTTGCATAAGGACAAGAGTTGGAAGTGGCATCGCCTTCTGCGCCCCTACGTGCTGCACGTCATCGCCGCGGCCTGCGGCGTGCCGCTGACCACGCTGCTGGTCGGCGAGGATCGCAGCCTGGCGTTCGAGCCCCTACCTACGGAGCATGCAGCCAGCGTACTGACCACTTGGCTGGAGGCCTGGAACGCCGGCATGCAGACGCCTCTGCCGATCGCCTTGAAAACCTCGCTGGCCTGGTTGCAGGACAACAACGAGGATAAGGCTCGCAGCGTCTACGAGGGCGGCTACAACCTCTCCGGTGAAGTCCAGGGTAGCGCCAGCCTGGCGAGGCAGTTCCCGGACTATGCCGCACTCACCGCCGATGGCCAGTTTCCGGCATGGAGCGAACGGCTCTACCAGCCGCTGCTCGACAGCCATCCGCAAGCGCTCGAGGAGGACGCAGCATGAGTCAAAAGCGCCCTCTGGCCCTGACGTTTCCCCTGCATGGCAGCCGTCTGATCGAAGCCAGCGCCGGCACGGGCAAGACCTTCACCATCTCCGCGCTCTACCTGCGACTGATCCTCGGCCACGGCGACGACGCCGCATTCCGCGAGCCTCTGTTGCCGCCGCAGATTCTGGTGGTGACCTTCACCGATGCGGCCACCCGCGAGTTGCGCGATCGGATTCGCGCGCGCCTGGTCGAGGCCGCAACCGTATTCCGGGGCGATGCCCAGGGAGATGACCTGCTGCGCGAGTTGCGCGGTGATTTCGCGCAAACGCAGTGGGACGAGTGCGCCCGCCGCCTGGAACTGGCGGCGCAGTGGATGGACGAGGCTGCGGTGTCCACCATCCACGGCTGGTGCCAGCGCATGCTGCGCGAGCATGCCTTCGACAGCGGCAGCCTGTTCAGCCAGACCCTGGAGACCGACCACAGCGAGCTGCTGGCCGAAGTGGTGCGCGATTACTGGCGGCAGCACGGCTATCCGCTACAGGGCGCTGCGTTGCAATGGGTCGCAAGTGTGTGGGGGACTCCTGATGGTCTCGGCGCCAGGCTACGTCCTCTGCTGGGCGAGGAGGGTGAAGGGACGACGCAGTCGCTGGGCGAGCTGCTCGATAACGCGCTGCAGCAGCGTGAGCAGGCGCTGGCAGAACTCAAGTCGCCCTGGCTGGCCTGGGCCGATGAACTGCAGCTGCTGCTGGATGCGGCGGTGGCGGCCAAGCAGGTGGACGGCAAGAAAATCCAGGCGCGCTTCTACAATCCCTGGCTGGCCAGGTTGCGCGAGTGGGCCGGTAGCGAAGAACCGCACCTCGACCTGGGCACCGGTTTCACCCGCCTGACCCCCGATGGCCTGGCCGAATCCTGGAAGGGCGAAGCGCCTGCTCATCCGGCATTGAAGGCCATGGCTCTGCTCAAGGCGCAACTCGATGCGCTGCCTGATCCTGCTGATGCGGCTTTGCGTCACGCGGCGGCCTGGGTTCGCCAGCGCTTCGACTGGGAGAAACGCCAGCGCGCGGAGATGGGCTTCGACGACATGCTTGTGCGCCTGGACGCTGCCCTGCAAGGCAGCAACGGCCCGCGCCTGGCCGAAGTGATCCGCCGCCAGTTTCCGGTGGCGATGATCGACGAGTTCCAGGACACCGACCCGCTGCAGTACCGCATCTTCGATACGCTCTACGAAGTCGAGCTTAATCGCGACGACTGTGGCCTGTTCATGATCGGCGATCCCAAGCAGGCCATCTATTCCTTCCGCGGCGCTGACATTCATACCTACCTGCGCGCGCGCCGGGCGACGTTGGGTCGGCACTACAATCTGGAGAAGAACTTCCGCTCCAGCCAGGCCATGGTCGATGCCGTCAACGGCGTGTTCCTACGGGCCGAGCAGCGTGACGGTGGCGAGGGGGCGTTTCTGCTGCGCGATGACCTGCCTTTTATCGAGGTGGGCGCGCAGGGTCGAGGCGAAGTCTGGAGTGTCGAGGGGCAGGCGCAACCCGCCCTGATGCTGTGGCATCTGGAGAGTGACGAGCCAGTTGCCAAGGGTGCCTATCTGGATGCCATGGCGGTCGGTGCGGCCAGCGAGATCGTGCGTCTGCTGGATCTTGGCCAGCGCGGACAGGCAGGTTTCATCAAGGACGAGGTACTGAATACTCTGCGCCCCAGCGATATCGCCGTGTTGGTGCGTGATTTCAACGAGGCGCAGGCCATTCGCGGCGAGCTGGCTGCGCGCGGCGTGCGCAGCGTCTATCTCTCCGACAAGGATTCGGTGTTCGCCGCCCAGGAGGCACGCGATCTGTTGCTGTGGCTGCGTGCCTGCGCCGAGCCGGATCAGGATCGCCCGCTGCGTGCGGCGCTGGCCAGCGCGACGCTGGGGCTGGCGCTGAGCGAACTGGAGCAACTCAACCTCGACGAGCGCACCTGGGAACGCCGGGTCATGCAGTTTCGCGACTACCGCCAGCGCTGGCAGCACCAGGGTGTGCTGCCGATGCTGCGCCAGTTGCTGCAGGACTTCGACCTGCCGCAGCGGTTGATGGGACGTGACGATGGCGAGCGGGTATTGACCAACCTGTTGCATCTGGCCGAGCTGCTGCAACAGGCCGCCGCTGAACTCGACGGCGAACTGGCGCTGATTCGTCACCTCGGCGAGCTACTGGCCGGTGAGGGACAGGCTGCCGATGAGCAGGTGCTGCGCCTGGAGAGCGACGAGGCGCTGGTGCGCGTGGTGACCATCCATAAATCCAAGGGGCTGGAGTACCCCCTGGTGTTCCTGCCGTTTATCTGCGCCTTCCGTCCGGTGGATGACAAGAAACCGCTGCAGATTCATGACGGCGAGCGCCGCCGCCTGGTGCTCAAGGCCGATGGCGACAGCCTGGAGCGCGCCGAGCGCGAGCGTCTGGGTGAAGACCTGCGTCTGCTCTACGTGGCGTTGACCCGTGCCCGGCATGCCTGCTGGTTGGGCGTGGCGGATCTGAAGATCGGCAATGGCAAGAAGTCGCGCCTGCATGAGTCGGCCCTGGGCTATCTGCTAGGTGGCGGCGAGCCTCTGATGGCTAGTGCCGGGCTTGCTGATTGGCTCGCGCCATTTGTCGACGGGCTCGAAAGCACCGTGACGCCGCTGCCGACGGCCAGCGAGCAGCGCTACCGCATGCTTGAGGAGCGGCAGTTCGAGCCGAGCTGGCGCACGCCGGCGCGGCGCGCTGCCGAGCACTGGTGGATCGCCTCTTACAGTGCACTGCGTCTGGACGAGGACGCACCCAGTCAGGTCAGTCGTCATGAAGACACCGCGCCCGACAGTCCGGCGATGCAGAATGCCATCGACGATGAGGATCCGCTGCAGGCCCTGCCGCCGCTGCCGGCATCCGCTCAAGGGCTGCATCGCTTCCCGCGTGGGCCGAATCCCGGCACCTTCCTTCATGGTCTGCTGGAAATGGCGGCGCAGGAAGGCTTTGCGACCCTGGCGCAGGATCCGCCGAGGCTGCGCGAGGCGTTGGCCAGGCGCTGTCAGCGGCGCGGTCTGGAAAGCTGGATCGATCCGCTGCAGCACTGGCTGCTGGCGCTGCTGAGCCAGCCGCTCACGTTGGGTGGGGCGGATACCGTCGTGCTGGCACAACTGACGCAGTATCAGCCCGAGCTGGAGTTCTGGTTCGAGGCCCGTGGGGTGGACGTCAGGCTATTGGATCAGTGGGTGCAGCAGTGCGAATTGCCGGGCCTCGCCAGGCAGCCGCTGCGTGCCGATACCCTCAACGGCATGTTCAAGGGCTTTATCGATCTGGTATTCGAGCATCAGGGGCGCTACTACGTGGCCGACTACAAATCCAACTGGCTTGGCGCCGACGACAACGCCTACACCCGTGAAGCGATGGAAGCGGCCATCGCCAGCCATCGTTATGACCTGCAATACGTGCTTTACGTACTGGCGCTGCATCGTCAGCTGCGTCTGCGCTTACCAGATTACGACTACGACCGGCATTTGGGCGGCGCGCTGTACCTGTTCCTGCGTGCGCCGCAGCAAGGCGCCTACCTGGCGCGACCGCCGCGCGAGTTGATCGAACGCCTGGATGTGCTGTTCATGGGCGAAGCAGAGGAGGGCGCAGCATGAGTGCGATGCTTGCGCCGGCGCTGCGTGATCGCGCCGAACTCTTTGCCCTGCTTTCTACCTGGAGCGAGCGTGGCTGGCTGCGCGAGCTGGATCGCGCGCTGGCGCAATTGTTCGCCGAACTGGACGCGGACGCTTCGCCCTTGCTCCTGCTCGGCGCCGCACTGGCCAGTCATCAGTTGGGGCAGGGGCATGTGTGCCTGGACATGGCGGCCACGCTGGTCAATCCGGATTTCACCCTGTCTCTGCCACCGGAAGGCGAGGATGCGCAAGAAGCGATGATCCTGCCGTCGCAGGTGCTGGATGGGCTTAGCCTGGAGTCCTGGCTGGCAGCCTGTGCGGGCAGTTCACTGCTGGAGTCCGAGGGGGCGCCGTTGGTGCTCAGCGGCGCCTGTCTATATATGAGGCGCTACTGGAACTACGAGCGCCAGGTGGCTGGCGATATCGCGCGGCGTCTGCAGGCGAGCGCCGCGGCGCCGAGTGATCTGGCTGTGCGCCTGGCTTCACTCTTTCCTGATGCGCTGGTGGTGGACGGCCAGCGCCTCACCGACTGGCAGAAACTGGCTTGTGCCATGGCGGCGCAAGGGCGCTTCACCCTGATTACCGGTGGGCCGGGAACCGGTAAGACAACCACAGTGGTGCGCTTGCTGGCGCTTTTGCAGGAGGCGGCCATGGCCACTGGCGAGCCGCTGCGCCTGAGTCTGGCGGCGCCTACCGGCAAAGCGGCCGCGCGGCTGACCGAATCCATTGGCGCGCAGGTGCAGTCCCTGGCGCTGGACGAGCGAGTGCGTGAGCAGATTCCAACCCTGGTGACGACGCTGCATCGTCTGTTGGGCAGTCGTCCCGGCAGCCGTCATTTCCGTCACGATGCCGCCAATCCCTTGCCACTGGACGTGCTGGTGGTCGATGAGGCGTCGATGATCGACCTGGAGATGATGGCCAGCCTGCTGAATGCCTTGCCGGCGCATGCGCGCCTGATTCTGCTGGGCGACAAGGACCAGCTCGCGTCGGTGGAGGCCGGTGCGGTGCTGGGCGATCTCTGCCAAGAGGCGGAGAGCGGTGGCTACAGCGAGGCGACACGTGCCAGGCTGGAAAACCAGACGGGCGAACGGCTGGAAGATCCGGCGTTGGTGGCCGGTGACAAGGCTCTGGCGCAGCATATCGTCATGCTGCGTCACTCGCGTCGTTTCGGCAGTGGCTCGGGTATCGGGCGTCTGGCGCGTGCGGTGAACCTGGGCGATGCGCAGTCGGCCCGCGCGACTCTGACAACCGGTGCACATGATTTGCACGTGTTGCGTTTGTCAGGTGAGCAGGATCGTGCGCTGGAGCGACTATTAATAGAGGGGCAGGGCGGTGGCGAGCCCCGTCCGCAGGGATATGCACATTATCTACAGATGATGCAGGCGGAGCGTCCTGCTCCAGATGCCGACTCCCAGGCCTGGGATCGTTGGGCTGGTCGCGTCCTGGCGGCGTTCGATCAGTTCCAGTTGCTCTGTGCGGTGCGTAAAGGTACATGGGGCGTGGAAACGCTCAACGAACGTATTGCCGAAGCGTTGGTAAAGCGGGGCCTGCTTGAGCAGTCGCATGGCTGGTATGAAGGTCGGCCCGTGCTGGTAACGCGCAATGACTACAGCCTGGGGCTGATGAACGGCGATATCGGCATCGCGCTGCGTCTGCCCGAGCCGCTTGAGTTTCCAGGTGCGCCTTTACGTGAGGTGCTGCGCGTTGTATTCCCGCGTAATGACGGCAGTGGCGCCTTGCGGCACATCCTGCCCAGTCGCCTGAGCGCGGTGGACACCGTGTTCGCCATGACCGTGCACAAGTCGCAGGGGTCGGAGTTCGCCCATTGCGCGCTGATCCTGCCCGACAGCCTCAATCCGGTCTTGACCAAGGAGCTGATCTATACCGGCATCACACGGGCTCGTCACTGGTTCAGCTTGGTCGAGAGCCGTGCGGGCATCTTCGAGCAGGCTGTGCAGCGGCGCGTGGTGAGACGCAGCGGCCTGCGCGAAGCGCTGGAAAAGCAATAAAATTGAAATATAAGCTTGACGCGCATTCTGCTGGATGTAGAATGCGCGCCACTTCAGCGATGAAGCGCTTCAAAAACTGCTTGTTAATCAATAAGTTAAGTTGAGTGAAGGGCTTGCAAAGCTGGATCTGGCGTGTAGAATGCGCGCCGGTCGACAGGGCGATGGTTTAGTTCTGTTGGTGGTTCGGTCGAATGGATCGAAAGCGGTTTGAAAGAGGTGGTTGACAGCGGTTTTGAACGCTGTAGAATGCGCCTCCCGCTGGAGAGAAGAAGTTCTGATCGAAGGCGCAAGTGGTTGAGTAGAAAGAAGTTTCTCCGGAAACAAAATCGAAAAACAGCTTGACAGGTAGAGAGGCTGCTGTAGAATGCGCGCCTCGGTTGAGACGAAAGGCTTAACCAACTGTTCTTTAACAACTGAATCAAGCAATTCGTGTGGGTGCTTGTGAGGTAAGACTGATAGTCAGCTGATTATCAGCATCACAAAGCAACACTCGTTAATTCGAGAGTTACCTTTCATTAATTTGAAAGTATTGCGATTGCTGAGCCAAGATTAGGTGTTTCTCAAAACCCACGCAGTATTGAACTGAAGAGTTTGATCATGGCTCAGATTGAACGCTGGCGGCAGGCCTAACACATGCAAGTCGAGCGGATGACGGGAGCTTGCTCCCTGATTTAGCGGCGGACGGGTGAGTAATGCCTAGGAATCTGCCTGGTAGTGGGGGATAACGTTCCGAAAGGAACGCTAATACCGCATACGTCCTACGGGAGAAAGCAGGGGACCTTCGGGCCTTGCGCTATCAGATGAGCCTAGGTCGGATTAGCTAGTTGGTGAGGTAATGGCTCACCAAGGCGACGATCCGTAACTGGTCTGAGAGGATGATCAGTCACACTGGAACTGAGACACGGTCCAGACTCCTACGGGAGGCAGCAGTGGGGAATATTGGACAATGGGCGAAAGCCTGATCCAGCCATGCCGCGTGTGTGAAGAAGGTCTTCGGATTGTAAAGCACTTTAAGTTGGGAGGAAGGGCATTAACCTAATACGTTAGTGTTTTGACGTTACCGACAGAATAAGCACCGGCTAACTTCGTGCCAGCAGCCGCGGTAATACGAAGGGTGCAAGCGTTAATCGGAATTACTGGGCGTAAAGCGCGCGTAGGTGGTTCGTTAAGTTGGATGTGAAAGCCCCGGGCTCAACCTGGGAACTGCATCCAAAACTGGCGAGCTAGAGTACGGTAGAGGGTGGTGGAATTTCCTGTGTAGCGGTGAAATGCGTAGATATAGGAAGGAACACCAGTGGCGAAGGCGACCACCTGGACTGATACTGACACTGAGGTGCGAAAGCGTGGGGAGCAAACAGGATTAGATACCCTGGTAGTCCACGCCGTAAACGATGTCAACTAGCCGTTGGGTTCCTTGAGAACTTAGTGGCGCAGCTAACGCATTAAGTTGACCGCCTGGGGAGTACGGCCGCAAGGTTAAAACTCAAATGAATTGACGGGGGCCCGCACAAGCGGTGGAGCATGTGGTTTAATTCGAAGCAACGCGAAGAACCTTACCTGGCCTTGACATGCTGAGAACTTTCCAGAGATGGATTGGTGCCTTCGGGAACTCAGACACAGGTGCTGCATGGCTGTCGTCAGCTCGTGTCGTGAGATGTTGGGTTAAGTCCCGTAACGAGCGCAACCCTTGTCCTTAGTTACCAGCACGTTATGGTGGGCACTCTAAGGAGACTGCCGGTGACAAACCGGAGGAAGGTGGGGATGACGTCAAGTCATCATGGCCCTTACGGCCAGGGCTACACACGTGCTACAATGGTCGGTACAAAGGGTTGCCAAGCCGCGAGGTGGAGCTAATCCCATAAAACCGATCGTAGTCCGGATCGCAGTCTGCAACTCGACTGCGTGAAGTCGGAATCGCTAGTAATCGTGAATCAGAATGTCACGGTGAATACGTTCCCGGGCCTTGTACACACCGCCCGTCACACCATGGGAGTGGGTTGCTCCAGAAGTAGCTAGTCTAACCTTCGGGGGGACGGTTACCACGGAGTGATTCATGACTGGGGTGAAGTCGTAACAAGGTAGCCGTAGGGGAACCTGCGGCTGGATCACCTCCTTAATCGAAGACATCAGCTTCTTCATAAGTATCCACACGAATTGCTTGATTCATAGTCGAAGACGATGCTGTAACGCGACCCTGTTATAGGTCTGTAGCTCAGTTGGTTAGAGCGCACCCCTGATAAGGGTGAGGTCGGCAGTTCAAATCTGCCCAGACCTACCAATTGCTTGGTGCAGAAGAATACGGGGCCATAGCTCAGCTGGGAGAGCGCCTGCCTTGCACGCAGGAGGTCAGCGGTTCGATCCCGCTTGGCTCCACCACTCTCTCGTGTTGCGGTGAGTGTTAGAGAGTTCAGAAATGAGCGCTTCAGGGTAGACCTGGTGAGTGCTGATTTCTGGTCTTTTGACCGGTACGAATATCGTTCTTTAAAAATTTGGATATGTGATAGAAGTGACTGATTAATTGCTTTCACTGGCAATTGATCTGGTCAAGGTAAAATTTGTAGTTCTCAAGACGCAAATTTTCGGCGAATGTCGTCTTCACGATTGAGACAGTAACCAGATTGCTTGGGGTTATATGGTCAAGTGAAGAAGCGCATACGGTGGATGCCTTGGCAGTCAGAGGCGATGAAAGACGTGGTAGCCTGCGAAAAGCTTTGGGGAGTCGGCAAACAGACTGTGATCCAGAGATCTCTGAATGGGGGAACCCACCCGGCATAAGCCGGGTATCTTGTACTGAATCCATAGGTGCAAGAGGCGAACCAGGGGAACTGAAACATCTAAGTACCCTGAGGAAAAGAAATCAACCGAGATTCCCTAAGTAGTGGCGAGCGAACGGGGACTAGCCCTTAAGTTGATTTGAGTGTAGTGGAAGGCTCTGGAAAGTGCCGCCGTAGTGGGTGATAGCCCCGTACACGAAACGCTCTTATCAATGAAATCGAGTAGGACGGGGCACGAGAAACCTTGTCTGAACATGGGGGGACCATCCTCCAAGGCTAAATACTACTGACTGACCGATAGTGAACCAGTACCGTGAGGGAAAGGCGAAAAGAACCCCGGAGAGGGGAGTGAAATAGAACCTGAAACCGTATGCGTACAAGCAGTGGGAGCCTACTTTGTTGGGTGACTGCGTACCTTTTGTATAATGGGTCAGCGACTTATATTCAGTGGCGAGCTTAACCGAATAGGGGAGGCGTAGCGAAAGCGAGTCTTAATAGGGCGCTTTAGTCGCTGGGTATAGACCCGAAACCGGGCGATCTATCCATGGGCAGGTTGAAGGTTAGGTAACACTGACTGGAGGACCGAACCGACTACCGTTGAAAAGTTAGCGGATGACCTGTGGATCGGAGTGAAAGGCTAATCAAGCTCGGAGATAGCTGGTTCTCCTCGAAAGCTATTTAGGTAGCGCCTCGTGTATCACTGCTGGGGGTAGAGCACTGTTTCGGCTAGGGGGTCATCCCGACTTACCAAACCGATGCAAACTCCGAATACCAGCAAGTGTCAGCACGGGAGACACACGGCGGGTGCTAACGTCCGTCGTGAAAAGGGAAACAACCCAGACCGTCAGCTAAGGTCCCAAAGTTATGGTTAAGTGGGAAACGATGTGGGAAGGCTTAGACAGCTAGGAGGTTGGCTTAGAAGCAGCCATCCTTTAAAGAAAGCGTAATAGCTCACTAGTCGAGTCGGCCTGCGCGGAAGATGTAACGGGGCTCAAACCATACACCGAAGCTACGGGTTCATCCTTTGGATGAGCGGTAGAGGAGCGTTCTGTAAGCCTGTGAAGGTGAGTTGAGAAGCTTGCTGGAGGTATCAGAAGTGCGAATGCTGACATGAGTAACGACAATGCGAGTGAAAAACTCGCACGCCGAAAGACCAAGGTTTCCTGCGCAACGTTAATCGACGCAGGGTTAGTCGGCCCCTAAGGCGAGGCAGAAATGCGTAGTCGATGGGAAACGGGTTAATATTCCCGTACTTCTAGTTACTGCGATGGAGGGACGGAGAAGGCTAGGCCAGCACGGCGTTGGTTGTCCGTGTTTAAGGTGGTAGGCTGATTCCTTAGGTAAATCCGGGGGGTCAAGGCCGAGAGCTGATGACGAGCGTTCTTTTAGAATGCGAAGTGGTTGATGCCATGCTTCCAGGAAAAGCTTCTAAGCTTCAGGTAACTAGGAACCGTACCCCAAACCGACACAGGTGGTTAGGTAGAGAATACCAAGGCGCTTGAGAGAACTCGGGTGAAGGAACTAGGCAAAATGGCACCGTAACTTCGGGAGAAGGTGCGCCGGTGAGGGTGAAGTATTTACTACGTAAGCCCATGCCGGTCGAAGATACCAGGCCGCTGCGACTGTTTATTAAAAACACAGCACTCTGCAAACACGAAAGTGGACGTATAGGGTGTGACGCCTGCCCGGTGCCGGAAGGTTAATTGATGGGGTTAGCGCAAGCGAAGCTCTTGATCGAAGCCCCGGTAAACGGCGGCCGTAACTATAACGGTCCTAAGGTAGCGAAATTCCTTGTCGGGTAAGTTCCGACCTGCACGAATGGCGTAACGATGGCGGCGCTGTCTCCACCCGAGACTCAGTGAAATTGAAATCGCTGTGAAGATGCAGTGTATCCGCGGCTAGACGGAAAGACCCCGTGAACCTTTACTATAGCTTTGCACTGGACTTTGAGCTTGCTTGTGTAGGATAGGTGGGAGGCTTTGAAGTGGGGACGCCAGTTCTCATGGAGCCATCCTTGAAATACCACCCTGGCAACCTTGAGGTTCTAACTCTGGTCCGTTATCCGGATCGAGGACAGTGTATGGTGGGTAGTTTGACTGGGGCGGTCTCCTCCCAAAGAGTAACGGAGGAGTACGAAGGTGCGCTCAGACCGGTCGGAAATCGGTCGTAGAGTATAAAGGCAAAAGCGCGCTTGACTGCGAGACAGACACGTCGAGCAGGTACGAAAGTAGGTCTTAGTGATCCGGTGGTTCTGTATGGAAGGGCCATCGCTCAACGGATAAAAGGTACTCCGGGGATAACAGGCTGATACCGCCCAAGAGTTCATATCGACGGCGGTGTTTGGCACCTCGATGTCGGCTCATCACATCCTGGGGCTGAAGCCGGTCCCAAGGGTATGGCTGTTCGCCATTTAAAGTGGTACGCGAGCTGGGTTTAGAACGTCGTGAGACAGTTCGGTCCCTATCTGCCGTGGACGTTTGAGATTTGAGAGGGGCTGACCTTAGTACGAGAGGACCGGGTTGGACGAACCTCTGGTGTTCCGGTTGTCACGCCAGTGGCATTGCCGGGTAGCTATGTTCGGAAAAGATAACCGCTGAAAGCATCTAAGCGGGAAACTTGCCTCAAGATGAGATCTCACTGGAGCCTTGAGCTCCCTGAAGGGCCGTCGAAGACTACGACGTTGATAGGTGGGGTGTGTAAGCGCTGTGAGGCGTTGAGCTAACCCATACTAATTGCCCGTGAGGCTTGACCATATAACACCCAAACAATCTGCTCTCGTGCAGAGGGTGTCGATGGTGAAGTCGACAGAAAGCCGAAAATTTGCGAGAGCTACAAGCCTCTATCACGTATCCAAGGGATAGCGCCTCACCGCGAGATCCCAACCGAATTGCTTGACGACCATAGAGCGTTGGAACCACCTGATCCCATCCCGAACTCAGTAGTGAAACGACGCATCGCCGATGGTAGTGTGGTGCTTCACCATGTGAGAGTAGGTCATCGTCAAGCTCCTATACGAAACCCCAGATCGCCTAGCGGTCTGGGGTTTCTTCTTTGCGGCGCGGAAAACAGCTTACGTAATCGAGTAGGGTGCGCTGCGCGCACCGACAAGGACGCCGACATGCCGGTGCGCGCGGCGCACCCTACGGGACGGGTGTTGCTTTATTGGTATCAATAAAAAGGCCACCTTGAGGTGGCCTTTGGTGTTTCTGGGCAATGATCAATCGCCGCGGTATTCGCAGCCGCTGGTGCAGGTCTCGTGGATGCGTACGCGCGACAGTTCCGGCAGCAGCGGTTTGACCTGTTGCCAGATCCACTTGGCGAGGACCTCGCTGGTTGGGTTTTCCAGGCCAGGAATGTCGTTCAGGTAGTTGTGGTCGAGCTGCTCATAGATCGGTTTGAAAATCGCCTTGATCTCGGAGAAATCTCGAATCCAGCCGGTATAGGGATCGACGTCACCTTCGATATAAATGGCAACCCGGAAGGAATGGCCGTGCAGGCGGCCGCATTTGTGGCCTTCCGGTACGTGGGGCAGGCGATGGGCCGCCTCGAAGATGAACTCTTTGAACAATTCCACTGAACAGCGCTCGCGTAAATGATTCCGCCTGATCGGCGTTGAGCTGCGCAGTTTAACAGCTCTGGTCCTATTGCCGCCTCATCGCGTCCGTTCTACAGGTTGAGCAGTCACTCATAACCCCGCTGTCTCAGAGGGGTTGCAGGCGTTCGGCCAGGCGGCCGCTTTCGACCAGTTCGAGAAATTCGTCACCGAGCCTGACGCTTTCGGCCATGGCCTGACGCCAATAGCGCTCGCGCCCGTCGTCATTACCCAGGTAGCGTTTGAAGTCGGTACGATCCGGAAGTTTGCCGTGTGGCAGGCGCGCCAGGTAGTCGCGTGATGGTGCCAGCAGCAGTACGTCCTGCAGGCGGGTGCGATCGCCACGGCGCCAGGGCATGCTCTTGTCGAACCAGCCGGGTATCACCCGGTCGGTGAAGTGCGGATAGAGCACGATATCTTCGCCGTTGTAGGGCAGGTCGAGGTGATAGTCGAGCAGGCCGCCATCGCGATAGGCACCCGGCTCCAGGCCTGGGATTTCACGAATCGCCTCCATCACCATGGGGATCGAGCCCGAAGCCAGCAGGGCGTGGCGCAGGTTCTCCGAGGTCAGCGCATGGAAGTGCGAACGGAAGTCGCTCAACTGAGCCAGGGGCGGCACCTGCCGTGCATCATGGAGGATCACCCGGTCGAAATGGCGGCCAAGGCGCTGGCGAGCGAGGAAGTTGTTGCCGATCACCGATGACAGGCCGAGGCTGAGTTTGCCGCGATGATCGTGTTGCAGCAGGCCGTGGCTCTTCACTACGACAATGTGCAGACGGTAGTGCGGGTTGGCGATGATGGCGGCATCCTGATCGGCGAGCAGCTCGTTGAGCATCTGCCGGCAACTGCCCGACACCTGAGCCATGCTCACGCCCTTGGCGAAGCGTTGAGAGGTGTACAGCTCACCGAGTCGTCGAATCCCCACTGCCGGATCGGGCAGGCAGGCACTGGCGAAGCGCCAAGAGCCGATGGAAGCGCCGATCAGCGCGCGTTCACGCGGCGCGCGAAGCAACCAGTCACCAAACAGCGCCAGATCCAGGCCTTGAATGCCGATGCCCTTGGGCCCGCCTGCTGCGCCAGGCAGGATGCCGACATCCGCCGGGCTCAGGCCATTCTGGCGAATGCGCGCCAAGGCTCTGGGGCCGGCCTTGAGTGTCAGGGCAGGGGATTTGATATGGATCGCGCTCATCGGTGCCTCCTTTCGCAGCAGGCGATTATAGAGGGCTGAGTGAGCAGGCCAAGCCACTTCATGCGGTGAATGACGTGAGTGAATTCAGCTTGAATTAAGTGCCTGGGCCTAGAGTGGCAGTCACTGATTCACTGCTGGAGAAACCCATGAAACGATTGATCAGCCTCGCAACACTTGCCACCCTCGTCAGCGCCGCTACCATTGCCCAGGCGCGTGATCTCGGCCCGGACGAGGCTCTGCGTCTGCGTGATGCCGGGACCATCAAATCCTTCGAACAGCTCAATGAAGCGGCACTGGCCCAGCATCCAGGCGCGCGCATCGAAGAAACCGAGCTGGAAGACGAATACGGTCGCTATATCTATCAGATCGAGCTGCGCGATACCCAGGGCGTGCAGTGGGACCTGGAGCTGGATGCCAGCACCGGGGAAATTCTCAAGAACCACCAGGACGATTGATGAAGTTTCGACGTACCACCGCGCTGTTGCTGGTTCTGGCATGCGGTCTCGCCAGTGTGCCGGGGATTGCGCGCGATCTCGACCAGGATGAGGCGCTGCGCCTGCGGCGTGAGGGTGTCATCATGCCCTTCGAGCAACTGATGCAGCACATCGGCAATGCCTACCCCGGTTCCACTTTGCTCGAAGCGGAGCTGGAGGAAGAGGATGGCGTGCTGGTCTATGAAGTCGAGATTCTGACCACATCCGGCGTGGTGCGTGAGCTCGAACTGGATGCCCGCAACGGCAATATTCTGAAGGATGAGGAAGACGACTGATGCGCCTGTTGCTGGTGGAAGACCATGTACCCCTGGCCGATGAGCTGACCGCCAGCCTGACTCGCCAGGGCTATGCCGTGGACTGGTTGGCCGATGGTCGTGATGCGGCCTATCAGGGCGCCAGCGAGCCTTATGACCTGATCATTCTCGACCTTGGCCTGCCAGGCAAGCCGGGGCTCGAGGTGCTGCAGGAGTGGCGTGCCGGCGGACTGGCTACACCGGTGCTGGTGCTGACTGCGCGAGGTTCGTGGGCCGAGCGCATCGAAGGGTTGAAGGCCGGCGCCGACGACTACCTGACCAAACCCTTCCATCCCGAGGAGCTGGCCCTGCGCATCCAGGCGCTATTGCGTCGTGCCCATGGCCTGGCCAACCAGCCGCAACTGGAGGCCGCCGGCCTGCAACTGGACGAGAGCCGCCAGTGCGTGACCTCGGGCGGCGAGGCCATCGATCTGACGGCCGCCGAGTTTCGTCTGCTGCGCTACTTCATGCTGCATCCCGGGCAGATTCTCTCCAAGAGCCATCTCGCCGACCATCTCTATGACGGCGAGACAGAGCGTGATTCCAACGTCATCGAAGTGCACGTCAACCGCCTGCGCGGCAAGCTCGGGCGCAACGTGATCGAGACCCGCCGCGGGCAAGGTTACCGCTTTACCGGAGAGCAGGGTTGAGGTCCATTCAGCGTCGGCTCGGTATTGGCCTGGCCGCGACGCTGCTACTGGTCGGACTGGTTCTGGCGCAGGCCAGCCTCTGGGTATTCGACCGTGGCCTGCGCGCTTATCTGGAAGAGGATTTGCGTGACGAGGCGCAAGGTCTGTTGGCCGCTCTGGTCCGTGGTCCGGCTGGTTTGCAACTGGATGAGCGGCGTCTCGATCCCTCGTTCCAGCGGCAATTCTCGGGGCATTACTTTCGCATCGATTTTTCCGACCGGAGCTGGCGTTCACGTTCGCTATGGGATCGTGAATTGCTCAAGCCCAATGGCATGGGCATGCAGGCCGAGCTGGGCGACGGCCCGCAGGGTCAGTTGCTGTTGATCTACCGCGCCGACTACCGCCGCTATGGCGAGAATCTGTCGATCAGCGTGGCGCAGGATTACCAGCCGATACTGCAGAGTTTTCGCCGCATGCAGTGGGTGGGTTTGGGCCTGGGAGGCGCTGCGCTGCTGCTGATCCTTGTTGCCCAGCGCTACACCGTTCGCCGTGCTCTGCGCCCACTGGAACAGGTGCGTCAGCAGATCGCGCAACTGCAGCAGGGTCGACGTACCGATCTGGATGCCGAGGTGCCCGAGGAGCTGGAGCCTCTGGTCGCACAGATCAACCACCTGTTGGCGCATACCGAGGACACCCTCAAGCGCTCGCGCAATGCATTGGGCAATCTTGGCCATGCGCTGAAAACGCCGCTGGCCGTGTTGATCAGTCTGGCAGGTCGCGAGGAGTTGGCGGCTCATCCGGCCCTGCGCGCGAGCCTGCGTGAACAGTTGGAGCAGATCGAGCAGCGTCTCAGCCGCGAGCTGGGGCGTGCGCGTCTGGCTGGCGAGGTGTTGCCGGGGGCGCGCTTCGATTGCGCGCAGGAGCTGCCGGGGCTGTTCGCCACCTTGTCGATGATTCATGACCGCGGCCTGAGTCTGGACTGGCAGGCGCCGCCAGGCCTGGTGCTGCCGCGTGATCGTGAAGACTTGCTGGAGCTGCTCGGCAATCTCTTGGACAACGCCTGCAAATGGGCCGATCAGCGCGTGCAGTTGACGGTGGAGGAGAGTGCCGATGGCTATCGCCTGTCTGTCGATGACGATGGCCCCGGCATCGATGCCGAGCGCCGCGAGGCCGTGCTGGGCCGCGGCACTCGTCTGGACGAACAGGTGGCGGGGCACGGCCTGGGCCTCGGTATCGTGCGCGACATCATCGAGGCCTGGCATGGCCGTATCGAGCTGCAGGACAGCCCGCTGGGCGGGCTGCGAGTGGTGGTCAGTCTGCCACGGCGTTGAGCCTCAGGCTCACGCCGGTCACACCATCGTCTGGTGGGCTACGCGGCGCAGCATGATCGCTGGCGTCTGCAAACGCTGCGTTCAGCGCCGCTAATCCACCCTACGGATCCCTTACATACCGTTGGCGAAGACCGAGTTGTCGAAGCTGATGGCGGCGCGTACCGGCTGCAGGGCGTGGGCGTAATGCACCAGTACATCGAGCGCGTAATCAATGCGGGCGCGGATGCGCTCATCGGCTTCGTCTACGGGCTGCGGACCGTTCAACACCTTCTCGACCTGACGCACGATCAGGTGCTCCGGCAGGTAGCAAAGGCGGCAGTTCTTGTAGCTGGAGGCGCGCAGTTCGCTGATCGGGTAGGCGCCGCCAATACCGGAGGAAACGCCAACCAGCAGGCCTGGCTTGTGTGCCAGTTCGGCCTTGCTGGCGTAGATGAAGAAATTCTTGATCGCCGGGCAGGCCATGCCGTTCCACTCCGGTGCGATGATCACCACCGCATCGGCAGCCGCCAGTTGTTGCTGGTACATGGACCAGGGGCCGGCATCTTCAGCGGGCCACAGCGGCAGGGGCGCCAGGCCCAGATCGATGATGCTGCTGGTGTCCTGAGTGGTTTGCCCCATCTCGATCAGGCGCTGACGCAGCACGCGAGCGACCTTTCCCGATTGGCTGTTGTTGCGGCTGGAGCCGGCGACCAAGGCGATATTGAGCATGCTGCTTCCCCCGAAAAAGAACGCAGGCTAGGCGATTGCCTGCCTGCGCCGCAAGGGAAGCGCCGCCAGATCGAGGATGATTTGGCGTCATGTCCACCTGTGCGCGGCCCGGATTGAGGTGCGCGCGGCGCACCCTACCTGAGGTTACACGCGGAACTGATCCATCAGGCTCTGCTGGTGATTGGCCAGGCGATTGAGGTTCTGGCTCACCTGCGCCGACTCGTCGGCCTGCGCGGTGATGGCCTCGGTGACGTCGCGAATCGAGGCGACATTGCGGTTGATCTCCTCGGCCACCGAACTCTGCTCCTCCGCCGCGCTGGCGATCTGCAGGTTCATGTCGGTAATGGTGCTGACCGCCTGGCTGATGCGCTGCAGCGCAGCCACGGCCTGCTGCACCTGCTCGACGCTGCCCTGAGCCTGGCGATGGCTGCTGTGCATGGTGCTGACGACCTCGCGCGTACCGCTCTGCAGGCCCTCGATCACCTGGCGAATTTCCTCCACCGAATCCTGGGTGCGTTTGGCCAGGTTGCGTACTTCGTCGGCGACCACGGCAAAGCCGCGACCGGCTTCACCGGCGCGCGCGGCCTCGATGGCGGCGTTGAGGGCGAGCAGGTTGGTCTGCTCGGCAATCGAGCGAATCACCTCCAGCACCGAGCCGATCTGCTCGCTGCTGCTGGCCAGACCTTCGACTTCCTGCATGGCCACGTTCATTTCATTGGCCAAAAGATCGATGGTGCTGGTGGTGCGGTCGATCACCTGCAGGCCTTCGCGGCTGGCCTGGTCGGCATTGCGCGCGGCTTCTGCGGCCTGCGCGGCATTGTGTGCGACATCCTGAGCGGTGGCGCTCATTTCCTGGAAGGCGGTGGCCACCTGATCGACCTCGCGGTACTGCTGCTGCATGCCGGCGCTGGTCTGGCTGGCGATGGCCGCCGACTGATCGGCCGTGCTGCGGGCGTCGATCACGCTGTTCTTCACGTCGGCGATGATGGGCTGCAGCTTGTCGAGGAAGCGGTTGAACCAGCCAGCCAACTGGCCCAGCTCATCCTGACGGGCGTATTGCAGGCGGCGGGTCAGGTCGCCTTCGCCGCTGGCGATATCCTTGAGCATGGCGGCCACACCAAGAATCGGCCGCGTTACGCCGCGTGCCGTCAGCCACATCAGCAGCAGGCCGGCGATCACCGCGACAAGCCCCATCAGCAGCGCGACCAGACTGTCACTGGCGCGGTTGGCATCGAGCTGTGCGCCCAGCTTGATGGCACGCTCAAGCAGCACGTTCTGAGGTACTTCGAGCAGCACCGACCAGGGCTTTGACTCGGGGATGGGTTTGAACGGGCTGATCTCGCGGAGCATGTCACCGTGATGTAGCTCGGCATCGCTGCCGCTCTGGATCAGGCCGCGCAGTTCGCTGGCGTTTTCGGGAAAGGCGCGCTCGACCGGCTGGCTCAGCAGGCTGCCGTCGCGGCTGTGGCCCGCCAGCAGGGCGCTGGGGCTGAAGATACTGATATGGCCCTGGCCGTCGTACAGCTCGCGATTGGCCTCCTGGCTGATCTGTTGCAGGCTGGCCAGGCTGATATCGACGCCCATCACGCCGATGATCTTGCCGTCGAGTTCCAGCGGGAAGGCGATGCTGGTCATCAGTGTCTTCTGCCCGCCGACCTCGTCGTAATAAGGCTCCAGTACGCAGGCCTGACGAGTCTCGCGCGGGCAGGTGTACCAGGCGTTGTAAGGCACGCCGTTGTCACCCGGCGTGGTGTCGCCGAGTAACTCTTCGGTCATGGCCTCGGCTTCCAGCTTGCCAACCGTGGGCTGTGCCCAGTACAGCGCGAAGCGCCCTGCGTCATTGCTGCCCAGGTCGGGCTGGTCGGCGAACAGCTCGTCCTTGCCGTCCAGAGCGTTGGGTTCGAACACCAGGTACAGGCCGAGCAGGGCGGGGTTGGCTTCCAGGCTGCTGCGCACCTGGCGGGTCAGGTCTTCACGCAGGTCGAAGGCATCGAGAAAGCGCTTCTCAGCCTGCTCGCGCAGAAACAGGATCTGCCGGGAAAACCCCTTACCGTACTGGTAGGCGTCCATGAAGTAACGCTGGATGCGAATCGCCTGTAATTCACTGCGCGCCTTGAGGCGTAGTGTCGCGCTCTCTTCCAGCATGGCAGAGCTGGCATCGCGCACCAGGCTGGCGCTGCGGCTGGACTGATACTGCGAGGCGCCCACCAGCAAGGTGACGATGGCGAGCAGGCACAGGCCGGCGAGCAGGGTGATCTTCCATTGGATCGAAAGACGGCTGAACAGCATGGTGCGTTCCTTTCTGCATGGACTAACAGGGTTATCGGTGTGCAGCCCGCATTCTTGATCGATACGGTGTGTGGTCGGAATTATGCACGTTTCGATTTAAATAATGAACGAGCATGCGTTTTGACAGGTGTGGCTCGCTTACGGCAGAGTACGCGGCTTTTTGCGTCGTGCAGGTGGAGTGCTTTATGAACGCTGTAATCGCTGCGGTCGGCATCATGCTGGTCCTCAGTCTCTGTCGCGTACACGTGGTAGTGGCGCTGATCATTGGTGCGCTGGCCGGTGGGCTGCTTGGAGGGCTGGGCGTCGAGGGCACGCTGCAAGCGTTCAACCAGGGGCTCGGTGGTGGCGCGACGGTTGCACTGTCTTACGCGCTGCTTGGCGCTTTCGCGGTGGCCATCGCCAAGTCGGGCCTGGCTCACGCCTTGGCGGACAAGGCGCTGGCGCTGGTCGGCCAGCAGCAGGAAGGCGCAGGTGGAGCGCTGAAGTGGCTGCTGATCGGGCTGCTGCTGGCGGTGGCGATCTCCTCGCAGAACCTGCTGCCGATCCACATCGCCTTCATTCCGTTGCTGGTACCGCCGCTGCTCTATGTGTTGAGCAAGTTGCAACTGGACCGTCGCCTGATCGCCTGCGTGCTGACCTTCGGTTTGATCACCCCATATATGTTCCTGCCGGTGGGTTTTGGCGGCATCTTCCTCAACGAGATCCTGCTGGCCAATGTTGCCAAGTCCGGTGTCGACGTCACGGGTATCAGCATCACCCAGGCCATGGCCATTCCGGCGCTGGGCATGCTATGCGGGCTGCTCGTGGCGGTGCTGTTCAGCTATCGTGGCAAGCGCGTTTATGACCTGGAAAAGGTCGCCCAGGCCGAGCGCGTGGATGTGCAATACAACCCCTTGAGCCTGCTGGTTGCGGGGCTGGCCATCGCTGCAGCGTTCGTCGTGCAGCTGTGGCTGGACTCGATGATCATCGGCGCGCTGGTCGGTTTCGTGATCTTCTCGGTGTCCGGCGTGGTGCGTTGGAAAGAGGCGGACGGCCTGTTTACCGAGGGCATGAAGATGATGGCCATGATCGGCTTCATCATGATCGCTGCGGCCGGTTTCGCCGAGGTGATGAAGACCACCGGTGAGGTCAAGACGCTGGTCGATAGCGCGGCAGCCCTGATCGGCCACAACAAGGCCGTTGGCGCGCTGCTGATGCTGCTGGTCGGGCTGCTGGTGACCATGGGCATCGGCTCTTCCTTTTCGACCATCCCTATCATCGCCGCGATCTTCGTGCCGCTGGGCGTGCAACTGGGTTTCAGCCCGCTGGCCATCGTCTGCATCGTCGGCACGGCCGGTGCCCTGGGCGATGCCGGCTCACCTGCCTCGGACTCGACGCTCGGGCCAACCTCGGGGTTGAACGCCGACGGTCAGCACAACCACATCTGGGACAGCGTGGTGCCCACCTTCCTGCACTACAACCTGCCGCTGCTGGCGTTCGGTTGGGCCGCCGCTATGCTGCTGTAAAGGCGTGAACAGACGCCGGATTAAGTTCTCGGCGCCTTGGGTCGCTTAATTCTTCCACGGGGTTGCCGATATATCGGTAGCCCCGTTTTTGGTTTCGCACACAAGGACAATAAGAATGCGCCTGACATTGAAAGCCAAGGTAATCCTGCTTGCACTGGTTCCCGTCATCCTCTTCGCGCTGGTGCTCAGCGGTACGGCGGCGAGGGTGCTGCAGAATCTGGCTGCTGACGAAGTGGCCGAGACTCGTGAGCGTCTGCTGCAGGAGAAACGCAGCGAGCTCGAGCACTATATCCAGATCGCACTGGGCTCGGTGAAGGGGCTCTACGATGGCGCCGCGCAAGGCGACATGGCCAGTCGCGAACAGGCCATCGCCATCCTCTCGAAGATCAAGTACGGCGCCGACGGCTACTTCTTCGGCCACGACTCCAACGTGGTGCGCCTGTTCCGTGGCGACAGCCCGGTGGATGTCGGCAAGAGCCTAGCCGACCGACGCGACCCGAACGGTGTGTACATCAACCGTGAGTTGGTCAATGTGGCGAAGAACAACAGCTACTTCGTCAACTACTCCTCGCCGCTGCCGGGTAACGAATCGGTAATGGTGCCCAAGCTCGCCTACAGCTACTACCTGCCCAAATGGGATATGGCCCTTGGCACCGCGCTCAACCTCGACGGTATCGAGGCGCAGATCGCCGAAGTACAGGCCGAGATCGACCGCCGCATCGGTACCATCATCACCAGCATCATGGTAGTGGCGGCGGTCCTTCTACTGGTGTTCGGCGTGATAGGTGTCTGGCTGAGCAACGCCTTCCTGCGTCCATTGCAGCAAATCAAGGCCAACCTCGATGATATCGCCGCGGGTGAGGGCGATCTAACCCGCCGTCTGCCCGTCACCAGTGAGGACGAGCTGGGCCAGTTGGCCGGGTCCTTCAACCGTTTTGTCGAGAAGGTGCATGGCCTGGTGCGGCAGATCGTCGAGATGACCGGGCAGCTCACCGAGCTGGTGAGTCAGGTATCGGAGCAGGCGCAGCGCTCCGAGCAGGCCATGGGGCAGCAGCGCCATGAAACCGATCAGGTGGCCACGGCGATCAACGAAATGTCCGCCGCCGCTCACGAAGTCGCCAAGAGCGCGCAGAACGCCGCTGAAGCCGCGCAGCAGACCGACCGCGAGGGCCAGGCGGCGAAGAGCGTGGTCGATGGCAGCATTCAGCGTATTCACTCGTTGGTCGAGGACATCCGCAGCAGCGGCGTATCGCTCGACAACCTGCAGCAGGACGTACTGTCCATCGTCAGCGTGCTCGACGTGATTCGCTCCATCGCCGAGCAGACCAACCTGCTGGCGCTCAACGCCGCCATCGAAGCCGCGCGTGCCGGTGAGGCCGGGCGCGGTTTCGCCGTGGTCGCCGATGAGGTGCGTGCACTGGCCAGCCGCACCCAGCAGAGCACCCAGGAAATCCAGGGCATGATCGACCGTCTGCAGCAGGGCACCCAGCAGTCAGTGACCTCGATGCGCCGCTCCAGCGATGCCGGAGAGCTGACCAGCGAGCAGGCCAACAAGGCCGGAGAGTCGCTCGATGCCATTGCTCAGCTGATCGCCACCATCAATGCGATGAACGCGCAGATCGCCAGCGCCGCCGAGGAGCAGACGGCAGTGGCCGAGGAGATCAATCGCAGCGTGCATCAGATCGCCGTTGCCGTGGATAGCGTTGCCGACGAAACCGAGCGTGGCGCGCAGACAGCACGCAGCCTGGCTGGCCTCGGTGATCGCCTCGGGGCGCTGGTGCGGCAGTTCCGCATCTGAGTCAGAGCGGGAAGCTCCAGCGACTGAATGCGTCGCTGAGCAACTCGATCCAGGCGCGGACAGCCGGCGACATGCCGCGCCTGTGGGTGTAGGCCAACTGGACATAGCCCTCTGGCACCGTCCAGTGCGGCAGCAATGACACCAGGCTGCCATCGGCCAATTCCTCGTGGCAGTAGGTGGTGGGCAGCAGGGTAATGCCCACCCCGGCCAGTGCCGCCGACTTGCGCATGGGAAAGTCGTCGACGGCCAGGCGCGCTTCCAAAGCGATCTCGCGAGCCTCCTGCGTCGTGTTGTGATGAAAGCGCAGGTGAATGCGCCGGTCGGCTCCGATGGCGCCCAGCGCTGGCAATTGCTGCAGATCTTCAGGCTGTTCCAGGCGCAGCCCGGCGATCAGATCCGGGCGCGCCACCACCAGCGCGCGCGCCGGTAGCAGGCGGCGAGTGATCAGGCCCGGTTCTTCGTCATCGGCGTTGCGCACGCGCAGGGCGACGTCCACAGCCTCGTTGAGCAGATCGATACGGCGGCTGGTCTGCACGACCTCCAGTTGCACCCTGGGATAGCGCGTCAGAAAATCATTGATCACGTCGGGCAATAGGGCCACGCCCGGTGGTGTGGAGAAGCGCACCCGACCACGCGGCTCGCTGGTCAGGTTGGTCACGGTTTCCTCGGCCTGTTCGGCCTCCAGCAACATCGCCTGGCAATGGCGCAGGTAGCGTTCGCCGATATCGGTCAGCGCCAGTTTGCGCGTCGAGCGTTGCAGCAAACGCGCACCCAGGCGTTGCTCCAGCTCGGCGATGCGCCGCGACAGGCGCGATTTGGGAATGCCCAAGGCACGCCCGGCAGCGGCGAAACCACCGGCTTCCACTACCTTGGCGAAGTAGAACAGGTCATTGAGGTCATGCATGTCATCGTCCTATCAGTGGGACGAACTATCGCATTTTTGCCATCTTATCGGCTATTGGTTACATCGGTAGCCTCCCCGGAATTGCGTCACCACGTCGCATAGCACTCTGGAGAGCACCTATGAAACTACTGCACCTCGATTCCAGCATCCTCGGCGATGCTTCCGCTTCCCGTCAGCTCAGCCGTTCTGTAGTCGAGGCCTGGAGCGCTGTGACTGCAGATGTTCAGGTGACCTACCGCGACCTGGCCAGCGATGCGCTGAGCCACTTTTCCGCTGCCACCCTGGTAGCCGCCGGCACTCCGGCCGAGCTGCGTGACGCCGCGCAGAAACACGAGGCCGAGCTGGCCGAACGCACCCTGGAAGAGTTTCTCGCGGCCGATGCCATCGTCATCGGTGCGCCGATGTACAACTTCGCGATTCCCAGCCAACTGAAGGCCTGGATCGACCGCATTGCCGTCGCCGGCAAGAGCTTCAAATACACCGAGAATGGCCCGGTAGGGCTGGCTGGCGGCAAGACCGTGGTGATCGCCTCCAGCGCCGGTGGTATTCATGCCGGCCAGCCGTCTGGCCAGGCGCATGAGGACTATCTGGTGCGCATGCTGAATTTCGTCGGCATCGATGACATCGAGATCGTTCGCGCCGAAGGCCTGGCCTACGGCGAAGAGCCGCGCGCCGAAGCCATGAAAGGTGCAGCGCAGCGTATCTCCGAGCTGTTCGCCACTGCCTGAACAGAGCGTTGAAACAACAAAGCCCGCGAAAGCGGGCTTTGTTGTTTCTGGGCTGAGAGTGCTGTCGTCCAACCCCTCTCCCATAAATGGGAGAGGGGGGCTTGGGAGTTTCAGACGATGATGCCCTGGCTGCGCAGGTAGTCGTCGTAGGTGCCGGAAAAGTCGGTCACGCCGTTATCCGACAGCTCGATGATGCGTGTGGCCAGGGAGCCAACGAACTCGCGGTCATGGCTGACGAAGATCAGCGTGCCTGGGTAGTTCTCCAGCGCCAGGTTGAGCGCTTCAATCGATTCCATGTCCAGGTGGTTGGTCGGTTCGTCCATCACCAGCACGTTGGGCTTCTGCAGAATCAGCTTGCCGAACAGCATGCGGCCTTGCTCACCACCGGAGATGACCTTCACCGACTTGAGGATCTCGTCGTTGGAGAACAGCATGCGCCCGAGGGTGCCGCGGATCACCTGCTCACCGGTCGTCCACTGGCCCATCCAGTCGAACAGGGTCACGTCATCTTCGAAATCGTGGGCGTGATCCTGAGCGTAGTAGCCAACCTCGGCGCTCTCGGTCCATTTCACCGAACCGGCATCCGGCTCCATTTCGCCGACCAGGGTGCGCAGCAGGGTGGTCTTGCCGATACCGTTGGGGCCGATGATCGCCACGCGCTCGCCGGCTTCGACGGTGAAGCTGAAGTTCTTGAACAGCACCTTGTCGTCGAAGGCCTTGGACACCTTCTCGATGGTCACGGCCTGGCGGTGCAGTTTCTTGTTCTGCTCGAAGCGAATGAACGGGCTGACACGGCTCGACGGCTTGACCTCGGCCAGCTGGATCTTGTCGATCTGCTTGGCGCGGCTGGTGGCCTGCTTGGCCTTGGAGGCGTTGGCCGAGAAGCGGCTGACGAAGCTCTGCAGCTCGGAAATCTGCGCTTTCTTCTTGGCGTTGTCGGCCAGCAGCTGCTCGCGCGACTGGGTCGCGGCGGTCATGTACTCGTCGTAGTTGCCCGGGAACAGGCGCAGCTCGCCGTAATCCAGGTCAGCCATGTGGGTGCAGACCGAGTTGAGGAAGTGACGGTCGTGGGAAATGATGATCATGGTGCTGTTGCGCGCCGTGAGGATCGTTTCCAGCCAGCGGATGGTGTTGATGTCCAGGTGGTTGGTCGGCTCGTCGAGCAGCAGCACATCCGGGTCCGAGAACAGCGCCTGGGCCAGCAGCACGCGCAGCTTCCAGCCGGGGGCGACTTCGCTCATCGGGCCGAAATGCTGCTCGAGCGGAATGCCCAGGCCCAGCAGCAGCTCGCCCGCGCGCGATTCGGCGGTGTAGCCGTCCATCTCGGCGAACTCACCTTCGAGCTCGCCGACTTTCATGCCGTCTTCTTCGCTCATCTCTGGCAGCGAGTAGATGCGGTCGCGCTCGGCCTTGACCTTCCACAGCTCCTCGTGGCCCATGATCACGGTGTCGATCACGTTGAATTCTTCGTAGGCGAACTGATCCTGGCGCAGCTTGCCCAGGCGCACGTTCGGCTCGAGCATCACCTGGCCGCCGGAGGGCTCGAGGTCGCCGCCAAGAATTTTCATGAAGGTCGACTTGCCGCAGCCGTTGGCGCCGATCAGGCCGTAGCGGTTGCCGTTGTTGAACTTGACGGAAACGTTCTCGAACAGCGGCTTGGCGCCGAACTGCATGGTGATGTTAGCGGTGGAAATCAAAGGACTTACCTATCAATAACTTGAGGTGCGCTGTTTAAAGGGTGATACCGCTTTCGAGCCTTTCAGCCCGGCCCGAACCGAGGAAGACGAACCTGCGCATATAAGTGAACGCTACGCCCCTGCCGGCAGACGAGCCGATAAGGCTGGTGAGGCATGGGGGGAGTGTCGGGCATCGTGGCGCCGGGGCCTGGTAGTACTCAGGGCGACGTTGAAGCGCGCAATGGTATCACTTGGCACTTCGAACCACAGCCCGTCATGGGCCGCTCGAGATAAAAGGGGGCAAGGCGGCGGTCATTTTAGTGATCACCGCTAGGTGAAAGGGCGAGGTGGGACGACCTGACTCGCAAGGCTGGTGCTTCGCATGCTGAAAAATTTGTAATAAGAATGATTCGCTATTAATGTTCGCAGCGGTCGCCATGCTTATCCATGGTGTTTTCAGTCTGTTGGTATGCGTCGCTTTATGTCCCCGTCCGAAACCGATTCGATCATTCCCCTTGAGGTGCTGTACGGCACGCATCAGGGCTGGCTGCATGGCTGGCTGCGACGTTCGGTCGGCTGTTCGCAGCAGGCGGCGGATCTGGTTCAGGACACCTTTCTGCGCCTGCTGGTGCGTGATCAGCCTGTCGATAATCGGGCGCCTCGTGCCTTGCTGGCGCGTATCGCACGTGGCCTGGTGATCGATCATTGGCGGCGCGATGCGTTGGAGCGCGCGTATCTCGAAGCCCTGGCGCTGTTGCCCGAGGCGAGCCATCCGTCGCCGGAGGTTCGCTATGAGGCCTTGCAGTCCCTGGAGCGTATCGCGCAGTTGCTCGAAGGGTTGAAGCCCGCCGTGCGCGAGGCGTTTCTGCTGTATCAGCTCGGCGGCCTCAACCATGCGCAGGTGGCGCGGCAACTGGGCATTTCCAGTCGTACCGTTGAGCGGCATGTATCCAATGCCTTGCTGCATTGCTATCGCCTGTGCTTCGAAGCCGCGCCGTGATGGCCGCCGGGCAGCCTTCCGAGTCCATCGTCCGTGCGGCCATCGAATGGCAGATGCGCCTGCGCGCCGAGCCTGCCAGCGCCGAGCTGCAACGCCAGTTGCATGACTGGCTGGCGCAAGACGAACAGCACGACCAGGCCTGGCAACGCCTGCAGCAGATGGCCGGGCTGTTTCGGCTGAATCCGCTGGGCGATGCGGCGCAGGCCATTCCCTTGTTGCAGCGGGCCGAGGCGGATCTGAGTCGGCGCCGGATGCTCAAGCTGCTCGGTTTGACGGCCGGTAGCGTTACGCTGCTGGCGGCGGCCTCGGCGCCGGTGTGGCGCACTGACTTCGCCACGGCCACCGGCGAAACACGGCGGCTCGAGCTGCCGGGTGATGTCGAGGTGCTGCTCAACACCGGTAGCTCAATCGATGTTCACGACCAGGAGCTCCTGTTGCGTAGCGGTGAAGCGCTGGTCGAGGGCGCGCAATGGCAACTACGTTGCGCCTTTGCCGAGTGCGTGGGGCACCGCGCGCGCATGTCGGTGCGCGAGTACGACAACCGCAGCGAAATACGGGTGGCGCAGGGTGAGGTTTTGGTTCGCGCCGCGGCGGGGCAGCGTCAGTTGCTGGCCGGCGAAGGGCTGGCGGTATCGGCCAGGGGCATGAGTCCGCTGGGGCGAGGCGCACTCGATCCCTTCGCCTGGACACGCGGGCTGCTGGTGGTCAACGACATTCGCCTGGTGGATTTTCTCGCCGAGGCGGGGCGCTACCGGCACGGCTGGCTGGGCTGCGATCCGGCGGTGGCCGACCTGCGCCTGTCCGGTGTGTTCCGCCTCGCTGAGCCTGAACTGATGTTGCGCAACATCACCCATCTGTTGCCGGTGGCGCTGGTCGAGCGAACCCGTTGGTGGGTGCGCGTTGTGCCCATCGCTTAAAAATTTTTGTCGGACTTTGGCGGCTCATCCGGTTAGGGGTGATCACTCCCTGAATGGATACCCTCATGCGCTCTACCTGCTCTCTGCCGTCGTGCCTGCAACCGCGCAAGCTGTCCACTGCCATTTGTATCGCCCTGGCGCTATGCGGCGCAGCCACCAGCCCCGCGTTGCTGGCGGCCGAGCCGGCGCCGCGTGCGTCCGCTGCTGATGTACCGGGTGGGGCGCTGGATCAAACGCTGAGCCTCTATGCCGAGCGGGTCGGCATCACCTTGTCGTACTCGCCGGAGACGGTCCGCGGGCGGGTTAGCTCCGGCTCGGCAGGCGCACGGTCGGTCGAGGAAGGCTTGTCACAGATTCTCGGCGGCAGCGGGCTGGTGGCCGAGAAGACCGCGTCTGGTTATGTGGTACGGCCGCTACGCGCTGATGACAGCTATCAGCTGCAGCCAGTGACTGTCGAGGCCGCACCGACGCAAAGCGCCTTTGCGCCGCTTCCGGGGTATTTCGCCAGCAATGCCAGCACCGCGACCAAGACCGATCTGCCGATTCTGCAGACCGCGCAGAGCATCAGCGTGGTCACCGCCGGGCAGATCGCCGATCGCAAGGTCGACCGCGTCGAAGACGCCGTGGCCTACAGCGCAGGCGTGCGTACCGGCGGCTCGGGGCTCGATCCGCGCTTCGATCAGATCAATATCCGCGGCTTCGACACGACCATGTCCGCCGACTTCCTCGACGGTCTGCGCCAGCCCTACAACGGCTGGTTGTCCATCTACGGCACGGAGGCCTACGCCCTGGAGCGCATCGAGGTGCTCAAGGGCCCGGCTTCGGTGTTGTACGGGCAGATCAGCCCCGGCGGCATGGTCAACCGGGTGAGCAAGCGGCCTAGCCTGCAGGCGAAGAATCAGGTGGAAGTCCAGGCCGGTAATCACGATCACCGGCAAGGACAGTTCGATGTCGGCGGCAAGCTGGACGAGGCGGGCGACGTGCTGTTTCGCACCGTCGGCGTCTATCGTGACGCCCACTACGACATCGAACAGCTGAACAATGACGTGCGCATGCTGGCGCCGTCGCTGAGCTGGCAGATCGATCCAGCCACCAGCCTGACCCTGCTGGCGCAATATCAGGAGCGCGAGACCGCCGCCTCGCCAATGCTCTATCACGACGGTAACCGCCTCACCGATTTCTGGCAGGGCGATGAGTACTTCGACAAGCTCGGCCAGCGTCAGTGGACGTTCGGCTACGAGTTCGAGCACGCCTTCAACGACACTTTCAGCCTGCAGCAGAATCTGCGTTACGGCCAGCTGGACACCACCAACCAGTATCTGCAGCCCAACGGCACGATCACCAACGGGGTGATGGAGCGTTATGCCGTCGGTGTATACGAGGATATGGAGTCGGTGAGCAGCGACACTCGCCTGGTCAGCCGTTTCGCCACTGGCGAACTGCAGCACACCCTGCTGACTGGCTGGGATTACACCTGGTTCGACAGTTCGGTGCTTTACGCCACCGGGCCGGCGCCGTCGATCGACATCAATGCACCGGATTATCACCAGCCGGTCAGTCGTCCCGGCGCCTTGCTGGCTGACCAGGACAGCCTGACCCAGCGTAGTGGCATCTATCTGCAGGACCAGATCGAACTCGACCGCTGGCGTCTGTCGGCCGGCGTGCGCCGCGACTGGGTGCATGTACGAACCAGCGACAACCTGAGCGATAGCAATAGCAAGCGCAGTGACTCTGCTACCACCTATCAACTGGGGGCGCTGTACCTGTTCGATAATGGGTTGGCGCCTTATGCCAGTTATGCCGAGTCCTTCCTGCCGCAGAGCGGCAGCAACGCCGCCGGCCCGCTCAAACCGACCGAAGGCAAGCAGTATGAGATCGGCCTCAAGTACCAGCCGCCCGGCACCAGCGCACTGTTCACCGCGTCGCTCTATCACCTGACGCAGGAGAACGTCTCGACCCGCGACACACTCGATCCGCTCAACACCGTACAGACCGGCGAACAGGTATCACGTGGTCTGGAGTTGGAGGCTGTGGCCGACCTTAGCGAGCGCCTGCATCTGACAGCCAGCTATAGCTACAACGACCCCGAGGTGACCAAGAGCAACGATGGCAACCAGGGCAAGGATTCGAAAAACACGCCGCGCCACATGGCGGCGCTGTGGCTGGACTACAAGCTGCTTTCAGGCCTTGGTTTCGGTGCCGGCGCGCGCTACACCGGTAGCGTCTATGGCAACAACATGAACACGGTGAAGAGCGAGGACTACACCTTGTTCGACGCCGGCGTGCACTACGACTTCGCTGGCGACCTGGACGGTGTGCGTCTAGCCGTCAATGCCCGCAACCTGACCGACAAGCAATACGTCAACTGTCAGGACGGCTATTGCTATCGTGGCGAGGCGCGCAGCGTGATCACCAGCCTGAGCTACAGCTGGTGAGTGCGCTGAGCTGGCTGCGCGGCGCCGTAATGGCCCTGCTGCTAGGTGGTTTTGCCTCTGCCCAGGCCAACCAGGTCAATCTGGACGCTAGTGAACAATGGCTGATGAAGAGTGCCGAGGGCCGTGACTATCGCATCATGGTCAGCCTGCCGGAGGGCGATGTGCCTTACACCGGCGGCTACCCGGTGGTCTATCTGCTCGACGGCAATGCCTACTTTCCGGCATTCCATGCCGCCAAGCGGGCGCAAAAGCAATGGCGCAAGGCGATTATCGTCGCCATTGGTTACCCCAGCAGTACGCCGCTGGATTTCGAGCGTCGTGCGTTCGACCTTTCGCCGCCGCAACTGCCCGAGCGCAATGATCCGCCGCAGGGTGGCCAGGACCTGTTTCTCGATTTCATCGAGCAGCGCCTCATGCCTCGGGTCAACCAGAGCTTCAAGGTCGATCAGGATCAGGTCAGCCTCGTCGGCCATTCCTTCGGTGGCATGTTCGGCATCTACGCGTTGTTTACCCGGCCGCAGCTGTTCCAGCATGTGGTCGCCATCAGTCCCAGCCTGTGGTGGCGTGACCGCTACCTGCTGGAGCATGAGCGGGCATTCACCAAACGAGCGCATGCAGGAGAACTGGATCTGACCCACCGCAGCCTGAGCATGTGGGTGGGTGACCGTGAAATGCCGCAGGAAATTCAGGATGTGCGTTCACTGCAGCTGCGTCTGGAACCCCTCTCGCAGTACGGTCTGCGCAGTGATTTCCAGCTCGAGGCGGGCGAGGACCATATGTCGATACCGTTTCGCGTCACCACCCGGGTGCTGGAAGAACTGATGAGCACGCGGCGCTACTGAGTAGAGTCGTAACCAGTGCTGAGCAGGGTGTGCTGAGGTCCAGATCGGGTTGATGCATAGACAAGGCGACGGATGGCGCGTGTGCGAGCAGTAGGCAAGCTGCCGCACAGCGCCGCGCCTGTTGCCTACAGCCTGAACTCCGTACGTTTGGCCCCGTGCTCGCCACCCAGGGGTGAACACAAGCGCTGGTGGATGCGGCTGAGAAAGCCCAGCTCGAAGGCATGGCGCTGCGCACCCGGCGGGTACAGCTGGCGCTCCAGCAACAGGTTGGCCCACAGCCAGCCGCTGTTGGCGTCGTCCAGCCAGGCCTGCGCGGTCTGCACGCCGTGACCGAAGCTGGCCTGGCAATCTTCGCTCCAGCCGAAGTCCGCTGCTGGTTGCCCGTCATGAGCGGGCAGGTGGGTGAGGTACCGTTGCAACTCAATCATGCTCGGCCCTCCCGGCTGCCTGGGCGATGGCCCGGCGATAGAGCGCGGCCAACTCGCTCAGCAGCGCATTGGTGATGTTCGCCAACTCCGGCTCCGGCACCCGCCGCAACAGCTTGGCCAGCAACGCCGCCAGATACTCAGCCGCAGCCTGGTGCGGACACTCGTCGGCCACATGGCTATGTAAGGGATTGCGTGGTGTGGGGAAGGGGATAACGACGGATTCAGACCTGGCCATGCGACACCTCCAGAACGGAAGTCGACACGACAGCCGGCAGCCCAGGGCGGAGCCCTTGGGTAAAAGGGGGATAGTGCATTTTCCTTATGCTCCTTCGTGGATTTAAGGAGCCGCGTTCCATTCGCTACCACACGATATGGAGGCGGACCGTGCAAGGGTGGTAGACCGACCCACGAAGGACGCCGGCCAGGCCGAAGCCTGCCTCACACGGCCCGCCATAAATGCGCGAGAAAACAGCAGGCACAAAAAAAGCGCCTGCTCTCGACTATGGCGCTACCGCGCCTTCGTGTGAATCGGGCTACCACACCCGGTCACGGGATTGACCGTGACAGGGCGGACTGTAGCGCGGGGGCGGGGGGAGGGCAAGGGCTGCTAGCGGCCAGAAGCGGACGGTGATCCTCAATAAATAAATCTGTCCCTTTTGGGAGGATTTAGGGTGCCGATGAAGCAAGGGCGATTCAGGCAGCCTAATCATGCAATTCGCAGTGCTTGAAATGTCCACTCGCTTTTCAAATGCGCAATTGCAGTTACTTGACCACCTGATTGCATTCGGCTTGATCAAGCTTTTGCACAGGATCTGACCATCACACCGCGTGACCATGACCGACAGATAACGACCCATAAGCTTTGGGATGGTCGCTCCCATGGTCCACACCATGGTGGGCCTCCGCGCGCCAGAGCTGAAATGATCGTTAGTCTGAGATCGGATGATGGAATTCCTGCTCGACTAGACTCACTGATCGGAACTCAGATTGGCGTTAGCTTCGCGTGCTTGGCGTAGTTCGTTGAGGGAAATCCCTCATTGCCCTGTGGCGTGACACCTTCCTAGCATTGCTCTCAGTAATCGACCCGAGAGACGGAGAAAACCCCATGACTACCATACAGACTGACGACAAGCGCCCGACCCCCGACCCGGCAGAGGACAATGCCTTTTTCCCTTCGCCTTACTCGCTCAGCCAGTTCACCTCACCCAAATCTGACCTCAGTGATGCCGACTATCCGAACCCCTATCGCGGCGGGCGTTGGAAGGTCCTGATGATCGGGGCCGATGAGCGCTACTTGCTGACGGACAACGGCACCATGTTTTCGACGGGAAACCACCCCGTAGAAACACTGTTGCCCATGTACCACCTGGATAAGGCCGGTTTTGCCTTCGACATCGCGACCCTGTCCGGCAACCCGGTCAAATTCGAGTTCTGGGCCATGCCCTCCGAAGACGCCGAGGTAAACGGGCAATACGCCAAGTATCGCGATCAGTTCAAGACCCCTCTCAAGCTGGCCGATGTGATCGAGCAGAAGCTGGGTGAAGACTCCGACTATATCGGCGTGTTTATTCCAGGCGGGCACGGGGCCTTGATCGGTCTGCCCGAGAGCGAAGACGTGAAGAAGGTTCTTCAGTGGGCTGTGGCCAACGACAAGTTCGTGATTTCTCTTTGTCATGGCCCCGCAGCTCTGCTCGCAGCAGGCATTGGCGAAGGTCGAGACACCTGTATTTTCAGCGGTTATAAGATCTGCGCGTTTCCCGATGACCTGGACGCGAAGACGCCTGACATCGGCTACATGCCCGGCCATCTGACCTGGAAATTCGGTGAAGAACTGAAGGCGTTAGGCCTGGAGATCCTTAACAAGGATATCTCGGGGGCAACCCACCAGGACCGGAAGCTGCTGACGGGCGACAGCCCGCTCGCGGGCAACGCCCTGGGCAAACTGGCGGCCGCCGCGCTGCTGAAAGAGGTGGCGGCGGGGTGATTCAGGGAGTGGCCGAGGCGGCATTTCGCGCCGTCCTTGGGATCGAAAGTGCCCAGGCGCTTTCGGTGATCCAGGAGACGGTTCGCACCTTTGCCACGCCCCATGGTTACGACCGCTTCGTCCTGTTTTCCGCCACATCGGCACGCGACGAAGTGGTCGAACGCATCTACTGGGTAGAGGGAGACTGGTTCGGCGACGAGCATACGGTCGACGCTGATACTTATGTCCGACGCTGTCCGGTAACTCGCCATATCCTGGAGACCCGTGAGTCTTTTTACTGGAGCAAAATGAAGGGCAACGGTGGCGAACTTTACCGGGTGGTTCGTACTCCGGTGGGCCCCGGCGTTCATGGATTGCAAATACCCGTATTCGGTCCACTGGGGCTTGAAGGCGCCATGAGCCTTGGTGGGGAGCGGGTGGATGCGACCCTCCGGGTTCGCCTGGCGCTGAGCATCGTGGCCACGGCGGCGTTCTTCTCCGCTCGCCGGTTGCTAGAGGCACCAGTGGGCGACGTGTACAGAAAACTTTCCGAGCGTGAGCGCGAAGTCCTGGCGTGGACTGCTGCAGGAAAGCGTCAGGCAGATATCGCCGCAACGCTCGGTCTGTCGGAACGTACGGTGGAAAACCATTTGCGCTCGGCGCGCCGCCGTCTTGGCGTTGCAACGACAGCCCAGGCCATCACCATTGCTATGCGAAACGGTGATCTGGATGGTTAGAGGCAGAGCGGAAAGGGTACAAATCCATTTACTGGGTTGACTGTCCGCTTCTGGCCGAAAGCAGCCCCAAAATTTCGCTTGCTCCCATTCTCACCTCAGCCTGTCGCCAGCAATTGCTCAATGCATTCCCCGCCGCTGCGGGTGGATCAGCGCGCTCAATCGGGTCGCCAGTAGATAAGGTGAAAGGCGCGTGCCTGCGACTGACTAAAGTGAGCGGTCGAGCAGAAACTTGCTGAGAAACTGCCGCGTGCGTTCGTGTTGGGGCGCGGTAAACAGGGTCTTGGCCGGGCCCTGTTCGACGATGTGCCCCTGGTCGATGAAGATCGCCCGGTCCGCCACGTCTCGGGCGAATGCCATTTCGTGGGTGACGATGACCATGGTGCGTTTTTCTTCGGCCAGATCACGGATGGTGGTCAGCACTTCGCCCACCAGCTCGGGGTCGAGGGCCGAGGTGGGTTCGTCGAAGAGGATCACTTGCGGGCGCATGGCCAGGGCACGGGCGATGGCCACGCGCTGTTGCTGGCCGCCGGAAAGGCGTTTGGGGTAGGCGTCTTCCTTGCCGCTCAGACCCACCTTGGCGAGCAGGGCACGGGCATGGGCGAGGGCTGCTTCGCGCGGCTCCTTCTTCACCTGCACCGGGCCTTCGATGACGTTTTCCAGCGCCGTGCGGTGGGGGAACAGATTGAAGTTCTGAAACACGAAGCCGGCCTGCTGGCGCAGTTGGCGGATCAGCTTCTGCTGGCCCTTGAGCGGTTTATCCGCATCGATATGGATATCGCCCACGGTGATCTGCCCGGCGCTGGGTTGCTCCAGCAGGTTGAGGCAGCGCAGCAGGGTGGTCTTGCCCGAGCCGCTGGGGCCGATGATGGCCACCACTTCGCCGGCGGCCACGTCCAGGTCGATACCCTTGAGTACTTCGTTGCTGCCGAAGGCTTTTCGCAGATTGCGCACGGAAATCATCAGTTGTCCTGCTCGTGCCGGTTGACCCTGGCCTCAAGGCGCGCCTGGAAGTGCGCAAGGATGCTGGCCAGCGCCCAGTAGATCAGCGCGGCCGCCAGGTACATGGTGAAAATCTCGAAGGTGCGCGCGGTGATCAACTGCGCCTGACGGAACAGTTCCGGCACCTGGATGGTGGCGGCCAGGGCGGTGTCCTTGACCAGGGAAATGAAGCTGTTGCCCAACGGCGGCAGGGCCGTGCGCGCAGCCTGCGGCAAGATCGCCCGATACAGCGTCTGCGTCTTGCTCATGCCGATGCTGGCGGCTGCTTCCCATTGGCCGCGGTCGATGGAGGCGATGGCCGCGCGGAGAATCTCCGAGGTGTAGGCGGCCATGTTCAGCGAGAAGCCGATCAGCGCCGCAGGCAACGGGTCGAGCTGAATGCCCAGCTGCGGCAGGCCGTAGTAGATCAGGAACAGCTGCACCAGCAACGGCGTGCCACGAAAGAAGGAGACATAGAGGCGGGTGAGCCAGCGCAGTGGCGCTGGTCCATACAGACGTCCAACGGCGAGGGCGAAGCCCAGCAGCAGGCCGAAGAACATGCCGCCCAGGCTGAGTATGACCGTGTAGTAGGCGCCCTTGAGCAGAAAGGGCGCAGACTCCAGAGCCAACTGAAGGGCGGACTCGATCATCGGGTGACGTCAGCCTTGAACCATTTCTCGGAGAGTTGCGTGAGGGTGCCATCGGCACTCAGCTTGGCCAGCGCCTGGTCGATGGCGGCGAGCAGTTCAGGGTTGCCCTTGCGCAGGGCGATGCCGGCTTCCTGACGGGAAAAGGCGTCGCCGGCCACGGCCAGGCGGCCGCCGGTTTTCTCGACCATCTCGAAGGCGGCCAGGCGATCTACCAGGATCACGTCGATGCGGCCGACATTGAGATCCTGGAATTTGGTGGGGTCGTCATCGTAGGTGCGGATGTCGGCCTGCGGCACGTTGTCTTTCAGCCACTGTTCATAGTTGGTGCCAAGGCCTACGCCGACTTTCTTGCCGGCCAGATCCTGGGCGCTCTTGATGCTGTCGGCGTCGGCCTTGCGGGTCAGCGCCTGGATGCCGGAGACGGTGTAGGGGGTAGAGAAATCGTATTTCTTCTTGCGCTCGTCGGAGATGGTCACCTGGTTGATCACCACGTCCAGGCGCTTGGACTCCAGCGCGGCGAGGATGCCGTCCCACTTGGTTGGCTGGAACTCGGCCTTGACGCCCAGCTCCTTGGCCAGCGCTTCGGCCAGCTCCACTTCGAAGCCGGTCAGCTTGCCGCTGGCGTCTTGGTAGTTGAAGGGCGGGTAGGTACCTTCGAGGCCGACCTTGATGGCGCCGCGGGCCTTGATGTCATCGAGCAGTTCGGCGGCGAAGCTCGGTGCGCTGAGGCTGGCGCCCAACATGAGAGCCAGGCTGGCGAAGAGGAAATGGCGACGCAGGGTGGAGAATGTCATGGTGACCTCATGCAAGTGGGAAGGTGGCGCCACTTTAGGTGGAAATTATTATGCTTATAAATAATTAAAAGTTATTCATATATTCATTTTTATTTGTAGGCGAAGAGGGCCGGTGAGCCGCCCGTATGCAGGAACAGCAGCGGTCCATTGCCTGGGAAGGCACCACGTTTCAGGCCATCGAGCAGCCCGGCGAAGGCTTTGCCAGTGTAGACCGGGTCGAGCAGGATCGCTTCCAGGCGCGCCAGCAGGCCTATGGCCTCGAGCCCGGCGGCGTTGGCTTCGCCGTAACGCGGGGCGAAATAGGCGTCCCACAGTTCCAGGTTCAGTCCTTGGGGCACGTCCACCCCCAGCAGTTCAGCAGTGCGCTGGAGTAGACCTTCGACCTTGGGCTTTTGTGCCGTCTCGGTGCGCGAAACGGTGACGCCGATCACGCGTGTGCCGGGGCGCGCACTTTCCAGCGCCAGGGCCAGCCCGGCATGTGTGCCGGCGCTGCCGGAAGCCAGTACCACGGCGGCGAAGTCCTGGCCGCTGGCGGCGATCTGCTCGGCCAGCTCCAGCCCGCCACGCACGTAGCCGAGTGCGCCCAGGGCATTGGATCCGCCGATGGGCACCAGATATGGACGGCGACCGGCTGCACTGAGGCGTTGGCAGGCGGTCTCCAGCAGTTGATCAGCGTTGTCCAGGTTGGCGACGCTTTCCACCTCGGCACCGAACAGAGCCAGCAGCAGGCGGTTGCCATTGCCCAAGTAGTCGTCGCTCTGGCTGTCGATGGGGTTTTCCAGCAGGGCCAGGCAGCCTAGGCCGAGCTGCGCGGCGACCGCTGCGGTCTGCCGCACGTGGTTGGACTGGATGGCGCCGGCCGTGACCAGCACATCAGCCCCCTTGGCTTGCGCATCGGCGGCGAGATATTCGAGCTTGCGTGCCTTGTTGCCGCCGAGCGCCAACGGGGTGAGGTCGTCGCGTTTGATCCAGATATCGCGGCCCAGGTACTGGGACAGGCGTGGCAGATGCTGCAGGGCAGTGGCCTGAGGGATCAGTTGCAGGCGGGGGAAGCGGGCGAGAGCGGCGGTGAGCATGGGAGCCTCCAAGGAGCGAAGGCTTTTCACTTTAGGCGGGAGGGGGCTGGGCTCACAAGCAGAAGGGGGAGATTATTTTTGGATATAAGAAAATAATTAATAGTTATTTTATGGCATAAATGTTTCTCCGTACTGTTGCGCCCAGCCCGCCCTATCCACCGGGTGCCTGCCAAACGCGCCGGGCTGTCGATCCAGCCGGTGCCATAGACCGAGAACAAGGACATCATGAAGAAGACCCTGCTGCTGACTACCCTGGCCGCTGCCCTGACTGCCTCCCTGGCCCAGGCTGGCGAAAAGCTGAGCGTGGCCGCCACGCCGGTGCCGCACGCCGAAATCCTCGAACTGATCAAGCCCGAGCTGGCCAAGCAAGGCGTGGAGCTGGATATCAAGGTCTTCACCGACTACGTGCAACCCAACCTGCAGGTGAGCCAGAAGAATCTGGATGCCAACTACTTCCAGACCAAGCCGTACCTGGACACCTTCAATGCGCAGCGCGGTACCGAGCTGGTGATCGTGCAGGGCGTGCACGTCGAGCCCTTCGGCGCCTATTCGGCCAAGCACAAGTCCCTCGACGAATTGCCGAACGGCGCCACCATCGCCATTCCCAATGACGTCAGCACCACCGGCCGTGCGCTGCTGCTGTTGCAGAAAGCCGGCCTGCTGACCCTCAAGGACCCCACCAGCGCCCAGGCGCTGCCGCGTGACATCGTCGATAACCCGCGCAACTTCAAGTTCCGCGAATTGGAGGCGGCCACTGTGCCGCGTGTACTGAATCAGGTCGATCTGGCGCTGATCAACACCAACTATGCGCTGGAGGCCAAGCTCAATCCCAAGCGCGATGCGTTGGCGATCGAAGGCAGCGACTCGCCTTACGTCAACTATCTGGTGGCCCGCCCGGACAATCAGGACAGTGAGGCGATCAAGAAGCTCTCCGCCGCGCTGACCAGCCCGGAAGTGAAGGCCTTCATCGAGAAGCGTTATGACGGTGCGGTACTGCCGGCCTTCTGATCGAAACTGTAAGGCGGCTCTTTTTGTGTCCTAGCTGCCCACCGTTGAAGACGGTAATAAACCTGTGCAAACGGGTTTGTGTTTACGCCGAGCCGGCTCAGTCGACTCGGCGTTGTTTTTGCCCGAGGCTTTTGTTGGTGGGGTTCTGCGCAGGACGTCAAAGCGACGGCCAGCGCCCTACAGGCGCGGCCGCAGTTTCAGTTCTGGCGTGGGTTTGGGGGCGCCCTTGGCTGGGTGGCTGTCCGGGTGCTGTTCGATCATCTGGGCGATCTCCCGCAGTTTGCCCAGCATCGCCTGAGCCAGGCCGGCCTGGGTGCGGTACAGGCCGGTGTCCGGGTCCTGTTCCAGATCGCTGAGACCTTTGAAGGGATAGCTGTAGCGTTTGGCATCGGCGCTGAAGAAGCGCTGGTAGTCCTGCTCGGTGCCGTGCAGTTCGCGGCAGGCTCTTTCCAGGCTCTGCAGTTGTTCGGCGACGCTGGCCAGTTGCAGGCGCAGACGAATGATCTGGTGATTTTCCCAGTTCATCGGTGAGGCCTGGGCACCGGGCTGCCAGTGCTGCGGGTCGCCGAAACGCAGGACGAACTGCTGGCCAGCTTCGCGTCCGTAACGGGTCAGCCGTTCGATGCGCTCGGTGGGCATGGTCAGGTTGAGGCCGCCTTCTTCGCGGGTCAGCTGGATCAGGCCGATACGGTCGCGAAAGCCGGGCATCAGCGACAGGGTTTCGTGGTTCCAGTCCTTGGCGACGTTGCTGAGCAGGGCGAGGAAACCGCGCAGGGCTGGCAAACCCGTCTGGGGGAAGCGGCGCCAGTAGGCAAGCCGGGCATCGCCATTGTTACGAGGGAAGCGCACGCGTTGTTCGTCGGCGCCATCGGTTGGCCCCAGGTCGAGGCCGAAGGTGGGGCGCCTGGGCAGCGCGGCATCGAAGAAGTGGATGGGAAAGTTGGAGCTGATGCCGCCATCGGTGAACCAGCAGCGTTCCAGCTTCTTTTCGGCCTTGCGGTAATCCACGGCATGCAGCGGGACGGCGCTGAGCAGCAGGGGAAAGCTCAGGCTCATGCGCACGGCGACGATTACCGGCAGGTCATCGGGCAGTGGCAGGCGCAGGTACCCGTCGCCGCGCTCATCGCCGGGGCGCTGGTGAGCGCGCATCCAGGCCACCACACGGTGGGGAAATAACCGTGAGAACTCCTCCTGGCGGAAATGGAACTGGTTGTTCTCGCGCACCTGCTCGTCATCACGAAATGGCAGGCGGAAAGGGCGCGCCATGCTCAGGCAGGTGGTCATCACCTGCAGGTCGATGCCATGGCGACGCAGATCGCCGAAGGTCAGGGGGCGCTCGCATTCGACAGCTTCGGCCTGGCCGGCGCAGTAGTCGTGTTGACCGCTGAGCCGATCGAAGTACTGGGTCAGCCAGGTGGTCAGGGCTTCATCCGGGGCGTCGTCATCGGTCTCTGGCATGCCGCTGCACAGACCGAAACCGCTGGCTGGCAATTCACGCAATGCCACTAGGGCCAGGCGCAGGACCACGGCGAGCACGCCACCCAACGCGGCGAACAGCAAAACCCAGAGCCAGACCAGCGCGCTGGCGCTGCTGGCAGCGCTCCACCACAGCGGCCCGCCCGCCAGCAGGGCGCCGACCAGGGCGGTGAGCTTGTGGCGCATGAGCATGACCTTCAGTGGCGCGAACAACCGTGTCCAGGGGCCTTTTCCCTTGACCTCGAGGATGGCGATGAAGGTATCGAAGAGGGCGCGCACTGCCGGGGCAGGCTTGAACAACGCCAGCAGCTTGGTGCCATGGCCATTCGCGGCGGGCACGCAGAGGTGCTGGGGCAGTCGTTCGATTTCCGCGAAGCCGGCTGGGTCGTTGCTCAACTCACCTTGCTGATAGCGCTGGCGGCCCAGTTCGGCAGCGGCTGCTGCTGCCGCGGCGATAGCGCCGGCGCTGGTACCGCCGATGCTGCGCAGGCGAAACGCCTTGGCGATCTCGGTGATCGCCAGCGGGTAGACGATGCCACTGGTGATGCCGCCTTTCATGATCAGGTCGCATTCCCGGGCAAAGGCCGCCTGGCGCGAATCGCTCATCTACTGCTCCTTGTCGTCATGCCGAACGCTGGCGCGGGCATGATAACGCGGCTTTTACGGCTATATGCCAGTATTGCGAGCGAGCATCGGTGCCACGCATTAACGTGAGGCGGGTGGCCATCGATACGCGAAGGACAGCGGCCCGGAGCGACTGGCTGCCAGATACTGGCGCAACCTCTCGTCCGAGGTGTTCGTCGAAACTCTTTCGCAGCGCGAATAGATGGCAAATTGCCTTGCTGGTCTTATATGCCTACGATCCGCGGGCGTGAAACGCCATGCCTCTGCAATGCAGAGCGAGGGGAGGGTGCGCATGTTTGCGCCATCCCCTTAGTGCTAGGCTCCTGTCGCCACCTATCTACTTGCGCGAACCCATGGTCACTACCGTCATTCTTGGCATGCTCTGCGTGTACCTGCTGTGTTTTTCCGTGATGTTCCTGCTTATCAGTACGCGGCTGAATGGCAAGAAGATGGGCATGGAAGTCTTCGCCCTGGGCAACCTTCTGCTTGGGCTCGCCTATATCCTGCAACTGGTCGGCGGCCCGCCGGGTTGGGGCGTGTTGAGCATGGTCAACCACACGCTGACGCTCAGTGCCCCGGTCGCCTATGTGCTGGGCGGTATGCGTTTCTTTGGGCAGCCAACACCGATCCTGCGTCCGTTGCTCGCATTGGCGGTGGCCTACTCGTTCATACAGGTGCTGGTGCAATACTGGCTCGGCAACGAGGCGCGCCATGCCTTGCTGGCGGGTTCATGCGCGCTGTTGTTCCTGGCCATGACTGCGGCCGTACTGCATGGTGTGCGAACCTTCGCCCAGGACCTGCGCGTCGAGATGATCGTATTCGCCATGCTGATCGGCGGCATCTGCATCCTCAACGCCATGAAGTTCGCGATGATTGTCGAGGGCGGCCTGGCGGCGCTGGATCTGAGCAGCGGCTTCCAGAAGGTGTTCTACATCTACATGTCATTCCTGGCGACGGTACTGCCGCCTTGCGCCGTATGGCTGGTGCTGCGCCGCCTCACCGATGAGCTGCGCACATTGGCCGCGCACGACCCATTGACCCGACTGCTCAACCGACGCGGGCTGATGGATGCCCTGGAGCTGTACTTTCGTTCGCGCAAGGCCGCTGCGGCGTACCTGCTGATCGTGGATATCGACCACTTCAAACGCATCAACGACACCCACGGCCACAATGTTGGCGACCTCGTGTTGAGTCGTGTGGCCGAGGTGCTCAAGGCCACTGTCCGCCAAGGCGATCTGATCTGCCGGTTGGGCGGGGAGGAGTTCGTGGTCATTGCCCTGGACACGGACAGGGCCGGCGTTCTGCAACTGGCTGAGCGCACGCGAGCAGCGATCGAACAGAGCGAGGTGCTCGGCACTGAGCGTGATCAAGCGATTCGCTGCACGGCAACCATCGGCGTCTCGGATGAGTTCACCAGCGTGCAGCTGTTCGACGAGTTTCTACAGCAGGCAGATGCTGCGTTGTATCGCGGTAAGGCGGCGGGGCGTAATCGGACCGAATGGTCTCATGCATGGGATGCCTAGCAGGCCATGCGTCAATGTCGCCTGCGAATTGCGGGCGAGTCCCCTGTGGGGGGCTTGCGAATCTGAGGTGTTCCACGAAACCTGGGCGACCCTATAGGCTGCTTCCGTTGGATGGCATGTCCGACGGGCGGTTGATTCGTGCATTGACATATCGGTAAATGTCGATATTATTGCCACCCATGGAACTGATCAATGTATTCAAAGCCCTCTCGAACCCTACACGCCTTGGAATTCTCAAGGGGTTGAAGGATCCGGTGAAGAACTTTCCTCCCCAGGATGAAGGGGACGTTCATACCGTGGGCGTCTGCGTCAGCAGTATTCAGGAAGGTGTCGGTCTGTCGCAGTCGACGGTGTCCGATTACCTCGCCACGCTGCAGCGAGTCGGTCTGGTCGAAGTCCGCCGGATCGGGCAGTGGACCTACTACAAGCGCAATGAAGCGAACATCCGTGCTCTGGCCGAGCTCATAGGCAAAGAGCTGTAATTTTTTAACTTATCATATCGAGTATTCTCGATATCCCTTTTTACCGAAGCGAGGATTCATGATGGAGAGACCATAGGAAGAACCGCGCTTTTTTTTGCTTCAGTATATCGAAAATTCCCTATATCCCTTTTTACAGAAACAAGGATCTACCATGAAAACGCAAATTCTCAAGTTACTAGCAAGCGTCATTCTGGCCAATGTGGCTTCATCTGCCTTCGCCGCTCCTCCATCTAGCCCGCAGCCGTTGCAAGGCGCTGCGACCGTCGAGCAAGCAACAGCCGTCGACCGTAATATTTCGGAAAATGGTTTCGACCGCACCCCGCTCGGTGAGCGCATTGCTGAAGATGGTTTCGACCGTACGCCTCTCGGCCGACGCATTGCTGAAGGTGGTTTCAGCCGCACGCCTCTCGGCCAACGTATCGCTGAAGGTGGTTTCAGCCGCACGCCTCTCGGCCGACGCATTGCTGAAGGTGGTTTCGATCGCACCCCTCTCGGCCAACGTATCGCTGCAGATGGTTTCGACCGCACGCCACTGGGCCAACGCCTGGCGGTAACCGACAGCGAGCGCGCAGGGCGCGTTCATGCCTGACGTGAATAGTTAATTCACGTCCTTATATATCGAAAATTCCCTATATCCCTTTTTAATGAAGTGAGGATCTACAATGAAAGCGCAAGTACTCAAATCCTTTGGCGGCCCGAATGCGTTCGAACTGAGCGAAGTGGCCAAACCCGTACCGCAGGCAGGGCAAGTGCTGGTGCGGGTTCACGCCACCTCCATCAACCCGTTGGATTACCAGGTGCGTCGGGGTGACTACGTCGACTACGTGCCTCTCCCTGCCATTACCGGGCATGACGTATCCGGCGTCGTCGAAGCCGTCGGCCCGGGTGTGACAAGCTTCGTGCCAGGTGACGAAGTCTGGTACACCACGCAGATTTTCGAAGGCGATGGCAGCTATGCCGAGTACCACGTTGCGTCCGAAAGCATCATCGGCAAGAAGCCGGCATCGCTGAGCCACCTCGAGGCGGCAAGCCTGACGCTGGTAGGCGGGACGGTCTGGGAAGCGCTGGTCGGGCGTGTATCGCTGAGGGTCGGGGAAAGCATTCTGATCCACGGCGGCGCCGGTGGCGTGGGCCACGTGGCGATCCAGGTGGCCAAAGCCATTGGCGCTCGGGTGTTCACCACCGTGCGCGAAGCCAACTTCGAGTTCGCCCGGGGTCTGGGTGCCGATGTGGTCATCGACTACGAGCAAGAGGATTACGTTGACGCCATCCTGCGGGAAACCGATGGCCAGGGCGTCGATGTGATTTTCGACACCATCGGCGGCGACACCTTGACCCGCAGCCCCGATGCACTCGCCCAGCTAGGTCGTGTGGTTTCGATCGTGGACATTGCCAAGCCGCAGAACCTCATTCAGGCCTGGGGCAAGAACGCCAGCTACCACTTCGTCTTCACCCGGCAGAACCGCGGCAAGCTCGATGAGCTGAAGGCATTGGTCGAGCGCGGCCAGCTGCGCCCACATATTGGCGCGGTCTATTCGCTCGCTGATATTTCAAGCGCGCATGCGCTGCTGGAGACGCCCAACAATGGTCTTCGCGGAAAAGTCGCAATTGCCGTCGAACCCTCACTCGCCCCGTAAGTGCATGCAACTGCTGAACTTGCTCTAGAGGAATACCGCAATGATTTATGAAATCGCACTGCTGCCCGTTCACAAAGAACAGATCGAACCCTTCAAACAGGCATTTGCCGAAGTGATTCACTTGCTCCAGCGGGCCAAGGGTTATGGCGGCCACATGCTCGCGCAGGGAATCGAAAGCCCCGAGCGATTCAACCTGATCGTGCGCTGGGCGTCACTCGAAGACCACACGCCGGGCTTCGAGGCGAGTGACGACCATCAGACGTTCATGCAGGGCCTGGAGGAGTTTTTCTCGGAAGAGCCGACGGTCTATCACATCGAGGGAGCGGCGTTCGCTGCGGGCGATTCTGCTTTCTGAGGCGTTCATCATGCAGGGACACATCGGGCCAATGGGCGTTCGCGCTCATTGGCCTGATGCCGTTGGTAGGTGGGAGCATCCCGTCTGGCAGTGGCTGTAGAGCTGTTCGTCCAAGCCTGTGCATGAGCCTGCCAGTCAGCGCTCGCTCAAGTCATGGTCGATCCTGGTATTTGGGATCGCCGGGTAGTGGTATGCCCGGGCAGCTTGGCGAATAATCTGCGCCTTGTCGTACGCAGCCAGCAGAGATCGTCATGAGTACCACGCTACCGCCCCTCGTTCTGTCCATTCAGTCGCATGTCGCCTGGGGCCATGTCGGCAATGCTGCTGCGGTGTTTCCGCTGCAACGGTTGGGCTTCGAGGTGCTACCGATTCACACCGTGCAGTTCTCCAACCACACCGGTTACGGCCAGTTTCGCGGCCAAGTGTTCGGTGCCGAGCATGTCCGCGAGGTGCTGCTGGGGTTGCGTGAGCGCGGTGTGCTGCCGCGGCTGTCGGCGGTGCTGTCCGGTTATCTGGGGGATGCCGATACGGGGCGGGTGATTCTCGAGGCGGTGGGCGAAATTCGTCAGCACAACCCGTCAGTGCGTTACCTGTGTGACCCGGTGATGGGCGACGTCGGGCGCGGCGTATTCGTCAACCCGGCGATTCCCGATTTCCTTCGTGATCAGGCGATTCCGTTCGCCAATATCATCACGCCCAATCAGTTCGAGTTCGAACTGCTCACGGGCTCGAAACCGGCGAACCTGCAGGAGGCGGTGAAGGTCGCTCGGCAGTTGCGCGGGCGTGGCCCGGATGTGGTGATCGTCACCAGCCTGGCGACGCCGGATATCCCTGAAAGCGAATTGGGCACGCTGGCGGTGAACGGCGAGGGCGCCTGGCTGGTGAGCACCCCGCGCCTGGCGCTGCATCCATTGCCCAATGGCATGGGCGATGTGTTCTCGGCCACCCTGCTAGGCCGGTTGCTGGCTGGGCAGGCGTTGCCGCAGGCTCTGGAACTGGCCACGGCAACGCTCTACGCCTTGGTCGAGCAGACTGCGGACGGCGCGCGCGACCTGCCGTTGGTCGCCGCGCAGGAGCAGATCGTGGCGCCGGGCGAGCGCTTCGTCGCACAACCCCTGGCCTGAACCACGCTCGTCGGAATGACGGTGATTTCAATGTGATATCACCGTATTCTCCTGTCTGCGGTTCACATTCTGATGTCGTGACCGTTTCTACGGATGGATTTTGACCTTTATCCCAGCAGGCCATCCTTACCGTAGACCGTCATCATGCCGTTTCACCGATTTCTTGCCTTGTTCGTGGCCTCCGCGTTGTGCGCCACTGCCAACCTTTCTCTTGCTGAGCAGATCAGCGGGCAGTTGCAGATCAGTCTGACCATTCTCAAGCGTTGCGAGGTTGCTGCGCGTGGCGATGCTGCTGCCGTGCACTTGTCCGCGCGTCATTGTGAGCATGCCGCCTATCAGGTGCAGGACGCGCACGGGCGAGCCTTATCATCGAGCCTGAGTGCAGAGACGACCTCGGTGGTGCTGCCTGCCGGCGGTGATGCCGGCTCGACGCTGGTGATCTACTGGTAAGGCTTCAGTAGTTGATGATCAGCAACACGTTGTCGGTATAGACGCCCACCGGCGCGTTGGCTTGCCCGGGGTCGAGAATCGCCTGGTAGTTGAAGCTCTGTGAGTTGCCCGTGCCGCTGGCCGTCAGCGGTGAGGCGGCGTTCCAGATCAGGCTGCTGCCGCTGTAGTAGAGGTTGTAGCGAATGAACTGGCTACCATTGGTCAGGCGTCGCCAGGGCGCCTGGTAGTTCTGCCCGTTGTCGAAACTCAGCGTGTAGCCCTCAGTGTTGGTGCAGGTCACGGCGAAGGTGCGTTGCTGCGCGCTGAACTGGCTGATCAGGGCGTTGGCGCCAAAGTCCACATTGGGCAACGTATCGACGCGGCAGGCTTTGCTGACCACCAGGGTGACGGTCAGTGTGGCGAGCGACCCTGTACCCCAGTTGGTGGGGGCACCGCAGATCACGACACAGCTTTGCGTCAATCCGGGGCTGCGGTTCCAGGCGCAGATATTGAGCGCGCCGACGGTGCAGATCGCCCAGTCCCAGCGCAGGGTGATGGTGGCGGTGTAGGTGCCGGCCGGCACGTTGGGGCCGGGGTTGGTGCGGAAATACAGGCCGATAGCGGTGGAGTTGCCACCGAGGGCGAGCAGGTTGATTGCACCGAGCTGTTGCGGTTGGCCGGCTACTAGCGCCTGGTTGTAGCCGGCGTCCTGAAACACCTGAAAAGGGATCTGATTGCCCTGGCCGTCCTGCAGGGCCAGGGTGCCGGGGTTCTGCAGCGTGACCCGAACGTATGCCCCCGCCAGTACCTGAAGTAACCCGGGACAGGCCAGGCCGGCGCCGGCTGCTGCTTGCTGCTGCGTGGTGCGCAGACTCAGAGAGTTGGTAGTACCCAGATTGACCGAGCCCCCGGCATAGGTGCTGCAGGCATGGGCCGACATGCTCACCAGTGTGCTGCACAGCAGGAGTGCGTGAATCAGCCAGCGGATCATGGCTGACCATCCCGCTGCAGGCAGGTGAGGGGGCCGACCACGGCCATTTCCACGGCGCTGTCGTCCAGCGAGAAGCGACTGTTGCAAATGCTGCCATCGGCCAGCTGTACTTCCAGCTGGTTGTCCTTCGCCAGCCGTTCGAAATACAGCTGGCCGTCCCAGCCAATGTAGGTGCGCTGACCGCTGGGACGATGCAGCACCTGGCTGCCGCGGGGCAGTGGTTGTCCCAGGCCGTCGACCAACTGGATGCTGGCTGACAGGCTCATCACCATGGGGAAGGCGAGCAATGCACCGCTGCCCTGGTGCACGGCGATGCGCTTCTGGGTTTCCGACAGTTGCAGGTTGCTCGGCAGATTCAGCAGGTCGACTTCGTACTGGCCGGGGTAGTAGGACGGCACCCAGGGCACCAGCAGATAACCCGCCGAGTCGGTGCGGCCCAGCAGCTGATGTTCGTAGCGCACGGGCACATCTGAATAGCCCTCGGTGCTGACCAGCACGAAGGCGTCATCGATCCGGTTGCTGGCGAATACCTGGCTCTGCATGGCAACCAGCGAGCCGCTGACGCCACCCCATTGGGTGGTGATGCCGTCGTTCTGGTAGACACCTGCCTGCACCTGGGCATGCTGGGTGCGCCAGGTTAGGTCGGCCTGGCGGTATTCATTGTCGCCGCCGGCATAACCAAGGTTCCAGCCCAGGCCTCCGTCGCTGGGTGGGTTGCGGCTGTAATTGGCGCGCGCGCGCTGGTTGCCGTTGCTGTCTCGCTCCACGCCTGTGGTCAGGGTGGAGTACAGGTCGAACGGGATGACCAGCTGTGCCTGGATGGCGTGCGAGGCGTCGTCCAGTTGGCGGTTGAGGGAGAGAAAGAAGCTGGCGCTGCCCCACAGGCTGCGTGACCAGGACAGGTTGAGCAGACGCGTGCGCCGTCCGCTGTGTTCCTCACTGGCGAAGTAGCCGATGCCGAATGAGCCGAGCCCCTCCGGGCTGAAACTGAAGGTCAGTTGGTCGAGGATCTTGCTCAGCGGGCCGCCGGCCAGGTCGTTATCCAGGGCGTTCGCGACGCTCAGGTCGGCATAGCCCGAGGTGCGCTGGATGCGCTGCGCGGTGATGCCGAAGCGACGCGCGTAGTAGCTGTAGCCGAGGCTGTACTGCTGGCCGTTGCCGATACCGCTGCTCTGGCTCAGGGAACTGGTCAGGGTGCCCATCAGACCAAGTCCGACGGTAGCGCCGATACCAGCCTGGCGCAGGCCTGCGCCGGCTTCGGCATGGCTTTCCAGGGTGAGGCTGTCGGTCAGGCCATAGCGCAGGCTGCCGCTGCTCACCAGGCTGCCGTAGGAAAAGTCGTCCACGCCATAGTTGCGGCGCAGCTTGCCCAGCGACAGGGAGAAGTCCGAAAGCCCCTGGCGCAGCAGGGTGTCGGTCACATAAAAGGGTACGGTGGTGGAGACCTGGCGCCCCAGCACATCCGTGGTCACCAGCGTCGCGGTGCCGGCGCCGCTGATGTAAGGCACGGTGTTGAGGGTAAAGGGGCCGGGGCGCAGCTCCTGTTGGCCGAGGCGGGCGTCGTCGATGAACAGATCCACGGTGCTGGGCACCGCAGCATCGCCATCGAACCGTGGTAATGGGTAAGTGATCAGATCCGGGCGCAGCGAGAAGTTGCGCGAAATCTGCAGCCCGCCAAGGCGGACTGCGCTGTTCCAGGTCAGCGCGCCGGTGATCAGGTCGCCAGCGCTGAGGCTGAGCATGTGTTGTTGATCGTTGAAACGCCAGGTGCTGTCGTAGCGGGTATAGCCATCGCGATAGCCCGGCCCGGAGAAACTGTGGCGATAGACGCCCGTGTTGGAAATCATGCCGAAGCCGTCGAACACCCGCTGTTCCAGCCAGGTGTTGGCGTAGTGGCCGGCATTCTCGGTGTGGTTGTAGTAGAGGTCATAGTTGAACAGCACACCGAACGCGCTCTGTGCCTGCATCGGCTCGCTCAGGCTGCTGGGGCCGAAACGCTGATGTGGCAGCCATTCGCTGGGCAGGGTGAGCAGCAGGCGCTGGCTGTCCTGTTGATACTCGCTGCGCAGGGCGTCGATCCGATCCAGAGCGACCCAGGGCGTCGTCTCCGAGGGCAGGCGCACGCCCGCAGCGAGCAGATCGTCGCGTTGGGCGAATAACCGGCCCTGATGTTCTCTCACTTCCACCACCTTGCCGCTGGACAGCTCATTGACGATCAACTCCAGGTAGAGCAACTGCGCCTGGGCGAACTCCTGCGCATCATCGCCATGGGCTGACGGGACTGACAGCAAAGTGGCCAGTAGCAGCAGTACCAGCGATCTACTCAGCGGCCAGCGGCTGCTTGTGTCGACTTTCGTTGATGCGTGCTTGCACCTGACCACTGCGCACGCCTGCCGGCAGAGGCCAGCGCATCTGCGCACCAGGTAGTACATAACCGAGAAGGCCTTCGGCCAGTGGCTGTTTGCCGCTGTCTCGCGATAGATCGACCTGGGATAGCCGGGCCGGGGCGGGGCCGAGGTTGCGCAGGTAAAGGAAGGCGCCGTTGCTACCGTCAACGACGCGGTAGCGCAGATCGGGAGCCAGTGGCTGGCCCTGGCCTGGCGCATCTCGCGCACCGTCATCCAGATAGGCCCCAGGCCCGACCACGAACAAGGGCACCGAGTAACGCATCTGGAATTGCACGCCCAGTTGGGACGGCCGCGGTTGTGGCGGCAAAACCTCGTCGACCAGCACACGGTAGGTGCGCAGCGTGCCGGCACTCGGCGGCTCCAGGTTGACCAGCCTGACCAGCTGCCGCTTGCCCGGTTGCAGCGTTGCCATTGGCGGGCTGCCCACGACCTGCTTCTGCGACGTCAGGCGATCTTCGAATTCCTCCTGCTCCCAGGCCAGTACGCGCACCTGCACATCCACTGGTTCCTGCCCGCGATTCTCCAGCCACAGCGCGGCTGATTTCTGTCGATCGGCTTCGATCAGCGGGTTGATCGGCCAGATAAGAATGGAGCTGGCGGCCTGTACGGCCAGACTCGTCAGCGCTGTGGTCAGCGTCAGGCAGCAGGCGAAGAGGGTGCGTGTCCTCATGGCTCAATAACTCACGGTCACGGTGATGGTGTCGGTGTAGATGCCGGCCGAAGGTAACGGGCTGACACTGAACAGGCGGGCATAGACCGTGTAGGTCTGGGTGGCGCCGCCAACGGGAAAGTTGATGCTCATGCGCGTGCCGCCGTTGCTGCCATCGCCCCAGATGATGCTGCGCGCGGCGTCCTGGTAGAGCTGGTAGCGCAGGCGATCCGCACCGCGTGCCAGGTAGCGCCCGCCACCCACGCTGCCGGTATTGAGACCGGCATTGAGCGACAGCGTGACAGCAGTGCCGGGTGAGCACTGCAGCACGATGGAGCCGTTGTCCGGTGTGCTGGCCGCATCCAGGTTGCTGGGCAGGGTGCTGATCTGGCCGAATGAAATGCTGCCGAACGAGGTGGCGTCGCTGCCCCCGGCGCCTAGCAGGCAACCCGGTACGATTTCCGCGCGCAGCTGGAAGCTCTGGCTGACGATCTGATCGTTGATGCCCGTGTCGCCATGAGCAGACCAGGCGTGCACGGCCAGTACGGTCAGGCAGAGCAGGCGAGTGACCACGATTGAATGGGCCCGGCACGGCATCACCAACTCACCGTGACGGTCAGGGTATCGCTGTAGCTTCCGGGAGGCGGGACATTCTGTGCCGGCACGCGGGCGTAGATCGCAAGCCACTGATCCTGGCCATTGCCGATGGCGCTGACCCCCGTGCTGTTGTCCCAGACGGTGGCATAGTCCGCGCCGGTGTACAGGTTGTAATTGAGTACGGCGGAGCCGGGACCGACCATCTGCCGATTGCTGGTGGTGCCGCTGTGGCCGGCATTGATCAGCACGCGATAGGGGATGTTCTGCTGGCAATTGACGCGCAGGGCGCCTGCGTCCGGTTGACCGACCTGGGTTATCAGGTTGTCGAGTCTGAGGTGGGTGCCGAAATCCAGGGTCCCGAAGCTGACGCCCGAACCACTGCTGCTACCTGCCTGACAGGCCGGCAGCACCTCGACATTCAGGCCAATGGTGGCGGTCTTGTCGGCCGCCGGCAGGACTGCCGGGGCCATCAAAAGCAGGGAGGCTATCAGGCAGCGCATGGCGATTCTTCCCGGAAAAGTTCGAGATCCTCTTGCTTTGGGTGTGTGGTACTTACCAGGCGATGGTGACTTGCACGGTGTCCGTGTAGGTACCTGGGCTCGGGGTGGCCTGTGAGGGCACGCGGCCGTAGACGATCATTTCTTCGTTGACGCCGGTGCCAGTGCCGGAAAGCACTGTGCCTGTGGCGCCGCCGTCTCCCCAGGGTTCGGTACGGCTGCTGTCCTGATAGAGGTTGTAGGCGACGAATTCACCGGCATTGATCATGCGTCTTTGACTGCCGGAAGCGTTCTGCCCGGCGCTCAGTGCCACGCTGTAGTCGGTTCCCAGGCTGCATTGCAAGCCAAACGAGCTGCCCCCGGCGCTGCCGAAGGAACGGCCGTCGATCAGATTGGCGAGGTCGTTGTAGTCACCGAAGGACAGTGAGCCGAAGGTGTTGCTGGAGCCGCCAGCAGTACCGTTGGTGACCGTACAACCGGTACCGATGGTGATTTGAACGTTGAGTTGGCCCTGCAACTCGCCGGCCGAGAAAGCCGGTGCTGCGAAGAGCGAGAGTGCCAGCGCTGCGGTTCTTGTGACGGGCTTCATGGGTCGAGTCCGTTCGAATGGAGTTATTTGGACCATAGTCCAGACCTCCTCCGTGCTCAAAAAGGAGGCACTCCCGACTTGAGCAGCCGCAACTCAGACTGGACGTATAACTGACTGATTGGTCGAGAAAATTCCGCTCGCGTAAGAGATAGCGACATATCCCGTTAGTCGATCGCCTACATGGTTTTCAGATGATGATGGCGAGATGACTTTGCTGGTGTTCAGAGCCTGCTGATTCCCGCAATCACCGGCGTGCCGCTCAGAGGGTCGCGCAGCAGCGTGCAGCGTACGCCGTACAGGCGTTCGACCAGCTCCGAGGTGACGACCTCGTCGGGGCGGCCGCTGGCGACGATCCGGCCCTGGTGCATGGCGATCAGGTGGTCGGCGTAACGGCAGGCGCTGGAGAGATCGTGCACCACCATGACGATGGTCTTGCCGGCGGCGGCGAGTTGGCGGATCAGTTCGAATACTTCGATCTGATGGCCCAGGTCCAGCGCCGATGTGGGTTCGTCGAGCAGCAGCAAAGGCGTGGCTTGGGCGATGGCCATGGCGATCCAGGCGCGCTGGCGCTGACCACCGGACATCGACTCCAGCGGCCGGTCGGCCAGTTCCAGCAGATCGGCGGCGACCAGTGCCGCATCGACGATGGCCTGATCTTCCTCGCTCCACTGGCGCAGCAGGCTCTGGTGCGGCTGGCGGCCGAAGCGGATCAGTTCGCTGACGGTCAGGCCGTCTGGGGCGCTGGCATCTTGCGGCAGCAGTGCAAGCCTGCGCGCCACTTCACGTGACGGCAGGCTGCCGATGGCCTTGCCGTCGAGCAGGACGCTGCCTGATAAGGGTTTGTGCAAACGAGCCAGGCCGGCAAGCAGGGTGGATTTGCCGCAGCCGTTGGGGCCGACGATGGCGCTGACCTGCCCGCTGTGAATCATCAGGTCAAGGTCTTCGATGATGCGGGTCTGGGCATAGCCCATGCTCAGGTCGCGGGCTTCGAGGCGCACGTCGGACTGGCGGGCGTCGCCGAGCAATGAGAAAGGCAGGGTCATGTCGAGCTCCTTGGGGCCTGGCGCAGCAGAATCCACAGCAGGTAGGGGCCGCCCACCACAGCAGCGATGATGCCGACCGGAATTTCGACGGGCGCCAGCAGGGTACGACCGAGCCAGTCTGCGAGGATCATCATCAGTGCGCCGGACAGCGCCGCGTTGAGCACCGGCACGCCGTGGCGGTTGCACAGGTGGCGGGCCATTTCCGGTGCAGCCAGGGCGATCAGGCCGACCGGACCGACCACCGCAACGGCCAGCGCCGTGAGCCAGACGCACAGCGCCAGGGTGAGCAGGCGCATGCGTTGTAGACGTACACCGAGGCCGATGGCGACGTTGTCGGAAAAGCGCATCAGGCTCAGGGCATTGACCAGCAGCTTGGCCAGCGGTAGGCCCACGGCCAGGCCGATACCGAGCAGCAGAACCGAGTCGGCCGGGCGTGCATTGAGGCTGCCGACGGTCCAGGGGTAGGCGGCGTTGGCGGCGTCCATGTCGCTGCGTGCCAGCATCAGGTTGGTCAGCGCGCCGAACAATGCGCCGATGGCGATGCCAACGACGATGAAGCGATAGCCGCGTGCGCCACCGCCGGCGGCCAGGGCAAAGGTCAGTACCGCAGCGCTGGCGGCGCCGCTCAGCGCCAGGGCCGATGGCGCCAGGCTGGTAGGTACGGCGACGATGGACGCGACGGCGAAGGCGGTGGCGCCGCTGTCGATACCGATCACCCCCGGCGTGGCCAGGCGATTGCGCGCCAGGGTCTGCAGCAGGCATCCGGCAGCCCCGAGAGCGGCGCCGCTGAGCAGGCCGGCGATCAGCCGGGGCATGCGCAGCTCCTGAATCAGGAACACCTGCAGCGCCTCGCCCTGGCCGAAGGCGGCCTGCAGGGCTTTGCTGGGCGTCAGGGCGTCGTCGCCTGCCGCCAGTATCCAGGTGGCGACAGTGGCCAGCAGCAGACTGAGGATCAATGCGACGAGCAGGCTGCGGCGGTGCAGCAGCAGGCTGTAGTCACCCAGGCGCAGCAGGTGATGGCCGGCCGGGGCGAGCAGGGGGCGTGAGGAAGAAATGTTCATGTCACAGGGTCGGCAGGCGGTGGTTGCGCACCACGGCAATCAGGATCGGCGCGCCGACGAAGGCGGCCACCACGCCCACCGGCAGTTCGTAGGGGCGCACCAGCAGGCGCGAGATGACGTCGGCCAGCAGCAGGACGCAGGGACCGAGCAGCATGCTCAAGCCCAGGGTGCGGCGGATGTCCGAGCCGACCAGGCGACGGGCGATATAGGGCACGATCAGGCCGATGAAACCGATGGGGCCGGCGGCGGCCGTGGCGGTGCCGACCAGGATTGCGACAGCAAGCAGAGTGCCCAGGCGCGTCAGTTGCGGATGGTGACCGAGGCCGCTGGCGACGCGCTCGCCCAGCGCCAGTGCAGCCAGCGGACGCACCACCAGCAGCGCCACCAACAGTCCGCCGATCAGTCCGGGCAGGCTCCAGTCGATCGTGTCCAGCGGGCGACCCGCCAGGGCGCCGATCACCCAGAAACGCATTTCATCGGCGGTACGCTGATCCCATAACAGCAGCAGGCTGCTCAGTGCACCGAGCATGCCGGAGAAAGCGGCGCCGGCCAGCACCAGGCGCACGGGGTCGTCACCGACGCCACGCATGCGCGTGACCAGCAGGACCAGCACGCAACCGACGAGCGCGCCGAGCATCGCCACGCCCAGATGCAGGCTGGCAGCCGAGGCGCCCAGGTTGATCGCCAGCACCACGGCGAACGAGGCACCGGCGCTGACCCCGAGTAGCCCGGGTTCGGCCAGCGGGTTGCGCGTCACCGCTTGCAGCAGCACACCGGCCGCGCCCAGGGCGAGGCCGACGAACAGGGCCAGTTCGGTACGCACCCAGCGCAATTCGAAGACGATGAAGCGAGCATCCTCATCGCTGCCGCCGAGCAGGGCTTGGAGGCTGGGCAGGATGCCGATGTCACCCGCGCCCAACAGCAGGCTGGCGACGCACAAAAGCAACAGGCACACAGCCGCGTAGCTCAGCGCCTGAGGGACGGAAAGGCGTGCAGCGAGCATCAGTCGAGCAGAGCCTTCTCCACGTCATCGAGTACCTGTTGAGCCGCCAGGTAACCGGAGCTGCTGCTCCAGATCTGGCCGTCGACGGTCACCGCATGACCGTCGGCGACGGCTGACAGGCGAGTGAAGGCAGGCTGCTTACGCGCGTCTTCCAGGGCCTTGCGACCATCCGGGTTGAGCGTGGCGAGGAATATCCAGTCGGCATTGATGCGTGACAGGTTCTCCAGACTCAGCACGTCGCTGTGCGGCTTCTGCGCCTGGGCTGCGGCCAGCTCGTTGGCGCGCAGGCCGAGATCGCTCAGCAACTGGCCAACGAACAGGTGGCTGGACATGATCACCGGCCCCTGGGGGTTCCAGCGCACCACGCTGACTGCCTGGCCCTGCGGCAGACGCTGGCGCAGTTCGGCGCTGCGTTTCTCGATCTCGGCAAGGCGTTGCTGGCCTTCTTCCTGTTTGCCGAGGGCCTGGGCGTAGGTCATGTAGGTTTCGCGCCAGTCCTGAAAGGAGTTGCCGGCGGGTACCACGGTGGGCACCATCAGGCTCAGTTTGGCGTACAGGTCGCGTGACAAATCGCTGGAGGCCAATACCAGATCCGGCTGCAGGCGCAGGATGGCCTCCAGGTTGGGCTCGCGTACGCTGCCCACCAGGGTGATCTTGTTCGCCTTGGTCTTGAGGTAGTCCGGCACGTCGTCGCCGCCGCGACTTGCCAGAGTGCCGACCGGTTGTATGCCGAGTGACAGCGCCGCATCCAGGGCGCTGTCGCCCAGTGCCACCACGCGCTGTGGCGTGCCGCTGAGTTTCAGCGGGCCATTGGCACTGTCCAGCGTGCGTTCGCTGGCTTGCAGGGGCAGGGCAAGCAGCAGCGACGTGGTAATCGCTAGCGCTGTACGTTGCAGGTGAGAGCGGATAGACATGCTGGACTCCGGGGCGAAACGAGCAGCGGCAAGCGCTGCTCCAGGCAGGATCGAAAGCAAGCTATCTTTTACTAGGTGGGTTAATGAAAATCCATCGCATTTACGAAGTGTTTACAGGGTGCCGGCGCTTAATGAGCCGGTGGTGCCCGAGCCTTGTCATGAGGCTCGGGCCTGCTGCTGTGCTCAGTGCTTAAGCTTGGCCAGCCACTCGCCAAGCATGATGGCGCCCGCGTGCTCAAGGGCGCTGGCATGGCGCTTGGCGTCGTGGCGCAGGGTGACGGGATCGATGCCCGAGCTGGCCAGTTCGCTGGCATGGCCCAGCAGCCAATGTTCGAAGCGGTCGCCGCGTACTTCCGGGTGAAATTGCAGGCCCAGCACGTTATGCCCGCGAGCGAAGGCCTGCTGGCGGCACAGCGAGGTCGAGGCGAGCAGGGTGCAGCCTTCCGGCAGGTCGAAGGTGTCGCCGTGCCAATGCAGCACGGCGATATCGCGCAGGGCGGCAAGTGGCTGATAGTCGGAGGCTGCCAGCTCCAGCGTCGACCAGCCGATTTCCTTGGCTGGCCCTGGATAGACCGTGGAGCCCAATACTGCGGCCATCAACTGCGCACCCAGGCAGATACCCAGCGTAGGCTTATCGGCTGCCAGGCGCGCGCGCAGCAGTGCCAGTTCATCGGAGACGAGCGGATAGCTGTCGTGGTCATAGACGCCGATAGGGCCGCCGAGCACCACCAGCAGGTCTGCTGCGAGCGGGTCGAGTTGACTGAGGTCACGTTCCGCAGCGTCGATGTACTCGATCTGGTAGCCGGCAGCGCGCAGCGGCGCCTCGAAGCTGCCGAGATCCTCGAAACCGACGTGGCGGATGGCTTGCAGGGTGCGTGGGGTCATGCGCGATGTCCGTCAATAAAGGAGGGGGGAGCGCCCCCTGGCCTGGAGAATGTGTTCGAGGTCCTTCAGTGCAGCGGCTGCGGTGGCGAGGGGTTCAGCGCCGCCGCCGATGGCGAGCGTCTCGCCCATGGCGTCGCTGTTGATGCGGATCGCCTTGTTCTTGCCACTTACCAGGGCAAAGGGGTCGGACAGTGCGTAGGTCTTGATACCGACGCTGGCGCGGATCGCGCCGTCCACGTAGGTGAGGCTGCCGACCAGCCGGGGCACCAGGCCCTGCGACTTCCAGGCGTCGATACGCTGCTCGGTGACCGAGTGGATGCCTTCGACTTCCAGGTCCGCCATCGTCAGCCTGGCGCCAAGGCCGAAGTTGGCCAGCAGCAGGAGTTTGCAGGCGGTGTCCCAGCCTTCGGTGTCGTTGCGCGTATCCGCTTCGGCGAAGCCACCGGCCTGGGCCTCACGCAGTGCCGCATCGAAACCAAGCCCTTGGGTGCGCATGGCATCGAGCAGGTAGTTGGTGGTGGCATTGAGAATGCCCTCGACGCTGAGCACCTTGCAGCCGGCCAGGCTGTGTTCGAGCAGGTCGAGCGTGGGCAGGGCGGCCGCGGCTGCACCACTGAGTTTCAGCAGTGCTCCGGAGGCGCGCGCCAGTTCGCGCAGACGCGGCCCGCTATGCACCAGTGCGCCCTTGGAGATGGCGATGCAGTCGCGCCCGGCGGACAGCGCCGCACAGAGGTAGTCCAGGCCCGGCCCGCCGTTGCGAAAATCACTGGGGCCGGCCTCGATCAGCACCTCAGCATCGCTCGCCGCGATGAAATCCGGCCCCGACAGACCGGGCTGCAGGGCGTCCAGCTGGTTGGCCTGCAGGCCATTGGCATCGGTCAGGCCGGCGCGTGAGCCACAGACGGCAACCAGCCGCACGTCCACGCCATAGACCTGGCGATAGCGGTCGCGACGTTGCAGCAGCAGGTTGGCCGTGGCGCGGCCGACACCGCCAAAACCGGCGATTGCAACCTTGAGCGTTTGCATGGGGCGTTCCTTTCGCTGTCAGCGGGCGAACAGGTTGTTGATGTCGGCGAAGGCCTTCATTTCGACGGCGTTGCCGCTCGGGTCCTTGAAGAACATCGTCGCCTGTTCGCCCGGCTCGCCCTTGAAGCGGATATAGGGCTTGATGATGAACTCGACACCGGCGGCGGTGAGTTTATCGGCAGCGACCTGCCAGTCATGCATCGGCAGGACGACGCCGAAGTGGCGCACCGGCACGCCGTGGCCATCGACCGCGTTGGCCGGTACTGCGCCTGCTTCGTCAGGCGCCAGGTGGGCGACGATCTGGTGCCCGTAGAAATTGAAGTCGATCCACTCTGACGAGCTGCGACCTTCGCTGCAACCGAGCAGATTGCCGTAGAAGTCGCGAGCGGCGGCCAGGTCGTCAACCGGAAAGGCCAGGTGGAACGGGCATAGTGCGGTCATCGGGGGTTCCCTCGTTGGTGAGTGGAATCATCGTATTCGGCGACAAGCCTCTTAAAAAACTATATGTTCTGATCATGAGCAAAACAGAATCTTATCAATCGCCATGATCATCGAGCTGCGCACGCTGATAGCGGTGGCGCGCTATGGCACCTTCAGCGCCGCTGGTGAGCGCATCGGCCTGACCCAGGCGGCCGTCAGTGGCCATATGCGCCGCCTGGAGGAAAGCCTGGGTTTCGCTCTGTTCGATCGCACCGGTCGCTCGGCCACGCTGAATGCTGCAGGGCTGCGGACGTTGGCGCGTGCCGAGGCGCTGGTCGCCGATTTCGATGCCTTGGGCGAGCCGACTCAGGACGAGGAGTGGGCCAAACCGCTGGAGATCGGCGCGATCGCCTCGGTGCATGCGACCATCCTCACGCGCGCGCTGGTGCCGTTCCGTCAGCGCTTTGCCAACTGCCGGGTGAATCTGTCGCCTGGCGTTTCACTGCAGTTGATGGACCGAGTCGAAGCGGGAGAACTCGATCTGGCGATCCTCATTCGTCCGGCGTTCGAACCGCCGCGCGAACTGGAGTGGACGCCACTGGCATGCGAGAGCTACGTGCTGCTTGCGGCCAGCAACGTGGCGGGCGATGACTGGCTGGCGCTGATTCGCGAGCAGCCCTTTATCCGCTATAGCCGCTCCTCCTTCGGTGGTCGCCAGGTGGAGCGCTTTCTACGCGACCACTCTTTAACGTTGCAGGAGTGGATCGAGGTCGACGATATCCAGGCGATGCTGTCGATGGTCGAGAGCGGCCTTGGCGTGGCCGTGGTGCCGTTGACGGAAACCATCCTGCCGCTGCCGGTGAGCGTTCGCGTCATCGCGCTCGGCCCGACGGCAATTCATCGCGAGATCGGCGCGCTATATCCCAAGGTCAGCCGTTCGGCGGCCGTGGCGGGTTTTATCGAGTGTTTGCAGAGCGCTGGCGTGGCTCGCTAGAGGGCTGATGCCAGCATTTTCATCTTTGCTTTGAAACTCCTAGCGGCTTTGCCTGCTTTTTTCATACACAGGCATGCTGCAGACTGGCGTCCATTTCGCGTCATCTACCGATCAGGAGAGTGTTCATGAGCCCCGTTTCTTTCGCGCGTCAGCGTTACACCACCAAGGCTTACGATGCCAGCCGCCAGGTGGATCAGGCGATCATCGACGAGCTGCTGGAGTTGCTGCGCCTGTCGCCGTCTTCGGTCAACTCGCAGCCCTGGCACTTCGTCGTAGCGAGCACTGCAGAAGGCAAGGCGCGCCTGGCCAAGGGCGCTCAGGGTGGCTTCGCCTATAACCAGTCGAAGATTTTGAATGCTTCGCACGTGATCCTGATCTGCGCCCGCCGTGACCTCGACGATGCTTACCTGGCCGATGTGCTGCAGCAGGAAGCCGCCGATGGCCGTTTCCGCGATGACGCGGCGCGCACCACTCAACACAACACCCGCAGCAGCTATGTCGAATTGCACCGTGGCCTTGGCGACATCCCGCACTGGGCGGAGAAACAGGCCTATCTGGCGCTGGGCACCTTGCTTCTGGGCGCAGCCGCCAAAGGCGTGGATGCCACGCCGATGGAGGGCATCGACCGCGAGGCGCTGGATGAGGAGCTGGGGCTGGCCGCTCAGGGGCTGAGCAGCATGGTCGCGGTAGCGCTGGGGTATCACAGCGACAGCGATTTCAATGCGGAGCTGCCGAAGTCGCGTCTGCCAGCCGAGCGCGTCTTCACTCACCTCTGAACCTCATGCCGCGCCCCTCGTCTGCAGGGGCGCAACCGCTGCTCATTCCGGCAGCTTGGCGATCACCTTGATCTCGAAGTCGAAGCCAGACAGCCAGGTGACACCGATAGCGGTCACCGTCGGGTAGGGTGCTTCGCCCCAATAATCGGCAGCCACTTCCCAGATGGTTTCGAATTCGGCGTGCGGGTTGACCATGAAAATAGTGGTGTCGACCACGTCTTCGAAGCTGCTGCCAGCCTCCGCGAGGATCGCATTGAGGTTGGTGAAGGCCAGGCGCACCTGTTCCTTCAGATCAGGCTCGGGCGAGCCGTCCTTGCGGCTGCCGACCTGGCCGGATACGAACAGAAAACCGTTGGAACGAATCGCTGGCGAATAGCGATGAAGTTCGTACAGGTCATGGCGGTCGGCCGGGAAAACCACATCACGTTTGCTGCTCATTGTTGCCTCCATCTGGGCCACTACGGCCCGCTGTTAACGATGGAATCACTTTAAAAACACGGTCGGGCTGGATAAACGAGCAACTCTGGTCATGACTGTTTGTAGAATCCAAACAATCATGAGCTTAAGAGAGACGTGAAATGGATCGTTTCGATGCGATGCAGGCCTTCGCCCGTGTGGTGGAAACCGGCAGTTTCACCAAGGCAGCCGCCACCCTGCACATGAGCAAGACCAGCGTGACCCAGCTCGTGCAGCAGCTGGAGGCACGGCTGCGCGTGCGCCTGCTCAACCGCACCACGCGCAAGGTCAACGTCACCGCTGACGGGGCGGCCTACTACGAGCGTGTGGTGCGTCTGCTGGCGGATATCGACGATGCCGAGACCAGCCTGTCCAGCGCGTCGATGGCGCCACGCGGCCGCCTGCGCGTGGACGTGCCCAGCCCCTTCGCACGCATGCTGCTGATTCCGGCCTTGCCGGCTTTCTATGCGCGCTATCCGGAAATCCAGCTGACCATGGGCGTGAGCGACCGTCTCATCGACATCATCGGTGAGAACGTCGACTGCGTGGTGCGCGGCGGTGAGATCACCGATCAATCGCTGATCGCGCGGCATGTCGGTGATCTGCAACTCGGCATATATGCGACGCCGGGTTATCTGCGACGCGCCGGCACGCCGATGCATCCGCGCGAGCTGGAGGCGGCTGGTCATCACACCGTGGGTTTTCTCTGGTCGCGCACCGGCAAGGCCTTGCCCTATGCGATGCAGCGGGGTGAAGAACGCATCGAGGCCCATGGCCGCCCGCTGCTGACGGTCGACGATGGCAACGCCTATCTGGCTGCGGGGCTGGCGGGCCTGGGCATGCTCTGGCTGCCGCATTACATGGCCAAACCACACCTGGCTAGCGGTGAACTGGTGCGTCTGTTCGAGGATTGGCAGATGAAACCGATGCCGATGTACCTGGCTTTCCCGCCGAACCGCCATGTCAGCGCCAAGCTGCGGGTATTCATCGACTGGGTGGTGGCGCTGATGGCCGAGCATGCGCCAGTGTTGCCGCGGCATTGAGTCATAGCCCTGTGACTGGATCCACCCCTGGAACCGGCGCGGTCGGCATCGGACCAGGTGTCGCGGATCTCAGCAGAAGCCTGGTCGAGATGCCGTTGATCCTGTGTTTCGAGAATTGAGTTGACTCTAGAGAATGATCGTTCTACATTGTGGAGAACGATCATTCTCTATGGTTTGAACCATGCTCGAAGACGCCTCTCTACAGAACCGTTTGCTGCAAGCCACCGAAAGCCTGGTTTATGCCGGCGGTATCAACGCCACCGGCATGGACGCCATCGTCAAGGCCTCGGGTGTAGCGCGCAAAAGCATCTATCGCCTCTATCCGACCAAGGAAGCGCTGATCGCTGCCGCGTTGCGCGCGCGTGATGAGCGCTGGATGCAATGGTTCATCGCCGGCACTTCTGCGGGATCGCCGAGCGAGCGGCTACTGGCCGTGTTCCCACTGCTGCGCAGTTGGTTCTCGGCACCTGACTTCCATGGCTGTGCCTTCATCAATGCGGCGGGGGAGGTTGGTGATCCCGACAGCGAGATCCGCGCCGTCGCGTTGCTGCACAAACAACGTCTGTTGGCGTATCTGAACGAACTGACCACGGCCAGCGGCTTTGCCGATCCCGAGGAAATGGCCAGGCAGTTTCTCCTGCTGATCGATGGCGCAACGGCCGTCGCCATGGTCACCGGCCAGGTCGACGCGGCCGACACTGCTGGTCGCACTGCGCAACTGCTCCTACAAACCCTGTCGCCCAGCAATGGGCTCAATCCCCCGCAAGCCTGAGGTGCCGTCATGTCGTCAAATACTGAAGTTCGTCCTCCGTTGCCGCCGTTCACTCGCGAGAGCGCCATCGAGAAAGTGCGCCTGGCCGAGGATGGCTGGAACAGCCGCGATGCAGCCAAGGTCGCGCTGGCCTACAGCCTAGATACGCGCTGGCGTAACCGCGCTGAGTTCGCCAATGGTCGCGATCAGGCGCGTGCATTTCTCGAGCGCAAGTGGGCCAAGGAGCTGGAGTACCGCCTGATCAAGGAACTCTGGGCGTTCACCGACAACCGCATCGCGGTGCGTTACGCCTATGAGTGGCGCGACGACTCGGGTAACTGGTTTCGCTCCTACGGCAATGAAAACTGGGAGTTCGGTGCCGACGGCCTGATGATCAATCGTTATGCCTGTATCAATGACTTGCCGATCCTGGAGTCCGAGCGCAAGTTCCGCTGGCCTCAGGGGCGTCGTCCTGACGATCATCCAGGGCTCTCCGAACTGGGGCTCTGATCGGGTTATGTGGGCACGGGAGTTGCTGCTTTAATGCGCCAATAAACCTGTGCCCCGAGGCCCCCTGGATGAATCGCAACGACCTGCGCCGCGTCGACCTGAATCTGCTGGTGATCTTCGAAATCCTGATGTTCGAGAAGAACCTGACCCGTGCCGCCGAGAAACTCTTCCTCGGCCAGCCGGCAGTCAGTGCGGCGCTGGCCCGGCTGCGTGATCTGTTCGACGATCCGCTGCTGGTGCGTAATGGTCGTGGTTTTGAACCGACGGCGCGAGCGCTGGCGATTCTCAAGGAGCTGCAGCCGGCCATGGACACCATTTCGGGTGCAGTCAGTCGTGCTCGCGAGTTCAACCCGGCCAGCAACCGCGACACCTTCCGCATCGGTCTGTCCGATGATGCCGAGTTCGGCCTGTTCCCGGCCTTGCTCAAGCAGATTCGCGAAGAGGCGCCGGAGGTAGTGATCGTGGTGCGGCGGGTCAACTTCCTGTTGATGTCATCGATGTTGGCCTCGGGGGAAATCTCCGTTGGCGTCAGCTACACCACCGAGCTGCCGGCCAACGCCAAGCGGCGCAAGCTGCGCGAGATGAAGGTCAAGGTGCTGCGCGGCGATGACCGCCCTGGCGCGCTGACGCTGGACGAGTACTGCTCGCGTCCGCATGCGCTGGTGTCGTTCTCGGGGGATCTGTGCGGCAACATCGACAACGACCTGGCGCGTCTGGATCGCTCGCGTCGCGTGGTGCTGGCGGTGCCGCAGTTCAGTGGCTTGCGCTCGATCATCGCTGGTACGGAAATGCTCGCCACGGTACCGGATTTCGCCGCGGCAGCATTGATCGAAGGGACCCGCCTGCGTGCCGATGACCCGCCATTCGAGCTGGTCAATTCGGATCTGTCGATGGTCTGGAGCGGGGTGACCGACAACGACCCTGCCGAGCGTTGGCTCAGAAGCAAGATCATCGAGTTCATGAGTGAGCCAGGCGCCTGAGCAGGGCTCAGTCGCGATAGAACACCTGGATCAGGTGATAGCCGAACTGGGTTTTCACCGGGCCGTGTACTTCACGCAGCGCCTTCTTGAAGATCACCTGATCCACCGCACGCACCATCTGCCCGGGCCTTACTTCACCGAGGTCGCCACCTTTCTTGCCGGAGGGGCAGGTGGAGTGCTTGCGTGCCAGCACATCGAAGGCTTCGCCGGCGGCAATGCGCTTCTTCAGCGCGGCGGCTTCCGCTTCGGTCTTGACCAGGATGTGGCGGGCCATTGCCTTTGCCATTGATGGGTTCCTCAAATCTGTCAGGGCGCTATTGTGCCAGCATTCATTGCGCCAGCAGAATGGCGTCAATTTTATGGGTTGTGTGTTGTCCGCGGCGCGGATGAATCATGGCCTATGGTATTTCAATCGCGCTCACGGAAACGCCGCCATGGATCTCCAAGCAATGCTGAAAATCCTGTCCACTCAGGATGGTTCCGATCTCTATCTGTCTACCGGCGCGCCGCCCTGCGCGAAGTTCAATGGCGTGCTCAAGGCGCTGAGCCAGGAGCCGATGAAGGCGGGCGATGTGGCGGCCATTGCCGATTCGATCATGGACGGTGCCCAGCGTGAGGAATTCGAGCGCGAACTGGAGATGAACCTGGCGATATCGTTGGCCGGTGTGGGGCGTTTTCGCATCAATATCTTCAAGCAGCGCAACGAGGTGTCCATCGTCGCGCGCAACATCAAGCTGGATATTCCGCGCTTCGAAGACCTCAAACTGCCCGAAGTGCTGCTCGGCACGGTGATGGAAAAACGCGGCCTGGTGCTGTTCGTCGGCGGTACCGGCTCGGGCAAGTCGACTTCCCTGGCGGCGCTGATCGACTACCGCAACCGCAACAGCGGCGGCCATATCATCACCATCGAAGACCCGGTGGAGTACGTGCACCGGCACAAGAAATCGATCATCAACCAGCGTGAGGTGGGCGTGGACACCCGCAGCTTCCATGCCGCGCTGAAGAACACCCTGCGCCAGGCGCCGGACGTGATTCTGATCGGCGAGATCCGCGACCGCGAGACCATGGAGCATGCCCTGGCCTTTGCCGATACCGGGCACCTGGCGATTTCCACATTGCATGCCAACAACGCCAACCAGGCGCTGGATCGCATCATCAACTTCTTTCCGGAAGACCGCCGCCCGCAGTTGCTCAACGACCTCGGCAACAACCTCAAGGCATTCGTTTCGCAGCGTCTGGTCAAGACCGTCGACGGCAAGCGCCGCGCCGCGGTGGAGGTGATGCTGGGTACGCCGACGGTGCGCGATCTGATCAAGCGCAACGAGTTTTCCGAGCTCAAGGAAATCATGGAGAAATCCAAGAACCTCGGCATGCAGACCTTCGATCAGGCGCTGATCGACCTGGTGCACGAAGGTGCGATCGACGAAGAGGAGGCGGTGAAGAACGCTGACTCGGCGAACAACGTGCGCCTGAAGCTCAAGCTCCATCGCGACAATCCGGCCAATGCCAAGCCTGCACCCGCCGCCGCTGCGCCGGTGGTAGCGCCGGCTCCTGCACCGAAAGCCGCTGCCGCAGGTGACTGGGGGCTGGAGCTGAAACTGGAGGATATCGAGCAGGAGCAACCGCCGGAAGACCCGGGGCGGCAGGGGATTTAGGGTCTGTACGAAAAGTCGCCGAGCGAAGGTCAGGCAAGGCAAAAACAGGCGAAGAACGGACTGGGCTCGCATTCGAGTTTACGTGCTGTATATGAGCATTCTGAGCCTGTTTTTAACGCAGCATCACCGAGCGCAGGCATTTTTCGTACAGAGCCTAGGGGTCGGGCTGCAGCGGCAGATAGGCCTGACGCAGCCGCTGGCTGACACCCTCCTGTTCCAGTTCGCTGATGGCGGCGCGCAGCTGTGCGACCAGATCCCCGTCGCAGTCCTTCGAGCAGCCCAGATACAGGCCGGTACTGGCCAGGGTCGGGCTCCTGCGCAGATTCTGCTCGCGATAGGCCGAGCTTTCCCAGATGTACAGCGCCTCCGGCACCCCGGTGAACCAGGCGTCGATACGTCCAAGGCTGAGCAGATGGGTCGGGTTTTCGCCCAGCTTGAGTTGCACGATCTGCTCGTCGCTGAAGCCTTCACGCTGCAGGATGCCCACTTGCGCCGTGCCCAGACCGACACCTATGCGGCGATAGCGCTCTCGGGCCTGGGCGAAGTTCTCGACGGGTTCGTCGAGGCTGAAGAAGGCGCGCTCCAGCTCCATGATCGAGGCAATCCAGGTATATAGCTCCTCGCGCTCGGGCGTGCGCGACAGGGGAATGATCAGCATGTTCCTGCCCCTGGATACGCTGATCTGGGCTCTTGGCCAGGGTTCGGCGACGATGTCGGTGAGTTTGCCGATCCTGGCCAGCGCGGCCAGTACCACGTCACCTGCCATGCCGTGGCCGCCCTCGTAATGATGCAACGTCAGGGGTGGTGCGTCCGGCATGTACAGCTTGACTGGCTCATCGGCCGTTGCAGCTCCAGCAATGAGCAGGGCAACGAGCAGGCAGAGGGGGTTGGGCACTGGGAGCTTTCCGCTGTCACTGTGGCAGAAGTATAGAGGGCATTTGGGCGGCGGGCGTTCTGGCGCACGCAGCTACTCGTGCCGAATGCTGCGGTTCCTGCCCTGTGCTTTCGCGGTGTAGAGGGCCTTGTCGGCTACCGCGAGCAGGCGCTCCAGGTAGCGTTCGCAGGGTTTCAGACTGGCTATGCCGATGCTTACCGTGACCGCTTCGTTGGCGACCTCAAGTGCCTTGATCTGATCATGCACGCGCTCGGCGATGTCGCTGGCTTCGGCGAGATCGGCGTTGGGCAGCCATATCGCGAACTCTTCGCCGCCGTAGCGCACCACGCTGTCGCCACTGCGTACGCTGGCCAGAAGACGTTGCGCCATATCCACCAGAACGCGATCGCCCTCGGCGTGGCCGAAGCGATCATTGATCTGTTTGAAGTGATCGATATCGATCAGAAGGAGGCTGCCGCAAGCCATGTCGCTGACGCTGCCGAGCCACTGTTCGACGTGCACTGACAGCGCCCTGCGATTACTCAACGCAGTGAGGGGGTCGGTATGGCTCAGTTGTACAAGCTGCTCGGCTTCACTCTGAATTTCTACCGTGTAGTTGGCCAACTGGGCGTAGGCGCTCTGCAGCGCCAGGTTGGCCTTGGCCAGTTGTGCTGCGCTTTCCTGCGCCTGTTCGCGAGCCTTGAGCAGCTCTGCTTCGAAACGTTGGCGATCCTTGGCGACGAAGAACAGCCAGATGACCTCCGGCGCGCCATCGACTTCGCTGATGCGTGCGTTTGCCATGACGGGTATTGCCTGGCCGTTTTCTGATTGCAGTTGCAGGTAAAGCTCACTGAACTCGCCGTTGCGCAGCAACAGGGGCCAGGCGTAGGTTTGCAGGAAGATGCGACTGGCCGGCGGAAAGAACTGGTCCATGCCTTCGGCCGCGCCCGCACCTGCCAGGTGCTTGAAATCGCAATTGGAGTGCTTGATTCGGCCGTTGCAGTCAGTGACCAGTACCGGGCCGGGTAGGCGATCAAGATAGAGCACGTGTGCGTGCTCCCTGCAGGTAGCGATGCATGGCGGCGCTCACCAGTTCAGGATGACTCATGTGCGCGCAATGACCGCTGACGTCCAGCGTTTCCAGGGTGCTGCCCGTGAGTGCGGTATGCAGATAGTCGGCAACTGATGTCGGAACCAGTGCATCACGCTGGTGGTGCAGGATCAGGCTGGGCGACGGGCACGACTCTAGCGCCGGGCGGATATCGGAGAAGAAGGTGGCTTGAGCGAAGGCATGGGCCATGATTGGGTCGGTCGAGCAGAAGCTGTCGGAGAGCTGCCGGGTGACTGCGGGAGTCTCGTCGGCCGATACCAGTGGTGCGAACTGCTGGGCCCAGCCCAGATAGTTATGGGCCATCAGCTCCAGCAGTCCCTCCAGGTCACTGCGTTCGAACCCACCGCGATAGTCGGGCGGATCGTTGAGAAAACAGGGGGAGGGGCCGAGAAGAATCAGCCGGGAGAACAGCTCGGGCCGCTTGATGGCAGCAAGAATGCCGACGCTGCAACTGATCGAGTGGCCGACGAAGGTCAGATCACCTGAGAGTTCGAGCGCGTCGCATACTTCCAGAAGGTCCTCCACGTAGCCCTCCAGCTGGGTATAGCGGACAGGGTGGAAGGCGCTGGCATCGGAGCGGCCGCTGCCGACATAGTCAAACAGCACCTGGTGCCAGTGCTGGCTGAAGGCTGGCGTGACCTTGCTCCACATCTCCTGATTGCAACCGAAGCCGTGGCCATAGATGAGCGTTGGAGCATCGGCCGTTTCCGCTCTCAAGCGTTGAACGTTGTTGCGCTGGATGATGTTCATGTCGCCACCTTGCCATTTGCCGAGGAGGCCTTGGCCAGGACTCAGCTGCTGTGAAGACGAAAAAATGGCGCCAGTATAATGATTTTTCTGGCTAGTGGCTTATGGCTACAGCTCGCTTCGCAGCTCTGCCAGGCTGCGATACAGCTCCAGCGCTTGTGGGTTTGCCAAGGCATCGGTGTTCTTCACCGGGCGGCCGTGAACGACGTTGCGTACTGCGAGCTCGACGATCTTGCCGCTGAGGGTGCGCGGGATATCGGCGACCTGGATGATTTTCGCCGGCACGTGTCGCGGCGTGGTGTTGGTGCGGATCACTCGGCGAATCTCTTCGCGCAGGTTGTCGTCCAGCGTCACGCCATCACGCAGACGTACGAACAGCACCACGCGCACATCGCCCTGCCAATCCTGGCCAATGACGATGGACTCCAGCACCTGCGGCACCTTTTCCACCTGGCGATAGATCTCTGCGGTGCCGATGCGTACGCCGCCCGGGTTGAGCACGGCGTCGGAGCGGCCGTGGATGACCAGGCCGCCATGAGCGGTTTCCTCGGCATAATCGCCGTGGGCCCAGACGCCGGGGAACGTGGCGAAATAGGCAGCGCGGAATTTCTCGCCGTCTGCGTCGTTCCAGAAGCCCACGGGTATTGAAGGAAAGTGCCTGGCGCAGACCAGTTCACCTTTTTCCCCTGTCACCGCCTGGCCATTGTCGTTCCACACCTGCACGTCCATGCCCAGGCCCTTGCACTGCAGTTCACCGCGCCAGACTGGCAGGGTCGGGTTGCCCAGGGCGAAACAGGAGACGATGTCGGTGCCGCCGGAAATCGACGACAGGCACAGGTCACGTTTCACGTCGCGGTAGATGTACTCGAAGCTCTCGTGGGCCAGCGGCGAGCCGGTGGAAAGAATGGCCTTGAGCCTGCTCAGCTTGTGGCTTTCACGAGGTATGACGCCGGCTTTCTCCAGTGCGGCGATGAATTTGGCGCTGGTGCCGAAGATGGAGATGTCCTCGGCGTCGATCAGATCGATCAGGCGGGCAGGTTCGGGATGGAAGGGCGAGCCGTCGTAGAGCACCAGCGTGGCGCCCAGGGCCAGGCCGGAAATCAGCCAGTTCCACATCATCCAGCCGCAGGTTGTGTAGTAGAACAGGGTGTCGTCGGGCCCAAGGTCGGTATGCAGGCCCAGCTCCTTGACGTGTTGCAGCAGGGTGCCGCCGACACCGTGGACGATGCACTTGGGCACGCCGGTGGTGCCGCTGGAGTAGAGGATATACAGCGGTTGGTCGAAGGGCACTGGCGTGAACTGCGGCGCGCCGCCGGGTTGGTAGAAATCCTGCCAGAGGGTCGTCCGGGCAACTGACTTGTAATCAGTAGGGCTGGCCTCGTCGCGTGAGTAGGGCACGATAACCAGCCGTTCCAGGCTGGGCAGTTGCGGGAGGATTTCGTTCAGCTTGTCGGTCAGGTCGATTTGCTTGCCGGCATAGCGATAACCAGCAGCAGCGATCAGCACCTTGGGTTCGATCTGGCCGAAACGATCGATGACCCCCTGGGTGCCGAAATCCGGCGAGCAGCTCGACCAGGTGGCGCCGAGGCTGGCGGTGGCGAGCATGCCCACCACGGTCTGCCAGGTGTTGGGCATGAATGCAGCCACCCGATCACCGATGCCCACGCCCGAGTTTTGCAGGGCGCGTTGCAGCCCGGCGACATGGGCAGCCAGTTGCGCATGGCTGAGCTGTTCGCGACTGCCATCTTCGCCGATGGCCACCAGCGCTGGATGACCGTCACGGCGGCGCAGCAGATGCTCGGCAAAATTCAGGGTGGCGCCGGGAAACCACTGCGCATCCGGCATCGCCGGGCCTTCGCGCAGTACACGTTCGGCGGGCGCGTGGAAACGAATGTCGAAGTAGTCGACGATGGCCTGCCAGAAGGCTTCGCGTTGCTCGACGCTCCAGGCATGCAGGGCAGGGTAGTCGGCCAGGTGCAGGGCATGGCGGTCGTTGATGAAACGGCGGAAGGCATCCATTCGGCTGGCGGCGATACGCTCGGCGGAAGGCGTCCACAGAGGTTGCTGCATGGTCAGTCCTCGTCGTTCTTGTCCCTGGGCTTCAGCTTAGTGCGTTCGGGGCATTTGACCTTTAACTCAGACGACCTTTGCTGCTATCGCACCGACTTTCTCATCGGCTCCGAAACTCTGGATAAAACGACGGGGCGATACGCTGCAGCCCCTTGTAGGAGCGGCTTTAGCCGCGAAAATCGCGGATGAATCCGCTCCTACAGTGCAGAAGGCGATGACATCTATTGGCTCAGGCGAGCACGCGCGACCCGCGAGCCGTTGGCCTTGCCCAGCACGTTGCAGATGCGTTGTCCTGCAGCGATCAGTTTGTCGATCTCCACGCCAGTCTCGATGCCCAGGCCCTGCAGCAGGTAGAGCACGTCTTCGCTGGCCACGTTGCCGGTGGCGCCCTTGGCGTAGGGACAGCCGCCCAGGCCGGCCACCGAGCTGTCGAACACACTGATGCCTTCGAGCAGGCTGGCGTAGATGTTGGCCAGGGCCTGGCCATAGGTGTCGTGGAAATGCCCGGCGAGCCTGTCGCGCGGGATGTCGCGAGCGACCACCTCAAGCATCGAGCGCGTCTTGCCAGCGGTGCCGGTGCCGATGGTATCGCCCAGCGACACCTCGTAGCAGCCCATGGCGTAAAGCTCACGGGCGACGCTGGCGACCTGCTCGGGCGCGATTTCGCCATCGTAGGGGCAGCCCAGTACACAGGACACGTAGCCGCGTACGCGTACATCCGCCGCCTTCGCCGCCTCCATCAGCGGTACGAAGCGCTGCAGGCTGTCGGCGATGGAACAGTTGATGTTCTTCTGTGAGAAGGCCTCGCTGGCGGCGGCGAACACCGCCACTTCCTCGACCTTTGCCTCCAACGCGGCTTCGAGGCCTTTCAGGTTGGGTGTCAGGGCGGCGTAGGAGACGCCCGGCTGGCGCTGAATGCCGGCGAACACCTCGGCAGAGCCCGCCATCTGCGGCACCCATTTGGGCGAGACGAAGCTACCTACCTCGATATAGCTCAGACCGGCTGCTGTCAGATCGTCCACCAGGCGTACCTTGTCGGCGACGCTGATCGGTTGCTTCTCGTTCTGCAGGCCGTCGCGCGGGCCGACTTCGACCAAGCGTACGGATTTGGGCAAGCTCATCAGGGTGTCCTCATTTGTGTTCGGCTGTAGAGCGTAGGGCGGACATCGCTTTTTATGTCCGCCGTGATCCGGTGAGTCGTAGGGCGGGTGCAACCCGCCAACACGATCTGGCGGGTTGCACCCGCCCTACACAGAGTAGAATCGGTGGGCTGAAACAGATTGGCGCCTGGCCCGCCCTAGGGTTCGAGCTCCACCAGCACCGCACCTTCGCTGACCATTTCCCCTTCGCGGCAGTAAAGCGCCTTGACCGTCCCGGCTTCCGGCGCACGAATGCTGTGTTCCATTTTCATCGCCTCCAGTACCACCAGGGCTGCGCCGGCCTCGACCGCCTGGCCGGGTTCGACCAGTACACGGACGATGCTGCCGTTCATGGGCGCGCTCAAGCCACCGTGCTGGGCATGGCTGGCTTCTGCGGCGGCAATGGGGTCGAAGCGGGTGATCGCGTGCAGTTCACCGCGCCATTGCAGGTAGAGGGTTTCGCCACGGCGAATGGCGCGTAGACGCTGGCGCGTGCCGTCGATCTCCGCCAGCAGCGCTTCACCCTGCAAGCACGCCCGGTTGCTCGCGCGCACTTTGCGGCTCTCGCCCTGACTGCTCAGGTGCAGCTCGATTTCCGCTTTGCTGCCGGCGCGCCAGCCACTGCGGGTCGCCCAGGGCGAATGCGGATCATCGTCGCGCTCTTGCGGCGCCTCGCTCTGTACCCAGGCATCGGCTGCCAGTTGCCAGAACGCCTCCGGTAACTCGCCCGGAGCGGGCAGCAACTGCTGCTGATGGCGCGGGATAAAGCCCGTATCCAGCTCGCATGCGGCGAAGGCCGGATGGGCGAGGATGCGACGCAGGAACGCCAGGTTGGTCTTCACGCCGCCGACCAGGGTATCGCCGAGCATGGCCAACAGGCGCAGGCGCGCCTGCTCGCGGTTTTCGCCCCAGGCGATCAGCTTGCCCAGCATCGGGTCGTAGAAGGGCGAGACGCTGTCACCCTCGGCCACGCCGCTGTCGATGCGCCGACCGTCACCGCTGGTGGCTTCGCGGTACAGGGCCAGGGTGCCGGTGGCGGGGAGAAAATCGTGATCCGGGTCTTCGGCGTACAACCGCACCTCGATCGCATGGCCGTTGAGCGGCACCTGCTGTTGGGTGATCGGCAGCGATTCGCCGCGAGCAACGCGAATCTGCCAGGCCACCAGGTCGAGGCCGGTGATGGCTTCGGTGACCGGGTGCTCGACCTGCAGTCGGGTGTTCATCTCCATGAAGAAGAAGTCGCCACGCTCGTCGAGCAGAAATTCCACCGTGCCGGCGCCGACGTAGCCAATGGCCTGCGCCGCCTTGACCGCAGCTTCGCCCATGGCGCGGCGCAGCTCGGGGCTCAGGCCAGGCGCCGGCGCCTCCTCGACCACCTTCTGGTGGCGCCGCTGGATCGAGCAGTCGCGCTCGTTGAGGTACAGGCAGTTGCCGTGCTGGTCGGCGAAGACCTGAATCTCCACGTGACGCGGCTTGAGCACGTATTTTTCCACCAGCATGCGCGAGTCGCCGAAGGCCGACTGCGCTTCGCGCTGCGCCGACTCCAGCGTTTCGGCGAGCTGCGCCTCCGACTCGGCGACCTTCATGCCTTTGCCACCGCCGCCGGCAGCGGCCTTGAGCAGCACTGGGTAGCCGATGCGTTTGGCGGCCTCGCGGAAGGTGTCGATATCCTGCTTGTCACCGTGGTAGCCCGGTACCAGTGGCACGCCGGCAGCCTCCATCAGCGACTTGGCCGCCGACTTGCTGCCCATGGCTTCGATGGCCGAGGCGGGCGGGCCGAGGAAGATCAATCCGGCTTGTTCGATGGCGCGGGCGAAGCCGGCATTCTCCGAGAGAAAGCCGTAGCCGGGGTGAATGGCCTGCGCGCCGCTGGTCTTGGCGGCGGCGATGATCTTGTCGATCAGCAGGTAGCTTTCGCCAGGCTTGGCGCCGCCGAGATTCACCGCCATGTCGGCTTCACGCACATGCCGTGCATTGGCATCGATGGCGCTGTGCACGGCCACGGTACGGATGCCCATGGCCTTGGCCGTGCGCATCACGCGGCAGGCGATCTCGCCACGGTTGGCGACCAGCAGGGTGTCGATCATGATCATTGCTCCTGCCAGGCGGGTTGGCGTTTTTCCAGGAAGGCGCGCAGGCCTTCCTGGCCCTCGACGCTGACGCGCAGGCGGGCGATGGCGTTTTCGGTGTAGCGGCGCAGGGCTGGGGTCAGCTCGCCACTGCCGACTTCGCGCAGCAGATCCTTGCTGGCGCGCATGGCTTGCGGGCTGTTCTGTAGCAGATTGACGACCCAGGCTTCGACCTGAGCGTCCAGCTCACCAATCGGAAAGCACTCGGCGAGCAGGCCCAGTTCGCGGGCACGCTTGCCGTCGAAGCGCTCGGCGGTGAGCGCGTAACGCTTGGCCGCCCGTTCTCCAATGGCCTGTACGACAAAGGGGCTGATCACCGCCGGGGCCAGGCCGATGCGTACCTCGGACAGCGAGAACAGGCTGTCCTCGGCGCCGATGGCCATGTCGCAGCAACTGACCAGGCCCACCGCACCGCCGAAGGCCGCGCCCTGCACCACGGCCAGGGTGGGGATCTTCAGGGCGGCTAGGTTGTACATCAGCTCGGCCAGTTCGCGGGCGTCGCTGAGGTTGGCGTTGTAGTCGAGCTCGGCGGCCTGCTGCATCCAGGCCAGGTCGGCGCCAGCGGAAAAGTGCTTGCCACGGCCACGCAGGACGAGGAAACGCAGGCTCTTGTCTTCACCGACGGCATCGAGGGCGAGGATCAGCTCGCGGATCATCTCGGCGTTGAAGGCGTTGTTTTTCTCCGGGCGGTTCAGCCACAAGGTGGCGAAGCCGCGTGGGTCTTTCTCAAGCTGTATGGTGGTGAAGTCGGTCATGGCAATGGGCTCGAAATATGCGCTGGCTCTGGTGGGAGGGGCTTTAGCCGCGAGCTTTGCTGTGGCTGTCGCGGCTAAAGCCCCTCCCACGGATTACATACGGAACACGCCAAAGCGGGTCGGCTCGATCGGTGCGTTGAGGCTGGCGGACAGGGCCAGGGCCAGTACGTCGCGGGTCTGTGCCGGATCGATCACACCGTCGTCCCACAGCCTCGCGCTGGAGTAGTAGGCATGCGCCTGCTTCTCGTACTGCTCGACGATGGGTTGCTTGAGGCGCTGTTCGTCCTCGTCCGAATAATGCTGACCGGCGCGCTCGGCCTGCTCGCGCTTGACCTGCACCAGTACGCCGGCAGCCTGTTGCGCACCCATCACGCCGATCCGCGCGTTGGGCCACATCCACAGGAAGCGTGGGTCGTAGGCACGGCCGCACATACCGTAGTTACCGGCGCCGAAGCTGCCGCCGATGATCACGGTGAACTTCGGCACCTGGGCGCAGGCCACGGCGGTGACCAGCTTGGCGCCGTGCTTGGCGATACCGCCTTCTTCGTACTTCTTGCCGACCATGAAGCCGGTGATGTTCTGCAGGAACAGCAGCGGAATGCCGCGCTGGCAGGCCAGTTCGATGAAGTGCGCGCCTTTCTGCGCCGATTCCGCAAACAAGATGCCGTTATTCGCCAGGATCGCCACCGGGTAGCCATTGATACGGGCGAAGCCGCACACCAGGGTGGTGCCGAACAGCGCCTTGAATTCATCCAACTGCGAGTCGTCGACGATACGTGCGATCACCTCGCGTACATCGAAGGGTTGCTTGGCGTCGGCCGGGATCACCCCGTACAGCTCCTCGGCCGGGTAGCGCGGGGCGATGGGCGCGCGGCTGTCGAGTTGGCCGAGCTTGCGCCAGTTCAAATTGCTGATGCTGCGTCGGGCCAGGGCCAGGGCGTGCTCGTCGTCCTCGGCATAGTGGTCGGCCACACCGCTGGTCTTGCAGTGCACGTCGGCCCCGCCCAGTCCCTCGGCGCTCACCACCTCCCCGGTGGCAGCCTTCACCAGGGGCGGGCCGGCGAGGAAGATGGTCGCCTGTTCGCGCACCATGATGGTCTCGTCACTCATGGCCGGCACGTAGGCGCCACCGGCAGTGCATGAACCCATGACCACGGCGATCTGCGGAATGCCCAGCGCGCTCATGTTGGCCTGGTTGAAGAAGATCCGGCCGAAATGCTCGCGATCCGGGAACACATCGTCCTGACGCGGCAGGTTGGCGCCGCCGGAGTCCACCAGGTAGATGCAGGGCAGGCGGTTCTCGCGGGCGATGGCCTGGGCGCGCAGGTGTTTCTTCACCGTCAGCGGGTAGTAGGAGCCGCCTTTTACCGTGGCGTCGTTGGCCACGATCATGCACTCGACACCTTCGACACGACCGATGCCTGCGATCACCCCGGCGGCGGGCACGTCTTCGCCGTAGACCTCATGGGCGGCGAGCTGGCCGATCTCGAGAAAGGGCGAGCCGGGATCGAGCAGGCGATTGATGCGTTCGCGCGGCAGCAGCTTGCCACGCGACGTGTGGCGCTCCTGCGCCTTGGCGCCGCCGCCTTCGTGGATGCGGGCGAGCAGGGCGCGTAGGTCGCCCACCTGCTCGAGCATGGCCGCCTGATTGGTGGTGAACTCTGGTGAGCGGGTATTGATCTGGGTATGCAGGATGGCCATCGGTGGCGCTCCGATTTTGATTTATCCCCCCTCTGCCCGCTTGCGGGAGAGGGGCCGGGGGAGAGGGTGGTGCAGGCCACTCAGAGCCCCTCTCCCACAAGTGGGAGAGGGAACAGACCGAGTATCACTTGGTCTCGTTGAACAGTTCGCGGCCGATCAGCATGCGGCGGATTTCGCTGGTGCCGGCGCCGATCTCGTAGAGCTTGGCGTCACGCAGCAGGCGGCCGGCCGGGTATTCGTTGGTGTAGCCGTTGCCTCCCAGCAGCTGGATGGTATCCAGGGCCATCCTGGTGGCCATCTCGGCGGTGTAGAGGATCACGGCGGCGGCGTCCTTGCGCGACTCCTCGCCGCGGTCGCAGGCCTTGGCCACGTTGTACAGGTAGGACTTGGAGGCATTCATGCCGGCGTACATGTCGGCGAGCTTGCCTTGCACCAGTTGAAATTCGCCGATGGACTGCTTGAACTGCTGGCGCTCATGCACGTAGGGCAGCACCACGTCCATGCAGGCGCTCATGATCCCGGTCGGGCCGCCGGAGAGCACGGTGCGCTCGTAGTCCAGGCCGCTCATCAGCACGCGCACGCCACCGCCCTCGACGCCTAAGATGTTCTCTTCCGGTACTTCGCAGTCCTCGAACACCAGTTCGCAGGTGTTGGAGCCGCGCATGCCCAGCTTGTCCAGCTTCTGGTGGCGGGAGAAGCCCTTGAAGTCGCGCTCGACGATGAAGGCGGTCATGCCGCGCGAGCCGGCGTTGATGTCGGTCTTGGCGTAGATCACGTAGGTGTGGGCGTCCGGGCCGTTGGTGATCCACATCTTGTTGCCGTTGAGCACGTAGCGGTCGCCGCGTTTTTCCGCGCGCAGCTTCATCGACACCACGTCGGAACCGGCATTGGGCTCGCTCATGGCCAGAGCGCCGATATGCTCGCCGGAGCACAGCTTGGGCAGGTACTTCTGCTTCTGCGCCTCGCTACCGTTCTTGTGGATCTGATTGACGCAGAGGTTGGAGTGCGCGCCGTAGGACAGACCCACCGAGGCCGAGGCACGGCTGATCTCTTCCATGGCCAGCACATGCGCCAGATAGCCCATGTCGGTGCCGCCATACTCTTCCTTGACCGTCATGCCGAGCAGGCCCATGTCACCGAACTTGCGCCACATGTCCATGGGGAATTCGTTGTCTCGGTCGATCTGCGCGGCACGTGGTGCCAGCTCGTTCTGGGCGAACTGATGTACCGAGTCGCGCAGCATGTCGAGGGTTTCGCCGAGGCCGAAATTGAGGGTGGGGTAGCTCATGGGGTCACCTGCTGTTGTTCTTGTCGTGGGGGCGATTACGCGGTCGTTTCGGCCAAGGCAGCGAGACAGCGCTCCTCGGCGGTATCCAGTTCCAGCTGCATCTGCTGGATATCCAGTAACTGTTGTTCAAGCTGCAGACGGCGCTCGGCGATCTTGCCCATGAAGGTCTCCAGCTGCTTGCGGCTGCCGGTTTCCGGGTCGTAGAGCTCGATCAGCTCGCGGCATTCGGCCAGCGAGAAGCCGATGCGCTTGCCGCGCAGGATGAGTTTCAGCGTCACCTTGTCCTTGGCGCTGTAGACGCGTTCCTGGCCACGCCGCTCCGGCGCGAGCATGCCTTGCTCCTCGTAGAAGCGGATGGCGCGAGTGGTGATGTCCAGTTCGCGGGCCAGATCGGAGATGGAGTAGGTGGTTGCCATGGTCATTGCTCGTTTACCTTTACGTTAACGTAAACCTGTGCAAATCTGGCTGTCAATCTCACTCCACAACAATCACAGAGGTTGAGCATGCGTATCGACGAATCCGTATTCCTGATCAGCGGCGGCGCCTCTGGTCTTGGCCTGGCCACAGCCCGTGAGCTGGTCGGGCGCGGTGGCAAGGTGGTGCTGCTGGATATCAACGCAGAAGCGGGCCAGCAGGCCCTCGCCGAGCTGGGCGGCAACGCCCGTTTCGTATGCGCCGATATCACCCGCGAAGAGGATGGCCAGGCCGCCGTGGCGCAGGCGTTGGCGGCGTTCGGCGCACTGCACGGGCTGGTCAATTGCGCCGGGGTCGCGCCGGCCGAGAAGTTACTGGGCCGCAACGGTGCACATGGCCTGGACAGTTTCCGCCGTACCGTCGAGATCAATCTGATCGGCAGCTTCAACCTGTTGCGCCTGGCTGCCGAGGCCATGGCGCAGAACACGCCGAACGCTGAGGGCGAGCGTGGGGTCATCATCAATACCGCCTCGGTGGCGGCGTTCGACGGGCAGATGGGCCAAGTCGCTTACGCTGCGTCCAAGGGCGGCGTCGCCGCACTGACGCTGCCGGCGGCGCGTGATCTGGCGCGCTCGGGTATCCGTGTGATGTGCATTGCCCCCGGCGTGTTCGAGACGCCAATGATGGCCGGCATGCCGCAGGAGGTACGCGATTCGCTGGCGGCCAACGTGCCGTTCCCGCCGCGGCTGGGTCGGCCGGACGAATACGCCGCACTGGTGCGGCATATCGTCGAGAACCCGATGCTCAACGGTGAAGTGATCCGCCTCGACGGCGCGCTGCGCATGGCGGCGAAGTAACCGATAGCTAGCCCGGATGCAATCCGGGGCCCCCACATACTTTCCCGGATTGCAGCCGGGCCATGTGATTCGAAGGTGAAACTCATGAAACAGCAACTCGATCCCGTCGTTATCGTCAGTGCAGTGCGCACGCCCATGGGGGGCTTTCTTGGTGATCTGGCCGGCCTTACTGCGGCCGAGCTGGGCGCCGCCGCCATCCGCTCGACCCTGGAGCGTGCCGGGCTCGCGGCCGAGGCGGTGGACACGGTACTGATGGGCTGCGTGTTGCAGGCCGGCCAGGGCCAGGCACCGGCGCGCCAGGCCGCATTGGGCGCCGGGCTGAGCCAGGCGGTGCAGTGCACCACGCTGAACAAGATGTGTGGCTCCGGTATGCAGGCATTGATGCTCGGTCATGACCAGTTGCTCGCCGGTAGCAGCGAGGTGCTGGTGGCTGGCGGCATGGAGAGCATGTCCAACGCGCCGTATCTGCTGGCGCGCGCCCGTGGCGGTTATCGCATGGGCCATGGTCAGGTGCTCGACCACATGTTCCTCGACGGCCTGGAGGACGCCTACGAGCGCGGCCGGCTGATGGGCACCTTCGCCGAGGATTGTGCGCAGCAGTATCGCTTCGGTCGTGAGGAGCAGGACGCCTATGCCCTGGAGTCGCTGCGCCGCGCCCAGCAGGCGATAACGGACGGCAGTTTCGCCAGTGAGATCGTCGCTGTGGAAGCGCCACAGGGGCGTGAGCGACGCCTGGTCGATACCGACGAGCAGCCGCCCAAGGCCCGGCCGGACAAGATCCCTGGCTTGAAGCCGGCGTTCCGTGAGGGCGGCACGGTCACGGCGGCCAATGCCAGTTCCATTTCCGATGGCGCAGCCGCGCTGCTGATGATGCGCCTGTCCGAGGCTCAGGAGCGTGGTCTGAAACCGCTGGCGCGCATCATCGGTCATGCCGGCCATGCCCAGGCGCCGAACCTGTTCACCACGGCTCCAGTGTCGGCGATCCAGCGCTTGCTGGCGCGTATCGAGTGGCCGCTGGAGACGGTCGATCTGTTCGAGATCAACGAGGCGTTCGCCGTGGTGCCCATGGTGGCCATGCGTGAATTGGGCATCGACCACGCCAAACTCAACGTGAACGGTGGCGCCTGCGCCCTGGGACATCCCATTGGCGCCTCCGGCGCTCGTATCCTGGTGACCCTGTTGGCAGCGTTGCAGCAGCGAGGTCTCAAGCGTGGTGTGGCGTCCGTATGCATTGGCGGCGGTGAAGCCACCGCTGTAGCCATCGAGTTGTATTGAACCGACCCGCAGAGTGCGCTGTGCGCACCTAGAGTTTCTGCCAATCAGCGGTGCGCACGGCGCACCCTATGTATGGAGCCAGCCATGCTGCCCAACGAAGAACAACTACTGATCCGTGACATGGCCCGCCAGTTCGCCCAGGAACGGCTCAAGCCCTTTGCTGCCGACTGGGACCGCGAGCATCGTTTCCCGGCTGAGGCCATCGCCGAGATGGGCCAGCTGGGTTTCATGGGCATGCTGGTGCCGGAGCGGTGGGGCGGTGCCGAAACCGGTCACCTGGCTTACGCCATGGCCCTGGAGGAGGTGGCAGCTGGCGATGGCGCCTGCTCTACCATCATGAGCGTGCACAACTCGGTGGGCTGTATGCCGATCCTCAAATACGGCAGTGAGGCACAGAAACAGCGCTTTCTCCGCCCGCTGGCCGAGGGCAGCATGCTCGGTGCCTTCGCCCTCACCGAGCCGCAGGCCGGCTCCGACGCCAGCGATCTACGCACCCGCGCCCTTCGCGATGGCGATCACTACATCCTCAATGGCGCCAAGCAGTTCATCACTTCTGGCAGCCACGCCGGCATGGTCATCGTCTTCGCCGTCACCGATCCGCAAGCCGGCAAGAAGGGCATCAGCGCCTTTATCGTGCCTACCGATACGTCAGGGTTCTCGGTGGTGCGGGTCGAGGACAAGCTCGGCCAGCACGCCTCCGACACCTGCCAGCTCCAGTTCGACGAAGTGCGTATTCCGGCCGAGCTGCGTTTGGGTGAGGAGGGCGAAGGCTATCGCATTGCCCTGGCCAACCTCGAAGGCGGACGCATAGGTATCGCCGCGCAGTCGGTGGGCATGGCGCGGGCCGCGTTCGAGGCGGCGCGTGATTACGCCCACGAGCGGGTGACTTTTGGCAAGCCGATCATCGAACATCAGGCAGTGGCCTTTCGCCTGGCCGACATGGCCACGCAGATCGCCGTGGCGCGGCAGATGGTGCATCACGCTGCCAGCCTGCGCGAGGCGGGCCAGCCATGCCTGACCGAAGCGTCGATGGCCAAGCTGTTCGCCTCGGAGATGGCCGAACGGGTGTGTTCGGCGGCGATCCAGACGCTAGGTGGCTATGGCTACCTCAAGGACTTTCCGGTCGAGCGCATCTACCGCGATGTGCGCGTCTGCCAGATCTACGAAGGCACCAGCGACGTGCAGCGGATGGTGATCGCGCGCAGTCTGTAAGCGTAAGGTGCGCATCCTGCGCACCGATGCCTTGTAAACCAGCCTAGGGTTCGAGGCTCTCGAGCAACTGCAACGCCAGGCGTACGCGCTCGGCATTGGGATAGTTACGGTTGGCGAGTATGACCAGGCCGGTATCGCGCGCCGGTAGCAGCAGAATGTAGGCGCCGAAACCGTTGGTCGAACCGGTCTTGTTCAGCAGCAGGTCACCCTCGGCTGGCTTGGGCACGCTGAAGCGCTCCACCTGCTGGGGTTGCAGCGCCATTTCTGCAGAGTTGCCGGCCTGCAGCTTCGTCAGGCTGATGGGGTAGGCATAGCGCTCCCAGCCCAGGGCCTGGGCCATGTCACCAACCTGGTAGTAACCGCGATGGGTGGAACTGACGGCCTGACGCAGCGGTGCGGGCAGCTTGTCAGGGTGCAGGTTGGCGTCGATGAAGCGCAGCATGTCGGCGGCAGTGGATTTCAAACCGTAGGCTTCGGCATCCAGCGCACCGGGACTTACGCGCACGGCCTTGTCGTCGCGGTAGCCCCAGGCATAACGCGCCATCTGCTCTGCCGGTATGTGTACATAGCTTTCCTGCATGCCCAGTTGTGGCAGCAGGTCCTGTTCCATCAGTTTCTGGAACGGCGCGGCCAGACTGGCCGCTGCCAGGTGGCCGAACAGGCCGATGCTGGGGTTGGAATACAACCGCTGCATACCCGGCGGATAGACCGCCTGCCAGTTGCGGTAGTAGTCGAGCATCTGCCGTTCGTTGCTGACCGCGTCCGGAAATTGCAGTGGCAGGCCACCCGGGGTGTAGGTGGCCAGATCCAGCAGGCTGATGTGATCGAAGGCAGTGCCGCGTAGCTCTGGCAGATATTGGCTGGCGTTGTCGCTGAGGTTCAGCGTGCCGCGCGCTTCGGCGTAGGCGCCGAGGGTGGCGGTGAACAATTTGCTGATCGAGCCCAGTTCGAACAGGGTGTGGCGATCCACCGCCTGGCCGCTTTCACGTGAGGCGACGCCGTATTCGAAGAAGTGCTGCTGGCCCTTGTGGCTTATGGCGATGGCTATGCCGGGGATGGCATAGGTGTGCATCACCGGTTTAACTGCTGCGTCGACGGCCTGGTTCAGCTCGGCTGAGGCCGATTGGCTGCCCAGGCAAAGGCCGAGCGTGACGAGCAGGGGGCGAAGGGATGGGTGCATGATCGTTCCTTGTCAGTTCATCGGGGGCAGGCGGCGGGGAACCGAGGTCTTCTTGACGATGGCAGTGTTGGTTTCGGCGTAGCCGTTGATGCGGTCGAGCACCTCGTCCAGTTGCTCCATGGAACGCACGTGCAGGCGAGCCACGAAGCAGTCCTCGCCGGTGACCTTGTCGCATTCGGTGAACTCGGGCGTGGCCTGAATCAGTCGCTCCACTTCATGCAGCTTGCCGGGCAGCGGCCGCACGCGAACGATGGCCTGCAACTGATAGCCGAAATGGCGCGGATCGATCTCCACCGTATAGCCCTTGAGCACGCCGCGTTCCTCCAGGCGGCGCAGCCGTTCGGCCACGCTCGGGGAGGACAGGCCACTGATCTGCGCCAGGGCTTTCAGTGAACGCCGCGAATCTTCCATCAGGGCGGCGATCAGGGTCTGGTCGATTTCATCGGTCATTGCAGGCCTCGTTAGGTAAAAGCCGGAAACTGCCGTTGTAAAAAAGGCGAGGACTGGATTCTGCCTCAGATTCTCCATGGAGAGGGAAGTTGCACCTTCGGATAATTATCGTCATCTCTCGAAGAGGCTCCCTCATGGATAACAATCTCAAACGCGGCTCGCTGGAAATGGTCGCCGCCATGCTGATTTCCGGCACCATCGGTTGGTTCGTCCTGGTATCCGGCCAGGCCGTGGTGGATGTGGTGTTCTGGCGCTGCCTGATCGGCGGCGGCATGTTGCTGTTGGTCTGCGCTGTGCTCGGCCTGCTGCGCGCCGAGCTTCTGGGGCGGCGCGTATTGCTGCTGGCGGTGCTTAGCGGCTTGGCGATCGTCGGCAACTGGTTGCTGTTGTTCGCCTCCTACGCGCAGGCCTCCATCGCCGTCAGTACCGTGGTCTACAACGTCCAGCCTTTCATGTTGGTGGGCCTGGCGGCGCTGTTTCTCGGTGAGCGCATCACCTGGCTCAAGCTCGGTTGGCTGGCGCTTGCTTTCATCGGCATGCTTGCCATCGTCAGTGCCCACGGGCGGGGCGCGGTGGCCGGCGGCAACTACCTGCTGGGCATCGTGCTGGCGCTGGGGGCGGCGCTGCTCTATGCGGTCGCGGCATTGATCGTCAAACGCCTCAGCGCTACACCGCCGCATCTGATCGCGCTTATTCAGCTGCTGACAGGCGTGCTGATGCTGGCGCCCCTGGCTGGGCATCAGCTGCCGCAAGGCGAGGCGGCCTGGGCCAGCCTGGTAACCCTGGGTGTGGTGCATACCGGGCTGATGTACATGCTGCTCTACGGCGCCATCCAGAAACTGCCGACGGCGCTGACCGGCGCGCTGTCGTTCATTTACCCGGTGGCGGCGATCCTCGTCGACTGGCTGGCCTTCGATCACTGGCTCAGCCCGCTGCAGTGGCTCGGTGTGGCAGCCATCCTGCTGGCGGCCGCGGGCATGCAGCAGGGCTGGCGGCTGGGCATAAAGACCCGGCGTGCCGTCAGGGTCTGACGCCCTGTTCGCGTAGGCGCTTGTACAGTGTGTTGCGGCTCAGGCCGAGGTGGCGGGCAAGGTAGGAAATGTTGCCGCCGCAGGCCTGGTACTGGCTGGCCAGATCGTCGGACTCGGGGTGCGCTTGCAGGGTCGTGTCCGTCGGCAGGTCGAGAAAGAAGTCGTCCGGCAGGTGTTCGGCGCGGATGGGCTGATCGTCCGCCATGGCCAGCGCCACGCGCAGCACGCTGCTGAGTTGGCGCAGGTTGCCTGGCCAGGGATGGTGCTGAAACAGCTCCAGTACCTCGCGGCTGATACCCGCGCGCTGGTGGGGTTCACGGTGCTGCTCCCACAGTTTATGGAACAGCGCCTGCTTGTCGCTGCGTTCGCGCAGTGGCGGCAGCTCCAGGTTCAGGCCGCTGATGCGGTAGTACAGGTCGGCGCGGAACTGGCCGCTGTCGACGTCCTGGCGCAGCGGGCGGTTGGTCGCGGAGACCAGGCGCACGTCGACCGGATGCAGCTCGCTGCTGCCCAGCGGTTGCACGCAGCGCTCCTGCAGTACACGCAGCAGCCGGGCCTGCACGCGCAGCGGCATGTCGCCGATCTCGTCGAGAAACAGGGTGCCCTTGTGCGCCTTGCGGATCAGGCCGATGTGGCCCTTCTGACTGGCGCCAGTGAAGGCACCTTTCTCGTAGCCGAACAGCTCCGACTCCACCAGCTCCGCCGGAATGGCTGCGCAATTGACCGCAATGAACGGCTGACTGGCGCGCGAACTGGCCTGGTGCAGGGCCTTGACGAAAACCTCCTTGCCGGCACCGGTTTCGCCCTGAATCAGGATCGGAATGTCCTTCTCCAGCAGGCGTTCGGCCTGGCGTACGGCCTTGTCCATACGCGCATCTCCAGCGCTCAGGGTATGCAGGCGTGGCTCTTGCGGCGTGCTCTGGGTAGCTTGCGGGCGGAAGTCGCGAGGCTGGATCGGCGCGGGTCGGGCAGGGCGACGTACTCGAGCGTGAAAGCGAAAATGACCGCTGGTGCGCAGGCTGAAGGGCTGACCGTCCGGTTGGTTGAGCAGCTGTTGCAGCGGCACGTCGAACAGCTGCTCGATGGCGCCGTAGGTCAGGGGTTGGCCGAGCAGGTTATCGGCGCGGCGGTTGGCGGACACCACATGGCCCTGCTCGTCGAACACCACCAGGCCGGCCCAGGGGCTGTCGAGGTTATCCAGGCTGGTGTTGAAGCTGAGCAGGTGATACTGGTCGGCGAACAGCTTGAGGATCAGGCGGTTCTCCACCGACTGACTCATCATCTTGACCATGCCCAAGGTGTGCGCTGGCGGCAGGTAGCTGTCGCTGGACACGTCGAGCACGGCGATCATGCGCCGTTGCTCGTCGAAGATCGGCGAGGCCGAACCGGTCATGAAACGGTTGGCCTTGAGGAAATGCTCGTCGTGCTGGATATGCACGGCCTGGCCGCAACTGAGCGCAGTGCCGATGGCGTTGGTGCCGGTGTAGCGCTCCAGCCAGCTGGCGCCAGCGACGAAGCCGGCGGCCTGGCGCGGTTCGATGAAGCGCTGGTCGCCCCAGGATTGCAGCAGCCGGCCCTGGTCGTCGGCGAGCATGATCAGGCAGTTGGAGTTGGACAGAATGGTGCCGTAGTAAGGCAGCACTTCCTGGTGGGTGGTCTGCACCAGGGCCTGGCGGCTTTCCAGCAGGTCCGAAAGTTCGCCGGCAGGCGGTGGGTCGAAGCGCGGCGAGCTCTGATGGGTCAGGCCATAGTCACGACAGCGCGACCAGGACTCCTGGATGAGGGTGTCGTGCGCCGGGGCGCGGGCAGCTTCTGTCATAGATGATCTCTTCTTGTTGGTTCGCGATCTGCGCCGCGATCGATCCAGTTTCGTTCAAGCCTGTTCAAAGTCAACGAACGAATTGTTCAGTTGTTCACATTCGACTGTTCAAAAGTGTTCAGTGGAATACCCGCGTGCTAATGAGCTTGAATAGCTTTTTTGATTTCTATCAAAGAGATACGTCTGATTTTTGGGCACTGGCACGCTTGTCGCTATCGATGTTCGCAACCGAATGGCACGACAAGAAAAAGGACAGGCCATGTCGCTCAAGCTCGAACACGTCACCCGTATCGTCGACGGCCAGGTGCATATCGACGATGCCTGCCTGAGTTTCGAACCCGGCTCATTCAACGTCCTGCTCGGCCGCACCCTGGCCGGCAAGACCAGCCTGATGCGGCTGATGGCCGGTCTGGATCGGCCCAGCAGCGGCCGTGTGCTGATGAACGGCGCCGATGTCACGGGTATGCCGGTGCGCCAGCGCAACGTGTCGATGGTCTATCAGCAGTTCATCAACTACCCGACCCTGACGGTGTTCGAGAACATCGCCTCGCCGCTGCGTCAGGCCGGTGTGGCCAGGGAGCAGATCGTCGAGAAGGTCGAGGCTACCGCGCGCATGCTGCGCATCGACAAACTGTTGTCGCGCTATCCGCTGGAGCTGTCCGGTGGCCAGCAGCAGCGCACGGCCATGGCCCGGGCGCTGGTCAAGGACGCCTCGCTGATTCTCTTCGACGAGCCTCTGGTCAACCTCGACTACAAGCTGCGCGAAGAACTGCGCCAGGAGATGCGCGAGCTGTTCCAGGCGCGCCACACCATCGCCATCTATGCCACTACCGAGCCCAACGAGGCGCTGGCCCTGGGCGGCACCACCACTATCCTGCATGAGGGGCGGGTGGTGCAGAGCGGCAAGACCGCCGAGGTCTACCACCGTCCGCGGCAGATGCTGGCCGCCGAGCTGTTCTCGGAACCGGCGATCAACCTGCTGCCTGGACGCATCAGTGGCACTGAGGTGAGCTTCGCCGATTGCGTGCATTTTCCGCTCAACCCCGATCTGCGCGGCATCGCCGAGGGTGAGTACCGCTTTGGCGTGCGTCCCAGCCATATCGGCCTGGTGCCGTCCAATGACGATGATCTGGAGCTGGCGGTAACCGTCGAGCTGGCCGAGATCAGCGGCTCGGAAACCTTCCTTCACGTGCGCAACGAGCAGTTCGTGCTGGTGCTGCACCTGCCGGGCGTGCACGAGTACGCGGTGGATACGCCGATCCTGATCTACATCCCGACCCACAAGCTGTTCGTCTTCGCCGCTGATGGGCAGTTGGTGCAGGCGCCTAGTCGCCGCCAGGGGAGGGCCGCCTGATGGCCGAGATTCGCTTGCATAACCTCGCGCACAGCTACAGCGGCGTGCCGAAGGCGCCGGAAGACTACGCGATTCGCGAGATGAACCATGTCTGGCAGCAGGGCGGCGCCTATGCGCTGCTGGGGCCGTCAGGCTGCGGCAAGTCCACGTTGCTCAACATCATCTCCGGCCTGCTCAGCCCGTCGCAGGGCGAGGTGCAGTTCGACGGCAAGGCGGTCAACAGGCTGTCGCCGCAAGAGCGCAACATCGCCCAGGTTTTCCAGTTTCCGGTGGTCTACGACACCATGACGGTGTTCGACAACCTGGCCTTTCCGCTGCGCAACCAGGGCATGGACGAGGCGCGGGTGATGAGCAAGGTGCACGAGATTGCCGAGGTGCTGGAACTGCATCCGCTGCTGCACAAGAAGGCGCGCAACCTCACCGCCGACGAGAAGCAGAAGGTCTCCATGGGCCGCGGCCTGGTGCGTGACGACGTCTCGGCGATCCTCTTCGACGAGCCACTGACGGTGATCGACCCACACCTGAAATGGAAGCTGCGGCGCAAGCTCAAGCAGATCCATGAGCAGTTCAACATCACCATGGTCTACGTCACCCACGACCAGCTGGAGGCCTCCACCTTCGCCGACAAGATCGCGGTGATGTACGGCGGGCAGATCGTCCAGTTCGGCACGCCGCGCGAGCTGTTCGAGCGTCCCGGGCACACCTTCGTCGGCTATTTCATCGGTAGCCCCGGCATGAACCTGATCGAGGTGCAGCGCTGCGAGGGCGGGGTTCGTTTCGCCGATACCGTGCTGCCGCTGTCGGATGCGCTCAACCAGCGTCTGGCCGCGCTGGACGGCAAGCGCCTGCAGGTGGGCATACGTCCCGAGTTCGTGCATGTCTGGGATGGCGCCTATGAGGACGCGCTGTGTGGCCGGGTGCTGCACGTCGAGGATCTCGGCACCTACAAGATCCTCACCTTCGATCTCGACGGCCAGGTGCTCAAGGTGCGTCTGCAGGAGGATCAGCCGGTGCCGCGCGAGCAGGTCTACCTGAGCTTCCCGGCGCAATGGCTGATGCTCTATGCCGACGACTACCTGGTGGAGGTGGCGCCATGAAGGTGCAGAACAACAAGGCCTGGTGGCTGGTGTTGCCGGTGTTCCTGCTGGTGGCGTTCAGCGCCATCGTGCCGATGATGACGGTGGTCAACTACTCGGTGCAGGATATCTTCGATCCATCCACACGCTACTTCGTCGGCGTCGACTGGTATCGCCAGGTACTGCAGGACCCGCGCCTGCACGACTCGCTGCTGCGCCAGTTCATCTTTTCTGCCTGCGTGCTGCTGATCCAGATCCCGCTGGGCATCGCCATCGCCCTGTGCATGCCGACACGCGGGCGCTGGGCGTCGCTGTGTCTGATCCTGATGGCCATTCCGCTGCTGATCCCGTGGAACGTGGTGGGTACCATCTGGCAGATCTTCGGCCGCGCCGACATCGGCCTGATGGGCTGGGTGCTGAACAAGCTGGGCATCAGCTACAACTATGCCTCCAACACCATGGATGCCTGGGTGACGGTGCTGATCATGGATGTGTGGCACTGGACGTCGCTGGTGGCGCTGTTGTGCTACTCCGGCCTGCGCGCCATTCCCGACGTCTATTACCAGGCCGCGCGCATCGACCGCGCGTCGAACTGGGCGGTGTTCCGCCACATCCAGCTACCCAAGCTGAAAAGCGTGCTGCTGATCGCGGTGATGCTGCGCTTCATGGACAGTTTCATGATCTACACCGAGCCGTTCGTGCTCACCGGCGGCGGGCCGGGCAACGCCACCACCTTCCTCAGCCAGACCCTGACGCAAATGGCCATCGGCCAGTTCGACCTGGGCCCGGCCGCGGCGTTCTCGCTGGTGTACTTCCTGATCATCCTGCTGGTGTCCTGGTTGTTCTACACCGCCATGACCCACGACGACAAAACCCGCTGAGGCCGACCATGACGCTACGCAAACGCTTGGTACTGCTGATCTATTTCCTGTTCCTGCTGGTGCCGATCTACTGGCTGCTGAACATGTCGTTCAAGAGCAATACCGAGATCCTCGGTGGCCTCAGCCTGTGGCCGCAGAGCTTCACCCTGGACAACTACCGGGTGATCTTCACCGACCGCAGCTGGTACGAGGGCTACCTCAATTCGCTGTACTACGTCAGCCTCAACACCCTGATCTCACTCAGCGTGGCGCTGCCGGCGGCCTATGCCTTCTCGCGCTATCGCTTTCTTGGCGACAAGCACCTGTTCTTCTGGCTGCTGACCAACCGCATGGCGCCACCGGCGGTGTTCCTGCTGCCGTTCTTCCAGCTCTATTCGTCCATCGGTCTGTTCGACACCCATATCGCCGTGGCGTTGGCGCACTGCCTGTTCAACGTGCCGCTGGCGGTGTGGATTCTCGAAGGCTTCATGTCCAGCGTGCCGAAGGAAATCGACGAGACGGCCTATATCGACGGCTACAGTTTCCCCAAGTTCTTCGTGAAGATCTTCATTCCGCTGATCCGCTCCGGCATCGGCGTCACCGCCTTCTTCTGTTTCATGTTCTCCTGGGTCGAGCTGCTGCTGGCGCGCACCCTGACCTCGGTGGACGCCAAGCCCATCGCGGCGGTGATGACCCGTACCGTGTCCGCCTCGGGCATCGACTGGGGCGTGCTGGCTGCTGCCGGGGTACTGACCATCCTTCCGGGGATGCTGGTGATCTGGTTCGTTCGCAACCATGTGGCCAAGGGCTTCGCCCTCGGTCGCGTGTAAGGGAGGTTCGTCATGAGCTGGATGGCCTGGACTCTACCAACCGCGCTGTTCTTCGGCGGCATCGCCGTACTGCTGGCCGGCATGACGCTGGTCGAGCTGCGCTGGCCGTGCGTCGAGCGCAAGGGTTTTCTGCCGATCACCACCACCCGGGGTGATCGGTTGTTCATCGGTCTGCTCGGCAGCGCCTACCTGCACCTGCTGGTGATAGGCGTGACCGACTGGAGCGTGTGGATAGCGTCGCTGCTATCGCTGTTGTGGTTGTGCGCAGTCATGCGCTGGGGCTGAGCCGGGCTGCCGCCGGTATGCCTCTCCCCAAATCCTGAGATGGAGGTCTCTATGTTCGACAATAACAACAAGACCCGACATAGCATGGCGTTGGCCGCCTTGCTGGCGTTGTCCGGTTTGAGCGGTGCGGCCTGGGCGGATGCCTATGAAGAGGCCGCGAAGAAATGGATCGCCGAGGAGTTCAACCCCTCGACCCTGACGCCCGAGCAGCAGCTCGAAGAGCTGAAATGGTTCATCAAGGCTGCCGAGCCGTTCCGCGGTATGAACATCAGCGTGGTGTCGGAAACCATCACCACCCACGAGTACGAGTCCAAGGTGCTGGCCAAGGCCTTCAGCGAGATCACCGGGATCAAGCTCAAGCATGACCTGCTGCAGGAAGGCGACGTGGTCGAGAAGCTGCAGACGCAGATGCAGTCGGACAAGAACATCTACGACGGTTGGGTCAACGACTCCGACCTGATCGGCACCCACGCGCGCTACGGCAAGGCAGTGGCGATCAGCGACATGATCAAGGGTGAGGGCAAGGACTTCACTTCACCGACCCTGGATCTCGAAGACTTCATCGGCACTTCCTTTACCACCGGGCCGGACGGCAAGCTGTATCAATTGCCCGATCAGCAATTCGCCAACCTCTACTGGTTTCGCGCCGACTGGTTCGAGCGCCCGGAGCTCAAGGCCAAGTTCAAGGAGATCTACGGCTACGAGCTGGGCGTGCCGGTCAACTGGTCGGCCTACGAGGACATCGCCGAGTTCTTCTCGGTGCACGTCAAGGAAATCGACGGTCAGCGCGTCTACGGCCACATGGACTACGGCAAGAAGGACCCGTCGCTGGGCTGGCGTTTCACCGATGCCTGGTTCTCCATGGCCGGCGGCGGCGACAAGGGCCTACCCAACGGTTTGCCGGTGGACGAGTGGGGCATTCGCGTCGATGGCTGCCGTCCGGTAGGCTCCAGCGTTGCCCGTGGCGGCGATACCAATGGCCCGGCGGCCGTTTTCGCCACGCAGAAGTACGTTGACTGGATGCGTCAGTACGCGCCGCCGGAAGCTCAGGGCATGACCTTCTCCGAGGCCGGGCCGGTGCCGGCGCAGGGCGCCATCGCCCAGCAGATATTCTGGTACACCGCCTTTACTGCCGACATGACCAAGCCCGGTCTGCCGGTGGTCAACGAAGACGGCACGCCGAAATGGCGCATGGCGCCGTCGCCGAAAGGACCGTACTGGGAGGAGGGCATGAAGCTCGGCTATCAGGACGCCGGTTCCTGGACCTTCCTCAAGTCCACGCCGGAGAAGCAGCGTCTGGCCGCCTGGCTCTACGCCCAGTTCGTCACCTCCAAGACCGTGTCGCTGAAGAAGACCCTGGTAGGCCTGACGCCGATTCGTGAGTCGGACATCAACTCGCAGGCCATGACCGACGCCGCGCCCAAGCTCGGTGGCCTGGTGGAGTTCTACCGCAGCCCGGCGCGCGTGCAGTGGACGCCGACCGGCACCAACGTACCGGACTATCCGCGTCTGGCTCAGCTGTGGTGGCAATTCATCGCCGAAGCGGCCAGCGGCGACAAGACCCCGCAGCAGGCGCTCGATGGCCTGGCCGCGGCGCAGGACACCATGCTCGGTCGCCTGGAGCGTTCCGGCGTGCTGGGTGAATGCGGGCCGAAGCTGAACGAGCCGCGTGATCCGCAGTACTGGTTCGACCAGCCCGGTGCACCGAAGCCCAAGCTGGCCAACGAAAAACCCAAAGGCGAAACCATCGCCTATGACGAGTTGCTCAAGTCCTGGGAGCAGTCGCGCAACTGATCTAAGTGGCAGAAACGACAACGGCACCCTCGGGTGCCGTTGTTCGTTATGCAGCGCTGCTTATTTATGCAGATGCTCGGCCGCGTGCAGGGTGTTCTCCAAGAGACCTGCGCGGGTCATTGGGCCAACGCCGCCTGGAACCGGGGTGATCCAGCCAGCGCGGGGCAGGGCGGTCTCGTACACCACGTCGCCGACCAGCTTGCCATCTTCCTGGCGGTTGATGCCGACATCGATGACGATGGCGCCTGGCTTGATCCACTCACCCTTGACCAGCCCAGGCTTGCCGGCAGCGACCACGACGATATCGGCCTGGCCGACGTGGCCAGCCAGATCCTTGGTGAAGCGGTGGGTGACGGTCACGGTGCAACCGGCCAGCAACAACTCCATGGCCATTGGTCGGCCGACGATATTGGACGCCCCAACTACCACTGCATGCAGGCCGTAGAGATCGACGCCGGTGCTTTCCAGCAGGGTCATGATGCCCTTGGGGGTGCAGGGGCGCAGCAGCGGCATGCGCTGGGCCAGGCGGCCGATGTTGTAAGGATGGAAGCCGTCCACATCTTTATCCGGGCGAATGCGTTCGAGCAGCAGGGACGAGTCGAGATTCTCCGGCAGCGGCAGCTGTACCAGGATGCCGTCGATGGCCGGGTCTTCGTTGAGCTCGTCGATCAGGGCGAGCAGATCGGCCTGGCTGGTCTCTGCCGGCAGATCATAGGCGCGGGAAACAAAGCCGACTTCTTCGCAATCCTTGCGTTTATGTGACACATAGACCTGGGAGGCGGGATCGGTGCCGACCAGGATCACGGCCAGGCCTGGCGCACGAAGGCCTTGCTGGCGGCGTTCGGCGACACGTTGGGCAATCTGCTGGCGGAGGCTGGCGGCGATCGCCTTGCCGTCGATCAGTTGTGCGGTCATTGCGCTGGTTAACCATTAATAAGGATGAAAAAAGGACGCGCATTCTCGCATGGGCGCTCACTTGGGCAAAGGCGCCTGCCGTCGTTTTCGCGTAACTCCTTTAAATCGCTGAATTTTTTTGAAAATTTCTGTTGACGAGGTTGGGAGCCGTCTATAACATTCGCCCCGCTTCTCAGGAACAGCCACTCGCTGGGTGAGGCGGCAAGAGCCAAGCCCTGGTGGTGAGGTTGGAGCCAAAAGCTTGTAAGTCTGCGCTAGCGGATGGATAAGTGCCCGTAGCTCAGCTGGATAGAGCATCCGCCTTCTAAGCGGATGGTCGCAGGTTCGAGTCCTGCCGGGTGCGCCATTTGGCGGTCAGGCAAGTTGAGTAAGCAATGCAATATGGTGGGCGTAGCTCAGTTGGTAGAGCACAGGATTGTGGCTCCTGGTGTCGTGGGTTCGATTCCCATCGTCCACCCCATATTCCAAAGCGCCAGGCCAAAAGCCTGGCGTTTTTGTTTTAAGCTGCAAAGCCACGCGGACGTGGTGGAATTGGTAGACACACCAGATTTAGGTTCTGGCGCCGCAAGGTGTGAGAGTTCGAGTCTCTCCGTCCGCACCATCTTTATATAGCCCCTCCCGACTGCCGCCTGCTTCTAGGGTGACTTCTGCACATTGACCCTCTAGAATGCTTGGCCTTGATTCGGGGCCGGTTCGAGCCGGCTTATGTCTGTGCAACGAGGAATATCCATGCAAGTTTCTGTTGAAAGCACTTCTGCTCTTGAGCGCCGCATGACTGTCGGCGTACCCGTCGAGCGCATCGAGACCGAAGTCAACAAGCGTCTGCAACAGACTGCCCGTCGTGCCAAGGTTCCTGGCTTCCGTCCTGGCAAGGTGCCGATGAGCGTGATTCGTCAGCGCTATGAAGATGCCGCTCGTCAGGAAGCCCTGGGCGACCTGATCCAGGCTACCTTCTATGAAGCTGTGGTCGAGCAGAAGCTGAACCCGGCCGGCGCTCCGGCCGTAGAGCCGAAGTCCTTCGAGAAGGGCAAGGATCTGGAATACGTCGCTACTTTCGAAGTGTTCCCCGAATTCCAGGTTTCCGGTTTCGAGTCGATCGCCATCGAGCGCCTCGAAGCTGATGTGGCTGACAGCGACGTCGACAATATGCTCGACATCCTGCGCAAGCAGAACACCCGTTTCGAAACTGTTGAGCGCGCTGCCGAGAATGGCGACCAGCTGAACATCGATTTCGTCGGCAAGATCGACGGTGAAGCATTCGCTGGCGGCAGCGCCAAGGGCACCCAGCTGGTGCTGGGCTCCGGCCGCATGATCCCGGGCTTCGAAGACGCCCTGGTTGGTGTCAAGGCTGGTGAAGAGCGCGTGATCAACCCGACCTTCCCTGAGGACTACCAGAACCTCGACCTGGCCGGCAAAACCGCTGAGTTCACTGTTACCGTCAACAGCGTTTCCGCCCCGCAACTGCCTGAGCTGAACGACGAGTTCTTCGCCCTGTTCGGTATCAAGGATGGCGGTCTGGAAGGCTTCCGCGCCGAAGTTCGCAAGAACATGGAGCGTGAACTGCGTCAGGCCATCAAGTCCAAGGTCAAGAACCAGGTAATGGACGGCCTGCTGGCTGCCAATCCGGTCGAAGTGCCGAAGGCGCTGATCGGCAACGAAGTGAATCGTCTGCGCGTGCAGGCTGTTCAGCAGTTCGGTGGCAACATCAAGCCTGACCAACTGCCGGCCGAGCTGTTCGAAGAGCAAGCCAAGCGCCGTGTGGTGCTGGGCCTGATCGTCGCCGAAGTGGTCAAGCAGTTCGAACTGAAGCCTGACGAAGCCCGCGTGCGCGAGCTGATCGAGGAAATGGCTTCGGCTTATCAGGAGCCCGAGCAGGTCGTTGCCTGGTACTACAAGAACGACCAGCAAATGAACGAAGTGCGTTCGGTTGTACTGGAAGAGCAAGTTGTAGATACTGTTCTGCAGAAGGCCAACGTGACCGATAAAGCGGTTTCCTACGAAGACGCAGTCAAGCCGGCGGAAGCTCCTAAAGCCGACTGATCTGGTAACCTCGTTCGAGTACACCACCATAAGCCAGCCTCCGTGCTGGCTTATGCGTATTTGAGACATGACTATTAGGGAGTGAGCGCAAGACATGTCCCGCAATCCTTTTATGCAAAACATGCCTGAAATCCAGGCCGCTGGCGGCCTGGTGCCGATGGTCATCGAGCAGTCCGCTCGTGGCGAGCGTGCCTACGACATCTATTCGCGTCTGCTCAAGGAGCGCGTGATCTTTCTGGTTGGCCAGGTCGAGGACTACATGGCCAACCTGATCTGCGCCCAGCTGCTGTTTCTGGAGGCAGAGAATCCGGACAAGGACATTCACCTGTACATCAATTCGCCGGGTGGCTCGGTGACTGCCGGCATGGCGATCTACGACACCATGCAGTTCATCAAGGCGGATGTGTCCACCACCTGTATCGGTCAGGCCTGCAGCATGGGTGCCTTCCTGCTGGCTGGCGGCGCCAAGGGCAAGCGTTTCTGCCTGCCGAACTCGCGTGTGATGATTCACCAGCCTCTGGGCGGCTTCCAGGGCCAGGCCTCGGACATCGAGATCCACGCCAAGGAAATCCTCTTCATTCGTGAGCGTCTGAACGAGCTGCTGGCTCAACATACCGGCCAGAGCCTGGAAACCATCGAGCGCGATACCAATCGCGACAACTTCATGAGCGCTTCGCGCGCTGTGGAATACGGTCTCGTCGATGCCGTCCATGAAAAGCGTCAAATGCCGGTCTAGATGAGGCGCCGGCTGTGGGCATCCTTCACTGGCGCGACTTGCGCCCTTGAAAATGCCCGCATTTGCCTTCATCTTGTGTTTCAAGCCTACCGTATTGGATTGATCGAATGACTGATACCCGTAACGGTGAGGACAACGGCAAACTGCTTTATTGCTCCTTCTGCGGCAAAAGCCAGCATGAAGTGCGCAAGTTGATCGCCGGTCCTTCCGTCTTCATCTGCGACGAATGCGTCGACCTGTGCAATGACATCATCCGCGAGGAGGTGCAGGAAGCACAGGCCGAGAGCAGCGCGCACAAACTCCCGGCACCCAAGGAAATCAGCGGCATCCTCGATCAGTACGTGATCGGTCAGGAGCGCGCCAAGAAAGTGCTGTCGGTAGCGGTATACAACCACTACAAGCGTCTCAATCAGCGTGACAAGAAAGACGATGTCGAGCTGGGCAAGAGCAACATTCTGCTGATCGGTCCGACCGGTTCGGGTAAGACGCTGCTGGCCGAAACGCTTGCACGCCTGCTCAACGTGCCGTTCACCATCGCTGACGCCACCACCCTGACCGAAGCCGGTTATGTCGGTGAGGATGTCGAGAACATCATTCAGAAGCTGCTGCAGAAGTGCGATTACGATGTCGAGAAGGCCCAGATGGGTATCGTCTACATCGACGAAATCGACAAGATCTCGCGCAAGTCCGATAACCCGTCGATCACTCGTGACGTGTCGGGCGAGGGCGTGCAGCAGGCGCTGCTCAAGCTGATCGAGGGCACTGTGGCCTCGGTTCCGCCGCAGGGCGGGCGCAAGCATCCGCAGCAGGAGTTCCTGCAGGTCGATACGCGCAACATCCTGTTCATCTGTGGTGGTGCATTCGCCGGCCTGGAGAAAGTCATCCAGGCGCGCTCTACCAAGGGCGGCATCGGTTTCGGTGCGGAAGTGCGCAGCAAGCAGGAAGGCAAGAAGATCGGCGAGTCTCTGCGAGAGGTCGAGCCGGACGATCTGGTCAAATTTGGTCTTATCCCTGAGTTCGTCGGTCGTCTGCCGGTGATCGCGACGCTGGAGGAGCTGGACGAGGCTGCTCTGGTGCAGATTCTCACCGAGCCGAAGAACGCACTGACCAAGCAGTACGCCAAGCTGTTCGAGATGGAAGGGGTGGACCTGGAATTCCGTTCCGATGCGCTGAAATCCGTGGCGCAGAAGGCGCTGGAGCGCAAGACTGGTGCGCGTGGCCTGCGTTCGATTCTCGAGGGCATTCTGCTCGACACCATGTACGAGATCCCGTCCCAGCAGGACGTGAGCAAGGTGGTGATCGACGAGAGCGTCATCGAGGGTTCGTCCAAGCCGCTGCTGATTTACGAGAACAGCGAGCCGCCGGCGAAGGCCGCGCCAGACGCCTGACGGCTGTCATACGTTGCAAAGAAGGGGCCCCTCGGGCCCCTTCGCTTTTGTGGACATTGCGCTTGTTTTTTACGGGAGCTACCCCCATCTTAAAAGCCAAGGGTAATCCCGCCTGTTTACGGCCTTATGGCCGCCGCTGAGCCGAAATCATGAAGACAACCATCGAATTGCCTCTCCTGCCATTGCGCGATGTAGTGGTCTATCCGCACATGGTCATCCCGCTTTTCGTCGGGCGTGAGAAATCCATCGAGGCCCTCGAGGCGGCGATGACGGGTGACAAGCAGATCCTGCTGGTAGCCCAGAAGAACCCGGCCGTCGATGATCCGGATGATCAGGATCTTTATCGCGTTGGCACCGTCGCCACCGTCCTGCAATTGCTCAAGCTGCCCGACGGTACCGTCAAGGTGCTGGTCGAGGGTGAGCAGCGCGGCTCGATCGAGCGTTTCATCGATCTCGAAGATCATTGCCGTGCCGAGGTGCAACTGATCGAGGAGGGCGAAACTGCCGAGCGCGAATCGGAAGTCTTCACCCGCAGTCTGCTCAGTCAGTTCGAGCAGTACGTGCAGCTGGGCAAGAAGGTTCCGGCCGAAGTGCTGTCGTCGCTCAACAGCATCGATGAGCCCAGCCGTCTGGTCGACACCATGGCCGCGCACATGGCGCTGAAGATCGAGCAGAAGCAGGAAATCCTCGAAATTACCTCGCTGTCCGCTCGCGTCGAGCACGTGCTGGCCCTGCTGGATGCCGAGATCGACCTGCTACAGGTTGAGAAACGTATTCGCGGTCGCGTGAAGAAACAGATGGAGCGCAGTCAGCGCGAGTACTACCTGAATGAGCAGATGAAGGCCATTCAGAAAGAGCTTGGCGATATCGATGAAGGCCATAGCGAGCTTGACGAATTGCGTAAGCGCATCGATAACGCGGGGCTGACCAAGGAAGCCTTGACCAAGGCCAATGCCGAGCTGAACAAGCTCAAGCAGATGTCGCCGATGTCCGCTGAAGCCACTGTGGTGCGCTCCTACATCGATTGGCTGGTCAATGTGCCGTGGAAGGCCGAAAGCAAGGTGCGACTGGATCTGGCGCGTGCCGAGAGCATTCTCGATGCCGATCACTACGGTCTGGAGGAGGTCAAGGAGCGCATTCTTGAATATCTCGCCGTGCAGAAGCGGGTGAAGAAGCTCAAGGGGCCGGTGCTGTGCCTGGTCGGCCCGCCCGGTGTGGGCAAGACCTCGCTGGCCGAGTCCATCGCCACCGCGACCAACCGCAAGTTCGTGCGCATGGCCCTCGGGGGCGTACGTGACGAGGCCGAGATTCGCGGGCACCGCCGTACCTACATCGGCTCGATGCCGGGTCGCCTGATTCAGAAGATGACCAAGGTCGGCGTGCGCAACCCGTTGTTCCTGCTCGACGAGATCGACAAGATGGGCCAGGACATGCGCGGCGATCCTGCCTCGGCATTGCTCGAAGTCCTCGACCCAGAGCAGAACCATAATTTCAACGATCACTATCTGGAGGTCGATTATGACCTGTCGGATGTGATGTTCCTTTGCACCGCCAACTCGATGAACATCCCCGGCCCGCTGCTGGATCGGATGGAGGTCATTCGTCTGCCGGGTTACACCGAGGACGAGAAGGTCAACATCGCCATCAAATACCTGGCGCCCAAGCAAATTCAGGCCAACGGCCTGAAGAAGGGCGAGCTGGAGTTCGACGAGTCGGCGATTCGCGACATCATTCGTTACTACACGCGTGAAGCTGGTGTGCGCAGTCTGGAGCGACAAATCGCCAAGGTCTGCCGCAAGGTGGTCAAGGAGCATGTACGCGAGAAGCGCTTCCAGGTCACCGTCAGCGCCGACTCCCTGGAGCACTTCCTGGGTGTGCGCAAGCATCGCTATGGCCTCGCCGAGCAGCAGGATCAGATCGGTCAGGTGACCGGTTTGGCTTGGACTCAGGTCGGCGGTGAGCTGCTCACCATCGAGACGGCGGTGGTCCCTGGCAAGGGCAATCTGATCAAGACCGGTTCGCTGGGTGATGTCATGGCAGAGTCGATGACGGCGGCCATGACGGTGGTTCGCAGTCGCGCGAAAAGCCTGGGGATCCCGGCTGATTTCAACGAGAAGCGCGACGTTCACATCCATATGCCCGAAGGTGCCACGCCCAAGGATGGACCGAGCGCGGGCATCGGTTTGTGCACGGCACTGGTATCGGCCCTGACGCAGATTCCGGTGCGGGCGGACGTGGCCATGACCGGGGAAATCACCCTGCGCGGTCAGGTGCTGGCCATCGGTGGTCTCAAGGAAAAACTTCTGGCGGCTCATCGGGGTGGGATCAAGACCGTGATCATTCCCGAAGAAAATGTGCGTGATCTGAAGGAAATTCCGGAAAATATTAAGCAAGACCTGCAGATTAAACCGGTTAAATGGATTGACGAGGTCCTGCAAATTGCGCTGCAATACGCCCCGGAGCCCTTGCCCGATGCGGCTCCGGAGATGGTTGCAACGGATGACAAGCGCGAGTCTGATTCCAAGGAGCGAATCAGCACGCATTAGCCGGGGGGCTTCCTTGACACAATTTTTGAGCCCTTGTTATAAAGCGGCTTTTATTGTGTCGGCAGGCCATCCAGCACCCGCTTTGCTTACACTAAAAATCAAGAAACAAACTCAACAGAAATAAGGGGACTTAGAGTGAACAAGTCGGAACTGATCGATGCCATCGCTGCATCTGCTGATATCCCGAAAGCTGTTGCTGGCCGCGCGCTGGATGCAGTGATTGAATCCGTCACTGGCGCTCTGAAGGCTGGTGACTCCGTTGTGCTGGTAGGCTTCGGTACCTTCGCTGTCAAAGAGCGTGCTGCTCGCACTGGTCGCAACCCGCAGACCGGCAAGCCGATCAGCATCGCTGCTGCCAAGATCCCAGGCTTCAAAGCTGGCAAGGCTCTGAAAGACGCCGTCAACTAAGCGTCTTCTGGGTTTGCCTCGCCGTCAGGCTCTGTCTGGCGGCTGTTAGGGGGCAGCGCAGGTAGTCCTAGACTCTTCTGCTCTGACCGCTTAACGCGTTACGAGAAGGCGCATCCAAGGATGCGCCTTTCTTCTATCTGGACATTACCCACACTGCGCGGCTGGTGACTCTGTACAGTCGTTCTGGGGGAAGCATGCTGCAAAACATCAGGGACAATTCACGCGGTTGGATTGCCAAAATCATCATCGGCCTCATTGTGATGCTGATGGCGTTTACCGGTTTCGAAGCCATCGTCACGGGGACCAGCAATCGCAACAATGCGGCTGACGTGAACGGTGACACCATTACCCTCAACGAGCTCAATCAGGCCGTTGAGATGCAGCGTCGTCAGCTGCTGCAGCAACTGGGTCGCGATTTTGATGCCTCGCTGCTCGATGACAACCTGCTGCGTGAGGCTTCGCTCAAGGGTTTGATCGAGCGCAAGCTGCTGCTTCAGGCAGCCAGTGATGCTCATTTCGCCTTCTCGCAGGGATCGCTGGACCAGGTGATTCTGCAAACTCCCGAATTTCAGGTAGATGGCCGCTTCGATGCCGCGCGCTTCGATCAGGTCATTCGCCAGATGGGCTACACCCGCCTGCAGTTCCGCCAGATGCTGGAAGAGGAAATGCTGATTGGGCAGTTGCGTGCCGGTCTCGGCGCCAGCAGCTTCGTCACCGAGCAGGAGGCGCGTGCCTTCGCCAATCTCGAGCGCCAGACCCGTGACTTCGCCAGTCTCACCATCAAGGCCGATAGCGCTGCGATCGAGTTGAGCGACAGCGACGTCAATGCTTATTACGACGAGCACGCTGGCGAGTTCATGAGCCCTGAGCAGGTCGTGCTGGAGTACGTCGAGCTGCATAAGGACAGCTTCTTCGATCAGGTCGAAGTCAGCGATGAAGATCTGCAGCCGCTGTACGAGAGCGAGATCGCCAACCTGGCAGAGCAGCGTCAGGCTGCGCACATCCTTATCGAGGGCGATGACCAGGCCGCGCGTACCAAGATCGAAGAGATCAAGGCGCGTGTGGACGCTGGCGAAGATTTCGCTGCCCTGGCCAAGGAGTTCTCGCAGGACCCAGGTTCGGCTGCCGATGGCGGTGATCTGGGTTACGCCGGCCCTGGCGTTTACGATCCGGCCTTCGAGGAGGCGCTCTATGCGCTGCAGCAGGGCCAGGTTTCCGAGCCCGTGCAGAGCGAGTTCGGCTGGCACCTGATCAAGCTGCTGGGTGTTCAGGCTCCAGAAGTGCCAAGCTTCGACAGCCTGAAGGACAAGCTGGCGCGTGACTTCAAAGCGCAACAGGTCGAGCAGCGCTTCGTCGAGGCGACCAAACAGCTGGAAGATGCCGCGTTCGAGGCATCGGATCTGGCCCAGCCTGCCCAGGAGCTGGGTCTCGAGGTCAAGACCAGCGAAGCCTTCGGTCGTGAGGGTGGTGCAACTGGCATCACTGCCAACCGTCAGGTGCTGCAGGCTGCCTTCAGCCCTGAAGTTCTGGAAGACGGCACCAACAGCTCTACCATCGAGCTGGACCCGAGCACCGTGGTTGTCGTACGCGTCAAGGAACACAAAAAGCCCGAGCAGCTGCCCCTGGAACAGGTCGCTGAAAGCATTCGTGCCCATCTGCAGCAGGAGCGTGCCAGTGCCGCGGCCAAGGCCGAAGGTGAGAAGCAACTGGCTGCTGCCCAGGCCGGTGAGCAGTCTGCTGCTGATTGGCAGGTTCAAGAGGCGGCCACCCGTAGCCAGGACGGCATCGAGCCCAAAGTGCTGCAGGCGCTGTTCCGTATGCCCAAGCCAGACAAGGCGGGCGAGCCCACCTTCGCCGGCGTGACGCTGAACAATGGCGATTACGTAGTGCTGCGTCTCGATGGCGTGAATGTGCCGGAAGAGGCGCTGGCTGACGAAGAGCTCGCCATGTACCGTAACTTCCTGGCGTCGCGTGCCGGCCAGCAGGACTTCGCCGCGCTGCGCAAGCAGCTGGAAGCCAAGGCTGATATCGAGCGTTTCTGATCGCGTCCGTTACGAGAAAGCCCCGCCTAGTGCGGGGCTTTCTCGTTTCTGGGTTACAACAACCATTCGATGGGCAGCCATGAGAGCAGATGAATACCCAGGCGTTTGAGCAGGCCTGTACCGGGCTCGCTATCGAATCGCCGTTGCTCGCCATCCACGCGCTGCAGCCAGTAGATTCGGTCGTGTTCGTCCAGTCGCAGCTCGTAGGCATTGGCCGGGATATCGCTTTCGAATGCCTGGCCGATGGCTGCTGCCAGTTTCGGGCTTTCGATAAGAAAACCCATCTCCGTATTGAGGCTGGCAGAGCGTGGATCGAAGTTGAATGAGCCGATGAATACTCGCTGGCCATCGAGGGCGAAGGTCTTGGCGTGCAGGCTCGAGCCGGAGCTGCCGAATGGGCCGGCTTTCTCCTGGTGGCCTTCGTCGTCCGCGCCCAGACGCATCTCATAGAGTTTGACGCCGCCTTCGAGCAGGGCGCGCCGGCGTTTGGCGTAGCCGGCGTGTACCGGCGTCACGTCCGTTGCCTCCAACGCATTGGTCAGGATGCGCACTTCAATGCCGCGTTTTACCAGGCCGGTAAAGATGTCGACGCCGGTTTGCGTGGGCACGAAGTAGGGGGATACAAGGTCGACGCGTGACTTTGGAATATCGAGCATTTCGCCCAGATGATTGATCAGCAGCTCGCCGTCACTGGCATTGCCAAGGCCCTTGGCGGGGTCATCGCTGACCAGTGTGGTCTCGCTCCATTCAAAGCCAAGATTCTTGTCCAGCAGGCGCTGAATGAACTCGCTTTCCTGCAGGGTCTTCACGTAGCCGCTGGCTGCAGGCGAGCTGGAAAGGTCTGCCGCGATATCGTGCAGGGGCTGTGGAGCGCTCCGGCTGCGAGGCACGATCAGCTCCAGTGGGTAGCTGGAGTCGCTGGCCCAGTAGCGATCGAAGTCGGCGGAGGTGTCGGCCACGACAGGGCCGATTGCCAGCACATCGAGGTCGGCGAAGAGCATCCCCTCACTGGCGTCGAAGTATTCGTCGCCAATATTGCGTCCACCGATGATGGTGGCCTGGTTGTCCACGGTGAAGGACTTGTTGTGCATGCGCCGGTTGGCGCGTGGAAAATGGGTCAGATAACCCAGCGCCTTGGCCTTTCGCAAGGAGAAGGGATTGAACAGGCGCACTTCGATGTTGGGGTGGCGATCGAGCGTGCTCAGGGTCTGATCGAGGCCGGCGATGCCATTGTCGTCCAGCAGCAGGCGAACGCGAACACCTCGTTCGGCCGCTCTGAGCAGCGCATCGAGCAGCAGGGTGCCGGTAATGTCGTTGCGCCAGATGTAGTACTGAACATCGAGACTGCGCTCGGCCGCTTCGACCAGGAACATGCGCGCGGCAAAGGCATCGCGGGCAGCCGCCAGCGTAAGAATGCCGGACAGGCCGGGGTGGGCGTCGCGTTCGCTGCCCAGTGCTTGCCCCAGCGTGGTATTGGCCGTTTCGGCCTGGGTGAAGGCCTGGCTCTCGGTACGGCCATCCAGCGGTGGCAAGGCGCAGCCGACCACAAGGCTGCATAGTGCGCAGATCAGGCAAGCACGCCATTTGTTTGTCGGGATCATTGACCCATCTCGGTTCCAGGCTTCCAGCTAGGACAACGCCAACGTTGAAGCGTGCCGAGTAGTGGTGGCGTTTCGGTTCGGGTAGCTGAATGCTGACAAAAGCCAGAAACGACAACGCCGCACTTGCTGAGCAATGTGCGGCGTTGTGGGTTCAGGCACGGCTGGGCCGTGCATCGCTCTACGATGTCCGGCGACCTTCTCAGTCTTCCATGGCGCCCATGGCGGTGGTGTTGAAGCCGCCGTCGACGTACATGATCTCGCCGCTGATGCCCGAGGCCAGGTCGGAGCAGAGGAAGGCGCCGGCATTGCCGACTTCCTCGATGGTGACGTTACGGCGCAGCGGAGTCTGCTTCTCGTTGGCAGCCAGCATCTTGCGGAAGCTGGCGATGCCGCTGGCGGCCAGGGTGCGGATCGGGCCGGCAGAGATGGCGTTGACGCGGGTGCCTTCCGGGCCGAGGCTGCCGGCCAGGTAGCGTACACCGGCTTCCAGGCTGGCCTTGGCCATACCCATGACGTTGTAGTTGGGCATGGTGCGTTCGGCGCCCAGATAGGAGAGGGTGAGCAGGCTGCCGTTGCGGCCTTTCATCATCTCGCGACCGGCCTTGGCCAGGGCGACGAAACTGTAGGCGCTGATGTCGTGGGCGATCTTGAAGCCTTCACGGGTAGTGACGTCGGTGAAGTCGCCATTGAGCTGGTCGCCCGGGGCGAAGCCGACCGAGTGGACGATGCAGTCCAGGCCGTCCCACTTCTTGCTCAGCGCTTCGAACACGGCGGCGATTTCCTCGTCGCTGGCCACATCGCAAGGGAAGCACAGGTCGGCGCTGGAGCCCCAGCCGGCAGCGAAATCTTCCACGCGGCCCTTGAGCTTCTCGTTCTGGTAGGTGAAGGCCAGCTCGGCACCTTCGCGGTGCATGGCGGCGGCGATACCCGAGGCGATGGACAGTTTGCTGGCAACGCCAACGATGAGTACGCGCTTACCGGTTAGAAAACCCATTGTGCTATTCCTCTTCCTGTTTCAAGGATCAGTGAGCTGTTGCCGGGGCCAGAAAAGCGGCTTCCAGCAACTGCTGCGTATAAGGGTGTTGCGGTGCACTGAAGATCGACTCGGCAGACCCCTGTTCGACCACCTGGCCCTGCTTGACCACCATCAACTGGTGGCTCAGCGCTCTGACTACCGCCAGGTCATGGCTGATAAACAGATAGGTCAGGTTGTACTTGGCCTGCAAGCCGCGCAACAACTCCACCACCTGACGCTGCACCGTACGGTCGAGCGCCGAAGTGGGCTCGTCCAGCAGGATCAGCGCCGGTTTCAACACCAGTGCCCGGGCAATGGCAATCCGCTGCCGTTGCCCGCCAGAAAACTCGTGGGGGTAGCGATGCCGCGTCTGCGGATCCAGTCCTACCTCCAAAAGCGCGTCGATGATGGCTTGTTCCTGCTCCGCCTCGTTGCCCATGCCGTGAATGCGCAGACCTTCACCGACGATCTGGCTCACCGACATGCGTGGGCTCAGGCTCCCAAAGGGGTCCTGAAACACCACCTGCATCTGCCGCCGCAGCGGACGTACTTCCTGCTGGCTCAGGCCCTGCAACTGCTGGCCCTGGAAGCGAATATCACCGCGACTGGCGAGCAGCCGCAGAATGGCCATGCCCAGCGTGGACTTGCCGGAACCACTTTCGCCGACGATGCCCAGGGTTTGGCCCTGGGGCAGGCTGAAGTTGATGCCGTCCACCGCTTTGACATGATCCACCGTCCGGCGCAGCAGGCCCTTTTTGATCGGGAACCACACACGCAGGTCGTCCACTTCCAGCAACGGCTGGCCCGCAGGATTGGCCGCAGGGTCGCCGCTGGGTTCGGCGCCGAGCAGTTCCTGGGTGTAGGGATGCTGCGGAGCCTGGAACAATTCTTCACACGACGCCTGTTCGACGATGCGACCGCGCTGCATGACACATACGCGGTGGGCAATTCTGCGAACCAGATTGAGGTCGTGGCTGATCAGCAGCAACGACATGCCCAGGCGTGCCTGCAGATCCTTGAGCAATTCGAGGATCTTCAGCTGTACGGTGACATCCAGGGCGGTGGTCGGCTCGTCGGCGATCAGTAGCTGTGGTTCATTGGCCAGGGCCATGGCGATCATCACGCGCTGCCGCTGGCCGCCGGAGAGTTCGTGTGGGTAGGCCTTGAGGCGTTTCTTCGGTTCGGGAATGCCGACCAGCTCCAGCAGCTCCAGGGTGCGTGCGCTGGCGGCCTTGCCACGTAGTCCCTTGTGCAGGGCAAGCACTTCGTTGATCTGCTTTTCGATGCAGTGCAGCGGGTTGAGCGAGGTCATCGGCTCCTGAAAGACCATGGCGATGCGGTTGCCGCGAATACCGCGCAGACGGCCTTCGCCGAGCTTGAGCAGGTCTTCGCCGGCGTATTCGATGCTGCCATGCGGATGACGTGCCAGCGGGTAGGGCAGCAAACGCAGGATCGAGTGCGCGGTGACCGATTTGCCAGAGCCACTCTCGCCAACCAGGGCCAGGGTCTCGCCTTTGTGAATATCGAAGCTGACGCCTTCGACCACGCGCTGGCAGTTTTCGCCCGTGACGAATTCGACGGCCAGGTCGCGCACTTGCAACAGGGTTTCGTTCTGGCTCATGTCATTTCCTCGGGTCGAAGGCATCGCGGGCGGCTTCGCCGATGAACACCAGCAGGCTCAGCATGATCGCCAGCACGGCGAAGGCGCTGATGCCCAGCCAGGGGGCCTGCAGGTTGCTCTTGCCCTGGGCGACCAGTTCACCGAGCGAAGGGGCACCAGGCGGCAGGCCGAAGCCGAGGAAGTCCAGGGCGGTCAGGGTGCCGATCGCGCCAGTGAGGATAAAGGGCATGAAGGTCATGGTCGAAACCATGGCGTTGGGCAGGATATGGCGGAACATGATGGCGCCGTTCTCCATGCCCAGTGCCCGCGCAGCGCGCACGTATTCCAAATTGCGACCACGGAGGAATTCGGCGCGCACCACGTCGACCAGGCTCATCCAGGAGAACAGCAGCATGATGCCCAGCAGCCACCAGAAGTTAGGCTGCACGAAGCTGGCCAGGATGATCAGCAGGTAGAGCACCGGCAGGCCCGACCAGATTTCCAGGAAGCGCTGGCCAAGCAGGTCGACCCAGCCGCCGTAGAAGCCCTGCAATGCGCCGGCGATCACGCCGATCACCGAGCTGGCCAGGGTCAGGATCAGGGCGAACAGCACCGAGATGCGAAAGCCGTAGATCACCCGCGCCAGCACGTCGCGGCCCTGATCGTCGGTGCCCAGCCAGTTCTGCGCCGAGGGCGGCGCGGGAGCTGGTACTTCCAGATCGTAGTTGATGCTCGAATAGCTGAACGGGATCGGCGGCCAGATCATCTTGCCGTCCTTTTCCGCGATCAGGTCCTGAATGTACGGGCTCTTGTAGTTGGCCTGCAGCGGGAATTCGCCGCCGAACACCGTTTCCGGGTAGCGCTTGAGCACCGGGAAGTACCACTGCCCGTCGTAGCGCACGGCCAGCGGCTTGTCGTTGGCGATCAGTTCGGCGCCGAGGCTCAGGCCAAACAGGATGAGAAACAGCCACAGCGACCACCAGCCGCGCTTGTGCGCCTTGAAACGGTCGAAGCGGCGTCGATTGAGAGGGGAGAGTTTCATGCTCAACCCTCCCGACTTTCGAAGTCGATACGCGGATCGACCAGGGTGTAGGTGATGTCACCGATCAATTTCACGATCAGCCCCAGCAAGGTGAAGATGAACAGGGTGCCGAACACCACCGGATAGTCGCGGTTGATCGCTGCTTCGAAGCTCATCAGGCCGAGACCGTCTAGCGAGAAGATCACCTCGATCAGCAGGGAGCCGGTGAAGAAAATGCCGATGAAGGCGGCGGGGAAGCCCGCGATGATCAGCAGCATGGCGTTACGGAATACGTGGCCGTAGAGCACGCGATGGTTGGTCAGGCCCTTGGCGCGGGCGGTCACCACGTACTGTTTGTTGATCTCGTCGAGAAAACTGTTCTTGGTCAGCAGGGTCAGGGTGGCGAAGTTACCGATGACCAGGGCTGTAACCGGCAGCACCAGGTGCCAGAGGTAGTCGAGAATCTTGCCGCCGAGGCTGAGCTGCTCGAAGTTGTTCGAGGTCAACCCGCGTAGCGGGAACCAGTCCCAGTAGCTGCCGCCGGCGAACAGCACGATCAGCAGGATGGCGAAGAGGAACGCCGGGATGGCGTAGCCGACGATGATCGCCGAACTGGTCCAGACGTCGAAGGCGCTGCCGTGGCGGGTGGCCTTGGCGATCCCCAGCGGTATGGACACCAGATACATGATCAAGGTGCTCCATAGACCGAGCGAGATCGACACCGGCATCTTCTCGATGATCAGGTCGATGACTTGGGCGTCTCGGAAGAAGCTGGAGCCGAAGTCCAGCTGAGCGTAGTTCTTCAGCATGATCCAGAAACGCTCGGGCGCCGATTTGTCGAAGCCGTACATCTTCTCGATCTCGGCGATCAGTTGTGGGTCGAGGCCCTGGGCGCCGCGATAGTTGGAGCCGGCCACCGACACTTCGGCGCCGCCGCCACCGATGCGCCCCGTGGCGCCGCCGGCGGCCGCATCGAAACCCTCCAGCTTGGCGATCATCTGCTCGACCGGGCCGCCGGGCGCGGCCTGGATGATGATGAAGTTGATGACCAGAATGCCGAACAGGGTCGGGATGATCAGCAGCAGGCGGCGAAAGATATAGGCCAGCATGTTATTGCTTCGCCTCTTCGGTCGCTTGTTCTGCGGCTTGCTGCTGAGCTTCGCTCGGCTGCTCCAGGCCTGGGCGCACCCACCAGGTGTGCAGGCCGATATCGTAGAGTGGCGTGATCTTCGGGTGCTCGAAACGGTTCCAGTAGGCGACACGCCAGGTCTTGATGTGCCAGTTGGGGATCACGTAATAGCCCCACAGCAGCACGCGATCGAGGGCGCGGGTATGGGCGATCAGGTTCTGCCGCGAGTCGGCGTTGATCAGACCTTCGACGATCTGGTCGATGGCCGGGTCCTTGAGCCCGATGAAATTGCGGCTACCGGGATTGTCGGCGCTGGAGGAGTGCCAGTATTCGCGTTGCTCATTGCCCGGCGAGTTGGACTGGCCGAAGCCGCTGACGATCATGTCGAAGTCACGCGAGCGCAGGCGGTTGATGTACTGCGAAACGTCGACGCGGCGAATCACCAGATCCATGCCAAGGTCAGCCAGATTGCGCTTGAATGGCAGCAGCACGCGCTCGAACTCGGTTTGTGCGAGAAGGAACTCGAAGCTGACCGGCTGACCATTGGCATCGAGCATGCGATCACCTTCGATACGCCAGCCGGCCTGTTGCAGCAGCTGGTAGGCGCGGCGCTGTTGCTCGCGAATGATGCCGCTGCCATCGGTGACCGGTACGCGGAATTCCTCGCTGAACACCTCGGCCGGAATCTTGCCGCGCAGCGGTTCGAGAATCTTCAGTTCGTCTTCACCAGGCAGCCCCTGCGAACCCAGTTCGGAATTGTCGAAATAGCTGCGGGTGCGGAAATAGGCGCCGTTGAACAGGCGCTTGTTGGCCCATTCGAAGTCGTACAGCAGGCCCAGCGCCTCACGTACGCGGCGATCCTGAAACTGCGGACGGCGGGTGTTGAAGATGAAGCCCTGCATGCCGGTGGGGTTGCGGTTCTGGATTTCTTCCTTGATCAGTTGGCCGTTGGCAACCGCAGGGGTGTTGTAGGCCGTGGCCCAGTTCTTCGCGCTGGTTTCCAGCCAGTAGTCGAACTGGCCGGCCTTGAGCGCCTCCAGGGCCACGGTGTTGTCGCGGTAGTAGTCGATCTGGATGCTGTCGAAGTTGTAGAAGCCGCGGCTCACCGGCAGGTCCTTGGCCCACCAGTCGTCGACACGCTCGTAGCGGATGCTGCGGCCGGCCTGGACGCGACCGACCTTGTACGGGCCGCTACCCAGCGGTACCTCGAGATTGCTCTTGGCGAAGTCGCGCTCGGCCCACCAGTGCTTGGGTAGCACCGGCAGTTGGCCGACGATCAGCGGTAGCTCGCGGTTGCCGGCGTGCTTGAACACGAAGCGCACGCTGTGCGGCGATTCCACTTCCACCTGCTCGACATCGGCGTAGTAGCCGCGGTACATCGGTGCGCCTTTTTCCATCAGCGTATCGAAGGTGAACTTGACGTCTTCGGCGGTGATCGGCGTGCCGTCGTGGAAGCGGGCTTCCTTGCGCAGCAGAAAGCGCACCCAGGCGTTGTCAGGTGCCTTCTCGATCTTTTCCGCCACCAATCCGTAGGCGGTGAAGGGTTCGTCCATGCTCTGCACGGCAAGGGTGTCGTAGATCAGGTTGATCTCGTCGGCAGCCACCCCCTTGCTGATGAAGGGGTTGAGGCTGTCGAAACCACCGAAACCCGCTTCGCGAAAGGTACCGCCCTTGGGCGCGTCGGGATTGGTGTATTCGAAGTGCGTGAAGTCGGCGGGGTATTTGGGCGGCTCGTCATAGAGGGTGACGGCGTGTTTGGGGGCGGCGAAGGCAAGGCCGGCCAGGCCGAGCAGAATGAGGCTGCTACCGTGAAGCAGGAAACTGCGCAGCGGGTGGGTCATCGAGCGTTCTCCGTGGGCTTCAGCCACCAGGTGCGCAGGCCCAGCGTGTAGGGCGGCGTGGTGACGAAGGCGAACCGATTGCGGTACGCCAGGCGGTGATAATTGATGTACCAGTTGGGAATGCTGTAGTGCTGCCAGAGCAGGACTCGGTCCAGGGCTCGCGTGGCAGCTACCTGTTCGTCTCGAGTCTGCGCCGAGAGCAGCTTGTCGATCATCTCGTCGACCACCGGATCGTTGACGCCTGCATAGTTCTTGCCGCCCTTGATGTTCACCTGGCTGGAATGGAAGTACAGCGATTGTTCCAGCCCCGGGCTGAGGGTTTGCGGCAGGGTCAGCAGGATCATGTCGTAGTCGAACTGGTCAAGGCGTTGCTTGTACTGGGCGCGATCGACAGTACGCAGGTTGGCGCGTATGCCGATACTGGCGAGGTTGGCAGTATAGGGCTGGAGAATGCGTTCGAGGCTGGGGTTGACCAGCATGATCTCGAACTCGAGGCGTTGACCGCGAGCATTACGCAGCTCCTGGCCGGAGGGTTTCCAGCCGGCATCGGCCAATAGACCGAGGGCGCGGCGCAAGGTTTCCCGGGGGATGCCGCGGCCGTCGGTTACCGGTTGTGTCGGTGGCTCGGTGAGCAGGCGTGCAGGCAGCTTGTCGCGATGCGGCGAGAGCAACAGCCACTCTGCGCCCTCGGGCTTGCCAGTGGCCGAGAATTCGCTGTTGGGGTAGTAGCTGGCGGCGCGCACGTAGGCGTTGTTGAACAGCGTGCGATTGGTCCACTCGAAATCGAACATCAGCCCCAGCGCTTCGCGCACCCTGCGGTCGCTGAACAGATCACGGCGCGTGTTCATGAACAGCGCCTGGGTCTGGGTCGGAATCTGGTGCGGTATCTCGGCGCGAATCACATCGCCGCGGGTCACGGCCGGAAAGCGATAGCCGTTGCTCCAGTTCTTTGCCTGGTTCTCGATGTAGAAGTCGAATTCGCCGGCCTTGAAGGCCTCGAAGGCAACATGGTTGTCGCGGTAGAACTCCACCTCGACGCGGTCGAAGTTGTACTTGCCGCGATTGACCGGCAGATCCTTGCCCCACCAGTCCTTCACCCGCTCGAACACCAGGCGCCGGCCAGGTACCACCTGGACGATGCGGTAGGGACCGCTGCCCAGCGGCGCCTCGAAGGAGGTGCTCTTGAAGTCACGGTCCTTCCAGTAGTGCTGCGGCAGGACCGGCAGTTCACCCAGGCGCAGGATCAGCAGCGGGTTGCCGGCGCGCTTGAAGACGAAACGGATGCGGTGCCGGCCGAGAATATCGACGCGTTTCACTTCCTGCAGGTTGGTGCGGTACTGCGGGTGGCCGTCATTGCGCAGCAGGCGATAGGAGAAGGCCACGTCGTAGGCGGTGATCGGCTTGCCATCGTGAAAACGTGCCTCCGGGCGCAGGTTGAAGACCACCCAGCTGCGGTCCTCGCTGTACTCGACGCTTTTGGCGATCAGGCCATAGCTGGAGGCAGGCTCATCCCCGGACGGATCGTAAGCGCCAGTGCCGACCATCAAGGGTTCGTTCAGCTCATTGGCGCCGTATTGCAGGAAATGTGCGGTCGAGATCGGGCTGCTGCCCTTGAGCGTGTAGGGATTGAGGGTATCGAAAGTACCGGACGCCATGATGCGCAACGTGCCGCCTTTGGGCGCATCGGGGTTGACCCAGTCAAAATGACTGAAGCTGGCAGGATACTTGAGTGTCCCGAACTGGGCGTAGCCGTGGCTCTCGCTGATAGTCGCAGAGGCGGGAAAGCTCAAGGCCAGGCTGAGGAACAGCAGTAGGAGGGGACGCATCGGGCGTGAGATCCGATCCATGGCGGCGTTTGGGCTTCTGGGTCGGTACAGTAACAGCTTGTATGGACAGGAAAAAGAGTGCAGCGGCGGGCGGGCGCTTGCGACGCTATGACATACACTTCAGGGACACACCACGAGGGTACGAATTTGTCGGAACGAAGCCATGGTTTGCAGTCATGGATCGATCGCCTGAACCAAGCCGAACTGCCCGCGCTGGCTGCAGTGGTGCAGGATCTGCAGCGCCTTGCGCAGCAGGATTCTGCTTCAGTGCAGCAGTTGGCTGATGTGTTGCTGCGTGATGCGGCGCTGACCAGCAAGGTGCTACGGGTCGGCAACAGCGTCTACTACAACCCTTCCCAGGAAACCATCAAGACCATCTCGCGGGCCATCGTACTGATCGGCTTCGACAATGTGCGCCTGATCAGTCTTTCGGTGAGCCTGATAGACGGGCTGCTTACCCGTGCACCGCGTGAGCAGTTGCAGATGTTACTCGCGCGTTCTTTCCATGCCGCGGTGCAGGCGCGCAACCTGGCTGGCTATGTCATTTCCGGGCACAGCGAAGAAGTGTTCATCGCTGCGCTGCTCCATCATCTGGGCGAGCTGGCGTTCTGGGGCTGCGGTGGGGCGCAGGCTGACGAACTGGCCGATGCCCTTGAGCGCCCCGGTGTCGATGTCGATGAGGCCGTGCGTGAGGTGCTCGGTGCCAGCTTTCGTCAACTTACCCAGGCGTTGCTGAAAAGCTGGAATCTCGGCGAAACCGCCATCCTCGCTCAGGCGGGCGCCAGCCAGCATGATCCGGCCGCCTACGCCGTACAGTTGGGCGTGCGCATCAGCGAGGCGGCGCTGGATGGCTGGGACTGTGCAGAAATGGAGGGCGTGCTGGGCAAGGTGGCAGCGTTTATCGAGCTGACGCCGGAGGAAACCCTGCAGCAGGTGCTGGCCAGTGCTGATGAGGCGGTCAAGGTCGCCTCGACCTTCGGCGCCAGCAAGTTGTGCCGACTGATTCCCAATACCGATCCCGAGCAGATTCGCCAGCAGCAGGAGGAGCGTCGTGCGCGTTTGCTGCAGCCGGATCTGTTGGTTATGCAGCAGGCATTGCAGGATCTCGGCCTGATGGTCAATGCCAAGGCCGATGTCGGGCTGGTGCTCGACACCTTGCTAAAAGGCCTGCATCGGGGCGCTGGCCTGGAGCGGGTGATGCTCACGGTGCTGGCCGATGGGCAAAGCCGCTTCCGCGCCAAGCGGGTGATCGGTGAAAAGTCTCAGCAATGGCTGGAAGACTTCGTGCTGCCAGCCGAGCAGGTGGAGCAGCCGCATATCTTCAGTTATGCGCTGCGCCATCGCGAGGCGATCTGGATGGGCGTGCCCGCCAGCTACAACCTGGCCGAGCTGGTGACCCAGCCGATTCGGCGCAGTCTTGGCGCTGGCATGTTCTTCATCGCGCCGATCATCGCGGGTACGCGGGAAATCGGCGTGCTGTATGCCGACAGCAGGCTGTCCGGGCGGGCGCTGCGACATGAGCAGTTCGTGGCGTTTCAGCGTTTCACGCAACTGGCGGGGCGTTGCCTGGAGGCGATCAGCAAGCGCTGATCACGGCAGATAGAGGGTCAGCATTTCCCCTGGTTGCAGCTTGCTGCTGCGTGGATTCCAGGCCTGCAGGCGCTTGAGGTCAATCTTGAAGCGCTTGGCGATCACATACAGCGAATCGCCATGCTGTACGCGGTAGTAGGTGGCCTTGTCCCGTGAAGTGGCGGTGCTGCGAGCGGTGCTGGCGACGCGCGCGCCGCTGTCGGCGGCTGCCAGCGTGAGCACCTGGCCGACTTTCAACGCATTGCCCTGCAGCTTGTTCCAGCGCTTCAGGTCATGCACCGCGACCTGGTTGGCGCGAGCGATCTGCCACAGGTTGTCGCCGTTCTTCACCTGATAGGTCCGCGCGCTCGCGCTCTGCGCGACGCCGCGCTGCTGATACAGCGGCTCGCTCGGTTGCGCGCCAGGTTTGCCAGGAATGGTCAGCACCTGGCCGATGCTCAGGTTGTTGCTGCTCAGGCGATTGACGTCCTTGAGCATGCTCACCGACAGGTGATGACGGTTGGCGATGGCGTGCAGACTATCGCCGGAGCGCACGGTGTAGCTCTGCCAGTCGACCATTTCCTGCGGTTTCATCAGGGCCAGGTTGGCGCTGAGCATTTCTGCCTTATCGGTTGGCACCAACAGATGTTGCGGACCGTCGAGGGTAATACCGCGCTTGTAGGCGGGGTTGAGCTGCAGCAGCTCCTGTTCATCCAGGTCGGCCAGTTTGGCGACGCGCGACAGATCCATGTGCTGCTTGATTGCGATCTGTTCGAAATAGGGTTCGTTGGCAATTGGCGAAAGGCTCACGCTGTAGGCTTCCGGCGTCAGGATCACCTGTGACAGCGCCAGTAGCTTGGGGACGTAGTCCTCGGTTTCCTTGGGCAGCGACAGGTTCCAGTAGTCGCTGGGCAGGCCGAGCTTCTCGTTGCGCTCGATGGCGCGGCTGATGCGGCCTTCGCCGGCGTTGTAGGCGGCCAGGGCGAGCAGCCAATCGCCGTTGAACATTTCATGCAGGCGGCTGAGATAGTTGAGCGCTGCCTCGGTCGATGCAGTGACGTCGCGGCGGCCGTCGTACCAGTTGGTCTGGCGCAGATTGTAATGGCGGCCGGTCGAAGGAATGAACTGCCAGAGGCCGACCGCATGTGCCGAGGAGTAGGCCAGTGGGTCGTAAGCACTTTCGATCACCGGCAGCAGCGCCAGCTCCATCGGCATGTCGCGTTCGGCCAGGCGCTCGACGATGTAGTGGATATAAGGTGCGCTGCGTTCGCTGACGGTATTGACGTGTTTTGGATTGCTGGCGTACCACAGGCGCACGCGTTCGATGCGCGGGTTGATGCCGATTTCATCCTGCAGCTTGAAGCCGTCGCGTACGCGTTCCCAGATATCGGCGTATTCGCGCGGCTTGACCTGGTTGTTGAGCCACTCCGGCTCGCGCTCCAGGCCCACGGCTCGGGAAGTGTCAGCCGAACGGTCCGGAGTGTCGCTGGGCAGGCTCTGACAGCCGGCCAGGATCATGCTGCACATCACCGCGAGCGCTCGGGAGCTTCGCGCCAACGCCTTTATATTCAATGGCTTGCGTGATGATAAAAGCATTGGGTGAGGTGTATGTCCCGGCGAAAAGATCGGGCGATTCTAGGAATCGGGCCGGGGGTGGTCAAGTTTTCACCAGTCTTAATCTGGTCTTTTGCGGGCCTGTCGACCTTTTTCTCAGCGACTAAAACTTGTCCTTCCAGGCACGCAGGCTAGCGAATACGGCGCTTGGCTCGCTCGACTGCCGGTCGTCGCGTCCGTTGGTCGCAGCGACGACCGAAGGCTCGTCAACACGCAGGAAAGGATTGGTGGCCAGTTCCAGTTCGATGTTCGACGGCAGGCTGATGCGACCCTCATCACGCCAGCGGGCCACCTCGGCCAGGCGCGCACTGACGTCCGGGTTGTGCGGCTCGACGGCATGGGCGAAGCGCAGGTTGCTCAGGGTGTATTCGTGGGTGCAGTAGACCCGTGTTGCACCAGGGAGCGCTGCCAGGCGGCTCAGCGACTGGTGCATCTGTTGCGGCGTACCTTCGAAGAGGCGGCCACAGCCACCCGCGAACAGGGTGTCGCCACAGAACAGCAGATTCTGTTCGGCGTGGTAGTAGGCGATATGGCCGAGGGTATGCCCAGGTACAGCCATGACCTCGAAGCGCAGGCCGAGCAGCTCGATTGCGTCGTTATCCTTGAGGTCGACGTCACGAGCCGGAATCTTTTCCGCCGCCGGGCCGGCGACACGGGCGCCGGTAACTGTCTTCAGTTGCTCGACACCGCCAACATGATCGAAGTGATGGTGAGTGATCAGGATGTCGCTGAGCGTCCAGTCATGATGGGCCTCGAGCCAGGCCATGACCTGCGCCGCATCACCGGGGTCGACCACGGCGCAGCGTTTGCTGCGGGCCTCCTGCAGCAGCCAGATATAGTTGTCATTGAAGGCGGGCAGCGCGTCGATCTGGATCATTGCGGGTCGCTAAGCTGGTGATAAAGGTGCATCTTAGACACGACATGCAGAACCTGTCATGCGGAGGCAGCGATGACTGATCAGGCATTCGCCCAGGCCGACCCTGAGTGGCTCAAACTCATCGGCGAGGCGCGCGACTGGCTTGCCGGGCCGCTCGGCCAGCTGTTACTGGAGGAGGAGCGGCGCTTGCTGGAAGAAGAGCTGGCGCGCTTTTTCGGTGGTTATCTGGTGAGCTACGGCCCCGGCGCCGAAGGTCCGCCCAGGGCAGGGCAGATCCAGCACAACGTGCGCCTTGGCGCGCCGATGCCTGGCGTGCAGATTGTCTGTGAGGAGCAATCCTGGCCTTTGGGTGAGCACGCCGCCGATGTGGTGGTGCTGCAGCACGGCCTGGATTTCAGTCTGTCGCCTCACGGCCTGCTACGTGAGGCGGCTCGCAGCGTCAGGCCTGGCGGGCATCTGCTGATTCTGGGTATTCACCCCTGGAGCGCCTGGGGCGTGCGGCGCCTGTTTGCCCGGGATGGTTTGGCCAAGGCGCGTTGCATCGCCCCGAGCCGCGTCGGCGACTGGCTGAGTTTGCTGGGCTTTGCGTTGGAGAAACGCCGGTTCGGGTGCTATCGTCCGCCGCTCGCTTCGCTGGCCTGGCAAATGCGCCTGTGGCGAATGGAGAGCTGGGGCGATGCCTGGCAGTTGCCGGGCGCCGGTTTCTACCTGTTGGTGGCACGCAAGCTGGTGGTCGGCTTGCGCCCCTTGCGGCAATCGCGCCGCGAGCCGATGGGCAAGCTGCTGCCAATGCCGGTGGCCAAGGTCAGTCGGCGCGATCTCGACAACTGAATGCCAGGCTGCGGCCAAACAATTCTGTACAGAGTTTATGAATGTCTGAAACCCATGATGTGGTGATTTACACCGACGGTGCCTGCAAGGGCAATCCCGGCCCCGGAGGTTGGGGTGCGCTGCTGGTGTACAAAGGCGTGGAGAAGGAACTTTGGGGCGGCGACCCCAATACCACCAACAATCGCATGGAGCTGATGGCGGCGATTGCCGGCCTGATCGCGCTGACCCGGCCGTGCTCGGTCAAGCTGGTGACCGACTCGCAGTACGTGATGAAAGGTATCCAGGAATGGCTACCGAATTGGAAGAAACGCGGCTGGAAGACCGCTTCGAAAGAGCCGGTGAAAAACGCCGACCTCTGGCAGAAGCTGGATGAGGAAGTGAATCGCCACCAGGTGAGCTGGCAGTGGGTGCGTGGGCATACAGGCCACCCCGGCAACGAGCGTGCCGACCAGTTGGCCAATCGCGGTGTCGACGATGTGCGTGCGGCGCGCTGAGCGGTGATACAGCACCTGAGTTAAGATGCTGCGCTGACTGTGCGGCAACCCGAATTAGATGAGAGAGGCAAGGCGTGACAACCGAGAACACCGTCAAACGCTACGTAGTGCTGGATACCGAAACCACGGGTATGCCGGTCACTGACGGGCATCGCATCATCGAGATCGGTTGTGTCGAATTGCTGGGCCGCCGCCTGACCGGGCGTCATTTCCACGTTTACCTCAACCCCGATCGTGAAATCGACGAAGGCGCCATCGCGGTTCACGGCATTACCAACGAGTACGTCGCCGACAAGCCGCGCTTCAAGGAGGTCGCCGATGAATTCTACGAGTTCATCAAAGGCGCCCAACTGATCATCCACAACGCGGCGTTCGACGTTGGCTTCATCAACAACGAGTTCGCCCTGCTGGGGCAGAGCGAGCGTGCCGACGTCAGCGATTACTGCTCGGTACTCGATACCTTGATGATGGCTCGCGAGCGTCATCCGGGGCAGCGCAACAGCCTGGATGCGTTGTGCAAGCGTTACGGCGTCGACAACTCCAACCGCGAGCTGCATGGCGCCTTGCTCGACTCGGAGATTCTCGCCGACGTCTACCTGGCGATGACTGGTGGGCAGACCAATCTGTCTCTGGCCGGTGAGGACGCCGATGGCGATGGCAGCGGGCGCCAGCAGGCCACGCCGATCCGCCGTCTGGACGCCTCTCGTCCGCGCACTCGCGTCATTCGCGCCAGCGAAGAGGAACTTGCAGCGCATCTGGCGCGCCTAGCCGTGATCGAGAAATCCGCTGGTGGCCCGTCGTTATGGGCGCAGCTGGAAAAAGCGCCGGAATAACCGAACAGCGCAATTGCGACCTTTTCTTATAGCGTGATGCACAGGGGGTTCCGCCGATCAGGGGGAGCCTCTAACCTGAGGCGATGGGCAGGCCAGGCCTGCCAGCCTTCAGGACGTCACAATGTATAAAGATCTCAAATTCCCCGTCCTAATCGTGCACCGTGACATCAAGGCCGACACCGTGGCCGGTGATCGCGTGCGCGCCATCGCTCAGGAGCTTACCCAGGACGGTTTCAGCATTCTGCCCACGGCGAGCGCTGCCGAGGGGCGTATCGTCGCGTCCACTCACCACGGCCTGGCCTGCATCCTGGTGGCGGCCGAGGGGGCGGGGGAGAACAGCCGCCTGTTGCAGGACATGGTCGAGCTTATCCGCGTGGCGCGAGTGCGTGCGCCGCAATTGCCGATTTTTGCCCTGGGCGAGCAGGTCACCATCGAGAACGCGCCGGCCGAGGCCATGGCCGATCTCAACCACCTGCGTGGCATCCTCTATCTCTACGAAGACACCGTGTCCTTTCTCGCCAGGCAGGTGGCGCGCGCGGCGCATAACTACCTCGACGGCCTGCTACCGCCGTTCTTCAAGGCGCTGGTGCAGCACACTGCACAATCCAACTATTCCTGGCACACGCCAGGGCATGGCGGCGGCGTGGCCTATCGCAAGAGCCCGGTGGGCCAGGCCTTCCACCAGTTCTTTGGCGAAAACACCCTGCGTTCGGATCTGTCCGTGTCGGTGCCGGAGCTGGGCTCGCTGCTCGATCACACCGGACCATTGGCCGAGGCCGAGGCGCGCGCAGCGCGCAACTTCGGCGCCGATCACACCTTCTTCGTGATCAACGGCACCTCGACGGCGAACAAGATCGTCTGGCATTCGATGGTCGGGCGTGATGACCTGGTGCTGGTGGATCGCAACTGCCACAAGTCGATCCTGCACTCGATCATCATGACCGGCGCGATTCCGCTTTACCTCTGCCCGGAACGTAACGAACTGGGGATCATCGGGCCGATTCCACTGGGCGAGTTCAGCAAGGCGTCGATCCAGGCCAAGATCGACGCCAGCCCGCTGGCGCGTGGTCGTGCGCCCAAGGTCAAGCTGGCGGTGGTGACCAATTCCACCTATGACGGGCTCTGTTACAACGCCGAGATGGTCAAGCAGGCGCTGGGCGACTCGGTGGAGGTGCTGCACTTCGACGAGGCCTGGTACGCCTACGCCGCCTTTCACGAGTTCTATGCTGGCCGCTATGGCATGGGCACCCAATACGACGAGCGCTCGCCGCTGGTGTTCAGCACCCATTCGACGCACAAGCTGCTGGCCGCCTTTAGTCAGGCCTCGATGATTCACGTGCAGGACGGCGGGCAGCGGCAGCTGGATCGCGACCGCTTCAACGAAGCCTTCATGATGCACATTTCCACCTCGCCGCAATACGGCATCATTGCCTCGCTGGATGTAGCCTCGGCGATGATGGAAGGGCCGGCCGGCCGTTCGCTGATCCAGGAAACCTTCGATGAGGCGCTGAGCTTTCGCCGTGCCCTGGCCAATGTGCGGCGCAACCTGAGCGCCGAGGACTGGTGGTTCAGTATCTGGCAGCCAGGTGAGGCCGATGGCGCCGACAGCCTGAAGACCTCCGACTGGGTGTTGCAACCGGACGCCGACTGGCATGGCTTCGGCGAAGTGGCCGATGACTATGTGCTGCTCGATCCGATCAAGGTCACGTTGGTGATGCCCGGCCTCAATGCAGCCGGCAAGCTGGAGCAGCAGGGGATTCCTGCAGCGGTGGTCAGCAAGTTTCTCTGGGAGCGCGGCCTAGTGGTGGAGAAAACCGGCCTGTACTCCTTCCTGGTGCTGTTCTCCATGGGCATCACCAAGGGCAAGTGGAGCACGCTGCTGACCGAGCTGCTGGAGTTCAAGCGCAGCTACGACGCCAATCTGCCGCTGATAGACGTGCTGCCTTCCATCGCCCACGCCGGCACGGGCCGCTACCAGGGCATGGGCCTGCGTGATCTGTGCGACGCGCTGCATGGCTGCTACCGCGAAAACGCCACGGCCAAAGCGCTGAAAAGCATGTACACGGCGTTGCCCGAGCTGGCGATCAAACCTGCCGATGCCTATGACCGCCTGGTGCGCGGCGAGGTCGAGGCTGTGCCCATTGATCAGTTGCAGGGACGTATCGCTGCGGTGATGCTGGTGCCTTACCCGCCGGGCATTCCGCTGATCATGCCGGGCGAGCGCTTCACTGCCGCCACGCGCTCGATTCTCGACTACCTGGCCTTCGCGCGGACCTTCGACCAGGCCTTCCCGGGGTTCGATATCGACGTGCACGGCTTGCAAACCGAAGCGGGCGAGTACTGCGTGGATTGCTTGGTGGAATAAACCTGTTGTGGATCTGTCGGGGAGCAAGATCCTCGGCAGATCAATCTCTTATCTCTGACATTCAAAGCGGTTGTTAACGTCCGGGGCGTGCCCTGCGTCACAGTGGCAAGCATCGACTTTTATGGCGTGCTTGTTATAGTTGCTCGGTTATTAATCACAAAATTGTTACTGTGCTGCCGAGCCGCGGCTGAGGATGCCTGCCATGTCCGACTACAAAGCCTTCCGCGTCGAGCTGGTGGACAAGATCGCCCACGTGCAGATCAACCGTCCGGACAAGATCAACGCCATGAATGCCGACTTCTGGCGTGAGATCATCGAGATCTTCCAGTGGGTCGATGACAACGATGCGGTGCGTGTCGTGGTGCTCTCCGGTGCCGGCAAACACTTTTCTTCGGGCATCGACCTGATGCTGCTCGCCTCGGTCGGGGCACAGCTGGGCGAGGACGTTGGTCGTAATGCCTCGGCACTGCGGCGCAAGATTCTCGAGCTGCAAGCCTCTTTCAACGCTGTAGACAACTGCCACAAGCCGGTGCTGGCTGCCATTCAGGGTTACTGCATTGGCGGCGCCATCGATCTGATCAGCGCCTGCGACATGCGCTATTGCAGCGTCGACGCGCAGTTCTCCATCAAGGAAATCGACATGGGCATGGCCGCTGACGTCGGCACACTGCAGCGCCTGCCGCGCATCATCGGCGACGGCATGATGCGTGAGCTGGCCTTCACCGGGCGCACCATCGACGGTAACGAGGCTGCTCGCATCGGCCTGGTCAATCGCACCTACGAAGATCAGGAAGCGCTGCTGGCCGGGGTGATGGAAATCGCCGCACAAATCGCAGCCAAGTCGCCGATTGCCGTGCGTGGAACCAAGGAAATGATTCGCTACATGCGCGATCATCGGGTCGATGATGGCCTTGAATATATCGCTACCTGGAATGCCGCCATGCTGCAGTCGGAAGACCTGCGCCTGGCAATGGCGGCGCACATGACCAAGCAGAAGCCGGAGTTCGCCGACTGATGCCGTATTCGCTGATGTTCGCTGCGAGGCCTAGAGCATGGTAAGTGGAGCCACATCCCTGAATCTGGTGCGCGACGAGCTGTTCGTCACCATGGAAGAGGCCGAGCAGAGCCTGGAGCATTTCATCGCCGAGCGGCACAACGGCAGCCTGTTGCAGCAGGCGGTGGAAAGCCTGCACCAGGTACGCGGCACGCTCAACCTGATCGAGCTGGCCGGTGCCGAGTTGCTGGCCCAGGAAGTGCTGGATCAGGCGACCGATATTCCAGCCGGAGCAGGTGAGGAGCGCGACGCGCAGCTCTCGGCTCTGAGCAATGCCCTGCATGTGCTGCGCCGTTATCTGGAAAACGTCGACGCTCATCGCCAGGAAATGCCTGAACTGTTGCTGCCGGCGATCAACGATTTGCGTCAGGCTGGCGCCCAGCAGCCGCTGCCGGAAAGTTTCTTCTTCAGTGTGCGCCTCGATCATGCGCGGCCACATACAGCTACCCAGCCACTCGATGGCGCGGCCAAACTGAGCGAAGGCAAGCGCCTGCGTCACATGTATCAGGTAGGGCTGCTGGGCTTCATTCGTGAGCAGAATCCGCAGGCCAGCCTCAAGCTGATGGTGCGTGCCATGGCGCGCCTGGACAGCCTGTTCGCCAATGAGCCGCGTGGGCGCATGTGCTGGATTGGCGCTGCCGCCATCGAAGCGCAGTGTGATGGTCAACTGCTGCCACGCAAATCGCGCAAGCAGCTGTTCTCGCGGGTTGATCGCGAACTCAAGCTGATGCTCGGTAACCCCCAGTACGAAGCACCGCGCAGTTTGCTGAAAGAGCTGCTGTATCTGGTCGCGCTGGCCGACAGCCATGGCCCGCATGCCAGCGCCATGCGCGGAGTGTTCGGCCTCACGCCGTTGCCATTCACCGACCACCTGCTGGAAGAGGAATACCAGCGCCTGGCCGGGCCGGGCCAGGCGGTGATGCGTTCGTTGTCCACGGCGATTCGTGAAGAGCTGGCCAGCGTCAAGGACATGCTCGATCTGCTCGAGCGCGGCACTTTGCAAGGCGAAACCTTGGGCACCCTGCATGCGTTGCTGGGCAAGTTGGCCAAGACCCTGGGCATGGTCGGCCTGAACTCTGCCGGCAACTCGCTCGGCGCGCAGTTGCCGCTGGTCGCCGCCTGGAGCGAAGACACGCCGCCACAGGCTGAGCAGTTGCACAAGCTGGCCGATGCCGTGCTCTACGTCGAAGGCATGGTGGCCAGCCTGGAACGTGGCGAAGGTCGCGATATCAGGCCGGCTGCCGTCGAGCCGGGCAATGAGGCTGACTCTTTCGCCACTCATCAGCTCAACGAAGCCCGTATCGTCGTGGTCGACGAGGCCCAGGCCGGTCTGGCTTTGGCCAAGCGCGCGATCACCGCGTATCTGGAGTCGGCTGGCGACAAGATGCACCTGTCCAACGTACCGTTCAGCCTGCAGGCCGTGCGTGGCGGCTTGTGGTTCCTCGAGCAGCGCCGTGCCGCGATACTGGTTGGTGCCTGTGCCGACTATATCCAGGCGCGCATGCTCGAGTCGGCGCAAATGCCGTCGGAGCAGATGCTGGAAACCCTGGCTGATGCCTTGAGCAGCCTCGAGTACTACCTGGAAGCGGGCGCGGTGATGCGTCCTGAAACCCGTCCCAGCGTGCTCGACCTGGCTGAAGAAAGCGTCAAGGCACTGGGCATGCCGGTGGCAGCCTGATGGTCTGGCGCAATACCTTTCTCGATCCTGCCCAGCCAGGCGGCTGGGCGCTGCTATACAACCAGCAGCAGTTTCTTGCCGACAGCAATGGCGTGCTGTTCCCGCGTGACTGGGTCAAGCGCCAGGACTTGCCGATTCTTGGCGAGCAGGGGATCGGTCATTTCGGTGACGATGCCGTATACCTGCTGCAACTCAAGCCCTCGGCGACGCTGGAGGGCTGCAGCTGGCAGAGCCTGCGTCAGTTCATGCTGCAGGGCGACGCAGAAACCTTTCGCATGCTGGCCTACGCCGCGCAGATCGGCACCTGGTACGCCGAGCATCGTTATTGCGGCAGTTGCGGTACGCCGACGCGCCAGCTTCCTGGTGAGCGGGCGATGCGTTGCGACAGCTGCGAATCGCAGCACTATCCGCGCATTTCGCCGAGTATGATCGTGCTGGTCACACGGGGCGACGAGATACTCCTGGCACGTTCACCGCGGTTCGTCACCGGCGTGTACAGCACCCTGGCCGGGTTCGTCGAGCCGGGCGAATCCGTGGAGCATTGCGTGGCGCGCGAGGTGCGTGAGGAAGTCGGCGTCGAGGTGAAAAACCTGCAGTACATCGGTAGTCAGGGCTGGCCGTTCCCGCATTCGCTGATGCTTGGCTTCCACGCTGAGTACGCCAGCGGCGAGATCGTCATGCAGGAAGATGAGATCGAGGATGCGCGCTGGTTCCGTGTCGATGACTTGCCGCCGTTGCCAGCGTCGCGCTCCATTGCCCGCCATCTAATCGACCTCTACGTCGCTCGCCGCCTCGGTTTGCCCGAGCCCAGTCTGCCTTAGGGCGGGTGTAACCCGCAAAATCGATGCTGTGGCGGGTTGCACCCGCCCTACGCGACCCAGTGCTGCCAGACCAGGCGCGCGGTCAGTGCCAATACCACCGTAATGAACACCGGGCGAATGAACTTCGAACCGCCTTTGATCGCGGTGCGGGCACCGAGAAAGGCGCCTACCATCAAGGCGGCGCCCATGCTCAGACCGAGCACCCAGGCTACCTGACCAAAGGCGATGAACACCGCCAGCGCCGCCGCGTTGCTGACGAAGTTCATGGTGCGCGCCACGCCGCTGGCGCGCACCAGGTCGAGTGGATACATCAGCAGGCTGCTGACCGTCCAGAACGCGCCGGTGCCAGGGCCCGCCACTCCATCGTAGAGTCCTAGGCCAAGCCCTTGCGGCCATTGCCGGCCGCGTGCGATCGGCAGATCGTGTTCGGCTGGTGCCTCCGGCATACGTCCGAACAGCAGGTAGACACCGCAGGCGAAGACGATCACCGGCAGCATCTGGTTGAGCCAGGCGGCCGGCATCCAGTGCGCGATGACGGCGCCGAGCAGAGCGCCGATCAGGGTTGCCAGCAACGCGTTGCGCCATTGCTTCGGATCGAACAGCTTGCGGCGATAGAACGTGAGAGCCGCGGTGCCCGAGCCGAAGGTGGCGCACAGCTTGTTGGTGCCCAGCACCAGGTGCGGTGGTAAACCTGCGGTAAGCAGGGCAGGGATGGTCAGCAGGCCGCCGCCACCGGCAATGGCGTCGATGAAGCCGGCGATGAAGGCGACCAGGGCGAGTATGGCTAGCGTGCTGGGGTCGATGGCGAGCTCGAGAACGAATGGCATATAAAGTGTCGACTTGTGGGCGAGTGCGCAGCCTGCTGGCTGTTCGTCGTGGGGAGAGCTGCGCATAATGCCGGGATTTCGTCAGAGAAGGAACGCAATCGATGCAATACGACGGGTTGGCCTGGGCCGTGGCGCTGTTGGCCGTATTGGCGCTGCTGGTGGCATTGCGCATTCTGCTCAATACGGGCTGGTTCCTCGGCTGGTTGCGTGGCACCTGTGGTCTGGCATTTCTCGCCCTGGCTGGCTTGGTGGGGCTGGTGGCTTACGATCTGTATGCCTACGAGCCGCTGCAGGCGGGCAAGCCGCTGGTGACGCTGAGCTTCAAGGCTGATGGTCCGCAGCGTTATCAGGTGACGCTGCTCGAAGGGGGGCGCGAGCGCACGCTCACGCTCGAGGGCGACATGTGGCAACTCGACGGCCGACTGATTCGCTGGAAAGGCCTGGCTGAGCTGATTGGCCTAGAGCCGGGTTACCGTCTGGAACGTCTATCCGGGCGTTTTCTGGCCATCGAGCAGCAGGCGTTGGCGCAACACGGTCGCGTGCAGTTGGCCGAGAGCCCCTATGGCGTGGACCTGTGGCGCTGGCTGCGTCTGAGTCAGCGTGATCTGCTGCTGTTCGATCCGCAGGCGCTGCGCGTCACCTACCTGCCAATTGCCGCCGATGCGGTGTACAGCGTCAGCCTGACGCCGACCGGCCTGTTGGCAGAGCCGATGAACCCCGCAGCTGAAGCTGCGCTGAAGGATTGGTAGCGGCCGCCTGCGGCCATCTGATGACCTTCTCCCATTTATGGGAGAGGGTGCCCAAAGGGCGGGAGAGGGGGAGCGAAGTTGGCGTTCGCTTTGGTGGCGTAGGGTGGGCTTTAGCCCACCGCGACCTTCATTGGCGGGCTGAAGCGGAGCGCCGCCCGCCCACCCTGCAATTGCGCTGCGCTCGGCCTATCCTGCTTACGACAAAGGCACCCTGAGGTGCCTTTGTCGTTCATGGCATCTGGCCTCAGGAGAGGAAGCCGCCGTCCACGTTGAGCGCCACGCCGGTGGTGTAGCTGGATGCTTCACTGGCCAGGTAGAGCACCGCGCCGGCCATCTCGCTCGGGTCGGCTACGCGCTTGAGTGGGATGCGCTGCAGGGCGTGCTTGAGAATGGCGTCGTTCTTGGTCAGTGCCGAAGCGAACTTGGTGTCGGTCAGGCCCGGCAGCAGAGCGTTGCAGCGAATGCCGAACTGCGCGCACTCCTTGGCGAACACCTTGGTCATGCTGATTACCGCGGCCTTGGTCACCGAGTAGATGCCCTGGAATTCGCCGGGGGATACGCCGTTGATCGAGGCAACGTTGATGATCGAGCCGCCACCGTTTTCCTTCATCAGCTTGCCGCCTTCGATGGACATGAAGTAGTAGCCGCGGATGTTTACGTCCACGGTTTTCTGGAAGGCGCCCAGGTCGGTGTCCAGCACGTTGCAGAATTGCGGGTTGGTCGCGGCGTTGTTGACCAGGATGTCGAGACGACCGAACTGTTCCTTGATCTGCGCGAAGACGTTGGTGATCTGCTCCATTTCGCCGATGTGGCAGGCGATGGCGGTGGCCTTGCCGCCTTCCGCGACGATGGCGTCGGCCACGGCCTGGCAGCCTTCGATCTTGCGGCTGGAGACGATCACGTGCGCGCCTTGCTGAGCCAGCAGCTTGGCAATGGCCTCGCCGATGCCGCGGCTGGCGCCGGAAACGAAGGCGATCTTGCCGTCGAGGTCGAACAGTTGGGTCTTAGACATTGTGATTACCCCGGGGTTAGAGAGTGGATTTGCCAATGACCTGCAGGCACATCTGCTCCAGCAGCTTGTTCATCTGAATGAACTGGGCGAAGCGCTTGTCCTGGGTCTGGCCGTGGTAGAAGCGGTAGTAGATCTGCTGCACGATGCCGGCCAGACGGAACAGGCCGTAGGTGTAGTAGAAGTCGAAACTCTTGATCTCGATGCCGGCTTTTTCGGCGTAGTAGTCGACGAACTGCTGGCGGGTAAGCATGCCCGGCGCGTTACTCGGCTGGCGACGCATCAGTTGCACCGGAGCCGGGTCGTCGGCCTCGATCCAGTAGGCCAGGGTGTTACCCAGGTCCATCAGCGGGTCACCGATGGTGGTCATCTCCCAGTCGAGCACACCGATGATCTGCATCGGGTTGTTCGGGTCGAGGATCACGTTGTCGAAGCGGTAGTCGTTATGCACGATGCCCGGCTTGTGGTGATCGGCCGGCATCTTGTCATTGAGCCAGGCCTTGACCGGCTCCCAGGTCGGTGCGTCCGGAGTCAGGGCTTTCTCGTAGCGCTCGCTCCAGCCCTTGATCTGACGCCCGACATAGCCCTCGGGTTTGCCCAGGTCGCCCAGGCCGCAGGCGTTGTAATCGACGTTATGCAGCTCGACCAGCTTGTCGATGAAGCTCTTGCACAGCGCGCTGGTCTGCTCGGGGCTGAAGTTCAGCTCGGTCGGCATCTCCGAACGCAGGATGATGCCCTTGACCCGCTCCATCACATAGAACTCGGCGCCGATCACCGACTCGTCGGTGCAGTGCACGTAAGCCTTGGGGCAGTAGGGGAAACCAGCGTTGAGCTGGTTGAGAATGCGGTACTCACGGCCCATGTCGTGGGCCGACTTGGCCTTGTGGCCGAACGGCGGGCGGCGTAGGACGAATTCCTGCTGCGGGTATTCGATCAGGTAGGTCAGGTTCGAAGCGCCGCCGGGGAACTGGCTGATCTTGGCTGTGCCGCTCAGGCCCGGAATATTGGCTTTCAGATAAGCGTCGATGACGTCGGCGTCGAGTTCTTCGCCAGTGCGGATGCGGGTGGATTGGTCGGTGAGCGCCATGCTTATCCCTTCTGCTTATGATGGGTGCCCTAGATAATTGGTTAATCTAATGCTGCACTCAGGCTGCCACAAGCAATACGCGCCGTTATAGGCGGGCGTGTTGCACCTCGATCAAACTGCCTGATCAGTCATGTCGGTTTGTCACCCTGGCCGCAAATCACGGGCAAAAAAAACCGGAGTGCCAGGACTCCGGTTTTCGTGTCTTGCGCTCAGCTCGCCGATCAGACCGGGAACAGTTCGCCCAGCTTCATCGCCAGCATCATGTCGCCTTCAGCGCGCAGCTTGCCAGCCATGAAGGCCTGCATGCCGTCGGTTTCGCCGCTGACGATGCCCTTGAGGGTTTCGCTGTCCATGATCAGGGTCACGTTGGCGTTCGGATTGTCGCCTTGCTCGAGGGCGCAGGTGCCGTCCTTGACGATCAGCGCGTAGTTCTCGCCATCTTCGATGTTGAATTGGAATACCAGATCCAGGCCTGCAGCGGCGCTGGCGTTGAACTTGGACTGCATGGTTTGGGCGATGTCAGCAACACTCATGGTCTTATCCTTTTTCGGTTTTTTCGCGCAGCCTCACGGCCGCAGTGGGCTGGAGCTCATCGGTAGGTGATGAGCTCCGGCGCCTTCAGCAGCTGTAAATGCACATGGCTGTTGAAGGAAGCCAGACTCACCTCGCTGCCGCGGAATTTCAGCTGGCTGAGCGAGGTATTGACGATTTGCCAATTCAGTTCGAAGGCCTTTGCCGCCGGGACGCCAGTAATCAGGCGGAGCAGGGCGGTGATGGTGCCACCGGAGGTGAACACGGCGATATTCTGTTTGCTGGTGGCCTGGTCGAGGATGCGCCGCAGGCCGCCTTCGACCTGTTCGACATAGGCCTGCCAGCTTTGCAGGCCAGGCTTGTCATGTTCCCCGGAAATCCAGCGGCCGATCAGCTTGGCGAACAGACGCTGGAACTCGGCGCGGTTTTGCGCACCGTTACGCAGGATATGCAGGGCCTCGGGCTCTTCCGGCAGCAGATCCGGCAGCAGCGTGCGAATCACCGCATCGGCATCGAATTCGTTGAAGGCTTCGTCGATGTCCAGCGCCGGCGCTCTGCTCATGTGCTCCAGGGCGGCGTTGGCAGTGTGTTGTTGGCGACGCAGACTGCCACTGACGCAACGATCGAGACTGATGCCCAGTTGCTCCAGGTGCTTGCCCAGCACTTCGGCCTGGCGTACGCCAACGGGTGACAGGACATCGTAGTCGTCTGCACCGAATGAGGCCTGGCCATGTCGAATCAGATAGATGCTGCCCACGTCCGTATTGGTCCCGGCACGTTGAATGTTTCGCGAGGGTATGAGGAAGCTCGGGGGCTGTCAACGAAAAAACATACGCTTGTTTGAATTGCTTGTATGTCCATTGTGCAGTGCTGCCGCGCTTGGCCGGCGAGTCGCTGCGCCGGTATGCTTGAGCCTTTGTGCGCTCAGGCGCCGCTGCATTGTCCAAGGGGGATCCGTGGAGTTTTTTAGCGAGTACGCCAGCTTTCTGGCGAAAACCCTGACCCTGGTGGTCGCCATCGTCGTGGTGCTGGTGGCGATCGCCGCCACGCGCAGCAGAGGGCGGCGCGGCGGTGGTCAGTTGCAGGTGCAGAAGCTCAATGATTTCTACAAGGATCTGCGCGAGCGCCTGGAGCACAGCGTGCTGTCCAAGGATCAGCTCAAGGCCACGCGCAAGGCGCAGGCCAAGGCGGCCAAACAGGAAAAGAAAGCGCCGCCCAGCAAACCGCGGGTGTTCGTGCTGGATTTCGATGGCGATATCAAGGCGTCAGCTACCGACAACCTGCGCCACGAAGTGACGGCCCTGTTGTCCATGGCCAAGGCCGAGGACGAAGTGGTGCTGCGCCTGGAAAGTGGTGGCGGCATGGTGCATAGCTACGGCCTGGCTTCGTCGCAACTGGTGCGTATCCGCGATGCGGGTATCCCGTTGACGGTGTGCGTGGACAAGGTAGCGGCCAGCGGCGGCTACATGATGGCCTGCATCGGACAGAAGATTCTCAGTGCGCCTTTTGCCATCCTCGGCTCCATTGGCGTGGTGGCGCAGTTGCCTAACGTGCATCGTCTGCTGAAGAAGCACGAAATCGATTTCGAGGTGCTGACGGCCGGCGAATACAAGCGCACGCTGACCGTATTCGGTGAGAACACGGAAAAGGGCCGGGAGAAATTCCAGGAAGACCTGGAGACCACCCACGAACTGTTCAAGGGCTTCGTTGCTCGTTACCGCCCTCAGCTGGATATCGATGCCATCGCCACCGGTGAAGTCTGGCTGGGCATGGCGGCGCAAGAGCGCCTGCTGGTTGACGAACTCAAGACCAGCGACCAGTACCTGGCCGAGCGCGCCGTCGAGGCTGAACTGTTCCATCTGCATTTCGCTCATAAAAAGAGTCTGCAGGAGCGTGTCGGGCTGGCGGCCAGCATGGCGGCAGATCGCTTCGTCCTGACCTGGCTGAGCAGGCTCAATCAGCAGCGCTTCTGGTAACGCTTCGTTCATGATGGGCTGCGCGCCGCGTAGCCGCGAACCACGACAAGAGGAGAGGGTGATGACCGAGTTCAAGGCCTTGCTGGTCAGCGAAGGCGCCGATGGCGGTTTCCAGCGTGAAGTGGTCCAGCGCAACGTCGAACAACTGCCGCAGGGCGAGCTGCTGATTCGCGTGCGCTATTCCTCGCTCAACTACAAGGACGCCCTGTCCGCCAGCGGCAATCGGGGTGTGACCAAGGCCTACCCGCATACGCCCGGTATCGACGCGGCCGGTGTAGTTGAAGCCTCCAGTGTTGCCGAGTTCGCCGTGGGCGACGAGGTGATCGTTACCGGCTACGACCTGGGCATGAACACAGCCGGCGGTTTCGGTCAGTACATCCGCGTACCGGCCGCCTGGGCGATCAAGCGCCCACAAGGTTTGCCGCTGCGCGAGGCGATGATTCTCGGTACCGCCGGCCTGACCGCTGCCCTTTGCGTGGACAAGCTGGAGCAGGCCGGCGTTACTCCGGAGTCCGGCACCGTGCTGGTCACCGGCGCCACGGGCGGCGTTGGCAGCATCGCCGTGGTGCTGCTCAAGCAACTCGGTTATCGCGTAGCCGCCGCGACCGGCAAGGCTGAACAGGGCGATTTCCTGCGTGGTCTCGGTGCTGATGAGATCGTCAGCCGCGAAGAGCTGCAGCAAGGTAGTGAGCGTCCGATGCTGAAGGAACGCTGGGCGGGAGCGGTAGACACAGTGGGTGGCGACATCCTGTTCAATGTAGTCAAGTCGCTGCGCCACAGCGGCAGCGTGGCCTGTTGCGGGCTGACTGCCGGTGTCGGCTTCCAGGCCAGCGTGCTGCCGTTCATCCTGCGTGGGGTCAATCTGCTGGGCGTGGACTCGGTGGAGCTGCCGCTGGTGGTCAAGGCATCGATGTGGGACAAGCTGTCGCTGCAGTGGAAGCTCGATCTTGCGCCGCTATGTCAGGAAATAGGCCTGACGGAGTTGCCGACGGCCATCGAGCGGATACTCTCTGGCGGCATGGTGGGCCGTATCCTGGTGCGACTCGATTGAGTGGATCAGAGGCCCGTCAATGACGGGCCTCTGTATTTCAGGCCGGACTGACGTACATGGTAATTTCTGCGCGGAACACCGGCTTGTCACCAACGTAGGCCATCACTGGCACCTTGATGTCGCCGGTCTGATCCCAATCCACCTTGCTGCCATCGGCCACCGTGCGGATGTCGCCGTCTGCCTTGGTCAGGTATTCCACCGTCATCCCTTTGGGAATCCAGCGGCAACCGTCAGGAATGGAAGCGTCGGTCATGCTGCCGGCGGCAAGCTCGGCAGCATTGCACAAGGCGATGGCGTGCACCGTACCGATATGATTCAGCACTTCACGGCGTTTGGCGAAGCGGACCTCGGCATAGCCGGGGCGCAGCTCGACCATCTGCGGGGCGATGCTGGCGAAGTAGGGGGCGACCTGGCCAATCATCGCGCTGAATTGGGCAGCGCCGGCCTGCTGGAACATCTGCAACATCTGACTCATGACTCTCTCCTGCGTGTTTGCGATTGAAGATGAGCGCGCGCCGGAGCAGTATACGAACATTGGAAAGTTATTCTAGAAAAATATTCTAGTCATAAGGAGCGGCATGGCCCGTCCATCACGCAAAGACGAGATCCTGCGGGCTGCACTGGCCTGCTTCACCGAGCACGGTGTCGATGTCACCACCATCGAGATGATCCGTGACCGTTCTGGTGCGAGCACCGGCAGTCTGTATCACCACTTCGGCAACAAGGAGCGGATCATCGCTGCGCTCTATCTGGCCGGCACCGAACAATACGCCGAGCTGCTGCAGCGCGGATTTGCCAGCGCGGCCAGCGCCGAGGCCTGCGTCAAGTTGCTGGTGACCAGCTACATCGACTGGGTGGTGGCCAATCCTGATTGGGCGCGTTTCATCCTGCACAGCCGTAGTCGGGTCGAAGCGGGGGAAATGGGCGATGCACTGCGCGAAGCCAATCGTCAGCATTTTTCGCAGATTCTCACGGCGCTCGCCGAGTACCGTCGGCAGGGACTATTCAAAGCGCTGCCGGACGACTGTTTCGCCTCGGTGGTGATCGGCCCGACGCATGATCTGGCGCGCAACTGGCTGGCTGGCCGCACTCAGAGCGAGCTGAGCGAGTGCCGCGAGCTACTGGCGCAGATCGCCTGGGATAGCGTGAAAAACAGCGGCTAGCCGAAGCGATAGATATCCATCCCCAGGGCTCCGTAGGTGAAACCGCTGTGCTCAATCGTGAAGGTACCGCCAGCACCACGTGCGAAGAACAGCGGTAGCAGGTGTTCTTCGGTAGGGTGATTGCGCACGGCATTCGGCGCCAACTGGCGGTAATGGTGCAAGGCCTCTTCGTCGTCCGCTTCGAGCTTTTCCACCACCCAGTCGCGAAACGTCTTGGCCCAGGGCGTGATGACGTCCGGGCCGGCACGCCAGTTCAGCTCGCCCAGGTTATGGGTGATGCTGCCGGAGCCAATCAGCAGGATGCCTTGTGTACGCAGGTTGGCCAGCGCACGGCCCACGCGGGTCTGTAGCTCGGGGCCAAGGCGGCTGGGTAGCGATAGCTGCAGAACGGGGATGTCGGCTTGCGGATACATCAGCGACAGCGGCACCCAGGCGCCATGGTCGAAGGGGCGTTGCGTATCGAGCTGTGCGGACAGACCTGCGTCGTTCAGTTGCTGGGCGATCTCCTCGGCCAGCTTCGGTGCGCCGGGTGCCGGATACTGCACGGCATACAGCTCGGCTGGAAAACCGCCGAAGTCGTGCCAGGTCTGCGGGTGCTCGCCCGCCGTCAGCAGCAGGCGCTGGCTTTCCCAGTGCGCCGACACCACCACTATGGCGTTGGGTCTGGGTATATCGGCGGCCAGTTTGGCCAGCGCCGGGCCGCTGGCACCGGGCTCCAGGGCCAGCATGGGGGAACCGTGGGAAATGAACAGACTGGGCAGCATGACGATCAGCTCCTGAAGTAGGATGACGCCATCTTCGTTGCTGGATCTATCGGATTCCAGCATAAATAGTTGGTCATTCCTATCGAATTTATGGAGGTTTATTCATGCATGAGGCGTTCTGGCAGGACAGGTGGGCGCGCAGCCAAATCGGTTTTCATCAGGAAAAGGTCAACGGCTACCTGCGTCGTCACTGGCCCGCGCTCGGGCTGGCGAAAGGTGCGGCGGTGCTGGTGCCGCTGTGTGGCAAGAGTCTCGATCTGGTCTGGTTGGCGGAGCAGGGGCATGCGGTGATCGGTGTGGAACTGGCCGAGCGCGCGGTGCAGGATTTCTTTGCTGAGCGTGATGTGCAGCCACAGGTGTCGCAGTACGGTGCGTTCAAGGTCTACCAGGCGGGCACGCTGCGGATTTTGTGTGGCGACTTTTTTGCCTTGGGCCGTGAGGACGTTGCCGAGTGCCGGGCCTTCTATGACCGCGCTGCGCTGATCGCCTTGCCGCCGGAAATGCGCGAGCGCTACGTCGCTCATTTGCAGGCGATATTGCCGGATGCCTGCCAGGGACTGCTGGTGACGCTGGTATACGACCAGCAGCGCATGGATGGCCCACCGTTCTCGGTAGAAGATGCCGAGGTGGACCGGCATTTCACCGCCGGCTGGACGCTGCGCATGGTCGAGGAAAAGGACGTGCTGACGGGGAATCCGCGCTTCGCCGAGAGCGGACTCGCGGCGGTAGACGAGCGAGTCTTCCATCTGACGCGCCGCTAGCGGCGGCCCAATGAAAAAGGCGACCAGAGGGTCGCCTTTTTCGTGTGCAGCCGAAGGATCAGCCCAGGCGGCGCAGTGCCTCGATACGGTCTTCCAGCGGCGGGTGGGTCATCAGCAGGCCGGCCAGGCCGTTCTTCAGGCCGCCGTTGATGCCGAAGGCGGTGAGACTGTCAGGCATATGCACCGGCACACCCTGTTCGGCGCGCAGGCGCTGCAGCGCGGCGATCATCGCGCCGGTGCCGGCCAAGCGAGCACCGGCTTCGTCGGCCTTGAACTCGCGTTTGCGCGAGAACCACATGACGATGATGCTGGCGAGGATGCCCAGTACCAACTCGGCGAAGATGGTCGCGACGAAGTAGCCGATGCCGTGGCCGTCTTCGTTCTTCAGGATCGCCTTGTCGACGAAATTGCCGAAGATGCGCGCGAAGAACATGACGAAGGTGTTCACCACGCCCTGGATCAGCGCCAGGGTGACCATGTCGCCATTGGCCACGTGGCCGATTTCGTGGGCCAGCACCGCACGCACTTCATCGGGGGAGAAGCGCTCGAGCAGACCCTGACTGACCGCGACCAGTGCGTCATTCTTGTTCCAGCCGGTGGCGAAGGCGTTGGACTCGTAGGCCGGGAAGATGCCGACTTCAGGCATCTTGATCCCGGCTTCGCGCGACAGCTCCTCGACGGTCTGCAGCAGCCACTGTTCGTGACGGGTGCGCGGCTGGGTGATGATCTGCGTGCCGGTGCTCATCTTCGCCATCCACTTGGAGATGAACAGCGACACCAGCGAGCCGGCGAAACCGAACACGGCGCAGAAAATCAGCAGGCTGCCATGGTTCTGGCCGGTGAAGCGGTCGACCCCCAGCAGTTTGAGGGTGATGCTGGCGATAACCAGAACCGCCAGGTTGGTGGCCAGGAACAACATAATGCGCATCATGGTGTGAACGGACTCCTCACGGGGAAAGACGTACGAGTAATGCCGGCTATATAAGGGCGCCCCCCTGGGGCTTTCAACCAGCGACTATTTCAAACTATGTCTCTTGACCCTGTAGCGTGCTCTCGAACAGCAGGCGAGTGAGGCGGGCGGTGCGCTCGCCGTGCTGCTGGGCCAGGGCCTCGCGCAGTTGAAATGCCAATGTGGCGTGTACGCGGCGCACGCTTGGCGGCAGCACTTCACCCTCGCGCAAAGCGTGGGGAATGGCGCGCGACAGGCGCAGAAAACCTTTCTCGCTCAGCACCGCCTGATCCAGCGCGTCGTAAGCGATTGTCGACTCGAAGCGCAGATAGCCTTCCTCGGCCAGCCACAGCAACGCGCCGAGACAGGCCTGGTGACGCTTGCTGGGCAGGCCGAATTCGTCCGGCTCCTCGCGCCCGATCAGGTCTTCCACGTAGAGCGCCATCTTGCGCGGGAAGGCCTGATAGAGCATGAGCAGGCCGCTGGCGGCGTCCTTGTAGAAATCGTCGATCTGCAGATCCATGTCGGCTTACTGGCTGTAACCTTTGAGGAAGTTGCCGATACGACCGATGGCCTGCTCCAGGTCGTCGACGCGGGGCAGGGTGACCACACGGAAGTGATCCGGCCACGGCCAGTTGAAGGCGGTGCCCTGGACGATCAGCAGTTTTTCCGACAGCAGCAGGTCGAGGACGAACTTTTCGTCGTTGTGGATCGGGCAGATCTTGGGGTCGATCTTCGGGAAGGCGTAGAGCGCGCCCATGGGCTTGACGCAGCTGACCCCGGGAATGTCGTTGAGCAGTTCCCAGGCGCGGTTGCGCTGCTCCAGTAGGCGGCCGTTGGGCAATACCAGGTCATTGATGCTCTGGTAGCCGCCGAGCGCGGTCTGGATCGCGTGCTGGCTCGGCACGTTGGCGCACAGACGCATGTTGGCCAGGATATCCAGGCCTTCGATATAGCTCTGCGCCCGGTGCTTGGGTCCGGAGATGGCCACCCAGCCGGAGCGGAAACCCGCCACGCGGTAGCTCTTGGACAGGCCGTTGAAGGTCAGGCAGAGCACGTCCGGTGCCAGCGAGGCGGTGCTGATGTGCACGGCCTCGTCGTAGAGGATCTTGTCGTAGATCTCGTCGGAGAAGATCACCAGGTTGTGTTGGCGCGCCAGTTCGACGATATCCAGCAGCACTTCCCTGGAGTACACCGCGCCGGTCGGGTTGTTCGGGTTGATCAGCACCAGGGCCTTGGTATTGGGCGTGATCTTGGCGCGCATGTCGGCGATATCCGGGAACCAGCCAGCCTGCTCGTCGCACAGGTAATGCACCGGCTTGCCACCGGACAGCGCCACGGCAGCGGTCCACAGCGGATAGTCGGGTGCGGGGATGAGCACCTCGTCACCGTTATTGAGCAGTGCCTGCATGGCCATCACGATCAGCTCGGAGACACCGTTGCCGAGGTAGATGTCCTCGATGGTGACGCCTTCGACCTGCTTCTGCTGGTAATACTGCATCACCGCCTTGCGCGCGCTGAACAGCCCCTTGGAGTCGCTGTAGCCCTGGGCGGTTGGCAGGTTGCGGATGACGTCCTGGAGAATTTCTTCCGGTGCCTCGAAACCGAACGGCGCCGGGTTGCCGATGTTCAGCTTGAGGATGCGATGGCCTTCCTCTTCCAGACGCTTGGCGTGCTTGAGCACCGGCCCGCGAATGTCGTAGCAGACGTTGGCGAGCTTGTTCGATTTGCTGACCTGCATGTAAGGATTCCCGAGCTATGGAGAACCCACTGAAGTACGCTGCAAAATTCTCCCGGCAGGGAATCTTGGCAGCCCGTAACGTGGGTGACAGACTGGGGTCGAATCATACGTGGCGACCTGAGCGCGGCAAAGGTATCAGCCCTGCTTTTTTCTGGCCTGCCACGCGGCGCACAGAGGCGCTGCAGTCGCAGAAACCTCACTCTCGAAGCTGCCAGATGCTGGTGCTGCCTGTACTGCTGCGTATTGCCCAATTACCGAGGAGGAACCCCATTCGTGGATAAAGTCGACAAACCCCTGGATAGCTGGCGCGAAGAGCTGACTGACGAGCAATTTCATGTCTGTCGTCTGGGCGGCACGGAGCGGCCGTTCACTGGCGCTTATCACGACAGCAAGACCCCAGGCATTTACCACTGCGCCTGCTGTGGCGAGGCGCTGTTCGATTCGGATGCCAAATATGACTCTGGCAGCGGTTGGCCGAGCTACTATCAGCCGATCAACGACGAGGTGATCGCCAGCCTCGACGACTACAGCCATGGTATGCATCGAATCGAAGTCAAATGCGCCAAGTGCGACGCGCATCTGGGGCACGTGTTCCCTGATGGCCCCCGTCCGACGGGGTTGCGCTACTGCATCAACTCACTGTCGCTGAAGCTGGTGCCACGCGATTGAGGCAGGCACGCCAGGCACATTGCGTGCCTGGCGCCTTGGGTTCAAGTCTGCTGGCTGGCGCGCTGGCGGCCTTCTTCCAGGGCGTCGCAGGCCTGTTTGATCATCTCTTCGGTAATGGGCACTTCGCGGCCCTGACCATCAATGATAAAACCGCCCACCGGCGCCTGTTGATGTTTGTTGGTGGGGTACTGGGCAGCGTTGTCTTGCAAGCTCATGGCCTGTCTCCTCATCAGTAATGCGCGCCAGTCTAGGGCTGTTAGATGAAGGCGCGGTGACAGTTGCGACGGCGGAACTCCGTCACAAAACACATTGCGAAAGTCGTATTGCAGGCTGCGTGCCAGCCTGTGTGGAACGAGGAATTCATGTCGCGTTTTCATATCGGTTTGATCATCAATCCACTGGCCGGGCTGGGTGGTCCTGCAGCCTTCAAGGGCAGCGACGGCATGGCCGAGCAGGCGCTGGCTCTGGGTGTCGAGCCAAAGGCAGTGCAACGTACACGCACCGCGCTTGAGCAGTTGTTGACTCTGCATGAGCGCATCGAGTTCGTCAGCTACCCGGGCGCCATGGGTGGCGATCTTTTGGCGCAGATGGGCTTCGAACATCGCCTGCTGGGGCAGGTCGGTGCGCAGCCGACCACTGCCGAAGACACCCGCCAGGCAGTGCAGCAGCTACAGGACGCCGGTGTGGCGCTGATTCTCTTCGCAGGCGGTGATGGTACTGCGCGTGATGTCTGTGCCGCCGTCAGGGACGGCCAACCGGTGCTGGGTATTCCGGCGGGGGTGAAGATCCAGTCCGGCGTCTACGCCATCAGCCCGCGAGCGGCAGGCGAGCTGACTGCGCGCCTGGTGGAGGGCGGCCTGGTACGACTGGCCAGCGGTGAGGTGCGTGACATCGACGAAAGCGCCCTGCGCGAAGGCCGCGTCACCGCGCGCTGGTACGGCGAGCTGTGCGTGCCGCAGGAGGGCGGCTACGTGCAGGCGGTCAAGCAGGGTGGTGTGGAGTCCGAAGAGCTGGTGTTGGCTGATCTGGCCGCCTGGCTCGAGAGTGAGTGGGAACCGGGTGCGCGCTACGTGTTCGGTCCCGGCTCGACCTTGCACGGTCTGGCGCAGAATCTTGGCCTGGAAACCACCTTGCTCGGCGTCGATGTGATCGAGGATGGCCGAGTCATCGCCCGCGACGTCAATGAAGTCGAGCTGTTCGCCCTGGTCGAAGGGCACCCGACTTATCTGCTGGTCACCGCGATTGGCGGTCAGGGCCATATCATCGGCCGCGGCAACCAGCAGATCAGCCCGCGCGTGCTGCGCACCGTTGGCCTGGAGCGCCTGCGGGTGGTGGCGACCAAGCGCAAGCTGGCAACACTGGAAGGCCGGCCGCTGCTGGTCGACAGTGGCGACGTGAGCCTGGACGACGCTTTTCCCGATGTAGTGCGGGTCTGGGCCGGTTATAAGGAAGAACTGCTGTACCCCCTGAGTCGATAGGAGATCGATATGCGCATGCTGATCGCGCTGCTGCTCTGGTCGCTGGCGTTTGCTGTGCAGGCCATCGAGGCGGACAGGCTGGTGCTCGATGCTCGCCAGCAGGTCGGCGTGACCCTGAGCTATGACCCGGCTTATCGCCGCCTGAGCTATCCGGGCGGCGACGTGCCCATGGCCACCGGGGTCTGCACCGACGTGGTGATCCGCGCACTGCGTCAGCAGGGGCTGGATCTGCAGGAAGCGGTGCATCGCGACATGCGCGGCAACTTCTCCGTCTATCCGAAGAATTGGGGGCTGAGTCGCCCGGACAGCAATATCGATCACCGCCGTGTGCCCAACCTGATGACCTGGTTCAAGCGTCAGGGCTGGTCGTTGCCGGTCAAGCAGGATGCCGCGGCATACCAGCCCGGCGATATTGTCACCTGGGATTTGGGTCGTGGCCTCACTCATATCGGCATCATCAGTGATCGTCAGGCGCCAACGGCTACGCCGCTGGTGCTGCATAACATCGGTCGCGGCACGCAGGAGGAGGACATTCTGTTCGCCTACCGCATCACCGGCCATTACCGCCCGCTTGCCCAGCGGGCGAGCGCTGCGCAATGACCAGGCAATCGCTGCCGCCCGGTCTTGCCGCTGGCGAGCGCGTGGTCCTGTTCGACGGCGTCTGCAAGCTGTGCAACGGCTGGGCGAAGTTTCTCATCCGTCATGATCGGCAGCTGCAGTTTCGTCTGGCCTCGGTGCAATCGGTGCAGGGCCAGGCATTGCTGGCCTGGCATGGGCTGCCGACCGACCGTTTCGACACCATGGCGCTGATCGATGAGGCGGGGCTGCATGTACGCTCGGACGCGCTGCTGCGCATCCTTGTTCGCCTGCCACAGCCCTGGCGTGCGCTTGCCTGGCTGCGTCTTATCCCGCGCCCGCTGCGCGATTGGTGCTATGACCGCATCGCGCTGAATCGCTATCACCTGTTCGGGCGGCACGAGGTCTTCTTGCTGCCCAGCGCGGACCATGCCGAGCGTTTTTTGCATGACTGAACGGCGTCTGGCGCAGATCGCCTGGCTCGCTCGCTTGGCTCTGGCACTGGTATTCATCTGGCACGGCCTGGCGCCGAAGATTCTCTGGCTCAGCCCTGACGAGGTGGCGATGATCGCGGCCCATGGTCTGCCAGATCATCCGCTGTTCGCCCCGCAGCTGATCGCGGCTGTCGGCGGTATTGCCGAGTTCCTTCTGGGCGTCCTGCTGCTGACGGTGCGGCGCCAGCGTTGGCCCTTGCTGGTCGCTGGCGGGGTGTTGCTGGTATTGCTGCTTGATGTTGTGCTGCTGAGCCCCCATCTGTTGATTCAGGCGTTCAATCCGCTTTCGACCAACCTGGCTGCGCTGGCCTTGTGCGCAGTGGCCTGGCTGGCTGAAGCGCCCTCGGCTGCTGACTCCTGAGACCCGTCATGACATCCATGCTTTCTTCTCGCCAGCGTGGCGCCATACGCCTGGCCTGGCGCTTTATTGCGCCTTATCGCGGCCGAGTGTTGGGCGCGCTGCTGGCCCTGATGTTCACCGCGGCAATCACCCTGTCCATGGGCCAGGGCATCAAGCTGCTGGTGGATCAGGGACTGGCCACGCAGTCGCCGGCCGCGCTGCGCCAATCCCTGCTGCTGTTCTTCGTGCTGGTATTGGCGCTGGCCTTCGGCACCTACACGCGCTTCTACCTGGTGTCGTGGATCGGCGAGCGTGTGGTCGCGGATATCCGTCGACGGGTATTCGATCACCTGATCGAGTTGCATCCCGGTTTCTACGAAAGCAATCGCAGCTCGGAAATCCAGTCTCGGCTGACCGCCGATACCACCTTGTTGCAGTCGGTGATTGGCTCGTCGCTGTCGATGGCACTGCGCAATCTGATCATGTTGATCGGTGGCAGCGTGCTGCTGGTGGTCACCAATCCCAAGCTCAGCGGTATCGTTCTGTTGGCTCTACCCTTGGTGGTGGCGCCTATCCTGCTGTTCGGCCGTCGTGTGCGCGCGCTGTCGCGGCAGAGCCAGGACCGCGTGGCCGATGTCGGCAGTTATGTCGGTGAGGTGCTGGGGCAGATCAAGACGGTACAGGCCTACAACCACCAGAATGAGGACAAGCGCCGTTTCGGCGAATCCGCCGAGGCCGCCTTCGATGTGGCGCGCAAGCGCATCGCCCAGCGTTCCTGGCTGATCACCGTGGTCATCGTGCTGGTGCTCGGTGCGGTGGGGGTGATGCTCTGGGTCGGCGGTATGGACGTGATCGCCGGGCGTATCTCCGGTGGTGAGCTGGCGGCTTTCGTGTTCTACAGCCTGATCGTTGGCTCGTCCTTCGGCACGCTGAGCGAGGTGATCGGTGAATTGCAGCGCGCCGCAGGCGCCGCCGAGCGTATCGGCGAGCTATTGCGTGCCAGTAATGCCATCGTGGCGCCAGAACAGCCGCAGCATCTGCCACAACCGGTACAGGGGCGTATCGAGCTGCAGGATGTGCGTTTCGCCTATCCGTCGCGTTCGGACAGCTACGCCATCGATGGCGTCGACCTGCAGGTGGCGGCAGGCGAGACGCTGGCACTGGTGGGGCCGTCCGGCGCTGGCAAGTCGACGCTGTTCGATCTGCTGCTGCGTTTCTTTGATCCGCAGGGCGGGCGCATCCTCATCGACGGCGTGCCGATCGATCAGCTTGATCCGCGCGAGCTGCGCGCCAGTTTCGCCCTGGTTTCGCAGAACCCCGCGCTGTTCTTCGGCTCGGTGGAGGACAACATTCGCTATGGTCGTCTGGATGCCAGCCAGGCCGAGGTGGAGGCAGCCGCGCGGGCAGCGCATGCGCACGAGTTCATTCAGCGCCTGCCACAGGGTTACCAGACTCATCTGGGGGAGGCCGGGCTCGGGCTATCCGGGGGGCAGCGTCAGCGCCTGGCGATTGCCCGTGCCTTGCTCGCCGATGCGCCTATCCTGTTGCTCGATGAGGCTACCAGCGCGCTGGATGCCGAGAGCGAGCACCTGATCCAGCAGGCGCTGCCGTCGCTGATGGCCGGGCGTACCACATTGGTGATCGCCCATCGCCTGGCTACGGTCAAGCAGGCGGATCGCATTGCGGTGATCGAGCATGGCCGTTTGGCTGCCATCGGCAGCCATGCCGAGCTGATCGAGAGTAGTCCGCTCTATGCGCGTTTGGCCGAGTTGCAGTTCGGCAACTAGCTCTTGGGTTTGATGGTCGTGGCTGCCCCGGCCGAGGCGATGATGATCGCACCGACGGCCAGCCACTGGCCCCAGAGCAGCTTCTCGCCGAGAAAGGCCAGGCCGCACATTGCCGCGACTGCCGGCTCCAGGCTCATCAGCACGCTGAAAGTGCGTGCGGGCAGGCGCGTCAGGGCGATCATCTCCAGGCTGTAGGGTAGGGCCGAGGACAGCACCGCGACACCGAGGGCGATGGGTAGCAGGTCCACGCTCAGCAGGTCCGTGCCGGCATGCCAGATGCCAATGGGCAAGACCAGCAAGGCGGCGACCCAGGTGCCCAGGGCGACGGTGTGGCGGCCATGCTGGGCGCCGGCTTTCTGCCCGAAGATGATGTACAGCGACCAGCACACACCCGCGCCGAGGGCCAGAGCTGCGCCGAGAGGGTCGATGGCGCTTTGCGTGGCGCCGGTTGGCAGCAGCATCCATAACCCGATGATGGCCAGAATCACCCAGACGAAGTCCAGCAGGCGGCGCGAGGAAAACAGCGCCAGAGCCAGTGGGCCGGTGAATTCCAGCGCCACGGCGATGCCCAGCGGGATGCTCTGCAGGGACATGTAGAACATCAGATTCATGCCGCCCAGCGCCAGGCCGTACGCGAGCAGGGCATGGCACTTGCGCAGATCCAGTTTGGCCCGCCAGGGCTGCATCACCAGCGACAGAATGATCGCGCCGAGCACCAGGCGCAGGGCTGTGCTGCCTTCGGCGCCGACCAGCGGGAACAGGTTCTTGGCCAGCGACGCGCCGCTCTGGATCGAAACCATGGCCACCAGCAACAAGGCAATGGGGACGAGAAGTGCACTGCGTGACATGGGCTATATCCAGGTGGTGATCATCAAAGAAAAACCGGCCGCTGGGGCCGGTTCTTCGTGGCGCCTGGTGGCTGCCAGGCCGTTGAAAACACGTAGGCGAGGCAGGCAAGGCAAGGCAAGGCAAGGCAAGGCAAAAGTGACCGAAAAAGCTGAGTTTACAGGCTGTAAATGAGCATTTTGACTGGGCTCGCAAACGCGGTATTGCCAACGTAGGTAGTTTTTCAACGGCCTGTTAGCGGTATTCGCAGAGGTAGGCGGTGTCTACGGCCACCTTGAGCTGGAACTTGCTGTTGGCCTCGACGGTGAACGTGCTGCCGGCTTCGAAGGTGTTCCAGCTGTCGCTACCCGGCAGTTTGACGGTCAGGGCGCCGGCGATGACATGCATGACTTCCAGTTGGCTGGTGCCGAATTCGTATTCGCCCGGGGCCATTACGCCGATGGTGGCAGGGCCTTCAGCCATGGTGAAACCGATGGATTTGACGGTGCCGTCGAAGTATTCGTTGACCTTGAACATCTGCGATTCCTCGAAAGGGGTTGGAAAAGTTGCAGGGAGCCATTTTAAACGTCGCGTAGCGACGGCCCGAAGGTAGGCTTTAAAAGGGCCGCCAGTATGCCCAAGCGCCTTTTCTTCGTCATCAGTCTTTGAGAGGCAGTACCAACGGCAACAGGCGCGCGGTGTTGCGTGCATCTTCCAGGGCGCGGTGTTGTTGTCCCTGAAACTGCATGCCGGCCAGCTGCAGCGCGCTGTGCAGGCCTACCGGGCGCTGTAGCTGGCGAGCCTTGGCGAAAGCCTGCTTGAGATTGAGGTGTGGCACATCGGCCAGCAGACTATGCAAGCGGTGCTGGCGCCACTCCTGTTCCAGTTGACGTCGATCATAATCCCCCCAACTGCTCCAGCCGACCAGGCGTGAGGCGTGCTGCATCAGCCAGCGTTCGAACTGAGCCCAGACTTGAGGTAAGGGTGCTGCATTGTCGACGTCGGTCTGGCTGATGTGGGTGAGTTCGCGGCAGAAGTCGGTCAGGCACGGGCGGCGCTGTGGTTTGACGATGCGCTGAAAGTGATCCCGCTCATGGCCATCCACGCCAACCAGGCTGGCGCCGATCTCGATGATTTCCATTTCCTCCATCGCCCAGCCGCCCTCATCGGTGGTGGCCTCCAGGTCGATGACTAGCCAATGCCCCATGGGCGCTCCTTAGAACCTGTCTGCGATCTGTTGCGCTTCGGCCTCGCTGCATGGAAAAGGTTCCTGGCATCAGGGCCAAGGCTCCAAGCTCAAGCACCCGTTCTGAATAGAACCGCAGGCAGTATGGAAGGCCTTTTCGACCAGGGCAAACGTCGTGTTAGGCTCTGGCGCCTATATCTGCAGGAGGTTGCTATGGCAAAGGTCGCGTTTCTCGGTTTGGGCGTCATGGGGTATCCGATGGCCGGGCATCTGGCTCGCAAAGGGCATCAGGTGACGGTCTATAACCGCTCGCCGGGCAAAGCCGAGCAATGGATGGGCGAATACGCCGGCAGCTCTGCGCCGACCCCGCGTGAGGCGGTGGCGGGCGCCGAACTGGTGATGTGTTGCGTCGGTAACGATGACGACCTGCGCAGCGTGATTCTGGGCGAGCAGGGTGCGTTCGCCGGTATGGAGCCGGGCGCCATTCTGGTCGATCACACCACCGCCTCGGCCGATGTGGCACGTGAGCTGGCCGCTGTTGCGGCCGAGCGTGGCCTGGGTTTTCTCGATGCGCCGGTATCCGGTGGTCAGGCCGGTGCAGTCAATGGCGTGCTGACCGTGATGGTCGGTGGCGAGGCCGAAACCTATGCGATTGCCGAACCGGTCATCCAGAGCTACGCGCGGATGATGCGCCTGATGGGGCCGGCCGGCAGCGGCCAGTTGAGCAAGATGGTCAATCAAATCTGCATCGCCGGGCTGGTTCAGGGCTTGGCAGAGGCGCTGAACTTCGCTCAGTGCGCAGGGCTGGATGGCCATGCGGTGGTCGATGTGATCAGCAAGGGCGCGGCGCAGTCCTGGCAGATGGAAAACCGCTACAAGACCATGCTGGCGGGCGAGTTCGATTTCGGCTTCGCGGTCGACTGGATGCGCAAGGATCTGTCGATCCTGCTCGACGAGTCGCGTCGCAACGGCGCACAGCTGCCGGTGACGGCGCTGGTCGATCAGTTCTATGCTGACGTTCAGGCCATGGGTGGTGGGCGTTGGGATACCTCCAGCCTGCTGGCGCGCCTGCAGCGTAACCGCTGATCGCCAAAGGCCTCGACGGACGGCGCGCGCCTCATTAGGATCGCCGCCGTTCGCTTCCTGTTGAGGTCGTTTAATGGAGTGTCGTGCCGGTTGCGGTGCCTGCTGCATCGCGCCTTCCATCAGTTCACCGATTCCGGGCATGCCTGAGGGCAAGCCCGCTGGCGTGCGCTGTATCCATCTCAATGCCGAGTTTCTTTGCGCCATCTTCGGTCGCCCGGAGAGGCCTGCAGTGTGCGCTGGGTTCAAGGCGGAAGAGCAGTTGTGCGCGGATGATCGCGAAAGCGCCATTCGTATGTTGGGTTGGCTGGAGCAGGCGACTGCCTGACGATGTGAACCGCTCACGGCCCGTGCGGGTCGAAACGCAAACAGTCCCACCGGGAGTTGCTCGAAGATGATGCGTTATTCCGTTATGGCCATGATGTTGTGCGCGACCGCTGTCCAGGCTGCCGAGAGGCAGTGGCAGCTGGAGCGCGAAGAAGACGGTGTGAGCGTTTACCTGGCTGACGTGCCCGGATCCAAGTACAAGGCCTATCGCGGTGTGGTGACGATCAACGCTGATCTGGCCGCGGTACAGGCGGCGCAGGAAGATGTCGCGGGATCCTGCTCCTGGATCTTCAGTTGCCAGCAGCAGCGACTGCTCGAGACCGAGGGTAATGTGAGCGAGCTGTACACCCGTTTCGAGATGCCCTGGCCGGTGAAGGCGCGTGATTCGGTGATTCAGGTGACCACGCGCACCGATGCTGACGGCGCTGTCACGCGCCTGCTCAAGGCGGTGCCGCAGCGATTGCCGGAGGAGAAGGGGTTCGTGCGGGTGCAGCGTGTCGACGGCGAGTGGCATCTCAAACCGCTGGACCAGGGCAGGGTGGAGGTGACCTACGAGGTGCACACCGAGCCGGGTGGAAGCGTGCCCTCCTGGCTGGCCAACAGCTTCGTCGTCGATGCGCCGCTGCAGACGCTGCAGGGGTTGCGAGCGAAAGTGGAAGGGCGCTGAGCGAGATGCTCGCCAGGCAATAAAAAAGGCTGCCAGATTGGCAGCCTTTTTCGTCTCAGGGCGCTATCAGTCGCGGTTGGTCGGCAGGTCGCGCTGCTCGTAACCGGTGTACAGCTGGCGCGGACGGCCAATCTTGTACGGACCCGAGAGCATTTCCTTCCAGTGCGAGATCCAGCCCACGGTACGTGCCAGGGCGAAGATAACGGTGAACATCGAGGTCGGAATGCCGATGGCCTTGAGGATGATGCCCGAGTAGAAGTCGACGTTCGGGTACAGGTTGCGCTCTTTGAAGTACGGATCGGTCAGGGCGATCTCTTCCAGGCGCATGGCCAGTTCCAGCTGCGGGTCATTGGTGATGCCCAGCTCGCCGAGGACTTCGTCGCAGGTCTGCTTCATCACGGTGGCGCGCGGGTCGCGGTTCTTGTAGACGCGGTGACCGAAGCCCATCAGCTTGAACGGGTCGTTCTTGTCCTTTGCCTTGGCAATGAACTTGTCGATGTTCGAAACGTCACCGATCTCGTCGAGCATGGCCAGTACGGCTTCGTTGGCGCCACCGTGTGCCGGGCCCCACAGCGCGGCGATACCGGCTGCGATACAGGCGAACGGGTTGGCACCCGAGGAACCAGCCAGGCGTACGGTGGAGGTGGAGGCGTTCTGCTCATGGTCGGCATGGAGGATGAAGATCTTGTCCATCGCCTTGGCCAGCACCGGGCTGATCGGTTTGATCTCGCACGGTGTGTTGAACATCATGTGCAGGAAGTTTTCCGCGTAATTCAGGTCATTGCGCGGGTACATCATGGGCTGACCCATGGAGTACTTGTAGGTCATGGCAGCGATGGTCGGCATCTTGGCCACCAGGCGCATGGCCGACACTTCGCGGTGCTGCGGGTTATTGATGTCCAGCGAGTCGTGATAGAAGGCGGACAGGGCGCCAACCACCCCGCACATGATGGCCATCGGATGGGCATCGCGGCGGAAACCGTTGAAGAAGGTCTTCAACTGCTCATGAACCATGGTGTGGTTCTTGATGGTGCTGACGAACTTGGCCTTTTCTTCCTTGCTCGGCAGTTCGCCATTGAGCAGCAGGTAGCAGGTTTCCAGGTAGTCGGACTGCTCGGCGAGCTGCTCGATGGGGTAGCCGCGGTGCAGCAGGATGCCCTTGTCGCCGTCGATATAGGTGATCTTCGACTCGCAAGAGGCGGTCGACATGAAACCAGGATCAAAGGTGAACCGACCCGTGGCGGTCAGGCTCCGCACATCGATTACATCGGGACCAACAGTGCCGGTCAGAACGGGCAGTTCGACGGGGGCATTGCCCTCGATGATCAACTGCGCTTTTTTGTCAGCCATATGTGGCCTCCTAGTTATGCTTGAAATCATCAGACAGCCCCCCACGCAGGGCCCGCACCACTATAGTGGGATAAATCCGAAAGTCAATTTGCGAGAACCCAGGCAGTAGAAGGGTTTGAACGGTATTTTCAACGAAAAAAGGGCGCTATTTACGCCATTTGTTTAAAGGCTGCAATGCGCTTTTTGGGGGAGGGCATTGCATTGTCATTAGTCTGCTAACTGTCTATACTCTGCGGCCGACCGCCACAGGCTTTAGGGCCGTGTCATGGCGGTTGTCACTCATTGGGTGATGGGTACCTTGCCAGTGCACTTCCCAACAACTTTGCCCTGATCGTTAGGGGCTCTCAGTGTGATAAAAAAGCCGTGAATAGCCAACGACCTGTAAACCTAGACCTTCGGACTATCAAGCTTCCGATCACCGCTTACACGTCCATTCTTCACCGTATCTCCGGTGTCATCCTCTTTGTCGGTATCGCCATTCTGCTGTTTGGCCTCGACAAGTCGTTGACCTCCGAGGAGGGCTTCGCCCAGGTGAAAGAATGCCTGACCAGTCCGCTGGCCAAGTTCGTGATCTGGGGTCTGTTGTCCGCTCTGCTGTACCACCTGGTGGCCGGTGTACGCCACTTGATCATGGACATGGGCATCGGTGAGACGCTGGAAGGCGGCAAGCTGGGCTCGAAAATCGTCGTCGTCGTGGCGGTGGTAGTGATCGTGCTGCTGGGGGTGTGGATATGGTAACTAATGTCACGAATTTCTCGCGTTCGGGCCTCTATGACTGGATGGCTCAGCGCGTTTCTGCGGTCGTTCTCGCGGCTTACACGCTGTTTCTGCTGGGCTATGTGATCTGTAATCCGGGTATGGGCTACGCCGAATGGCATGGTCTGTTCTCGCATACCGCAATGCGCATCTTCAGCCTGCTGGCCCTTGTTGCACTGAGCGTGCACGCCTGGGTTGGCATGTGGACCATCTCCACCGACTACCTGACGCCGATGGCGCTGGGCAAGTGGGCGACTGGTGTGCGTTTCCTGTTCCAGGCCGTGTGTGGCATCGCGATGTTCGCGATGTTCGTCTGGGGCGTGCAGATTCTGTGGGGTTTCTGATTCATGGCTAGCATCCGTACTCTTTCCTATGACGCCATCATCGTGGGTGGCGGCGGCGCCGGCATGCGTGCTGCGCTGCAACTGGCCCAAGGCGGTCACAAGACTGCCGTGGTCACCAAGGTGTTCCCGACTCGTTCGCACACCGTTTCCGCTCAGGGTGGCATCACCTGCGCCATCGCTTCGGCCGATCCGAACGATGATTGGCGCTGGCACATGTACGATACCGTCAAGGGTTCCGACTACATTGGTGACCAGGACGCTATCGAATACATGTGCTCCGTCGGTCCGGAAGCCGTGTTCGAGCTCGAGCACATGGGCCTGCCGTTCTCCCGTACCGAGCAGGGCCGCATCTACCAGCGTCCGTTCGGTGGCCAGTCCAAGGGCCCGGACAATCCGACCCAGGCTGCTCGTACCTGCGCTGCTGCCGACCGTACCGGTCATGCACTGCTGCACACCCTGTATCAGGCCAACTTGAAAGCCGGCACCTCGTTCCTCAACGAGTGGTACGCGGTTGACCTGGTGAAGAACCAGGACGGCGCCATCGTCGGCGTCATCGCCATCTGCATCGAGACTGGCGAAACCGTCTACATCCGCTCCAAGGCCGTGGTTCTGGCCACCGGCGGTGCGGGTCGTATCTACGCCTCCACCACCAACGCGCTGATCAACACCGGTGACGGCGTGGGCATGGCCCTGCGTGCCGGTGTGCCGGTGCAGGACATCGAAATGTGGCAGTTCCACCCGACCGGTATCGCCGGCGCTGGTGTGCTGGTCACCGAAGGCTGCCGTGGTGAGGGTGGTTACCTGATCAACGCCCATGGCGAGCGCTTCATGGAGCGTTATGCGCCGAACGCCAAAGACCTGGCCGGTCGCGACGTGGTTGCGCGCTCGATGGTCAAGGAAGTCATCGCCGGCAACGGCTGTGGCCCGGACAAGGACCACGTACTGCTGAAGCTCGACCACCTCGGCGAAGAAGTGCTGCACAGCCGTCTGCCGGGTATCTGCGAACTGTCCAAGACCTTCGCTCACGTCGACCCGGTCGTCGCTCCGGTTCCGGTCATCCCGACCTGCCACTACATGATGGGCGGCGTGCCGACCAACATTCATGGCCAGGCCATCACTCAGGACGCCAACGGCAACGACAAGATCATCGAAGGTCTGTTCGCTGTAGGTGAAGTGGCGTGCGTATCGGTGCACGGTGCCAACCGTCTGGGCGGCAACTCCCTGCTCGACCTGGTGGTATTCGGCCGTGCCGCTGGCCTGCACCTGGAAAAAGCGCTGAAAGAAGGCGTGGAAGTCCGTGGCGCCAGCGAAACCGACATCGAACAGTCGCTGTCGCGCCTGGCCGGTGTCAACGAGCGCAGCACCGGCGAAGACGTCGCCCCGCTGCGTAAAGAGCTGCAACAGTGCATGCAGAACTACTTCGGTGTATTCCGTACCGGCGAATACATGCAGAAGGGCATCCAACAACTGGCCGACCTGCGTGAGCGCATCGCGAAAGTCAAAATCGCGGACAAGAGCCAGGCGTTCAACACTGCGCGTATCGAAGCGCTGGAACTGCAAAACCTGCTCGAAGTCGCCGAAGCGACCGCGGTCGCGGCCGAGGCTCGTAAAGAGTCCCGTGGCGCCCACGCTCGTGAAGATTTCGAGGAGCGCGATGATCAGAATTGGCTGTGCCACTCCCTGTACTTCCCAGGCGAGAAGCGCGTTGCCAAACGTGATGTCAACTTCGCGCCGAAGACCGTTCCGGCATTTGAACCCAAGGTTCGGACTTATTAAGGGTGACTGATATGTTGCAAGTCAGTGTTTATCGCTACAACCCGGAGAAGGACGCTGCTCCGTTCATGCAGGACTTCCAGGTCGACACCGGCGGCAAGGACATCATGGTCCTCGACGTGCTGGCGCTGATCAAGGAGCAGGACGAAGGCTTCTCCTACCGTCGTTCCTGCCGTGAAGGCGTATGCGGTTCCGACGGCATGAACATCAACGGCAAGAACGGCCTGGCCTGCATCACGCCGATCTCCGCTGCCGGCCTCAAGGGCGGCAAGCTGGTGATTCGTCCGTTGCCGGGTCTGCCGGTCATTCGTGACCTGGTCGTCGACATGAGCATCTTCTACAAGCAGTACGAGAAGGTGCAGCCGTTCCTGCAGAACGATACGCCGGCTCCGGCCATCGAGCGTCTGCAGTCGCCGGAAGAGCGCGAGAAGCTCGATGGCCTGTACGAGTGCATCCTGTGCGCGTGCTGCTCGACCAGCTGCCCGTCGTTCTGGTGGAACCCTGACAAGTTCCTCGGTCCCGCTGCGCTGCTGCAGGCCTATCGCTTCCTGGCCGACAGCCGTGACACCAAGACTGCTGAGCGTCTGGCTTCGCTGGACGATCCGTTCAGTGTGTTCCGTTGCCGCGGCATCATGAACTGCGTGAACGTTTGCCCCAAGGGTCTGAACCCGACCAAGGCGATCGGCCACGTGCGTAACATGCTGCTGCAGAGCGGTACCTGATTCGCAAGTTGCTATACCTGTAACACCTGCGAGTCCGGCTCAGGCCGGTCTCGCAGTAAAGCCAGAGCCGCAGCCCACAAAGCCGCGGCTCATACTCGAAAAATATGACGACCAGCAGGGGCATCCGGGCTGGTACCCGGACTATCTGCGGGAACCCAAGTGGCTTTATCCGAGTCGCAGCATCATGACTTTGATCAGGACCATGCGGTATTCACGCCGGTGGTGTCCCCTTACCGAGGGTGACCAAGCATGCAAGAAAGCGTGATGCAGCGCATGTGGGACAGTGCCCACCTATCCGGTGGCAACGCTGCCTACGTGGAAGAGCTCTACGAGCTCTACCTGCACGATCCCAACGCTGTGCCAGAAGAGTGGCGCACTTACTTCCAGAAGTTGCCGACCGACGGCAGCGCTGCAACGGACGTATCGCATTCGACCATTCGCGATCATTTCGTCCTGCTCGCCAAGAATTCGCGTCGTGCCCAGCCGGTTTCCGCCGGGGCCGTCAGCAGCGAGCACGAAAAGAAGCAGGTGGAAGTGCTGCGCTTGATCCAGGCCTACCGCATGCGTGGCCATCAGGCCGCCCAGCTCGACCCTCTGGGTCTGTGGGTGCGCACTGCGCCATCTGACCTGTCGATCAATCACTACGGCCTGACCGACGCGGATCTGGACACCACATTCCGCACTGGCGAGCTGTATATCGGCAAGGAAGAGGCAACGCTACGCGAAATCCGCGATGCGCTGCAGCAGACATATTGTCGCACCATCGGTGCCGAGTTCACCCACATCGTCGATTCCGGCCAGCGCAACTGGTTCGCCCAGCGCCTGGAAAGCGTGCGCGGTCGTCCGCAGTTTTCTGCCGAGGTGCAGGCGCATGTGCTCGAGCGCGTCACCGCTGCCGAAGGCCTGGAAAAGTACCTGGGTACCAAATACCCGGGCACCAAGCGTTTCGGCCTGGAGGGTGGCGAGAGCCTGATCCCGCTGCTGGACGAAATCATCCAGCGCTCCGGCTCCTACGGCACCAAGGAAGTGGTCATCGGCATGGCCCACCGCGGCCGTCTGAACGTGCTGGTCAATACCTTCGGCAAGAACCCGCGCGACTTGTTCGACGAGTTCGAAGGCAAGAAGACCGAAGGTCTGTCGTCCGGTGACGTGAAGTACCACCAGGGCTTTTCCTCCAACGTCATGACTGCCGGTGGCGAAGTGCACCTGGCGCTGGCGTTCAACCCCTCGCACCTGGAAATCGTTTCGCCGGTGGTCGAGGGCTCGGTGCGTGCTCGTCAAGATCGTCGTAGTGACGCCACTGGCGACAAGGTACTGCCGATTTCCATCCACGGTGACGCGGCTTTCGCCGGTCAGGGCGTGGTCATGGAAACCTTCCAGATGTCGCAGACCCGCGGCTACAAGACTGGCGGCACCATCCACATCGTGATCAACAACCAGGTCGGCTTCACCATCAGCAACCCGCTGGATGCGCGCTCCACCGAGTACGCGACCGACGTGGCGAAGATGATCCAGGCGCCGATCTTCCATGTGAACGGCGACGATCCGGAAGCCGTGCTGTTCGTCACTCAGTTGGCTGTCGATTACCGCATGCAGTACAAGCGTGACGTGGTCATCGACCTGGTCTGCTACCGCCGTCGTGGTCACAACGAGGCCGACGAGCCGAACGGTACTCAGCCGCTGATGTACCAGCAGATCGCCAAGCAGCGCACCACTCGTGAGCTGTACGCCGACGCTCTGATTGCAGCCGGCGTGCAGAGCAGCGACGACGTGCAGGCCAAGATCGACGAGTACCGTACTGCGCTGGACAACGGTCAGCACGTGGTCAAGAGCCTGGTCAAGGAGCCCAACAAGGAGCTGTTCGTCGACTGGCGTCCTTACCTGGGCCATGCCTGGACCGCGCGTCACGACACCCGTTTCGATCTGAAGACCCTGCAGGATCTGTCTTCCAAGCTGCTGGAGATCCCTGAGGGCTTCCTGGTTCAGCGTCAGGTCGCGAAGATCCTCGAAGACCGTCAGAAGATGGGCGCGGGCGGCTTGCCGATCAACTGGGGCTTCGCCGAGACCATGGCTTACGCCACTCTGCTGGTCGAAGGTCATCCGATCCGCATGACCGGTCAGGACATCGGCCGTGGCACCTTCTCGCACCGTCACGCGGTGCTGCACAACCAGAAGGATGCCTCGACCTACGTTCCGCTGAAGAACCTGTACGACGGTCAGCCGAAGTTCGAACTTTACGACTCCTACCTCTCCGAGGAAGCGGTACTGGCGTTCGAATACGGCTATGCCACCACCACGCCGAACGCGCTGGTGATCTGGGAAGCCCAGTTTGGTGATTTCGCCAACGGTGCCCAGGTGGTATTCGACCAGTTCATTTCCAGCGGCGAGACCAAGTGGGGCCGTCTCTGCGGTCTGACCGTTCTGCTGCCGCACGGCTATGAAGGGCAGGGGCCTGAGCACAGCTCGGCGCGTCTGGAGCGTTATCTGCAACTCTGTGCCGAGCACAACATGCAGGTGTGCGTGCCGACCACCCCGGCGCAGGTCTATCACATGCTGCGTCGCCAGGTGATTCGTCCGCTGCGCAAGCCGCTGGTGGTGCTGACGCCCAAGTCGCTGCTGCGTCACAAATTGGCCATCTCGACCCTGGAAGATCTGGCCGAAGGCTCCTTCCAGACCGTAATCGGCGAGATCGATTCGCTGGACCCGAAAAAGGTCGAGCGCCTGGTGCTGTGCAGCGGCAAGGTCTACTACGACCTGCTGGAAAAACGTCGTGCCGAGGGTCGCGAAGACATCGCCATCATTCGTATCGAGCAGCTCTATCCGTTCCCGGAAGACGACCTGGCCGAGGCGCTAGCGCCGTACAAGAACCTCAAGCACATCGTCTGGTGTCAGGAAGAACCGATGAACCAAGGCGCTTGGTACTGCAGCCAGCACCACATGCGTCGCGTCGCTACCGCGCACAAGAAGTCGCTGTTCCTGGAGTACGCCGGTCGTGATGCGTCGGCAGCGCCAGCCTGCGGCTATGCGTCGATGCACGCCGAGCAGCAGGAAAAACTGCTGCAGGACGCCTTTACTGTTTAACGCCTTCATCCGCTAGGTGGCAGGTGCCATCTGGCGGTAAAACCGAATTTAAGGAAACGCATACAATGGCTATCGAGATCAAAGCCCCAACCTTCCCGGAATCGGTTGCCGACGGCACCGTGGCCACCTGGCACAAGAAGCCGGGCGAAGCGGTCAAGCGCGATGAGCTGATCGTCGACATCGAAACCGACAAGGTCGTGATCGAAGTACTGGCCGAGGCCGATGGTGTTCTGGCTGAAATCATCAAGAACGAAGGCGACACCGTTCTCTCCAACGAGCTGCTGGGCAAGCTGACCGAAGGTGGCGCTGCCGCCGCTGCTCCGGCTGCCGCTCCGGCCGCTGCCGCCGCTCCGGCTCAGGCTGCTGCCCCGGCTGCCGCTGCTGGCGACGACGCCATCCTCTCGCCGGCCGCGCGCAAGCTGGCCGAAGAGAACGGCATCGACCCGAACAGCATCGCCGGCACCGGTAAAGGTGGCCGTGTGACCAAGGAAGACGTGGTCGCTGCCGTCGAAGCGAAGAAGAACGCTCCGGCTGCCGCTGCCAAACCGGCTGCTGCTCCGGCTGCTGCCGCTGCTGTCGTCGCCACTGGTGATCGCACCGAGAAGCGTGTGCCGATGACTCGCCTGCGCGCCAAGATCGCCGAGCGTCTGGTCGAGGCCCAGTCCTCCATGGCCATGCTGACCACCTTCAACGAAGTCGACATGACGGAAGTCATGGCCCTGCGTTCGAAGTACAAGGACCTGTTCGAGAAGTCCCACAATGGCGTGCGCCTGGGCTTCATGTCGTTCTTCGTCAAGGCCGCCACCGAAGCCCTGAAGCGCTTCCCGGCAGTCAACGCCTCGATCGACGGCAACGACATCGTTTACCACGGCTACGCCGACATCGGCGTTGCCGTGTCCAGCGACCGCGGTCTGGTGGTTCCGGTACTGCGTAATGCCGAGCAGATGAGCCTGGCTGAAATCGAGAGCGGCATCGCCACCTTCGGCAAGAAAGCCAAAGACGGCAAGCTGTCGATCGAAGAAATGACCGGCGGCACCTTCACCATCACCAACGGTGGTACCTTCGGTTCGATGATGTCGACGCCGATCGTCAACCCGCCGCAGGCTGCCATCCTGGGTATGCACAACATCATCCAGCGTCCGATGGCGATCAATGGTCAGGTGGTGATCCGTCCGATGATGTACCTGGCGCTGTCTTACGACCACCGCCTGATCGATGGTAAGGAAGCCGTGACCTTCCTGGTGACCATCAAGAACTTGCTTGAAGACCCGGCTCGCCTGCTGCTGGAAATCTAAAAGCCAGTCTCCTCCACGGCGGCCCTGTTCTCAGGGCCGTCCGGTTTATTCGAGAAGGAATACGTTATGACCCAGAAATTCGACGTGGTAGTCATCGGTGCCGGCCCTGGTGGCTATGTAGCCGCCATCAAAGCAGCGCAGCTCGGCCTGAAGACTGCCTGCATCGAGAAGTACCAGGGCAGCGACGGCAAGGTCGCTCTCGGCGGCACCTGCCTGAACGTCGGTTGCATTCCTTCCAAGGCGCTGCTGGACAGCTCCTGGAAGTATCACGAAGCGAAAGACGGTTTCGCCGTGCATGGTATCGAAGCCAAGGGCGTGACCATTGACGTCCCGGCCATGGTGGCGCGCAAGAACACCATCATCAAGAACCTCACCGGCGGTGTTGCCGGACTGTTCAAGGCCAACGGTGTAACCCTGCTCGAAGGCCACGGCAAGCTGCTGGCCGGCAAGCAAGTGGAAGTCACTGGCACCGACGGCAAGACCCAGGTGGTCGAAGCCGCTCACGTGATCATCGCCTCTGGCTCCAAGCCGGTCGAGATCCCGCCGGCCCCGGTCGATCAGGACGTCATCGTTGACTCCACCGGTGCCCTGGAATTCCAGAGCGTACCGAAGAAGCTGGGCGTTATCGGCGCTGGTGTGATCGGTCTGGAGCTGGGCTCGGTATGGGCTCGCCTGGGTGCCGAAGTCACCGTGCTGGAAGCCATGGACAAGTTCCTCGCTGCCGCCGACGAGCAGGTCGCCAAGGAAGCCCTGAAAACCCTGACCAAGCAGGGGCTGGACATCCGCCTGGGCGCCCGCGTCACGGCTACCGAGGTCAAGAAGAAGCAGGTTACCGTCACCTTCACCGACGCCAATGGCGAGCAGAAGATGGTGTTCGACAAGCTGATCGTGGCCGTTGGCCGTCGCCCGGTGACCACCGACCTGTTGGCCGCTGACAGCGGTGTGGATCTGGACGAGCGTGGCTTCATCTTCGTCAATGACCAGTGCGAAACCAGCGTTCCGGGTGTATACGCCATCGGTGACGTGGTGCGCGGCATGATGCTGGCTCACAAGGCCTCGGAAGAGGGCGTGATGGTTGCCGAGCGTATCGCCGGCCACAAGGCGCAGATGAACTACGACCTGATCCCCTCCGTGATCTACACCCACCCGGAAATTGCATGGGTCGGCAAGACCGAGCAGCAGCTGAAGGCCGAAGGCATTGCCGTCAATGTCGGCACCTTCCCGTTCGCTGCCAGCGGTCGTGCCATGGCGGCCAACGACACCGGCGGCTTCGTCAAGGTCATCGCTGACGCCAACACCGACCGTGTATTGGGCGTTCACGTGATCGGCCCAAGCGCTGCCGAGCTGGTACAACAAGGTGCGATCGGCATGGAATTCGGCACCAGCGCCGAAGACCTGGGCATGATGGTCTTCTCCCACCCGACCCTGTCCGAGGCGCTGCACGAAGCGGCCCTGGCGGTCAACGGTGGCGCGATCCATATCGCCAATCGCAAGAAGCGCTGAGTGTGCAAGTGGCCGGTAATGTCCGGCCACTGCAGTAGTTGTTGTAAGCCGCCGTGGTAGGCGGGGCGTCGTGTAATCGCCTCATCGCTACGGTGGTGTTTGCAAGCAGAACCACGTCGGGTGGCCCGCGTCGAGTTTGACTCGCGGCGGAAGGCCTGGCGGACTGCTTCGGCAGTCACAGGTGGCGCGGTATCACAAGTGCAGCGCCGAATGCGCAATACCTAAACGAAGACGGTAGACAAGCATGAATCTTCACGAGTATCAGGGTAAGCAGCTGTTCGCTGAATACGGCCTGCCTGTATCCAAGGGCTTCGCGGTAGACACCCCGGAAGAAGCCGCAGAAGCCTGCGAAAAAATCGGCGGCAGCGAGTGGGTCGTCAAGGCTCAGGTCCACGCTGGTGGCCGCGGTAAAGCCGGTGGCGTAAAGCTGGTCAAGAGCAAAGAAGACGCCAAGGCCTTCGCCGCCAACTGGCTGGGCAAGCGTCTGGTGACTTACCAGACTGACGCCAATGGTCAGCCGGTCAGCAAAATCCTGGTCGAATCCTGCACCGACATCGCCAAGGAACTGTACCTGGGCGCTGTAGTGGACCGCTCCAGCCGTCGCATCGTGTTCATGGCTTCCACCGAAGGTGGCGTGGACATCGAGAAAGTGGCCCACGAAACCCCTGAGAAGATCCTCAAGGCCACCATTGATCCGCTGGTTGGCGCTCAGCCGTACCAGGGGCGTGAGCTGGCTTTCCAGCTGGGTCTGGAAGGCAAGCAGGTCGCTCAGTTCGCCAAGATCTTCGTAGGTCTGGCCAAGCTGTTCAAAGATCACGATCTGGCTCTGCTGGAAGTCAACCCGCTGGTCATCAAGGCTGACGGCGACCTCCACTGCCTGGATGCGAAGATCAACATCGACGCTAACGCCATGTACCGTCAGCCGAAGCTGAAGACCTTCCACGACCCGTCGCAAGACGATCCTCGTGAAGCCCACGCTGCCAGCTTCGAGCTGAACTACGTGGCCCTGGAAGGCAACATCGGCTGCATGGTCAACGGTGCCGGTCTGGCCATGGGTACCATGGACATCGTCAACCTGCACGGCGGCAAGCCAGCCAACTTCCTCGACGTAGGTGGCGGCGCAACCAAAGAGCGCGTGACCGAAGCGTTCAAGATCATCCTGTCCGACAGCAACGTCGCTGCCGTTCTGGTGAACATCTTCGGCGGCATCGTTCGTTGCGACATGATTGCCGAAGGCATCATCGGCGCCGTGAAAGAAGTCGGCGTGAAAATCCCGGTGGTCGTCCGCCTGGAAGGTAACAACGCTGAGCTGGGCGCCAAGGTCCTGGCTGAAAGCGGCCTGAACATCATCGCGGCAACCAGCCTGACCGACGCTGCTCAGCAAGTCGTCAAAGCTGCGGAGGGCAAGTAATGAGCGTCCTGATCAATAAAGACACCAAAGTCATCTGCCAGGGCTTCACCGGCTCGCAGGGTACTTTCCACTCCGAACAAGCCATCGCCTACGGCACCAAGATGGTTGGCGGCGTGACTCCGGGTAAAGGTGGCACTACCCACCTGGGCCTGCCAGTGTTCAACACTGTCAAAGAAGCTGTCGAAGCCACTGGCGCTGACGCTTCGGTCATCTACGTTCCGGCTCCGTTCTGCAAAGACTCGATCCTGGAAGCTGCATTCGGTGGCATCAAGCTGATCGTCTGCATCACTGAAGGCATTCCTACCCTGGACATGCTGGATGCCAAGGTCATCTGCGACGAGCTGGGCGTTCGCCTGATCGGCCCGAACTGCCCGGGCGTGATCACTCCCGGCGAGTGCAAGATCGGCATCATGCCGGGTCACATCCACCTGCCAGGCAAGGTAGGCATCGTGTCGCGTTCCGGCACCCTGACCTATGAAGCCGTCAAGCAGACCACCGACGCCGGCTTCGGCCAGTCCACCTGCGTGGGCATCGGCGGCGACCCCATCCCGGGCTCCAACTTCATCGATATCCTGAAACTGTTCCAGGAAGATCCGAAGACCGAAGCGATCGTCATGATCGGTGAGATCGGCGGTTCGGCTGAAGAAGAAGCGGCTGCCTACATCAAGGCCAACGTCACCAAGCCTGTAGTTTCCTACATCGCTGGTGTGACCGCTCCTCCCGGCAAGCGCATGGGCCATGCTGGCGCCATCATTTCCGGCGGCAAGGGCACTGCAGACGAGAAATTCGCTGCACTGCAGGACGCTGGCGTGAAAACCGTGCGTTCCCTGGCTGACATCGGCAAGGCCCTGGCCGAGCTGACCGGTTGGGAAGTCAAGAAGGCCTAAGCCTTCGCTGACTGCTCGCGAAAAGGCCACCTTCGGGTGGCCTTTTTGTTTTTGAGCGCGTGCGTATCTGGCGATACGTATCCTCTGGCGCCTTATCCCACGAGCGGCGGACATTGGATGCACACATGCGCCGCGAGCCTTAATCGAACTGGTATTGCACGCCTGCGCCGACATACCAGGCGCGCTCCGGGCCGGGTTCGTAGTAGCGGCCGTTGCCGTCACCGACGATCACCGACCCGATGTACTCGCGATCCAGCAGGTTGTCGATACGAAGCACCTGGTTGAAGGTCAGTGCGCCGGCCTTCTGCTCGAAGCGCGCCTGCCAGTTGAACAGCGCATGGCTGGGCGCCGTCTTGGCGGTATTGCTGTCCTCGACATAGAGCTTGCTGCGGTACAGGCCTTCGACGGCGGTGCTGAAGCCTTCGACCGGTTGCCAGGCCAGTTCGCCATACAGCGTGCGTGCGGGAATGCCGGGCAGGTGGTTACCTTCTTCGATCAGGCGGCCGTTGCTGGTGAAATCCTTGCTGTAGGTGGCATCGATCTCGGTGTAGGCGAGGTTGGCGCGCAGGGTGTCGCTCAAGCGGCTTTCCAGTGCCAGCTCGAGGCCCCTGCGGCGAGTCTGTGCGGCGTTCTGGAAGCGTGAGCGGCCGCCGCTGGCCGACGCCACCACCAGCTCGTCGTCGGTGTCGATCTGGAACAGCGCCAGTTGCAGGCTGGTCGCTTGTGCGAGGCGGGCCTTGAGACCGATTTCAATTTGCTCGCTGGTGGCCGGTTTCAGCTCGAAGCCGAAGCTGTTGTCGGGGCCGGAATAGGACAGCTCGTTCAACGTCGGCGTCTCCAGCCCGTTGCCCCAGCTGGCATAGATATTCAGATCTGGTAGCAGGGCGTAACTGGCGCCAAGAGTGGGCGTGAGCTCACGGTAGGTGACCGAGCCGCTGTCGTCGCCATTGCTCAGGAAGCGGTCATCCACGTCGAACTCCACCTGGCTGTGGCGCAGACCAGCCTGCAGGTCGAGTTTGCCCAGTTGCCAGGCTGCCTGGACGTAGGGCGACAGGCTGGTGACCTCGTTGCGCTCGTCGCGGCGCAGATTACCTTTCACGCCCAGGGTGGTGCCGATGAAGTTCTCGTAGCCCTGACGGTCATCGCGCGAATAGTCGTAGTCCAGGCCGGTGGTGACAGTCAGCAGGCTGCTGCCGAGGTCGAAGGATTGAATCCAGCGGTTGCCGATGCCGTGGAAGCGGCGTTCGAAATCGATCACACCACCGGACTGAGAGGCCGGTGTCTGCGCGGCCACAGGGATCGACTGGTACTGGATCACCCGCCGCGTGCCGCTGTAGACCGTGCTCTGCCAGGTGCCGGCGGCGAAGCTGCGCTCGTAGTTGAGGGCGAACTGGCGATGATCGACGGTCTTGCGCGTATCGAACTGCAGTGCGCTGGGCGCGGCAGATCGCCGATCAGCCTGTACCTGATCCCAGCTCAGACCCTGCGGGTCTTGTGTGTCGTTCTGATCCAGTTCACTGAAGCTGAGGCTGAGCTTGCTGAGGTCATCCGGGTACAAGGTCAGTTTGGCGAAGGTCTTGTCGAGGATGGCGCCGCTGTGGTCGCGGTAACCGTCTGTCTCGAAATGCGAGCGGTTGATGATGAAACCGGCTCTGTCGTTGCCGCCTTCGGCCGAGACACGGGTACGGCTGGTGCCGTAAGTGGCCTGGGAGGTGTCCAGCGCGACCTTGGGGGCACCTTCGCCATCGCGCGAGAACAGCTGGATGACACCGCCGGAGTTGCTGCCGTAGACGCTGGCGAATGGCCCACGCAGGACCTCGATGCGCTCCAGAGTGTCGAGATCGAAGGTCGCCGCCTGGCCCTGGCCGTCCGGATTGGACAGCGGCACACCATCAGCCAGCAGCTTGATGCCACGAATGCCAAAGGCCGAGCGGGCGCCGAAGCCGCGTGAGGATATTTGCAGGTCCTGCGCATAATTTTGCCGATTCTGCACCACCAGTCCCGGGACGCTGCCGAGTGCTTCGGAGAGGTTGACGCCGGGTTTGCCCAGAGTGGCTTGTTCGGCATCGATGCGGTTGACCGAGAAGGGCAGTTGCCAGCCGCTGGCCTGATAACGGCTGCCGGTGACCACCAGTGGGTCGGCCTGGTAGGTGGCGTTTTCGGCCTGTGCCGCCAGTGGCAGGAACAGTGTGGGCAGCCAGAAGCGGGGGCTCAGCCGGTACATAAGCGAAATGTCTCCCTCGGGGCAGGTAGGCGATATTGAACGTGTCAGTCAGCAGCGGACCAGAGCTGGGTGATAGCCATTAGCGGAAATGCTCTACGAAATGTTGCCGAAAGAGGGTTGTCGGATGATTTGGATAGCGCTAACATCCGGATCAAACAATGAGCGGTGCCACCTCGATGGTGCCCATGGAGTTCCCATGCAACAGCAGCCTTGCGCATTGCCTGCCCGTACCACCCTGGTGGTCATGGGGGTCAGTGGCTCCGGCAAGAGCGAGATCAGCCAGGCGGTCGCCACCGCACTCGGTTGGCGCCATATCGAAGCCGATCATTTCCATCCTCCCGAAAACGTAGCGCGCATGCGCGCGGGCATCCCACTGAGTGACGAAGACCGTCGCCACTGGCTGGATGCGCTGTGCGAGCAGATGCTGGCCGCGCAGGCCGCGGGTGAATGTTTCGTACTGGCTTGCTCGGCGCTCAAGCGCGCTTACCGCGAGCGCCTGCGTCAGTCGGTTCCGGGGTTGCAGTTCGTGCACCTGGATATCGACCACGCCACCGCGGTGCAACGTGTCGGCGCTCGGCCCGGACATTTCATGCCGACTTCGCTGGTCGACAGCCAATTCGCCACCCTCGAAAGCCCGGCAGGCGAACCATACGTACGAGTCGTCGATGCGCAGCAGTCGCGGCAAGCGTTGGTGGCCGACATTCAGGCTTGGGTACGTCGCGAAGCGGTGGAGGCCGTGTCGAGCCAGGCTCAGGATATGCTCGATAGCGAAATTGATAGCGCTAACCAGTCGGCTCAGCTAGGCGCCGAGCCGATCTACGAAGGCCGCATCGCGCGCATGTTCGATCGCCTGACCGATGGGCTGATGGCGGTGCTGATGGCCTTCATGGTGGTGGCGGTGTTTACCAATGTGGTGCTGCGCTACGCCTTCGGCACCGGCTGGCCGGGTGCCGAGGAGCTTTCACGGCTGGCGTTCGTCTGGCTGGTCTTCGTCGGTGTGGCCTCTGGTATGCGCCGCGGCGAGCTGATGACCTTCCGCATGATTCGCGACCGCTTCCCGCTGCTGGCGCAGCGATTGGTGGATTCACTGAGCTGGATTCTCGTGGCAGGAGCGAGCCTGCTCTCGGCCTTGGGTGCCTGGAATCAGGTGCAGTTCGGCTGGGGCAATGTCAGTACCGTGATCGGTTATCCGGTGGTGCTGGCGATGCTACCGGTGCTGGCGAGCATGCTGGTGCTGGCCATTCTGGCGGTGGTGCAGTTGGTCAACCTCTGGCGGCATACGCCGCAGGTAAGGCTGACCCAGGCTCAGGTCGAATGATGCTGGCCCAATTCCAACAATACGGGCACTGCCCAGCGAGGACCTGCCGATGACTGTCGCGGTATTTCTTTCTTCCCTGCTGGGGTTCATGGCATTCGGCATGCCCATCGCCTTCGCCCTGATCCTCACCGCGGCCGTACTGATGTGGTACCTGGATTTCTGGGACGTGCAGTTGCTGGCGCAGAACCTGCTCGCCGGCGCTGACAGCTTCCCGCTGCTGGCGGTGCCGTTCTTCATCCTGGCTGGCGAGCTGATGAACGCCGGCGGTATTTCCCGGCGCATCATCGCCATGGCGCAGGCCTACTTTGGCCACCTGCGCGGAGGCCTCGGTTACGTTGCCATTGCGGCCGCCGTGCTACTGGCCAGCATGTCCGGTTCGGCACTGGCCGATACCGCAGCACTGGCCACCTTGCTGTTGCCGATGATGCGCCAGCGCGGTTATCCGGTGCATTCCTCGGCGGGCCTGGTAGCCGCTGGCGGCATCATCGCGCCGATCATTCCGCCATCGATGCCGTTCGTGATCTATGGCGTGGTCACCAACACCTCCATCAGTCAGCTGTTCATGGCAGGTCTGGTGCCGGGGCTGATCATGGGCGCAGGTCTGATCATTGCCTGGACTCTGATCGCCCGGGGTTTCACCGAGCCAACGCCACCCAAGGCCAGCGCCGCCGAGCGTCGTCGGGTGCTGATCGACGGTGCTGCGGCGCTGATGTTGCCGGTAATCATCGTCGGTGGTCTGCGCTTCGGTATCTTCACCCCTACCGAAGCGGCGGTGGTCGCTGCGGTCTACGCCTTGGCCGTTTCCACCTTGCTCTACCGCGAGCTGAGCTGGGGCGATCTGATGGAAACCCTGACCCGCGCCAGCCGCACCACGGCGTCGGTGATGTTCCTATGCGCCGCTGCCACGGTATCGGCCTACATGATCACCCTGGCGCAGTTACCGGACGAGATTGGCGCCATGCTCGGGCCGTTGGCCGAACACCCGCGACTGCTGGTGCTGGCGATCATGCTGCTGATGATCGCAGTGGGCATGGTGCTCGACCTGACCCCGACCATCCTGATTCTGGCGCCGGTACTGGCTCCCATCGCGATCAAGGCCGGTGTCGATCCGGTGTACTTCGGCGTGATGTTTGTGCTGATCGGCTCCATCGGCCTGATCACGCCGCCTGTGGGCACCGTGCTTAACGTCGTCGGCGGTATCGGCAAGTTGCGCATGGAAGTGCTGGTACGCGGCGTCATGCCGTTCTTCCTGATTTACCTGATCATCGTCGCGATGCTGGTGGCGTTTCCGTCCATCGTCACCGTGCCGCTGGCCTGGCTGCGCTGAGTTGACCTGACGGCGTTGGCGCGCCGACATCATTCACAACAATAAGAGGTAGACCCGATGAAACGTCCACTGCTCGCCATCCTCACCGCTGCCATGCTGTGCAGTCCGCTCGCCAGTTTCACCGTCCATGCCGATGACGTGCGCTCACGCATGATCCGCTTTGGTTACGGTCTCAACGAGAACAGCAATCAGGGCCGCGCGGCCAAGCTGTTCGCCGAGGAGGTCGCCAAGGCCTCCGACGGCAAGCTGAAGGTGCGTACCTTCGGTGCCGCCAGCCTGGGCTCGGATGATCAGATGCAGAGTGCGCTGATTGGCGGCGCGCAGGAAATGATGGTCGGTTCCACCGCGACCCTGGTGGGCATCACCAAGGAAATGGCGGTGTGGGACACGCCTTTCCTGTTCAGCAGTGCCGAGCAGGCCGATGCCGTGCTCGACGGCCCGGTGGGCCGCCAGGTAATGGACAAGCTGGAAGAGAAGGGCCTGGTCGGCTTGGTGTACTGGGAGAACGGCTTCCGCAACCTGACCAACAACACGCGGCCGATCAGCAGGCTGGAGGACTTCTCCGGCGTCAAACTGCGCGTGATGCCCAACCCGGTATTCCTCGAGACCTTCAAACTGATGGGCGCCAATGCCGTGCCGCTACCATTCTCCGAGCTGTTCACCGCGCTGGAGACCAAGGCCGTCGACGGCCAGGAAAATCCCTTCAACACCATTCTTTCCTCGAAATTCTACGAGGTGCAGAAGTACCTGACCGTGACCAACCACGTGTACAGCCCGTGGATCGTCACCGTGTCCAAGCGCTGGTGGGATGGCCTGTCGCAAACCGAGCAGAACATCCTGCTGGAAGCGGCGAAGAAGGCGCGTGACTTCGAGCGTAAGGACACCCGCGAGGAAGCTGCCCGTGCCCTGGCCGAGCTGAAAGACAAGGGTATGCAGATCAACGAAGTGGAAGCGGCGCAAGTGCAGCGCATGCGTGAGCAGGCCGCGCCGGCGATCCAGAAGGTCGTCGACACAGTCGGTCAGCAACTGTTCGATCAGGTGCAGGCTGAGGCCGAAAAGGCCGCTCTATAAGGGCTTGCCCAGGATTGGCGCGCTCAGTGCGCCGCTGATTCTGGGCAGGTTCGAGGTTTCGCGGGGCACGCAGGTGGTAACGCTCCTTGCATGGTGGCGTTACCCCGGGCGGCGTGTCCCGCGCTTTATTCCCCGGCGGGGCTGGTAGAATCGGCCGCTGAAATCATTGGAGGCGCTATGAGCCAACGCCGTCGCCGGTCCGCAGAACGTGTCACCTTGTCCGACGTGGCCAAGGCCGCGGGCTGCTCGTTGATGTCCGCTTCGCGCGCGCTGTCGCAGCCGGGGCGGGTGTCCGATGCGTTGCGCGAGCAGGTGATGCGCGCGGCCCAGACGCTGGGTTACGTGCCTAATCCGGCTGCGCGGGCATTGGCCAGTTCACGCTCGAACCTGGTGGCGGTAGTGATCCCGTCGCTGTCGAACTCGGTGTTCGTCGATACCGTGGAGGCCATCCAGCGGGTGCTGATGCCGGCCGGCTTCGAAATGATGATCGGCGTCAGTCATTACCGGGTCGAGGAGGATGAGCGTCTGTTGCGTTCCTATCTGGCGCACCAGCCAGCGGGGCTGCTGCTCACTGGCTTCGAGCGCAGCGATGCGGCGCGCGAAATCCTCGGTGCCAGCAGTTGCCCATTGGTGACGTTGATGGAATTGAGCGAGGAGCCGGAGGATTACTGCGTCGGCTTCTCTCAGGTCGAAGCGGGGGCCGCGATGACCCGTGCCCTGGTGCAGCGTGGTTACCGCCATATCGCCTTCGCCGCAGCGCAGCTTGACCCACGCACCCTGCAGCGCGCAGAAGGCTACCGTCAGGTGATGCGCTACCTCAATCGACATGATCCGGCGTTGGAGTTGCTGACACCGCAGTTGTCATCCATCGGCTTGGGCGCCGAGTTGCTCGATCGCCTGCTGGCACAGCAGCCGCAGATCGATGCGGTGTTCTTCAACAACGACGACCTGGCCATGGGCGCGCTGTTCCGCGCGCGTCAGTTGGGCCTGGACGTTCCGGGACGCCTGGCCATCGCCGGTTTCAACGATTTGCCAGCTGCAGCCTGGATGCATCCGGCCTTGAGTACCGTGCGTACCACCCGTGGTCGTGTCGGTGAGCTGGCGGCGAACATGCTGCTGGCGCTGATGCGTGGCGAAACGCCGGAGCAGCACTGCATCAATGTCGGCTTCGAGCTGGTGATGCGCGACAGCGCCTGAGGCCTACAGCTTCTTGTTGGCTGCCGCCAATTGCTCGGCGGCGTCCAGGCGCAGGCGTTCACGCTCATCGAAACGTTCTGCTGCCAGGGCCTCGATCGCCACGCGCTTGTCGCTGTTGCTGAGCCCCTCATTGGCCTGAATCTTCGTCTTGGCGGTGATGTAGTCATCCAGACGTCGCTGCCAGTTCTGTCGTTGGCTATCCAGCGCCTCCAGGCGCGTGGTGGCTTCGGCGCCTACCAACTGCTGACGCATCTGGCGGATCTGCGCCGCGCTGGCGCCTTCGGCCTGCAGGCGTGCGGTGTGCTGCCGCAGTTCCTGCTGCAACTGCGGCAGTAGGGCGTCCTGCAGCTCTTCAGGCAGGGATGCGCGCAGGCGGTCGATGGCAACGCCTCTTTCCTCTGCGCTCATTGTGCTGTCGTGCTGGATGGCCAGGCGCTCCAGAGTGAAGCGATTGTAGCCTTCCTCACGGGCGAAGAAGGCCTGGTGGGTTTCGCTGTCGAACAACCTTGCGCGCAGGGCCTGTACGGCGGTCTCGCGCTGGCGCATGGCGTCCAGGCTGGCCATTTGTGGCAGGTCGCGCTCCAGCAGCACCAGCTCTCGCTTGTAGCTCAGGTATTGCTCCAGCAGTGCCTGCGCGCGGGCTCGTGCAGGTTCCTGCAATTGGCTGTCAATGTAATTGCGCAGGCGTGACACGCTGGCATCCAGGCTTTCCTCGCCGATGCTGGCGAGGAAGTAATCGAAGATCCGGCGGATGTCTTCGCTGATGATCAGATTGCCGGCAGCGTCCACGCGAAAGCTGCCGTCGACTTCGGTGCCGACGAAGGAGCTGGGCAGGGTCGGCGTCGTGGCCTTCTTCTGCGTTTTTTGGTTGGTCGCTGTTAAGGCCTCTGCAGCCGGGGCCGGTCCAGGCTGCGTAGCCTTGGCAGTGGCGGCGGGAGGCATGAATTGGGTCGGTTGGTGTCCGGGTTGCAGGTAAAGCATCAACGCCAGGCCGGCAACGATCAGTAAAGGCAGGGCGAACAGGGTTTTCTTCACGGCAGGTTCCAGTAAGGCGTTCGAACCATTGCTCAGCGCTGGTACCTCGCAGGGTGCGCCGAGCGCACCGAAATGCCGACGTTCCCAGCATCCGGTGCGCGCGGCGCACCCTACGAAGCGCAGCAGTTCAGAGCCCGGCGTTCTTCAGGCGGTTGGCGTGCTGGCGATAGACAGTCACCGGGTCGGTCTCGAACAGACTGGTCAGGCCCAGGGTCTGGTTGACCTCGTCGAGATGGTTCATTCGGTAGTTGTCACGAATCACCTGGCCCATGCGCGAGCTGCAGCGGCCGACCAGACCGTCGTTGGCTTCGTTGCCGAAGGTCAGTGAGGAGGCGCCCATCAGCAGGTCGCTCGGGTCGAGCAGGTTGGTCAGCGGGCTGGTGCCGCTCCAGGAGTAATAGCGCACACCGTTGACGCTATAGGCACCTTCGCCGCAGGCGCTGGTGGGTATGCCTTGTGGGAACTTGGCATTGAAGCGTGCTGCACCCTCGCTGTTGAGCGACTCCAGCGAGCCCAACGCATTCTGCGGGGTGGTACTGGAACTGCCGGAGAGGAAGTTGATCAGCGTCCCCAGGCCGTTGACGATGCCAACCAGCAGCGGGGTGGCGACCGGACCTGCCGGGCCGTCGCTGATGCCCTTGAGGAAGTCGGCGGTGGCCGAACCCTTGTGCGGTGCACCGACGCTGGTGACCGATGCCACCAGATCCGGGCGTACGGCGGCGACGTAGCGGGTGGTAGGGCCGCCATGGCTGTGGCCGATCAGGTTGACCTTGCCTTTGCCGCTGATGGCGACGATGTCCTCGACCTGCTGCAGCAATTGCTCGCCACGTGCTTCGGAGGTGTCCAGCTGGCTGACTTCGGTGACATAGACACTGGCACCGTCACGGCGCAGTGCCGCCGGGATGCCATACCAGTAATCGACGCCGAGGATGCTGTCGAAGCCGAGCATGCCGTGGCCGAGGACGATCGGGTACTTGGTCTGGGTGTAGCCGGATGAACCGAACCAGAAAGCCTGGGTCTGGCCGCTGGCGAGCAGGCCGGTACCGAGGCAGAGGGCGAGCAGGGTTTTATTGTTCTTCATGGGCGCTCTCGATGATTTTTGTTGAGGCAGTCAGCTGCTTCCCGCAACACAGATCACGCCCATTCCGTGGCGCGTACGGCGCAAGAACGATGGCAGGAAACATGCCATCGTCCTGCAGATTCCAGCGAGCCCTCTATGCAAGCGGTTTCCGGGATTTTCGGGCAACTTGGCGTCGATATCGTTGCGTGTTTTCTGTTACGTGCCGAAACGTCAGGCCGCGCCGAGGGCCGCAATCGATCTGGCCAGGCGGGGCGTCCATGGCCAGGAACGGGTCTTTTGAGCGGATGGAAATGCGCGGATCGACCGTCGCCCAATCGAAGGTTGGGGTCGAAGTGGGGTGCGCCTTGACAGTTTGCCGTGGGCTTCTCTAGGATGCGCCCTGCGCCGATTTAAACAGCTACTTGCGGGGCGCCACAGGGTGTTGTCATCAGCGCCTGAAATTCCGCTAAAGCGCTGGTTCGGTGTCGCCTCTCACCGCTGCCCAGCGGGATTCTCGAGGCGGAGACTCGACCATGATCTGTCCCCAACCCCTTATTCGTCTGGCGCCCATCACTTCGGGCCTGCTGCTGCGCAATCCGCGCGTGCTGCTGGGCGGCAGCCACCAGCCTACCTTGCTGCGCTATCTTGAAGGCTGGCCCAAGCGCTGGGCCGGGTCGCGTGCCTTTCGCATCCAGTTCGTGCAGAACGGCGAGTCGCTGAGCCGCTTCGCGCGCGACAGCTTCGATCTGGCCGTGATCCAGGCGCCTAGCGCCGAGGACCTGGCACAAACTGTCGGTGAGCTGGTGCGGGTGGCGCGTCAGGCGCTGATTACCCGGCGCTAGTTGGGCTGTGGGGGAAGCCGGCTATCAGCGTAGGAGCGAGCTCTGCTCGCGAAGCTTTTTAAACGCCATTATTGCGAGCAGAGCTCGCTTCTACAGCACCTAGGGATATTCGATCTCGACGATATAGCAGGTCTTCTCTCCACTGGGGCTGTGCACCCGCACTTCGGCGTCCAGCTCCTTGCCGACCAGGGCGCGGGCCAGAGGCGAGTCGATACTGATCAGGCCCTGTTTCAGGTCCAGCTCGTCGGGGCCGACGATGCGGTAGCGCGACTGTTCGCTGTCTTCGTCTTCGATGGTGACCCAGGCACCGAAGTACACCTTGTTCGGATCGGACGGCTTGTCGCTGACGACCTTGAGCTTCTCCAGACGCTTGGTGAGGAAGCGCACACGGCTGTCGATCTCGCGCAGCATCTTCTTGCCGTAGGTGTATTATCACCTCACGCAAAACATACTATTTTATCAAGCACCCTACCGCCACGTACCAAAGATTTTCCTTCCATTTCAAGACGCTAATCAGGAAAGTATTGCGAATCGCGTAGTACTTGGTTGGCAAGAAATGGCATACGTGCTGAAGGTGAAGGTGAGGTATAGAGGTGACAATACCGGTCGGGTGCTGCGCCTTCCCGCGCTGTTGACTGAAAACGGGGTGCTACTGTCGCACCTTCGATATCTGGTCAAGATGACTCGCAACGGACAGTCATGGAGGGAAAGGTCAACATTCGCGATCTTGCTATTGATTAGATACATCAATGCCAATGAAGGGGTATTCAGCGAGACAACGGAGTTGTTAGAAAACTTTGATAGTGTTTTGCGTTCAGGAACCATAAGCCCTGTTACGCTGACGGATCCCACTGGTTTGTACTGGGATTCTCGCAGTGCCGAAGATGCTGACAATCTAATTTACCTAATTACTCACTATACGGATTGGCTTGCTGACCAGCCTGAATACAAGACCAGCCGTGCCAACCCATTTCGACTAGCTACGAACGCTGAGCAGCGCCTGAATTGGTGCGCCTACTATCAGAAGCACGATAAAGTTTTTCTTAACCATCTACAGAAAAATGAAGATGCTAGGGCGCGTAATCGTGTTGTTCGGGTGGTGGGGCGTGAGGGAAGTCCGCCTATAGCTTTGGAGGAAGTGAAGAAATTTCCTGAGGCTAGCATTTTAAAACTGCTGGACGAAGGCTTCATCCGAGCTCGTTGCAAAGCGTATTCTGATCCAAATCAGCGAATCGATTGGAAAGGTCGTGCCCTTACTTTGCTGATGCATTATGGCGGCATTCGTAAAAGTGAGGCATTTCACTTATACCTAACCGATATTGATATCGACATTGTCCGCAACGAAGCAATAGTGCGTATTTATCATCCATCTGAGGGCGCATCGCCAGATGGAAGTTACAAGTCGCGCAAAGAGTATCTAGCTAAACGCTTTCATCGTGTTCCACGGACAGAATACCTTAAGAGCGAGCGCCTGCATGCTGGATGGAAAGCTCCGGTACTATGTAGTAGAGAAAAATTTTTTAAAGTCAATTTTTTTCCCCCTGCTAAGGCTACTGAGTTTTTGTATGTCTTTCAGCAGTATCTACTGCATCAGCGAGTTGAGCCCGAAAATAACGACCATCCCTATGCCTTTACTAATACAAAAGGACAGCCTGAAACAATTAAAAATTTTCAGCGCCTGCACAAGGCTGCTGTCAACAGTATTGGCTTGGCTCATGAGAAGTATCTAGGTACCACGGAGCATGGCCATCGGCATGCATATGGTTATCGACTGGCTTCTCATGGTTTTACCCAGCATGAAATACAGAAGATGATGCGTCACCGCTCTCCTGATTCATGCTTAGTGTATACCCAATCTAGTAGCGAGGAGCTTCGCGCCCTGATGGAAGAAAAGTTGTCGAGGAATGGGGATGGCTAATTTTTACCGCACTATCGAAGAAGCCTCGATCGCCGCGCGCTCATTGGGAATAACTTCTAAGAGGGACTATGAGCAGCGTTATCGTGATGATCCGTTGCTACCCTCCAGCTTAAGCAGAACATACAAGGACAGTTGGCTGGGATACCCAGATTTCTTTCGTCGTACTAATCCTAGTGCAGAATTTGAACCTTACAAAACTCTGGCAGAGGCCACTGCTGCGGTCAAGACGCTCGGAATTATAAGTGCTCGAGAATATAAATCCCGCTATCGTGAAGACCCAAAGCTTAGAAGTAAGCCGGAGCAGATTTATAAGTCTGAATGGCTTGGATATCCAAGTTTTTTTGGTAGGAAAATTGATAGCTATTATCCAGAGTTAGACCAGGCTAAAGTAGCAGTTCAGATGCTTGGCATTTCAACTGGTCGTGAATATCTGCGCGAATATAAACGCGATTCTCGATTGCCGCGTCGGCCTGAAATGATTTACGAGTCAGAGTGGAGATGTTGGGGGGATTTCCTTTCAAGAAAACTTGGTGGTATCGAAAAATATAAAACATTGGGGTTGGCGTCGGTTGCAGTTCGGCGGTTAGGCTTAAAATCTCAAGCTGACTATGATGAGTTACATTCATTTGATATTAAGCTTCCGGCCAGGCCTGACGAGTTTTACAGAAATGAATGGATTGGTTGGGATGATTTTTTTGACATAAATGCTGCGTCTCAAAATTTTTTCAACACTTTTGAGTTAGCTCGATCTGAAGCGCAGAAACTAAAGGTAGTGAGTCGTTGTGAATATCAGAAGAAAATAATAAATGACGAACGGTTTCCGGTATTCCCAAATAAATTTTACTCCGAGCAATGGAAAGGATGGCGTGACTATCTGGAAGTCATGCATGTTGATGATGGGCATTACAATTATACGGAAGCTCGTAAAGTTTGCATGGGTTTTAGGTTTAAAAGTAAAGCTAAATATAAGCGCGATTGCCGCAATTTGGATTCGCGTCTTCCAAGTAATCCGGAAGTTCTATATTTTGATGATTGGGCTGGGTGGCAGGTCTATCTCGGTACGACATTTGGAAGTGGTTTCTACACGTTTGAGGAAGCGAAACGTCGAGTATTGGAGCTGCAGATATCGACGCGTAGGCGCTATGCTCTCGCGCAGCGTGAGGATCCTATGCTCCCATCTCAGCCTGAGTCCACTTATCGTAAAAGTTGGAGTGGTTGGAGAGAGTTTTTATCTCAAAATGCAAATAAGTATTACGCCACTATTGATTTAGCAAGGGAAGCGGTGTGTCGGTTAGGTGTTGCTACTAAAAAGGAATATAGAGAGCGCTATATTGAAGATAAGCTGCTCCCATTGAATCCGCATAAAATTTATTCTGACGATTGGCTCAGCTATCCACATTTTTTAAATAAGCGGGAAGGCGTGGATATGTATGAAAGCATTGAGCAAGCTAGTGATGCAGCGAAGCGTCTCGGGTTACTAACTAAAGCGTCATATCGGGAAGGTTATAAAAAAGATCCTAAACTTCCGTCAGCGCCGGATGAGGTGTACCAGGACAGTTGGAGGCTATGGGGGTGGGAAGAGTTTCTTGGTAACGAAAAATATTCGTTTAAAGAAGCTGGCCAGGCGGCTCGGAAACTTGGCATTACAGGTCACAGCGAGTATTCACGATTATATCGGCTGGATCAAAGTTTGCCGAGCGCCCCATGGGAGTACTACCGATCTGAATGGCAGGGCTGGATTGATTTTTTGCTACCTGAAAAGTGCGGTACTTTGTTGGAGGCGAAATTTGCTATAAAAGTCTTAAAGATCAAAACCAGTATGGAGTACCTGAAGCAGTACAAGAATTACTCGTGCCTTCCTGCACACCCGGATAGAGTATTTAGCGACGATTGGGTTGACTGGTATGATTTCTGTGATACCCCAATTCCTTATACTTACGAGGAAACACGCGCTCTAGTCATAGATGACGGAGTTAAAGGGCTAGAAGATTATAAGCGTTTTCTCGCCGTCAAAAATGATCCTCGAATCCCGCGCTCCCCGGCGACTGTTTATAAGGATAAATGGAATAGTTGGTATGAGTTTGTTAATAAGCCAGAGCCGTACAAGATCAAATATATTCGTGCGCCATATTTGGCTTGGGCTGAGAGTATAGAGCAATTTCTTAAAGTATCTCGTGGTGGTAGTAATAAAGAATTGGTGCTGTGTCGATTTGTTCGTGACTACATTCAGAAATATGAGCTTGGATATGCGCCTGAAGTGTTCTTTGCATCTGCCAAGGTAGATCTTAATATATTCGAAGAGTTTATTTATAGTTCGGGCGGAAGTGCTAAGCGCTGGCTCCTTGCGGCGGCAAAAGAGTTCGCTGATTATGTTATTAGAACAAAGCTTACATTTGAGGACGAAGACACAGGTGAGCGTGTGGTTGCTCTAGGTGCTCGTAATCCATTTGTAAGTGTTTCTTACGATCGGGGCGGTCAAGTTGGCAGTTCGGGCGAGACTAACAAGCCTGCTCTGGCCTATCAGCATGTTCAATCGATGTGTAATTGGATCATCCCTGAAACAGCACTAAACTTTGGTGATCTAGCGCACCTGCAGGGATTTGATGCCGACTGGTTCGAGGTTGATTCGAAAGTCTTAGATACAGCGGATCCAGATTGTATTTTCAAATCTGAAAATGGCAAAACGTTGATGTGGTTCCCAGGTTACTGGATGCACACATACGCGCTTGCATCAGTGCCTGCACGCGGTCGTCAATTGGCATATGTTGATTCTGGAGAGGCCGAGGCTGAAATTCCTCAGTTTGAGGGCGGCAAGATCGTATGGACCCCTAATGTGTCCGCACTTGCTGGGATGACTAAAGACCAAGGTTTCATCAAACGCTACCCTGGTGACAATATCGGTATGCGTTTTACTTCAAACAAGACTTCAGTTCGGTCTGAGGGATATGCAGTTCCTTGGATTCCGGAGAAACTTGCGGTTTGGATTATTCGGTTTCGTAATTGGCAGAGCAAGTATAATCCCGTGACGAGGCCTATGCCATGGATAGAGTGTGTCAGAACTGATCTTAATGAAAAGCAGCGGAGTGCAAAGGGTGAAAATTGCTTTTTGTTCCGTGAATTTGGTGAAGAGGAGTGTGGGAATTACTCGTCCCGGCTCAGGGATCGGTTAGCGGCGGCACTGTATCATAGTCAGCCCGCCGGATTAGAACTTGCAGAGTCTAAAGGAAAACACTCGTCGCTAACTACTTATAGTACACCTTATTCACCCCATAGTATGCGAGTCAGCCTAATCACGGCGTATGTCATAGAATTTGGCTTGCCACTTGATATAGTGATGAAAATTGCAGGTCACAGCTCTATTATCATGTCGCTGTACTACGTAAAGCTTAACGCCGAGGGGCTTCGTGTCAAGTTTGCGGAAGGTGAAAAGAGAGCTCTATCGAATCAGGTCTATGCCACCATCCAAATGCTTGAGCAAAATAGGGTGGATGAGATAAGGAGTCAACTGATTCAAAATAATGAGGAGGCTATTCTGCGTTATACAGGAAAAGGTCTTCCAGGTAGTTTTCTTTTTCGTGATTACGGATTTTGTCCTTTTGCCGGAACTCGTTGCGATGATGGTGGGCCGTTGATTGGAGCTACTCAGGTTCGACAGCCTATTATGGGGGGCTACCTAGGCATGCAGAACTGTCTGCGCTGTCGGCATTTTGTTACGGGGCCTGTTTTTATTGGCGGGCTGCTATACATAGCGAATGAAATATCTTTGCAAGCCGCTATTCAATTTGATCACATTGCAGACATTAATTCAAAAATCGCTGAAGTGTCACAAGCGATTGAAGAGCTAGATGATGCTGAATACGCTGCGTCGAAGGTGGGGGAGAAGTTTGACACAAGAGATCGAACCAGCATAGAGATGAAAGCTCGAAAACTACAGTCTGAGTTGGAGAGTGCTGCGAAGAAAGCTGACCTTTTTCTCTGTGATATCCAGTCAGTGTCTCGTTTAATAAATCAAAGCCAGGCTGTATTGAATGAGCAGGTTGCGCAGAAACATGACGATAACCTTCCTCAGTTGATTGTTCAAAGTGGGCATGAACTTACCATCGCGTTAGAAGACTCTTCAAGGTTTCACTTGCTGAGTGAGGTGTGTGAGAATGCTGAAATTTACGAAGCGGCTTCTGCAGAGCTTGCTCTTCCTTCTCGATCACAGATGCTCGATAGAATGATCGCATTCAATAATATGACTCCTAAGATGTATGCGCTCGATAAGCAACAGCAGTTGGTCATTGGTAACCAGTTGACGAATTTTCTCCTCACGCGTGTTAAATCTTGGGCGAAGGTGGATGATTTAATTACTGGAAAACTGCTGTTGAGCGACTTAAACGAAGAGGAGCGCATTGAGCCTAAGGAAATCAAAGCAATCCTCGGTGGCAGCAAGCATGCCATTGCAAGTGACATGACCATGGAGCTGCAGGGGGGGGTAGGTGATGGATCCTAAAGCTATGCTTGAACACCTCAAGGCGTTTGTTTCTCCACGAACCCAATTAACGCTAGATGCGATTTATAAGGTTTGTCTAGAACAGGTTGAGCGTGGAGTTTCGGATTTCAGTTTCGCCACTGTGGCTCGGTTAGGTGAAAATCGGGGCGTGCCAAAGGCACAAAGTATTCGAAACGCTTCTGGTGTCCACTATCGGGCACTCATAGAGTCTTTTGTGGCTGAGTTTCCAGCCAAAAAAATTGCTCATAAGGAAACCAAGGCTAACGCATGGGTTGATGAGCTGCCTACCGCTCGACATAGACTCTTGGTGAAAATACTGATCTCTGAGTTAGCGGAGGCGCGCCGTTTAATCAAAGAAGTTGTACCTCCTGGGTTGGAAATTTATGTTGACGACCGTAGGGCCTCTCCAAGCACTTTCAAGTTGGACAACGTCGAAAGGCGTGCTTTGGAGTACATTATTTCGGATGATTTTATGAAAAAATGGGAATTTCACAGGGGTGATAAGGGAGACGTGCTCGACCAATCTGGAGTTCGTGTGCTGAAACCGGGTACGTTTGAGGCTATTGAGAAAGCTCTACGTCATCTTTAAAAGCCTAACCACCGGACGTTCTAGGGTGCTTCAGGTTGGCAAGACCACCGTATCGATTCGGCATGCGCCTCGATGGCTGATGGCTGATGGCTCTTGGCGCTACTGGAGCGGGGGATGCCATTCGAGCATTGGATTGGCTGGGCAAGGCAAGCGTAGGTGATGCCGTTTCAAAGCTTCATAAACTACTACCCGAGAGCGAATGGCGGGCTCTAGTGTCAGCTCACCGCTCATTGCCTGCCTGGATGGCGAAAGCCATCTGCGCTCGGTCGAATTGCACCTGAGCTCGCTCTGTCAAGTTGGGCTAGCTGTCTGCTGTAGTCTACTTACCGGCAGACCGACATCAGCTGGGATGGGGGAGTTCAATGTGAAAGCCCGTGAGGCCAGCCGCTGAAGTACACCAAATGCGGCCTTTGTGAGCCTCGATTATGGATCGGGTGATGGCAAGCCCGAGCCCGGCATTGCTCGGGCTACCTTCGCGTCGAGCAGGGTCTACCCGGTAAAAGCGGTCGAAGAGTTTCTCTAGATGCTCCGAGCTGATTGTGTTCCCTGGGTTCTCGATGCTGAAGGTAGTTGAGTCCGCTGTCTGGCGGATCAGAACCGAAATTCTCTTTCCCGCCGGCGTGTAACGCAGCGCATTGGACAGCAAGTTGGACAGCGCTCGATCAAGCATCAGCCGATCTCCTAGCACTTGGCCTTTGCCTGTGAGCGAAAGTTCAATGCCGCGCTCTTCGGCCAGGAGGTGGTAGTAGTCAAACAGTTTGAAAACTACGTCAGCCAGTTCGATCCTGGCCTGCTCTGGAATGATCAGGCCATTATCAGCCTTGGCCAAGAACAGCATGTCATCGATCATGCGAGACATGCGCTTCAATTCCTCCAGGTTCGAGTACAGATTCTCCTCGTAGGCATTGATATCGCGCTTCTTGCTTAGCACCACTTCAGTGTGGGTCATCAGGTTGCTGACGGGGGTGCGCAGTTCGTGTGCGATGTCAGCGGAGAAATTGGAGAGTCGAATGAAGGCCTCTTCAAGTCGGGCCAGCATCGCGTTGAAGGACAGTACCAACTGCTGAAGTTCCTGTGGCACCGGCTCAAGAGGAATCCGTTCCTGCAATGAACGGGCTGACATCCCGGTGGCCACGCGAGTGACCTGTCGCAGCGGCCTGAGGCCACTGCGAGCAACCACCCAGCCAAGCGCTGCACTGACCAAGGCACTGATTGTTGGCGCTGATGGAAAATTGACCCACCCTGCCGATTGAAATTTGACCCAGGGCGGATTGCTGATTTTGTTACCAGCAACTGTGGATAAGTCTACCAGCGCAGCTGCTTTTGAACCCACTCCCTCGCTGTCCCAGTTCAGCTGTTGAAGACCTGCCACATGCAGCCATGCAGCAGGCCGTCGTCACCATGAAATCAGAACGACTCATCGTCCTCCGGTTCCTGGCCGCCCTTACGCTTTCGCTCCCGTGATTTGATCTTGGCCTGGGCCGCCAAGCTACTGTGTTGCAGGCGATAGGACTCGTTACCGGTTTCGACGATGTGGCAGTGGTGGGTCAGCCGATCCAGCAGGGCGGTGGTCATCTTGGCGTCGCCGAACACGCTCGACCATTCGGCGAAGCTCAGGTTGGTGGTGATCACCACGCTGGTGTGTTCGTACAGCTTGGACAGCAGGTGAAACAGCAACGCACCGCCAGCCTGGCTGAACGGCAGATAACCCAGTTCGTCGAGGATGACCAGATCCATGCGCAGCAGTGCCTGGGCGATCCGCCCGGCTTTGCCGTCGTGTTTTTCGCGCTCCAGCAGATTGACTAGATCGACCGTGGAGTAGAAGCGCACGCGCTTGCCATGCCGGGTGATGCCGGACACGGCCAGCGCGGTGGCTAGGTGGGTTTTACCGGTGCCTGGCCCACCGATCAGCACCACGTTCTGCGCGGTGTCGGTAAAGGCCAGGCTGGCCAGCTCGCTGATCAGGCGTGCGTCGGCGCTAGAGGCGTTGAAATCGAAGCTGGCCAGATCGCGGTGCATCGGCAGCTTGGCCATGTTCATCTGGTGGCTCACCGAGCGCATGGCGCGATCTGTGTGCTCTTGTTCCAGCAGGTGTTCGAGCAGCCACTTGGACGAGGCTGTGTTCGACTCACCCTGTGCAGTTAACTCCGCCCAGGCCGTGGCCATGCCGTGCAGGCGCAGCTCCTTGAGTTCCGCCATCAAATCACGCATGACCGACCTCCTCGGCCTGGCCACGCAGGCGGTCGTAGCGCGCCGTGTTAGCGACGGGGGCTTCCTTGAGCGACAAGTGGCTTTCGACGCTGGGTGGTGGTTCGGTCGCGGCCAGGCGCGCCACGACATTGAGGATGTGTTCGGCGCTCAGGCTGCCGCTTTCCAGTACCAGCTCAACAGCCACCAGCACCGCATCGAGCCCGGCGACCGGTACGGCAGCCAGAACTTGCGCCATGATCCGGTCACCGCCGGCATGACGCCCCAGACCGTGCTTAAGCTGACGCAGCGGCGCCGGCAGATCAGCAAAGGGCGCGCCGTTGCGCAGCGCACCGGGCTTGCGTTCGATCAGCGGGAGGTAGTGCTGCCAGTCATAGCTGACCTGGTCGCGATCCAGCAAGCGGACATGGCTGGCGATCAGCGCGTCGTCAGCCACCACCTCGATTCGCGTCGGATACAAACGGCTGCTGACCCACTTACCCGCGTACTCACACGGCACCGAGTAGCGGTTGCGCCCGACGCTGACCAAGCAGGTGCTGGAGACCCGCGCAGGCCGCTCGACGTAACCGTCGAATGGCGCTGGCACAGGCATCAGTTCAGCGCGCTCCAACTCCAGCACTTCGGCCACACTCAGACCGCTGTATTGAGGGTGCGTCAGCTCGTTCCAAAGCGCGCGGCAGCGCTGGCCCAGCCAGGCATTGAGTTCCTCGAAGGAGTGAAACTGGCAGTCCTGGGCGTCTAGCCAGATACGCCTGCGGCTGTCTTGCACGTTCTTTTCAACGATGCCCTTTTCCCAACCAGCGGCGACGTTGCAGAAGTCCGGATCGAACAGGTAATGCGCGCACATCACCGCAAAGCGTGCATTCACCGCCCGGCCTTTGCCCTTATTGACCTTGTCGACGGCGGTCTTCATGTTGTCGTAGATGCCCCGGCGCGGCACGCCGCCCAAGGCGCCGAACGAGCGTGTATGGGCGTCAAATAACATCTCATGGCCCTGGCTCGGATACGCCACAAGCCAGAACGCACGGCTGGCACACAGCTTCAGATGTGCCACCTGCATACGCCGGTAAATGCCGCCGACCAGCAAGCCTTCCTCGCTCCAGTCAAACTGAAACGCCTCGCCAAGAGCAAAGGTCAGCGGCACAAAGGCCTGCGACGCCTTGCCCTGTCCCCCTCGCCAGGCACGGATAAACGCGGTGAGCTGGCTGTAGCCACCGTCATAACCATCGGCTTTGATTTGCGCCAACAGCGCCTTGGCACTGCGCCGCTGTTGCTTGGGGCGCAGCGAATCGGCTTTTAGCGCCTGCTCTAGCGTGACGTGAAAAGGGCTGAGTTTGTTAAAGATCGCGCGGCGTTGGTACACCGGCTGCTTGGCCTCAGGTGCTCTGACCCACTTGCGAATCGTGTTGCGCGCCAGCCCGGTGCGCTTGGCTATCTCATGCAGCGACAGCTTGTCGCGGAAATACATCCGGCGGATTTTGCCCATCATTTCCATACTGATCACCCTGTGTTCTCCTGCTCAAAAATTGAGCAGAAGCAGTTGAACACCTGGGTCAGTTTTCAGTCGGCAGAACAGCCTCTACTGGGTCAGTTTTCGGTCAGCGGCAACACTGCCATGGGTCGAAATCCTGATTTCGTGCGCTGACGTAGACGTTGTTCACGTCAAGGAGCAATTCGCAACCGGTCAGGAAACTCAGTTCCGAGAGAAACTGCGATTCGCTCATGCTGGACGTCTTCCACTGCACGTAAGAAGAAACGTTCTCCAGCACAATGGGACGTTCCAGAACATCCTGCACTAGACGCACCCGCGCGGCGACATGCAGCAGGCTTTCTTGGGTAAACGGCAGCGGCAGCAGGTCGTGGAGTTGATGGGCGTTGCCGCGACTCCAGCACAAGTGGTCGGAAACCCACTGGGGCTGTATCCGGTCCGCCAGTTGCTTGAGCTGTCGTAGGTAGCCCATGTCCAGGTTATGCGAACCGCCGATCGACAGCGATACTCCGTGCATCACCAACGGGTATTGCTCGCCAATCGCATCGAGAAAGTAGAGGGCCTTGCCACCGCCCACCAGGTAATTCTCGGAAATGATCTCAAACCAGTCGACCGCAGGTCGCTGTTCAAGAATCTGCTGGTAATACTCACTGCGAAGGCCAAGACCGAAACCCAGTGTTTTGCGCTTACTCATTCAAGACTCCAGCAGGGGAGTGGCAGGCACTCCCCGCAACGGCATTATTCGCTGGTCTTGCCACCGGCCTCATCGCACTTGGCCTGAGTCATCAGCTTGAAGCCCTGGCCTTTGCATTCTCCCTGGCCTTTGCAGGCATTTTTGGCGGTCATGCAGTCGTTCTGGCCCTTGCAACCGTTGACGCCGAAGCACTTCACTTCAGCTGCTTTGGTGTCCTGGGCGGCCTGGACAGGCAGGGTAGCAAACAGGCTGGCGGCCACGAGAGCCAGAGCGGCACCGGTAGCGACGTTGGATTTATTCGACATAGTGACAATCTCTCTTAATTGTTGGTGGTCTTATCCGCGGGTGCGAATGACCCTGAGTAGCTTAGGCATCGCTGCCGAGCATGCCCTCTCAAGAAATTCGCAAGGCTTTATGAGGGCATGAAAGACAGTACCGAGCCTTCTGGATGGGCTACAAGAAAGAAATAGCAACCTGACAGAACTGTAATGTTCGGCTCAGGTTGCTGACAGGCCCTCTTAGTTAACGTGACATCGAGCCTAAAGCTCGGCCTCTGCAGTTGCAGGGACCACTTAACTTACGAGGAATACCCAAAATGAAATCGATCAAAGCTCTGCTTGTAGTTACTGCTCTGAGCATCTCCAGCTTGGCAATGGCTGAAGGTGGTGCTGACCGAACCTTCGCGCGCATGGAGCAGGCACGCCAGACGTCTCTGGAGGCCTACCGGGTGGCCCAGCAGCAGAAAGTTGAGGCTCCTGTAGCCAGCAGTCCAACCGAGCAAGCAGAGCACACCAACTGCTGAAGTCATCTACCTTACAGAAATGTAATCACCCGGATGGTTGGGATATGGCAGTTTCATACTGCTCATCGTCGGTAAGGCTTGTGCAATGCACCGACGTGGAAAGTTGAGGGGTAAATCCCCGACATTGAAGCAGCCATGAACCCGAGACCGGGCACACCATCACCGGCTCATTTGACGGATTGGACAAAACGGCATGCAAAGCAAAACCACAAGGCGCACCTTCGTCAAAGGCCTGGCAGCCACCGGTATTATCGGCGGACTTGGCCTGTGGCGCACGCCGGTCTGGGCGGTGAACAGCCCCGGCCAGCCCAACGTACTGACTGGTAACGAATTCGACCTATTCATCGGTGAAACCCCGGTGAACATCACCGGCGCAGCGCGCACGGCCATGACCATCAACGGCTCGCTCCCTGGGCCGATTCTTCGTTGGCGCGAAGGCGATACCGTCACATTGCGCGTGCGCAACCGCCTCAAGGAGGACACCTCCATCCATTGGCACGGCATCATCCTGCCGGCGAACATGGATGGTGTTCCTGGCCTGAGCTTCCATGGCATCGCCCCTGATGGCATGTATGAGTACAAGTTCAAGGTCAACCAGAACGGTACCTACTGGTATCACAGTCACTCGGGGCTGCAGGAGCAGGTCGGCGTATACGGCGCGCTGGTCATCGATGCCAAGGAGCCCGAGCCCTTCAGTTACGACCGTGATTACGTCGTGTTGCTGAGCGACTGGACGGATGAAAATCCAACGCGGGTACTGGCCAAGCTCAAGAAACAGTCGGACTACTACAACCAGCACAAACGCACCGTTGGTGACTTCATCGATGACGTAAGCGAGATGGGTTGGTCCGCCGCCGTAGCCGATCGCAAGATGTGGGCCGAGATGAAGATGAGCCCGACGGATCTCGCTGACGTCAGTGGCTACACCTACACCTACCTGATGAATGGCCAGGCACCCAATGGCAACTGGACCGGCATATTCAAACCAGGCGAAAAGATCCGCCTGCGCTTCATCAACGCCTCGGCGATGACCTATTTCGATGTGCGCATCCCGGGCCTGAAGATGACTGTGGTTGCGGCCGATGGTCTGCACGTCAAACCGGTCAGCGTCGACGAGTTCCGTATCGCCGTGGCCGAGACCTACGACGTGATCGTCGAACCAGACAGCGAACAGGCGTATACCGTGTTTGCACAATCCATGGATCGCACTGGCTATGCGCGCGGCACCCTTGCTGTACAGGAGGGGTTGAGTGCACCAGTACCCAGCCCCGACCCGCGTCCGCTGATTGCCATGGGCGACATGGGTATGGATCACGGCAGCATGGGCGGTATGGATCACGGGAACATGGCCGGGATGGATCAGGGCAATATGGCGGGAATGGATCATGGCAGCATGCAGGGTGGCATGGCCGGCATGGATCACAGCCAGATGGCTGGAATGGATCATTCGGGCATGGCAGGCATGGCAGGCATGGCAGGTGCCATGCAGGCACACCCAGCCTCAGAGACCAACAACCCGCTGGTCGATATGCAAACCATGACACCAACGCATAAGTTGGACGACCCAGGTATTGGTTTGCGAGACAACGGCCGACGCGTCCTCACGTACTCTGACCTGCGCAGCACCTTCCTCGACCCGGATGGTCGCGAACCAAGTCGCACCATCGAGCTGCACCTTACCGGGCACATGGAGAAATTCTCCTGGTCCTTCGATGGCATCAAGTTCTCTGACGCCGAGCCTCTGCGCCTCAAGTACGGCGAGCGTGTTCGCATCACGCTGGTCAACGACACCATGATGACTCATCCGATCCATCTTCATGGCATGTGGAGCGACCTGGAGGATGCGAACGGCAATTTCCTGGTGCGTAAACACACCATCGACATGCCGCCAGGTTCCAAGCGCAGCTATCGAGTGACTGCCGATGCGTTGGGTCGTTGGGCCTATCACTGCCACCTGTTGCTCCACATGGAAATGGGCATGTTCCGTGAAGTTCGTGTGGATGAGTAAAGGAGATTTCTGATGAGCACTTTTATGAAGCGAAATGCCCTGGCTGGCAGCGCAGTCATGTTCAGCCTATTGGCTGCCCTGCACGCACCGGTTTCGTTGGCAGGTGAGGGGCACAGTGAGCACGAACAACATGCTGCCGAGTCGGCTGTGCCCAAGACCACCAGTGGCAATCACGCAGATCAGTCGAAGGATAAGGCGGCTGGCCAGCAGATGGATCATGGCGCCATGGATCACGGAGACAGGAAGCATGACGGCATGAATCACGAAAACATGATGGATAAGCATGGCGGCACCGAAGCCGAAGCAGGTTCGAACCATGACCACTAAGTTTTCACGTCCATCTCTTTTGGCGCTGGCTGTGTCTCTGAGTGCGTTCAGCGGCGGCGTTACCTTGGCTGCGGAAGAAATGGATCATTCGGCAATGGGGCACGGCGCCATGTCGATGGACCATAGCCAGATGAACCACGGTGCTACCAAAGCGCCGATGGAGGGCATGGATCACAGCAAGATGGATCATGGCGCCATGCAGGGCGCATCGGGCAGCATGGATCATAGCCAAATGGGCCACAGCCAGAGCCAAGATAAGGCTCCAGTCATGGATCACAGCAAGATGAACCATGGCGCCATGCAAGGGCAGATGGAAGGCATGGATCATTCAAAGATGAACCATGGCTCCACTGAAGCCCCAAGAACTACCAGCCGTACGCCGATTCCCGTTCTGACGGATGCTGATCGCCAAGCGGCTTTTCCGCCTCTACCTGGCCATAAGGTGCACGACAGCGCCATCAACAGTTTTTTCCTGCTCGATCAGCTCGAATACCAGGATGCAGATGAGGGCAGCACCCTGGCCTGGGATGCGTCGGGCTGGGTAGGAGGTGACATCAATCGGATCTGGTTCCGCTCCGAAGGCGAGCGTACCAACGGCGTGACTGAGGATGCGGAGTTGCAGTTGCTGTACGGCCGCTCGATCGGCCCTTGGTGGGACGTCGTCGCGGGAGTTCGTCAGGACTTCAAACCCGAGTCGCCGCAGACCTGGGCCGCCTTCGGTGTTCAGGGCATGGCGCTTTACGCCTTCGAGGCCGAAGCCACCGCCTTCGTGGGCGAGAATGGCCAGACCGCTGCCCGACTGGAGGGCGAGTACGACATTCTGCTGACCAACCGACTGATACTCCAGCCAACTGCCGAAATGAACTTCTACGGCAAGAACGATCCTGAGCGTGGTGTCGGATCGGGGTTGGCCAATACCGAGCTCGGCTTGCGTCTGCGTTACGAGATTGTCAGGCAGTTTGCCCCCTATGTCGGGGTCTCCTGGAGCCGCTCCTATGGCAACACGGCAGACATGGTCCGCGACGAGGGCGGTGATGTAGACGAGGCGCGTTTTGTCGCCGGTATCCGAATGTGGTTTTGAGAACCTGGCATGAAAAGAACAATTAAAACTTTGGTGGCGGCCGGTGTGGTCGGTAGCACTGCTGTCCTGGCCGGCGCCTACTTTGGCGTGGTCAACGTCGGGGCCGACGACCCGCATTTTCCTGCAGTGCACGCCTTCTTATCGATGGCCCGTGACCGCTCTATCGAGGTTCGCTCGCGGGACATCGAGGTGCCCAACCTCGATGATCAAGCTCTTATTCGCGCCGGTGCGGGTAACTACAACTCGATGTGCATTGGCTGCCACTTAGCGCCAGGTGTGGCGGAGACCGAGTTGAGCCAATCGCTTTATCCTGCGCCCCCCAACCTCGCCAAGATCGGTGTCGATGGCAATCCCGCTGCGACTTTCTGGGTAATCAAGCACGGTATCAAGGCAACGGGTATGCCTGCTTGGGGCAAGAGCATGGGCGATCAGTACATCTGGGGCATGGTCGCCTTCCTCAACCAGCTGCCGACGATGGATGCCAAGCAGTACCAAACACTCGTCGCATCCAGCGGCGGCCATCAGCATGGTGGCGGGGAAACGCAGATGCACAACCATGAAGGGCAGCATGGCGACAACAAGCCTGGGCATCATGGTAATAGCGGCGGTGGCGAAGACCACCATGGCTCAGGTGATGCCGGAGAGCCTGGTCATCACGATGCCGCAGCTACGGGTAACGAAGGTGGCTCCACGTCAGAAGCTGATCACCACTCGAATATGAATGGCGATGACCACCATGCTGGGGATGAGACGCCCTCAAACGGAGGCGGTCATCACTCCGAGCAGGCTCCGAATGCCTCACCCAAGACCCACACCCACTCCGATGGCAAAGAGCACGTTCATGAAAGCTAAATATCTGGCCCTGCTGGCCGCTCTATCCGCCACATCTGCGGTTCAAGCAGCTGATGCCCTGACGATCGATGTCCATCGTGATGCCAATTGTGGGTGTTGCAAGAAGTGGATCTCCCACCTCGAAGCGAATGGCTTCAAAGTCGTCGACCATGTCGAAAGCAACATGACAGCAGTGAAACAACGTCTGGGTGTCGCGCCACGGTTGGCGTCTTGCCACACCGCGGTGATTGACGGCAAGTTCGTCGAGGGTCATGTACCGGCTGCTCAGGTCCTCGAACTCAGCAAGCGCAATGATCTGGTTGGTATCGCGGTTCCCGGGATGCCGGCGGGCTCTCCGGGAATGGAGGTCGATGGCGTACAGCATGCCTACCAGGTCATTGGTTTGACCAAGACAGGTGCCGATCAGGTCATTGCAGAATATCCCGCCGAGTAGCAGCCCATTCCACCGCGGCCGCTTGGGAACGAGTGGCCGATCTTCTTCAAACTGCCCCTAAGTAAAATAGGCGCCCGACGGGCGCCAAGGGCTGTCTCCAAACCAAAGGAGCACTAGAGGGGACAGCAGAGTCAAAATGCGAGCGGCATTCAAACCGCTCGCGCACTGGCGTCAAAGCACTTCCAGTGGGTACTCGACGATGAAGCGGAACTCATCCAAATCCGACTCGAAGTCAGTGGCGCGAGTCGTGGCTTGTCGAATGCGGAAGGACATGTCCTTCAGTGATCCAGACTGCACAACGTACTTGGCCTCGATATCACGTTCCCAGCGCTTCTGGTTGGTCAACGGATCGCCATTGTCATCACGGCGCATGTAGACCTCGTTTGCGTTGCTGTAGTCGGCATCCCAGCCCTGAGCATATCGAGTCATGAAGCTCAGTCCGGGCACACCGAAAGGCTCCATATCCAGGTCATAGCGCACCTGCCATGACTTCTCCTTGGGCGAGTTGAAGTCACTGTACTGAATGGAGTTGTCGAGGTAGATGGAGTCCGATTGGCGCAAGTAGTCGAAGTCGTCATCGCCGTTGTTGCGCTGGAGTCCAACCAGGACGGTGTGCGCGCCGAACTGGATGCCGACCTTACCGCTCCAGATGTTGTTATCGAAGCTCCCGAGGAGCTGCTTCCCTTCATCAACCGCCTTGTAGTAGTTCAGCCCACCGATCAAGGCGACATCGTCCGCAAGCGGATAGCTCAGCGTGGTGCCCGCATAGTATTGATTCCAGGCATCCTTGAGTCGACTGGTGTAGAGACTGAAGCCCAGGTTGTCGCTGAGCGTGTAGTCACCGCCGAAATAGGCGATCCATGGAGAGTCGACTTCGCCCGCGTAGAAGGTGGCGAAGCCGTCACGCATGCTGCTGCTGTTGGGTTGGCTCATCGAGTGAAGGCGACCGCCTTGAAGCGACAGTCCTTCCACACTGGTGTTGGCCACGGTGATGCCGCGGAAGCTCTACGGTAAAAGCCGCGCATCACCGTACTGGACGACCGGGCTGACAGGAAAGACATCGCCTGCCTTGATTTCGGTATCCATGAACCGAGTTTTCACTGCACCGCCCAGCTTGGAGTAGTTGTCCTCAGCCTGCCCGAGGCTGTTATACGGCATCACATCGACTGAGCCGCCTGCACCAGAGCGACCGTCGCCTGTGTCCAGCTTGAGTCCCAGCATTGCAAAGGCATCGACACCAAAGCCTACGGTGCCTTCGGTGTAGCCAGACTCGAAGCGGCCGATCACGCCATGCGCCCACTCTTCCGAGTAGCCGTTACCTGAGCTGCTGGACTGGCCTTTGCGGAAATCACGGTTGAAGTAGAGGTTTCGATTGAGAATGGTCAGGCTACTGCCTTCGATAAATCCCTCGCCTTTCTCGCCGGCGGCCATTGCAGCTTGCCCGGTGCTGACACTTAGAGCGATCAGAGAAAGTCCAAACAGGGCCTTGTTGTTCATGAATGCTCCTGATGTTATTGGCAGTTTCATTGTGTTGTTGGATATATGCGACAAGCGCGCCGGCATAGCCGAGCGCGCTTTTGTCATATTTCCACATGCCAAATAACGTCAGGGTGACTTGGAAATTACATTTCAGTCAGCGCGATGTCATTTATTAGTTCTGGTTCCGGCAGCCTGTCCCGGCTACCCGGTATTCCAGAATATTCAGATTGCCGCTGGAATCCTCGTATGTCATCTGGGCCGGCATCACACCACAGCTCGAATCCGTAGGGGTGCTGGCTACGACCTTGGCGATGTCTAGCTTCATGCCATAGCGGTAGTGAACGACTTCGGGACGATTCTTCCCGTTAGTCGCAGCATACTCTTGCATGGCCTGTTCATTGGCTTGAATCATCCGACCATAAACACGATCAGCGCCACCTTCTGCCATGGCTGCAGAAGTAATAGCCATAATTGTAAATGCGGCAACAGTGTTGAGGGCTTTCATATTCAGTCACTCCTTCCAAGTAGTAATTTGAATATACCCTCGCAACCTGTCACAAAAATGAAGTCAAAGTTACATCGTCGTAATGCTGTTTGTGCTGTTAGTCAGGTGAGCCGCACTTGGTGTGCGGCTCACCTGAGCGTCTGGAGTTACAGCGCCTGCGGAGCGCGAACTTTTCCTGTGCGCTGTCTTCGCATCAGCCAGTAGGCTGCCGGCAAGACCAGCATGGACATCAGCGGGGCGGTGATCATGCCGCCAACCATGGGGGCGGCAATGCGCTTCATCACCTCTGAACCTGCTCCACCGCCCCAGAGAATGGGCAGCAGGCCGGCGATGATCACGGCAACCGTCATCACCTTGGGACGGACGCGAAGCACCGCGCCTTCACGAATGGCCTCAAGCAGGGCCGGATCACCGCTGCGTCCGGAGTCCAGTCGAGCATGCCAGGCGTTCTTCAGATACAACAGCATGATCACCCCGAACTCGGCCGAGACGCCGGCCAGGGCAATGAAGCCGACCCCAGTGGCCACCGACAGGTTGAAGCCGAACCAATAGAGCAGCCAGATGCCTCCCGACAGGGCGAAGGGCAGGGTGGCCATGATCAGCAGGGCCTCGCTGAAGCGGCTGAAGGTCAGGTAGAGCAGCACGAAGATAATCAACAAGGTCGCCGGCACCACCCAGGACAGCCGTGCATTGGCGCGCTCCAGGAACTCGAATTGACCGGAGTAAGAAACGGTCATGCCGGCGTCGAGTTGTACCCGCTCAGCTACGCGTTGCTGCAGCTCGCGCACGGTTGATGCCAGGTCGCGCCCGCGAACATCGACATAGACCCAGCCGGACAGGCGCCCGTTCTCGCTGCGCAGCATCGGCGGCCCTTCGCTCAGGCTAATCTGGGCGACGGTGCCCAAGGTGATCTGCTGGCCAGCAGGGGTGAGGATCGGCATACGCCTTAGCGCCTGCGGACTGTCCCGCCACTCCTTGGGGTAGCGCAGGTTGATCGGAAAGCGGGCCAATCCTTCGACCGTCTCGCCGATGTTGCTGCCGCCAATGGCACCCGATACCACCGCCTGTACGTCGGCAATGCTCAGGCCGTAGCGTGCCGCGGCCAGGCGATCGATCTGGATATCCACATAGCGTCCGCCGGTGAGGCGCTCTGCCAGCGCGGAGCTCACCCCAGGCACGCCTTTGGCCACCGCCTCGATATCGCGAGTAATGCGTTCGATATCGGCCAGCGAGGTTCCGGAGACCTTCACGCCGATGGGGCTCTTGATCCCCGTGGCCAGCATGTCGATGCGGTTGCGAATTGGCGGCACCCAGATGTTGGACAGCCCTGGGACTTTCACCGCCCGATCCAGCTCTTCAATCAGCTTCTCCGGCGTCATTCCCGCGCGCCATTGTTCGCGCGGCTTGAATTGCACGGTGGTCTCGAACATTTCCAGCGGCGCCGGATCGGTAGCTGTCTCCGCTCGCCCGGCTTTGCCAAATACCCGGGCCACCTCCGGCACAGTGAGGATCATGCGGTTGGTTTGCTGCAGCAGCTGGGTTGCCTTGCTCGCCGGCAAGCCGGGCAGGGCCGAAGGCATGTACAACAGATCGCCTTCGTCCATGGGCGGCAGGAACTCTCCCCCGAGTCTGCTGAGGGGCCACAGACTGGACACAAAGACCAGCACGGCCAGCGCCAAGGTCACCTTGGGCCAGGCCAGCACCCACTCCAGCACCGGCCGGTATGCGCCGATCAGCCAGCGGTTCAAGGGATTTTGCTGTTCGCTGGGGATATGCCCACGAATCCAGTAGCCCATCAGCACCGGTACCAGGGTGACCGAGAGGCCGGCGGCGGCGGCCATGGCATAGGTCTTGGTGAAGGCCAGAGGGCCGAACAGGCGTCCTTCCTGGGCCTCCAGGGTAAATACCGGGAGGAACGATAGGGTGATGATCAGCAGGCTGAAGAAGAGTGCCGGTCCGACTTCGGCTGCGGCTTCGCCGATCACTCGCCAGTGCGCCTCGCCTTGGAGCGGCTCATTGGGGTGCCGAGCCTTCCAGGCCTCGATGTGCTTGTGCGCGTTCTCGATCATCACCACGGCGGCATCGACCATGGCGCCGATGGCGATGGCGATCCCGCCGAGCGACATGATGTTGGCATTGACGCCCTGGTAGCGCATGACGATGAAGGCCATCAGGATGCCCAGGGGCAGGGTGATGATCGCCACCAGCGACGAACGCAGGTGCCAGAGAAAGATCAGGCAAACCAAGGCAACCACCACGAACTCTTCCAGCAGCTTGTAGCTGAGGTTGTCGATGGCACGGTCGATCAGTTGCGAACGGTCATAGGTAGTGACCACTTCGACGCCGTTGGGCAGGCTGGCTTTCAGGCTGTCCAGCTTGGTCTTCACGGCAGCGATAGTGTCCCTGGCATTCTTGCCGGAGCGCAGGATGACCACGCCACCGACCACTTCACCCTGGCCGTCCAATTCGGCGATACCGCGACGCATCTCTGGCCCCAGTTGAATGGTGGCCACCTGGCCTAGCAGCACCGGAATTCCGCTTGCCGAAGCCCGCAGCGGCACATTGCGAAAATCATCCAGGCTCTCCAAATAGCCCGAGGCCCGCACCATGTACTCGCGCTCCGCCAGCTCCAGGATGGCGCCTCCGGTTTCCTGGTTGGCGCTCTTCAGCGCCGCTTCGACTTCCTGCTGGGTCACCCCATAAGCCACCATCTTCTGCGGATCGAGCAGCACCTGATACTGTTTGACCATACCGCCGAGGGTGGCCACCTCGGCCACATTGGGTAGGCTCTTGAGCTCGTACTTGAGAAACCAGTCCTGAAGTGCACGCAGCTGGGACAGGTCATGCTGGCCGCTACGGTCGACCAATGCGTACTGATAGATCCAGCCCACGCCGGTGGCATCCGGGCCTAGAGTGGTGGTGACGCCCTCCGGCAGGCGTTCCTGGGCCTGGTTGAGGTACTCCAGCACTCGCGAGCGGGCCCAGTAAAGATCGGTGTCGTCCTCGAACAGCACGTAGACGAAGGAGTCGCCGAAGAACGAGTAGCCGCGCACCGTCTTCGCCCCCGGAACCGAGAGCATGGTGGTGGCCAGCGGATAGGTCACCTGGTTCTCGACAATTTGCGGCGCCTGGCCGGGAAAGCTGGTTCTGATGATGACCTGGGTGTCGGAGAGATCCGGTAACGCGTCCACCGGCGTGTTGCGCAACGACCAGATACCTAAAGCGGTGATGAACAGGGTCGCCAGCAGCACCAGGAAGCGGTTACCTATCGACCAGTGGATCAGGCGCGCGATCATGGCTGCTCTCCTTGCTTGTCGAGCTGCTCTATTTGCAAGCCGGAGTCCGTCTGACGAGCGCCGATGCGTACGTGATCCCCGGGCTTGAGTCCCGCAGCTACTTCAGGGCTGGCCAGCGGAAATGCCATGGTCATGCCGGGCATGTTCAGGCTCTCGAATGGACCGTGCTCCAGGGTGACCTCCTCGGCGTCCAGGGCACGAATCACGCCATGGGACTCATGGAGTTCCTTTGCATTGTCCTGCTCGACAGAGCTGGCCACGACACCCTGGAGGCTGGCCTCCGAGTCGATCAGGAACTGGCCGGAGGTAACGACCGACTGTCCTTCCTCAAGACCGGACAACACCTCCAGACGCCCGTCGGCCTCGCGGCCCAAAGTGATCTCCAGGGGGCGGTAGCGCCCATCGGCTTCGGCCAGCATCACCAGCGCACGCTTACCGGTGCGAATCACGGCTTCACTCGGGACCAGTAGCGCGGGCTGTTCGACGGTGCTGTTCAGGCGCACGGCGGCGAACATGCCGGGACGCAATTTACCGGCGGGATTGGCGAGCTCGCTGCGTACCGTGAGCGTACGCGTCTGCGGGTCGGCACTCGGTAGCAGGGCAACGACACGACCTTGCAGAGGCTGTTCTGGGAAGGCGGTCAGGGTGGCGGTGATGCTCGCGCCAAGCTGAACCGCTCCAGCTTGGTCTTCGGGGATTGCGGCATCGAGCCAGACCGTGGACAGCCCGTTGATCCGCGCCAGGTCCTGGCCGGCTGCCACGGTCATCCCGGTACGCACGTCCAATGCCTGCAGCTCGCCTGCGATGGGCGTGGTGATGGTCTGAACCGCCCGTGGCTGGCCGCTGCGACGAACCTGCTCGACCAACGATTGAGGCATGCCCAGCAGGCGCAGGCGCTCCTGGGTCGCACTTATCAAGCGTGTGTCAGCAGTACGCAACACAGCCAGGAACTCCAGCTGGGCGGCAGACCATTCGGGAATCAGCAGGTCGACGAGGGGCGTACCGGCGGGCAATACATCGCCAGGGGCGTGTCCGTAGACCCGTTCGACGAACCCACCCGCTCGGGCCTGCAGGTTCGCCACCTCGCGCTGGTTATAGCCCAGGGAGCCGACGGCCTCGATACCCGAAGGCAGCACACCGCGAGTTACTGGCGCGGTGCGCATCCCGAGGTTTTGCACGGCTTGCGAGGGCACGCTCAGGGTCGAGGAGTCCTGCCCTGCATCTGCGTACTTGGGGACAAGCTCCATATCCATGAAGGGGGACTTGCCCGGTTTATCGAAGCGCTGCTCAGGTTGCATCGGGTCATACCAGTAGAGCACTTTGCGCTCATCCGTCGGTGCGGGGGTTGGCATCACCTCATGGTTGGCCGGCCTCTCGGCCAGCCAGTAGCCACCCCCGGCCGCGGCAATGCCCATGGTCAGCAAGGCCGCGGAAAAACCTAATGCTGAAATCTTCATTGCAGGCCCTCCACATAGGCGTAGTACAAGCTCGCGGAGAGCTGGCTCAGCTTGCGCTGCTGTTCGATCTGTCGCAGCTGAGCCTCGATCAGCTCGCGCTGGGCGGTGATGACGGATGCCAGCTGACTGTTGCCGGCCTGATAGGCGGCCAATTCGAGATCGGCACGTTTACTCGCCAGAGGGATCAAGGTTTTCTCGGTACGTGCCAGAGCTCTGCGTAGTTGCTCCAACTCGGCAAGGCCGCTTTCCAACTCAGCCTGATGGGCGCGCAGCAGCACTTCCTGCTCGGCCTCCATCTGCGACACGCTCTGTTGCTTGGCGTTGATCTTGGGGCCCTGACGCGTGCCGACGAACAACGGCAGGTCGAAGGTAAACTGCACCATCACCATGTCGCCGAACTGGTTGTCGCGGTTGTTGTAGGCAAATTCTACGCCCCAGTCAGGTGTCTTCTCGGCTACAGCTTCATTCAACTCTGCACTGGCCTCGCCAACCCGGGCAGATGCGGCACGCAAGTCTGGATGCTGAGCCAATCGGTGCTGCAGATGGGGGGCGTCCAAGCTCAGGTTGGGTACATCTCCCGCCAGAAGCTGATCGGCTTCGTTGCCTATCCAGCGGCGCAGCTTGGCCCGAGCTATCGCCACGTCTCGACTCAGCTCATCCCGCCGATCCTGCAAAGCCAAAGCCTCCTGGTCGGCCTGCAGCAGTTCGCCAGGCTGAGCGCTGCCGCCGGCGATCAGCGATTGCACCGTCGAGCGGAGCAGCTCGATCTGACGGTCCAGTTGATCGAAGAGACCAACACTGTGCTCGGCGTAGTACACATCCAGCCAGCTCAATGCGGTCTGGCGTTTGACCTCAAGCTGCATGGCGCGCTGCTCGGCCTCGGCCCGGACAACGGAGGCCTCGGCCAACTGGCGGCGGGCCTGGCGTTTGTCACCATTGGGAACCTCTTGCATGAGTCCAATGCGGCGCATGGTCATCGAATCCCGATTCAGGGTGTAACGATCAGGCCCTTCGATGGGCAGGTTATCGATGCCGAGAATCAGCTTGGGATCGGGCAGGGCGTCTGCGGGACCTACGGCCTGCTGTGCCGAGGCGACCTGTGCTTGTCGTGCCAGGTTCTCAGGTGCGCGCTGCTCGGCGAGCGCTTGCGCTCGTTCGAAGGTTAGGGGCTGCGCCTGTGCAGCAACCCAGGGAACTGCACAGAATGCGGCAGCTAACACACCGAGATAGCCACGGCGTGGGAAAAGGAAAGCGGGCATGCTTTCGCCTCCAATGCGATTGATCGAGGTCGCCACCAAAAGCGTGGTCGCAACGATGCGCCTGGTTTAAAGGCGCGAAGATCACTGCATTAGACGAAACGAGGAGGGCGCCAGAGTCCTGCGGGCTCTCGCTTAATCACCGACTGGGTCAGCAATATCTCGGGGCGTGAGGGAAGAGGGGATATGCTCTTGATCACGGTGGTCTGGAGAAGTCCTCCGGTCTTGCATTCCTGGCCGGATTTGCAGGGGGACTTACTGGCCACCCCATCAGACTTATCCATTTGCTCGCAGCACGGAGCATCGGCCATTGCATGGCCCTGATGATCGGCGCTCTGCATCGGGCAAGGTTGTGCAGGCATGCTGAAAGCCATACCGCCGAAGGTCGGCAGCACGAGGCTAGCAATCATTACCAGGATCAATCCAATCCGACGCACAGCAATTCACCAGGCGGGGCGATAGGGCGACAATAGCAGATTGCCCCGAGGCATGAACGCTCGTTTTGGCGATAACAGCACTTCGTTGATTTGGATCAAATAGAGTGTCATGCAGGGTAGGGTGCCGAAAGCAGAGCTTTGTGGATCTCCTGGATCAAGACGATATGGATGTGGGCGAGCTGCAATTGAGCCGCTATCACCTGTGCAAGCGTGCTGACCATCAGCTACGTTCGAGTGAAGAGCACGGCGACTGCTGCCTCGCCCAGGCCAGCGCACTCGGCAGCAGCAAGGCCTATGATTCGGAGAAAAGCGCCTGTCGGAAATCATCGAGGCGCTGAACGATACCTTCGGTGCCGAAGTGAGCGATGAGGATCAGCTGCAGTTCCTCACCGGCATCGCCAATCGCATTAGCCGCCAGGAGGATGTGATGGCCCAGGTCAACAAGCACTCAGTCGAACAGGTGATGCACGTCCTTTTCCCCAAGCGCGCGTGCTGGACACCGTACTGGACGCCATGACCGACCACGAGAAACTGTCGCTGGAAGTGCTGGATAATGAGACCAAGAGCCGGGCGTTTGCGTTGGTGATTTTGAAGATGCTGACGGCCGCTGGCGGTTTGGGACAAGGTAGTAGCGGCGCTACTGTCTGACCGTATTACGTGCTCGGATTAGATTTCAGACGGCTGTGGCAGAAGGCTTGAAGGGTCGCAGGCGAGTTCGCCTGCGATGCGGTATAGCTTCTCGACGGTGATGTTGACCTCGCCACGCTCGATCCGCCCTACATAGCTGCGGTCGAGACTGCACGCCAGCGCCAATGCGTCCTGGGAAATCCGGCAGGCCTTCCTCTGCATTCGGATGCGTTCCCCTAACGCTTTCGCCAACTTTTCCATGACCGTCTCAATTCAACTTGAGGCGGCACTATCGTGCGTTTGCGGACGCACAGGCCACGGATTATAATCCGCATTTTCGCGCTAATTCTTCTGGTGCCTCAATGAAATCGGCCTCGTTTATCTTCGACAGGCGTCTGTATGAGCTGCTTCAGGAGCCAGGGCGTACATCGTTTACGACCCGCGAACTGCGCGATGCGTATGCCGCTCGCTTGAGTGGCACACAATTCCGTATCGCCGATGTGCGCCGCTATGTGTATGAGCAGATCCGCCGATTAGTGCGCGCAGGCTGGGTTGTGCTGGATGAGGATCGTCGTGTTCGAGGGCAGGTCTACCACCTGCAGCCGATTCCGGTACATCTTCAACTGGAATTGATCGACAACGGTTTCGAGAACAGCCTTATGGCTGCCGGAGTGCCCGAACTAGGCACGGCAGCACGCGACGTGGAAGCTTTGCCGCTTAAGCCGTCAGCCAATACGGATTTGCAGTTGGAGACGCTCCACAAGGAAATCCGCTTGGACTTTCTCACTTCAATGGGCGAAGCGGAGCGATTCAAGCTGCTTCTGGACGAGATGCCGCATTTACGGGACAAGGTTGAAGGCGATTACCTGGAAGCTAGGGATCGCAGTTCTCGCCTCTTGGGGCATCTGCGCGCCATCGAAAAGACTCTCAAAACGCTCGCCGCATCACGATGAGCAGATCGCTGCGCAGCTGGCAGAACAGCTGCATCACCAAGGCGTTGGAGCACTTTACCGTCACGCCGCACTTCTTATGCCAGGCAACGCCGGGAGCCGGAAAGACGCGCATGGCTGCAGAGCTGGCCAGCCGACTGCTTGAGCAGGACAGAATCGATTTGGTGCTGTGCTTTGCGCCGTCCTGCCAGGTCGTGGAGGGTTTTCGTTCGACCTTTGCGGCTGTGCTAGGCAGGCGTCTCGACGGCCAGATAGGTGCCGTGGGCGCGGCCTATACCTATCAGGCTATGGAATACCGTGATGAGGGATTCTGGCAGCTTCTTGATGACTACCGGGTGTTCGTGGTCTTCGATGAGATCCACCATTGCGCCGGCCACGATCCGCTGCTCAGCAATGCCTGGGGGCAGCAGATACTGCATCGGATACAGGATCGGGCTGCCTTCACGTTGGCTCTGTCTGGCACGCCCTGGCGTTCGGACGACAAGGCCATCGCATTGGCTCGTTACTCTTCGCCCGACGGGTATTTGATCTGTGATTACCGTTATGGCTTGAAAGATGCCATTGCCGACGACGTGTGCCGATCACCTCGAATTGTATTGCTCGACAATCAGAAGGTGAAACTTACGGAAGAGCTTGGCGCAGATAGCTCCGTGAGGCTGTTTCCCAGTATCGCCAAGCTTTTGGGCGAGTCACCTGTCACCTATGAGGAACTGCTGCGTCATGACGAGGTAATCAATCCAATCCTCGATCTTGGCTGTAGCAAGCTGAACGAGCTACGCCAGATCAAACCTGATGCCGCTGGTTTGGTGGTGGCCACAGACATCGAACACGCCCAGCAAGTTGCACTGGCTCTAGAAGCAATGGGTGAAGAGTGCTGCATCGTGACCAATAAAACCCCGGATGCGCAGCAGGTGATCAATGCATTCCGGAGCAGCGCCTGCCGCTGGATTATCGCCGTCGGAATGATCAGCGAAGGCACTGACATTCCCCGCCTGCAAGTGTGCTGCTACCTCAGCCGTATCCGCACCGAACTGCATTACCGGCAAGTGCTGGGGCGAGTGCTGCGGCGCACAGGCGAGTCCGACGACCAGGCATGGCTATTCATGTTGGCGGAACCGACGCTTCAGGGTTTTGCGGAGCGAATTGCGGATGACTTGCCTGATGACCTGGCAGTTTTGAGCGATGTGCAGATGCCTGGTTTTACTCCAGGCTCCAGGTCTGAGCCGATGGGCACTTTGGGTCATGTAGCAGGTTTCGACGGTGCGGGGTTAGGTGGTGCAGAACCGGGTATTGGATCGCAGCCTACGAACATCATTTCGCTGGGTGGCTATGCAATTGAGCCCGCTTACCAGGTCAGCTTTTCCCAGCATTATCGGCAGCAGCTACTGGCTTGTTTTTGATGCTCAGCCAGTCGAGGCTGATCCAATGATGTTGGTGTTCATGAATCCATAACCGGTCGGCGTCGTGTGGAACGTAATCGTGAGGTGTGCATGGAGATTAAGTCGCAGGCATTGGTCGATGTCGTTGGAGATGTGATCTGCGACGTGTGCCGCTCTGGCACGCGTATTCCCGGCTATGGTCCCCAATACGGCAAGCTTGAAGCCCAATGGGGATATGGCTCGCAGCATGACGGCGAGCACTACCGGGTGCATCTCTGCGAGCCCTGCTTCTTCAGGGTGCTGAGTGGATTGCGGCGGGAGCGTATGGTCAATGGCATGTTCGATGATGAGCAGCCATTTGCTTCCGAAGATTTTGGTCTGGTCAGCAAAGACAACTACTGGGGAAAGAACTGATTGTCGGGTTGAAAATCCATCAGCCGCACCACGTCGAATCGCGGACAAATTAGGGGTAAGCGCGCGGCTTGCCCGTTCTGGTCTCGTAGATTGGAATAACTGAATAAGGAGGTAGCCGCTTTGACCCTTCCGCATGAAAGAACCCGGAGTGTCGTCAAGACCGAAGCTTTTCTTCGCGACCTCTCTCGTAACACCGAGCTACCTGATGACATTCGCAGCTATGCGAAAAGCCTGCTCAGACACTACCCGTCCGCCGAACAAGTTTTCTCGCTGGGGCGCCTCGAAGAGTGCCTGGCAAACGACGCTCAAGATGATGAATATCGGCGAAGGGTGATTGCGTTCCATCAGCCGCTTTTCAGTTCGTCGTTAGACTTCACGCTATAGGCGTGAACGCCACGATGCTCAGCACTGATCAAGCCCAATCGGTATCCGCCCGGATTGCGCAACGAGTCAAGCGCCTACCTAAAGGGCAACCGTTCAGCATTAGCCGTTTCACTGGGTTTGGAACGAAAAACGCCGTATCCAAAGCAATAGCTCGACTGGTCAACCGAGGCGAGCTCGAACGGGTGTATCGCGGGATCTATATGCGCCCGAAACCCGGACGATACGTTGCAAGGGCTCGGCCCAATCCCTGGAAATTGATTAGCCTGATTGTCAAGCAGAAGCGCCTGTCTCTGCAGATCCATGGTGCCGATGCCGTCAGGAGATTTGGGCTCAGCACCCAGATGCCGCTAATTCCAATCTATTACACCAACGGAGCCAGCCGTTCAGTATTCATAGGTAAGGCTGAAATCCGGCTGATACATGCGGCACCGATGGTAATGCAGTGCGCTGGGACGGAGGTGGGCATGGCTATCAGTGCTTTGTTTTATCTCGGTAAAGAAGGCGCTACTCCGGGGTGCGTTGCTGCGATCAAGAAGGCACTAAGGCCCGAAGATCTGTCCAAATTGATGGTCTGCAAAACGCCGAAATGGATGCGAATGGCGTTGGAGCGAAATGACTGAATCGCTACCCTATGACCCGAGTAGGAGTGGTTGCTTTTTGAGTCCATGAGTAAAGTGCAGGCCGGGTTTCATAGAAGCCATAGGCGAAAAACTGGGGAGATTCCAGTGTCTAGACCTGTTGGTCTGAAAATCTTCCTGTAAAGAATCAGCATTGGAAATACGAATCGGATCCCTCTTGAGCACGAGCATCATCACGAAGGAAGGCCACGAAGCGCTGAAAAAGGAACTCGATTACCTCTGGCGTGAAAAGCGGCCCGACATCACTCGTAAGGTTACGTGGGCTGCTTCACTTGGTGATCGCTCTGAAAATGCTGACTATCAGTACAACAAGAAACTGCTACGTGAGATTGATCGCAGGGTCAGGTATCTGCGCAAGCGGCTCGAAGATGTGCGCGTGATCGAGTACTCGCCTGAGCAGGAAGGTAAGGTCTTCTTTGGAGCCTGGGTAGAGATTGAGAACGATGATGGGGAGGTCAAGAAATTCAGGATCGTAGGGTACGACGAGATCTACGGTCGCAAAGATTACATCTCGATCGACTCTCCAATGGCACGTGCGCTTTTGAAGAAATCAGTCGGCGAGGAGGCTGTTGTTCAGACTCCGAGTGGAGAAACTCTGTGGTGGATCAATGAGATTTCATACTGAAAAGTATGCCAAAAGGAGTGCGCATACTATTCATATGAGATTGAATTTATTGGTTTTTTTGCAAAATAGTATCTGTATTGGGGTTCTAGCATGTATTCGGCGTTCTCCGAGCGATCGCCCTGGGCCGCCGCTTCGCTGACTGATTGCGTCACCTGTGGCCTGCGCACATGCCACAACTCATGAAGTTCGGCGCGCAGTCGTGCTTCGCCCTCTGGCGTGATCAGTGGTGTACCGGCAGGGCGAGGGGGACGATAGCGGCTCATGGTGTCTCGGGTATGAAGAGGGGCGGCAAGTTTAGCAAACCCCTCTCACGGTTCTCAGCCTTCGCGTAGCACGCTCAACGGGCTGGCATTCAGTGCGCGGCGGGTGCCGAGCACGCCGGCCAGACCGATCAGCAGGGCGCCGATCAGCGGCAGCAGAAGCAGCCATGGGTGCGGTTGCCAGCTCATGTCGAATGCGTAGCGATAGAGCAGAAAGCTCACCAGCTCGCAGCCAAGCGCGGCCAGCAGGCCGGCAGCCGCGCCGAGCAGGCCGAACTCGGCGCGGCGAGCGCTGATCAGCAGCTTGCGTTCGGCACCCAGTGCGCGCAGCAGCGCGCCCTGGCGGATGCGTTCGTCCAGTGTCGCCTGCAGCCCAGCGAGCAGCACGGTGATGCCGGCGGCGAGTACGAACAACAGCACGTACTCGATGGCCAGGGTGACCTGAGCGAGGATGCTGCGCAGTTGCGCCAGCAGGGCGTCGACCTGCAGCAGCGTCACGCTGGGGAAGGCGCGACTGAGCGTTATGAGCTCCGCATCCTGGCCGGGCGGCAGGTAAAAGCTGGTCAGATAGGTGGCAGGCAGGTCCTGCAGGGTCTGCGGCTCGAAGATCATGTAGAAGTTGGGCTGGAAACTGTCCCAATCCACCTGGCGCAGGCTGGTGACCTGCGCGTCGCGTTCGATCCCGCCGACATTGAAACGCAATTGGTCGCCGAGCTTCAGTTGCAGGCTTTCGGCCAGCTCGGATTCGACGGAAACGCCAGGCAGCTCGCTGGCGTGCGCAGCGCCCCACCAATTACCAGCGGTGATCAGGTTGTCGGATGGCAGGTCCTCGGCCCAGGTCAGGCTCAGGTCGCGCTGGATGGCGCGCTCGCCGCGACTTTCCTTGGTTACCAATTGGCGTACCGGCTCACCGTTGATCATGATCAGTCGGCCTGGCACCACGGGATACAGCGGGGCAGGATGCGGCGATAGCTCGGCCAGGCGTGCGGCGAACGCGTCGCGCTCGGCAGGCAGCACATTGAGGGCGAAATGATTGGGCGCGTCCTCCGGCAACTGGTCCTGCCAGGTATCGAGCAGCTCGCCGCGCAGCAGGGCGATCAGCGCCATGGCCAGCAGGATCAGGCCGAACGCCAGCGATTGCCCGGCTGCAGCCAGCGGATGGCGCAGCAGTTGGCCCAGGCCCAGGCGCCAGGGCAGGGCAGCGCGCTGCAGCAGGCGGCGCAGGCTTTGCAAGCCGAGCAACAACAGGCCGCCGAGTAGCAATGCGGCGAGTAGTCCGCCACCCAGTAATGCCAGCGTCAGGCGCAGATCCAGGCTCAGGCGCCACATGATCAAACCCAGTGCGATCAGCGCTGCACCGTAGACCAGCCAGGAGCTGGCCGGCACCGGCAGGATATCGCGGCGCAAGACGCGCAGCGGCGGCACGCGGCCGAGCGCGGCCAGCGGCGGCAGGGCGAAACCGGCCAATGCCACCAGGCCGGTGGCCATGCCGGCCAATGCGGGCCACAGGTCGGCAGGCGGCAGATCATCCGGGATCAGCCCGCGCAGCAGATAGAAGAGCACGTGTTGGCCGGCCCAGCCCAGCAGCGCGCCGATCAGGCAGGCGATCAGCCCGAGCAACGCCAGCTGCAGGCCGAACAGGGCCAACGCTTCACGCCGTGATAGCCCGAGGCAACGCAGCAGCGCGCTGGCATCGAAGCGCCTCGCCGCGAAGCGAGCGGCCGAGAGTGCTACCGCGACACCAGCGAGCAACACAGCTGCCAGGCTGGCCAGGTTCAGATAACGTTCCGCGCGGCCGAGGGCGCCGCCGACCTGGCGATTGCCATCGCGAGCGTCGTCCAGGCGCTGATTGGGTTCCAGGCCGGCTTCGACTGCCTGACGGTAGGCCGCCAGGGCATTGGCATCACCGCGCCAGAGTTCACGAAAGCGTACACGGCTACCGGGTTGTACCACTTCAGTCGCGGCAAGGTCGTCCAGGTGCATCAGCACGCGCGGCGTCAGGCTGTAAAAGTCGCCAGCAGTGTCCGGGTCATAGGTGAGCACACGGCTCAAGCGCAGGGTTTTGGCGCCTATTTCCAGTTCATCGCCAATCTTCAGATTCAGCGCGACCATCAGGCGCGCTTCGGCCCAGACTTCTCCGGGGCGCGGGCCGGAACCCGCTTCCTCTGGTGCGTAGGGTTCGGCAGCGCTCCTGAGTTCGCCGCGCAGCGGATAAAGGGTATTGGCTGCCTTGACGCTGGCCAGCTGAATGCCTTCTTGGGCCGCCACCACACTGGAAAACTCCACCGCTTGTGCGTGATCGAGACCCAGCTTGAGCCCCGCGTCTATCTGTTCCTGGCTGGCCGGCGAGCTGCCGCTCAGGCGCAGGTCGGCGGCGAGAAATTCGCTGGCACGCAGCAGCATGGCGTCATTCAGGCGTGCGCTGAAATAACCGATGGCGCTGCTGGCGGCCACCGCGACCAGCAAGGCGAAGAACAGCACCCGCAATTCGCCGGCGCGGGCATCGCGCAGCAGTTGGCGGGCAGCGAGCGAAAACAGGCGAGTGACGGGCACGCGTTTCATCAGGGCTCCACGCGATCGATCAGGTGTCCGGCTTCCAGGCGAATCAGGCGCTGGCAGCGGTGCGCCAGGCGCTCGTCGTGGGTGACCAGCACCAGGGTGGTACCGCGTTCCTGGTTGAGCTGAAAGAGCAGATCGCTGATGCGTTCTCCGGTGTGGCTGTCGAGGTTGCCGGTGGGCTCATCGGCGAACAGCACGTCCGGCTCTGCAGCGAAGGCGCGGGCAATGGCCACGCGCTGTTGCTCGCCACCGGATAGCTGGCGTGGGTAGTGCGTCAGACGTTGACCCAGGCCGACGCGCTCGAGCAGCGCCCGGGCACGCTGGCGCGCATCGGCGTGGCCTTCCAGCTCCAGCGGCAGCATCACGTTCTCCAGCGCGTTGAGGCTGTCGAGCAACTGGAACGACTGGAATACGAAACCCACATGCTCGGCGCGCAGGCGCGCACGCTGGTCTTCATCGAGTTCGCTGAGGTTCTTGCCGGCCAGCAGTACGGCGCCGCCGCTTGGCAGGTCCAGACCGGCGAGCAATCCGAGCAGAGTGGATTTGCCAGAGCCTGAGGCGCCGACGATGGCCAGGCTGTCGCCTTTGCTCAGTTCAAGATCGAGGTCATGGAGGATGGTCAGCTCGCCTTCCGCGCTGCTGACCACTTTGTTAAGGTTCCGCGCAGCGAGAATGCTCGAAGTCATGGAGATTCCAAATGCGTGCATGGTGGTTGAGTGGTGCCTTGACCCTGATGCTCTGGGCTCAGGGAGCGGTTGCAGGCACCCTGCTTGTGGTCGGCGATAGTATCAGCGCCGCTTTTGGCCTGGATAGCCGCCAGGGCTGGGTCGCCTTGCTGGAAAAACGCCTCGAAGAAGAGGGTTTCGAGCACTCGGTGGTCAATGCCTCGATCAGTGGCGACACCAGCGCAGGCGGCGCTGCGCGGCTCTCTGCGCTGCTTGCAGAGCACAAGCCGGAGCTGGTCATCATCGAGTTGGGCGGCAACGATGGTCTGCGTGGCCAGCCACCAGCGCAATTGCAACAGAATCTTGCGTCGATGATCGATAGATCGCAGTCTGCCGGTGCCGATGTGCTGCTTCTCGGTATGCGTTTGCCACCCAACTATGGCGCGCGCTACACCACGTCTTTCGCCCAGGTTTTCGCTGATTTGGCGGAGCAGAAGAAGGTGCCGCTGGTGCCGTTCTTTCTCGAGGGTGTCGGTGGTGTGCCGGGGATGATGCAGGCCGATGGCATTCACCCGACCGAGTCCGCGCAGGCGGTGTTGCTGGAGAATGTCTGGCCGACGCTCAAGCCGCTGCTGTAAGACCTGTTTCGGCGGAAAACAGAGTAGGTACAGGCTTTTCCGCCTCAAGCCTTTCGGCTAATGTGGCCGACCTGTCACGGAGCCCCAGATGCCGCGTCCCGCCTGGTCCCTTTATGCCTACCAATTGATCGAGCCGGATGAGCAGCTGGATCTGTTCGCCTGTCGTGAGGTACGTGTACATCTGGTGGCCCGCCAGTTGCGTCTGGGCGGGCATGCTGATCGCACGCTCTGCGGTGGCTTGCTGCCAGCGCAACCGCGTTGGCGGGCGCTGGAAAAGGTCTGGCTGCGTGACCGTCGTCTGTGTCCTGCTTGCCTGGCGGCATTCGAGGCGCAGCGCCAGGGGCTGTGCTCGAATTGGGCGGATGGCTGACGTCTGCCCGGCTTGCGAACCACGGTGTACAATCGCCGCAATATCATTCAATTCTTCAAGGGACTCCCGGATGTTGTCGCGCTTTTCTGCGGTCAACCGCTGCCTGACTCTGGTCGCACTGTGCTCCAGCGCTGCGGTACAGGCACTCGAACTTCCACTGCCGCCGTCAGGCGAGGATGTGGTAGGCCAGGTACAGGTGATCAAGGCCAAGTACGAAGACACCTTCGCCGATCTGGGAACGGCCAATGATCTAGGCTATCTGGAAATGGTCGCGGCCAACCCGGGTGTCGATCCTTGGTTGCCGGGCGAGGGCACCGAGATCATCCTGCCTACTCGCTACGTGCTGCCTCCAGGGCCGCGTGAGGGCATCGTGATCAACCTGGCCGAATATCGTCTGTATTACTTCCCGAAAGGCCAGAATGTGGTGCACACCTTCCCGCTGGGCATCGGCCGTGAGGGCTGGGGTTCGCCGCTGGGCACAGGCCGCGTGACCGTGAAAACGCCGAACCCGGCCTGGTATCCACCGAAGTCGATTCGCGAAGAGCATGCGGCCGAAGGCGACATTCTGCCCACTGTGGTGCCGCCTGGCCCGGATAACCCGCTGGGGCCGTACAAGATGACGCTGTCGTTCCCTGGCTACCTGATCCATGGCTCGAACAAGAAGTTCGGCATCGGCATGCGCGTCAGTCATGGCTGCTTCCGCATGCTCAATCACAACGTGCTGGAGCTGGCGGGTATGGTGCCGGTCGGTACGCCGGTACGCATCATCAACGAGCCCTACAAGTTTGGTGTAAGCAGCGGCAAGATCTATCTGGAAGCACATGCGCCACTGGATGATGAGGGTGACCCCTCTGTTGTCGACAAGCACACTGCGGTGATCAATGCGTTGCTCAAGCGTGACGAACTCAGCGGACTGCGCCTTGACTGGGAGATGGTCCGTGAGGTGGTTGCTGCCGAGGACGGTATGCCGGTACCTATCGCGGCGCAGACCGATAACGTGGTGGCGAGCAACGACAACCCGTTCTGATTCGGCAAAGTTGCAGAAAGCCCGCTTGCATTCGTGTACGCGGGTTTTTTATTGCCCGGCAATCGAGCTGTTCAGAGAGGGCCAGGTCATGAGCAGGCAATAAAAAAGCCGCACCAGTTGCCTGGGGCGGCTTTCGAAAAAACGAGTCGCAATTACTTGCGGCTGGCTTTTTCCAGCATGCGCAGAGCGCGCTCGTTAGCTTCGTCAGCAGTCTGCTGAGCTTTCTGAGCAGCGGCCAGAGCTTCATCGGCCTTGCGGTAGGCTTCGTCAGCACGGGCTTGAGCGCGAGCAGCTGCGTCTTCGGTAGCAGTCAGACGAGCTTCGGTTTCTTTGGACATGCTGCTGCAACCGGTAGCCAGAACTGCGGCCAGAGCCAGAGCAGAGAATTTCAGAACGTTGTTCATCGTGTTCCCCTTGAGGTGGAGTTTTCCATAAAGAGCAATTCCCCAACTGCGGGAAATTAGCCGGCGTACATACTACCTATTACTTTTAGTAAGTAAACGGAGCCAGGGCAAGAGTTGCAGTTTTTTTTCTTGCGGCAGGACGCCGAAGGATAGAGCCTGCGTGGGCTGGCTAAAAAATAGTCAGTTACGCATTCGATACAGTGCTGCGGTTGTACGAGCTGTTATAACTGTCCCGGTTTTCAAACTAAAACAATAAAAGAGGGAGATGCAGATGCTTGGGAATCTGGGGCTTTTGCTGGGCTTGTCGCTACTAATTTTCATGGCGTTGCGCGGGGTGAACATATTCATCGCCGCATTGCTGTGTTCGATTCTGGTGGCTCTCACCAATGGCGTCGCCGTATCAGGTGCATTGCTCGAGCACTTTCCATTCGGCCCCTTGGGCGCATTCACCTTTGCTGGCAAGTTCTTCGTGCTGTTTCTCTGTGGTGCGATCTTCGGCAAGGTCATGGCGGCCAGCCAGGCAGCCAGCAGTATTGCTCAGGCCATTACCCGCGGCCTGGGCACGCAGCGTACGCTCTGGGTGGCGATGCTGGTGTGTGCGGTTCTCACCTATGGCGGGGTGGTGGTATTCGTGGTGATCTTCACCATGTATCCGCTGGGCATCACCCTGATGCGCGAGGCCAATCTGCCCAAACGATTGTTCTGTGCCGCCACTGCACTGGGGGCGGGAACCTTCACCATGACGGCCTTGCCTGGCTCACCGTCGATTCATAATGTGATCGCAGCCAGTGCGCTGGGCACCGACCTGTTCGCCGGCGCCTGGATTGGTCTGTTCGCCTCGCTGGTGATGATCGCTCTGGGCATGGCCTATCTGCAGCGCGAATGGCGCCTGGCGCGCGAGCGAGGCGAGGGGTTCGAGCCGAACGCGCAGGACGAGCGTATGCAGCAGCTTGCCGGTGTGCCGGGTAGCGGTCCACATTGGGGTATGGCGTTGGTGCCGATCATCGTGGTGTTGGGGATCATTCTCCTGCCGCGTCTGCTCGCTCTGTCTGGTGCAGCTGTGCCAGGTGCGGGGGCGCTGGGTGGGCTGTTGGCCTTCAGTCAGGCGCAGCCGATTCTCTGGCCCAGTCTGGCCCTGGTGATCGCTACCGGGGTGGCTGTGCTGATGTTTCCGGCGTTGCGCCACAATACTGTCGGCTTGCTGGGGCAGGGGGCTGACGATGCGATCATGCCGCTGCTCAATACCGCTGCGGTGATCGGCTTTGGCGGGGTGGTTACTCAGACCGCAGGTTTCGCCCAATTCGCTCAATGGATATTGGGGGTGGATCTGCCGCCGCTGTTGTCGGTGTTCGCCTCGGTCAGTGTGGTCTCGGGGATCGTCGGTTCGTCGTCTGGTGGCCTGCAGATTTTCATGCAGACGCTGGCGCCGCGTTATCTCGAGATGGGTGTGGAACCCGAGGTGCTGCACCGCATCGCCAACATCACCGCTGGCGGGCTCGATTCGCTGCCGCATTGCGGAGCGGTGATCGCGATGCTGATGATCATGGGGCTGACTCACAAGCAGGCATACAAGGATATCTTCGTCATCACGGTACTTATCCCGGTGATTGCGGCTCTGCTCTGCATTGCAGTCTTGAGCTTCTGATTGCTCGTGGCTGGGCGGTTCGGCGGCTGATAAGCTTGGCCAATGGCGTGGCCGGAAGTGGCAGCGGAATTTGCGCTTTTGCCAAAGCACCGGTATGAAGTAAAAATAGATGCGCCGCTAACGGTTTGCGGCTAGAGGAGTGAAGATGAGCGACGGGTTGTCCATCCACCATGACCAGGCGAGTCACCAGTTCGTGACCACCGTCGACGGTGATCGTGCCTATCTGGCCTATATGGATCTGGGCAAGCAGACGCTGGACATCTATCGCACCTTCGTACCCAACGGCCTGCGCGGCCGTGGCATCGCCGCCGCGCTGACCGAACATGCCCTGCAATATGCCGAAGGCAAGGGCTACACGGTGATTCCGTCATGCTCTTATGTCGAGCGCTACATGGAGCGACGTTCGCGTCACCAGTAGGAGACTGCTCGGGGGCTGAAGCCCACCCTGCGTGTGAATGCGGATACAAAAACGCCGGGCAATGCCCGGCGTTTTCATTGCTGTTGCGCTCTTAACCGCGAGGACGCTTGGGCAGCACGTCCTTGAGCTTGGCGTGCATGCTGCGCAGGCTCTTCTCGGTGGTATCCCAGTCGATGCAGGCATCGGTGATGGATACGCCGTACTTGAGGTCGCACAGATTCTTTGGAATCGACTGGCTGCCCCAGCCCAGGTGGCTCTCGACCATCAGGCCAACGATGGAGTTGTTGCCCTCGAGAATCTGGTTGGCCACGTTCTCCAGCACCAACGGCTGCAGAGCCGGGTCCTTGTTGGAGTTGGCATGGCTGCAGTCGACCATGATGTTCGGGCGAATGCCGGCTTTTGTCAGTTCCTGCTCACAAATGGCAACGCTGACCGAGTCATAGTTCGGCTTGCCGTTGCCACCGCGCAGTACCACGTGGCCATAGGCATTGCCCTTGGTAGTGACGATGGATACGCCACCTTCCTGGTTGATGCCGAGGAAGCGGTGCGGGCTGGAAACCGATTGCAGGGCGTTGATGGCCACGGTCAGCCCGCCATCGGTACCGTTCTTGAAGCCAACCGCCGAGGACAGGCCCGAGGCCATTTCGCGGTGGGTCTGAGATTCAGTGGTGCGCGCGCCGATGGCTGACCAGCTGATCAGGTCCTGCAGGTACTGCGGGGAAATCGGGTCGAGCGCCTCGGTGGCGGTGGGCAGGCCCATTTCTGCCAGGTCGCGCAGCAGCTTGCGGCCGATGTGCAGGCCGTCCTGGATCTTGAACGAGTCGTCCAGGTACGGATCGTTGATCAGACCTTTCCAGCCGACCGTGGTGCGTGGCTTCTCGAAGTACACGCGCATGACCAGGAATAGGCTATCGGACAGCTCGGCAGCCAGTACCTTGAGGCGCTCGGCATACTCGTGAGCGGCCTTGATATCGTGGATGGAGCAAGGGCCGACGACCACGAATAGGCGATGATCCTTGCCGTCGAGGATGTCGCGTACCACCTGACGGCCATGGGCCACGGTCTTGAGCGCAGCATCGGTCAGAGGAATCTCGCGTTTGAGCTGATCGGGGGTGATCAGGGTTTCGTTGGAAGCGACGTTGAGGTCGTCGATCGGTAAGTCAGCCATCGTGCTATTCATCGGGTCAGGTCGTCAGGTCACGGGTGCCGGCCGCCAGCGATCCCCTATGGCGGTGCACAGCTAGTTGGTGCAGGGGGAGCCGAACCTTAGCGCGTACGCGGCTGCGCGACAATGGGCGTTAAGTTCAATAAGGCTCATGGAGTGGCAGCATGAGGGTGTCTTGTTACCCTCGTTGTTGGGTGGTTGCAGCGTATTCAGGCGAGATAGGGAAACTCGGCGGCATGCTTGGCAATCCAGTCCTGAGCGCACTGCTCGATGGCCATGGGGTGGCCTGATGCCTGCTCCAACTGTTGTCGGTAATGCTGAATCTGGCAAACCTGCTCGACCATGCGCGCGCGGAACAGGGTGTCTTCATCGAGAAAAGCGATGCCTACCAGATAATCGGTGTCCTGGCGCCGACACCAGGCCACTACGCCGGGATAGCGCGCCTGTTCGCCCAGTAGCGGGATGCGCAGTTCGACCGAGGTGCCGCGGCGAAAGCCACGTGTCGAGTTGCACGCAACCCCGCCGAGGCTGATATTGTTCAGCCGCTGCCGAGGAATGCAGGCTTGTTTGCGCAGCACCAGTTCAACCGGCATGTCGCTTGGATGACGCAGAAACTTACGCATGAACACCGACCTTGAATGCAGGCAAACTGACATCAGTGAATTCAGTATAGCGACGCAATTGGAATTGACCGATCTGGATGCCGACCGCCGGCTGCTCGATCTTCCCGGTATCTCGCTACTGGTGTTCACAAGCACGGGCTGTGCCAGCTGTCGCTGGGCACGTCAGGCCTTGCCTGGCATGCCGCTGCCCATAGAACGCCTGTGCTGGGTCGACGCCGGGCATAACGCCGGATTGGTGACGCGATACGAGGTATTCCATCTGCCGGCGCTGTTTCTGGTCAAGGACGGTCATTTCTTTGGCGCATTGCACACGCGTCTTACCCATTCCGATCTGGTTAACGCCATGGGCGAGGCCCTGCTTCGCCCGGCTGAGGAGCTTCCCTGATGTCTCAATACCCTGCGCCGCGTATCGGCATCATCGGCACCGGTGCCATTGGCGGTTTCTACGGAATGCTGCTGGCTCGCGCTGGTCATGACGTGCACTTTTTGCTGCGTAGCGAGTACGGTGCGGTGGTCGAGCGAGGCCTGCAGTTGAACAGCGTGGTACATGGTGCACTGAACCTGGCGCCGGTACAGGCCTACCAGCATGTCGACGAGATGCCACCGTGCGACTGGTTGCTGGTCGGCGCCAAGACCACGGCCAATGCCGAGCTGGCGCCGCTGATTGCCAAGGCTGCAGCGCCAGGCGCCAAGGTGGTGCTGCTGCAAAATGGCCTGGCAGTGGAAGATGAGCTGCGCCCACTGTTGAGCGATGACCTGCATCTGTTGGGCGGACTCTGTTACATCTGCGTTCATCGCAGTGCGCCGGGTGTGATCGAGCATCAGGCTTTGGGTGCGATCAACCTGGCCTACCACTCCGGGTCGATGGATGACGACGAGACGCGCCTTGCACTGGTCGAGGAGGGCGCGAGCCTGCTGCGCAGCGCCGGCCTGGACTCGGCAGCGATGCGCGATCTGGCGCAGACGCGTTGGCAGAAACTGGTATGGAATATCCCTTACAACGGCCTGTCGGTGCTGCTCGATGCCGATACACGGCGCCTGATGGGTAATGCCGACAGCCGCGCACTGATCGCTGACATGATGCAGGAAGTGGTGCAGGCTGCTCAGGCACTGGGCTACGTCATGCCGGACAGCTATGCGGACAAATTGTTGGCCGCCACGCAACGCATGCCCGATTACCTGCCGAGCATGTACCACGACTTTGCCCAGGGGCGACCGGCCGAGCTGCACGCCATCTATGAAGCGCCTCTGGCGGCCGCCGATGCAGCGGGCTTCGATATGCCCAAGGTGCGCGCTCTGTATCAGGCGCTACGTTTCATTCAGGCTCGCCGGGAGGCCTAAGCATGGGTAAGGGGCTGGGGGACAAACTGGTGCTGGCGATTTCCTCGCGGGCGCTGTTCGATCTGAGTGAAAGTCACCAGATCTACGAAAGCGAAGGGGTGGAAGCCTATCGCCGCTATCAGATCGAGCATGAAGACGAAGTGCTGATGCCGGGCGACGCCTTTCCGCTGGTGGAAAAGCTGCTTGGGCTGAACACACGGCTCAGCGAACAGCGCGTGGAGGTCATCCTGGTGTCGCGTAACAGCGCCGATACCGGGCTGCGTGCGTTCAACTCGATCCAGCACTACGGGCTCGGCATATCCCGCGCCGCCTTCGTCGGCGGTCGTAGCCCCGATCCTTATCTGGCGGCCTTTGGCTGTCATCTGTTTCTGTCTACCCACGCCGATGACGTGCGCAACGCACTGAAAGCCGGTTTCGGCGCGGCCACGCTGCTTTCCGGTGGCGCGCGGCGAGCGAACAGCAACGAGCTGCGTATCGCCTTCGATGGCGATGCCGTGCTGTTTTCCGACGACTCCGAGCGCGTCTACCAGAGTGGCGGCCTCAACGCGTTTCAGGATCATGAGCGTGAATCCGCTCGGCAGGCCCTGCCTGGCGGGCCTTTCAAGCCGTTTCTCGCCGCGTTGCATGCGCTGCAGCAGGAGTTTCCCGAAGCCGAATGCCCGATTCGTACGGCGTTGGTTACCGCGCGTTCGGCCCCGGCACATGAGCGTGTGATTCGCACCCTGCGCGAATGGAACATCCGCCTGGATGAATCCTTCTTCCTTGGCGGGCTGGACAAATCGGCGGTGCTGGAGGCCTTCGCTGCCGATGTATTCTTCGATGACCAGACCGGACACTGTGAAAAAGCTCGCCAGGTGGTGGCGACCGGTCATGTCCCCCATGGCGTCAGCAACGAGTTAGTGCCCTGAGCCTGGGCCTCTGCAGGCGCTCAAGCGCCTGCATATAGCCATTCGTCCTAAATAACGCTGCCGATCTTGCTTTGTCTGATGCGCTGCTAAGCTCAATCAAGGGCCTGCGCCAGCAGTCGAGGAGGCCGCGTGATCCGCTCGATACTCTATGCCACCGATCTGGGGCTTTACGCCTCCTACGTGCTGCAGCACGCCCTCGCTATGAGCCGCAGCTTCAAGGCCGATCTGTATGTGGTGCACGCGGTTGAGCCCATGGGGCTATTCGCCGAATCCGTGCTGCAGACCTACCTGGACGAGGACACCCTCGGGGAGCTGCGTCGTAATGGGCTGAATACCGTCATGGCCAGTATCGAGCAGCGTGTGCTGGAGGGCTTTCGCGACGAACTGGGTGATGGTCAGCAGGATCTCCAGTTGATTCGTGCGGTGCGGGTGCTTCAGGGGGATCCGCCTGCGGTGATTCTTGAGGAAGCGCAGAAACTTGGGGTGGATCTGCTGGTCGTAGGCAGTCATAGCCATGGAGCAGACTTGGCCGTGCCGCTGGGGCGAACGGCTGCGCGCATCGTGCAGTTGTCGGAGGCGCCGGTATACCTGGTGCCCATGCTGCAGCATCGTGGTCATGGGGATCTGTAAAAGGGGGTACCTAATAAAACGTTCTAGGCTGTTCGATTAAACCAATAATATGGTTATATACGGCATTGGCAGTTGTTGGCCTGCCTTACTGCTCTGAGGGAAACATATGAAGCTTCAGCAATTGCGCTACATCTGGGAAGTTGCGCACCACGACCTCAACGTATCGGCTACCGCTCAGAGCCTGTACACCTCGCAACCAGGGATCAGCAAGCAGATTCGCTTGCTCGAGGATGAGCTGGGCGTGGAAGTCTTCGCCCGCAGCGGCAAGCACCTGACCCGCGTGACCCCAGCCGGGGAGCGCATCATCACCACTGCCGGCGAGATTCTGCGCAAGGTCGAAAGCATCAAGCAGATCGCCCAAGAGTTCTCCAACGAGAAGAAAGGCACGCTTTCCATCGCCACTACCCATACCCAGGCACGCTACGCGCTGCCGCCGGTGATTAGCGCTTTCATCAAGCAGTACCCGGACGTTGCCTTGCACATGCACCAGGGCACGCCGACGCAGATCGCCGAGATGGCGGCCGATGGCAGTGTCGATTTCGCCATCGCTACCGAGGGTCTTGAACTGTTCAACGACCTGATCATGATGCCCTGCTACCGCTGGAATCGCTGCGTGGTGGTGCCGCAGGGGCACCCGCTGACCAAGCTGCCGAAGCTGACCCTCGAGGCCTTGGCCGAGCATCCCATCGTCACTTATGTATTCGGTTTCACCGGGCGTTCGAAACTGGACGAAGCCTTCAGTCATCGTGGCCTGACGCCCAAGGTGGTGTTCACCGCCGCCGACGCCGACGTGATCAAGACCTACGTACGCCTGAACCTGGGCGTTGGCATCGTGGCCAAGATGGCGGTCGACGCCAAGCTCGATCCGGATCTGGTGGTGCTCGATGCCGATGACCTGTTCGAACCCAGCGTGACCAAGATCGGTTTTCGTCGCGGCACCTTCCTGCGGGGGTTCATGTGCGATTTCATCGAGCGTTTCGCCCCACACCTGACCCGCGAGATGCTGGCCAAGGCGGTGCAGTGTCACAACAAATCCGAACTCGAAGAGCTGTTCGCAGGTGTCGAGTTACCGATGCACTGAAGCAAAACAACCGAAACGAAACATGGCGCCCAAGGGCGCCATGTTTCGTTCTAGCCAGCGTCAATCAATGACTGAGGTGCAGGCCGCACTCGCGATTGTCTTCACCCTTGGTCGGGTCGAAGTAATCGAACTCGTTCGGCAGGTCGTGGGCGACCAGGTACTGATACAGATCCTTGGAAGACCAGTGCAGCAGCGGGGCGACTTTGATCAGGCCGTCCGGGTTGATGCTGATGGGGTCCATCTGAGCGCGCACGGCGGTATCGGTGGCCCGCAGGGCGGTGAACCAGACGCTGGGTGCGGTTTCGCGCAGGGCGCGGGCGAAGGGCTCGAGCTTCACTTCTTCGGTGAACGCGGCGTGGCGCGGATCATCCAGGCCGGGCACCGGGCCGTCGATGGCCTCGCGGTGCGCGCGCGAGCGCTTGGGCAGGTAGGTGATCAGGTTGAGGCCCAGCTTGCGCGTCACCTCGTCGGCGAAGCGATAGGTGGCTTCGGTGTTGTAGCCGCTGTCCATCCAGACCACCGGGATATCCGGTTTGACCTGGCTGACCATGTGCAGGATCACCGCTTCGAAGGGGCGGAAGTTGGTGGTGCAGATGGCGGGTTTGCCCAGTCCGATGGCCCACTGCACCAGCTTTTCAGGCTGGTTGCCGAATTCGGCGTTGAGCGCGTCCAGGTCGAGTTCCATGTTGAGGACTCCAGATCGTGTGCGTGAGGGCGCGATGTTAACAAAGCCCGGTTATGCGGCTAAATAACTAAGGCGCTTTATGTCCTTCGTTCCGGTTATAAGAAGGCCGCATTGCGCCAGTCAGGCCCAGCGGCTAGAGTGCCGGCTCCTTTTTGGCTCAACCGAGGAGTGGCCTGTGGAAATCGCGTGTCTCGACCTGGAAGGCGTACTGGTTCCGGAAATCTGGATCGCCTTTGCGGAAAAAACCGGCATCGAGTCGCTCAAGGCGACCACCCGCGACATCCCCGATTACGACGTGCTCATGCAGCAACGCCTGCGTATTCTCGATGAGCACGGCCTGAAGTTGAAGGACATTCAGGACGTGATCGCTACCCTGAAGCCGCTTGATGGCGCCGTGGAGTTCGTCGACTGGCTGCGTGAACGTTTCCAGGTGGTGATTCTCTCCGACACCTTCTACGAGTTCTCCCAGCCGCTGATGCGTCAGCTCGGTTTCCCGACCTTGCTGTGCCACCGTCTGATCACCGACGAGAATGATCGTGTGGTCAGCTACCAGCTGCGCCAGAAAGATCCCAAGCGTCAGTCGGTCATCGCTTTCAAGAGCCTGTACTACCGCGTTATCGCCGCTGGCGACTCGTACAACGACACCACCATGCTCAGCGAAGCCCATGCCGGCATCCTGTTCCATGCGCCGGACAACGTGATTCGCGAGTTCCCGCAATTCCCGGCCGTGCACACCTTCGAAGCGCTCAAGCAAGAGTTCCTCAAGGCCTCGAATCGCAAGCTGAGTCTGTAACGCCGATGTATGAAAAACGCCGCGATTTCGCGGCGTTTTTCGTTTGGGGGCTCTATTCGGCTGTAGCCGACAGGCGCTCCAGCGTTTCCAGCAGCACTTTCACCTTGGTGATGGACTCCTGATATTCGGCCTGCCAGTTGGAGTCGGCGACTATACCGCCACCACCCCAGCAACTGACCTTGCCATCCTTGACCAGCAGGCTGCGGATGGCGATGGAGCTGTCCATCTCGCCGCGTACATCGAGATACAGCAGCGAGCCGCAATAGAGCCCGCGCCGTGTCGGCTCCAGCTCATCGATGATCTGCATGGCGCGGATCTTCGGTGCGCCGGTGATGGAGCCACCAGGAAAACTGCAGGCGATCAGGTCCAGCGCATCCTTGCCGGGCGCCAGCTCGGCGGTGACGCAACTGACCAGATGATGCACGTTGGGATAGCTCTCCAGGGCGAACAGCTCCGGTACTTTCACCGAACCGATGCGGCAGCTGCGGCCCAGATCGTTGCGCAGCAGATCGACGATCATCAGGTTCTCGGCGCGATCCTTGCGGCTCGCCAACAGCTCCTGCGCCTGCAACTGGTCATCGTCGGTGTCATCGCCGCGGCGCCGAGTGCCCTTGATCGGACGGGTTTCCACCTGACCGTTGCTGACCTTGAGAAAGCGTTCGGGCGACAGGCTGAGAATGGCGTCGCCATCGCCCAGGCTCTGAAAACCCGAGAAAGGTGTGGGGCAGGCCTGGCGCAGTGCCAGGTAAGCCGCCCAGGGATCACCCGCACAGGGCGCCTGAAAGCGCTGGGCGAAATTCACCTGATAGCAATCGCCAGCGAGGATGTAGCCCTGGATGCGCTCGATTGCCTGGCGATAGCGGTGCTGGTCGATAGCGGCCTGGAACGGCTGAGTCAGTCGGAAGGGCGCGAGTTCCTCGCTATGAGGTGCTTCGAACAGTGTACGCAGGCGCTGGCGCTCTGCCTCCGGCAGCGCCGGGTGAAACAGCAGGGCGCTGGTACCCAGCTGATGATCGCTGATCAGCGCCCAGGCGTAGAGACCGAAACGAGCATCCTCGAGATCGAGATCATCGACGCTCTGCTCGGGCAGCACTTCCAGGCGACGGCCGAAGTCATAAGACAGGTAGCCGATCAAACCACCGACGAATGGCAGCTCTTGCTGCGCTGGCACTTCGGCGGGCCCAAGGCTCTGCAATGCACCTCGCAAACGTTGCAGAAAGTCGTTGGCCGATTCGTCGGGCGTGGGCGCCAGTTCTGCCAATGGCCAGGCGCTCATAAGGTCATAGCGTCCACGCGTGGCACTCGGTCGTCCGGCATCCAGCATTACGGCGCCGGGGGCCTGGCGAATGCGCTGGAAGTAGTCGCTGGGGTCGGTGCGGTAAGGAAGAGGGTGCAAAGAGCAGCTGGGCATGCGTGGTAGTCGAAGGGGGTGAAGGAGCGATTGTAGTCCGTCGCTAATATTCATCCTAGGGCTTCGGCCAGGTTTGCTCCGGTACGCTCGGCTGATTAGTATGGAGTCGTGCCAGGATGTTGAACTACCGTGCCAAAACAATAATGAATGAAGGAATCCAGGCCATGGATGTAGTCATCGGTCCAGCCGCTGGAAGCCTGCTGCGTTCAAAACTGTCGCCGCCCCAGGCATCCGCGGACTATCTGGCAAGGCCCCAGGTGGAAGCCGCGCTTTCGGCCCACCCCCATGCCCGCCTCGTGCTGTTTTGCGCTCCTGCTGGCTTTGGCAAGACCACCGCTTTGGCGATGCTGGTCGAGCAGCGTCGTCAGGCCGGCAGCGCTGTTGCTTGGCTATCGCTGGGCTCTGCTGATGATGAGCCGGTACGTTTCTTCCAGCAACTGATCGAAGCATTGGGGCGTGCACTGCCCGGCCTGGGTGATTACGCCCTGGGTTACCTGCGCAATACCATGCGGGTGCCGGTCGAGGCCGTGATGGAAAGTCTGCTGGTGGATCTTTCGCAGCGTTCGGAGCCGTTGCTGCTGGTGCTCGACGATCTGCATCTGATCCAGGATGGCGAACTGCTCGCTGCACTCAATCGCCTGGTCAAGATGGCGCCCCCGAATTTCACCCTGGCCATCGGCAGCCGTTCGCAGCCCGCCCTGAGTCTTGCCACGTTACGCGCCAAGGGATTGTTGCTGGAGTTGGGCAGTGATGAGCTCAGGCTCAATCCTGAAGAGACGCGCGGTTATCTGGAACGCAGCGGCCTGCAGCTCGATCCAGAGACGTTTGGCGCACTTTACCGTCATACCGAGGGCTGGGTGGTGGGGGTGCATCTGGCCAGCTTGTGGCTGCGCAACCACCCGCAACCGACTGAGCGCCTGGCCGAATTGGGCGCAGACAAGAACGTGGTAGGCGATTACTTGCTGCGCTCGGTGTTCGAACAGTTGCCTGGCGAGCGCCAGGAACAGCTGTTGGCGCTAGGGGTGGCGCAGCAGCTCAGTGGCGAGCTGGTCAACGCCCTGACCGCGCGTCAGGATGGCCAGCAACTGCTGGAAGAGCTGGAGGCCATGCAGCTGTTTCTCCTGCCCATGGATCGAGAACGCCAGTGGTATCGCTTCCATAATCTGTTCGCCGAGTTTCTCCGCAGCCGTCTCAAGGATCGCGACCCGGAGCGCTTCAAGCAGCTGCATTTCAATGCCAGCCTGTGGTTCACCAACCACCATATGCAGAACCTGGCCATCGAGCACGCCTGTCTGGCCGAAGATGCCGAGATGCTCGCCGCGCTGCTCGACGGCTGCGGTCTGGAGCTGATCAACCGCGGCCAGCTCAACCTCATCTACAAATGGCGACAGCATGTGCCGGACGAAATCGCCGCGCGCTTTCCGGTGCTGGTGCTTGCCGATGTCTGGACCCGTGCGGCCGAGCTGGGCCTGAACGAGGCCAACGGCATGCTCGATGAGCTGCTGGAGCGCTGGGCCGATTCACGCACCAGTGGGCCGTTGAGCGACAAGGTGCTGGCGACTCTGGCGATCAAGGCGGTGATCGCCTTGCAAAAGGATGATCTGGATACCTGCGTCGATCTGGCGCGGCGCATCGAGGCGCAGCTGGGGCAGCACACCGCGTTTCTCGAAGTGGCGATCCTCACCGTTGGCGCCCTGGCCAACGTCATGCTTGGCCAGGGCGAGCAGGCGCGCAAACTGCTGGCGCTGGCGCAGCAGCGCAACCATTTCCTCGAAGGCCGTTACCTGGACATGCAGTTGGCCAACGTGGAAGTGCTCCTGTGTCTGGAGCAAGGGCGGGTAAAGCAGGCGCAGCTGCTGTTCGAGCAGTTGCGTGCGCGGATGATGCCCTGGTTCGGCGAAAAGTCCCGAGCCCTGGTTCTGCCAACCATCAGCGAGTCGCTGATCGCCTATCACCAGGGCCGCCTGGACGGTCTGCAGGATCGGCTGCGCTGGGCGTTGGCCACGGTCGACGTGATCAACCCGATCGACCTGTATGCCCAGGCGATGCTTTGCCTAGCGCGGGTTCAGCGCCAGCAGGACGCGCCGAAAGAAGCGATCGCTACCCTGGTGCTGATGCAGAACCTGGCGGCGCGCAATCAATCCTGGCGTTTCTACGTGCAGGCCGTAGGCGAGGAGATTGCGCTGATTCTGCAGGAGCCGGTGGCCGACCGCAGCAAGCGCGCAGAACAACGTCTGAAATCTGTGGATTGGAGCAAGCTGGCGGGGTACTACACGCAGTGCAGTTTCAATCCGGTGCCGTGGGTGCTCGGTCTGACTCGTGTTCGTCTACAGCAGGCGCGGGGCCATTTCAGCGAGGCGCTGCATGAGATCACCCAGTTGCGCAGCCAGTTGCAAGATGGCCGGCACGGGCTGCATCAGCTGCGCCTGGATCTGCTCGCTGCGCTGAGCTACCAGCGCCTGGGCTACCGGGAGCGTGCGCAGAGCCTGCTGGTGCAATGCCTGATTGGCGCCGAGCGGGAAGAGGCGCGCAGCCTGTTCATCGAGGAAGGCGAGGCCATACGCCAGTTGCTGCAGCAGTTGGAATCCGTCGAGCGCCAGCCCGCGCTGCAGGTGTTCATCCGCAGCTTGTTGAGCGCCTGGCCCGGTCAGGAGTCGCATCACACCCTGGACGCGCTGGAGGAGGGGCTGACCGAGCGCGAGCGTGAGGTGGTCTGTCTGGCCGCCAAGGGCATGTCCAATGAAGAGATCGGCCAGCAGTTGGCGCTGGCCCTGGGTACCGTCAAATGGCACCTGCACAACATCTACGAAAAGCTCAAGGTGCGTAATCGTACTCAAGCCATCCGCCGTGCCCGCGAACTGAGCCTACTCGAATCATGAACAGCCAGAATCCGTCCTGCCCATCCGCTGCGCCGCTGCTGCTTACCAAGCTGTATCCCGCTCATGCCGAGGGTGCGCCGCTGCTGGAACGCGCGGCCTTGCTCGAGCGTTTGCTGGACGCCAGCGAGCAGCGCCTGATCGTGCTCAGCGCACCCGCCGGCTTTGGCAAGAGCACTGTCCTCAGCCAGCTGCGTCGCCGTTTGCAGGTGCAGGGGGCGCGGGTCGCCTGGCTGTCGTGCGATGAAAGCGATAGCGAACCGGCGAGGTTTCTGCAGTATCTGGTTGCGGCGGTTGCCGCCGCCTGTCCCGGCTTCGGCAGTAGTGCCGCGGCGCTGCTGCAGGGCGAGATCAGTTGGCCGCTGGAGGCGGTGATAGATGCGCTGCTCGACGATCTGAAAGAGCTGCCGGAAACGCTCTATCTGATGCTCGACGACTTTCACCACATTCGCCATCCTTCTCTCGGGCAGGGCGCGCGCTATCTGATCGAGCGTCTGCCCAAGCAAGTGCGCTTGGTGGTCAGCACGCGTTATCAACCGCGTTTTCTCGAAGAGCCGCCGTCGCTCGGCGCCTGGGCGTTCTGGCTCAAGGCTGAGGACCTGCGTCTGACTCGCGCGGAAACGGCTGCGTATCTGCGCAGGATCAAAGGTCTCGCCCTTGAGGAAAGTGAACTCAACCAGCTGCATACGCGCACGGAAGGCTGGATCACTGCGTTGCACCTGGCGTCGCTGGCCTTGCCGCGCCAGCGCGATCGCACGGCCTTTCTCGCCGGGCTGTCAGGGACCGAACGCAACATCGCCGATTATCTGGCCGAAGATGTGGTGGCCAGCCTGCCGGAAGCCGTGCAGCTGTTTCTGGACCAGACCTCGGTCCTCGACGAATTCAACGCTGAGTTGTGCAACGCGCTGACTGGGCGCCAAGACGGTCGTGACATGCTGCGCCGGCTGCAGGCCGAGCAACTGTTCGTGATCGCGCTGGACGAGCAGGGCCAATGGTTCCGTTATCACCACCTGTTTGCTGACTTCCTGCAGGGGCGTCTGGCCAGGCGCGGCGATCCGGTTCATCTGTTGCACGCCGCTGCGCGCTGGTGCGAAAACCATGATCTGGCCGACAAGTCGATCAAGTATGCCCTGCGCGCTCGCGATTATGCTTTCGCCGCCGAGCTGTTGGAGCGTCAGGGCGCGCGTCTGATCGCCGGTAATCGGGTCTACGGCATCCTCGCCATTCTCAAGGATATTCCACCGCTGGTGATCACCGAGCAGCCGGTGTTCCAGATTTTCTATGCCTGGCAGCTGGCCTTTGAACAGAAGTTTGCCGAGTCCGAGGCGTTGATCGAGGAGGTCAGCGCACGCCTGACGCAAGGGCGCGGCACAGGCATCCACTTTGGCCTGATCGAGCTGCTGGCTGCCGCTCAGGTGCTCAAGGCACTGGTTTTGCTCTACCAGGACAAGCTCGACGCCTGTCTCAAGGTCGCCAGTCACTGGCTGGCACTGGTACCAAAGAATCAGCCGGTATTTCGCGCCAGCCTTGCCTGCGTGCAGGCAGCGGCATTCGCTCTGCTCGGTGAGTTCGGTGAGGCGGCCAAGGCGATTGCCGTGGCGCGGGAGAACCTGCGTCAGTGCGAGAGTGAGTACCTGCACGTGATGGCCAGCCTGATCGAGGCGCTGATCTGCAAGGAGTACGGCGAACTGGAGCGCGGTCGCTCCCTGGCCGAGGCCGCGCGGGCAAGGGTCGAGCAGGTGTTCGGGCGGCGCAGCCGGGTTGGTGGTCCGCTCGGGTTGGCTTATGCCGATCTGCTTTACGAACAGGATCGCCACGCTGCGATTCTCGCCGAGCTGCCGCTGGCCACCACCTGGCGTGATGTTGCCACGCCGGTGGAGTTGATCAGCCGCGGCAAGCTGGTCATGGCGCGTGCGCGCTTCTTTGCCGGTGCCGGTGAGCAGGGGCTGGAAGAACTCGACGAGTGGTTGAGCGGTTTGCAGGGGCCGGGCTACGAGCGGGTGTTCGCCATCGCCATGGGGTGCAAGGTGCAGTTCCTGCTGTGGTTACGCAGGCCCAACGAGGCGCAGCGTATTTATCTGCAGTTGGAGCGTCATCTCGCTGTATTGCCCATCGAACGCTATGGCGATGCACATACGGCGCTGGCGCTGAGCCAGGCGCGCCTGGCGCTGAGCGAACAATGGGTGGAAAGAGCCCAGGCCAGCCTGGAGGCGTGCCTGGCCAAGCAGGGAGCGGACCACCAGCGTGATCGGCGTCTGCACCTGAGCCTGCTCCTGTCAGTGGCTTACTGGAGCAAAGGTCACGGCGAAAAAGCCTTCGCGCTGTTGCAGGCGACACTCGAAGAGGCCTGGCAATGTGGCTATCGCCGCTTGTTTCAGGACGACGCACTGTGGCTGCTGCCACTCTGGAATGCCTGGAGCCGCGCCGAGCCCAAGCGCGCCGCTGTCTGGCAGGGCGTTGCCGAAATGCTGCGCGAGCAGTGCCGCAGGTTGGCTATCGATCCAGAAAGTCTCGAGGAAAATCAGGGTGTCAGCCATCGCGAGCGGGAGATATTGCGGCTTGTGGCAGCCGGTCTATCGAATCGCGATATCGCCGAGGCGGTGCACTTGTCCGAGGCCACCATCAAATGGCACCTGCATAACCTGTTTTCCAGGTTGGGCGTACGCAGCCGCACGCAAGCGGTACTCAAGGGCAAGAGCCTGGGGCTGCTGAGCGAGGCATGAGACGGTGTGCGAGTGAGAGGGGGCTGGCGACGGTGCATTGAGCGAGTCGTAAGGTGCGGCAGCACCTTACGACGTTCGCTGGTCAGACTTCCTTGCTGACGATGTGACCAAACAGCTCCTGGGAGAAACGCACGCGCTCTTCGGCGTCTTCCTGAATACCCTTGGCTTTCAGTTCTTCCAGGCGGGCTTCCACGGCATGGGCGCGGTGGGTCAGGCCACAGTCGTTGGCGATCTGGATGTTCAGGCCGGGGCGGGCGTTGAGCTCGAGAATCAGCGGGCCCTTGTCCTGATCCAGCACCATGTCCACGCCGATGTAACCCAGGCCGCACAACTCGTAGCAGCCGGCAGCGAGCTTCATGAAGCCGTCCCAGTTCGGCAGTTGCACGCCGTCCACCGCGTTGGTGGTGTCCGGGTGCTTGCTGATCTTGTTGTTCAGCCAGGTGCCACGCAGGGTGACGCCGGTGGCCAGATCCACACCCACGCCGATGGCACCCTGGTGCAGGTTGGCCTTGCCGTTGGACTGGCGGGTCGGCAGGCGCAGCATGGCCATCACCGGGTAACCCATCAGCACGATGATGCGGATGTCCGGCACGCCTTCGTAGCTGATGCTCTTGAAGATGGTGTCCGGGGTGACGCGGTACTCGATCAGCGCACGGTCGCGGTGACCGCCGAGCGAGTACAGACCGGAGAGGATGCTGGAAATCTGTTGCTCCAGCTCCTCGTGGCTGACGATCTTGCCGGACACCGTCTTGAAACGGTCCTCGAAGCGGTCGGCGATGACCATGATGCCATCGCCGCCGGCGCCTTGCGCCGGCTTGATGACGAAGTCGGTGCGCCCGGCGATGATCTCGTCGAGCTTGTCGATTTCCTTCTCGGTTTCGATGATGCCGTACATCTCGGGCACATCGATGCCGGCCTCGATGGCCCGCTCCTTGGTGATGATCTTGTCGTCGACGATCGGGTACAGGTGCCGTTTGTTGTACTTCAGCACGTAGTCCGCGTTGCGTCGGTTGATGCCCATGATGCCCTTGGCTTCAAGGGCCTTCCACGTCTTGATCAGGCCGAACATGGTCTTAGTCCTTGAGGAAGGCTTTGAAACGGAACAGTTCGGTCAGGCGGTAACCGCGGTAACGCCCCATCGCCAGCATGAAGCCCACCAGGATCAGCAGGATCGCCGGGAAGGTGAACACGAAGTACACAAGCTCCGGCACGCTCATCAGCAGGTGCGCGATGGTGGCGGCGAACAGGGTGCCGATGGCGACCTTGAAGGCATGGCTGCCGCCACGCTCTTCCCAGGTGATCGACAGGCGCTCGATGGTCATGGTCAGAATCACCATCGGGAACAGCGCAACCGACAGGCCGCGCTCCAGGCCCAGCTTGTGGCTGAACAGGCTGATGGCGGCGATCAGTACCACGACGAAAGTCAGCACTACCGACAGGCGCGGCAGCATCTGCAGTTTCAGATGTTCCAGGTAGGAGCGTAATGACAGGCCGAGCGCGGTGATCACGGTGAACAGGAAGATACCGAAGCCCAGTTGGGTTTCGCGGAAGGCGAGGGCGATCAGCACTGGGGTAAAGGTACCCAGGGTCTGCAGACCGCCGAGGTTGCGCAGGATCAGAATGACCAGCACGCCGATCGGGATCATCACCATGATCATGAAGGTCTGCTGGGTCTGCAGCGGCAGGCCGTACAGCGAGTATTCAAGGAAGCTGGCGTCGGTGTTCTCATCGGTCAGTTTGGCCAGGCGGATGGCGTTCATCTCGCTGTTGTTCAGACTGAAGCTGACTTGCGCCTGACGGCCGCCTTCGAGGCTGACCAGATCACCGTCGCCGATCCACCAGACCAGGCGGTCGTCCGGCAGGCCCTGTTCACCGGTTTCCGGGTTGAAGTACAGCCATTTCTGGCCATTGAAGCTACGTAGCCAAAGCTCCGGCGACTGAGCGACCTCGGCCTGCAAGCGAATGGTGTGTACGCGCTCCATCGGCACGTGGGCGATGGACAGCAGCAGGTCGACGACTTTGGCCTTGTTGGCGGTGGAGGCATCGCCGCCGAGCAGCAGTTTCACGTTGTCATCGTTGACGTTATTGGCGCGCTTGATGGTTTCACTGATGAAGGTCTCGACATCCGCCGAGTGCTGGCGAATTGGTGCCAGCAGGGCTTCGGCGGCGATCTTCTCGGGGCCTTCGACCGGGATGCTGTCGCGGAAGATCGGGCCTTTTGCAGGCGCCTGCTCGCCGCTGTAACGCTTGGTCAGAACCAGTCGGTAATAGAGGGTCTGCTTGCCATTAGCACGACGTGCCGACCAGGTGACGCGGCGGTTGCCGTCGACACGGTTGACGCTGACGCCGTAATTGTTGGAGATGAAGCTCTCGTTGAGGCTCACGTAATCCTGGTTCAGCGGCGGCACGAACATCTGCAGCTTCACCGGCTCACGCGGAGTCGCCTGGAATTCGACCTTGGCATCGATGTTCCACAGATCGTCGGTCTCGTCCTCGGTCACCGGAATGCCGAGAATGAAGATTTGGTATGCCGTAATCAGAACGCCCAGGGCCACCAAGAGGGTGATCAGGACTTTCAGATGCAGGTTCAGAGAGCGCATGGGAATTACTCGCCAGGGGTTGCGTCATTGGTGCAGTCGGGTTTGCCGGCTGCATATTTAAGGCTTGGATCGACCATGGCCTCGAAGTGCTTGAGCGCTTCGGAGCCGATCAGAAGCGGGTATTGGAATGCGCTTCGGTCGGTCAAGTTCACTTCGATCGTGCGCAGGGTCTTGCCCATGCACAATTCAAGGTCGATTACCGGGCGTGCCGTATAGGTCTTGCCTTCATCGGGGTCGAAATCGCCAGCACGGCGTTTGATCTTGCTGATTCGCGCCAGCGGACGCTCGATGGTGCGCTCATGGGCATCGTCGATGGCCAGCACGAAACGCACCCAGGTTTCTCCGTCACGCTTGAAGCGTTTGATATCGCGGGCGCTCAAGGACGCAGTTTTGGCGCCAGTGTCGAGTTTGGCGGCTACCTGCAGGTCCAGTTCTTCTACGTGAATATATTCATTCAGACCATAGATCGACTTGCCCATGGCCAGAGCCGGGCAGGACAAGGTCAGCAGGCAGATCAGCAAAGAGAAGGGTTTCAGTCTCATGTGTCCTTGAGAAGGTATTGCCAGGGGCGGGATGGAGGGCAGCGACTGGCAGGCATCCTGCCATACAACTTTCTGCCGTGAAGTTTAGCAGGCATGGCAAAAGGCGATGGCCGGGCATGAACGGGCGGATTCTAACATGGGGATTTTCCGTGCTGACAGACGCTTATGTAGCTTTCTGCAAGTAGGGTCGCGGTTCGCCTGATCGGGTGAGCTGGAGATATTGTCGACAATACTTTGGTCTGCTTTGACGAATTTGCCTTCATGGCGTAGTTTTATCGCCATGAAAAGCTATTTGTGTTGACAATCATGCTGCTCGAATCAGATGTGTCTACAGCGCCGCAGGTGGATTCGGAAACACTTTCCGAGCACGTGTTCCGCCTGATCCAGGCTGCCATCGTCAAGGGCGAGATCGCCCCGGGGAGCAAGATCTCCGAGCCTGAGCTGGCGCGCACCTATGGCATCAGCCGAGGGCCATTGCGCGAGGCGATCCATCGCCTGGAAGGGCAGAAGCTGCTGGTACGCGTGCCGCATGTAGGGGCGCGGGTGGTGTCGCTCAGTCATGCCGAGTTGGTCGAGCTGTACGAGATTCGCGAGTCGCTCGAAGGCATGGCTTGTCGCCTGGCGGCCGAGCGCATGACTCAGCAGGAGATCGGCGAGCTGCGCCGGGTACTAGAGCTGCATGAGCAGGATGCCGCGTTCAAGGCTGGTGTCGGCTACTACCAGCAGGAAGGCGACTTCGACTTCCACTACCGCATCATCCAGGGCAGCGGCAACCGTACTCTGGCCAAGCTTTTGTGCGACGAGTTGTACCAACTGGTGCGCATGTACCGCCTGCAGTTCTCCACTACACCCAATCGGCCGCATCAGGCCTTCGCCGAGCACCACCGCATTCTCGACGCCATCGAAGCTCGCGACGGTGAACTGGCCGAACTGCTGATGCGCCGTCACATCGGCGCCTCCAAGCGTAATATCGAGCGCCACTACGTTTCCCAGCGTGGACAGGAAGCGCTCATCCCTTCATCCAAGACTCGAGGTGATTCATGACTCAGTTTTCCGCCGGCCAGCGTTTCCGTCAGGCCCTTGCCGAAGAGCAACCGCTGCAGGTGATCGGCGCGATCAACGCCAACCATGCATTGCTGGCCAAGCGTGCAGGCTTTCGTGCCATCTACCTGTCCGGTGGCGGTGTCGCCGCCGGCTCGCTCGGACTGCCGGATCTGGGCATCAATACCCTGGATGACGTGCTGACCGACGTGCGCCGCATCACCGATGTCTGCGACCTGCCGCTGCTGGTAGACATCGACACTGGCTTCGGCCCTTCGGCTTTCAATATCGAGCGCACCATCAAGAACCTGATCAAGGCCGGCGCCGCCGCCGCGCATATCGAGGATCAGGTCGGCGCCAAGCGCTGCGGTCATCGGCCGGGCAAGGAGATCGTCTCCTGCGAGGAGATGGTAGACCGCGTGAAGGCCGCCGCCGATGCCAAGACCGACCCGGACTTCTTCCTGATCGCCCGCACTGACGCCATCCAGGCCGAGGGTGTGGATGCCGCCATCGAGCGTTGCCAGGCCTACGTCGAGGCCGGTGCCGATGGCATCTTCGCCGAGGCGGCCTACGACCTGCCCACTTACAAGCGTTTCGTCGAGGCGCTGAAGGTGCCGGTGCTGGCCAATATCACCGAATTCGGCGCCACGCCGCTGTTCACCCGCGACGAGCTGGCTTCGGTAGGCGTGGCCATCCAGCTCTATCCGCTGTCGGCCTTCCGCGCAGCGAACAAGGCGGCCGAAAGTGTCTACACCTCGATCCGCCAGAACGGCCACCAGAAGGACGTGATCGAATTGATGCAGACCCGCGCCGAACTCTACGACCGCATCGGCTACCACGCCTTCGAGCAGAAGCTCGATGCGCTGTTCGCTGCTGGCAAGAAATAAAGACAAGAACAAGGATTCGAGGAGATAACCATGAGTGCCACCGAAACCACCCCTGGCTTCAAACCGAAGAAATCCGTTGCCCTGAGCGGCACCGCCGCCGGCAACACCGCGCTGTGCACCGTTGGCCGCACAGGTAACGACCTGCATTACCGTGGCTATGACGTGCTCGATTTCGCCAACCGCTGCGAGTTCGAGGAGATCGCCCACCTGCTGGTGCACGGCAAGCTGCCCAACGTCGCCGAGCTGGCCGGCTACAAGGCCAAACTCAAGGCCCTGCGCGGCCTGCCGGCCGGGGTCAAGGCCGCCCTGGAAACCCTGCCGCCATCGGCGCATCCGATGGACGTGATGCGCACCGCCGTGTCCGTGCTCGGCTGTCTGGCACCGGAGAAGGACGATCACAACCACCCTGGCGCCCGCGATATCGCCGACAAGCTGATGGCCTCTCTAGGCTCGGCGCTGCTGTACTGGTACCACTACAGCCACAACGGCAAGCGCATTGAGGTGGACACCGACGACGACTCCATTGGTGGCCACTTTCTGCACCTGCTGCATGGTGAGAAGCCGCGCGAATCCTGGGTGCGCGCCATGCACACCTCGCTCAACCTGTATGCCGAGCACGAGTTCAACGCCTCGACCTTCACCTCGCGGGTGATCGCCGGTACCGGTTCCGACCTGTTCTCCTGCATCGCCGGCGCCATTGGCGCGCTGCGCGGGCCGAAACACGGCGGCGCCAACGAAGTGGCCTTCGAGGTGCAGAAACGCTACGACAACCCTGATGAAGCCGAGGCCGACATCCGTGAGCGGGTAGGGCGCAAGGAAGTGGTGATCGGTTTCGGTCACCCGGTCTATACCGTCAGCGACCCACGCAACAAGGTGATCAAGGAAGTGGCCCGCGAGCTGTCCGAGGAGCAGGGCAACACCAAGATGTATGACATCGCCGAACGTCTGGAAAGCGTGATGTGGGAGATCAAGAAGATGTTCCCCAACCTCGACTGGTTCAGCGCGGTGAGCTACCACATGATGGGCGTGCCCACCGCCATGTTCACTCCGCTGTTCGTTATCGCCCGTACCGCCGGCTGGTCCGCCCACGTCATCGAGCAACGCATCGACGGCAAGATCATCCGCCCGAGCGCCAACTACACAGGCCCCGAAGACCTGAAGTTCGTGCCGCTCAAGGATCGTAAATAACCATGAATGACACCGTGAATAGCCAATACCGCAAGCGCCTGCCCGGCACCGCGCTGGATTACTTCGATGCCCGTGAGGCGGTCGAGGCGATCCAGAATGGCGCCTGGGACAAGCTGCCCTACACCTCGCGTGTGCTCGCCGAGCAACTGGTGCGCCGCTGCGATCCGCTGGATCTGACTGCCTCGCTGGAACAACTGGTCCATCGCAAGCGCGACCTGGATTTTCCCTGGTACCCGGCGCGCGTGGTCTGCCACGACATTCTTGGCCAGACCGCACTGGTCGACCTGGCCGGCCTGCGCGACGCCATCGCCGAAAAGGGAGGTGACCCGTCCAAGGTCAACCCGGTGGTGCCGACCCAGCTGATCGTCGACCACTCCCTGGCCGTCGAGGCGCCGGGCTTCGACCCGGACGCCTTCGAGAAGAACCGCGCCATCGAGGATCGTCGCAACGAGGATCGCTTCCACTTCATCGACTGGACCAAGACCGCATTCAAGAACGTCGACGTGATCCCGGCCGGCAATGGCATCATGCACCAGATCAACCTGGAGAAGATGAGCCCGGTGATCCAGGCGCGCGGCGGCATCGCCTTCCCTGACACCTGCGTCGGTACCGACTCGCACACCCCGCACGTTGATGCCCTGGGCGTAATCGCCATCGGTGTCGGCGGCCTGGAGGCCGAGACCGTGATGCTTGGCCACCCATCGATGATGCGTCTGCCGGATATCGTCGGCGTCGAGCTGACCGGCAAGCGCCAGCCGGGCATCACCGCCACCGACATCGTTCTGGCGATCACCGAGTTCCTGCGCAAGGAAAGGGTAGTGGGCGCCTGGGTCGAGTTTTTCGGTGAAGGAGCGGACAGCCTGTCCATCGGCGATCGCGCGACCATTTCCAATATGTGCCCCGAGTATGGTGCGACGGCTTCGATGTTCTATATCGACAGCCAGACCATCGATTACCTCAAGCTCACCGGTCGCGAGCCGGAGCAGGTGGCATTGGTTGAGAACTACGCCAAGACCCTTGGCCTGTGGAGCGACGCGCTGAAAACCGCCGAGTACGAGCGCGTGTTGCGCTTCGATCTGGGCAGCGTGGTGCGCAATATGGCCGGTCCAAGCAACCCGCATCGTCGCCTGCCCACTTCGGCGCTGGCCGAGCGCGGCATCGCCGACGAGGCCAAGCTGCAAGCTGGCAAGGGCGAGGAGGCCCAGGGGCTGATGCCCGATGGCGCGGTGATCATCGCCGCTATCACCAGTTGCACCAATACCTCCAACCCGCGCAACGTCATCGCTGCCGGTCTGGTGGCGAAGAAGGCCAATGCCCTGGGCCTGGTGCGCAAACCCTGGGTCAAGACGTCGTTCGCGCCCGGTTCGAAGGTCGCCAAGTTGTACCTGGAGGAGGCCGGCCTGCTGCCGGAGCTGGAGAAGCTCGGCTTCGGCATCGTCGCCTACGCCTGCACCACCTGCAACGGCATGTCCGGCGCGCTGGACCCTGCGATCCAGAAAGAGATCATCGACCGCGACCTGTACGCCACCGCCGTACTGTCGGGCAACCGCAACTTCGACGGGCGCATCCATCCCTATGCCAAGCAGGCCTTCCTCGCTTCGCCGCCGCTGGTGGTGGCCTACGCCATCGCCGGCACTGTGCGCTTCGATATCGAGCAGGATCCGCTGGGCAGCGATGCCCAGGGCAATCCCATCACCCTCAAGGATCTTTGGCCGAGCGACGAGGAGATCGACGCCATCGTCGCTGCCTCGGTGAAGCCCGAACAGTTCAAGCAGATCTACATCCCGATGTTTGACCTGGGTAGCGTGCAGGAGGCAGAGAGCCCGTTGTACGACTGGCGCCCGATGTCCACCTATATCCGCCGCCCGCCTTACTGGGAGGGTGCATTGGCCGGTGAGCGTACGCTCAAGGGCATGCGCCCGCTGGCGATCCTGCCGGACAACATCACCACCGACCACCTGTCGCCGTCCAACGCCATCCTGGCGGATTCGGCCGCCGGCGAGTACTTGGCGAAAATGGGCCTGCCGGAGGAGGACTTCAACTCCTACGCCACCCACCGCGGCGACCACCTGACCGCGCAGCGCGCCACCTTCGCCAACCCGCAGCTGGTCAACGAGATGGCCGTGGTCGACGGGCAGGTGAAGAAGGGTTCGCTGGCGCGCGTCGAGCCGGAAGGCAAGGTGATGCGCATGTGGGAAGCCATCGAAACCTACATGAACCGCAAGCAGAACCTGATCATCGTCGCCGGTGCCGACTACGGCCAGGGCTCGTCCCGCGACTGGGCGGCCAAGGGCGTGCGTCTGGCGGGTGTCGAGGTGATCGTCGCCGAGGGCTTCGAGCGCATTCATCGCACCAACCTGGTGGGCATGGGCGTGCTGCCGGTGGAGTTCAAGCCGGGCACCACACGCCTGACCCTGGCCCTGGACGGTACCGAGACCTATGGCGTGGAAGGCGAGATTTCGCCGCGCTGCGACCTGACCCTGGTGGTCAATCGCCGCAATGGCGAGGTGCTGCGTGTGCCAGTCACCTGCCGTCTGGATACCGCGGCGGATGTCAGCGTGTACCAGGCCGGTGGCGTGCTGCAGCGCTTCGCCAAGGACTTCCTCGAAGGCGCGGAAGCGTGATGGCGCGGTCTACTCCCTCTCCCATTCATGGGAGAGGACTGGGGAGAGGGTGGTGCAGGCTGCTCGGTATTGTCTGATAAACCCTCTCCCCCGGCCCCTCTCCCGCAAGCGGGAGAGGGGGAGACAAGCGCGTAGCCCGGATGAAATCCGGGGCAAGGTTGAATGATTCGATCCCGGATTGCATCCGGGCTACTTTTTCAGGACTGCATTTATGGCTTATCTGCCGCAAGTGAAAATCCCCGCCACCTACATGCGAGGCGGCACCAGCAAAGGCGTGTTCTTCCGCCTGGAGGATCTGCCTGAGCGTTGCCAGGTGCCGGGCGCGGCGCGCGACAGGCTGTTCATGCGCGTGATCGGCAGCCCCGATCCCTATTCGGCGCAGATCGACGGCATGGGCGGCGCCACCTCGAGCACGTCCAAGTGCGTGATCCTGTCGAAAAGTACTCAGCCGGACCACGATGTCGACTACCTCTACGGCCAGGTCTCCATCGACAAGGCCTTCGTCGACTGGAGCGGTAACTGCGGCAACCTGTCCACCGCGGCCGCTGCCTTCGCCATCCATGCCGGCCTGGTCGACCCCGCACGGATTCCCGAGAGCGGCACCTGCGTGGTGCGCATCTGGCAGGCCAATATCCAGAAAACCATCATCGCCCATGTGCCGATCAGCAATGGCCAGGTGCAGGAAATCGGCGATTTCGAGCTGGACGGCGTGACCTTCCCGGCGGCGGAGATCGCACTGGAGTTTCTCGACCCATCAGACGATGGCGAGGAGGGCGGTTCGATGTTTCCCACCGGTAATCTGGTGGATGATCTGGACGTGCCGGGCATCGGTACTTTCAAGGCGACCATGATCACGGCTGGTATCCCGACGATCTTCGTCAATGCCGAGGACATCGGCTACCAGGGCACCGAGCTGCGTGAGGCCATCAACGGCGATCCGGGGCAACTGGCGCGCTTCGAGCAGATCCGCATTGCCGGTGCGCTGCGCATGGGGCTGATCAAAACGGCCGAGGAGGCTGCGACACGTCAGCACACCCCGAAGATCGCTTTCGTCAGTCCGCCCAAGGACTACCGCACCTCCAGCGGCAAGGATGTGAAGGCCGGCGAGGTCGATCTGCTGGTGCGGGCGCTGTCCATGGGCAAGCTGCACCACGCCATGATGGGCACCTGCGCGGTGGCCATCGGCACGGCGGCTGCGATTCCGGGTACCCTGGTCAACCTGGCGGCCGGTGGCGGCGAGCGCGAGGCGGTGCGTTTCGGTCACCCGTCCGGCACCCTGCGTGTCGGCGCGCAGGCCAAGCGGGTCGATGGTCAATGGACGGTGACCAAGGCGGTGATGAGCCGCAGTGCGCGCATCCTGATGGAAGGCTGGGTACGCGTACCCGCTGAAAGCTTCTAGGCCCTGAATGAGAAAAGGCTCGAAGTTTCGAGCCTTTTCCCTTTGTAAACATGTGCTTGCGACGGTTATTTAAGGCGTCTTTCAACACCTTTTTCCACCAGAATCTTGGCCGAAATTTCCTCGACCGAGAAATGCGTGGAGTTGATGAAGGCGATGTTTTCGCGGCGGAACAGGCCTTCCACCTCGCGCACTTCGAACTCGCATTGGGCGAAGCTGGCGTAGCGGCTATTGGGCTTGCGCTCGTGGCGGATGGCGGTGAGGCGATCCGGGTCGATGGTCAGGCCGAACAGCTTGTCGCGGTACTTTTTCAGTGAGTCTGGTAGCTGCAGGCGCTCCATGTCGTCTTCCGTCAGCGGGTAGTTGGCGGCGCGGATGCCGTATTGCATGGCCATGTACAGACAGGTAGGCGTCTTGCCGCAGCGCGATACGCCGACCAGGATCAGATCGGCCTTGTCGTAATAGTGGGTGCGGGCGCCATCATCGTTGTCCAGAGCGAAGTTCACCGCCTCAATGCGCTCCATGTAGTTGGAGTGCTGGCCGATGGAGTGTGACTTGCCGACCGAGTAGGAGGAGTGCGAGCTCAGCTCCTGCTCCAGAGGGGAAAGGAAGGTCGAGAAAATATCGATCATGAAACCATTTGCGGTATCGAGGATCGCACGAATATCGCGATTGACGATGGTGTCGAAGATGATCGGGCGGGCGCCGTCCCTTTCAGCGGCTGCATCGATTTGTTGTACCATGGCGCGCGCTTTTTCGATGCTGTCGATATAAGGGCGAGTCAGTTTGGTGAACTGGATGTTCTCGAACTGCGCGAGCAGGCTCTGGCCCAAGGTTTCGGCCGTGATGCCGGTGCCGTCGGAGATGAAGAAAGCGGTTCGTTTCATTTGCGCCAAAGGCCTTAAGCTGAGTTCGATTCTTGGCTATGATAGGCCGCGTTTTACGCCGGGCCCACCGGGTTCGGCATTGTTACTTATACAAGGGCAAGGCCACAATCGCGCGACCTCGGTCGTTCGACATTGCGCAGCCCACTGAGCTTTTCCAATACAGTTAGTGGAGAGATCACCTTGGTAGAGTACGTAGTTTCCCTCGATAAGCTCGGCAATCACGATGTTGAGCATGTGGGGGGCAAGAACGCATCCCTCGGCGAGATGATCAGTAACCTGGCCGGCGCCGGTGTCTCGGTTCCCGGCGGTTTCGCCACTACGGCTCAGGCCTACCGCGATTTTCTCGAGCAAAGCGGCCTGAATGCGCAGATCCACGCAGCGCTTGACTCACTCGATGTCGATGACGTCAACGCCCTGGCCAAGACCGGTGCGCAGATTCGCCAGTGGGTGATGGACGCCGAGTTCCCGGCCGAGCTGGACAAGCAGATCCGCGAAGCCTTCGCCACCATGAGCGCCGGCAACGACAACATGGCCGTGGCCGTGCGTTCCTCCGCCACCGCCGAAGACCTGCCAGACGCCTCCTTCGCAGGCCAGCAGGAAACCTTCCTCAATATCCGTGGTGTGGACAACGTGATTCGCGCCGCCAAGGAAGTCTTCGCTTCCCTGTTCAATGACCGTGCCATCGCTTACCGCGTGCACCAGGGCTTCGACCACAAGCTGGTGGCTCTGTCTGCTGGTGTGCAGCGCATGGTGCGTTCGGAAACCGGTACCGCCGGCGTGATGTTCACCCTGGATACCGAGTCCGGCTTCCGTGACGTGGTGTTCATCACCGGCGCCTATGGCCTCGGTGAGACCGTTGTGCAGGGCGCAGTGAACCCCGACGAATTCTACGTGCACAAGCCAACCCTGGAAGCGGGCCGTCCGGCGATCCTGCGTCGCAACCTGGGCAGCAAGGCGATCAAGATGATCTACGGCGACGAAGCCAAAGCTGGTCGCTCGGTGAAGACCGTAGAGGTCGACCGTGCCGATCGTGCGCGCTTCTGCATCACCGACGCCGAGGTCAGCGAGCTGGCCAAGCAGGCGCTGATCATCGAGAAACATTATGGCCGCCCGATGGACATCGAGTGGGCCAAGGACGGTGATGACGGCAAGCTGTACATCGTGCAGGCCCGGCCGGAAACCGTGAAGAGCCGCGCCAGCGCCACCGTGATGGAGCGCTACCTGCTGAAAGAGAAGGGCACCGTGCTGGTCGAAGGCCGTGCCATCGGCCAGCGCATCGGCGCCGGCAAGGTGCGCGTGATCCACGACGTATCCGAGATGGACAAGGTGCAGCCAGGCGACGTGCTGGTCTCCGACATGACCGACCCGGACTGGGAGCCGGTGATGAAGCGCGCCAGCGCCATCGTCACCAACCGCGGCGGCCGTACCTGCCACGCGGCGATCATCGCCCGTGAGCTGGGCATTCCGGCCGTGGTCGGTTGCGGCAACGCCACCAGCGTGCTGAAAGACGGTCAGGGCGTCACCGTATCCTGCGCCGAGGGCGATACCGGTTTCATCTTCGAGGGCGAACTGGGCTTCGATATTCGCAAGAACTCGGTCGACGCCATGCCGGATCTGCCGTTCAAGATCATGATGAACGTCGGCAACCCGGATCGCGCTTTCGATTTCGCTCAACTGCCGAACGAAGGTGTTGGCCTTGCTCGCCTGGAATTCATCATCAACCGCATGATCGGCGTGCACCCGAAGGCGCTGCTGAACTTCTCCAGCCTGCCGCCGGAGATCAAGGACAGCGTCGAGAAACGTATCGCCGGTTACGGTGATCCGGTCGACTTCTACGTCGAGAAGCTGGTCGAGGGCATCAGCACCCTGGCCGCCGCCTTCTGGCCGAAGAAAGTCATCGTGCGCCTGTCGGACTTCAAGTCCAACGAATACGCCAACCTGATCGGCGGCAAGCTGTACGAGCCGGAAGAAGAGAACCCGATGCTGGGCTTCCGTGGTGCTTCGCGCTACATCAGCGAATCCTTCCGCGACTGCTTCGAGCTGGAATGCCGCGCGTTGAAGAAAGTGCGCAATGAGATGGGGCTGACCAACGTCGAGATCATGGTGCCGTTCGTGCGTACCCTGGGCGAGGCCTCGCAAGTGGTCGAGCTGCTGGCCAGCAATGGCCTGGCTCGTGGGCAGGACGGCCTGAAAGTCATCATGATGTGCGAGCTGCCGTCCAACGCCATTCTGGCCGAGGAGTTCCTCGAGTTCTTCGACGGCTTCTCCATCGGCTCCAACGACCTGACCCAGCTGACTCTGGGCCTGGACCGTGACTCCGGCATCGTTGCCCACCTGTTCGACGAGCGTAACCCCGCGGTGAAGAAGCTGCTGGCCAATGCCATCTCCGCCTGCAACAAGGCTGGCAAGTACATCGGTATCTGCGGCCAGGGTCCGTCGGACCACCCGGATCTGGCCAAGTGGCTGATGGAGCAGGGCATCGAGAGCGTGTCGCTGAACCCTGACTCGGTACTCGATACCTGGTTCTTCCTGGCTGAGACTCAGCCTGCCTGAGGCCTGTGATCGATCCAGAAAGGGCGGGTTGACCCCGCCCTTTTTGGTGTCCATCGCGTTTTGCCGGTCATTCCAAGCCGTCGCCAGCGATATGCAATATCGCTCCCGGCGGTTTTTTATGCGTGTCGTTATTCATTTATGGCGTCTCGCCAGTGCGGTCATCTGATCCATGCAAAGCAGTAGTGAGCTTTTCCCCGTTTCCCTGATGAGCGCCGAACTGCGCGGCGACCTCAGCGAAGACGTCTATCTTCTCAAACCCAACAACAGCCCTGACTCCAGTGTCGAGCTGGCATTGACCCGGCTCGGCCGCGCAGGCTCAGAAGGCGAGCGTGGCGTGCCCGTGGTACTGCTGCATGGCAGCTTTTCCAATCGGCGCTTCTGGTATTCGCCGAAGGGCATTGGCCTGGGGCCTTACCTGGCGCGCGCGGGGTTCGATGTGTGGATCGCCGAAATGCGCGGCCACGGTCTGTCGCCGCGCAACGAAAACTATCGAGACAACCACGTGGCGCAGTACGTGCGCCATGACCTGCCAGCCATTGCTGATTTCATCATCGAGCAGACCGGGCAAGCCGCGCACTGGATCGGCCATTCCCTCGGCGGAGTAACGCTGGCGGCAGCGCTGGGGGGCGGTTATCTCGAGGCGTCGCGTGTGCGTTCGGCGGCATTTTTCGGCAGCCAGGTCAGCCGTATCTACTGGCCGCTCAAGCTGCCGCCGGTGGAGTGGGGCGGTCGTCTGCTGTTGCGTGCCGTTCCCTACCTGTCCGGGCGCCGGCTGAAGCGCGGTCCCGAAGACGAGCCGGCCGGCCTGGCACTGGAAACCCTGCGCTGGCTCAGGCTCTTCGGGCGTTTCGGCGATGCTGACCAGGATTGGTGGGCAGGCCTGACTCAGGTGCGCGTGCCGCTTCTGGCGGTAGGGGCCGCAGCCGATCAGCAGGATCCAGCATGGGCCTGTCGCAAGCTGCTGGAACAGTGCAGTGCGGCGCCGTCGCAGTTCTTGCTGCTGGGCAAGGAGAATGGCTTCTCCAGCGACTTCGGGCATATCGAAATGCTGGTCAGCAAGGAGGCGCAGCGCGAGGTGTGGCCCTTGACCGAATATTGGTTGCAGCATCTGCAACTGCCCGCCGGTTTTGCCGAGCAGGCGTCTGCTTTAGGTTCTTGAGGTTGTTCTGGCCGTTTCTACGGCGCGTGCTTAGCGGTAAGATGTGACGCATCACGTGCAGGTGGTCATTTCAGGCTCATCTGCATTGTCGTCGTTCGTGTTGGGCGGTTTCGTCGCGATAGCTCGGTGCTGAATTGTCCCGCTTCACGCAGGTCCATGAAGGTGGCTGCCTTCTCATTCATTGTCGAAAGGAGTTCTGTCATGCACTACATCACCCCTGATCTGTGCGATGCCTATCCGGAACTGGTTCAGGTCGTCGAGCCCATGTTCGCCAACTACGGCGGCCGCGATTCTTTCGGCGGTCAGATCGTCACCATCAAGTGCCATGAGGACAACTCGCTGGTGAAGGAGCAGGTCGATCTGCCTGGTCAGGGCAAGGTCCTGGTGGTGGATGGCGGCGGTTCCCTGCGACGTGCTCTGCTCGGTGACATGCTGGCCGAGAAGGCCGCCAAGAATGGCTGGGCGGGCATCGTCGTGTATGGCTGCATCCGTGATGTGGATGTCATCGCGCAGACCGATCTGGGCGTGCAGGCGCTGGCCAGTCATCCGATGAAGACTGACAAGCGCGGCATTGGCGACCTGAATGTGCCTGTCAGCTTTGGTGGCGTGACCTTCAAGCCGGGCGATTATCTGTACGCCGACAACAACGGCATCATCGTTTCCCCGCAAGCCCTGAGCATGCCGGAATAAGCCGATGCAGGATCAGGATTCGGCGTTGCTGCATGCCTTCGTGCTCGATGGTCGGGGTGGTGCACGCAGCATCACTCGCCATGAACTGGATGGCCTGCAGCTAGGCGAGCAGGAAAGCCTGTGGCTGCACTGGGATCGCGGCCAGGAGCAGTCACAGCGCTGGTTACGTGAGCACAGTGGGCTGGATGAATTCAGCTGCAACCTGCTGCTCGAGGAAAATACCCGGCCGCGTCTGTTGCCCCTGCCCGACGATGAGCTGCTGCTGTTCTTGCGCGGGGTCAACCGTAATCCCGGCGCAGAACCGGAAGACATGGTTTCGGTACGTATCTTCGCCGATGCCCGGCGGGTTATCTCCCTGCGTCAGCGTCCATTGCTCGCGACCGATGCGCTGATTGCCGATCTGCTGGCGGGCAAGGGGCCGAAGACGTCGTCAGAGCTGCTCCTGGAGCTCGCCCGTCACCTCACCAGCCGCGTTGATGATCTGATCGCCGAGTTGAGTGAGCAGCTCGACGTTGAGGAGGATGGCCTCGATGGTGATGAGCGGTATCGTCCCGATCACGGCCTGGTATTGCAGGTGCGTCGGCGTGCGGCCAGCTTGCGTCGGTTTCTCGCGCCGCAGCGCGATCTCTACGCGCAGCTGGTGCGTAATCGACAGCCCTGGTTCGTCGAGGACGACGGTGACTACTGGAACGAGCTCAACAATCGCCTGACCCGCTATCTGGAAGAGCTGGAGCTGATCCGCGAGCGCGTCGGCCTGGTACTGGAGGCGGAAAGCCGGCGTCTTGGTGAGCGCATGAATCGCATCATGTACCGCTTCACCGTGATCACCGGCATGTTCCTGCCGCTGACTTTTCTCACGGGGCTGCTGGGCATCAATGTCGGCGGGATTCCGGGTTCTGAAAGTCCGATTGGTTTCTTCATCGCCTGCGGCCTCATGGTCCTTCTGGCGCTGGGCCAACTGCTGCTTTTTCGACGTTGGCGTTGGCTGTGATGTGTGACTCATCCGCCGGCTACTGCGTCTAGCCGTGACATCCCGTGAGGTGCGCATGCACGATCCATTTGAAGAGTCTCTACGCGATTTGCTCAAGTCCTCGCCGTCCAGTCATGACGACGATGCTTGCCTGCACCGGGTTCTCAAGACCGCCAACCGCCAGGTCGGCGCTGGTGACCTGTTCAGCCTGGTAGGCCACTGGGCGCAGGCCCTGATGATCGCCCTGAACAACGGTTCGGCGCATGTCGCGCCGGTTTCGCGCCGTACCCAATCCTCTGCTTCTGCTGATAAGGCTGACTGAAATGGAACTCGATCCCTGGACCCAAAGCCTGATCTCCGCGATGACCGCATTGTGGACCAAGGTTGCCGGCTTCATCCCCAACCTGTTCGTCGCACTGGTGTTGGTGCTGCTTGGCTTCGTCGTGGCCAAGTTACTCGACACGCTGCTGTCCAAGCTGCTTGGCAAGGTCGGGCTGGATCGCCTGATGACGGGTACCGGTCTGACCAAGCTGCTGGCACGCGTCGGCATTCACGCGCCGGTATCGACCCTGATCGGCAAGATCGTCTATTGGTTCGTGCTGCTGATCTTCCTGGTTTCGGCCGCTGAATCGCTTGGTCTGCAGCGGGTTTCCGCGACCCTCGACGTGCTGGCGCTGTACCTGCCCAAAGTCTTCGGCGCCGCCTTGGTGCTGCTTGCCGGTGTGCTGCTGGCGCAACTGGTCAGCAGCCTGGTGCGCGGCGCTGCCGAAGGCGTCGGTCTGGAGTATGCGAACGGGCTGGGGCGGGTCGCGCAAGGTCTGGTCATCATCATCAGTATCTCGGTGGCCATCGGCCAGCTGGAGATCAAGACCGACCTGCTCAACAACGTGATCGCCATCGTGTTGATCTCCGTTGGCCTGGCGGTCGCACTGGCATTGGGCCTGGGTAGCCGCGATATCGCCAGCCAGATTCTCGCTGGCATTTATGTGCGCGAGCTGTATCAGGTCGGGCAACAAGTGCAGGTTGGTGAGGTCGAAGGGCAGATCGAAGAGATCGGCACAGTGAAAACCACCCTGTTGACCGATACCGGTGAGCTGGTATCGGTGGCAAATCGAGTGATGCTCGAGCAACGCGTGAACAGTCGCTGACGCCAATCTGTTATTTTATGCCGCTGCCCGGCAGGCGTGACCTGCCGGGCACTTTTCGTCCTGACTGTCGGCCCGACTCGTTTTGAACAAAGCCCAGCCCTTGCCCACGCGCTACGATCCCCGCGAGCTCACTGATGAAGAGCTGGTGGCGCGCGCCCACGACGAGCTGTTTCATATAACTCGTGCTTATGAAGAGCTGATGAGGCGCTACCAACGAACGTTATTTAACGTTTGCGCGCGTTACTTGGGGAACGAAAGGGATGCTGATGATGTCTGTCAGGAGGTGATGCTCAAAGTTCTCTATGGCCTTAAGAACTTTGAGGGTAAATCCAAGTTCAAAACTTGGCTCTACAGCATTACCTATAACGAATGCATTACTCAGTATCGAAAAGAGCGGCGAAAGCGTCGATTGGTTGACGCCTTAAGTTTGGACCCGCTCGAAGAGGCTTCCGACGACAAGACACCTAAAGTCGAGGAGCGAGGCGGTCTGGATCGCTGGTTGGTTCACGTCAACCCGATCGATCGCGAGATTCTGGTGCTACGTTTTGTCGCAGAGCTCGAGTTTCAAGAGATTGCCGACATCATGCACATGGGCTTGAGCGCAACGAAGATGCGCTACAAGCGAGCATTGGATCGGTTGCGGGATAAATTTTCGGAAACTTCCGAAACTTAGTTCAGCTTCCCGACCACTAAGGGAGTGGCGAACCCTGATAGAATCGCCGCCAAGTTGCCGACTGAAGTTAACGGCGACTTATTAACCACCAAGATGGGGATTTAACGGATGAAAGTAAAAAACACCTTGGGCGTAGTCATTGGCTCTCTCGTTGCCGCAACCTCCTTCGGCGCGCTGGCGCAAGGCCAAGGCGCTGTCGAGGTGGAGGGCTTCGTCAATCGCTACTTCACCGACGTTCAGCGTGATTACGCGCACAACGAAGGCAACCTGTTCGGTGGCAGCATCGGCTACTACCTGACTGACGACGTCGAACTGGCGCTGTCCTACGGCGAATACCACGACCTGCGCGGTGAAGGTTCGCAAGGCAGCAAGAACATCAAGGGCAACCTGACCGACCTGAAGGCCATCTACCACTTCGGTCAGCCGGGTGTTGGTCTGCGTCCGTACGTCTCTGCCGGTTTCGGCCATCAGAGCATCGGCGACGCCAACAGCGGTGGTCGTAACCACTCCACCCTGGCTATCGCTGGCGCTGGTGCCAAGTACTACTTCACCGAAATGTTCTACGCCCGTGCTGGCGTTGACGCTCTGTACAACATCGACCAGGGCGACACCGAGTGGCAAGCTGGCGTGGGTGTTGGTCTGAACTTCGGTGGCGGCAGCAAGCCTGCTCCGGCTCCGGTCGTGGCTGCTGCGCCCGAGCCGATGCCTGAGCCTGCTCCTGAGCCGGCCATGGAAACCGTTCGTGTCGAGCTGGACGTCAAGTTCGACTTCGACAAAGACCGCGTCAAAGAAGAAAGCTACGGCGACATCAAGAACCTGGCTGACTTCATGAACCAGTACCCGCAGACCACCACCACTGTTGAAGGTCACACTGACTCCGTCGGTTCTGACGCTTACAACCAGGGTCTGTCCGAGCGTCGCGCCAATGCCGTGCGTAACGTACTGGTCAACCAGTACGGTGTAGACGGTAACCGCGTCAACGCTGTTGGTTACGGCGAGACCCGCCCGGTAGCCGACAACGCCACCGACTCCGGTCGCGCTATCAACCGTCGCGTTGAAGCCGAAGTGGAAGCCCAGATCCAGCAGTAATGCTTCTGGTGCTCCAAGAAAAACCCGGCCTCGGCCGGGTTTTTCTTTTCTGGAATAAAAAAGCCCGCCGAGGGGGCGACGGGCAAACAACGACTTCGCAGGAGCGCGAAGCGGTCAGGCATGCAGGAGCTGGGGCATGCTGATCTGGGTGCTGGCGCGGGCGACTTCGCCGATCACCAGAATGGCCGGGCTCTTCAGGGCGAAGGCTGTCGCATCGTCCTGCATCATGCCCAGTTGGCTGCGGCACTCACGCTGTGCGGGCAACGAAGCGTTCTCGATCATGGCCACCGGCATCTCGGCGCTCATACCACCGGCTAGCAGGCCGTCGCGAATATCCGCCAGCTTGGCGACACCCATATAAACCACCAAGGTGGTGCCGCTCTGCGCCAGTGCCGCCCAGTTCAGGCTGCTGTCATCCTGGGTGTGGGCGGTAACCAGGGTCACGCCACGCGCCACACCGCGCAGGGTCAGAGGAATGCCGCAGTTGGTGGCACCGGCCAGGCCGGCAGTGATGCCACTGACCATTTCCACTTCGATGCCGTGCTCGCCGAGCCAGTCGGCTTCCTCGCTGCCGCGGCCGAAGATGCAAGGATCACCGCCTTTGAGGCGAACCACGCACTTGCCCTGGCGTGCATAGCGCAGCATCAGACGGTGGATAAAGGCCTGCGGGGTGGAGCGACAGCCGCCGCGCTTGCCCACCGAGACGATACGGGCGCCGGGGCAGTGCTCGAGCACGGCCGGGTTGACCAGATCGTCGATCATCACGATCTCGGCCTGGTTCAGCGCCTTGACCGCCTTGAGGGTCAGCAGTTCGGGATCACCAGGGCCCGCACCCACCAGCCAGACTTTTGCATTCATATCGGGTACCTCGTAGGGTGCGCCGTGCGCACCAAGTCGTTTTGGGGCTGGTGCGCATAGCGCACCCTACGCATGTGTCGCCACCTGCTGGCTAGCCAGCAGGCGTTTGATTTCGGGGACACAGGAGCCGCAGCTGGTGCCGCACTTGAGCTCGTGCTTGAGGCCATCCAAATCCAGGCCGCGGGCGATGCCGGCGCACACCGCGCTTTCGCTGACGTTCAGGCAGTTGCACAGGGTCTTGCCGCGCAGAGACGCGCCGACATTGCCCGGCGGTGCGGATACCGGGGCGAGCAGCCAGCGGCGCAGGTCGGCGTCGGCCTGGCCGTCCAGCCACAGGCTCCTGAGCCATTCGCTGGCGGCGGTTTCGCCGGCCAGGCGGATGCTGACAATGCGGCCGTCCTCGATGCGCACGCGCTTGCCCACCGCGCGACGCGGGTCATCGTAGGCCAGCACTGGACCCTGGTTCAGGCGCAGCAGGCGATCGATCTGCGCCAGCAGCTCGGGCTGCGGCGCCACGGCGCTGGCGGCGCGGATCAACAGGGCGGGGCGCTCGCGGCCGGTGGGGGTGAGGCTGGCGTAGGCGAGCTCCTCGAACAGCGGGCGCAGGGCTTCGAAGCGGCTCTGCACCTCGCCCTCGACCAGGGCGAACAGCTGCCAGGGCAGCTCGACCTTGTCCACCTCGACGCCGGCATGCTTGAGCTCCGGCTGCTTGGACAACGGATCGAAGGCCGGCTGGGTCAGCACGTTGGTGCCCAGGCCCTTGAGGAAGCGGTCGCCCCAGTGCATCGGCAGCCAGGCCTGGCCTGGGCGCACCGACTCATCGGCCTGTACCGGCAGGATCAGGCTGCCGCGACGGCTGCGCAGCCTGACCAGATCGCCGTCCCGCAGGCGGCGGCGACGCAGCTCGTCCGGGTGCAGGCCGAGCACCGCTGCCTCGACATGGCCGAACAGGCGCGCGGCGGTGCCGGTGCGGCTCATGCCATGCCACTGGTCGCGCAGACGGCCGGTGTTGAGGGTGAGCGAATAGCGCGCCTCGCGCTTCTCCTTCGGCGCGCGATACGGGTCGGCATGGAATTGCGCTCGCCCGCTGGCGGTGGGGAAGCGGCCGTCGGCGTAGAGCCGCGCGGTGCCCTGGCGCGCGCCAGGCGCAAACGGCCATTGTTGGGGACCTTGGTTATCCAGCAGCGCGTAGCTCAGCCCCGAGAGGTCGAGGTCGCGCTGGGCGGTCAGGTGCTTGTATTCCTCGAACAGCGCTTCGCTGTTGGAGAAATCGAACAGGCTGGGCAGGCCGGGGCGGAGCAGAGTTTCCAGGCGACGGGCGAAGTCGCAGGTGATCGACCAATCGGGCCGCGCCTCTTCGGGCGCTGGCACGGCACGGCGTACATGGCTGACGCGGCGCTCGGAGTTGGTCACCGTGCCTTCCTTCTCGCCCCAGCTGGCGGCCGGCAGCAGCAGGTCGGCGTAGCGGCAGGTCTCGGTGGTGAAGAAGGCTTCCTGCACCACGACGAAGGGGCAGGCGGCCAGGGCCTCGTGCACCTTGCTCTGGTTGGGCAGCGACTGCGCCGGGTTGGTGCAGGCGATCCACAGCGCCTTGATGCGCCCGTCGTGCACCGCATCGAACAGCTCGATGGCGGACAGGCCGGGCGTCTCCGGCAGGGTGTCGACGCCCCAGTAGGCGGCGACTTCGGCGCGATGTTCGGCGTTGCCGGCCTCGCGGTGACCCGGCAGCAGGTTGCTCAGGCTGCCGGTCTCGCGACCGCCCATGGCGTTGGGCTGGCCGGTCAGCGAGAAGGGGCCGGCGCCGGGCTTGCCGATCTGCCCGGTGGCCAGGTGCAGGTTGATCAGCGCGCTGTTCTTCGCACTGCCTGCGCTGGACTGGTTCAGCCCCATGCACCACAGCGAAAGGAAGGAGGGCGCATGGCCGATCAACTCGGCGCAGCGCTGCAGGGCGTCCAGGCTGATGCCGCAGATATCGGCGGTGGCCGCCGGACTATAGTCGCGCACCAGGTTCTTCAGCGCCTCGAAGCCTTCGGTGTGGGCGTCGATATAGGCGCGGTCGATCCAGCCCTCCCACAGCAGGAGATGCAGGATGCCGTGAAACAGCGCGACGTCGGTGCCGGGCAGGATCGCCAGGTGCAGGTCGGCCAGCTCGCAGGTGTCGGTGCGCCGCGGGTCGACGACGATGATCTGCATCTCCGGACGGCGGGCCTTGGCTTCTTCCAGGCGACGGAACAGTACCGGGTGGGCGTAGGCCATGTTGGAGCCGGCGATCAGCAGGCAGTCGCTCTGCTCGATGTCCTCGTAACTGCAGGGCGGGGCGTCGGCGCCGAGGCTGCGCTTGTAACCGACCACGGCGCTGGACATGCACAGCCGCGAGTTGGAGTCGATGTTATGAGTGCCGACCAGGGCGCGGGCCAGTTTGTTGAAGGCGTAGTAGTCCTCGGTCAGCAACTGGCCGGAGATATAGAAGGCCACGCTGTCCGGGCCGTGCTCGCGGATGGTTTCGGCGAACAGCGCTGCGGCGTGATCCAGGGCGCTGTCCCAGTCCGTGCGGGTACGGGCCAGGCCCTTGCCCAGGCGCAGCTCGGGATAGAGGGCGCGGGCGTCGAGGTCGCCGGTCAGGTGCAGGGTCGAGCCCTTGCTGCACAGTTTGCCGAAGTTGGCCGGGTGGCTGGGGTCGCCGGCGACGCCGAGGATCTTCTCGCCGTCGTGCTCGATCAGCACGCCGCAGCCCACGCCGCAGTAGCAGCAGGTGGAGGCGGTGACTTGAGTGGGGCTGGCCATGTTCGGAGCTCCTAGGGGGCGATACGTCTGACGGCAGGCCGTGAGCCTGCCGCCGGACGGCTCAGGCGCACTTCGCGGCGGTGTTGAGGGCCAGCAGCACGCGGCCGTTCTCGACCCGGGCGTGGTGCCGGTGAGCGCAGCCCACATCCGGCGCCACGGCCTCGCCGGACTCCAGCTCGATCTGCCAGTTGTGCAGCGGGCAGGCCACGCGCTTGCCGTAGATCAAACCCTGGGACAGCGGGCCGCCCTTGTGCGGGCAGCGGTCGTCGAGTGCGAAGACCTCGTCGCCGCTGGTACGGAAGATGGCGATGTCGCCCTTGGGACCGCTGACGATGCGCGAGCCAAGCACGTTGATGTCGTCCAGGGCGCAGATATCCAGCCAGTTCATACGGTGGCCTCCTCGATTTGCACCACCTTGATGGTGTCGAACTCTTTCTTCAGTTGCGGCGTCTCGATGCGTTCCTTCCACGGGTCCTGCTCGAACGACAGGGCGTAGTGCAGGCGCGCGGCCAAGGCCTTGCGGTTGGCTTCGTCTTCCAGCACCGCCTTCTTGATGTGCTCCATGCCGACGCGCTGCATGTAGTGCACGGTGCGCTCCAGATAGAAGGCCTCCTCGCGGTACAGCTGGAGGAAGGCGGCGTTGTACTCGCGCACTTCTTCGGCGGTCTTCACCTTGACGAAGAACTCGGCCACCTCGGTCTTGATCCCGCCGTTACCGCCGATGTACATCTCGAAGCCGGAGTCCACGCCGATGATGCCGACGTCCTTGATGCCGGCCTCGGCGCAGTTGCGCGGGCACCCGGAGACCGCCAGCTTGACCTTGTGCGGCGACCACATGTTGAACAGGTCGTGCTCCAGATCGATACCGAGCTGGGTGGAGTTCTGCGTGCCGAAACGGCAGAACTCGCTGCCGACGCAGGTCTTCACCGTGCGGATGGACTTGCCGTAGGCGTGGCCGGAGGGCATGTCCAGATCCTTCCACACCGCTGGCAGGTCGTCTTTCTTGATGCCCAGCAGGTCGATGCGTTGGCCGCCAGTGACCTTGACCATGGGTACGTTGTACTTGTCGGCCACATCAGCGATGCGGCGCAGCTCGGATGGGTTGGTCACGCCGCCCCACATGCGCGGCACCACCGAGTAGGTGCCGTCCTTCTGGATATTGGCGTGGGCGCGTTCGTTGATCAGGCGCGACTGCGGGTCGTCCTTGGCCTCGCCCGGCCAGGTAGAGATCAGGTAGTAGTTGAGCGCCGGGCGGCAGGTGGCGCAGCCGTTGGGCGTGCTCCAGTTGATGAACTCCATGGTCTGCGCCATGGACGTCAGGTGCCGCTCGCGGATGGCCTTGCGGATCTGCCCGTGGTTGAGGTCGGAGCAGCCACAGATGGCTTTCTCGCTCTTGGGCTTGACGTCCGCGGCGCCGCCAACGGTGCTGATCAGGATCTGCTCGACCAGGCCGGCGCAGGAGCCGCAGGAGCTGGCGGCCTTGGTGTGCTTCTTGACCTCGTCGACCGAGAACAGGCCGTTTTCCTGGATCGCCTTGACGATGGTGCCCTTGCACACGCCGTTGCAGCCGCAGATTTCCATGCTGTCGGGCATGTTGGCGGTCTTGTCGGCGCCCTGGTGGCCGACGTCGCCGATGGCGCCTTCGCCGAACATCAGGTGGTCGCGGATCTCGCTGACGTTATGGTTCTCGCGGATCTGGCGGAAGTACCAGCCGCCGTCGGCGGTGTCGCCATACAGGCAGGCGCCGACCAGCACGTCGTCCTTGATCACCAGCTTCTTGTACACGCCGCCGATGGGGTCGGAGAGGGTGATGGTCTCGGTACCTTCGCCGCCCATGAATTCGCCGGCGGAGAACAGGTCGATACCGGTGACCTTGAGTTTGGTCGAGGTCACCGAGCCCTGATAGCGGGAGAAACCGAGCTGGGCCAGGTGATTGGCGCAGACCTTGGCCTGCTCGAACAGCGGCGCCACCAGACCATAGGCGATGCCACGGTGACTGGCGCATTCGCCGATGGCGTAGACGCGCGGGTCATAGGTCTGCATGGTGTCGTTGACCAGGATGCCGCGGTTACAGGCGATGCCGGCGCTCTCGGCCAGCTCGCTGTTGGGGCGAATGCCGGCGGCCATCACCACCAGGTCGGCGGGGATCACCTCGCCGTCCTTGAATTTCACTGCGCAGACGCGACCCTCGCCGTTGTCCAGCAGTTCAGCGGTGTGCTTGGGCAGGAGGAACTTCAGGCCACGGTCTTCCAGGGACTTCTGCAATAGCTCGCCAGCGGTGCGATCGAGCTGGCGTTCCAGCAACCAGTCGCCGATATGCACCACAGTGACGTCCATGCCGCGCAGCTTGAGACCGTTGGCCGCTTCCAGGCCGAGCAGGCCGCCGCCGATGACCACCGCGTGCTTATGAGTCTTGGCGGTGTCCATCATCATCTGGGTGTCGGCAATGTCGCGATAGCCGATCACGCCCTGCAGGTCCTTACCCGGAATCGGCAGGATGAAGGGGTTGGAGCCGGTGGCGATGAGCAGGCGGTCGTACTCGGCCTCGCTGCCATCGTCGGCGATCACCAGGCGCTTCTTGCGGTCGATCTTGACCACCTTGCGCCCGAGCAGCAGCTTGATGCCGTTTTCCGCGTACCAGTTGAGATCGTTGAGCACGATCTCCTCGAAGGTCTGTTCGCCAGCCAGCACCGGCGAGAGCAGGATGCGGTTGTAATTGGGGTGCGGCTCGGCGCCGAACACGGTGATGTCGTAGAGATCGGGGGCGAGCTTGAGCAGCTCTTCGAGGGTGCGTACACCCGCCATGCCGTTGCCGATCATCACCAGCTTGAGTTTTTGCATGCCGGCCATCTCCTGAATCATTGATCACGGTAAAAAATTGTCGGGAGCAATTTTTAACGTCGCTCCGCGACGGCTCGAAGAGTGGCTGCCAGGGATGGCAGGCCATAAAACAAAAAAGGCGTCCCGCTAGTCACCTAGCGAGGACGCCTTTGTCCAGGTCCCGTTCTATCGGGAAGTGCAGCCTTCTTCGTTGAAGGCCGCGCTTTATGTGGTTTGTGGTAGTTGTGAATGCAGCCCTTGTGCCAACTCGATCAGGTCGTGGTTTTTCAGGCTTTTCAGCCACTTGGATGAAACTGGTGAGTGGGTTTGTGCACCGTTGAGAGGCGTTTCGCGCTGCTTTGGTGCGAGGCGGGCTATTTGAGCAGCAGGAACGCCAGCAGCAGGTTGAGCAGCAGCGACACCAACGCCACGCTGCGCCACACCAGTAGCGGCTCGCGCTCCAGCAGCGGTCGTGGGTGGTTGTTCAGGGATTGGCGCTCGCCACTTTCCAGTGCCAGCAGCCACTCCTCGGCGGTCTCGAAGCGCTGCGCCGGGGCGGCGGCTACCGCGCGGTTCAAGACCTCATCGAGCCAGGTAGGCAAGTCCGGGCGGTAGCGGCTGGCCGGTACCGGCTGGCCGAAGCGCGGGTGCTGAAAGGCCTCGACCTCGCCATGGGGATAGTGACCGGTGAGCAGGTGGTAGAGGGTCACGCCGGCGGCGTAGAGGTCCTGCTGCGCGCTGGGCGGGCTGCCGGCGAAGGCCTCCGGGGCGATATAGCTGGGGGTGCCGGGCAGGCTGTGGGCCTCGTCGCGGGTTAACCCCGGGCAATAGGCCAGACCGAAGTCGAGCACGCGCAGCTCGCCGTCGTCGCCGAGCAGCAGGTTTTCCGGCTTGATATCGCGGTGGATGATATTGCGCCGGTGCAGCAGGCCGAGTGCCTTGATCAGGCGCGGCGCCAGGTCCTGCCAGTCGGCCAGGCTCAGCGGGCCGTGCTGCTGCAGGCGTGCGGCCAGGGTCTGGCCGGTATATTCGCGCTGCACGTAATACAGGTGCTGACGCTGCGGCAGGGCGTGCAGTTCGGGGAAATGGCGGCCGGCGACGCGACGCAGGAACCATTCTTCCTGCAGCAGTGCCGGGCCGGCCTGCTCCTCACTGGAGCGGCTGGCCGGCAGGGTCTTGAGCAGCCAGGGCTGATTGTCGGTATCCCGTACCCTGTAGATCAGCGACTGGCGCGATTCGCCGAGCAGCCCTTCGACCTGCCAGCCCTCGAACTCCTGGCCTTCACGCAGGCGCGGCGGCAGCGGCCAGTGCTCGAGCTGGGCCAGGGTGTCGGCTAGTGCCGCCTCGGGTAATTGCTCGACGTGCACCAGCAGCGCGCTGGCATTGTCCTGGCTGCCGGCACGGTGCGCCTCGTCGACCAGGGTCTGGCAGATCGCCGCGGCGTCATAGTCTCGTTGCAGTAGCTCGCCGATGCGCTTGTCGCTGAGGCAGGCCCAGACGCCATCGCTGACCAGCAGGAAACTGTCGCCGGCCTGCAACTCGCCGTCGCGGTAGTCCACCACCAGGTGTTGATCCAGACCCATGGCGCGCTTGAGCACGTGCTGCATGCCCGGCTGTTCCCACACGTGGTCCTCGGTCAGGCGCAGCAGCTGGCCGTCGCGCCACAGGTAGGCGCGGCTGTCGCCGATATGCGCCAGGGTATAGCGGCGGCCGCGCAGCACCAGGGCGGTGAGAGTAGTGAGCAGCGGCTGGCCGCCGCCGTTGGCCTGCAGCCAGCGATTATGCGCGGTGAGCAGGCGGTCCAGGCTGTGCTGCACCGGCCAGGTTTCCGGGGTGGAGTAGTAGTCCAGTGCCAGCGCCTGCAGGGTCGCGCGTGCGGCCAGGCCGCCGTCGGCGCATTGGCTGACGCCATCGGCCAGGCCCAGCAGGTAGCCCTTGCTGGCGGCCAGCGCCGGCGCCGGGGTGACCACGCGCAGGGCGTCCTGGTTCTCGCTGCGCGGGCCGGTGGCGCTGGTTTCGCAGATGCTCAGTTGCAGGGCCATGATGCGGTTTCCGTAGATCTTTGGACCGTAGGGTGCGCCGTGCGCACCAGGCTCGACGCAAATCGCTGGTGCGCGCGGCGCACCCTACGGAGTGTGGCCTGTCGTCGAGAACTCGCTCACACCCGTGCGGCGGTCACCGCGGCGCTGCCCCAGGTGGTGCGCCAGCGCTGCTTGACGCCGTGCAGGCCGACCCACGCCAGCACGCCGAGGCTGGCGAACAGCCAGAGGCCCAGCTGGTAGTCACCGGTGTGCTGCTTGATGGTGCCGAGGCCTGCAGCGAGGAAGAAACCACCGATGCCGCCGGCCATGCCGATCAGCCCGGTCATCACGCCGATTTCCCTGCGAAAGCGCTGCGGTACCAGCTGGAACACCGCGCCATTGCCAGCACCAAGGCCGAGCATGGCGGCGACGAAAAAGGCCAGGGCAGCGGTCGCGCTGGGCAGGTTGAAGCCCACCACAGCGATGCACAACGAGGCGATGCTGTACATCATCAGCAGCGTGCGAATGCCGCCGATGCGGTCGGCAAGGGCGCCGCCCAGCGGGCGCAGCAGGCTGCCGGCGAAGACGCAGGCGGCTGTGTAGTAACCGGCGGTCACCGGGTTCAGCCCGTACTGATCGCTGAAGTAGCCGGGCAGGGCGCTGGCCAGGCCGATGAAGCCGCCGAAGGTGACGCTGTAGAAGAACATGAACCACCAACTGTCGCGGTCGCCGAGGGCCTTGAGGTAGTCGCCCAAGGCCTTGGGCTTGGGCCGCTCCGGCGCATTCTTGGCAGCCAGGGCGAAGACCACCAGGGTTGCCAGCAGTGGGATCAGCGCCCAGCCGAACACATTCTGCCAGCCGGACAGGGCCGCCAGGCCGGGGGCGAACAGCGCCGCCAGCACGGTGCCGGAGTTACCAGCACCGGCGATGCCCATGGCCTTGCCTTGATGCTGCGGTGGGTACCACTGCGAGGCCAGCGGCAGGGCGACGGCGAAGGCGGCGCCGGCGAAACCGAGGAACAGGCCGAGCAGCAGCGCCTGCTCGTAGCTGCCGATGCCGATCTGCCAGGCGCAGAACAGCGCGACGATCACCACCACCTGGCCGAGCAGGCCGGCGGTCTTCGGTGACAAACAATCACAGAGGAACCCCATCAACAGGCGCAGCACGGCGCCGGCGAGAATCGGCGTGGCCACCATCAGGCCGCGTTGCTGAGCGTTGAGGTCGAGGTCGGTAGCGATCTGCACCGCCAACGGGCCGAGCAGGTACCAGACCATGAAGCTCAGGTCGAAATAGAGGAAGGCGGCAAACAGGGTGGGGGCGTGGCCGGCTTTCCAGAAACTTGTATTCATCGATCACCTCATCAGCGAGAAGGAGCCCGGTCAGGCGCGGCGAACCGTGGTCGTGGACACGGCGGCCGCGTCTGCCGGGAAGGCCGTGCACTTGTGGTGCAGAGCCCTGCGGCCAAAGCCACAGCAGGTTTAAGCGATTGCGGTGCAGGCTCGGATCGCGATGCCTGCGCCGGCCCCGGTCACTGGGGCGAACACGAAAAAAAACGCCGCTTCACCACAGGCCATGAAGGCGAGGTGAGGCGACGTCTTTGTCGTGAGGGAGGTGGCCGCCGTTGACTACCTGGTGCGAGGGAATAAGCAAGAGCCGAGCCAACCGAGCAGAGGCCCTGGGATCAGGCGCTACGCACCTTCAATAAGCGCAGTACTGCCGTAAAACGAGGCGTTTGCGCCGTCTATGCCCCTGAATGGGGCGATCGCTGCGTATTGAGAGTGGCTTGAGACTGAACGCTGGAAAGTTGGGCAACGCTGGTTGCGTGAGTGGGTAGCGGTGCGGTGAGCAGGGCGATTGCCAGCAGATTGCTCAGCAGCCCCGCCTGACGGGCACGGCGGTAGGTGTCGGTCATCCTCGATCCCCCTTTTTTCTGTTCTGACCTAGGCGTAGCAGACGAATGACAATGTGTCACGTTATTAGCAGCAATAACTGTGCAAGTTTGCACACGCCTGTTGGCCCGGAGCCTTGAAGCATTGGACTCGCTTAGTCAGTCGAGCCGATTGACCTTGGGGAACTTGGCGCTGAAGGCTTCCGGCATTGGCACCACCTTCGACTGACGATAATCGAAGAACACGAAGCCAGACTTGGCCATGGCCACCAGGGTGCCGTCGGCCGGACGGGTGATACGAAAGGTGATGTCGCCGCCATATCGGTTGAAATCCATCACACCGACCTCGAACAGCAACTGGTCGCGGGCATGGGCCTCGGCGCGGTAGGTGGTGGCCAGGTCGGTGACGATGATACCGATGCCGCTGCCATCGGTTTCGCGGATGCCGAACTCGAAGAGAAAGCGGGCGCGTGCCTCGGAAATCATCGAGATCATCGAGTCATTGCCCAGATGGTTGGCACCGTTGATGTCGGTAACGCGCACGGTCAGGTGGGTGCTGTAGCAATACTGGTCTTCGGGAAAATCGAGGGTCAGGCGTGCCATGATCGAGCCGTCGTCGAGGGGAGCGGCGATTGTAAACCGCCGCGTTCCTCAGCGGTGCAGGCTGTTGAGGTGATAGAACGTGACGCGGCCACCTTCGCTATCCGGTCCGTAATTGTCCTGGATATACGCGCCCGCCTTGAAGTACAGGTACTGCTTGCTCCAGCTGCTGCTCAACTGGCGGTAGAGCGAGCCATTGTCGCCATCCGTGCTGGCCACACTGATGCCGATGCGTCCGCTGGGCGTGACGCGCAGGTCGTAGCCGAAGCGCTCGCCAAGCTGGATGTTCTCGGCCAGCAGGATGTTTTGCACGTCGCTGTCACCTGGGCGAGCGCGCAGCAGCAGCTCCACCCGGCCAACGCCGCGTCGATAGTGATATTGCAGCTTGAGCAGCGGGTCGTTCTGGCTGCCCGGCACATCGGTACTATGGATCTGGCCGATCACCACCTTGTTGCGGCTGGGCACCTGGTCGACCTGCAGCACAGCGCTGAGATAGCTGTCCGAACTGGCGTGGAGCCAGTTGTCGAGTCTGCCGTCGTGCTGGGTTTCGCGTAGCTCGCTGCGTGGATAGCGGGCGTCGGCAGTGGTCGAGCCGGTGACTGGTACCCAGAAGGTCACGCTGCCGTCGGCATTGCGCCGAAAGTAACGGCTTGTATAGCCGTTATTCAGCCGTTCGGTGGTGATGGTGGTCGGCGCTGGTTCGGTGGGAATCGATAGATTCCAGGTGGTGAGGTCGAGCACGGGGTTCTCTGCTTGTCGGTTGAGGGCCCTTGTTCGTCCCTGCAAAGGGCCAGAGGTTCCGCCGCCCCAGCCCTTGAGCCAGAGCGGTTTTGACGCTTAGGCGGCCGGGCGCTGCTGGCGCTGGTAGAGAAACTCCAGCACGGCGGTACGGTAGCTGTGGTACTGCGGGTCATTTGCCAGCGCCAGGCGGTCGCGCGGGCGCGGCAGGTCGACAGCGAGGATTTCGCCGACGGTGGCGGCCGGGCCGTTGGTCATCATCACGATACGATCGGATAGCAGCACGGCCTCGTCGACGTCATGGGTGACCATCACCACGGTGCTCTGGGTTTGCCCGACGATGCGCAGCAGCTCGTCCTGCAGGTGCGCACGGGTCAGGGCATCGAGGGCGCCGAACGGTTCGTCCATCAGTAGCACCTTGGGCTCCATGGCCAGGGCGCGGGCGATGCCGACGCGCTGCTTCATGCCACCGGAGATCTCGTTGGGGTGCTTGTGCATGGCATGGCTGAGGCCGACCATGTTCAGCGCCTGCTCGGTGCGGGCCTTGAGCTGGGCCTTGCTTTCGCGCGCGCCGAAGACCTTTTCCACGGCCAGGTGGACGTTGCCGAAGCAGGTCATCCAGGGCAGCAGGCTGTGGTTCTGGAACACCACGGCGCGTTCGGGGCCGGGGCCGTCGATCTCGCGACCGTTGCAGATCAGCCCGCCCTCGTTGGCGTCGAGCAGGCCGGCGATCAGGTTGAGTACCGTCGATTTGCCGCAGCCGGAGTGGCCGATCAGCGCCACGAACTCGCCGCGGGCGATGCTCAGGTTGACGTCTGCCAGTGCCTGGAAGCGGCCTTTCTTGGTGTCGAAGTGCTTGCTGACAGCGGTCAGCTCCACGAATTTGTCCATCGGAGTTCTCCCGGTCCCCGGATGCGACCGGGGAATCGTTGTCATGTTGATCCGGATTTAATTCGGATAACTTGTCTTGTAAAACAAAGACTTGTGGTCTACTCCTGAAAGTCTTTGTTAACTCGCGTAGTCAAAGCGCTTGGCGATCAACAGCAGCATCTGTTCCAGCGCCAGGCCGACCAGGCCGACGATGATGATGGCGATGAGAATGTGCTCGACGTTGAGGTTGTTCCATTCGTCCCACACCCAGAAGCCCAGGCCGATGCCGCCGGTAAGCATCTCCGCGGCGACGATCACCAGCCAGGCCACGCCGATGGCTAGGCGGATGCCGGTCATCAGGTGCGGCAGCACGGCGGGGAAGAGGATGCGCGTCAGTACCTTGAATTCAGACAGCTTGAGCACGCGGGCCACGTTGAGGTAATCCTGCGGCACGCTGGCCACACCGGCTGCAGTGTTGAGGATGATCGGCCAGATCGAGCTGATGAAGATCACCCAGATCGACGCCGGGCCAGCCGCCTCGAACACCAGGAGACCGATCGGCAGCCAGGCCAGCGGCGAAACCGGACGCAGCAGGCTGATGATCGGCGCGAGCATGCCGGCGAGAAAGGCGAAGCGGCCGATGGCGAACCCCAGGGGAATGCCCACCAGCGCCGCCAGGCCGAAGCCGACCCCGACGCGGCCGAGCGAGTTGAGGATGTTCCAGCCGATGCCCATGTCGTTGGGGCCGTTGTCGTAGAAGGGATCAGCGAACAGTACCAGGGCGGCTTGCCAGGTGCTCAAGGGGCCGGGCAGGCCCTCGCTGTACTGCGCCAGCAGCGACCAGAAGCCGATGAAGGCGATGATGCCCAGCAGCGGGGCGATGCCGGCCTTGAGCAGGCCGCCCAGTGCAGTGGCGCTTGGCAGCAAGGCCTGCACAGAGAGACGCGGCTTGGCGATTGGCGGCAGTGGTGTTTTCAGGGGCGCATTCATGGTCACCTCCGATCAGGCTTTGATGGCGAAGGAGTCGGCGTAGGCGGCCGGATTGCTGCCGTCCCAAACCACGCCGTCGATCAATGTGCTGCTGCGCAGCGGGCTGCTCGGCACCGTCAGCTTGAGGGCGCTGGCAGCCTCGGCGTAGAGCACGGTCTGGTTGATCTGCGCGGCCACGGCGGCGTAATCCGGCGCATCCTTGAGCAGGCCCCAGCGCTTGAACTGGGTGAGGAACCACATGCCGTCGGAGTGATAGGGGAAGTTGACGCTGCCGTCCTTGCAGAAGGCCATGGCGTGTTCGTCCTTCCAGCTGTTGCCGAGGCCGTCCTCGTACTGGGCGAGAAAGCGCGGCTCGATCACCTGCACCGGCGCGTTGACGTAGGCCTTGCCGGAAATCAGCTTGGCGGTACTCTTGCGGTTCTCCTCGCTGGCTTCGATGAAACGGCTGGCCTCGAGAATCGCCATGATCAGCGCGCGCGCCGCGTTGGGATACTGCTCGATGAAGGCGCGAGTGGTGCCCAGTACCTTCTCCGGGTGGTCCGGCCAGATCTGCTGCGTGGTGGTGGCGGTGAAGCCGATCTTGTCGAAGATCGCCCGCGCGCCCCAGGGCTCGCCGACGCAGAACCCATCCATGTTGCCGACACGCATGTTGGCAACCATCTGCGGCGGCGGCACGACGATGGTCTTCACGTCGCTCATGGGGTTGATGCCCAGGCTGCCGAGCCAGTAATACAGCCACATGGCATGTGTGCCGGTGGGGAAGGTCTGGGCGAAGGTCAGCGGGTTACCGCCTTTCTTCACGTGTTCGGCCAGTTGCGCGCCGTTAGTCACACCAGCGTCGCGCAACTGTTTGGAAAGGGTGATGCCCTGGCCGTTCTGGTTCAGGCCCATCAGCACTGCCATGTCCTTCTGCGGGCCGGCGAGACCGAGTTGGGCACCGTACATCATGCCGTAGAGCACGTGGGCCGCATCCAGTTCGCCAGTGTTGAGCTTGTCGCGCACGCCGGCCCAGGAGGCTTCCTTGCTTGGGTTGATGGTCAGGCCATATTTCTCGCCGAAACCCTGAGTAGCGGCTACCACCACCGAGGCGCAATCGGTTAGGGGAATGAAGCCGACCGTCAGCGCGGCCTTCTCCGGTGCGTCGGAGCCGGCGGCCCAGGCTGCACTGCGCAGCGAAGCGGGGGCGGACAGGCCGAGTGCGGCGATGCCGCTCACGGCGCCGGCCAGGGCGATGGATTGCTTGAGGAAGTTACGGCGGCTGGTGGCCAGGGGCTTGTTCGAATCACGATCGGTCATGGGTCTAATCCTTGTCAGGCGCATAAACAAAAACGGCGTACGCCAGGCCGCCTCAAATGAGAGGGAGGTGACCTGACGGACGCCGTTGTCCGTGATCCTCGGCCCGCCGCCGTTGGCGTGCTACGCAGGATGGTTGACAGGGACTTAGCAAAGGGCTTGCCAGCTTTCGTTCACTGCGGCCGAGCAGCGCCATGACAGGTACGGGCCGGGTGCCGACTGACCAGCGGTTAACTGTTTGGAATCAATTAGTTGCAGCAGTGTTCTGAGACTATTTTGAAGTGTGTGGAGCGAGCGCAAACTCGGCTCACCCCACATGCTTCTGAGCCAATGCCGTGCATGGACAGGCGCCGCTGAGCCTTTTTGGTTCGCAGCGCAGGCTCAGGAAGCAGGCTGAACGCGTGCCTCCTCGACGAAGTCGCGCAGCCAGCGCAGCACTTCGACGGCTTCCCAGCGAGCCGGATCGAACAGCGCATAGGCCAGCCCCTGATAGCCGACCACATCCAGTTGCCGATGGTAGCCGGCGCGCTGCAGCAACGCCTCGATCTCGGCGAAGCAGGTATTGAAGTGCTGACGATTGAAAGGGGTGCGGCTCTCGGTGACGATGCCCTCGAGCTGCAGTTCCTCGACCATCTCGCGTACTCGCTCCAGCGGCATGCGGTTCACTCGGTGTTTTAGCTGCAGTACGTCCAGCATGATGGCGCTCCTGTGCAATCGATCATTTACCTGCGATATAGCCTAATCGAAAAATACTGTACAAATAAACAGTATTGAGTGATATTGGCCTCACTTAGGCGACAACAACCCGTCCACTGCCTGAAGGTGGGCGCCTTGCAAGGGGGTATTGGCAATGCAACAGATGCTGATGACGATTGTGCTATTGGCCCTGCTGGGCGGCTGCGCGCAACCGCAGATTGATCGACCACAGGCCAACGGTGCCTACCTGGTGATCGAGGGCGAGCAGGCCTGGGCCGTGCTGGTTTCCGATGGCCAGCGCGTCGAGGAGGCGGGCATAGTGCTCGACGTGATTCGACTGCCCAGCCACCACTCCAACATTGCCGCCAGTTACGTGATCGAAACGCCCAACTGCGGCAAGCTGCAGTGGCTGACCGAGCGTCATGGCGCTGCAGAGGGTGAAACCACGCTGTTGCCGGCCGCCTTCAACGAGCAACTGAGCAAGCCCGGCTGCGTGCTCGCGCAAGGCCTGAGCCGAGCCTGGACGGCCCTGGATTATTCCGGCTGATCCGTAGGGTGCGCCGTGCGCACCGGCATTCGCCGGCGGGTTAATTGGCGAGACGCGTAAAGAAAAAGCGCCGCGACCTCAACGGAAGCGGCGCTTTTCATATGGGCCACCGCGTGGCCCGAAATCGCGCTTACACTAGGTGCTGCTTGTCCAGCTCGATGGCGGCATCGAGTGTTTCCAGCAGCGCCTTGCGCACCTTCAGCTTGGTGTTCTTGTGCGCGGTCATGTTGATCTTCTTCATCTGCTGCGCCACCGCCTGAGTGGTAGCCAGCAATTGCTCGGCCGGCACCACCTTGTCCAGGAAGCCGGCCTCTACCGCGCCAGCCGGGTCAAACATCTCGCCATTGATCACCGAACGATGGAAGGCCGACTTGCGCAGACGATCACGGGCCAGCTCGATGCCGACATGGTGCATGGTCATGCCGATCTGCACTTCGTTCAGGCCGATGTTGAACGGACCTTCCACGCCGATACGGTAATCGGCTGACAGCAGGATGAACGCACCCTTGGCCACGGCATGACCCGGGCAGGCGACGATGATCGGGTAGGGGTGAGCGAGCATGCGTCGCGCCAGCGTGGAGCCAGCAGCCACTAGGTTGATTGCATTCTGCGGGCCCGAGGTCATCACCTTCAGGTCATAGCCGCCAGAAAGAATCCCCGGCTGGCCAGTGATGACGACGATGGCGCGATCCTGCTCGGCGCGGTCGAGGGCGGCATTGAACGCAGCGATCACGTCAGGCGAGATGGCATTGACCTTGCCATTGCTCAGGGTGAGGGTGGCGATGCCGTCTTCGAGTTGATAGCTGATCAGGTCGCTCATGGCGGTATTCCTTGTTAGAGCCTTGGGGGCGAATGTGGGCAGAAGGTACTCAGCCGAAGCGTTCTGGTAAAGCGCCGCGGCTGACTGGCTGGTCAGTGTTTTTGCCTATCGCGGCGATGCCGGATGGCAATTGGTCGAACGCAAAGCCAGGCCTTTAAGGTGCGCAGCGAACCGAAGGAGCTGCCCCATGAACATCCTCTACTCCATCCTTTATATGCTTGCCATGATCGGCCTGCTGCTGGCATCGGTCGTGCTCAGCGAAACCCTCTACCTGCGCAGCCCATCCGGCGTGCTGATGCTATTTGGCTTGGGCCTGTCCATGTCCCTGGGTTTTCTGCTGTTCGGCCACATTCGCTTCGACGAGCAGCCCTGTGAGGAGCGCGACGAAAACCCGCTTCGCTCTTAAGCGCATGAATCCTTTAAAAAAAAATTGCCATCGAGAAAACATTCGACTACATTAGCGCGCCTCGACGGGGTAAACGCCAAAACGTCGAGATCCGGTGAAGTGTCCGAGTGGTTGAAGGAGCACGCCTGGAAAGTGTGTATACGGGAAACCGTATCAAGAGTTCGAATCTCTTCTTCACCGCCACTTTCGCAATACCTAAAGCCCTGAAAGCTAACAAGTTTTCGGGGCTTTTTGCTTTCTGGCTTTCGGCAGGTGTCGAAAAAGTGTCGAAATGCCAGCGTTCCGTCTTCCAGATCGGTCCTGACTTGCTCCAGAATGCAATCTCCAAGGAAGCAGGAGGCATCAGGTGCGTGTCAATTACGTCTTCATCGACTACGAGAACGTCCAGGTAACGTCATTACGCCTGCTGCAACCAGACCACTTCAAGCTGCGTGTGTTTCTAGGACCGAATAACACAAAGTTACCGACAGAACTGGTGACCGCAATTCATCAGCTGCATGACCGAGCCGAGTACATCCAGATGGATACACCCGGAGCGAACGCCCTAGACTTCCACATTACCTACTACCTAGGCGTTTTGTCGGCTGAAGACCCTGCCGGCTACTACCACATCATCTCCAAAGACAAAGGCTTCGATCCACTGATCAAGCACCTGAAGTCAAGAGGCGTGACGGTGGTCCGGTCAGAATCTATAGAGCAAATGCCTTGTTTTAAGCAGATTGCACCTACACCTACTCAAACGGTATCGGCACCAGCTAAGTCGCCAGAGAAAAAGACTGTGACCGTGCGTAAGGATGACGTAATCAGTCTGGTGGTGGCGGACCTAGTGGCTCGAAAATCCTCAAGGCCGCGAACAATTAAGACTTTGAAAAGCACCATTCACGCGAAGGTCGGTAAAGATCATGCCTTGGGAGAGATCGAGGTGATTTACAGGACGCTGCGTCAGAGAGGCTATGTGAAAGAGGCCGGCGAAAAGGTCTCATACGCCTTGCCTGCATTAAACTAAGGGATTGAGCGTTAGAGCATCCTGCAGATGGTCTGGCGACAAGTGTGCATAGCGCATGGTCATTGCCAGCGAAGTATGTCCCAGGATTTTCTGTAGCGTCAGGATGTTCCCGCCCCGCATGACGAAGTGACTGGCGAAGGTGTGCCGGAGTACATGCGTAGCCTGGCCGGCCGGGAGCTTGATCGAGGTCTTCTCCAGTACACGGCTAAAGGTCAGCATGCAGTTGGTGAACAGACCGTGCCGCTTGAAGTAGACGTGTAATGCCTTCTCTAATGCGCTATCGATAGGAATCGACCGGGTCCGCTTCGACTTGGTGTTGGCAAAGGTCACCATGCCGTTTCGCACTCGCTCAGGTGTCAGGGCCTGGGCTTCTCCCCACCTGGCACCCGTACTCAGACAGACGCGAGCGATCAGGCCAATACCTGGGCTGGTCGTGCGGTCATCCAGGGCATCGAGCAGCTCAGCTATCTGGCAGGTCGAGAGGAACGAAATAGGGCGCTCCTGCAGGCGTAGCGGGCGGACCTTGGCCAACGGGTTCGGGTAGTCGATATCGCCCAGGCGGTGCAGCTCGTTGAACAGGGCTTTCAGGTAGCCGAGTCGGTTGTTTAGCGTCTTGCCTTGAATGCCAGCCTTGAGCAGTTCGCTTCGTGTTTCGCAGAAGGCGTTGCCGGTAAGGTTGACCGCTATCGGGTCGCCTAGATCCTTGGCTAGATTCTGCAGGGTGCGGAGTATCGCGGCACCATCAGCTAGGGCGTGGCCGTGCAACTCGTGATACCTGGTGCAGAGCTCGGAGAGGCGGCGACGATCTTTCGGCTTGGGCGTCCAGGCTGGCGAGTCGATGCAATTGGCCCTGCAGGTCGCTTCAAAGCGCTGGGCTTCACCCTTGGTCTTGAAGGTCTTGCGGAAACGCCGGCCCTTGATGGGTTCCACGTCTACTTTCCAGCGACCGTCAGGCTGTTGCTCAATAGCCATCAGACAGCACGCCCCCAACGCACATGCCGTTCTTCCAGGATGCCTTTGATGTGCTTATACAGCCCGTCTTCATCCATGCCTTTGGCGGCATAGTGGTCGCGGATCACCGGCCAGCACTCCCAATCCTTGAGCCGATAGAAAGCCTTTCTAGCGCCCACTCGCTCCCGTGCCAGCAGGCTGACGAAGTTTCCCAGGAATAACTCGACGTTCTTGCCTGAGAAGCCCCGCGAGGTCTTGTATTGGCGCTTGTACTCGGTTTCGTCCACCAGGGAATCCACCGGCAGATCGACGCGCACGTCCTCACGGATCAGCGTCCAGATGGGTTCGAAGTAGCCAGGACGAGCCAGCAGCTTGAATTGACGCAGGCCATAGCGCCACAGGCCGTCTAGGTGCGGTGCGAATGCTGCGTAGCTGTTGGTTTCGATGATCTGGCTGGTCTGCAGATCGAACGAGCCAGAGGCGAATTGCTGGATAACCGAGTGGTGATAGCGTAGCTCTACGCGCCACACGTCCTGTTCCGGGTTGTAGTTATCAGGGTCGGCTTCGTCGAAGCTGTCGCGACGCTTCCAGACGTTTTCCCAATAGTCGAGCTTGTCGATGGAGCGGGCCTGTTCGGTCTTGTTGTAAATACCGAGCTGGACGCCTCCAGCGGAGCCGAACAGGTAGGACTGGCCTTTGCCGTAGGTGGCAGACTCCAGCGTCCACTGGATTTCCTTGATGCCGGAAATGTCACGGGCAGCACGTGCGCGGCAGTGCATGCGAGCGACCAGATCGGCAGGCGGTTGCCATCCCTGCAAGTCTAGCGCGAGGTGGACGGCGCATTGGTTGCGCTCGACGTTGGTCAGGATGTGGCTGGCGTAGTAGTCCAGGCGCTCTTGCAGGCGTTCGGGCGAGAAGGTGTCGATGGCATGGGGTGACACTTCGATTTTCAGGTGAGGGCCGATGTTCTCCAGCTTGGCGTTGAAGTTCTTCACCAGCAGGATGATGCCCAGGTCAGCGTTCTGGAGCTTGTACTGGTAGCCGGAATCCTTGCTGACACGGCCCGAGTGCCAACGCTGGCCAGCGAAATCGACGATGGTCCCGGGCTTGTCGAACAGGCACATGATTTCAGGACGGATCAGGCCGCGATACAACTGGCGGACGGTATCGACGCTGCAGGCCAGGATTCGGACGTTGGAAAGGTCAGTTATCCGAGCAGTCATGCTGTCGAAAAACAGCCTACCGGTCGGGGTTTTCTTGAACTCACGATCTACGCGGAGTTGGTCTTTAACTGCCATTTTCTAATGCTCCAAATAGTGCCGAATCGACACGTTTAACCTTGGTTTATCTGACGTGCTACAGGGACGTCAGCGCCCGCGCGACGGCGCACACGCGCGCTCGTGCCTCACGCGCAACCACGCCGCCGCGCATGGCTTTACGCATCTGCTGAGCCGGCTGATAGGCCTTGCGGCAGGCAATCATTGGAATCGCCCCTTGAGGTTGTGAACGCCGCCAACGGAGCCGTAGCCGTTCAGGCTGGAGGCGGGTTGCAACTGGGGTTGTGCCGTGGCTGGCTGCTGAAATTGGCCTTCCAGTGCCAGCCGATCAGGCTTGGCCGGATCAAAGGCGCCTTCGTTGACGTAGGCCATGCAGGCTTCGAAGGACACCACCGCTCGGGTGCCTTGTTGGGTGTTGCAGCGGCAGCCGTAGACCTTGTTATCCAGATGGCCGAGGGTGAAGCGCTTGTGGTTCCTGGCCAGCAGGTCGGGATCGGCGGTGTACAGGCAGGAGAGCTGCGGATAGGTCACGGGCCGGGTGATTTCGTCGTAGATGGGCGCCGAGCTGGGGACGTCTGGAATACGCGGCACCCGCAGGGATACGTAATCTTCTGTCGATAGCGGCTCGGGGCCTTCCAGGGGCGGTTGCTGGGTGACGGGGGTTCCTGCTGGTGTGGCTGCGCGCGCGTCTGCTGCCTGCTCGGGGGCCGGCTTCGGCGGTGCAATGCGCCGCTCATAGATCCCATAGCCGAAGTAGCCGATGCCCAGGACGCAGATGATCAGGACGAACAGTGCACGAGGCGGCTTGAACTTCATGTGATGTTCAGAGCCTTCAGCGACGGATTGGTACACGCCGAAGTACTTCTTATCGAGCAGGACGCGGGTGGCCTGGCCGTCGCTGAAGTCGTTCTTCTTCTCGACGTCCATGTTTACGCGCTCGAATTCCCAGCGCTTGATGATCTTGCCCTTGTGGCCGCGCACGTAGTGGATGTGGGAGTTACACAACTTGCGGAAGTGGGTGTCGAGCAGGCCAGGGTTCTGGGTGATGCAGTGCAGTTCATGGCCGCGGTGGCGCATGGTTTCCAGGGCGCTGGCGTAGGCGGGGACGGCAGAGCCGGCAGGCCGAACGCGGAAGAAGGTTTGCGCTTCGTCGATGACGATGATGGCGTTCTGTGGCAGCTCGTGCCATTTCTGCGGCTCGTCGAATTCCTGCCAAACCGCTTCCAGCACTTCGGCATTGGGATCGAAGCCGCGGATGTTGTGGTAGTAGACCGGACGGCCTTCTTTCGCGGCTTTGGCGTCTACTTCCTTGATGGTGTTGAGGGTCTTGCCGTTGCCCTGCAGACCCGTGCGCAGGACGAACATCAGCCACCCGCCTTGTTGAGCAGGGCAAGGCCGGTGATGGTGCCGGTGATACGGTCCATACCGGCCAGCATCAGGCGAGCGATGACGGCGGCGATGATGATATTGATGGCCACATCGATCTTGGCCATGCCAAGGATGGCGGCAACCGGTGCCGGGATCGCGCTGAAGAGGCCTTTGATATAGCCGTCGACGGTGTCGATCAGTTGGCCGATACCGACATAGGCGATATAGGCAAAGCCCAGAGAAGCCAACGCCCGGAAGACCAGGCCGGAGACGATGGAGCCGAGGAAGGTGGCGAGCAGTGGTAGCAGTAGTGGCATATCAAGACCCCTTGATTCCGCGAGCGATGGTGACGGCGAAGAAGATGGAGGCCAGGGCGACAATCAGCGGCCCGATGGCCAGGGCAAAGCGGCAAGCGGGTTCCCAGCTAAGCGAGTAGCTGCGCCCCATAACGCTGAAGGTTTGCGGCGCTGGGCAGGACTGCGGCAGCCAGCGCCCTCGGTTGAGGGCTTCGTTGAAAAGGCCGCTGACGGCAATGTCATGCTCTTCTAGCTGGTACTCGGGACCGCTCAGGGTGGACTCGACTTGTGCCTGAGCTTCGCTGTCGTACTTCCACTGGCAGACTTGCTCTTTGTTCTTGCGCAGGATGGCGCACTGGATCACGTCGCCTTCGCAGACGAGTTCGGCGGTGCAGCTTTCGCCCGAGACGGAGGCGTTGCCTTCTTCGTTGTCCTCCTCGCCATCTCCCTCGCCATTGCCGTTACCAGAGCCGTTGCCGTTTCCGTCGCCACTACCTGAGCCATCGCCGTTACCGTCACCATCGCCACCCCCAATGCCGCCCACGTTGCCGCCGCCACCGTTATTACCGCCGCCGGTGTTGTCGCCATCACCACCATCACCGCCGGGGTTGCTTGGGTCGGTGGGGTTGGTGGGTACACAGGTCGTGCCCGACCAGCTATAGCCAGGGCCGCAGTTGTTGGAGGGATCAGTGGGGTCGACCGGATCAGTTGGATCAGTCGGGTCGGTCGGATCTGTCGGCGTGGTGGGATCTGTCGGATCAGGCGGCGGGGTGCCGGTGCCGGTCGGGATGTCGCCTGTCTGGCAGTCACCGCCGGTATAGGTGCCAATCCCAAAGCACGCCCGGACACCTTGATCGTTGTTGGCGCAACCGCCATTCGAACCACTGTTCCAGGTGGCACGGCAGCCGCTGTCGCAAATGTACTCACCGGGCAGGCTTAGCTGGCCCTCTGGTGGGCTGGTCATGAAGGCAAAGCTGCTGCCTGCTTTGCTCTCGCAGGCGCTGGGCTCTGGCGGCGGATTACAGGTCAGGCCATCGGCAGAGCCGTGTTCACAGGTGGCAGTCGCTTTAACCCAGGAGCCGTACTGAGCACGGGTGCCGGTGGCCGTATCTCCGATACAGGCTCCACCGCCAGAGCCAGACAATGCGGCAACGTGTTTATAGGTGGTACCACCGCCAGGGCCTTCAGACAGGATTGCCATACAGGCGGAATCGCTGTTCTTTTGGCGGGAGGTGATCCAGTCGCCTTGCTGGCCGTAGTAGTAGGTAATGGTGGTGGCTGCATTCGCAGTGGTGGAGAGGGTTAGAGCAATGAGCACCAGCAGCGCATGGATAGACGGACGAAAGAGCGCTTGAGCCATGTTCACACCCGCCCAAAGAACAGAGCCCAGAACGCCATAACGATGATGATGGTGGTCAGCATGTTGGCATCCAAGGACATGGTTGAATCCTGATGTGAAAAAGCCCGATAACGCGTTACCGGGCTGTTTGGGGTGCAGCGCCTTACAGCGCGCGGCGGATGAACTTGAAGGCAGCGATCGCGATGATCACGCCGAGGACGATGCCCGCGACCTCGACGCCATCGAGCTTGGCGGCGTCCAGGGCATCGGTTACGCCAGTCGGCAGGGCGGCGTGGGCTTGCTGCATGGCGAGAACGCCAACAGCGGCGGTGGCACCGAGCGAGCGGCGCAGGACTTTCAGGTTTTGCATGGGTGTGTCTCCTACAGGTTGAGTGCCTTTTTCAGCACGAGAGCGCCGAAGACAATGGCGAACAGCACCAGGGCTTGTTCGCGGATCTGTGCATGGTCTTCAGCGGTTAGCCCGGATGGGCTTATCTCACCGAGCGAGACGGTCGAGAGGGTGCCGTTGCAAACCGGGGTTTGCCCTGAGCTTTCCCATACGCCATCGCACACGATGAAATCCATGGCGCCCCCTTACTCGGCCTGGCTGGGGTCAAGAACGACCTCAGCCATGGCGATGCAGTCGGGGCAAATCACGAGGGCGGGCGCCTTGTTCAGATCGGGCAGCAGGTCGGGCTGGGGGGCGGACTGGTTGTAGAGCTGGCCCATGGGCTGCCCGCAGCAATCACACGTCACGCGATCAACGATCAGCACGGCGGCGCCCTCCGGTCAGGCCTTGGCCGCGTCCGGCTGGGCGCCGGTCGGCTTGGGCTGTTGTTGGGTGCCTTGCGGGGCAGCAGGTTTGGCGGCCTGAGTGGGCTTGGCCGACTCGACGTGCAGGACGATGAACTTGCCGGCGTTCTTGGAGCCGCGTTCGATTTCGGCAGTAACGCGGATGGTCTCCAGTACATCGAAGCCCTGGCAGGCCGCCCACACTTCGTCGAGGGCGTCTTCAGTGACTTGCATCGACATGAGCGAAACGCCGAGGTCTTTTTCGCCATCGGGTTCGTCACCGAAGAACAGTTTGACGAGTTTTACGTTGTCGAACTGAACGCGCTCAGCGCTGATGAATGCCAATTCCATAGTGGTGCGTGCCATGTTGTGTTTCCTCGTTTAAGTTGCGCGTTATTGCGCGATTTACCTTTTTGCGGGCCGAGTTAGCCCAGGCAGAGGAACTTGCTGTAGTTCTTCACTGCCAGTGAATTACGCGGCTTGCAACGGGTTTGTGTACCTATTTATACGCTACTGAAAAGCTAAAAAATCACTCTTGCATAAATATCATTGGTTAAAACTTATTGAGCCGAATAGTGACGCAATGAAACTTTCAACTTTGTCGATAATTAACTTTTGATCATTAATCTGGATAACACCAAGGGCTTTGCCCTTGTCATCCCACTCTTGCCGCCGAGGGCTCGGGAGCGCGGGGCGGTGGAGCTGCCCCACACTCACGAGCGGAGGCTATTTAGGGTGGTGGGCGTTCAAGGGTTCGCTCCGCCCGTGCCTCCGTTTGTCCGAACGGTGGAGCGTGTTCGGACAAGCCGGGAGCGCGGCCCTTGACCGACATAGCAACGAGCGCGGCGGTCAGGCCTTTTAAGAAGCCGCGTGTTTCCGCCTGGGTGTTGGCTAGGCGCGGGTCTGCAGGGCGGGCACCGTCCATGCGGCCAAACCAGTAAGCGACCCCGATGCAGTTAATGAGCACTAGGCCGAGCATGACGATAGAAGGCGTATCGAGAACGATCATGCGATCACCCCACCAGTTCGAACGGTTCGCGCAGGGGCACGAAGGGCGTTGGTTTGCCGGTGTCGCTCACAACGCTCCAGTACTTCGGCGGTCGGTTCGACGGCTTGTGTTTCTCGCAGGTATAGGCCGGCGTAACGTGGGTTCGACCATTTACCTTTGACCATTGCGCGGGGCGGCACTCGGTGCATGGTGTGGATCGGCAGGTAGGCGCTTTGGGCGGTACCCAGTTTCGGTTTACCCAGCACACAGAGCAGTCGCAGTTGTCGGCGTGGGGTTGGCGCAGGTACTGGCTCAGGCTTTTCATTGGCCGACACCTCGGGCTTTACCTGCGCGAAGCTGGCTTGCAGGCGGGTGACGATTTCGGCGTTCAGGGAGCGGTTCGCCTGTTCGGCGGCTTGCTCTACCTGAGCGCGAAGGGCGGGTGGCATGCGTAGCTTGAATTGCGGGTCAGTGCGGCTCATGCGGTAGCCCTCACACCACGGACGCGGTAGAAGTCGCGGGCGCGTTCCTGGGTGAGTCCCCAGTGACGACCAGGGCCGGACGGCAGGTCAGCGATTACGCGCTCTATATAGGCAGCACACTCAGCCTTATTCGGGCCGGTGTGGACGCGGTGCCAACGGCGTTGCTTGGTGGATCCGTGGAGGGTGCAGGTCTCGACAATGTAGGAACGGCTCATTGGTTCACCCCCGTAAACAGCACCACGCGGGTTTTGCCGAGCTTCGCGCTGTCGACGGCGCCAGTTCTGATCCAGTGCGCGACCTGTTCGACGGGAACACCGGCCAGGGAGGCGAAGGCGGCTTGCGTATAGAAAGGAGGATTCATGCCGTCCACTCCTGTTCGAGCAGCCAGGAGCGGAGCAGGGCGCTATTGACCATGCGGCGCTTGCCTAGCTTTACGGTGGGGAGAACGCCTCTCATTGCCCAGGCGCGTGCTACGCCGTAGGTAAGGCCGTTACGGTCGGCCCAGGACTCGACGGTTTCCACGTCCTGTTGCGGGCCTATCAGCTTCGAAGGTTCCAGCTCTTCCAGTTCCATGCTCGTTCCGTCACTATTCGTGTCAATGCCAGTTATTCAGCATTGCGTTATCCAAAATGGATCATGTCGAAACGGATAATGCCATTGTTGATCCATATTGGATATATCAACTATAGATCAAGTGGCTATGATTAAAGAGCGCGTTATAACTATTTTGAAAAGCTCGGGGATTCGGCTTCCTGAGCTGGAGGAGCGCACTGGCATCAGTCGCTACACCTGGAACAACCTGAAGAACACCGCCAGAAAGCGCGAAATCAAGGCTGAGGAGATCGAAGCTATCGTTAAGCTCTTTCCTCAATATGCATTGTGGGTAGTCAGCGGTGAGGTAGCGCCAGAGGCAGGACAAACAAGCCCCGAATACGATCAGGCCAATTCAAACTTGCACAATCAAAACGCGGGATAGCGATTACAACGGAAGTGGCTAAGAAGTGGTACGCCCGAGCTTGGAGGTATGATTGATGACAGTTGAAGGAAAAAAAATAAAATGGCTGATCTATACCGTGCTTGTGGGACTGATACCCATAATGTCAAGACTTTTAATATGGGGTGTCACGAAGGACGGAACAATAAGTGCGTTTTCAGCAACAGATTTCATTGCATTTGGTTTAGTGTTGCATATATCTAATATTAATGAGATTGAGCACTTCCAAGGTGAACGGTCGTGGAAGACCGCTCAGAACGGAATTTCTATTGCTTTTATTGCTATGTATAGTGTGCTGTTTGCTATGTCCATGCTGCAGCAGGGAGTTCCAGGGCTTATTGAGGAAGGCGTAATAGTTTCTTGTGCGGTAAGTCTTGCTGTCATTTCCCTTCTGATAAGTTTTTCCGTGTTTGATCGCATTTCAAAGCTCTCGCCAGCAGAGGTGTAGAATGGAGAATTTGATTGTTGCTCTAAGTTTGCTTGTGGGAGTGGCTGGTCTGCTGGTGGCGGGATGGTCATATGCTGATACAAGATCAAGGTACTACAAAGATTATATTGCAAGGAAGAGAAGCAAATGATTAAGAATTTTATATATCTCGACGCCCCTAAAATGTACTCCCTGTCCTCTCAGATGCTGGAAGGAGTTACTGATTATATTGTCAATGAAAGTGGCGGTGAAAAAGAAGAGACCGAGGAGCAGAAAGGCCCTGTGGGCAGTGGTCGAGTAATTGCAGATGCAATAAAGACCAGTAGCAAGTCGGTCGAAAGAAAAGTATTGAATGATTATTCTTTTACGGTTTTCGAGAAGGCTCTTAGTGATAGAGGTCTTATTCTGGAAATTGAAAAACCTTATATTGGACTGGAAGAGTTAAAGGATAAGATTCGGGTCAATTCTTTTGTAAGGGTTAGAGCTAAAGCGATCTTCAATGATATTAATAAGATAAACGAAATGCTCGCTTCATTTAATGAGTTTGGCCAGGACTTGGTGACTGTGACTCTTCATGCTGAAATGGAAGAGATTAAAAGTGAATTGGCCGCACTCAAAGAGGCTGCGGGTAATGATAGAGAAAAGAAAGCTCGCCTAGAGGCTGAGCAGAAAAAAATAACTAACGTTGCAAAGATAGCAAAAGATCGCGGCCTGTATCAAGATCCAAAGTTTATCGAAAGTATGCTAAGGCTAACTAAATATGGCTTTTCGGACCAGTTTGAAATACATCAGTACGGCGGTGAGTTAACATTCACCTCTTGCCTCAAGAGAGAGTTTCTTCGAGAGAGTGAAGATTTGCTGGTGAAGAAATATTCGCGAAAGACCGAGCAAGAGATTGTAGTGATCGGAATTGTCTCGCAAGCATTTTCACCAACTGAAGTGACTTTGGAAGCAACTGAGTTTGGAAATATGAAGGGTGCATTGGTTAATGTGGTTGAGCACTTGGCAAATGTCGAAATGTCGATATCAGGGAAGGATGAAGGAGAGGTTGTGATTGATCCTATTGCGGCATACTTTGAAATAAGTATCTAGTTCTATTTTTTTTACATAGGAGCCATTAAACAAGGAGGTTGTTGTGAAATCCGACTGGGACGACGCACCAGACTATCTACGAAGCAAGAAAAAGCCCGGGCCATGGCGAATGGTGGCCATCCTGGGCGTGGGTTCCGCGATTACCTGGGGCGTGATCGCGTTGTTTGCCAAGCCAATCGTGATCAATGTGGATCAGCTCAAGCAGGCGATCCATGTAGACGGCAAGCCCCTGTTCAGCCAGCAAGCGGCGCCACAGCCCTATAGCGAGCCGGAAGAGCCTGTAAGGCTGCCATCCATTCCCCTTGATCCACCCGCGCAACGGGTTGCACACCAGTCGGCCAATCAGCCTCAGCCATACGCTTCGATGGAGTGGACAGAGGAAGAAAAGGCGAGGGCGGTTGCCAGTGCGCAGAATGTCTTCAATGACAACAACTACACACCCAAACAGCCGGCCAGCACCTATACACCGCCAGCAACCCACCGCATAGCCCAGGCACCTCAGCAGACGCAGCAACGCCAAGCCCAACAGGTAAGCCGCGAGCGTACAGCCAGATGGATCAAGAGCTGGAACGGTGGCACGAACTACCTGGCGGAATGGCTATCGGTGAACAACTACATCGACGGCACCAGCGTTTGCGCCAATCACCGGCGCGGATCAATCGACTACCGCGAATGCCGCAAAGCCGCCAAGCAGCACTTTCACGAACAGTGCAGAACCTGGCGTGCACGATATGACAGTGACCGCAAGACAAGCAGTGATCGCATGAAAACGCGCTATTGCTCTGCGGCGAGCAGCTTTAACCCTATGGGGTAGGGGCTGCTTCAGGTTTTGGCTTGTTTAATGATTCTGGCTCTTGCTGCATAGCAAGTGATCAGGAAGGCTGCTGGCGGAATCAAATGCATTGCGAGAATAACCAGTATGGATTTGGCTAGAGAAGTTGCTGTTGGGCCAGACCAATAGATCGCGTCAAATAGTTTGTTGCCTGAGACCTGATTTAGAATCCCAAGTATTGCCGTCATTGCCAAGATATAGAACGTAAGTTGCGCGATGCCGTATAGGTATACAGGCAGTGTGTGGGTTGAAAATACTTGGTGGTTTCTTAACGAAAAAATAATGAAGGCTAAAATTAGTGCGCTGGTGGCTAGCCTGAAGCAAGCTATTTCAAACGGTATCACTGACAGATATAAATGATGTAGGAACGAAACGCTGCCGGCTTTAGTGAGTGTTCCTTTTTGGGTTGCGAGCAAATAATTGACGTCACCCCAAAGTAGGTAAACTGTGATAGCTGCAAGCAATAGCAATAATGCGCTGGCCGCGAGAGAGGTAGTAGCGGGCTTATGACTGATAGCGGCTGAAGGTTCGAACGGACTGGGCATGAAATAGGCTCAACGAGATAGGTCTGGTGGGCTGCTTCGTTCTTCTTAACATGGTGGTGACCCGATAATAGTGGCAAAGCTGGATTTACTATGCCGACTAGCTCTCTTCTGAGGTGCTAAGCCACTTGGGCAGGTCTTTCATTTCGTGCAGCACCCGCCAAACATCAATATGGCTCTCTTGCTCGACATAGAAAACAAGATACGGGTAGCGTTGAAGCGGCCAAGAACGTAGGCCGGGCAGATCCAGTTCATGGGCGTAGCGAGCGGAGCCGGAAGCAGGGTGGCTGCTGATCTGCTTATAGGCTCGCTCCAGGGCGTCAACAAAGCCTAATGCTGCTTTCTCGGCTTGTTCTTCGAGGTAGTAGGCAATGGCGTTGTCTACGTCTCTGTTTGCAAGCTCACGCGGGATGATGGGCTTTTGCTTCATCCTTGAGCGTTCCGCACGCGGGCACGGAGCGATTCGAAGTAATCAGCATCGGCAGGGGCAGCGGGAGCGGATGCAGCACCAGCAAGCAGCAGGCCACGCAGATGTTGGCGGTCTTGATCCTTGCGAATCAGTTCGCGGACGTATTCGCTGCTGGTGCCGTAACCGCGCTGGCTCACCTGTTCATCGACAAAGCTCTTGAGAGCGTCCGGCAGGGAGATGTTCATGGTGCTCATTGGGCATGCCTCTTGCCAAATTTTGCCAAAGTCTACACCCGTTGGCTTACACGATGGAATGATGGGAGCAGAGGCCCGAAATTGAAGCCGAGACTATCCCAGGGGGGCGGAGTCTTTCTTCTCCGGACGGAGCAGTGACGACAGTTGAGCTGCAATCAATTCGGATTCAGCCAGCAGTTGGACGGACTCTTCTTCCCAGACAGGGACCAGGCCTTGAAGGTCTTCTTCTTGGTTGGCGCGCAAGCACCACTGATAGCGGTCATGCCAATCGCCCAGTACGGACTGCATCTGTTTGAGTGCCTGAAAGGTGGCGGAAGGCAGCGGTGACAGTCTTGGGAAGGCCTCAGCGCAGTAGCGAAGACGTTTGGCGAGCAACCTTAGTTCGTGCGGGTCGTGGTTGGTGTTGCCAAGCGCAGACATAAGCTGTCGAGACTGCTTGGTGATCTGGTTGACGATCCTGATTGCAAGGTTGTCGAAGTCGCCTTCTCGCTGAGCCGCACGAAATTCGTCAGGCCATAGATCAAGACGCGTGAAAAGACGTTCAAGCTCGGGGGAGGCGAGTATGTCTCTGTAACGCGAACGAAGCCCTGCCAGGCGAGCGCTACAGCATGCAGTAAGACCACGTCGGCCGAGCTCGGCAGCAAGAACCTCAAGGTCACGGACGGGTGTGGTGATCTGGCCAACCTCTGATGCTGCATGGCGAAGCGGTACAACAGCCGGATGCCGTCTTAGAGGATGGAGAAGGCTGCGAATACGGCGCACCGCTATGCGCAGGTCATGTAGTGCTTCGGGGTCGCTATCAGCCTCTAGACGAGCCTTGCAGGCGTAAAGGTTGACCTGCAGAACGAGCACTTGAGAAAGCATCTGATCGACAAGCGGCATGGACCACATCCTGTAAGAGTCATCGCCAGTAGAGGCGTCGATATCATCACAGAATGCAGGTGTTTCAGCGAGAGGGGGAGGGATGGGCAAAGGGTCACTAAATGTTGACTGATAGGGCGCGCTTGGCGGATGGGTCGAATACCTCATCGCGAAGAATGCGGAGGTCTACGGCGTCTTGGTTCAAGCGGTGAATCAGTCGAAGCATGTGCTGGCGTAGCACCTCGTCTCGGGTGTTCTCAGCAGCTCGCATCAGGGTGAAAGCGGCGTCTTCGTTGTTGGTTGCGATGGAATCCAACGTCTTGCGTACATTGCGAATCAAGGTGAAACCCTCGGTTTAGACGGCCTGCAAGGTACTGAGCGAATGTTTCTAAAATATTGCAACGAATCAGCGAGCGGACGGATGGACACTGGAAAAAAACTGGCTATTGTCATGAATCTGCAATGCGGTAGAGCGAGAGTGTGAGTGCACTCCATGCAAGTTGGTGCAGCTCATACTTCTTAGGCAAGGCCAACCGTATGGTTGGTCTTTTTTTTGCCAGATTTTTGCAACCTAGACCATTGTGTGATGGAGGCAGCATGGATATTTCGATTGAAAAATCTGATGGCAGAGAGTCTGAGCAGTGGGTCGTCAGTGCAGGTTCGTTGACCCTGTGTTTCAGGGATCAGCGGTCCGCCATGGAGTTTTCTAGCAAGCTGAAAGAACGAGTGGAGTCGCCTCATTCGCTGCCTGTGATCGAGTCAGAGGCATTTGCGCAGGTAGAAAAGCTCAGCTGCGTAAGCTGACCACACGGCTCATGTGTCGAAAAAGTGTCGAAATCATAGAGCCTGATAGCGACGAATCGAGACGGTGAGGTTAGCGCAAAGCCCGTATTGAGCGGGTTTGGCACGGAATGACACGCTGTCGAAACGGGTTCGAATCTCTTCTTCACCGCCACTTTCGCAATACCTAAAGCCCTGAAAGCTACAAGCTTTCAGGGCTTTTTGTTTTCTGGCTTGTCGCTCATCTCTCGGCGCCAGGTGCTAATCAGCCAACCGCTCGTTTCAATTCCAGTGGGCAGGTGACTGCCTGGAGTGCCGTACACGTTCACGCAGGCTAGCGAAATATCGCTGATTGGCGGGCTTTGCTGGCTTGGATTCGGCGCCGGCCAGCAACTTATTGCGTAGTTGCTGGCGTTTGTCGTCTGGCATGGTCGTTCCCTTGGGGCAATTAGCTCGAACGGTTATTCGTCTGGCACGGTCAGGCCGTGCTCCTTACCTACAGCGCCGAAGATACAGCCACATTGGCCAATATCCGCCGACTACGGCGAAGGCGCTTGTCATCATTCCTTCGTCGTTCCGTCATATCGCTGCCACCGCGATTGGTTGCAATCGCAGCATAGGCCAGGAGGATGCTGCGATGCAGATATGCGTGATTGGAGCAGGGTACGTAGGTTTGGTGACGGCCACCTGTTTTGCCGAAATGGGCAATCAGGTGGTCTGCGTCGAGCGAGATCCGCAGCGCGTCGCGATGCTTTCTCGAGGTGAGGTGCCGATTTATGAACCTGGCCTGGAAACGATGCTCAAGGTGCAGCTGGCCGCAGGGCAGCTCAGTTTCACTTCGCAGCTGAAGTCCGGCATCCGCCGCGCCGAGGTGATTTTCATTGCGGTGGGCACGCCCAGTAGTGAGGACGGTTCGGCCGATCTGAGCCATGTGCTGGCGGTTGCCGACGAGCTGGGTGAACGGCTCGATCATGCGTGTCTGGTGGTGGACAAATCCACGGTGCCGGTGGGCACCGCCGAGCGTGTGGCGCAGCGCATCAACGCCGGCCTGGCGCGTCGGGAACAACGGGCGCGGGTGATCGTGGCGAGCAATCCGGAGTTTCTCAAGGAAGGTTCTGCGGTCGAGGACTTCATGCGCCCCGATCGGGTGATCGTCGGCTGCGACGACGAGCGTGGGCGCGAGTTGCTACGCCGGCTGTATGCGCCATTTCTGCGCAATCACGACCGCCTGTTGTGCATGGGCGTGCGCGCCGCCGAGTTCAGCAAGTACGCGGCCAATGCCTTTCTGGCGACCAAGATTTCCTTTATCAACGAGATGGCAGGTATCTGTGCGCGGTTGGGCGTGGATATCGAGGAGGTACGCCGCGGTATCGGTAGCGACCGGCGTATCGGCACGCACTTCATCTACGCTGGTTGCGGTTATGGCGGCTCGTGCTTTCCCAAGGATGTGAAAGCGCTGATCCGTACGGCTGAGCACGAGGGTATCGAGCCGGGCATCCTGCGTGCGGTCGAAGCGCGCAATGCGCTGCAGAAAACGCTGCTGTTCCAGGCCTTGCGCGAGCATTTCAATGGCCACTTGCAGGGGCGCGTCGTCGCGCTCTGGGGGTTGGCATTCAAGCCCGGTACTGACGATCTGCGTGAAGCGCCCAGTCTAGTGCTGCTCGACGCATTGCTGACCGCTGGCGCCAAGGTGCAGGCTTGCGACCCGGCTGCCACGGCAGCTGTTGCTGCACGTTATGCGGCGGCCGTCGAGGCGGGGCAACTGGTGCTGAGCGAATCCCCCTATGCCGTCGCCCAGGGTGCGGATGCGCTGGTGCTGGTGACGGAGTGGAAGCAGTTCCGTCAGCCTGACTTCCCGCGTATTCGCGGTGCGATGCGCATGCCGGTGCTGTTCGACGGGCGCAACATCTATGACGCCGATCAGCTGGCGGAGCTGGGTTTTCTTTATCGCGGCATCGGTCGACCTGCAAGCGGCAGTTGTAAGGCTAGCGCGGCTTGATAGACTGAGCGCGCATTCCAACCATCCCCACTAGGGAGTCCCATGATCAAGAAATGCCTGTTCCCCGCTGCCGGTTACGGCACGCGCTTCCTGCCTGCTACCAAGGCAATGCCCAAGGAAATGTTGCCGGTGGTGAACAAGCCACTGATTCAATACGGGGTTGAAGAGGCACTCGAGGCTGGCCTCAACCAGATCTCCATCGTCACCGGTCGCGGCAAGCGTGCGCTGGAAGACCATTTTGACGTGAGCTACGAGCTCGAACACCAGATCAAGGGCACCGACAAGGAGAAGTACCTGGTTGGCATCCGTCGTCTGATCGACGAGTGCAGCTTCTCCTACACCCGTCAGGTCGAAATGAAAGGCCTGGGCCACGCCATCCTCTGCGGTCAGCCGCTGATCGGTGACGAGCCGTTCGCTGTGGTACTGGCTGACGACCTGTGCCTTAACCTGGAAGGCGATAGCGTGTTGGCGCAGATGGTCAAGCTGTACAACCAGTTCCGCTGCTCCATCGTCGCGATTCAGGAAGTGCCGAAGGACGAGACGTCCAAGTATGGCGTGATCGCCGGCGAGATGATCCGCGATGACATCTACCGCGTCAGCAACATGGTGGAGAAGCCCAAGCCCGAGGACGCGCCGTCGAACCTGGCGATCATCGGCCGCTACATCCTCACCCCGGACATCTTCGATCTGATTCGCAGCACACCGCCGGGCAAGGGTGGCGAAATCCAGATCACTGATGCGCTGATGCGCCAGGCCCAGCAGGGCTGCGTGATGGCATACAAGTTCAAGGGCCAGCGTTTCGACTGCGGTAGCGCCGAGGGTTACATCGACGCGACCAATTTCTGCTTCGAGAACCTGTACAAGACCGGCAAAGCATTCTGATACGACTTCAGGTCAACGAAACGCCACCTTCGGGTGGCGTTTTGCGTTTCAGGGGATGGGCATTGCCTCGGAGCCAGGCCCGAGCGGCTGGCCGTAGCTGAACTCCACGTAGTTGCCGGCCGGGTCGCGCAGGCCACAGTAATAGCCGACCGGGTAGGGCTCGTCCCGCGGTTGCCAGATCAGGCAGCCGTCGCGTTCGGCCAGGGCGGCGATACGATCGACCTCGGTGCGGCTGCCCAAGGCGAAGCCGAAGTGGCTGTAGTCATTGGCGGCCAGGTGCCTTTCCTGGCCGCCGGGCATGATCACGAAGATGAACTGGTGCTCCTTGCCCGGCTCGGCCATCCAGACGATGCGTGTGCCCTTGCCGGGGCGCTCGTGGATCACCTGCATGCCACAGAAACGCTGATAGAAGGCAATGCAGGCGTCAAGATCGGGGACGTGCAGGGCCAGATGGGTCAGGGTAGGGCGCATGGTGTTCTCCTCTGCCTATCAGCTTAGCGCGGGCCTTTACGGTATGCTCCTCGTCTGCCAAGGAGATACCCTCATGAGTTACGACTTCGACCTGTTCGTTATCGGCGCCGGTTCCGGCGGCGTGCGTGCGGCGCGCTTCGCCGCAGGTTTCGGTGCGCGCGTTGCGGTCGCCGAGAGCCGCTATCTGGGCGGCACCTGCGTCAACGTCGGCTGCGTACCAAAAAAACTGCTGGTGTACGGCGCGCATTTCGCCGAGGACTTCGAGCAGGCCTCGGGTTTCGGCTGGTCGCTGGGCGAAGCGAATTTTGATTGGACGACGCTGATCGCCAACAAGAACCGCGAGATCGAACGCCTCAATGGCATCTACCGCAATCTGTTGACCAACAGTGGCGTCAGTCTGTTCGAGGGGCATGCGCGCATCGTTGATGCGCATACCGTCGAAGTGAACGGCCATCGGCACAGCACTGAACGCATCCTGATCGCCACTGGCGGCTGGCCGCAGATTCCCGATATCCCCGGTCGCGAACACGCCATCAGCTCCAACGAAGCCTTCTTCCTCAAGCAACTGCCCAAGCGCGTACTGGTGGTGGGCGGCGGTTATATCGCCGTGGAGTTTGCTTCGATCTTCCATGGCCTGGGTGCAACTACCTCGCTGCTTTATCGAGGCGATCTGTTCCTGCGCGGCTTCGACGGCGCCGTGCGCGAGCACCTGCGCGACGAGTTGAGCAAGAAGAGCCTGGATCTGCAATTCAACGCCGACATCGCCAGCATCGAGCGCAAGGCCGATGGCAGCCTGGCTGCGACGCTCAAGGATGGTCGCGTACTGGAGGCCGATTGCGTGTTCTACGCCACCGGCCGCCGGCCGATGCTGGACAACCTCGGTCTGGAAAACGTCGAGGTCAAGCTGGACAAGCGCGGCTATATCGAAGTCGATGACCTGTTCCAGACCTCCACGCCGTCGATTCTCGCCCTTGGCGACGTGATCGGCCGCGTGCAGCTGACCCCGGTTGCGCTGGCCGAAGGCATGGCCGTGGCGCGTCGGTTGTTCAAGCCCGAGGAATACCGGCCACTGGATTACAGCATGATCCCTACAGCCGTGTTCAGCCTGCCGAATATTGGCACCGTTGGCCTGAGTGAAGAGCAGGCCATCGAAGCCGGGCACAAAGTGAAGATCTTCGAGAGCCGCTTCCGCCCGATGAAGCTGACGCTGACCGAGAACCCGGAACGCACGCTGATGAAGCTGGTGGTCGATGCCGACAGCGACCGTGTGCTCGGCTGCCATATGGTCGGGCCGGAGGCCGGTGAGATCGTCCAGGGCCTGGCCATCGCGCTAAAGGCCGGTGCGACCAAGCTGATCTTCGATGAAACCATCGGCGTGCACCCGAGCGCCGCCGAGGAGTTCGTCACCCTGCGTACGCCGGTCAGCCGCTGAGGACTGCATGGAAAAGCTTTTCTATGTCGCCGACCTGTTCGGAGTAGCGGTATTTGCCATCACCGGTGCGCTGATGGCGGGGCGCAAGTCCATGGACTTGTTCGGCGTGCTGGTGATGGCCATCGTCACCGCGCTGGGCGGCGGCACGCTGCGCGACCTGATTTTGGACAACCACCCGGTCAGCTGGATTCGCGATGACACCTACATCCTGGTCGCCTCCCTGGCGGCGCTGGGCACGGTGGCCTGGGTGCGCATGACCCGGCCTATTCACGAGAAAGGCCTGCTGATCGCCGATGCCTTCGGCCTGGCCGTGTTCACCGTGTATGGCACCGAGCTTGCGCTGCAACACGGCACGCCGATCAGCACCGCGGTGATCATGGGCGTGATGACCGGTGTGGTCGGCGGGGTGATTCGCGATGTGCTGTGCAACGAGATTCCGCTGATCTTCCAGAAGGAAATCTACGCCACGGCCTGCATCGCCGGCGCGCTGACCTTTATCGGCCTGCGAACCCTGGGCACGCCGCACTGGCTGGATACTGCCGCGGCGATGTTCGTGGTGCTGGCCGCTCGTCTGGCGGCAATCCACTGGCACCTGGGGTTGCCGCGTTTTCATCTGCTGGACAGGCATTGAGCATGATCGAGAGACTGGACCATCTGGTACTGACCGTGGCGGATATCGACGCCACCGTCGACTTTTACCAGCGCGTACTGGGCATGCGCCACGAGCGTTTCGGCGCCGGGCGCAGTGCTCTGGTATTCGGCCAGCAGAAATTCAATCTGCATCAGGCCGGGCGTGAGTTCGAGCCCAAGGCGATCAAGCCGACACCAGGCGCCATTGATCTGTGCCTGATCACCCTGTGGCCGTTGGAACGAGTCATGGCTCATCTGGCCGAGCAGGGCGTGACGGTGGAAGAGGGGCCGGTGGCGCGCACCGGCGCCGTGGGTCCTATCGAATCGGTGTATTTTCGCGACCCGGACGGCAATCTGATCGAAGTGAGCCGTTATCCCGCATAGGTACGGCTCGAGGTGCCGAACGTCGCAAAAGTGCAGCAGCGAAACGGCGCCTGCTGAAATAACTTGAACCGTAAAGGTTCTAAACGGGTCAGGTTCTATTACCGAGTCACTCAATTGGTATAGAACTCATGATCAAGAAATGTTTGTTTCCCGCAGCCGGTTACGGCACCCGTTTTCTTCCCGCTACCAAGTCCATGCCCAAGGAAATGCTCCCGGTGGTCGACACCCCGTTGATCCAGTATGGCGTCGAAGAAGCACTGCAAGCCGGGCTGCATGAAATCGCCATCGTCACCGGCCGTGGTAAGCGTTCGCTGGAAGATCACTTCGACATCAGCTACGAGCTGGAACACGAGATTTCCAACACCGGCAAGGAAAAATCCTTGAGTGGTGTACGCCACCTGATCGATCAGTGCACCTTCTCCTATACCCGCCAGATCGAGATGAAAGGCCTCGGTCACGCCATCCTCACAGGCCGCTCGTTGATCGGCGACGAGGCCTTCGCCGTGGTGCTGGCCGATGACCTGTGCCTGAACCTGGAAGGCGACGGCGTGCTGGCCCAGATGGTCAAGCTCTACGAACAGTTTCGCTGCTCCATCGTCGCCATTCAGGAAGTGCCGATGGAGGAGGTTTCGCGCTACGGCGTGATCGCCGGCGAAGCGCTGCGTGACGACATCTTCCGCATCGAGCGGATGGTGGAAAAACCCAACCCCGAAGATGCGCCGTCGAACCTGGCGATCATCGGCCGCTACATCCTCACGCCGGATATCTTCGAGCTGATCGAGCAGACCGAACCGGGCAAGAGCGGCGAGATCCAGATTACCGACGCGCTGATGAAGCAGGCCCAGCAGGGCTGTGTGCTGGCCTACAAGTTCAAGGGTCGCCGCTTCGATTGCGGTTCGGCCGAAGGCTACGTGCAGGCCACCAACTTCTGCTTCGAGAATCGCCACAAGACCCATCCGGTGACTGCGAGCCCGCGCCTGCAGGCCGTCTGAACGCCAGCGAAAGGAGGAGTGAAGGATGAACGACAAGACCCTGCCGCCTCAGCATCAGCAGCGGCAACCCGGTGTCGAACACGCCATGCACCCTGAGCCGGTCTACCTTGCCGATGATTACCGCGCGGCCGGCAAGCTGACCGGCAAGGTGGCGATCATCACCGGCGGCGACAGCGGTATCGGCCGCGCCGTTGCCGTGCACTACGCCCTGGAAGGGGCCAAGGTCGCCTTGGTTTACCTGAACGAGGATGAAGACGCGCAGAAAACCCTCGACGAGGTAAAGCACCACGGCGGTGAAGCCATCGCCCTGGCCGGTGACGTGGGCGACGGCGGCTTCTGCCAGTGCGTGGTCGACGCCGTGATCGCCAAGTGGGGGCGCCTCGATATCCTCATCAACAATGCCGGCGAACAGCATCCCGAGCACAATCTCGAAGCACTCGACGAGGCGCAGTGGGAGCAGACCTTCCGCACCAACATCTTCGCCATGTTCCACCTGACCAAGGTCGCGCTGGAGCATCTGCAGCCGGGAGCGAGCATCATCAACACCAGTTCGGTGACAGCCTACAAGGGCAACCCGACGCTGCTCGACTATTCCTCGACCAAGGGCGCGATCACCTCGTTCACCCGCTCGCTGTCGATCAACCTGGCGCCGCGTGGCATTCGCGTCAATGGCGTCGCGCCTGGGCCGATCTGGACGCCGCTGATCCCATCCACCTTCAGTGCCGAGAAAGTCTCCGAGTTCGGCGCGGACACGCCGCTGGGCCGGCCTGGACAACCTGCGGAGGTCGCTCCGGCATTCGTTTATCTGGCCAGCAACGATGCCTCCTACATCACCGGGCAGATGCTGCATGTCAACGGCGGAAGTGTGGTCAACGGCTGATGAAAAAAAGCCTGAACGACTCGCAGTAGAGCCTGCCTCATTTTATGTAGAGGCAATAACGCCTCGCGAGTAACTATCAGGAGGTACCAGCAATGGCGACCAACAAAAATCCGGGTAACTTCGCAAATGATCGTGAAAAGGCCTCGGAAGCCGGCCGTAAAGGCGGTCACAACAGCGGCGGCAACTTCGCCAATGACCGCCAGAGAGCGTCCGAGGCCGGGCGCAAGGGTGGTCAGAAAAGCCAAAGCGGTCGCGAGTCGTGACCGTCATGCCAGGGCCCGCCAGAAGCGGGCCCTGGCATTTTTACCGATGTGATTGGTAGGCCTGAGGAGAGCAAAACGATGAATGCCATCGAACTGCTGAAAAAGGATCACGAAACCGTAAAGGAGCTGCTGAGCAAGCTCGAGGACACCACCGAGCGCGCGGTGCAGACGCGCAAGAAACTGCTGCTCAAGATTGAGCAGGAATTGAAGATTCATACCGAGCTTGAAGAGCAGATTTTCTATCCGGCTTTCAGGCGCGCCGGCAGCAAGGACGACGCCGTGCTTGCCATCGAGGCCAAGGAAGAGCACCGCGCCGTAGAAGCGCTGGTATTGCCCGACATCAAGGAAACCTCGCCATCGACCCTCGAGTTCGCCGGCCGGGTCAAGGTGCTCAAGGAACTGCTGGAACACCACATCGAGGAAGAGGAACGCGACATGTTTCCCCAGGCCAGCAAGCTGCTGAGCAAACGTCAGCTGCAGGAACTGGGGCAGTCGATGGAAGTGCTGCGCAAGTCGCTCAAGAGCAATGCCCAAGCCAAGGCGGCCTGAGCATCACCGGGCCGATGCTTGCGCAAGGCAGGCATCGGTCTAGCAGGCCGTTGAAGAACTGCCTGCGTTGGCAATACTGCGTTAAAAACGGCCTCGCGTGCGAGCCCAGTCAAAATGCTCATTTACAACGCGTAAACTGCGTTTTTTCGGCCATTTTTGCGGGGCCGCCATCGGTATTGTCTTGCCTGCCTCGCCTACGTTTTTCAACAGCCTGCTAGCGCTGGCGCAGATTGGGCTGATAGCTCAGGCGCAACGCCACGCAAGCGATCCGCTCGGCCTGATCGTACTGCGGTTTTTCCAGCTCCTCACCGAACACATCCGGATCGATTTCCTGGTAATCCCAGTCCCAACCCGTATCGCCCAACGACAGGCGAATGGCATTGAGCAAAGGATCTTCACCGTCAACGATCGCCACCCCGGTATAGAGCAACAGCGTGCCGCCAGGCGCGAGTCTTTGCATTGCCGTATCGAAGATCGCCAGGGACAGTCCGGCGCCATGCTTGCCGCCGCCGTGGCGATAGGTACGCTGTTGCGGATCGAGCATATAGGGCGGGTTGGCGATGATCATGTCGAACTGCCCGTCCACATCCCGTAGCAGGTCGCTGCTCTGCACGCGCAGGTTATAGATGCCCGCCAGGCGCGCATTCACTGCGGTCAGGGCCAGCGCTCTAGGGTTGATATCCAGCGCCATCACTTCTGCCCCTGGGCGTAGTTGCGCTGCCGTGATGGCGCCAGGGCCGGCGCCGCAGCCAATATCGGCGATGCGCCGCAGCGGCTGGTTGGTGTGCGCCAGGTAATCGCGCAGCAGACGGGTGAAGCGGTAGGTATCGGGGCCGAAGAACACTGCGTCGCTTTCCTCCGTGGGAAAACGCGAGTGCACATAGAGCCCGTCGCCCAAGGTCGACCAGCGCACCTGGCTGATCCAGCCTTGCGCGTGAGGCCGCAGCACCTCGGCCTCACGCATGCTGTCGAGGATTTCCTCGTCCAACGTGCCGTCAGTGAACGGTCGGCTCCAACCGAAGACGTCGCGCAAGTCCTTGGCCAGGGCATTGCCCGGACGCTGGTTGACGCGCTGATGGCTGAGTGGTGTGGGAGTGACGAAGCGATAGCCGCGTGCACGTAAAAGCGTGCCCAGGCGCAGCAAGGCGAGACTCTGGGGGGCGTTGAAGGTGGGTTCGAGCATGAGCGGATTCCAGGGGCAGGGCGGCTATTGGATCAGCGCCGCGAAGGTACGGGTGGCTGCCAGACCGGCGCTGGACCAATGCTGCGCTGGCGCCTGCAGGCCGATCAGGCGAGATTCGCGGCGATAGGCGTCCATGCCTTGCAGCTCCTGGATCAACTCGCGGCGCTCGCGGTCCAGCTCGCCATGCTGCGCGCTGCCCGCTAGCGAGAGTGCGGCTTGAGGCTTGCGCCGCGGACGGAAGGGTTTCGCCGGCGCCTCCGGCTGCCAGCTACCGGCAATCCAGTCATGCAGCAGCTGGCGCTCGTAGGGGCTGAACACACCGAACATGGCCGCTCCTGGCCCCTGAATCAGGCGCCAGAAGCGGCTGCAGGCCGGGTCCGTGTCGCGCCGTATCCAACCGCTGTTCTGCAGTGCTTCGAGAAAATTCGCCACGCTACCGGAGCTGCCCAGCCATTGATTGACCGTGCGTCCTTCGATACGGCAGTAGTCGGAATGCACCTGGCTGGCGACCGCGCGCTTTTGCTCGAACATCTGCAGTAATTGCTGCTGCAGATCGAAGCTGTCGATCACGGCCGTCGAGCCCACACCCAGCTCATTGAGCATGTAGCCGCGCAGCACGCGCTGGTAGAACGCCTGGGCGTCGCCGACACGCGGCAGATTGGTCAGCACACTTTGAACGGCCTTGGCGGCATGACCGCTGGAACCGTTATCGATGGTCACGTGCAGTTGGAAGTAGTAGGGGTCGATGTCCAGCTCGTTCAGCTCGAATGCACTGAGCAGCAGGTGCAGCGGCAATTGTTCATAGCCCAGGTTGTAGCCGATCACTTCGGGCAGGAACTCGTCGGCCAGCAGGCCCAGCGCCAGCTGGATGGCGCCCTGGCGATACAACTCATCATCCAGTTCGAGGGCATCGTCACAGCCTTGGCTGGCCAGCAGGCGCTGGTAGAGCAACACGTGATTCTGCGCCGCGACCCCGTCGCCAAGCTCTTCCAGGTAAGTGCGTACCAGCGGATACACGCGATAGTCGCGCCAGTGGGGCAGAACTCCGTACAGCCAGGCACCGTCGACCAGCTTCGTCGGTGCCACGGCGCGCAGAAAGTGCAGGGCATCGGCCTTGCGTGGGAAATAACGCCGGCCTTCACCGGCGCGTCGCCCCGCGAGATAGTCGGCGTAGTCCGCTGTCACACGCTGGTGCTGACGTTGCGACCAGGCCGCCAGTTCATAGGGGCTTTGCGGCAGTTCGCAGGGTAGCTCCGCCACCTCCTGCAAGCACTCCAGCAGAAACTCACGGGCCTGCGGGTGGCCCGGTTCGGGCTCAGCCAGCAGTTGCTGATAAAGATTCTGAAAAGGTCCTGAAATGGGCGCGAGCGAAATGCGCTGGGCGCCGGGGCTGTCGATGAAACTGGCAATCGACATGGGGCAGATCTCCTGAATAAGTCCATCTATAAGAGGGCGATGTGTTGCATAGGAGCGGTCGATTCGGACAAAGATTCCCACTGAATTTTCGCCGCCCAACGGGCGATCAAAGAGGTTGAACTCACGCTTGCCGGCGGCCCTCAACTACAGGAACCACGGGAGCAGGCGAGTCATGGCAGCGAGCACGTTCGGCATCGAGGAAGAGTACTTTCTGACTGACCTGGCAAGCCGCTGCGTGGCGCAGCATGGGGTCGAGGCCTTTGCCATATCCAGTCGTCGCGCGCTGGGCCAGCGGGTGACGCGAGAGATGTTCGCCGCACAGTTCGAAGTGGTCACGCCGGTGCTGAACAGTCTCGACGAGGCGCGCGACTGTCTTGGCCAGGCGCGCACGACCATGGCCGACCTGGCCAGCGAGTTCGGCTGCGGCATCCTCGCTGCCGGCACCCATCCGTTGGGGCAATGGCGTAGCGTTCAGGCGACCAACATGGCGCGCTACCGGGCGATCTTCGATGACTACCGGATCGTTGCCAGCCGCAGCGTGCTGGCCGGCCTGCATGTGCATGTCGGCGTGCCCGAGGGTGTCGACCGCATTCGCCTGATGAACCGGTTGACGCCCTGGCTGCCGTTATTGCTAGGTCTGAGCGCGTCGTCGCCGTTCTGGGATGGTCGGCCCTGCGGTTTGATGAGCTATCGTCAGGCGGTCTGCGATGAATGGCCGCGCATGGGCATTCCCGATCATTTTCGCGATGACGCCGAGTACCAGCGCTACCTGAAGGTAATGACCGATACCGACTGCATCGGCTCGGCCGTCAATCTGTGGTGGAACATCCGCCCGTCACTGCGCTTCCCCACCCTGGAGCTGCGCATCGCCGATGCCTGCCCGCGTCTGGACGATGCCCTGTGCATCGCCGGGCTGTTTCGCGCCATGCTCGGCCATGCCCTGGACGCGCCTCACCATGGCTGGTTCGATGATCCGCTGACCCGCATCCTTACCCTGGAAAACCGCTGGCGCGCCAAGCGCCGCGGCCTGCGTGGGCTGTTCATCGAGCCGCACAGCCAGAACACTTTGCCATTCGCCGCCTGGCTGGACGAAGTGCTGGCCTGCATCGGCGAGCAGATTGCGCCTGACGAACGCTGGGTCATGGCTCACGCACGCAAGCTGGCGCGGGTCGGCGGCAGCGCCGAAAACCAGCTCATTACCTACCGCCGCGCCCGCAGTGGTGGCGCCGATCATCGCGCAGCCCTGTTCGATGTGGTCGACAGGCTGATGCAGCAGACCGCCCTGCAGGACGTTCGGCAAATAGCCTGAACCTTTGCCGTACACCTGGCTTTCTAAACCTCACGTGAGCCGCAATTGGCTGCGTCATCCAAGCTAAGGAGAAACGCCATGTCACTGACCCATAACGTTCATCGTCTGGAACGTGCCGTATCACTCGCCACCGGCGCCACCGCCATCGTCGCCGGGGTTTGCCAGGGCGGTACCTCAGGTGTGCTCAAGGCCCTTGGTGGCGCCGCGCTGCTGCAGCGCGGGATCAGCGGACACTGCGTGGTCAAGGGAATGATCAGCGACCCCAAGAGCGAACTCGAAAGCTTGCGTGAGCGGGTGGCCGAGCTGCGCGCGGCATTACCGAAACTGCAAAAGGAGATGGAGCGGGTGAAAGGGCGCCAGGAAAACCGGCTGGATCATGCGGTGGAGGAAACCTTTCCTGCCAGCGACCCGATTTCGCCTTGAACCGAGCGTACGGACGATGGCGCATCTGCGCCGTCGCCATGCGCGGCCCATATCGTTCGAAGGAGGCATCTCATGAAAGACACAATTCCAGGTCCCACCCCGGAGCGAATCGATGAACAGGCGCTGGACTTCAGCGATGAGGAGGACAGCCTCGGCACCGGCGATCCCACCTTGCAGACGACCGCGCGACCATCATCCACCCCAGAGGAAGAAATCGGCCTGACCGGAGCCGCGACGCTAGGCGAGAGCGAGCATGAGGACAACGTCAGCCTCGACGATCTCAGCCCGGATACGCTGATCGATGACAGCGGTGCGCGCTCGCCGCTGGAACGCGTTGGCGATGGCGCCCTCGATGAAGAGTTCAGTGTGGTCGACGAGAATGAGGTCGGTGGTGGCTCCGGCCTCGACGAAGCGGAACTGGCCCGTTCCGCGCCGCTCGATGGCAAACCCTGGAGCGACAAGGTCGTATCCACCGACGAGGAGCGTGAGCCATGAGCGCATATACCTGTGCATGCCCGCATTGCGATTGCGCGTTCGAGTCTCGGGAGTGGGTACACGAAGTCGCGGGAGATGATCTGGTCTATTGCTGCGAAGCCTGCATGCAGCGTCATCCCAAGGGCATGGTCCCGTGCCATAGCCCAGGCTGCGATTGCGGCGAGCGCATGGAGCGTGAGCGCGAACTGGCGTCTTGATAAACGTCACTCCCGCGTAGGCGGGAGCCCAGCTCGCAGGGTATTTCTGGGTTCCCGCCTGCGTGGGAATAATAATGAAGAGATCTTCAGGCCGACCGAGTCATTGCCCGAGAAGGCAACGTGCCTCAGGCACTGGCCTTGCGCAGCGCCTGCAGCAGCTCCTCCTTGCGCATACGGGAGCGCCCGGCGATATCCCGCTTGCGCGCCAGCTCCATCAGCTCGGTCTTATTCATCGCTTCCAGACGCTGACCAGGGCGGGGTGTGCCTTCACGGGTCGCTGCCGCACGCCGTGCCGAGGACTTGCGTGCGGCCTCCTTGCTGGCCGCGCTGGTCTTCTGCCCGGAACCGCCAGCCTTGTCGCCACCGCCGGACTGCTTGTTGACCGTGGCCCAGGCACGCGCTTCGGCCTCATCCTCAGGTACACCGCGGGCCTTGTAGCTGTCTTCGATGTGCTCGGCCTTGCGCTTCTGCTTGGCGGTGTATTTGTCTTTGCTGCCTCGGGGCATGAGCGTTCTCCCGGTTGGTTTGGGTCTCTAAGGGAAGTGAATGCCCGTTGAGGCATAGGTTCCCTGTTTCGGATAACCGGCAGTGACGATGATCCGAACCTCTGCGTGCCGAATTCGCTCAGATGAAAAGCATCCGTGGAGATTGAACGACGATGGACGTATTCGAACGAATTCTCACGACCCTGGTGCAGGAGTTTTCCGACCTGGGCCAGGTGGAGCACATCACCCGCGCCACGTTGCGCCTGATTCTGGCCATGGTCCTCGGCGGCCTGCTCGGCTACGAGCGCGAGGTGATGGGCAAGGCCGCCGGCATGCGCACGCATATGCTGGTGTGCCTTGGCGCGGCGATCTTCGTCATGGCGCTGGAGCAGGACGGCGCCGAAGCCGATGCCATGAGCCGGGTGATCCAGGGTATCGCCGCCGGTGTCGGTTTTCTCGGCGCCGGCACCATCCTCAAAGGCCAGAACATCTCCGATGTCAAAGGCCTGACCACTGCAGCCGGTCTGTGGGCCTCGGCCGCCATCGGCGTGGCGGTCGGGCTCGGGCGCGAGGCCACCGCTGTGCTGTCCACGGTGATCGTGCTGGTGGTGCTGCACCTCATGCCGCTGCTGGTCGATCCGGGCACCAGGACCAAGCCAGACGACCAGACCGATGAAAACCGGGGCGACAGGCAATAGCCGTCAACCCGGTGAACCGGCAAAAACTGCCTGAACTTTTCCCGCCGCCTCCGCCTCGGAATTTCTGACAGGTGCAGCGCTTCGCGCGCTGCCTCAAACCTATCCGCCAATCCCTTCGAACACGTCTGCCAGGCGTAGAGGAGCCAGGAACGATGCCGTCCCCGCAACATGCTGACCAGACCGTCACCCATGCCATCGCCCAGCCTCGGCTTGCCATCGAAGCAGTACAACCGATCATTGAAGGTGGCCGCTTCGCCAGCAAATGCCTGTGTGGTCGGGAGTTTCCGGTCACGGCGGTGATCTTCAGCGACGGCCATGAGCAACTGGCCGCCGACCTGCTGTGGCGCGCCAATGGCGAGGCCACCTGGCAGCGCGTGCCCATGCAGGCCCTGGGCAATGATCGCTGGAGCGCCGTGCTGCGCATCGACCAGCAGGGCCGAGGCGAATTTGCCATCGAAGCCTGGCTGGACGTTTACGCCAGCTTCCGCCAGGAACTGGTGAAGAAACTCGGGGCCGGTGTGCCGGTGGAACTCGAACTGCAGGAGGGCGCTCAGCTGGTTCGGCGCATCGCCGCGCAGGCCCCGGAAGAATTACGCGGCGAGCTGGCGGCGCTGATCGAACGCATGGAGGCCTCGCAATCGCAGGCCGAACGCGAAGCGGTGCTGATCGATCCCTCCGTCAATGAATTGATGCGTCGCGCCGAATATCGTCCGCACTTGCTACGCACGCCGAACTACCCGCTGGATGTCGAGCGCAGCCTGGCCGAGTTCGCCAGCTGGTACGAGCTGTTTCCCCGCTCACTGGGCGACGAGCAGCACCACGGTAGCTTCGCCGACGTGCATGCACGCATCCCCGAGATCGCCCGGATGGGCTTCGATGTGCTGTATTTCCCTCCTATTCATCCCATCGGCCGGGCGCACCGCAAGGGGCCGAACAATAGCCTCAAGGCCGGCCCGGGCGACCCTGGCAGCCCCTACGCCATCGGCAGCGAGGAGGGCGGTCACGACGCCGTGCACCCGCAGCTAGGCAGCCTCGAGGACTTTCGCCAACTGGTGCGCGTAGCGCGTGAGCACGGTCTGGAAGTGGCGCTGGATTTTGCCGTGCAGTGCTCGCCGGATCACCCCTGGCTCAAGCAGCACCCCGGCTGGTTCAGTTGGCGCCCGGACGGCAGCATTCGCCATGCCGAGAATCCGCCGAAGAAGTACGAGGACATCGTCAACGTCGAGTTCTACGCCGAAGCGGCGCTGCCCGATCTGTGGCTGGCGTTGCGCGATGTGGTGCTGGGCTGGGTGGAGCAGGGCGTGACGCTGTTTCGCGTCGACAACCCGCACACCAAGCCGATGCCGTTCTGGGAATGGCTGATCGCCGACGTGCGTGAGCGCCACCCCGAGGTGATCTTCCTTTCCGAGGCGTTTACCCGCCCGGCGATGATGGCGCGTCTGGGCAAGCTGGGTTTCAGCCAGAGCTACACCTACTTCACCTGGCGCAACACCAAGGCTGAGCTGCAGGCCTATTTCACCGAGCTGAACCAGCCGCCATGGCGCGACTGCTACCGGCCGAACTTCTTCGTCAACACCCCGGATATCAATCCCTATTTCCTGCAACGCAGCGGTCGCCCCGGCTTTCTAATTCGCGCCGCGCTGGCGACCATGGGCTCCGGGCTGTGGGGCATGTATTCGGGCTTCGAGCTGTGCGAGGCCGAGCCGGTGCCGGGCAAGGAGGAGTACTTCGATTCGGAGAAGTACCAGCTGCGTCCGCGCGACTACCAGGCGCCGGGCAACATCAACGCCGAGATCACCCGGCTCAACCTGATCCGCCGCGAAAACCCGGCGCTGCAGACCCACCTGGGCTTCCAGGCCTACACCGCGTGGAACGACAACATCCTCTACTTCGGCAAGCGCACAGCTGATCTGAGCAACTTCATCCTGGTTGCCGTCAGCCTCGACCCACATCACGCCCAGGAAGCGCACTTCGAGCTGCCGCTGTGGGAACTGGGCCTGCCTGACAATGCCGATCTGCAGGGTGAAGACCTGATGAACGGCCACCGCTGGACCTGGCACGGCAAGGTGCAGTGGATGCGCATCGAACCCTGGCACCTGCCTTTCGGCATCTGGCGAATCCAGACTGCCCGCTGAACAACGGAGTAGCACCATGGCCAAGCGCAGCGCCGGCAAGACCTTCCTCAACGATCCGCAGTGGTACAAGGATGCGGTGATCTACCAGGTCCACGTGAAGTCGTTCTTCGATGCCAACAACGATGGCATCGGCGATTTCCAGGGCCTGATCGACAAGCTCGACTACATCGCCGAACTGGGCGTGAACACCCTCTGGCTGTTGCCGTTCTACCCCTCGCCACGGCGCGACGACGGCTATGACATCGCCAAGTACAACGACGTGCACCCTGACTACGGCTCGCTGAGCGACGCCCGCCGCTTCATTGCTGAGGCACACCGGCGCGGCCTGCGCGTCATCACCGAGCTGGTGATCAACCACACCTCCGATCAGCATCCCTGGTTCCAGCGCGCGCGCCGGGCGAAGAAGGGCTCCAAGGCGCGCAACTATTACGTCTGGTCCGACAGCGACGAGAAATACGCCGGCACGCGGATCATCTTCATCGACAGCGAGAAGTCCAACTGGACCTGGGACGCGGTGGCCGGCCAGTACTTCTGGCACCGCTTCTACTCGCATCAGCCGGACCTCAATTTCGACAACCCCAAGGTGCTCGAAGCCGTGCTCGGGGTGATGCGCTTCTGGCTCGACATGGGCGTCGATGGCCTGCGCCTGGACGCCATTCCGTACCTGATCGAGCGCGACGGCACCAGCAGCGAAAACCTGCCGGAGACCCACGCCGTGCTCAAGCGCATCCGCGCCGAACTGGATGCGCGCTATCCGGATCGCCTGCTACTGGCCGAGGCCAACCAGTGGCCGGAGGATACCCGGCCCTATTTTGGTGGTGAAGAGCATGGCGAAGGCGACGAATGCCACATGGCCTTCCACTTCCCGCTGATGCCGCGCATGTACATGGCCATCGCCCAGGAAGACCGCTTCCCGATCACCGACATCCTGCGTCAGACGCCGGAGATTCCGCCCAATTGCCAATGGGCGATCTTCCTGCGCAACCACGATGAGCTGACCCTGGAGATGGTCACCGACGACGAGCGCGACTACCTGTGGAACTACTACGCCGCCGACAGCCGTGCGCGCATCAACCTCGGCATTCGCCGCCGACTGGCGCCGCTGGTGGGGCGCGACCGGCGGCGCATCGAGTTGCTCAACAGCCTGCTGCTGTCGATGCCCGGCACGCCGACGCTGTACTACGGTGACGAGCTCGGCATGGGTGACAACATCTACCTCGGCGACCGCGACGGTGTACGCACGCCGATGCAATGGTCAGTGGACCGCAACGGCGGCTTCTCCCGCGCCGATCCGGCGAGCCTGGTACTGCCGCCCATCATGGACCCGCTATACGGCTACCAGACCATCAACGTCGAGGCGCAGGCGCGCGACCCGCATTCGCTGCTCAACTGGACGCGGCGCATGCTCGCCATCCGCAACCAGCACAAGGCCTTCGGCCGTGGCTCGCTGACGATGCTGACGCCGAGCAACCGGCGCATCCTGGCGTACCTGCGCATGCATCGAGGCGAGGACGGCAGCGAGCAGCAGATACTCTGCGTGGCCAACCTGTCCAGTGCGGCCCAGGCCGTCGAGCTGGAACTGGCTGACTACCGCGACCGGGTACCGGTGGAAATGATCGGCGGCGCCTCGTTCCCGCCGATTGGCCAGCTCACCTATCTGTTGACGTTGCCGCCGTACGGTTTCTACTGGTTCTACCTGGCCGACGCCTCGCAGATGCCCAGCTGGCACCTGAAACCGGTGGAGCGCATGCCGGAGCTGCAGACCCTGGTGCTGGCGCGCGCCCTGAGCGAAGTGATGGACGGGCGCGCGCGGCAGACGCTGGAGCGCGAGTCGCTGCCGTTGTATCTGCACAAGCGCCGCTGGTTCGCGGGTGAACAGCGCCCGGCCGTTAGCGTGCTGTACGTGATGCCGCTTGGTGGCGATGCCAATGCGCCGCTGCTGGCCGAGGTTCAGGTGACGGGGGCAGCCGGCGTCGAGCATTACCGCCTGCCGCTGGCCGCCGTGCCGGAACGCGCCGAGGGCAACGATCTGCCGCAACAACTGGCGCTGGCCCGGCTGCGCCGGGGTCGCCACGTCGAGCTGCTCACCGACGCCTTCAGCCTGCCGCAGTTCAGCCAGCAGGTCCTGCGCCTGCTGCGTGAACAGGCGGTGCTGCGTAGCGCTGGCGGCGAACTGCAGTTCCGCGCCGAGGCGGCGCTGCTGGCACTCGACGGTATCGACGAGAACGACTTCAAGCTGCTTTCGGCCGAGCAGTCCAACAGTTCGGTGCTGATTGGCGAGCAGCTGTTGCTCAAGCTGTTGCGCCGCGGCTTCCCCGGTATCCACCCGGAGGTGGAAATGGGACGTTTCCTGACCGATCATGGCTACGCCAATGTCGCGCCGTTTCTTGGCGAGGTGGTGCGGGTCGACGAGCACGGTCAGCCTCACACCCTGATGGTGATGCAGCGTTATCTGGACAATCAGGGCGACGCCTGGCAATGGACGCTCAATACACTCGACCGTGCCATCCGCGATGAACTGGTCGGCGGCACCGCCGATCCGGATGTCGATGCCCTGGGCGAACTGCAACAGTTCGCCGGCGTGCTCGGCAAACGCGTCGGCGAGATGCATGCGGTACTGGCGCGGCCGCTAGAGAATCCGGATTTCGGTTATCAGCTCAGCGGCGAGCGCGACAGTACCGGCTGGGGCAAATCCATCACAGCGCAGCTGCAGGAAGCCTTGCAGGCCCTGGTCCGTCAGCGTGACGCCCTGAGCCCGGCGACTGCCAAACAGGCCGACTGGCTTCTGGTCAGGGAAAAATCCTTGCTGGAAGCGGTCACCCGCCTGGCAACGCAGGCAGCAGGTGGCCTGCGCATACGCGTGCATGGTGACCTGCACCTGGGGCAGGTGCTGGTGGTGCAGGGCGATGCCTACATCATCGACTTCGAGGGCGAGCCCAACCGCTCGCTGGAAGAGCGCCGCCAGCGCCACAGCCCGTTCAAGGACGTCGCCGGCATGCTGCGCTCCTTCGACTACGCGGCCGCCGTGGCACAACGCAACGCCGGTGGCGTAGAGGGCGCCGTGGATGCCCAGCAGGTGGTACGCGGCGTGGTGTCGCGCTACCGCGAGCAATCGTGCAGTGCCTTTCTCGATGCCTATCGTCTGGCCGCCAACGGCTTGCCCCACGAATGGCATGAACGCGACGGCGAGGGCGCAGCCCTCGACCTGTTCTGCCTGGAGAAGGCTGTCTATGAAATCGTCTACGAAAGCGGCCACCGCCCCGACTGGATCGATGTCCCGTTGCAGGGGCTGGTGGATCTCGCTAACCAATTGCCAGGAGTGCGACCTTGAATCAGAACAGAGTGCAGCGCCTGCAGCGCGCCGAAGACGGCGATCCGTTCAGCTTCCTTGGCCCACACCCGCAGGGCGACGAGAGCCTGGTGCGGGTCTGGCTGCCCGGTGCCGACGCGGTGGAGCTGCTGGCCAGCGACGGCTCGCTGCTGGGACGCATGCACTGCAGCGACCCGCAGGGTCTGTTCGAATTGCTGCTGCCCCAGGCGCAGCGCTACCGCCTGCGCATTCACTGGCCGGGCAGCGTGCAGGAGACGGAAGATCCCTATGCCTTCGGCCCGCTGCTGGGTGACACCGACCTCTACCTGTTCGCCGAAGGCAACCACCGCCAGTTATGGCGCTGTTTGGGCTCGGCACCGGTAGAACATGAAGGCGTGCCTGGCGTGCGTTTCGCCGTCTGGGCGCCCAATGCACGGCGGGTGTCGGTGGTCGGCGACTTCAACAGCTGGGACGGGCGCCGCCACCCCATGCGTTTGCGCTACCCGGCGGGCGTGTGGGAGCTGTTCATCCCGAGGCTGCAGCCCGGCGAACGCTACAAGTACGAAATTCTCGGTGAGCACGGTGTGCTGCCGCTGCGCGCAGACCCTATGGCGCAAGCCACCGAGGTACCGCCGGCCACCGCCTCGAAGGTGCCGCAGGGTGAAGCTTTCGCCTGGCAGGACCAGCAGTGGATGAGCGAACGCCAGCAACGCCATGCTCCGCAGGCACCGCTGGCGATCTACGAGCTGCATGCCGGCTCCTGGCAATGGCATAACGATCATGCACCCGACTGGGACGAGCTGGCAGAACGGCTGATTCCCTACGTGCAGGACCTGGGCTTCACCCATATCGAACTGATGCCGATCATGGAGCACCCGTTCGGCGGTTCCTGGGGTTACCAGCCGCTGTCGATGTTCGCGCCCACCTCACGCTTCGGCAGCCCGCAACGCTTCGCTGCCTTCGTCGATCGCTGCCACCGCGCCGGCATCGGCGTGATTCTCGACTGGGTGCCGGGGCATTTCCCCAACGATGCCCACGGCCTGGCCGAGTTCGACGGCACCGCACTGTACGAGTACGCGCACCCGTTCGAGGGTTTTCACCCGGACTGGAATACCTGCATCTACAACCTCGGCCGCACTGAGGTGCACGGTTTCATGCTGGCCAGCGCGCTGTACTGGTTGCGCGAGTACCACGTCGACGGCCTGCGCGTGGATGCGGTGGCGTCGATGCTCTATCGCGATTATTCGCGTGAAGTGGGGCAGTGGATTCCCAACCGCCACGGCGGGCGCGAGAATCTGGAGGCCATCGAATTCCTCCAGCATCTCAACGAGGTGGTGCGCAACGAAGTGCCCGACGCGTTGATGATCGCCGAGGAATCCACCGCCTGGCCTGGCGTCAGCCGCCCGGTGCAGCTAGGCGGCCTGGGCTTCAGCCACAAATGGAACATGGGCTGGATGAACGACAGCCTGAGCTACATCCAGCAGGACCCGATGTACCGCCTGCACCATCACCACCAGATCACCTTCGGCCTGCATTACGCCTTCTCCGAGCGTTTCATCCTGCCGATCTCCCATGACGAAGTGGTGCACGGCAAACGATCGCTGCTCGGGCGCATGCCTGGTGATCGCTGGCAGCAATTCGCCAACCTGCGCCTGTTCCTCGCCCTGATGTGGAGTCACCCGGGCAAGAAGCTGCTGTTCATGGGCTGCGAGTTCGGCCAGTGGCGCGAATGGGACCACGACCAGCAACTGGACTGGTACCTGCTGCAGTACCCCGAGCATGCCGCAGCCCAGGCGCTTGTACGCGAGCTGAATCGCCTGTACCGCGAAGAGCCGGCGTTGCACCGTCTCGATGACCAGGACAGCGGTTTTCAGTGGCTGGTAGGCGATGACGCGCGCAACAGCGTATTCGCCTGGCTGCGCAAGGGCGGCGAGGGCAGCGCACCGCTGCTGGTGGTGCACAATTTCACCCCGCAGGTGCTTGATGGCTACCGCATCGGCGTGCCGCACGCGGGCCGCTGGCGGGTGCTGCTCAATACCGATGACCGTTGCTGGAGCGGCTCGGGCGCAGGCAGCGAGGGTGAGCTGCACAGCGAGCAGACGACCGCTCACGGCCAGTCCGATTCGCTGAATTTGCAGTTGCCCCCACTGGGCACGCTGATTCTGCGACCGGTGCAATAAGTGTCGCCGCTGAAGCGCCTCCCACAAAGGGCGAAGTGTGTCTTGGAGTAACGATTCTGCTCCGGCCAACTAGGCGCCGGACTCGTAGTGGGATCAGTGCGCGGAGGTCACGCCGCGCAGCACGGTGTCGTTGGCCATCCGGCTGTGGCCGGAGGCGATATTGCCCAGCGAAACCACACCCACCAGGCGCTTCTCGCGGTTGAGCACGGGCAGCCGGCGTACCTGGATATCGGCCATGTTGGCAGCCACATGCTCGACGTCCTCGTCGTCGAAGCAATAACGCACGTTGCTGCTCATCACCTGACGTACCGGCGTGTTGCCGTCCAGGCCCGCAGCAACGGCACGTACGGCAATGTCGCGGTCGGTGATCATGCCGATCAGGCGGTCACCTTCATTGATCAGCAGCGCACCGCTGTCGATATCGGCCATCAGCGTGGCGGCCTCACGAATGCTGCGCTCGGGCTCTAGGGTACGAACGTTGCGAGTCATTATTTTGCTGATTTTCATCGGTGTCTCCTGTTGCTGTTGTGAAAGGGCGAATGCCCAGGGGGAACCGCAGCGAGCAGGGCACGGCGATTCAGGAATAGCGCACCAGGTGATGCGGGTAGTCACCTACCCGTGCGCCCATCACCATCTCGCTGACCCAATCGATCAGGATGCGCGTATAGGCTTGCTGGTGACGGTCCTCGCTGAGCCCGTGGTCGGCACCGGCCATGGTGCGATGGCTCAGCGAGTGTGCCTTGTCGAAGGCATTGCGGTAGCTCATCAGCGTGGTGTGCGGGACGAAGTCGTCATGCTCGGACTCCACCAGCAGCACATCGCCGCGAAACTCGGAGCAGGCGCCGAGCGCCAGATTGTCCTGCGCGCGCAGCGGCGTGCGGCGGTACTCGGCCAGCCGTGCAACGTCCAGCTGGCGCTTGGGCAGCTGCCATTGCTCGTCCCAGTACAGCGCCGGCACGCGCAGGGCCAGCCAGCGCACTGGGCGCCGCACGCTGAGCAGGGTGGCGAGGTAGCCGCCGTAGCTGGTGCCGATTACCGCGATGCATCCGGGGTCGACCGCCTCGTGCGCGGCCAGCAGGTCGTAGGCGGCGAGGATGTCGGCCAGGTTGTCTTCGCGCGATACGCGCTCCTGCGCCTCGACGTTGCGTTCGTGCCCGCGCAGGTCGAAGGTCAGGCACACGCAGCCCAGCCCGGCGATACCACGGGCACGCGCCAGATCGCGTTGCTGGCTGCCGCCCCAGCCGTGCACGAACAGCATGCCGGGAACCTTGTTCGGTGGGGTCAGCAGGGTGCCGGCGATATGCTGGTCACCCACCAGAATGTCCAGGCTCTGGCTGCTCGCACTCATAGCGGCCCGACCTTGACGTATTTGGCCAGCGGGCCGTCCTCACTGTCCTGACCTTGATACAGGCAAATGGAGCCTGGCGGCGGCGGTACATCCTGATAGAACTCATGGGTCGAAGCCTGCAGCGTTTGCAGCTGCGGGTCCTTGATGAACGCTTCCAGGGCGAAGATTTCCGCCGCGCTGGCTCCGCCGACGCGCCAGGATTGCTCGAGTACGCCACTGCGCGACTGGCCTCGCGCGTTCAGCCCTTGTGCCACGTCGTAATTGCGCCGTGATGCCTGGATGGAGGGATAGACCTCCAGCGCCGCCAGTTCGAAGATGCGCGCCTGCTGCACGGCCAGGCGCACGGCGCGTGGCAGATCGAGGGTCATCAGTGCCAGGTAGTCGCCGCGCACCAGCGTCAGGCGTGAGCCGCCGTAGACCTGATTGCCGTGACCGTCGTCAGTCAGTTGCTGGGTACCGTGGTAACTGAGAGTGACACCTGCCACGCGAATCTGGCCGACGCTATAGGTATCGGGCTGCTGCAGGTCTTCCTCGAGCACCAGGCCCTGTTGCCGCACATGTTGCTCATCGAGCGCCGCCAGCACGCTTTCCAGCTCATGATGGGAGCGCACCACCTGCTGGCCTCGGCCGCCGGTGCCAGCAACCGGCTTCAGGCGAATCGGCCCGTCGCGCAGCAGGCGTTTACCTGCTTCGGTAGCGTCCTCCAGATCAAAGACGCTGAAGCCCCGCAAGGTGACGCTTTCGACCTGCCGGGCGAAGCGCTCGGACCAACCCTCAGGCAAGTGGCGCGGTGCATCGAGGGCAGGGTGACTGATGGCCTTGGTGGCCAGAAAGGCATGCTCGACCTGGCCGCCAAAGAAATCGTCCGGCCCGTCGATGCCCAGCGAGCCGACATCGCCGACCAGGGTGTCCTCAGGCAGGTAATAGTGACGTCCGCAAATCTGTGTGCCCGGCTGGCAAGGGCCGAGGAAGGGACAACCGAGCAGGTCGGCGAGTTTCTCGCCGAGCTGGCGTTGCACCATGCGCTCATGGGCCATGTGCTGAGCGGTGCCAGGTAGCAGAAGCAGGCCTTGGTAAGCGCCCATCATCGATCCCGCCAGGTGCCGCCGGCACTTTCGCAATCGATGCGTACCTGCTTGAGGTCGCCCGCCTGGTAATAGTGGGTGACCACCTTGGCATCGTTGGGCACGGCTGGTCGCGCTTCGCCCCGGTCATCATCGCCGGAGCGATAGTTGGTCAGAGTTTCCTGGGTCAGCGCCGCTTCGCAGCTGCCCAGCTTGGCCTCGGCGCAGCTGGCCACCGTGCGCTGGTCAGTGTTGAGCATGTCATCCGCCTCGTTATTGCACGACCAGTCAATGGCACCCTCGTCCATGCCGGTGAATTCGTAGCAGAACTCCTGTGCGACCTCGGCGATGGCATCGCTGGAAGTCCGGGCGCTGACGTAGCAGGCTTCCGCCAGTGCGTCGCCGGCTGCCAGCGCGCCGACCAGAAGGCCGGGAATGATGGCTCGCATGATTTTCTCCTCGACAATGGCGTTCTTAAGTTGTGAGGGGAGCCACCAAGTCGAAGTTCAGGCTTTTTGATCAGAGGGGGCAAAGGGCAGAAAAACCCTGAACTCATCGCCGTTGTGACGGCCACAAAGAAAAAGCCGGACCCATCGCTTCGGCTGTAATCGACGCGCGCGTGAGGGGATCGATATGAGCGAATCGCACAGCGAGGCCGAGAGTGCCGTAGTCCAGTTCAAGGCGGCCATCCTGGCCAAGCTGCGCTACGCCGTGGGCAAGGACCCGAGTACCGCCTTCGATCACGACTGGTTCGAGGCGCTGGCCCTGGCCACGCGCGACCATATGATCGACCGTTGGGAAGAGTCATCCGCCCAGATCGAGCGGCAGGGCGCCAAACGCGTCTATTACCTGTCCCTGGAATTTCTGATCGGCCGTTTGCTGGTGGATAACCTGAGCAACCTTGGCTTGCTCGATGTGGCGCGCCAGGCCATGGCCGAACTCGGTGTCGAGCTCGAACGCATCCGAGAGGTCGAACCCGATGCAGCGCTCGGCAATGGTGGGCTAGGGCGTCTGGCCGCCTGTTTCATGGAGAGCATGGCGACCCTGCGCCTGGCCGCCCATGGTTACGGTATCCGCTACGAGCATGGCCTGTTCCGCCAGGCGATCGTCGACGGCTGGCAGGCCGAACAGACCGAGACCTGGCTGGATTTCGGCAACCCCTGGGAGTTCGAGCGGCCTGAGGTGGCGTATCGCATCGGCTTCGGCGGTGGTGTGGAAACCCTGGACGACGGTACCGGCGGCACACGCCAGCATTGGCATCCGCAGGAGAGGGTGCGTGCCATCGCCTATGACACCCCGGTGGTGGGCTGGCGCGGCGCCTCGGTCAATACGCTGCGGCTGTGGCGTGCACGCGCCGAGGAAAACCTGCAGCTGGACCGCTTCAATGCCGGCGATCACTTCGGCGCAGTGGCCGGCGAGGTGCGTGCCGAAAGCATCTCACGCGTGCTCTATCCCGCCGACGATACCGAGGCCGGCCAGGAGCTGCGTCTGCGCCAGGAGTATTTTCTGGTCTCCGCGTCGCTACAGGATCTGCTAGAGCGTCATCTGCGTCTGCATGACGGTCTGCAGTGTCTGCCGCAGCAGGTGGCGATCCAGCTCAACGACACCCACCCGGCCATCGCCGTGGTCGAGTTGATGCGCCTGCTGGTGGACGAGCATCGCATGTCCTGGGCGCAAGCCTGGCAACTGACGGTCTCCACCACCTCCTACACCAACCACACGCTGCTGCCCGAAGCGTTGGAGTCCTGGCCGGTAGCGTTGATGGAGCGTCTGCTGCCGCGGCATTTGCAGATCATCTACCTGATCAACGCCGAGCATATCGATGCGCTGCGTGCCAAGGACATCCACGACTTTCGCCTGCTGCGCGCGGTGTCGCTGATCGAGGAAGACCACGGCCGCCGCGTACGCATGGGCAACCTGGCGTTTCTCGGCGCGCACAGCATCAACGGCGTTTCCGCGCTGCATACGCGGCTGATGCGCGATACGGTGTTTCGTGATCTGCACCGGCTCTATCCAGACCGGGTGAACAACAAGACCAATGGCGTGACCTTCCGTCGCTGGCTGTTTCAGGTCAATCCGGGGCTGACGCATCTGCTGGTCGACGCTCTGGGCGAGCAGGTTCTGCATCGCCCCGAGGATCATCTGCAGGCGCTGGAACCCTTCGCCGAGCGCCAGGATTTCCGCGACGAATATGCACTCTGCCGCCAGCGCAACAAGGAGCTGCTGGCCGAGCGAGTCAGGCACGTGCTGGGGATCAGCATCGACACGACGGCCATCTTCGATGTGCACGTCAAACGCATCCATGAATACAAGCGTCAGTTGCTCAACCTGCTGCATACCGTCGCGCTGTACCAGGCCATCCGCAACGATCCGACCACCGACTGGGTACCGCGGGTGAAGATCTTCGCCGGCAAGGCGGCGGCCAGTTATCGCCAGGCCAAGCTGATCATCAAACTGGCCAACGACATCAGCCGCACCATCAATGGTGACCCGACCGTACGCGGGCTGCTCAAGGTGGTGTTCATCCCCAATTACAACGTCAGCCTGGCCGAAACCATCATTCCCGCAGCCGACCTTTCCGAGCAGATCTCCACCGCTGGGCTGGAAGCTTCCGGTACCAGCAATATGAAGTTCGCCCTCAATGGCGCGTTGACCATCGGCACGCTGGACGGCGCCAACGTGGAAATGTGCGAGCAGGTTGGCGAAGATCACATGTTCATCTTCGGCATGACCGCCCAGCAGGTTGCCGCCCGGCGGCGCCTGGGCCTGGAGATGAGCGATGTGGTGGCGGATTCGGAACGTCTGGAGGCCGCGCTCGGCGCCATTCGCGGCGGAGTGTTCTCCCCAGACGATCCAGCGCGCTATGTGGGCCTGGTGGATTCGCTGCTGTACGAGGACCATTTCATGGTCTGCGCCGATTTCGATGCCTATTGGAAGGCGCAGCGCCAGGTCGATCAACGCTGGCAGCGGCCTGAGCAGTGGTGGCGTTCGGCGGTTCTGAATACCGCGCGCATGGGCTGGTTTTCATCCGATCGCACCATCACCGAATACGCCCGGGATATCTGGCAGGTGCCGCTGCCGCGGCGTGAGGGAGACTAGGCGCGGCCTGTTCAACCTCTTGCAGCGAGACACTGCAAGAGGTTGAACAGGCTTTCAGCGCTGTACGCGGTGCGCCGGCGTGCCGCCGCCTTTCTTCGGATGCAGGATGCGCGTGACCTGCACGTCGGTGAACTCGTTGGGCCATTCGAAGGTGTGCAGGGCACTGAGGTAGAAGCGTGCCTGGTCCGGCGTGAGCTGTTCGCGGTCCGACTCGACTTCGACGCTGTGCGGCTGGTTGTGCAGGATGTAGCTGATCAGATGCAGTGGCTTGGCCATGGTATGCCTCCGGTTTTGCTGAATGATGTGAGATAGACCTGCGTAACGCGCTTGTGAGTTCCCACCATCCGCCGGGTGGTTGCCCGTAGCGGTGCGCTGCGTGCACCGGCCCCGGTGCCTTGTGCAGCCGGTGCGCATGGCGCACCCCGCGTCAATAGGTTGTTTGGCCTCGTTAGCCGGGCTGGGTCTCTACACCTTGTTCACCACGCTTGCGCAGCGTTTTCGCGCGCTTTTCCAGCAGCAGGTAGGTAGCGCTGGCCAGGAGCAGCGGCAGCAGGTAATAGAGCACGCGATAGGCGAGCAGGGCGGCGATCAGGCTGGCCTGGCTGTATTGATGCTGCAGCAGGGCGAGAAACACCGCCTCGAGCACGCCCAGCCCGGCGGGGATGTGCGCCACCACCGCCGCCATGCAGCTGATCAGCAGCACCCCGAGCACCGAGGTATAGGCGGCGCCCTCGGGTAGCAGCCAGAAGATCAGGGCCGCCATCAACGCCCAGTTGCTCGCGCCCAGGACTATCTGCATCACCGCCATGCGCAACGAAGGCAGGGTGATCGAACGCTCGCGCAGGTGCCACACGCGTTGCCGCGCGAAAGCGCAGATGCCGATATAGGCACTGACCACTCCCAGCAGCGCGAACCCCACCAATTGCAGGCCGGTGACGCCCAAGCCCCAGTTGTCGGGCAACTGCACCAGGCGCAGGGAGAAGATCACCCCAGCCAGTGCCATGTAGCCGGTCCAGTTGGTCAGCAGGCTGAGGCTGAGGATGCGCGTCACCGTCGAGGCGCTAAGGCCCAGGCGCATGTACAGGCGGTAACGCATGGCCACACCGCCGATCCAGGTGGTGAAGTTGAGGTTGAAGGCGTAGCAGACCATCGCCACCGGCAGGACCTGGCGTGCCGGCAGGTGATGGCGACTGTAATGGCGGCCCAGCAGGTCGTAGCAGCCAAATACCAGATAGCTGGCGCAGGCGATCAGCGCGCCCACCAGCAGGGTTTGCAAGCTGTAATCACTGAGCGCCTGGCGCACTTCGCCCCAGTCCAGGTTGCGCGCCAGCATGTACAGCAGGGCTGGTACGGCCAGGACAAAGAACAGGGTGAGTGCGCGTTTGCCCCAGCGCATCCAGGGGTTGGTGGGAGCGGCATTCATCCAGTCTTTTCCTCTTCGTAACCGCTGGCCTTGTCGATTGGCTCCAGCGGCTTCAGGTTCTTGCGGTGCGCCGGCAGCCAGCCGGCGATGGCCGGGAAGCGGCGCAGAAAGTGAAAGCACAGGAACACCAGCGGTGCGCGCCACCAGTAGCCGCGTATCACCCGCTCCAGTTCGATGCGCTTGCAGTGTTCGCTAGACAGCGCTAGCAGGTGCTCATGCAGGTAATGGTTGAAGGCCCGGTCACGGATCACCAGATTGGCCTCCAGATTCAATGCCAGGCTCAGCGGGTCGAGATTGCTCGAACCGACCGTGGACCATTCGTCATCCACCAGTGCCACCTTGCCGTGCAGCGGGCGCTGGCAGTATTCGTAGACCACTACACCGTGGCGCAGCAGGTAGTTGTAGAGCAGGCGGGAAAAGGCCTGGACCCAGCGCATGTCCGGCTGGCCCTGCAGGATCAAGGTCACCTGTACGCCGCGCTGCGCCGCGTTGCGCAAGGCGCGCAGCACACGATAGCCGGGGAAGAAATAGGCGTTGGCGATCACCAGGCGCTTGCGCGCCGCTTCGAAGGCGCGCAGGTGTTCGTCTTCGATATCGGTGGTGTGGCGCTCGTTGTCGCGCTCCAGCAGCATCACCCGCGCATCGCCCACCGGCTCTCTGGAGGGTTGCGCCGGACTCGGCTCGCTGAACGCCGGGCGTAGCAAGCGCAACATGGCCACGTGCAAGTCGCTGACGATCGGGCCGCTCACCTCCACGGCATAGTCCTGCTTGGCCATCTCGCCGAAGTCGCCGAGATGGTCGGCCGAATAGTTGATGCCGCCGACGAAGGCGCACTGGCCGTCGATCACAACCAGCTTGCGATGAAGGCGGCGGAACAGGTTGGTACGCATGCCAAAGCGCCGGGGGCTGGGATCGAAGACATGGATCTTCACCCCCTCGCGGGTCAGCGCTGCGACGTACTCATGCTGCAGGTCGGCGGTGCCGTAGCCGTCCACGGCGATGACCACGCGCACGCCACGCCGCGCGGCCTCGATCAGCACCTGTTGCAGTTCGAGGCCGACCTTGTCCTCACGAATGATGAAGGTTTCCAGCAGCACTTCGATGCGCGCCGCGCGAATGCATTCGAACACCCGCGGATAATAGTCTTCGCCATTGATCAGCAGGCGCAGCTGGTTACCGTCTCGCCATATGCCGCTCACAGGTGAATCTCCGCAGCGAGTGGCGCGTGGTCGGAGAGGTGCGACCAGGGCCGGGTGGACAACACCTGCGGCTGGTATGCCGTGGCATTGCGGGTGTAGATGCGATCCAGGCGCAGCAGCGGCATGCGGGCCGGAAAACTGCGCGCAGGCTTGCCGTGGCGATGCTCGAACGCCTCGCGCAGGCCATGCGGTGCCAACAGATCGTCCGCGCGCAGACGCCAGTCGTTGAAATCGCCGGCGACGATTACCGGCGCACCGGGTTCGAAGGTCGCCAGCAAATCCAGCAACAAGCCCATCTGCTGACGACGATGCGCCTCACGCAAACCGAGGTGTACGCACACCGCATGTACGGCGTCCTGCCCTGGTACGTCGAGGCGGCAATGCAGCAGGCCGCGCTGCTCGGTGCCGCTGACCGTCACGTCGAGGTTGTGATACTCGAGGATGGGAAAGCGCGAGAGCAGGGCGTTGCCGTGATCGCCCGCCGGGTACACGGCGTTGCGCCCGTAGGCGAACTGCGGCCACATGCTGTCGGCGAGAAATTCGTACTGCGGCACGCTGGGCCAGTCGTGGAAGCGCTTGGCATGCAGGGCATGGTTGCCGAGCACCTCCTGCAGGAACACCAGGTCGGCCCCGGTGGCCTGCACCGCGCTGCGCAATTCGGGGAGGATGAAGCGACGGTTGAGTGCGGTAAAACCCTTGTGCGTGTTGATCGTCAACACGCGCAGACATTTCATCGGTGTCACGCGGTCGATGATTACCTCCGGCTTGGCAATGGTGCTGTTCATTGTCGGCTGCGCTCGCTCACAGGTCGCCCACCGCATGAGCGAGCATGTCGACCTGATCCCGGCAGCTATCACGGTCGGCATTGAGTACTTCGGTTGTCATCACGGGCTCCCTTTACCAGCCAGGCGGCCGGTTTGCGTAGGTTCGCTATTTCTCTGTCAGGCTGATGCGCCGTGCACGGCGCCGCTTCTAGAACTTTTTCTCATCCTAGTTTTCGAGTTGGCAGACAAAGGCTGGGTTCAGGCTTTTTTTTTGCGCCTGCTAGCGCAGCAACTCCAGCAGCTGCAGCGAGCGCCCGGCCAGCTCTATCGCAGCGTGCTGCAACGGGCTTGGCACTGTTTGCGCGGTATGCGTATCGACCAGGCACAGCCAGTGGCGCCCGCCGTGCACTTCGGGCAGTTGGAACTCGCAGGGCTGGTGGCCCGCGTTGAGGAGCAAGAGCAGGGTGGCGTCGGCGCCGCTGCGCTTGACGCCCGATGGCTGCGCGCGGCCGTCCATGAGCATGCCCATGCAGCGCGCTTCCTCGTCGTGCCAGTGGTCCTCGTTCATCTCGCCGCCTTCCGGTGCCAGCCAGGTGACGTCCTTGACGTCCAGCTCCTCGTTGTAATGCCCCACCAGAAAACGCTGGCGGCGCAGGATCGGGTAACTTCGGCGCAGGGCGATCAGATGCTGGCAGAAGGCGAGCAGCTCGCGGCCTTCGTCGTCGAGTGTCCAGTCCACCCAGCTCAGCTCGTTATCCTGGCAGTAGGCGTTGTTGTTGCCGTGCTGGGTGCGGCCGAACTCGTCGCCGGCCACCAGCATCGGTGTGCCCTGGGCGAACAGCAGGGTGGCCAGCATATTGCGCATCTGCTGCACGCGCAGGCGGCGGATCGACGGGTCGTCGGTGGCGCCTTCGCAGCCGTGGTTCCAGGAAATGTTGCGGTCGGTACCGTCCTGGTTGTTCTCGTCGTTGGCCTCGTTGTGCTTGTGGTCGTAGGACACCACGTCGCGCAAGGTGAAACCGTCATGTGCGGTGATGAAATTGACCGAGGCGAATGGCCTTCGTCCGCGCTGGTTGTACAGATCGCCCGAGGCGGTCAAGCGTCTTGCCAGTTCGCCGAGCTCGCCGCGATCGCCCTTCCAGTAGGCGCGCACGTTGTCGCGAAACTTGTCGTTCCACTCGGCCCAGCCCGGCGGAAAGCCACCGACCTGATAGCCGCCGGGCCCACAGTCCCAGGGCTCGGCGATCAGCTTGACCTTGCTCAGTACCGGGTCCTGACGGCAGGCGACGAGAAAGCTGTGGCGCTCGTTGAAGCCATCGGCATAGCGCCCGAGAATGGTCGCCAGGTCGAAGCGAAAGCCATCCACGCGCATCTCGGTAGCCCAGTAGCGCAACGAGTCGGTAACCATCTGCAGCACGCAGGGATGGCTCAGATCCAGCGTATTGCCGGTACCGGAGTCGTTGATGTAGTAACGGCGTTCGTCCGGCAGCAGGCGGTAGTAGCTGGCGTTGTCGATGCCGCGCATGGACAGCGTCGGGCCGCGCTCGTTGCCCTCGGCGGTGTGGTTGTAGACCACATCGAGAATCAGCTCCAGGCCGGCTTTGTGCAGGTGCGCGACCATCTCCTTGAATTCGCTGATACGACCGCTGGCGAGGTAGGCCGGGTGCGGGGCGAAGAAGCCGATGCTGTTGTAGCCCCAGTAGTTGTTCATGCCCTTTTCCAGCAGATGCTGGTCGTTGACGAAGGCATGCACCGGCAGCAATTCGACGCTGGAGACGCCCAGCTCGCGGATATGCCGCAACAGTTCGGGGTTGGTCAGCCCGGCGCAGGTGCCACGCTGGCGCTCGGGCACAGCCGGATGACGCATGCTGATGCCGCGCAGGTGCGTTTCGTAGATCACCGTGCGATCCCAGGGCGTGCGCAGGCTGGGTTGTTCACCCCAGGTGAAGGCGGGGTCGATGACCTTGCACTTGGGCACGAACGGCGCGCTGTCACGCTCATCGAAGCTCAGGTCGCCGGCTGGGTCGCCAATGGTGTAGCCGAATAGCGCCTCCGACCATTGCAGCTTGCCCACCAGCTGCTTGGCGTAGGGATCAATCAACAGCTTGTTGGGGTTGAAACGGTGCCCGGCTTCGGGCTCGTAGGGACCGTACACGCGGTAACCATAGACCTGCCCGGGACGTGCGTCCGGCAGGTAGCCGTGCCAGATCTCGTCGGTGTATTCCGGCAGTTCGATGCGTTCGATTTCGGTCTCGCCGCGCTCGTCGAACAGGCACAGTTCGACCCGCGTGGCATGCGCCGAGAACAGGGCAAAGTTGACGCCAAGCCCATCCCAACTGGCGCCGAGCGGAAATGGTGTGCCCTCGGTAACGCGTGAGCGCTGATGTTTGCGCATGGTGGTGACCTCAGGCTTTCGGCGGCTTGGGCGTGCGCGGGGCACGGGGTTTCTTCAGCAGCGCCGGCTGTTCGGCTTCGCTCAGCGGCACCGTTTTGGGTTTGCTGATGCGCCGTGGTTTGGGTGTGGCCTGGGCTTGCGCCTCGGCTTCGGCCAGCTTGCTGGCCATCTTCCAGTGCCGCTCGTGCTGGCCATGGGGGCGGCCCTCGGATTCCCAGATCTGAAAGGCAAACTCACGTATGCGCTGCTCATCGATATTCATGGCGTGACTCCTATGATCAAGAGGTAAGGCGAAGCAGATTGATCGGCAACTCGGCCAGCGCGTCGGTAAGTGGCACGCCCTTGTCCGTTGGGACCTGGCAGGGGGTGAGCAGGCCGGTGACATGTCCGTCGCTCAGTTCGCCCGGCAGCACCACGGTGGTGTCGCCCCAGCGCTGTGCGGGTACATGGGGCCGGTCGTGTTCTGCGAGCAGGCCGGCGGTCAGGCGCGGCACGATCACCAGCAGGTGCTCGCCACCGTGACTACGCAGGAAGGCGAGCACCTGGGCGGCGTGTCTGCCCGTGACAGCCAGGGGCTGGTAACTGCCCTGGCTGAACAACGAGGGATGCGCCGCACGAATCGCCAGCACTTGCTGGATCAGCCATTGCTTGATGCGCCCGTCCTGCCAGCTGGCCAGCATCGCCGCTGGCGCGTCCCCGGCCTGTAATGCGGCCTGTCGCGCGGCGAAGTCCACCGGGCGGCGGTTATCCGGGTCGACCAGGCTGAAATCCCAGAACTCGCAGCCCTGGTAAAGATCAGGCACGCCTGGTGTGGTCATACGCAGCAGACATTGCACCAGGCTGTTCAAGGCGCCGGCAGGGGCTATTGCCGCGACGCTCGCAGCCAGCTCGGTGCGCAACGCCATCCCCGCTGGCTCACACAGCAGGCGCCGCAGAAAGTCGGCGCAAGCGGCCTCGTGTGCTTCGTTCGGCGCACTCCAGGCGCTGTTGAGCTTGGCCTCGCGCAGCGCCTTGCGTTGCCAGCCGAGCAGGCGTTGCAGGTAGGCATCCAGGCCTGCGGCATCGTCCGCCTGCAGTCCCAGCGGCCAGCTGCCGATCAGCGCCTGATAGAGAATCGCCTCTTCACCACCGTCCGGCGCCTGTTGCAGCTGACTACTGCGCAGCGGTTGAGCGAGGTGCTGCCAATGCCGGACACGCTCGGCGTACCAGGCGGCGCGCTCGCTCAGCACCGCCAGACGCGCGCGGCAGTCTTCGCCGCGCTTGTGATCATGGGTGGCGGTGGCCAGCAGGTTGAGCGGGTGGTGGTCCGCACGCTCGGCGCAGGCCTGGTGAAAACGCTCGATGCTGGCACTGAAATGCTCGGCATCGAAGCCCACGTCATAGCGCGACAGCAGCACGCCGGTGCGATACAGCGCGGTATCTTCCACGGCCTTGGCAGCCACTGGCGAAGTCAGCTGCTGGAAGCGCGTCAGCGCCTGGGCACGCAGACGCCGCGCACGGCCGGGCGGCAGTGCACGCAGGAAGGCGCCGCCAAGCCAGTCGTCGAGATGCGGCAGCAGGGGCCAGTCGGCCTCGGCCAGGGTTTGCCGCGCGCCATCCAGCGCCTGCTGGAAGAAGCGCCGATCCTGCTGTGAGCGACCACAGGCCTGGGCATAGGTGCGGTACACCGGAAAGTGCACGATCAGCTCGCGCAGCGCGCGGCGGATGGCGCCGAGGGTCAGGTCGCGCGTGGCGATGTCGTGGCGGGCAACGTGCAGCAGGCGCTGGGCGACTTCCTCCAGATCACCGGCCAGAGAGCCTTCCAGCACCAGACGGCGCGCCTGCTGAATCTCGTCCTCGAAGGCCGTCGGCCGGCGGCTGAGCGCTTGCCACAGTTCGCTGAGCGGCAGCTCACCGTGTGGATCGTGTTGCAGCAGCGACACCTGATTCATGAATTCGTAGCCGGTACCGCCGTCCACCGGCCACTCCTGCGGCAGGTGTTCACCCGCGCCGAGGATCTTCTCCACGAAAATGGGGAAGGGCGCGTCACCGCGCAACTGCCGGACACGACGACGCAGACGGCTGCAATAGGCGCGCGGGTTGGCCAGACCGTCGATATGGTCGATGCGCAGGCCGTCGATCAGGCCGCGTTCGATTAGCTGGAAGACCTTGGCGTGGGTCTGTTCGAACACCTGCCGATGCTCGACGCGCAGCGCGCCCAGCTCGTTGATATCGAAGAAGCGCCGCCAGTTGATGTCGTCCGCTGCGGTACGCCAACTGGCCACGCGGTAGTGCTGGCGCTCGAGCAGCGCGTGCAGGCGCTGCTGCGCCGCTTCGTCGCGGCCCTGAAAACGGCCGAGCAGTGGGGGCACCTTGTTCGCCTGAGTGGCCAGTTCTGCGCACAGCTGTTCGGCCTGTGTGCGGCTGTCGCCAGCGCTGCCCAGGCGGGCGAAACGCTGGCCCAGCTCACGCAGCACGGCATCCTCACTGGCGCGCAGGATGTTGGCGTAACTGGGCGGTGTCAGTGGCAGGCGGTGTTCGAAGTGCTGCGCATGGAAGCGCCCGCGCTCGGCATCGAACACCAGCTCCAGCGTGCGGTCACGCAGCGCCTCGCCGTAGTCGCTGCGCAGAAAGGGCACCAGTAACTGGCCGCTGAGCAAGGGGTCATGGGATTGCCACTGGATGTCGAAGAAGGCCGCGTAAGGGCTTCCTTGCCCCCATTCCATTACGTCCAGCCACCAGGGATTGCCGTCGCCGCCCACGGCCATGTGGTTGGGCACGATATCCAGGATCAGCCCCATGTCATGGGCGCGCAGGATGTTTACCAGTCGCACCAGGGCTTCTTCGCCGCCCAGCTCGGGGTTGACCCTGCTCGGATCGATCACGTCGTAGCCATGTTGCGAGCCGGGGCGGGCGGTAAGAATTGGCGAGGCGTACAGGTGGCTGATACCCAGCTGCGCCAGGTAGGGTACCTGCGCTGCCGCGTCGCGCAGGGTGAAGTCCTTGTGCAGCTGCAGACGCAGCGTGGCGCGCAGCTCAGTCATGGCCAGCCTCCCGGCGTGCGCCGTCCAGGGTAGTCAGACGCTCGCTGGTGGCGGGCTGTTCCAGCAGTTCGCTGACCGCCAGCGGGTAGCGCCGTCGCCAGTTCGGGTGAATATCGCCCGGACCGGGCAGGTTGGGCTGCTGCTCCAGGCCGCAGGCGTCCTCCAGTGGCAGCAGCGCCAGCGGCGCCGGGGTACGGCCGACGTGTTCGATGCAGGCTTGCAGACAGGCATCGTCATCACCGCCGCTCACCATGCCTTGGCGTTCCAGCAGTTGGCGTAGCGCCACGCGCTCACCGGCACGCTCGGCGTGATCGCCCTCCAGCAGCTCGGCGTCGCGCTGGCCTGCGCGCACTCGCCATTCCAGATCGCGGCCGGCGAGCCAGCCCTTGATCGTCGGCAGGTCATGGGTGGTGGTGGTCGCCAGGGCATTGCCTGGCCAGCGCTCGGCCGGGACGAAGCCGAGGTCGTCCTGCTCGAACAGCAGCACGCGGGTGCCGAGGATATTGCGTGCGGCGAGCTTGTCGCGCAGCCCCTCGGGCACAGTGCCGAGGTCTTCGCCAATCACCAGGGCACGATGGCGATGCGACTCCAAAGACAGCAAGCGCAGCAGGTCATCAAGCGGGTAGCGCAGGTAGGCGCCGTGTTGCGACTCCGCGCCTTGCGGGATCACCCACAGGCGCTGCAGGCCCATCACATGGTCGATGCGAATGCCGCCGGCATGCGCCAGGTTGGCCTGGAGCATCTCGATATAGGCGCGAAAGCCGTGCTGACGCAGGCCTTGCGGCGAGAATGCGGCCACGCCCCAGTTCTGCCCCTGACGATTGAGCACATCCGGCGGCGCACCGACGGTGACCCGTGGCAGCAGTTCGTCCTGACGCGACCAGGCCTGACTGCCGGCGCAATCGGCGCCCACCGCCAGGTCGGCGATCAGGCCGATGCCCATGCCTGCGCCGCTGGCGGTGGCCTGCGCCGTTTCCAGACCATGGGCGATCAGCCATTGGCAGAAGGCATGAAAGCCCAGCTCGTCAGCATGTTCGATGGCGAAGCGGGTCACTGCGCCCTGATTTGGGCTGCGCAGGGCCTCCGGCCAGGTGCGCCAGTCGCCGCTGGCTCCTTCGCGCAGGCGCTGTGCATGGATGGCCTCGAAACAGCAATGCTGCTGCAGCGCATCACCCCCGGCGGTGCGAAAAGCGTCGAAACGCTCCTGCAACTGGCCGGAGTCATTGCAGAACTCCGCGTACAACTGGCGCATCAGGCGCTGCCGAGTAGCGGCCACGGCCGGCCAGTCGATCAGCTCCAGCGACTCCAGCCGGGTCATCTCGCTGTGCAGACCTGCAACCTGAATCGCGCGTTCGACCCGTTCCTCGCCGAGCAGGGTGACCGGGGCGGCGTACAGGGTGTTGAAGAACAGCCGGCTGGATGGCGAGTAGGGGCCGTAGCTGCGCAAGTCGGCGCTGAATTGTGCATGTACCGGGCTCAGGCCGATGGCATCGGCACCGTGATTGGCGGCATGCCGGGCCAGATCCGCCACCGCCAGGGTATCGCCCAGGCCGCCGTCGCCGGTGCGGCGCAAGCCGTAGAGCTGGGCAGTCAGCCCCCAGATGCGCGGCTTGCCACATAGCTCCTGCACCGACATGCAGGTGGCGGGGGCCACGGCGAACGCATGCTGGGTATCGCGAATCTCCAGCTGGTAATAGCCAGGCTGCTGCTGCGCCGGCAAATGGCCATCGCGGTCAAGCCGACCCTCGCTGATATTGCCCTGCTCGTCGGTGAGCCGATAAAGGCTCTCCGCAGGGTAGAGGGTCAGGGCCAGTGGCTGACCTTGGTCCTGAAGCAGCAGGGCGGAATCTTCCGGCACATGCTGACGGTGCACCAGCGAGGTCAGGCTTTCGCGTATTTGTTCAGGGCTTTGCGCCGGATAACCGAGCGCCTCCAACAGGTTGCGTTGCGCTTCCGGCGTTACGCGCTGCGGCTGGCCGTAGGCATCGACCCAGTCGATGCTCAGATCCGCGGCCTGCGTCAGTTCGGCCAGTAGTTGATCACTCATCGGGCGGGCTCCAGGGTGACCAGGGCACTGCGCGGCGGCAATTGCGCCTGACGCAGGTCGGCGTCGTCGATACGCAAGGTGTACAGCCGTTCGCCGTGGATGGCCTCTGCTGGCAGGGACACGGCGCTGGTACCCAGGTTGATGGCGATACTAAGCGCCGGGCCGTTACCCAGTCGCCAGCGCGCCAGCACGGCGCCGTCGCCGAGCACTTGCGCACCGAGGCTGCGTGCCTCCTGCAAGCCCTGCAGCAGTCGGCTGTGGCGCACCTGCAACAAGCCGCGATAGAAGGCCAGCCACTCGCGTTGTTCGGGCTCCAGGGCCGGCGCGAGATCCGGTTGCGAGCGCTGGAAGCTGGCCTCGGCATTGGGGTCGGCAATGGCCTCGCGGCTTTGCGCCGAGTTGAATTGGGAAAAATCGGCGAACTCGTTGCGCCGGCCTTCGCGCACGGCATTGGCCAGCTCGTGGTGGTAATCGGTGAAGAACAGAAACGGCCGCTTGCTGCCCCATTCCTCACCCATGAACAGCAGCGGCACCATCGGGCACAGCAGCAGGAGCACGGTAGCGGCTTTCAGCGCGTCGACGTCGGCCAGCAGCGTCAGGCGCTCGCCAAAGGCGCGGTTACCCACCTGGTCATGGTTCTGCAGAAACAGCACGAAGGCATGCGGCGGCAGATCGGCGCTGGGCTCGCCGCGCGGCTGGCCATGGCGATTGGCCTGGCCCTGGTAAACGAAACCCTGCTCCAGGCAGGTGGCCAGCTTGCGCGTTGGCGCCTGGGCGTAGTCGGCGTAGTAGCTCTCGTTCTCGAAGGTGAGCAGCGCATGCAGAGTGTTGTGGCCGTCGTCGTTCCACTGCGCATCGAAGCCATCACGTAGCAGGTGCGCGGCGTTGTGCTCGTTCTCCAGCACCAGGTGCACCTGGCGTTGTTGCGGCAGCGCCGAGCGCACCCGCGCCGCCAGCTCCTTGAGAAAGTCGTCATCGTCGATGGCGTGCACGGCGTCCAGACGCAAACCGTCGACGCGATAGTCCAGCAACCACATCAGCGCGTTTTCGCAGAAGAAGTCGCGCACCTGTGGGCGGCTGAAATCGATGGCTGCGCCCCAGGGCGTGATGCGCTCTTCGTGGAAGAACTGCCGCGCGTACACGCCCAGATAATTGCCGTCCGGGCCGAAGTGGTTGTAGACCACATCGACAAATACCATCAGGCCATAGGCATGGGCGCTGTCGATCAGTTGCTTGAGTTCATCGGGCGTGCCGTAGGCGTTGGCCGGCGCAAACGGCAGCACACCGTCATAGCCCCAGTTGCGCGTCCCGGAGAAGGCATTGAGCGGCATCAGCTGCAAGGCGGTAATGCCCAGATCTGCCAGGTGCGGCAGGTGCTCGATGACCTGCTGGAAACCACCGAACAGGCCGACGTGCAGTTCGTACAGCACCGTCTCGTGCCAGGGCCGGCCATTCCAGTCGCGGTGATGCCAGATAAAGGACGAGTGATCGATGACCTGGCTGAAGCCATGTACGTCCTCGACCTGGCGGCGCGATGCCGGGTCCGGCACTGGCCACTGTCCGTCGATACGGTAGCGATAGGCGGTATCGGCCGGACACTCGATCAGCGCAACGAACCAGCCTTCCTCCTGCGCCTGCATCGGATGCACGCCACCGCCCTGTAGCTCCAGTTCCACCTGGCGGCTACTGGGTGCCCAGAGGGCGAAGCGCACACGTCCATCGGCCATTGGCCGGGCTCCATGGCTGTACATCAACGCAGCGCTCGATAGGCAGTGGCCTGGCTCAGCAGGCGTTGAAAAAGGCGATCATACGGTTGCACCGACTGGTGCCAGTAGAGCGGGGCGCTCATTGCCTGACAGCGCATGGCTTCCAGCAGTTCGGGATGGTCGAAGACCTGCAGCGCGCGGTCGATGGCCTGGCGATAGGCGTCGGCCCTGGGCGCGTCGAAGAGAAAACCGTTGACGCCATCTTCGATGGTGTCGGCCAGGCCGCCCGTACAACGGGCGATGGGTAGCGAGGCGTAGCGCTGGGCGTACATCTGGCTCAGGCCACAGGGCTCGAAGCGCGAAGGCATGAGCAGGAAGTCGCTACCGGCATACAGGCGCCTGGCATCGCTTTCATCGAAACCAATATGTACGCCAATGCGCCCCGGATGGCGTCGTCCCAGCTCCGCCATGGCGGCCTCCAGCGCCGGCTCGCCCTGGCCGATCACACCGATGCGGCCGCCCCGCGCGACGATGTGCTCGGCAACCTGCAGGGTCAGATCTATACCTTTCTGCTGCACCAGACGCGATACCACGGCGAACAGCGGCCCGTCGTCATCGAGGCCCAGCCATTGCTGGACATACGCGGCGTTGGCTCGCTTGCCGGCCCAGTCGCCAGCGCTGAATCCCTGCAGCAGGTGCGGATCGCTCTCGGGGTGCCAGCTTTCGTCGATGCCATTGGCGATACCGCTGAGCTGATCGATCTGTACCTTGGCCCGCAGCAGGCCATCGAGGCCGCAGCCTTGTTCCGGCGTGGTAATTTCACGGGCATAGCGGCGGCTCACGGTGGTTACATGCTGCGCGTAGGCGATACCCGCCTTGAGAAACGACAACTGGCCGTAGAACTCCAGGCCATCGACGCCGCAAGCCGACTCCGGTATCGCCAGCTCGCTGGCGCAGCGCATGTCGCATAGGCCCTGATAGGCCAGGTTATGGATGGTCAGCAGGGACGGCGTACTGGCTTGACGCCAGGCCATGTAGGCCGGCGCCATGGCGGCTGGCCAGTCATTGGCGTGCACCAGCTCCGGACGCCACTGGATGCCGGCATCACCCGTGGCGATTTCTGCGGCGGCCAGGCCAAGGCGGGCGAAGCGAATATGGTTGTCGGCCCAGTCGCGGCCCTGATCATCGACATAAGGTGAGCCATCACGTTCGTACAGCGCCGGGTTGAGCAGTACGTAGACGATCAATCCATCGGCCAGATCCATACGCCCGATCTGACAAGGTGGCAACGCGGCCAGGCCAGGCAACTGCCCGACGATGCGGATCGGTCGGCCGCTTTCCACCACTTGCCGGTAGCCGGGGATCAGCAGGCGAATGTCGTGTTGCGGCGACAGCGCGCGGGGTAATGCGGCAGAGACATCGCCGAGCCCGCCGCACTTGATCAGATCAGCGAACTCCGAGGTGACGAACAGCACGCGCTTGCGCTGCGGATGCTCGCTGTGCATCTGCAAGGGAGGCTTGGCTGCGGCGCAAAGGGTGGGTGTGGCTTGGATGTGTGCGGAGGCTGCAGCGCTTGCCATGTCTCTCTCCATAGGGGTTGGACCTGAGGACGACTCGCCTTGTGGGCGAGGGCCTGTGGAGGAGTGCGGTGAACGATTGCGCGATCTCCCCCTTACCCTTGAGCTGACGGGGCGAAGCGAACAAAGGTTCGACCTTTTTTTCACCGGGCAAAGGCAACGTAAAAAGTTGAACGCAGCCCTTTCGGCCGCTTTCACAGAGCAATCAGACCGTTGCGAGGAAATGACAGATGCAAAACGTCGAACAGGTGGTGAATTTTCTCAGCAAGTACAAACTGCGCCTGGCCACCGCCGAGTCATGCACAGCGGGGCTGATCAGCTCGCTGGTGGCGGATGTGCCCGGTAGTGGCAAGGTGCTCGACTGCGCGTTCGTCACCTATTCGCCGCAGGCCAAGCAGCGCTGCCTTGGCGTCAGCGCCGATACCATCGAGCGTTTCGGCCTGACCAGCGAGGAGGTAGCGCGGGAGATGGCACTGGGCGCATTGCTGCGCAGCGACGCCGATATCGCTCTGGCCAACACTGGTCTGGCGCAGGCAGAGGGAGAGATGGACGGCGTGCAGTGCATCGCCTGCGCCATTCGCCTGAAGCAGCACCAGGGCATCGTCAGTGAAACGGTGAAGTTCAGCGGAGGCCGAAACCAGGTACGTGAGGAAACGGCACGCTACGCCCTGATGCAGTTGCCTTACTACTACGAACGACTGCGTCAGGGCTGATTGGCGAGGCGCTGCCGAGCTGCATCAGCAGCCCGGCAAGCCGAGCGATCACTCTTCCGGCAACTGACCGTTCAACTGCTCAGCGCGTTGCAGATGCTGCTCCAGCTTGGGCAGCGTCTCGCGGGCGAAGCTGGCGAGCTCCTCGTCATCCACATTCACGGCGCGACGGAACAACTCGATGGTCTCGCGGTGAGCGACCACCTGATTGTTCATATAGGCCTTGTCGAAGCTGTCTTCGCTGCGCAGTTTGAGCACCAGGGCCTTGGCCTGGTTGATCAGTTCGGCATCGTCTGAGACTTCCAGGTCCTTGCTCTTGGCCAGTTCGGCCAGCTGCTGATTCGCGCGACGATGGTCGTCGATCATCATCTGCGCGAAGCCCTTGACCGCTTCGTTCTGCGATTTCTCCAGGGCCAGTTTGGCCGTTTCGATCTCGGCGACGCCTTTTGCCGATGCCTCTTCGACGAAGTCTTCGCTGCTTATCGATTCCGTCTGGCTGGCAGCCTGCAGGCTGGTGACGGCACAGATGGTGAAGGCTGCTGCGGCCAATAGGGTCAGCGTTTTCAAAGGATGCATGGTGGTTCCTCCTGGGATGTGCGTTCACAGGGGTAGAAGGGCCAAGCCAGGACGAAGTTCAGGACAAATTTGCCGCGCTACGCCAAGCGCAACGGCCCGCCATCATCGGTCTCTCGGGAAAAATTCAGGTCGAACGGAACAGCCGCAGCCCGTCTCAAAAACTACCCGGAGCGACTTTCCCGTCGCTTGCGTGGCCGCCATGTTCGACATGGCCACTGAATAACCGAGCGCGCGATACGCACGCCTCCAATAGCCAGGAGTAGCCCATGAGCAAGCAACCGAAAACCGCCGAAAACAGTCAGATGGCGGGCAGCGATACGCTCGACCGCAGCAACAGCAACGCCAAGCTCGAGCAACTCGAGCGCTTCCGCGAGGACGCCACCGGGGAGGCGCTGACCACCAACACCGGCACGCGCGTCGCCGACAACCAGAACAGCCTGCGCGGCGGCGAACGTGGCCCGACGCTGATGGAAGATTTCATCATGCGCGAGAAGATCACCCACTTCGATCACGAGCGCATTCCCGAGCGCGTGGTGCATGCCCGCGGCGCGGCAGCGCATGGCTATTTCGAGGTGACCGAGCCGGCCAACGACCTGACCTGCGCTGCCTTTCTCGGCGAAGCCGGCAAGCGCACGCCAGTGTTCGTGCGCTTTTCCACCGTGCAGGGGCCGCGCGGCTCGGCCGATACCGTGCGTGACGTGCGCGGTTTCGCGGTGAAGTTCTACACCGAAGAGGGTAACTTCGATCTGGTCGGCAACAACATGCCGGTGTTCTTCATCCAGGACGCAATCAAGTTCCCCGACTTCGTCCATGCGGTCAAACCCGAGCCGCACAACGAGATTCCCACCGGCGCATCAGCCCACGACACCTTCTGGGACTTCGTCTCGCTGACGCCGGAATCGGCGCATATGGTGCTGTGGACCATGTCCGACCGCGCCATTCCCATCGCCTATCGCTCGATGCAGGGTTTTGGCGTACACAGCTTTCGCCTGGTCAACGGCGAGGGTCAGAGCAAGCTGGTGAAGTTTCACTGGCGACCCAAGGCCGGGGTCTGCTCGCTGGTATGGGATGAGGCGCAGAAACTCGCCGGCAAGGACCCGGACTTTCACCGACGCGGCCTATGGGAAGACATTGAGCGCGGCCTTTACCCGGAATGGGAGTTGGGCCTGCAGGTGATGGACGAGGAGGACGCTCTGAGCTTTGGTTTCGACCTGCTCGATCCGACCAAGCTGGTACCCGAAGAGCTGGTGCCGGTACGCGTGGTCGGGCGCATGGTACTCAATCGCAACCCGGACAACTTTTTCGCCGAGACCGAGCAGGCAGCCTTTCACGTAGGGCATGTGGTGCCTGGCATCGACTTCAGCAATGACCCATTGCTGCAGGGGCGCCTGTTTTCCTACACCGATACCCAGTTGCTGCGTCTGGGCGGCCCCAATTTCAACGAAATCCCGATCAATCGGCCGCTATGTCCGTTTCACAACAATCAGCGTGACGCGCCGCATCGTCAGCAGATCAATCGTGGTCGCGCCTCTTACGAGCCCAACTCGATCGACGGCAACTGGCCGCGCGAGACACCGCCAGCACCCAGCGGGGGTGGTTACAGCTCCTATCCCGAGCCGCTGCAGGGGCACAAGGTACGGGTCCGCTCCGCCAGCTTCGCCGATCACTTCTCCCAGGCCACGCTGTTCTGGCGCAGCATGAGCGAGGCCGAGCAGCAGCATATCGTCGATGCCTACAGCTTCGAGCTGTCGAAAGTCGAGCGTCTGTACATTCGCGAGCGCCAGGTCAAGGAAATCCTCGCCCACATTGATCCGCTGCTGGCGTTGCGCGTGGCGGAGAATCTGGGTATCGATCTGGACAGCACCTCGACCTCGCCTATGGAGGGTAAGCTCCAGGATTCCCCGGCGCTGAGCCAGATGAATCTGCTGCCTGGCGATATTCGCGGACGGCGCGTGGCTATCCTGCTTACCCCCGGCTGCAAGGCTGACGAGGTCGGCAGTCTGAAGAAGATGCTCGAAGCAGCCGGTGCCGTGGCCAAGCTCCTGGCGCCTTCAGCGGCGGCGTTGAAGGACTCTGACGGCCAGCCCATGCAACCCGATGGCAGCTTCGCTTCGGAGCCGTCGATTACCGTCGACGCGGTGTTCGTGCCGGGTGGTGAGTACGTGCTCAAGACCCTGCAGGACGATGGCGTTGCCAAGCATTACCTGCTGGAGGCCTACAAGCACCTCAAACCCGTGGCGCTCAGCGGTGATGCGGTTCAGCTTGCGGCGATGCTGGGTCTGGAGGAGGACGACGGCATGCTCTGCGGCGATAGCTTCGATCCGCTGTACATGCGTTTCGAGACTGCGCTGAAGCAACACCGTATCTGGGCGCGAGAGATGCGCGCCAAGAGCATTCCTGCCTGAACCGACGCCCGGCCTAGCGCGGTTTTTCGTCGCTTGGCCGGGGGCTTTTCTTGCGCTGCGTCCTGGTCGATGGACGCAGCGGCACTGGCGCATCGAGCTGCGAGCCGGGGTCTTCGTTACCGGGGTCGTCCAGTAGCGCCTCGCTGGAACGCGCCACTGGCGTTCGTGTGCTTTTGTCCGATTTCATGCTGGCTCCAGTAATGGCTCTTCTGCACACACCTGGCAGGTTCGCGCGCACTCCTGACAATGCGTGCTGACGTGCTGCACGCATTCCTCGGCGCAGGCCAGGCAGGCGATTCTGCACAGCTGGCTGGCCACCGCGATGTAAGGGCTGTTGCGCAGCATCAGCGTTGCCGTCAGGCGGCACAGGTCGGCGCAATCACGGCATAGCGCGACGCAGCGATAATGCCCGGCATTGCCTTCGCTCAGGCAGGCCGAGGCACAGTGCTCGCAGGCGTTGGCACAACTGCTGTAAGCGGTAATGTGATCGAGATAGTTATACGCTTCTGACATGTCGATGCCTCGCTGTATAAGTACTGTAGAAAATAATCATGAACGCCAATAAATGGTGGTTTTACTTTGCCGGCACTCGCACGCCGAACAACTTCCTATAGGCATTGAAAAAGATCATTTTGATCACTTGCTGTGCTCAGGAGAAGTTGGCCCATCACCATGGCCACGCGGCCCGGCAATACCCCAGATAACCAGCCCGATAATCGGGAATATCCAGATAAGCAGAGCCCAAAGTGTTTTCGTCCCGACATGCTTGTCGCTACGAAATACACTGATAACCGCCCACAGGTGTAGCAGAACGATAGCGGCCGCAATTGTAATGAAAAAGTAAATGACTGAATCCGGCATGACATGCCTCCTTTCAATAAGGTCCATGCATGTCGACAGCCACCCCGATCATTCGCTCAGATAATCGGGATGCGGAAAAAGTGAAGGCAGGATAAAGGCTGGAAATACCAGCCGAGGGCCTCAAGGGCGGCTAGAAGGAGTGATTGGACTTGATCACTTCGATCATCATGTTGTCAGGTCTGTCCGAGTCGCTGTCGTATTGCGCGTCACGGTGTATGTCTGTGCAGGTCAGAATAGAGCGGCTGAATTCGAACCCTGGGTCAGGCCGCCCAGCAGCGGCAGTGTCTTTGCTGCAGTCTTCGCAGTGCAGGTCGTTCAGGTCTTCGCTGCGAACCTGATAGCAGTTCGAGTCGATCTCCTGCAAAGAACGCTGCATCGTCTGAGCTTTCGGTTGAGGCTGGGACAGCATCACCGCCAACGCAGACGGTTGAAAGGGCTGCCAGACCAGCAGCACCACCAGGCATGTAGAGCCGGCCATATAGGGCCACTCGTACATCAACTGGTGCCGATAGGGCATATGCCGCCTGATTCGTCCCAACAGATCTTCCGGCTGGTTTCGAGCCGTCCTTGAGTCGTTGCATCTGGGCACTTGCGTATCTCCTCATTTCTTTTCGAGCTTTCTCATGGCCCATAAGCGAGAGGAGCGCGTGCGGAAAAGCGGCTCGCGCGAGTAGGTGGGTAATTGGGTAGTACTGCAGTGTTTTACCGCCTCGTTGACTGATGAGGCATCCTCATCCAGAGCCATATCGAAATGAATAAGACGAATGAACTCTTGCGTCGAACAACTTCCATCGAGGACGCGCACCAACTGTCGCTCGTTATGAGCAACGGTAAGCACAATGCTGCCGTCCGGTCTTGGCGTCATATCAACTTCGTAGTTGGCTAGCGCCGATCTGATATTTTCCAGGTCATGTTTCATGAGTCTCTCCTTGTGAACACTCATCAACCATAACCATGTATTCAATGCATACCAATGGTTGGGACGATTGGCAAAAAGAAAGTTCAAAGTGACATCATCTACCAGAGTTATACAAAGTGAACTTGGCAATGTTGATTGCAGGAGGATGTTCGCGACTCGATTGCTGCACTCAAGACTTTATTGTTTGAACACAGCACCTTGCGGCTGGGAATAAGCCAACTGCTTCGCACTGACAGAAAAAATACTCTGAACCAAATCTGCAACATGGTTTCGGCAGAAGCGCTGACCATCAGCGGAAAACCTGAATACAAGTTGTACAAGAGGTTGGCGCGCCTGAAAGATGCGCTACAGGGAGTTCTCCGTACCTTCTCGTGCCTGCCGACGCCAGATCCGTGTCAGCCAACGCCAGCTGATCCAGCCGGCAGCAGCGAGGTAGACCAGGCTGCCTGGCACCCACATCAACAAGCCAGCCAGTTGCTGGTCGGCCAGGTCGCGGGACTCGCCATAGAACGTCGTGTTACCGAAAGTGAGCAGGGCGCCGAGCAGGCCGGTGTGCATCAGTGTCAGGAGAATGGCCATCAGCGCGTGCGGCACCTGCCGTGGATTGGCGCGCAGACAGGACCAACAGAACAGCCAGGCGCTGAACAGAAAACAGGCATGCTCGATGGCGTGCCACCAGGTGTTGTCCAGCGCCAGCATGTACAGGCTGGGGGTGTGCCAGACCCAGATCATCGCGCCGTGCAACATCGCCAGGGCTACCGGATAACGACCGCTGCGCAGAATCGCGTTGGACACCGGCGCCATCCAGCCACCAAGCACTGCTCGCCATTGCGGCAATGGTCGAGCCAGCGCCCAGAGTGGTGCGATGACGATCATGAACAGCATGTGCTGGACCATGTGCAGGCTGGTGCTGGTCTCTGCCCAGTCATCGATGGGGCCGAATACGGCGAGTACCGTGAGGACCATGGCCAGGTGCATCCACAACGCTTCGCGTCCGTGCGGGCGCACCTTGTGGCAACCCAGTATGTACAGCAACCAGGCCGCGCCGAGCAGCAGAGCGCTGAGTAGCAGCGGTACACGCTCGTTCAGATGCAGATGGCCGTCGAGCAGACCATGGGCGGCGGCGGTGCCAGGCAGAAGGATAAGGGCGAGTAGGATCAGAGGCATGGCGGCAGGCTCAAGGTAGGCAGGGCGACGAAGACGGTGGCGATGGCGCCGATCAGGTTCACACCTGCCGCGAGGCGAGCCACGAAGCGCGCAGACTGACCTTCGCGCTCGTTTCTGGCGGCGCGCTGAAACAGCCAGGCCAAACCCAGCAGGGCCGCCATGGTGAACAGACTCAGCAGAGCGAGCAGAGCATTCAGCCAGGTCCATTGCCCCTGTGCGGGATCAGGCGGCGCCAGTGCGCAACCAACCGACAATCCGCCGTACAGCACGACGAACCAGATACTCCAGAGCACCAGCCCGAGTGGGATATGGATCGGGTTATAGGGGGAGCGTAAAGGCTGCATCACACGCCTCCGAAGGTGGGCGGGAACAGCACCACGCTGCAGTAGGTGATCCACATCACGGCCAGGCTGTATTGCCAGAGTTGTTCGACCACCAACGGCTCGTAGGGCGTGCGTTTGCACACATAGCCGTAGTGCACGCGCAACCCCTGCAACGCGCTGAGAATGCTGGCCAGCACCCCATGCACCAGGCTGTAGACGAGCATCACCACGATCACTGCATCATGCGCAGTGGCGCGTGGCGCCAGGTCTCCCGTCAACAGCGCCCAGAGCAACAGTCCTGCATGCAGCGCACCCAGCAGCGCTACACCACTGAAACAGGTGATCAGCGCGGCGGGCTCGCCCTGGCCCTGACGCAGACGGCGCAATACCGGGAGCTGCCAGAGTACGGCGATGCTCAGCAACACGGCGCTGGCCAGCAGCAGGCGTTGATCGATTACCGGATCGTCCGGCACCAGCCAGTTCGGCGATACCGTCCACAGATAGAACCAGCCGAACAGCAGCGACAGATACAAGGCACCGTTGGCCAGCAGGGTCACGCCCATGCCCCACAGTCCAGGCCCGTCACAGGTGCGCGAATGCAGTGGCGGCTCACCCGGTTGCACTCGCGCATCCGGTGCCGCCAGCGGGTGCGCGCCGTTCTCCCAGCTCCAGCGCAGCAGCACCAGCACGGCGACGATGCTGGCCGCCAGGGCGACCCAATAGAACTTGCTGAGCAGGCCCAGGCAGGTGATGGCGATGAACGCCGCCGCCGCGAACGGCAGCCAGCTGTTGCCCGGCAGGTGGATGATCTCGCGCATCTTGCCGGTCAGCGGTTCGATACCCCAGGTTTCCCGCCGCCCATGATCGATCACGGTCAAGGCGAATTCGCCACGGTCGATGCGTTCCTCCAGGTCTGGCAGCTCCCACATGGGGTGGCGGGTGCGCACCGGCGGCAGGCTGACGAAGTTGAAGGGGCTCGGTGGTAGGTGCGTGCTCCACTCCAGGGTGTCAGCGTTCCAGGGGTTCTTGGTGGCCTTCTGGCCGAAGCGAAAGTGCAGGACTATATCCAGCAGCACCGTGGCGATGCCGATGGCCATGATGAAGCTGCCGATCGACGAGATCAGGTTGGGCAGGTCCCAGCCGAGGCCGGGTTGGTAGGTGTAGATACGCCGCGGCATGCCCATCAGGCCGGTCCAGTGCATGATCAGGAACGTCAGGTTGAAGCCGATGAATACCAGCCAGAAGCCCCATTTGCCGAGGCGCACCGACGGCATGCGTCCGGAAAAATGCGGCAGCCAGTAATAGATTCCGGCCAGCAGCGGGAAGAACATGCCGCCCACCAGCACGTAGTGCATGTGCGCGACCACGAAGTGGGTGTCATGCACCTGCCAGTCGAAGGGCACCAGCGCCAGCATCACGCCGGTCAGCCCGCCGCAGACGAAGATCACCAGAAACCCCACAAGCCACAGCATCGGCACGTGGTACAGCGGCCGGCCGACCCACAACGTGGCGATCCAGGCGAACACCTGGATACCGGTCGGTATCGCCACCAGCATGCTCGCCGCGGAGAAGAACGCCTGCGCCAACTGCGGAATACCCACGGTGAACATGTGGTGCACCCACAGACCGAAGCTGATGAAACCGGTGGTGAGGATCGCCAGCACCACCCAGCGGTAGCCCACCAGCGGCCGCTGGCAGAACACCGGCAACAGGGTCGAGACGATACCGGCCGCCGGCAGGAAGATGATGTACACCTCGGGATGGCCGAACAGCCAGAACAGGTGCTGCCAGAGAATCGGGTCGCCGCCGCGCGCCACCTCGAAGAACGGCAGGCCAACGGCGCGCTCCAGCTCCAGCAGGATGCTGCCGAGGATCAGCGGAGGGAAGCCGACCACGATCATCATGGCCATCACCAGGATGTACCAGGCATAGATAGGCATCTTGTTCAGCGACATGCCTTCGGCGCGGGTGCGCAGGATCGACACCACCAGCTCGACACCGGCCGACACCGCCGAGATCTCCACGAAGGTGATGCCGATCAGCCAGAAATCCGAGTTCGGCCCCGGCGTATGCACGGCGCTGGACAGCGGCGTGTACATGAACCATCCAGCCTTGGGCGCGATACCCAGCAGCAGACTGGCGCACAGGATCAACCCACCGAACAGGTAGCACCAGTAGCCCAGCGCCGACAGGCGCGGAAACACCAGGTCGCGCGCGCCGAGCATCTTCGGAATCAGGTAGACCGCCAGGCCTTCCATCATCGGCACGGCGAAGAGAAACATCATCACCGTGCCATGCATGGTGAAGACCTGGTTGTAAACGTCCGGCTCGAGAAAGTCGTAGCCGGGTATCGCCAGCTGCGTGCGCACCAGCATCGCCAGCAGGCCACCGAACAGGAAGAAGCCCAGCCCGGTGAGCATGAAGCGAATGCCGACGGTGGTGTGATTGACGATGGTCAGCGACTTCCAGCCGCGCGGGTTACCCCATACGTCGTTGAACTGATCGTGCAGTTGTTCCTGGGCGGCAACCTGTTCGTTGCTTGGCGTAGTCACGGGCGCAGGGTCTCCAGCCAGTCGGCGATGGTGCTGAGGTGGTCGGGGTCGAGATCGTCATGCAGCGGCATGGCGTTGCCGGGTTTGAGCCGCTGGTGCTCCTGCAGCCAGCGCAACAGCGCGCCCGGTTCATTGCTCAATACGCCGGCGCCAAGCATCGATCGCGCGCCGACATCGCTCAGGTCCGGCGCGCGATTCCCTTCGCTGACGCCCGCCACGCGATGACACTGACCGCAACGCGCGGCGAACACGTCGCCAGCCGGGCCGGGCAGGGCGCTGACCTGTTGCTCGCGGCGTGCCTGCAGCCAACTGGCGAAGTCTTCCTCCTCGTGAGCCTGCACATCGAGAATCATGTGCGTGTGCTGGGTGCCGCAGAACTCCGAGCACTGGCCACGAAAGGTGCCGGCCTGATCGGCCTGCAGGCGGATGCGGTTGTCCCGGCCGGGGATCATGTCGATCTTGCCGCCCAGGCGAGGGACCCAGAACGAGTGGATGACGTCGGCGCTACTGACGTCGAGGTCCACCGGCCGGCCTACCGGCAGATGCAGCTGATTGGCGGTAACCACGCCGCTGTCCGGGTAGCGCACCTCCCACCACCATTGATGGCCAACCACCTCGATACGCATGGGCTGCTCGCCCGCCAGTGGCAAGGGCAGCATGCGATGGCCGATGGGTATGCCGAACAGCAACAGGAGCAGCACGCTCAAGGTCGGCAGCAGCAGCCCGCCACCGACCAGCCAGCGCAGCGTCAGCTGATGTGCCCGTGCGGCGTCCATCTTTGGGCTGTTGCGGCGCATGGCATGCACCCACAGGGCCGTCACCACGATCAGCACCAGGGTGGCGAAGGCGCACATTGCCCACCACAGCATTGCCACCTCGCGTGCCATCGGCCCGGCCGGATCGAGCGCCGATTGCGGCCCCTCGCAGGCAACGAGAAACGGAACTGCCAGCGTCAGCGTGGTCAACTTGAAACAGGGTGTCAGCCAATGACGCGCCCGTTTCACCTCATCATTCACCTGTACAGGGAGGCCGGGATGGCCGAAATAAAGGAAGTTATCGTCAGTCGCGCCGCCATCGCCGGGCATCCGCTGCACCCGATGATGATCCACTTTCCGGTAGCCGCGCTGCTGGGTCTGGTGGCGACCGATATCGCCTATCTGCTGCTGGCCGATCCGTTCTGGGCGCGAGCCAGTCTCTGGCTGGCGGGCGTTGGCGCATTCGGTGGCTGGGTGGCGAGCATGGCGGGGCTGGTCGATCTGCTTACCGTTGGCAGCATCCGGCGCAAGATCACCGCCTGGTGCCATGCCATCATCGCGGTGATGATGCTGTCGTTGGCGTCGCTGAACTGGCTGCTGCGCTACGCGGGGCCGGAGCAGGGCATGGAGCGTTGGGGCCTGTATCTGTCGCTGCTGACCGCAGCGCTGATTGGCCTGGCTGCTTATCTGGGCGGGCGCCTGGTGTACGAGCACGGCGTGGGTGTCGATACACGCTGAAGCAATCGGCTCCGGCTTGCCAGCTACTGGACGGTAGAGAGCGCGGGGCAGGCCAGGCATATTCTCGGATACTCCATGATCAGAAGGGTTTGGCCAGCACCAGCCACAGTGTGGCGCCGATCAGGGCGCTCAGCAGCAGAGCGATCAGCAGGCAGTCGCGGCGCAGCGCAGGTTCGGCGGCACGTTCGATACGCAGGATCAGTACACCGCACAGGGCGTGACAGAGCACCATCCCGGCGACCGTGGTGAGCTTGACGATCAACCAAGGGTCGAAAATCGACTCACGTAGAAACAGCGCGGTGCCCGACCCAATGGCCAGCAGAGCGGCTGGCGTTGCGATCAGGTTGAAGACGGTGCGGGTGAGGTGAGCATGGTCGCGATAGAACATCTCGTCGCTGCTGCGCGTGCCGGCAGCGATCATCGCTGGCAGATACAGCAGCGCGCCGCACCAGCAAATCAGCGCCATGAAATGCAGCAGTTTGAGCAGTGGCATCGATGCTCTCCCATGCGTCCGTTCGTTGCGAGCACGTGGCCCTGGTGGGCAGGCCACGACGTTGTGACTGCCTGATGGTGTGTGAGTTCGGCCGCTCTCCAGAGCGGGCCAGGATCGTCTCCGGTCAGAAAAGAAGGAACCGCCGCAAGGAGAAGGAGGAGACGGTGCGGCGGCCCTGGGGAAGCAAGATGCTCGTTCGATTTGGCGCAATTGCGCCTGCCAGGTCACGAAACGGCCCCTGACAAAGCTCCCCTGAAATAGACAGAGTTCCACTGGCTGGCTTGCGTTCAAGCTTTTTGCCGGGCTTGCGATGATCAGCACAGCCATCGAGGCATAAAATTGAAACCCTCCCGTGCGTTTTCACTCACTGCAAAAGAAGGCCGCGCAAAGGCATTTCATTGCAGAGGAGACCATCATGAGAACCCACGTCGTGCATTTCACCGCCCCGATCAACTCCTACACCTGCGGTCAGTTGATCGCCAAATGCAGCCAGGCCATCCATCAGGGCGCCGATGAGCTGGTGCTGAAGATTGCCACCATGGGCGGGGAGTGCAGCTACGGCTTCTCCCTCTACAACTTCCTCATTTCACTCCCGGTGCCCGTGAAGACGCACAACCTCGGCACCGTCGAATCCATGGGCAACATCATTTTTCTTGCCGGCGAAACACGCACGGCCTGCCCGCATAGCAAGTTCCTGTTTCATCCCTTTCACTGGACGGTCAACGGCGCCGTGGACCACGCGCGCATGTCCGAGTACGCCATGAGCCTGGACTACGATCTGCAGCTTTACGCCAGCATCGTCGCCGAGTGCACCGCTGGCGCCGAAGCGCCCCTCAACGTGCTCGAATGTCTGATGTCTGCGCCGCGCATTCTCAACGCCTCCGAGGCACTGGCAGCCGGTGTGATTCACCGTGAAGACTGCCTCGGCATGCCGGCCGAGGCAGTCAACTGGTGCGTGCATACCTGAAGCCGGCTCAGCCTGCCGCTTGGAATTTTCCCTGAACGATCCGCGCAGCCTGAGCGTCGGAATCCATGTACGCCCCGCCAGGGGACATACCACCCAGCAATGGCCGTTTAGCCGGCCTGGAGACGACTCATGGAACTCACCGACGATCGTAAAGACCTGGTACGTACCCTCAACAAGCTGATCGAAACCTGCAAGGACGGCGAGGCAGGCTTCAAGATCTGCGCCGAAGACGTCAAACGACCTGACATGAAGCAGCTCTTCTCGCAACGCTCGCGGCAATGCGCCGAAGCGGCGGAAGAACTGCAACGGACCGTCCTGGAATTGGGCGGTGAACCAGAGGACAGCACCAGCGTGGGAGCAGACCTGCACCGCCGTTGGGTCGACCTGAAATCACTGGTCACCGGCAAGGACGAAGAGGCCATTCTCAACGAGGCCGAGCGCGGCGAAGACGTGGCCAAGGAGCGCTACAGCGAAGCGCTGACCAAGAATCTTCCCCCAGAAATCCGCAGCATGGTGGAGCGTCAGTATCAGGGCGTGCTGCGCAATCACGATGAAGTCAGAGCGATGCGTGACGTGGCTCGTGCCAAGAGCTGATCCGTCTACCGGGTGCCGCGACACTGCGCGCACCCGGTGTCAGTTCTTTGCATCCGAGCGCAGGGGAGGCGTAGCGCATGCCGACGTTGGACAAGACCATTGCTCATCTCATCCGGTTGCAGGCCATCTGCGTTGAAGGGCGACGGACCTGTCGACTACTCGCATCGGGCGCTCAGGACGCGCTGTTGCGCGAGTTTCTTGGTGAACGCGAGCGCAACTACTCCGCTCTGATTGTCTGCCTGCGTACTCAGATCACTACCTATGGCGGCCGAGCCAACTGGCACGTCAGCCTGGCAATGCTGTGGCAGCGCGGTTGGTACAGGCTGAGAAGCCTGATCGCGCCGACTGATGATCGAACCAGGCTCGAAGTCGCATCACGGCTCGAAACCCGATCAAGACGGGCCTTCGAGTCGTTGCTGGCGCAAACGCTGTCGCCGGCATTTCAGCAGCAACTGGCTGAGCATCATCAGCACACGATCGCAGCTGCGCAGCAGCTCCAGAACGCGCTCGATCACTGGCCCTGTCTCGACACACTCAGGCGCGAGCATGATCGAGACTCAGACCTGATCCACCCCCGCACAAATGGGGGCAGGGGGCTTAATGGCAGCGTTGAGCACAAGGCGTGATCAGGCGCCTCATACACTCAGACACAGGTATTTGATCTCCAGGTAGTCTTCAATGCCGTACTTGGAGCCTTCACGGCCCAAGCCCGAGGCCTTCATGCCACCGAACGGTGCGACCTCATTAGACACAAGGCCGGTGTTGACGCCAACCATGCCGTATTCCAGGGCTTCCGCCACGCGGAACACACGGCTCAGGTCACGCGCAAAGAAGTACGAGGCCAGACCGAATTCGGTGTCGTTCGACATCGCGATGACCTCAGCTTCGTCTTTGAAGCGAAACAGTGGCGCCAGCGGGCCGAATGTCTCTTCCTTGGCCACGGCGGCGTTGTTGGGCACGTTGGTCAGGATGGTCGGCTCGAAGAAGTTGCCTTCGATGGACTTGCCGCCGGCCAGCAAGGTGGCGCCTTTGGCAACCGCGTCGGCGATATGTTCTTTGACCTTGGCCACGGCTTTGCCGTCGATCAGGGGACCGGCGCTGGTGCCGTCTTCCAGGCCGTTACCGACCTTCAGTCTGGCCACAGCCACCTTGAGCTTCTCGGCAAATGCGTCGTAGACCGAATCCTGAATGTACAGACGGTTGGCGCAGACGCAGGTCTGGCCGTTGTTGCGGTACTTGGAGATGATCGCGCCTTCGACGGCCTTGTCCAGGTCTGCGTCGTCAAACACGATGAATGGCGCGTTACCGCCCAGTTCCAGCGAGACTTTCTTGATGTCCTTGGCGCATTCGGCCATCAGTTGGCGACCGATTTCGGTCGAGCCGGTGAAGGTCAGTTTGCGTACGGTCGGGTTGCTGGTCAGCTCGCTGCCGATGTCGCCGGCGCTGCCAGACACCACGTTGAACACGCCGTTAGGGATTCCGGCACGCTGCGCCAGTTCAGCCAGGGCGAACGCGGAGAATGGGGTTTGCGAAGCCGGCTTGAGCACCATGGTGCAACCGGCGGCCAGGGCTGGGCCGGCTTTACGGGTGATCATCGCGGCCGGGAAGTTCCACGGTGTGATGGCGGCGGTAACGCCGATCGGCTGTTTCAGCACGATCAGGCGCTTGTCCGGCTGATGGCCCGGAATGACGTCACCGTAAATACGCTTGGCTTCTTCGGCGAACCACTCGATAAAGGAGGCGGCGTAGACGATTTCACCCTTGGCTTCTGCCAAGGGTTTGCCTTGCTCCAAAGTCATCAGGCGCGCAAGGTCGTCCTGGTTCTCGATCATCAGTTCGAACCAGCGACGTAGCTTGTTCCCACGCTCCTTCGCGGTCAGTGCGCGCCAAGCGGGCAGTGCCTTGTCCGCGGCTTCAATGGCTCGGCGGGTTTCCGCGGCGCCCATTTTCGGCACGCTGCCCAGAATTTCGCCGGTTGCCGGGTTATCGACCTTGATCGTCTGACCACTGTCCGCGTCAACCCACGCACCATCGATGAAGGCCTGCTGGCGGAACAGCTGAGTGTCTTTGAGTTGCATGATGCACTCCGATTTCAATACGGAAAGACTGGCGGCACCGCAGTGCCGCCTCCAAGACAAACGCGTCTGGTCAGATCAGACCAGGGCACTTCTTCTCTTGATTTCACCATTGAGAATGAAGTCATTCTCCGAGTAGTCCACCGGACAATCGATCACGTGCACGCCTGGCTCGCTGATGCAGCGCTGCAACAGTGGCAGGAAGCCTGCGGCGTTTTCCACTCGATGGCCTTGTGCGCCGTAGCTTTGCGCATACATGACGAAGTCCGGGTTGCCGTAGTCCAGGCCGAAATCGGTGAAGCCCATGTTCGACTGCTTCCAGCGAATCATGCCGTAGCCGCCGTCGCGCAGGATGATGACCGTCAGGTTCATCTTCAGGCGTACTGCGGTCTCCAACTCCTGGCTGTTCATCATGAAACCACCGTCGCCACACACCGCGACCACCGGCCGGTCCGGGCAGACCAGGTGCGCGGCCATGGCCGAAGGCAGTCCTGCCCCCATGGTCGCCAGAGCGTTGTCGAGTAGCACGGTGTTCGGCTTGTGCGCCTTGTAGTTGCGCGCGAACCAGATCTTGTAGATGCCGTTATCCAGCGCGACCACGCCTTCGGACGGCAAGGCCTGACGTACGTCAGCGACGAAGCGCTGTGGGTAGATCGGGAAGCGGTTGTCACCAGCGCCCTCGACGATCTGTTCTTCGTTGGCTTCGCGAATCGCCATCAGCCGGCTGAAGTCCCAGTGGTCCTGAATCTGCAACGCTTCGCCAATCTGCCACACGGCGTTGGCGATATCGCCGATCACTTCCACCTGCGGGAAGTACACGGCATCGACTTCGGCAGAACGGAAGCTGATGTGGATGACTTCGGTACCGCCACGCACCATGAAAAACGGTGGCTTTTCGATCACGTCATGGCCGATGTTGACGATCAGGTCGGCGGCCTCGATGGCGCGGTGCACGAAATCGCCCGCGGACAGCGCGGCATTGCCCAGGAAACGTGGGTTGCGCTCATCTACCACGCCCTTGCCCATCTGGGTGGTGACGAAGGGGATGCCGGTCTTGTCGATCAGTTGCTTGAGCACCTTGGCGGTCATCTTGCGGTTGGCGCCAGCGCCGATCACCAGAATTGGAGTGCGGGCGTTCTGCAGTTTCTCTACCGCGCCTTCAATCGCCTTGTGCTCGGCCAACGGGCGACGGTGCAGGCTCGGCGGAATCGGCGTGCTCTCGGTCTGCTCGGCGGCGATGTCTTCCGGCAGTTCCAGGTGCACGGCACCGGGCTTTTCTTCTTCAGCCAGACGGAAAGCTTCGCGCATGCGAGCCGGAATGTTGTCGGCCGAGGCGAACTGGTGGGTGTATTTGGTGATTGGAGCCATCATCCCGCAGACGTCGATGATCTGGAACCGGCCCTGCTTGGACTTCTTGATTGGCTTCTGGCCGGTGATCATCATCATCGGCATGCCACCCAGATAGGCGTAGGCACCGGCGGTCACCAGGTTGGTGGCACCAGGGCCGAGGGTCGATAGGCTGACGCCGGTCTTGCCGGTCAGGCGGCCGTAGGTGGCGGCCATGAAACCTGCGGATTGCTCGTGGCGGGTCAGTACCAGTTTGATCTTCGATTTGCGTAGAGACTCCAGCAGATCGAGGTTTTCCTCACCCGGAATGCCGAAGACGTACTCGACACCTTCGTTCTCCAGGCATTGCACAACTACATCAGCGGCCTTGGCCATTGCTCCACCCCACTGTCTGTGACTGTGAGCGCTTGCGCGCAATTTAAGGTACTGCCACGCCAAAGATGCCGTTCTGGTCTTCATCCTTTCCCGTACTGAAAGCCGCTCCCTCGATGTGATAGACCGTCGGCTCTTCCGAGAAAAATTCCTCCAGGCCCAGCATGAACGTCTGATGGTCGTCACTCGCTTCGAAGCCCGGCGTGTGGTCCTCAAGTGACGCCCAGCGCACGATCAGGTTGAATCGCTCGGGGCTTTCGATTCCCTGCGCGAGCATGTGGCCGCCATAACCCTTGGCCCGCTGGAGCAAGTGAACCACTTCGGCAAATGCCTGTTTGAAGGGTTCGATCTGTTCTTTGTGAACGGGCAGCAGTGCGATTTCATAAATCATTGCGGTATTCCTCTAGAGCAAGTTCAGCAGTTGCATGCACTTACGGGGCGAGTGAGGGTTCGACGGCAATTGCGACTTTTCCGCGAAGACCATTGTTGGGCGTCTCCAGCAGCGCATGCGCGCTTGAAATATCAGCGAGCGAATAGACCGCGCCAATATGTGGGCGCAGCTGGCCGCGCTCGACCAATGCCTTCAGCTCATCGAGCTTGCCGCGGTTCTGCCGGGTGAAGACGAAGTGGTAGCTGGCGTTCTTGCCCCAGGCCTGAATGAGGTTCTGCGGCTTGGCAATGTCCACGATCGAAACCACACGACCTAGCTGGGCGAGTGCATCGGGGCTGCGGGTCAAGGTGTCGCCGCCGATGGTGTCGAAAATCACATCGACGCCCTGGCCATCGGTTTCCCGCAGGATGGCGTCAACGTAATCCTCTTGCTCGTAGTCGATGACCACATCGGCACCCAGACCCCGGGCGAACTCGAAGTTGGCTTCGCGCACGGTGGTGAACACCCGAGCGCCAATGGCTTTGGCCACCTGGATCGCGACATGGCCAACGCCACCGGCGCCGCCGTGGATCAGAATGCTTTCCCCGACCCTGAGCGATACACGCCCGATCAGGGCTTCCCAGACCGTTCCGCCTACCAGCGTCAGGCTTGCTGCCTCGAGATGACTCAGTGATGCCGGCTTCTTGCCGATGATGCTTTCGGACGCCACGTGGTACTCGGCATAGCTGCCATCGCCTTCGAAGATTTGCGTGGTGTACCAGACTTCGTCACCTGGCACGAAGCTCGTCACACCCGGGCCGACGGCTTCGACGACGCCGGATACGTCATGCCCGGTAATGGCGGGGAGAGGCACGTAGTCGACGTAGTCACCGCGACGCACCTGGTAATCCAACGGGTTGATGGAGGTTGCGTGAACCCGCACCAGCACTTGGCCTGCCTGCGGTACGGGTTTGGCCACTTCGGTCAGTTCGAACGCATTCGGGCCGCCAAAGGATTTGAGTACTTGCGCTTTCATTGTAAATCCTCGTATCTGTGAGGCTTGAGAGTGCTCAAGCCGGGCATGATTCTTTCAGCATGCGATTCACAAAGAGGTCGCAGGCCGCGCTCTTGCTTGTTCATCCGGCCGCCGGATAGAAAAGCGTATTACCAGCGGCAGTCACTTGCCTTGGACCAAACGATGGTTCTGGAATCAGGTTGTGGTGATAAATCCAGATGCGCACGCGTGCGCAGCGTACTGGCGAGACTTCGGGGAGTTTTTCAGGCCCTGCACGTCGGCAGATGTCGCGCTGTTCACGGGCAGATTCCTTATTCAGGCTGGCTGCTTACTCAATAGCTTGAAGTGATTCCGGCAGGACCTGGCCACCATCGATAATCAGGCTTTGCCCCGTGATGTAGCCGGCTTCACGGCTGGCAAAGAACATGACAGCGCTGGCAACGTCTTCGGGGGTGCCGAGGCGCTTGGCCGGAATCGAAGCGGCCACGCCGGCCTGGTACTCGGCATCCACATCGAGAAAACCTTCGGTGATGATGTTGCCGGGGAGTACTGCATTGACGGTGATGCCGTCCTTGGCCAATTCGATCGCCGCAGTACGCATGAAACCCAGCTGCGCTGCCTTGCTCGCGCCGTAATGAACCCAACCGGGGGAGCCGGTGACGGGCCCCGTAATCGATGAGGTGAGGATCACCCGACCGTATTCGGCTCGTCGCAGGAGGGGCAGGGCGGCTTGCACGCACAGGAATGTGCCTTTGGCATTGGTTGCCAACACCCGATCCCAATCGGCCTCGGTCAGGTTTTCCAGGGTCGAGCTGGGGAAAATGCCTGCATTGCAGCAGAGCACGTCGAGGCCGCCGTACATTTCATCCAGGGTCCGCATCAATGCCTTGACGGACGCTGAGTCAGCCACATCGGCGGCCACCCCTTGTACCTGCAGCCCATCAGCGCGCATACCGGCCGCAACGGCTTCGACCTTTTCAGCGTTACGGGCGGTGATCAACACGCGCGCGCCCTGAATAGCAAACAGCCTGGCAATTCCAAGGCCTATGCCACTGCTGGCACCAGTGATCAGGACACTCTTGCCACTTAATGACGAGAACATCTGCACAGCTCCTATCCAATTAGGTTCACTGGCATCGTCAGTCAAACCATGGATATCCGCTTGACCGCTTGGCACATTTTTGTGCTCAGCGATCAAAACCCAGAAAAAAACAGGGTCTATGCTTTGCAACTCAGTCATCGACCGGCCTTCAAGTTTCAGGGTTGGCCGCTCCACTTGGCCTCCTTGGACTTGTCACTGATTCGAGGAAAACCGATGGAAAGAGACCGGTGGTCGCTGATAATTCAGGCTGTATCGAATGTTGCTAAGCTCAATCAGATCTCTCACAGGATGTGTGTCAAAGAACGGCATGAACCTTGCATTGATATTGTGCTTGCCAAAACCGACCTAACGGTCCCATCAGCATTCATGTGAGAGGTTGCCATGCAACTTGCCACTACGCGACGACTCGCCGATCAGCTTCAATCCATTGGCGTCCTCAGTTCGGCTGCTACGGGCCTGGCTGAATTCATCCAGCTGAAAGGTGGCGATGTAGACCGAATCTTCGGTCATGCGGGGTTCGACCCGGAGCATCTGCAGCATCCAACGTTGAGCCTTGATCTCAAGCAGTATTGCGCTGTCTTCGAAGAGGCTGCGCGCCAGACCCAGGATGACAACTTTGGTTTGCGCTACGGCAATCAATTCAAACCCGATAGCCTGGGTATGCTCGGTTATGTCGGCATCTGTTCGGAAACCCTGGGAGACGCACTGCGTAACGTGGTGAAGGTGTTTCCTGTTCATCAGCAAGGCAGCTTGCTGCGGCTTGAGGTGGAGGGCGAATGGTGCCGGCTCGATTACCAGGTCCAGTACGGTGCGATCTTTCGCAAGCGTCAGGACGCTGAACTGTCCATGGGCATGTTCACCAACTTGATGCGTCACGCGCTCGGCCATAAATGGGCCCCTGAGCGGGTTCATTTCGAGCACCCTCAGCCAGAGGCCTGGCACGAACACTGTAAGGCCTTCGATGCTCCTGTCTTCTTTGGCCAGCCCTGTAATTCGCTGGTGTTCAGGAAGAGTGCGCTGGAGAAAGCCATGCCCGATCGGGATGGTCGCCTGCTGGCCATCGTCATGGAAAGCATGGAACTGTTGGCGCGCCAATGGGGCGAGCAGCAGGGGGGGCATGGCATCATCAACGATGTGCAGGCGCAGATCCGAATTCAGCTGGCTGAGGGGGAGCCTAGCCTCGAGCAAGTGGCGGACCTGCTGAATATTACACCCTGGAGTTTGCAACGACGCCTTGGCGAGAGAGGATTGACCTTTTCTGCTCTGGTCGAAAAGGTGCGTCAGGAACTGGCCCAGTATTACCTGACCCGAACGAGCTTACCCATCTCCGAGCTCGCACTTCTGCTTGGTTATTCAGAGACCAGTGCCTTTTCGCGCGCTTTCCGGCGTTGGCACGGGGCGAGTCCGAAACAGTGGCGCAAGTCTGACGCGTAATTCGGTCGGCATCTCAGGACTCGATGCCGCCGCCAAAGCGCTATTTCTTGAAAGTGTCCGAATTTCGTTCATGGGGCATCATCGAAGTGCGACCTGGGCGAGTCCATCGTTCAAATATCGCCGGCATAAATCAACGCTTTGTTTCGCCCAGTTCGCCCCCAGGTTGCGGACTTGCTGGGTGTCAGCATGGGTTCCGGTCCAGGCCAGAAGCTGGATGCGCCGCTGAATGATGAAGGTCGGGATCATGGCTATGTCATAGGCCGTCAAACGACTAACCGCCGCATAACCGGCCAGCCAATGTTCGATCCAGTCATTCAGTCGATCATGATGCTCATAGAAACTCAGGGCTGAAGCCAGGTCATGCATGTACCAGCCAAAACCACAGTCGTCGAAATCGATAACGTGTGTGTGCTCATGATCGACCAGCAAATTGGCCAAGCGCAGATCGGCATGAATCAAACCGTAACGCTTGGCGTCCTGACCGTAGCTCGCCAGCTCGCTCTCCACGCGCTGTAACACCTCCTCGATCAAAGCAAACGCGCTGCTGTCCAGATTGACCGCATCTCGCCAATTGCCCCAATGTCCCTCGGGGCCGACCATGCTTTGGTGATTCCAGACAATCCGGTGAAAGTCGGCAGGACGCTGCCATTGCTGGCTGTGCTGGTGCAGCTTTGCGGTAATGGCGCCCAACCGCATGAAGGCACTGACGTCGACATCTGCAGTGGGCTCGGTCCCGTTGACCCAGTTGAACAGCACCAGATTGAGTTCTCTGCCGAAACCTACTTCAGCACTCTGCACATAGTGCCCATCCAGGCCAATGACGGGCCGCGGGACTCGAATGCCTGATGCCTGCAGAGCGCTCAGCCAGTCCAGTTCGCTCTCGATATCGGACCGCTGGTGATAGCCATGCTTGTGCACGCGCAAGGCATAACGATGCCCGCTCGGTGTGTCGATGCGATATGTAGCGTTCTCTGAGTGACACAGCAGTGTTACTTGCCCTTGCACATGGGGCGGGTAGCAGAGGGCGAGCGTGCGAATCGCCACATCTTGCAGGGTCTGAAGGCCGATTTCTTCTTCTTTTGCAGTGCTCATGTGCCAGCTCCAGCGTGTTCTGAGGAAAAGTCAGCATCAGGATGGAGTGACTGTTGCGGGTGTGCTTGACCCTGGGAGGGGGGAATCTGACTGCAGAGGACAATTACAAGATTCAAGTCGAAAAGTTGACCGCAGCGCAGATAACGAATCTGCCAAGGTCAAGTCGCGAGAAGAAACCAGCGGCACTATTTCCATCACGCATCTGATGCCTGGATGCCGCTTCCGGTACTTCTTTGCACGCCTAGCGAGGCCGTTCACCATGCTGAAAACCAACGCTTTTTCACAGGAAAGCAGTAACTCTCTCTCGCCGCGTACCCGCGAGATGATCGAGCGTCGGCGGCGTTTGCTCGGCCCTGGGTATCAATTGTTCTATCAGAACCCGCTGCACCTGGTGCGTGGCGAAGGTGTCTGGGTCCACGATGTCGATGGGCAGCGCTACCTGGACGTTTATAACAACGTGCCGTCAGTCGGGCATTGCCACCCACATGTCGTCGATGCCCTGTGTCGCCAGGCGCGTCTGCTCAATACGCACACTCGTTACCTGGACGACAACATCCTGGATTTTGCGGAGAAACTGTTGGGCACCATGCCCGCCGAGCTGAGCCAGGTAATGTTCACCTGCACGGGCAGCGAGGCCAACGATCTTGCGGTGCGTATCGCTCGTGAGCATACCGGCGGCACCGGCGTGATCGTTACGAACTACGCCTACCACGGACTCACCGCCAGCATTGCCGAACTGTCCTCCTCGCAGTTTTCGCAGATCGCGGCGAGCCCTGATGTACGTACGGTCGCGGCGCCGATACATAGCCCGGAAAACCCCGAGGAAGTCGGCCGACGTTTCGCTGCCGATGTGCGTGCTGCGCTGGCTGATATGCGCAGCCACGGTATCAAGCCTGCGGCACTGCTGCTGGACTCGTTCTTCACCAGCGATGGCGCTTTCTTCGAACCGTCCGGGTTCTTGCGAGACGCCGTCGAGGCCGTGCGAGAGGCCGGCGGCCTGTATATCGCCGATGAGGTCCAGCCAGGCTATGGGCGTTCGGGGCGTCATATGTGGGGCTTCCAGTGCCATGGCCTGGTCCCGGACATCGTCACCCTGGGCAAACCGATGGGTAATGGCCACCCAATGGCGGGCATCACCATCAAGCCGCAAATCCTTCAGCGTTTCGCCAACGAGTCAGGCTATTTCAACACCTTTGCCGGCAACCCGGTTTCATCCGCTGTCGGCTTGGCGGTGCTGGAAGTGATCGAGCGGGAAAACCTCATCGCCAATGCCCACGAGTCCGGCAAGTTCATGCTCGAAGGACTCCGGCGCCTGGCCGTACGCCACCCGGTCATCGGTGATGTGCGTGGCATGGGGCTGTACCTCGGCGTCGACTTCACTACCCCGGAGGGTGCGCCCGATGCCGCGACTGCTGCGCAAGTGGTCAACGGCTTGCGAGAGGAGCACGTGCTGATCGGCGCCGCCGGTCCACATGTCAATACCCTCAAGATTCGCCCACCGCTGGTCTTCCAGCGCGAGCATGCAGAGATTTTCCTGAACAGCTTGGAGCGCGTGCTCGAGCGACTCTGACCGGCGCAGCGGTACTGCGTCCGACAATCACAACAACAATGTCACGGAGAGCACCATGATCTACGCGAAACCCGGAACACCCGATGCGGTCATCCAACTCAAGCCGCAATATGGCAACTATATCGGTGGCGCGTTCGTGGCCCCGGTCAAAGGCCTGTACTTCAGCAATACCAGCCCGGTCGATGGCTCGTTGATTGGTGAGTTCCCACGCTCAGGCAGCGACGATATCGAGTTAGCCCTGGATGCCGCCCATGCTGCTGCCGGCGCCTGGGGCCGCACCAGCGTGCAGGAACGTTCGCACATCCTGCTGAAAATCGCCGACCGTATCGAAGCCAATCTCGAACTGCTGGCCGTGGCCGAAACCTGGGACAACGGTAAGGCCGTTCGCGAAACCCTGAATGCCGACGTGCCCCTGGCCGCCGACCACTTCCGCTACTACGCAGGGTGCATCCGCGCCCAGGAAGGCAGCGCCGCCGAAATCGATGAACACACCGCGGCCTATCACTTCCACGAGCCCCTTGGCGTGGTCGGGCAGATCATTCCGTGGAACTTTCCGTTGTTGATGGCCGCCTGGAAACTAGCCCCCGCACTGGCCGCAGGTAACTGCGTGATCTTGAAGCCTGCCGAGCAGACCCCGTTGTCGATTACCGTGCTGATGGAGCTGATCGGCGACCTGCTGCCGCCGGGCGTGCTCAATGTGGTGCAAGGCTATGGCCGCGAAGCCGGCGAGGCCCTGGCCACCAGCAAACGTATCGCCAAGATCGCCTTTACCGGCTCCACCCCGGTGGGCTCGCACATTCTCAAGTGCGCCGCCGAGAACATCATCCCCTCGACCGTGGAGTTGGGCGGCAAGAGCCCGAACATCTTCTTCGAAGACATCATGAACGCCGAGCCTGCCTTTATCGAAAAGGCCGCCGAAGGCCTGGCGCTGGCTTTCTTCAACCAAGGCGAGGTGTGCACCTGCCCGTCGCGCGCGCTGGTGCAGGAGTCGATCTACCCACAGTTCATGGAAGTGGTGCTGAAAAAGGTGCAGCAGATCAAGCGCGGCAACCCGCTGGACACCGACACCATGGTCGGCGCCCAGGCCTCTCAGCAGCAGTTCGAGAAGATCCTGTCGTACATGGAGATTGCCCAGGAGGAGGGTGCTGAGCTGCTGACCGGTGGCAAGGTGGAGAAGCTCGAAGGCTCCTTGGCCACCGGTTACTACATCCAGCCGACCCTGCTCAAGGGCCACAACAAGATGCGCGTGTTCCAGGAAGAGATCTTCGGCCCGGTGGTCAGCGTCACCACTTTCAAGGACGAAGCCGAGGCCCTGGCGATTGCCAACGACACCGAGTTCGGCCTGGGCGCCGGGGTGTGGACTCGCGACATCAACCGTGCCTACCGGATGGGGCGCGGTATCAAGGCTGGCCGCGTATGGACCAACTGCTACCACCTGTACCCGGCGCATGCCGCGTTCGGTGGCTACAAGAAGTCTGGGGTAGGGCGCGAGACTCACAAGATGATGCTCGACCACTACCAGCAGACCAAGAACTTGCTGATCAGCTACGACATCAACCCGTTGGGGTTCTTCTGAGTACTGCCATAGCCACTCCCTAATTCGCCTCACGCCGCCGTGCAGGTGCATGGCGGCTGACATGAAGAGGACCCAACTTATGTCCATTCAACAAGAACAAACAATCAGCCTCGCGCGCGGTGTCGAAACCGAGAATGTCGATGCGCAATATTTCCAGAATCGACAGTTGAAACAAGGTGCTGCGGGATGGGTGCTGCTTATCGGTCTGGGGGTTGCCTATGTCATATCGGGTGACTTTGCCGGCTGGAACTTCGGCCTGGCCCAAGGCGGGTGGGGCGGCATGTTCCTCGCCACCTTGCTGATGGCCGCCATGTACCTGTGCATGTGCTTCTCCATGGCCGAGTTGTCTTCGATGATTCCCACCGCAGGTGGCGGTTACGGCTTCGTCCGCACGGCCTTCGGGCCCTGGGGCGGCTTCTTCGCCGGGGCGGCGATCCTGCTCGAGTACGCCATCGCGCCGGCCGCTATCGCGGTTTTCATCGGTGCCTACTGTGAGTCACTGTTCGGCGTTGGTGGCTGGCCGATCTACCTGGCGTTCTACACGCTGTTCATCGGTATCCATGTGCTCGGTGCGGGAGAGGCCCTGAAGGTGATGTTCGTCATTACTGCAGTGGCGGCCATCGCACTTGGCCTGTTCATCGTGGCTATGGTTCCGCACGTCGAGATTGCTAACCTGTTCGATATCCCGGCGAGCGAAGCCAAGGGTGCCAGCAGCTTCCTGCCATTCGGCTATGTCGGCATCTGGGCCGCAATCCCTTACGCGATGTGGTTCTTCCTCGCCGTGGAGGGTGTCGCTCTGGCCGCAGAGGAAACCAAGAACCCCACGCGCGACCTGCCACGTGGCTTGATCGGCTCGATGCTGCTACTGCTCATCTTCGCCGCGTTGATCCTACTGGTAGGCCCTGGGGCTGCGGGTGCCGAGGCGCTGATGGACTCGGGCAATCCACTGGTGGCGGCCCTAGAGGCGGTGTATGGGGGTTCGACCTGGATGAGCCAGTTCGTCAACCTGGTTGGCTTGGCCGGACTGATCGCCAGTTTCTTCTCGGTGATCTATGCCTACTCGCGGCAGATCTTTGCCCTGTCGCGAGCGGGCTACCTGCCACGCAAGATGTCGGTCACCAATCGCAACAAGGCGCCGGTCCACGCGTTGGTAATACCAGGGTTCATCGGCTTCGGTCTGTCGCTGACGGGGCAGGGTGACTTGCTGATCCTGGTCGTGGTGTTCGGCGCTACGCTGTCCTACGTACTGATGATGGCGGCGCACATCTCCCTGCGCATCCGTCGCCCGGACATGCAGCGCCCGTATCGCACGCCAGGTGGCATCGTCACGTCGTCATTCGCCTTGATCCTGGCGGCGATCGCCTTGGTCGCCGGCTTCCTGGTAGACCCGAAAGTGATGATGGGTACGGCGGCAATCTACGGGCTCTTCATTGCCTACTTTGCGCTATACAGCCGCCACCACCTGGTGTCCGGCACGCCAGAGGAAGAGTTCGCGGCTATCCAGGAAACCGAAGAAACGCCTCATTAGCCGCCAGGCGAGGCCTTTCAACACCTGAATCAGAGCTAACAATCAGCCACTGAAGGCTACCTGCTTGGCGGGTGGCCTTCCTGCAGGAAAACCTCATGTCGATTTTCGAAACTGGCCTGACGCCCTTGTCGGTTAACCACGTAGCGCTCTCACCGCTGAGCTTCATCGAGCGCACCGCAGCGGTTTACGGACAATATCCCGCGGTGATCCACGGTTCCTTGAGACGCAACTGGCAAGACACCTATGAGCGTTGCCGACGTCTTGCCAGTGCGCTCAGCCGCAGGGGCATCGGCAAGGGCGATACGGTGGCGGTGATGCTGCCCAACATCCCGGCGATGCTCGAAGTGCACTTTGGCGTGCCGATGATTGGCGCGGTGCTCAACACGCTGAACGTACGCCTCGATGCGCCGGCGATTGCCTTCATGCTCGAACACGGCGAGGCGAAGGTGTTGATCACTGATCGCGAGTTCCATAGCGTGATCCGTGAGGCCCTGAGTTTGCTGGCGCATCCACCATTGGTGGTCGATGTCGACGACCCCGAGTATGGCGAAGGGCAGGCGGTCAGCGACCTGGACTACGAAGCATTGCTGGCCGAAGGCGACCCGCAATTCGCCTGGCAGTGGCCCGAGGACGAATGGCAGGCCATCTCGCTCAACTACACCTCCGGCACCACCGGTAACCCCAAGGGCGTGGTCCATCGCCCTCAAGGAGGGGAGTGCGGACACTCGGGAGGAGGACATCATTGGGTTTTGCCGCGAGCAACTGGCCAGTTACAAATTGCCCAAAACCGTGGTGTTCCGTGAGCTGCCGAAGACCTCGACGGGCAAAATACAGAAATACTTGCTGCGCGACTGGGCCAGGGCGCTCTGATAAACCATGTGAGATGCGGTTCAAGTGGAGTAGTGGAGGGGATGTCGCCGTTGAGCGAAGCGGCAATGGCGATAGCTGAATGCTTTGATTAGCTTGAGTGCCGCGCAGGCGGTTCGGCATTACTCGCGTTATGGCTTAAAGTGGCTGGTTGCCGAAAGAACCGTCATGGCCATAGCCATGAAGGGCTTTCATTCTTTGCATATAAGTGTGTGGTGAAGATGAACAAGCCTTTCATTTCGCTGTGCCCTGAAATTACTCGGGCACACGCACTGACGCTGATGGAGTGGTTGCAGGATGAGCGCGTCACCTGCTATCTGAGCGATTCACGTCATGTTTCCCGCTCTATCGAGCAAGCCATCGAACGAACTCAATTGCCGATCCTGACCCATCTGTTCAACCGGGGCGGCCGATTTTTCATGGCTTACGACCGACATGATGAACCGGTAGGCTTTGTCCGACTGATCAAGACCGGCCGCGATTGCGAGATAGTCCTGGCCATCGGAGACAGCAACAAATGGGGCCAAAACCTTGGTGCACGTACGATTCGCGAAGGCATGAAACTGGCCTTCCTCGACATACGGGCCGAGAAGCTCATCGCCAAGATCCATCCGGACAACACGCGCTCGCTGAAAACCTTTCAACGCAGCGGTTTTCTGCTTGAGAGTGAAACGCCGACATTGAAGTCATTTTCCATGACGGCGGGGCGCTACCTCCAGTTATTACGTGAAGGCGCCGTTGGCGACTCCACGGGGATCTATATCACTGAAATCGACAAGGCCAGGCTCGAATGTCTGATCGCGCTCGAGCAAGGCCCGGCCGTTGTTGAGCTCGAACATGAGCTTGAGCGGGCCATCGTCGTCAAGCCGCAACAGGTGGCGTGCAATGTCGTCACGATGAACTCCAGGGCCTTGTTGCAGCTGGATGACGAAGAGATCGAAGTGGCCTTGGTCTATCCTGAGGACGCGGACAGCAGCGCTGGCAAGCATTCCGTGTGTTCCGACATCGGCGCCGCCATCCTGGGCTATCAGGAGGGCGACGCCATCGACTGGCGAGTGTCTGATCGGACTCGCCGGATCGAGATCAGGAAAGTGCTATATCAGCCGGAGGCCGCAGGCGATTACCACCTGTAACTGCGCCTTTAACTAAGAATTCGGTCATCAGGCATGAGGATTTCTCAAAGAGCGGGGATCGCGTTACGTGCCTGATGCGAACCAGCTGTCACAGTGGTTCACCGCATACTCAAGCCAATATGTAATTTAACATAATATACATTATGCGAACCTATGGTTTATCCAATGTGGGAACTCTTACTCTCGATTTGGCCAGACTGAATTACCTATGTTGGCTCCCAGACACTTGAAACGCCGGGCTTCATCGTTCCCATGGTCCATTGATCCATGGGCTCCCATGGGCCTTGAGATCTTTCACAACCGCATCTGCAGCTCCGCTTTGCGGTCGACAATCCTAGGTGCGCGCAGCGATAAATTTCCGAGAAGCCATATGGGTTCGCTTCGAGTCAGCGTCTGCACAACACGACGGATCGTATGAGTCGGTTGTACGTAGATCACGATTCCCTGGATCGACACGATTCTCCGGACTGATTTATTCGGCTGACTCGGCTGCGTCTCGGTAACCAGGCTGAGCACCTTATCGCGATTCTCTTGACCCATGCGTCGGCTCAAATAATACTGTATTCATATACAGTATTTGGTTGCTACTCCATGTCATCCGTGGTCGCGCTTGACCGGTTGATCGACGCTCGCCGCGTATGGCGAGGCCAGGTCGTTTCATCGCCGTCGGGCGCCAATTTCTCAACTGGACATCAGTTTCTCGACGCCGCATTGCCAGGTGGCGGCTGGCCTAAGGCTGCACTCAGTGAAATTCTCACGACTGCGCCTGGCATCGGCGAGCTGAGCTTGCTGTGGCCGACCCTTGCCAGGCTGACGGTTTCCGGCGAACGGGTGGTGCTAATCTCCCCTCCTCATCTGCCCTACCCTCAGGCCTGGATTCATGCCGGCGTCGATTTGCGCCAACTGAGCATCATCCAGGCAGATGGCCGCGATGCCCTGTGGGCTGCCGAACAATGCTTGCGTTCGGGGAGTTGTGGCGCGGTGTTGAGCTGGTTGCGTCAGGCCGATGATCGCTCGCTAAGACGTCTGCAGGTGGCCGCTGCGACCGGACAAACCCTGGCTTTCGCCTATCGGCCGCAGGCAGAAGCGGCCAATCCTTCACCGGCAGCACTACGACTGGTGCTCGACAGTCAGCCAGCACAGTTGCGGGTGATCAAGTGCCGTGGTGGTTTGCCGCCTGCACAGCCGCTCGCGTTTGCCTGGCATTGAGCCTGCCATGCTCTGGGCTTGCATCTTGTTGCCGCAACTGGCCATGGACGGCGTGCAGCGCCACCGTGCCAGTCCCGACGAGCCGTTGGTGCTGCTTACCGGCTCGCCACAACGGCGCGTTCTTCAAGCCGTCAACCCGGCAGCCCGAGCCCTGGGACTGAAGCCCGGTCAGTCACTGACTGCAGCGCAGGCGCTGACACGTGGGTTTGCCACGGCAGAATACGATCTTGCGGCCATCGAGCGCTGGCAGCAGTTTCTGGCTGCCTGGGCCTATGGGTTCAGTGCCCAGGTCAGCCTGCACTATCCGCGCTGCCTGTTGCTGGAGGTACAGTCCAGTCTCGGACTGTTCGGCCCCTGGCCGCGTTTCGAAGCACGCCTGCGCGCCGAGCTTTCGGCGCTGACCTTCCAGCACCGTATTGCCGTCGCGCCGAATCCGGCAGCAGCCCGAGTGCTGGTCAATATCGGTGATGGGTTGATGGCAAGTGATGAGCGGATGCTCAAGCAGATGCTCGATCCCTTGCCAGTGGATCGGCTCGGGCTATCCGCCACGCTAACCACGGCCTTCAATCGCATGGGGCTCAGGCAGTTGCGGCAGTTGTTGGCTCTGCCGCGTGACAGCCTGGCCAAGCGTTTTCCTGCCGAAGTGCTACGTCATCTCGATACCCTGTCTGGCCAGCGCCCCTTAGCGCTGGATTTCTTCGTGCCTGCGGATGTTTTCGATACCCGTATCGAGCTGAATTTCGAAGTGGAATCGCATCAGGCACTGCTGTTCCCGTTGCGCCGGCTGACAGCCGATCTGGCGGCTTACCTGGCCTGTCGTGATAGTGGCGTGCAGCGTTTCACCCTGCACCTGGAACACCGCGCGGGTGCCGATACGCAGATACAAGTGGGCCTGCTCAGCGCCGAGCGTGATCCCGGCATGCTGTTCGAGCTGACACGTGGCCGTCTGGAACATCAGCAGCTACCAGCCCCGGTGCTGGCCGTGCGGCTGGAGGCGCGTGAACTGCCGACCTTCGCGCCGCAGCATCAGCAACTGTTCGACGAGCGTCCACAGCAGAACCAGCCCTGGGAGCAATTACGCGAGCGGCTAAGGGCGCGCCTCGGTGATGACGCTCTGCATGGCCTCGGTGCCAGAGCCGATCACCGCCCCGAGCATGCCTGGCTAAATGAACCTGCCAATCCCTTGCTGCCTCCCGGCGGCCCGCGCCCCGGCTGGCTGCTGAGCGAACCCCAGCCGCTGCGTGAAGCCTCGCTGCGCATCCTCTCCGGCCCGGAGCGCATCGAGTCCGGCTGGTGGGATGGCGAAGATGTGCGCCGCGACTATTACGTGGTGCAAACCCGTGCCGGTCAGCGCGGCTGGGCGTATCGCCCGGTCGGTAGTGATGGGCCATTGCTGCTGCACGGTTGGTTTGCATGAGCGATTACGCCGAGCTGCATTGCCTGTCCAACTTCAGTTTCCAGCGTGGCGCGTCCAGTGCGCAGGAGTTGTTCGAGCGTGCGGCAAGGCTGAACTATCGCGCCTTGGCAATCACCGATGAATGCACCCTGGCCGGCATCGTGCGCGCCTGGGAAGCCTCGAAGAAAACCGGGGTAAAGCTGATCGTAGGCAGCGAGGTGCTCATTGAGAAAGGCCCGAAGCTGGTGCTGCTGGCCGAGAACCTGACGGGCTATCAGGCGCTATGCGGCCTGATCACTCGGGCGCGGCGCCGAGCGGCAAAAGGCACTTATCGATTGCTGCACGAGGATTTCGTGGCGCCGCTCGATGGCCTGCTGGCCATCTGGCTCAGCGACGGTGACGCCAGCGCCCTGCCCTGGCTTTGCTCGCTGTTTCCCGAGCGTCTGTGGCTAGGCGTTGAGTTGCATCGTGGCGCGGACGATACCGCGCGCCTGCAGCGCCTGCTCGAGCTGGCAGGCGATCACGACCTGCCAGCCGTGGCCTGTGGCGACGTACACATGCATGCCCGTGGCCGCCGCGCCCTGCAGGATTGCATGAGCGCCATCCGTCATCATCTGCCCGTGGCTGAGGCCAGCGCCTATCTGTTTGCCAATGGCGAACGGCATCTGCGCCGGTTTGATGAGCTGGCCGAGCTCTATCCGTCCGAGCTGCTCATGCAGACGCTGTGCATCGCCGAACGCTGCCACTTCGATCTCGACGAGCTGGATTATCACTACCCACACGAGCTGGTGCCGGCAGGTCATGACCCCACTTCCTGGCTGCGCGTTCTGGTGGAACGTGGCGCCGCCGAGCGCTGGCGCGAAGGCGTGCCGACCGCCGCTCGCGCGCAGATCGAACACGAGCTGGCACTGATCGCCGAACTGGAATACGAAAGCTACTTTCTGACCGTGCACGACATCGTCCGCTTTGCCCGCGAGCAGCACATCCTCTGCCAGGGCCGGGGGTCGGCGGCCAACTCGAGCGTCTGTTTCGCCCTGGGTATCACCGAGCTGGACCCCACCCACAGCCGGCTGTTGTTCGAGCGTTTTCTCTCCCGCGAGCGCAACGAGCCGCCGGATATCGACGTCGATTTCGAGCATGAACGCCGTGAAGAAGTCATCCAGTACGTGTTTCGTCGCTACGGTCGAACGCGTGCGGCGCTCACGGCCGTGGTCAACACCTATCACGGCGCCGGGGCGATACGCGACGTCGCCAAGGCCCTTGGCTTGCCGCCAGACCAGATCAATGCCCTGGCTGACTGCTGTGGCCGCTGGAGCAGCGGCCCGCCAGCGCCCGAGCGACTGCTGGAGGCGGGGTTCGATCCGCAGAATCCACTGCTCAGGCGCGTGCTGATACTGACCGGCGAGTTGATCGGCTTTCCTCGCCATCTGTCGCAGCATCCGGGCGGTTTCGTCATTTCCGAGCACGCCCTCGATACGCTGGTGCCGGTGGAGAACGCGACGATGGCCGAGCGTACTGTCATCCAGTGGGACAAGGACGATCTGGACAGGGTCGGCCTGCTCAAGGTCGACGTGCTGGCTTTGGGTATGCTCAGCGTACTGCGCCGTTGTTTCGGCCTGATCGAGCGCTACCGAGGCACGCAGTGGACGCTGGCGACCCTGCCCAAGGAAGACCCGGCCACCTACGCCATGATCAGCCGTGCAGACACCATCGGCGCGTTCCAGATCGAGTCCCGTGCGCAGATGGCGATGCTGCCACGACTGCGCCCGAAGGAGTTCTACGACCTGGTGATCCAGGTGGCCATCGTCCGTCCGGGGCCGATTCAGGGCGACATGGTGCACCCCTACCTGCGTCGGCGAAACGGCGAAGAACCGATCGACTATCCCTCGGATGAACTCAAGCCGGTCTTCGAGCGTACACTCGGCGTGCCGCTGTTTCAGGAGCAGGTCATGGAGCTGGCCATCGTCGCTGCCGAGTACACCCCCGGCGAGGCGGATGAACTACGCCGCAGCATGGCCGCCTGGAAGCGTCATGGCGGGCTCGAACCGCATCGTCAGCGACTCACCTCGCGCATGCTGGAAAAGGGTTACACGCAGGCATTCACCGAGCGGATCTTCCGCCAGATCGAGGGCTTCGGCAGTTACGGTTTTCCCGAGTCGCACGCGGCCAGCTTCGCCCTGCTCGCCTATGCCAGTTGCTGGTTGAAGTGCCACGAGCCTGCTGCCTATGCCTGCGCGCTGGTCAATAGTTGGCCAATGGGCTTCTACAGCCCGGATCAGGTGCTGCAGGATGCACGGCGGCATGATGTCGAGGTGCGTCCCGTGGACGTGCATTACAGCGACTGGGATTGCAGCCTGGAGCCCGATGAACATGGCGAGCCGACCATTCGCCTGGGGCTGAGGATGATTCGTGGCATGCGCGAAGACGATGCGCGCCGTATCGAACAGGCGCGCCAGTGCGGCGCATTCCGTGATGTCGAAGACCTCAGCATACGTGCACGCCTGGATGCATCGGCGCGCGAGCGATTGGCCGATGCAGGCGCGCTCTCCGGCCTGGTTGGCCACCGCTACCAGGCGCGCTGGGCGGTTGCTGGCGTCGAGGAGCAGTTGCCGTTGTTCGCTGGCGTGTCTGCGCCGAGTGAAGAAATCCTGAATCTGCCTGCACCATCGCAAGGAGAAGACCTGCTGACCGACTATGCCACGCTTGGCACCACGCTCGGTCCGCATCCTCTGGCTCTGCTGCGCCAGGCGCTGCGCGCGATACGCTGCAAGAGCTCGCGGGAGCTACAGGCAGTTGAGCACGGCCGGCCTGTCAGCATTGCCGGTCTGGTGATCGGCCGGCAAAGGCCGCAAACCGCCAGCGGCGTCATTTTCGTCACCCTCGAAGATGAGTTCGGTCTGGTCAATGTGATCGTCTGGCACGACCTGGCCGAGCGGCAGCGACGGGTTCTGGTGCAGTCGCAGATGCTGCGCATCGATGGTCACCTGGAGACCGTCGACGGTGTGCGCCACGTGATTGCCGGGCGCCTGACGGACATGACGACGATGCTGACGGGCCTGGATATCCGCAGCCGCGATTTTCACTGAGCCATGGTTTGAACCGCCACGCACGGCTGGCTGAGAAAGACGAGAACAAAAAAAGGCCGCACTGGATCACCAGGCGGCCACAAGTCGTCTTAACCAAAGGAGATGAAGTGGAGCCAGAGCGACGGCTTCCGGGAGTGTTGCAAAAACCGCCGCCTATGGAATCTTCATCGGGGAGAAGCCTACCCCCGCTCGCTGCCAACCCCTCATCGAAGAAGTCGATAGTGATCATCGACCACCTTCAGTAGTGCCTGTACCGTCTCGGTGATATTTATGAGCGGTCCGTTTGGACTGGGCCTTGTCTCGATGCGAGGCCTGACAAGAAAACATACCAACACCGGAGCACTCATGCACAAGAAGCACTGTCTCGCGCTGGCTTGCAGCCTCGCGCTGGGCGGGCAGTTGGCTCATGCCAGCAGCCAGTCCGAAGCCAATGGTTTCGTCGAGGACGCCAGCCTCGATCTGTTGCTGCGCAATGCCTACTTCAACCGTGATTTCAAAGACAACACCAACGATGCCAAGACCTGGGGACAGGGCTTCATCGCCACCTTCGAGTCGGGTTTTACCCAGGGCACCGTCGGCTTTGGCGTCGATGCTTTCGGCCTGCTCGGGGTCAAGCTCGACAGTGGTCGCGGTCGCAACTATCGCCCCTTCTTCGATACCGATAGCGAAGGTCGCCCGGTGGACGACCTGTCCCAGGCTGGCGGTGCAGTGAAGCTGCGCATCTCCAATACCGTGATCAAGTACGGCAACCAGTTCCCTTCCCTGCCGGTTCTGGCCCATGACGACACTCGTCTGCTGCCACAGTCGTTCACCGGCACGCTGGTCACCAGCAATGAAATCGACGGCCTGGAACTGAATGCAGGCCGTTTCACCGCTGACAGCCCGATGGGTGACTCGGCTCGCGACCCCAACCGACTCAAGAGCATCGACGTGTTCGGTGGCAGCTACGCCGTCAGCGACGATCTGAGTGTGGCGCTCTATCACGCTGACCTCGAGGACATGTACAAACGCTATTACGCCAACGTCAATTACAACTTGGTGTTGGCCGCCGAACAGGCGTTGAATTTCGACTTCAACATCTATCGCACCAAGTACGACACCGGTTCAGTAGCGGCCCTGGATTACGGCGGCGATGGCGAAGGTGACCGCAACACTATCTGGAGCTTGGCGGCCAAGTACAGCATCGGCGCCCATGCCTTCATCGTCGCGCACCAGCGCAACAGCGGCGATGCCGGATTTGCCAAAGATTATGGCGACGGCGGCGGAACCATCTATGTGGCCAACTCCTACTACTCGGACTTCAACCTGAAGGACGAGCGCTCCTGGCAGGCCAGCTACGAGCTGAACTTCGCCGAGTACGGCGTGCCGGGTCTTCGTTACAAGTTCGCCTACGTACGCGGTGACAACATCGATACCGGCAGCGACAACAATGGTACCGAACGCGAGATCTTCAACCAGATCGGCTACACCTTCCAGAGTGGCGCTGCCAAGGATCTGCACCTGCGTCTGCGTAACTCCATCTACCGCTCCAGCACCGACGTAGGGCCGGATCTCAACGAGATTCGTGCTTTTGTCGAATACCCGCTGAGTATCCTCTGATGGTCGCTGCCCCGGCCTCGGCCGGGGCAGTTCTCAGCCGCGCAGGGTGTGCGCAACTGCCCTGGCGGCATCCTCGATGGCGCGTTCTTCATAAGGCGCAAAGCCCATTACCAACCCTGGTGGCCTTGCCTCGACGCAGTAGCTCGCCAGTGGCAACGCGTCGATACCGGCAGCCTGCAAACGCGCGAAAGCTTCCTGCTCGTTCTCCACCTGCAAGTGGCAGGCGATATCCATACCTGCACGAATTTCCGGCACATCGATCAGCCCTTGCCAGTGCTTGTGCGCGGCCTCGGCGAAGGCATCGGCACGCGTTGCGTAGATCTTGCGCATGCGCCGCACGTGACGGTCGAAATGCCCCTCATGGATGAAGTCGGCCAGCACGGCCTGCGCCAGGCTGTTGGCATGGCGCGAAATCAGTGCCGAAGCGCGGGTGAAACTCTCCACAAGATGCTCGGGCAGCACCAGATAGGCCAGACGAATCGAGGGAAACAGCAGTTTGCTGAAGGTGCCAGCCATGATCACCGAGTGCTCGGCGCTCGGCATGGAGCGCAGTGCCGGAATGGGCTTGGCGATGAAACGGTACTCGCTGTCGTAGTCGTCTTCGAAGATGTAACTGCCCTGCTCCGCCGCCCATTTCAGCAAGGCCAGGCGCCGTGCAGGCGACAACTCGCCGCCCATTGGTGCCTGGCGTGAGGGGGTGACGTAAGCCAACCGAGCGCCAGGAGCCATGCGCCTCCCCTCGTCCACCTTGAGGCCGGAACGATCTACCGGCACGTCCACTCGCGTCACTCCAGAGATGTCCATCAACTGCCGTGCGCCGGGATAACCGGGATCTTCCATCCAGACCTGAGAGTCGCCTGGAGCCAGCAAGCGCAGGCATATATCCAAGCCTTGTTGCACGCTGCCGAGCACCAGGATGCGTTCCGGTGAAACCTGTACCCCACGGGCGATGGCCAGATAGCCGGCGATGGCTTCACGCAGCTCGGGCAGGCCTGCCGGGTCGGCGTCGAGCAACATCGTCAGGCGCGAGCTACGCAACTGCTGGGTGTGCAACTTGCGCCACAGGTCGATGGGAAAGGCGTTGATATCGCCACGGTGAGGAAAGAACGGACGCACGCCGGTTGGCAGCGTTCGCCGCGAGAAGATTGGTTCGATCTCGGCCAGACGCTTTAGCCAGGGCGTGTCAGGTGCTGTGCGCTTCTCTTGCACTTCGGCCACCACCTTGCGCCGAACGTATCCGGCGTTCAGCGTCGGGTCCGGCAACACCTCGCTGACGCGCGTACCGCTGCCGGTTCGAGCTTGCAGATAGCCTTCGGAAAGCAACTGCTGATAGGCAGCCTGCACCGTCCCACGCGCCAGGCCGTAGTACTCGGCCATGGAGCGAGTACTGGGTAGCTTGCTGCCAGCGGGCAGGCGCCCACTCAGAATCGCGCGACGCAGCGACTCGTATAGCCATCCCTGCAGGCTGACTCCCTCCTCCGGCGTTCCCAGCGGCAGAAAGACCACTTGCGGTGGGGTTTTATCGAGTGGCATAGGGTCCTCGAAGTGGACTAATTATTTTTGCAGATACTGGATCAATACCCTGATCCAAAACAACCACACAATCGATCCCGTAGCCAGCCAACACTTCTTCTCTTCAACGACTATGGGAATTCACGATATGAAACAGCAGATCCTGATCATCGGTGCCGGCTTCGGCGGTATGTGGAGTGCGCTGAGCGCCGTTCGCCTGCTGGACCAGCACCAGCGCCTGGACGTCGCCGTTACCCTCCTCGCTCCGCAAGCGGAACTGCGCGTACGCCCGCGCTTCTATGAAAGCGACCTGAGCACCACCGTTGCCCCGCTCGGCCCGTTGTTCGATGCGGTCGGTGTGCAATTCGTGCAAGGCAGCGCCACCCGTATCGACGCCGCAGGCAGGCGAGTCATCTATCGCAGCGCAAGCGGCGCCCAGGCCGAACTGAATTTCGACCGGTTGATTCTGGCCTCCGGTAGCCAGGTCGCCCGGCCTCCACTGGCCGGTATCGACCGCTTCGCCTTCGATGTCGACAGCCTGGAGTCGGCGCAGAAACTTGAGGCCCATCTGCAGAGCTTGTGCGACAAACCGGCCAGCCAGGCCCGTAACACCGTGGTGGTGGTCGGTGGAGGCTTCACCGGTATCGAAACGGCCACGGAAATGCCGGCACGGCTGCGTGCCATTCTGGGTGATGAGGCCGATGTGCGGGTGATCGTCGTCGACATGGGCAAACAGGTTGGCAGCGTCATGGGCGAGCAGATCGCCTCGGTGATCGCCGAAGCCAGCGACACACTGGGCGTGACCTGGAAGCTCGGTAGCCCGGTGTCGATGGTCGATGAGCATGGCGTCCAGCTCGACAACGGCGAACGTATAGAAGCCAGCACCGTAGTCTGGACCGTCGGGGTTAAGGCCTCACCGCTGACGCAGCAGATCGATGGCGAGCGCGATGCCTTCGGCCGCCTGCACGTCGACCGCAACCTGAAAGTGTTGGGCCAGGACGCCATCTACGCCACCGGCGATACCGCCTATGCCGCGGTGGATGAACTTGGCAACCACGCACTGATGACCTGCCAGCACGCCATCGCTCTCGGCCGCTCCTCCGGCAATAACGCTGCAGCCGATCTGCTGGGTATCGAGCCGATTCCCTACAGCCAACCCAAGTACGTCACCTGCCTGGACCTGGGCGCCTGGGGCGCTGTATTCACCGAAGGCTGGGAGCGCAAGGTGGTGCTGACCGGCAAGGAAGGCAAAGAGCTGAAAATGCAGATCAACACCCAGTGGATCTACCCGCCAGAGGCCAAGCGCGAGATCGCCCTGGCAGCCGCCGACCCGCTGATTCCGGTCGTCGCCTGATCGATGAGACGTGCCCAGGGCTGCTGCTGCCCTGGGCATGTCATGCTCAATCGCGGTAAATCTGCACCTGCAGCTTCGCCGGCGGGTCCTCCCCTTCAGCCCGTAACCATTCGCCTGGTGGTTGCCCGACCTGCTGGGCAAAGGTGCGTGAGAACGACGCCTGCGAGGCGTAGCCCACAGCATCGGCGATCACCTTGATCGGCATTCCCTCACGCAGCAGATCCTGCGCCACCTTCATGCGCCAGGCCGTTACATAGGCCATGGGCGTCATGCTCATGACCTCGGAGAACAGCGCTGCGAACTTGGTACGCGACATTTTCGCCAACGCGGCCAGACGCTCGACACTCCAGGCCAACTGGGGTTCCTGGTGAATGCAGATCAGCGCAGGCCCCAGTTGACTGTCCTGCAGCGCATAAAGCAGGCCGCTGGTTATGCGCCCTTCGTTCACAGCGCGGCGTACCAGCAGGACGAATACATATTCGAACAGCAGGTTCAGCGCCTTGCTCCGACCAGGTGCCGGCGTACGGAATTCGTTGACCAGTGAACCGATCACCGGCCCGAGCTGCTCAAGGGCGCTCAGCGGAAACACCAGGGTCTCCAAGAGACCCAATGGAAATGGCTGCTGCCCTGAACGCCCGAACTGGAACGAGGCGCAGATCAGATCCACACCCCCGGGCTGGTGCGCACGCAGCTTGTAGCAGCAGGTGCTGGGACAGAACAAAACGCTGGGTTCACTGATCGCGATACGAGGCTTGTCGGCGTGCACCATATCCAGTGCACCTCGCTCGATCACGTGGATGAATGCCATGCCAGGGGGCTTATCCAACACCAGGGTACCGTCTACCGGGCCGGCGAATAACAGTCGCCCTTGCAGGCTCGTGCGCTCGAAGAACTCGGAAAGAACATCCATATTGGCAATGACCTGATAAAGATTCTCTAGGGTGGTGAAAGCTCAACCGGTTAGAGCCCATGGGTTGAACCGTCGTCGATTGATAGACAGTTCAACCCATGAAAATTCCAACGGTTATTCACCCGGACGGAGAATCATCCGTGATTTACATCACAGTTTTTTACAGGCCCAAACCCTGAAATACCCATCCAACGATCAGATCAGCCCATAAGAATGACCATTGTCTTCTGACTGGGCCTGCATCTTGGCTCGCTCCTCCATGCGCTGGGCAATTTCTTCTTCGACTGCCTTCTGCTGCTCAGGTGGCAGCGCCTCGATCTCCTCTTCGGTCATGCCTATTTCCTTGAGGATACTGTCGCGCATCTTTTCGGCCGGAGTCATCGCCATATAGGCCTTGAAAGCCTCCAGCGCGGCGTTACCGCCCTCGTCGCCCAGTGGCTTTTCCACCTGACCTGAACTGACGGATGTCTCGACCTTGCCGTCTGACGCGTTCTGCAGAGCGACGCGCAAACGAGCGAAGCCCTCCTCCGTAGCCTGCCTGGCGCGGAACTCGCGTTCGGACTCGGCGTTCGCCGTGCGCGTGGTCTTCTCGACATTGCGCGCCAACTGGGCAAGCTCGCCCTGCTCTTCACTCTGCTTGCTGCGAAATCCCGTCAGGGATATGCCACCGTAACTGCCAATACCTCCAATCGTGCTCATGCCGTGCTCCTTGACTGAGTTGCAATTGCCAGGCGCACTGATTCAAGGCGCATGCCAGCTCATAAGGCGCACTTAACCAATTGAAATTATTGGTTTTTCTAATCGAATAAAAAGGAAGCGAGGCAACCCCTTGCCGTCAAGCGGCAAAGGGTTGCAGGGGCGGGCTCAGTGCTGCCCGCTCATTTGCCGGAAGGCATCGAGCAGTGCCTGGCTGAGATCGACCGAGGAGAACTTGGTCAGTACCGCATTGGCACCGACCGAACGCGCCTTCTCGGTATTCATGGTGCTGTCCAGCGAGGTGTGCAGCAGAACGTAGGTGTCAGCAATATCGGGACTGCGACGAATTTCCTGAACCAGGCTGTAGCCGTCCAGCTCCGGCATCTCGATGTCCGAGACCAGAAGCTCGAATGGCATGCCAGCCTGATGGTATTCGTGCAGTTGCTGCAGGGCAGCCTGGGCACTGCGCACAGCCGTGCAATCGAGCCCCAGCTGGCGCAGTACGTTGAGGGTCTGCTGCAGCGCGACTTGTGAGTCGTCGACCAGCAACACGCGGCGACCTTGTAGCAAGCGGGCATCCTGGCCATCGAGCAGTTGCCCGACGGGTGCTTCCTCCAGCGCAGGCGCAATGTCGTGCAGTACCTTCTCGATATCGAGAACCTGCACGATGGCGCCATCGATCTGCGTCACTCCCGTAATGAAGGCACGATTACCGGCCCCGGCGGGTGGCGGACGCACGTCACGGGTGGAGCACTGCACGATACGCTCGACACTCTTCACGTGCAGCCCCTGACGCGAGCGGCTCAACTCGGTGACGATCAGGCAACCGTCGTCTTCGTCAGCCGCACCGCGTTCGCCGATAGCCCGCGCCAGGTCGATCACCGTCATCGCGGCGCCACGCAAAGTGGCGATGCCGCGCACGTTGGGGTGACGATTGGGCAGCTTGGTCAAGGCTGGACAGGGAATGATCTCGTTGACCTTGAGCAGGTTGATCCCCAGCAGGCGGCCGCTATGCAAACGAAACAACAACAGCGATAGCGCGTCGCCGGTAACCAGACTCATGTACCTATCCTTAGAACGAACGTAGACCTAGGTTATAGCGACCGCATGGCCACGGACTTTAATCCGCGGCCAATTTCAGGGCCACTCGCCCGCGGTTCGGGCAGGTTTCCATGTAGCGGTGCGCTTCGACGAAATCCTCGAAGTCGAACACCTTGTCGATCACCGGCGTCAGCAGGCGGTCCGCAGTCATCTGATTGATGTGCGTGAGCGCGCGTTGCACAGCATCATTGTTCGGCTCGATTCCCAGCTCCGGGCACCCGGTGAAATCCAGCACGCAGTGACGGAAAAACTGCAGGTGCTTCTTGAATGCGGCACAAGCAGGGAAAGCCGTATCGTTGCCACCATTGATGCCGTAAAGGATCAGCTTGCCGCGCGGCGCGGCGATATCACCCAATAGCTTCATCTGCGGGCCGGCACACTGGTCGAGAATCACCTCGACACCCTTGCCTTCGGTGTAGCGCTCGACTTCCAGGACCAGGTCCTGTTCCTCGGTGGCGATCACCTTGTCGGCCCCCAGGCCACGCAGGAACTCGCGATCCTCCGAAGAACTGGTGGAAACGATGACCTTGGCACCCAGCGCCTTGGCCAGTTGCACGGTCTGTGGTGCCATGCAGTGGCTAGCCTCGGTGATCAGCACGTGCTGGCCGGGCTTGAGGTGAGCGAGATCGTTCAGCGCCAGGTAGCCGAACAGCAGGCTGGTGTAATGAACGCTGGCCTCGACCGGGCTGAGCACCTCGGGATAACGGGTCAGGGCATGGCTGGGCATCAGCACCAGATCGCCCCAGGTCGGGTAACGGTTCGGCGTGCCCGCCGGGAAACCGGCAACGGCGGTGCCGACTTCGAAGTCGCTCACGCCCTCGCCCAACGCCGCAACGGTGCCGGCCAGTTCGAAACCGGTACCGGCTGGAAGCTTGGCCTGCTCGGCCGCCAGGTTCTGACGCCACAGCACGTCTTTCCAGCCCAGGCCGACGGCCTGAACGCGCACCAAGACTTCGCCAGGGCCGGGCACAGGGGTCGGAACCTCTTCGTACTGGAGCACATCGGCATCGCCGAACTTATGAAAACGGATCATGCGGGACATCGCTTACCTCGAGCTTGATCGCGGATTAACACTTCATTGACTGTGGACTCTATCCGCTGTGCGGCGGCGACACTATCAGACTCTATCGATAGTCTTCATGCCTGTCAGTGATTCAGCGACTTTCAATCCGCTGCACACTGCCCGTACTATTGCCCGGGCAAAGGCTCTCATTTGCAGCGCCGTGCTGACAAGGCCCGTATCCCTCGAATGGTACCCGGATGAACCGCAACGACCTGCGCCGCCTCGATCTGAACCTGTTGATTGTCTTCGAGACTTTGATGCACGAGCGCAGCGTGACGCGAGCCGCGGAGAAGCTGTTTCTCGGCCAGCCCGCCATCAGTGCGGCGCTTGCTCGCCTGCGTACCCTGTTCGATGACCCCCTGTTCGTGCGTACCGGTCGCAGCATGGAACCGACACCGCGCGCGCAGGAGATCTTCGCCCTGCTCTCGCCGGCGCTGGATTCGATTTCCACCGCTGTCAGCCGCGCCGCCGATTTCGATCCTGCCACCAGCAAGGCGGTGTTTCGCATCGGCCTGTCCGATGACGTTGAATTTGCCCTGCTACCCGCCCTGCTCCGCCGCCTGCGCGCCGAAGCCCCCGGCGTGGTGCTGGTGATTCGCCGCACCAACTATTTGATGATGCCGGGGCTGTTGGCTTCAGGCGAAATCTCGGTGGGTGTGGCCTACACCGAAGAACTTCCGGCCAACGCCAAGCGCAAGATTCTCCGCCGCAGCAAGGCCAAACTGCTGCGTGCCGACACCGTACCCGGTGCGCTCAGCCTTGATGATTATTGCGCGCGCCCGCATGCGCTGGTGTCCTTCGCCGGCGACCTTACCGGCTTCATCGACGATGAGCTGGCCAAGATCGGGCGTGAGCGCCACATCGTGCTGGCTGTTCCGCAGTTCAACGGCCTGGCGACCCTCTTGGCAGAAACCGATATCGTCGCCAGCGTGCCGGATTACACCGCCGCCGCCTTGACCGCGGCAGGCGGCCTGCGCGCCGAGGAGCTGCCGCTACAGACGCAGACCTTCGAGCTGCACATGGCCTGGCGCGGCGCCCAGGACAACGACCCTGCCGAGCGCTGGCTGCGCTCGCGCATCCAGATGTTCTGCGGCGACCCGGACAGCCTCTGATAAATATCCGGAAACGCACCACCTAAGTGCCGGCAGGAACCTTGGTGCACCTTCATAGATCGAAATTGATATAAATCTGTCTTTTATCATTCCCGATGATATTCAAGTTCATGGCATTCGATTCGTAGCCCTCCGAGACTCGTCGCAGACTCCGCCAATCCACAAATCCGACTGGCGGAGTCACCCATGGAACAGCAGCACAAGAACATCTGGATATTCCCCCTGGCCCTCGCCGGCGTCCTCGCACTCAGCGGATGCGAACAGGCTGCGCAGACTCAGGCGCAAATGCCCGCACCCAAGGTCAGTGTCGCCGAGGTCATCGAACAGCCGATCAACGAGTGGGACGAGTTCACGGGGCGTCTCGAAGCGCCGCAATCCGTCGAAATCCGCCCACGCGTCTCCGGCTACATCGACAAGGTCGCCTTCGACGAAGGCACCCTGGTGAAGAAAGGCGATCTGCTGTTCCAGATCGACCCACGTCCGTTCCAGGCGGAAGTCAAACGCCTCGAAGCCCAACTGCAACAGGCCCGCGCCAGCCAGGCCCGTGCCGCCAACGAAGCGCGTCGTGGTGAGCGTCTGCGTCAGAGCAACGCCATCTCCGCCGAACTGGCCGATGCTCGTGCCAGCGCCGCCACCGAAGCTCAGGCTCAGGTCGCGGCAATCGCCGCCGAGCTGGAAAACGCCCGCCTCAACCTCAGTTTCACCCGCATCACTGCGCCCATCGACGGTCGCGTCAGCCGCGCCGAGATCACCGAAGGCAACCTGGTCGGTGCCGGCGAGAGCCTGCTGACCTCGGTGGTATCCACCGACAAGGTCTACGCCTACTTCGATGCCGATGAGCGCGCTTTCCTCAAGTATGTCGAACTGGCCCGTGAATCCGGTGCCGACGCCCGTGGCGCCAGTCCGGTGTACCTCGGCCTGTCCGATGAAGCCGACCACCCGCACCTGGGCCAGCTGGACTTTCTCGACAACCAGGTCAACCCGCGCACTGGCACCATTCGTGGTCGCGCCGTGTTCGACAACCAGGATGGTCGCTTTACCCCGGGTCTGTATGCGCGTCTGAAACTGGTGGGCAGCAAGCCCTATACCGCCACCCTGATCAAGGACGAAGCAGTCGGCACCGACCTGGGCAAGAAGTACGTGCTGGTGCTGGGTGACGACAACGCCGTGGCCTATCGCTCCATCGAGCTGGGACCGAAGCTCGAAGGTCTGCGCATCGTGCGTAGCGGCCTGAGCAAGGGCGAGAAGATCGTCGTCAACGGCCTGCAGCGCGCCATGCCCGGCTCCACCGTCGATCCGCAGCCGGTATCCATGGCCGATGACAGCACCCTGGAGCAACTGGCCCGCATGCGCCAGGCCGTCGATGGCAGCCAGGCCCCGCGTATCGCCGCCGAAAAAATCGAAGCTCGCTCGCCGCGCGGCTGATCCAGACCGCGCCCAGAGGAAAGACCCATGAATTTCTCGCAATTCTTCATCCAGCGGCCGATCTTCGCCGCGGTGCTGTCGCTGCTGATCCTGATCGGCGGCGCCATCTCGCTGTTCCAGCTACCGATCAGCGAATACCCTGAAGTGGTGCCGCCCACCGTGGTGGTGCGTGCCGATTTCCCCGGCGCCAACCCCAAGGTGATCGGTGAAACCGTCGCCTCGCCGCTGGAACAGGCCATCGTCGGCGTCGAGGGCATGCTCTATATGTCGTCGCAGTCGACCATCGACGGCCGCCTGACGCTGACCGTGACCTTCGCCCTCGGCACCGACCTGGACAACGCCCAGGTGCAGGTGCAGAACCGCGTCACCCGCACCATGCCTACCCTGCCTACCGAGGTGCAGCGTCTCGGCGTGACCGTGGACAAGGCCTCCCCGGACCTGACCATGGTGGTGCACCTGACCTCGCCGGATCAGCGCTACGACATGCTCTACCTGTCCAACTACGCCGCGCTCAATGTCAAGGACGAGCTGGCGCGTCTGGATGGCGTGGGCGACGTGCAGCTGTTCGGCATGGGCAACTATTCGCTACGCGTCTGGCTCGACCCGAACAAGGTAGCCTCGCGCGGGCTCACCGCCACCGACGTGGTCACCGCCATCCGCGAGCAGAACCGTCAGGTCGCCGCCGGCGCCCTCGGTGCACCGCCTTCCGATGCCGGCAACAGCTTCCAGCTGTCGATCAACGCCCAGGGCCGCCTGGTCTCCGAGGAAGAGTTCGAGAACATCATCATCCGCGTCGGCGACAACGGTGAGATTACCCGCCTGCGCGACATCGCCCGCGTCGAGCTGGGTTCGAACCAGTACGCCCTGCGCTCGCTGCTGAACAACCAGCCGGCGGTCGCCATCCCGGTGTTCCAACGTCCCGGTTCCAATGCCATCGATATTTCCGACTCGGTGCGTGAGCGCATGGCCGAGCTGAAGAAGTCCTTCCCGCAAGGCATGGACTACGAAGTGGTGTATGACCCGACCATCTTTGTGCGTGGTTCCATCGAGGCGGTGGTGCACACCCTGCTCGAAGCCGTCGTGCTGGTGGTGCTGGTGGTCGTGCTGTTCCTGCAGACCTGGCGCGCCTCGATCATCCCCCTGGCTGCCGTACCGGTGTCCTTGATCGGCACCTTCGCGGTCATGCACATGTTCGGCTTCTCGCTCAATGCCCTGTCGCTGTTCGGCCTGGTGTTGGCCATCGGTATCGTGGTGGACGACGCCATCGTCGTGGTGGAGAACGTCGAGCGCAACATTGCTCTGGGCAAACCCCCGGTCGAGGCCACCCGCCAGGCCATGAAGGAAGTGACCGGTCCCATCGTCGCCACCGCTCTGGTGCTGTGCGCGGTGTTCGTGCCGACGGCCTTCATCTCCGGTCTTTCGGGGCAGTTCTACCAGCAGTTCGCCCTGACCATCGCCATTTCCACGGTGATTTCGGCGATCAACTCACTGACCCTGTCACCAGCCCTCGCCGCCATCCTGCTCAAGGATCACCACGCACCGAAAGATGCCTTCTCGCGCGGGCTCGACAAGCTGTTCGGTGGCTGGCTGTTCGCCCCGTTCAACCGCATGTTCGAGCGCGCCAGCAACCGCTACGTTGGCACCGTGCGTCGTGTGCTGCGTGGTAGCAGCATCGCCATGCTGATCTACGGTGGTCTGCTGGTGCTCGGTTACCTGGGCTTCTCCAGCACTCCGACCGGCTTCGTGCCGCAGCAGGACAAGCAGTATCTGGTTGCCTTCGCGCAGTTGCCGGACGCGGCGACGCTCGATCGCACCGAAGTGGTGATCAAACGCATGAGCGAAATCGCCGGCAAGCATCCGGGCGTGGAAAACACCGTGGCCTTCCCGGGCCTGTCGATCAACGGCTTCACCAACAGCCCCAACAGCGGCATCGTTTTCGTCACGCTCAAGGACTTCAGCCTGCGCAAGGACGAAAACATGTCTGCCGGCGCCATTGCCGCCGAGCTCAACGGCCAGTTCGGTGAAATTCAGGAAGCCTACCTCGCCATCTTCCCGCCGCCGCCGGTACAGGGCCTGGGCACCATTGGTGGCTTCCGTCTGCAGATTCAGGACCGTGGCAACCTGGGCTACGAAGAGCTGTATACGCAGACCCAGAACATCCTCAACAAGGCCCGCCAGTTGCCGGAGCTGAACCCGATGTCGGTGTTCACCAGCTACCAGGTCAACGTGCCGCAGGTGGATGCCGCCATCGACCGCGAAAAGGCCAAGACCCATGGTGTGGCCATCAGCGATATCTTCGACACCCTGCAGGTGTACCTGGGCTCGCTGTATGCCAACGACTTCAACCGTTTCGGCCGCACCTACCAGGTCAACGTCCAGGCCGACCAGCAATTCCGTCTGGAACCGGAGCAGATTGGTCAGCTCAAGGTGCGTAACAACCGTGGCGAGATGGTGCCGCTGTCGACCTTCGTCAAGGTCGATGACAGCTCCGGCCCGGATCGGGTGATGCACTACAACGGCTTCCTCACCGCCGAGATCAACGGTGCCGCCGCGCCAGGCTACAGCTCGGGCCAGGCCGAAGCAGCCATCGCCAAACTGCTGAACGAGGAACTGCCGATCGGCATGACCTTCGAGTGGACCGATCTGACCTACCAGCAGATCCTCGCCGGAAATACCGCGATCTTCATCTTCCCGCTCTGCGTGCTGCTGGCCTTCCTGGTGCTGGCCGCCCAGTACGAAAGCTGGAGCCTGCCGCTGGCGGTGATCCTGATCGTGCCCATCGTGCTCTTCACCGCCATCACCGGGGTGATCATCGCCGGGCTCGACAACAACATCTTTACCCAGATCGGCCTGATCGTGCTGGTGGGCCTGGCCTGCAAGAACGCCATCCTGATCGTCGAGTTCGCCAAGGAGAAACAGGAAGAGGGTCTCGATCGCGTCGCCGCCGTGCTGGAAGCCTGCCGTCTGCGTCTGCGCCCGATCCTGATGACCTCGATCGCCTTCATCATGGCCGTGGTGCCGCTGGTGCTGTCCAGCGGTGCGGGCGCCGAGATGCGCCATGCCATGGGCGTGGCGGTGTTCTCCGGGATGATCGGCGTGACCTTCTTCGGTCTCCTGCTGACTCCGGTGTTCTATGTCCTGATCCGCGGCTTCGTCGAGAAACGCGAAGCCCGCAAAGCCGCCCGTCTGCAGGAGTCGCATGCATGAAAGCCTTTGCCCCCGCTCTCCTGACCCTGGCGCTGTCGGCGTGCGCCGTCGGCCCGGACTATCGAGCGCCCGTGACCGACCCTGCGCGCATTGCCGCGCTGGAGGCGGCCGATTACGACCGCAGCCGTTTCGAAGCCGCCTGGTGGCAGCAGTTCGACGACCCGACGCTGAACCAGCTGGTGCAGCGTTCGCTGCAGGACAACCGCGAGTTGCGCGTGGCGTTCAACCGCCTGCGTGCGGCACGGGCGATCCGTGATGACGTGGCCAACGACCGCTTCCCAACCGTCACCAGCCGCGCCAGTGGCGAGTTCGGCAAGGCCCAGCAGCCTCCGACCACGGACGAGCGCATCCGTCAGGAACGCTACGACCTGGGCCTGGACATGGCCTGGGAAGTGGACCTGTTCGGCCGTATCCAGCGCCAACTGGAAGCCAGTGAGGCGCGCATCGAAGTGGCCGAAGCGGATTATTACCAGTTGCAGGTCAGCCTGATCGCCGAACTGGTCGATGCCTACGGCACCCTGCGTGGCGCACAGCTGCGCGAAAGCATCGCCCGCGAGAACCTGAAGAACCAGCAGGATTCGCGTGCCATCACCGAGCAGTTGCGCGATGCCGGCGTCGGCAACGAGTTAGACGTCCTGCGCGCCGATGCGCGCCTGGCCGCCACCGAAGCCAGCCTGCCGCAACTGCAGGCGCAACAGGTGCGGGCACAGAATCGCATCGCCACCCTGCTCGGCCAGCGCCCGGAGCAGTTGCAGATCGACCTGTCGCCCAAACCCCTGCCGGTGATTGCCAAGGCGCTGCCCATCGGCAATCCGGCCGAGCTGCTGCGTCGCCGCCCGGATATCCAGGCGGCCGAGCGACAGCTGGCGGCGGCCACGGCACAGGTCGGCGTGGCGACGGCGGATCTGTTCCCGCGCGTCAGTCTCTCCGGCTTTCTCGGCTTTACCGCCGGACGTGGCTCGCAGCTGGGCTCGTCGGCCGCGCGTGCCTGGGGCGTTGCGCCGAACATCAGCTGGGCGGCCTTCGATCTCGGCAGCGTACGAGCGCGCCTGCGCGGCGCCGAAGCCGAGGCTGATGGCGCGCTGTCGCAGTACGAACAGCAGGTGTTGCTGGCACTGGAGGAGTCTGAAAACGCCTTCAGCGACTACGCCAAGCGCCAGCAGCGCTTAGTTTCCCTGGTGCGCCAGGCCGAAGCCAGCCGTGCTGCAGCCGATCAGGCCGCGATTCGCTATCGCGAAGGCACCGTGGATTTCCTCGTGCTGCTGGACGCCGAACGTGAGCGCCTGGCCGCCGAAGATGCCCAGGCCACGGCCGAGGTCGAGCTCTACAGCGGTATCGTCGCGATCTACAAGGCGCTCGGCGGCGGCTGGCAGCCTCAGGCCTGAACCCACTCTCCCCGGTCGGCGCCATGCCGACCCTCCTCAGCCCCAGGGTCCGATGCTCTGGGGCTTTTTTATTTCTGTCAGTCGCACTCCACCCGATTACGGCCTTGTGCCTTGGCCCGATACAGCGCCGCATCGGCCCTCTGCACGAGCGTTTGTGCCGGGCTGTTGCCATCGTTTCGCGTCGAGGCAATGCCGACACTGATACTGACGTGGCCCAAAGGCGAGCGCTCATGTGGCAACGCCAGGGCCTCGACGGCCCGGACCAGTTTCTCGGCCATGCTGTACGCCCCATCGGGCCCGGTCGACGGCGCGAGAAAGACGAACTCCTCGCCGCCATAGCGCGCCACCAGATCGGTGGAACGACTGATGGTGGCGGCCAAGGTGTGCGCGATCTGCTGCAGACAGCTGTCGCCGGCCGGGTGGCCGTAGTGGTCGTTGTAAGTCTTGAACCAGTCGACATCCAGCACGGCCAGGGCCAACGGCTCGCCGACGCGCTGGGCGCGCTTCCATTCCTTGTCTAGCACTTCGTCGAAGTGGCGACGATTCGCGATGCCGGTCAAGGCATCGGTCAGGCTCAGGGTCTCCAGACGGCTGTTGAGCACCTGCAGCTCTTCGGTGCGCGCGGCGACGCGTTGCTCCAGTTCGCGCTCGGACCGTTGCAGGGTATCTACCAGTTGCTCCCGGGTTTGCAACAACCTGGCCTGGGCCTGCAGTTTTTCCTGACGCATGACGTTGATGCGGTCGGCCAGGGCGAAGGCCAGCAACAGCATCTCCAGCGATGAGCCGAGCTGCAGGCCGTCGACCGTGAAGGCGTTGGTCGGCAACAGGCCCATGGCGCGCAGGCTGGTGCTGGCGCCGCCGAGAATCAGCAGGCCGAAGGCAGCGAGGAAGAAGTAGGCGCTGCGCTGACGCTTGAGGGCGCAGGCCAGGCCCACGCCGAGCATGACGAAGGCAGTGAGCAGATTGACCACGATGGCCACGCGCGACACATGGGGTAGCGCGAAGGCATAGATCAGCGGCGAAAGCAGATACAGCGCAATCAACGCGCGCAAGCCAGGATCGACCCGTGGCAGCAGGCGCGCGGTCTGCAGCATGCCGCGCATGAACAGCAGCATGGCGCTCAAGGTCAACGAGACCGCCGAGTAGTAGACCACGTTGCCGTTGAGCGGCAGGCCGAGCAGCGTCCAGTCCGGGGCCATGCCGTTCTTGATCGTCAGGGCGCTGGCGGTGATCAGCACGAAAGTCACATAGAGCAGATAGAGGCGATCTCGCAGGGCGATGAACAGCATCAGATTGAACAGTAGCATCGCGACGGCGATGCCCATGTAGCCGGCGCGGGCCATATCGTCTTCGCGCTCGTAGCCGCGCAGCCCGTCGGCCGTCCAGAGTTGCAGCGGTACGTGCAGGCCGATGCTCGACTCGACGCGCAGGTACACCACCTGTTGCGCGTGCGCCGGCAGGTGCAGCGGGAAGACGAAGTTGCGGTTGGCGTAGGCCTTGCCCGTCTGCGGGCGATCCGCGCCGGTGAACCAGGTGCGGTAGCCACCCTGCCCGTCCGGCACGTACGCATCGACCAGGGATATACGCGGGTTGTCGACCACCAGCAGGCGCGTCAACGGCTGATCGCCGGCGTTGCCCAGCTCAAGACGGAACCAGTAGGCCGAACGGGTGAAGCCCAGGGCGAAGGAAGCGCTGGGGGACTCCTGATAACGAAAACGTGCGGCCATCTCTGCTGATCGCACGTCCGAAAGCTGCAGCGCCCGCGAGGCATCCTCCAATATTCCGGCATGGGTGGTCAGCGACAGCGGCTGCTCGCTCGGCTGGGCGACATCGAGAGGGACGGCACCGGCCCATGTCGACCAGGACAGCAACAGGCTCAGCAACAGCCAGGGAGAGAAACGCAGGCGGCGACGGGCATTCATGGCGGGTATCGACGGGGCTCGGACGAGCGGTGACCACGGGGAGGCAGAGTCTACAACAACCGGGCGGCGCCAAAGCGGGCCCTGAGACTTGCCGGCGCTGCTGCGGGCTATCTGCCTGAACGTGCGCAGGCAGCGACACAATGGATCGCCTGCCGGCGAAAACGGAACGCACGCCTACGCAGGCTCTTCCGCCTTCGATAGACTGACCTGCGTACCGCCAGGGAAAGACCCATGACACCGGATCAGATCGCCGCCTTCTGCCTCGCCCTGCCCGGCGCCCGCGAAGACCTCAAGTGGGGCAGCAACCGGGTGTTCTCGGTGGCTGGCAACAAGATGTTCGCCATTCTTGATTTTCTTGGCGAGGATTTGGCCTTCAAGGTCGATAACGACCTGTTTCTCGGTCATGTAGACCGTCCAGGCATCCGCCCTGCCCCGTATCTGGCTCGTGCTTACTGGATCAGTATGAGCGCCCACCGGCCGCCGCTGGGCGACGATGAGCTGCGCCAGTTGCTGACGCGCTCGCATCAACTGGTGGTGCGCCGCCTGCCCAAGCGCCTGCAACCCGGCCTGCTACTGGACGAATAAGGGTATGTGGTGGGGGATGTAGGCGCCGTCGAGCAGCAGCAGATCGATCCAGAACAGTTGATGAACTGCGATGATCAGCCAGAAAACAGCCTGATAGGAAACCTTGCGCGTCTTGTGCCGGAATGTCTGCTGAGCGATCAGCGCACCTGGCCAACCACCAGCCAGCTCGACCAGATGCAGGGTGTTTTCCGCCGTGCGTCGGCCGCCGCTCTGAGCGCTGCGTTTATCCAGCCAGTACTGCAGGAAACTCAGCAGGCTGGCCAGCAGATAAAGCGGCAATACCCACCAGAGCCCCCTGCCGAACAGCGTCACGCAGCCGAGCAATGGCAGGATGCACAGCAAAGCGAGCACCAAGGCCTTGCTGGAGAAGTTCTGGATGGAGCCTTGAGTCGATGACCGGTGCGTGGATTTGGCAGCAGCCTTTCGCACTACCGGTGCCGCCGTGCCGGGCGTTTTCGGTTTGCGCCGGATAGACTGGCGATCGAGGCTGAGCTCACCAGTCAGGCGCAAGTGCTCGGCCCGTGGCCGCCCTCTTTCCTCACGCCCCTCGATGAACAGCACTTCGTCGCCCGGCTGCGGGCGACGATCACCGCGCATCACCGAGATGTGCGCGAAGACTTCAGCGCCGCCGTTGAGCGGCTGGATGAAACCAAAACCCTTGGCGTCATCCCAGCTTTTAAGACGCCCCTTGCGTTCGTTGCCGATCACGGTTGCGCCGTGCTCCAGTCGATCAGGTGCAGTTGCCAGGTGGCGAGAATCACCAGGCCGAAGGCAATGCGGTACCAGGCGAACACCGCATAACTGTGGCTGGTGATGAACTTGAGCAGTGCGCGCACGGTGATCATCGCCACGATGAAGGTGCTGACGAAACCGATGGCGAAGATCGGCAAGTCGCTTATCTGCAGGATGTCGCGGTACTTGACCAGCGAATAGACCGTAGCCGCGACCATGGTCGGCATGGCCAGGAAGAAGGAGAACTCGGTCGCGGCCTTGCGCGACAACCCAAATACCAGGCCGCCAATGATGGTGGCGCCCGAACGCGACGTACCCGGAATCAGTGCCAGACATTGCGCAAGGCCAACCTTCAATGCCAGCTTCCAGGTCATGTCGTCGACCGTTTCGGCCTTGATCGCGTGTTCGCGCTTCTCCGCCCAGAGCATGATGATGCCGCCAATGATCAATGCCATGGCCACTGTGATCGGATTGAACAGCCAATGCTCGATCAGATCGGCGAAGGCCAGGCCAAAGATCACCGCAGGAATGAACGCCAGCAGCAGGTTGAAGGTGAAACGCTGCGCGTTCGGGTCGCTGGGCAAACCGACGACGACGCCGAGCACCTTGGCTCGAAATTCCCAGATAACCGCCAGGATGGCGCCAAGCTGGATGATGATCTTGAACGCAGTCGCCTTTTCGCCATTGAAGCCCAGCAAGTCACCGACCACGATCAGGTGTCCGGTGCTGGAAATCGGCAAGAACTCGGTCAAGCCTTCCACTATGCCCAGAATCAGGGCCTGAAAGGCCACCCAGAAATCCATCAAATCCCCCAAAGCGCGGCAACTACCTACGCGTAAAACTCAGAACGTGGAGCATGGCCCCGGCCCTGGGACACAAAACCGTCATGGAGGTTCCTTGCGACGGTCTAGCCCGGTGCTCATTCAGGTTCTGCCTCGGGCTGCCGAAATGCTATCAGACAACTAGAGTGAATAATGCCTCGATGTGACAGTATTGCTCTGCACCCTTCGAGGCAGCCCTGAAGCCGACAATTACAACAATCAGGAATTCGTCCATGAACAGCTTACGTAGTCTTCCCATCAGCCGCCGTCTATGGCTGATCCTGGCGCTGGCCATTCTGACGCTGATCTTGCAGGGCGCCTACATGCTGCGCCAGATCCACACCGATCTTTACGCCGGCAAATCGGAAAAGACCGAGCATGTGGTGCAGAGCGCGGCCGGTATTCTCAAGCACTTCCATGACCTGGAAAGCGCCGGCAGCCTGAGCCGCGAAGAGGCGCAGAAGCAGGCCATGGAAGTGGTACGCGGTTTGCGCTACGACGGCCAGGAGTACTTCTGGATCAATGACCAGACCCCGGTGATGCTCATGCATCCGATGAATGCCAAGCTCGAGGGGCAGAACCTTTCCGGCTTCAAGGACCCGGACGGCAAGGCGCTGTTCAACGACATGGTTGCCATTACCCGCAGCCAGGGGGCCGGCCAGGTCGACTACCGCTGGCCAAAACCCGGCGCCACTGACCCGGTACCGAAAATCTCCTATGTCGAGCTGTTCCAGCCCTGGGGTTGGATCATCGGCTCCGGCGTCTATGTCGATGACGTGCAGGCGGAGTTCAGGGCCCAGGCAGTGAAAGCCATGAGCATCGGTCTGCTGATCGCCCTGCTGCTGACTGGACTGGTGGTGCTGATCACTCGCAGCATCGTGCAGCCGCTGCAGGCCGCAGTGGACGCCATGGCCAGCATTTCCAGCGGCGAAGGCGACCTGACTCGCAACCTCGACACCCATGGGCGTGACGAGTTGACCGCCCTGGCGACCTATTTCAATGCCTTCACCGCGAAGCTGCGTCATGTGATCCGGCAGATGCTCGATTCAGCGGGGTCGCTCGATCAGGCTGCCCGCTCGCTTGGCGACATCTCCAGCGAAGCGCAGCGCCACAGCCAGCAACAGGCGCAGCAGATGGAACTGGTGGCGACCGCCGTCAACGAGGTGACCTACGGCGTGCAGGACGTGGCGAAAAACGCCGAGCACGCCTCCAGCGAGATGCACACCGCCGAGGAGCAGGCCAGCCAGGGCCAGCAGAACATCGAGGCGAGCCTGCGCCAGATCGATCAGCTGTCGGGCACCATCGACAAGGCCGTCGAGGTGATCCAATCGCTGGCCAGTGAGAGCACGCAGATCGGCAGCGTGCTGGAGGTGATCCGTTCCATCGCCGAGCAAACCAACCTGCTCGCTCTCAACGCCGCCATCGAGGCTGCCCGCGCCGGTGAGCAGGGCCGTGGTTTCGCCGTGGTCGCGGACGAAGTGAGGCTTCTGGCGCAACGTACCCAGCAGTCCACCGCTGAAATTCAGGGTATGATCGAGCGCCTGCAAGGCAACTCCGAGGCCGCCGTCAAGGTGATCAACGACAGCAGCCGTGCTTCCCAGCTGACCGTGGAACAGGCCAGCCAGGCTGGCGAGAGCCTCGCCCAGATCGCCCAATCGCTACGCAACCTGACCGGGCTCAACGCCTCGATCGCCAGCGCCACCCTGCAACAATCCCACGTGGTGGAAGACATCAATCAGAACGTCACGCAGACGGCAGCACTGGCCCACAACACCGCCGAGGCTGCCGAACAGTCGAGCGCAGCCAGCCAGCACCTGAAACAGCTGGCCGACCAGCTCAATCGTCTGCTTGGGCAGTTCCGCGTATGAGTCGAGCATGAGCAGCATGCAACATCAGGAGGTCGATTTCAGTCGGCCGCAGAACCAGGACCTGATCTGGGACCTGGACAGCATGGCCCGCCGCGAGCTGGCCGAGCGTTTCATCAAGCTGTTCGAGAATCGCCTGTGCGTCTATTCCGAATCGGTGGGGCAGCTGTACACCAACTACAGCCTGCACTTCCCCACCGATCTCGGTCGCAAGATGGTGGTGCTGCCCAACCCCTACGCCTTCCACGACACCCTGCACGGCATCGACAGCCAGGCCATCCGCAAGACGGGCCTGTGCGTATTGCCGGGCAAGGTTCTGGGCAAGCCGGGCCTGCTGCTCAGCACCCAGATCAAGGACGATGGGCCTGCGCCCAAGACCATGCCCTTCAAACCGGCACTGGCGCAGATCATCAGCAACCAGAAGAAAATCGGTGATCTGTTCCTGCCGGTATTGATGAAGGGCGACCTGCGTGAGTTCGACCAGCAGATGCCCTACATCCACCTGCATCGCCTGCAACTGGCACGCCTGGAGCGACTGTCGAGCTTCGAGCGCGACGACATCCAGCAAACCATCACCCGTAAGCTGCTGATGCTCTATCGACAAGCCGACAGCCTGGTGTGCTGAACCGCCGGCATCAGTACAATCGCCACCCTTTTCATATTTGAGGACGCCGGATGTCCTGGCTCGAACTCGTTGCTGCCGGGCTCGGCATCGTCGCGGTATGGCTGACGGTCAGACAGAACCCCTGGTGCTGGCCCATCGGCCTGGTGATGGTGTTGCTCTACGCCTGGCTGTTCTATGACTGGCGCCTGTACTCCAATCTGCTTCTGCAACTGTTGTTCGCCGCGCTGCAGCTCTACGGCTGGTGGCAGTGGACCCGTGGCGGCGAATGCCATGATGGGCGCAAGGTCAGCCGCCTGGGCATGGTCGCAGCCCTGACTGGCCTGTTGATCGGCACGCTCGGTGCCGGGCTGCTCGGCTATCTCATGGCGACCTACACCGACGCCAGCTCGCCCTGGCTGGATTCAGCGCTGACTGCCTTCAGCCTGGTCGCGCAACTGTGGATGGCGCAGAAACGCCTGCAATGCTGGGCGCTTTGGGTGGTGGTAGACCTCTGCTACGTGGCCTTCTTCCTCTATAGCGAGCTGTATCTTACTGCTGGTCTCTACGCTGCTTTCACCGCATTGGCCGTCAGCGGCTGGTTGAGCTGGCGTCGCGACCCGGCGTTGCAGTACGCGCCATGAAAGTACTGGTGCTGACCGGGCCGGAGTCCAGCGGCAAAAGCTGGCTTGCGGCGCAAATACAGGCACGCTTCGGTGGCGTGGTGGTGGGCGAGTACGTGCGCCATTTCATCGATGAGCAGCGGCGCGATACCTGTTACGCCGACATCGCCGAGATCGCGCGCGGGCAACTGGCCTGGGAGGATGCTGCGCGGGCAGTCAGGCCGCCACTGCTGATTCTCGACACCCACCTGCTGAGCAACATGCTCTGGAGCCGTTGCCTGTTTGGCGACTGTCCGCAGTGGTTGGAGGCCGAATTGCTGGCGCGTCACTACGACCAGCATCTGTTGCTCGACCCCGCTGGCGTGCCCTGGGTCGAAGATGGCCAGCGTTGCCAGCCACAGTTGGCAGAGCGCGAGGCGTTTCATCAGGCTTGCCGGGATTGGCTGCAGGGTAACGGGCAGCGTTTCTGCGAACTTTCAGGTGACTGGGACGAGAGGCGACAGGAAGCGCTGAAGCAGGTCGCAACGCTGCTCGGCTCAGCGAATCAGTACGCTGGCCCAGGCCACTAACAGGCTCAGGCACACCACCAGCGTCAACGGCGTACGCAGTGCCGGATACCATTGCGGCGCCAGTCCTACGCGTACCGCGTGCATGTCTGCCAGATACAGGCCGATAAAGGCAAAAAGGAAAATCGGTAGCGACAAGCCCATCGGCAGTCCGCCAGCCAGTGCAGCCCAGCCCAGCAACGGCGGGATCACCGAGAGCCCCAATTGCAACTTGGCATTCTCGTCGGTTTCCTCCGCCCGCATCGCCAACCCCCAGTGGATGGCGCCCATGAAAGCCAGGATCACGGCTGCGAAATCCAGCAACGCCCCCAGCACGAAAGGCCGCCAGCCCATGGGAATCACCCAGATACCCAGCGCACCGCCAACGAATGGAACCAACCCGGCATAACCCAGCAACACGGCCAGTTGCGGCGGCTTCTCGGCGTCGAATGGGTGCATGGCGATCTCCTTGGCGATAGGTGTCCCGAGCACCTTAGCAGTGTTTCTCAAGCGTTACAGCCATGAGTCTCAGCGCAGACGATGCTTGTGCAGCAAGCGATAGAAGGTTGGCCGAGACACCCCGAGCGTCCGCGCCGCCTGGCTCATGTTGTTGGCGTAGCGGCCCAGGACGTCGTTCAGCGCCTGCCGTTCGGCCCGCAGTATGTAGTCTTCCAGCGTTACCGGGGCGTCGATGCTGGCCTGTGCCGGGCGCAAGCCAAGGTCGGCTGCAAGAATCTGTCGCCCTTGAGCCAGCACCAGTGCGCGTATCACGCGATTGCGCAGCTCGCGCACATTGCCTGGCCAGGTATGGCTGATCATGGCGTCGATCGCTTCTTCACTGAAACGCCGATGATGCCGCCCGATCATCGCCCCGTGCTGTTTGGCGAAATGCTCGGCCAGCAGCGACAGGTCGCCTGGATGTTCGCGCAGATTCGGCGTTTGCAGCCGTTGCGCCGCCAATTGATGAAATAGATCCCGTCTGAAACGTCCCTGCTGGACTGCCTGCGCCAACTCGCCTCGGTCCAGGGTCAATAGATGTGTTTGAGGATGGCGCTGCAGGTAGTCCAGCAACCTTTGCTGGTCAGCCGCAGAAAGCAGGGAGGCGTTTTCGAGCAGTACGCTGGTAACGCTCGATGCGGCGAGAGCGCCCTCGTCGAGAGGCTCGGCGCAGTCGATAGCGCGCATGGCCTGGGCTGCAAAGGATGAGCGCTGATGGAGCAAGCGGGCCAGAAGATGTTTGCCACTACCACGTTCCCCGCTGACCAGCAGCGGCCCATCGATACGACTCAGGCGATCCAGCTGCCGACGCAGACTGCGCGCTGCACCGCAATTACCCAAGAACTGCGGCAGTTGTCGTCCGCTTTTCAATCTGCGCAAGCGAGTGACTGCCTGCGCCTGTTGCAAGGTCTCCAGTAAGCGGGGCATTTCCCCCGGCAATGTCAGCGCGGCGAAACACCATTCGCCGGCCAGCTCTTCGCTGCCGACCTGCCTCAATCGCTCGGCATCCGCCAGCACGATGCAACCCAGTCCCGTCAGTTGCAGCTGTTTGAGCAATGCATGACTCGGTCGCTGATCGAGGTACAACAAGAGTGCGTCACCTGCATGGCCATTGAGCGTTTCTGGCGTGCAGTGCTGCACCGACCAGCCAGCGGCCTGCAATGGTTGAAGCAGCGCTTCGCATGCATCGAAAGGATCGAGCATCAGTAATTGCCGGGATGCGACGGAAACAGCCTCCAACATACTCCATCCTTGGCGCCATTATTTTGTAATTCCAATAAAAACAACAATTTGGCGCTCGCAAACGTAAAGCTAGCAAGAACTTTGACGCTTCATGGATCATTTCTCTATATGCATTGTTCCTACTGGTTATTGCAGAGTTTTCATGATCAAGGGGATGGCACCTTGCCAATAGTCTGCAGTATTGGCATAACAGACCGATTAATAAGAACGCTACAAGGAAGTCTCTGATGCGTCTGCTCCGCCGTACCCTTAAAATTTTCATCTTGCTGGCGCTTATCGGCCTGGCGGTGGCGCTGTATTACGTCGCCAACCCCAACCTGCCGACCTATCAGCAGCCCAGAGATTTGCACTATCTGGACCAGTGGAGCGAAGAGCAGCGCCAGACCTATTACTACACGCCGCAGGGCACCACGGTTAAAGGCCTGCGCTATGACTGGTTCAGCGCGCTGGAAATGCCATTCGGTACCGAGAAATTCGCCCGCCTCGATTATCTGGCCCGCTTCGGCTTTCTCACCGATCCCAAGCAGCAGCCAAGCGCTCTGAATCCCGGCAATCTGCCTGTCGGTTTTACCCGTCACCAGGACAACGAAAGCGGCGAGCACTTTCTCGATATCAGTTGCGCCGCCTGCCATACCGGCGAGCTGCGCTACAAAGGCCAGGCCGTGCGTATCGACGGCGGTGCTGCCCTGCACTCGCTGGCCTCCACCGTACCCACCCTGCGCGGCGGCGGTTTTGGCCAGGCGCTAGGCATGAGCATGGCCTTCACCTATTACAACCCGCTGAAATTCCGTCGTTTCGCCCAGGAAGTCCTGGGTGATCAATACCCGCAAGGCCGTGACCAACTGCGCGAGGACTTCAAGCAAGTGCTCGACCGGCTGCTGGCTACGGCTTTCAACGACTGGCACCGCGGCCTGTATCCGACCGAAGAAGGCTTTGGCCGTACCGATGCATTCGGTCGTATCGCCAATACCGTGTTCGGCGATGTGCTGGATGACGCCAACTACCGCGTCGCCAATGCCCCGGTCAGCTACCCGCAACTCTGGGACATCTGGAAATTCGACTGGGTGCAATGGAATGGCTCGGCCATGCAGCCGATGGCGCGCAACGTTGGCGAAGCCCTTGGCGTCGGTGCCAGCCTGCATCTGCTCGACGAACACGGCAAAGGCGTCGCCGAGGCTGATCGCTATGCCTCCAGCGTGCGCCTGCATGACCTCTACACCCTGGAGGAAACCTTGAAACGGCTGCAGCCACCCAAGTGGCCAGAGGCTGTATTCGGCAAGGTGGATCTGCCGCTGGCCAGCCGTGGCAAGGCGCTCTACACCGAGAATTGCGCCTATTGCCATGCCCCCGATCCCAAGCCGCGCGACCAGCGCCTGGCTCCTTCGCGCGACCCTGAGTGGAAGATGCGCGTCGTACCGATCAGCATCGTCGGCACCGACCCGACTACCGCCGACAACATCGCTGATCATCGTTTCGATATCAGTCGCCTGGGCTGGACCAAGGCTGAGCTGTCGCGCCTGGATGTGAAGTTGTTCGGCTCCAGCCTCGATGAGGTCGATTTCAAGAGCATTTCCAGCGCCAAGGGCCTGGCCTATATCACCGCTTACGTGGAAAACCGCGCCTATCAGGACGCCGGCATCGGGCCACGCCAGCGCAAGGAAATGGACGGCTATGGCCTGCCTATCGGCGTCCAGGAAAAGCGCGGCTACAAGGCCCGCCCACTCGACGGCATCTGGGCCACCCCACCCTTCCTGCACAACGGTTCGGTACCCAATCTGTTCGAGTTGCTCTCTCCCGTATACGAGCGGCAGGCCCAGTTCTGGGTCGGTAATTTCGAATTCGACCCGGTACGCGTGGGCTATCGCAGCGACAAGTTCCCGGGGGGCTTCCTGCTCGATACCCGCGTTACCGGCAATGGCAATGGTGGCCATGAGTTCCGCGATGGCTGCCGTCAGGAGGGCGTCATCGGGCGCGCCTTGTCACCCGACGAACGCCTGGCGCTGATCGAATACCTGAAAGTGCTGGGTAATGCCGATCTGGAAACTCAGCTCAGTGACGTGCCGGTACAAGCCTGGACGCCCGGCCCGAACTGCGAAGGCTGATTTCAACCGATATCTAGAACAAGGATTGCAACGATGTTGAAACGCTTTTGGCTCTGGCTCGGTCGCCTGCTCGGCAAACTGCTGCTCACCGTCGCCCTTGTAGGCCTGGTTGGCTGGGGCCTGGGTGAAGCCTATTACGCCTGGAAATTCTCCGGCCCGGTTTCCACGCAAGAACAGATCGCGCCGGATGAGGCCGCGCTCACCAGATTGATCATCGAAGACGCGGTACGTATCGTCGAGCAGCACCGCGACAATACCCGCGTGCTGCGCGATGCGCATGCCAAGGCCCATGGTTGCGTCAAGGCCGAAGTCCAGGTGCTGGACGATCTCGATGAGAGCCTGCGCCAGGGTGTGTTCGCCGAGCCGGGCCACACCTGGCAGGCTTGGATGCGCCTGTCCAACGGCAATGCCTACCCGCAGTTCGACCGTGCTCGCGATGCGCGCGGCATGGCCATCAAACTGCTCGACGTACCTGGCGAGAAACTCATGAAGAGCTCGGCGCATGCTGGCGAACAGGATTTCGTGATGTTCAACCATCCAGCCTTCTTCGTTCGCGACGTGGCTGAGTACCGTACCAACTTCGCCGCCCAGGCCGATGGCAAGAAGGCCCTGGCGTTCTTCCCCAGCTGGGATCCGCGCACCTGGGAGGCACGCCACCTGATCATCGCCCTGAAGACCCTGGCTCCGGCGCCAGAAAGCCCCGTGGCCACTACCTACAACTCCATCGCGCCGTTCAAGCTCGGCGAGTTGAACATCAAGTACCGCGTGGTGCCGGCCCCACAGAATTGCCCACCCTACGAGCTGCCGGAACAAAACACCGACCTGCCCAACTTCCTGCGTAATGCGCTCTACCAGCAGTTGTCACTGGACCGTGCGCCGGCCTGTTTTGAACTTCAGGTGCAAAAGCAGAACGCGCAGTACTACATGCCCATCGAAGATCCGACAGTCGAATGGAGTGAAAAGATATCGCCCTTCGAGAGCGTTGCACGTATTACCGTACACCCGCAGGACTTCGATAGCCGTGAACAAAACCTGTTCTGCGACAATTTGTCCTTCAACCCCTGGCATGCACTTCCCGAACACCGGCCTATCGGTGGCATAAACCGTTTGCGCAAGTCGGTATATGAGGCGGTAAGCGCCTATCGCCATCAGCGCAACGCCCCAGCCCCCGCTAACGCTGCGCCGCAGCCAGTTGCGCAAGAAACAGAGGTGGAACTTTCGCAGTAGAGAGTTGTAGCCGGCGAGACGCCAGAAGTTTTTATCAAGGCACACTACACCGGTAATAAAACTTTTTTCAGCCATGTGTGACTTATGGGTCTGCTGAGTTCATCAACAACATTGAAAGGCCAACATCAATAACCTGTTGGCCGCCATTGATTGTTGGGAACAACTCGGAGAAGCCGACCCCATGAACACACCGCTGCGTTTCAACGAAGCCCTGCTGATTGCCGATCGCGCCTTCCGCCCGTTCCAGTGCGTGGCCTGGGCTCCGCAGGACGGCACCGGCGTCGTCAGCATCAGCGTCATCGACCGCACCAACACCCGCCTGCTCGGCCGCACCCAGCTGTCCAGCGCCACTTACAGTGACCCGCAACAGCTGGAAGACGCACTGCAGCGCTCCCGTGATGAGCTGCGCAGCCAAGGTTTTGACCTGGCGCCTTGGAGCATGCCGGAATAAACCCCGCCGGGGCGCCTTGCGCGCCCCCAGATTTGCCCGTTGCGCCTGGCCGCCAGCGACTGCAGACTGCTGCGATCACCCACTGTGCCGAGCCTAGCGCCATGCTTGAACTGCGCCCCAACTGCGAGAACTGCGACTGCGATCTGCCTGCGTCCAGTGTTGATGCCCTGATCTGCTCCTTCGAGTGCACCTTCTGCCGCTCCTGCGCCGAATCCGTCCTGGCGCTACGCTGCCCGAACTGCGGTGGTGAACTGGTGAAGCGCCCGATTCGCCCGGCCGAAAAGCTCGAACGCTTCCCCGCCTCCAGCAAACGCGTACTCAAGGCCTGACATGAAAAAGGGGCGACTCCAGTCGCCCCTTTTTCATGTGCAAGACGCTTATCAGTAGTAGGCGTTCTCGCGATTGCTGTGGTCGGTCACGTCACGCACCCCCTTGAGTTCAGGAATGCGCTCGAGCAAGGTCTTCTCGATGCCTTCCTTGAGGGTGTAATCGGCTTGGCCACAACCCTGGCAACCACCGCCGAACTGCAGCACGGCAATGCCCTCTTCGACCACGTCGATCAGCGTCACCTGGCCGCCATGGCTGGCCAGGCCGGGATTGATCTCGGTCTGCAGGTAGTAGTTGATGCGTTCGTTGAGTGGACTGTCTTCGTTGACCATCGGCACCTTGGCGTTCGGCGCCTTGATGGTCAGCTGGCCGCCCATGCGATCGGTGGCGTAGTCGACGACTGCGTCTTCCAGGAAAGGCTCACTGATGCCATCGATCCAGGCGGTGAAACTGGCCAGGCCAACGGCGGTGTCTTCAGGCTTCTGCTCACCCGGCTTGCAGTAGGCAATGCAGGTTTCCGCGTAAGGCGTACCTGGCTGGGTGATGAAAACTCGGATGCCGATACCCGGGGTGTCCTGCTTGCTCAGCAGCTCGGCCAGGTAATCTTCGGCAGCTTGGGTAATGATGATGGCGCTCATGGCAACTCCTCGCGAACATGGGCGCAGTGTACGCCAGAGCGCCGCCCGGTTAAAGCCCAACTAAATTAGTAGGAATTGATCGCAGCCATAGCTGCCATGTAACAAGCGATCTGGAGCGCACTTCACGTGCGCTCCGGTGCGTTTAGAGGTTCTGATAGCGGTTCATATCCAGCACGCCTGTCTCCAACGGCTGGGTTTCGCGAATATGCTCGGCGAGATCGTGAAAATAGCGCCAGAACTCGGGATGACTGCGCCGTACACCCCAGCGCTCGACGATTTGCTCGAAGGATTTTGCGTCGCTAACACCTTCCATCTGCTTGACGAAGGTATCCACCTCCCCCGCTTCGACCGTGAACAGGAAATTCGGGTAGCTGCTCAGCACTTCCGGGTAGATGGTCAGGGTGTCCAGGCGCGGTTGATAGCGCAGCTCCTCTCCCAGCATGAACGCCACGTTGCTGTGCGCACGGTTGCGCAGCAGGCTGTAGATCTCGCGCGAGCCATCGCTAAGCTCTACCCGCAACATCGTCGCTTCTGGCAGTTGATCGATCACCCGCAATCCGCCCGCCGGACGACTGGCCAGGCGCGCCAACGTCTGCTCGACATCTTGCAGCTCCCTGGGCAAACCGTCGCGATAACATTGCGCGCCCGTGCAGCGGTTGATCGGGTCAGGACGTGCATTGAGCTTGGCGTAGCGCCGCAGCAGCTGTTCGGCGAACTGTTTCTTCGGATCGTCACCGCTCAGGCCAATGGCGCTCGGTGAACGATGATCGACCGAGGTGTAGTCCAGCAGCATCTTCAACTTGCCGCTGTTCTGATACCAGTCATCCAGGTAAGCCTCACGTGAGCGCGCCGGCAGCAGGCGCAGGAAGTTCACCTCGGCGCCATTGCGGATCAGATCGAAATACAACCGCGTCTGCGCCTGGTGCGAAACGTTGCCGAACACGTCGAAGTTGACCACCAACTGGTAGTAGGTACGCTCCAGCAGCGGGTAATCCATCCACCAGAGGGTCTGCGGAATTTCCCCGAGCAGGCCTTTGCGCACCGAGGCACTGTCGTGCTGGCGGAAGATCGACAGCAGCGCGTTGTCATTGCCGCTCCAAATATGCGCCCAGTCCGCAGGAGGTGCGTCGGCGTAAGCGTCCTTGCGCAGGTTCTCGTAATCGTTGCGCTTGTCGCGATAGTTGCGCCACAGGCCCAACAGATCGCCGATATCGTCGAACTGGCCGGGCATGGCCAACAGCGGCGTGGCCTCGCGCTGGTAATTGGCATCGGTGATGTAGAGATCGTGCTCCGGCGCCTGGAACACGGCCCAGAAGTTGTCGCGAATCACGTCAGTGGCGATCTGCCCGCGGCACACCGGACCACGGATGAAGGTACGCACGAAATACTCGGCGTTATCCAGCATGAACTGATAGCGCGCACGCGCCGGAATCGCGGCGAAGGTTTCGAAGGGGTTGGCGCGACGTTGTGCGCCGTAACCCGGCACAGCGTCCAGCGCCCAGTCTTCGCCGAAGAACAGCTCCTTGACCCGCGCCAGCTTGGCGTCATCCAACGGATAGGTGATATGCGTCTTGTGCACGATCACGCCCTGGATCGGCCATAGCCGGTAGTAGAACTCGGTGCCCGGATCGTCGTTGGGGCGGCGCGTGGCGATAGGATCGATAGGTTTGCCGCTGGGGGTACGCGAACGGACCATCTGGAAGAAGTGCCCAGGCTCACCGCCCTCGAAATGCAAATGCGCGAGGAACAGGTGCTCGTAGAGCCAGCGCGACACCAGATCCTGCCGCGCACCGGGCGCATTCATGAAGCTTTCCCAATCCTCCACCTGGCGCAACTCGATTGCACTGGGTTTGAGCGCCTGTTCGGCGACCGGTGCACCCTGGGCCAGCCACTGTTCCAGGGTGGCGTACTCGTCATCGTTCAGCCCCGTCACGGCGAACGGCATGCCGCCATGGGGATTCTTCTGCGCATAGGCAGCGAACTCGCCCGGCAATGGGCAGCTGTTGCTGCGGGTGATGGCAATGTCGAGATTGTCAGGGAGCTTGGCATTGGGCTCGATCGGTTGGCTACGACCCAGCTCCAGCATGCGCTTGATCAGCGCAGCCTGGTCGTTCCCGCCATCGAGCACGGAATGAAAGTCGCGCTGGCGCCAGGCTGCCTCGCCATGTGCGTCCAGATAAAGCCGTGTGGTCGCTTGCGCCTTGCTGCGCGTACCGTCGTACACCAGTTGCTTGCTGGCGCCGCGCGCAATGCCCTCACCGCTACCGAGATTGAGCTGACACGGCGCGTCATAGCAGGTATGGCAGGCCACGCATTTGTGGGTGAGGATCGGTTGGACGTCATCGATATAGGAAATCGCTTCCGCACGGGCCAGGCCAGCTGCGAAAGAAAGAAGAAACAGAGCAGCAGGCTTGAGCATGACCACGTCCTTGAGTGCGATGCTGGCAATTCTAACGAGACGGCGCCCCCAGCAACATGAATGAAATTCATGAAAAGCCCACTGGTGCTCCAGAACCCTGCAGCTTTGCTATCATCGCCCACCTTTGTTTACGCTTTGCTCAGGTAGTTCTCATGTCCGATCGCAGCGCCCGCCTCCAAGCCCTCCAGCAAGCCCTGAAGGAGCGCATCCTGATCCTCGATGGCGGCATGGGCACCATGATCCAGAGCTACAAGCTGGAAGAGGCCGACTACCGCGGCGAGCGCTTCGCCGACTGGCCGAGCGATGTAAAAGGCAACAACGACCTGTTGTTGCTCAGCCAGCCGCAGATCATCGCTGCCATCGAGAAGGCCTATCTGGATGCCGGCGCCGACATTCTGGAAACCAATACCTTCAATGCCACCCAGGTATCCCAGGCCGACTACGGCATGGAAGGCCTGGCCTATGAGCTGAACGTCGCGGGTGCCCGTGTAGCCCGTGAAGTGGCCGACGCCAAGACCCTGGAAACCCCGGATCGCCCGCGCTTCGTCGCCGGCGTGCTTGGCCCGACCAGCCGCACCTGCTCGATTTCCCCTGACGTCAACGATCCCGGCTACCGCAACGTTACCTTCGATGAACTGGTAGATAACTACACCGAGGCCACTCGCGGCCTGATCGCAGGTGGCGCCGACCTGATCCTGATCGAGACTATCTTCGACACCCTCAACGCCAAGGCGGCGATCTTCGCCGTGCAGCAAGTGTTCGACGAAGACGGCGTCGAGTTGCCGATCATGATTTCCGGCACAATCACCGACGCCTCCGGCCGTACCCTGTCCGGCCAGACCACCGAGGCGTTCTGGAACTCGGTGCGCCACGCCAAGCCGATTTCCGTCGGTCTGAACTGCGCCCTTGGCGCCAAAGACCTGCGCCCGTATCTGGAAGAACTGTCCAACAAGGCCGACACCCACGTCTCTGCGCACCCCAACGCCGGCCTGCCCAACGCCTTCGGCGAGTACGACGAATCGCCTGCCGAGATGGCCGCGGTGGTCGAAGAGTTCGCTGCCAGCGGCTTTCTCAACATCATTGGCGGTTGCTGCGGCACCACGCCGGGGCATATCCAGGCCATTGCCGAGGCGGTCGCCAAGTACCAACCCCGCGCCATTCCAGAGATTCCCAAGGCCTGCCGCCTGTCGGGCCTCGAGCCCTTCACCATCGACCGCAACTCGCTGTTCGTTAACGTCGGCGAGCGTACCAATATCACTGGCTCGGCCAAGTTCGCCCGGCTGATCCGCGAGGAGAACTACACCGAGGCACTGGAAGTCGCCCTGCAGCAGGTGGAAGCCGGCGCCCAGGTGATCGACATCAACATGGACGAAGGGATGCTCGACTCCAAGGCGGCCATGGTCAGGTTCCTCAACCTGATCGCCGGTGAGCCGGACATCTCGCGCGTGCCGATCATGATCGACTCCTCGAAATGGGAAGTGATCGAGGCCGGCCTGAAGTGCATCCAGGGCAAGGGCATCGTCAACTCCATCTCGATGAAGGAAGGCGTCGAGCAGTTCAAGCACCACGCCAAGCTGTGCAAGCGCTATGGCGCCGCCGTGGTGGTAATGGCCTTCGACGAGGTCGGCCAAGCCGATACCGCCGCGCGCAAGAAGGAAATCTGCCAGCGCAGCTACGATATCCTGGTCAACGAAGTGGGCTTCCCGCCGGAAGACATCATCTTCGACCCGAACATCTTCGCCGTCGCCACCGGCATCGAGGAACACAACAACTACGCCGTGGACTTCATCGAAGCCTGCGCCTTCATTCGCGACAACCTGCCCTATGCGCTGAGCTCAGGCGGCGTGTCCAACGTGTCGTTCTCCTTCCGCGGCAACAACCCGGTACGCGAGGCGATCCACTCGGTATTTCTCTACTACGCGATCCAGAACGGCCTGACCATGGGCATCGTCAACGCTGGCCAACTGGAAATCTACGACGAGATTCCCAAGGAGCTGCGCGACAAGGTCGAGGATGTGGTGCTCAACCGCACACCCGGCGGCACCGACGCCCTGCTCGCCATCGCCGACCAATACAAGGGCGACGGCGCCGCCAAGGAAGTCGAAAACGAAGAGTGGCGCTCGCTGCCGGTAGACAAGCGCCTGGAGCACGCCCTGGTCAAGGGCATCACTGCCTTTATCGTCGAGGACACCGAGGAGTGCCGCCAGCAGTGCGCGCGCCCCATCGAGGTCATCGAAGGCCCGCTGATGAGCGGCATGAACGTGGTTGGTGACCTGTTCGGCTCGGGCAAGATGTTCCTGCCCCAGGTGGTCAAGTCTGCTCGCGTTATGAAGCAGGCCGTTGCCCACCTGATTCCCTTCATCGAAGCGGAGAAAGGCGACAAGCCGGAGGCCAAGGGCAAGATCCTTATGGCCACGGTCAAGGGCGACGTACACGATATCGGCAAGAACATCGTCGGTGTGGTGCTGGGCTGTAACGGCTACGACATCGTCGACCTCGGCGTGATGGTGCCAGCGGAGAAGATCCTGCAGACCGCCATCGCCGAGAAGTGCGACATCATTGGCCTGTCCGGCCTGATCACCCCGTCGCTGGACGAGATGGTGCATGTCGCCAAGGAAATGCAGCGTCAGGGCTTCAACCTGCCATTGATGATCGGCGGCGCCACCACCTCCAAGGCTCATACCGCGGTGAAGATCGACCCGCAGTACAGCAACGACGCGGTGGTCTACGTGACAGACGCTTCGCGCGCCGTGGGCGTGGCCACCCAGTTGTTATCCAAGGAGTTGAAGGCCGACTTCGTGCGCAAGACCCGCGAGGAATACGTGGTAGTGCGCGAGCGTACCTCGGCCCGCGCCTCGCGTACCGAGCGCCTGGGCTATGCAGACGCCATCGCCAACAAGCCGGCCTTCGACTGGAACGGCTACGTCGCACCCAAACCGAGCTTTATCGGTGCCAAGGTGCTGGACGATATCGACCTGGCGACGCTGGCCGAGTACATCGACTGGACGCCCTTCTTCATCTCCTGGGACCTGGCTGGCAAGTATCCGCGCATCCTCACCGACGAAGTGGTTGGCGAAGCCGCCACCGCGTTGTTCGACGACGCCCAGGCGATGCTGAAGAAGCTCATCGACGAGAAACTGATCAAGGCCCGCGCGGTGTTCGGCTTCTGGCCAGCCAACCAGGTCGCCCATGACGACATCGAAGTCTACGGTGACGACGGCAAGCCCCTGGCCACCCTGCATCACCTGCGCCAGCAGAGCATCAAGCCCGAAGGCAAGCCGAACCTGTCGCTGGCCGACTTCGTCGCGCCGAAGGAAAGCGGCGTAACCGACTATGTCGGCGGCTTCATCACCACCGCTGGCATCGGTGCCGAGGAAGTGGCCAAGGCCTACGAGGCCAAGGGCGACGATTACAACTCGATCATGGTCAAAGCGCTGGCCGACCGCCTGGCTGAAGCCTGCGCCGAATGGCTGCACGAGCGTGTGCGCAAGGACTACTGGGGTTATGCCAGGGATGAACAGCTGGACAACGAAGCGCTGATCCGCGAGCAGTACAAGGGCATCCGCCCTGCCCCCGGATATCCGGCCTGCCCGGATCACACCGAGAAGGCCACGCTGTTCAAGCTGCTCGACCCCGAGGCTGACTACAACAAGGCGGGCCGCAGCGGCGTGTTTCTCACCGAGCACTACGCCATGTTCCCGGCGGCAGCGGTGTCCGGCTGGTACTTCGCCCACCCAGAGGCGCAGTACTTCGCCGTGGGCAAGGTCGACAAGGATCAGATCGAGCAGTACAGCAAGCGCAAGGGGCAGGACGTCGCCGTCAGCGAACGCTGGCTGATGCCCAACCTGGGCTACGACGACTGATGCCAAAGAGCCCGCAATCGCGGGCTCTTTTCATTCATGCAGCACGAACCAGGCGCGACTCGCGCCGATCATCGAAAAGCTCGAACTCTCATGCATGGGCGCGGCTCCAAAACCTGTCGAGCCATTTCGGCTCAATCGACGGAGCGATGACATGTACAAGCACAGCCTTGCAGTACTGGCCGTAGCGGCCGCGGTGAGCGGTTGCTCGACCTTCGAGAACCCGGCCGATTACGTGACCTTCCGCAATGAGCCATTGGTCAAGCAGGTCGACCACGGCATGACTCAGGAGCAGGTACGCACCCTTGGTGGGCCTCCCTCTTCGGACGTGCGCAACAGTGTCACAGGCGGCACCTGCAACAACTACGTGTTGAATGTCGACGGCCTGGAACAGCCCTATTACGTGGACTTCGACGTCAACGGCCGGGTCGACAGCAAGGGCTTCATGACTTGCGAGCAGCACCAGGGCAACCAGCGCAAGCGGCTCTGAATACGATCAGCCCCGCTGCATGCAGCGGGGCCATTCATTGGCTAGAAGATCAGTGAGAGCAATCCCACCACCACGATCAGGCCGATGATGAAAATGATACCGACGGTACCGCCCAGAAACTTCAGCATACTGACTCTCCTTTTTCGAGGTTCACGAGTTGTGACCTCGGCCTGGCTGTCAGCGTTTAGCTTTTTTCTTCACCTGCAGCGGCAAGCATCAAGCGCCCGGGCGACGGACGATCTTGATGCTGTACTCCATCTGCGGCTTGCGCGTCACGCTCACTGCACGACGGCTGACGGTATCCAGCGTGATGTTCCAGAAACCACTGGAGGGCACGCGGATCTTCGCTGGGAACTTGATGAAGGCGCCGCCGTGGTAACTGTGACGGCCACGGTTCCTGAAGGCACGAAAGTTGGCATCGTTCATCAGGCGGATGTTGCAGGGCTGCGAACACTGGATGACCACCAGATCGCCCTCTTCCAGATGCTCGCGTTGATGGATGAATTTCATCGTTTTCGGACTCGGTGGTGAAACGGGGGCGCAATAGTGCCGCAAGCGGCCCGGCATCGCCAGCGCAGCTGACGACTCGCTTGCAGCCAAGGCTCGCGCTACCTAGGATGCGCGCCCAACACTGCCATTTGCCGCTGCCATGAAAGTCGTACTCGATCGCATCCCCACTCTGATCGCCCTGCTGCGCCGTTACCCAGGCCTGGTTGCCCTGTTCGGCTTCTGCTCGGGCGTGGCCAGTTTTCTCCTGGTCGACCGTCAGGCGCACCTGGCCAAGGTCTTGGGCGTGGTATTGCTGGTCAGCTGGGTCTGGCTGATGCTGGAGAACCTGCTGCGCGAACGCATTGCCCGGCGCTTCGGCTTCGAATTGCCATTGCCGCTGCTGCGCTACGGCACACAGATGATCCACCAGGAAAGTCTGTTCTTCGTCTTGCCGTTCTTCTTCATCACCACCACCTGGAACAGTGGCCAGTTACTGTTCAGCGGCCTGCTGGCGATCGCCGCACTGGCCTCGATCACCGACCCGATCTATTACCGTTGGCTGGCGCCCAGGCGCTGGTTGCTGTTGATCTTTCATAGCCTGGCGCTGTTCGCGGTGATGCTGACCGCGCTGCCGATCATCTTTCACCTCAGTACCCCGCAGAGCTACCGCATTGCCCTGCTGATCGCCACGCTGCTGGCGCTGCCGAGCCTGCCCGGTCTGATCGGCTTCACCGGCTGGCGACGCATAGTGCTGCTGGCCGCCCTGCCTCTGGCGATGGCCAGCGCCGGCTGGGTGGCGCGGGCCTGGGTGCCACCGGCAACGCTGTGGCTGACCGAGGTGGCGATCAGTGATCGCTTCGATGGCGAGCAGCGCACGCCGGGCCAGAGCCTGCAACAGATCAGCCCGGAACAGCTGCGCGACGATGGACTCTACGCCTACACCTCGATCAACGCCCCACGCGGCCTCAACGAACGCATCTACCACGTCTGGCAGCACAATGGCCGGGAAGTCGACCGCATTGCGCTGGACATCAACGGCGGGCGCAAGGAGGGCTATCGCGCCTGGACGCACAAACTCAACTTCCCGGCCTCCCCCGAAGGCCGCTGGCAAGTGCGAGTCGTCACCGAAGCCGGGCAGATGATCGGCGTGCTGCGCTTCGACGTGGTCGCTGCCACGGCCAAGTGATAGCATGCGCGCCCCATGCAGCTCACCGAACTCAACCAACGCCTCGCCGACCTTGGCGCCAAACCCCAGCATATCGGGCGCATTACCCGTGCCTGGCTGCAGGGCAATCCGTTGGACACCGGCACCAAGCATCAGAAAACCGAGAACTTCCTGCCCCTGACGGTACGTGAAGCACTGCCGGCCATAGCCAGCGAGCTGGATGCACTGGCCCGGTTGCGCTCCGAACACCCTGGCGCAGATGGCTCGGCACGCCTGCTGGTGGAGCTGGCCGACAAACAGATGGTGGAAAGCGTACTGCTGCCGCGCGATGGCCTGTGCATCTCCAGCCAGGTGGGCTGCGCCGTAGCCTGCGTGTTCTGCATGACCGGCAAGAGCGGCCTGCTGCGCCAGCTCAGCAGCGCCGAGATGGTCGCCCAGGTCGCCTTGGGGCGGCGCTTTCGACCGGTGAAGAAAGTGGTGTTCATGGGCATGGGCGAGCCGGCGCACAACCTCGACAACGTTCTTGAGGCCATCGATCTGCTTGGCACCGAGGGCGGCATCGGACAGCGCAACCTGGTGTTCTCCACCGTTGGCGACCCGCGGGTGTTCGAGCGCCTGCCCAAGCAACGCGTGCGCCCTGCCCTGGCGCTGTCGTTACATACCACTGACGCCGAACTGCGCCAGCGCCTGCTGCCCAAGGCGCCGCGCATCGATCCCGAAGAGCTGGTGGAACTGGGCGAAGCCTACGCGCGCACCATCGACTACCCGATCCAGTACCAGTGGACGCTGCTCAAGGGCATCAACGACAGCCAGGAAGAGATGGACAACATCCTGCGCCTGTTCAAGGGCAAGTTCGCCGTGCTCAACCTGATCCCCTACAACAGCCTGGAAGCCGACGACTACCAGCGTCCCGACGGCGAGCGCATCGTCGAGATGGTGCGTTATCTGCACAGCCGCGGTGTGCTGACCAAGGTGCGCAATTCTGCCGGCCAGGATGTCGACGGCGGTTGCGGTCAATTGCGCGCCCGCGCGGTGGATGTGGTCAATACCAGTCGCTTGCACAGAAAGCGCGGCTGAGGCTCAAGAACGGCGCCTGAGAGCCGATACAAGAGCGTACAGAGAGACCACACGTCCCGCCGGCGAAAAGCCAGCACTGTATTGCCTCGCAGACAACTGCCTTGCATGGATGCAGCCCCGTCGTCTTGGTGCCCAGGAGCCCATTCATGAAAATCGCCCACAAGGTCGGTATCGCGGCCGCTACCGTGCTGTTCCTTACCACCAGCCTGCTGTCGCTATCTCAGGTCAGCCAGGTTCGCGACACCCTGCGCAATCAGGTCGAATCGAGCATTGCCGAATCGAGTAACGCCCTGGCCAGGCAGATCGAGAACTGGCTCAACGCCAAGCTGCGTCTGATTGACCTGATGTCGCAAACCATCGACAGCAACTACAGCCCTGAGGAAAACCAGCGCGTATTCGATGCGCCGCTGCTCAAAAGTGAATTCATCCTGGTATTCGGTGCGCTGGAAACAGACGGCAAGCCAATCAAGAACAGCGACGACTGGAAGCCCAGTGCCGACTGGGACGGGCGCAAACGCCCCTGGTACGCGACCGGTAAGGCTGGCAACCAGGCAGTGCTGACCGAACCCTACGTCGACTCCACCACCAATGAAATCCTCATTTCCGCCGTGGCCCGGATCAGCGACGCGGGCCAGTTCCTTGGCGTATTCGGTGGCGATATCCGCCTGCAATCGGTAGCCGATGCGGTCAACACCCTGGATTTCAATGGCGCCGGCTATGCCTTCCTGCTCAGCCGTTCGGGCAATATCATTTCCCACCCCAATGCCGAGTACAACGGCAAGTCCTACAGCGAACTGTTCGACGGCCAGAGCCCGGCGCTGGGCAAGGAACTGCGCGAAGTCGAGGCCGGCGGCAAGAACCTGCTGGTCTCCTTCACCCCGCTACCCAACCTGCGCGGCATGGACTGGTACATCGGCGTGGTGCTGGACGAGAGCGTGGTGATGGCCGAGGCCAACCGCCTGACCTGGCTGGCCGTGGTTGGCACCGTGGTCGGCGTGGCCATCAGCCTGGTGGTGCTGGGCCTGCTGATGAACAGCCTGCTCAAACCCCTGAGCCTGCTCAGCACCTCGTTGCGTGAGATCAACAGCGGCGAAGGTGACCTGACGCGCCGCCTGGCGATCACCAGCAACGACGAGATCGGCGAGCTGTCGCAGGAATTCAACCGCTTCCTGCAGACCCTGCAGACGTTGATCGGCGACGTCATGGGCAGCTCGCGCCAGGTCCGCGAAAGCACGGCCCTGACCTCCAACGAGTCGGAACAAGCCGCGCGCCGCCTGCAGGAACAGCTGCAGGAGCTGGATCAGCTCGCCACCGCCATGCAGGAAATGGCCTCCACCGCCGAGGAGGTGGCGCGCAACGCCCAGGCTGCTGCCCAGGCTGCCGTCGCCGCCAACGAAGAAACCGAAAACGGCGTGCGCGTGGTGTCGCAATCCAGCGCAGCGATCCGCCATCTGGCCGACGAGATGGATGGCACCAGCCACGCGATCAACGAGCTGGCCAAGCTCAGCCACAACATCGAGTCGATTCTGCAGGTGATCACCAGCATCGCCGAGCAGACCAACCTGCTGGCACTGAACGCCGCCATCGAAGCCGCGCGCGCCGGTGAATCCGGCCGTGGCTTTGCCGTGGTCGCCGATGAGGTGCGCTCGCTGGCCTCGCGCACGCAGCAGGCCACCCAGGAAATCCGCCAGATGATCGATCAGCTGCAAGGCGGTGTACGTCAGGCCGAAAGCCGCATGCAACAGAGCCGCGACACGGCCAGCAAGACCGCCGAAGACGCTGGCGCGGCCAACGACATGCTCGGCCGTATCCGCGAGGCGATCACCCGCATCAACGACATGAACCTGCAGATCGCCACCGCGGCCGAGGAGCAAAGCGCCACCACCGAGGAGATCAACCGCAACACCACCAACATTCGCGACATCAGCCATGAACTGGCTGGCGGCGCCGAACAGCAGGTGCGCCAGTGCGGCTCGATGGTGGAGCAGGTTGGCCAGCAGGATCGCCTGCTGGGGCGTTTCAAGGTCTGAACCATGAGCGATTGAATGACGCACAAGAAAAGCCCCGGCATGCCGGGGCTTTTTTCATCGAGCAGGGGATCAGACGCCGCTCTTGACCTTGCTCCAGATACGCGTGCGCACCCGGTCGATCTGCAGTGGCATGGCCTCCAGGGTGTACAGCTTGTCCATCACAGCCTCTGGCGGATACACGGTCGGATCGGCCTTCAGCGCCGGGTCGACCAGCGCGTCGGCCTTGGTGTTGCCATTGGCGTACTTCACGTGGTTGCTGATGGCCGCCATTACCTCGGGCTGCAGCAGGTAGTTCATGAAGGCGTAAGCGCCCTCTTGGTTGCCGGCATCGACCGGCATGGCCACCATGTCGAACCAGATCGGCGCGCCCTCCTTGGGAATCTCGTACTGGATCTTCACCCCGTTGCCTGCTTCCGCAGCGCGCGCACCGGCCTGCATGATGTCGCCGGAAAAGCCCACCGCCATGCAGATCTCGCCATTGGCCAGATCGCCGACGTATTTGGAGGAGTGGAAATAACGCACGTTCTTGCGCATCTCCATCAATAACGCTTCGGCGCGCTTGTAGTCCTCAGGGTTCTTGCTGTGGTGTGGCAGGCCCAGGTGATGCAGGGCGATCGGCAGCATTTCCGGGCCGTTGTCGAGGATCGCCACGCCGCACTGGTTGAGCTTGGCTAGCGTGGCCGGGTCGAACAGCACGTCCCAGCTGTCCATCTTCACCTCATCGCCCAGCACGGCGCGCACCTTGTCGACGTTGTAGCCGATACCGGTGCTGCCCCAGAGATAAGGGAAGCCGTGCTCGTTGCCCGGGTCGTTCACCTCCAGCGTCTTCATCAGTACCGGGCTGAGATTGTTCCAATTCGGCAGCTTGGCGCGGTCGAGCTTCTTCAGCGCGCCGCCCTGAATCTGCCGGGCCATGAAGTGGTTGGAAGGAAACACCACGTCATAGCCTGAGCGCCCAGCCATCAGCTTGGCGTCCAGCGTCTCGTTGCTGTCGTAAACATCGTAATGGGTACCCAGACCGCTGCTCTTTTCGAACTGCTTGAGGGTGTCCGGGGCGATGTAATCGGTCCAGTTGTAGATGCGCACGCTATCAGCGGCATGAGCGGTGCCGGCCAGGATCAGGCACGGCAGGAGTTTCTTCAGCATGGGATACCTCATGAGTTGTTGTTCTAGGCAGTACTGAAAAACGGCTGACTCAGAAGATCAGCACGTAGGTCTTGCGCACCGTTTCTTGTATGTCCCAGATGCCAAGGGTATTGGCCGGCATCATCAGGGCGTCGCCGGCGCGAATCTCGATGGGCTCGCCGCCGTCAGGGGTAAAGGTGCAGCGCCCAGCCACGAAGTGACAGAACTCCTGCTGCACGATCTGTCGGCGCCAGCGCCCGGGCGTGCACTCCCAGATGCCGGTCTCGACGCCGTCACTGCGCTCGACGCTGGTGGTCGAAGTAACCGCCACTGGCTCGCTCAGGGGCACGGCAACCGGATTGGACTCGTCCAGGCCGACGCTGGGTGTGTTACGAAAATGGGTGATATTCATTGGTACTCCAGATCAAAGGACGGCGGCATTCGCTCAGCCCATCAGGCTTTCCATGCGCGCCGCCACGGCTTGCGCCAGGCGGCGACGCCAGGCTGGGCTGCGCGGGTTGGCGAGCACCTCGTCCTCATGGACGAAGCTGCGGATGATTGCGTTGTAACCGAGCCAGCGGCACGGTTCGGGCTCCCAGCGCCTCAGGCCGGAAATCGGGCTGTCGCTCAATACCCAGGGCTGGCGCAGCAGCTCGCTATCGCGGCCAAGAATCAGGTCGGCCAGAGTACGCCCGCCCAGGTTGGTGGCACCGACGCCCTCACCGCCATAACCGCCAGACAGCGCGATGCGGTTACGGGTGTCGCGCAGCATGTGCGGCTGGAAGCGCCGCGCCATACCCAGGTTGCCGCCCCAGGAATGGGTGAACCGCACGTTGCGCAACTGCGGGAAGATTTCTCCCATCAAGTAGCGGCGCAGGCCCAACTCGTCTTCGGTGAGGTTGAAATCGCTGCGCAGGCGTCCGCCAAAGCGGTAGCCACCACGCGCACCGAAGATGAGGCGATCATCCAGGCTGCGTTGCCCGTAGGTGACCTGCCTGCTGAATTCGCTGAACGCCTGCCCGCGCTCCAGGCCGATACCGGCCCAGACATCGGCCGGCAGCGGCTCGGTGGCAACGATCAGGCTCTGCACCGGCAACTGGTGATTGCCCAGCGGCGGCAAGGTGGCGGCGTACCCCTCGATGGCCGGCACCACCCAATCTGCCGTGACAAGGCCGTGAGCGGTGCGCACAAGGCCTGGCTGCCAGTCGATCACCGGGCTGCGCTCATAGAGCTCGACGCCCAGGCCCTCGACGCAGTGCGCCAGGCCCCGCACCAGCTTGGCTGGCTGGATCGTCGCGCAATGCGGGCTGTACAGCGCACCGTAGGCATTGGCCAGGCGCAACTGTGCAGCCAGTTCGCCTGGCGCCAACCAGCGGTAATCGTCTTCACTCAGGCCCAGCGCACGCAGTTCCTTGAGGTACTCACGCAGGCGCACCTCCTGCTCCGGGTAGCGCGCCGCGCAATACAGCACGCCGCCCTTGCGCAGATCGCAGTCGATGCTTTCACGGGCGACCACCGAGGCCACTTCATCGGGAATGCCGTGCAGCAGGTCGAAGCCCGCCTTGCGCTCCAACGCGGGCACACCGGTCAACAGACGATCCTCGCCGAGCAGGTTGCCCATCAACCAGCCGCCATTGCGTCCGGAGGCACCAAAGCCGGCTGTCTCGGCCTCGACCATCACCACACGCAGCTGCGGCGCCTGGCGCTTGAGGTAATAGGCCGTCCACAGGCCGGTGTAACCCGCGCCGATGATCGCCACGTCGGCGTACAGATGGGCCTGCAGGCTCGGCCGCGCCTGCAGAGGATCATCGAGCTGATCCATCCACAGACTGATGTTGCGCCAGGGATTCATCCACGCCTCCGTCATCAATCGATGACGCAAGGCTAGTTGGGGCGATCAGTCGCTGTCTTGCGTGCGTGCCCGCGAGGAAATCTGCTTGAGGTAGGCCTTGGGCGACAGCCCGGTGTGGCGCTTGAAGCAGCTGTAGAAGGCCGACAACGAGTTGAAACCGGCGGCAAAGGCCAGCTCGTCGATACGCTTGAGGTCGCTTCCTGCCTGCAAACCATCGAGCAGGTACTGCAGGCGGGCGCGGTTGACGTAGCGGTAGAAGCTCTCGCCCAGAACCTGATTGAGCAGATGGGATATCTGGTTGCGGCTGTAACCCGTCGCTGCCGCCACCTGCTGCAGATCCAGCTCGGGGTCGAGAAAGGGCTGGCTGCGCTGAAAGTAGTCCTGCAGGTCCTGCGCCAGCTGACCGAGCTGGCGGGTCGACAGCCCCAGGCGGCTGATGGCCGGGCGCGAACTGGCCGCTTCACCAGTGCCACGCGCCTCATGCACCAGGGTGGCGTATTCGTTGATCCGCCAGATCAGCCCGTCGCGCACGGTGATGGCTTCACCGGTGCGGAACGACACCAGCCCTTCCCCGCCTTGCAAGCTGGTGCAGTACTGGATGAAGGCGGTATGCCCGTCGATACGGATGCGGTCGACGTGCTCCAGCAGCTCGCCCGGGCGGCGTGGCAGGTTGTTCTCGACGTACTCACGCAGCTCACCCAGGCGCATGCAGCGCTGCTGGTAGAAGTCGTTGTACTCGATCTCCGGGTGATACAGCGCCATTACCGCATCGAGGTCGCGGTGCTTCCAACTCAGGTGGTAGCGCAGGATGATCTCGCGGGTGCGCTCGGTCTGTGCGGCGTCGTCGGGGAAAAGATTGTCAGGCATGGTCTAGGTCGGTGGTCAGCGCTCGGGCAGATTGCCTGATTCGCCGCGGCCAGCCTAGCCTCTCGTGCCGACGCGTCGGTTGCGGACTATGCTTGCAGGATCGACGGAGAGGTTGACCATGAGCGATCAGGACAAAGACCCCCAGCAGGCCCCGCTGACCCTGCGCGAAATGCTGCAGAGCGTGCTGGCCGCCGCCCTTGGTGTGCAGAGCGGGAAGAATCGCAGCCGCGACTTCAGTCGCGGCAAGCCCAGCCATTTCATTCTGCTCGGCGTGCTGTTCACCACACTGTTCGTGATCGTATTGCTGGTGACGGTGAAGCTGATCCTGCACCTGGCGACTGGTTGATCAGTCCAGCAGGGATGCTATCGAGCAGTCGTAGCGCTGCTGTTGGGGACGCGTCAGCGCGCTGAACTGGCGAAAGTCCATGTCGATGTCTGCCTGGCCAAGACGTGCCAGCAGTTTCTGCGATTGCGCCCTGTCGAGCAGGCGCAGCAGGGATGCCACCTGGTCCTGGCCGCCGCGCTCGATGAAATCCAGATCACGGGCATGGTCACTGAGCATCACCAGGGCACAAGCCCCCAGAATGAAGTGGCCGCTCGCCAGAACATCGATTCGTCCATCGATATGCGCCTGCAGCACCCGAGCCGAGTTGTTCAGGGCTGCATAGCGCAGGTCCCTGCCCTGTTCATCAGCCGCACGCATCACGCCGAATGCCATTGCATCGTTCGCGGACCACACCAGGCTCACCCCCGGATAGCGCGGCAGCAGGCTCATCGCCTGCTCATAGGCGCGCTGCTCCTGCCACTCGCCATGCACCGCCTGCACCAGACGCACATGCGGCGCCTCGTTCAGCGCACGTTGCAAACCGGCCAGACGCAAGATCGATGATGGTGTTTGTTTGACGCCGGAAAATGCCAGCAGCTCGGCCGGTTGCCCCTTGGCCAGCGCGATCAGTTCGCGCCCCATCAGGTAACCCGCCTCTTCATCATTGGGCACCAGGCTACCCAGCCAGTTGCGGTGACGCTCGCGGCTGCCACCGATCAGCGCCTGCTGCTCGTCGGTGAGCGTGCTGTGCAAGGCGAAAAGGCGAACCTGGCTGGCCTCGAACAGGCGCAGAAGCACAGGCCCCTGGAACTGCTCGTTGGTGAAAATCAGATAATCAGGGTGCTCACCGTCGAAAACCTGGCGGGCATTGCTCAGCATGCGCGCTGGATCACGCTCGCCGTAAAGCACTCTCAGGTCGATGCCGAGGTCGCCTGCGGCGTCCTGCATATAGCGGGTGTAATCGGTCCAGAACGGCTCGTCGGAATAGCCGGGATTGAGAAAGATCACAGACGGCGCACGGGGTTGCGCAGACACCAATGCGCAGCATAGTAATAGCCACAGGCCCAACACCCACCGGATCACGGCACCCCTCCCCAATTAACGGGGCGCAGTATAGGGCGCAAATAGCAAAAGGCCGACCGCTAATACGCGCCGGCCTTCGCCCTCACTGTCCGCTGACCCAGAAGACCGCCGTACCCACGGCAATAAGGATCAGGCAGAAGATCGCCCAAGCATCGATAACGCTGTCGGAATTTTCCACGTCGGTGTGTTCGCTCATGACTCCCCCTGTTCTTGTGTTTATGGGTAACGCACGTTGTATTTAAGACCAGCCTCGGCCATCGCTCAAACCATATGGTTATGCTCTAAAGTCTTCTTATTCTTTTAAGCTATGTTTATATATTCAAACATCACTTTTACGCATAAACCTGAGCTGGTATCGTGCCCCGGCTCCTCGGGAGTGCGCGGCCGTGCGCGCTGATTGGCAGTAAGTAGCCTGAAAACAGGACCCTTCATGTACGTTTATGACCAGTACGATCAACAGATCGTCGAGGATCGCGTCAAGCAGTTCCGCGATCAAACCCGCCGCTACCTCGCCGGAGAGCTGAGCGGCGAGGAATTCCGTCCGCTGCGCCTGCAGAACGGTCTGTATATCCAGCGTTTCGCGCCCATGCTGCGCATCGCCGTGCCCTACGGCCTGATGTCCTCGGCGCAGGTGCGCATGATGGCCAAGATCGCCCGCGACTACGACAAGGGTTACGCGCACATCAGCACCCGGCAGAACGTGCAGTTCAACTGGCCGGAACTGGAAGATGTGCCGGAGATTCTCGCCGAGCTGGCCACTGTGCAGATGCACGCCATCCAGACCAGCGGCAACTGCATCCGCAACACCACCACCGACCAGTTCGCTGGTGTGGCCAAGGACGAGATCGTCGATCCGCGCCCCTGGTGCGAAATCATCCGTCAGTGGTCGACCTTCCATCCCGAATTCAGCCACTTGCCGCGCAAGTTCAAGATCGCCGTCAACGGCGCCGTGAGCGACCGCGCTGCCATCGAAGTGCATGACATCGGCCTGGAAGCAGTGAAGAACGAGGCCGGCGAGCTGGGCTTCCGCGTTTCCGTCGGCGGCGGCCTGGGTCGTACCCCGATCGTCGGCAGCTTCATCAACGAATTCCTGCCCTGGCAGCACCTGATCAGTTATCTCGACGCCATCCTGCGCGTGTATAACCGCTATGGCCGTCGCGATAACAAGTACAAGGCGCGCATCAAGATTCTGGTCAAGGCGCTGACCCCCGAGGTGTTCGCAGAGCGCGTGAACGCCGAATGGGCCCACCTCAAGGATGGTCCGACCACCCTGACCGAAGCCGAAGTCGCCCGCGTTGCCGCACACTTCGTTGATCCGGCCTATCTGACCCTGCAGGACGAAGACGCCCTTCTCGCCCAGCAGAACGCCGAACACCCGGGCTTCGCCCGTTGGCGCGAGCGCAACACCTTCGCCCACAAGAAGCCTGGCTACGTTGCCGTGACCCTGTCGCTCAAGCCCACCGGCGTGGCGCCGGGCGACGTTACCGACAAGCAGCTGGACGCCATCGCCGACCTGGCCGATCGCTACAGCTTCGGCGAAGTGCGCAACAGTCACAACCAGAACATCATCCTCGCCGACGTCGAGCAGCGTCAGCTGCTGGCCCTGTGGGGCGAGCTGCGTGAGCAAGGCTTCGCCACGCCGAACGTGGGCCTGCTGACCGACATCATCTGCTGCCCGGGCGGCGACTTCTGCTCGCTGGCCAACGCCAAGTCGATCCCGATCGCCGAAGCCATTCAGCGTCGTTTCGACGATCTCGACTACCTGTTCGACATCGGCAATATCGACCTGAACATCTCCGGCTGCATGAACGCCTGCGGTCACCACCACGTCGGCCATATCGGCATCCTGGGCGTCGACAAGAAAGGCCAGGAGTTCTATCAGGTATCGCTCGGCGGCAGCTCCGGTCGTGACGCCAGCCTGGCGCAGATCCTCGGCCCCTCCTTCGCCGAAGCGGACATGGCCGATGTGATCGACAAGATCATCAAGGTCTACGTCGAACAACGCAGCGAAGAAGAAAGCTTCCTCGATACCTACCGCCGCGTCGGTATCGACCCGTTCAAGGAGCGCGTCTATGCAGCGAATCATTAAGAACGGTCAGGTGGTCGACGAGACCTGGCACCTGCTGGCCAAGGACGTGACCCTGGACGTCATCCCCAACTGCGACGACATCATCGTCCCGCTGGCCCTGTGGCGCGAGCATGCGCATGCCCTCAAGGCCCGCGACGGCGGTCTTGGCGTATGGCTGGAAGCCGGCGACGAGATTGAGGAAATCGCCGATGACCTGGCGCATTTTCAGGTCATCGCCCTGGAGTTCCCGGCCTTCACCGACGGCCGTCACTCCTCCACCGCCTACCTGCTGCGCACCCGCTACGGCTACAAGGGCGAAGTACGCGCCATCGGCGACGTGCTGCGCGACCAGCTGTTCGCCCTCAAGCGTGTCGGTTTCGATGCCTTCGCCGTACGCGCGGACAAGGATCCGTACGATGCGCTGAAAGCCTTCGAGGACTACAGCGAGGTCTACCAGGCCTCGGCCGATCAGCCGCAACCGCTGTTCCGTCGTCGCGCCTGATCACGGTAACTGAAACGCCCAGAACGCCCCGACTGCTTCGGGGCGTTTTGCTTTGTGTACTCCGGCTCACAGAATTCAGGTCGAACCCTAGTGCGTTGCTGAAGTCGGACTCTATAAGCCTATCGCATAGGGAGAGACCGCCATGAAGCACGACTGGGATCTGATCGAACGCCTGCTGCACGAGGCACAGAACTCCGCTGGCAAACCCTTCGCCCCGCGTCGCTACGCCGAAGACCTGGCCGAAGAGCATGAGAATGCCGGCGACCCCGTGGACAATCTCGATCATCTGCGCGCCGAGGCTGCACGCTACGAAGCGCGCCTGCTGCAAAACGGCTTTATCGAACCACGCCCGGAAGACGAAGGGGGCAACGGCGAAAACTTCATTCTCACCGTGCGCGGCGCGCAGCTGTTGAGCATGCTCGACAGCAGCATCCCCGGCAGTGAGCGACCACGCGAAGTGCTCGACGAAGCGGGTGAAGCGGCGTTGACGCCGGAGGTGTTCGATCGCCTGGCACCCAAGGCCAACCTCAGCGAAACCGGCTGATTAACCCTCGCACAAACAAAAACACCGCAACCCGGTAAGGGTTGCGGCGTTTCGTTGATCCTGCCATGAGCCATCAGGCCCGCGGGATCAATCCTCGCGGTAACGACGCAGCTTCAGAGCCTTGCCGGCCACGCGGGTATCTTTCAGCTTGCCCAGCAGGCGGTCCAGACCGTCTTCCGGCAGCTCGACCAGGCTGAAGGTTTCGCGGATCTGGATACGACCGATCGCTTCGCGAGCCAGGCCACCCTCATTGAGGATGGCACCGAGCAGATTCTTCGCGGCGATACCGTCACGAGTACCCAGCGCAGTGCGGCAACGCACGCGACCTTCGGTCAGTGGTACTGGCGCGCGGCGTTCGCGGAATTCGCCGCGTTCACCGCCACGATCACTACGCTCGCCGTCACGTTCACGACGCTCACGTGGAGCACCGCCAGCGCCCGGCACCAGTGGCTGCTCGCGCTCGACAGTGGCCAGATCCAGAGCCTGACCGTTGGTAGCCTTTTTCAGCAGCGCAGCGGCCAAAGCACGTGGGCTGCAGCCGATATCGGCGGTCAGACGGTCGAGCAGATCGCCATGGCTGGCTTCGGCATCGGCCACCAGCGGCGCCAGGCTGTTGGTCAGTTTCTTGATGCGAGCATCGAGCACCTGCTGGGCGTTCGGCAGCTTGACCTCACCGACCTTCTGCCCGGTGACACGCTCGATCACCTGCAGCATGCGACGCTCACGTGGCGTCACCAGCAGCAGCGCACGACCATCACGACCGGCACGGCCGGTGCGACCGATACGGTGCACGTAGGACTCCGGGTCGTACGGCATGTCGACGTTGAATACGTGGGTGATGCGCGGCACGTCGATACCACGAGCAGCCACGTCGGTTGCCACGACGATGTCCAGACGGCCATCCTTGAGCGATTCGATGACGCGCTCGCGTTGGTTCTGGGCAATATCACCGTTCAGCGCAGCCGCCTTGTAGCCTTTGGCTTCCAGGGCGCTGGCCAGATCCAGGGTGGCTTGTTTGGTACGCACGAAGGCGATCAGCGCGTCGAAATCCTCGACTTCCAGCAGACGCAGCACGGCGTTGGTCTTCTGGTCGGCGTGGATCATCAGATGCGCCTGCTCGATGCGCGAGACGGTCTGGGTCTTGGCAGCGATCTTGATGTGTTGCGGCTCACGCAGGTGCTTTTCGGCAATGGCACGAATCGAGTGCGGCAACGTGGCGGAGAACAGCACGCTCTGGCGGCTTTCCGGCATGGCTTCGAAGATCACTTCGAGGTCATCCATGAAGCCCAGCTTGAGCATTTCGTCGGCTTCGTCGAGCACCAGGTGCTGAATGGTGGACAGCACTTTCTCGTCACGACGCAGGTGGTCGACCAGGCGACCAGGGGTAGCGACGATGACCTGAGCGCCCTGGCGAATGGCCTTGAGCTGCGGGCCCATGGGCGCGCCGCCGTATACGGCAACGACATTCAGGCCAGGCATCTGCTTGGAGTAGGTTTCGAAGGCGGTGGCAACCTGCAGGGCCAGCTCGCGGGTCGGCGCCAGGATCAGCACCTGCGGCTCGCGCTTGGCCGTGTCGATTTTCGACAGCAGCGGCAGCGCGAAGGCTGCGGTCTTACCGGTACCGGTCTGCGCCTGGCCGATCATGTCGTGGCCGGCGAGAATCACCGGAATGGCCTGCGACTGGATCGGAGACGGCTCTTCGTAACCGACAGCGGTCAGAGCGGCGAGAATATTGGGGTGAAGTCCGAGCGCGGCGAAGCCGCCGATTTCCTGGGTCATGGGTCTGCCTCAAGTGCATCCGCAAAGACCCATGTTCCAAAGCTGCACATGCCGTGTAAGACCTTTTGGGTCACCCTGGCAGCCTGGTCGGCGGGGATTTGCGAAAACGTGATGAAAGTGAATCGTCAAGGATAGTCCGCTGGGGACTGGCTGCCGGGTGTTAATTTCCCGGGCGAGTTGCGCTACCTGAACGTGGCCAGAAAATTGGCCGGCGCGCACTATACCGGAAAATCCTGACTCGGGTGCTGGTTTTTATCGATTGGCATGCATCCAACCGCTCAACGGCGCATCAAGTGGCCGGACGCAGCGCTTCGATCAGCGGCTGTAGTGAATAACCCAGGCGCGGCGCCAGCTCGCCTGCACGCATCTGCAGGCGTCCCATGTTCAAGCGCTGCTCGAGGTCGGCCGGGATCAGCAGTACCACATTGCCCTCCTTCACCGGGCACTCCCAATAGTGCCGGTGATAGAGGCCACGCAGCAGTGCCGCGCCAAGCGGCTTGCCGTCGTTGCCTGCCCATTGGTTGATGATCAGCCAGCCGCCCGGGTTGAGTTTTTCGCGGCAGCGCTCGAGAAAGCGCCAGGCCAGATGCCCGACACCAGGCCCCTGGTCGGTGTACAGATCGAGAAAGATCAGGTCGGCGGTTTCCGCGCTGTCGAGCAGTTCGGTGGCGTCGCCGATACGAATGGTCAGCCGTGGGTCATCGTCCAGGCCGAGAAACTCCATGGCCAGGCGCGGTACGTCCGGGCGCAGCTCGATGGCCTCGACGTCCTCCAACGGCAGGAACTTCAGGCAGGCCTGGGTCAGGTTGCCGGCGCCCAGACCAAGGAACAGTGCGGTTTCCGGTGCATCGTGACACAGCGCGCCCAGCAACATGGCGCGGGTGTAGTCGTATTCCAGCCAACTGGGATCGCCCTGGAACACGCAACTCTGTTCGATGGCATCACCAAACTCGAGAAAGCGGTAGGCGCCGATCTGCACCACACGGATCACCCCGAAGGCGTCGCGCACCTCGGCCAGCAGAACCTCGTCCTGCTGCTGCAACTCGTCGTCTGGCGGCAACCCTGGCATCGATACCTCTCCCACAGTGACATCCCGTACCACAACAACCGGGCTAAAGGCGCCGATTGTCATTGAAGCAGCCGCCCCCGGTCACGCAATAATTCCAACACTTGCGCTGCTACTCATAACAATAACGAGGTTCGCCATGTACGCCATCATAGGTGCCGGCCCCATGGGCCTGTGCACGGCTCGGCAATTGAAGAAGCACGGTATCGATTTCGTCGGTTTCGAGCTGCACAGTGACGTTGGCGGCCTGTGGGATATCGATAACCCGCACAGCAGCATGTACCAATCGGCACATCTGATTTCCTCCAAGGGCACCACCGAGTTCCGCGAGTTCCCCATGCGCGCCGAGGTGGCGCCCTACCCGCATCACAGCGAGATGCGCCGCTACTTTCGCGACTACGCCAGGCAGTTTCGTCTCTACGAGCATTATCAGTTCGACTCCCGCGTGCTGCAGGTGCAACGCGAGCAAGATGGCTGGAAGCTGATCAGCGAGCGCAACGGCGAGCAACGCGAATGGCGTTTCGACGGTGTACTGATCGCCAACGGCACCCTGCATACACCCAACCTGCCGCGCCTGCCTGGCGACTTCAGCGGCGAGCTGCTGCACGCCAATGCTTACAAGAGCGCCGATATCTTTGCCGGTAAACGGGTGCTGGTAGTCGGTTGCGGCAACTCGGCCTGCGATATCGCCGTCGATGCCGTGCATCGCGCCGCCTCGGTCGACCTCTCGGTACGCCGTGGCTATTACTTCCTGCCCAAGTTCATCCTCGGCAAACCCACCGATACCTTCGGCGGTGCGATCAAGCTACCGCGCCGTCTCAAACAGCTGGTCGACGGTCTGCTGGTGCGCGCCCTGGTCGGCAAACCCTCGCAGTACGGTCTGCCCGACCCGGACTACCGCCTGTACGAGTCGCATCCGGTGATGAACTCGCTGGTGCTGCACCATATCGGCCACGGCGACATCCGCCCTCGCGGCGATATCACAGCAGTGAGTGGTCAAAGCGTGACCTTTGCCAATGACGAACAGGCCGAGTACGACCTGATCCTCATGGCCACGGGCTACAAGCTCGACTACCCCTTCATTGCCCGCGACGAGTTGAACTGGCCGCAAGATGCCGGTGCACCACAGCTGTATCTCAACGTATTCCACCCCGAGCACGACGACCTGTTCATGCTCGGCATGGTCGAGGCTTCCGGCCTCGGCTGGCAGGGTCGTGACGAGCAGGCGGAGCTGGTCGCGCTGTATATCCGCCAGTCGCGGGCTGGCAGCCCCGCTGCTCAGGCCCTGCGCCATACCATTCGCGCTCAAGCCAGCCAACGCCTGGATGGCGGCTATCGCTACCTGCCACTGGAGCGCATGGCCTATTACGTGCACAAGGACAGCTATCGTAGACGCATAGCCGAACACAGCGCCGCCCTGCGCCGTGAGCTGGCCAACGATGGCGCACTCGCTGCGCAGGGGGCATGAGCATGGAACAGGTGAATATCGCCTTCGACCCCAGCAGCCTGGTGCTGATCAACCTGATCGTCGCGTTGATGATGTTCGGTGTCTCCCTGGACCTGCGCGCCGAAGACTTCCGCCGCATCGCCCGCGCGCCAAAGGCCCCGGTGATTGGCATGCTGGCGCAATTCGTGTTGCTGCCGGCGTTGACCTGCCTGGCTTGCTGGGCCCTGGCCATCGAGCCGCAACTGGCGCTGGGCATGACCCTGATCGCTGCCTGCCCAGGCGGCAGTTTCTCCAACATCATGACCTGGATGGCGCGCGGCAACGTCGCGTTGTCGGTTAGCATGACCGCCGTTTCCAGCGTCGTCGCCAGCGTGCTGACACCGCTCAACTTCGCCCTGTACGCCTGGCTCAATCCACATACGCGGCCCTTGCTGACGCAAATCGAACTGGACCCGCTGGGTTTGCTGCTGCTCGTGCTGCTGGTACTCGGGCTGCCTCTGCTGGCTGGCATGTGGATCGGCCGGCGTTTCCCGCAACTGACGCTGAAAGTGGAAAAGCCCCTGCGTCTGTTCGCCTTGCTGGTAATGCTCGGTTTCGTCGCGCTGGCGTTCAGCCGCAACCTCGAGCAGTTCACTCGGCATTTCCATCTGTTCTTCTGGCTGGTGGTGGCGCACAACGCCCTGGCACTGAGCATTGGTTATCTCAGTGCACGCCTGAGCGGGCTGCCGGTAGCCGACCGCCGCGCCCTGACGCTGGAGGTGGGCATCCAGAATTCGGCGCTGGGCCTGGTGATCATCTTCACCTTCTTCCCACAGGCCAGCGGCATGTTGCTGATCGCTGCGTTCTGGGGTTGCTGGCACCTGATATCCGGCCTCAGCCTGGCCTGGCTGTGGTCACGCAGGCCGCCTGCGGCCGACGCATTGTTGTCGCCCTTGCCCAGCGCAGGAGAGCAGTGATGCGTGTCGTACTGATCACCGGCGCCGCCAGCGGCCTCGGTTGGCAACTGGCGCGCGCCTGTCACTCCCGTGGCGATGCCCTGCTGCTCACCGATATCGACGCCAGCGGTCTCGCTGCTCGCGCCAATGAACTGGGCAGCGAGCGCGTAATGGCCCTTGCCGGCGACATCGCCGAACCCGAGCTGCATGCACGTCTGCTCGATAGCTGCCGACAGCGCTTCGGCCGGTTGGACGTGCTGATCAACAACGCTGGCATCACCCATCGCTCGCCTACGCTGCGCACCGATCCAGCGGTGTTTCGCAAGGTCATGGCGGTGGACTATCACGCGCCGCTGGAACTGACCCTGGCCACCCTGCCGCTGCTGCGTGAAAGCCGCGGCCAGGTGGTCGCCATCGGCTCCATGGCCGGCTGGATGCCGGTGCTCGGCCGCGCCGGTTACTGCGCCGCGAAAAGCGCCCTGAGCCAGGCCTTCGAGGTGCTGCGTGCCGAGATCGCCCGTGACGACATCGGCCTGCTAATGGTCTATCCGAGCTTTCTCGATACGCCCATCGACCGCAATGCCCTGGGCGGCGACGGCAAACCGGCCGGCCATGCCCGCTCGACCATCGGCAGGATTCGCAGCGCCGACTGGATGGCGAGCCTGATTCTCGATGCACTGCAGCAGCGCCGCGAACGCCTGTTCCCTGATCGTGGCAGCTGGCTGGCGAGCCTGCTCTGGCGCCTGGCGCCGGCGCTGTATCACCGCAAGATGAGCCAGCGTTTCGCCGGGGAGATCAGCTGATGGGCCTGACGTCCTACGCCCTCGGCGGCTTCATTCTGCTGGCCTACACCCTGGAAGCCGTTACTGGTTTTGGCAGCGTGGTCATCGCGCTGTCGCTCGGCGCATTGTTGCTGCCCATCGATCAGCTGTTGCCGATCCTGGTGCCGCTGAACATCTGCATGACCGGCTATCTGGTGCATCGCCACTGGCAGCAGATCGACCGCCGCCTGCTGCTTGGCACCCTGCTGCCCGGCATGCTTATCGGCACGTTGCTCGGCTATTGGCTGCTGCCTTATCTGGACACCCAGGCGCTGAAGCTCGGCTTCGGTGCGCTGATCGTCTGGTTCGCCGGCCGCGAACTGTGGCGCATGCGCCGGGCGAGCGCACTGCCGCAACGCCCGGCCTGGCTGACTCGCGCCATTACCCTGGCCGCCGGCCTCAGCCACGGCCTGTTCGCCTCGGGCGGTCCGCTGCTGGTCTACGGCCTGGCCGGCACCCAGCTGGACAAGGCGCGACTGCGCGCCACCCTGGTTACCGTCTGGTTCACCCTCAACAGCCTGCTCACCCTTGCCTTTCTGCTCGACGGCCGCCTGCTGCCAGCGCTGCCTCAGGTGCTCACCTACGCCCCGCTCCTGCTGCTCGGTGTGTGGCTGGGCGAACGCCTGCACCGGCGCTTCGACGAGCGTCATTTCCGCCTCGCCATCTACATCCTGCTGTTGGTCACCGGCATCCTGCTGCTGGCGCCCTGGAGACTGCCATGAGCTACGACATCATCATCAACAACGGCCTGTACTTCGACGGTACCGGCGCGCCGGGGGCAATCCGTCATATCGGTATCCGTGACGGCAGGGTCGAGGTGCTCAGCCTCAGCCCGCTGGACGAGGCCGGTTGCCCCGAAGTGATCGACGCCAAAGGCCAGTGGCTCACCCCCGGCTTCCTGGAGATCCACTCGCACTACGATGCCGAGGTGATCGCCGCACCCGCGCTGAAGGAATCGGTACGCCATGGCGTCACCAGCGTAACCATCGGTTCCTGCTCCATCAGCATGGTGCTGGCTGATGCCGAAGACTGCTCCGACCTGTTCACCCGCGTCGAAGCGGTGCCGCGCGAATACGTGCTGCCGATTCTCAAGGAAAAGAAAACCTGGCGCGACGCCGCCGGCTATCGGGCCTTCTACGATCAGTTGCCACTGGGCCCGAACGTCAATTCCTTCCTCGGCCATTCGGAGCTGCGCGTGGCGGTGATGGGCCTGGAACGCGCCACCAGCCGGGTGACGCCGAGCGAAGCCGAACTGGCGCGCATGGAGCAATTGCTCGAAGAGGCGCTGGACGCTGGCTGTATCGGCTTGTCGGTGATGACCACTCGGCTGGACAAGATGGACGGCGACCGCGCCTGGTCCAGCCCATTGCCGTCGACCTTCGCCAGTTGGAAGGAGTTCTCCCGGCTGTTCGCCGTACTGCGGCGGCGCGGCGCCGTGCTGCAGGGCGCGCCGAACGCGGTGACCAAGGTCAACGTGTTCGCCTTCCTCTGGCAGGCCCACGGCTGGTTCAGGAAACCGCTGAAATGCACCATGCTGACGGCGCTGGATCTCAAGTCGCAGCCGCTGCTGCACCGTTTCACCCGCCTTTCCGGCTGGCTGGCGAACCGGGTGCTGCGCGGCCACTTCCGCTGGCAGACCCTGCCGGCGCCCTTCACCCTGCGCCTGGAAGGACTCAACGTGAATGCCTTCGAGGAATTCGGTGCCGGCGAGATCCTGCGCAACATCAAGGACCCGGATGAGCTCTACGCCAAGGTCAGAGAGCCTGCGTTCCGCGCCCTGTTCAAGAAGCAAGTCAAGGCCGTACTGACCAAGGGCCTGTGGCACCGCGACTTCTCCGACTGCTGGGTGACCGAATGCCCGGACGCCAGCCTGGTCGGCAAGAACTTCAAGCAACTGGGCCTGGCGCGCGGCCTGGATGCGGTAGACGCTTACTTCGAACTGGCCTGCCAGTACCGCGATGAGCTGAAGTGGACGACCTGCTACGGCAACCAGCGCGAGACGATCATGCGCAAGTTGCTGGCCAGCCCCTGGACGCACCCCGGCTTCGCCGACTCCGGCGCGCACCTGCGCTCCATCGCCCAGTACAACTTCCCGCTGCGTTTTCTCAAATACGTGCGGGACGCCGAATTGGCCGGCGAACCCTTCATGGAGCTGGGCAAGGCGGTGCGCCGCTGCAGTGGCGAGCTGGCCGACTTCATCGGCGTCGACGCCGGCTATTTGCGCGTCGGTGATCGTGCCGACCTGGTGCTGATCGACCCCGCCGGCCTCGATGACACCCTGGACGAACTGCACGAAGCGCCGATGGAGGTGCTGGGCCTGGTGCGGGTGGTCAAACGCAACGATGCAGCGGTTGCGCTGACGATGATCAACGGTCGCATCGCCTATCGACGCGGCCTGGAATACTCGGATGACTTGGGCAAGGCGCAGTGCTACGGACGCTTCCTGCCGGCGCGTACTGTATCGCCGCGCATGCGGCCTGCGTGCGCATTCGAGCCCGCCCCGGCGTCATGAGCCAATACACATACGAGCTGCGGGGCTTATCGGTTACCATGCGTCTCCGCCTGATCAACCGCTAGAGACGCAGCATGTCGAACGCCTGGAGCCCCGAAAGCTGGAGGGCCAAGCCCATCCAGCAGCAGCCTGAATACCCTGATGCCGCGCACCTGACTCGCGTCGAGCAAACCCTGGCCGGCTACCCACCGCTGGTATTCGCCGGCGAGGCGCGCGAGCTGCGTCGCCAGTTCGCCGAGGTCACCCAGGGCCGCGCATTCCTGCTGCAGGGTGGCGACTGTGCCGAGAGCTTCGCCGAGTTCTCTGCCGCGAAGATCCGTGACACCTTCAAGGTGCTGCTGCAGATGGCCATCGTCATGACCTTCGCTGCCGGCTGCCCGGTGGTCAAGGTCGGGCGCATGGCCGGCCAGTTCGCCAAGCCGCGCTCGTCCGGCAGCGAAACCATCGATGGCGTCACCCTGCCCGCTTACCGCGGCGATATCGTCAACGGCATCGGTTTCGACGTCGCCAGTCGCGTACCGGACCCGGAGCGCCTGCTGCAGGCCTACCACCAGGCCACCGCCAGCCTCAACCTGCTGCGCGCCTTCGCTCAGGGCGGCTTCGCCGACCTGCACCAGGTGCACCAGTGGAACCTCGACTTCATCGCCAACTCGGCGCTGGCCGAGAAGTACCACCAGCTCGCCGGCCGCATCGACGAAACCCTGGCCTTCATGCGCGCCGTGGGTATGGACAGCGCGCCACAACTGCGCGAGACCAGTTTCTTCACCGCCCACGAAGCGCTGCTGCTGAACTACGAAGAAGCCTTCGTCCGTCGCGACAGCCTCACCGGCCGCTGGTACGACTGCTCCGCACACATGCTGTGGATCGGCGATCGCACCCGCCAGCTGGACGGCGCGCACATCGAGTTCATGCGTGGCATCGAGAACCCCATCGGCGTGAAGGTCGGCCCGAGCATGGACCCGGACGAGCTGATCCGTCTGATCGACACGCTCAACCCGGACAACGATCCGGGCCGCCTCAACCTGATCGTACGCATGGGCGCAGACAAGGTGGAAGCGCACTTCCCGCGCCTGCTGCGCAAGGTCAAGGAAGAAGGCCGCCAGGTGCTGTGGAGCTCCGATCCCATGCACGGCAACACCATCAAGGCCAGCAGCGGCTACAAGACCCGCGACTTCGCGCAGATTCTCAGCGAAGTCCGGCAGTTCTTCGCCGTGCACCAGGCCGAAGGCACCTACGCCGGCGGCATTCATATCGAGATGACCGGGCAGAACGTCACCGAATGCATCGGCGGCTCACGCCCGATCACCGAAGACGGCCTGTCCGACCGCTACCACACCCATTGCGACCCACGCATGAACGCCGACCAGTCGCTGGAACTGGCCTTCATGATCGCCGATACGCTGAAGCAGGTACGCCGCTGAGTACTCGCGCCCTGGCCAGTGGCCAGGGCGCGAACCGGCTCGCACATCTCCTGTGCGTTATCCGGCATAATTCCGCCCCATCGCGAGCACCGGGCAGGTGCCGAAGCAACACCCAGCCGTAAAGGACTCGCGGCCAACACCACCAACAAGGACGATTATCCATGCAACTGCGCACCACCCTCTCCGCTTTCGCCCTCTCCAGTGCCGTCTTGCTGACTGGCTGCCAGAACATGTCTCCCGACGCCATGCTGCAATCCGGCCTGATGGCCGTGCAGGCCGCGATCCTCAGCGACGCCGAAGTGCGCAGCATGTCCGACCAGGCCTGCGCCGAAATGGATGCCGAAGCCAATATCGCCGGCCCGAACAGCCCGTACAGCAAGCGCCTGGACAAGATCGCCAACAACCTCGGCCATCAGATCAACGGCACGCCGATCACCTACAAGGTGTATCAGGCCGATGAGGTCAACGCCTGGGCCATGGCCAACGGTTGCGTGCGCGTCTACAGCGGCCTGATGGACCTGATGACCGACAACGAAGTGGAAGGCGTGCTCGGCCACGAGATCGGCCACGTCGCCCTCGGCCACAGCAAGAAGGCCATGCAAACCGCCTACGCCACCACCGCCGCGCGCAATGCTGCAGCCGCTTCAGGCAACGGCACCATCGCCGCATTGTCCGCGTCGCAGCTCGGCGCCCTGGGTGAGCAACTGGTCAATGCGCAGTTCTCGCAAAGCCAGGAAAACGCCGCCGACAACTTCTCCTTCGACCTGCTGACCCAGCGCAACATCCCCCGTGACGGCCTGGTCACCGCGTTCGAGAAGCTGGCCAAGCTGGGCGGCGGCGAAAGCAGCATGTTCTCCTCGCACCCGGGCTCCAGCGACCGCGCCGCCAATATGCGCACCCGCCTGGCGGCCAAGTAGAGATCAGGTTCAGGGGCTGCAGTGCAGCCCCTGTTTCGTTGGGAGATTGCCATGTCTATATTGCGTAACGGCTTGCTGCCGCTCACTCTGCTGCTGCCGCTCGGCGCCTGGGGCGATTACGACAAGCAGTACCAGGCCTGCCTGGATGCCAGTGGAATGATCAATAACGCCAGCGTCGCCGGCTGCGCCGAAGGTGTATCGGAAACAGTGAAGAAGGAGATGAACCGCGTCTACCAGCAGCTGTTCCTCAAGCTGCAGGAAGACGCGCCACAGGACGCCGAACAGCTGGAAAACGCGCAGAAGGCCTGGCTGGTCTACCGCAACGGCCAGTGCGACCTGCAGGGCAAGCACGTCGGCTCGCCGATGTACTACACCTGCCCGATGGAGCTGAATATCCAGCGCGTAGAGCAACTGAAGTTGCTGCTGGAGAACGGCGGCTAACCGAGCAGCCCGCGCAGGCTTACACTCGGCGCCAACCACACCCCATCCAGGCCCAACCAGTGCGCCAGCGCGCGCAGTGAATCGCCCAGCGCCAGGCGCGCCTCCTCGCTCAACACAGCGTCCTCCAGATGCACGGCATGCACCGCCAGGCGCCCGGTAGCGCGCTCGCTGCGCAGGTCCACCCGCGCCAACAGGCGTTCGTGGTGCAGGAACGGCAGCACGTAGTAGCCATACACGCGCTTGGCCTGCGGGGTGTAGATCTCCAGGCGATAGCGAAAGCCGAACAGCCGCTCGGTGCGCTCGCGCTCCCAGATAAGTGAATCGAACGGCGACAGCAAGGCGCTATGGCGAACACGCCGGGGAATGCGCGGCTCACCACGGCAATAGGCCACCTGCCGCCAGCCCTGCACCGAGACGGGCAACAGTTCGCCCGCCTCCGCCAATTCGGCGACACGGCGCTTGCTGTCAGTGACGTCCAGCCGGTAGTAGTCGCGCAAATCGCGCTCGGTCGCCACGCCAAGGGCATCGGCAGAACGCAGCAACAGGCGGCGCTGCGCTTCGGCCTCATCCAAGTCCGGGTGATTCAGCACATCCGCGGGAATGACCCGCTCCGGCAGGTCGTACAGCCTTTCAAAGCCGCGGCGCCCAGCCACAGTGACCAGACCTGCGGCGAACAGCCATTCCAGCGCCATCTTTTCCACGCTCCAGTCCCACCAGGGGCCGGCCTTCTCGGTACGCGAGGAAAGGCTGCCGGCGCCCAGGGCACCGCGCTCGCGCACGGCCTGCAGCACGCTGGCTATCGCATCGCGCCGCTCCACGCCGAACTTCGCCAGCTGACTGTAGATGCCCTGCCCATCTGCAGCTCGGCGCATTCGCCAGCGCAGCAGCGGATAAAGCTCGAGTGGCAACAGCGAGGCTTCGTGCCCCCAGTATTCGAACAGCCGCCTGCGCCGCGCCCGGCCCCAGGCCAGTTCATCGAGGTGCTCGGCCTGGTAATGACCAAGACGGGAAAAAGCCGGCAGGTAGTGCGAGCGCACCAAGGCATTGACCGAGTCGATCTGCAACACACCAAGGCGCTCGATCTGCACCTGCAGCTGCTTGTAGGCGATGGTGCCGCGTGGAGTACGGCCGAACCCCTGAGCAGCCAGGGCCAGGCGGCGGGCTTCGGCGAGAGAAAGTGAAAGCATCATGGCGACCAGCCTATCAGGCAGTTTGGCTGCCGACGAGTTCAGGCCGGCGCGGCGAACGCGTGGCGAAAGGTGAAGGCCTGCGCCGTCGCGCCATACTCGCGCAGATGAGCCAGGCGCTCGGCGGCCTCGACCACGCTCGGCCGATGCCCGGCTGGCACCCACCACAGCACCTGGTGCGCCTGCTCGACACGCTCGAACCATTCGCGACGGCGCTTGAGCATCTCGGTATGTGCCGATTTGTAGACGTAATCGCTGAGCGACTGCACGTCGTGCCAGACCGACATGTTCACCAACACCTCGTCACCGAACGGTCGGATCGCCGTGGCATCGCCCGCCTCGTCCTGCAAACGCCAGACATAGCCGGGCGAACCTTCCGCCAGCGCATTGATACGCTCCAGATTGGCAACGAAGTCGGCCATTTCCGGTGACTCCAACGGCATCTTCATCCAAGCAATGTTCAGTTGGGCCAAGTGATAAGCGAACAATTTCCAGCCTCCATGCAAATGAATGATCAGGGTTGCTGAGGCAGGCCACGCCAGCCGGACAGACGTCGACGCAACCAGGCCTCGCTGCTGACCAGAGTGATACCCGACAGCACCAACGCCGCGCCGATGATGAAGTTCAGGGTCAGTGGCTCGTCCAGCACTAGCACGCCGAAGGTGACGCCAAACAGCGGCGTCATGAACGAGAACACCGCCATGTTCGAGGCCAGGTAGCGGCGCAGCAACCAGAACCAGGCCAGGTAGGTGAAGAACGACACCACCACGCCCTGCAGCAGGATGCTGGCAATGGCCACGGGCGTCCAACGCAGCTGGGACAGGTCCACCACCACCAGCGCGTAGGCCAGCAGCAGCACGAATGCCACTGCCAACTGATAGAACAGGGTCAGCCCGGCCGGCGCCTCGGACAGGCGCGAGCCCCGCACCACGACCGTGGTCGCGCCCCAGGCCATACCGGCGCAAAGTCCCAGCGCATCGCCGAGCAACATGCCGCGATCGATCTCGGCCCAGCTACCGCCCACACCGAAGGCCATCACCACGCCGCCGAAACACAGTGCGATACCCAGCCACTGCAGGCGACGCAGACGCTCGCTGGGCAGCAGCAGGTGCAGACCCAGCGCCGAGAAGATCGGCGCCGTATAGAGAAATACCGCCATGTGCGAGGCCGTGGTGTAGCGCAGGCCCAGCGCGATGAAGAAGAACTCCAGCGCGAACAAGACACCGGCCAGGATTCCGGCCAGCCAGGTCGTACTGACCCACTCGCGCCAGCCGCGCTGCCACAGCAACAACAGGCCGACCAGCACCGCGGCAACACCCGAGCGCAACGCTACCTGCAGCATGGGCGCGATATCGTCCGCCGCCAGCTTGATTGCCACCTGCTGGCTACCCCAGATGGCGCACAGCAGCAGCATCATTTGGAACAGGAAAAAATCGGCGCCCTTGCGTACCGCGGTCATTCAGCAACTCCTGTCATGTGTCAGTCACTTTCTCAACGGGTCATCCCAGAACGGCCGCTCGGCCTCCTGCAACGCATCGGCCCGGGACAGTCCCAGATCCTTCAATGCAGCATCATTCAGTTGCGCCAGCTGTGCCCGCTCGCGAGCCAGCTGGCGCCAGCGCCGCAGCATACGCCATACACCGACCAGTGACGGCAACCGTTCGAAGTGGATGGCCTGAGCCAGCGCGTAACCTTTCTGACCTTTCATCTTTTCGCCCTCCCTTTGGGGTTGGCGTCAGTGTCGGGCCAGGCTTATGATCAATCCAACGAATGTTTCTTATGGAATCCATCTCGAGGATTGATGAGTGGCCTTCCACCCCAGTATTGATACCGAATTGCTACGCAGCTTCGTTGCCATCGCCGACACTGGTGGTTTCACCCGCGCCGCAGAAACGGTCAATCGTACCCAGTCAGCCGTGAGCATGCAGATGAAGCGGCTGGAGGAAGACGTGGTGCAGCGTCCATTGTTCGAGCGCGACGGCCGCCAGGTGCGCCTGACACCCGAGGGCCAGGTACTGCTGGGTTATGCGCGGCGCATTCTCAAGCTGCACGGCGAGGTGCTCAACACCCTGCGCGAGCCGCATATGGTCGGTGCCGTGCGTATCGGTACGCCGGACGACTACGTGATGCGCTTTCTGCCGGAGATTCTCTCGCGCTTCGCCCAGGCCTATCCGCTGGTGCAGGTGGAGGTGCATTGCGAACCCTCCGGCCAGCTGTTGCTGCGCCAGGATCTCGACCTGACCATCGTCACCCGCCAGCCCGGCAAGGAGATCGGCCAACTGCTGCGCCAGGAGCGCTTCGCCTGGGCCGTGGCCCAGGGCTTCTGCCCGCATGAACAGAACCCCATGCCACTGGCCATGTTCAACGTCGACTGTTTCTGCCGCGAATGGGCCTGCAACGCGCTGGATGCGATGAGCCGTCCCTACCGTATCGCCTACACCAGCCCCAGCCTCTCGGCGATCTTCGCCGTGGTGCGCGCGGGCCTCGCGGTCACTGCGCAGCTGCAAAGCCTGATCACGCCGGATCTGCGCATCCTCGGCGAAGCCGAAGGCCTGCCCCTGCTGCCGCTGACCAGCATCGTGCTGCTGCGCAACGAGAGCAGCCAGTCACCCGTCACCGAATGCCTCGCCGAGCATATCGTCGAGGGTTTTCGCCTATAGGCGGCCACCCGACTCCAGCGCGAGCAGCAGTGCACAGAGCAGCAGGAAGCCACAGAACAGACTGCGCAGCAGACGCTCCGGCAACGAGTGCGCCAGGCGTACACCCCAACTGATGCTGAGCAGGCCACCGATGGCCAGCGGCACACCCATCCACCAGTTGACGTGATCGTGCAACGCGTAGGTAAACAGCGTAACCCCGGTGCTGGGCAACGCCAGCGACAGCGAGAGCCCCTGCGCCACCACCTGCGTGGTGCCGAACACACTGGTCAGCACCGGCGTCGCCACCACCGCGCCGCCCACACCAAACAGCCCGCCCATCGCACCGGAAACCCCGCCCAGCACACCGAACCAGCCCCAGTGATGACGCAACTCGCCACTGGCAGGCGCCTGAGCCATCAGCATGCGCAGCAGGTTGTAGGCCGCCAGGGCCAGCAGAAAACCGACGAAGGCCCAGCGCATGGTGCGCGAATCCACCTCCACCGCATACAGCGAGGCCAACCAGGCGCAGAAGAAACTGGTGACACCGAGCAGCAGGGCATGTCGCAGGTCGATACGATTGCGCTGGTGGTATCGCCAGATCGCCAGCATCACGTTCGGCGCCACCATCACCAGCGCAGTCCCCTGAGCAAGCTGCTGATCCAGGCCGAAAACGATGCCGAGCACCGGAATGGCGATCAGACCACCGCCGATCCCGAACAAGCCGCCCAAGGTTCCAAGACCCAGGCCCAGCAACAGATTCAGCAACAGGTCGAACAGATTCATGACACCTCCAGACAGTGGGCGCATGTTAATCAGTCGCGGCTAGCGCGGAAACGCATAGCAACGCACAATGGCTTTGCTTATCTCGCATAAAAGGCTGCCATGAACCCCGATGCACTGACCGACCAGCTGGAACTCTTTCTCGACGTGCTGGAGACCGGCAGCTTCTCTGCAGCGGCAAGACGCCATCCGCTCACGCCCTCGGCAGTGGCACGGCGCATCGACGCCCTGGAGCGCGCCATGGGCAGCAGTCTGTTCAGTCGCACGACTCATGCGGTACGCGTCACCCCGGCGGGCCTGGCGTTCGCCGAGCGCGCCCGGCGCATCCTCGCCGAACTGCACCTGGCCCGCGCCGAGGCCGTATCGCTAAGCAGTGCACCGGAAGGCCTGATCCGCATCGACGCCCCCTCCCCCTTTGGGCGCCGCCATCTGGCTCCGGCGATTGCCGAGTTCCTGCGCGCAAACCCCGGCCTGGACGTGCAACTACGCCTGATCGACAGCTTCATCGACCTGCAGGGCGAACACCTGGGTGAGGTGGATATCGTCGTGCGTATCGGCCCCCTGCCCGACAGCCGCCTGGTGGCCACGCCGCTGGCGTCGATGACGCGCATCGTCTGCGCCAGCCCGGAGTATCTGCGTCGACGCGGCATTCCACGCAGCCCGCTGGAGCTGGAACAGCACGACGGCCTGGACTGGGACAGCCTGGCGCCACCCTACGCCTGGCGCTTCGAAGTCGACGGCAAGCTGCAGCTGTGCAAGCCCAAGCGCCTGCGCCAGACCAGCAACAACGCCGAAACCCTGCTGTTCAGCGCCCTCGCCGGGCTTGGCGTTGCCCACCTGCCCACCTGGATGAGCAGCGAGCATCTGCAACGTGGCGAGCTGGTCCCACTGTTCTGCGAACAGGGCCTACCGCCCGTCGAGCCGGTGAGCATCTACGCACTACGCCTGGAGCGCGAAGCCAGCCCGCGGACACGGCTGCTGCTGAGTTTCCTGAAGCAGCGCTTCGGCTTTCCGCCGCCCTGGGACCAGGCACTGCAAACCAGCCTGGCCATCCCGCAGCAGTAAGGTCACTGCCACAGGGTGCGCCGCGCGCGCCACGAAAACCACCGCACGACGGCCACAAAAAACCCGGCACCTAGGCCGGGTTTCTCGTGCAGCTTACGCTCAGGCCGGAGCCTGGGTGCGGCCCTTGTAGGAGCCGTCACGGGTATCGATCTCGATCCAGTCGTCGATGTCGACGAACTCGGCAACCTTGATCTCGGTACCGTTGCGCAGCTTGGCAGGCTTCATGACCTTGCCGGAAGTGTCGCCACGAGCAGCGTTCTCGGTGTAGACAACCTGACGCACGATGGTGGTCGGCAGGTCGACGGAGATCACCTTGCCTTCGAAGAACACGGCTTCACAGACGTCGCTCATGCCTTCTTCGATGAACGGCAGAACGCTTTCCAGATCTTCGGAACGCAGCTCGTAGGAGTTGTATTCCGGATCCATGAACACGTAGTCCTCACCGCTGATGTAGGACAGGTTCACTTCCTTGCGCTCGAGAATCACCGGCTCCATCTTGTCGTCGGCTTTGTAGACGGTCTCGGTCTTGGAACCGTTGAGCAGGTTCTTCAGCTTCATCTTGACGATGGCGCTGTTACGACCGGACTTGGTGAACTCGGCCTTCTGGATCAGCCACGGCTGGCCATCGATCAGGGCCACGCTGTTGACTCTCATTTCTTGTGCAGTTTTCATGCGAATATCCGAAATATGCGGGAGGTACAGAAATCTAGGCCGCGTATGATAGCCAATTTAGGTAAAACTGTTCCAGCGTCGTGGCAAGATCCGACCGAGCGGCCTGATCGTCACACCATTGCTCGGCGTGTCGCTGCAGTACCGGCCATGCCTCGAGAAGCGCAGGCCAGGCCGTCTCCATCCGTCCCCCCGCATTCCAGGCCCGCCAGAATTCAGCCTGAATGGCAGCGGCTTCAGGCATCAGATCGGCGTTATAAATCGCCAGAAACGCCTCAAGTTTGTCCCAGTGCGCCCCTTCCTCCTGCGGGTAGATGTGCCAGAGCAACGGCCGCCCCGCCCATTGCGCTCGAACGAAGGAGTCCTCGCCACGCACCGCATTGAGGTCGCAGCACCACAACAGGCGGTCGTAGTCATCCTGCGCCACGAAAGGCAGCACATGGATCAGCAGATTGCCGCGCCGGCCGTGATCACCCGGAGCCAGTTGCGCCTCGCCAAGCCAGGCTTGCAGGTCAGCGAGAATCTTGCCCTGCGGCACCAGCAATTGAGTCGACTGCGAATCGGCTGCCAGCGCATCAAGCCAGCCCGCCAGGCCCGCATTTTCATAAGCGAACAACGAAATCAGTCGCGCCCCGGCTTCCCTTATCACGCCAAGCGACTGCAGGAACGCCTGCTGCGCCTGCGCGTCTGCCTGAAAGGCGCGCCGCCGCGCCAGCAAATCGGCCTCGCGCAGCAAACCGCCCGTGCCCTCCACGAATCCAGGAAAGAAGAAGAACTTCTGCAAACCGCTTGGCTGCGGCGATGGCAGGCCATGACAGCCTGCCACCCAGTCTTCGGCACTGAGGTATTCCAGATTCAACCACAAGCGGCGCGTGCCGCTGGCCGCCATCGCCTCGATATAAGCAGACGGCAACTGACAGGCGAAGGCCTCGATCACCACCTGCGCAGGCTCAACCGCAGGGAACGGCTCACGCCACTGGCGCACCTCGACACCGCTCCAGCGTTGGCATTCAGCATCAACACTGGCCTCGGGGCACAGGCGTACGAAGGCGCCCAACTCGTCGATCCACAGGCGCACAACATGCCCCTGCTCGGCCGACAGCTGTCGGGCCAACCGCCAGGTCACGCCGATATCACCGTAGTTGTCCACCACGCTGCAGAAGATGTCCCACCTGGCCACGCTGCGCCCCTTCAGAAAATGATCGCCATTCTAACCGGCAAGCAAGAAAAAGCCCGCCAGAGGCGGGCCAAGGGGAGCGCTGGAGCGAGCGCGGGTAAAACAGTGAATCAGGCCAGCAGCGAATCGCCCTCACGACGAATAGCGCTGCTGAGCAGCCAGACCGCCTGGCAAGCCAGCGCAGCCTCACGGGAAGCGAAAGGGCCGGCTTTGGGCTGGCCATCCACCATCACCAGCCAGCACGCCATATGACCATCGGACCTGAGCTCAGCCGGTACGGCACTACCAACCAGGGAAACCACATCGATACGGGACATCATGACCTCCAAGCCAACTCAATCTTTGTTGGGCTCAACATTAGGCCGATGCCGCGCCAGACAGAAATCAGTGCTCTCGATAGTGACCATGGATATTGCCAATGGCGGAAGCGCAGGCGGCACAAACTGCGCCACGCGCAATATAGGCATTAAAGTGCCTTTAAAACCCAATCTCAGGGCAATTTAAGGTATTTTATTGCCTTTATTCGCGAAGGCTACTAGCCTAAACGGCATTAAAGTGCCGGAGTCTATATGCACTCTCTCACCCTGCAACTGTACAGTGGCCACGCTTGGCATGACGCCATGCATCTCAACTTCGAGCAGCCCGAGGCGGGTCTGGCGGGGGCGTGTTCTTTTGGCTATGAGCAGGCATATCTGCTTGAAACACTGGAGCACATTGGCAGCCGCCTTGAGCATGCAGTTAGCGTCACAGTGCCGTTGGACTGGGAATCCCATCGAGCAAGCGAAGCGCCTGCCTTCCTGCACGACATACTGCCCGCTGGAGCAGCAAGGCGCTTCCTTCTCCAGCGCCTGGGTGACCAAAAGCCCGAGAATCTTGGACTGGATCTATTTTTGCTAAGTCGGTGCGCACCAGCGCCGGTGGGAAACCTGCGTATCAAGGAGGCAGCAGCAGCGCTTCAGGAAAGCCCGCCGTTAGGCTTCTCTCGCGAGGATGTAATCAACCGCGACGCCCGTTTTCTCGAATACGCCTACGAACAGGGTGCGGCCATCGGTGGTGCCACAGGCGCAGGTGGCGAAGCGCCCAAATTATTGCTGACTGAAGATCGGGAGGGTGCCCTGCACCCAGATGCGGCTTTGCCGGATGAGTCTGCAACCCGCCACTGGTTTGTAAAGTTCGCGCGAAACCAGGCCAGGCAGACCGACCAAGATATCCTGCGTAGCGAGTTCTGCTACTACAGAGCCATTCAACGGCTTGGCCTGGATACGGTACCCGCAGAAGGCCTGGCGCTAGAGGAAGGCCACAAGCCTAGTCTGTGGATGCATCGCTTTGATCGCCATCTCAGCGCCGCAGGGGTAGAACGCAGCGCAATGGAATCCCTGTACTCACTCGCAGGAGTAACCGTGCCGGGCAGCTACCTGCTGCATACCGACGCCCTGAATCACTTGGTCCGGCTGTGGCAGAAGACGGGGCAAGGCGCGCAAATTGGCGACATGATCTTTGAGTATCTACAGCGAGACTTACTCAACCAGATCCTGGGCAACTCGGACAACCATGGCCGCAATACCTCAATTTTGCGCAACGGCACGGGGCTGAAACTCGCCCCTATCTACGACCTTGCGCCCATGGTGATGGATGATGAAGGCGTCACTCGCACCACAAAATGGCCTCAATCCATAGAGATTGCCGGCGAGGTCAACTGGCGCCAAGCCTGCGCCGCACTAGCTCAATGGACCGACGCAGATGTTCTTTATGAAAGACTCAGAGGCGCAGCACTAGACTTCCTGGCCCTTCCCGACCTGCTGAGCGATCAAGGGTTGCCAAACTCCACGATGAATCATCCGCGTATTGCGCTGCGCACCCTTCATCAAAGACTCAACCGATGGGAGCTTGTCTGAATGGATATCATCGAGCGCAACCGTATTCTGACTGAAATACAGACCCAACTGGCATCGGGCGAGTTGACCATCGGCCAGGCCGTGCGCAAATTACGCAAGGAAATCACCGGATTGCAGCAGGCCCGTTTCGCACAGATGTGCAAACTGTCCCTGCGTGCCCTTCGTCAATTGGAACATGACGAGTCGAATCCAACCGTGCAGACCCTCAATAGCGTGTTCAATCCATTTGGGATGCAAGTTGGCATTGTGCCGAAGAGTCGAATTCAATAGAGGTAGCCTGGCCTTTCACGTAGCTTGCGATATTCCCGTCGGGCCGTTTCTGCCGCGATCTTGTCTTGCTTGCTGTCACTCATTTGCACCTGACGCTGCTGCAACTGCAGCCAGTCGTGCAGGGTCACGTGCGCGAACTCTTGCGCATCGATGCCAAAGAGCGGCGTCTGGATCCGCAAGGTGGCGCTGTATTGGCGAACCATCCACTCCAGGGGAAAGACACGCCAGCTGCGGTCACCTTCCTCTTATTGAACAGCAGAGTTACATGGTCATTAACCCATCATCCCTGCCAATCGTGTCGTAGCTGTCCAGCACCATGCCGCTTCATGTCGACAGGACGAAGTTGGGTAGCACGAACTGACCGAGCTCTTCGATAACCTCGCCCGCGGGGCGCTGGCCGTATTTCAAATTGACGATCACATGATTGACCCCGATCTCCTGCAAGCTTTCCAGCAACGAGATCAGGTGATATCGCCCTAGTTGATAGCCCAGGTGGATCGGTCGTGGTGGTGTCTGCGGGTTATCGGTCAGGTCGATGTATAGCGACTGGGTGAAGGGTTTGAACAGCTCACCGCATTCGGCACGAACCGCAGTGCGCCAGTTCTCGACAATCAGCTGCTGCGTCTTCGGGGCGCGCGGATAACTGATCCAGCCATGACTGTAGCGGGCGATCCATTCCAGCGTCTGGCGGCTATGGCCGGTAACAAAGAAAGGAATTTCCGCCGTGGTCGGCTTGGGAATCAGATCCGCGCCCTCAAGCGTCCCGCCGGACCAGGTCAAAGGCATGAAACTGCTGCGCTGAGCCTCGCGAAATACCTCGAGGTATTCGCGAAACAGGCTGTCGCGTCGCTCCGGGTCGACACCGAATGCGGGAAACTCCACCGGCCGGTCACCGGAAGCTACACCGAGTAACAGGCGGCCACCGCTGAGCTGATCGACACTGGTGGCGGCCTTGGCGGTGTGCAGAGGATTGCGGATTGGCAGGATGATCGAGGCGGTACCCAGCGCAATCGAGTGTGTGTGTGCCGCCATAAAACCCAGGTAGACCCAAGGGTCGAAGACCTGACCCGAATCACCGAAGCTGGGATCGCGTAACGGCACGTCGCGAAACCAGAGTGCAGAGAACCCCAGCTTGTCGGCACGTTGGGCCAGGCTCGCCTGGTCGAGCATGCTCGGCGTATCACCGGCAAAGGCTTCGAGGGGGAAGAAAAGACCCAAGGTCAGACGGCCTTGGCGGTATGTGCGCTGAAAGCCAGGTTGTCGCTGATAGGGAATGGAATTCGGAGTGAACATACGCCCTCCTACCTATTTCAAAAGATGTTGAGTATCTGAATGACATCCCTGCGAGCGGATATCAAATCAGCGTTATCAAGGCCATCTGAAGCTCCGCGCAGGGCGTTTGCAATGGTCCGCAGGCGATGCGTTGCGAGGTCGCCAGATGCCCCTGCTGCAAGGCAGCGATACAGCGCGAGACGGTCGACGGCGACAGCCCTATACGATCCCGGATGAGTGCTCATTGGGCGTCCCGCGCTTCTTGGTTCGGCGGTTCGATATGCTCGATGTTTCCCAGTACCAATGCTCGCCCGGCAAACAGACCACCCGCTGTTTCCAGAGCAAAACGCTCGGCATCGCGCATGCGCACTTCCTCGGTTACCGCGTCGGCTTCGTGCTCAGACGCACCCAGCGTCAGCACGGCCTGACGTCCGAGCAGCAGGGCCGACTCAAAGGTTTCCCGCACTATGTAGTCCGCGTCGTGCTTGACCAGCTCCAGCGCGTGTTCGCGGTCAAAGGCACGCACCAGCAATTTCACTTGCGGGCAGTAATGCCGCGTACTTTCGACTATGCGTGTCGCGGCTTTCTTGTCGTTCACACAAACGATGATGGCGCGGGCGTGATGGGCACCGGCAGCCTGCAATATTTCATGGCGGGCACCATCACCGTAATAGGCCTTGAAACCATAGGGCTCCACGGCGCGGATCACCTCCGGATCTATCTCGATGATGGAAAGTTTCGCTCCCTGAGCGAGCGGTGCCTGGCAGGCAATCTGGCCCACGCGGCCAAAACCGATGATGAGTACATTGCCTTGCAGATTATGTGCGGTTTCCACACCGTCCATGGAAACGCTCTGCGCGCGGGCCAAACGTCTGTACAGCAGTATGGCCACCGGCGTAATGGCCATGGAGAGCACCACGATAGCCGTCATATTGGCGTTGACTTCGGGACTGATGACCCTGAGCTTGAGCGCCTCGGCAAACAGCACAAAAGCAAATTCGCCCCCCTGCGCCATAAGCACGGCACGATCCAGCGCATCGCCATGGGGGCTCTTCGCGAGGCGCGCGACCGCATAAATACACAGCGCCTTGACCAACATCAGCGCCAGCAGACCAGAGGTGATGAGCATCCAGTTCGTGGCCACCACTTGCAGATCCAAAGCCATGCCGACGCCAAGAAAAAACAGCCCCAGCAGCAGGCCGCGAAACGGCTCTATGTCGGCCTCCAACTGGTGGCGAAATGTGGATTCCGATAGCAGCACGCCGGCAACGAACGCCCCCATCGCCATTGAAAGCCCACCGATTTCCATTAGCAACGCTGCCCCCAGCACCACCAGTAGCGCGGCGGCGGTCATCACCTCGCGCGCCCGGGCTTGGGCCAATACCCGAAACAGAGGATTGAGCAGCCACAATCCGATGGCCGCCAGTGCGCCCAAGGACAGGGCGGCGATACCTATGCGCTGCCAAAGGGGTGAGGTGGGTTCATGCATCACTTCAGTGGGCGCCAGAAAAGCCACCACCGCCAGTAACGGCACGATCAACAGGTCTTCAAACAGCAAAATGGACACGATGCGCTGCCCCCTCGGCTCGGTTATGTCACCGCGTTCAGAGAGGACTTGCATAACCAAGGCCGTGGATGTGAGTACAAAACCGGCTGCGCACACAAACGACACCTGCCAGGGGAAACCAAAGGCCATACCGACGAAGGTGAGCAGGAAGGCACAGACCACCACCTGCAGGCTGCCCAGCCCAAAGATCTGCCCACGCAGCTCCCATAGATGCGAGGGTTTCAGCTCCAGTCCAATCACAAAAAGAAACATCACCACACCCAGCTCGCCCACCTGAATGATGGTGTGGGGGTCATGAATCAATTGCAGTCCGAAGGGGCCAATCATCATCCCCGCCACCAGGTAACCCAGCACCGAGCCGAATCCGATGCGCTTGAGCAGCGGCACTGCCACCACGGCCGCAGCGAGCAACGTGATGACACCCAATAATTGCCCTGCGTTACCTTCAGCGGCCATAGCCTTGACCCTCAGCCCATATCAGGAGCGGTTACAGGTAAAAGTTCGTACAGCCCCGATTTCGGGTGCTTCACCCGACCGGATGGCACGTGCGCCATACAACTTCAGCGTCAGCGCTGCAGCTGCCGCTGGTTCGAATAACAAGGCAAGTAGGCTTGCTCGCGGGGCGATCCACAGCCCCTTTCGCCGAGTAAAAGGCCGCCGGCGAGTGATACCGATCAAAGTGCAAACCGGCAGCACGGCCTGTAGGCGCTTGCTCAAGCGACGCCGTAGCCAGACTCGAGGGCCACCCGCTGGCAGGCATGCCGTCCTAGACGATTCGGTCATCGCGCTCACGCAACAGCCAATAGGTCAGCCCCAGGGCCAAAGTGGCGCCGGCCAATGCGGCGACTTTGGCCGGGCCGACATCGGGATCGAGAATCACGAACTTGCGGGACAGCGCAATCAACCCGATCAGGATGACCGTCTTGACCTGAATGATGCTGTCACGGCGCAAGGCCACGCGCACGATGGAGTGCTTGAATTCCATCGCTATCAGGAGCGTCATGATCATGCCGAACACACTCTGGAAGATCTTGTGGTCGAGCGGATTGAATGCATCGATGACCAGCAGACTGAAGACAATTTGAATCAGCTGCACCAGAGACACCACGATAATCACTGCCATCACCGCTGAAAGGATGATCGCGACGGCCTGCTCGAAGCGTTCGTAAAACGTCATCACCGCCCAGTCACGGCGGAGTCGTTCGAGTGTCGTCCTGGTCTGATTGCTGTTGTTCATGCGCCACTCCTTCAGAAACAGGCCATTCCTACGAGAAATCGCGGTCGCTGCGCCTCTAGGTCTTCGTCCATGCCGAAGCGCGTGAACATGTCGCGGGTGATATCGGCAGCCCACCAGGTCGTCACGGCAGGATGTCGTGCAGCCTGGGGTACTCCACCACGCGCGCACCGTAACGTCCTACTTGAATGGGCCGGGCTCGAGCCGAAAGATGCCCGGCGTATCAACGAGAAAGTACGGGCTGCCCGTCTCGAATGTTCAGGATTGGGGCAGCCTGTCGCTTCATGCTTTGCCACTTTCGGACTTCTTCTTGCGCGTCCCCTTGCTCGACGCCTTGGACGAGCCCGGCGACTGCGCAGATTCGGCGGGAGCTTCTGCGCTGGCCGGAGCGGCTGGCTTGCGGTCGAAGGCAACCCGCTCCGCCTTGTCGTCCCAACGTGCACGGGCGTGATCGCCCTTGCCGATGCCACCGCCGAGCATCTCGCGCGCCAGTGCCGTTTCCAGCTCGCTGCGAATCAGTCGTTTGAGCTCGCGAGCACCGAATTCGGGCTTGTAGCCTTCTTCCGCGAAGTGATCGACCAGCGTCCCATCGAACGCCAGCGTCACGCCTTGGTTCGCGGCATTGCGGGCCACGCGATCGAGTTGCAGGCCGACGATGTGGCGGATTTCCTCCTTGCCCAGCGCATGGAAGACGATGATCTCATCGATGCGATTGAGGAACTCGGGGCGGAAGTGCCCGCGCAACACGTCCATCACCTCTGTCTTGGCCTTCTCGTACTCCTCGCCGGCCGCTCCGCGCGCCTTCAGCCGGCGCTGAATGATGTCGGATCCCAGGTTCGACGTGGCGATGATGATGGTGTTGGTGAAGTCCACCACGCGACCCTTGCCGTCGGTGAGCCGCCCGTCGTCGAACACCTGCAGCAGGATGTTGTAGACGTCGGGGTGGGCCTTCTCGATCTCGTCGAGCAGCAGCACGCTGTAGGGCTTGCGACGGACCTTCTCCGTGAGCTGGCCGCCTTCGTCATAGCCGACGTAGCCCGGCGGAGCGCCCACCAGCCTTGCCACGGTATGGCGCTCGCCGTACTCCGACATGTCGATGCGCAACAGGGCGCCCTCGTCGCCGTAGACGGATTCGGCCAGCGCCTTGGCGAGCTCGGTCTTGCCGACGCCGGTGGGGCCCAGGAACAGGAACGTGGCCACGGGTTTGCTGCCTCCGCGCAGCCCCGCGCGCGACAGCCGCACCGCATCCGCCACCGCGCGTACTGCCTCGTCCTGACCCACCAGGCGCTCGTGCAGCCGCTGCTCCAGGTGCAGCAGCTTCTCGCGCTCCTCCACCGTCAGCTCATTGACCGGGATGCCGGTCAGGCGCGAGACGATCTGCGCCACGTGTTCCGCCTTGACTTCGGCGCTGCCCGAGCCGCGCTCGCGTTCCCAGTCCTCGACCTGCGTCTTGAGTTCGGTTTCCTTGGTTTCGATGCGCTTGCCGACCTCCGACGCATTGTCGTATTGCTTGCGGGAAGCCAGGTAGTCCTGCTCCCGGCGCAACTGGTACAGTTCGGCCTCCAACTCCTGCACCGCAACGGGGCGGGCCGTCGCCGACAGCTTCACGCGGGCGGCAGCCTGATCGAGCAGATCGATGGCCTTGTCCGGCAGGAAGCGCGCGGTGACGTAGCGATCGGACAGCTCGGCGGCCGCGATGATCGCGTCCTCGGTGATGCTGACCTTGTGGTGCGCTTCGAAGGTATCGCGCAGGCCGCGCAGGATCATGATGGTCTGCGCCACCGTTGGCTCGGGCACCATGACCGGCTGGAAGCGCCGCTCCAGCGCGGCGTCCTTCTCGATGTACTTCTGGTACTCGTTGAGCGTCGTCGCGCCGATCAGGTTCAACTCACCGCGCGCCATCATCGGTTTGAAGACGTTGGCCACGTCCAACCCGCCTTCGCCACCACCCTGGCCGGCGCCCACAATGGTGTGCACCTCGTCGATGAAGAGGATCATCTCGCCCTGGTGCTCGGAGATCTCCTTCAGCACCTTCTGCACGCGTTCCTCGAACTCGCCACGGTACTTCGCGCCGGCCACCATGGAGTTGATGTTCAGCTCTACCAGGCGCTTGTCGCGCAGGGTCTCGGGCACCTCGCCGGCCACCATGCGCTGTGCCAACCCCTCGACGATGGCGGTCTTGCCCACGCCAGGCTCGCCGATCAATACGGGGTTGTTCTTCTTGCGCCGCGCCAGCACCTCGATGGTGGTTTCGATTTCCTGCGCACGGCCGATGACCGGATCCAGCTTGCCCGCATGGGCCATCTTGGTGAGATCGCGCGAATACTTGTCGAGCTCCGGCGTATTGGTCGGCGTCTCGGCGCGGCCATCCTCCGCACCTTTGCCGACCACCTTGTTGACCTGCTGGCGCAGGGCCTGCGGCGTGAGGCCATAGCGGCGCAGCAAGTTGGCGGCCAGCCCTTCGCCCTCTTCGGCCAGGCCGATCAGGAAGTGCTCGGGCCCGACGTAGGAGTGTCCTAATTCATTGGAGGCGACGAAGGCGCGACTGAGCGCATCCTTCACCCGTGGCGACACGCCGATCTCGCCTTCAAACGGCGTGTCGCCACGCTTGGCTTCGGCTTCGATCTGGCGCTTGAGGTCATCGACCTTGATCTTGAACTGGCTCAGGATGGTCTTGATCACGTCGCTGTCGGCCAGCGCCAGCAGCAGGTGTTCCGTATCGACTTCGGAGCGACCGAAGTCCGCGGCATGCTTGGCGGCTTCCTGCAACAGAGCCTCGGAGTGCTCGCTGATGCGGCTGGCCAACCCGCTGCCGCGACGGCGCGGCGTGCCCGACGCTGTGGAGGCTGGTTCGCCAAACGACGCATCGACCACTTCATCGGCATCGGCTGCAGCCGGTGCCGACGCTTCTCCGATGCGGAAGAAATCGCTGCCGAGAAAATCTTCGAACAGGCCGCTGCGCGAGCCGAAAAGGGCTTCCAGCGGGGAAATGGCGCGTTTTTGCTGGCGCACCAGTTGGCGGTAGTGATCGTCACACAACAGCATGGTGGTGAGGCGACCATTGAGATTGGCTTCCACCCGCGCGGTGGCGGGTTGGCCGCAGATTTGACATTGCTTCCTGGCCATGCGGACGCTCCTTAGTCATTGAGATGACGAGGTGCGGCATGCCGCGGCACCTCGTCCCCTGGTGGGACTTCGTGGCGACCGCAATGGAATATCCGACTCAGCTTCAATCGGAATCGAGCGGCCGTGCTTCGGTGCACTTGCTTCGCGCTTCGAATCCTGGTTGGCATCGTCGGGCAGGTTCAGTGCACACTGGAAACTGCCGTAGGAGAGTTCGACACGAGAAAAGCCGCTTCGCTCTTCTCTTGCTCCTGGCGCTTTCACCTCGCACCATCGGCACGTCGTTGTCGGGCGTGATCTGGAAGTCCTTTTCCTCGACACCGGGACCGTCGAGGGAAATCCTGTGCTGCTTATCGGTTTCCTGAATATCCAACGCCAGCTTCAGCATGCCTAGCCAATCGAACGGCAAGCGCGGCATGACAAGCGTCGGAAAACCAAATCCAGCCAAGCCCAAGGGGTTTGCTGCTCTTACTTGACAAAGTCTGCGCCTCGCAGGCTAGAAGTCAAGGAAAGTATCTAGCTTAAAAGCCTGAGGCGGAGAATGGGGTTTGCGAGGCTGGCTTGAGCACCACGGTGCAAGCGGCGGCCGAGGCCGGCTTGACGGGTGGTCATCCGTGGCAGGAACGTTTCATCACATGACGCTGGCAGTAACGCCGATCGACTGCTTGCTGATCAGATCGACTGCGGATGAGTGCGAGGATTACGGACCAAGCCATGCCGCCGAAAAAACGTAAGCGCTTGATTTAAGTGGTGCCCGAAGCCGGACTCGAACCGGCACGCCCTTGCGAGCGAGAGATTTTAAGTCTCCTGCGTCTACCGATTTCGCCATTCGGGCGGTAGCGCTGTGCGAAGGGCTGGACTATATACAGCCCTTCGCTTACCCGCAAGGCACGCAACGCCTGCCCGGGATAATGAAAAAAGCCTCGTAGATCAGTGATCTACGAGGCTTTTCGAATTGGAGGCTGAGGTCGGAATCGAACCGGCGTTCACGGATTTGCAATCCGGTGCATAACCACTCTGCAACTCAGCCATGAAGCAAACGAGCCGCCTTGGCGACTCGTGTAAAACTGGAGCGGGAAACGAGACTCGAACTCGCGACCCCGACCTTGGCAAGGTCGTGCTCTACCAACTGAGCTATTCCCGCTTGTCTTGTCGACGGGCGCCATTCTATAGAATCGAATCGCGCCGTCAACCCTTTGATTCAAAAATACTTATTTCTTTTCCGAGGTGGTGCTGAGGTGCGGCCAGGCGGCCAACAGGTACTGCAGCATCGACCACAATGTGAGCACGGCTGCGACCACCAGCAAGATATATCCGAGCACGACCCAGAAGGTGAACACCGGTGGATTACCCAGCAGGATGACCAGCGCCAGCATCTGCGCTGCGGTTTTCCACTTGCCAAGGTTGGACACCGCGACATGCGCCCGAGCACCGAGCTCGGCCATCCATTCACGCAACGCTGAGACGACTATCTCGCGCCCGATGATGGTCGCGGCAGCCAGGGTCAGCCAGAGATTGGAGTGTTCGGCCGCCAGCAGCACCAACGCCACCGCCACCATCAGTTTGTCCGCCACCGGGTCGAGGAAGGCGCCGAAAGGCGTGCCCTGCTCCCAGCGGCGGGCCAGGTAGCCATCGAGCCAATCGGTCACGGCGGCAATCGCGAAGACGCCGCTGGCAGCCCAATAGCTCCAGGAGAACGGTAAATAGAACAACAGGATAAAGACCGGGATCAGCGCGACCCGGAGCACGGTAAGCAAGTTGGGGATATTCATCGGCACAACTAGGCTGCGAGGTGAGCGGGCATTCTACTCGCTGTGCAGAGTGTCATAAATCAACTCGGCGAGCTTTTTACTGATTCCGGGCGCTTTGGCAATTTCTTCGGCACTGGCACGGGACAATTCCTGCAGGCCACCAAAGTGATTGAGTAGCTCGCGCCGCCGCTTCGGGCCGATCCCTGCTACTTCTTCCAGGGTCGAGGTGCGCCGCGTCTTACCGCGGCGAGCACGATGCCCAGTAATCGCAAAACGGTGCGATTCATCACGGATCTGCTGGATCAGATGCAGCGCTGGGGAATTGCCGGGCAAGGTGAACTCATGCTCGGCGTCGTTCAGGTAAAGCACTTCGAGGCCAGGTTTGCGCGTTGTCCCCTTGGCCACACCAAGCAGAATCAGATCCGGCACGGCCAGTTCCTGTAGCACCTCGCGCGCCATGGCCAACTGCCCCTTGCCGCCGTCCACCAGCAGCACATCGGGCAACTTGCCTTCACCATCCTTGATCTTGCTGAAGCGACGAGTCAACGCCTGGTGCATCGCGGCGTAGTCGTCGCCGGCGGTCACGCCCTCGATATTGAAGCGACGGTAATCGGATTTCAGCGGGCCTTCGGGACCGAATACCACGCAGGAGGCGACCGTCGCCTCACCGCTGGAATGGCTGATATCGAAGCATTCCATGCGCTGCGGCGGCTCGTCCATTTCCAGCACGGTAGCCAGCGCCTCGAAACGCTCGGCCAGATGCTGCCGGTTGGCCAGACGCGCTGCCAGCGCCTGTTCGGCGTTGGTCACTGCGAGCTGCTGCCAACGGGCTCGCGTGCCACGCACGCGCAAACTGATGCTGAGACTACGGCCGCGTAGCGACTCGATGGCCTCGATCAGCGTGGCGAAGTCTTCATGCTGCACGTTGACGATCAGCTCGCTGGGCAGGTCGCGCTCGGCATTACCCAGGTAGTACTGAGCAAGGAAGGCCATCAGCACGTCGCCACCCTCCTCTTCGATCGCCACCTGCGGGAAGAAATTCTTGCTACCCAGCACGCGCCCGCCACGCACGCTAATCAGGTGCACGCAGGCGCCACCGGGGGTGAGCATTACCGCGACCACGTCGACGTCGCCGGTACCACCTTCCATGCTTTGCTGGTCCTGCACGCGGCGCAGCATGGAGATCTGATCACGCAGCTCAGCGGCGCGCTCGAACTCCAGGGCCATCGAGGCCTTTTCCATGCTGGCCGAGAGCTCCTCGCTCAGTGCATTGCTGCGGCCATCGAGAAACATCACCGAGTGGCGCACGTCCTCGGCGTACTCCTCCGGACTGACCAAGCCGACGCAGGGACCTTTGCAGCGTTTGATCTGGTATTGCAGGCAAGGTCGCGTGCGGTTCTTGTAGTAACTGTCCTCGCACTGGCGAACCAGAAAGGTCTTCTGCAGCAGGCTCAGGCTCTCGCGAATCGCCAATGCACTGGGATAAGGGCCGAAATAGCGCCCCTTGGCTTTCTTCGCCCCCCGGTGAATGCCGAGCCGTGGAAAGTCGCCGTCGGAGAGAAACACGTAAGGGTAGGATTTGTCGTCGCGCAGCAGGATGTTGTAAGGCGGCCGCCATTCCTTGATCAAGGTCTGCTCGAGCAGCAGTGCCTCGGTCTCGTTGGCGGTGATGGTGGTTTCGATCTGCGCGATACGTGCGACCAGCGCGGCCGTCTTGGGTGCCTGACCGGTCTTGCGAAAGTAACTGGAGAGACGCTTCTTGAGGTTCTTCGCCTTGCCGACATACAGCAGGCGAGCCTCGCTATCGAACATGCGATAGACGCCGGGGCGACCACTGCAGGTCGCCAGGAAGGCACTCGGATCGAATGGGGCAGACATTTTCAGCTGACGGCGTCGACCATGCCGTGGCGCACCGCGAGCAGAGCCAGCTCGACATCGCTGGTGATGGAGAGCTTCTCGAAGATGCGATAGCGGTAGGTATTGACCGTCTTCGGCGACAGGCACAACTTGTCCGAGATGTTCTGCACCTTGTGGCAGTTGGCGATCATCAGCGCGATCTGGATTTCACGTTCGGACAACAGGTCGAATGGCGAACCACTGTTCTGCGGCTGGAAGGATTTCAGCGCCAGTTGCTGGGCGATTTGCGGGTCGATGTAGCGCTGGCCGGCGAATACCAGGCGAATGGCCTGCACCATCTCATCCAACGCCGCACCCTTGGTCAGATAACCAGCGGCGCCCGCCTGCAGCAGGCGCGTCGGGAAAGGATCTTCCTCGCACACGGTAACGGCGACAACCTTGATGTCGGGATGGCTACGCATCAGCTTACGGGTGGCTTCCAGGCCGCCGATGCCGGGCATCTTGACGTCCATCAGGACGACGTCGGGCTTGAGTTCGCGAACCTTGAGCAGGGCTTCTTCGCCAGTGCAGGCTTCGCCCACGACTTGCAGACCGTCGATATCGGCCAGCATACGGGTGATGCCCGTGCGGACCAGATCGTGATCGTCGACAACCAGGACCCTAATCAATCGCCACCTCGTTGCACCTTGTCAGCCACCGTGCAACGACGGTGAGATTGAACTTGCCGGTCACCTTAACAAAAAGCCAGGGCCTGACCTAGCTTGGCGCACGGGAGTCAAAAAGCAAGCGCCAGATTAGGATCAGCAATTGCGTCGTGGCAATTTTGGAGATTTGGCGGAAGCGGTGAGATTCGAACTCACGGATAGTTGCCCATCGACGGTTTTCAAGACCGTTGCCTTAAACCACTCGGCCACGCTTCCAGATTCTTGAGTGCGGAGGCTAACGCTCAACCCTCCGCAGCAGTGCGGGCGGCAATCTTACCGGAACGCAACACACTGTCAAACTCTAAGTCTTGGCAGGCAATCCCGCTCTGTTATGATCCGATACATTCAAATTTGAAAGCCTCTTACAACAGGAGCGTCGCCATGCAAGAGCGAGATTATGCACTCAACCATTCTCAGGTTGAGCAACAGGAAGTCAGCAGCGTTCTGCGCAATACCTACGGCCTACTGGCCATCACCCTGGCCTTCAGCGGCCTGGTGGCGTTCATCTCGCAGCGCGCCAACGTTCCTTATCCGAACATCTTTGTCGTACTGATCGGTTTCTACGGCCTGTTCTTCCTCACCGCCAAGCTGCGCAACTCTTCGTGGGGCCTGCTTTCTACCCTCGCGCTGACCGGCTTCATGGGTTACACCCTGGGCCCGATCCTCAACCGCTACCTGGGCATGGCCAACGGCGCTGAAGTCATCAGCTCCGCCTTTACCATGACTGCGCTGGTGTTCTTCGGCCTGTCTGCCTACGTGCTGACCACCCGCAAGGACATGAGCTTCCTCAGCGGCTTCATCACTGCAGGCTTCTTCGTTCTGCTGGGCGCCGTGGTTGCCAGCTTCTTCTTCCAGATCAGCGGCCTGCAACTGGCGATCAGCGCCGGCTTCGTGCTGTTCTCCTCGGCCTGCATCCTGTTCCAGACCAGCGCCATCATCCATGGTGGTGAACGCAACTACATCATGGCCACCATCAGCCTGTACGTATCGATCTACAACCTGTTCGTCAGCCTGCTGCAGATCTTCGGCATCATGGGCGGCGACGACTGATAGCTTTCGTCCCCCTTCAAGCCCGCTTCGGCGGGCTTTTTCTTGCGCGGCCGTCAGCCGCCTTTGTTTGCCGGGCACCCTGGCCTTATCATTGGCGCAGTTTTGCCTCGCCGGAAACGCCATGAAGTTTGCCATTGCCCTGTTCGCCGCCCCTCATCTGCCTGCCTCGCGACGCGCACTGCGTTTTGCCCAGGCGGCGCTGGCGGACGGCCACGAGATCGTTCGCCTGTTCTTCTACCAGGAAGGCGTGCACAGCGCCGCCAGCAACGTGGTCAGCCCACAGGACGAGGCGGATCTGCCCAGCGAGTGGCGCGAGTTCGTCACCGTCAATGGGCTGGACGCGGTGGTGTGTATCGCTGCTGCGCTGCGTCGCGGTGTACTCAACGCCGAAGAGGCGCAGCGCTATGCACGTCCAGCGGCCAATCTGCAGGCCCCGTGGGAGCTTTCCGGCCTCGGCCAATTGCATGAAGCGGCGCAACAGGCCGACCGACTGATCTGCTTCGGAGGCCACTAATGAGCAAGTCTTTGTTGATTATCAGCCGCCAGGCGCCGTGGAGCGGCCCTGGAGCCCGCGAGGCGCTGGATATCGCCCTGGCCGGCGGCGCCTTCGACCTGCCCATCGGCATGCTGTTTCTCGACGACGGCGTGTTCCAGCTAAGCAAAGCGCAGCAACCTGGTGCGCTACAGCAAAAGGACCTTGGCGCGAACCTACAGGCCCTGCCGATGTTCGGCGTAGAAGATCTGTACGCCAGCCAACGCAGCCTGGCCGAGCGCGGCCTGAGCGATGCCGAACTGAATCTGGCGGTAGAGCGACTGGACGACAGCGCACTGACCGCCCTCCTTGATCGTTATGACCAGGTGATCACCCTCTAATGGCCACCCTGCACATACTTTCCCATTCGCCGTTCGCCGATAGCCGCCTGGCCAGCTGCCTGCGTCTGTTGGGTGCCGCTGATGGTCTGCTGCTCAGCGGCGATGCGGTCTACGCGCTGCAGCCAGGCACAGCCAACCTGCAGGCGCTGCAACTGATGCCCGCCAGCGTCTCGCTCTATGCGCTGGGCGAAGACCTGACCGCCCGCGCCCTGCAGGCGCCCGAGCGCACACAGGTCGTGGACTATCCAGGGTTCGTCGAGCTATGCACCCGCTACGCCAAGGTCAACAGCTGGCTATGAGCACGCTCAACGTCGCCGGACGCGAAATAGCCCTGGACAAGGACGGCTACCTGGTCGACCTGCAGGATTGGTCACACCCCGTAGCCGAGGCGCTGGCCGCAGCGGAAGAGTTGCAGCTGAGTGAAGAACACTGGGAAATTCTCGAACTGCTGCGCGCCTTCTATGCCGAGTTTCAGCTATCGCCGGCCAACCGCCCGCTGATCAAATATGCCGCTCTGAAACTCGGCACGGACAAAGGCAACAGCCTACACCTCAATCGCCTGTTCAAGGGCACGCCCGCCAAACTCGCCGCCAAGCTCGCCGGCCTGCCGAAACCGACCAATTGCCTATGAACCTGATCACACCCGCCGAACACCCCTTCGCCCAGTTCGTGCGCATTCTCGGTAAGGGCAAGCGCGGCGCCCGCGGCCTGACCCGCGAGGAGGCCAGCGAAGCCATGGGCCTGCTGCTCGACGGCATGGTCGAGGACACCCAGCTCGGCGCCTTCCTGATGCTGCTGCGGCACAAGGAAGAGAGCGCCGAGGAGCTAGCCGGCTTCACCGAGGCCATCCGCCCACGACTCGCCGCCCCCGATATTCAGGTCGACCTGGACTGGCCCAGCTATGCCGGCAAAAAACGCCACCTGCCCTGGTACCTGCTGGCGGCCAAGGCGCTGGCCGCCAGCGGCGTGCGCATCTTCATGCACGGCGGCGGCGCCCATACCGCAGGCCGTATGTATACCGAACAATTGCTGGAGCAGCTGGATATCTCTTGCTGCGACGGCTGGCAGGCAGTTGAAACAGCGCTCGACAAGCACAACCTGGCCTACAGCTACCTGGGCAACTGGATGCCGGCGCTGCAACGCATGATCGACCTGCGTAACACCCTGGGCCTGCGCTCGCCGATCCATTCCCTGGCCCGCGTGATCAACCCGCTCGGCGCCCGCTGCGGACTGCAAAGCATCTTCCACCCCGGTTATCAGGCCGTGCATCGCGAAGCCAGTGGGCTGCTCGGTGACCATGCCATCGTGATCAAGGGCGAAGGCGGCGAGATCGAGGTCAACCCGGACGGTGCATGCCATCTCTACGGCACCCTCGATGGCGAGAACTGGGACGAAGAATGGCCTGCGCTGTCGGCGCAGCGCCATGTCAAACCCGAACGACTCGACCCAGCCGTGCTGGGCGCATTCTGGCACGGCGAGCACGATGACCCTTACGGTCGCCTGGCGGTGATCGCCACCATGGCCGTCGCATTGCGTGGCCTGGGCTTGGCACGTGAAGCAGCGTTCCAGGAGGCCCAGCAGCGCTGGGATGCACGCCTTCAATCTAACCAGTCGATCATTTAAGCCAGCTTTTTCCACCGTTCAATCGAGTTCATAACGTTAGACTCCAGACTCACTCAAAACGGAGGCAAGCGTCATGGGCTTGTTGATCGATGGACGCTGGCACGACCAGTGGTACAACACCGGCAACAGCGGCCGCTTCCAGCGCGAAAGCGCACAACGCCGCAACTGGGTAACCGCCGACGGTAGCGCCGGGCCAAGTGGTGACGGCGGCTTCAAGGCTGAAGCCGGACGTTATCACCTGTACGTCTCGCTGGCCTGCCCCTGGGCTCACCGCACCCTGATCCTGCGCAAACTCAAAGGCCTCGAATCGCTGATCGATGTATCCGTAGTGAGCTGGCTGATGCGCGAACAGGGCTGGACCTTCGACCGCGAGTTCGGCTCCAGCGGTGATCGCCTCGACAACCTGAGCTACATGCATCAGCGCTACACCGCCGATAACCGCCACTACAGCGGCCGTGTCACCGTGCCCGCGCTGTGGGACAAGCAGACCGGCGGCATCGTCAGCAACGAGTCGGCGGAAATCATCCGCATGTTCAACAGCGCATTCGATGGCCTGACCGGCAACGACCTGGACTTCTATCCCGAACCGCTACGCGAGCGCATCGACCAGCTCAACGAGAGCATCTACCCGGCGGTGAACAACGGCGTCTATCGCGCAGGCTTCGCCACCACTCAGGAAGCCTATGAAGAGGCCTTCGACGAGCTGTTCGCCATGCTCGATGAGCTGGAAGCACTCCTGGACAAGAATCGCTATCTGGCCGGCGAATACCTGACCGAAGCAGACATTCGCCTGTTCACCACGTTGATCCGCTTCGATGCCGTCTATCACGGGCACTTCAAATGTAACCTGCGACGCATCGAGGACTACCCGAACCTGTCCAACTGGCTACGCGAGCTGTACCAGTGGCCAGGCATCGCCGAGACGGTGGACTTCACCCACATCAAATCGCACTACTACGCCAGCCACGCCACCATCAACCCGACTGGTGTGGTCCCCAAAGGGCCGCAGCAGGATTTCACTCGCGCGCATGATCGCCAGCGCCTGCCGGGTAAAGGTGTGTTTCAGCGCTAGAGTGACAGCGGAATGGCTGAAGCCCCGATAACAAGGCTTCAGCCACAACGCGTCAGATGCGGTTCTGGGCGCCTTCGAACCAGGCCAGCTTGTCACGCAGGGTGACCACTTCTCCGACTATCACCAGCGTGGGCGCGTGCACTTCGTGCTCGGCCACCAGTTGCGGCAAAGTCTCCAGGGTACCGGTGAATACCCGCTGATTCTGCGTGGTGCCCTGCTGCACCAGCGCTGCAGGCGTGGCGCCCGAACGGCCGTGAGCAATCAGTTGCTCGCAGATACCCGGTAGGCCGACCAAGCCCATGTAGAACACCAGGGTTTGACCCGGCGCCACCAGGTCTTTCCACGGCAGGTTGCTGCTGCCGTCCTTGAGATGCCCGGTGACGAAACGCACCGACTGAGCATGATCGCGGTGGGTCAGCGGAATGCCGGCATAGGCCGCGCAACCGGACGCAGCGGTGATACCCGGCACGACCTGGAAGGGAATATCTTCCGCCGCCAGTTGCTCGATTTCCTCACCACCACGACCGAAGATGAACGGATCACCGCCTTTCAGGCGCAGCACACGCTTGCCCTGACGAGCCAGATCAATCAGCAACTGGTTGATCTGCTCCTGCGGTACCGCATGATCGGCGCGGCGCTTGCCGACGTAGATGCGCTCGGCATCGCGCCGGCACAGCTCGATGATGGCCGGTGCCACCAGGCGGTCGTAGAGCACCACATCAGCTTGCTGCATCAGGCGCAGGGCGCGAAAGGTCAGCAGATCGGGATCGCCCGGCCCGGCACCGACCAGATAGACCTCGCCCAGCGCACGTGGCGCTGCGCCGGCCAGACGCTCCTCCAGCAGGCGCTCCCCCTCCTCCGGCTTACCGGCAAACACGCTCTCGGCGATCTGCCCCTGGAAGACATCCTCCCAGAACACCCGGCGTTGCTGCACATCGGGAAACAGCTGCTTGACCCGATCCCGGAAGCGCTTGCCCAGGTTGGCCAGCTGGCCGTAGGTGGCCGGAATCCAGGTTTCGATCTTGGCGCGGATCAGCCGCGCCAGCACCGGCGCATCGCCGCCACTGCTGACCGCGACGATCAGCGGCGAGCGGTCGACGATGGCTGGGAAAATCACACTGCACAGAGCCGGCGCATCCACCACGTTGACGGGAATGCCCAACGCCTGGGCCTCGGCGGAAATCTGCGCATTGAGCGGCACGTCATCGGTGGCGGCGATAACCAGGGCAACGCCCTGCAAGTCACTGCTCGCGTAGCCACGCAGGAAGTTCCCGCCAGGACCGGCCAGCTCCTGCAACTCGCTACGAATCTCCGGGGCGACCACACGCAAAACAGCACCAGCGTCGCTTAGCAGGCGCGCCTTGCGCAGCGCGACCTCACCACCGCCAATCACCAGAACCAGGCGACCCTGCAGCTTGTGGAACAGAGGAAGGAATTGCATCAGATCAGCCTCATCAGAGGTCGGTCGTAGGGTGCGCTGCGCGCACCAAACTACGGTGTAAGGCCCTGGTGCGCATGGCGCACCCTACCTCCATTGAAACGGGGCAGCTGCTAACGCCCCGTTTTTTGCGTCGTGATGGCCTGTCAGCCGATCACTTCGATGCCGCCCATATAGGGCTTCAGCACCTCGGGCACACGAATGCTGCCGTCGACCTGCTGGTAATTCTCCAGTACCGCCACCAGGGTACGGCCGACCGCCAGGCCGGAGCCGTTCAGGGTGTGCAGCAGCTCCGGCTTACCGGTTTCCGGGTTGCGGTAGCGCGCCTGCATGCGGCGCGCCTGGAAGTCGCCACAGTTGGAGCAGGAAGAAATCTCGCGGTACTTGTCCTGGCTCGGCACCCAGACTTCCAGGTCGTAGGTCTTCACCGCGGAGAAGCCCATGTCGCCGGTGCACAGGGCCAGCTTGCGATACGGCAGCTCCAGCAGTTGCAGCACGCGTTCGGCGTTTGCGGTCATGCCTTCCAGCGCCTCGAAGGACTTGGACGGCTCGACGATCTGCACCATCTCGACCTTGTCGAACTGGTGCTGACGGATCATGCCACGGGTATCACGACCGGAAGCGCCCGCCTCACTGCGGAAACATGGGGTATGGGCGACGAACTTCAGTGGCAGCTGTTTGGCATCGAGGATTTCGCCAGCCACGATATTGGTCAGCGACACTTCGGCAGTCGGGATCAGGTACAGGTCGGCCTGATCTTCACGGCCAATCTTGAACAGATCCTCTTCGAATTTCGGCAGCTGACCGGTGCCCTGCAGCGCCGGGGCCTGTACCAGATAAGGCGTGTAGGCCTCTTCGTAACCGTGCTCGCCGGTGTGCAGGTTGATCATGAACTGCGCCAGGGCCCGATGCAGACGGGCGATTGGGCCACGCAACAGGGCAAAACGCGCACCGGAGAGCTTGGCGGCGGTCTCGAAGTCCAGCCAGCCGTGCTGCTCGCCGAGGGCGACGTGATCCTTGATCTCGAAATCGAAGCTGCGCGGAGTGCCCCAGCGCGCCACCTCGACGTTGCCGTCTTCATCAGCGCCAACCGGCACAGACTCGTGCGGCAGGTTGGGAATATTCAGCAGCAGATTGTCCAGCTCGTTCTGGATCGCATCCAGCTCACGCTTGCCGGCTTCCAGGTCGCTGCCCATCTGATCGACTTCCGCCAGCAGCGGAGCGATATCTTCGCCGCGCGCCTTGGCCTGGCCGATGGACTTGGAACGGCTATTGCGCTCGGCCTGCAGTTGCTCGGTGCGTACCTGCACCGACTTGCGCTGACTCTCCAGGGCCTCGAAACGGGCGACGTCGAGAGCGAAGCCGCGAGTAGCGAGGCGCTCGGCGATTTCGGTGAGTTGCGTGCGGACGAGTTTGGAATCGAGCATGTTCGGGTCTCAATACAACGACGAAAAAAGATTGCGGCCACCAGCGTGACGCGGGTTGCCGAGTGTAAAGCTTTAGCGGGTCAGGATGCCAATCGGGCCAGGCTCAGACCAGCCCAGGCAGCCAGCAGACCACCAAGGATACTGAATGCCAGGTAACCGAGCGCTTCGGGGGCGCGACCGCCCTCCAGCAGCTTCATGATTTCCAGGCTGAAAGACGAAAAGGTAGTGAAGCCACCCAAAACCCCGGTAATCAATCCGGTACGCAGCTCCAGCGGCAGGTCGGTACGGGCAAGAAACAGACCTGACAGCAGACCAATCAGCAGACAACCGATGATGTTTACCGCGAACGTGCCCAGGTAGAAATGCCGGGGCCAGTTGCTAGCCACCCAGCTGGCAACCAGAAAGCGCATAACCGAACCAGCCGCGCCCCCTACAGCGACGGCAAGCGCCACACGAATCATCACTTTCTCCTCTGCCTTGGGCTGTTGGCATCCAGGGTGCGCAGGTGCTGCAGCTTGTCGCGAATCTTCTGTTCCAGGCCACGTGGTACCGGGTCGTAATACTGGCGCGGCTGCAGATTTTCGGGGAAGTAATCCTCACCCGCAGCGTAGGCATCCGGCTCATCATGGGCGTAGCGGTATTCATCACCATAGCCGAGCTGCTTCATCAGCTTGGTCGGCGCGTTGCGCAGGTGCAGCGGCACCTCCTGCGAGCCCTGCTCGGCAGCGTCACGCATGGCCGCCTTGAATGCGGTGTACACCGCATTGCTCTTCGGCGCACAGGCCAGATAGACAATGGCCTGGGCCACGGCAAGCTCGCCTTCGGGACTGCCCAGGCGCTCCTGCACGTCCCAGGCATTGAGGCACAGGGTCAGTGCGCGCGGATCAGCGTTGCCGATGTCCTCGCTGGCCATACGCACCACACGGCGGGCGATGTACAGCGGGTCGCAGCCGCCATCAAGCATGCGCGCGTACCAGTACAGCGCGCCGTCCGGGCTGGAACCGCGCACCGACTTGTGCAGCGCGGAAATCTGGTCGTAGAAGGCTTCGCCGCCCTTGTCGAAACGGCGCCGGCTGTCGCCCAGCAGGTTCTGTAGCAGCTCGACGCCGATCTCACCGCCGTCCTCGGCCAGGTCTGCGGCGTTCTCGAGAAAATTGAGCAAACGACGGCCGTCGCCATCGGCGGCAGCCAGAAGAATCTGAAAGGCCTCGTCCGGCAGGCTGAGATGGCGATCACCCAGACCTTTCGGGTCGCTCAACGCACGATTGACCAGCTTGCGCATCGCGGCCTCGTCGAGGCTCTTGAGCACATAGACGCGGGCACGCGACAGCAGTGCGTTGTTCAGCTCGAACGAGGGGTTCTCGGTGGTGGCACCGATGAAGATCAGCGTGCCGTCTTCCACATAGGGCAGAAAGGCGTCCTGCTGACTCTTGTTGAAGCGGTGCACTTCGTCGACGAAGAGAATGGTGCGACGACCGTACTGAGCCGCGTGCTGCTGAGCCACTTCGACGGCCTGGCGAATCTCCTTGACCCCGGAGAGCACGGCGGAGATGGTTTCGAAATGCGCGTCTGTGACCTTGGCCAGCAGGCGCGCCAGGGTGGTCTTGCCTACGCCAGGCGGCCCCCAGAAGATCATCGAGTGCAAGGCGCCCTGCTCCAGCGCCTCGCGCAGCGGCTTGCCCGGCCCCAGTACATGCTCCTGGCCGACGTATTCGTCCAGGCTGGTAGCACGCAAACGCGCAGCCAGAGGCTGCGCGACGGGTTGGCGACCGAACAGATCCACGCCTTACTCCTGGATGACGTCCGCGCCTTCCGGAATGTCGAAGGTGAACAGATGGTCTTCGACCGGCTCGTTCATCTTCACATTGAGGAACAGGATATTGGTGCGCTGACCGATGCTGTCGATCAGTTGCATGTCGTTGAGCACGCGATTGCGGAACGACAGGCGCAGGCTGTCGAACAGGCTGTCCTTGGCCTTGGGCTTGAGAATGAAGTCGACCACGCTACCGCCTTCCTTGTAGTCGATCTCGAAGTTCTCGCGGATCTGCGAGACATCGCCGGAGAGCAACAAAGCGGGAGTATGGGTCAGGCGCTGATCGAGTGTCTGAATGGTGACCTGCTCCAGATCCGGATCGTACAACCAGACCTTCTCGCCATTGGAGACCAGCAGTTGCTCCATGGGTTGATCAGTGTGCCAACGGAACATGCCCGGACGCTTGAGCGCCAGTTGCCCTGCCGTTTCCTGCAGCTGAGTGCCGCTGGCGTCGAGGGTTAGTTGGGAGAAGCGCGCGCTGATGGTTTGCGCCTGGCTGAGCAATTCGCTCAAGCGCTTGGTGGCCGCCTCTTCATCAGCCTGGGCGGTCAGCAGGGTAAAGCTCAAAGCAGCCAGCATCAGCAGGCGAATAACACGCATATAAACCCCTTGAGTCCGTATGAGAATGGCGAGGCGACTCCGTACCCCGCATTGCTCGGCAGCACCTAGGCTGCCGTGAATCCTGTAGACCGCGAATTCAGCGGTTCATCCGCGGCGCGCAACACTCAGTCACGAGATGAGCCGGGCGCGAGCACCTCGCGTGAACCGTTGGTATTCATCGAGCTGACCACGCCAGCCATTTCCATCGCCTCGATCATCCGTGCGGCGCGGTTATAGCCGATCTTCAGCTTGCGCTGCACAGCGGAAATGGAGGCACGGCGGCTTTCCAGCACGAAGTTGACGGCCTCGTCGTACAGCGGGTCTTCCTCGCTGCCCTCACCGCCTTCACCACCGCCACCTTCGAAGCTGCCGCCACCCTCTTCGGCACCGGCGAGAATGTCTTCGTTGTAATCCGGCGCACCGCGCAGCTTCCAGGCTTCGACCACACGATGCACTTCATCGTCCGAGACGAAGGCGCCGTGAACACGAATCGGCAAGCTGGTGCCAGGCGGCATGTAGAGCATGTCACCGTGGCCGAGCAGCTGCTCGGCACCGCCCTGGTCGATGATGGTGCGCGAGTCGATCTTGCTCGATACCTGGAACGCCATGCGGGTCGGGATGTTGGCCTTGATCAGGCCAGTGATCACGTCCACGGACGGGCGCTGGGTGGCGAGGATCAGGTGAATGCCCGCCGCACGCGCCTTCTGCGCGATACGCGCGATCAGCTCTTCGACCTTCTTGCCGACGATCATCATCATGTCAGCGAATTCATCGACAACCACGACGATGGTCGGCAGTGGTTTGAGCAGCGGTGCTTCGTCTTCCATGCTTTCGCGACGGAACAGCGGATCGGACAACGGCTCGCCAGCCTCGATGGCATCCTTGACCTTGCGGTTGAAGCCCGCCAGGTTGCGCACGCCCATCTTCGACATCAGCTTGTAGCGGCGCTCCATCTCGGCAACGCTCCAGCGCAGGGCGTTGGCCGCTTCCTTCATGTCAGTGACCACCGGGCAAAGCAGGTGCGGAATGCCTTCGTAGATCGACAACTCGAGCATTTTCGGGTCGATCATGATCAGCTTGGCGTCTTCCGGGCTCGACTTGAACAGAATCGATAGGATCATCGCATTCACGCCCACCGACTTACCGGAACCGGTGGTACCAGCCACCAGCAGGTGCGGCATCTTGGCCAGATCGGTAATCACCGGCTTGCCACCAATGTCGTGCCCCAGCGCCAAGGTCACCGGCGACTTGGCATCATCATATTCGGGCGTCGACAGCACTTCGGAGAAACGCACGATCTGACGGTTCTCGTTGGGAATCTCGATACCGACGGTGGTCTTGCCGGGAATGACTTCCACGACCCGCACGCTGGTCACGGCCAGCGAACGAGCCAGGTCCTTGGCCAGGTTGGCGATGCGACTGACCTTGACCCCTGCGGCCGGCTGGATTTCGTAGCGGGTGATCACCGGGCCAGGATGGATCGAATCCACCGCGACCTCGACACCGAATTCCTTGAGTTTGATTTCCAGCAGGTGACCAACACCTTTGAGCGATTCCGGCGAATACTCGACCTTCTTGGCTTCCGCCGGATCGAGCAGGGAAATCGGTGGCAGGGTGCCTTCCACCGCGCTGTCGACGAACAGCGGCGCCTGCTTTTCCTTCTGCACGCGCTTGCTCGGTTCCGGCGCCTTGGCCACGGGCGGCGGTGCGATTACTGGTGCGGGACGCTTCTCGCGCTCGCTCATGTGCTTGCTCAGCGACTCCTCGCGTTCGAGCAAACGCTCCTTGACCTTGGCTTGTTCACGACGATCCGAAACCACTGGCGCAACCACCTCGGTGACCCGCTCGTCGAGCTCGCGCAGCTGAATCTTCATCTGCTTACGCTCGCTACGGGCATTCCACCAGCCGGTAATGGCGCCGTGAATCAGCTCGATCAGGTCGAGGGTGATCTTGCCGGTCAGGTCCATCACGCGGAACCAGGACAGATCGGTGAACACGGTCAATCCGAACAGAAACAGTGCCAGGAATACCAGCGTACTGCCCTGCACGTTCAGCGCATGCACGGCCAGATCGCCCAGGCTGGCACCGAGCATGCCGCCACCGGAGCCCTGCATGCCGGCGGCCGCTGCGAAATGAATATCGCCCAGCGCAGCACCGGAAAGAATCAGGAATACCAGACCGATGCTGTGCCAGGAAAACAGCCAGCCGTTCCAGTGCCAGGGTTGATTGCGGGTGCGGAACACCTGCCAGGTCTTGGCGGCCAGCAGGAGCGGGAAGATGTAGGCGAAGTAACCCAGAGCACCGAACAGCGTGCTGGAGAGCCAGGCGCCGATGCTGCCACCGGCATTGATGATGCGTTCGACCTGGACGCTGTTGTCCCAGGCCGGGTCGGCAACGTTATAGGTCAACAGTGCCATCAGCAGGTACAGGCACATAGCGCCCAGGGCGATCAACGCGCCTTCCTTCAGTCGATACTGAAGCTTCTGACGCCAGTCGGTAATCTGGGTGGTGGAATTCTTCAAAACAGCCATTTCCTGCGCCCTTGGCGCGTCCATCTGATGGTTAACCGCGAAGCGGCCTATTGTAGGGCCAGCCTGACGCCCAGGCCAATTGCCAAGCTCCCGCACCCACCCCGCTTCGGTGTAGCATAGCCGCCAGCAGCTTCCATGCGGCTCAATTGGAGCACGCATTCTCTTTTGTGACAAAGGCTTATGGGGTTTTTTTATGAGCGAAGTCAAGCATTCCCGCCTGATCATCCTGGGTTCCGGCCCTGCCGGTTACAGCGCCGCCGTTTATGCCGCGCGCGCCAACCTCAAGCCCGTGGTCATCACCGGCATCCAGCCTGGCGGTCAGCTCACCACCACCACCGAAGTGGACAACTGGCCGGGTGACGTCGAAGGTCTCACCGGCCCGGCGCTGATGGAGCGCATGCAGAAGCACGCCGAGCGCTTCGACACCGAGATCATCTACGACCACATTCATACCGCCGAGTTGCAGAGTCGCCCCTTCGTGCTCAAGGGCGACAGCGGCACCTACAGCTGCGATGCACTGATCATCGCCACCGGCGCCAGTGCCCAGTACCTTGGCCTGCCATCAGAAGAGGCCTTCTCTGGCAAGGGCGTCTCCGCCTGCGCCACCTGCGACGGCTTCTTCTATCGCAACCAGGTGGTGGCTGTGATCGGCGGCGGCAACACCGCTGTGGAAGAGGCACTGTACCTGTCGAACATCGCCAAGGAAGTGCACCTGGTGCACCGCCGCGACAAACTGCGCTCGGAGAAGATCCTGCAGGACAAGCTGTTCGACAAGGTCGAGAACGGCAACATGCGCCTGCACTGGAACCACACCCTGGACGAAGTACTGGGCGACCAGAGCGGCGTGACCGGCATGCGCCTGAAAAGCACCCTCGACGGTAGCACCAAGGAGCTGGCCCTGGCTGGCGTATTCATCGCCATCGGTCACAAGCCCAACACCGAGCTGTTCGTCGGCCAGCTGGACATGCATGACGGCTACCTGAAGATCAAGGGCGGCAGCGAAGGCAATGCCACCGCCACCAGCATCGAAGGTGTGTTCGCCGCCGGCGACGTGGCCGATCACATCTACCGTCAGGCCATTACCTCCGCTGGCGCCGGCTGCATGGCCGCGCTGGATGTCGAGAAGTTTCTCGACGGCAACTGATGGACAAGGGCGAGCGCCGCCCCGCTCGCCCTCCCCTCCTCCGCTGGACAAGCGCACATGCTCACCTGGCTGCAACGTGACTCACTGCAGTTCCCGCCATTGGCCAAAGCCATGCGCGAGCCCAATGGCCTGCTGGCCGCCGGTGGCGATCTTAGCGCCGACCGCCTGATCAGTGCCTATCGACATGGCTGCTTTCCCTGGTTTCAGGATGGCCAGCCAATTCTCTGGTGGTCGCCCGATCCGCGCACCGTTCTGTTCCCTGATGAGCTGCATGTTTCCCGCAGCCTGGCCAAACTGCTGCGCCAGCAGCGTTATCGCGTCACCTTCAACCAAGACTTCGCCGCCGTCATACAGGCCTGCGCCGAGCCACGCGCCTACGCCGATGGGACCTGGATTACCCGCGGCATGCAGGAGGCTTACCTACAGCTGCATCAACGCGGTATCGCCCACTCAGTGGAGGTCTGGAGCGGGGACGAACTGGTCGGAGGGCTTTACGGCCTGGCTATCGGCCAGCTGTTCTTCGGTGAGTCCATGTTCAGTCGTGCCGACAATGCATCCAAGGTCGGTTTCGCCACCTTGGTCGGCAAGCTGCGAGACTGGGGCTTCGTCCTCATCGACTGCCAGATGCCCACACAGCACCTGCACAGCTTCGGCGCCAGGGCCATACCGCGCGCCAGCTTCGCCGAATACCTTAAGCGTCACCTCGATCTGCCCACCGGAGCAGATTGGCTCGCCTAGTCGATCTTCGCAGCCTGGCATACACTCTTTATCAGGCTTCCCAGAGACACCGCCATGACCGAGCTGGCCCGCCTGAAGTTCTATGCCACTCAACCCCATCCATGCAGCTATCTGCCGGAAGAACAGGCCACCACCCTGTTTCTCGACCCCAGCCAGCCCATGGATGTGCTGGTTTATGCAGAACTTTCGGAAATGGGCTTTCGCCGCAGCGGCGACCACCTCTACCGACCGCATTGCCAACAGTGCACCGCCTGCATTCCTGCACGCATTCCTGCTGCGCGTTTCACGCCTAACCGCCAGCAGCGGCGCATCCTCAAACGCAATGAAGACATCGTCGTTCGCTGCGTGCGCCCGGCATTCACTGAAGAATATTACGATCTCTACGTGGGCTATATCGAGCAGCGCCACGCTGATGGTGACATGTATCCACCGAGCCGCGACCAGTTCTCGACCTTTCTGATTCGCGACCTGCCGTTCTCACGCTTCTATGAGTTTCGCCTGCAGGGCAGATTGGTTGCCATCGCAGTCACTGACGTTCTGCCAAACGGTCTGTCGGCGGTTTATACCTTCTACGACCCCACCGAAGAACGCCGCAGCCTGGGGCGATTCGCCATCCTCTGGCAAATCGGCGAGGCCGAGCGCCTGGGGCTGGAGGCCGTCTACCTCGGCTACTGGATCAAGAATTGTCGGAAGATGAACTACAAGACTCAGTACCGCCCCATCGAACTGTTCGTTAATCAGCGCTGGACACTGCTTACCTAGCCTCTCAGCCACCACCCCAGTCAGTTCGACACTCCAAGCCACTTGGCGCAGCCCACTGTTTTCGGGCACAATGCACGCCGCTTTTGCCTGGCGCCAGTTGCACCGGGCCATTTCCTGGATACCGAGGGCTTTACTGCATGTCGAAAGAAGACAGCTTCGAAATGGAAGGCACTGTCGTCGACACCCTGCCCAACACCATGTTTCGCGTGGAGTTGGAAAACGGGCACGTCGTTACCGCGCACATCTCCGGCAAGATGCGCAAGAACTACATCCGCATTCTCACTGGTGACAAGGTGCGCGTTGAGCTGACGCCTTATGACTTGAGCAAGGGCCGCATCACCTACCGCGCCCGTTAAGCCAAGCACCAAACGAAAACGCCCGGCATATGCCGGGCGTTTTCGTTTGCTCACGGAAAGCCACCAGGGCTTTCAGTGCACCTGAGACCATTCGATCAGGCGACCTCTGCCGCCGTCTCGAACTCGAAGCTGGGCTCGCCATCCTTGATGTCGATGTGTACTACGCCGCCATGCTCGGCCAGCTCGCCGAAGAGGATTTCCTCCGCCAGCGGACGCTTGATCTTGTCCTGGATCAAACGCGCCATCGGCCGCGCCCCCATCATCACATCGTAACCGCGCTCGGCCAGCCAGCTGCGCGCTGCATCGCTGACCTCCAGCGTGACGCGCTTGTCCTCCAGCTGCGCCTGCAGTTCGGTGAGGAACTTGTCGACGATACTCTTGATCGTCTCGTGACTCAGGCGACCGAACTGGATGATGGTGTCCAGACGGTTGCGGAACTCCGGCGTGAAGCTCTTCTTGATCACTTCCATGGCATCGGTGGAATGATCCTGCTGGGTGAAACCGATCGACGCACGCGAAGCGGTTTCCGCACCGGCGTTGGTGGTCATGATCAGGATCACGTTGCGGAAATCCGCCTTGCGCCCGTTGTTGTCAGTCAGCGTACCGTGATCCATCACCTGCAGCAGCAGGTTGAAGACTTCCGGATGCGCCTTCTCGATTTCATCGAGCAACAGCACGCAGTGCGGCTGCTTGGTGATCGCCTCGGTCAGCAAGCCACCCTGGTCGAAACCAACGTAACCGGGCGGCGCACCAATCAGGCGCGACACGGTGTGACGCTCCATGTACTCGGACATGTCGAAACGCACCAGCTCGATACCCATGGCCTTGGCCAACTGCCGTGCGGCCTCGGTCTTGCCCACGCCGGTAGGGCCAGCGAACAGGAAGGAACCGACCGGCTTGTCCGGCGCCTTGAGGCCCGCACGAGACAGTTTGATCGCGGTAGCCAGCGAATCGATAGCGGCATCCTGACCGAATACCGTAAGTTTCAGATCGCGCTCCAGATTACGCAGCAGCTCCTTGTCGGAGCTGGACACGTGCTTCGGCGGAATCCGCGCGATCTTGGCGACGATATCCTCGACCTGAGCCACCTCGATACGCGCCACGCGCTTGTCTTCCGGCTGCAGACGCTGGTAGGCGCCGGCCTCGTCGATCACGTCGATAGCCTTGTCCGGCATGTGTCGATCATTGATGTAGCGCGCGGCCAGCTCGGCTGCAGCACGCAAGGCCTCGTCGCTGTACTCGATGTGATGATGCTGCTCGAAGCGCGCCTTGAGCCCCTTGAGAATCCCGACGGTGTCCTCTACCGAAGGCTCGACCACGTCGACCTTCTGGAAGCGTCGCGCCAGCGCGCGGTCTTTCTCGAAGATACCGCGGAATTCCTGGAAGGTGGTGGAACCGATGCAGCGGATTTCACCCGAGGACAGCATTGGCTTGAGCAGGTTGGAGGCATCCATGACCCCGCCCGATGCCGCGCCAGCACCGATGATGGTGTGAATCTCGTCGATGAAGAGGATGGCGTGCGGGCGCTTGCGCAGCTCATTGAGCAGCGCTTTGAAGCGCTTCTCGAAGTCGCCGCGGTACTTGGTGCCGGCCAGCAGTGCGCCGAGATCCAGGGAATAGACCACACTGTCGGCCAGCAGATCAGGCACCTGCTCGTCAACGATACGCTTGGCCAGGCCTTCGGCGATGGCTGTCTTGCCGACACCGGCCTCGCCCACCAGCAGCGGGTTGTTCTTGCGCCGACGCGCGAGAATCTGCGCAACGCGCTCGACTTCATGCTCGCGACCGACCAGTGGATCGATACGTCCCTGGCGCGCCAGTTCGTTGAGGTTGCTGGCGTAGGCATCCAGTGGATTACCGGAAGCTGAGGACTCGCCGCCCTCATCATCCTGCATGTCCTGATCATTTTCGTGCTGATCGCCATGCCCCGGCACCTTGGAGATGCCATGGGCGATGTAGTTGACCACATCGATGCGGGCCACGCTCTGCTGCTTGAGCAGGAACACGGCTTGGCTTTCCTGCTCGCTGAAGATCGCGACCAGGACATTGGCGCCGGTCACTTCACGCTTGCCGGAGCTCTGCACATGGAAGACAGCACGCTGCAGAACGCGCTGAAAGCCCAGAGTCGGCTGGGTTTCGCGGTCTTCATCGTGCTGAGGAATCAGTGGCGTGGTGGAGTCGATGAACTCCTGCAGATCGTGGCGCAGCTTGTCGAGGTTGGCCCCACAGGCCCGCAGCACACTGGCGGCTGCCTCGTTATCCAGCAAGGCGAGCAGCAGGTGCTCGACCGTCATGAATTCATGACGCTTGGCACGGGCCTCCTTGAAAGCCAGATTGAGGGTGACTTCGAGCTCTCGATTCAACATAGCTTCACCTCATACCCAAGTGGCCGGCGTTAACCGTCCTTCTCTATTTCACAGAGTAGCGGATGCTGGCTCTCTCGCGCGTATTGGTTGACCTGCATTGCCTTGGTCTCCGCAATATCGCGGGTGTACACACCACATACCGCACGCCCTTCTGTATGGACGGCCAGCATGATCTTGGTCGCCAGCTCCCGGTTCATGCCGAAAAACGTTTCGAGCACTTCGACGACGAAATCCATAGGGGTGTAGTCGTCATTGAATAAGACCACCTTGTACATCGGTGGTGCCTGCAATGCTGGCTTGGATTCCTGAACAGCAATACCAGAGGAGTCATCCTCATGCTCTGCCGGGTGATCCTGATTGAATGTTAGTCGAATCTGGCTACTTGCATGCATGCTGAAATCAGAGGTTCAGGGCCGGGCGAACGGGGATGCTAGAGGGAGTTTGACTGAGTTCTCAGCCATCCGCCGTATAGCCTTGACTAACGGCAAAAGGGTGTTACAACAAATGAATACCCACTGGTGGGTATCAGGGATTCCACGCCTTCGCCCAGCCTGGTCGGTTATCGCGTGGAGTCGAAGTGGATGATACTCCAGAGATGGAGTCCTTTGCAGAGGGATATCAGCATGCTCAGCGGTAAGGTCAAGTGGTTCAACAACGCCAAAGGCTATGGATTCATCCTGGCCGACGGCCGAGATGAGGACCTGTTCGCCCACTACTCGGCCATCCAGATGGACGGTTACAAGACACTCAAGGCCGGCCAGCCGGTCCGCTTCGAGATCGTGCAAGGCCCCAAAGGACTGCATGCCATCAATATCAGCGCGGTTACCGCCAACCAGGACGCCCCCGTGGCAGTACCCCAGGCGCAAAATATCGCGAGCACTGTCGAAGTCTGAGTACTCTGGCAAATCGCCACGAAAAGGCCGGTCATGTGACCGGCCTTTTTTTCACGCTCTGAATCGGTCTACCGATTACATGTGGCTGATCATCGCATCGCCAAATTCGGAGCAGGACATCAGTTTCGCTCCCTCCATCAGACGCTCGAAATCGTAGGTCACCGTCTTGGCAGCAATCGCGCCATTGGTGCCCTTGATGATCAGATCGGCAGCCTCGGCCCAGCCCATGTGACGCAGCATCATCTCGGCGGAGAGAATGACCGAGCCCGGGTTGACCTTGTCCTGACCGGCATATTTGGGCGCCGTGCCATGAGTCGCCTCGAACATGGCAACCGAATCGGACAGGTTGGCACCGGGCGCGATGCCAATGCCGCCGACTTCGGCCGCCAGGGCATCGGACAGATAGTCGCCATTGAGGTTTAGGGTAGCGATCACGTCATATTCGGCCGGACGCAGCAGGATCTGCTGCAGCATGGCGTCAGCAATCACGTCCTTGACCACGATGTTCTTGCCGGTACGCGGGTTCTTGAACTGCATCCACGGACCGCCGTCAAGCAGCTCGGCGCCGAATTCCTCTCGGGCGATCTCGTAACCCCACTCCTTGAAGGCTCCCTCGGTGAACTTCATGATGTTGCCCTTGTGCACCAGGGTTACCGAGCTACGGTCGTTGTCCACGGCGTACTGCAGCGCCTTGCGCACCAGGCGCTTGGTGCCGGCCTCGGAAACCGGCTTGATGCCGATACCGCACATATCGGTGAAGCGAATCTTCTTGACGCCCATTTCCTCGGTGAGGAACTTGATGACCTTTTCGGCCTCGGGACTGCCAGCTTTCCACTCCACGCCGGCATAGATGTCTTCGGAGTTCTCGCGGAAGATCACCATGTCCACGTCGCCCGGTTTCTTCACCGGACTGGGCACACCCTCGAACCAGCGTACCGGACGCAGGCAGACATAGAGATCAAGCTCCTGACGCAAAGCCACGTTCAATGAGCGGATGCCACCACCAACAGGCGTGGTCAGCGGGCCTTTGATCGAAACCACGTAATCACGCACGGCTTCGAGGGTTTCTTTCGGCAGCCAGGTGTCCTGATCGTAAACTTGGGTGGCCTTCTCGCCGGCATAAACTTCCATCCAGGAAATCTTGCGGGCGCCGCCATAGGCTTTTTCGACAGCAGCGTCGACGACCTTGATCATCACCGGAGAAATATCGACACCGATACCGTCACCCTCGATGAACGGAATGATCGGGTTGTTTGGAACGTTCAGCGACATATCGGCGTTGACGGTGATTTTGTCACCGCTGGCTGGCACCTGGATCTTTTGGTATCCCATGCTGGACTCCATCTTGTGGTTAGACAGTGTGCATCCCCGAGAGTAGCGCAAACCGCTCGCGGAGACACATGTGCAAAGGTCTTATGCAACTGGGCATTCTGTGGCGAGGTGTCGCAGTGGTATACTGCTTAGGTGACTAACGAGTCATAAGGGGCGACCTGCCTGGAACCAGACAGCAACCTCTTGAACCCGGTAAACGGCCACCACTGTCTGCCGGCTCGAAATGCTCGACACTCTACGGGTGCATCCAACATCACCGCGGCGAGTCCTCGACCCGGCCCCGCCATCATGGGGCTCAAGCGCCTACCCGCGCAGGTCGAGTTTCTATGCGCGCTCAGCAAAGAAGAGAGTTAACCCTAAATGTCCACCCCTTCGAAGATCATCTACACCTTCACCGACGAAGCTCCGGCCCTCGCTACCTATTCGCTTCTGCCAATTGTAGAAGCCTTTGCCGCCTCGGCTGACATCTCCGTTGAAACCCGCGACATCTCTCTTGCTGGACGGATCCTGGCAAGCTTTGCCGACCGCCTGGACGCCGACAAGCGCATCGATGACGACCTGGCCAAACTGGCCGAGCTGACTCTGCAGCCGGACGCCAACATCATCAAACTGCCGAACATCAGCGCCTCCGTACCTCAGCTCAAGGCAGCCATCGCCGAGCTGCAGGCTCAGGGCTATAACATTCCGGACTTCCCGGAAGATCCGCAGAGCGACGAAGACAAAGAAGTTCGCGGCCGCTACGCCAAAATCCTGGGCAGCGCCGTGAACCCGGTTCTGCGCGAAGGCAACTCCGACCGCCGCGCCCCGGCCGCGGTCAAGGCCTATGCACGCAAGCACCCGCACAGCATGGGCAAGTGGAGCATGGCTTCGCAGTCCCACGCCGACTACATGCGCGGCGGCGACTTCTTCTCCAGCGAGCAATCGATCACCATGGCCAAGGCCGGTGACGTGCGCATCGAGTTCGTCGGCAAGGACGGCAAGGTCGAGGTCAAGAAACAACTCGCCCTGCAGGAAGGCGAAGTGTTCGATAGCATGTTCATGAGCTGCCGCAAGCTGCGTGATTTCTTCGAGAAGACCCTGCAGGACTGCAAGGAAACCGGCGTGATGTGGTCCCTGCACGTCAAGGCGACCATGATGAAGGTCTCCCACCCGATCGTCTTCGGCCACGCCGTCAGCGTTTACTACAAGGATGTGTTCGACAAGTACGGTGAGCTGTTCAAGGAACTGGGCGTCAACCCGAACAACGGTATCAGCAGCGTCTACGACAAGATCAAGTCGCTGCCAGCCTCGCAACAGGAAGAAATCCTCCACGACATCCACGAGGTTTATGCCCATCGCCCTGAAATGGCCATGGTCGACTCGGTCAAGGGCATTACCAACCTGCACATTCCAAGCGATGTCATCGTCGACGCCTCGATGCCGGCAATGATCCGCAATTCCGGTCAGATGTGGGGCAAGGACGGCAAGCAGAAAGACACCAAGGCCGTCATGCCTGAGAGCACCTACGCTCGCATCTATCAGGAAATGATCAACTTCTGCAAAACCAATGGTGCGTTCGACCCGACCACCATGGGCACCGTGCCGAACGTCGGCCTGATGGCGCAGAAAGCCGAAGAGTACGGCTCTCACGACAAGACCTTCGAAATGACCGCCGACGGCACCATGCGCGTCGTCGCCGCCGACGGCACCGTGCTGATGCAGCACCAGGTCGAAGCCGGCGACATCTGGCGCGCCTGCCAGACCAAGGACGCGCCGATTCGCGACTGGGTCAAGCTGGCCGTTACCCGCGCTCGTCAGTCCAACACCCCTGCCATCTTCTGGCTGGACCCGGAGCGCGCCCACGACCGCGAACTGCAGAAGAAAGTCGAGCTGTACCTCAAGGATTACGACCTGACCGGCCTGGACATCCGCATGATGGGCTACAACGAAGCCATCCGCGTATCCATGGAGCGCATGATCCGCGGCCAGGACACCATCTCGGTGACCGGCAACGTACTGCGCGACTACCTGACCGATCTGTTCCCGATCATGGAGCTGGGTACCTCGGCCAAGATGCTGTCCATCGTGCCACTGATGGCTGGCGGCGGCATGTACGAAACCGGCGCCGGCGGCTCGGCACCCAAGCACGTACAGCAGCTGGTCGAAGAGAACTACCTGCGCTGGGATTCCCTGGGCGAGTTCCTGGCCCTGGCCGTCTCGCTTGAGGAAACCGGCATCAAGACCAACAACGCCAAGGCCAAGGTACTGGGCAAGACCCTGGACCAGGCCACCGGCAAGCTGCTGGACAACAACAAGTCCCCGGCGCGCAAGGTCGGCGAGATCGACAACCGCGGCAGCCACTTCTACCTGGCACTGTACTGGGCGCAAGCCCTGGCCGAGCAGAACGATGATGCCGAGCTGAAGGCTCACTTCGCCCCGCTGGCCAAGCAACTGACCGAGCAGGAAGCGACCATCGTCGGCGAACTGGCTGCCGTACAAGGCAAAACGGTCGAAATCGGTGGCTACTACCGCTCCAACCCTGAGCTGACCAGCAAGGTGATGCGCCCCAGCGCTACCTTCAATGCCGCTCTGGCTGCACTGAATGCCTGATAGGGCTTGAGTGTCAAAAGAACCCCGGTCTTGTGCCGGGGTTCTTTATTTATAAGCGCGAACAATCGCCGTAGGAGCGAGCTTTGCTCGCGAAGCTGTTTTTCGCGAGCAAAGCTCGCTCCTACAGAATCCTGCACGCTGATCGTTTTTTGGAGCACCGAAAATGGAGTGGCAACCCCATATCACCGTGGCCACGGTGATCGAAGATGATGGCCGTTTCCTCTTCGTCGAAGAGTTCAAGGCCGGCCGCCTGGTACTCAACCAGCCGGCCGGGCACCTGGAAGCCAATGAATCACTATGCGAAGCCGCACTGCGCGAGACGCTCGAGGAAACCGGCTGGGACGTCGAGCTCACTGCCCTGCTCGGCATCTACCTCTATACCGCACCAAGTAATGGCGTGACCTATCAGCGCGTCTGCTTCAGCGCACGCCCGGTGCATCACAACCCAGAGCGCGAACTGGACAGCGACATCAGCGGCATCACCTGGCTGACCCGCGACGAACTGGCCACCCAGCCCGAGCGCTGGCGCAGCGAGCTGGTACTGCAGTGCGTGGATGACTACCTGGCCGGCATAAACGGGCCGCTGGAACTGGTGCGCGATTGATCGCGAGCATATGCCGTTGCGTAGGGTGCGCCGTGCGCACCACGGACACCGTGGCATGTGCTCGGTGCGCATAGCGCACCCTACCTGTTAGACTCGGCAACTTTTGAGGCTTCACTCGCAGATTCCCATGCAAGCACCTAGCACCCAACGCGTGATCGTCGGCATGTCCGGCGGCGTCGATTCGTCCGTTTCCGCCCTGCTGTTGATGGAGCAGGGTTACCAGGTCGAAGGCCTGTTCATGAAGAACTGGGACGAAGACGACGGCACCGAGTACTGCACCGCCATGGACGACCTGGCCGACGCCCAGGCCGTATGCGATCGCATCGGCATCAAGCTGCACACCGCCAACTTCGCCGCAGAATACTGGGACAATGTGTTCGAGCACTTCCTGGCCGAATACAAGGCCGGACGTACGCCGAACCCGGATATCCTGTGTAACCGCGAGATCAAGTTCAAAGCCTTCCTCGACTACGCCCTGAGCCTCGGCGCCGACCTGATCGCCACCGGCCACTACGTGCGTCGCCGCGATATCGACGGCCGTACCGAGCTGCTCAAGGGCCTGGACCCGAACAAGGACCAGAGCTACTTCCTGCATGCCGTGGGCGGCGAGCAGATCGCCAGGACCCTGTTCCCGGTCGGTGAACTGGAAAAGCCGCAGGTGCGCGCCATTGCCGAGAAGTACGAGCTGGCCACGGCGAAGAAGAAGGACTCCACCGGTATCTGCTTCATCGGCGAGCGCCGCTTCAGCGACTTCCTCAAGCAGTACCTGCCGGCGCAGCCTGGCGATATCGAAACCACTGACGGCCAGATAATCGGCCGCCACCACGGCCTGATGTACCACACCATCGGCCAGCGCCAGGGCCTCGGCATCGGTGGTCTCAAGGACGCCAGCGACGATCCCTGGTACGTGCTGCGCAAGGACCTGACACGCAACGTACTGATCGTCGGTCAGGGCAACGAACACCCCTGGCTGTTCTCCCGCGCCCTGCTCGCCTCGGACATCTACTGGGTCAACCCGGTGGATCTGAGCACTCCGCTCCGCCTCACGGCCAAGGTGCGCTACCGCCAGAGTGACCAGAGCTGCACCCTGGAGAAGACCGAAAACGGCTATCGCGCCGTGTTCGATGAGCCGCAGCGCGCCGTCACCCCCGGTCAGTCCGTGGTGTTCTATGACGGCGAGGTGTGTCTCGGCGGCGGTGTGATCGAAACCGCACAAGCCTGGTACGAGGACGTCCGATGAGCCCGCTGCAGGAGCAACTGGTTGCCCTCGGCGCCGTATTCGAAGCCGCCGTACTGGCCGACAAGATCGCCCGCACCGGCCAGGTCAGCGAAGCCTCGATAGGCTGCATGCTTGGCAGCCTGCTGGTGCGCGACCCGAAAAGCACGCTGGACGTATACGGCGGCGACGACCTCAACCTGCGTGACGGTTATCGCGCCCTGATCAGCTCGCTGGAGCGCAATCCATCCGCCCTGCAGCGCGAGCCGCTGCGCTATGCGCTGGCGATGATCGGCCTTGAGCGGCAACTGGACAAACGCGGCGACATGCTGCAGGTGATGGGCAGCCGGCTGGATCAGATCCAACAACAGGTCGAGCATTTCGGCCTGGTCCATGACAACGTCATCGCCGCGTGCGGCGGCCTGTATCAGGACACCATCAGCACCTTCCGCCAGCGCATTCAGGTGCACGGCGACATGCGCTTTCTGCAGCAGCCGAACAACGCCGCGAAAATCCGTGCCCTGCTGCTCGCCGGCATCCGCTCGGCGCGCCTGTGGCGTCAGCTCGGCGGTCACCGCTGGCAGCTGGTGTTCAGCCGCAGCAAGCTGCTCAAAGAACTCTACGAACTGACGCGAAGCTGACCATGGAGCCCGCCAGCCGCAGCGTCAAACCCCTTCAGGGTGCCCTGCTGCTGGCGCTCTCGGCGCTGCTGTTCGCCTTTACTGGCGTCGGCATCCGCGAGATATCCGTCAGCGTCAACAACGAGTCGGTGGTGTTCTTCCGCAACCTGGTCGGGGTGCTGTTCTTTCTGCCGCTGCTGCTGGTACGCGGAGTGCGACCGCTGCGCACGACCCGCCTGAAGTCCCACCTGTGGCGCACCACCTACGGCCTGGCGGCGATGTACTGCTTCTTCTACGCCATCGCCCACCTCCCTCTGGCCGACGCCATGTTGTTCACCTACTCGGCACCGGTGTTCACCCCGCTGATCGCGCACTTCTGGCTCAAGGAGCCACTGACCCGGCGCATGCTGATCAGCAGCCTGATCGGCTTGTGCGGCGTGCTACTGGTGGCCAAGCCCAGTAGCGCTCTGTTCGAGGGGCCCGCTCTGTTTGGCCTGGCCGCCAGCGTGCTGGCCGCCTTCGCCTTCGTTTCCATCCGCGAAATGAGCGACAGCGAGCCGGCGACGCGCATCGTCTTCTATTTCTCGCTGTTCAGTGCGCTGTTCTCCGCCATCCCGCTGACCTGGAGCTGGCAACCGCTCGATGCCACGCAACTGAGCTGGCTGCTGGGCATCGGTCTGCTGGCCACCGCCAGCCAGGTGATCATGTCACGCGCCTACGGCTTGGCACCACCCGGCCTGATCGGTCCGGTGGCTTATCTGGCCATCGTCTTCGCCGGCATCATTGCCTGGCTGCTCTGGGGCGAGACGCCAGACACGCTTTCGCTGCTCGGTGCAGCATTGATCTTCGCCGCCAGTCTGTTATCGGTCGCAAGACGCAGGGCATAGGCGGCCAAGCGCTGGTTTTCATGTATGATATGCGCCCTTTTCGTCAGAGGTCGTCCCGGTACCTGAGCTAGCGCCCGCTTCATCGAAGCCAGCACGATGCGCAGTGATCCAGGATGGCTTTTCAGCCCGACAGCCCGAGAACGCCTACATGCAGCTTTCCTCGCTCACCGCGGTTTCCCCCGTCGACGGCCGCTACGCCGGCAAAACCAGCGCCCTGCGCCCCATCTTCAGCGAATACGGTCTGATCCGTAGCCGTGTACTGGTCGAAGTGCGCTGGCTGCAGCGCCTGGCTGCCCACGAAGGCATCCCGGAAGTTGCGCCCTTCTCCGCCGAAGCCAACGCCCTGCTCAACGAGCTGGCCGAGAACTTTGCCGTCGAGCATGCCGAGCGCGTCAAGGAAATCGAGCGCACCACCAACCACGACGTCAAGGCCGTGGAGTACCTGCTCAAGGAGCAGGCCGCCAAGCTGCCGGAGCTGGACAAGGTCAGCGAGTTCATCCACTTCGCCTGCACCAGCGAGGACATCAATAACCTGTCCCACGCCCTGATGCTGCGCGAAGGCCGTGACAACGTGCTGCTGCCGCTGATGAAGCAACTGGCGGGCGCCATTCGCGAGCTGGCGGTGAAGTTCGCCGACGTGCCGATGCTCTCGCGCACCCACGGCCAACCCGCTTCGCCGACCACCCTGGGCAAGGAACTGGCCAACGTAGTCTACCGCCTGGAGCGGCAGATCGCGCAGGTCGCTGCCGTGCCGCTGCTGGGCAAGATCAACGGCGCCGTGGGCAACTACAACGCGCACCTGTCGGCCTACCCGAGCATCGACTGGGAAGCCAATGCCCGCCAGTTCATCGAAGGTGACCTGGGCCTGACCTTCAACCCCTACACCACCCAGATCGAGCCGCACGACTACATCGCCGAGCTGTTCGACGCCATCGCCCGCTTCAACACCATTCTGATCGACTTCGACCGCGACGTCTGGGGCTACATCTCCCTCGGTTACTTTAAGCAGAAGACCGTCGCCGGCGAGATTGGCTCCTCGACCATGCCGCACAAGGTCAACCCGATCGACTTCGAGAACTCCGAAGGCAACCTGGGCATCGCCAACGCGATCTTCCAGCACCTGGCCAGCAAGCTACCGATCTCCCGCTGGCAGCGCGACCTGACCGACTCCACCGTGCTGCGTAACCTGGGTGTCGGCTTCGCTCACAGCGTCATCGCTTACGAGGCAAGCCTCAAGGGAATCAGCAAGTTGGAGCTCAATGCTCAGAAAATCGCTGAAGACCTGGACGCCTGCTGGGAAGTGCTCGCCGAGCCGATCCAGACCGTCATGCGCCGTTATGCCATCGAGAACCCGTACGAGAAGCTCAAGGAGCTGACCCGCGGCAAGGGCATCAGCCCTGAGGCCCTGCTTGCCTTCATCGACGGCCTGGACATGCCGGCCGCCGCCAAGGAAGAGCTCAAGCAACTGACCCCGGCACGCTACATCGGTAACGCCGTGGCCCAGGCCAAGCGGATCTAAGCGCGATCAGCCTCGAGGACGCCCGGCTGAGCCGGGCGTTTTTGTTTTAAGGTTTTTATCTATTTCAAGGGCTTACTGATGAATCCTGATACTCCGCTGCAATTGCTGGGTGGCCTCACAGCCCGTGAATTCCTGCGCGACTACTGGCAGAAGAAACCGCTGCTAGTGCGCCAGGCGATCCCGGACTTCGAAAGCCCGATCAGCCCGGACGAACTGGCCGGCTTGGCGCTGGAGGAAGAAGTCGAATCGCGCCTCGTGATCGAGCACGGCGAGCGCCCCTGGGAACTGCAGCGCGGCCCGTTCAACGAAGACACCTTCCAGGATCTGCCCGAGCGCGACTGGACCCTGCTGGTCCAGGCCGTCGACCAGTTCGTCCCGGAAGTGGCCGAGCTGCTGGAGGACTTCAAGTTCCTGCCCAAGTGGCGCATCGACGACTTGATGATCAGCTTCGCTGCCCCCGGTGGCGGCGTCGGCCCGCATTTCGACAACTACGACGTATTCCTGCTGCAGGCTCATGGCCATCGCCGCTGGCAAATTGGCCAGATATGCGATGCCGACAGCCCGCTGCTCCCCCACGCCGATCTGAAGATCCTGGCGCAATTCGAACCAACCGATGAATGGGTGCTGGCACCCGGCGACATGCTCTACCTGCCGCCATGCCTCGCCCACTGTGGCACCGCTGAGGATGATTGTATGACCTATTCCGTGGGCTTCCGCGCGCCGAGCGCCGCCGAAGTACTGACCCATTTCACCGACTTCCTCGGCCAGTTCCTGCCCGACGAAGAGCGTTACAGCGATGCCGACATCCAGCCGAGCGAGGATCCCAACCAGATTCAGCGCGACGCCCTGGAGCGCCTCAAGGCCCTGCTCAATGAGCACATGAGTGACGAACGCCTGCTGATGACCTGGTTCGGCCAGTTCATGACCGAGCCCAAGTACCCCGAGCTGGTTGCCGGCATCGAGATCGAGGAAGAGGACTTCCTCGGCGCGCTGGAAGATGGCGCGATCCTCATCCGCAACCCCAGCGCGCGCATGGCCTGGTCGGAAGTCGGCGAAGACCTGGTGCTGTTCGCCAGCGGCCAGAGCCGCCTGGTTTCCGCCCGCCAGCGCGAGCTGTTGAAGCTGATCTGCAGCGCCGATGCGTTACATGTGGAAAACCTCGGCGCCTGGCTGGCCGACGACGAGGGACGTACTCTGCTGTGGGAACTGGTCAAACAAGGCAGCCTGGGATTTGCCGATGAGTGAGATCACTGTCCGTGTCGCGGACTGGCATAGGGACAATGCCGAGCTTCGTCGCATCCGCGATAGCGTATTCGTCGCCGAGCAATCGGTACCGCCGGAGCTGGAATGGGACGCCGAGGATACCGACGCCGTGCACTTTCTCGCCGAGGAAGGTGATTACCCGGTGGGTACCGCACGCCTGCTACCCGATGGCCATATCGGTCGCGTTTCGGTACTCAAGGACTGGCGCGGCCTCAAGGTCGGCGAAAAACTGATGCAGGCAGTGATCGCCGAAGCGGAAAAACGCGGCCTGCATCAGCAAATGCTCACCGCTCAGGTGCACGCCACGCCGTTCTATGAAAGGCTAGGCTTCAGGATTGTCAGCGACGAGTACCTCGACGCCGGCATACCGCACGTGGATATGGTGCGCACCAGCCAGTAGAGACCGAAATGAACGACAAAGACGACCCGGTCGAACCGATCGATACGCCAGAAGCCATCGAGCTGGCAGCCATCGAATTCGAGTCGCCGGGGCGTTTTACCGTGCACAACCCCGAGCCCATCACGCCAGATGCGGCGCGATGGGAGCCGGCCCCGTTCATACTCGGCCAGCACGAGCGTCTGGAGCGTTTCAGCCAGCCCCAACAGGCTCGAGCCCACATCCTGGCGCTGATGCAGCAGGCCCAGCGCAACCTGTGCCTGTACAGCGACGACCTGGAGCCCTGGCTCTATCACCACAGCAGCATGCAGCAGGCCTGCACCCGATTCCTGCTGAGTAGTCCTCGGGCGCGCCTGCGCATCCTGCTGCGCGACCCGACCCGCGCCGTGAAGGAAGGTCATCGCCTGCTCGCCCTGTCACGCCGACTGTCCTCCAACCTGCATATCCGCAAACTCAATCCGGATTACGCCAGTGAGGAACTGGCCTTCCTGATCGCCGATGACAGAGGCCTGTTCGTGCGGCCTGAACTCGATCAACAATCCGGCTACGCCCTGTACAACGATCCGGCGCGCGTGCGCCAACGCCAAACCCAGTTCGACCAGGCCTGGGATACCAGCATCACCGACCCTGATCTGCGGAGCTTTCTGCTATGACCCTGCGCACGCTGTTCGCCGCCCTGCTTCTCGGCCTGTGCCTGCCGCTGCAAGCGGCCACCGAGGTAATCCCACTGAATTACCGCACTGCCGATGACGTACTCGACGTGGTGCAGTCAATGCTCGACAACGAGGGCAAGGTCAGCGCCTATGGCAACCAACTGATCGTCAATGCGTCACCGGCCAAGATCGGTGAAGTGCGCGTGTTGTTGCAGCAACTCGACACCCGCCCGCGTCGCCTGCTGATCACCGTGGAGAGCGCCGACAGCAATTACCAGAACGACCGCGGCTATCGCGTCGATGGCACGCTCAGTGCCGGCAATGCCGGAGTACAGGTCGGCCGCGGCGAAGTGAACGGTCGCGACCAGGTGCGCATCATCCGCCGCAGCACCGACAGCCGTGGCGGCGGCACCCAGCAGGTACAGGCCACCGAAGGTTATCCAGCACTGATTCAGGTCGGCCAGAGCGTGCCGCTGACCACCACCAGTACCGGTCCTTACGGCCAGATTTACCAGGATACTCAGTACCGCGACGTGACCCGCGGCTTCTACGTAACGGCCAGCCTCTCTGGCGAACTGGTCCACGTTGCCATCAGCAGCCAACGCGATCGCGTCAGCAACAGCCGCCCCGGCGTGATCGATGTGCAAAGTACCGATACCCGCGTCAGCGGCCGACTCGGCGAGTGGATTACCTTGGGTGGCGTCAGCGAGGAAACCAGCTCCAGCGGCCGTGACGTGTTGCGTCGACACACCACCCAGGGCCGCGAGGACATGTCGCTGCGCCTGAAAGTCGAAGCGATCGACTGACACCCCGACCAAAGTCGAATCCCTTTCCCTCGCAAGAACGATGGACAACTCACGCAACCCGCGAAATGCCTGAAACGCCCACCCCATGGGCTGCCAAGCGTGACCAGCCAGTCGTCTACTGAATATGTAGTAGTTTTAAAAAACCACTACAAAACGTTTGACGAAGCATTTTCCCAGAGGCATGATGGCCTCGCTCCCGCTAGCCAGGGGTCCTGAAAAGGATCTCCAGACCGCCCGCGAAGTACTTCGCAACGGTCCGTGTCCCAACAGCCCACAAGGCCGTACGACGAGGTTGCGACTGGAACGAAGTTGTCCTGAGGGACGGGGAATCGTTTAGCGTCAGACAGATCGAAAGCCCAGCAGGTGCCCAAGGTTTCCACGAGCCAACCGGCCCACGCGATGCTCTCGAACTGTTCGCCACATCTCCCCTCCTCGCGGTCAATCCTCGCCCCAGCCGTATTCTCGCCGTCAAAGTGGAAGCCTCCCGCAGCCGCTGCATCCGTGCACGCATTGCGTGGGTAGTCGGTGCTCAACCAACACATTTTTTGAAGGATTGACCATGTCCGCATATCAAAACGACATCAAGGCTGTAGCCGCTCTGAAAGAGAAGTTCGGCAGCAGCTGGAGCGCTATCAACCCCGAGTCCGTCGCCCGTATGCGCGCTCAGAACCGCTTCAAGACCGGTCTGGAAATCGCTCAGTACACCGCTGACATCATGCGCAAGGACATGGAAGAGTACGACGCCGACTCCTCCGTCTATACCCAGTCCCTGGGTTGCTGGCACGGCTTCATCGGTCAGCAGAAGCTGATTTCGATCAAGAAGCACCTGAAGACCACCAACAAGCGCTACCTCTACCTGTCCGGCTGGATGGTTGCCGCTCTGCGCTCCGACTTCGGCCCGCTGCCAGACCAGTCGATGCACGAGAAGACTGCCGTCTCCGACCTGATCGAAGAGCTGTACACCTTCCTGCGTCAGGCCGACAGCCGCGAACTGGATCTGCTGTTCACCGCCCTGGACGCTGCTCGCGCAGCTGGCGACCAGGCCAAGGCTGCCGAGATCCAGAACCAGATCGACAACTACGAAACCCATATCGTGCCGATCATCGCCGACATCGACGCTGGTTTCGGTAATCCGGAAGCCACCTACCTGCTGGCCAAGCGCATGATCGAAGCAGGCGCCTGCTGCATCCAGATCGAGAACCAGGTTTCCGACGAGAAGCAGTGCGGCCACCAGGACGGTAAGGTGACCGTTCCTCACGCCGACTTCCTTGCCAAGATCGCTGCCGTTCGCTACGCCTTCCTCGAGCTGGGCATCGACAACGGCGTGATCGTTGCACGCACCGACTCTCTGGGTGCCGGTCTGACCAAACAGATCGCCGTGACCAACGAGCCGGGTGACCTGGGCGACCTGTACAACAGCTTCCTGGACTGCGAAGAAGTGTCTGCTGCCGACCTGGGCAACGGCGATGTCGTGATCAACCGCGGCGGCAAGCTGCTGCGTCCGAAGCGCCTGCCGTCCAACCTGTTCCAGTTCCGTGCTGGCACTGGTGAAGACCGCTGCGTACTGGACTGCATCACCAGCCTGCAGAACGGCGCCGATCTGCTGTGGATCGAGACCGAGAAGCCGCACGTTGGCCAGATCAAGGCCATGGTTGACCGCATTCGTGAAGTCATCCCCAACGCCAAACTGGTGTACAACAACAGCCCGTCCTTCAACTGGACCCTGAACTTCCGTCAGCAGGTGTTCGACGCCATGGTTGCCGAAGGCAAGGACGTTTCCGCCTACGACCGCGCCAAGCTGATGAGCGTCGAGTACGACGAGACCGAACTGGCCCAGGTTGCCGACGAGAAGATCCGTACCTTCCAGCGCGACGGTTCGGCCCACGCCGGCATCTTCCACCACCTGATCACCCTGCCGACCTACCACACTGCCGCACTGTCCACCGACAACCTGGCCAAGGGCTACTTCGCCGACCAGGGCATGCTGGCCTACGTGAAGGGCGTGCAGCGTCAGGAACTGCGTCAGGGTATCGCCTGCGTCAAGCACCAGAACATGGCTGGCTCCGACATCGGCGACAACCACAAGGAGTACTTCGCTGGCGAAGCCGCTCTGAAGGCGAGCGGCAAAGACAACACCATGAACCAGTTCCACTAAGAACGGTTCCTCTGCTGCGGACCACGCATCCGCAGCAGCCTGTTTGCCTAATCCGCCCCGGCTTTGCCGGGGCTTTTTTATGCTTGGGCGCAGGGTGTGTCCCGCGTACCAATGCCAGCACAAACACCTGTACTGCCTGCTCTGCAAGAGCCTTGCGACACCCGACGAAGCGGCGCCAAACAGAGGATGGTCGTTAGACCTCCGAGCAGTTTTGTGCAATGGCGCACAGACGCTGTCACTATTCCGTCGTTTTCCTTGGTTAGCGTCATGACTCCGTCGATCAGCCTGACAAGGAGCCCTCCATGCGCAATGAACAAGAGCAAAACGTGCTATTCGGCAATGGCGATGAACCGCTCAGCAACGCCTCCAGCAATCCTCATATCAATGACCTGATCGAAGCCGGCCTGAGCCGCCGCCAGGTGGTCGCCAGCGGCGCTGCGCTCGGCGTCATGGGCTTTCTCGGCGTCGCCATGCCCGGCAGTGCCGAGGCCGCGGACAACCCGCTCAAAGACCAGCTCAAGGAGCTGCTGGAACGCCTGAAGAAACGCAGCAAGCGCCTGCCGTTCAATCCGGTGGCGGTTACCCGTGCCGATACCATCACCGTGCCAGCCGGCTACAAAGCCACCACCTTCATCCCCTGGGGCACGCCGATTCGTGGCAGCTTCCCGGCATTCCTCGACAACGCCGGCAACAGTGCCGCCGATCAGGCTGACCAGATCGGCATGCACCATGACGGCATGCACTTCTTCCCCATCGACGGTCAGCGCGGCGGCGGTCACAAGAGCGACCACGGCCTGCTGGTACTCAACCACGAGTACATCGACGCGCCGCTGCTGCACCCCAATGGCCCCACCCTGGTCGGCGGCAAGCGCAGCAGCGCCGATGAAGTGCGCAAGGAAATCAACGCCCACGGCGTTTCGGTAGTAGAAGTGCGCCGCGTGCGTGGCCAATGGGAGGTGCTGCCCAGCGCCCGCAACCGCCGCATCACGGGCGCCACACCGATGCAGATCAGCGGCCCAGCACGCGGTCACGCCCTGCTCCAGACTCGCTACAGCCCCGATGGCACCGCCACCCGCGGCACGCTGAACAACTGCGCCAACGGCTTCACGCCCTGGGGCACTTACCTAACCTGCGAGGAAAACTGGGCTGGTTATTTCGCCAGCGGCGATACTGAGCGCCCGCGTGAAATGACCCGCTACGGTGTCGGCAGCGCCAGCCGCTACGGTTGGGATCACCTGTCCGGCGACGAGTTCCAGCGCTTCAACGCCACCCGCCTGGCCGCTGAGGCTGCAGGCGACTATCGCAACGAGCCGAACCACTTCGGCTGGATCGTCGAGATCGATCCCTTCGCACCGGAATCGGCCCCGGTCAAGCGCACCGCACTGGGCCGCTTCGCCCACGAAGGCCTGGTATTCGCCCCGGTCAAACCGGGCAGTCCAGTGGTCTGCTATTCCGGCGACGATTCGCAGAACGAGTACATCTACAAGTTCGTCAGCCGCAGCAGGTACGTACCGGGTCGCAGCAACGGCAGTCTGCTCGACGAGGGCACCCTCTACGTGGCGCGCTTCAAGGCCAACGGCAAGGGGGATTGGCTGGCCCTGGACATCAAGGACAAGGCCTTCCAGGCCGCCTGCAGGGCTGCCGGGGTAAGCTTCGCCGACCAGGGCGAGGTACTGATCAACACCCGCCTGGCTGCCGACATCGTCGGCGCCACCAAGATGGATCGGCCGGAATGGGGCGCGGTGAACCCGAACAACGGTGATGTCTACTTCACCCTCACCAACAACAGCTCGCGCACCGTCGTAGACGCGGCCAACCCGCGCCCTGCCAACGCCTACGGCCACATCATCCGCTGGCGTGAGCAGAGCCGCGATTATGCTGGCCGCGAGTTCGTCTGGAGCCTGTTCCTGCTGGCCGGGCCGGAGAACGACAGCCTCGACCCCAACGGCAGACCGCTGACCGCCGACAACCGCCTGGCCAGCCCGGACGGCCTGTGGTTCGACGACGAAGGCCGTCTGTGGATCCAGACCGACATGAGCGGCAGCCAGCTCGCCAGCGGCCCGTTCGGCAACAACCAGATGCTGGTGGCCGAACCCACCACCGGTGAGGTCAAGCGCTTTCTGGTCGGCCCGGTGGGTTGCGAGGTCACCGGCATCACCGCCACACCGGACTTCCGCACGCTGTTCGTCAACATCCAGCACCCGGGTGAAGGCTCGACTCCGACGGATTTTCGCAGCACCTGGCCGGACGGCCCCGGCCGCCGCCCACGCTCGGCCACCGTGATCGTCACGCGCGAAGACGGCAAGCCGCTGTTCTGATCCAAACACCTGCCCTCTCGCCCACGACGAAAGGGCAGGCCCTCCATTCGCTGCATGGACAGGCAAAACGCGACTGCAACTTCTAAGCTGCAAGGCATCATCCCGCGCGAGGATCGCCCATGCCCCGCTCCGCCCTGCTGTTCGGCTGCTGCGTTTTGGTTGGCTGTGCAGCACTCACCTGGTACTGGCAACGCCCCGGTGCAGATGAGCCCGTCAGTTCTCAGCCAGAACAACAGCCGACGCCTTCCGTAGAGCAAGGCAGCGCCCCGCCCGCCTCGACCGACCTCAGCCGCGAACAGCGACAGCTGCTGGCAAGTCCTGAGGTCGAGCAACAAGCGCGGCGCCTGGATTTTCATCAGCGCTACCGAGGCTTTATCGAGCACGCCAAGACGCTCGCCCGCAGCGACCGCGAAGCCCAGGCGCAGGAGTTGAGTCAGGGCATCGACGCCATGGAAAGCCGAGGCGAATTGGCGCTGAGCGAAGCACTGCTGCTGCAGATCGCCCTGATCAAGGCCGTGAGCACTGACGAAAATGAACAGAAGAGACGCGCTCAAGCGTTGATCAGTCGCTATCAGACCATCAGCGCCGAACGCGAAGCCAGACTGGCGCAACGGCCCGACCCAAACTTCGAACGCTACAAGGCCGAAGAGAAACGCATCGTCGAGGAAGTACTCGCCCTGCAGAACATCCCCGACGGGCTCACTCGCGACCAGTACCTAAGGCAACGCCTGCAGGAGGCACGCGAGCGCAATTATCGGCAAGATCCGGACAGCTGAACGCTGCAGCGAAACCGCTCGCTGCAGCGCCGGCTCTGCTCAGAGCAGTTGATCGAGCAGGTAATACAGCAGATTGAATGGTTTGTTGCGGTCGGCCACATCGCTGCTTTCCGAAGCATCCAGAACCTGCCCACTGCCATCGAGAACACTGCTGACGAAGTTATCCAGTTGCAGATTCTGCTCCTGGATATCGGAGTTGGCGAACTCGATGATGCTGGTGCAGTGGCTTTCGTTGACGTTACGGAATTGCGGGAAATAACCACCGACATTGCCCAGGCTCGCCAGTTGGCTGCGTAGACGCGTGGTATCCGTTGCCCAGCGCTGCTTGATCAGTGCTTCCTTGGTAGCCTGATTCGGCGCGTTGACGATCTCAGGGTAGAAGCGCTCGTAGGAATAGGACGAATAGTTCAGGTCCTGCCAGAAATGCGTATGCCCCATGCGATCACCCGGCAGATTGCTCGAAAGCGCCGGATACAGGCTGCCCAGATCGTTGCTGTTGAAGCCTGGCAGGCGCGCCTGCAGGTATTGCAACGGTCCCTGCGCCGCATCCAGCCCCCAGGCCTGACGGATCAGGGTCTGCAACGGATAGGACGGATAAGCCTGGTTGTCGCCAGCCAGCGCGGTATAGACGGGCCCGGAATCATTGATCAGGTAACCCCGGTTTGGCGCGATGTCCTGGCGCAGGTTGGCGTAGTTGGTCAGGCTGCCCGCGCCGCCTGCACTGCATCCGGTGGTGAGCATCTGGGTCGGCCGCGGCAGATTGTCCTTCAGCCACCCCACCACCGCGCGCATGTTGCGCAAGCCGTTGTGGTGCCACACCAGCGGAGGATTTACCCCCTGCGGGTCTTCGTATACCGCCACCTTGTCGCCGGAGTAGATATCACCCGTGCAATACGGCACATAGACCATGTTCCAGTTCTGCGTCTTGACGCGCGTCCAGGGGTGCAGACGCACGACGAAGGGACTCACCAGACTGGCGCCGGGGTTGAGCAGCGACATGTAGTCGTCGGCGATACCATCGGGATTGCGCGCGCCACGTATGCCGCTTTGCCCGCTGCAACTGGCGTAATCCCAACAGGCGCCACCACCTTCCAGATAAACGATGGTATTGCGCGTGTTCGGCACTCGATTGATGAAGAACTTGTAGGGCGAGCCATTGCCGCACACCGCACCGGTCTGTGGCGCCATCTGAATCGTTTGCCAGCCGTAGTAATTGCCGGGATTGAAGCCGCTATTGAAGCCACTCGGATTGGCCAACAGCGGATACGGCCCCACACGCTGCGCAGGCGTCACCGGATTATCGGCCCTGGGCGGCGACACTAGGTTGCTCAGGCTCTGCCAGAAACTGTAATCCCCCAATTCCGCGCTGGCAGGCGCGCTCAGGGCTAGCAACAGAACGGTGGGGACGATACGCGGCAAAGACTGGACAACAGGCATGGCAAAACCCCTCATGTTGTTATTCATACGAAGGGTCGGCATACCCAGGCAGGGGGCAACTTCGCAGACCCGGCGAATGGTGGGCACTGCTTGATCGATGGCATATCGCTCTCTGGCGATTCATGCACGCTAGTACAAAATCAGCCAGGCAGCCTCACTGAATGAATAAAATTTGGTAATAGAGCAGGCCGTTAAATATGCGCTATTGGAATTTAACGCGATGCTCTGCTGCTTTGGCCTTAACACCAAAGTGGCAGTGAATTGCTTATCTCGCCGAGGCTCATCAGATCTCGAAATGAGGCAGATTAGTCAGGTGAATGGCTCCTGGAAATTGCCAGAACAGAGCTGTCAGCTATAGTCCTGAAACGTCGGCCCATGCGGTTCACTGCAGAATTGCATCGATGCGACAAGTCAATCATAAGCTCGACAGAAACGGTCAAACTGCGCGAATAATTTTTCTCTGAAAAATTTACTTACAGTTGGCCTGCACATAGTATTGTATACACACTTCGCGCCAGCGCCCTTGACGGTGTTTGGCAGCTACTAAATTAAAAGCCGTTCCTTAATTCAAGGAGTACCGGCATGCCTGATGCGGTAACGACCATGTCCCATAACTGGGCTTTCGCTGTGTTCTTGCTGGGTGTCTGCGGGCTCATCGCCTTCATGCTTGGCCTTTCCAGCCTGCTCGGCAGCAAGGCTTGGGGACGCAGCAAGAACGAACCCTTCGAGTCGGGCATGCTTCCCACCGGCAGCGCGCGTCTGCGCCTGTCAGCCAAGTTCTATCTGGTCGCGATGCTCTTCGTGATCTTCGACGTTGAAGCCCTCTATCTCTTCGCTTGGGCAGTCTCGGTACGCGAAAGCGGCTGGGCGGGCCTGATCGAAGCTACAGTTTTCATAGCAATTCTGTTGGCAGGTCTTGTCTATCTTTGGCGTATCGGCGCGCTCGATTGGGCACCGCAGGGACGTCGTGAACGGCAGGCGAAGCTGAAACAATGAGGCTTTGGCGATGCAATACAAACTTACTCGGGTCGACCCGGATGCGCCCAACGAGGCGTATCCGATCGGCCAGCGGGAGGTCGTCTCCGACCCGCTGCTAGAGGATCAGGTTCACAAGAACATCTACATGGGCAAGCTCTCGGACGTGCTCAACGGCGCGGTCAACTGGGGGCGTAAGAATTCCTTGTGGCCGTACAACTTCGGCCTGTCCTGCTGCTATGTGGAAATGACCACCGCCTTCACCGCCCCGCATGACGTGGCGCGTTTCGGTGCGGAAGTCATTCGTGCATCACCGCGCCAGGCTGACTTCATGGTCATCGCCGGCACCTGCTTCATCAAGATGGCGCCGGTCATCCAGCGTCTCTACGAGCAGATGCTGGAGCCCAAGTGGGTCATCTCCATGGGTTCATGCGCCAATTCCGGCGGCATGTACGACATCTACTCGGTCGTTCAGGGCGTGGACAAGTTCCTCCCCGTGGACGTCTACATTCCCGGCTGCCCGCCCCGTCCGGAGGCGTTCCTGCAAGGCTTGATGCTGCTGCAGGAATCCATCGGCCAGGAGCGCCGCCCGCTATCCTGGGTCGTCGGCGATCAAGGCATCTACCGTGCCGAAATGCCTTCGCAGAAGGAACAGCGACGCGAGCAGCGAATCGCCGTTACCAACCTGCGTAGCCCCGACGAAGTCTGAGCCGATGCTTGCCTGCGCAAGCATCACGCCCACTTTCTACGTTGATCGACAGCGACCGAGACCATGACTCAAGACACCGTTGTGTCCATACCGCCTTACAAGGCTGACGACCAGGACGTCGTCGCCGAACTGCGCGCCCGCTTTGGCGATGACAGTTTCACCCTGCAAGCGACCCGCACCGGCATGCCGGTACTCTGGGTTGCCCGTGAGCGCCTTATTGAAGTGCTCACCTGCCTGCGCAACCTGCCGCGCCCCTACGTGATGCTCTATGACCTGCATGGCGTCGACGAGCGCCTGCGTACCCAGCGTCGCGGCCTGCCGGACGCCGACTTCACGGTGTTCTACCACCTGATGTCGCTGGAGCGTAATAGTGACGTGATGATCAAGGTCGCCTTGTCCGAGCGCGACCTCAACCTGCCCACCGCCACCAGCATCTGGCCCAACGCCAACTGGTACGAGCGCGAAGTCTGGGACCTGTACGGCATCACCTTCACCGGCCACCCGCACCTGAGCCGCATCATGATGCCGCCGACCTGGGAAGGTCACCCGCTGCGCAAGGACTACCCGGCGCGCGCCACTGAATTCGATCCGTTCAGCCTGACCCTGGCCAAGCAGCAACTGGAAGAAGAAGCCGCGCGCTTCCGCCCCGAAGACTGGGGCATGAAACGCGGCGGTGAGCACGAGGACTACATGTTCCTCAACCTTGGCCCCAACCACCCGTCCGCGCACGGTGCCTTCCGCATCATCCTGCAGCTCGACGGTGAAGAGATCGTCGACTGCGTGCCCGAGATCGGCTACCACCACCGTGGTGCCGAGAAGATGGCCGAGCGGCAGAGCTGGCACAGCTTCATCCCCTACACCGACCGCATCGACTACCTCGGCGGGGTGATGAACAACCTGCCCTACGTGCTCTCGGTGGAGAAACTCGCCGGTATCAAAGTGCCGGCCCGCGTCGACGTCATCCGCGTGATGCTCGCCGAGTTCTTCCGCATCACCAGCCACCTGCTGTTCCTCGGCACCTACATCCAGGACGTCGGCGCCATGACCCCGGTGTTCTTCACCTTCACCGATCGCCAGCGTGCCTACAAGGTGATCGAGGCCATCACCGGCTTCCGCCTGCACCCGGCCTGGTACCGCATCGGCGGCGTCGCCCACGACCTGCCGCGCGGCTGGGACAAGCTGGTCAAGGAATTCGTCGACTGGCTGCCCAAGCGCCTCGACGAATACGAGAAGGCGGCGCTGAAGAACAGCATCCTCAAGGCCCGAACCATTGGTGTGGCGCAGTACAACACCAAGGAAGCACTGGAATGGGGCACCACCGGCGCCGGCCTGCGCGCCACCGGTTGCGATTTCGACCTGCGCAAGGCGCGCCCCTACTCCGGCTACGAGCACTTCGATTTCGAGGTGCCGCTGGCCGTCAATGGCGACGCCTACGACCGCTGCATGGTGCGTGTGGAAGAGATGCGCCAGAGCATCCGCATCATCGACCAGTGCCTGAAGAACATGCCGGAAGGCCCGTACAAAGCGGATCACCCGCTGACCACGCCGCCGCCGAAAGAGCGCACGCTGCAGCACATCGAAACCCTGATCACCCACTTCCTGCAGGTTTCCTGGGGCCCGGTGATGCCGGCCAACGAAGCCTTCCAGATGATCGAGGCGACCAAGGGCATCAACAGCTACTACCTGACGAGCGACGGCAGCACCATGAGCTACCGCACCCGGATTCGCACGCCCAGCTTCCCCCACCTGCAGCAGATCCCCTCGGTGATTCGCGGCAGCATGGTGGCGGATCTGATCGCCTACCTGGGCAGTATCGACTTCGTCATGGCCGACGTGGACCGCTGATCATGAACACGCTTATCCAGACAGACCGTTTCGTTCTCAGCGAAACCGAGCGCTCGGCCATCGAGCACGAGATGCACCACTACGAAGACCCGCGCGCCGCCAGCATCGAAGCGCTGAAGATCGTGCAGAAAGCCCGCGGCTGGGTGCCGGACGGCGCCGCCGACGCCATCGGCGCGATCCTTGGCATTCCGGCCAGCGACGTCGAGGGCGTGGCCACCTTCTATAGCCAGATCTTCCGCCAGCCAGTCGGCCGTCACGTGATTCGCGTGTGCGACAGCATGACCTGCTACATCGGCGGCCATGAGTCGGTGGTCAGTGAGATGCAGAAGCAACTTGGCATCGGCCTTGGCCAGACCACCAGCGATGAGCGTTTCACCCTGCTGCCGGTTTGCTGCCTGGGCAACTGCGACAAGGCTCCGGCGGTAATGATCGACGACGATACCTTCGGCGATGTTCAACCTGACGGTGTCACCAAGCTGCTGGAGGCCTATAAATGAAGACCCTCACCTCCATCGGCCCAGCCAACCGCATCACCCGCAGCGAAGAAACCCATCCGCTGACCTGGCGTCTGCGTGACGACGCCCAGCCGGTATGGCTGCAGGAATACCAGCAGAAGAACGGCTACGCGGCCGCACGCAAGGCACTGACCGAAATGGCTCAGGCCGACATCGTGCAGACCGTCAAGGAATCCGGCCTCAAGGGTCGTGGCGGCGCGGGTTTCCCCACCGGCGTGAAGTGGGGTCTGATGCCGGCCGACGAATCCATGAGCATCCGCTATCTGCTGTGCAACGCGGACGAAATGGAGCCCAACACCTGGAAAGACCGCATGCTGATGGAACAGCTGCCCCACCTGCTGGTGGAAGGCATGCTGATCTCCGCGCGCGCACTGAAGGCCTATCGCGGCTACATCTTCCTGCGTGGCGAGTACGTCGACGCCGCAGCCAACCTCAACCGCGCTATCGATGAAGCCAAGGCCGCCGGCCTGCTCGGCAAGAACATTTTTGGCAGCGGCTTCGATTTCGAGCTGTTCGTGCATACCGGTGCCGGCCGCTACATCTGCGGCGAGGAAACCGCGCTGATCAACTCGCTGGAAGGCCGCCGCGCCAACCCACGCGCCAAGCCGCCCTTCCCGGCTGCTGTCGGCGTATGGGGCAAACCCACTTGCGTCAATAACGTCGAAACCCTGTGCAATGTGCCGGCCATCGTCGGCCAGGGCGTGGACTGGTACAAGGGCCTCGCCCGCCCGGGCAGCGAAGACCACGGCACCAAGCTGATGGGGTTCTCCGGGAAGGTGAAGAACCCCGGTCTGTGGGAGCTGCCGTTCGGCATCACCGCCCGCGAGTTATTCGAGGACTACGCCGGCGGCATGCGCGATGGTTACCAGCTCAAATGCTGGCAGCCGGGCGGTGCCGGCACCGGCTTCCTGCTGCCCGAACACCTCGAGGCGCAGATGTACGCCGGCGGCATCGCCAAGGTCGGCACACGCATGGGCACCGGCCTGGCGCTGGCAGTCGACGACTCGATCAGCATGGTCTCGCTGCTGCGCAACATGGAAGAGTTCTTCGCCCGCGAGTCCTGCGGCTGGTGCACGCCGTGCCGCGACGGCCTGCCGTGGAGCGTGAAGATCCTTCGTGCACTGGAGCGTGGCGAAGGCACACGCGAGGACATCGCCACCCTGCTCGGCCTGGTCAACTTCCTCGGCCCGGGCAAGACCTTCTGTGCTCACGCGCCAGGCGCCGTGGAGCCGTTGGGCAGTGCCATCAAGTATTTCCGTGAAGAGTTCGAGGCCGGTGTGGCCAAGGTGGCGACCACGCCCCGCATGCCGGCAAGTACGAGCTGAACAGACGAATTCCCTTAGCCAGCCGCTTTAATCAGCGGGTAAACGAAGACTCAAAGAAATGGCCACTATCCACGTAGACGGCAAAGATTTCGAAGTCGATGGTGCAGACAACCTCCTGCAGGCCTGCCTGTCCCTCGGACTCGATATCCCCTACTTCTGCTGGCACCCGGCGCTTGGCAGCGTCGGGGCGTGCCGCCAGTGCGCGGTCAAGCAGTACAACGACGAGAACGACACCCGTGGTCGTATCGTCATGTCCTGCATGACGCCTGCCACCGACAACACCTGGATCAGCATCGACGACGAGGAGTCCAAGGCGTTCCGCGCCAGCGTCGTCGAATGGTTGATGACCAACCACCCGCACGACTGCCCAGTGTGCGAGGAAGGCGGTCACTGCCACCTGCAGGACATGACGGTGATGACCGGGCACAACGCCCGTCGTTATCGCTTCACCAAGCGTACCCACCAAAACCAGGAACTCGGCCCCTTCATCGCCCACGAGATGAACCGCTGCATCGCCTGCTACCGCTGTGTGCGCTACTACAAGGACTACGCCGGCGGCACCGACCTGGGCGTCTATGGCGCGCATGACAACGTGTACTTCGGCCGCGTCGAGGACGGCACGCTGGAAAGCGAGTTTTCCGGCAACCTAGTCGAGGTCTGCCCGACAGGCGTATTCACCGACAAGACCCACTCCGAACGCTACAACCGCAAGTGGGACATGCAGTTCGCCCCGAGCATCTGCCACGGCTGCTCCAGCGGCTGCAACATCAGCCCCGGTGAACGCTACGGCGAGCTGCGCCGTATCGAGAACCGCTTCAACGGCTCGGTGAACCAGTACTTCCTATGCGACCGTGGCCGCTTCGGCTATGGCTATGTCAACAACGCGGATCGCCCACGTCAGCCGCTGCTGGCTGGCCAGGCCATCGGCATCGATGCCGCGCTGGACAAGGCCGCCGAGCTGCTCAAGGGCAAGCGCGTGATCGGCATTGGCTCGCCGCGTGCCAGCCTGGAATCCAACTTCGCCCTGCGCGAACTGGTGGGTGCCGACAACTACTACAGTGGTATCGCTGCGGGCGAGCTGGAGAACATCCGCCTGATCCGCGACATCCTGCAAAACGGCCCGCTGCCAACGCCGACCCTGCGCGATGTCGAGCTGCACGACGCCATCTTCGTCCTCGGCGAAGACCTGACCCAGACCGCCGCACGCATGGCCCTGGCCCTGCGCCAGGCGGTCAAGGGCAAGGCCACCGAGATCGCTGCCGGTGCGCGCATTCAGGACTGGCACATGGCCGCCGTGCAGAACGTTGCGCAGCATGCTCGTCACCCGCTGTTTATCGCCAGTGTCACGGAAACCCGCCTGGACGACGTGGCCGCCGAAAGTGTGCACGCTGCCCCTGCTGATCTGGCTCGCATCGGTTTCGCCGTGGCTCACGCCATCGACCCGAGCGCACCGGCGGTCGACGGCCTGGAAGCCGAGGCGCAAGCGCTGGTAAAGCGCATCGCCGACGCCCTGCTGGCAGCCCAACGCCCGCTGATCGTTTCCGGCGCCTCGCTGGGCGACAAAGCCCTGATCGAAGCCGCCGCCAATATCGCCAGCGCGCTGAAGAACCGTGAGAAGAATGGCTCGCTGAGCCTGGTGGTACCGGAAGCAAACAGCCTGGGCATGGCACTGCTGGGTGGCGAGTCCGTCGATGCCGCGCTCGATGCGCTGAGCAACGGCCAGGCCGATGCCGTGATCGTGCTGGAAAACGACCTGTACCGCCGCACCGACGCGGCCAAGGTCGATGCCGCGCTCAGCGCCGCGCAGGCGGTGATCGTCGCCGATCACCAGCGCACCGCCACCAGCGAACACGCCCACCTGCTGCTGCCGGTGGCCAGCTTCGCTGAAGGCGACGGCACCCTGGTCAGCCTCGAAGGCCGCGCCCAGCGCTTCTTCCAGGTTTATGAGCCGAGCTACTACGACGCCGGCATCCTGATCCGTGAAGGCTGGCGCTGGCTGCACGCGCTGCACAGCACCCTGCAAGGCAAGACCGTGGACTGGACGCAACTGGATCAGGTCACCGAGGCCTGCGCCGCCAGCAACCCGCTGCTGGCCGGGATCAAGGACGCCGCGCCGAGCGCCTCGTTCCGTATCAAGGGACTCAAGCTCGCCCGCGAGCCACACCGCTACAGTGGCCGCACCGCCATGCGCGCCAACATCAGCGTGCACGAGCCGCGTCAGCCGCAGGATCAGGACACTGCCTTCGCCTTCTCCATGGAAGGCTATGCCGGCAGCAAGGAAGACCGGCAGCAGATTCCCTTCGCCTGGTCGCCGGGCTGGAACTCGCCGCAGGCCTGGAACAAGTTCCAGGACGAGGTCGGCGGCCATCTACGCGCCGGCGACCCCGGCGTGCGCCTGCTCGCAGCCGCCGGTAACGCCCTGCCCTGGTTCGCCGTCAACGCTGCGTTCAACCCGGCAGCCGGCACCTGGCAGGTGGCGCCGCTGCACCACCTGTTCGGCAGCGAGGAAAACTCCGCGCGCGCCAAACCGATCCAGGAGCGCATGCCCGAGCCCTACGTGGCCCTGGCCCGCGAGGAAGCGGCTCGCCTGGGCGTGAACGACGGTGCGCTGCTGGCCGTGCGCATCAACGGCCAGGCGCTGCGCCTGCCGCTGCAGGTGCGTGATGACCTGGCCGTCGGTCTGGTCGGCCTGCCGGTTGGCTTGCCGGGCATTCCGGCAGCGGTCACAGGCGCCAGCGTGACCATGCTGCAGGAGGCCGCGCAATGAGCTGGTTGACGCCCGAACTAATCGAGATCGTCATCGCGGTACTCAAGGCCATCGTCATCTTGCTGGTGGTGGTGGTCTGCGGCGCGCTGCTGAGCTTCGTCGAGCGGCGTCTGCTCGGTTGGTGGCAGGATCGCTACGGCCCCAACCGTGTGGGGCCGTTCGGCATGTTCCAGATCGCCGCCGACATGATCAAGATGTTCTTCAAGGAGGACTGGACGCCGCCGTTCGCCGACAAGTTCATCTTCATCCTGGCGCCGATGATCGCCTTCGCCGCGATGCTCATGGCCTTCGCCATCATCCCCATCACCCCGACCTGGGGCGTGGCGGATCTGAACATCGGCATCCTGTTCTTCTTCGCCATGGCCGGTCTTTCGGTTTATGCCGTGCTGTTCGCCGGCTGGTCGAGCAACAACAAGTTCGCCCTGCTCGGCAGCCTGCGTGCCTCGGCCCAGACCATCTCCTACGAGGTGTTCCTGGCCCTGGCGCTGATGGGCGTGGTGGCGCAGGTCGGCTCGTTCAACATGCGCGACATCGTCGATTACCAGGCGCAGAACCTGTGGTTCATCATTCCGCAGTTCTTCGGCTTTTGTACCTTCTTCATCGCTGCCGTCGCGGTGACCCACCGTCACCCGTTCGACCAGCCGGAAGCCGAGCAGGAGCTGGCCGATGGTTACCACATCGAATACGCCGGGATGAAATGGGGCATGTTCTTCGTCGGCGAGTACGTCGCCATCGTCACCGTGTCGGCCTTGCTGGTAACGCTGTTCTTCGGTGGCTGGCACGGCCCGTTCGGCATCCTGCCGCAGATTCCGTTCTTCTGGTTCGCGCTGAAAACGGCCTTCTTCATCATGATCTTCATCCTGCTGCGCGCGTCCATCCCACGCCCGCGCTATGACCAGGTCATGGCCTTCAGCTGGAAGTTCTGCCTGCCGCTGACCCTGATCAACCTGCTGGTGACCGGCGCCGTCGTGCTGGCCACGGCCCAGTAAGGAGAAAAGCAATGTTCAAGTACATCTGGGACGTGCTGGTCGGTACCGGCACCCAACTGCGCAGCCTGGTCATGGTGTTCAGCCATGGCTTTCGCAAGCGCGACACCCTGCAATACCCGGAAGAGCCGGTCTACCTGCCGCCGCGCTACCGTGGCCGCATCGTCCTGACCCGCGACCCCGACGGCGAGGAACGCTGCGTAGCCTGCAACCTGTGCGCCGTGGCCTGCCCGGTGGGCTGCATCTCGCTGCAGAAGGCGGAAACCGACGACGGTCGTTGGTACCCAGAGTTCTTCCGCATCAACTTCTCGCGCTGCATCTTCTGCGGTCTGTGCGAGGAAGCCTGCCCGACCACCGCGATCCAGCTCACCCCGGATTTCGAGATGGGCGAGTTCAAGCGCCAGGATCTGGTGTACGAGAAGGAAGACCTGCTGATCAGCGGCCCCGGCAAGAACCCGGACTACAACTTCTACCGCGTTGCCGGTATGGCCATCGCCGGCAAGCCCAAGGGCGCCGCGCAGAACGAGGCCGAGCCGATCAACGTGAAGAGCCTGCTGCCTTAGGAGTTTCTGATGGAATTCGCGTTTTACTTCGCCGCCGGTGTGGCGGTGGCAGCAACGGTCGGGGTGGTCACCAACACCAACCCGGTGCATGCCCTGCTCTACCTCATCGTCTCGCTGCTAGCGGTGTCGATGGTGTTCTTTGCCCTCGGTGCGCCCTTTGCCGGCGCGCTGGAAATCATCGTCTATGCCGGCGCCATCATGGTGCTGTTCGTCTTCGTGGTGATGATGCTCAACCTTGGCCCGGCTGCCGCCGACCAGGAGCGCCGGTGGCTGACGCCTGGCATCTGGGTCGGCCCGGCGATTCTCAGCGCCCTGCTGCTCGGCCAGCTGCTCTATGTGCTGCTGAACCACGTCAGCGACGCTCATATCGGCCACACCACAGTGGAAGCCAAGGCCGTCGGTATCAGCCTGTTCGGCCCCTACCTGCTGGCCGTAGAGCTGGCCTCCATGCTGCTGCTCGCCGCACTGGTCGCTGCCTACCACCTGGGCCGCCATGACGCCAAGGAGCCCACCGTATGACCGGCATACCTCTGGAGCACGGCCTGGCCCTGGCCGGCGTGCTGTTCTGCATCGGCCTGGTCGGCCTGATGGTGCGGCGCAACATCCTGTTCATTCTGATGAGCCTGGAAGTGATGATGAACGCCGCTGCGCTGGCCTTCGTCGTCGCCGGCGCCCGCTGGGGCGCGGCTGACGGCCAGGTGATGTTCATTCTGGTGATTACCCTGGCAGCCGCTGAGGCCAGCATCGGCCTGGCGATCCTGCTGCAGCTGTATCGCCGCTTCAACACTCTGGATATCGACGCTGCCAGCGAGATGCGCGGATGAACCTTCTAGCCCTGACTCTATTCTTCCCGCTACTCGGCTGGCTGCTGCTGGCCTTCTCGCGCGGACGCCTCTCGGAAAACACCAGCGCGCTGATCGGCGTCGGCTCCATCGGCCTGGCGGCGGCCAGCGCCGCCTGGGTCATCGCGGCTTTCCTCAGCAACCCGCCGGCCGGCAGCGCCTACAGCCTGACCCTATGGCAGTGGATGAGCGTCGAAGGCCTGGCGCCGAGCTTCACCCTGCATCTGGACGGCCTGTCGGTGACCATGCTCGGCGTGGTCACCGGCGTGGGTTTCCTCATCCACCTGTTCGCCAGCTGGTACATGCGCGGCGAGGAAGGCTATTCGCGCTTCTTCGCCTACACCAACCTGTTCATCTTCAGCATGTTGCTGCTGGTGCTCGGCGACAACCTGCTGGTGCTGTTCTTCGGCTGGGAAGGCGTGGGCCTGTGCTCGTACCTCTTGATCGGCTTCTACTACAAGCACGTGCCCAACGGTAACGCGGCGCTCAAGGCGTTCATCGTCACCCGCGTCGGCGACGTGTTCCTGATGATCGGTATGTTCCTGCTGTTCATCAACCTCGGCACCCTGAACATTCAGGAGCTGATGGTGCTGGCACCGCAGCAATACGTGGCCGGTGACGCCTGGCTGTGGCTTGCCACGCTGATGCTGCTGGGCGGCGCGGTGGGCAAGTCCGCCCAGTTGCCGCTGCAGACCTGGCTGGCCGACGCCATGGCCGGCCCGACCCCGGTGTCGGCGCTGATCCACGCGGCGACCATGGTCACCGCTGGCGTCTACCTGATCGCCCGTACCCATGGCCTGTTCCTGCTGACCCCGGAGATTCTCGAACTGGTCGGCATCGTCGGTGGCGTGACCCTGGTACTGGCCGGTTTCGCCGCACTGGTGCAGACCGACATCAAGCGCATCCTCGCCTACTCGACCATGAGCCAGATCGGCTACATGTTCCTCGCCCTGGGCGTTGGTGCCTGGGATGCGGCGATCTTCCACCTGATGACCCACGCCTTCTTCAAGGCCCTGCTGTTCCTCGCCTCCGGTGCAGTGATTCACGCCTGCCACCACGAGCAGAACATCTTCAGGATGGGCGGCCTGTGGAGGAAGCTGCCGCTGGCCTACGCCAGCTTCGTCGTCGGTGGCGCGGCACTGGCTGCCCTGCCGCTGCTGACCGCTGGTTTCTACTCCAAGGACGAAATCCTCTGGGAAGCCTTCGCCAGCGGCCACAGCGAGTTGCTCTACGCGGGCCTGCTCGGCGCCTTCCTGACCTCGATCTACACCTTCCGCCTGATCTTCATCGCCTTCCACGGCGAGCCGAAGACCGAGGCGCACGCCGGTCATGGCATCGCCCACAACCTGCCGCTGATCGTGTTAATCGTGCTGTCCACTTTCATCGGTGCCTGGATCACCCCGCCGCTGGCCGGCGTGCTGCCGGAAAGCGCCGGCCATGCCGGTGGCGAGGCCAAGCACAGCCTGGAACTGCTGTCGGGGCTGATCGCCGTGAGCGGTATCGTCATCGCCGCCCTGCTCTTCCTCGGCCGGCGCCGCGTCGCCTCCGCGGTGGCGCAGAGCGCGCCGGGCCGCCTGCTGAGCGCCCTGTGGTTCGCCGCCTGGGGCTTCGACTGGCTCTACGACAAGCTGTTCGTGCGCCCTTACCTTGCGCTCTGCCATCTGCTGCGCCGCGACCCCATCGACCGCGGTATCGGCCTGATTCCACTGCTCGCACGCGGTGGCAACGCTACCTTGGTGCGCAGCGAGAACGGCCAGGTGCGCTGGTACGCCGCTTCGATCGCCGGGGGCGCCGTACTGGTGCTCGCCGCCATCCTCTTTCTGAGTTAAGGAAAACAGCCTGTCATGATTCTGCCCTGGCTAATCCTGATTCCCTTCATCGGCGGCCTGCTGTGCTGGCAAGGCGAGCGCTTCGGCCACGTCCTGCCGCGCTGGATCGCCCTGCTCACCATGGGCCTGCTGTTCGGCCTCGGCCTGTGGCTGTGGGCCAGCGGTGATTTCACCCTGGCACCCGCTCCTGGCGGCGGCCCGCGCTGGGCCCACGAGTTCGTCATCGACTGGATTCCGCGCCTGGGCATCACCATCCACTTGGCGATGGATGGCCTGTCGGTGCTGATGGTGGTGCTCACCGGCCTGCTCGGCGTGCTGTCGGTGCTGTGCTCGTGGAACGAGATCCAGAACCGTGTCGGTTTCTTCCACCTCAACCTGATGTGGATTCTCGGTGGCGTGGTCGGTGTGTTCCTCGCCGTCGATCTGTTCCTGTTCTTCTTCTTCTGGGAAATGATGCTGGTGCCGATGTATTTTCTCATCGCGCTCTGGGGTCACAGCGGCAGCGACGGCCGTACCCGCATCACCGCCGCCACCAAGTTCTTCATCTTCACCCAGGCCAGCGGTCTGATCATGCTGGTGTCGATCCTGGCCCTGGTGTTCGTGCACTTCAACCAGACCGGCGTGCTGACCTTCAACTACGCCGACCTGCTGAAGACCGAGCTGGCGCCGAGCACCGAGTACCTGCTGATGCTCGGTTTCTTCGTCGCCTTCGCGGTGAAATTCCCGGTGGTGCCGGTACACTCCTGGCTGCCGGACGCCCACGCCCAGGCGCCGACCGCAGGTTCCGTGGATCTGGCCGGCATCCTGCTGAAGACCGCCGCCTACGGCCTGCTGCGTTTCGCCCTGCCGCTGTTCCCCAACGCCTCGGCCGAGTTCGCACCGATCGCCCAGTGGCTCGGCGTGTTCGCCATCATCTATGGCGCTCTGCTGTCGTTCGCGCAGACCGACATCAAGCGCCTGGTGGCCTACTCCAGCGTCTCGCACATGGGCTTCGTGCTGATCGCCATCTACTCCGGCAGCCAGATCGCCCTGCAGGGCGCGGTGGTGCAGATGGTCGCCCACGGTCTGTCCGCCGCGGCGTTGTTCATCCTCTGCGGCCAGCTCTACGAGCGCGTGCATACCCGTGACCTGCGCCAGATGGGCGGCATCTGGGCGCGCATGCCGTGGCTGCCGGCCATCAGCCTGTTCTTCGCCGCTGCCGCGCTGGGCCTGCCGGGCACCGGCAACTTCGTCGGTGAATTCCTCATCCTGATCGGCAGCTTCCCCAGCGCGCCCTGGGTCGTGGTGCTGGCCGCCACCGGCCTGGTGCTCGGCTCGGTGTACGCCCTGGCGATGATCCACCGCGCCTACTTCGGCCCGGTGCAACAGGAGGCGCCGCTGCCGGGCCTTAAAGCCCGCGAGCTGGCCATGGTACTCGGCCTCGGCGTACTGCTGATTCTGCTTGGCGTTTACCCGCAACCGGTGCTCGACACCTCCGCTGCCAGCATGCATGGCGTGCAGCAGTGGATGGCTGGCGCCCTCGATCAACTCGCCTCGGGCCGGTAAGGGTAAGGATTAGAGACTCATGGAACATCACGCTGTCGAATTTACCCTGCAACACCTGATCGCCCTGCTGCCGCTGCTGGTGACCAGCCTCACCGCCGTGGTGGTGATGCTGGCCATCGCCGCCAAGCGCAATCACGCCCTGACCTTCATCCTCTCGGTGGTGGGCCTGAACCTGGCGCTGCTGTCGTTGATTCCGGCACTGGAAGTGACGCCGCTGGAAGTCACCCCGCTGCTGCTGATCGACACCTTCGCGTGCTACTACATGGCGCTGGTGCTGGCCGCCAGCCTGGCCTGCGTCACGCTGATACATGCCTACCTGGGCGGTGCATCGGGCAAGGGCTACCCGGGCAACCGCGAGGAGCTGTACCTGCTGGTGCTGCTCTCCGCCGCGGGCGGCCTGGTGCTGGTCAGCGCCCAGCATCTGGCAGGCCTGTTCATCGGTCTGGAACTGCTGTCGGTACCGACCTACGGCATGATCGCCTACGCCTTCTTCAACAAGCGCTCGCTGGAGGCCGGCATCAAGTACATGGTGCTGTCGGCGGCAGGCAGCGCCTTCCTGTTGTTCGGCATGGCACTGTTGTATGCCGAATCCGGCAACCTGGCCTTCGCCGATATCGGCGTCAGCCTGGCGCGCGAGAGCAGTCAACTGGTGCAGATCGGCATCGGCATGATGCTGATCGGTCTGGCCTTCAAGCTGTCGCTGGTACCCTTCCATCTGTGGACGCCGGACGTCTACGAAGGTGCCCCTGCGCCAGTCGCAGCCTTCCTGGCCACTGCCAGCAAGGTGGCGGTATTCGCCGTGCTGCTGCGCCTGTACCAGATATCTCCGGCCATGAGCGGCGGCTGGTTGAGCGACCTGCTGACCCTGATCGCCATTGCCTCGATCCTGTTCGGCAACCTGCTGGCACTGCTGCAGAACAACCTCAAACGCCTGCTCGGTTACTCGTCGATCGCCCACTTCGGTTACCTGCTGGTGGCGCTGATCGCCAGCAAGGGCCTGGCGGTGGAAGCCGTGGGCGTGTACCTGGCCACCTACGTGCTGACCAGCCTGGGCGCCTTCGGCGTGATTACCCTGATGTCCACGCCCTACAGCGGTCGTGATGCCGATGCGTTGTACGAATACCGCGGCCTGTTCTGGCGCCGCCCGTACCTGACCGCCGTGCTCACCGTGATGATGCTGTCGCTGGCCGGCATTCCGCTGACCGCAGGTTTCATCGGCAAGTTCTACGTGATCGCCGCCGGTGTCGAAGCGCAACTGTGGTGGCTGCTCGGCGCCATGGTGCTGGGCAGTGCCATCGGCGTGTTCTATTACCTGCGGGTGATGGTCACGCTATTCATGCGCGAACCCAACATGCATCGCCACGATGCACCCTTCGACTGGGGCCAGCGTGCCGGCGGCATCATGCTGCTGGTGGTCGCCCTGCTCGCCTTCATCATCGGCGTGTACCCGCAGCCACTGCTGGAGCTGGTCCAGCACGCCGGACTGCTTGCCCTGGCGCAGTAAACGAACAGCCCCCGCAGATGCGGGGGCTTTCTTTTAAGCGTCGCGGCTAAAGCCTCTCCCACAGTCTTCACTGCGATCTGTGGGAGGGGCTTTAGCCGCGAGCTTGTTGCGCTATCGGCGAGCCACCAGAAACAGACGCGGAAACGGCAGCAACACCCGACCATCGGCCTGCGCCGGATAGGCTTCAGCAATCGCCGCCTGATAACGCTCGAGGAAAGCTGCCTGCTGCTCGGCCTCCAGTGGCTGCAGGAACGGCAGCAACGCCGTTGACTTGAACCACTCCACCACCGCCGCGGCATTGTCCAGCACATGGAAGTAGGTGGTGCGCCAGATATCCAGCTCGCTGGCATGGGCGCCGAGGATGTCGTAATAGGCCTGCGCGCTGTGTCGCTCGGCATGGCGCACCTCGCCGATTTGTGCAGCCCAGGGCCCGTCGGCAGCCACCTCGCGGGCCAGACGGTGTGCCGGCTCCTGCAGGTTGTCCGGCGTCTGGATCGCCAACCAGCCACCGGGCGCCAACTGCGCCAGCAATCTCGGGTAGAGCTGCGCGTGATCCGGCAACCACTGCAGCGAGGCGTTGGCCAGGATCAACTGCGGTGCGCGCTCGGCCTGCCAATGCTGGATATCCGCCAACTGGAAGGTCACCTGCGGCAGGCGTTCGCGCGCCGCGCGCAGCATGTCGTCACTGCTGTCGATACCCACCACCCGCGCCTGTGGCGCATGAGCCTGCAATACGGCAGTGGAATTACCGGGGCCGCAGCCCAGATCGACCGCCAGCTCGACATCATCGCGCGGCACCGCCGCCAGCAGATCATGCACGGAGCGGGTACGCTGACGTTCAAACAGGGAATACTGCTGGGCGGACCAACTCATCGCATCACTCCTCGATTTCAATCGCGGGCCACAGGATAACAGGCTGACCGCCCCCCAAGGCTTTCGCTGAAACCGGCAAGTTTCCGCTCTCGTCTGACACATGCATGGCGGATATCCGCCACCCAATGTGCGACACGTCACAGCCCTTTTCACACGCCAGGCAGGTTGGCGGAATTTCGCCACAATGGCATAAGCCTTGCGATGGTAAGTCGCCAGCTTCGTTCATCCGCAACAGCTACCAGCGGCTGAGCGACCGCCAAAGTGACCAACACGACGTAGCCGAAAAGGCTCCGCAACCTGATAAGAAGAAAAGGAAGCAGTATGTTCAATACAGTTCGCGTCATGGCCATCTGCGCCATGGCGTTCGCCTCTCTCAGCGCAACCAGCGCGCTGGCCGATGAACCTATCCTGATCAAGTTCTCCCATGTCGTGGCCGATGCCACTCCCAAGGGCCAGGGCGCACTGCTGTTCAAGCAACTGGTCGAGGAACGTCTGGCCGGCAAGGTGAAGGTCGAGGTCTACCCGAACTCCAGCCTCTTTGGCGACGCCAATGAGCTGGAAGCCCTGCGTAACAACGATGTTCAGTTGCTGGCACCGTCTCTTGCAAAGTTCGAGCAGTACACCAAGCAACTGCAGGTGTTCGACCTGCCGTTCCTGTTCGATGACCTGGATGCGGTCAACCGCTTCCAGAAACGCGCCAAGGGCCGCCAGTTGTTGCGCTCGATGGAAGACCACAACATCGTTGGTCTGGCTTACTGGCATAACGGCATGAAGCAACTTTCCGCTACCCGCGCGCTGAACATGCCTGGAGATGCCAACGGTCTGAGCTTCCGCATTCAGCCATCGGCGGTACTGGAGGCACAATTCGGCCAGGTGGGCGCAAATAGTCAGAAACTGCCGTTCTCGGAAGTCTTCAAAGCACTACAGAGTGGCCAGGTACAGGGAGCGGAAAACCCCTGGTCGAACATCTATAGCCAAAAGCTGCATGAAGTGCAGCCCTTCATCAGCGAAACCAACCATGGCGTACTGGACTACATGCTGGTGAGCAATTCGCGCTTCTGGTACGGCATCCCGCATCAGATCCGGATGGAGCTGGAAGCCATCATCGATGAGGTCACCTACGTGGTGAACAAACAGGCCGAGGCCGCCAACCAGGCCGACCGCCAGCGCATCGTGGATTCTGGCCGCAGTCAGGTCATCAACCTGACCGCCGAGCAGCGCCAGGCCTGGCGCGATGCGATGCGTCCGGTATGGGAACAGTTCCAAGGGCAGATTGGCAGTGACGTGATCAAGGCGGCACAGACGGTGAACCGCAAGCATCGCGAATGACCCACAGCCGGCGTGGCGGTTTTCCGCCATGCCGGCTGTTTACTTACCTCACCTACTGGGGCGCCTGCTGCAGTCGCTCCACCTGCCAGCCACCGCCGAGAGCAGCGATCAGCTGCACACTGGCAGTCAGTCGGCTACCCAGTAGCGTGAGATTGGTGCGTTCGTTGTTCAGCGCGGTGGCCTGTACAGTAACCACGCTGTTGTAGTCGACGGTACCGGCGCGGTACTGGTTCTCGATCAGACGCAGCGACTCGCGCGCCGCATCCAGCGCCTCCTGCTGCACTCCGCTCTCCTGCTCCAGCACGCGCAGCTGCACCAGGTAATCCTCCACTTCACGAAAGCTGTCCAGCACGGCCTGGCGGTATTGCGCCACGGTCTGGTCATAGACGGCTTCGCTACGTTCCAGCTCCGCACGCCGCGCGCCGCCGTCGAACAGGGTCAGTGCCAGTTGCGGGCCGAGCGACCAGAAGCGATTGGGTACCTCGATCCAGTCGGCGAAGCTGCTGCCGCGATAGCCACCGGTCGCCGAAATGCTCAGGTCCGGGAACCAGGCCGCTTCCGCCACACCGATTTGCGCATTGGCTGCCATCACCCGGCGCTCGGCCGCGGCGACGTCAGGGCGACGTTCGAGTAACTGCGACGGCAGCGCCACGGGTACCTCGGGCAGCGCTGGCAGGCTCTCGCGCGGTGCGATGGACAGCTCGGCTGGGCTGACGCCGACCAGCACGGCAATGGCATGTTCGAGCTGCGCGCGCTGCCACTCGAGATCGATTGCCTGCGCCTGCGTGCTCTTGAGCTGAGTGGTGGCCTGGGTCACGTCGGACTTGGGCACGATGCCGGCTCGATACTGGTTCTCGGTCAGGCGCAGCGAGCGCGCGTAAGCGGCCACTGTCGCGTCGAGCAGGCGCTTCTGTTCGTCGAGGATGCGCAGTTGCAGGTAGTTCTGCACCAGTTCGCTCTGCAGGCTCAGGCGCGCAGCGGCAAGATCGGCGGCGCTGGCCTCGAATTCGGCGCGGCTGGCCTCCAGGCCCCGGCGCAGCTTGCCCCAGAGATCCAGCTCCCAGGCTGCATTGAGGCTGAGGTCATAACTCTTGGAAATGCTTGACGCTCCAGAACCGCTGACGGTGACGCCATCGGCGGTACGGATGGTGCTGTCACCGCCACCCTGCCCGGCCCGCGTCACCCCGGCGCTGCCGGACAGCGTTGGATAGAAGCTGGCCCGTGCACCGCGCACCAGTGCCCTTGCCTGGCGGTACTGGGCCTCGGCAGCGGCCAGGTTCTGGTTGGACAGCTGCAGGCGCTCGGCCAGTGCATCGAGCTCGGCGTCGCCGTACAGCGCCCACCAGTTGCCACGCTCCAGAACATCTGCCGGCGCGGCGGCTTTCCAGCCCTCGACCTGTTTGAACTGTGCAGGTGCCGCCAGTTCGGGGCGCTGATAGTCAGGCCCCAGGGCGCAGCCGCCCAGCACGCCGGCCAGCAGCAAGGAGACAAGAGTTCGGGCGAAAGGAGCTCGATTCATAACGGATTTTCCAACGAAGCATCGGTGCGCACGCCACGCCAGCGGTTGACGCGATGGCGCAGGCGGTCGAAGTAGAGGTAGACCACCGGAGTGGTGTAGAGGGTAAGCATCTGGCTCAGCACCAGACCACCGACGATGGTGATACCCAGCGGCTGACGCATCTCCGAACCTTCGGCACTGCCCAGCACCAGCGGCAAGGCGCCAAGGATGGCAGCCAGGGTGGTCATCATGATCGGTCGGAAACGCAGCAGGCACGCCTGGCGGATGGACTCCTGCGGGCTCAGGCGCTCACCGCGCTCCAGTTGCAGGGCCAGATCGACCATCAGAATGGCGTTCTTCTTGACGATACCGATCAGCAGGAACAGACCCAGCAAGGAGATCAGGCTGAACTCCATGCCTACCAGTTGCAGCGCGAGCAAGGCGCCAACGCCGGCCGACGGCAAGGTCGAGAGGATGGTCAGCGGATGCACGTAGCTCTCGTAGAGCACGCCCAACACGATATACACCACCACCAGTGCCAGCAGGATCATCAGCGGCTGATTGCCCTGGGTCTGCTGGAAGGCCGCGCCAGTACCGCCCAGCATGCCCTGCACTTCGGTGGGCAGGCCGACCCGCGCCACGGCATTGTCGATGGCGCGGCTGGCCTGATCCAGGCTGACCCCTTCGGCCAGGGAGAAGCCGATGTTCTCGGCGGCGAACTGGCCCTGGTGGTTGACCCGGTCCTCTTCCAGGCTGCGCTCCCAACGGGCGAAGGTGGACAGCGGCACCCGTGCGCCATCGGCGGTGATCAGCTGAATCTGGTCCAGTGCCTCGGGATGCTGAGCGTAGCGCGGGTTGATCTCCATCACCACGCTGTACTGGTTCAGCGCCTCGTAGATGGTGGAAACCTGACGCTGACTGAAGGCGTTGTTGAGCACTGCGGTGATCATACTCATCTCAACGCCAAGGCGCTGCGCAGCCTCGCGGTCGACGACCAGGCGAATCTGCTGGGCGCCCTCGTTCTCGTTCGCGTCGATATCGGTCAGTTCGGGCAGCGCGCGCAGCGCCTCACGCACCTTCGGCAGCCACTCACGCAGGGCATCGAGATCACCCGAAAGCAGCATGTACTCGTTCTCCGAGCTACGCCCTTCGCGCCCACCGATCTGCAGATCCTGATCCGGCATGAGGAACATGCGCCCACCGGGCACCTTCGGCACAGTGGCACGCAGGCGATTGATGACCTGCTGCGACGACACGCCACGCTCATTCACCGGCTTTAGCCGCACGATCATGAAGGCGTTGTTGATCCCCCCCGAACCACCGATAAAGCCGGCCACACTGTCCACTGCAGGATCGGCCAATACGGCATTGCGGAAGATCTCCATCTTTGGCTGCATGACCTGAAATGACAGTCCATCATCACCGCGGATAAAACCGATCAGTTGGCCAGTATCCTGCTGCGGCATGAAGGTCTTGGGGATGCTGACGAACAGGTAGACGTTCAGCGCGATGGTGGCCAGCAGGCTGATCACCATCAGCAACGAATGGCGCAGCGCCCAGTCCAACGAACGCCCGTAGACGACCAGAACCCGTGCCTGCAGGCGGTCGCCCCACTGCTGCAGGTGACTGCGCGACTGCTCGTCCTCAGCCTTCAGCCAGCGCGCGCAAAGCATCGGCGTCAAGGTCAACGATACCAGCAGGGAAATCACTACCGCCACGGCCAGGGTGATAGAGAACTCGCGAAACAGCCGCTCGACGATACCGCCCATGAACAGGATGGAGATGAACACCGCCACCAGCGACAGGTTCATCGACAGCAAGGTAAAGCCCACCTCGCGCGTGCCTTTGAACGCCGCCGCCATCGGCTTCTCGCCGTTATGGATGTGTCGGGCGATGTTCTCCAGCACCACGATGGCATCGTCCACCACCAGCCCGGTGGCGATGATCAGCGCCATCAGCGACAGGTTGTTCAGCGAGAACCCCAGCAAGTACATGGCGGCGAAACTGCCGATCAGCGACACCGGCACCGCCAGTGCCGGAATCAGCGCTGCGCGCCAACGCCCGAGAAACGCCAGCACCACCAGGATCACCAGGCCCACGGCGATCAGCAGGGTCTGCTCGGCCTCGTGCAGGGTGGCGCGGATTACCGGCGAGCGATCCATCGCCACTTCCAGCTCGACGCTGGCTGGAATCACCTCGCGTAGCGCCGGCAGCTCGGCGCGGATGTCGCTGATGGTCTGCAGGATATTCGCCCCGCTCTGCCGATTGATCACCAGCAGCACCGCTTCCTTGTCGTTGTAGAAGCCGCTGTTGTAGCGGTCTTCGACGCCATCGGTGACCGTGGCTACGTCGCCCAGGCGCACGGCGGCGCCGTCCTGGTAGCGGATGATCATCGGCAGGTAATCGGCGGCCTTGGCCAACTGGTCGCTGGCCTGCACCTGCCAGCGGCGCTGCTCGTCCTCGACCGCGCCCTTGGGCCGCAGGGCATTGCTCGCAGCGATGGTCTGGCGCACTTCGTCCAGCGCAATACCATAGTGATCGAGCAGGCGCGGCTCGAGGGAAACCCGTACCGCCGGCAGCGAACTACCCCCGACCTGCACCTCACCCACGCCACCAACCTGGGCCAGTTTCTGCGCCAGAATAGTCGAGGCCACGTCGTACAGCTGGCCCTTGTTCAGCGTGGCACTGGTCAGCGACAGCACCATGATCGGTGCCTGCGAGGGATTGATCTTGCGGTAGCTGGGCATGGTGCGCATGCCGCTGGGCAGCAGTTCGCGCGCCGCATTGATCGCTGCCTGCACCTCACGCGCGGCGGTGTTGATGTCCTTGTCCAGGTCGAACTGGATCATGATCCGCGTGCTGCCCTGGCTGCTGCGGCTGTTCATCTGGCTGACCCCGGCGATCGAGCCGAGCGAGCGCTCCAGCGGCGTGGCCACGGTCGAGGCCATGATCTGCGGGCTGGCACCAGGCAGGTTGGCCTGCACGGTGATGGTGGGGAAATCCATCTGTGGCAGCGGCGCCACCGGCAGCAGGCCAAAGCTGACGCCGCCGAGCAGCATGATCGCCAGGCTCAGCAGCAAGGTCGCCACCGGACGGCGGATAAAGGGGGCGGAGAGGTTCATGCGCGATTGGCCCCAAGGCTTCGCCAGTCCTGTAGGTGCGGCTTCAGCCGCGAATCCCCTGCAGTGAACTGTTCGCGGCTGAAGCCGCTCCCACGACGGGGGTTCATACCGCGACTCCGGCAGCGCTACGCCCGCTGACGCGCCGCGACAGGCGATCGAAGTAGAGGTAGATCACAGGCGTGGTGAACAGCGTCAGCACCTGGCTGACCAGCAGGCCGCCGACCATCACCAGCCCCAGCGGCTGGCGCAGCTCGGCGCCGGAGCCCGAGGCGAGCATCAGCGGGATGGCGCCAAACAGCGCGGCCAGGGTGGTCATCAGGATCGGGCGGAAACGCAGCAGCGCCGCCTGGTAGATCGCCGCCTCGGGCACCATGCCCTGATGCCGTTCAGCCTCGAGGGCGAAGTCGATCATCATGATCGCGTTCTTCTTGACGATACCGATCAGCAGGATGATGCCGATGATGGCGATCAGCCCCAGGTCGTTACCGGTCAGCAGCAATGCCAGCAGCGCACCGACGCCCGCCGACGGCAGCGTGGAAAGAATGGTGATCGGGTGGATGTAACTCTCGTAGAGCACGCCCAGCACGATATACATGGTGACGATGGCGGCCAGAATCAGCAGCAAGGTCGACGACAACGACGCACGGAACGCCTCGGCGGCCCCCTGAAACTGAGTGTTGATGCCGCCCGGCAGGCCGATTTCCTGCTCGACGCGCTCGATTACCGCCACTGCCTCGCCCAGCGACACGCCAGGCGCCAGGTTGAACGACAGGGTCACCGCCGGGAACTGGCCGATATGGTTGACCAGCAGGCTGGCTGGCCGCTCCTCGACATGCGCCAGGGACGACAATGGCACCTGCTGGCCGTCACCGGTGGCTACATGAATCTGACGCAGCGCGGCCAGGCCGATACGCCCGCCATCGCGGCTCTCCAGCACCACGCGGTACTGGCTGGCCTGGGTGTAGATGGTGCTGATCTGCCGTTGGCCGAAGGCGTCGTACAAGGCATCGTCGATGGTGCCGACGTTGATACCCAGGCGCGCCGCGGCGTCACGGTCGATATCCAAGAACACCTGCAAGCCGCGGTTCTGCAGGTCGCTGGCCACGTCGGTCAGCTCCGGCTGCTCGCGCAGCGCCTCGACCAGACGCGGCGTCCAGGTCTCCAGCAGCGCGCTGTCGGGCGACTCCAGGGTGAACTGGAACTGCGTGCGGCTGATGCGATCTTCGATGGTCAGGTCCTGCACCGGCTGCATGAACAGTTCGATACCGGGAACCTTCGCCAGCTCAGGACGCAGACGCTCGATTACCTCACTGGCGGTGACGTCGCGTTCAGCGTGGGTTTTCAGGTTGATCAGCAGACGGCCGCTGTTGAGCGTCGGATTGTCGCCATCCACGCCAATCGACGAGGACAGACTGGCCACCGCCGGATCACGCAGGATGACATCCGCCAGACGCTGCTGACGTTCGCTCATGGCAGCAAAGGAAATCGACTGCGGCGCCTCGGAAATACCCTGGATCACGCCGGTGTCCTGCACCGGGAAGAAGCCCTTGGGCACGGCCAAGTACAGCAGCACGGTCAGGCCCAGGGTCGCCACGGCCACCAGCAGGGTCAGCGGCTGATGCCTGAGCACCCACTGCAGCCAGACGCCATAGCGTTCGATCATGGCGTCGATGGCGCCACCGGCGGCCCGATAGAAGCGCCCTTCCTGCTCGGGTTTCTCGGCCTTGAGCAAGCGCGCGCACATCATCGGCGTGAGGGTCAGCGACACCACCAGGGAAATCAGGATGGCCACGGCCAGGGTGATGGCGAACTCGCGGAACAGCCGGCCCACCACATCGGCCATGAACAGCAGCGGGATCAGTACGGCAATCAGCGACAGGGTCAGCGAAACGAGGGTGAAGCCGATCTGCCGGGCCCCCTTGAGTGCGGCGTTGAGCGGCGTCTCGCCCTCCTCCAGATGGCGGGCGATGTTCTCCAGCATGACGATGGCGTCGTCGACCACGAAACCGGTGGCGATGGTCAGCGCCATCAGCGTCAGGTTGTTGATGGTGAAACCGGCCAGGTACATCACACCGAAGGTGCCGATCAGCGACAGCGGCACGACGATGGACGGGATGATGGTCGCCGACAGCTTGCGCAGGAACAGGAAGGTCACCATCACCACCAGGGCGATGGCCAGCAGCAGTTCGTGCTGCACATCGCGCACGGCAGCGCGGATGGTCTGCGTACGGTCGGTGAGCACCTTGACCTCGACACTGGCCGGCAGGCCCTCGGTCAGGTGTGGCAGCAGGGTCTGGATGCGGTCGACCACATCGATGACGTTGGCACCAGGCTGACGCTGCACGTTGACCAGTACCGCCTGATTGCGGTTGGCCCAGGCGGCCAGGCGCTCGTTCTCGGCGCCATCGATGATCTCGGCGACATCCTTCAGGCGCAGCGCGGCACCATTCTGATAGCTGAGGATCAGCTCGCGGTATTCCTCGACCGACTTCAGCTGGTCATTGGCGTCGAGCTGCGAGACACGGGTCGGGCCGTCGAAGTTACCCTTGGGCTGGTTGACGTTGCTGGCCGTGATCAGGCTGCGCACGTCGGCCAGGCTCAGGCCGTAGGACGCCAGCGCCTCCGGATTGACGCGAATACGCACCGCCGGACGTTGCCCGCCGGCCAGGGTCACCAGGCCGACACCGCTGGTTTGCGCGAGCTTCTGCGCCAGGCGGGTATCGACCAGGTCGTTGACCTGCGGCAGCGGCATCGTCTTTGAACTCACCGCCAGAGTCAGCACTGGCGTATCGGCCGGGTTGACCTTGTTGTACACCGGCGGCGCCGGTAGATCGCCAGGCAGCAGATTGCTCGCCGCGTTGATCGCCGCCTGCACTTCCTGCTCGGCCACCGCCAGGGAGACATCCAGATTGAAGCGCAGGGTGATCACCGAGGCGCCGCCCGAACTGGTCGAGGACATCTGTTTGAGCCCGGCCATCTGCCCGAACTGGCGCTCCAGCGGCGCCGTCACGGCACTGGTCATCACATCCGGACTGGCGCCTGGATATAAGGTCAGCACACGGATGGTCGGGTAATCCACTTCCGGCAGCGCCGACACCGGTAGCAGGCGATAGGCGATCAGACCGCTGAGGAAGATCGCCACCATCAACAGCGTGGTGGCGACCGGCCGCAGGATGAAGGGGCGGGAAATATTCATGCGTCGTTCCGTGCTGCGCCCGGACGTGCGGAGCCATTGCGCTTGCCCTGGCGATCTCCAGGCTCGTTGGCTGCGCCGTCGGGGCTCTGCACCAGGTTCGGGTCGACCACTTCCACCTCGCTGCCGTCGCGCAGGCGGTCGGTGCCCTCCAGCACCAGCCGTTCGCCAGGCTGCACTCCACCGGCCACCAGGCTGCGCTCGGCGTCGCTGGCGGCGATGGTGACCTGACGGATGCTCACCTTGTTATCGTCACCCACGACGTAGACGAAGGTACCCTGGGTGCCGAACTGCACCGCAGCGGACGGAATGATGATGGCGGCCTCACGGGTTTCAACGCGCAGACGCACGTTGACGAACTGATTGGGGAAGAGCATCTGCTCGGCGTTGTCGAAGCGCGCCTTGAGCTTGACCGTACCGGTGGTGGTGTCGATCTGGTTATCCAGGCTTTCCAGCACACCCTCGGCCAGTTTGAGACGCTCACCACGGTCCCAGGCCTCGACGGCCAGGGTCGTGCCGTCGCGGCGGCGCTGCAGCACGGCAGGCAGATCGCCCTCGGGGATGGTAAAGATCACCGCAATCGGATCGGCCTGGGTGATTACCACCAAAGGCGTGGTATCGCCGCTGCTGACCAGGTTGCCGATATCCAGCTGACGTAGGCCGAGGCGACCGTCGATGGGCGCGCGAATCTGGGTGAAGTCGAGGTTGAGCTTGGCCGTGGCGACATCGGCCTGGTTGCTCTGCAGACTGCCACGGTACTGATTGACCAGCGCCTGCTGGGTGTCCAGGGTCTGTTTGGCGATGCTGTCTTCATCGTACAGCCCCTTGTAGCGCTGCAGGTCCAGTTCGGCGTTCTTCAGTTGCGCCTGGTTTTCCTGCAGCGCCCCCTGCGCCTGCTGCAAGGCCACCTGATAAGGACGTGGATCGATTACCGCCAACAGGTCGCCAGCCTTGACCTGCTGGCCCTCCTCGAACAGCACCTTGACCAGCTCACCGTCGACCCGCGAGCGTACGTTGACCGTGTTGTAGGAAGTTACCGTGCCAAGCGCCTTGAGCTCGATGGCGAACTCACCCTGCTTGACCTCGGCCACGCGCACCGGCACCGGCCCCATGTCTCCGAAACGGCCACGGCCCATCTGCTGGCTTTCTGGCTCGCTCGGCCAGAACCACCACAGCAGCAGAAGCAGCACGGCGAGCAACGTCAGGCCAATCAGCCACTGACGGGAGGAATTCGATGGAGACGGGGAAGCATTCGACATGGCAGGCGCAATATCACTTTTAAGGGGAGTCGGCACGATAAGCACTGGCCCGCGTCAAGCAAAGCCCATTTACCCGCTTTTTACGCTGCCCTTACGTTACTAACTGTTTGAGTCCGCGAAAAAATCTGGATCGGGCAAGGACTGTCGACGTGCTCAGAACGTTCGGCTTGGTGCACAAATAAAAACGGCCTGCAGAGCAGGCCGTCTGGTTTTACTTGCCAATTACTTGAGCGCGGCCAGGGCAGCTGCGTAATTCGGCTCATCAGCGATTTCGCCAACCAGCTCGCTGTGCAGCACCTTGTCGTTTTCATCCAGCACTACCACGGCGCGCGCGGCCAGGCCGGTCAGCGGGCCGCTGGCAATGGCCACACCGTAGTTCTTGAGGAAGTCGGCGCCACGCAGGCTGGACAGGTTGACCACGCTTTCCAGACCTTCGGCACCACAGAAACGTGCCTGGGCGAACGGCAGATCAGCGGAGATACACAGCACCACGGTGTTGTTCAGTTGACCGGCTTCGGCGTTGAACTTGCGCACAGAAGTAGCGCAGGTCGGGGTGTCGACGCTGGGGAAGATGTTCAACACCTTGCGCTTGCCAGCCAGGCTGGCCAGGGTGACGTCGCTCAGGTCGCCAGCGACCAGGCTGAACGCTGGTGCCTGTTGGCCAACCTGCGGCAGTTGACCCTCGACCTGCACCGGGTTGCCTTTGAGAGTGACTTGCGCCATGGGAGTTTCCTTATCGTTCAGGGAGTTGAAGGGCAAATGTGTGACATGGGGTTCGCCGTGGCGAATGCTCCATCGAATGGCAGGTCACGGCCCGACCATGCGTCCAGACTAGCGCAGAAGCGCCGCCGATACACCCGCAGCCATGTAGGGATTTAGCAAAAGGTGGCGCGACCATCAGAAGTCCCGGCGATAGAACAGGTCGAGCGAGCTGGCCAGACCGCTGGCGGCCTCAAGATACAGGCGCCGGCTCAGCTCGTAACGCAGCGCGATGGTGTTGGCCGGCTCGAACACGCCCACGCCGTAACGCAGACTCAGGCGCTCGGTGATATTGCCGCTGGCCACCACACTGGTGGTCACGCCACTGCCCTCGGTGTCGAGCTGAAAATCCTGAATGCCCAGACTGGTGGCCAGGCTGGTGGTGAGCGAACTGCTGCCGGCCAGGCCAAGCGCCAGCGCTGCCTGGCCAAGCATGTTGTTGTCCCCCGTGCTTTGCCCCAAAGGCCGACCCAGTACCAGATAGGACAGCGCCTGTTCCTGGCTCATGGCCGGCTCGGCGAAGACCGTGGTGCTCGGCTGCTCGGCGCTGCCAGACAGACGGATACCGGCGACGACCGTGTCGACCCGGCGAATCGCTTCCACATCGAGGAACGGCTGATCGATGGGCCCGGTGAACAGCAGGCGCGCGCGGCGAATGGTCAGGCGCTGGCCGTAGGCGCGATAGCGGCCATTGACCAGATCCAGTTCACCGCGGGTATCGAGGTTATCGCCGATGTGCACGCGTCCACGCAGGTCGGCAGTCAGGCCGAAACCGCTGAAGGCCAGTTTGTCCTGCCCCACCTCGACATCGACATCCATGGCGACGCCCATGCCCTGCTCAGCTTCCGGGGTTTCACGACCGACCACCCGTGCATCACCGGAAACCTTGACCGTCGATGGCGGTAGTTCACGTACGCTGATCAAGCCACGCGGCACGCCAACTCTGCCGCTGACGGCCAGACGCTGGGCACGCAGCTGCAATTGCAAATCAGGCTCGACTTCCAGCTCAGCATAGGGCTCGACCTTCACCGGCAAACGCTGTCCCTGCAATGCCAGATCGCCGCTCAGCCCCTCGGCCCAGGTCAGTTCGCCACGCAGATTGCCACGCCCTCGCTCACCGCTGCGCCAGTCGCCGGAGAGCTGCACCTGCTCGCCCGCGATCAACGCCAGCAATTGCAGGTTCTCCAGGCTGATCGGCAGTTCGCTGCCGGACAGCTCGCCGTCATCCAGACGTAGCTGGCCGTTGATCTGCGGCGCCAGCAGTTGGCCACTTATATTGCCGCTGCCCTGCAGCTTACCTTCGAGCCTTTCCGCCATGGGTACGAAGGGACGCAGCACGGCGAGATCGAAACCGCTCAATCGAAACTCACCGCTGACCGGCTTGCTCGCCGGGCGTGGATCGATCTGCGCCTGCAGCAGCAACTCACCCAGGCGGCCACTGACGAAACGCAGCTCGCTGACTACACGCTGTGGTCGCAGCGTGCTGTCCAGACGCAGGCTGTCGTAGGGAAAGTCCAGCCACTGCTCTTCATCCGGCTGACGAATACGCAGATTGCCAGCGCCAGCATCGAGCCTGATCTGGCCGTTGGGACCGCTGTCGGGTAGCTCGACTTTCAGCTGTCCATCGAGACGACCCTGCCAGGCGAAATCCTCGGGCAGCCAGGGCTGCAGGCTGGCCAGGGGGAAATTCTCCAGGCGCCAGTCCAGGCTGGGCTGCGGCATCAGCCGCTGCTGCCCGCCGCACAGGCTGGCATCGCCGGACTGCCAGCAATGCGCGCCTAGGTTCATGCGGCCGCTGGCTAAGCGCTCCAAGGTCGCCGCCTGCTGCAATTGCCAATCCTGCCCGCCGCTCTGTACACGGCCACTGGCAATACGACCGCGCCAGTCGCCCTGCTCGTTCAAGCTACCGTCCAGGGCCAAAGCCAGCTGCAGCAGCGGACCTTGCAGATCGATGTCCAGCGCCTGGCGACGCTGATCGCCACGACCATCGGCCTGCAAGCGCCCAAGGTAGGTATCGCCGATGCGGATACCACGCAGATTCAAACCGATGCGCGCCTGCTGGCGGGCATCCAGCGTCGCGTCCAGCTGCAGGCGACGCAGACTGGGGTCACCAAACGCAAGACGCTCCCCACTCAGCGCAAGCTGGCCTTGCGGCGCCTGCAAGGTGCCCGCCACGGACAACTGGCCCTGTACCTGCCCTTGCAGACCGGGCCAGAGTTGCCCCAGACGCGGTAACACCAACTCCAGCTGACCACGCAAACGCTGATCCAGAGCGCCCTGGCCGCTGATCCGGTTATCACCCAGACGTACCAGCAACCGCTCGAGCTGCCACTGCTCGCCGCGACCGGCACCCTGTACCTGCAATTGCGCTGGCTGTCCACGCATACGGCCATTGAGGTCGATATCGGCCTTGGCCTGCAGCGCACCGGCATTGAAGCTGCCCGAGGTATTCAGCGGCCCTGCCAGATTACCCGGCATTTCCGCCAGCCAGTAGCCCGGGTCGAGGGCGCTGAGCTGCAGCATGGCCTGCCAGTCGACGCCGTCGGCAAAACCGACCTTGACCACCCCTTCGGCGCGGCCCTGGCCAGCAACCAGCTGCAATTGCGGCAGGCTGACCTGGCCGAGATCGCCACTGACCGGACTGCTCAGGCTGAAGGCACCCGCAGGCCCCTGCAACTGCGCAGCGAAGTTACCCAGGTAATTGCCTTCGCTATAGCTGACTTCGGCCTGCAGTTGTTGCAGTGCCACGGGTGGCGGCTCGTCCAGCGGGTACAGACGCTGCCAGGGGAAACTCAGCCAATCGAGCTTGGTATCGGCCTGAAACGCTTCGCTCCAGGCGAGCGTACCGCTGAGCTGCAGATGCTGCTGATCCTCGGCCTCGATGCGCAGCAATTCGATATCCGCCCCCCTGGCATCGACCCTGCCGCGCAAGGTCAGCGGCATCGGTGTCTGCTCGGCGGGCAGAGTGGCGCTGCCGTCGATGCGATAACCGCTGCTCAGGTCACCCTTTGCCGACAACGTCAGCGCCTGCAGGTGCAGCGTCTGCGGCAAGGCGCTGCTGGCCTGAAAATCCTGGCTGGTCAGGCGCAGTTCGGCGGGCAGGTGCTCGGCCAGCGCCTGCACCTGTCCTTCGAGACGGGCGTCGAGATAGCCGCTGCTGTCAGCCTCGATCTTCAGGCTGCGCTGCAATTCGCCAGCTACCTGCAGCGCCACCTGCCAGGCCTTGCCATCGACTTCCGGTAACTGCAGGCGGCCGCTCAGGGCCAAGGGCCAATCGCCCTGCGGCGTCAGCTGGCCACTGAGGTCCAGGCTCAGGTCATCACGTTGCAAGGCCAGGCGCTGCAGCTCCACACCCTGCTCGTTCCAACTGGCGATCAGTTCGAGATCGCTCAGTTGCGTCTGGCCGTCCAGGCGCAGTTCGCCCAGCTGGATATCGCCCAATTGCAAGCGCAGTGGCAGTTTGAGGTTAGGCAGGCTCAACGGCTCATCGCTGCCCTCCCCACTGTCGGGCAGGGTCACGGCAATCTGCTGCAGATGCAGACGATCCAGGCACAGCGTCAGGCGCGGCAGGCAGGACGGCGACCAGACCATGTCCAGCTGCTGCAGCTCAACCCGCATATCATCTTGCTGCCAGATCAGCGCATCGGCCTGCCAGGCACCGCCCAGGCGTCCTGCGAAGTTGTCGACCTGCAAGCCTGGCACCTGGGCCAGCAGCCAACGGCTACCACCCTGGGTACCGAGCAGCGTCCACAAAGCTGCTACGAGCAGCAACACCAGACCGAGCAGACCGCCTGCCAGCCATTTCAGCAGGCGCCGACTCATAGCTCAGGCCCCATGGAGAAATGCAGGCGCACGCCACCGTCGTCGTCCAGCGCATGAGCGAGGTCCAGGCGCAGCGGGCCAACCGGCGATACCCAGCGCACGCCGAAGCCGACGCCGGTCTTCAAGGTGGGAATGTCCAGCGAATTGAAAGCGTTACCCTGATCGATGAAGGTCGCCAGGCGCCACTTGTCGGTGAGGCTGTACTGGTACTCGGCACTGGCAGCGAACAGGTAACGGCCGCCAATCTTGTCGCCGCGATTGTTCTCCGGCGACAGACTCTGGTAGTCGTAGCCACGCACGCTCTGATCGCCACCGGCGAAGAAGCGCAGCGACGGCGGCACGGCAGAAAAACCATTGGTTTCGGTACCGCCAAACTGTACCCGCCCGAGCAGACGGTGATTGTCGAATACGGTAGTCAGACCCTTGAGCATGACGTTACCGTGCAGCACGTTGGCGTCGGACAGCACGCCATCGACAGCGCCGCGCAAGTCGAACTGCACGCGGTAGCCCTGGTTCGGGTCGAGGCGGTTGTCGCTGCGCAGCAGCGAGTAGCTGACGCCCGGCATCAACAGGGTGCTCAGCCCGGAATCGTCGCCCAGGCGATATTCCTCACGCTGCCATTTCACCGACAGCACGCGCTGCCAGCCACCGGAACGCTGGCTGTGCCATTCCGGACCGAGGGTAAGTAGCCGGCTCAAGCTGTCCTTGCTGGCCAGCTCCTCATACTGATAACCGCCGGCCAGGCGCAGTTTGTCGGTCAGTGGCGGGTCACCGGGAATGTCGTACCACAGGCCAACGTTCTGTCTGGGAACGGACAATTCGGTTTCCACCCCGTAGCTGTGCCCCTGCGGATTGCGCCAGTGGCGCGTCCAGTTGGCGCGCAGGCGCGGCCCGACGTCGGTGGAAAAGCCCAGTCCCAGGCCCATGGTGCGCGGCTCACGCACCTGCAGCGCCACCGCCACTGGAATACGCAACTGGTCGGCCTGGGTCGGGATGGCGTCGACCCGCACCGATTCGAAATAGCCACTCGACTGCAGCGCCTGATACAGCTCGGCGATCAATTCGGAGTCGTAGGGTGTGTCCGGATCGAACGGCACCATGCGCAGCAGCAGCTCTTCATCGAACGGGAAGTCACCGCTGAAGGCGATATCGCCCAGGCTGTAACGCGGCCCGCTGACGAACACCAGCTCGATATCGGCCACCCCGGCAGCCGGATCGATTTCCAGGCGCTGCCGGGAGAATCGGCCGTCGAAGAAGCCGTAGCGCGAGGCCTGATTCTGGATCAGTCGCTTGGCATCCTCATAGCGCCCATGGTTGAGCACCGAGCCTGGCTGCAAACGACCGGCACTGGGTACACGAAAGGCAGACAGCTCGCTGGCAGGCCCTTCGATACGAATGTCCACGTTGCGCAGGCGAATGCGCTCGCCGGGCTCGACCTCGATCACAAGGCGCGGCGTTGCGCCCTCTTCGATACGGCTACGAATGCGCGCCTGGTAATAACCCAGGGCCTGAGCCGCCTTGTCGGCCTCGTTCTCGGCGATACGCCGCAAGCGCCGCAACGACTGCGCATCACGCCCATCGAGGCTGCCGACATAACCTTCGATATTGGCCTTGAGAGCCGAATTGCTCGGGGTGATTCGTACGTCGAGTTCGCTCGCTGCGAAAGCACCCGTACTGATCAGCAGCAGCGCCAGGCTACGCTGAAAATGTCCATATACGCTCATGGCGGAGGATGCTACCACGGAGCGGAGCCCACGCCAGAGCCGTTGAACGCGCGCCAGACAGCCGCAGTTCAGGCGCTGGCTCTGACCACCGGTTGTGGGTTGGGATGAAAGAACACGTGTTCGACCACCGGGCCTATGGCCAGCTCGCCGATTTCCTCGTAGCCCTGGCGCCGGTAGAAATCCAGATAGCGCGCATTGCCGGTATCCAGCACCACGCCTTGCGAGCCGCTGTCCTGGGCACACCAGTCGTGCAGCGCCTCGAGCAACTGCTCGCCGCGATGCTGCCCCTGAAACTCGGGGTGAATGCCCAGTAGCGGCAGCACGTGGTAAGGCCCGGGCGGCAGACTGGTAAGCACCGCATCGTGGTACTCGAGATAGCGCTTGGTGCAGCTGAAACCGGTGCTCAGCAGCATGCGCAGACGCCACCCCCAGCTTTCGGTGATATCCAGACGGCGCTGCGGTGGCGCGATCAGCGCTGCGCCGATCAGGCGGTCATCGATCAGCAGGCCAATGGCCGGCAGATCCTCGGCGAAGTGCTGCTGCACAAGTTCGCGAATCGTCGCGCGCACACGCTGATCAAAACCCGGTCGCTGCGCTTCGAACAGGTAGGCGAAGGTCGGCTCGTGGCGATAGGCGTGGTAGAGCAGCGAACGGACCTCGCGGGCGTAACCACCATCGAGCATGCGCACTTCTGCTGGAGCGTTGTTGGGCATGGCAGACCTCTGTTGTTATGCGTTGTGGGTCAGGCGCGTCCCAGCCAACTTAGCACCACCTCATCACGCCCGCCAGGCGCTGGCCGCGAGCGCCGAGGATCGGCTAGCATCGCCGTTTAATCTGAAAGTCGCGCAGCGACACCTTCCTCATACCCTTCTCCCTCCGGGAGAAGATGGCGCAAAGCGCCGGATGAGGGAGGGCATGCCGCGAAGGCTTTCATCATCCGGGATGCCTCTCGTGGCATGCCCGTTAGCCCAGGACCCGCTGCCCATGAAAATCGTCTCTTTCAATATCAATGGCCTGCGTGCGCGCCCTCATCAGTTGCAAGCCTTGATCGAAAAACACCAGCCGGACGTGATAGGCCTGCAGGAAACCAAGGTGGCCGATGAGCAGTTCCCCGAAGCCGAGATCCGTCAGCTCGGCTACCACGTGCATTACCACGGCCAGAAAGGCCACTATGGCGTCGCCCTGCTCTCGCGTCAGGAGCCACTGAGCCTGCACAAGGGGTTTCCCGGCGATGGAGAAGACTCTCAACGCCGCTTCATCTACGGCACCTTCGCCGATGCCAATGGCAACCCGGTCACTGTCATGAACGGCTATTTCCCGCAGGGCGAAAGCCGTGACCACCCGGTGAAATTCCCGGCCAAGCAGCGCTTCTACGCCGACCTGCAGCAAATGCTGGTGGAGCACTTCGATCCGCAGCAGGCGCTGGTAGTGATGGGCGACATCAACATCAGCCCGGAAGATTGCGACATCGGCATCGGCGAGCCCAATCGCCTGCGCTGGCTGAAAACCGGCAAGTGCAGCTTCCTGCCGGAGGAACGCGAGTGGCTGGCGACGCTGAAGAGCTGGGGCCTGGTGGACAGCTTCCGCCACCTCAACCCCGAGGTGAATGACCGTTTCAGTTGGTTCGACTACCGCAGTCGCGGCTTCGAAGACGAGCCAAAGCGCGGCCTGCGCATCGACGTGATCCTCGCCAGCCAGCCGCTGCAGGCGCGCTTCAAGGATGCCGGCATCGATTACGACCTGCGTGGAATGGACAAGCCATCGGACCATGCGCCGATCTGGCTGGAACTGGAGTGAGGCTGGGCGCGTGAGATGACGCGCCCCGTCACATGACTGCAATCTGACTGACTTAATCTGCGCGGCACTTTCTCTCACCCACTAGAAGGTGCCTGCCGCATGCCGCGCGCCCTGTCCGCCGACCGCGACCTCTGGGGTCGTACTCTGTCCCTGCTGCTGATCGGTTTCATCTGCTACGCCCTGCCTCTTTCCGTCTTCGCCGCACTACCAGCCTCCGAGGGCAACCAACCGGTACTGCGCATCCAGGGCTCCAACACCATTGGTGCCAAGCTCGGCCCGGAGCTGGTCAAAGGGCTGTTCGAAGCTCAGGGCCTGCACGATATCCACAGCGAAGAAGGTGCCCGGGAAAACGAGCAGCGCCTGCTCGCGCGACGGGCCGACGGCCGCCAGGTGATAGTCGAAGTCGCCGCTCACGGCTCTGGCACCGGTTTTACCTCGCTCAAGGACGGCAGCGCCGATCTGGCCGCCTCGTCGCGGCCGATCAAGGATGGCGAAGCCGCTACCCTGGCGACCCTTGGCGATCTGCGCAGTCCGCAGAGTGAACAGGTCATCGCCATCGATGGTCTGGCGATCATCGTCCATCCATCGAACCCGATTGGAACGCTGAGTGTGGAGCAGATCGCGCAGCTGTTTTCCGGCGAGATCGGAGACTGGGCTGCGCTGGGCGGCAAACCCGGCAAGGTTCGCCCCTACGCACGCGATGACAATTCCGGCACCTACGATACCTTCAAGGAGCTGGTGCTGGCTCCAGGCGGGCGCACACTCGCCGCCGGCGCGCAACGCTTCGAATCCAGCGCCCAACTGTCCGATGCGGTGAGCAGCGATGCCAATGGCATCGGTTTCATTGGCCTGCCCTACATCCGCCAGGCCAAGGCTGTCGCCGTCGCTGCGGGCAATTCTCAGCCGATGCCACCGAGCACCACGCTGATCGCCACCGAGGACTATCCCCTGGCACGCCGCCTGTTTCTCTACAACGACCCGCAACTGGCCAATCCCTGGGCGCGCGCGCTGATCGACTTCGCCCACAGCCCACGCGGCCAGGCCATTGTCGACAACAGCGGTTTCATCGCCCAGACCGTCCAGGCGGTCAAGGTCGCCGCGGATGCGCAGATGCCAGCGGAGTACCAGCAACTGGCAAAGCAGGCGCAGCGCCTGTCGGTGAACTTCCGCTTCCAGGAAGGCAGCGCAACGCTGGATAACAAGGCACATCGTGATTTGCAGCGGGTGCTGGACTATCTCAAGCAGCACGACAAGCTGCAGGACAAGGTGGTGCTGGTGGGTTTCGGCGATCCGAAGAGCGACCCCGAGCGCGCCGAACTGCTGTCGAAACTGCGCGCCATGGCCGTGCGCCGCGAGCTGGCCAAACAAGGCGTACTGTTTCGTGAAATCACCGGTATGGGCAGCGAGCTACCGGTGGCGGCCAATGATCAGAACAATGGCCGCATCCGTAATCGCCGTGTCGAAGTCTGGGTCTACTGACGCCTGAAAATATTTCCTTACAAAGGGCTTGGCAGAGTAAAGGCTCGGCGCTAGTCTTTGCAGCGCGTGACGCCGGGCCCCTCTGGCGGTGAGTTTTCTCACCGTGATGTCGGAGTCACTGAGTCGATTTCTTTCAACTCAGGCAGACATAAGGGAGGGCTCATGGACGCTCTACTTGCCTTTTTGACATCCCCCATCTTCGGTACCCCCGGCTGGTTCTGGCTGGCCTTTCTGGTACTGATCATCACCCTACTGGTACTCGACCTCGGCGTACTGCATCGCGATCAGCATGAAATCGAGATGCGCGAGAGCCTGCTGCTGTATTCCGGCTATTTCAGTGTCGGCGTTGCCTTCGGCGGCTGGATCTGGTGGCAGCTCGGCGGTACCAAGGCGATGGAGTACTACACCGGCTTCCTGGTGGAGCAATCGCTGTCGATGGACAACGTCTTCGTCATGGCGATGATCCTCGGCTACTTCAACATCCCGCGTAAGTACCAGCACCGCGTGCTGTTCTGGGGCATTCTCGGGGTGATCGTGCTGCGCGCGATCATGATCGGTCTGGGCACGGCCCTGGTGCAGCAGTTCGACTGGATTCTCTATCTCTTCGGCGCCTTCCTGCTGTTCAGCGGCGTCAAGATGCTGCGCAGCGGTGGTGACGAAGAATCGCACCCGGACCTTGCGCAGAATCCGGTGATCCGCTTCGTGCGCAAGCACATTCGCGTCACCGATGAGCTGCACGAAGGCAAGTTCCTGGTGCGCCTGAAGGATCAGGTCAGTGGCAAGCCGCTGCTCTATGCCACCCCGCTGCTGCTGGCGCTGGTGCTGATCGAACTGGCCGACCTGGTGTTCGCAGTGGACAGCGTGCCGGCGGTACTGGCCATTTCGCAGGACCCGTTCATCGTCTACACCTCGAACATCTTCGCCATTCTCGGCCTGCGCGCGCTGTATTTCGCCCTGGCTGCACTGATGCACCGCTTCATCTACCTGAAGTACGCCCTGGCGCTGGTGCTGATGTATATCGGCGGCAAGATCTTCCTGCACGACCTGATCAAGGTTCCCGCCCTGCTCTCGCTTGGCGTCACCCTGGGGCTGCTGGCAGGCGGGGTGATCCTGTCGCTGCTCAATACCCGGGACCAGAAAGCCCCGCAACACTGAGAAACGGCGTAGCCGGACGACCGAGCAGCAGCGTCGACGGTTCACGAACAAAGAGGCCCGCAGATGCGAGCCTCTTTGCTTTGGCTTGCGGGATCAGCGGCTGGCTTTCATCACGTCGCGCGGCACGTACTTGCCAATCTCGAACTTGCCAATGGCTGCGCGGTGCACCTCGTCCGGGCCATCGGCCAGGCGCAGGGTGCGCTGCATGGCGTACCAGTAGGCCAGCGGGAAGTCGTTGGAGACGCCCGCGCCGCCGTGCATCTGGATCGCCCGGTCGATCACCTTGAGCGCCACGTTGGGCGCCACCACCTTGATCTGGGCGATTTCGCTGGCGGCGATCTTGTTGCCCACGGTATCCATCATGTAGGCCGCGTTCAGGGTCAGCAGACGCGCCTGGTTGATCTCCATGCGCGAATCGGCGATGTGATCGATATTGCCACCCAGGCGCGCCAGCGGCTTGCCAAAGGCGGTCCGCGAAACGGCGCGCTTGCACATGAGTTCCAGGGCGCGCTCGGCCATGCCGATCGAACGCATGCAGTGGTGGATACGGCCCGGGCCGAGGCGCCCCTGGGCGATCTCGAAGCCACGCCCTTCACCAAGCAATACACTCTCGTAGGGCACGCGCACGTTCTCGAACAGCACTTCGGCATGGCCATGTGGCGCGTCGTCATAACCGAACACCGGCAGCGGGCGCAGTACGGTGACGCCTGGCGCATCCATCGGCACCAGGATCATCGAGTGCTGCTGGTGGCGCGGCGCGTCCGGGTTGGTCAGGCCCATGAAGATCATCACCTTGCAACGCGGGTCGCAGGCACCGGAGGTCCACCACTTGCGGCCATTGATGACCCACTCATCGCCCTCGCGACGAGCATTGGCCTGCATGTTGGTGGCGTCGCTCGAAGCCACGCCTGGCTCGGTCATGGCGAACGCGGAACGAATCTCGCCGGACAGCAGCGGCTCCAGCCATTGCTGCTTTTGCGCCTCGTTGCCGTAGCGCACCAGCACTTCCATGTTGCCGGTATCCGGCGCGGCGCAGTTGAACGGCTCGGGGCCGATCAGCGAACGCCCCATGATCTCCGCCAGCGGTGCGTATTCGGTGTTCGTCAGGCCGGCACCGTAGTCCGACTCGGGCAGAAACAGGTTCCACAGACCTTCGGCTTTGGCATTGTTCTTCAGCTCCTCCATGATCGCGGTCGGCTGCCAACGATCACCTTCGGCCACCTGCTGCTCGAACACCGCTTCAGCCGGGTAGACGTGCGCCTCCATGAATGCGCTGACGCGCTCACGCAGCTCTTGAACCTTCGGGGAATAGGCGAAATCCATGGAATTACCTGTTTTGATAAAGGGTGAGAGGTTGTGGAAATGATGCTAGAACAGCGCTTAAGATTTATCTAACCTATTTTCAGCGTGTATGAACATTCATAACCGATATATGATCGATTGATATCGACGCCCCCTGGAGCACTGCCGGCATGAACCTGACCAAGGTGGATCTGAACCTCTTCATCGTCTTCGACGCCATCTACACCGAGGCCAACCTGACCCGTGCCGGGCAGATCGTCGGCATCACCCAACCCGCGGTTTCCAACGCCCTCGCCCGTCTGCGCGAAACCTTCAACGACCCGCTGTTCGTGCGTACCGCCCAGGGCATGGTGCCGACGCCGATGGCGCAGAACATCATCGGCCCGGTGCGCAATGCCCTGCAGTTGTTGCGCGTTTCCGTGCAGGAAAGCCGCACCTTCAACCCGCAGCAGGCCGGCAAGACCTACCGCATCAGCATGACCGACCTGTCGGAGCAGATCCTCCTGCCACCGCTGTTCCAACGCCTGCGTCGCCTGGCGCCGAGCGTGTGCATCGAGAGTTTCCTGGCCAAGCGCCGCGAAACCACCAAGGAACTGGCCGCCGGCCGTCTCGATTTTGCCGTCGACGCGCCACTCAATACCGACCCGCAGGTTCGTCACGTCAAGTTGCTGGATGATCGTTATGTCTGCGCCATGCGCCAGGGGCACCCGCTGGCCAAGGAAAAGATCAGCCTCGACGAATACCTGTCACTGAGCCACATCCACATCTCCAGCCGCCGTAGTGGCCTCGGCTATGTGGATCTGGCCCTGGGCAAGATGGGCATCCAGCGCAAGATTGCCCTGCGCTCGCAGCACTACCTGATGGCCGGCAGCGTGCTGCAGCAGACCGACATGGTGATGACCGTGCCGGAGCGCTTCGCCCGCCGCCACAACCTGCATCATGTGGCCCTGCCGGTCGGTGATGTGCCGGCCCTGGAAACTCACCTTTACTGGCACGAAAGCACCGATCAGGACCCGGCCAACCGCTGGATGCGCGAGCAGATGATCGAGCTGGCGCAGCAGGTCGCCGCGCAGGAGAAAAAGGCCGAGCAAGCCGCTAATAACTGACCGCTCGGCGTTGAACGCAAAAAGGCCCGCATTTGCGGGCCTTCTCGTTATTGCAGGGTTCGATCAGCGAGCGATCTTGCCATCCACCGACAGCTTGCCGGCGCCTTCGAACACCAGCGCTACGCTGATGGCCAGCAGAGCCAGGGCGAACTCGTAGCCATTGTTGCTCATGAAGAAACCGTTGGCGAAGTGCACAGTGAAGATCGCCACCAGCATGGTCACGGCCAGTACCGCCGCAGCCGGACGCACCAGCAGACCGATGATCAGCGCCACGCCGCCGAAGAACTCGGCGCTACCAGCCGCCAGCGCCATCAGGTAGCCCGGGGCCAGACCGATGCTCTCCATCCACTGTGCCACGCCAGCCAGACCATAACCACCGAACCAGCCGAACAGTTTCTGCGCGCCATGGGCGGCGAAGGTAATGCCGGCGACGATACGCAGGATGGTGATGCCGAAGCTGGCCTGGGTGGCGGTGATGTTCTTGATCAGGTTGTTCATTACAGCGCTTCCTTCGTGTGTGGGAGTTGATGGCGCACAGAATAGCCAATTTATTCGATTAAAAAACAGCAAAATACCGGTAATTAATATCGAATAAATAAATATTTAGTTGGCCGTCAGACGCTGCCTTTGCGGTTCGAGCAGATAGCGCTCACGGTCATAAGCAAGGTAGTACTTATTCACCGCATTCACATAACTCACCACGCCCATGCCCATCTGCTCCATGGCCACACGCTCGACCTGGAAGAACCACTGATTGGGATTGAGGCCACGCCTGCGAGCCTCGGCGCGCAGGCTCTGCACCCGCTGCGGCCCCAGGTTGTAGCCAGCCAGGACGAAGGCCATGCGCTCGCGCTCGTTGAGCTGCGGGCTGTTGAAGAAGTTGCGGCGGATCATCGCCAGGTACTTGCTGCTGGCCTGGACGTTACCGTCGAGGTTCTGGATGTTGCTCACCCCGACGCTACGCGCTGCCGCCGGGGTGATCTGCATCAGCCCGGTCGCGCCGCTGGCGCCACGCGCCGATGGGTTCAACGTCGACTCCTTGAATGCCAGCGCAGCCAGCATCAGCCAATCGAAACCCTGCTGCTCGGCATGCTGCTGCAGCACCGGTCGCACCTTCTCCAGACGCTGTCGTTCAGTGCGCCCCAGCGGCGAATGCACCTTGTATAAGCGACGATAGACACGCTGGAACGCCGCATCCTGGTCGGCCGGGCTCTGATAGCTGCTGAAGAATCGGTCGATGCTGGCACGCAGCATTGGCGCATCGGGGCGCACGAACCACTTCATGTCGCCATCGCGCGCCAGGATCAGATGCTTGTCGACGCGCAACTTGGGCATCACCTTGGCCCAACGCTCGGCGATCGGCAACTCCACCGCAGTACGTTCGAAGATGCCGGCCTGAACCATTTCCAGTACATCTTCGACGGCCAGGCTGGGGTCGACCCACTCGACCACGATGGGTGGCAGCTTGCGATCAGCCAGCTGCTGGTTGATCAACCGTAGCGCGTCACCCACGGCGCTACCCGCTGGCAATGAAAGACTACGCCCGGCCAGCTGTTCGAGGCTGCGGTAATGCCGGTCGCCTTGCTTCGATACCAGCACCAGCGGTACTTCGCGGCGAATCGCCGTACTGGCACTGACATCGTGCCCGGTGCGCACATTGAGCAGTTCGCCGGGGGCGACCAGGTCGCCCTCGCCGCGCTGCAATGCGCCTAGCAACTGATCCTTGGCTTTGGGGATGATCTTCAATCTGAGGCTGCGACCATCTCGAGAATTGCGGTTGAGGTACTGCTCGAATGCCCGCAGGCGATGGTATTCGACGCCAATGCTCTGGCCCTTGACCGAGCCCGAGCTGTTACGGCTCTGGTTGACCAGCACGCGCAGCTCACCGCTGCTGCGAATGGTCGGCAGATCACGCGCACTGCGAGCCTGGCTGCCTACCTCCGGCGGGCCGGCCACGCGCGCACTGACCGACAACGGCAGCGCGGCCAACAGGCACAGGATCAGCAGCAATCGCGACATCGACTCTCCAGAGAAGGCGGTTGGCCGCCGAAACCTTGATCCGGTTGGCAACCTGCTGCATGCCCTTGCACGACAGACCGCACCAGCCGTAAACCCGCCAAACAGGTTCCCAAGGCTGGCGGGGCGCGGAGATTGGCACAGCCAGACGCTGCAGCGCCACCCCACAACCTTGCATCAACCTTAAAAACAGCGACCAACTTATTGTTTTAAATCGACTTCCTGACGAACGGACACCATCTGCTATTCTGCCCCTTCGCGTTCAACAGGTGGCACCATGCAACTCATCGATATTGCCGTCAATCTCACCCACCCCAGCCTCGCGGTGCAGGCCGAGGCGCTACTCGAACGCGCTTATGCAGCCGGCGTGTGTCAGTTGGTGCTGACCGGCACCAGTCTGAATGAAAGCGAAGCCAGCCTCGCACTTTGCCGACAGCTGGATAGCAGCGGTGAACGCTTGTTCAGCACCGCCGGGGTTCATCCGCACGACGCCAGCTCGTGGAACGGTGCCAGCAGCCGCGCGCTCAAGGCGTTACTAGCAGAGCCACAAGTGCGCGCCGTAGGCGAATGCGGACTGGATTTTGATCGCGACTTCTCGCCACGCCCGGCACAGGAAAAAGCCCTGGAAGAACAGCTAGCCCTAGCCGTCGAACTGCAGATGCCGGTATTTCTACATGAGCGTGAAGCCAGCCAGCGCCTGCTGGAAATCCTGCGCAACTACCGCGATCAGTTGCCCGCAGCGGTGGTGCACTGTTTCACTGGCGAGCGGCGCGCGCTCTATGCCTATCTCGATCTCGACCTGCATATCGGCATCACCGGTTGGGTCTGCGATGAGCGTCGCGGCACGCACCTGCATCCGCTGCTCAAGGACATCCCCGGCGAGCGCCTGATGCTGGAGACCGATGCGCCCTTTCTGCTACCGCGCAGCCTGCGGCCAAAGCCCAAGAGCGGGCGTAACGAGCCCGCCTTTCTCGGCGAGGTGCTGCGGGAGGTGGCGTTGCACCGCGGGCAAAGCGAGGAAACCCTGGCAGCACAGACCACAGCCTGTGCGCGAGCGTTCTTCGATCTACCAGCCATACTGCAGGGCTCGACACCAGAGTATTGATTGACGTCAAGACTCTGGCCATTCATCGAGGCATACTGCTGGCACTTAGCCGGCAGTTGAAAAACTACCTACGTTGCCATTGCTGCGTTAAAAACAGCCTCACAGTCGCAGACTGAACGCGCTTTAGCGCGGCCCCGAAGGGGTGAGCGAAGCGAATCAAGTGCTCATTTACAACTCGTAAAGTCGGGCGCGACCCCGGTCGTTTTTCGCCTGTTTTTGCGGGGCCGCCATCGGTATTGCACTGGCTGCCTCGCCTACGTTTTTCAACGGCCTGCTAGCCAATAGCGAACGCAGCGAGACGGATAACAACAGCATGGGCGCCTGGATCAGCGATCTTTCTCTCAAATACAAATTCTGGGCGGTCAACGCCGTCGCCTTCGTCATCAGCCTGATGCTGGTGCTGTTCGCCCTGCATACCGAGCAACAGGCACGCAGCGCCGATGCCAGGAAGGCTGCAATCGCGCAGGCGCGCCTACTCCAGCAGTGGCCGCAGCAGGCAGCACTGCCCAATTCGAGCAACATCCAGATGGGCAACGGCAGCCTGCCAGGCGCTCAAGGTGGCCCCGACGCCAGTGGTTGGCAGGCAGTGAAGCATGACGCCCGGTTCGGCGACTCGCCGGTGATCGGCGCGCAGCGTGTCACCCTCAGCGATGGGCGCACTCTGGCAATCATGGCGCGCGCGCCCAGCCTGCTCGACCTGTTCGCCCAGCACGCACTGACCTACGCCATCGCAGTCGCCGTGTTGATGCTGTTGCTGCTGGCTGCCTCGCAGCTGTTGATCCGCTTTCTCTTGAGCCACCTCAACACCCTCAAGGACGTGATACTGCAAGCCGAGCGCAGCGGCGACCTGTCCCTGCGCGTACCGCTGAGCAGCCGTGATGAGGTCGGTCAGATGGCTGCCGCCTTCAACGCCATGCAAGCCGGCTATCAGCGCGTGGTCGGCACCGTCGGCCAGGTGGCTGGCGAGCTGAACAGTGGCACCCGCGATATGGCCGAGCGCATGGGGGCCGTGCGCCAGGGCATGCTCAGCCAGCAAAGTGAAACCGACCAGGCCGCCACCGCGATCAACGAGATGTCGGCGACCGTGCAGCATATCGCCGATCACGCTGGCACCACCCGCGATCAGTCGCTCAATGCCGATCAGCTAGCGCGCGCAGGCCAGCAGGTGGTCGAACGGGTCGAGCAATCCATCGCGGCCCTGTCGCAAGGTGTGGGCCAGAGCGCCGCCAGCATCGAGCGCCTGGCCGAAGACAGCCAGCACATCAGCCGCGTGGTCGGTGTGATTCACGGCATCGCCGAACAGACCAACCTGCTCGCCCTCAATGCGGCCATCGAGGCCGCCCGCGCCGGTGAAATGGGCCGCGGTTTCGCCGTGGTCGCCGACGAGGTACGCAACCTGGCCAAGCGCGTGCAGGAGTCCACCGACGAAATCACCCAGATGATCGGCAACCTGCAAGGCGGCACCCGCGACGCCGTAGAGTTCATGCGCGAAAGCTCGGAGAACGCCAACCATTGCGTACAACTGGCGCAAGAAGCCGGCGAGTCGCTGGCGGCGATCACCGCCGCCGTGGCGCTGATGCGCGACAGCAATACACAGATCGCCGTGGCCGCCACACAGCAGAGCCAGGTGGCCGAAGAAATGAGCCGCTCGGTGGTGGGCATTCGCGACGTCACCGAACAGACCGTTGGCCAGACCCTCGAATCGGCCGCCACCAGTCAGCAACTCGCCCAGCTGGCAGGCGAGCTGAACAAGGCCATCGGCCAGTTGCGCCTGTGAAGGTGGCCCTTTAGGCATAAGCCTATCTGCGCCATAGCCAGGAGCAATTCGCTCTGCATGGGCGGCGATCCTAGACTCGTCTCATTGAGCCGAGGATCGTTCCATGAGCAAACGCCACCCCAACCTGCTGGCCTGGCAATGGCGCCATTACGCCAGCCAGCATCGGCATCCTACGAATCTGCTGCTGCACCTGATCGCCGTGCCGCTGTTCCTGCTGTCGCTGATACTGCTGCTGACCGGCCTCTGGCATCTGCGGTTCGTGCCGTTGGCACTGGGCAGCATCGGCCTGATCGCCTCCGTGGCGCTGCAAGCTCACGGCCACAGACTGGAACAACAGCCTGCGGAACCCTTCGCCAGCAAGAGCGATGCGCTGAAGCGTCTGCTGTTGGAGCAGTGCGTGACGTTTCCGCGCTTTCTATTCAGCGGCGCGTGGTGGCGCGCCTGGCGCCAACGCCGGCGCCATTGAATCAGGCAAATACGGTCACGGTCTGCCGACTCAAGGCAATCAGCTCACCTGCAGGTGTCCACATCGCCGCCGCCACGTGCCCGTAACCATCGCGGGCATGTTCGATATCCGCGCGATACAGGCACCAGTCTTCGCTGTTGAGGGTGTGTAGCGGCTGGACGAACTCGATGGTCCAGGTCAGCGAGCTGCCCGGCGCCGGGCTTTTCAGATACGGCAGCACCGCAGGTGGCCAGGCGTCGACCAGTGCCAGCACATGCGCCTCGCTGAGCGCCTGCGGCTCGTGCTCACCGCGCAAGCGCACCCAGCCGCCCATCTGCCGCGACGGCGTGTTGCTGAAAGGCATGCCGCCAATCCCCCAACGCATGGCCAGGAAGCGGGTGAACTCCGGCGTGACATTGCGTACGTAGGGCAACTCCTGGCATTGCTCGACCGGCGTGATCTGCGGCGCGGCAAGTGCCTCTACGGCAATCGTCGAAGGACGCGATGCGCCAAAGCTGCCCTGCACCACGGTCACCACCTGGCCATCCTGAACTGCACGCAGGGACATCTGGCTGACCGCCTTGCCCTCGCGCAGCACCTCGGCCTGAAAACTGACAGGAACATCCGGCGCCACCGGCCCGACGAAGGTGATGGCCAACGAGCGCACCGGTCGGTCCTGCGGCACCTTGGCACGCATCGCCTCGAACGCCAGAGCCGCCACCAGACCGCCGAAACTGGCGCGCCCCTGCCCCCATTCGGCCGGGATCACCACGGCATCGGCATCGCGGCGCACCGCTTCGAGCATTTCGGAAAAGATCATACGCACCTCGGCATTCATCGATGGCGATGATCTTAGGGGATGGCAGTAACTGAACGATAGCCCGCAACAACGGCTATTCGGTCATATTTGCGGCGAAAATGTCACCTTATCCCACGCTGGGAAAATCGCCATACAGCGCCAGCAAAGCTCCATCAGCACGTTGCTCGGCCGCCTGCTGAGCCTGCAGCCAGATTGCCCGGCAAGGGCCCAGCGACGCCAGCGCATCGGCCTGCGCCAGCCATTGCAGGTGATCGTGCCAGTCGCCAAGGGCACTTTGCGCACGTTTGAGCCTGAGCTGCGCCGCCTTGCTCAAACGACTTTGTGCCGGGTAGGTTTCAGCAGCGTAGCGCACACGTTTGATCAGCAGGCGCAGGCGATGGCGGTCATGCGCCGGATCGCGTAACGCGCGGGCCAGTTGTCGTTGCTGACGCCGCAGGCGGCGCCGGATGCGCTTGTCCACATCGTTCAATTGGCCTTGCCTGGCCGCTTCACGCCAATTCGCCGGCCAGCCGTCGAGCAACAGCATCAGGTCGGCCAACTCGCGACTGCTGGCAATGGCAACGTAACCTGCGGCGCGCTGCGCTTCATCGGCAGGCGCCAGATGCACCAGGCCCAGACGCGTCAGCTCGGCCACCAACACCTCACGATCACGCAGCGGCCCACTGAGGCGGCCCAGCACTGCGGCTCCCTGCTCCAGAGCATCCACAGCCGGCAGACCGCGCAGCGGACGCAACAGGCTGCGCAATTGCCGCAGGGCGATGCGCAGGTCGTGCAAGGCCTCGGTGTCAGTGCAGTCGGCCAGCCGCGCCTGGCAGGCATACAGTCGCACCTGCAAAGCCAGGACACGCGCCAAACAATGTTCGATGAAATCGCTCATGTTCGATCTCCACTCAAACAAGTGACCAATGGTCGCTAACGCGACAGGCGCCAGGGTAATGCTCTGCGCAAATCACTCAATGCCTGCCGCAGGGCATCACGCGAAGCTGGCCCACCGGCATAACGCTGCTGCTCGAAACAACGGGCAAATGTCTCGATCTGCGCCGCCTGCTCAGGCAACTGCTGCGCAGCACGCAACGCGAAGGAGCGTGCGCCCTCACCCGCTTCTCGGCGCACGTCATGGCGCGCCAGCAGCCGCTCGAACTTGCGAAACGCCTGGCGTTGCGAATCAGGCCGTTGCTGCCAGGGCTTGAGCAACCACAGCGCCAGCAAGCCAATCACAAGCACTCCAGTGCCCACCAGAACGAGCGCCAGACGCTGCCAATCGAGACTGCCGAACCAGTTCTGCAGCAGTTTCAGCTGCTGCTCACCCTGGTACCCCAGCACCCAGCGCTGCCAACCGTAATTGAGATTTTCCCAACTCATGCGCAGCTGATTGAGCCAGGCCAGTTCGCGGTAGCGCAGTGGCGAGAAGGGTTGATCGTCGAGAAAACCATCCTCTTCGGCCAAGGCCTCTTCCAGCCCTTGCTCGATACGCTCCGGCGCTACCTGAAAAGTCGGATCGACGCTGCGCCAGCCGTGGCCCGCCTGCCAGTACTCGACCCAGGCGTGGGCGTCGAACTGACGTACCTGGATGTAGTTGCCATTGGGATTGAGCTCGCCGCCCTGATAACCGGCGACCACCCGCGCGGGAATACCCGCAGCACGCAGCACGAAGGTCATGGCGCCGGCATAGTGTGCGCAGAAACCACGCCGGGTGTTGAACAGGAAATCGTCGATGCTGTCGCTGCCCAGAGGCTGCGGACGCAGTGTGTACACGTAGGGTTCACGGTTGAAATGCTGCAGCACTGCCGCCACCAATGCGTCGCTCTGCGGATGCTGCTCCTTCAGTTCAGCCGCCCAGGCGCGACTGCGCGGATCACCCTGCTGGGGCAATTGCAGCGCTTGTCGGATACCTGGCGGTTCGGCCTGCGCCTCCCGCATGGCCTCGGGCCAGGAGCGCACCTGGTACAGCAGGGGTCGATCCACCGGACGCAGCCTCTGCCAACGGAAGTCGTTCATCATCCGCCCACTGCCCTGCGCCATCTCGCCGACATCCAGGGCGTACAACCAGCGCTTGCCGCTGGGCTGCATGATGATGCTGTAATCGAGCGGCTCGCCGGCCTTGCTCCACTGCGGAGCCAGCGGAACATCAGCATAACCGGACTGCGACCAGCGCCTGCCATCGAAGCGCTCCAGCGTCAGAGCACGCCAGTACAGCTGCCCTCTGGGCGGCACTTCACTCTCGAAACTGGCGCGAAAGGCCAGTGCCGAGGAGCGACTGAGTTCGGCGATATCAGCCGGCTCCATGCTGTCCGACAGGCCGGTGACGCCCTTGTCGCTGGGCAGTGGCAGCGACCACAACGGCCCCATGCGCGGAAAGAACACGAACAGCAGAAGCATCAGCGGCACCGCTTGCAGCACCAGGCCACCTGCCAGGCGCAGGGGCGGCCAGGGCCGTTCGGCAAATCCACTGTGCTGCAGGCCGACCAACGCGGTCAGCAGCGCCGTGACCGGCAGCAGGCTGTAGAGCGCGGCAAGAATGCCGTCCTCGAACAGATACGCGGTCACCACGCAGAAGAAACCGAGGAAGATCAGCACCAGCGCATCACGCCGCGTGCGCATCTCCAGCAGCTTGAGAGTGAAGGTGGCGATCAGCAGCACCGACGCGGCATCCAGCCCCACCAGCGTGCCGCGCGAAAGCAGGATGCCCGCCAGCACCAGCAGCACCAGACCGCCCTTGGCCCAGCCATTGGGATAGCGCGCCCGCATGCGAAAGATCTGTACACGCCAACCGGCAGCGCCCAGCCATAGGGCGATCATCCACAGCGGCAGATGCACCAGGTGCGGCACGATCACCAGCACCTGGGCGACCAACAACCAGGTCAGGGCGATCCTCGGGATACCCGGCAGGCTGCTCATGCGCGCGCTCCGAACAACGCCAGGGCGCGCAGGCAGGCATCGCGATGACCCTCACCATAATCCGGAGCGATTACCTGCCCGGGCAGTTGCAGGCCGAACGCCTGTTGCCGCTCGGTAAATTGCAGCACCCAGTGGCAGAGCAGCGACAAACGCATTTCGCTGTCGCCACCCAGGCTGTCGAAGTCCAGCCATAGATCGCGGCCGCTGAGCATGGCGAAATCCTTGACCAGCAAGCCCTGGCCACGTGAATAGGCCTTCCAGTCCAGGCGCCGTTTCGAGTCGCCTGGTTGATACTCGCGCAGGCCCTGGAAATCATCGGCGCCCTGGCCGCGGGCACGCATGCCCTCTTCCTCCTCCTCGTCGCCCAGGCCCGCCGACATCGGCAGCTCCCCCTCCAGCGGCCGCGGGTAGACCAGCACCGCCTGATCCAGATCGACCCAGCTCCAGGCCACCAGCAAGCCCAGCGGAAAACGGCTTTCCACCCGTAGACGCTCGGGTCGCAGCCAGCCACGTCGCACGGCTGGCTGGCTCAGATCCACTTCGGTCTGTCCCTGGCGCGGTACGTCGCGCACCACCAGATCAGACGGTGGCCAGCCCAGCGCCACGGCCTGGCGCTCACGCTCAGGGCTCTCCAGGCGCACGCGAAAACGCGCATGCTCGCCGACGAACACCGCACCACCGCCACCCGCCTTGAGCACCAACCCGGCCAGGTTGCGGTAGGTATGCAGGATGGTGACGACAAACACCGATACCAGCAGGAAGGTCAGGCCATAGGCCAGGCTGTTCTGGTAATTGATGCCCACCAGCAGCATCAGCAGCAGAGCCACGGCAAAAACCGCCCCCACCCGGCTGGGCAGAATGAAAATGCGCCGCTGATTCAGGCGCACGCTGGCCGCTGGAGGAATACGCCTGGCCAACCAACGCCGCCAGAGCGGCTTCAGCGCTGCACGCATCAGAGTGCCGGCACTTCGCGCAGCAGCCATTGCACCAGACTGCCGCCACCGTGACCGGTGGGGTCAGCGCGCTCGCGCAGACGATGCCCCACCACTGATGGCAGCACCGCTTGCACATCTTCGGGAATGACGTAGTCACGTTCGGCCAGCAAAGCCCAGGCCCGTGCAGCGGCCAGCAACGCCAGACTGGCACGTGGCGACAAGCCCCAGGCGAATTGCGGCTGACTGCGCGTCGCCTCGACCAGGCGCAGCACGTAGTCGATCAGCGCATCACTGGCACGCACCTTGGGCACTTGCGCCTGCAAGCGGGCCAGTTCGGCATGGTCGAGAACGGATTCCATGCGCGGCAACAGATCACGCCGGGCATCGCCCAGCAGCAACGCCCGTTCCGCAGCCTGCGCCGGATAGCCCAGCGACAGACGCATGAGAAAACGATCGAGTTGGGATTCGGGCAAGGCGAAGGTGCCGCCACTGCTGACCGGGTTCTGCGTGGCGATGACGAAAAATGGCTCGGGCAGCGGCCGCGTCGCGCCCTCGATGGTCACCTGGCCTTCTTCCATGGCTTCCAGCAGCGCGCTCTGACTCTTCGGCGTGGCGCGGTTGATTTCATCGGCCAGCACCAGCTCGGCGAAGATCGGCCCCGGATGAAAGACGAACTGCCCGCTGTCCTTGTCGAACACCGAGGTGCCGAGAATATCTCCGGGCAACAGGTCGGAGGTGAACTGGATGCGTTGAAAGCTCAACCCCAGCACCCGTGCCAGGGCATGACTGAGGGTCGTCTTGCCCATGCCCGGAAGGTCTTCGATCAACAGGTGACCGCGCGCCAGCAGGCAGGTCAGCGCCAGGCGTACCTGCGCCTCTTTGCCCAGCAACACCTGATTGACCGAGTCGAGACAGGTATCCAGTTTACTTCGCATCATTCGCTCCTTATGCAGAACGTCGATGCTACTGGGGCGCCGGGGCGTGGCATAGCGCTATGCAAAGTTTGCTCACGAAACTGTGAGGGCAGACGCTATGTCAGGCGAAAGTGCCCCGCCATACCCTGCAGCTCACGCCCCAGCTCAGCCAGCTGAATGCTCGACGCGGCAGTTTCGTCCATGGCCGTGGCTGACTGATCGGCAATATCGCGGATCGAGGTGACGCTGCGGTTGATTTCCTCGGCCACGGCGGTCTGCTGCTCAGCCGCAGCAGCGATCTGCTGATTCATCTCCGAGATCAGGCTCACCGCCTCGGCAATGGCCGCCAGGGCGCCTTCGGTCTGGTTGGCGTCGCCAACCGTGAGGTTCACCAGGCTGGCGCTCTGCTCCATGTCCGTCACCGCGCGGCGACTACCCTCGCGCAAGGCCGCGATCAGCGACTCGATTTCCGCCGTGGATTGCTGAGTGCGTTTTGCCAACGCCCGCACCTCATCGGCGACCACCGCAAAACCACGCCCCTGCTCTCCGGCGCGCGCCGCTTCGATGGCCGCGTTGAGCGCCAGCAAATTGGTCTGCTCGGCTACGCTCTTGATCACGTCGAGTACGGCATCGATACGCTGAGTGTCCTGGCTCAGGCGCTGAATGCTCTCGGTAGTGGCATCCATGGCGCGAGCCAATTGCTCGATGCGCTGCAGGGTCTGGCGCACCACCTGGCTTCCGGCACCGACACGCTGGTCAGCCTGTTCGGTGGAAGCTGCTGCGGCCTCGGCATTGCGTGCCACCTCGTGCACCGTGGCCGTCATCTGACTCATGGCGGTGGCGACCTGATCGGTCTCCAGCTTCTGACCATTGACGCCCTGGCGCGTCTGCTCGGCAGTTGCCGAGAGGGTCTGGGCGGAGCTGGAAATCTGCGCCACACCACCCTGCAGGCGGCCGACCATATCGCGCAGGTTGGCGGACATCCCTTGCATGGCAGCGAGCAGTTGACCGATTTCATCGCGCCGATCCTGTTCGATACGTACGCTGAGGTCGCCACTGGCAATGGATTCGGCGAGGCCGATCACGCGCTTGAGCGGACGCACGATGGCCAGGCTGATCATGATCGCCGCGCCAAGACCGAAAAGCAGCGCCAGCGCCGCCGCCAGGATGATCAGACCGCTGCTGGCCTGACGCTCGGCATGCATGGCCTGGCGTTGCGTGTCCAGGGCCAGCTCGACCCGCTGCAGCAACTGCTCGACCTGAGCGACCAGCTGCCCGTATACCTGTTTTTGTTGCTGCAACTGGGCGGCGTATTCCTTCAGGCGCTCATTGAAGGAATCGACGTTGACCACCACCTCGCCGAGCACCGCGGCATAGCCGGGATCGTCCAGCGCATCGCGCAACTCGGCCGCCAGGGCTTGCGCCTCGCCTGCCTGGGCAATTTCCGCCTGTTCATTGCTATCGCTGCGCCGGCTGGCCTCCAGGCGCTGGCGTGCCTGATCCAACGCCTGCAACAGCAGTTGATGAATCTTGCCGACCTTACCGGCCTGCAGGACCGAATCACCGCCCTGCTCGCCTTGGGAGCTCTTGAGCAGGTCCACACCATCCTCGGCCAGCCCCTCCTGCAGCAGATCCAGGCTGTTGGCCGCGCTGACCACCAGCCAGTCGGCGGCTTGCAGGGACAGCTGCATGTTGTCGGTGAGTTCAACGTAGCGGGCAAAAGCGCTGCGGTAGTCGGCCAGTGCAGGCTCGACCTGCGCCAGAATCGCGGCCGTATCGCTGTCGAGCTCACCTTGCAGTGTCTGCCCGGCCTGCAGAATCGCCTCGGCCTGTTCGGCCAGATGCTCGGCGTGCTGACTATCGCCACTCAGCGCGAACGCCTGCTCGCTCTGACGCATGCGCAGCACCTGCTCGCCGAGCACGCTCATGCGCTGCTGCAGCTCAGCGCCAGCACTGACTTCACGCAACGCCAGCAAACCGGTAACAGCCACCAGAGCGGTCAGAATCAAGACCAGAGCAAAACCCAGCATCAACTTGCTGGCCGTGCTCAGACTGGCCAGCCGCTTGCTCAATGAGCCACCCATGACATCCCCCTGCCTACTGCAGCCAGCCCCGAATTCTGGAACATAGGAGCGCAGCGCTACTGGCGACAAGCCAGCAGACAGCAAGATGGCCGGGAGAGCTAACTGGACGTCGTTTTCAGAACGGGTTCAGGGTCGCTGCATCTGGAAAAGGTCCCGTGTGCGGCAATAGGCACTGCCACCGAGGCGACCCACCAGATCGAGTTTGAGCGGGTCGATGCGCCCCTGCTCGGTGAGCACTGCGTCATCGATATGCGCCAGCAACACTTCGGCGAAGATCAGATGACAATTGGGTTGCTGCGCCGGATAGGGCTGGATTTGCGTCACACGGCATTCGAAGGTCACCGGGGCGCCGACGACTCGCGGCACGTCGATGCGCTCGCACGGCTGGCTGGCAATGGCGCAATGGGCAAATTCGCTGACCTCATGAGGCAGGATCGCGGCACTGGCATTCATCGCCTCGGCCTGAGCGAAGCTGACCAGTTGAATCGCCAACTCGCCGCTGGCCTGGGCATTGCGCAGGCTGTCCTTGAGGCTGCCATCGTCGCGGGTGTTGACATTGACCAGCAAGGTCGGCGGGTTGTCACTGATCACCTGAAAGAAGCTGAACGGCGCCAGATTGGCCACGCCCTCGGCGGAACGGGTCGAGACCCAGGCGATAGGCCGCGGCGTGACAGTGGAAGCCAGCCAGCGATAAGCCTCGAGCGGGCTCAGATCGGAGAAATCGAGCTGCATCAACGCCCCGCTCGCGATTCGCGGATGTAAAAGCGCGCACGCTCGGCCTTGCTGGTGCAGCCTTCGTAGGCTTCGAACTGCTGCTGGGTCTTGGCAGCGGTAAGCAGCGAAAGCGCCTTGGAATAGCTCACCGTACCAGCGAAACCCTCGGCCTCGGCAATGCTCAGCTCTTTCCAGGCGGCATCCAGTTGATTGGCACAGGTCTCACGGTAGACGGTCTTGCCGGCGCAGCCGGTGAGCACCACCGCAAGCAGCGGTAAACAGATCCAGTGTTTCATCGACCACACTCCTCGAACGGATATGACTACGGGTTGGCCCAGTCTATGACGCTACGGCAGAAGGAAAGTGCCACCTCACCCGCCGTTTCGCTTACGCAGGTATTCCACCACAGCCTGCTGCTCCCCGGCGAATTCAATCCGCCCGGATTTGCTCTCGCGCTGGAACACGTACATAGGATCGTAGTACTCGACCAGCAAAGCCTCGATCCAGCCGCGGTGCGTATCTACCCGGCCATCGACCTGCTGCTCCTGCAGCGCTTGCTCCATGATCGCAGCCAGGCGCTGGTACCGCTCGCCACCCAGGCGACGAGTGATATTGGCCAGGCTCTCACGCAAGCGCGCGGCGAAGGCGGTGAAGCCTGCCTCGGCACCCTGGGCTGCAACGAACTCGGCACACAACTCGACCACGTAGGCCTGCAGAATCCGCTCCACACGGTTGGCCACACTGTCCTCCAGCCACACCAGCGGGTGGTGCTGCATCGCCTGATACAGCGGTAATGGCAAGGAGCAGCGGCCGATCAGACGCGCCTCATCTTCCAGCACGAACTGCTGCTGTCCCGCGGCACGGCGCTTGAGCATATCGATGGCCAGAGCATTCTCGAAATCGATCTGCTCGGGTTGGCCAGTGGCGCGCTTGCCGAAGCTGGAGCCTCGGTGATTGGCGTGCGCTTCCAGGTCCAGGCTGTTGTTCAGCTGGCTGATCACCTCGGTCTTGCCGGTGCCGGTCATCCCGCCCACCAGCACGAAATCGCACGCTTGCACGGCCTCTTCGGTGGTCTGCAACAGGAAGGTGCGCATGGCCTTGTAGCCACCAACCACGCGCGGATAGTCGATGCCCGCCTCGCTTTTCAGCCATTGCTGGACGATCTGCGAGCGCAGGCCACCGCGAAAGCAGTACAGGTAACCGTCAGGGTTGGCCTTGGCAAAGGCGGCCCAAGCCTCGATGCGCTCGGCCTTGGTCTGGCCGCTGACCAGTTGATGGCCCAGCTCGATTGCAGGCTGCTGGCCTTGCTGCTTGTAGCAGGTGCCAACCTTTTGCCGCTCGATGTCGGTCATCAGCGGCAAATTGATCACGCCGGGAAAGGCGCCTTTGTGGAATTCGACCGGCGCACGGGTATCCATCATCGCCCGGTCATGCAGGAACAGATCGCGGTAGTCGGTGCAGTTGTCGCGCATCAGAACACCTCGACCGCGTAACGCTGTCGCTCGACCATCTCACCGATGGCCGTCAGATCCAGCCCCAGCTCGGCGGCCACGGCAAGGAACTCGGCCTCGCCCTCCGGCGCCACGGCAATCAGCAAGCCACCGCTGGTCTGCGGGTCACACAGCAGCAGCTTGGCCAGCTCAGGCAGCGGCGCGATCTTGTCGCCGTAACTGTCGAAATTGCGCAAGGTGCCACCGGGTATGCAGCCCTGCTCCAGATAGTGTTCGACACTCTCCAGACGCGGCACTCGGGCGAACTCGACACGGGCACTCAGGCCACTGCCATCGGCCATTTCCACCAGGTGGCCAAGCAGGCCGAAGCCGGTGACGTCGGTCATCGCGCGCACGCCGGCGAGCTTGCCAAAGCGGCTGCCGGGCTTGTTCAGGGTGCACATCCAGTCACGCGCCAGGCCAACGTCCGCATCGCGCAGCTTGGTCTTCTTCTCCGCCGTGGTGAGGATACCGATGCCCAGGGGCTTGGTCAGGTACAGCTTGCAACCAGCCGTGGCGGTATCGTTGCGCTTCATGTTGGCCTTGCTCACCAGGCCGGTCACGGCCAGGCCGAAAATCGGTTCCGGCGCATCGATCGAGTGACCGCCCGCCAGCGGGATGCCGGCTTCATCACACACGGCGCGGCCACCGCGGATCACTTCGCGCGCCACTTCCGGGGCCAGCACGTTGACCGGCCAGCCGAGGATGGCGATGGCCATCAGCGGTTCACCGCCCATGGCGTAGATGTCGCTGATCGCATTGGTCGCGGCGATACGGCCGAAGTCGTAGGGATCGTCGACGATCGGCATGAAGAAGTCGGTCGTAGAGACCACGCCACGCTCTTCGTCGATGGCGTATACCGCCGCATCATCGCGCGAGGCATTGCCCACCCAGAGTCTGGGATCGAGATTCTGCGCGCCGCTGCCAGCGAGAATCACCTCAAGCACCTTCGGCGAAATCTTGCAGCCGCAGCCGGCGCCGTGGCTGTACTGGGTCAAACGAATGGGTTCGCTCATGGTTTTTCTCTCACCGCGATAACTGGCGGCGGATTCTAGCAAAGACTGCCTTGGCTCAGCCCTCTAGCGCGAGTAAGGTCGGAGCTTCACAGGGGGAATCGGTCAATGAGCAAGAAAGTGGCGCTGGTACTGGGCTCGGGAGGTGCGCGCGGCTATGCGCACATCGGTGTGATCGAGGAGTTGCAGGAGCGCGGTTACGAAATCGGCTGCATCGCCGGCTGCTCGATGGGCGCGGTGGTAGGCGGTATTTTCGCTGCCGGCAAGCTGCGCGAATACCGTGAATGGACGGAAAGCCTGGATTATCTCGATGTATTGCGCCTGCTCGACGTCAGCTTCCGCCTCGGCGCCATTCGCGGTGAACGGGTATTCGGGCGCATTCAGGAGATCGTTGGCGAGGTGGACATCGAAAACCTCGCCATCCCTTTCACCGCCGTCGCCACCGACCTGACCAACCAGCAGGAAATCTGGTTCCAGGAAGGCTGCCTGCACCAGGCGATGCGCGCTTCGGCAGCGATTCCCAGCCTGTTCACGCCGGTCATCCAAGGCAAGCGCATGCTGGTCGACGGTGGCCTGCTCAACCCGCTGCCAATCGTCCCGGTGGTCTCCAGCCACTGCGACCTGATCATCGCGGTCAACCTCAACGCCACCAACCAGAATCACTACCAGTTGCCGGTGATCGAACGCCCCGCGGCCCTCAAGGGGCGCATCGACCAGTTGATGACGTCACTCGGCTCGCGTCTGCCCAGTTTTCGCCGCAAGAGCGAGGACGAAACCCTGTTGCTCGCCGAGCAGCAGCGGCTCGCCGATGACATCGGCCCGGCCGCGGCGCCTAGCCGCAAAGAAGATGATGAACCTGCGCCGAAATCCGCCAGCGGCTCGCGGGTAGCCGAATTCAGCGGGCCGGCATCATTGCTGGAGCTGGTCAACCAGAGCTTCGAGGTGATGCAGACTTCGCTGGCGCAATACAAGATCGCCGGCTACCCACCGGACATCCTGATCAACGTACCCAAGCGCGCCTGCCGCTTCTTCGAGTTCTACAAGGCGCCGGAGCTGATCATGCTGGGTCGGCAGATCGCTCGCGACACCCTCGACAAGTACGAAAGCGAACGCGGCTGATCAGCCGCGTGGTTCCTCGCCCGGCAGTGGTTTGTCGACCACGGCTTCGGCCGGTGGTGTCTTGTCCGCCACCCAATCGCTGAGCAGGCTGTAGGCCACCGCCAGCAGAGTCGGGCCGAGGAACAGGCCCATGAAGCCGAACGCCAGCAAGCCGCCGAACACGCCAAGCAGTACCACCACCAGCGGCAGGTTGCCGCCACGGCTGATCAGGTAGGGTTTGAGAATGTTGTCCACGCCGCTGATGACGAACATGCCCCAGACGCCGAGGAACAGGGCAAAACCGTAGTCGCCCTGCCATACCAACCAGGCAGTGGCGGGAATCCACACCAGCGGCGGTCCCATCGGCACCAGGCTGAGAACGAAGGTAAGAATACCCAGCACGATCGCCCCCGGCACGCCAGCGATCCAGAAGCCGATCAGCGCCAGCAGGCCCTGGGCCGCAGCAGTGCCGATCACGCCATTGACCACCCGCTGCACGGTGCCAGCGACCAGCTCCAGGTAATGATCGGCTCGCTCGCCGATCAGACGCTCCAACAGGCCATGAACGAACACTGCCAGGCGAGGCCCGTCGCGGTAGAAGAAGAACACCAGCACCAGGCTCAGACCCAGCTCCAGCATGCCGCCGCCGAGCTGCGCACTGCGTGCCAGCAACCAGTTGCCGACCTGACCGAGATAAGGCCGCAGGGAAGCGAAGAAGGCCGCGCCCTGCTGATCGATGGTCAGCCACAAGGCAGCCAGACGCTCCCCCACGAGCGGCAGGCCTGCCAGCCATGCCGGCGGTGGCGGCAACCCCTCGACCTGCAGCCCCTTGATCAGCGCATTGGCATCCTTGATGTGATCGGCCAGGTTGAAGCCCAGCCAGATCAGCGGCCCCGCCACCAGGATCACCCAGCCACAGGTGAGAATACCCGCCGCCAGTGACAGCCGCCCTCTGAGCAATTGCGTCAGCAGACGCATCAGCGGCCAACTGGCAAAGGCCAACACGGCGGCCCAGAACAGCGCCGACCAGAATGGCGCAAGCACCCATAGGCTGGCAGCCAGCAGGCCGAGCAGAAGAATCTGCACCAGCAGACGATCATTAGTGGCCATCAAGCGAGACTCCCTTCGACGAAACGACAAAGCGCCCTTACGGGCGCTTTGTCACAGACGATTGCCAACGATAGCTTAACGCAACAAACGCACGCTCAGTGTTTCATCCGAGCTCTCACCCAACTCCAGGCGCGCTTCGCGCACGCGCTGCTCGATCAACGCCTCGCGCCAGGCCTCGGCCTGGCTGCCGGCGAGGCTGACGCGCAGGGTGCTGTCGAGGTTCAGGCTGCGCGCCAGCACCTCGACCCAGGCGCTGTCGGCCTTGGCTTCATCGGGCAGTTTCAGTTGCCCATCGGCGCGCAACTGACGCAGCAAGGTCGCCGGCGTCGGCAGCAACACGCCTAGAGGGGCTTCGGCATCCAGTTGCTCGACATGCAGGTAAGCACGGCGATTACCACGAGTGATGCTGTATAGCACCAGCAGACTCTCGTGATTCGGCTCGGCCAGGCGTAACAAGGCATAGGCCTGCTGGTCGTCAGAGCCATATAGCGTGGCATTGCCGAATACCGAGTTGGCCCACAGGCTACTCGCACCACACTCACGGCCCTGGCACCAGTAGAGCAGCTCGGCGTCCTTTTCCAGCAGCGCTTCGCGCGCCGCGGTGAACACCTGATCGGCGCTGTGGGTGCGTGGCAGCTCGTAGGTCACCGCACTGTGCTTGCCCTGCACGAGAATCTCCCGCTCATAGCGCAACCGCCCGCTGATGCGGCGAATGGAGCCTTGCGGATAGATACGCTCGACATCGGGCGCTTCCTTGAACGCGACGATGTGACTGGCAGGAAACCGCGGCAGTACCTCGAGATCGCGACTGCCAGGCACATCGGCCGCCAGTACGGCCCCGCTGCAGACCGTGGCAAGCACCGCAGAAAAAAACTGCACAGCCCCTTTCATAAGGTGGCGGTCCACTGAAAAAACGCGACGGGTGAGCTTGCTGTACAGCGAGTGGCGACTTTTAACGGGTCGATCATGCGATCCTCCATGGCAGACCGCCACACCTTTCCCCACGGCCGCAGGCAAGTCAAGGCAAGCGCAGGAATGGATTGAAACAATCCGCTACGAGCTGTGCACCGGCCTCATCATCCAGATGCAGGTGATGCCCACCGGGCAGACGGTGTACCTCGAACGGCAGCTCCTGCAGCAAGGTCCGCACGGCCGCCTGCGCCCCCATCATGCCCTGCTCCGCCAGCACCAGACTGACCGGACATTGCAGCGCGCGAACGAACGCCTGGGCATGCGCCCAGCTCAGACGCAGCGGCGACGGCAGGGTCAGGCGGCTGTCGGTACGCCAGGTGTAGCCGCCCGGCACCGGCATCAGCCCGCGCTGAGCCAGTAGCTCCGCAGCTTCGCGGCTGACCGCGCCGACACCCTTCATACGCGCCTCGACCGCGCGCGCCATCTCGGCGTACACCGGTTTGCGCTTGTCATTGAGCTTCTGCCTGGCGCGTAAGGCTTCACCGAGTTTTTCAGGCGCCTGCTCGGCTTCACCGGTATAGGGCACCAGACCGTCGATCAGGGCCAGGCGCGCAATCCGCTCCGGCATTGCCCCCGCCAGCAACACCGCAGTGATCGCGCCCATGGAGTGGCCGAGAATGGAAAAACGCTCCCAGCCAAACTGCTCGGCGACCTGCAGCACGTCAAAGGCATAATCCCACAGCGCGTAACCGGCTCCAGCGCAACGATGCTCGGAATGCCCATGACCGGCAAAATCCAGAGCGACGATGCGCAACCCCTCGAGTTTGGGTGCCAGGCGCGCGAAGCTGGCAGCGTTGTCCAGCCAGCCGTGCAGGGCCAGAACCGGCACACCATCCTCGGGGCCATAGAGATGAGCTGCCAACTCGATATGCGGCAGACTCAGACGAACCTCCTCGAAACCCACGCTCATGCAGTTTGCTCCTGGCTGCCCGCCCAGCGAGTGAACAGCTGACGCAGCAATTCGGCCGTAGCCTGTGGTCGCTCCAGCGGGAACATATGGCCGCCAGGCAGATTGTGATATTCCGCGCGCGGCATACGCCGCAGCAGATACGCATGATGCGGTAGCACCACCCGGCTATGGCGGCCGCGCACCATGGCCAGCGGCACCGCCAACTGTTGTGGGAGTCCTGGTGAGGTGTGCGGCACGCTGCGGTAGATGCTGATCTCGGTGGCCGGATCGAATTTCAGGCGCAGCCCCTGCTCGCCCCGTTGCAGGCCATGGCTGATATAGGCGTCCAGACACTCGGGATCGAAACGCCTGAACAGGCTCTTACCCGCGAAGTAGTCTCGCGCCTCGACGAGATTGGCAAAGGCTTCACGACGCCCAAGCGTGCGGCCGGCCGGGGTGATGCGGTCGATGAAACCGAAGCGCTTGGCGGCGCGAATCACCATGCGGTCGGCCAGGGTCAGCACCGGCGAATCGAGCATCACCACGCCGCGGTAAAGCTCGGGGCGAAGCAAGGCGGCGTGATAATGCAGCACGCCGCCAAGCGAATGGCCGACGCCCCAGACCGGCTCGTCGCCGCCTTCGAGGTGATGGATCAGCTCATCGACCAGATTCGACCAGTTGTCATTGACCGGAAAGCGCGGATCGTGACCGTGCTGTTCCAGGTGTTGCACCTGAAAATCCGGGACCAGTGCGGCGAACAGCTTGCCGTAGGTGGCCGACGGAAAGCCGTTGGCATGAGCGAAGAAGATCGACTGCGGCATGCATCAAACTCAAGAAAGCAAATATGCCCGGATTCTCCGGCAGTCGCCGACGCGCGGCAATGACCGTAACCGCCATTGATGGCGGCGCAATGGTCAGGGCTATAGCAGCAGACGTCCGACGATACTCCCCGCCACCAGCAGAAATACCAGGCCGCAGACGAAGTCGATGGTTGGCGCCACCTGTAGCAGTCGCTGACGCATCAGCGGGCGGCTCAGGGTCAGCCCCAACAGGCTGAACCAGAACAGGCTCAGGCCGAACAGCAGCGCGGCACAGGCCACCTTGCCGGCCAGCGACATGTCGGCGGGTACCAGGCTACTGAGCAACGCCAGGAAGAATACCAGCGCCTTGGGATTGCCCAGATTGGTGAACACGCCGCGCAACCAGGGGCCGAACAGCGAAGGCGTCAGCTCGCCATCCAGCCGCCTCGGGCCGGCACTGCCACGCCACCAGGCACGCACCGCGCCGCTACCCAGCCAACCCAGATAGAGTGCGCCGCCGACCTGCACCAGCTCGAACAGCCACTCGGTACGACTGAGCAGCAAGGCCACACCGCTGAGCACCAGGGTGCCATGCAGGAGAATGCCGCAGGCCAGGCCTAGCGCACTGAGCAAACCTGCACGCTGCCCCTGATGCACAGCGGTACGCACCACCAGTGCCACATCGGGACCAGGGCTGATGAGGGCCACCGCGAACACGGCAGCCAGCGACAGCAAGACGGACGTCTCCTGCATGGCGATCTCCAGGAAATGAAAAAGGTGAGATATGCGGGTGAATCAGCCCTGACGCAGACGCGCCGGCGGCAGACCGTAAGTGCGGCGGAACAGTCGCGAGAAATGCGCCTGATCATAGAAGCCCAGACGCAAGGCGATCTCGCTCAAGGGCTCACCCGCCAGCACCAGGGGCAACGCTCGTTGCAGACGCAACTGGGTCAGCCACTGATGCGGCGGCAAACCGCTGTGCTGGCGAAAACGACGCAGCGCCTGCCAGGGGCTCATGGCGCAAAACGCAGCGATTTCCTCCAGCGAGGGTGGATCGTCCAGGCGGCTCTCCAGCCAGTCGCGCAACTGCTGCCAGGTTCGCTGATCGAAGACGCGTTGCGGCTCACTGACACGCAATGTCGAGCCCATCTCCAGCAGGTGGGCCAGCGCCAGCCAGAGCGCCTCCTCCTGGGCCAGCCTGGAGCCTTCCAGCATCGCCGCATGAAAGCGCTGCAGGTGCTGCGCCAGCAGAGGGTGACGCAAACTGCTGGTGGTCAAGCGTGGCGCGCCCTGACGCCCGTCACTCAGGGTACGACTGGCTTCATCCAGCCAGCAGGGATCGAACGCCAACACCCGGATGCGGTAACTCTGGCCCTCCAGACAGGCGCCGTCATGAATACCTTCCGGCGCCATCAGCAGTACGTCCCCCGCCCCGACATGCCGGCGCTCACCACCATAGGCGTAGCGATGCTGTCCCTGTATCAGCAGGCCGACGTGATATTCCAGGTGAAAGTGCCGGGGAAAGGCGAAGCGACGGTACTCGGCATCGATCAGGCGCACGCCGGGCAAGCTGCTTTGGATATGAGTGATCTGGTCCATGGCGCGTACTGTAGCGCCACGGATCGGGCAAATCTTGGATGAAATTGCAGGCAGAAGCTTAAAGTTTCGGGGGCTGATCCCCCAGGGGAACGATGGCCATGGTCAGCCGCGAGATACAGCTGGCCTTGCCGTCGTCGTCACTGAGGCGAATGTCCCAGACGTGGGTGGTACGGCCCAGATGCACCGGCCGCGCCACCGCATGCACACGCCCGCTGCGCAAACCGCGCAGATGGTTGGCATTGACCTCCAGACCGACGCAGTAGAAGCGGCTGCTGTCGATGCACAGGTAGCTGGCAGTGGAGCCTAGGGTTTCCGCCAACACCACCGAGGCGCCACCGTGCAGCAAGCCATAGGGCTGGTGGGTACGCGAGTCGATCACCATGCTGGCGCTGAGCGATTCGTCGTCGAAGGCTTCGAAACGGATGTCCAGCACCTCACCGATGCTGTTTTTCAAGGTCGCGTTGAGTGCATCGATATCGGGCGTTCGTTGCCACAGTCCCATGGAGGCGTTCCTTGTGCGTTGAACACAGGGCCGGTCAACCCGGCCCATTCAGGCTCAATCGTGCCAGAGCACGGCTTCGCTGCGCTGTTGCCACTCGGCGAAACGCTCGCCATAAGTGCCCTCGATCACCGCGCGTTTGATTTTCAGAGTCGGCGTCAGGAAACCGTTCTCCACCGCCCAGACCTCCTTGACCAGTACCAGGCCTTGCAGCCGCTCATGGTGATCGAGACGACCATTGACCTCGGCGAGCAGGGCCTTGAGGCTGTTCTCCAGCTCATCGCGACTGTCATTGGCCGCTTCCTGACGCCCCACATCGGATAGCACACACAGGGCTATGGGCTGCGGCAGGCCGTCGCCGACCACGCACACCTGCTCGATACGCGAGTGCTCGCCGATGCGGTTCTCGATTGGCGCAGGCGCGACATACTTGCCCTTGCTGGTCTTGAAGATTTCCTTGATGCGGCCGGTAAGACGCAGGTTGCCTTCGGCGTCCTGCTCGCCCTTGTCGCCAGTGCGCAGGAAGCCATCGTCAGTCAGCGTCTCGGCGGTCTTGATCGGGTCCTTGTAGTAACCCTGCATGGTCGCGCCGCTGCGCACCAGGACTTCGCCATCCTCGCCGATGCGCACCTCGACGCCCGGGTTGTTCTGGCCGATCCAGCCCTGCTTGAACTTGCCCGGCAGACACACGTGCGAATAACCACAGTTCTCGGTCATGCCATAGACCTCCTGGATCTCCATGCCCAGGCGGCGATACCAGTTGAGCAGCGCCTCGGGCACTGGCGCGGCGCCGGACAGCGCATAGCGAATGGCGTCCAGGCCGAGGCCGGCGAGTACCTTGCGACCGATGAAGCGGCCGATGATCGGCAGCCGCAGCAGACGGTCGAGCTTCTGCGCCGGCATCTTGCTGTACACCCCCATCTGGAACTTGGTCCAGATGCGCGGCACGCCGAACATCACGGTCGGCCGCGCACGCTTGAGGTCTTCCAGGAAGGTATCCAGGCTCTCGGCGAAGAAGATCGTCTGCCCGGCATAGATGGAAGCCAGCTCGACGAACATGCGCTCGGCCACGTGGCACAGCGGCAGGTAGGAGATCAGTCGATCATCCTCGCCCACGCCAAACAGCTTGATGGCGTTGCTGGCGGCGAAACCGAAATTGGAGAAGTTGTGCATCACGCCCTTGGGCGTGCCGGTAGTGCCGGAGGTGTAGATGATGGTGGCCAACTGGTTGGCTACTGGCTTGGGATCATCCTGAATCGGCGCGCTGCGCTGCAGGTCATCCCAACTGTAGTCGAAGCTGCCCTGCGGATGCAGCGGCAGGCTGACGGTCGGCAAGCCCGGCGGCAGGCCCGGTGCCATCGAGGCCCAGTCATCGAGCTTGCCGACAAAGGCCAGGGCTGCTTCGGAATGCTCCAGCACCTGCCCCATGGAGTCGGCGGTGAGGTTGGGATACAGCGGTACCGAAACGTGGCCCGCCATCCAGATCGCCAGATCGGCAACGATCCAGTGCGCGCAGTTCTTGGAGATGATGGCGATGCGGCTGCCCTGCGGCAGTTCACGGCTACGCAACCAGCTGGCTGCGCGGCGCGCCTGCTCGCCCACGTCGGCCCAGCTCAGCTCCAGCAGCTGGCCGCCCCCTAGAGGTTGCACCATGTAGCGTTTGTTCGGGTGCCTTGCTTCACGTTCGTAAAACAGCTCGAGCGGCAAACGGATTGCATCAGCCACAGGGCTTCCTCCTTTGTTGTTTTTGTAGGAATCGACCAAGCACTTGCTTGGTTGAATATTCCACGCAGACAAAAGAGGCGCAAGTTAAGAAATGTTTCTCGCCTGGAACATTTTGCACATGCCGGCGCTACATCGGACGGAACGCCTGTGACGCCGCCAGGGCGCCACAGCGTGATGAGTCAGCGAGGGTGGATAAGCGCCAACAGCTCCATCAGCCCGGCGGCCGGGATATCGCCTTCCAGCTCAGCCAGGCTGGCGGTGCGCATGGGCAGCGGCTCCTGGCGATGACCGTGCACCAGCAGCCCGCCCAGCGCGCCGATAAGCGGTTGATGGCTGACCAGCAGCACCTCGGCACGCTCACGCTCATCGAGATACTTCAGGGCATCACGCGGATCACTGTCCGGCGTCAGCCAGGTCACGGTGTTTATCTTGCCGCCGAACCCCAGCTCGCTGCGTACCAGCTCGGCCGTCTGCTGGGCACGCACGTAGGGGCTGGCGACGATGGCGGTCAGGGGCCGACCGGCGAGCTGAGCGGCGGCCTGCTGCACTTCCTGGCGACCGTGGGCGGTCAGCTCGCGGGCAGCATCAGTGGCCGCCTGCGGCACGGCCTCACCATGGCGCAGCAGCCATAACCTCACAGCTTGGGCTCCTCGTCGCGCACAGGGTGCGGCGCCGGCGGGATACTGTGCGCGGTCTCGCCTTCAGACGCCCGCGGCGTCGGCCAGTCGGCGAACGGCCAGGGTTTTTCATCGGTGTTGAAGGTGCCGAAACGACCGATCTGCGCCAGATACTGACTGAGACTGTCGCCAAAGCTCAGCAGGCTGGCGTTCGGCGCGCCATAGAACAGGCGGTAACCCAGTTGCAGCAGCACCACGGCGCCGAGCAGCAGTTCGGCCAGTTGCCAGACGATGAGAAAGATCACCATCCACAGAATGCGCAGCAGAATCGACTCGCGCTCCAACTCCTGCTTTTCATCACTCATGTCTCACGCTCCTTGATTGGCTGCCGGGTTCAGAAACCTGCAGTGGGGATGAAATCGACGTCGGTCTTGGGTTCACCGAGCATCAGCAATTCGATGACCTGAGCCAGCGTACGCCCCTCGAAGAGGATGGCATGCAGACCGGCGACCAGCGGCATGTACACGTCCAGCTCTTCGGCACGAGCCTTGAGTACCTTGAGCGTATTGACCCCTTCGGCAACTTCGCCAAGGCGCTGCACCGCGTCTTCCAGGCTGAGGCCTTCGCCCAGGGCGAAGCCGACCTGATAGTTGCGACTTTTCGGTGACGAACAGGTGACGATCAGGTCGCCGACACCAGCGAGGCCGAGGAAGGTCATCGGATTGGCGCCGAGCTTGACCGCGAACCGGGTCATTTCCGCCAGGGCGCGGGTGATCAGCATGCTTTTGGTGTTCTCACCCATGCCCAGCGCCGCCGCCATGCCGGACATGATGGCATAGACGTTCTTCAACGCGCCGCCGAGCTCGACACCGAAACGATCGGCGCTGGCGTAGACGCGGAAGGTTCTGCCATGCAGAGCCTGCTGCACGCGCAGGCACAGTTCTTCATCTTCACTGGCGATCACCGTGGCGGTCAGGGCGTGATCGGCCACTTCCTTGGCCAGATTCGGCCCGGACAGCACCCCGATACGCGCGCCGGGGGCAATCTCTTCGAGAATCTGGCTCATCAGCTTGAAGGTCTTGGCCTCGATGCCCTTGGTGGTGCTGATCAGCATCTTGCCTGCCAACTGCGCCGCCACCGGTTGCAGGGCGTCGCGCAGGGCGCTGGAAGGCAATGCGACCAGCACCAGCTCGGCCTGCTGCAGCACACCGCTCAGGTCACTGGTCGGCTCGATACCGCCATGCAGCTTGACGCCCTTCAGATAGCGCGGATTCTCGCCGCTCTGACGCATCTGCTCGGCCTGCTCGGGGTCACGCATCCACTGCAGGACGCGCTGGCCGTTCTCCGCCAGCAAGTTGGCCAGGGCGGTGCCGAAGCTGCCGCCGCCGAGTACAGCAATGGGTTGGAGCTGTGTCATAGGTCTTCCGAATGAGGCCATGCGTAATGGCGGTCTGCGGGCATTATACGGAGCCGAGAGTACCCGGCCAGGGCAAAAGTTCAGTGCAGACCATCTGCAGCGCCGGGCAAACGAGAATTACCGCAGAGTGCAGGCGCCTGACGCTGGCAAAGCGCGTCGGGTCGGTTAACATGCGGGATTGACCCCAATTGCCAAGGACGATTCGTGCCCACAGGCAGCCCCTTGCCCCCGCCCTGCGCCTCTCGTCAGGCAGCAGCGCCGCTTTCCAGGGACGGTAGAGCCATGAACCAGCGTCGCGGCTGGAACATTCACACCCGCACTCAGCTGATCAGTGTTGGCCCTGCCCTGCTGCTGACCCTGCTGCTGACCGGTTTTCTCACCTTCACCCGCCTGCAGGATCTGCGCCTGGAGCAGGGTCATATTGGCCAGCTGATCGCCAACCAGTTGGCGCCAGCCACCGAGTACGGCGTGCTCAACGACAACCTCGACACGCTGGAAAGCCTGCTGCGTGCCACCCTAGGCACCCCTGACGTGCGTTTCGCTGAAGTGCGTGACCGCGACGACAACATTCTGGTGTATGTCGAGCGGCCCAAGGAACAAGGCCATAGCACGCCGCAGGTCGAGGTGTTCCAGGCACCCATCCGCCTGCAGGGCCAACCTGCCCGTGCGCAAGCGCTGCCCCCCTTGGGCAAGGCACTCGGCGACGGCTACCTGGGCCGGGTAGTGGTGGGCATGTCCAACGACACCTTCAATACGCGCCAGCAGGAAATACTGTTCAAGGCCGGTATTCTGTCGCTGCTGGCGCTGCTGCTGACCTTCCTGCTCGCCCGTCGCCTGGCCAGGCGCCTGGCGCAACCGCTCAGTGCCATGGGCCAGGCCCTGGAACGCATCCAGAGTGGTGACTACCGCCCGTCCCTGGTCGAGCGCGGCAATGACGAACTGACCGACCTCGCCCGGCATATCAACAACCTCGCCTGCGCCCTCGAGCAGAGCGGTCGCGAGCAGCAGCAGGCGATTGCCGAATTGATCCAGGCGCGCGAGGAATCCGAGCAGGCCAACCGGGCCAAGTCCGACTTCCTGGCGATGATGAGCCACGAACTGCGCACGCCCATGAATGGCGTGTTGGGCATGCTGCAACTGCTGGAAACCACCAGCCTGAACGACGAGCAGAACGAGTACGCCGCCCTGGCCACCGAGTCCACCGAGCACCTGCTCAAGGTGATCAACGACATTCTCGACTTCTCACGGATCGAGCGCGGCGCCCTGGAGCTCGAAGCCATTCACTTCAGCCTGCTGGAGCTGCTGCAAGGCTCGGTGCAGGTATTCCAGCACAGCGCTCAGCAACGTGGCCTGCAACTGCTGCTGGAAACCCAGCCAGGTCTGGACCAATTGGAAGTTCGCGGCGACCCCACGCGCATCCGGCAGATTCTGGTCAACCTGATCGGCAACGCTCTGAAGTTCACCGAAGAAGGCCAGATTCGCGTGGAAACCCGCTGGCAGAAGCTGGACGACCAGGTGCTGTGGTTCACCTGCGCCGTGCGCGACAGCGGCATCGGCATCGACGACGAGCGCCTGGAGCATATGTTCGATGCTTTCCAGCAGGCGGACACGTCGATTTCCCGCCGTTACGGCGGCACCGGCCTGGGCCTGCCGATCGCCCGCACCCTGGCCGAGCGCATGGGCGGCACCCTGCGCGCGGAAAGCCAACTGGGCACTGGCTCGGTGTTTACCCTGGAAATACCGCTGCCCTTTCTGGCCCGCAACGAACCCGTACAAAGCGGCGACACTCAGAACCTGGGTAGCGGCGAGGGTCAGTCGGTGTTGCTGGTGGAGGACAATCCGGTCAACCAGACGGTCATCGAGGCCATGTTGCGCAGCCTGGGCTATCAGGTCAGCCTGGTCGGCGATGGTCAGCAGGCCGTACAGAACTGCAGCCGACACGATTACGCCGCTATCCTGATGGACTGCAGGCTGCCCCTGATGGACGGTTACGAGGCGACGCGGCAGATCCGCCAGCTCCAGCAATGCCAGCAGGTGCCGATAATAGCCCTGACCGCCAATGCCCTGCAGGGCGACCGCGAAGCCTGCCTGGAAGCAGGAATGAACGATTACCTGGCAAAACCGTTCAAACGTGCAGATTTGCAACGCATTCTGCTGCGCTGGCTGCCAGCCCGACCATAGGCGAGTAGCGCCCGTGACAGTGCAGGGTTACAAGGAGAAACTGCTGTGCCTGTGACAACGTCAGTACAGCAGAGTACAACTGTACTCACTGCGCTGTGACTTTCACCACAACGCAACAGTCTATGACTAGGCTGCCGGCAGACGCCTATCCAGACGTCGCCGGCCAGGACGATTCGCCCAGCCTTAGAAGCGTGGGGACAATTGAGGAGCTCGCATGACAAGACAAAACGCCTACACCCGGGAAGATCTGCTCGCCTGCAGCCGCGGCGAACTGTTCGGCCCGGGGAACGCGCAACTGCCCGCCCCAAACATGCTGATGATCGATCGCATCGCTCACATCAGCGAAACCGGCGGCAAGTACGGCAAGGGCGAAATCGTCGCTGAGCTCGATATCAATCCGGACCTGTGGTTCTTCGGCTGCCACTTCGAGGGCGACCCGGTCATGCCGGGCTGCCTCGGTCTCGACGCCATGTGGCAGCTGGTCGGCTTCTACCTCGGCTGGCAAGGCAACCCGGGCCGCGGCCGTGCACTGGGTAGCGGCGAAGTGAAATTCTTCGGTCAGGTACTGCCGACCGCCAAGAAGGTCACCTACAACATTCACATCAAGCGCACCATCAGCCGCTCGCTGATCCTCGGCATCGCCGATGGCACCGTAGCCGTCGACGGTCGCGAAATTTATAGCGCCGAAGGCCTGCGCGTCGGCCTGTTCACCTCCACCGACAGTTTCTGAAGGACTTGCACATGCGTCGTGTAGTGATCACCGGTCTGGGCATCGTTTCCTGCCTGGGCAATGACAAAGAAGCCGTTGCCGGCAGCCTTCGCGCGGGCAAATCAGGCATCCGTTTCAACCCCTCCTACGCCGAAATGGGCCTGCGTAGTCATGTCTCCGGTTCGGTCAACCTGAACCTGGAAGAGCTGATCGACCGCAAACTGCTGCGCTTCATGGGCGACGCTGCGGCCTATGCCTATCTGTCGATGGAACAGGCGATCAAGGATTCCGGCCTCAGCGAAGAGCAGATTTCCAATCCGCGCACCGGCCTGATCGCCGGTTCCGGTGGCGCTTCCACCGTCAACCAGATGGAAGCCATCGATACCCTGCGCGAAAAAGGCGTCAAGCGCATCGGCCCATACCGCGTGACCCGCACCATGGGCAGCACCGTATCGGCGTGCCTGGCGACTCCGTTCAAGATCAAGGGCGTCAACTTCTCAATCTCCTCGGCCTGCGCCACCAGTGCGCATTGCATCGGCCAGGCCATGGAGCAGATCCAGCTGGGCAAACAGGACGTGGTCTTCGCCGGTGGCGGCGAAGAAGAGCACTGGAGCCAGAGCTGCCTGTTCGACGCCATGGGTGCCCTCTCCACCCAGTACAACGAAACCCCGGAAAAGGCCTCGCGCGCCTACGACGCCAAGCGTGACGGTTTCGTCATCGCCGGTGGCGGCGGCATGGTGGTGGTCGAGGAGCTGGAACACGCTCTGGCTCGCGGCGCCAAGATCTACGCAGAAATCGTCGGTTACGGCGCCACCAGCGATGGCTACGACATGGTCGCTCCGAGCGGCGAAGGCGCGATCCGCTGCATGCAGCAGGCGCTGGCTACTGTCGACACCCCCATCGATTACCTCAACACCCACGGCACCTCGACTCCGGTTGGCGACGTTGCGGAAATCAAAGGCGTGCGTGCCGTATTCGGCGACAAGGCACCGGCCATCAGCTCGACCAAGAGCCTGTCCGGCCACAGCCTGGGCGCTGCGGGCGTGCAGGAAGCGATCTACTGCATGCTGATGATGGAAGGCAACTTCATCGCCGCGTCGGCCAACATCGACGAGCTCGACCCGGAAGTGGCCGACATGCCGATCCAGCTCACCACTGTCGAGAACGCCAAGCTCGACACCGTGATGAGCAACAGCTTCGGCTTCGGTGGCACCAACGCTACCCTGGTGCTCAAGCGCTGGGCCGGCAAGTAACAGCTGCCGCGGTAAAGAAAACGGCGCCTTCGGGCGCCGTTTTCGTTCGTGCTGCTTTACTCCCCCTCCCGCTGGCGGGAAGGAGAATGAGCCGTGCCTCAGACCTTGAAACGCGCTACCAGGTTGTTCAGGTCGATCGCCAGACGGGACAGCTCCTGACTCGCTGCACTGGTCTGGTTGGCACCCGCCGAACTCTGCAGCGATAGATCGCGAATATTGACTAGGTTGCGATCCACTTCCCTCGCCACCTGAGCCTGCTCTTCCGACGCGCTGGCAATCACCAGATTGCGCTCGTTGATCGAGGAAATCGCCTGAGTGATCAACTCCAGCGCCGTGCCCGCAGCCTGGGCCACCTCGAGGGTGGAGCGGGCCCGACTGTTGCTGCTCTGCATCGAACCGACCGCCTGATCGGTGCCGCTTTGAATGGCACCGATCATCTGCTCGATCTCCTGGGTGGATTGCTGAGTGCGATGCGCCAGCGCACGCACCTCGTCAGCCACTACCGCGAAGCCTCGTCCCGCATCACCGGCCCGCGCCGCCTCGATGGCAGCGTTGAGCGCCAACAGGTTGGTCTGCTCGGCGATGGAGCGGATCACGTCAAGCACCTTGCTGATCTCACGGACCCGCTCGGCCAACTTCTCGACCTCACCCGCGGTACCATTTACATCATCGGCCAGCTGACTGATCGAGTTCACGGTCTGGCGCACCTGCTCGCGCCCCTGCTGCGCCGTAGCATTGGATTCGCGCGACGCTTCGGAAGTACTCACGGCATTACGCGCGACCTCTTCGACCGCGGCAGTCATCTCGTTGACTGCCGTAGCGGCCTGTTCGATCTCGGTGTTCTGCTGATGCAGACCGCGAGTCGAATCCTCGGTCACCGCGTGCAATTCTTCGGAGGCAGACGCCAGTTGATTGGACGAGTCGGCGATGCTCTGAATGGTGTTACGCAGGCTCTGTTGCATGCTTTTCAACGCTGCCAACAAGCGCGCCGGTTCATCGCTACCTTCAGCATGAATGGCCTGGGTCAGGTCACCAGATGCCACCACCTCCGCCACCCGCACGGCTTCGCTAAGCGGCGCGACGATACTGCGAGTCAACAGCATCGCTAGTACGACGGTAACCAGAGTCGCCAGAACCATCATCGCGATGACCCAGATACGTGAAGACTCGGCCACCTCCTTGGCCGACTCGCCCGCTGCCAGTGCGCTCACACGATTCAGCTCAGTGAGTTTGACGAGGCCCTGCATCATGGCATCGGCGTGTTGATTGAGCACACCGCCAGCTATTTCGATGGCCGCATCGAAATTGCCCTGCCGAACCGACTCCATTATTCGACTCTGCTCCTGCAAGTAAGCCGCCTCGGAGCGCTTGAACTCATCGTATATGCTGCGCTCCTCAGAGCTGGAAATCAGCTGCTCATAAGTCTCCTGATTCTTAGCAAGGGATGCACGCAACTCCTCAGCCAGACGCAGATTGGCCTGCACCTCGGCCGAATCTCGATTAAGCATCGAACGCAGGGTAATGGCACGCAAACGCAAGACATCCTTGGACACATCGCCAATGGCCAAAACGCTTGGTAACCAGTTCTCGTTGATCTCGTCGGACTGTGCACGCATTTCGCCCATCTGCGTCAATGAAAATATTCCAAGCAACACCACCAGCAGAGCGACCAGCCCAAACCCTAGAGCTGCCCGGGGGGCGATAGAAAAATTACGCAGCGACATTTTTGCAACTCCCATTGCGCGCTTAAATCGAGACATCCTTTGCCGTACCTGGCAAAGGACCTTAAGAGATTGCGCTAATCCCTTCTTTCTTATCGACGCCATTCAGGCGCTCTTGAAAAAGAAAGAGAAATTTCTAACTCCTCAGTTGTCGTGACCGGCACCTGGTCGACGTGCTAGCGCCGCTGCTGAGCGCGCCGCTCTTATCCCGTCATTTCCGAAAATCATAGCCACGCTAAGGACTCTCGCCAGGATGAACGCCCATAGATCCGAGCGTGCTCTACGACTCAGCTTGGAAACAGACAGGGTATGGACAGGCGCGACCAACAACGAAGTGCAGCCGTACAACGGATATGTGCCGAGATGCGTGTGCCGCTGCTCAAGCAGGGCATGCTGCAGTACCTGGTGATGACCTTGGCACATCTGCACTCAGGTGAATGAGGGTACGGCTGGGGTCAGCTCGTTAACGCCCGGCGAGACAATAGCCAGGCCACCGCCCTGCTCAAGAGGGCGAATAACCAGCGACATGGCTGTGACGCCCGGCTCACCGAGCGCACCATGAGAGTTGAATCAGCTTCCTGGCGCTACGCCCGACGCTTACTGGCGTTTCCTGCGCCAGGCGTAGCTGCATGCGCTGACCGATCCAGGGGGTGGACCAACCAACCAACCGCAAATCCGAATATGCGGTCCTGATAGGCTGGAGCATGCGCGGCGAAAATGGTCATCCTGCTGATTGATCAGCGCACCATGAAGCGCTGTTCAGCCAGCTTGCGATCCCCCTGATAGACGATGAAATGCCACTCACCGGGCACCACTTCGTGGTGTTCGGTGAATTCGAAGGCCATCACGTCCTGCGGGGCGCCGACTACCAGCTTCTGCTGAACTTCGAACTTGTCATGACGCTGACCATCCGGGGTGACCACACCAGGGGTGAGATACAGCAGCGTCAGCGGCGTATCCCCCTCGCGCTTACCGGCCAGGCTGTAGCGCATGCCGAACTTGGTACCGAGCTTGGCGGGAATCTGCTCGGTGCGTTCGATTTCCTGGTTGCTGCGAGTCAGGACCCGCTCGCCGGGCTGGTAGTCCTGATACTGGCTGCTGAAAATGCCGTATTCCACAGGCCCTTCGACACGGACGTCAGCCTGGCTCAGACCTGCCCAGGCGAATAGGCCGGCCATCATGGCCACTCGGGTGTAATGCATGGTGCGCTCCTCGTTGAGATGAACGCGAGCCTATGACACCCGAGTGACAGCCTGATGACAAATGCGCTAGCGGTCCAGCTCGGCCTGCACCTTGCGCGGTAACACGGAAAGGAAGTTGTCGCGCGCCACCTTGTGCGCGACGTCTTCTGGCAGGGCATCGAGAAACGGGTCGAAGCCCTTCATGTACTCGCCCAGGCTGCCGAAACGGCCGACCACATCCGAGCCCAGCATGAAGCGCTCCGGATAACTGCTGACCAAGTGCACCCACTTTGCATCAGGCGTACCGTTCTCGTCGAGCAGATAGGGACGCAGCATGGTCCAGGACAGGTCGATATAGAGGTTCGGGTACTCACCGAGCATGCGTTCGACCGTCTCCAGGAGGAAGTCGAGCTTCTCCTGATGACGATGAATCTCGGCACTGGTGCCAGCATGCGCCCAGATGAAACGCACATGCGGATGGTTGCGCAGCGGCGCCTCGATTTCCTGCAGATAGATCGGCTCACGCTCACGCTTGGAGGTGATGTTCGAATGCAGCATCACCGGCAGGTCGTACTCGGCGGCCAGATGAAAAACCCGCGCCAGCGCTTCGTTGTTGGCACGCGGCGCACTGCCATGAATCAGCGCGGTGAGATCGTCATGTCGGGTGAAGACCTCGCCGATGCCCTGCCACAGGCCAGGGTCTAGCTCGAGCATACGGCGGATATGCGCGTCGGCGTTCTTGTCGTTGGGATTGAAGCCGGAAAGAAACGGATGGAAGCGCTTGCGCTGCTCGGCGGGCAGACGCTTGTAGGCGGCCGCGATGAACACGTCGGTAGCGCTGTACCAATAGGCATTGGCGTCATCACCGGCGTAATAACGCGGACGCTTGGGCTCGTCCTCATCCCACTTCTTGGCCACCGGAATACCCGAGAACATCACATGATCGACGTTGTTTTCCGCCATCTTCTCCAGCAGTTCGTCCATGCCGGCACTTTCCTGAAAGAAGTCGACGTAGTGCAGGTGGGCGTCGCTGTAGCGGTATTCGCGGGCCTGGGCGCTGCAGACGATAGCGGCACTGAGCGCGAGTATCCATGGCATCGTTCGAGATGTGAGCAAGGCGAGTCCTCCTGACGGTACGAGCAGCATAGACCGCCGAGCGGCCCGGCAAGTTCGGAGATCACCCCGCGCCATTCCCATCAGCGCCCTCAAAAGAAGCAGGCAACCAGGGGCCGCACCAAGCCGGAACATTAATAGCTGGCTAACGGCCTGAAATGGCCATGGGTACGTCACCCGATGATGGCACCTGGCTTGCAGTGGCTCAGGCAGACCAGACAGGGGAATCATCATGTTGCAGTTGCTGCGCAAGCCAGACCGCAAGGCCCAGGACGAGGCCGCATTGGACGCTCTGTTCCAACAGCACGACCTCACCATTCGCCTCCCGGAACACTATCAATGGATGACACGCCTTAACGACTTCAGCGCAGGTCTCCAGCAACGCATTCGCGCCAGCCTCGGCGCCGCCGTCGGTATCGCCGCGCATGCGCCACAACTGGCGCGCATCGCCGCTGCCAACCAACAAAGCGGGCAGACGCTGGCACAGTCATCGGAGTTGATCGCCAGCGCCAGCGAGCAGGTCACCACCACACTGGACGCCGAACTGGTGCCCGGTGCCGGCGAAGTCGCGCGCTTGTCCGCCGAGGTTTCCGCCACCCTCAACCAGTGCCAGCAAAGCGGCCAGGCGGTACTACGGCAGGTCGAAGTGATCGACGCCAGCGAGGCGCAACTGGCTCAGGTGATCCAGCAACTGGCCGGACAGCTCGATGAAGTGAGCAAGGTCATCGGCGTGATCGCCAGCATCTCCCAGCAGACCAATCTGCTCGCCCTGAACGCCGCCATCGAGGCCGCACGCGCGGGTGAACATGGTCGGGGCTTCGCCGTGGTCGCCGAGGAAGTGAGGCGTTTGGCTGGCCATACCACCGATGCCACCGGCCAGGTCAGTGGCATCATCGAGCGTTTCCGCGAAGGCATGCAGCAGCTCGGCAGTGCCGGCCAGCACATGAACCAGGCGGTGGCCGACGGCCGCGCAGGCATTCTCGCCGTCAGCGGCGGACTGGACAGCACGCGCCAGGCCATGGATCGCCTGGACGCTCAGGTCGGCCAGATCGCCGCCGGCACCGAACAGATCGGCCAGGCGGTGCGCTCGATCAACGGCGATGTGCAAAACATCGCCCAGGTCGCTGGCGAGCTGCTTGGCAAGGCTGGTCAGGTGCTGCATCACAGCAAGGCCGTGCGCGAAGACGGTGATCGCCTGCTCGCCGGGCTAGGCGACTTCCGCCTGGAAATTCACGCAGCCGTGCGCGCCAGCGTCGAACAACTGGCCAAACGCCCCGAGCTGGCCAGCGACGTGACAGCGGCCGAACGACTGCTTGCCGATACGCTGACGCGTGACAGCCGTTTCGAGCTGTTCTACCTGGTAGACAGCCGCGGCGTGCAGATTTCCGAGAACATCTTCGCCGCCGATGTGGCGCACAGCGAGGATGCCAGCTGTCGCGGCCGCGACTGGAGCCAACGCCCCTGGTTCCGCGCCGTGGCCGAGCGCATGGAGAGTCATATCACCCAGGTCTACCGCTCCTCGGCCACAGACGACTTCTGCTTTACCGTTTCGGTCCCCATTGTCGATGAGCGTGGCCAACTGCTGCGCGTGCTGGGAGCGGACGTGAGACTCTCGGCGCTGGTGTGATCGGTGCCGGCTGGGCTAGGCTGGCCACTGTCGATTCGTCACACCTCAAGGGAAGCGCCATGATCCGCATTCACAACAACAAGGGCCTGCAGCAGCAGATCGAAATCGGCTCGCACCAGCTTATCGGCGACGTCTCGCCCGAGCAGGGCGGGGATGGTGCCGGACCGGAACCGCACGATCTGTTCGACGCGGCCCTCGGCACCTGCAAGGCCATGACCCTGCTGCTCTATGCGCGCCAACGCGGCCTACCGCTGGAAGGCATCGACGTGCACGTCGAGCGTGACGACAGCGAGGAGCGTCAGGGCAACTACCGCCTGATCGTCGACCTGGCGCTCAAGGGATCACTGGACGAGACACAACGCCAGCAACTGCTGCGCGTGGCGGACAAATGCCCGATCCACAAGCTGATGACCACCACCGACATCCAGGTCGAAACCCGCCTGGCGGGGGCTCCGGCATGAGCGAGTTGCAGCTGATCCGCCCGCGCGCCGAGGACATTTCAGGCCAACCGATTCTGCGTCCCCTGCCCTCGGCACGCTTTCGCAGCATCGGCCCCTTCGTCTTCTTCGATCACATGCTGGAGCATGATTACCCAGCCGGCAAAGGCATTAATATTGCCCAGCATCCGCATATCGGCCTGTCCACCCTCACCTACCTGTTCGAAGGACAGCTGCAGCACAAGGACAGCCTGGGTTCGGACCAACTGGTGGGCCCTGGCGATGTCAGCTGGATGACCGCAGGGCGCTCCGTCGCCCATGTCGAACGTACGCCGCCCGAGCAGCTTGGGCAGAACAAGCGAGCCCACGGCCTGCAGGTCTGGCTGGCCTTACCAGAAGCCGAGGAACAGTGCGAACCGGCTTACAGCCATCACCCCGCCGCTTCGCTACCCCGCAGCGAAGCCATGGGCCTGCAGATCACCCTGATCGCCGGCAGTGGTTTCTGCCTCGAATCACCAGTACCGGTTCGCTCACCGACCCTGTATGCCGAGCTGCGCCTGGCCGCCGGTGCCAACCTGCTGATACCCACCGAGCACAGCGAACGAGCCCTGTACCTGATCGATGGTGAAGCGGAGCTGGATGGCGAGCCCCTGCCCCGGCATACCATGGCGGTGATCCCGGCAGGCGAAACGCCCGTGCTCAGCGCCTGCGGTGAATGCCACCTGGCCCTGATCGGCGGTGAGCCCATCGGCCCACGACGGATCAACTGGAACTTCGTCGCCACAACCCCGGAACTGATCGACCAGGCGCGCCAGCGCTGGGCCGCGGGCGACTGGCCGCAAGTACCAGGCGAAACCACACGCATCGAACTGCCGCGCTGAAAAGCGCCATCAACGACAGGCGTGCAAAGGCGCCTGCCGCTCGCAAAGGATTGCCCTCTTGTACTCGTATCGCCCCCTCGCTGGCCTGCTGTTATTGCCCACGTTGGCCCTGGCTGATCTGCCCCGTTTCGAACCTGAGCCCGGGCAGCATGCCCAGGTACAACAGCAAGGCGAAGGCTATTTCCTGCAGCAACCCGACGGCACCCGTCTGGAACTGAGCATCCCCGAAGGCAACGACGCAGAACCGCCGAGCTTCGCCGTCAAGGACTACGATTTCGACGGCCACCCGGATCTGGCGATCCGCGTGCCGGCCGGGATGGTCAACTCCGCCTACCACGTTTACCTCTACCGCCCGACCCTGCGCCGTTTCGAGCATCTGCAAATACCGCCTGCGCTGATGGAACGCGTCAATTGCTCATGGCTGTCGGAGCTGCGGCCCAACAGTGAGGAACGAGCACTCTACAGCCACTGCCGCAGCGGACCACGCTGGTACTACGACGCCTATCGCTTCGCTGAATCCGGTGCCCCCTGGCTGTACAAGACGCTGCAAGTACGTCACGACTACGATCCGCAAGCACCTGTATTTTTCCCGGTATTCGAGAAGACGCTCGACCCTCAGGGCAAGGTCATCGCCAGCCGCGCGCTCGACGACAATGACCAAGCGCAGACCTGGACGGTACCCACCTCACGCCTTTACCTCCACACCCGCCCGGCCGAAGCCAGCCGCAGCAAGGCCTACCTGATCGAAGGGGACGTCTGCGAAGTCCTGGATCAGCAGGGAAACTGGCTGCTGATCCGCTACGTCTCGCGCAAAGGCCCGCTGCAGCGCTGGGTTTCACTCGACGAGGCCTACGCCCAGGCTCAGCCCTGAAACCTCACCCATTGAATGCACTGCAACGCCTTCGCAGTTTTTTGTTACCTGTGCGTGATCCAGAAGCGCAGTAGCCGGGTATAAGCTGCATGCGGATTTCTCAGGCCAACGGATGACCCATGGCAGATCGCGAGTTCGATTATGAAAGCACCCTGGAAGCCTGCGCACGCGGCGACGAACGTGCCTTCCAGGCGCTCTACCGGCAAGAGGCCGGGCAATTGCTCGGTCTGGCCATCAGCATGCTGGGCCGCCGTGACATTGCCGAGGACTGCCTGCACGACGCTTTCATACGTATCTGGCAGCACGCCGCGCGCTATCGGCGCGAACTGGGCAGCGGTCGCGCCTGGGTGCACAGCATCCTGCGCTACCGCGTGCTGAATGCGTTGCGCAGTGGCAACCGACATGCCGAAGTGGACGATGACTTCATCGAACGTGTGCTCGACGACAGCCCGCAGGCCGAAGCACAGGCGCTGGAGCAATCCGAGCAGCGCCTGCTGCGTCGCTGCCTGCAGCGCCTGGAAAGGCCGCGCCGCCATCCGATCCTGCTGGCGTTCTACCGGGGCCTGACCCACGAGCAGATCGCCAGCCGCCTGAGCACACCGCTGGGCACCATCAAAGGCCGTATCCGCGCCGGTCTGCGCGCGCTGCAGGAGTGTCTGCAAGCATGATTCCGCACGAACCCGAAGAACGCCGTGCCCTGATTGGCGAATACCTGCTCGGCTTGCTCGATGAGCATGAAGCGGCCGAGGTGCGCCAGTTGCTCGAAGAGGATGAGAGTGCCGCCCGTATGGCCCTGGAGTGGGAACGACACTTTCTCGAACTGAGCGACCAGCTACCGGCACATGCACCCTCCCCGGCACTCTGGGCACGTATTCGGCAGAGTCTGGGCCTGCACGATGAGCCACATTCGAGCCCGCTGGCCAACTGGTGGAACAGCCTTCTGACCTGGCGTCTGACTACCGCGGCCCTGGCCATGGCGCTACTGGTCGCCGTACTGATGCCGCTGTTGCGCACCCCGGATATCGCCGGCGAACGCTATACCGTGGTGCTGCAGCAGCCAGGCGAAGCGGCCAAACCCGGTTGGGTGATCCAGGTCAGCAGCGATGGCACGCTCTCGCTCGATCCGCTGGTCGCCGATCAGGTCCCCGAAGGTCGCGCCTTGCAATTCTGGACGCTGATCGATCCGGCCGACGGCCCACGCTCGCTCGGCCTGGTTGAAGCTGGTCAGCCGCTGCGCCTGCCTGCCGAACAGATCGGCGCGGTGCAGCCGGGGCAACTCTTCGAGCTGACCCTGGAACCGGCCGGCGGCTCGCCCTACAACCGCCCCAGTGGCCCGGTGCTGTATATCGGTCGCGCCGTGCTGGCCAACGCCAACTGAGTGGGTTGCCGGCCGTATGGCCGGCAACCTTCCCCCCTCCGATTACCCTGCGGAAAAAATATTTTCCTCCGCCGACATCCAACTCCGTTCCTCGCGGGTATAGCTCACAGGTGTTTCGTCGAGGCACCTGCGAAGCCGGCCAGCCGGCTTCGTCTCGATGCTGAAACCTTTATGAGGAATAACCATGAAACGCATCACTATCCTTTGCACCGCCAGCCTGCTGTCCCTGAGCGCAGGTGCCGCCAGCGCCACCGAACTGCTCGCACTGGGCGCCGATGGCAAGCTGTTCAAGGTCGATGTCGCCAGCCTCAAGGTCACCGCCAGTATGGCGGTCAGCGGCGCCAGCGATCTGCGTGGCCTGGATGTGCGTCCGGCCAGCGGCCAGCTCTACGCCCTCAGCGGTACCGATCAGCTCTACACCCTGGACGCAGCAAGCGGTAAAGCAACTGCAGGTAGCAAGCTGCAAACTGCGCTGTCCGGCAGCGGCCAGGCCGTGGTCGATTTCAACCCGGTGGCCGACCGCCTGCGCCTGCTCGGCCCGGACGGCACCAGCCTGCGGGTAAACGTCGATACCGGTGAAGTGGCCGTAGACGGCAAGGTCGCCTATGCCACCGACGGCCCCTACGCCGGCAAGCAGCCCAAGGTGGTCGCCGGTGCGTACAGCAACGCCTACGCCGGTACGCAGAGCACGGCGCTGTACAACATCGACCTGGCCAGCAGCAGCCTGATGCTGCAGAACCCGCCAAACGATGGCGTGCAGCAACTGGTCGGCAAGGTCGCCGATGGCCTCAAGGCAGCTGCGTTGGATATCGCCAGCGATGGCAAGGGTGGTAATACCGCCTACGTATTGACCGGCAAGACCCTGCACCAGCTGGATCTGGCTAGCGGCAAGCCCACCACCCTGGGCGACGTCGCCGATCTGCCGGACGGCATCATCGACATCGCCGTGCTGCCCGCGAAGTAAGATGCAAAAAGGCTGCGCCCATCGGGCGCAGCCTTTCGTTCAACGCATGCACAAACCTGACATCACTGCTCGGCGAATACCTCATCGAACAGATCGTTCATCGCCTTGAATGCTCGCGCGGCGACCACCGGATGGTATTCGTTGCGACCCGGCACGTTGGCCTTGGGATTGGTGAACGAGTGCACGGCACCGCCGTAGCTCACTAACTGCCAGTCAGTCTTGGCCGCCTTCATCTCGGCGATGAAACCGTCGACCTGCGCCTGCGGTACAGCAGGATCATCAGCCCCATGCAGCACCAGCACCGGCGCCTTGATGTTCTTGGCATCAGCCGGATTGGGCGTATCCAGATTGCCGTGGAAGGATACGAAGCCTTTCAGCGGCGCCCCTGAACGCGCGAGTTCCAGTACCGTGCCTCCACCAAAGCAGAAGCCGATGGCACCCAGCTTGCTCAGATCCAGTGCCACCTCGCTGCTCTGCGCCTTGAGCACGTCGACCGCTGCCTGGGCGCGCTTGCGCATCAGTGGGCGGTCGGCGCGTACCTTGCTGGCCGCGGCGCCTGCCTCCTCAGCGTTGCTGGGACGAATGGCCTTGCCGTACATGTCGGCGACGAACACCACGTATTTGTCGCCTGCCGCTCGGGCGGCCTTGGCCACAGTGTCTTCATTCACCCCCATCCAGTTGGGAACGGCGAGCAGCCCAGGGCGCGGCGTGGTGACCGAATCGTCGTAAACCAGGACGCCTTCGAAGTCTTCGCCATCGATTTCGTACGCAACCGTCTTGGTCACGACCGCCGCATCGGCAAGACCAGCGAATGCGGCGCACAACAGGGAAACCAGTGTCTTCTTCTGCATGGTGAGGCCTGCCCTTGGCAATGGTAGGCCCCTAACAATAGCCTCACCGTCGACAATGACCAAGTCGAGAGGGTGCGGGTTTTAGACAGGAGGTTTCAAGCGGCAGGTTGTTCGGCCCAGCGTTCCTTGATCTGCAGAATCTCGGGCAAACAAGCGATGAACAGCTCGACCAGACGCGGATCGAAGTGGCGCCCACTCTGTTCACGCAGGAAACCGACTGCATCGTCCACGGACCAGGCCTGTTTGTAAGGGCGCACACTGGTCAGCGCGTCGAACACGTCGGCAATGGCGACGATGCGGCCCTCCAGGGGAATGTCCTCGCCACTCAGACCGTTGGGGTAGCCGCTACCATCCCACTTCTCATGGTGCGACAGGGCAATGCGTTGCGCCGTGCGCAGCAGCCCCGAGCTGTGCTCACCGATGATCCGCGCACCGATCTCCACGTGCTGGCGCATCACCTGCCACTCCTGCTCGTCGAGCTTGCCCGGCTTGCGCAGCACCGCGTCGGGAATGCCGATCTTGCCGACATCGTGCATCGGCGCCGCGTTGAGCAGTTCCTCGGCCGCGCTTTCGCTGAAGCCGGCGGCCAGCGCCAGCACCTTGGAGAAATGGCTCATGCGAATGACGTGCAGGCCGGTCTCGTTGTCCTTGTACTCGGCGGCCATGCCCAGGCGCTGGACGATCTGCAGGCGGGTCTGCTTGAGCTCATCGACACGCACCAGCGACAGGTGAGTACGTACCCGGGCACGCACGATGGGCGGGCTGATCGGTTTGGTGATGTAGTCCACCGCACCAACCTCGAAGCCGTGTGCCTCATCCTCGACATCGCCCAGAGCGGTCACGAAGATCACCGGAATCGTCTTTAGCAGAGGGTTGGCCTTGAGTCGCTCGCAGACCTCGTAGCCGGTCATGCCCGGCATCATCACATCGAGCAGAATCAGGTCGGGCTGTTCGCGTTCGGCCATTTCCAGCGCGCGCGCGCCCTCCTTGGCGAATAGCAGGCGATAGTCCTCTTGCAGGATATGGCGCAGCACCTGCAGGTTGGTGGGTTCGTCATCGACCAACAGCAACAGCGGACGAGCATCGGCAGCCAGGGTCATGATGGGGTCGCTTCCTCGTCTTGCAGTTGCATCAACAGTCGATCGAGCACCAGCAGAGCCTGATCGAAATCGAAATCTTCCAGCGCCTGACGCATGTCGTTCAGCGCGGCGCCATAGGCTGTGCCCCTGGCAGCCTGCTCCATGACAGCAAGGGTTTCATCATCCAGGCCGCCCCGCTGCAGCGCCTGGCGCAGCTGACTTGCCTGTTCACGCAGCGAGCGCATGTCGACAGCCGCGTCTTCAGCCGAAGATACGGCCTCCGGCACCTGCGGCACCACCTCCTTGACCGTCAGCAGGGCCTGCTCGAGCTCCACGATAAGTGCGGGCAACGCCTGCTCGTCTCGCCGCTGAAAGGCCCGCTCGATCGACTGTCCAAGGCTGGCAAGGCTGCTCATGGCCAGGTTGCCGGCGGCGCCGTGCAGACGATGCGCGAGCGCCTCGCCCTCGCGCCAGTCGCGCGCCGCCAGCAGATGGCTGAGACGCGCCGCCAGAGCATGCTGTTCGGCAATGAAGGTATTGATCGCCTGCGCCATACGCAGCGGCCCGCCCCACAGGCTGCTGCCACGGACCCAGTCGAACAGGCCATCTTCGGCAACCCGGGTGGCACTGACCACTGCGCTGGGTACATCGGTCAGCCCGAGCAGGCGGGCGATTTCCCAGAGCAGCGCGTTGACATCCAGTGGCTTCGAAGCAAAGCCATTCATACCCGAGTCCAGCGCTGCCTGACGATCCTGATCAAGCACGCTGGCGGTCAGGGCAATGATCGGAATCGGCTCTCGTGCCTCGGCGGCTTCCAGCTGGCGGATCCGCCGCGACGCTTCCAGACCGTCGACACCCGGCATCTGCACATCCATCAGGATCAGATCGAAACGTTGCTCGGTGAATGCCTGCAGTGCACCTTCACCATCAGCGACGCAGTGTACGCGATGGCCAAAATGCTCCAGGGTCAGTTGCAGCAGCTCGAGGTTCTGCGGCACGTCATCGGCCGCAAGAATGTTCAACTGCCCCAGCTCAGGCAGCACGGCACGTTGCTGCGAGGCCAGACGCTTGCCGGCACGCAGCGGCAACTCGACGCTGAAGCAGCTGCCCTGCCCTTCGGTACTTTCGACCCGCAGACGCCCCCCCATCAACTCGACCAACTGCCGGGAGATGGTGGTGCCGAGGCCGGTACCGCCAAAGCGTCGGCTCATCGAGGCATCAGCCTGAGCGAAAGGCTCGAAGATCTTCTCCAGGCGATCGGCTGCGATACCGATGCCGGTGTCCTTCACCGCCAGGCGCATCGCGCCCGGCTCACCGGTCACTTTCAGGCGAACCTCGCCGTGCAGGGTGAACTTGACCGCATTACCGAGCAGGTTGGTCAGGACCTGTTGCAAACGCAGTGGGTCACCACAGAAGAACTCGTTGGTCGTTGCCGGGTAATCCAGATGCAGCTGCAGGCCTTTGCTTTCGGCCGTCAGGCGCTGCGTCGCGAGTACCTGCTCGCACAGCTCACGCAGGGAGAAATCCAGTTGTTCCAGCTCGATGGCACCACGGTCGAGCTTCGCCGTGTCGAGGATGTCATTGAGCAAGCCCAGCAACGAACGCGACGAATGCTGCACGGTGCTCAGATGGCGACGTTGCTCGCTGGAAAGCGGCGTTTCCAGCAGCAGGTCGGTAAAGCCGATGATGGCATTCATCGGCGTACGAATTTCATGGCTCATGTTGGCCAGGAAGCTGCTGCGCGCGGCAGCGGCGGCTTCGGCGCGATCACGGGCAGCCCGCAGATCCTGTTCCATGACGCGGCGCGGGGTCAGGTCGGTCGCCAACTTGACGACCTTGAACGGCTTGCCGTCGGTATCGAGGATCGGGTTGTAGCTGGCCTGAATCCAGACTTCCCGCCCGCCCTTACCAAAGCGGTGATATTCACCTGCTCGAAAATGACCTGCACGCAGATCCACCCAACCCTGGCGATAAGCATCGCTTGCCACCAGCTCAGGATCGCAGAACATGCCGTGGTGGCGCCCTATCACCTCCACCTTGTCATAACCAAACAACGCCAGTGCATTGTCGTTGATGTCGAGGATATTGCCGTCGAGGTCGAACTCGATCAGTGCCATCGCCTTGCTGATCGCGGTGACCTTGCCTTCGTATTCGGCATTGCGCCGCTTGGTTTCGGTCTGGTCGAGCAATACGCCATCGATCCAGCGCGGCACACCGTTTTCGTCGCAAACTGCGCTACCACTTTCCCAGATCCAGTGTTCCGCGCCATCGCGGTCGAACAAGCGGTATTCGACAACGTAGTTGCGGCCTTGCTCGATAGCCTGCATCACCTCGGCGGCGACTCGCTGATAGTCGTCCGGGTGATACATATCGGCAATCGAACAGCGGCGACTGATGAAATCCTCCGCACTCCAACCGGTGAGGGGCTGCACCGCATCGCTGATAAATATCATGGTCCAGTCCTGATCCAGCGTGCAGCGGAACGACACACCAGGAATGTTGCTGATCAACGAACGGTACTGCTGCTCGCTGTCACGCAGGGCCTTCTCCATGGCTTGTCTTTCGCTGATATCGGCGACGAATACCACGAACAGCGGACGGCTGCCTGAATGGGTGATGCCAACGCTGATGCGCACCAATTTCTCTTCGCCGTCACGGGTCAGACACACCAGTTCCTGCTCACCGGCCGGCATCGTCAGGCGACCCGTTCTGAGGTAGTTCGCCAGCAGCACCTCCACCTGCTCGACATGGCGAGCAGGCATCAGTGAGCGCATGTGCATGCCCACCAACTCCTCCGGCGTCCAGCCGAACAGACGCGAGACCGCGCGATTGGCCGAGCGCAACGTGCCGGTGTGATCGACGGTGATGATGGCATCCAGAGCCGTGTCGAAGATCGAGCGCAAATGCTGCTCGCTGGCCTTGAGTTGAAGACTCATGCGGCGGTAGCGCAGCAGCGTATTGACCGCCACCACGAAGACTGTCAGAGCGACGGTCAGCAGCGTGATGGCAATGGCGATATAACCACTGTCGACCACCGCCATCGGAGCTTCGGACTCCGGCGTACCGACGAAACGCGCCGCAGCCATGCCGGTGTAGTGCATGCCACTGATCGCCAGGCCCATCACCAGGGCGCTGAGCAGAAGCGCCCAGAGGGTCGGCAAACGCCCCTCCAGACCGAAGCGTACCCACAACGCCAGAATGGCCAGGGCGACGGCAACGACGATGGACAGGGCGAACATCCAGGGGTCATAGCGCAGCAGCGGCGCCATCTGCATCGCCGCCATACCGCTGTAGTGCATGGCTCCGATACCGGCTCCGACCAGTACGCCCCCCACACACAGCTGCAACAGGCTCAAGTCACGCCGCGCCAGCAGGCTCAGCGCGACCCACGAAGCAGCCAGGCTCGGCAGCATCGACAGTAGCGTGATGCCCAGATCGAATCGCACCGCCGCACACAGCTCGAAGGCGAGCATGCCGAGAAAATGCATGGACCAGATGCCGCCGCCAAGAGCGAGCGAACCGGTGAGAATGGTGATTTGCCTGGCGACCGGATGCGAACTGTCGCGTGCTTCGCCAGCCAGCTGCAGCGCCATGCCGGCGGCGAATACAGCAATAGCCAGCGACAGCAGCACCAGGGACGTGTCGTAACTACTGAGCACAAGGACACTCGGGTCCGCGCCCATCAAGAAGAACAGCTCGAAAATCGACATACCACCCCAGGGCACTGCAGAAAGCCAGCCAATTGCCAGCATCTGAAACGACGGGGTCGCGCTTGTCAATCAAACCCGATCAATCGCACGCATAGAAAAGCCCGCCGAAGCGGGCTTGTTCCACTACCTGACCTATCAGGCAGAAAGTTCCACCAACAACTTGTTCAGACGCTGCACGTAAGCGGCAGGATCTTTCAGGCTGTCACCAGCGGCCAACGCGGCCTGATCGAAGAGAATGTGCGACAGATCGGTGAAACGGTCCTCGTCCGGCTCGGCATCCAGACGTTCGATCAGCGGATGCGCAGGGTTGAACTCGAAGATCGGCTTGGCATCCGGAACCTTCTGCCCGCTGGCCTCGAGAATCTGGCGCATCTGCAGACCGAGATCCTGCTCACCGATGGCGAGAATCGCCGGCGAGTCGGTCAGTCGATGAGACACGCGAACCTCGGCGACCTGCTCGCCCAGGGCACCCTTGAGGCGTTCGATCAACCCCTCCTTGGCCTTGGCGACTTCTTCCTGGGCCTTCTTGTCCTCTTCCGAGTCCAGCTCACCCAGATCCAGGTCACCACGGGCCACGTCGACGAACTGCTTGCCGTCGAACTCGGTCAGGTAGCTCATCAGCCACTCATCGATACGATCGGTGAGCAGCAGCACTTCGATGCCCTTCTTGCGGAAGACTTCCAGGTGCGGGCTGTTCTTGATCTGCGCGTAGCTTTCACCAGTGAGGAAGTAGATCTTGTCCTGACCTTCCTTGATGCGGCCCAGGTAGTCAGCCAGCGAAACCGATTGCTCGTCGCCTTCGCCAGCGGTGGAGGCGAAACGCAACAGGCCGGCGATCTTTTCCTTGTTGGCGAAGTCTTCTGCCGGGCCTTCCTTGAGCACCTGGCCAAAGGCCTTCCAGAAGGTCTTGTAGTCGTCCGGCTTGTCCTTGGCTAGCTTCTCCAGCATGTCCAGCACGCGCTTGGTCAGTGCCGACTTCATCGAGTCGATGACCGGGCCGGACTGCAGGATCTCGCGGGAAACGTTCAGCGACAGGTCGTTGGAGTCGACCACACCTTTGATGAAGCGCAGGTACAACGGCAGGAACTGATCGGCCTGATCCATGATGAATACGCGCTGCACGTAGAGCTTGAGGCCCTTGGGCGCTTCGCGGTGGTACAGGTCGAACGGCGCACGCCCCGGTACGTAGAGCAGCGAGGTGTACTCCAGCTTGCCTTCGACCTTGTTGTGGCTCCAGCTCAGCGGGTTCTCGAAGTCATGGCCGACGTGCTTGTAGAACTCCTGGTACTCCTCGTCCTTGATCTCGGTACGCGGACGGGTCCACAGGGCGCTGGCGCGGTTGACGGTTTCCCACTCGACTTCGGCCGGCTTGTCTTCACCGTGATGCTCCTTCGGCAACTCGATGGGCAGCGCGATATGGTCGGAGTACTTCTTGACGATGTTGCGCAGGCGCCAGCCATCGGCGAACTCCTCTTCACCGCTCTTCAGATGCAGAACGATGCGGGTACCACGCTCGGCTTTCTCGACGGTGGCGACTTCGAACTCGCCTTCACCTTTGGATGACCAATGCACGCCTTCGCTGGCCGGGCTACCGGCACGGCGGCTGAACACTTCGACCTCGTCGGCGACGATGAAGGCCGAATAGAAGCCCACACCGAACTGGCCGATCAGGTGCGAATCCTTCTTCTGATCGCCGGAGAGATTTTTCAGGAAGTCGGCAGTGCCGGACTTGGCGATGGTGCCCAGGTGCGCAATGACCTCCTCGCGGCTCATACCGATGCCGTTGTCTTCGAGGGTGACGGTCTTGGCATCCTTGTCGAACGACAGGCGGATCTTCAGTTCGGCGCCACCTTCGAGCAGCTCCGGCTTGGCCAGCGCTTCGAAACGCAGCTTGTCAGCGGCGTCGGAAGCGTTGGAGATCAACTCGCGCAGGAAGATTTCCTTGTTCGAGTACAGGGAATGGATCATCAGGTGAAGCAGTTGCTTCACCTCGGTCTGGAAGCCCAGGGTTTCTTTTTGAGTTTCCACACTCATGGTCTGCTAACTCCATCTGTAGGACAGGAACCGCTATGGGGTACCTCTAAAAACTACCTGCGTTGCCATCGCTGCGTTAAAAACAGGCTCGTGCGCGAGTCCGATCAAAATGCTCATTTACAACTCGTAAGCTCCGCTTTTTCGCCTGTTTTTGCCTTGCGCTGGCTGCCTCGCCTACGTTTTTAGAAGCCCCCATGCGGCGATGACCTACAGATGGGGCCAGCAAGATAGATTTCAAGGGCTTAGCAGAAAACCGTTGCTACGGCTCCAGCAGTTCCAGGCGACCGATTTCTTCCGGTTTGAAACTGAAGCTGGCCTGGCCGCCGCCACTGCCCATCTGTTGACTGAGGCGAATGCTGCCATCGTCATCGACACCGACGAAACGCCCCTCCACCGTGCCGCCACTGGCGCGGCTCAGGCGCATGCTGAGGTTGCGGTACTGCTCCGGGTTGCGCTGCAAGCGCGCCAGGCTGAAACGCTGACGTCGGTCGACCGGACGACTCAGGCGCTCCTCGACGGCAGTCGCTTCAATTTGTTGTGTCGGTTGCTTGGCCGCAACGGAGGGCAATGCCGGGAAGCGATCGCCCTCCACCATCCAGCCTTGCTCAGAGCGCTTGTGCAAACGAATTGGCAAGCGCTCGTTACGCCCGTCGATCTGCGCGTCAACCTGCAATTCCAGGGTATCGCCCTCGAAGGTGAACACCGGCAGTTTCAACTCGCGCACGTCGCGCGTAGCGAAACGTCGTTGCAGATAGTCCTGCAGGAGATGGGCGATGGTGTCATTCGAGTCGTACCGGGTATCGACTTTACCATCCACATAGCGCAGGCGATCACGGTATAGCTCGACCCGACCACTCAGACTGGTCTTGAAGCGTGGCGGCATGACCAGATGGAAATCACCGACCAGTCGATTCGGTTCCTGCGGTTGCAGGTCCAGATGCAGGGTGTAGCCACGGCTCAGGCGACGCGCCTCGGGCAGGTCCTGCTCCGGTAACAGCCAGCTGAGCTCGACCTCTGGCAGGTTACCGCTGTCCTGGGGTAGCACGTCGATACGTACAGGACCCTCGACTGGCTGCGGCAGGCGGATACTCAGTTCGCGCAGGGCGAAGAAATCCAGGCCCTCGCGCAGCACCAACACACCATCGATCAGTTCACCCTGCTGCGGGCGAAATGGCTGGCCGTTTAGCTCACCGTCCAGATTGATGGCCAGCTCTGCCGGCACCTGCACCTCGGGCTTCAACCAGTCCAGACGGACGATCGCCGCCAGACGCTCGGCATCCTTGCTGGCCAGTAAGGTCAAGCCCACCACCAGCGGGATGACGCCAAGCCCGATGAGAGTGACCGCGCTACGCGCTCGCCGCCAGTGGCGCATGATGTAGATCAAGGTGATCGGTGGGATCAGACTGCCCCAGCCCCACAACAGGCTAGTGGCGAACGCCCGCATGACCAGCCATACCAGACCGGCGAGCATCAGCACCAGGCCACCAATTATCAGCAACGCATCCATCTACAGGGTCCTTGTCATGATTTCGCTGCGCTGCCGATCCGCTCCAATTGCCGGGCAAGTCTCAACGACTCAGGGCTCATCGACCTTGAAGTGGGCACGGGCGGTGGCAATCGGTTCGGTTTGTTTGGTCTGCCAGGCGGTGATCGCCACGTTGGCCACCCGACGCCCCTGCCGCCAGACCTGGCACTGCGCATAGGTGTCACGATAATGGCCGGCGCGCAGGTAATCTATCGAGAAGTCGATGATTTTGGGCAAATGTGGAATGCCCATGAACATCAATAGATGAAGCATGGCTGCATGCTCCATGAAACCGGCGATTACGCCGCCATGCAGCGCCGGTAGTACCGGGTTACCGATACAGTCGCGGTTGGCTGGCAGACGAAAGACCATGTCGTCGCCCAGACGCAGGCATTCGATGCCCAGCAGCTTGGCGTAGGGGATCAGATTGATCAGCGGGTCATAATCGTTCTGCTGGTGCGCACGCGCTACCAGTTGCTCCAGACTCAGCTCGCTCATGCACCACCGCCTTGCTGGATGTTGCGCTTCAGCTCACCGCCGCCCTGTATCGACTTGCCCATGCGCATGAAGGCGCCGACCACGTGGGCGATCGGCTGCTCGGGGTCGTCCTGATAGGCATAGCCGCGCGTGAAGATAATGTTGGGCGTGACCCGATAACACTCGGCGAAGCCAAAGACGTCCTTGCCGGGCTCGGCCGGGTGCATGTAATCGATGCGCAAATCCAGGGTCGGGCATATTTCGAACTCCGGCAGCACGCACACCGTGGAGATACCGCAGGTGGTGTCCATCAGCGTGGTAATGGCGCCACCGTGGATCACACCGGTGTCCGGGTTACCGACGATGTGCAGGCTGTAGGGAAGGCGCAGGGTCAGGCCCTCGGCGCTGGCCTCATGCACCTGCATGCCAAGCACCTGGCAGTGGCGCAAGGCCGATAGAAAGCGCTGGGCGCGCTCCAGAACTGGGGAACTGATCATCCTCGTAACTCGTGATGGCGATGCAAGGTCGCGCATGGTAGCGCCAGGCAGCAGACGCGGCACGGCTTGCCGAACACAATGACAGTGAACTTATGACGCGCTGCTCTTTCGAAAAAATGTACTGGCATTTTTCCAAGGAGAACAACATGCAGAAAACACTCGCTTATGCCGTCATGCTGGCCGCCACGCTGGGTCTCGCCGCGTGCGACAAGCCCTCCGAGAATGCCGCCGAAGATGCCCGCGAAGCGCAGTCCGAGGCGCAAGAGTCGATGAACGAAGCGGCCGAGGAGCGCAACGAAGCGGCTCAGGAACGTGCCGAGGAGCAGCGCCAACAAACTCCGGAGCCGATGCCAGCCCCCGAAAACGAATCGGAACAGCCGGCTACTCCCTCTACCGCACCGGCCGAACCAGCCAATCAGTAATCCGCCCTGTTTCACCGCCAAGCCCGTGCCCCTTGCACGGGCTTGGTTTTTTCAGCGCTTCGGAACTTCGCTTCGCTTGTTCGCTCCAAGTTGCACGGATGACGCCACACGCCATCATCCGCATCACACATGGAGATGTAACCGTGCAAAAACCATTTACCTATGCCCTGCTGCTCGCGGCCATGCTAGGCCTGGCGGCCTGTGAACAATCCCCTGAAGACAAGATGGAGTCCGCCAAAGAGTCCGTTTCCGAAGCGGCCGAGTCCATGGGTGAAGCGGCCGAACAAGCCGGTGAAGCCATCGAACAGAAAACCGATGAAGTGATGGGCACCGAACCCACCACAGGTGAGAAGATCGAGGATGCGGCCGACGACGCTGCCGATGCGATCGACAATGCCGGTGACGAGATCGGTGACGCGGTCGAAGGCCGATAAGCCCCTTCGCTGGAATGACAAGGCCCGCTCGAAGCGGGCCTTGTCGTTTCTGCCAGCGCCGTTTACAGCGCCGGGCTGATCATCAGTAGCAGGCTACAAGCCAGGCCCACCACCCATACCAGACTGCGCTGCCAGTGCAGATCCCACCAATAGAACAGCAGATACAGCACCCGGCTGACGACGAAGGTGACGGCCAGCATATCGATCAGAAAGCCGTAGGTCTGCGTAGTGTGCGCCATCAGCACACCTGCCGCGAACAGCGGGAAGGCCTCGATACTATTCAAATGCGCCGCCAGAGCACGCGCGCCGAACCCCGTCAGACGCGCCTGCTGGGCACGCGGGTGATGGTTGTCATAACGACCACCGCCCTCCTCGGCCATGGCCTTGGCCACCGGGGCCTTGGCGATGAAGATCAACAAGGCGCTGATGAAGACACACCAGAACGGCAGGCTCATTCACTCTTCTCCTTGGCCACCTCGGCGGCCGGCGTTGGGGTATACACCATCACTTCCAGCACATCCGAATGGAACTCGCGGCGATACAGCACCACGACCACGCCGGCAGTCACCAGCATGAAGAACCAGGGGTTGATGAACCACGCCAGGGTTGCCATACCGAAATAGTAGGCGCGCAAACCGAAGTTGAACTGGTTGGCCGCCATCGAGATAACCCGTGCTGTGCGCTCTGCGAAAGCCTTGCGCTCCTGCTCGGTGACATGCCGCTCACCCACCATCGGCGCCGACCCCACCAGCACCGCTGCAAAATTGTACTGGCGCATGCACCAGCTGAAGGTGAAGAAGGCATAGACGAAGATGATGCCCAGGCACAGCAACTTGATCTCGGATAGCCCACGACTGGCCTGCTGCACGAAAGGTATGTCGGCCAGCAGCGACAGCGCGCGGTCGGAGGCGCCTAGCACGGTGAGGATACCGGCCAGGATAATCAGCGTGCTGGAGGCGAAGAACGAGGCATTGCGCTCGAGGTTACCGATCACGTTGGCGTCGGCAATGCGGTTGTCACGCAGCAGCATGCGGCGCATCCAGTCTTCACGGTACAGATGCAGGACGCTGGCCAGACAGGGGGTGGTTCGCGCCTTCGAGGAGGCATAGCGGGTGTAGCCGCCCCAGCACAGAACGAACCACAGTGCGGCCAGAAAATGAGGCAGGTACGGATAGCTGTTGAGCATGCCAACTCCTTGTAAGACTGCTGCGGATTATAGCCAGGCTGCCTGTTTTCTTGTTCGACAAAAAAGGCCGCCTCGTGGGCAGCCTTGTTTTGTTTCGAGGGTCTGTTACGCAGTGGTAGCGCTCTGACGCAGACCCAGAAGGCGGTCGAGCGCCACCACCAGAACCAGCGTCACCGCAACCGGCAGCAGCCAGCCCAGGCTTTGACCGGCCAGAGGCAGTTGCCCGAACCAGGCTGGAACCTTGTCGGCCCAGGGGGTCGCGGCAACACCGTCGGCAACGCCGAAAATCAGCGTAACAGCCATCACCGGCACGAACACCAGCGCCTGGGAAACCCACAGCCGGTTGGCCAGACTCAGGGCGACCAGCACGATAGCCAGCGGATACAGGCCCACCAGAACCGGAATCGAAAAGCTGATCAGTTGAGTCAGGCCCTGATTGGCCACCACCAGGCTGAACATGCCGAACAGAATCACCACGCTGCGGTAGGAAACCGGCAGCAATTTACTGAAGAACTCGCCACAGGCCGTCAACAGGCCAACCGCGGTGGTTAGACAGGCCAGCGTGATGACAACAGCCAGCAGCAGGCTGCCGGTAGTGCCGAAGGTGTGCTGCACGTAGGTAGTCAGCACCTGCACGCCATTTTGCGCATCACCCGCAATCCCCTGGCTAGTAGCGCCGAGATAGAACAGCGCCAGATACACCAGCGACAGACCGATGGCCGCGATAACGCCGGCGATTACCGAATAACGGGTTACCAGGCCTGCATCACCGACACCGCGGTCGCGAATGGCGCTGGCGATCACGATGCCAAACACCAGCGCGCCAAGGGTATCCATGGTCAGGTAGCCCTGCAGGAAGCCCTGCACCAGCGGCGCCTCGCGGTAGCTCTCGGCTACCACGCCAATCTCGCCAGCCGGCGCGAACAACGCAGCGCCGCCCAGCACCAGCAGCGCTGCCAGTAATACCGGCGTGATGAATTTACCGATACGGTCGACCAGTTGGCCGGGATTGAGCGAGAGGAACAGCACGGCCGCGAAATACACCAGGGTATAGATCAGCAGTGGCGCACCTTCGTTACCGGTGAACGGCGCAATGCCCATCTCAAAGGACACCACGGCGGTACGCGGCGTGGCGAACAGCGGACCGATAGCCAGGTAAACCGCTACCGCGAGGATTGCACCTGCCACCTTACCCAGGGGAGCGGTGAGCAGATCCATACCGCCGCCTACTCGGGCCAGGGCCACCACCGTCAAAAGCGGCAAGCCGACACCGGTCAGCAGGAAGCCGAGCGCTGCGGGAAGCAGGTTCTCCCCGGCGGCAAGACCAGCACTGGGCGGGAAGATGATATTGCCTGCGCCGAGAAATAACGCAAATGTCATGAAGCCGAGGGCCAGGAGGTCCGAGCCTTTCAAACGAGTCATAAAGGGAAATACCACAAGCAGGAAATCGAAGAGTTGCGGGGGTTTCCTTGAGGGATCGGGAAACGTCGCCCGAGCGTTTGGCTCGAACCACTGCAGGCATCGCCAGGCGCTTGTGGCGCCACGGACACGATAAGGCGCGCATACTAACGAAAAGCGCCCGTCAGCAGCACAGTTGGCGGACGAGCTGTCGAACTGGCGTAACTGACTGTCGCATCGGCAAAAGTTATGGAAAATCTGACCGCCACACTTCCGTCCCCTACCTGGACCGCCCCCGCCCTTACAGGACTCGGCAGCTCGCTCGCAGCGCAAGAGAAACCGAGAAATGAAAAAGGCCGCGAAAGCGGCCTTTGTCGATGAGCATCAGCCTTATTCGGCCAGGCGCCAGGTAGTGCCGCCCTTGCCGTCTTCCAGCACCACGCCCATGGCAGTGAGCTGGTCGCGGATACGGTCGCTTTCCGCCCAGTTCTTGTCGGCACGGGCCTGCAGGCGCGCGGCGATCAACGCTTCGACCTCGGCGGCATCCACCTTGCCGGCAGCACCGGCCTGGAGGAAGGCTTCCGGCTCCAGTTGCAGCACACCGAGCACGCTGGCCAGTTGCTTGAGCTGGGCAGCCAGGCCGGCAGCAGCCTGCACATCAGATTCGCGCAGACGATTGACCTCACGAATCATCTCGAACAGCACCGCGCAGGCTTCCGGCGAGTTGAAATCGTCGTCCATCGCTGCGCCGAAACGCTCGACGAAGTCCTCGCCACCGGCTCGCGCGGCTTCCGGCAGGCCTTTCAGGCCATTGTAGAAGCGCTCCAGAGCGCCCTTGGCTTCCTTGAGGCTCTCTTCCGAGTAGTTGATCGGGCTGCGGTAGTGGCTGGACACCAGCAGGTAGCGCACCACCTCCGGGTGGTACTTCTCCAACACCTCACGGATGGTGAAGAAGTTGCCCAGGCTCTTGGACATCTTCTCGCCATCCACGCGCACCGCGCCGGCATGCATCCAGGCATTGGCGTACTGCTTGCCGGTGGCTGCCTCGCTCTGCGCGATCTCGTTCTCGTGGTGCGGGAACACCAGATCCGGGCCGCCGCCGTGTATGTCGAAGGTCTCACCGAGGCAGCAGGTGGACATCACCGAGCACTCGATATGCCAGCCCGGGCGGCCCTTGCCCCAGGGCGAATCCCAGCTCGGTTCACCCGGCTTGGCAGCTTTCCACAGCACGAAGTCCAGCGGGTCTTCCTTGATCTCGTCGACCTCGATGCGTGCGCCGATCTTCAGCTCGTCGATCTTGCGGCGCGACAGCTTGCCGTAGGTCTCGAACTTGGTGACGCGGTAGTACACGTCGCCATTGCCCGGGGCGTAGGCGAAGCCCTTGTCGATCAGGGTCTGGATCATCTGGTGCATGCCGGCGATATGGCCGGTGGCACGCGGCTCGATGTCCGGGCGCAGCACGTTCAGGCGCGCCTCGTCCTCGTGCATCGCCGCAATCATGCGCTCGACCAGCGCCTCGAACGGCTCGCCGTTCTCGTTGGCACGCTTGATGATCTTGTCGTCGATGTCGGTAATGTTACGAACGTAGGTCACGTCATAGCCGCGCTGGCGCAGCCAGCGGGTGACCACGTCGAAGGCGACCATGACACGGGCATGACCGATATGGCAGAAGTCATAGACAGTCATGCCGCACACGTACATACGTACGTTATTGCCTTCCAGCGGTTTGAACGCGTCCTTGGTCTTGGTCAGGGTGTTGTAGATCGACAGTGCCATTACTGCCCCCAGGAATCGCGCAGGGTCACGGTGCGGTTGAACACCAGGGCACCGGCGGTCGAATCCTTGTCCAGGCAGAAATAGCCTTCGCGCTCGAACTGGAAGCGGTCATCAGCACTCGCCTGGGCCAGCGATGGCTCGGCGCGGCAGCCGGTGAGCACCACCAGCGACTCGGGGTTGATGTTGTCAAGGAAGCTGCCGCCCTCTTCGCTCTTCTCCGGGTTGGCCGAGCGGAACAGGCGGTCGTACAGACGCACTTCGCATTCGACGCTTTCGGCGACCGGCACCCAGTGGATCACGCCCTTGACCTTGCGGCCTTCCGGGTTCTTGCCCAGGGTGTTCTCGTCATAGGAGCAGCGCAGCTCAACGATGTTACCGGCGGCGTCCTTGATGGCTTCGTCGGCGCGAATCACGTAGCTGCCACGCAGGCGCACTTCGCCACCAGGGATCAGGCGCTTGAAGCCGTCCGGCGGGGTTTCCTCGAAATCGCTGGCGTCGATGTAGATCTCGCGGGAGAAGGGCAGCACGCGCACGCCCATATCCTGCTTGGGATGACGCGGCAGTTCGAGATTCTCGACCTGGCCCTCGGGATAATTGGTGATCACCACTTTCAGCGGCTTGAGCACGCACATCGCGCGAGCGGCATTGGCATCCAGATCATCGCGGATGGCGAACTCGAGCATGCCGATATCCACCAGGCCTCCGGCGCGGTTGACGCCGATCATGTCGCAGAAGGCGCGGATCGAGGCCGGCGTATAGCCACGACGACGGTAGCCGGACAGCGTCGACATGCGCGGATCGTCCCAACCATTGACGTGACCTTCGTCGACCAACTGCTTGAGCTTGCGCTTGCTGGTAATGGTGTAGTTCAGGTTCAGGCGGGCGAATTCGTACTGACGCGGCTGCGCCGGCACCGACAGGTTGGCCAGGAACCACTCGTACAGCGGGCGGTGATCCTCGAACTCCAAAGTGCAGATGGAGTGGGTGATGCCCTCGATGGCGTCCGACTGACCGTGGGTAAAGTCGTAGCTCGGGTAGATGCACCACTTGTCACCGGTCTGGTGGTGATGGGCATGGCGAATGCGATAGAGGATCGGGTCGCGCAGGTTGATGTTCGGCGAGGCCATGTCGATCTTGGCGCGCAGCGAACGGGCACCATCGGGGAACTCACCGGCCTTCATGCGGGCGAACAGGTCGAGGTTTTCGTCGACAGAGCGGTCACGGAACGGGCTGTTCTTACCGGGCTCGTTCAGGCTGCCACGGTATTCGCGCATCTCTTCGGCATTGAGGTCACAGACGAAGGCCTTGCCAGCCTTGATCAGCTCGATGGCCCAGGCATGCAGTTGATCGAAATAGTTGGAGGCGTAGCGCTCCTCGCCCGCCCACTTGAAGCCCAGCCACTCGACGTCGGCCTTGATCGCGTCGATGTATTCCTGGTCTTCCTTGGCCGGGTTGGTGTCGTCGAAACGCAGGTTGCACTGGCCGCCGAACTCTTCGGCCAGGCCGAAGTTCAGGCAGATGCTCTTGGCATGGCCGATGTGCAGGTAGCCGTTGGGCTCCGGCGGAAAGCGGGTCACGATCTTGGCGTGCTTGCCGCTGTCCAGATCAGCCTGGACGATGGGGCGCAGGAAGTTGGCAGCTTTTTCGACGGTAGGCTTGCTCATGGTGTCCTTAACAATACTGGCGCGACACAGGGTAGGCCGCTTCGGGCAAAGTCCGTATCATAACCAACCTGTCAAGCCCCTGACAGGGTGCACAACACCCTGACAAGCGCTGTTCACCTCAGGGCCACTGGCTCGAACCTGCCTCATCACGGATACGACCATGATCAAACTGCACACCAACCACGGCGTCATCACCCTGAACCTGTTCGCCGACAAGGCCCCGGAAACCGTGGCCAACTTCGAGCAATACGTGAAGGAAGGCCATTACGACGGCACCATTTTCCACCGCGTGATCGGCAATTTCATGATCCAGGGCGGCGGTTTCGAACCGGGCATGAAGCAGAAGCCGACCCGCGCACCGATCAAGAACGAAGCCAACAACGGCGTGGCCAACAAGGTCGGCACCATCGCCATGGCCCGCACCATGGAGCCGCATTCGGCAAGCGCGCAGTTCTTCATCAACGTCGCCGACAACGCCTTCCTCAACCACAGCGCACCGACCGTTCAGGGCTGGGGCTACGCCGTATTCGGTGAAGTGGTCGAAGGCATGGACGTGGTCGAGAAGATCAAGGGCGTCGCCACCACCATGAAATCCGGCCACCAGGACGTACCGGTGGACGACGTGATCATCGAGAAGGCCGAAGTCGTAGCCGAGTAAATCGATGATTCTGCTGATCTCCGATCTGCACCTCGAAGAGAAACGCCCGGATATCACCCGGGCGTTTCTGCTTTTTCTCGCCACCCGCGCGCGCCAGGCCGAGGCGCTGTACATCCTCGGCGACTTCTTCGAAGTCTGGATCGGCGACGATGGCATGACGCCCTTCCAGCACGAAATAGCCCGCGCCCTGCGCGAGCTGAGTGATGCCGGCACACGCATCTATCTGATGCACGGTAATCGCGACTTTCTCATCGGCAAGCGCTTCTGTCGTGAGGCCGGCTGCGCCCTGCTGAGTGACCCGCACAAGGTGCAGATAAATGGCGAGCCGGTGCTGCTAATGCACGGCGACAGCCTGTGCACCCTCGATGTCGGCTATATGAAGCTGCGCCGCTGGCTGCGCAATCCGCTATCGCTGCTGATCCTGCGCAGCCTGCCACTGAGCACGCGACAGAAGCTGGCGCGCAAGCTGCGCAACGAAAGCCGTGCACAGACGCGAATGAAAGCCAGCGAAATTGTCGACGTCACGCCAGAGGAAGTGGTCAAGGTGATGGCCGCGCATGACGTGCGCACGCTAATCCATGGTCACACCCACAGGCCGGCGGTGCATGAGCTGGAAGTCAACGGCCAAGCGGCACGGCGCATCGTCCTGGGTGACTGGGATCGTCAGGGCTGGGCGTTGCAGGTCGACGAGACGGGCTTCAACCAGGCGCCTTTCGAGCTGACGCCAACCTGACCGTAGCCCGAATGAAATCCGGGGAAGCAACCCTCAATTTCATCCGGGCTACGACGCTGCAGGGCTTTGCTCCCCTCTCCCGGTTGCGGGAGAGGGGCTGGGGGAGAGGGCAACGGCGTAGGCTGAAGCCCCCTCTCCCGCCCTTCGGGTCATCAGATGGCCGCTTCGTGGCTGCTTTCTAATGGCACACCACTATGGAAACGAAACTGCTCATCTGGCGTAGTGATCAGTTCCTGCTCCACCGCGCGCACCACCTCGATACGCGCATCCACGTCGGCAGCATCACCATACAGATAGGCAAGCTTGAGATAACCGCGGTAGTGGCGCCCTTCGCTCTCCAGCAACCCGGCGTAGAACTTGGCCAGTTCGGCATCCAGACGCGGTACCAGGGCAGCGAAGCGTTCGCAGGAGCGCGCCTCGATGAAGGCGCCCACCACCAGCACATCCACCAGCCGCTCCACTTCACCACCGCGCAGCAGCGCACGCAGGCCGGCTGCGTAGCGCGAGGCAGAAACATGACGAACCTCGATGCCACGCCCGCGGATGATCTTGCTGACCTGCTCGAAGTGCACCAGCTCCTCACGAGCCAAACGCGACATTCTCGCGGTCAATTCGGTCTTGGTCAGGTAGCGGCCCATCAGGCTCAGGGCCGTCTGTGCCGCCTTGTATTCCAGATTGCGGTGGTCAAGCAGGAGGATTTCCTGCTGGCGCAGGGCCTCGTCCAGCCAAGCATCAGGCGTGGCGACGCCACCAAGAAACTCTAGAATTTCCTGCAGAATCGATACAGGTTCCTCACCGTTAGTCGGAATTTGCTCGGCATTTGACATCATATTTGAAGCGCTCTAGGTGCTGGCGAGGTTGAAAATGGCGGGCCATTATACGAGTGGCAGGTCGGACGACCAGCACGCCGTTGATGCAGGTCAACAAGCCGCTGGCAACGACGCACCTATAGTTGAATAAGCGCTATTCATTCTCAGGGAGACGACCATGCAAGCGATCCGTAGCATTCTGGTGGTGATGGAGCCCCAGCACCCCGAAGGCCTCGCACTGAAGCGGGCAAAACTGATAGCGGGAGTCACCCAGTCGCATCTGCACCTGCTGGTCTGCGACAAGAAAGGCGACCACAGCGCCTGGCTCAACGATCTCAGCAGCACCCTCGGCGAAGAAGGCTTCAGCGTTTCCACCCAGCAGTCCTGGCATGACAACCCGCACCAGACCATCATTGCCGTGCAGCAGGCCGAAGGCTGCGGATTGGTGATCAAGCAACATCTACCGGACAACCCACTGAAAAAGGCCCTGCTCACCCCGGAGGACTGGAAGCTGCTGCGCTACTGCCCGGGTCCGGTGCTGATGGTCAAGACCGAGCGCCCCTGGACGGGCGGCAACATCCTCGCCGCCGTGGACGTGGGCAACGCCGATGGCGAGCACCGCACCCTGCATGCAGGGATCATCAGCCATGGCTATGACATTGCCGGCCTGGCCAAAGGTATCCTGCACGTGACTACCGCGCATCCGACACCCATGCTGTCGGCAGCCGACCCGACCTTCCAGCTCAAGGAAACCATCGAGGCACGCTACCGCGAGCAGTGCCGCAGCTTCCAGGCCGAATACGACATCAGTGACGAGCGCCTGCACGTACTCGAAGGCCCGGCCGACGTGGTTATTCCACAGGTTGCCCACCGACTCGATGCGGCGGTCACGGTGATCGGCACCGTCGCGCGCACCGGGCTTTCCGGCGCGCTGATCGGCAACACGGCGGAAGTCATACTCGACGCACTGGAAAGTGACGTACTGGTGCTCAAGCCGGACGAAATCATCGCCCATCTCGAAGAACTCGTCGCCCAACGCTAGGACGTAGGGTGCGCCGTGCGCACCAGCGGTTTGACGAGGCACTGAAGCTGAAGCCGCCCCCGAAGCGGTGCGCGCAGCGCACCCTACGGGGCATAGCCTCTCATACCCGGAGCTCCAGCCCTTCGCGCAAAAACTTCGGCGCAATGTAGCGCTCGTAATGCGCCTCGGAGAGCAGGAAGAATTCCCTGTCGATGGCATCGCGCAGCTCAGGCAGCGCCCAATTGCGAAACTCGGGCAGCAACACCATGCCGTAGGCTTCCAGCTGATTGATCACCCGCGCGCCCCGCGCGATCAGCTGATAGGCCCAACAATAAGGCGACTGCTGCGGCACGAAGCGGATCTGCCGCTGCTCCAGTTGCCCGCGCAGACGCTGCTCGTCGAACACTTCCACCTTGGCAGTCATCACCTGCACCAGCAACACTTCCAGCCGCGTCCACACCGCACGCTTCTCGTCATCGTTGTAGCTGTTCCAGTTGATCACCTCATGGTGGAAGCGCTTGCAACCGCGGCACACGACATCGCCGTAAACGGTCGAACACAGCCCCACACAAGGCGTCTTGATGCGCTGATTGGACATGGCAAAACAGAATAGACAGCAGAATGGCCTGGCATCTTAGCCCTTTGTCTAATCCAGATCACCCCTGCCGACAGGCCACCGAAAACTACCTGCGTTGGCACTACTGCGTTAAAAACGGCCTCAAAATGCTCGTTTAGAACAGCTAAACTGCGCTTTTTCGACCATTTTTGCGGGACCACCATCGGTCTTGGCTTGTCTGCCAATCCTTTTTCAGCAGCCTGTCGATACAGGGACATCGGCTTAACTTTATCTGCGCTTTCCATTAGAATCGGCCCGCCTTTTACGGCGCCAATGTCCGTTGGAAGCTGTTTTCAAAGCGTCACGAGCACAGTTGATCCTGCAGGTACGATGGCGACGCAGCCACTTGGAGTCCCCCCAAGCGTCTGCGTCAGCCCTCATCAGAAACCGTCCTGCCGGCGTAAAACTTTGAAAGCAGCTTCTACAAGAGACTCATGAAACCTCGGCTGATCGGCTCAAAAAGTCGAAAAGCGCCTGGTCATGAGTATCTGGATCGCGTCCCGGACAACCCTTTGGGACCACTGATGAGGGTAATAACTGTGCTTGAAGCCTATCGCAAACACGTAGCAGAGCGTGCCGCTCAGGGTATCGTGCCCCAGCCGCTGAACGCCGAACAAACCGCAGGCCTGGTCGAGCTGCTGAAAAACCCGCCGGCTGGCGAAGAAGAATTCCTCGTAGACCTGATCACCAACCGCGTACCGCCAGGCGTGGACGAAGCGGCCTACGTCAAGGCCGGTTTCCTCTCTGCCGTCGCCAAGGGCGAAGCCAGCTATCCGCTGATCAGCAAGCAACGCGCTGTCGAGCTGCTGGGCACCATGCAGGGCGGCTACAACATCGCCACCATGGTCGAGCTGCTGGACGATGCCACCCTGGGCACCGTTGCCGCCGAACAACTCAAGCACACCCTGCTGATGTTCGACGCCTTCCACGACGTCGCCGAAAAAGCCAAGGCTGGCAATGCCAACGCCAAGGCAGTGCTGCAGTCCTGGGCCGATGGCGAGTGGTTCACCAACAAGCCGGCCATCGCCGAGAAATACAGCCTGGCCGTGTTCAAGGTCCCTGGCGAAACCAACACCGACGACCTGTCCCCTGCCCCGGACGCCTGGTCGCGCCCTGACATCCCGCTGCACGCCCTGGCCATGCTGAAAATGGCCCGCGACGGCATTGTGCCGGAGCAGCAAGGCGCCATCGGCCCGCTGAAGCAGATCGAAGAGATCAAGGCCAAGGGTTTCCCGGTTGCCTACGTCGGTGACGTGGTCGGTACCGGTTCCTCGCGTAAGTCCGCCACCAACTCGGTGCTGTGGTTCTTCGGTGACGACATCCCCTACGTTCCGAACAAGCGCGCTGGCGGCTTCTGCTTCGGCACCAAGATCGCCCCGATCTTCTACAACACCATGGAAGATGCCGGCGCCCTGCCGATCGAGTTCGACGTGTCGAACATCAACATGGGCGACGTGATCGATGTCTACCCGTACGCTGGCAAAGTCTGCAAGCACGGCACCGATGACGTCATCACCACCTTCGAACTGAAGACCCCGGTACTGCTCGACGAAGTCCGCGCTGGCGGCCGTATCCCGCTGATCGTCGGCCGCGGCCTGACCGAGAAGGCGCGTGCCGAGCTGGGCCTTGGCTCCTCCGACCTGTTCAAGAAGCCGGACCAGCCTGCTGCCAGCACCAAGGGCTTCACCCTGGCGCAGAAGATGGTCGGCAAGGCCTGCGGCGTCGAGGGCGTGCGTCCGGGCACCTACTGCGAACCGAAGATGACCACCGTCGGTTCCCAGGACACCACCGGCCCGATGACCCGCGACGAGCTGAAAGACCTGGCGTGCCTGGGCTTCTCGGCTGACCTGGTGATGCAGTCCTTCTGCCACACCGCGGCCTATCCGAAGCCGATCGACGTCACCACTCACCACACCCTGCCGGATTTCATCCGCACCCGTGGCGGCGTGTCCCTGCGTCCGGGCGACGGCATCATCCACAGCTGGCTGAACCGCATGCTGCTGCCTGACACCGTCGGCACCGGTGGCGACTCGCACACCCGCTTCCCGATCGGTATCAGCTTCCCGGCCGGCTCCGGCCTGGTGGCCTTCGCCGCCGCCACCGGCGTCATGCCGCTGGACATGCCGGAATCGGTTCTGGTGCGCTTCAAGGGCAAGATGCAACCGGGTATCACCCTGCGTGACCTGGTCCATGCCATCCCCTACTACGCCATCCAGAAAGGCCTGCTGACCGTCGAGAAGAAAGGCAAGAAGAACATCTTCTCCGGCCGCATCCTCGAGATCGAAGGCCTGGACAACCTGACCGTCGAGCAGGCGTTCGAGCTGTCTGACGCCTCCGCCGAGCGCTCGGCTGCCGGCTGCACCATCAAACTGCCGGAATCGGCCATCGCCGAATACCTGCAGTCCAACATCACCCTGCTGCGCTGGATGATCAGCGAAGGCTACGGCGATGCCCGTACCCTGGAGCGTCGTGCTCAGGCGATGGAAGCCTGGCTGGCCAACCCGGTGCTGATGGAGGCCGACAAGGACGCCGAGTACGCCGAAGTCATCGAAATCGACCTGTCCCAGCTCAACGAGCCGGTACTGTGCGCCCCGAACGACCCGGACGACGCCCGCCTGCTGTCCACCGTGGCTGGCGACAAGATCGACGAAGTGTTCATCGGCTCGTGCATGACCAACATCGGCCACTTCCGCGCTGCCGGTAAGCTGCTGGACAAGGTCAAGGGCGGTATCCCGACCCGTCTGTGGCTGTCGCCGCCGACCAAGATGGACGCTCACCAGCTGACCGAAGAAGGCTACTACGGTATCTACGGCAAGGCCGGTGCACGTATGGAGATGCCAGGCTGCTCGCTGTGCATGGGTAACCAGGCACGTGTGGCTGCCAACTCCACCGTGGTGTCGACCTCCACCCGTAACTTCCCGAACCGTCTGGGCGATGGCGCCAACGTGTACCTGGCCTCTGCCGAACTGGCAGCGGTCGCTTCGATTCTCGGCAAGCTGCCGACCGTCGAGGAGTACATGGTCTATGCCAAGGATATCGACAGCATGGCTGGCGACATCTACCGCTACCTGAGCTTCGACCAGATCGCCGACTTCCGCGAAGCGGCGGCGAACGCCAAGATCCCGGTCGTTCAGGCCTGATCAACGCGTCGTAGAAAAAAAGCCCCGCCTAGTGCGGGGCTTTTTTATGCACGCACACATGGGCCTTTTGCCGCACCCGGCTTGCAGCCAGTGCGCCACCGTCTACCTTCTGAAATGGGAGCCCCCAGATAATCATTCAGGAGCACGTCATGAAGCCATGGATCATCGCAGCCCTGTGCCTGTTCGGCCTAGCCGGTTGCAGCAGCGAGTACATCATCACCACCACCGATGGCCAGATGCTCACCAGCGACGGCAAGCCGGAACTGGACAAGGACACCGGCATGCTCGAATTCACCGATAGTGAGGGCCGCAAGCAGCAGATACCGCAAAGCAGCGTGAAGCAGATGCTGGAGCGCTGAACGCCTAATCCAACTGCGCATGCTCCGCGCACTGGCATATGCCTTGCTTTCTCTACATGCAGTGAGCCTCTCCGGCGACGGACAAGGCCCGAACGACAACGGCGTCGTATCCGAACGCGGCCCTTTACGGCGGTGATCGGTACGACGCCTTTTTTGTGGGCCACCCGCACAGCCCTGCAAACATCAGCCGGCAGCTCGGAACCTAATGCGTGGATGAAGGAAGTGACATGAGCGAACAGCATATCCCTCGCGGCGACGCCCTGGCCTGGGTCGGCGGCAGCGATGCACCGGAAAAGAGCGTGCTGAACATCGGTTTCATGGCCCTGAGCGATTCCGCCTCGGTGATAGTCGCGGCCACCCAGGGCTTTGCCGAAAAATACGGGCTGAGCCTCAAACTGCAGCGCCAGGCCTCTTGGGCCGGCCTGCGCGACAGGCTGCTCAGCGGCGAACTGGACGCCGCCCATAGCCTGTATGGTTTGATCTATGGGGTCCAGCTCGGCCTCGGTGGTGCAGCGGCAACCGACATGGCAGTGCTCATGGGGCTGAACCAGAACGGCCAGAGCATCAACCTGTCGCACACGCTGCAAAGCGCTGGCGTGACCAGTGGCGAAGCACTGCATCAACATGTGCACCAGAACAGCGCAAAATTGACCTTCGCTCAGACCTTCCCCACCGGCACCCATGCCATGTGGCTTTACTACTGGCTGGCCAGCCAGGACATCCATCCGCTGCGCGATGTCGACAGCGTGGTGGTGCCACCGCCGCAGATGATCGAACACCTCGAGGCCAAGCGCATCGACGGCTTCTGCGTCGGCGAACCCTGGACCGCCAAGGCCGTCGATGAACAGCTCGGCTGTACCGTCACCACCATCCAGGCAATCTGGCCGGACCACCCCGAGAAGGTGCTTGGCTGCACCCGCGCCTTCGCCGAACAGAACCCCAATACCGCCCGTGCGCTGATCATGGCGGTGCTCGACGCCGCACGCTTCATCGATGACAACGAGGAAAACAAGCGCAGCACCGCTCTGCTGCTCAGCGGCAGCGAATACGTCAACGCGCCGGTCTCGGCGATCACCCCACGTTTTCTCGGCCAGTATCAGGACGGCCTCGGCCACGCCTGGCAGGACGAGCATCCGTTGCGCTTTCATGCCGGCGGCCTGGTCAACCAGCCCTACCTGTCCGATGCCATGTGGTTCATGACCCAATTCCGCCGTTGGGGCCTGCTACGCAACGACCCCGACTATCTGGCCGTGGCCCGCCAGGTGCAGCAACTGGCCCTGTACCGCGAAGCCGCTACGGCGCTGGGAATTGCCGTGCCGGGTGAGATGCGCAGCTCCATCCTGCAGGACGGCACCTGCTGGGACGGCAGCGCCCCTGCCGCGTATGCGCGCAGCTTCCGCCTCCACGCCCTGGCCGACAGCCCGGCTGTCGCCCTGTAATCGCCGGGAGAGCCATCGATGCTGCGTATCCTTCTGATCAACGACACCCCGAAGAAGGTCGGCCGCCTCAAGTGCGCGCTGATCGAGGCCGGCTTCGAGGTCATCGACGAATCCGGGCTGACCATCGACCTGCCGGAGCGGGTCGAGGCCGTGCGCCCCGACGTTATCCTGATCGACACCGAGTCCCCTGGCCGCGACGTGATGGAACAGGTGGTACTGGTCAGCCGTGACCAACCGCGTCCAATTGTCATGTTCACCGACGAACACGACCCCGGCGTGATGCGCCAGGCGATCCAGAGCGGCGTCAGCGCCTACATCGTCGAAGGCATCCATGCCCAGCGCCTGCAACCCATCCTCGACGTCGCCATGGCCCGCTTCGAGAGCGATCAGGCATTGCGTGCCCAGCTCCAGGCGCGCGATGCCCAACTGGCCGAGCGCAAGCGCGTCGAACTGGCCAAGGGCCTACTGATGAAGATGAAGAGCTGCAACGAGGAAGAGGCCTATACGCTGATGCGCCGGCAGGCCATGAGTCGCCAGCAGAAGCTGATTCAGGTGGCCGAACAGATCATTGCGATGCATGACATGCTGGGTGGCTGAGCAACTGTACCGCCAATACAGTGCACTGTATCGGTTCAGGCTGTATCACTCTGGCAACTGTAGCAGCCGCCTTCGTTGGCGCCTGTGTATGCCGCGCTCCAATGGTCTCGGCTAGGGTAAACGGTCTCAGCCCTTTACCGAGCACAACCCATGAATGAACGCAATCTGCTGGCAGAAGCTGATCGACGAGCCCTCGCCTATCTGGATGGTCTTGCCATGCAACGGGTCTTTCCCGACGACAAGGCCATCGCTGCCCTGGCCGCTTTTGAGCAGGCACTGCCGGAAGACGGCAGCGATGCCGATCAGGTGCTGTGCCAGCTCGACGAGATTGGCTCACCGGCCACCGTGGCAAGTAATGCCGCGCGTTACTTCGGTTTCGTCATTGGCGCGACGCTGCCAGTGGCAGCAGCTGCCGAACGCCTGGTGCTGGCATGGGACCAATGCGCCTCGTCTTTCGACAACTCTCCAGTCGCTGATCGACTGGAAAAGGTTGCCGGACGCTGGGTCTGCCAAGCACTAGGGCTACCAGATCAGAGCGCCGTGGGCTTTGGCACCAGTGCAACCGCCTGCACACTAGCCTGTATTTGCGCCGCACGGCGCGTGTTGCTGGCACGCCAGGGCTGGGATTTCGACGGTGACGGATTCCTCGGCGCACCGCAGATCCGCGTCGTACTCGCAGAAACGGCACACATCACGGTTAAGAAAGCCCTGCGCGTGCTCGGCTTTGGCATGAACCACCTGCACTATGCGCCCGTGGACCAGTACGGGCGTATCGACCCGGCCCGACTCCCTGAACTGGATGAACGCACGCTATTGATATTGCAGGCCGGCGAGGTCAACACCGGCGAGTTCGACCGTTTTGCCGAACTGATTGCCATCGCCCGCGAGGCCAACGCCTGGGTGCATGTCGATGGCGCATTTGGCCTATGGGCGCGAGCCTCATCCTCAGCACATTTACTTGAGGGCGTCGAGCTGGCAGATAGCTGGACGACCGATGGACACAAGTGGCTGAACACCCCTTACGACAGTGCCATGGCGATCTGCCGTGACGCCGATGCACTGGCCGCCGCGATGAACAGCGATGCTGCCTACGCCTCGGCGAGCAAGGATGCGCAGAAGAACCTGACACTGGAGTTCTCTCGTCGCGCCCGAGGCATCGCCATCTGGGCGGCCCTGGCCCACCTGGGCCGCACTGGCCTGAAAGCGATGATCGATCGCCACATCCGCCAGGCTGAAGAGCTAGCCAGCACGCTGCGCAACGCCGGCTATCAGGTACTGAACCGGGTTGTACTGAACCAGGTATTGGTGCGTGGCGATACGGACGAACAGACCATCGCCATTCGCCAAGCGGCCCAGGCGTCCGGCGAAGTCTGGTTCGGACCAACTGTCTGGCAGGGTCGCCCCGCCTTTCGCCTGAGCCTTTGCTCCTGGCGCACCGAAGACGCCGATGTGGAGGCACTGGGCGCCTTGCTGCGGCGCTTGAAAGATGAGTTGAGCTGAAGCGACTGATTCGCTGTTTTCGCCTGCAACTGCGCTGGACAGCGCAGTTCGGCAGCCCTTATCTTTAGTCGGCCACACCTGTGGCCAACGTCGCTCGGACGGTTCCGGGCGCTTACGTACTTCGAGGAAACCATGGCTGATAACGCCAAGCGTCGCTTTGCGCGCATCGATCGTCTCCCCCCCTACGTCTTCAACATCACCGCCGAACTGAAGATGGCCGCGCGCCGTCGCGGCGAGGACATCATCGACTTCTCCATGGGCAACCCCGACGGTGCGACCCCGCCGCACATCGTCGAGAAGCTCGTGCAGGTCGCCCAGCGTGAAGACACCCACGGCTACTCCACCTCCCGCGGTATTCCGCGCCTGCGCCGCGCTATCTCGCGCTGGTACAAGGACCGTTACGAGGTGGAGATCGATCCGGAAAGCGAAGCCATCGTCACCATCGGCTCCAAGGAAGGCCTGGCGCACCTGATGCTCGCCACCCTGGACCATGGCGATACCGTGCTGGTACCCAACCCCAGTTACCCGATCCATATCTACGGCGCGGTGATCGCCGGCGCCCAGGTGCGTTCCGTGCCGCTGGTGCCGGGCGTGGATTTCTTCGCCGAGCTGGAACGAGCGATTCGCGAGTCGATCCCCAAGCCGAAGATGATGATCCTCGGCTTCCCCTCCAACCCCACCGCACAGTGCGTGGAGCTGGACTTCTTCGAGCGCGTGGTAACCCTGGCCAAGCAGTACGATGTGCTGGTGATTCACGATCTCGCCTATGCCGACATCGTCTACGACGGCTGGAAAGCCCCATCGATCATGCAGGTCCCCGGTGCCAAGGACATCGCGGTGGAGTTCTTCACCCTGTCCAAGAGCTACAACATGGCCGGCTGGCGCATCGGCTTCATGGTCGGCAACCCCGAGCTGGTCAGCGCCCTGGCACGGATCAAGAGCTACCACGACTACGGCACCTTCACGCCGCTGCAGGTAGCGGCCATCGCTGCGCTGGAAGGTGACCAACAGTGCGTGCGCGACATCGCCGAACAGTACCGCCAACGGCGCAACCTGCTGGTCAAGGGCCTGCACGAGATCGGCTGGATGGTGGAAAAGCCCAAGGCCTCCATGTACATCTGGGCCAAGATTCCCGACGCTTACGCGCACCTGGGCTCGCTGGAGTTCGCCAAGAAGCTGCTGGCAGAAGCCAAGGTCTGCGTCTCGCCCGGATTGGGTTTTGGCGACTATGGCGACGACCATGTGCGCTTCGCCCTGATCGAGAACCAGGACCGTAGCCGCCAGGCACTACGCGGCATCAAGGCGATGTTCCGAGCAGACGGCCTACTGCCGGGTAAGCCGGCCAAAACCGAGACCGAGTAAACATTGAAGGGCGCCGTGAGGCGCCCTTTCTGCATGGGCGTGGAAACCGACAAGTTCTGCGACAATTCATGACGTTACGCACGCCAAGCGGTAGTTTCGGGCAATTGCCCGGCAGAGTGAACGCCCGTACACTGCGCGCCCCTTCCCAGACGGTTCTCCCCAATGCTCTTCGTCTTGCGCATGCTGCTGATGGGCGTGCATTTCATCCTGGCCGGCCTGCTGGGTCTGCTGCTCGGCCTGTGCCGCCCGTTCAACCCCGACAACAGCCGCCTCTGCGCACGTCTTTATTCGCTGCCCGCCCTATGCCTGCTGCGCCTGAAGTTGAAGACCGACGTACGCCCACTGCTGGAACACCAGCGCTCCTGCGTGATCATCGCCAACCACCAGTCCAACTTCGATCTCTACGTGCTTGGCCGTGTGGTACCGGAGCGCACCGTGAGCATCGGCAAGAAGAGCCTCAGGTGGGTGCCATTCTTCGGTCAGCTCTACTGGCTAGCCGGCAATGTGCTGATCGATCGCAGCAATGCCGTGGCCGCCAAACGCGCAATGCTGACCACCACCGAAACCCTGCGAAATCGCGACACTTCGATCTGGGTCTTCCCGGAAGGTACGCGCAATCTTGGCCGAGGCCTGCTGCCGTTCAAGAAAGGCGCGTTTCAGATGGCGATCACGGCCGGTGTTCCGATCATCCCGGTATGCGTGAGCAACTACAGCAGAGCCATGCGCCTGAATCGCTGGAACAGCGGCCGCATCCTGATTCGCTCGCTGCCGGCAATACCTACTGCCGGCCTGAGCCTGGACGACATGCCCGCGCTGATGGAGCGTTGTCAGCAGGCCATGAGCGAATGCATCAGCAGCATGGACAAGGAGCTGGCATCTGCGTGAAGCGTGACGCGGGGTGCCGGAGCGAGCAGGCAACCCGCGCCTGCTATCAAATCCATCGATAGTTACTCTGCAGAGCATCCATTATTCAATCGAAATGACTTAGACGATTCTGTGCTCACCCCCACTCCTGACCTGGAGCACAGAACATGTCCCGCCTCTCTCAAGCTGCCCGCAACGGCGCCCTCGCTGCCATCGGCCTGTACCTGGTCAGCACCTCGACGGTGCTGGTCGTCAGTTACGCCACCTTGCAGCCAAGCACTCCAACCTTTGAACAACCAGGCCCACTGCAAAGCCTGATCACTTATTTGCCCGCCCTGCTCGGCGCGCTCTCGCAGGGATGAGGGAACGGCCATGATCAGAACCCAACGCACTCGCCTGCTGATGCTCGCCAGCCTGTCCCTGCTGACCACGCTGCTCGCACTCGGCGGTATTGGCAAAAGCTCGGCCGGTGCCGTGGCGCGCAATATCGAATGCAGCCACAAACTGGCTCACCACCTGGACCTGGCCGAGAGTCTCAAGCGGCAACGTAGCAGCCCACCGCCAAGCAGAAGCGAAAAGCTCTCGCCTTACTTCGTGCTCACCCAGCAGGCATGAAAAAGCCCGGAAAACCGGGCTTTTTCATGGACCGAATCAGGCTCAGGCCTTGCTTTCCTTGCCTTGAGCGACAAAGCGCATCATCCACTCAGCCACTGCACTGCCCTGTTGCGAATGCTTGAGGCTGTCCACGCCCTGCTGATAGACCTGCTCACCGAGATGCTGCTGGCGCAGATCGAGCAATGCCCGCGAGTAGTCGTGAACGAACTCTGGATGCCCCTGGAAGCACAGCACCTGATCCTCGATGTGGTAGGCGCCAATCGGGCAGAAGTCACTGGAAGCCAGCAGCGTGGCCTTCTCCGGCAGGCGGGTGACCTGATCCTGGTGGCTGATCAACAGTTGCAGTTCGTCCAGAGCCGGGCTCATCCACTCGGGCTTGCCTGCCAGACGATAACTGTGCACGCCAACGCCCCAACCCTGTTCGGCACGCTCGGCCTTGCCGCCAAGCAGCAGCGCCAGCAGTTGATGGCCAAAACAGATGCCCAGCAGCTTGTCGCCGCGCTTGTAGCGCTCGAGCAGATACTCCTTGAGGGTCTGAATCCAGGGATCGCTGCCAAAAGAATCCGCCTTGCTGCCAGTCACCAGATAGGCATCGAATTTCTCGCTATCGGGCGGATAATGCCCTTCCACCACGTTATAGACACTGAACTCTGCCGTGACCGGCTGCTGAGCGAACAGCTGCTCGAACATGTGGCCATAACCCTGGTACTGGTCGACCAGTTCGGGGCGGAGGATGTCAGTTTCCAGGATGCAGATACGCAGTGACATGAGGTTTCCTGTGGTGAACACGCGGGCGGGTGATTTGTGCGTTTTTCTTAACACATCATGCAGCCCAATGAAATAGCGCCATCACCCTGGACACCGACAGAAGTGCCGCATGCCTGGCTCTGAGAGGAGCCAGGTTCTCGTCAATAAAATTTGACAACCTGCCGAACGCGCCCCGGCAGGCGCCGTTAGCGCATGAGCGAGCCAAGACGTCAGGCCCCACCGAGCGACCGAATTGATTAAAAAATGCTCAACAGGTCACAGCCCAAGGCCCCATGAACGACGAACGGCTGATCAAAAAATGAACTACAGCGCTTACCATTGCTCTCATAGTCGTGGGCCCTCCCCCGGCTCGAGCACGACCCCTGTCCATCGCCCCCCGAATCTGGAAGATTCCTTGACTGCAAGAGATTGCGTCGGTGGTTTGCTATTGCCCAGATAAACGAGGTTTTCTGCAGTTCATAATTACCAGAAAGTGATTAGCGATCAGTAACCACACAAAAAACAAAGTCAGTGCCAATTAAATATGCTCTGACGCATGGCTATTTTTATTTATTTCTTGCAGAGTCCGAGGTATCTACATGGACCTTTACACCCTTCTCATTTCCGTTCTCCAGAATAAAGAAGCAATGGAATTATTACGTCTAGGGATCATTTATATACATCTTATCGCTTGCTGCGTCGCCATTGGCCTGATACTGACCAGCGATTTCGCCATGATTAAACAGTTGCTCAAAGGTGAAGGCGCCAAACAGTGTCGCGAACATTTGGCACACCTGAAAAGCGTGGTTGGCATCTCGCTTATCGCCCTGTGGATCAGCGGCATCGCCATCATTGCGCTAGACGCCTCCAGCGCTGGCACGCAGTATTTCATGAACCCCAAACTGCAAGCCAAGATCAGTATTGTCATACTCTTGACCCTCAACGGCATGGTCTTGCACAACGCCGTACTGCCAGCGCTGCAAAAAGCCGGGTCTCTGCTCACGCTATCAGCGAACATGCGCCACCTGGCTATTTTTACCGGCGCACTATCCGGTGTGTCCTGGTTCTATGCTGCCCTACTCGGTGTTGGCCGCCCGCTGGCCTGGAAGTATTCACTGGCCGAACTAACAGCAGCCTATCCCCTCATGATTATCGGCGGCACCGTGGCTATGCTGGCACTCACCAACTGGTCGATGAACCGCAGCGAAAGGCATCATCATAGTTGGATGCAGAGCAACTACGCGCTAGCCACTCGCTGAGATAAAAACGTGGACAGGGATGTTCATAACCCCCGGCAATAACTTAACCCTCATATGACCGTTCACCACGCAAACATTGGATTTCCCGCCAAAGGCTGCCGCGTAGCGTCTTATCAGCACGCTCGATAGTCATCATAAATACCTTTCACTTCTGAAGCGGCTGCGCCTGCCGGATGATTTCGTCATCGGGCCCTGCCCACTTGCACAGAAGGAAATCGATCATGAGCATCTACGCCGCACTCGCCAGTTTCGCCGCTGCATCCGCCTTCCAGACCGCCGCCCCGGCCCGTACCGAGCAGGTTGCCCCCGCAGCCCGCGACGTTCGTCCGAGCTGATACAAGCGCAGGAGAGCAGCCATGCACAGCCAACTCAGCCATGACGCCTACGGCGTCACCTATGTCCACCTGCAAGACGGCAGCCTGCAGTTCGAAACCGAAGCCGCCCTGCAGCTCGATGACGGCAGCATGCTGACCCTGCGCATGCCGACCCGGCACAGCGAGATGCTGGCGATCCACGAGGCCGTGTGCATTCGCCAGGGCTGGTGCCAGGCGGCGTGAAGTCGCGATGGTCTAGACTCCTCCGGGTATCTTCAACGGAAAGAGGAAGCAGACCATGCGTACACGCAACCTGATCGCCCTGCTCGCAGGCAGTTTCCTGTTGGCTGGTAACGCCTTGGCAGATCGTCCCGGCAGTGACTGGATCAGCATCGAGGACGCCCTGAGCAAAGCCCGTGCAGCCGGTTATACCGAACTGCACAAGATCGAAGCCGACAATGATGGCTACTGGGAAGGCGAAGGTCTGAAACAGGATGGCCGCCTCTACGAGTTCCGCATCGACGGCAAAAGTGGTCAGGTGATCCGCGACCAGTTGGAAGACTGAGCAAAATGGAAACGGCCCTTGCGGGCCGTTTCTGCTTGTGCGGCAGGCGCGCTCTCGATGCGCACGGCGCACCCTACGCAGCTCGCCTGACTTTTCACCTCAGAAGGTTTCGCCCTTGGCCGCCTTCTCCAGCAACAACGCTGGCGGCAGGAAACGCTCGCCGTACTGCTCGGCCAGGTACTGCGCACGGGCGACGAAGTCCTTCACCCCGTACTGGTTGATGAATTGCAGTGCACCGCCAGTCCAGGCGGCGAAGCCGATGCCGAAGATCGAGCCGATGTTGGCGTCGGCCACCGACTTCAGCACGCCCTCCTCCACGCAGCGCACCGTCTCGATGGCCTGGATGAACAGAATGCGATCGCGCACGTCCTCCTGCGAGATCTGCGCATCGGCCTTTTCGAAACGCGCCTTGAGCTCGGGCCACAGGTGCTTCTTGCCACCCGCCGGGTAATCGTAGAAACCACTCCCGGCCGCCTTGCCCGGACGCTTGTACTCATTGAGCATCAGATCGATCACGGCGAAGGCCGGGTGCTCGGGGATGGATTTGCCCTCGGCCGCCAGATCCTTGATGGTCTGCTGGCGGATGTGATTCATCAGGCTCATCGACACTTCATCGCTGATCGCCAGCGGGCCAACCGGCATGCCGGCCTTGCGCGCTTCGTTCTCGATCATCGCCGCGCTGACGCCTTCACCAAGCATGGCCAGGCCTTCGTTGGTGAAGGTGCCGAACACTCGCGAGGTGAAGAAGCCGCGGCTGTCGTTGACCACGATGGGCGTTTTCTTGATCTGCATGACGTAGTCGAAGCCACGTGCCAGGGTCTCGTCGCTGGTCTTCTCGCCAAGGATGATCTCCACCAGCGGCATCTTGTCCACTGGACTGAAGAAATGCAGGCCGATGAATTTCTCGGGGCGTTGAACCGCGCCTGCCAGACCGGTGATCGGCAGGGTCGAGGTATTGGAAGCGATCACCGCATCGCTCAACGCAGCGGCCTCGGCAGCGGCCGTGACCCTGCCCTTGAGTGCGCGATCCTCGAACACGGCTTCGATGATCAGGTCGCAGCCCTCGAAGTCCGCCTCGCTCTCGGTGGCCTTGATCAGCGCCAGGAAGGCTTCGCGCTGCTCGGCGCTCATATGACCCTTGCTAACCTTCTTTTCCAGCAGCTTGGCCGAGTAACCCTTGCCCTTCTCAGCAGCGTCGAGGGACACGTCCTTGAGCACCACCTCGATACCGGCAGCAGCCGATACGTAGGCGATGCCGGCACCCATCATGCCGGCACCGAGCACGCCGACCTTCTTCGTCTGGGGTTTCGGATGGCCCTGCGGGCGCGAGCCGCCGGCGTTGATCTCGTTCAGCTGGAACCAGAAGGTGCCGATCATGTTCTTCGCCACCTGACCGCAGGTCAGTTCGGTGAAGTAGCGCGCCTCGATGATCTGAGCAGTATCGAAGTCGACCTGCGCGCCTTCTACGGCGGCGCACATGATCTTCTCCGGTGCCGGGAAGCAGCCCTTGGTCTTGTCGCGCAGCACGCTCGGGGCGATGGCCAGCATCTGCGCCACGTTCGGCGAGCTGGGCGTGCCGCCGGGGATCTTGTAGCCCTGCACGTCCCAGGGCTGCTTAGCGGCCGGGTTGGCGACGATCCAGGCACGCGCTTTGGCCAGCATCTCGTCACGGTCGCTGGCCAGATCGTGGATCAGGCCGGCCTTGTGCGCCGCGTCCGGGCGCACCTTCTTGCCTTCGGCCAGGTACGGCAGCGCTTTTTCCAGGCCAAGCAGACGCACCATGCGCACCACTCCGCCACCGCCCGGCAGCAGGCCGAGGGTGACTTCCGGCAAGCCGAGCTGCACGTGGCTCTCGTTCAGCGCGATGCGGTGGTGACAGGCCAGGGCGATTTCCCAGCCGCCGCCCAGCGCTGCGCCATTGATGGCGGCGACCACCGGCTTGCCGAGGGTTTCCAGGCGGCGCAGTTGGCCCTTGATCGTCAGGATCATCTCGTAGAAGCCCTTGGCCTCGGCCTGGGTGACCTTGATCAGCTCATTGAGATCGCCGCCGGCAAAGAAGGTTTTCTTCGCCGAAGTGACGATCACCCCGGCGATCGAATCCTTTTCCGCCTCCAGGCGATCGACGATCTGGCCCATGGCCTCGCGGTACACCGCGTTCATGGTGTTGGCACTCTGGCCGGGCATGTCCATGGTCAGGACGACGATAGCGTCCTGGCCTTTTTCGTAATGGATGGCGTCAGTCATTCTTCTTATCTCCGCCTCAAACTCTTTCGATAATCGTTGCGATACCCATGCCACCGCCGACGCACAAGGTGGCCAGGCCGTAGCGCAACTGACGCTTCTCCAGCTCGTCGAGCAGCGTGCCGAGGATGGCGCAGCCAGTGGCGCCCAACGGGTGACCCATGGCGATGGAGCCGCCGTTGACGTTGACCTTGCTCTCGCTGACGCCCATGTCCTTCATGAACTTCATCACCACCGAGGCAAAGGCCTCGTTGACCTCGAACAGATCGATGTCATCGATGGACAGCCCCGCCTTGGCCAGCGCCTTACGCGTGGCCGGCGCAGGGCCGGTGAGCATGATGGTCGGGTCGGTGCTGGTCACCGCCGTGGCGACGATGCGCGCGCGCGGCTTCAGGCCCAGCTCCTTGCCCTTGGCCGCGGAGCCGATCAACATCAGCGCCGCGCCGTCGACGATGCCCGAGCTGTTGCCGGGCGTGTGCACATGCTCGATACGTTCGACATGGCTGTAGACGCGCAGCGCGGTGGAGTCAAAGCCCATCTGCCCCATCATCTCGAAGCTGGGCTTGAGCTTGCCCAGGCCTTCGAGGGTGGAGTCGCCACGGATGAATTCGTCATGGTCGAGCAGCACGATGCCGTTCTGGTCAGCCACCGGAATCAGGGATTTTCCGAACGAGCCATCAGCGCTGGCGCGCGCCGCTTTCTGCTGCGAGCGCAGGGCGAAAGCATCGACATCGGCGCGGCTGAAGCCCTCGAGAGTAGCGATCAGGTCGGCACCGATACCCTGCGGCACGAAATTGGTATGGATGTTGGTTTCCGGGTCCATCACCCAGGCGCCGCCGTCCGAGCCCATGGGCACGCGCGACATGGACTCCACGCCACCGACCACCACCAGATCCTCGAAGCCGGAGCGCACCTTCATCGCTCCCATGTTCACCGCCTCCAGGCCCGAGGCGCAAAAGCGGTTGAGCTGCACGCCGGCGACACTGACGTCCCAGTCCGCGACCATGGCGGCGGTCTTGGCGATATCGGCGCCCTGATCGCCCACGGGCGTCACGCAGCCCAGCACGATGTCGTCCACCTGGCTGGTATCCAGATCGTTGCGCGTTTGCAGGGCATTGAGCAGGCCGGCAATCAGCTGAACCGGCTTGACGCTGTACAGCGCGCCGTCCTTCTTGCCCTTGCCACGCGGTGTGCGCACCGCATCGAAAATATATGCTTCGGTCATGGCGTCCTCGGTGACTGATACGGCGCTGGCGGAACATCACAGACCGGCCGCGCCTGTTCTTATTGAGCCTGACTACCATAGCGCTGGTACATCAGCGCTCAATGACCTAAGCGCTCAGCACCATTGACCGCTGAGCTCAGACGAACGGTCGTTTGCTCGAACTGACAGCTGCAAGGGCGAGCAAGCTGTCTGCTTCAAGGCCTGCGTTGTTCTGGAGGATGTCGCACATAGCCCCAGCTTCCTAACAGCACTTCGTTAGCAACCAAACCATCTAAGGAAACTGTGACGCCAGCCCTAGAGTTACTCCTGTGCCTGTATCAAAAAACGGGTGCAGGGAACCGTCGCCGGGTCATGCCGGGGCGGGCAATCAAAGCAACGCCCAGGTGTGACGCAGCAGCCTGCCGCATGGTGATGCAGGCTCCCGGTGCCACCCCCATAACAACAAAAGGCATGCGGCCATGTTCAAACAGCCGAAATATCGCCAGGCTGGCGTAATACTTTTCGCCACGGCAATCATCCTGATCCTTCCCAATCTGACCCGTCTGGTCAGCTGACTTTATACTTCCCCGCTGCTGTGCCGACGCCGTGGTGCGCTCAGTGCAGAGCGGGCGCTTGCTTGTGGACGACGTGCTGACTTCGGGCAAAGATAGGCAAAAGCCCCCTGCCCTGGAGCCGGACATGCGTTTTCTCATCTTGCTGAGCGGCCTGCTCACCTTTCTTAGCGCCCAGGCTGAAGAAATCGATCAAGCTGCCGCTCTGGCCACCCTGCAACGGGCCGACAGCCTGCTGATCGACGTACGCAGTAGCGAAGAATTTTCCGCTGGAGCCCTGCCTGGCGCTATTCGTATCGGCCATGACGAGATCGCTGCGCAGATCGCCAGCATCGCACCGGACAAGGACAGTCCCCTAGTGCTCTATTGCCGCAGCGGCCGCCGCTCGGGACTGGCCAAGCAAAGCCTGGAGAACCTGGGTTACCGCCAGGTGATCAATGCCGGCGCTTATGACGATCTGCTACCTCTGCTGGAGGCCAAGGAGTGAGGGCTCTGCTGCTTGCACTGTTGGTTCTGAGCGGCACAGCGCAGGCTGCGCAGCTCGAAATACATCTGAGCGGCGGACAACGCAATTGGAGCAGCAGCGAGTTGCTCAGTCATCCGCAGGCACGTGACATCCAGATAGACGAAGACGTGAGTTACAAGCAGCCCATGCGTTACCGAGCGGTGCCCATAAGCGCCCTGCTGGACGGCGTAACCGCTGGCGACCACCTGCAGGCCGTGGCCCTCGACGGCTTTGCTGCCGAACTGCCGGCCGCCACCCTGCTGGCTCGCGAGGGTGCCAAAGCGTGGCTGGCCATCGAGGATCCGCAACGCCCCTGGCCACCGTTGGCCAAGCATAAGCCCAGCGCCGGTCCCTTCTATCTGGTCTGGACCGATCCGGCCGCCAGCCAGATCGGCCCGGAGCAGTGGCCCTTCCAGGTCGCCCGGATTCGCCAGCTCGCCACTGTTGAACAACGCTTCCCTGCCTTGCTGCCGGCAGTGGACGCCAGCGCCGAAATCCATGCCGGCTTCGCCCTGTATCAGAAGAACTGCATGGCCTGCCACCGACTCAATGGCGCTGGCGACTCCGAGTTCGGCCCGGACCTGAACATTCCGCATAGCCCGACCGAATATTTCACCGGCGACTTCCTGCGCCAGTACATCCGTGACCCACAAAGCCTGCGACGCTGGCCGCAGGGGCGCATGCCGGGGTTTAGCGAGCAGGTGCTCAACGTCATGGAACTGGAGCAACTGATCGACTATCTGCAGCATATGGCGCAGCGCAAGAGTCCCCCGGAGCCTGACGGCACCTAGCCTGTAGGAACGACTCAGGTAAGGCGCGCTGTGCGCACCGGCGCTTTCACCAGGCGCCTGGTGCGCAAATGGCGCACCAGGCGCCTATCGGTACATCACTGCTGACGCACCTGCAGCAGCGGCGCCACCTGCACCTGCGCGTGCATCTGCTCGCAACCACCACCTCGGCGCATACCACGCACCGGGCAGGCATCGAGGTAATCCAGGCCGACTGCCAACTTGAGGTGGCGCTCCGGGCGCGCCAGGCAATTGGTCACGTCGAAGCTGTACCAGGCGTCCCCCACCCAGGCCTCGGCCCAGGCGTGGCTGGCCAGGTGCTCGGCATCGTCGGTATAGAGATAGCCCGACACATAGCGCGCCGGCACACCGAGACTGCGCGCGCAAGCGAGGAAGGCATGAGTGTGATCCTGGCAGACGCCACGACGACCGGCGAAGGCCTCGGCGGCACTGGTGTCCACCTCGGTGATGCCTGGCTGGTAGGCGATATGCGCGTTGAGCGCATGCATCAGGTCGATCAAGCCGTTGCGATCCGTGCGTGCCTTGCTCTGCTGCGCGGCGAATTCGCGGATGGCGTCGTCGGCCTGAGTCAGTCGGGTGAAACGCAAAAACGGTAGCGCCGAATGACGCTCGTGCTCGGCTTCGCAGGTCTCATCGATTTCAACCTGGCCGCGGGCGCCGATGACGATGGATTCGTGCGGCTCGTCCAGGGTCAGCACGTGCAGGATGTTGCCGTAGGGGTCGAGCTGGGCGTGCACCGGGCGCGGCAGGTCAAGCTGCCAGCTGAGCACCTGCTGGCGCTCGCTGTCGTGCGGGGTCAGACGCAGGTACTGGATGCTGGCGCGTACCTGATCATCGTAACGGTAGGTGGTGGCGTGACTGATCGAGAGTCTCATGCGACCTCCAGATAGGACGTATGGATGGTGTTGCCCAGCTGGCGTACCAGCAGGATAAAGTCGGTGAGCCAGGCGTGCAGGCCTTCGTCGAGCACTTCGTCGATGCTGGTGTAGCGCAGTCGCGCATCCAGTTCGGCGGCCAGACGCTGTGCCGGACGACCGTTCTCTCCGGGTAGACCCGCGAGCATCAGGTTCAGTTCTTCCATGCAGGCACGCAGCGAGCGTGGTACGTCCGGACGCAGCAACAGCAGTTCGGCGACCTTGCGCGTGCGTGGCGAGCCGCGGTAGCTCTCGGCGAAGGCCTCGAACGAGGACAGCGCGCGCAGCAACGCACTCCATTGGTAGTAACTGCGCGCCGTGCGCTCCTCCAGCTCGTCGATCTCCTCGCCAAGCATTTCGTAGCGCGCATCGAGCAGGCGCAGGGTGTTGTCGGCACGCTCGATGAAGGTGCCCAGGCGGATAAAGCGATAGGCCTCGCCACGCATGATGGTACCGAAGGTGGCGCCACGGAACAGGTGCGAGCGCTCCTTGACCCACTCGCAGAAGCGGCTGATGCCGTAGCGGCCCAAGCCCTGTTCGGCGATACCGCGCATCTCCAGCCAGGTGGCGTTGATGTTTTCCCACATGTCCGCGGTGATACGCCCGCGCACCGCATGCGCGTTGCTGCGCGCAGCTTGCAGGCAGCAGTAGATGCTGCCGGGGTTGCTCGCATCGAGAGCAAAGAAGTGCAGCATACGCTCGCCGTGCAGCGGGCCGTGGCGCTCCAGGTAATCGTCCAGGGTGCCGGTGATCAACAGCGGCATGGCCAACTCATCGAGGCCATCGCCACGACCGTCCTGCGGCATCAGTGACAGTGAATAGCTGACGTCGAGCATGCGCGCCAGGTTCTCGGCACGCTCCAGGTAGCGCGACATCCAGTACAGATCGGAGGCAGTTCTTGAAAGCATACTCAGTCCTCTACCACCCAGGTGTCCTTGGTGCCACCGCCTTGCGACGAGTTGACCACCAGCGAGCCTTCGCGCAGTGCCACGCGCGTGAGGCCGCCAGGCACCAGGCGGGTTTCGCGACCGGTCAGGACGAACGGGCGCAGATCGATATGGCGCGGGGCGATGCCGCGTTCGACGAAGGTAGGACAGGTCGACAGGCACAGCGTCGGCTGGGCGATATAGGCCTCCGGCTTGGCCATCAGCCGCGCGCGGAAGTTCTCGATCTCGGCCTTGCTCGCCGCCGGGCCGACCAGCATACCGTAGCCGCCCGAGCCTTGAGTCTCCTTGACCACCAGTTCGGACAGGTTGGCCAGCACGTGGGACAGCTCCTCCGGCTTGCGACACTGCCAGGTAGGTACGTTCTTGAGGATCGGCTCCTCGTCCAGATAGAAGCGGATCATGTCGCCGACATAGGGGTAGATCGACTTGTCGTCGGCCACGCCGGTGCCGATGGCGTTGGCCAACACCACGTTGCGCGAGCGGTAGGCCGACAGCAGCCCCGCCACGCCGAGCATCGAATCGGGATTGAAAGCCAGTGGATCGAGGAAGGCGTCATCGAGGCGGCGATAGATCACGTCCACCTGCCGCGCCCCGGCGGTGGTGCGCATGTAAACCTTGTCGTCACGCACGAACAGGTCAGCGCCTTCCACCAGCTCCACGCCCATCTCGCGGGCGAGGAAGGCGTGTTCGAAGTAGGCGCTGTTGAAGCGGCCCGGCGTCAGCACCACCACCGTGGGGTTGTCCAGCGGGCTGGAACTCTTCAGCGCATCGAGCAACAGGTTCGGGTAGTGGTCCACCGGCGCCACGCGCTGAGCGGCGAACAGCTCGGGGAACAGGCGCATCATCATCTTGCGGTCTTCGAGCATGTAGCTCACGCCGCTGGGGGTGCGCAGGTTGTCTTCCAGTACGTAGTAGCTGCCGTCGCCGTCACGTACCAGATCGACCCCGGCGATATGCGCGTAGATGTCGCGGTGCAGGTCGAGGCCCTGCATGGCCATCTGGTAGCCCTCGTTGGCCAGCACCTGCTCAGCCGGAATGATGCCAGCCTTGATGATGCGCTGGTCGTGGTAGAGGTCGGCGAGAAACAGGTTGAGCGCCTGTACGCGCTGGATACAGCCGCGTTCGACAACGCGCCATTCGCTGGCAGGGATGGAGCGGGGGATGATGTCGAAGGGAATCAGGCGTTCGGTGCCCTGATCATCCCCGTAGAGAGTGAAGGTGATACCGGCGCGGTGGAACAGAAGGTCGGCTTCTCGTCGGCGCTGGGCCAGCAGATCGTCCGGCGTTTCTGCCAACCAGCGGGCAAATTCGCGGTAGTGCGGGCGGACAGCGCCGCTCGCGTCGTACATCTCGTCATAAAAGGTGCGGGCCATGCCGTACTCCTTGTCACCCGGACTTGCAGCATCCTCTGCAAGGCCCGAGCCAGCGAAATTAATCCTTTAATTTCAAATAGATACCAACAACACCCAAACAAAAAGCACCGAAATGGTGCGACGCAATGTTTCTGTCATGAGACGCCGCCCCATTGCGTGGCACAGCAAAAACTCACTGGCCATCGCAGCGCGCGGTGAAGGCAAAAAGCCTGCAGCGCCGCCCTGCAGTGGCCCCGGACACTTAGCTGTCACATTGCGTGACCGACCGGTCAAGCGCAACCGCTTTTGCAGCGACGACACGACGAACAAGTATCGGAATGAATGTGCATCAAGAGACGCAGCGGTCAAGTGGACGAAGCTCTTTCTCAGCCCGCACCAAGATAAGCAGCGATCGCTCCGACTGCCGCCTGGAGGTGCTGTTGATGGCTGAAGCCGGATGCCTTCAATGGCTTTAAGTCATGATCGGCAGCCTGCAACCAGTGCAGCTCAATGGCCGCTGAAAGCTCGTAACCTTCAACGGTTTCCCTATTGCCCAATGCATCGCGCTCCCCCTGAATGATCAGCGTCGGCGTACGCAGCTCGGCGAGATGGGCCACGCGCGGTTTTTCCGGCTTACCGGTGGCATAGAAGGGATAGCCGAGACAAACGAGCGCAGAGGCGCCGAACTCGTCAGCCAGCAGACTGGCCATGCGCCCGCCCATGGACTTACCGCCGACGGCCACGGGCCCTGCGACCCGTTGGCGCACCTGGGCATGTACCTCGCGCCATTGCTGCAGCAGTTGCGCCTGAGGATTGGGCGGGCGCTTGCGCCCGTCCGCCCGCCGCTGCGCCATATAGGCGAACTCGAAGCGCACCACGCGCACGCCGCACACCGCCAGGCCCTCAGCCATGGTCTGCATTAACGGGCTGTCCATTGGCGCACCGGCGCCATGGGCAAGGATCAAGGTACCCCACGCAGCCTGCGGCGGTTCGTCCCACAACCAGGGTAGTCCCTGCTCACATTGACCGGCGTCAATAAACCCAGATGGCCCTTTGCTCATGCTTGCCTCGCGTCGATATCCGTGGTGTCCGTGGCTTGCTCATGCCTGCGTCCACCACGGTTATCGGCCGCTCTGCCATAACCGTGGATGGAAGCCCAGACATGAACACAACAACCCGTTCCGCCTATAACTACAGGGTGGTTCGCCAGTTCGCCATTATGACGGTGGTTTGGGGCATCGTCGGCATGGGACTCGGCGTATTCATCGCTGCCCAGCTGGCCTGGCCCGAACTGAACCTGAACCTACCGTGGACCAGCTTCGGCCGTCTGCGTCCGCTGCATACCAATGCGGTGATCTTCGCCTTCGGTGGCTGCGCCCTGTTCGCCACCAGCTACTACGCGGTGCAACGCACCAGTCAGACCACGCTGTTCGCGCCAAAGCTGGCGGCCTTCACCTTCTGGGGCTGGCAACTGGTGATCCTGCTTGCGGCCATCACCCTGCCCCTGGGCTGGACCAGCTCCAAGGAATACGCCGAACTGGAATGGCCGATCGATATCCTGATCACCATCGTCTGGGTGTCCTACGCCATCGTCTTCTTCGGTACGGTGATGCAGCGCAAGGTCAGCCACATCTACGTGGGTAACTGGTTCTTCGGCGGGTTCATCCTCACCGTGGCCATCCTGCACGTGGTCAACAACCTGGAAATTCCGGTCACCCTGACCAAGTCCTACTCGCTGTATGCCGGTGCCACCGATGCGATGATTCAGTGGTGGTACGGCCATAACGCCGTGGGCTTCTTCCTCACCGCTGGTTTCCTGGGGATGATGTATTACTTCGTGCCCAAGCAGGCCGGTCGCCCGGTCTATTCCTACCGCCTGTCCATCGTCCACTTCTGGGCGCTGATCGCGGTGTACATCTGGGCCGGCCCGCACCACCTGCACTACACCGCCCTGCCTGACTGGGCGCAGAGCCTGGGCATGGTGATGTCGCTGATCCTCCTGGCACCCAGCTGGGGCGGCATGATCAACGGCATGATGACCCTCTCCGGTGCCTGGCACAAACTGCGTACCGACCCGATCCTGCGTTTTCTGGTGGTGTCTCTGGCCTTCTACGGCATGAGCACCTTCGAAGGCCCGATGATGGCCATCAAGACCGTCAACGCCCTGTCCCACTACACCGACTGGACCATCGGCCATGTGCACGCCGGCGCCCTCGGCTGGGTCGCCATGGTGTCGATCGGCTCGCTGTATCACCTGATTCCCAAGGTGTTCGGCCGCGAGCAGATGCATAGCCTGGGTCTGATCAACAGCCACTTCTGGCTGGCCACCATCGGCACCGTGCTGTACATCGCCTCGATGTGGGTCAACGGCATCACTCAGGGCCTGATGTGGCGCGCAGTGAACGAGGACGGCACCCTCACCTACTCCTTCGTCGAAGCGCTGGAGGCCAGCCATGTCGGCTTCGTGGTGCGGGTGATCGGTGGCGCCATCTTCTTCGCCGGCATGCTGCTGATGGCATGGAACGTCTGGCTGACCGTACGCAGCGCGAAATCCATCGAGATGGAAGCCGCTGCGCAGTTCTCGGTAGAAGGAGCCCACTGATGAAACACGAGATTCTCGAGAAGAACATCGGCCTGATGGCCCTGGTGATGATCCTGGCGGTCAGCATCGGTGGCCTGACGCAGATCGTCCCGCTGTTCTTCCAGGACGTCACCAACGAACCGGTCGATGGCCTCAAGCCCTACACCGCGTTGCAACTGGAAGGCCGCGACATCTATATCCGTGAAGGCTGCGTCGGCTGCCACTCGCAGATGATCAGACCGTTCCGCGCCGAGACCGAACGCTACGGCCACTACTCCGTCGCTGGTGAAAGCGTCTGGGATCACCCCTTCCTGTGGGGCTCCAAGCGCACCGGCCCGGACCTGGCTCGCGTCGGCGGCCGCTACTCGGACGAGTGGCATCGCGCCCACCTGTACAACCCGCGCAACGTCGTGCCGGAGTCGATCATGCCCGCCTACCCCTGGCTGGTGGAGCAGAGCCTCGATGGCAAGGACACCGCCAAGAAGATGAGCGCCCTGCGCACATTGGGCGTGCCCTACAGCGAAGAAGACGTCGCTGGGGCCAGCGATGCGGTCAAGGGCAAGAGCGAGATGGATGCTCTGGTCGCCTACCTGCAGGTGCTTGGCACCGCCGTGAAGAACAAGAGGTGAGTGCCATGTTCGAGCTTATCGATATCGGCACCCTGCGCGGCCTAGGCACTGCGCTGGTTTTGATCGCCTTCACCGCCGTCACCCTCTGGGCCTACAGCGGCAAACGCCGCGATGCCTTCGCCGAAGCGGCCAACCTGCCCTTCGCCGATGAGCCCAAGCCCGCCGTTTCGAGGACCCAAGCATGACCACCTTCTGGAGCTGGTACATCACCCTGCTGACCGTCGGTTCGCTGGTCGCGCTGTTCTGGCTGATCTTCGCCACCCGCAAGAGCGAAGTGCACAAGAACCCGACTGAGCAGACCATGGGCCACGCCTTCGATGGCATCGAGGAATATGACAACCCACTGCCCAAGTGGTGGTTCATGCTGTTCCTCGGGACCCTGGTGTTTTCCGTTGGCTACCTGCTGCTCTACCCGGGCCTGGGCAACTTCAAGGGCCTGCTGCCGGGCTACGAGAATGGCTGGACCCAGGTCAACCAGTGGCAGCGCGAGATGGACCGTGCCGATGAGCTGTACGGCCCGATCTTCGCCAAATACGCCGCCATGCCGATCGAGGAAGTGGCCAAGGACGAACGCGCGCTGAAGATGGGCGGACGCCTGTTCGCCTCCAACTGCTCGGTCTGCCATGGCTCCGACGCCAAGGGCAGCTACGGCTTCCCCAACCTGACGGACAACAGCTGGCGCTGGGGTGGCGAGCCGGAGACCATCAAGACCTCCATCATGCATGGCCGCGTCGGCGTGATGCCTGCACAAGGCCCGATGATCGGCGAAGATGGTGTGCGTAACGTCGCTGCCTACGTCCTCACCGAACTGGGTGGTCGCGACCTTCCGGAAGATGCGCAGGCCGACGTCGCCGCCGGCAAGCAGATCTTCGCCACCCTCTGCTCCGCCTGCCACACCCCTGCCGGCACCGGCATGGCAGTGATGGGCGCGCCGGACCTGACCCAGCCCAGCGCCTTCATCTACGGCAGCAGCTTCGCCCAACTGCAGCAGACCATTCGCTATGGTCGCAGCGGCAACATGCCGGCGCAGGGTGACTTCCTCGGTAACGACAAAGCTCACCTGCTGGCCGCCTACGTGCTCAAGCTGAGCCAGGGCGAAAACAAGTAACCCCCTGCTTTACCGGCGACTGAATCACGGTCGCCGGCCCCTCCTTATATGTGTGCGACCCAGTGTCGCACCTGCCGACCAATAGCCCTGCAATTTCCTTGAACTGGGCTAAGCTGCCTTTCAGTCGCCATCCGTCACAACTCTAAGGCGATCCTTTCTTAGCGCTGCGCAAACTGGTTGCGCAAAAAGCTGCCAGAGCTGTTTCCGAGGCCGTTGCGAACGGCTCGCGGAAGGCCCTGAAACCCTATTCGCGTCGGCACGTTGCGTTGCAATGGCTACCTGCTTTCTCCATACTTGCCGCCGATTTTTGCCCCATAAAACTCCATTAACCGTGGAACCCCTAGCATGAGCACAGCAATCAGTCAGACTGCTTATAACTATAAGGTGGTCCGCCAGTTCGCCATTATGACGGTGATCTGGGGGGTCATTGGCATGGGTCTAGGCGTGTTCATCGCCGCACAACTCGTGTGGCCGGAACTCAACCTAAACCTGCCGTGGACCAGCTTCGGCCGTCTGCGCCCGCTGCACACCAACGCGGTGATCTTCGCCTTTGGCGGATGCGCCTTGTTTGCGACCTCGTATTACGTGGTCCAGCGCACCTGTCAGACGCGCCTGATCTCCGACGGTCTGGCTGCCTTCACCTTCTGGGGCTGGCAAGCGGTCATCGTCCTGGCGGTGATCACCCTGCCGATGGGCTACACCAGCTCCAAGGAATACGCCGAGCTCGAGTGGCCGGTCGACGTCCTGTTGGGGATCGTCTGGATCACCTACCTGCTGGTGTTCTTCGGCACCATCGTCAAGCGCAAGACCAAGCACATCTATGTGGGCAACTGGTTCTTCGGTGCGTTCATCCTCGTGACCGCGATGCTGCACATCGTCAACAGCGCCGCCATGCCGGTAAGCCTGTTCAAGTCGTATTCGGCCTATGCCGGCGCGACCGACGCGATGATCCAGTGGTGGTACGGCCACAACGCAGTAGGTTTCTTCCTGACCACCGGCTTCCTGGGCATGATGTACTACTTCGTACCCAAGCAGGCCGAGCGCCCGATCTATTCGTATCGTCTGTCCATCGTGCACTTCTGGGCGCTGATCACCCTGTACATCTGGGCCGGCCCGCACCACCTGCACTACACCGCCCTGCCGGACTGGGCACAGTCCCTGGGCATGGCCATGTCGGTCATCCTGCTGGCACCAAGCTGGGGCGGCATGATCAACGGCATGATGAGCCTGTCCGGCGCCTGGCATAAGCTGCGCACCGACCCGATCCTGCGTTTCCTGGTGGTGTCCCTGGCTTTCTACGGCATGTCGACCTTCGAAGGTCCGATGATGGCCATCAAGACCGTCAACGCCCTGTCCCACTACACCGACTGGACCATCGGCCACGTGCACGCTGGCGCTCTCGGCTGGGTAGCGATGATCTCCATCGGCTCGCTGTATCACCTGATCCCGAAAGTCTTCGGTCGCGAGCAGATGCACAGCATCGCCCTGATCAACACCCACTTCTGGCTGGCCACCATCGGTACCGTGCTGTACATCGCCTCGATGTGGGTCAACGGCATCACCCAGGGCCTGATGTGGCGCGCGGTGAACGAAGATGGCACCCTCACCTACTCCTTCGTCGAAGCGCTGGAAGCCAGCCATGCGGGCTATGTCGTACGCATGATCGGCGGCGCCTTCTTCGTCGCAGGCATGCTGCTGATGGCCTACAACACCTTCCGCACCGTGCGTGCCGCCAAGCCGGCTGAATACGAAGCGGCTGCGCAGATTCCCGCCGGAGTAGCTCACTGATGAAACACGAAATCATCGAGAAGAATATCGGCCTGATGGCGCTGCTGATGGTGATTGCCGTCAGCATCGGTGGCCTGACCCAGATCGTCCCGCTGTTCTTCCAGGACGTCACCAACGAGCCGGTGGAAGGCCTCAAGCCCTACACCGCGATGCAACTGGAAGGTCGCGATATCTACATCCGTGAAGGCTGCGTCGGCTGCCACTCGCAGATGATCCGTCCGTTCCGCGCCGAGACCGAGCGTTACGGCCACTACTCCGTCGCTGGTGAAAGCGTCTGGGATCACCCCTTCCTGTGGGGCTCCAAGCGCACCGGCCCGGACCTGGCTCGCGTCGGCGGTCGTTACTCGGACGAGTGGCATCGCGCCCACCTGTACAACCCGCGCAACGTCGTGCCTGAGTCGAAGATGCCCGCTTACCCATGGCTGGTGGAGAACAAGCTCGACGGTCGCGACACCGCCAAGAAGATGGAAGTCATGCGTGGCTTCGGCATTCCCTACACCGACGAAGATATCGCCGGTGCTCGTGATGCCGTGAAAGGCAATACCGAAATGGACGCGCTGATCGCGTACCTGCAGGTTCTCGGCACTTCCATCAAGAACAAACGGTAAGACGCTATGGACATCGGGATGATTCGCGGCATCGGCACGGCGGTGGTCTTCATCGCCTTCATCGGCGTGGTGCTCTGGGCCTACAGCAACAAACGCAAATCGAGCTTCGACGAAGCAGCCAACCTGCCCTTCGCCGACGATCCCAAGCCCGAGTCCAAGCGCGATCAAGACTCTTCCAGGAGCAATAACCAATGACCACGTTCTGGAGTTGGTACGTAACCATTCTGTCTCTGGGCACCATCTTCGCCCTGACCTGGCTGATCTTCGGCACCCGCAAGGGCCAGCGCCAGGAAACCACCGAAGAAACCGTCGGCCACAGCTTCGATGGCATCGAGGAGTATGACAACCCGCTGCCGAAGTGGTGGTTCATGCTGTTCGTCGCCACCATCATCTTCGCCCTCGGTTACCTCGCCCTGTACCCAGGCCTGGGTAACTTCAAAGGCCTGCTGCCTGGCTACGACTACGTCGACAGCGAAAAAGAAACGCCTTTCGCTTCTGGCGTGCAGATCGCTGACGGCTCCATGCGTCACTCCGGCTGGACCGGTGTGCACCAGTGGGAAAAGGAAATGGCGCGCGCCGATGAGCAATACGGCCCGCTGTTCGCCAAGTACGCCGCCATGCCGATCGAAGAAGTCGCGCAGGACCCGCAAGCCCTGAAAATGGGCGGCCGCCTGTTCGCCTCCAACTGCTCGGTGTGCCACGGTTCCGATGCCAAGGGCAGCTACGGCTTCCCCAACCTGACCGACACCGAATGGCGCTGGGGCGGCGAGCCGGAAACCATCAAGACCACCATCCTCAAGGGTCGCCAGGGTGCCATGCCGGCTCAAGGCCCGGCCATTGGCGAAGACGGTGTACGCAACGTCGCCGCCTACGTCCTCACCGAGCTGGCCGGTCGTGAGCTGCCGGAAGGCGTGGAAGCCGATATCGAAGCGGGCCAGAAGGTCTTCGCCGGTACCTGCTTCGCCTGCCACGGTGCCGACGGCAAGGGCACCCCGGCCATGGGCGCGCCCAACCTGACCAACCCGGCAGCGTTCATCTACGGCAGCAGCTACGCGCAACTGCAGCAGAGCATTCGCTACGGCCGTCACGGCAACATGCCGGCCCAGGAAGAATTCCTCGGCAATGACAAGGTGCACCTGCTGGCTGCCTACGTGTACAGCCTGTCGCACAAGGCACAAGAGCAGTAAGCACAGGCGACTCTTTTGACAAGGGTCAATGAACGCCCGGGTCGCGACCGCTGGTCGCACCCGGGCGTTGTCTTTCAGGCGTACCATATAGCTACCGTGAACTGACCCTGACCGGCACGTATCGGCCCGGGCTGCCAACCAACCGCTTTGGTATGCATTGATGAGCGAACAGATTCCCGTCCAGGACGTCACCCCTCCTTCTGCCAAGAATGCCAGCGTCGATCTCTACGCCAGCCGCGAGAAGATCTACACCCGCGCGTTCACTGGCCTGTTTCGTAATCTGCGACTCGCTGGCGGCGCCCTGCTCTTCCTGCTGTTCTTCGGCACCGTCTGGTTGAACTGGGAAGGTCGCCAGGCCGTGTGGTGGAACCTGCCGGAGCGCAAGTTCCATATCTTCGGCGCCACTTACTGGCCGCAGGACTTCATGCTGCTGTCCTGGCTGCTGATCATCTGCGCCTTCGGCCTATTCTTCATCACCGTTTTCGCCGGTCGCGTCTGGTGTGGCTACACCTGCCCGCAGAGCGTGTTCACCTGGGTGTTCATGTGGGCCGAGAAGGTCACCGAAGGTGACCGCAACCAGCGTATGAAGCTGGACAAGCAGCCCATGAGCAGCGCGAAACTCGGGCGTAAAGCGGCCAAGCACGGTATCTGGGTGGGCGTCTCGCTGCTCACAGCCATCACCTTCGTCGGTTACTTCACGCCGATTCGCGAACTGGTCATCGAGATCTTTACCGGCCAGGCCAGCGGCTGGGCCTATTTCTGGATCGGCTTCTTCACCCTCGCCACCTACGGCAACGCCGGCTACCTGCGTGAACAGGTATGCATCTACATGTGCCCTTACGCGCGCTTCCAGAGCGTGATGTTCGACCAGGACACCCTGATCGTCTCCTACGACCCGCGCCGTGGCGAATCACGCGGCCCGCGCAAGAAGGACGCCGACTACAAGGCCCAGGGCCTCGGCGACTGCATCGATTGCAAGATGTGCGTGCAGGTCTGCCCGACCGGTATCGATATCCGTGATGGCCTGCAGATCGAGTGTATCGGCTGCGCCGCCTGTATCGACGCCTGCGACGACATCATGGACAAGATGAACTATCCCAAGGGGCTGATCAGCTACACCACTGAACACAACCTGTCCGGGCGCAAGACCCACCTGCTGCGCCCGCGCCTGATCGGGTACGCTGTCGCGCTGGTCGCCATGATCGGCCTGTTCGCCTGGGCCGTGGCCAATCGCCCATTGGTGGAGCTGGATGTACTCAAGGACCGCGTGCTGTTCCGTGAGAACGAGCGCGGCCATATCGAGAACGTCTACACCCTGAAGATCATGAACAAGGCGCAGCGCGACATGACCTACGTGATCACGGCCGACGGCCTCGACGGCCTGGTCTACGAGGGCAAGCGCGAAGTGCGGGCCCTGGCTGGCGAGGTGTATTCCTTCCCGGTCGAGCTGTCCATCGCACCGGAGAAGCTGCCGTCGAGCGCCAACAACATCGTCTTCCACGTACAATCGGCGGACGACCCCAGTATCAAGAACGACGCCGACAGCCGCTTCATCGGCCCAAGCGTCCGCTGACAACGGAAAACGCATGACCGAGCAAACCCCATCGCCAGTCAAACCCTGGTACAAGCAGTTCTGGCCCTGGTTCATCCTGTTCCTGCTGGGCTACTCGGTAGTGCAGGGCCTGACCCTGCTCACCATCGCCACAAAGAATCCGCCAGGGCTGATCTCCGACGACTATTACGATGTCGGCAAGGGCATCAACCAGTCGCTGGAGCGCGAGAAACTGGCCGAGCGCCTGCAATTGCATGGCGAGCTGGTGCTGGATAACACCACCGGCGTCGCCACCCTGTCGCTGGAGGGCAACAGCAGACCGCAGCAGATTGTGCTCAACCTGATCTCGCCGACCCAGCCAGAGCGCGACCGCCGCGTGATCCTGCAACCGACGGCTGACGGCCAGTACCGTGGGCAGATGGTCGATGAAATCAGCGGTCGCCGCTTCGTCGAGTTGCTCGGCCAGGAAGGCAGCCAGAACTGGCGTCTGTTCGAGGAAGAGAACATCACCGGCGGCCAGACCATCATGATCGGTGACAACCCCTCCTACTGACCCAGCCGATGCCCACCCCCACTCCCTGCTATCACTGTGGCCTGCCGGTGCCCGCCGGCAGCCAGTTCCGTGCCGACGTGCTCGGCCAGACCCGCGAAATGTGCTGCCCCGGCTGTCAGGCCGTGGCCGAAGCCATCGTCGCCGGTGGCCTGGAGCATTACTACAGCCATCGCAGCGAGAACGCGGCCAACCCGCAGGCACTGCCCGCCGCCCTGCCGGATGAACTGGCGCTGTATGACCGCAGCGATGTGCAGCAGCCCTTCGTCCAGCACGAGGGCGAAGTGAGCGAAACCCAGTTGCTGATCGAAGGTATCAGCTGCGCGGCCTGCGGTTGGCTGATCGAGAAGCACCTGCGCGGCGTGCCGGGCGTGGCCGAAGCGCACCTGAACCTGTCCAACCATCGCCTGCAGGTGCGCTGGCAGGACAGCCAGATCGCCCTGAGCAAGCTGCTTGCCGAACTGCGCCGCATCGGTTACGCCGCCCACCCCTGGCGCGCCGACGAGGCCGCCGAGCGCATGGCCGCGGAAAACCGTCGACGCATGCGCGAGCTGGGCGTGGCCGGGTTACTGTGGATGCAGGTGATGATGGCGACCATGGCCACCTGGCCGGAATTCAACATCGACCTGTCGCCGGAGCTGGACAAGATCCTGCGCTGGACCAGCCTGTTTCTCACCACGCCCATCGTCTTCTACTGCTGCGGCCAGTTCTTCCGTGGTGCCCTGCGCGACCTGCGTACCCGCCATCTGACCATGGACGTCTCGGTCTCGCTGGCCATCGGCGGTGCCTACGTGGCCGGCATCTGGTCGACCATCACCGGCCAGGGCGAACTGTATTTCGACGCCGTGGGTATGTTCGCGCTGTTCTTGCTCGCCGGGCGCTACCTGGAGCGCCGTGCACGAGAACGCACAGCCGCCGCTACGGCGCAGTTGGTCAAGCTGCTGCCGGCCTCCTGCCTGCGCCTGGACGCCGACGGCCAGAGCCAGCGCATCCTGCTCAGCGAGCTGCGCGAAGGTGAGCAGGTGCTGGTGCAACCCGGCTCGCTGATTCCCGCCGACGGGCGCATCCTCGCCGGCCAGTCCAGCGTCGACGAATCGCTGCTGACCGGCGAGTACCTGCCGCTGCCACGCGGCATCGGCGACAGCGTTACCGCTGGCACGCTGAACGTCGAAGGCCCACTGACCGTCGAAGTGCAGGCGCTGGGCGATGCCACGCGCCTGTCGGCCATCGTGCGCTTGCTGGATCGAGCGCAGAGCGAAAAACCACGCCTGGCGGAAATCGCCGACCGCGTGTCGCAATGGTTCCTGCTGTTCATCCTGATCGCTGCCGCCGTGGTCGGCTTCGCCTGGTGGGAGATCGACTCCAGCCGCGCCTTCTGGGTCGTGCTCGCCCTACTCGTGGCCACCTGCCCCTGCGCCCTGGCCCTGGCCACGCCGACTGCACTGACCACCGCCACCGGCACCCTGCACAAGCTGGGCATGCTACTGACGCGCGGCCATGTGCTCGAAGGCCTGAACCAGATCGACACCCTGGTGCTCGACAAGACCGGCACGCTGACCGAAGGCCGCCTGACGCTCAAGGCTATCCACCCGCTGCGCGATCTTGACCAGGGTGATTGCCTGGCGCTGGCGGCCGCACTGGAAAACCGTTCGGAACACCCCATCGCCCGCGCGTTCAGCCAAGCGCCCCGCGCGGCGCAATCCGTCGACAGTCATCCCGGACAAGGCCTGCAGGGCCTGGTCGATGGCCGCCTGTTACGCATAGGCGAGGCCAGCTTCGTCTGCGCCATGAGCGGCCAGGCCGTACCGGCGATTGCCAGCGAGCACGGCCAATGGCTGCTGCTGGGCGACGAACAGGGCCCACTGGCCTGGTTCGTCCTCGACGACCGCCTGCGCGAAGATGCTCCCGATCTGATCGCCGCTGCGCGCGCACGGGGCTGGAACATTCACCTGCTCTCCGGCGACAGCTCGCCGATGGTGGGTGAAGTCGCCCGTCAGTTGGGCATCGATGACGCTCGGGGCGGCCTGACCCCGGATGCCAAGCTGGCCGTGCTCAAGCAGTTGCACGGCGCAGGGCGGCGCGTGCTGATGCTTGGCGATGGCGTCAACGACGTACCGGTATTGGCTGCCGCCGATATCAGCGTGGCCATGGGCTCGGCCTCCGACCTGGCGAAAACCAGCGCCGACGCCGTGTTGCTGTCGAACCGACTGAGCAGCCTGGTCGACGGCCTGAAACTGGCCAAGCGCACGCGCCGTATCATCATCGAGAACCTGGCCTGGGCGACGCTGTACAATGGCCTGGTACTGCCCTTCGCCGCCCTGGGCTGGATCACGCCGATCTGGGCGGCTGTAGGCATGTCGCTGAGCTCGCTGCTGGTGGTGCTCAATGCCCTGCGCCTGAGCCGCACCCCGAACACATAGGAGCGAGCTCTGCGCGCGAAGAAGCGGTTCGCTCGCGACGCTCGCTCCTACTCAGATGCCCACTGGAGACCGCATGTCCGCCCTCTACATCCTGATCCCCGTCGCCATCGGCCTGGTCGGCTTCGCCATCTGGCTGTTCTTCTGGGCGGTGGACAGCGGTCAGTACGACGATCTCGACGGCCCCGCGCACAGCATTCTGTTCGACGACGAAGATCCACTGCACAAGGCTGGCGTCGAGCAGGCCGAGGACCACAACAAGCCGGGTAAACCTGATGCTTGAGCTGACACCGCTGCTGGTGTCGGCGCTGATTCTCGGCCTGCTCGGTGGCGGCCATTGCCTCGGCATGTGCGGCGGCCTGATGGGCGCGCTGACTCTGGCGATTCCCCCCGAGCAACGCGGCAGGCGTCTACAACTGCTGCTGGCTTACAACCTCGGGCGCATTCTCAGCTACAGCCTTGCAGGCTTGCTACTGGGCTTGGCCGGCTGGGCCATTGCCGGCAGCAAAGCCGAAGTGGCGATGCGCACAATGGCTGCCTTGCTGCTGATTGCCATGGGTCTTTATCTGGCCGGCTGGTGGAGCGGGCTGACACGCATCGAAGCACTGGGCCGCGGCCTGTGGCGGCATATCCAGCCGCTGACCCGGCGCTTCATGCCGGTCAGCAATCTGCCGCGCGCCCTGGTCCTGGGTGGTTTATGGGGCTGGCTGCCGTGCGGGCTGGTCTACAGCACCCTGCTGTGGGCCTCCAGCCAGGGTAATGCAGTCAACAGTGCCCTGCTGATGCTGGCGTTCGGCCTGGGCACCTGGCCGGTGCTGCTGGCCACCGGGCTGGCAGCAGAACGCATCACCACCCTGCTACGCAAGCGCGGCGTGCGCATGGCTGGCGGCCTGCTGGTCATCCTGTTCGGCATCTGGACCCTGCCAGGCCCTCACCAGCACTGGCTGATGGGGCATTAGAGCGGCTTCAGGCTAGCGTAGCCCGGATGCAATCCGGGGAAACCTGCCACAAGCCCCGGATTGCATCCGGGCTACGTCACTATCGCTCCGGTGAAGCTTTTTTCGCTCTCGCCTGCAGCCTGAGGCCTGTGGTCTGTGGCCGCCCCTCTTGTAGCCCCGTTGATTCAGGTCAAGGCCACCCCCTACGCGCATCCCTAGACTGGCCGCACAGCCTGTCCAGGATTATTTCCCATGCTCGACGCCATCCAGTGGGATGCCGACCTGATCCGCCGCTACGATCTCGCCGGCCCGCGCTACACCTCCTACCCGACTGCCGTACAGTTTCACGACGATATCGGCCCGTTCGACCTGCTGCATGCCCTGCGCGACAGCCGCAAGGCCAAACGTCCGCTGTCGCTATACGTGCACGTGCCCTTCTGCGCGCACATCTGCTACTACTGCGCCTGCAACAAGGTCATCACCAAGGACCGCGGCCGCGCCCTGCCCTATCTGGAAAAGCTCGAGCGGGAAATCGAGATCATCAGCCGCTACATCGACCGCAACCAGCCAATCGAACAGCTGCATTTCGGTGGCGGTACACCGACTTTCCTCAGCCACGACGAACTGCGCCGGCTGATGCAGCACCTGCGTCAGCACTTCAACCTGCTCGATGATGACTCCGGCGACTACAGCATCGAGATCGACCCACGCGAGGCTGACTGGTCGACCATGGGCCTGCTGCGTGAGCTGGGCTTCAATCGCGTCAGCCTCGGCGTGCAGGATCTCGACCCCGAGGTGCAACGCGCGGTCAATCGCCTGCAGACCCTGGAGGAAACCCGCGCCATCGTCGAGGCGGCGCGTACCCTGCAGTTCCGCTCGGTGAACATCGACCTGATCTACGGCCTGCCCAAACAAACGCCAGAGCGCTTCGCCCGCACCGTGGCCGAGGTCATCGCGCTGCAGCCGGATCGCCTGTCGCTGTTCAACTACGCACACCTGCCGGAACGCTTCATGCCGCAACGGCGCATCAGCGCCGAAGACCTGCCGAGCCCGGCAGACAAGCTGGCCATGTTGCAGAACAGCATCGAGCAGCTGACGCGCGCCGGCTATCGTTACATCGGCATGGACCACTTCGCCCTGCCCGACGACGAACTGGCCATCGCCCAGGAGGAAGGCACGCTGCAACGCAACTTCCAGGGCTACACCACCCACGGCCACTGTGACCTGATCGGCCTGGGCGTCTCTGCCATCAGCCAGATCGGCGATCTGTACAGCCAGAATGACAGCGATATCGCCAGCTATCAGCAGACCCTGGGCAACGGCCAGCTGGCAACGCGCCGCGGCTTGCATTGCAATGCCGACGACCGCCTGCGCCGCGCCGTGATCCAGCAGCTGATCTGCCACTTCGAGCTGCGTTTCGCCGACATCGAACAGGCCCACGGCGTGGTGTTCCGCGACTACTTCGCGGCGCTTTGGCCACAGCTTCAGCAGCTCGACCGCGACGGCTTGATCGAGCTGGGTGGAGAAGGGATTCAGGTGCGCCCGGCCGGGCGTCTGCTGGTGCGCTCGCTTTGCATGCTGTTCGACCGCTATCTCAACGATCAGGTACGCCAGCGTTTTTCTCGGGTGATCTGAACACCAGCAGCCTGCGCCAGCGACGGACTCCGTCACTGGCCGGCGTATCACCCCATCGCCAGCGTGGCGGCGGTCTGCATCTGTTCGTTCGACAGGCCGTTCTCACGCATGAGCTTGATCAGGTTGGCATTGGCCGCAGTCAATGCGCTGTTGAGCGACGCCAGCTCGGTCTGCAGTCCTTCAAGCTGCTGGCGCTTGGTTTCCGCATCAAGGCTCTGATCGCTCATGATCGCCTCTATCTGCGCCTGCTTCTCGACGATCTGCGCACGCAACTCGCGGATCATCTTGAGCAGGTCCTTGATCGCCTTGGGCAGATCGCTGTTGTCGATGTCCTCGTTCTTGTCGGACTTGGCCGACATGCTCTTGCCCAACTCGGACAGACTCACACGCAGCCCCTCGCGCACCTCCTCGGGGCTCCGCTCAACTGCGGTAAATTGTCGCTGAACGCCCTGCACCAGATTATTCAGCGGCCCACTGGATGGTATGCGCATCGCGCTGCTCCCTGCTTTGGACTATGGTTCTACAGTCTGGATCGGCACCCAGAGGCTAAACTTGAGCGCTCGGTCAGTCCTTATATGGCTGGCCGCCACCCGAGCCCTGCGGTACCCTTACGAATATTGCGTGTATATCTGGGAAGCCCAACGATGTCCGAGAGCATCAAGCTGCACAAGCAGCACCAAGCCCATTGCAAGGACTGCAGCCTGGCTGCTCTGTGCCTGCCCATTTCGCTGAACATGGAAGACATGGACGCGCTCGACGACATCGTCAAACGCGGCCGTCCGCTGAAAAAGGGCGAATTCCTGTTCCGCCAGGGCGACACCTTCGGCTCCGTGTTCGCCGTGCGCTCCGGTGCACTGAAGACCTTCAGCCTGAGTGATGGCGGTGAGGAGCAGATAACCGGCTTCCACCTGCCCAGCGAGCTGGTCGGCCTGTCCGGGGTCGACGGCGAGCGCTACCCGGTCTCGGCACAGGCGCTGGAAACCACCTCGGTCTGCGAGATTCCCTTCGAGCGCCTTGACGACCTGGCTCTGCAGCTGCCGCAACTGCGTCGCCAGCTGATGCGTATCATGAGCCGCGAGATCCGCGACGATCAGCAGATGATGCTGTTGCTGTCGAAGAAGACCGCCGACGAACGCATCGCTACCTTCCTGGTCAATCTCTCCGCCCGCTTCCGCGCCCGCGGCTTCTCGGCCAACCAGTTCCGCCTGGCCATGTCGCGCAACGAAATTGGTAACTATTTGGGCCTTGCGGTGGAGACCGTGTCTCGCGTATTTACCCGCTTCCAACAGAACAAGCTGCTCGAAGCCGAAGGCAAGGAAGTGCACATTCTCGACCCGATCGAGCTGTGTGCTCTGGCCGGCGGCAATCTCGACGTTTGAGTTCGCACGATTTCGCGGGCTCAACGCATTAGGACCCCACGATGATCTTTGACGAATTCAGCATCAAGACCCTGATCCGCCCGGTACCGGACTTCCCCAAGCCGGGCGTCATCTTTCGCGACATCACCCCTCTGTTCCAGTCGCCGCGCGCCCTGCGCATGGTCGCCGACAGCTTCATCCAGCGTTACGTGGAGGCCGAATTCAGTCACATCGGCGCCATGGACGCGCGCGGCTTCCTGATCGGCTCGATCATCGCCTACGAACTGAACAAACCGCTGGTGCTGTTTCGCAAGCAGGGCAAACTGCCGGCTGACGTGCTCAGCGAGGGCTACCAGACCGAATATGGCGAAGCTTTCCTCGAAGTGCACAGCGACAGTCTCTGCGAAGGCGATTCGGTGCTAATCTTCGATGACCTGATCGCCACCGGCGGCACCCTGATCGCTGCTGCCAACCTGGTTCGACGCATGCGTGCAACGGTCTTCGAGGCCGCAGCGATCATCGACCTGCCTGAGCTGGGCGGCTCGCAGAAACTGCAGGACGCCGGCATCCCCACCTTCACACTGACGGCCTTCGCCCTCGACGATCACTGAGCCAAAGCGCCTGCCAACCCGCAAGTGGGTTGATGATTCAGCCGGGTAATGCCCGGCATCACCGATTACCTTGACCAGACTCCCATGCACGAACTCGAACTGAATCCATCCAGTGACTGGCGTCAGCGCCTGGGCGCGCTGATGGACGGCGCCATCATGCAGCGCCTGATCACCCTGCTGATCATCATCAATGCCGTCATTCTCGGCCTGCAGACGTCACCGTCGATCATGACCGACTGGGGCACGCCGCTACTAATCCTCGATACCTTCATCCTCACCTGCTTCGTCATCGAGCTGGCGCTGCGCTTCACCGCCCGCGGCATCGGCCTGCTGCGCGATCCCTGGGCGGTATTCGATTGCCTGGTAGTCGGCATCGCTCTGGTACCGGCAAGCGGCCCCTTCGCCGTGCTGCGTGCCTTGCGCGTGCTGCGCGTCCTGCGACTGGTGTCGATCAATCCGAGCATGCGCAAGGTGGTGCAGGCGCTGCTCGCTTCGCTGCCTGGCATGGGCAGCATCGTCATGCTGATGGGGTTGGTGTTCTACGTCGCTGCAGTGATGGCCACCCAGCTGTTTGGTGAAAGCTTTCCAGAGTGGTTCGGTAACATCGGCGCCAGTCTGTACACCCTGTTCCAGGTGATGACCCTGGAAAGCTGGTCGATGGGCATTGTGCGCCCGGTGATGGAAGAGCATCCACTGGCCTGGCTGTTCTTCGTGCCTTATATCCTCGTCGCGACATTCATGATGCTCAACCTGTTCATCGCCGTTATCGTCAACGCGATGCAGAGCACCCACGAGCCCAATGCCGAGGAGCAGGCCGCAGCAACTCGCGAACAGGCAATTCTCGACGAGCTGCGCGCACTGCGCAGTGAAGTGGCCGAGCTGCGCCGTAACGCGCCCTAAACCCCGCCGTCAGCGCAATCCGCCGCATTTACCGCGGCGGGTTGCTTACCTTCTTTCCTGAAATCTACCCATCAGACCCGCCTTAAGTTGGCGGCGCTCAGCGCCCGCACGCCCGATAGTTACATCGTTCAATGACACAGTTGGTCTGTCGAGATTAGCCATCTGCGACCCCGAGTGCTGCCAGCCAGAGCCGCACGACAATCGGGAGTACCAACGCCCAGAAGAGGACTCGAACGATGAGCGCCAGTACCACCCTACCCCAGCCGAAACCCAGCTTTCCGGTGCGTCGCATGGACTTCAGTTTCAGCGAGACACCGAAGTACTGGTTCTACGACGACCCGTTCATGAGCCACTTCATGAACAACCTGTCGTCGCTGTTCCCCTACGGCGAGAAGTTCTTCGTCGACAGCGTGCGCGCCGTACGCGATCAGGTCAGCGAGCCGCAGCTGAAAAAGGACATCAGCGCCTTCATCGGTCAGGAGGCCATGCACTCCAAGGAGCATGCGGCCTACAACGACTACGCCAATGAGCACGGTATCGACCTGGAGCGCCTCGAGCGGCGCATCAAGGTACTGCTCGAATGGACGACCCGCTTCAGTACCAAGAAGCAACGCCTGGCAGCCACCTGCGCCCTGGAACACTTCACCGCGACCATGGCCGAGCAGTTGCTCAAGCGTGAAGATCTCACCACACAGATGAACGATCCGAAGCTCTATCAACTGTGGATGTGGCACGCCATCGAGGAAAACGAGCACAAGGCCGTGTGCTACGACGTCTACCAGAAGGTCTACGGCGGCTACTTCACCCGCACGCTGGTGATGATGCTGACCACCCTGATGTTCCTCGGCGTGATCGGCTGGTTCCAGATTCACCTGCTGCGCAAGGACGGCCAACTGTTCAACTGGCGCAGCTGGGGCTTCGGCCTGAAGAAGCTGTTCGGCCCGCGTAATGGCTTCTTCACCAGGCTGCTCGGCCCCTATCTGGACTACTACCGCCCCGGCTTCCACCCCAAGGATCACGACACCGACAAACTGGAAAACCGCTGGCGCGAGCGCCTCGGTTTCAGCAGCTGAGGCCTCTTGGCGTACGGATTTAGACACCAACAACAACGACAAGCAGGAGTTCGGTCATGAATGCGCCCGTGTCACCCCCTATCGCTGGCCGCCATTGCAAGATCGCCATCCTTGGCAGCGGTTTCTCCGGCCTCGGCATGGCCATTCGCCTCAAGCAACAGGGCGAGCAGGACTTCCTGCTGTTCGAAAAGGAAGCCGGCGTCGGCGGCACCTGGCGGGTGAACAACTACCCAGGATGCGGCTGCGACGTGCAATCGCATCTGTATTCGTTCTCCTTCGAGCCGAACCCGAACTGGACGCGGATGTTCGCCAGGCAGCCGGAAATCAAGGCCTACCTGGAAGGTTGCTGGGAGAAGTATCGGCTGCAGGACAAGACCCTGCTGGACACAGAAGTGGTGCAGATACGCTGGGACGAGCACGCCGAGCTATGGCATCTGCAGGACCGCGCCGGCAACCGCTACAGTGCGCAGTTCGTGGTCTCCGGCATGGGCGCGCTCTCTACCCCGTCGATTCCCAAGCTCAAGGGCCTGGAGCACTTCACCGGCGAGGTGTTCCACTCACAGCAGTGGAATCACGACTACGACCTGACCGGCAAACGCGTGGCGGTGATTGGCACCGGCGCTTCGGCCATCCAGTTCGTGCCGCAGATTCAGAAGCAGGTGGCTCGCCTCGATCTCTACCAGCGCACCGCGCCGTGGATCATGCCCAAGCCTGATCGCGCCATTCGCGATGGCGAACGCCAGCGCTTCAAGCGCTTTCCGCTGGCGCAGAAACTCTGGCGCGGCGTGCTGTACGGCATCCTCGAAAGCCGGGTGATCGCCTTCGCCTTCGCCCCGCGCTTGCTGCGCATGGCCCAGGGCATCGCCAAGCTGTATATCAAGAAGCAGATCAAGGACCCGGTGCTGCGCGCCAAGGTCACCCCGGACTACACCATGGGCTGCAAGCGCGTGCTGATCTCCAACGATTACTACCCGGCGCTGACCCAGGCCAACGTCGAGGTGATCACCGACGGTATCGCCGAAATCCTGCCCGGCGGCGTGCGCAGCGTCGACGGCCAGGAGCGCGAGGTGGATGCCATCATCTTCGGCACCGGCTTCACTCCCAGCGATCCGTTGCCGCGCGGCACGGTGTTCGGCCGTGGCGGCGTCGATCTGCTCGACACCTGGCCCGAAGGCCCGGAAGCCTACAAGGGCACCATGACCACGGGCTTCCCCAACCTGTTCTTCCTCATGGGGCCGAACACCGGTCTGGGCCACAACTCCATGGTCTACATGATCGAGTCGCAGATCACCTATGTGCTCGGCGCTCTCAAGCAGCTCGAAGAGGGCCGGCTGCAGAGCCTGGAGCCCAAGCGCGAGGCGCAGGACGCCTTCAATCGCAAGATCCAGGGCACTCTCGGCAGCACCGTATGGAATGCCGGCGGCTGCATGAGCTGGTATCTGCACCCGGTCAGCGGGCGCAACTGCACGGTGTGGCCCGGCTTCACCTGGCGCTTTCGCATGCTGACGCGCAACTTCGATCCGCATGCCTATCACTTCAGTCGCCAACACGCCGCCCATCCGGCGCAGAGCAATGCCATCAGCCTCGACGTGCAGGAGGTCAGCGCATGAAATCCTTCGAGAACAAGGTAGCCGCCATCACCGGCGCCGGCTCCGGTATCGGCCGCGCCCTCGCCTATCACCTGGCGCGCCAGGGCTGCCACCTGGCGCTGTCCGACGTCAATGTCGAGGGCCTCAAGGAAACCGTCGAGCAGGCACGCAAGCTCGGCGTCACCGTCAGCCAGCAGCGGGTCGACGTTGCTGATCGCGCCGCCGTCGAGGCCTGGGCCGAGCAGATCGTCATCGAGTTCGGCCGGGTCAACGCCATCTTCAACAATGCCGGCGTGGCTCAGGGCGGCACGGTGGAGGGCAACGATTACAACGACTACGAATGGATCATGAACATCAACTTCTGGGGCGTAGTCAACGGCACCAAGGCCTTCCTGCCCTACCTCAAGGCGGCCGGCCAGGGTCACGTGATCAACGTCTCCAGCGTGTTCGGCCTGTTCTCCCAGCCGGGCATGAGCGCCTATAACGCCAGCAAGTTCGCCGTGCGCGGCTTTACCGAATCGCTGCGCCAGGAGCTGGACATGGCCGATTGCGGGGTTTCCGCCAGCTGCGTGCATCCGGGCGGCATCAAGACCAACATCGCCAAGACCGCGCGGATGAACGACAGCCTGGCCAAGGTCACCGGCCAGGAAGCCGAACAGGCGCGCCAGCAGTTCAACGACCAGCTACTGCGCACCACGCCGGAACAGGCGGCGAAGGTCATCGTAAATGGAGTGCTGGCCAACAAGCGGCGCATCCTCATCGGTACCGATGCCCGTGCCCTGGACTGGATGCAACGCAGCATGCCGGCGCTGTACCAACGCCTGGTCACTCTGTCGATGCGTACGGCTGCCCGCTTCGCATCCAAAGCACGGAGCGCAGACGGGGTGCGCGAGATCTCCTAGGGTAAGCCGACATTGGTTGCATGCCCCTGGGAGGTACGCGGCCCTGGGCGCTTGCGACCATACGAGAGAACGTGGCACGTTTGTCGGCCAACATTCGGTTCGCCGGCATTTGCGCTAAGGTGAGGAAACAGACGCATCACTCATCCACGCGGCGCCGCTACCGGCTCCCGGCTGGAACCTCGGTGTGGCGTCGACATCGAGGGCGGCGCCTTGATCCACGAGGTGGCCTCATGAGCGCGCTTACCTGCACCCACCGCGACCACACCATCCGCGCCAGCGTCATGGAACATCCCGGCCTGCCGACACCCTGGGCCGGCGGTTGCCAGATTACCGATCCCAACGGCAACACCAGCAAACGCCAGACCTTGCCGGTGGATTACGCCTTCATGGATGACCTGAGCAAGGCCCAGCACGCGTCCATCGCCCATGGCAAATGGCTGGTAGATCAGAAGCTGGATCACGGCCGCAATTGGCACTGAGGGCAACCCAGACGTAGGGTCTTAGCCCGCATGAAATCCGGGAGAGATCGGAAATTATCCCCGGATTGCATGCGGGCTAGGAACGGTCGCGCAACGGATCGAGCAACGGTTTGAGACCGTTGTGATCGATCTCCTGCATCAGCGCGAGCAGCTGACCCAGCTCGCCCTTGGGAAAACCCGTACGGGCGAACCAGTTGAGGTAGTGGCCCGGCAGATCGGCGATCAGCCGGTCCTTGTACTTGCCGTAAGGCATGCGGCGGGTTACCAGGAGTTTCAGCGCTTCGGGGTTCATCGGTTACTCGAATGGCCGGAAAATGATCCGGTCATTGTGCCAGGCATCAGGCCCTGGACGAAAAGCACCTAGCCGCGAAGTGCTTCGCGAACGAAATCTAGGCGATCCTGGCCGAAGAACATCTCGCCGCCAACAAAGCAGGTCGGCGCGCCAAATACGCCGCGTTTGACCGCCTCCTCGGTAGTCACCTTGAGCGCGTCCTTCACTGCCGGTTCAGCGATCTGCGCCTGCAGGGCGGCTGCATCGAAACCAGCGGCAACCAGCACGCCTGCCACCTTGACCGGATCCCCCATGTTCACCCCGTCGACCCAGATCGCCCGGAATAGCGCCGGCAAGGCATCGTCGAAGCGCTCCGGCTGATGCAGTTGAACGGCCACCAGCAAGCGCATCAGCGTCAGGGTATTGATCGGAAAGTGCGGGTTGAAGCGCATCGGTACGCCATAGCGCTCGGCAAAGCGCGCCAGGTCGCGAATCATGTAGCGCCCCTTGGCCGGAATCATCGCCGGCGAGGCATTGCCGGTGGCCTGGAACACGCCGCCGAGCAGCATCGGCCGATAGACCAATTCAGCGCCGGCGTCGCGACACAGATCAGGTAGCTGGGTATGGGCCAGGTAAGAGGCCGGGCTGCCCAGGTCGAAGAAGAACTCCACCGTCTTGCTCATGGCTTTCACTCGCTCGTTATTGTGGTTATGGGTTCAGCGCAGGTTACCAGCGCTCGATCCACGGGCGCAGATCCAGCTCGAAGGTCCAGGCATCGCGGGGCTGAGCGTGCAGGAACCAGTAGCTGTCGGCGATATGCTCGGGATCGAGAATGCCATCCTGATCCTTCTTGGCGTATAGCTCGGGAAAGCTGTCGCGGATGAAGGCGGTATCGATGGCGCCGTCCACCACCACATGGGCGACATGGATATTCAACGGTCCCAGTTCACGCGCCATGCTCTGCGCCAGCGCGCGGATGCCGTGCTTGGCCCCGGCGAAAGCGGCAAATCCGGCAGCGCCACGCAGGCCGGCCGTAGCGCCGGTGAACAGGATGGTGCCGCGTGCGCGGGTGACCATGCGCTTGGCCACCGCCTGGCTGGTGAGAAAGCCGGCGAAGCAGGCCATTTCCCAGATCTTGAAGTACTTGCGTGCGGTTTCATCGAGGATGCTGCAGGGCACGTTGGCGCCGATATTGAACACCATCACCTCGATCGGCCCGATGTCACGCTCGATGCTCTCGACCAGTTCAGCCACCTGCTCCTCACGTCGCGCATCGGAAGCAAAGCCATGCGCTTCGCCGCCCTCGCTACGGATTTCTTCCAGCAACGGTTGTAGTTTATCGAGACTGCGCCGGGTGACGCAGGCGACATACCCCTCGCGGGCAAAACGCCGGGCAATGGCGCCGCCGGTGGCATCACCCGCGCCGATGATCAAAGCGACCTTCTTGTTCTCATTCATGGCTTTCTCCATTAACTAACGATCGTTAGCTGAACGAACGTTATGCTACGATCTCGGGCAGGTCAACCCAGCATAGAACGGAGTCATCCATGCGTTATTCCGCCGAACACAAGGCCGAAACCCGCGAGCGCCTGCTCGCCAGCAGCGGCGCGATTGCCAAGCAGCAAGGGTTTGCCGTGACCGGCGTGGACGCGCTGATGAAAACCATAGGCCTGACTGGCGCAGCCTTCTACAGCCATTTCCCGAGCAAGGACGATTTGTTCGCTGAACTGATCGAACGCGAGCTGCACAACAGCCTGAGCCGCCTTGGCGGCGAAGCGGGCGACGCCGGTCGCGACAAGCTGCAACGCTGCCTGGCGGCCTATCTCAGCCTGGCGCATGTCGAGCAAGCGGATAAAGGCTGTGTGCTGCCTGCCTTGGGCGCGGAGATCGCCCGTGCCGATGAACGCGTTCGGCTGCGTACCGAGCAGCAGATCCTGCAGTTGCAGAACACCTGGGCCGAGGTCATCGGCGACCCGCAACTGGCCTGGACGATTCTCGCGCAATGCCTCGGCAGCCTACTGCTGGCGCGCATGATGGCCAGCCAGGAATCGCGCCAGCAGGTGCTCGGCGCCAGCCTGGACATGCTCGAACACACATTGAAGCCTGTCAGCTGAGCGCGGATGCCGTTAACCTAGGCGGGTTATTCCTGCCAGGATCGATCCATGTCGCACACCCCATCCCCGCTGGTTGGTGAAACCCCTCTACACGCTGTCGAGGTGCGCATCCTCGGTTGCCTGATCGAAAAGCAGCTGACCACGCCGGAAACCTACCCGCTGACGCTCAATGCCGTGCAACTGGCCTGTAACCAGAAGACCAGCCGCGAACCGCTGATGAACCTGGAAACCGGTGAAGTCGGGCGCTATCTGCGTAGCCTCGAAGGCCGCAAGCTGGTACATCTGGTGATGGGCAGCCGCGCCGACCGCTGGGAACAGCGTTGCGACAAGCAGTTGGAGTTGGTCAAGCCGCAGACGGTATTGCTCGGTCTGTTGCTGTTGCGTGGCCCGCAGACGCTCAATGAGCTGCTCACGCGCAGCAATCGCATGCACGATTTCGACGATGTCGCCGAGGTCCAGCATCAGTTGGAGCGTCTGATCGGTCGCGGTCTGGCGCTACTGCTACCGCGCCAGAGTGGTCAGCGCGAGGATCGCTATATGCATCTGCTGGGCGAATCTGCAGATATGGAAAGCTTGCTGACCAGCCGCCCTGCTGCTCGTGGGGAGGCTGCGGCACCTAACGAAGATCGACTGGTCGAACTGGAAGCGCGCATCGCCGCCCTCGAAGAACGTTTGGCGCGCCTGGAAGGCGCGCAGTAACCCAAGGAGCTCATGTATTGAATTTCAAAACTCGTCTCTGCCTCATCCTGGGCGCCACCCTGCTCGCAGCCGGCTGCAGCAGCACCGCCGAGAAACCGACCTCCGTTGCCGCACCGAGTGGCCCGACTCCGGACAGCTGCACCTCGTCCGCCATCGAACACTTCAAAGGCAAGACCGTGACGCCCGAGCTGCTCGAGCAGGCACGTCAGCAAGCCGGAGCCAGCACAGCCCGTATACTCACACCCGACAGCGTGGTGACCTTGGAATACAATGGTCAACGCCTTAACCTCAATGTCGATGATCAGCGCGTGATCACCCGCGTATCCTGCGGCTGAAATCACAATTGAGTGTGGGTTGCCCTGCACTCAATTGCCGACAACGCCAACCACCTTTGCACAGGCCAATGCCATGACCTCCCAAGTGGAACCCTGCGCCGAGCTGATGCTGGACAACCAGCTGTGCTTCGCCCTCTATTCCACCTCGCTGATGATGACCAAGACCTACAAGCCCCTGCTGCAGGCGCTCGGTCTCACCTATCCGCAATATCTGGCCATGCTGGTGCTGTGGGAAAACGAGGGCATCACCGTCAGTGAGATCAGCGCACGCATGCTGACCGACCCGGGCTCGTTGACGCCTCTGCTCAAGCGCCTGGAGAGCGAAGGCCTGCTGCAGCGCCAGCGCAGCAGCCAGGACGAACGTGTGGTGCAGCTGTACCTGACCGACAAGGGTCGTGCCCTGCACGAACAGGCCAAAGCATTGCCTGCCTGTATCCTCAAGGCTTCTGCGTTGAACATGGCGCAACTAGGCAAGCTGCGTGATGACCTGATCGAACTGCGCGGCCATCTGCAAGACGCCCTCTGATCCCAGGCGATGCCAGCCATCGCCTGCTGCCGCTAACCCGTAGCCACCCCTAGCCGGGCAAAGTCTCGTGCGCGCTGTATTCAGCGGCCTCATCGTCCATCTCCCCGCATCACGGGCTCATCCTGCGCCTCTATTCAGTCTGATTCTGTCAATTCACCTACAGGATCTACAGCAAAGCATGGCTACATACCCTATCGCGCCTGCTTATTCCTGAAAGTCAAAAAGCTATAACCAAATCTTCCATATATTTATCTTGCGCGCCAATGTTTTGCGCAATATATTTCGCCCCATGGAAACGGTTAGCGCACAAAAGATTAGCAAGCCAATCCATCACTACCCCACCGACAAGGATCAATGCCATGACTATCGAAAACGTTCTCTACCGTGCAACCGCTGAAGCCTTTGGTGGCCGTGAAGGCCGCGCTGTCTCCTCCGACGGCATCCTCGACATCGCCCTGTCCACCCCGAAAGAACTGGGTGGCGCCGGCGGTAACGGCACCAACCCGGAGCAGCTGTTCGCCGCCGGTTATTCCGCCTGCTTCCTCGGCGCCCTGAAATTCGTCGCCGCCCGCGACAAGCTGAGCATCCCGGCTGACACCTTCATCGAAGGCACCGTCGGCATCGGCGCCATCCCCACCGGCTTCGGCATCGAAGTGGAACTGCGCATCAGCCTGCCCGGCCTGACCCCGGAAGCCGCACAAACCCTGGTGGATCGCGCGCACATCGTTTGCCCGTACTCCAACGCCACCCGCGGCAACATCGACGTCACCTTGACCATCGTCTGACAGATAGCAGCCAGCGCTCGCGGCCAGAGCCCGAGCGTGGCCCCAAGAGGAGAACCACCATGAAAACCCGCACCCTGTTCGCCACCGCACTGACCGCCCTCGCACTCAGCGCGTCGCTCACCACCCTCGCCCACAGCGCCGAGGCCACGCCCTACCGCTACGGCCAGAACCTGGATATCGCCAAGGTGATTTCCATCGACGTGCCCAACAGCTCGCAGTGCGAAGTGGTCACGGCAACGATGACCTACCGCAACAGCGCGGGTGACGTGGAAGTTCTCGACTACGAACAACTCTCCAGCGTTTGCACCAACCAGAACTGACAACCAGCCGCCCAACTGATCGACAGGAGTTTGACCATGAAATTTTCTCGCACTCTGACTGCCGGGCTGCTCGCCCTGGCCATCAACAGCAGCTTCGCCGCCGGCAGCCCCGGCGTGGAGCGCAACACCCAAGGTTTCCTCGATGCCCTGGCAGCCGGTGGTGGTCAGCCGCTGGAAACCCTCTCGCCGAAAGACGCCCGCGCCGTACTGGTAGGTGCTCAGGCCAACGTCAAGGTGGACCTGTCCGGCATTATCGTGGACACCAAGGTGATCCAGGTTAATGGCCAGTCGCTCACCCTCAAGGTGGTACGTCCTGAAGGCGCTCGCGGCATTCTGCCGGGCTTCATGTTCTTCCATGGCGGTGGCTGGGTACTGGGTGATTATCCGACCCACGAACGCCTGATCCGCGACCTGGTAGTAGGCTCTGGCGCCGCTGCAATCTACGTCGACTACACGCCGTCGCCGGAAGCCAAGTACCCGACCGCGATCAACCAGGCCTATGCCGCCACGAAGTGGGTGGCCGACAACGGCAGCCAGATCGGTGTCGACGGATCGCGCCTGGCAGTGGCCGGCAACAGCGTCGGCGGCAATATGGCAGCCGTGGTCGCCATCAAGGCCAAGGAAGCCGGTACGCCGAAACTGCGCGCCCAGGTGCTGCTGTGGCCGGTGACCGACGCCAACTTCAACAATGGCTCCTACAACCAGTTCGCCGAAGGCCACTTCCTGACCCGCGGCATGATGGAATGGTTCTGGGACAACTACACCACCGACCCGAAGCAGCGTAACGAGATCCATGCGTCGCCCCTGCGCGCCAGCCTGGAACAGCTCAAGGGCCTGCCGCCAGCACTGGTGCAGACCGCCGAGATGGACGTGCTGCGCGACGAAGGCGAAGCCTACGCTCGCCGCCTGAACGCCGCCGGTGTTCCAGTGACTGCCGTGCGCTACAACGGCATGATCCACGACTACGGCCTGCTCAATGTGGTGTCCGAAGTCCCGGCGGTACGCTCCGCCATGGATCAGGCAGCACAGACGCTGAAGAACAGCCTCAAGTAAGCGGCTGAAAAACGAAACCCCGCCACCGGTACCGGTCGCGGGGTTTTCTTTTGATCATCGTCCTTCGCGGCTGAAGCGGAATGCCGCCCAGCCGCTCCTACAGACACTGCCTTTGCGTAGAAGCGGCTTCAGCCGCGAATTGCTGGTCATACAGCGCTACGCACCTGCTCCCAGGTCAGATCCAGGCACTTGCGCGCTTTCTCCACCAGCTCATCTACTTCCGCCTGGCTGATCACCAGTGGTGGCGCAATGATCATGGTGTCGCCCACGGCGCGCATGATCAGACCGTTATTAAAGCAGTGGCCGCGGCAGATCATGCCCACGCCTACATCACCGGCGAAGCGCTTGCGCGTAGTTTTATCCTGCACCAACTCGATGGCGCCAAGCATGCCGACGCCGCGCACTTCGCCCACCAGCGGGTGATCCACCAGCTCACGTAGACGACGTTGCAAATACGGTGCCGTTTCTGCCTTCACCCGCTCGACGATGCCTTCTTCCTTGAGAATGCGCAGGTTCTCCAGGCCCACCGCTGCCGCCACTGGATGGCCGGAATAGGTAAAGCCATGGTTGAAATCGCCGTGCGCTTCGATCACCTCGAACACCTTGTCGCTGACGATCAACCCGCCCATCGGTACGTAACCGCTGGTAAGGCCCTTGGCGATGGTCATCAGGTCAGGCTTGAGGTCGTAGTACTGGCTGCCGAACCACTCGCCGGTACGGCCGAAACCGCAGATCACTTCATCGGCGACGAAGAGAATGTCGTACTTGGCCAGGATTTCCTTGATGCGCGGCCAGTAGGTCTCCGGCGGAATGATCACGCCGCCAGCACCCTGGATCGGCTCGGCAATAAAAGCTGCAACGTTTTCTTCGCCCAGTTCGAGAATCTTCTTCTCCAACTGGTCGGCAGCCCAGATACCGAATGCTTCAGGCGACTGGTCGCCGCCCTCACCGAACCAGTACGGCTGCGGAATGTGCGCGATGCCCGGGATCGGCAGGTCGCCCTGCTCGTGCATGAACTTCATGCCGCCGAGGCTGGCACCGGCCACGGTGGAGCCGTGGTAACCGTTGTCGCGGCCGATGATGATCTTCTTGCTCGGCTGGCCCTTGCACGCCCAGTAGTGGCGTACCAGGCGCAACATGGTGTCGTTACCTTCCGAGCCCGAACCGGTGAAGAACACGTGGTTCATTCCGGCCGGCGCCAGCTGGGAAATGGCATGGGCCAGCTCCAGCACCGGCGGATGGGCGGTCTGGAAGAAGGTGTTGTAGAACGGCAACTGGCGCATCTGCTGAGCTGCCGCTTCGACCAGTTCCTCGCGGCCATAGCCGACGGCCACGCACCACAGACCGGCCATGCCATCGAGGATCTTATTGCCCTCGCTGTCCCACAGGTGCACGCCTTTTGCCTCGGTGATGATGCGCGGGCCCTTCTCGGCCAGCTGCTTGTAATCACTGAACGGCGCCAGGTGGTGGGCCTGGCTCAGGGCCTGCCAGTGTGCGGTTTTCGGGTTGTTCTGGGCGTTGTTCATGTCGCCTCCTTCGATCCGAGACATCACAGGTACCAGCGATATTCGCGCGGGCTGATGTCGTGCATGAAGGCCAGGTGATCCTGGCGTTTGTTCTCGCAATAGACCATGACGAACTCGCTGCCGAGGCCAGCCGCGACGCGCTCGCTGGCCTGCATGCGTCGCACGGCGTCGAGCATGTCCTTGGGAAAGTCGACGCCGCTTTCGCGGTCATCATTCAGTGGTGCGATGGGCTCGACCTGAGCGTCGAGGCCCTGCTCGATACTGGTCAGCAATGCCACCAGCACCAGATAGGGGTTGGCATCGGCGCCCGGCAGGCGGAACTCCAGGCGCAGGTTGCGCGCGTCGGACTCGGGAATGCGCACACAGGCGTCGCGATCCTCAAAACCCCAGCTGGCCTTGCTCGCCGAGTTCACTTGGGCGCCGAAGCGGCGGTAGCTGTTGTGGTTCGGCGCGTAGATCGGCATCAGCTCCGGCAGCAGTTCCAGGCAACCGGCCACGGCATGCCGCAGCGGGCGCTGCTCGTCGCGGGCCAGCAGGTTGTCACCGGCCTCGTCGTACAGACTGACGTGGATATGCATGCCGCTGCCTGGATACTGCAGATACGGCTTGGCCATGAAGCTGGCGCGATGGCCATGCTTGAGCGCCACGCCTCGGGTCACCCGACAGAACAGCGCCGACCAGTCGGCGGCCTGCATCGGGTCGGCGTTATGGCTGAAGTTGATCTCGAACTGCCCCGGGCCGATCTCGGCGGTGATCACCGTGGTATCGATGCCCTGCAGCCGCGCGGTTTCGCTGATGTCGTCGAGCACCTCGGCAAAGCGCGACAGGCGCTCGATATGCATGTTCGGCTGATCGTCGGCATCGCCGCTAAGGTCGTCGCGCGGGTATTGCGGCAGACCGTCCTTGAGGGCCTTGTCGAACAGGTAGAACTCCAGCTCGAAGGCCACCACCGGACGAATACCGCGTGCGGCCAGACGCTGCACCACGCGCGCCAGCACTTCGCGCGGCTCGAACTCGATGGGCGCCTCGGTGCCGTCGGAGCTGATCAGCATCTGCCCCAGTGGCTGGCGCTCCCAGTTCACCAGCTTGAGCGTGCCGGGAATCAAGCGGCGAGGTGCGTCCGGGTCGCCATCGTGGAAGCAGTAGTCGCCGATCTCGTACAGCCCGCCCTGGGCCCCCAGCAGAACGCAGTTCTGCGGCAGTTTGAGGGCGCTGCCGGCGGCGACCTTTTCCAGCATCCCGATGGGGTAGCGCTTGCCATAGAAATGCCCAGGGATATCCAGGCAGATCAGGTCGACGAAGCGCACCTCGGGGTGGGCCTGGCGGAATTGGCGGACTTCGTCGAGTAGCTCGACTCGGGTGGCGTTCATTGTGGTTATTTCCGGGTTCACGAGAAGGTTCAGGTGTAGATCCATAACACCCGCGCGGGGGTGTCGCCCTGGTTGGCATAACGCAGGCGCGCATAGCTCGGCACCTGGAAAACATCGCCGGGATAGAGAGTGGCACTCTCTTCGTCCTCACCCAGCCACAGCGTCAATTGGCCTTCGAGCACATAGCCGGCCTGCTCGGAACGATCGCTCATCTGCCGCTCGCCACTGCTGGCCCCCGGTTCGAGCAGGCTGTCGACAACCATGAAGGCGCCCTGCAAGGTCGGCGACGCCATGATGTCGGTGATGCCACCGGCCAGGTACAGGGTGCGGCGCTCGTCCGGGCGGGTCACCCAGTCCAGCGCCTTGGGCTTGGGCAGGCTGTAGAAATAGGTGGTGGGTACGTCGAGAGCCTCGGCGATGGCGGTCAGATCCTCCACCGTCGGGCGTGACAAGCCACGCTCGACCTGCGAGAGAAAGCCCACCGAACGGCCGATGCGCTCGGCCAGCTCGTTGAGGGTGACCTTCTTGTGCTTGCGCAGGTCGTGGATGAGCACGGCCAGGGCCGCCATCTCCAGGTTCTGGTTCATCTCGGCGCTGTCCATGTCAGAAACCGTCTCGCAGTCGATACCAGGCCTTGCCGATTGCCTCCAGAGGCGCAGCCAGGCGTTCGCTGAAGGGGAAGTCGGGATTGCGCAGTTGCCGGTACAACGCCAGCTCCTCGTCATGACCGAGAATGGCATCACTGACCGCCCTCGCAGCCGCCAGGGTCGGCAGCACACCATGCCCGGAGAAGCCCTGCAGCCAGTAGCGGCCATCCTCGCCGCCGATATCCGGCGTCCGGGCGCGAGTCACGTCGATATGCCCGCCCCAGGCAAAGTCGATGGCCACGCCTGACAACTGCGGGAATACGCGTTCGAGGAAAGGCCGCGTGGCCGCTGCCATATCCTTGGGCAAACCGCCCAGGTAGGTGCAGCCACCACCGAACAGCAGGCGGTGATCCGGGGTGCGGCGGAAGTAATCGAGCACGAACTGGTTATCGGTGACGCAGGCGTTGCGCGGCAGCAACGCCTCGGCACGCTCGACGCCCAACGGTTCGGTGGCGATCTGGTAGGTGCCCACCGGCAGGATGCGGCGGGCCAGGCGCGGCTCCAGATCGTCGATATAGGTATTGCAGGCCAGCACCAGTCGTTCGGCCTGCACGCTGCCCTGCTCGGTACGCACGCGGTGGCCAGCACCCTGCTTGTTCTGGCTCAGCGCACGGCTCTGCTCGAAGATCAGCCCACCGGCGCGAACGAAGGCCTCGGCCAGGCCGAGCGCCAGTTTGAGCGGGTTGAGATGCCCCGCCTCAGGGTCGTAAAGCCCGGCCTGGTAACGCTCGCTGGCGACCCATTGCGGCATCTGCTCGCGGGAGACGAACTGCAGTGCGCGGTGCCCCCATTTGTAGGCTGCCTGTTCCTGCCATTCGTGCAGCAATGCCACCCGCCTTGGCAGCACCGCCGTCCACAGATGACCGCGGCGGTAGTCGCAATCGAAGCCATGGCGCTGCGGCAACTCGCGCAATTCCTGCGCGGCCCAGGCCATACCGTCCCACAGGCGGCGGGCGCCTTCGAGGCCAACGGTCTTCTCCAACGGCGGCATGTCGCAAGACCAGCCCAGAATCGCCTGCCCGCCATTGCGACCGGAAGCCGCCCAGGCCACCCGACTGGCTTCCAGCAGGATCACCCGCTTGCCTGCCTCGGCCAGGCGCAGGGCCGTATGCAGGCCACTGAAACCAGCACCGATCACCAGCACCTCACACTGCAGATCACCTCGCAGCACGGGATGATGCGTCAGTCGATCCTTGCAGCTATGGGCGTAATAGCTGTCGACGTGCTCACTGGCATGGCGAAACATAGATGACTCATGAAATTTAAAATAATTAATTTCATGAAAATCTATATAGATAATTTCACAAAGGCAAGCCTGAGCGACTTAGAGGCATCCTCAGGCAACCTGCCGCTGCAACTCCATGGCACATTCGAGATGAGTGAACAGCCCTTCATTTATCGCCTGGGCCAAAACCCGACGCAGGCCTTCGCTGCCGAGGAAAGCATCGCGTGCCGCTGCCGAACGCCACTGCCCTTCTACCTGCCATATCAAAGGATCACTACGTAGAGGGAACACACGCAGGCGTTCGCAACCTGGGATATCTCGACCAACCTCATGCAATCGCGCCAAGCACTGCCCCAACCGATTTGAACGGTCGTGGCGGGCGCGAACGGTCATACGGTGAATGATGCTCATGGCAACCTCCTGGAACTGAATCAATACATACCAGCAGCGTTTCGCTGCAGAACATGGGGTGCTGCGTCCGGCTCGGCAAAAGCCGCTTCACCAACGGCTCTTGAGTCAAGCCAGGCCGTGGCGAGCAATAACAGAGTCAGCGGTGCGATCAGCCATTTGCTGGACATGGTTCGCTCCTTTCGTGACGTATGTGAGCACCACTTAGCGGGTGATATGGCTACTGCACGTGTTCGAGCCGGTGCAGAGGCACCGCTCGATGGCTACAAAGATCAGGCAGAAGGTCATCAGAGCGTTAGTCGATTACTGGTAAATCCTTGCCTAAAACTCCATAGCAATGAAATTGCCGCACCGAGTTCATCGCACCCTGACCACCCTTGAAATACTCTGTATCACTGGCAATTTGCCCATTACTGGCAAATATTTGCCTAATCCTGCCGCCCCTCATGACTTGCCTGAAAAACCTGGATAGGCTTCGCTGACTTTCCGGAGGCGCGCCATGCAGTCACCCATTCACACCGCCACAACTCTCGACACCCCCCTTGCCGAACTGAGCCACGAAATGGCACGCCTGGTCGATCGCTTCGTCCCCGAGGACGGTTTGCATCTCACGGCGATTCCTGGCCTGAAACTGGCTCGCGCCACGACACCCAGCCTGCCGATGCAGACAGTCTACGACCCCTGCCTGTGCATCATCGCCCAGGGCCGTAAAGAGATACGTCTGGGTGACGAACTCTACGTCTATGATCCGCTGAATTACCTGGTGGCGTCGGTGGTGCTGCCGGTAACCGGCCGGGTGATCGAGGCCAGCCCGGATCACCCCTATCTGAGCATCGCTCTGGAGATCGATCCCGCGCTGATCAGCAGCCTGCTCACCGAAATGCCAGCGATTCCAGCCCCGGACGCGGCCTCCCAACGGGCGCTGTTTCTTGATCGTCTCGACCCGCGCCTGCTGGATGCGGTGATCCGCCTGCTGCGCCTGCTGGAAACCCCATCCGACATCGCCATGCTGGCGCCATTGGCATTGCGCGAGATTTTCTACCGCATGCTGCTCAGCCCGCAGGGCCATCGCCTGCATGAAGTGGTGATCGCCGACAGCCAGAGCCAGCGCATCTCCCGCGCCATCGAGTGGCTGCGCAAGAATTTCGATCAGCCGCTGCGGATCGAGGAACTGGCCCGTGAGGTGAACCTGAGCCCCTCGACCCTGCACCACAGATTCAAGGCAGTCACGGCGTTCAGCCCGCTGCAGTATCAGAAGCAGCTACGCCTGCAGGAGGCTCGCCGGCTGATGCTGTGCGACAACCTCGAAGCGGCAGCGGCCAGCTATCGCGTCGGCTACGAAAGCCCATCGCAGTTCAGCCGCGAGTACAGCCGTCTGTTCGGCGATCCACCGCAGCGCGACATCGCCCGCCTGCGCCAGGCGGCGCAGAATCAGCAAGCATCCTGAACGCCGCCTTCCGTGGGAGGCGCTTTAGCGGCGACGGTGCTCAGCAGCGCCTCTGATCGCGGCTAAAGCCCCTCCCACGACATCTGCTACAGCCCCATCTGCTTGGCGATGATCTCGTTCATGATCTCGCGCGTGCCGCCGCCAATGGAAAGGATGCGGTTGTCGCGGTACAGGCGCTCGACCAGGCTTTCGCGCCATAACGGCCCAGATGCCGTTTTCTACAGCCCCATCTGCTTCGCGATGATCTCGTTCATGATCTCGCGCGTGCCACCACCGATGGAGAGGATGCGGTTGTCGCGGTACAGGCGCTCGACCAGGCTTTCGCGCATGTAACCCATGCCACCCATGATCTGCACCGCATCGTAGGTCAGGCGATCAGCGATATCGGTGGCGAAGTTCTTGGCCATGGAAATCTCCTTGATCACGCTGCGGCCGGCGGCCATCTGTGCCGCCTGGCGGTAGGTGAATTCGCGAGAAACCTCGAGCTGCGTCGCCATTTCGGCCAGGCGATGTTTGAGCACCTGGAACTTGCCCACCGGCTTGCCGAACGCCTGGCGCTCGCGCGCCCATTTCAGGGACTCCTCCAGCGCCAGTTGTGCGGTCATGTTGGCCATGATCGCCAGGCTCAGGCGCTCGCTCTGGAAGTTGGCCATGATGCAGGCGAAACCGGCGTTCTCCACGCCGATCAGGTTCTCCACCGGCACCTTGCAGTCGTCGAAGAACAGCTCGGCGGTATCGGACGCCCACCAGCCCATCTTCTTCAGCTTGCGGCCGACACTGAAACCTGGCACGCCCTTCTCCACCAGCAACAGGCTGACGCCACCGAAGCCCTCGCCACCGGTGCGCACCGCCACCGTGTAGTAATCGGCGCGCACGCCACTGGTAATGAAGGTCTTGCTGCCGTTGATGCGGTAATGATCGCCATCGCGCACCGCGCGAGTCCTGAGATTGGCCACATCGGAGCCACCGGACGGCTCGGTCACCGCCAGCGCCATGATCTTCTCGCCAGCCAGCACCTGCGGTACCACACGTTCGCGCACGGCGGGCTTGGCCCACTTGACGATGGGCGGCAAGCCGATATCCAGCGAACCGAGCCCGGCCACCAGGCCGCCGGAACCGCTGCGCATCAGTTCCTCGCTGGCCACCACCTTGGCGAACACATCCCCCTCGTGACTGCCGCCGAACTGCTCCGGATAGCCAATACCGAGAATGCCCGCGGCGCCGGCCTTGAGGTACAGCTCACGAGGGAATTCCTCGGCCTCCTCCCAGTCATCGATATGCGGCTGGATTTCACGCTCGACGAAGCGCCGAACGGAATCGCGAACCAGTTGGTGAGACTCATCGAAATACGATTGTGGGGCGGCCATGCGGGTACTCCCGTTATTGTTTTGGCCACCCTAACCTAGCGCTTGCTTGGTTTTCAAGTTGAGCACTGCCCGCCGATCAGGATGTATGCGTCATACCGAAACGCTCCCGGTAAGCCGAAGGCGGTAGTCCGACAGCGTTGCGAAAGGCCACACGGAAACTCTCCACCGAGCGAAAACCGCACAGCTCAGCGATGCGCTCACTGCCATCAGTGCCGCTCTCCAGCAACTCACGGGCTCGTGCCAGGCGCTCGTGCTGCAACCAGGCCTTGGGAGTCATGCCTGTGGCCTCACTGAAACGGCGCAGGAAGGTGCGCTCGCTCATGGCAACGCGACGTGCCAGCTGGCTCACTTCCAAGGGCTCATGCAAATGCTGCCGCGCCCACTGCATAAGGGTGGAGAGGTCGCTGCGCGGCGCCCGGGCCACCGGGGCCGGAATGAACTGGGCCTGGCCACCGGCCCGCTGGGGCGACATCACCAATCGCCGCGCTACGGTGTTGGCCACCTGGGTACCGAAGTCTCGCGCCACCAGGTGCAGGCAGGCATCGATGCCGGCGGCGCTGCCAGCCGAGCTGATGAGCGAGCCGGCATCGACATAAAGCACGTCCGGATCCACCTCGACGGCGGGGAAACGACGCGCCAGCTCCTCGGCGTAGCGCCAGTGGGTAGTAGCGCGTCGACCGTCCAGCAAGCCGCTGGCGGCAAGGATGAAAACGCCGGAACAGATGGAAACCAGCCGAGCGCCACGTCCATGAGCGTCGCGCAGGGCGGTCAACAAACGCTCGGGGGGAACCTCGGTGCGGTCACGCCAGCCGGGAATGACAATGGTGCGCGCCTCGGCCAGGCGCTCCAGTCCTGCCTCGGCGAGTATCTGGATACCGCCCATGGCGCGCATGGGGCCGCTGTCCAGGCCGACGATGCAATGGCGGTACCAGGGGAAATCGAACTCGGGCCGGGGGAGACCGAAGATCTCCACGGCAATGCCGAACTCGAAGGTGCAGAGACCATCGTAGGCAAGGATGGCCACCAGGCCGGGGGCGTCGTGCATTTGGCGGAAACTTACCAGTTACTGTCTTGCCCGCCACTTTAGAGCAGGACGCGCGCTGGATACAGTGGCGCCATTACTCAACCGATGGAGAATCACCATGCCCAGCCTCGTTCGTCAGCATCCTGCTGCCAGCCCGGAAATCGCATTTGCCCATTTTACCCAGCGCCTGGCCTTCGAGACCGACTGCTCGGACGTGCATGTCAGCCAGCAGGCAGGCGAGGTCGACTACGTGCTGGTCGACGTGCGTGGAGAAGCCGCCTACGCCGCTGGCCATGTACCCGGCGCGATCAACATCCCCCATCGCCTGATGAGCGCGGAGTTCATGGCCGGATATCCACGCGACACATTGTTCGTCGTTTACTGCGCCGGCCCACACTGCAATGGCGTGCACCGAGCAGCTGTCCGCCTGGCCGGGTTGGGTTTCGCGGTGAAGGAGATGCTCGGTGGCGTCACGGGTTGGCTGGACGAGGGGCTGAGTCTGACCGGCGCGCAAAGCCCGCAGGAAGCCCGCCCGGCCTTTTCCTGCGCATGCTGAGCCCATATGTACGCGAGGCGCGGGCCGAGGATGTGCCCGCCCTTCTCCCGCTGATGCGCGAGCTGGCCCGCTTCGAGGATTACCTGGAGGATTTCGCGGTGGACGAGGTGCAACTGATGGCCCGCGCATTCGCCGCGGAACCCCAGTGCCGGATATTCGTGGCAGAGGCCTCGGACCGCCTGCTCGGATATGCCGTAACACAGGAGCTCACCTTCACCTACGACCTGCGCCCGACGGTTCGGCTCAAGGAGTTGTACGTAGCCCCTGATGCACGCTGCCAGAGACTTGGCGAACAGTTGTTGGCCGCTGTGGCCCGTTGGGCAAAGGCTCGCGGCGCAGGTCGATTGAAATGGGATGTACTAGCGGGAAACCAAAAAGCCGAGCGTTTCTACCAGCGCCTGGGCGGGCATCCGGATGCCAAGTGGATCGCCTATACGATGGATCACAGCGCCATGACTGCCCTGGCAGAGTATCACTGCGAAACAGACTGCTCCGCTAACGCAGCGCCCGCCTGACCCTCGCCTGTATCTCGTACGCAGGCTCTTCCACAGACTGGAAATCGCGCGTGTAACGCTGGGCGAAACCATCGGTGCCCCACTCGCGGTATTGCTGCACATGCCACAATTCATGCGCCCACAGCGCTGCATCCTCTGCCGCAGCATCAGCGTTGCGAAACACCACCACGTCGACCAGCGTCACGGCTTGCACATCGGGGTTCTGCAGCATGACGGTGGCGGCGTCCATCTCGTCGGTGATGCCCACGCGAAAGCGCACTTCATCAAGCAACGCATCGTCGTAGAACGGCGCAAGCTGGGCACGAATCATCAGAGGGATAGGTTCGGTGCCGGCCCGCAGTGCTGCCTGGCGAGATTGCAGCAACCAGGCTTCGAGACGCGCCGCCGCCATATTCAGGCCATCTTCACGTACCCGTACCGGATCGGGCACGCATAGGCAAGCGCCCAGGCACACCTGTACCTGCCCGGTCGGACATTGAGCCTGTGCGGCCAGAGGCGCCCCGAGCAGGAACACCAGCGCAATACGGCGCAGAGTGTCGGTGGTCACTGGCACTCCGAATCGAGAGGATTTGACTGCTTACAGGCTGATCGGGCGCCGACCTGCCAAGGCGTGGGCCAGGGTGCCGCCGTCGACCAGTTCCAGCTCGCCACCGAGCGGCATGCCATGGGCGATGCGCGAGGCGACCAAGCCTTTGCCGGCGAGAATCTGAGCGATGTAGTGCGCCGTGGCCTCGCCTTCCACCGTCGGGTTGGTGGCCAGGATCACTTCACTGAAAGCACCGGCATCGATGCGCTCCAGCAGCGCAGGAATACCGATGGCCTCTGGCCCCAGACCATCGAGCGGTGACAGATGCCCCTTGAGCACGAAGTAACGGCCGCGAAAGCCTGTCTGCTCTACTGCATGCACGTCCATCGGACCTTCGACCACACACAGCAGGCTGTCGTCGCGACGCTCGTCCAGGCACAGCTGGCAAATTTCGTCCTCGCTCAGGCTACGGCAGCGCTTGCAGTGCCCCACGCCCTCCATCGCTGCATTCAGTGCCTGCGCCAGGCGCAGACCACCACTGCGATCGCGCTCGAGCAGCTGCAACGCCATGCGTTGCGCGGTCTTCTGCCCCACACCGGGCAGGATGCGCAGAGAGTCGATCAACTGGCGAATCAGGGGGCTGAAGCTCATGGCGTTCCTAGGGTTCGTAGCCCGGATACAATCCGGGAGCACAAGTCACTGATCATTCCCGGATTGCATCCGGGCTACAAATTTGAAGCCTGTCGCCGTCCTGCACATGCGATCAACACAAGTAAGAGTGGCGATCAGGCGGCGTACAGGGCAAGGCGCCGGCGGGCGAGGAACCGCAGTGTGCTGGAGCACATGAGGATTCCGAGTTCGCCGGCAACGCCGCCATGTGCGTCGCCTGGACGGCACGTGGCCCGTCAGAAGGGCATTTTGAAGCCGGGGGGGAGCTGCATCCCTGCGGTCATGCCGGACATTTTCTCCTGGCTGTTCTGCTCGACCTTGCGCACCGCGTCGTTGACGGCAGCGGCGATCAGGTCTTCGAGCACTTCCTTGTCTTCCTGCATCAGGCTGTCATCCAGGGTGATGCGCTTGACGTCGTGACGACCGGTCATCACCACGCTGACCAGGCCGGCGCCAGACTGGCCGGTGACTTCAGCGTTGGCCAGTTCTTCCTGCATCTTCTGCATTTTTTCCTGCATTTGCTGAGCCTGCTTCATCAGGCCTGCCATGCCACCTTTCATCATGTCGGTATCCTCGGTGTTCGGGGTTAAACAAGTCGTTGAAACGACCGGTTAGCTGGGAATATCGATAGGTTCGATGCTGTCGTCGCGCACCTTGGCCGCGAACTGCTGAATCATCTGCTGCACCAGCGGGTCGGCATGGATCGACGCCTCGGCGCTGCGCTGACGGTCGGCACGGCGCCGGGCTGCGGCCTGCGCCGGAGTTTCCTGCTCGGGCTTGCACAACTCGATGCGCAATTTGATGCTGCGTCCCTGCTGCTGGTTCAGCGCATCATTGAGACGACGCTGCTGAGTCGGATTGAACAGCGCACTGTGCGCCGGGTCCAGGTGCAGCAGCCAGTCATCACCATTGGCTTCGATCAGCGTGCAGTTGGCGGCGATGCTGCCAGTCATGCCGCCCAGGCCAAGCTGCGGAAACAGTGACAGCCACTCTGCCGCCAGACCGGTAGCCGGCTTGGCGGCCGGTAGTGGTTCTTCGACCGCAGGCGTCGCGGCTTCGGCTTGGCCGAAATCGTAGTCGAGGGTTTCGGCGTCCATTTCCACATAGTCGTAGTCGCCGAGCGGTGGCTCGTCTTCACCACCATCTACATCGGCTAGCGGTGGCGCGACCTCACTCAGTGCGGGCACTTCGACCGATGCAACTTGCGCAACTACCGGCTCTGCGGTGTTCACCTCTGGCTCTACCGGCGCAACAGGCGGAACGGGCTCAGCCACAAGCTCGACAGCCTTGGCAGTTGCCCACGGCACATCAACCACAGGAGCAGCTGGCTCGGGCTCGGGCTCGACGGGCAGATTAGCGGCCGGTGCTACAGGCACCTCAACAGGCTGAACCGGCTCACTCACGACAGGCGTGACACTCGGGGCCGGCACAACAGGGCCAGGCTCGACCGCCGCCGTAACAACGGGAGTCTGTGCGACGGGAGCAATAACAGGAGCAGAAACCACAGGAGCCGGCATAGCGGTGCCGGCCACTGGGTTTTGTTGGGAATCAGCAGTGGCCTGGCTGATCCCCAAGGGCTTTAGCGTGACCTTGGGCGCGTCGTCGGCTCCCGCCGGGCGGAAGGCCAACATGCGCAGCAGCACCATCTCGAAGCCGCCGCGCGGTTCAGGTGCCAGGGGCAAGTCACGACGCCCGATCAAACCCATCTGATAGTAGAACTGCACATCCTCGGCTGGCAGCGCCTGAGCCAGTTGCAGCACACGCTCGCGGTCGCCCTGGCCGTTGTCGACGGCCTCCGGCAGCGCCTGGGCAATCGCGACACGGTGCAGAACGTTGAGCATCTCAGACAGCACACCATTCCAGTCCGGACCCTGCTCGGCGAGATGACGTACCGCCTCGATCAGAGCTCGTGCATCGCCCTCGATCAGCGCATGCAGCACGCCGTAAACCTGACCATGGTCGAGCGTACCGAGCATGGCGCGCACGTCGGCCGCCAGCACCTTGCCCTCGCCGAAGGCAATCGCCTGGTCGGTCAGGCTCATGGCGTCGCGCATCGAGCCATCGGCAGCACGGCCGAGCAACCACAGGGCATCGTCCTCGAAGGGGACGTTCTCGGCGGTCAGTACATGGGTCAGATGCTCGACCACCCGCTCCGGCGGCATGTTCTTCAACGAGAACTGCAGGCAACGCGACAGCACGGTAACCGGCAGCTTCTGCGGGTCGGTGGTGGCGAGCAGGAATTTGACGTGGGGCGGCGGCTCCTCCAGGGTCTTCAACAGGGCGTTGAAGGAACTGGTGGAGAGCATGTGCACTTCGTCGATCAGGTAGACCTTGAAGCGACCGCGACTCGGCGAGTACTGCACATTGTCGAGCAGCTCACGGGTGTCTTCGACCTTGGTGCGGCTGGCGGCGTCCACTTCGATCAGGTCGACGAAACGCCCCTCATCGATTTCCCGACATACCGAACAGGTGCCGCAAGGGGTGGAACTGATGCCGGTTTCGCAGTTCAGGCACTTGGCGATGATCCGCGCAATAGTGGTCTTGCCCACACCGCGGGTGCCGGTGAACAGGTAGGCATGGTGCAGGCGCTGGCTGTCCAGGGCGTTGATCAGGGCCTTGAGCACATGCGTCTGGCCGACCATTTCGCGGAACGAGCGCGGACGCCATTTACGTGCAAGAACCTGATAACTCATGGAAAACCGTCATATGAGGAAAGCAAAAGTGGGCTAATCCTAGCGGAGCAACCGGCAAATTGCATCCGCCACCCGCATGTGTGGGGCAGCATCGCCCTGACTTGAGAAATAGCGCTGGTTATTTCTTGCACAAAGCATTATCATCCGCGCCGTTCGTACCACGCTGTAAGTCATTAAGGCCTTTGCGCCCCCTCGCTGGTTTCCCGGTTCAACGTCTAGCGCATCTCTGCGCTGCCGCCCTCCCCGATCCCATCTGCTGACTGATCAGGCCGACTCGCCGTTTATCGGTGCAGTTCCTCTGCCTGCCTCCGACGTACCTACCACGCCGAAGAACCGTAACAATGGAACTTTATCGTGCTAATCAAGCTCCGATCGGTTGACATGCTATGGCCGCTTTTCGGCCAACCACATGGAGCTACACCACGCGCAACGAAGCGCACATGCTTTAAGGAATACCCAGAAAAATGAATGCTCAACATCAAATTCAGAAAGCCATCAGCACCCTGACTCACGCCTTTGCGCCGTTCGACTGCCGCATCCAGGCAACGCGCAAGGGCAGCTTCAGCTTTACCCTGGTTGATAAGACCGGTATCGCCCAGTACAGCCAGCGTCTCTACCCAGGCCAGTACAGCGACGAATCGCTGCAACAGGTGATCGAGCGTACCCGCCAGTCGCTGACCGCGTGAACTAAGTCGTCATCCTGAGGTCGAAGGTGACCAACCTCAGGATGGAGTAGGACATGGAACTCACCAACCAACAGCTCGTCGATCACCTGTTCAATCCGTTGCGCGCCAGCTTCAGCTCGCCGCGCCCGGACGGCAGCATCATCCTCGCCCTGCTCGACGAGAGCGACAGCACTGTCTACAGCCGCGTCCTGGCCAAGCCACAGATCAACGACCAGAATGCCTTCGCCCAGAGCCTGGAAGAAATCCGCCTGGAACTGGCCGTACGCGCCGGCAATATCCCGGCCGATCTGCGCAAGACGCTCAAAGAACAGGACAGCGTGTTGAATTACCGCATCGCCTGAACCTGCAAACACCCAAAAGCCCGCGCCCATAGCGCGGGCTTTTTATTGCGCACAGCAAAAACCGCCAGATAGACGCTGAAGAAATTGAGATAGAGGGATGCGAAGGCTTGGAAAACTGGAGGTGGACCCCACCAGCCACACCCCGGCACACGATGTTCCCGCTGTGGCTGCTCCCTTCCGGGCCTGACCAGGTTAACGGGTAATCGTTGCGAGGGGACCGGCAGGGCCACCATAACGCTGCTCGCCATTGCGACGAGCCGCGCCATTGTAACGGCTAAACGCAAACTTACAACTGCTTCAAACACTTAGATACGCGAGACACTGATGTCACACCCGGAAACGTCCCACCAACTGGGCCAGCCCGTGGGACAGCTCGGACAGGTGCTGGCTGGCCCGTGTGCTCTGTTCGGAGGTCTGCGCCGCTTCGTTGGAGAGGTCGCGAATGTCACTGATATTGCGCGCGATTTCCTCGGTGACGCTGCTCTGTTCCTCGCAGGCGGTGGCGATCTGCGCAGCCATGTCGTTGATGCGCTGCACCGAATCGCCGGTCACGCTCAAAGCCTGATCAACACCAGCCGCCTGTTCCACGCTCTGCCGCGCCCGCGCGCTACCGGAATGCGTGGCCTTGACCGCATTCTGCACTCCAGCCTGCAGACGCTCGATCATCTGCTGGATGTCCTTGGTCGACTCTTGGGTACGCGCTGCCAGCGCTCGCACCTCATCGGCGACCACGGCAAAACCGCGGCCCTGCTCCCCTGCCCGCGCCGCCTCGATGGCTGCGTTGAGCGCCAGCAGGTTGGTCTGTTCGGCGATGCCCTTGATCACCGCCAGTACCGCACCGATGTTGGCGGTTTCCTGCTCCAGGGTCTGGATGGTGTCGGATGCGCTCTCCACTTCCTGGGCCAGTTGGCGAATCGAATGAATGGTCGCACCAACCACTTGGGCGCCTTCTCGCGACTGGACCTCGGCATGGCGCGCGGCATCGGCAGCATTCTGCGCATTGCGCGCCACTTCATGCACGGCCACGCTCATTTCGGTGGCCGCAGTGCTGACCTGATCGACCGCCGCGTGCTCGCTGCTGATCAAACGATCATTGGCAGCCGCCATGCCTGCGAGACTCTGTGCCGAGTCGGCCACCTCACCAGTGACCCGTCCGACTTCCTTGATCAACGGCTGCAGTTTGTCGAGAAAGCGGTTGAAGGCGTGGCTGAGCTTGCCCAATTCGTCCCTGGAGAGCACGTCCAGACGCACCCGCAGGTCGCCATCACCGTCGGCGATCTGTTCGATGCGATAAAGAAGGTTATGCAGCGGACGGGTCACCAACAACGGGAAGCCCACCACCAGGACCAGGCACACCAGCAAGCCGATGGCGATGATCAGTCCCTGCTGCCAGACCAGCGCTTCGCCGCGGGCAATGGCATCAGTGCCAACGGCATTGGCGGCGTTGTCTTCCAATTCACCGAGCTTGTCGATGGCAGTGCGTGCCTCTTCGAACTGCGCCTCGCTGTCTGAGAAACTCAGCCGGCTGGCCTCGTTGGGATCGCTGCTGGCCATTTCCAGCACACGCGACGAGGTTGCCTTCCAGCGTTCAAAGCCACGGTCGAACTCAGCAACCAAGGCCAGCGCTTCGCTGCCTGGCTGCATCGCAGCGAACTTGTGCACACGGTCATAGGCCTGCTGCAGGTTCTCCGCATGCGAGGCACGTAATTGTGCCGCGTGCGCACCGGAGTCCTCATCGAGCAGGCTGCGCTCAGCGACGAAGGCCTGGTAAAGATCGCGGTCGGCGTTGAGCAGCAGGCTGATGGCCGGCAGATGGCGATTGGTCAGGGTGGTACTGGATTCGGCGACCTGAGTGATACCGCGCACCCCCAAGGTGCCCATCGCTACCAGCAAGGCGGCCAGTAACAGAATGGGCAGGGCAATTTTCCAGCGGAACCCCAGATCGGCAAATGCGCGCAACATGATGGCACTCCAGCATTAGGCAAGTATCAGTAGCTTAGTCGAGCCTCGCCAAGTCGCTGTCTGACGGTGCAAAAATCCGGAAAACCTCTGGCGCTCAGCTAACCTTCTCCACTATTACCCGCGCCACTCGTCGCATCCCGCAGTTCGGCCATGATGAGCATTCCCGAGGCACGCGCACGCCACCTCAGGAGCAATCATGGCCAATTCGCATAGCCCGTTCCATCCGATCATCTACGTGCGTGGCTACGCCATGACCCCGGGGGAGATCGACCAGACCAGTGCCGACCCGTTCTGCGGCTTCAACCTCGGTTCTACCGTCTACCGCGCGGTGGCGGAAAAGACCCGCCAGCCACGCAAATTCGTCTTCGAGTCGCCGGTGATCCGCCTGGCCACGGAATTCGACTATCAAGACGTATACGAGGACGGCTACGACATTCTCGACCCGGAATGGGCCGCCAACACCGACAATCGCCTGGGCAGCCGTTCGATCATCATCTATCGCTACTACGACGAGGCCTCACGGCTGCTGGGTATCGGCAGCACACCGAGCCTGGAGGTGTTCGCCAGCAAGCTTGGCGAGCTGATACTCAAGGTGCGCGAGCTGATCTGCGCCAACCCCAAGAACGGCATTACCAAGACCGACTTTCGCTGCTACCTGGTGGCCCATTCGATGGGTGGCCTGGTCTGCCGCGGCCTGCTGCAAAATCCCAAGCTGGATCCGGGCGGCGCGGCTCAGCTGGTGGACAAGGTGTTCACCTACGCTACCCCGCACAACGGCATCGACCTGCTCGGCATCAACCCGCCGAGCTGGCTGAACCTGAGCGACATCAGCAATTTCAACCGCCAGCGTCTGGCGACCTTTCTGGATCTGGAAGCTGCCTACAAGCTCACCGAACGGGTCGACTGGCTGCCCGAGGCACGCTTTGCATCCAAACGCTTCTTCTGCATGGTTGGCACCAACCGCATGGACTACGAAGCTGGCCTTGGCCTGTCGCGCACCTTCGCCGGCCATGGCAGCGACGGCCTGGTGCGCATCGACAACGCGACCCTCTGCGGCCTGGACGCTCGCGGCAAACCGACAGCGCCCTGCGCCAAGGCCTTTACCTATCGAGCACATTCCGGCTACTTCGGCATCGTCAACAGCGAGGAGGCTTACCAGAATCTCACGCGCTTTCTGTTCGGCGACGTACGTGTGGACATCTGGGCTGAAGTCGACACCATCATTTTGCCCAAGGAGCTGCGCAAGTCTGAGCGCCAGGGGCAAACAGTCAACGCCCTATACCAATTCGAAGTGCTCGCCGCCCCCCGTGGCAAGCTCTGGTACCTGAGCCGGCGTACCGCCGAAGAGGATTCGGTGGCCTGTCTCGCCCATCAGCACTGGCTCAAGGCACCGCAGGAGAACGGCAAGCTATTCCTTGGCAGCCTGTTTCTCGCCGATCGGGCGCGTGTGAACAGCAGGCGCAAGGGGCTGGCCTATACCTTGACCTTCAACGTGCGGGTACCGGACTACGAGGTGGAACGCAAGCTATGGGTCAACCAGCATTTCGAGGGCAGCTACCTGTTCCGCAACAGCCTGGTGCTGGAAATAACCCCGCCCAGTGCCGACAGCGGCTGGCAGGTGAGCCATGCCTGGCAGAACCAGGGGGTGCACAGCGCCGACCATAAACTCGATGGCAACCTCCAGAGGGATGGAAGCCTGGAGATCGAGGTGCCGTTTGACAGCGCCAGCGAACCCGGCATCAGTGGGAGGCTGCGTTTTTTGCTTGCACGCTGGAACCACCAGGACTGATGCGACACTAAGCCCTATCGGCAGTGCCCGTTGCGGCACTGCCGAATCACCTCTTTTATGTTAGCGTTCCCACGTTTTCGACTGCACAGATCCATATCGGCAGCGTCGAACCTCTCACCTGCAAACGGAGTTACATCATGGCAATCACCAAAGACCAACTGATCAGCGACCTGGCCGAGGCCGTATCCCTGCCCAAAGCCACTGTCCGCACCCTGATCGATCAGCTGGGCGAAATTGTCGGCGACGCACTGGAAAACGACGGTGAGATCACCCTGCCAGGCATCGGCAAGCTGAAAGTGAGTGAGCGCCCAGCGCGCACTGGCCGTAACCCGCAGACCGGCAAGAGCATCGAAATCGCTGCCAAGAAAGTGGTCAAGCTGGTACCTGCCAAGGCCCTGACCGACGGCCTGAACTGAGTGTTCGCCGGCCCGGAGCGCAATGCCCGGGCCGGTTCTCCTGACTACTCCACTACCTGCAGTTCGGTAACGATGTAACGGTTACCCTGCTGCTGCGCTTGAAACTGCACCTTCTCCCCCGCTGAAAGCCCTTCCAGCAGTTCCGGCTTCTCGACCTCGAACACCATGGTCATCGGCGGCATGCCGATACTGGCGATGGGGCCGTGACGCAGGGTGATCTTCTGCGCAGCGACGTCCACCTTGCGTATCTCGCCCTGGCTCAGCGGCGCGGGGTCGGCGGCCTGCAACGGCAGGCTGAACAGTGCGGCCAGCGCCGCGATCAGCAATGGCTTCTTCATGCGTGTTTCCTCTCGTAGGTCAATCGGCCTGCACCTGGATGGTGCCGACCATACCGGCCTGGTAGTGGCCGGCGATCAGGCAGGCGAAGTCGAATTCGCCGGCGCGGTTGAAGGTCCAGATCATCTCGCCGCTCTGCCCCGGCGCAACGTGGGCCATATAGGGCTCGTCGTGCTGCATTCCGGGAAAACGCAGCATCGCCTCGGCGTGTTCATCCAAGGTTTCGCGGGTACCGATGACGAACTCGTGGAGGATCTTGCCGTCGTTGTGGTGGACGAAACGAATGGTCTCGCCCTGCCTGACCTGCAGCCGATCCGGGGTGAAGCGCATCCGGTCGGTCATGCGGATCTCGATGGTGCGGCCGACCTGCGCCGCATCACCGGCGATGCCCCAGGGTTTCTGCTCCCTGATCGTTGCGGCGGCCTGATGGCCCCCGTACGTCTCGCTGTGGGCCAGCGCTGCCGAGCTGCCGAGCAGCCCGATCAGGGTCAGAACCAGTAACTGTGCTGTTTTCATCTGTGAATCCTCGCTTGCTGTGGGGACCGAGCCGCGTGGCAGCCCGCCCCGTCAATGCCCGGCATGACCACCAGGCTTGCGTACCTGCACTTCCACCGGCGCCTCGAGCGGCTGCTTGAGCGGCATCGACTGGCCACCGCCGTCGTGCGAGCGGCTCGGGTTGGCCAATGCGCCCTTCCACTCATAGGCCACCGTGCCGGCCGGATGCTTGAACCAGCCCGGGTCGCGGTAGTCGCCGGCGGCCTGCTCCTTGCGCACCTTGAGCATGGTGAACATGCCTCCCATCTCCACCGAGCCGAACGGGCCGTCGCCGGTCATCATCGGCACGGTGTTGTCCGGCAACGGCATCTGCATCTCCGCCATGTCAGCCATGCCGCGCTCGCCCATCACCATGTAGTCGGGTACCAGCTTGGCGATCTTGCGCGTCATGTCGCGGTGATCGACGCCGACCAGGGTCGGGACGTCGTGGCCCATGGCATTCATGGTGTGATGGCTCTTGTGGCAGTGCAGTGCCCAGTCGCCCTCCTCGTCGGCAATGAACTCGAGCTGGCGCATCTGTCCCACCGCCACGTCGGTGGTCACCTCCGGCCAGCGCGAGCCGAGCGGGGTCGGCCCACCGTCGGTGCCGGTGACCTCGAACTCGTGACCGTGCAGGTGGATCGGGTGGTTGGTCATGGTCAGGTTGCCAACGCGCAGGCGCACCCGCTCGCCCTGGCGCGCCACCAGCGGGTCGATGCCGGGGAACACGCGGCTGTTGAAGGTCCACAGGTTGAAGTCGAGCATCTGCATGATCTTCGGCGTGTAGGCGCCCGGCTCGATGTCGTAGGCGCTGAGCAGGAAGCAGTAGTCGCGGTCCACCTCGGCGATCAATGGGTGATGCTCTCTGGGGTGAGTGACCCAGAACCCCATCATGCCCATGGCCATCTGCACCATCTCGTCGGCGTGCGGGTGGTACATGAAGGTGCCGGGGCGGCGGGCGACGAACTCGTAGACGAAGGTCTTACCCACTGGGATCGCCTGCTGGGTCAGGCCCGCGACGCCGTCCATGCCGTTGGGCAGGCGCTGGCCGTGCCAATGGATGCTGGTGTGCTCGGGCAGCTTGTTGGTGACGAAGATGCGCACCCGGTCGCCCTCCACCACCTCGATGGTCGGCCCCGGCGACTGGCCGTTGTAGCCCCACAGGTGGACCTTGTAGCCGGGCGCCAGCTCGCGTACCACCGGCTCGGCGACCAGGTGGAACTCCTTGACGCCGTTGTTCATGCGCCACGGCAAGGTCCAGCCGTTGAGGGTGACCACCGGGTTGTAGGGCCGCCCGCTGCCCGGCTGCAGCGGCGGTTGGGTGTCGGCGCTGGCCTGCAGCACCGGCTCGGGCAGGGCCGCCATGGCCACCCGGCTGACCGCCGAAGTGGCCACCGCAGCGCCGATGGCGCTGGCCCCGAGAAAGAAATCGCGTCGTGAAACCATCTGGGAAATTCCTTGTTCAGTGGCCGGCAGCGGCCGGCTCGGCAGCAGCGGCAGGCGCCGCGCCGAGCGAGGGATTGGGCGCGCCCAACAGGGCCATGTCGAGGTCGGCGCGCGCCAGCCAGAAGGCACGTTGCGCCTGCAGGTAGCCGTCCACCGCCTGCACCTGGCGGCGCGCATCGGCGAGCAGGTCGAAGGTGCTGATGAACATGCCGTTGTAGCGCAGCAGGTTTTCCTCGGCGATGCGCTGACGTAGCGGCAGCACCTCGGTGCGGTAGTGCTGCGCCAGCTCGAAGGCGTTGCGGTAGGCGTGGTAGGCCTCGCGCACCTGCGAGCGGGCGTTGATCGCCGTCTCGGCGGCGCGGTTGAGCGCCTGACGATACTGCGCCTCGGCCCGCGCCACCTTGGCACCGCTCCAGTCGAACAGCGGCAGCTCGACGCTGATCTCGTAGCCGCGCTGGGTCGGCTCCTCGTTGGAGCGGTTGTTGACCACGCCCAGCTCCAGCACGTTGATGAAACGCGTGGTGCGGGTCAGGCCGAGGTTCTGCGCCAGGCGCTCGGCATCCAGGCGCACGGCCTGGATGTCCTGGCGCTGGTTCATGGCCAGGCGCTCTACGTCCGGCAACTCGTCCGCGGTTTTCGGCAACGCCGGCAGGCGTTCGGGCAGGCGGTAGTCGAGCTGCTCGCCCCACAGGCCGAGCAGACGGGTCAGCTGCTCGCGGCTGCGCACCCGCGCCTGTTCGGCCTGCAACAGACCGATGCCGGCCTCGGCGTAGAAGTTCTGCTGCTCGGCCTGCTGCAGCTTGCTGAAGTTGCCCACCGCGGCCATGCGCCGGGCCAGCTCGGCGCCGGCTTCGGCGGCGTCCAGCACCTGCCGCGCGTAGACCAGGCTCTCCTCGGCGGCGACCGCCTGGTACCAGGCCTTGCGCGTCTCGCTGGCCAGGTCGAACACCGCCAGGCTGGTCTGCCGCTGCAGCTGCTCGAAGCGCCGACCTTCCAGGCGCGAGGTCAGCGGTAGGGCGATCAGCCGCGCCAGATTCAGGTGCAGGCCGCGCTCGTATTCGACCTCGCTGCCCTTTTCCAGACGCCCGTAGGAGAAGCCGGGATTGGGCAGGCGCCCGGCCTGCACGCGCTCGGCCTCGCCGATGCCCAACTCGTCGAAAGACGCCTGCAGGCCGCGATTGTTGAGCAGCGCCAGCTGCACCGCGGCGTCCAGGCTCAGGGGTTCGGCCAGCAGCTCGGCGACCCGCACCTCGATTTGGCTGCGCCCTGCTTCGTCGCGAGCCCACAGCAGTTGCTTGTCCAGCTGGCGCTCGGCGCTTTGCTGCACCGGGTCGAAGCCGCCGTCCTGGCTGAAGCCGGCGCAGCCGGCCAGCAGCAACGCGGCGCAGAGCAGTACGGCGGGTTTAATGGTGGTCATGGCCACCTCCCTCGACGGGCTCGGCGCCCTGCTCGGCCGGCTGCTCCCAGCCTTCCATGCTGTAGGTGCGCCAGCCGCCGATACGGCCGACCAGATCGTTGGCCGCGCGCCAATCCTGCAACGGCTCGTCGGCCTGGGCGCGGTAGTCTTGCAGAGGGGAACGGTAATCCTGCGCCGGCACGGCGGCGTTGGGGTCCAGCGGATCGGGCTGGGCCGCCATCAGGATGCCGGGCAGCGCCAGGGTAGCGATGCCCAGCAGCCATCCGGCAGGGAATTGCAAAGTCATGATGTGTTCTCGCGTACGGCGGCCAGGCGGCCGCGTGAGCTACAGGCGCCGCAGGACGGCGCTACCTAAGGGGCTCAGGCGAGAGAAAGACGCGGGGGGCGTTCGGGCGTGTCGGCCACGCCGACGATAAGGCGGTCGGGCCAGGCTGTAGCCGGCTCGACGGTTTGCAGGGCAGAGTCATTCAGAAATGGCTGGCTGGGCGCGGCGACACCGACGCAGAAGGCGCACAGGGTGCAGAGGCTGCCATCGGCGGGAGCCTCGCTGCTGGCCACCGGGGCGGCGTCCTGATGTACACCATGTGCGCTGTCGGCCGCCATGTCGTGGTGCATACCTTGCTCGCCGTGCTGACTGGCGCTGATCTGCAGAGCGCCACTGCGATGCACCTGCTCGCACAACTGCATGCCGAGCGCCGCCATGGCCTGTGCCGGCAGGGCCAGCATCAGCATCCAGATCAGGGCGGTACGCAGGGTTTTGCGCATGGGGTGGCGAAGCCAGAGTCAGAGGGCGATGGGGCGGATTATCCGCGCGCTGGCCGCTTTGTCCAGCGCTACAAGCTCAGATGCCCGGCATACAGGCCATAGCCGGCCAGCACGGCGGTCAGCAACACGGCGGCGAAGATCGGCCATTCGTAGCGGGTGAACAGCACGTGCCCCTGCTCGCGCTTGGCCTGGCGAAACAGCAGCGCGCCCGGCGCGTAGAGCAGCGCCGATAGCAGCAGGTACTTGACCCCGCCGGCATACAGCAGCCAGATCGCGTAGCCCACCGCCAGCAGGCCGACGGCTAGATCCTTGCGGCGCAGCCCGGCCTGGCCTTCGTAGGTTTCACCGCGCAGCGCCAGCAACAGCGCATAGACCGCCGACCACAGGTAGGGCACCAGAATCATCGACGAGGCCAGGTAGATCAGCGACAGATAGGTGCCCTGGGAAAACAGGGTGATCAGCAGAAACAGCTGGATCATGCCGTTGGTCAGCCACAGCGCGTTGACCGGCACCTGGTTGGCGTTCTCCTTGCGCAGGAAGACCGGCATGGTGCCGTCCTTGGCGGAGACGAAGAGGATTTCTGCGCACAGCAGCGCCCAGGACAGCAGCGCACCAAGCAGCGACACCGCCAGGCCGATGCTGATCAGCACCGCCCCCCAACGCCCTACCACATGCTCCAGCACTCCGGCCATGGACGGGTTCTGCAGCGCCGCCAGCTCGGGCTGGGTCATCACCCCCAGCGACAGCAGGTTGACCAGCATCAGCAGCGCCAGCACACCGAGAAAACCGATCACCGTGGCCTTGCCCACATCGCGGCGGCGCTCGGCACGCGACGAGTACACGCTCGCCCCTTCGATACCGATAAACACGAACACGGTGACCAGCATCATGTTGCGCACCTGCTCCAGCACGCCGCCGAACTGCGGGTTGCTGCGGCCCCAGATGTCACGGGTGAAGATGTCGCGGTCGAAGGCCAGGCCGACGATGACGATGAACAGCAGGATCGGCACCAGTTTGGCCACGGTGGTGATCAGGTTGATCAGCGCCGCTTCCTTGATGCCGCGCAGCACCAGGGCGTGCACGCACCACAGCAACCCCGAGGCGCAGGCGATGGCCAGCGGCGTGTTGCCCTGGCCGAAGGCCGGGAAGAAATAACCGAGGGTGGAGAACAGCAGGACGAAGTAGCCGACATTGCCCAGCCAGGCGCTGATCCAGTAGCCCCAGGCCGAGGAAAAACCCATGTAATCGCCGAGGCCCGCCTTGGCGTAGACGTACACCCCGCCATCGAGCTGCGGCTTGCGGTTGGCCAGGTTCTGGAACACGAAAGCCAGCGCCAGCATGCCCATAGCGGTGATGCCCCAGCCGATCAGCACCGCGCCGACATCGGCCCGCGCGGCGATGTTCTGCGGCAGCGAGAAGATCCCGCCGCCGACCATCGAGCCCACCACCAGTGCGGTCAGCGCCCCCAGGCCCAACTTTCGGCTTTTCCCTGTCATGCCCACCTCGTGCGGACGCCAGCGACTCCGCTCTCACTCTAGCAGCCCGGCAGCAGCCTGATGCCAAAACGGCAGGCCGGTACAAGCCGGATCGACCGCAAGGGCAGAAGATGCCCGACGCAGTAGCGCTACAGCTCCTTCAGCCATCATGAGGTACATCGCCATGCAGCCTTCCCCCAACCTGGGCGCCGGCAGTCCCGGCGTCGAACGCAACACGCAATCCTTTCTCGAAGCCCTGGCCGCCGGTGGTGGCACGCCCCTGGAACGGCTATCGCCTGCGGAAGCCCGCGCCGTGCTGGTGGGCGCGCAAGCCTCGGTCGAGGTCGATCTTTCGGCCGTGGAAACCCGTGAACACAGCATCGAGGCTGCCGGCCAGACGCTCAAGCTGGTGGTGGTGCGTCCGGCGGGCAGCCAGGGCAACCTGCCGGGTTTCATATTCTTCCACGGTGGTGGCTGGGTGCTGGGCGACTATCCCACCCACGCACGGCTGATCCGCGACCTGGTGGTGCATTCCGGCGCCGCGGCAGTCTACGTCGACTACACCCCCTCGCCCGAAGCGAAATACCCGACTGCGATCAACCAGGCCTTTGCTGCAACCCAATGGGTGGCCGCCAATGGCAGCCAGATCGGTGTCGATGCCTCGCGCCTGGCAGTGGCCGGCAACAGTGTCGGCGGCAATATGGCGGCGGTGGTCGCCATCAAGGCGAAAGAGGCTGGCACGCCGAAGCTGCGTTTTCAGCTGCTGCTGTGGCCGGTGACCGACGCCAGCTTCAACAACGCCTCCTACAACCAGTTCGCCGAAGGCCACTTCCTCACCCGCGGCATGATGGAGTGGTTCTGGGACAACTACACGACCGACCCGAAGCAGCGTAACGAGATCCACGCCTCGCCACTGCGCGCCAGCCTGGAACAACTCAAAGGCCTGCCGCCAGCACTGGTGCAGACCGCCGAGATGGACGTGCTGCGCGACGAAGGCGAAGCCTACGCCCGCCGCCTGGGCGCGGCCGGAATCGCGGTCAGCGCGGTGCGCTACAACGGCATGATCCATGACTATGGCCTGCTCAACGTGATCGCCGAGGTGCCTGCGGTGCGCACTGCCATGCAGCAGGCTGGTGCGGCGTTACGCGAACACCTGGCCTGAGCGCCACAGCCCAATACCAGAATCGCAGTTACATCCAATCCAGGTGGCGGCCGCTCTGCAATAGTCCTTTCGCCTTCTCGACGGCAACGGCCGACGGGATGCGTGCATCGTCCACCGCCCCACCAACAGGTAACCGCTATGAGCAATCCAAAAACCGAAGTCCTGACCCCGCACAACAGCCAGTTGATCTTCATCGACCAACAGCCGCAAATGGCCTTCGGCGTGCAGAGCATCGATCGGCAAACCCTGAAGAACAACACCGTGGGCCTGGCCAAGGCGGCCAAGATCTTCAACGTGCCGACCATCATCACCACGGTCGAGACCGAGAGCTTCTCCGGCCACACCTATCCCGAACTACTCGCCGTATTCCCCGACGCGCCGCTGCTGGAGCGCACCTCGATGAACTCCTGGGATGACCAGAAGGTTCGCGACGCGCTGAAGAAGAACGGCCGCAACAAGGTCATCGTCTCCGGTCTGTGGACCGAGGTGTGCAACACCACCTTCGCCCTCTCCGCCATGCACGACGCCGGCTACGAGATCTACATGGTCGCCGACGCCTCCGGCGGCACCTCGCAGGCCGCCCACGACTACTCCATGCAGCGCATGATCCAGGCCGGCGTGGTGCCGGTGACCTGGCAACAGGTGCTGCTGGAATGGCAACGCGACTGGAAGAACCGCGACACCTACGACGCCGTCATGGCGCTGGTCAAGGAGCACTCCGGTGCCTACGGCATGGGCGTCGACTACGCCTACACCATGGTCCACAAGGCGCCTGAGCGTGTCGAGCACGGCCCGACCCTGGCCCCGGTCGCGGCGCCCATCTGAGCCAATGACGGCGGAAACGCCCCCGACTCGACCAGTGGCGCGCATCGGTGCGCGCCGCTGGATCGACAAGACCAAGGCCTCGAGCAGAGTCTCCAGCATGAGCGAGACGCAAGCGGAAACCGTCACCCTGGTGGTGCGCCATCAGGTTCGCCCCAGCCACGTGCCACATTACGAGGCCTGGTTGCGGCGCATCATCGCCACCGCCAGCCAATGCCCCGGCCACCTCGGCGTGGACGTGGTACGCAGCCGTCAGCCCTGCGTGGCGCAATTCACCTGCGTGCTGCGCTTCGCCAGTCTGCAACAGTTGCAGAACTGGATCGAATCGGAACAACGACGTCAGTTGATAGCCGAAGTCGAGCCACTGCTGCGCGCAGGCGATCAGCTGGAAATCGCCGAGAACAAGGAATTCTGGTTCATGCCGGAAAGCGCGCAGGCGCCACCGCCCCGCTGGAAACAGGCCTGCGTCACCTTCCTGGTGATCCTGCCGCTGAGCCTGCTGGTGCCGTTGCTCTGGCAACCGCTGTTCCACCGTATTCCCTGGCTCGGCGGTTACCTGCCGAGCAACGTCGTGATCACCCTGAGCATCGTCCTGCTCGTGGTGTACCTGTTCATGCCCATGGCCACGCGACTGTTCGCCGCCTGGCTGAACCCAACCGTAGACGAGGATCGATCATGAGCCAGGACCCCTCCGACCCGAAACGCCGCCACTTTCTCGCCACCAGCAGCGTCCTTGGCGCGGCCGGGGCATTGTGGTCAGCCCTGCCCTTCACGGCCATGGCCAGCGACTCTTCCGTCAGTTCATCAGGAGGCAACATGAGCGCCGATCTCATTCTCTACAACGGTCGCCTGCACACGGTCGACCGCGAAAAACCCCAGGCCAGCGCCGTAGCCATCAAGGACGGGCGCTTCGTCGCCGTCGGCAGCGATGCCGAGGCCATGGCCCTGCGCGGCGATGCTACCCGCGTCATCGACCTGCAGAAACGCACCGTCATTCCCGGCCTCAACGACTCGCACCTGCACCTGATCCGTGGCGGCCTCAACTACAACCTGGAGCTGCGCTGGGAAGGCGTGCCGTCGCTGGCCGACGCCCTGCGCATGCTCAAGGACCAGGCCGACCGCACGCCGACGCCGCAGTGGGTGCGCGTGGTCGGTGGCTGGACCGAGTTCCAGTTCGCCGAGAAACGGCTACCGACCCTGGATGAGCTGAACAAGGCAGCGCCCGACACCCCGGTGTTCGTCCTCCACCTCTACGACCGCGCCCTGCTCAACCGCGCGGCATTGCGCGCCGTGGGCTACGACAAGAACACACCGAACCCGCCCGGCGGCGAGATCCAGCGCGATGCCAGCGGCGAGCCCACCGGTATGCTGATCGCCCGACCCAATGCACTGATTCTCTACGCCACCCTGGCCAAGGGGCCGAAGCTGCCGTTGGAGTATCAGGTCAACTCCACCCGCCAGTTCATGCGCGAGCTCAACCGCCTGGGCGTGACCAGCGCCATCGACGCCGGTGGCGGCTACCAGAACTACCCGGACGACTACCAGGTGATCCAGGAGCTGGCCGACAAGGATCAGCTCACCGTGCGCATCGCCTACAACCTGTTCACCCAGAAGCCCAAGGAAGAGCTGACCGATTTCAAGAACTGGACCAGCAGCGTCAAGCTGCACCAGGGCGATGATTTCCTCCGCCATAACGGCGCCGGTGAAATGCTGGTGTTCTCTGCCGCCGACTTCGAGGACTTTGTCCAGCCGCGCCCGGACCTCGCACCGAGCATGGAGGCCGATCTGGAGCCGGTGGTGCGTCATCTGGTCGAGCAGCGCTGGCCATTCCGCCTGCACGCCACCTATGACGAGTCCATCTCGCGCATGCTCGACGTGTTCGAGAAGGTCGACCGCGACATGCCGTTCAACGGCCTGCCCTGGCTGTTCGACCACGCCGAGACCATCAGCCCACGCAATATCGAGCGCGTACGCGCGCTCGGCGGCGGTATCGCCATCCAGCACCGCATGGCCTTCCAGGGTGAGTACTTCATCGACCGCTACGGCGCCAAAGCCGCAGAAGCTACCCCGCCGATTCAGCGCATGCTGGCCGAAGGCGTGCCAGTCGGCGGCGGCACCGACGCCACTCGCGTGGCCAGCTACAACCCCTGGACGGCGCTGTACTGGCTGGTCAGCGGCAAAACCGTTGGCGGTACTACGCTCACTCCGCAGGGACTGTCACGCGCCACCGCACTGCAACTGTTCACCCACGGCAGCGCCTGGTTCTCCAGCGAACAGGGCAAGAAGGGCCAGATCAAGGTGGGGCAACTGGCCGACCTGGTGGCCTTGAGCGCGGACTTCTTCAGCATCGAGGAAGAGCAGATCAAGTGGCTGGAATCGGTACTCACGGTCGTCGGCGGCAAGGTCGTACATGGTACCGGCGAGTTCGACAAGCTCGCCCCGCCGACGCTGCCGGTACTGCCGGACTGGTCGCCGGTGGCCATGGTGCCAGGGCACTGGAAGCCGGCAGCGGCGCCCATGGCTGCCAGCATCCACCAGTGCATCGGCGCCTGCGCGGTGCATGCCCACCAGCATGACCGCGCACGTCGCAGCAGCATACCGGTGAGCGACCACCAGGGCTTTTGGGGTGCCTTCGGATGTTCGTGCTTCGCCTTCTGAACCTGGCCAGCCTGCGGTCAGCTCCCACGAGCTGGCTGCTGGGAGCAATCCTGGTGGGCAGCGGCGGTCAGGCCATTGCAAACGTCACCGACGAGAACGGTAGATGGGACTTGCTGCTGCGCAACTACTTCCTGAACAACGACCTGCGCGATAACTCTGGCACTGGAGGGCCAAGCTATCAGCAGGAATGGGCACAAGGCTTCATCGGCAACCTCCGTTCTGGCTTCACGGAAGGTTCGGTCGGGCTGGGCATCGATGTGCATGGCTTCGTCGGCATCAAGCTCGACGGTGGCCGCGGCCGTGCCGGCACCGGCTTGTTGCCGGTCGACTCCCGGGGGCGCAGCCATGGCTACGCCTCCGCCGGCGGTGCCCTCAAACTACGCGCTGGCAACCACCTGCTGCGCTATGGCGAAATGACGGTCGAGACACCGGTATTCGATACCGGCGACAAGCGCCTGCAACCGGAATACGCCACTGGAGTGATGCTCGACAGCACGCTGTCACCCAGCCTGTTGCTCCAGGCAGGGCGTTTCACACGATTCAAGAACCAGAACGGCAGCTCTTCCCATGACGACTTCAGCGGCGTAGGTGCCTCGACTCAGGGGGCCGCCATGACGCTTGCCGGTGTTCGCCTGCTCGATAGCCAGGACATCAGCGCCGCACTCTATGCAGCGCAGTTGGAGGACACCTGGCGCCAGGGATATCTGAATCTGAAAGTCCAGCGCGGTCACTGGACCTTGGACACCAATCTGTACCGTACCCACGACCAGGGTGCGGCCCGTGCAGGCGCCATTGATACCCTGGCCTACAGCCTGCTGACGCGCTATCAACTTGGCGCGCAGAAGTTCACCGTCGCCTATCAGCGAGTCAATGGCGACACGCCCTTTGACTTTGTCGGTGGTGACTCGATCTACCTGGCGAACTCGGTCAAGTACGCCGACTTCAATGGCGCCCAGGAACGCTCCTGGCAGGCCCGTTACGATCTGGACTTCGCTGCATTCGGCATTACCGGGCTGAACCTAATGGCACGCTACATCCGCGGGCACGGCATCGACAGTTCACGCGCTCCTGCCGATGGTGCCTACGCATCGAACAGAACAGCTTCAGGTGGCCGCCACTGGGAACGTGACATCGATCTGCGTTACACGGTACAGCACGGCTCGGCTAAAGGCCTGCGAATGAGCCTGGCCCATGTCAGCCACCGCGGCAACAACTCCCAGAATTTGCCCGACATCGACCGGCTCTACATCACCCTCGAATACCCATTACAAGGCCTGTTCTGATCATGCCCACCGCAAAACCATCTCCTTGGGGCGCACTCAACCACGTCACCTTCCGCTGGCTGTGGCTGGCCAGCATCGCCTCGAACATCGGCACCTGGATGCATGAAGTTGGTGCCGGCTGGCTGATGACCAGCCTGTCGGCCAACCCCATGCACGTGGCACTAGTACAGGTCGCCGGCTCCGCGCCGATGTTCCTTTTGGCGCTGCCGGCCGGGGCCATGGCCGATATCGTCGACAAGCGCCGCTATCTGCTCGGCGTGCAGCTGTGGATGGCGGCGGTGGCGACGCTGCTGGCCGTGCTTACCCTGCTCGGGCTGACCACGGTCTGGCTGCTGCTGGGTATGACCCTGGCCATGGGCGTCGGTACCGCCTTGATGATGCCGGCCTGGTCGGCGCTGACGCCGGAGCTGGTAAGCAAGCGCGACCTGCCCTCGGCCATCGCCCTGTCGAGCCTCGGCATCAATGTCGCCCGCGCACTCGGCCCGGCAATCGCCGGGGTACTGGTCAGCTTGAGCGGTCCCTGGGCGACCTTCGCCCTCAATGCCCTGTCGTTCTTCGCGGTGATGGCGGTGCTGCTGACCTGGAAGCGCGAGCGCCAGGTTGCGGCCTTCCCGGCCGAGCGCCTGCTGGGTGCCATGCGCGCCGGCTGGCGCTATAGCCGCGCATCAAAACCGCTGCAGGCGGTGCTGGTGCGCGCGGCGGCGTTCTTCGTCGGCGCCAGCGCCGGCATGTCGTTGCTGCCGTTGATCGTGCGCGGCGAGCTGCAGGGCAGCGCCAGCGACTTTGGCCTGCTTCTGGGTAGCGTTGGTATCGGCGCAGTACTTGGCGCCATGCTGCTGCCCAAACTGCGTGAGCGCATCAGCGTCAACAAACTGGTGGCCATTGCCAGCGTGCTTTACGCACTGGTGCTGCTGGCCCTGGCATGGGTGCGTGACTTCGCCGTGCTGCTACCGGTGATGCTGCTCAGCGGCGCGGCGTGGATCGCCGTACTGTCGAGCCTGCAAGTCAGCGCGCAGACCTCGGTGCCGGATTGGGTGAGAGCCCGCGCGCTGTCGGTGTATATCCTGGTGTTCTTCGGCAGCATGGCCGCTGGTGGTGCAATCTGGGGTTATGTCGCCAGCCAGGCGTCGATTTCCGTCGCGCTGTTGGCCGCGGCTGGTTGCCTGGCGCTGGGCTTGCTGCTGACGCTGCACTTCCCACTGCCGGTAACCGAAAGCGAAGATCTCGCCCCATCGCTGCATTGGCCAGCGCCGATCCTGGCTGACGAAGCCGATCTGGAACGCGGCCCGGTGATGGTCACCCTGCAGTACGACATCGCTCCGGAGCATGCGGCCGACTTCCGTCAGGCGATGGCCGAGGTCGCCCGCATGCGCAGACGCAACGGTGCGTTCTCCTGGGGGCTGGTACAGAACAGCGAGAATCCACGGCACTGGCAGGAGTTCTTCTTCGATGAGTCCTGGCTCGAACACCTGCGTCATCACGGTCGGGTAACGCGCGCCGAGCAACGCATCGAGGCTGCTGCCAGGCATTTCCAGAGCCCGGACGTGCCCGTGCATATCGAGCATTTTCTGATGCCAGCCAAGGATGTGCTCCATGCCACCCCCTGAGGACGGCAGCTGCCCGAACCAGGGCGTGACAGGTTGAGTGCAACATGCCTCGTCACGCCCTGTTCATTCACGGCACCTGGCTCACACCAGCGATCTGGGAGCCATTTCAGAGACGCTTCAGCGCCTGCGGTTATTGCTGCACGGCGCCGCCTTGGCCGGTTGCCAAAGGTGGTCGCCAACCCGGCATCAGCGCCCTCCTCGCCCACTACGAAACACTGGTACGCAGCCTGGAGCAGCCGCCGCTACTGATTGGCCATGACCTCGGAGGCCTGCTGGTGCAGTTGCTGCTCGACCGCGGCCTGGGTCAGGCCGGCATCGCCATCGACCCACTACCACCGCGCGCCGGTTTGCTGGGTTTGTATAGCACCTGGCCATGGTTGTTGCCCTGGGTGGGTTGGCGTGACCTTCTGTACATGACACCGCAGTATTTCGCGCGCAATATGGCGCAAACGCTGACACCTGCAGAGCAAAGCGCCGCCTATGCGCGCCACATCGTTCCGGCGCCTGGCCGGGTGTTCGTCGAGGCTGCGCTGGGCATCGGTAGCACCGTCGATTTCACCAACGGCGAACGTGCACCTCTGCTGCTGCTGGCTGCAGGCAGTTCCCACATCGTTCGCGCCAACGTAGTGGCCGTCCTTTATCGTCGCCACCGAGGCTCGTCAGCCATCACCAGCTTCAAGCAGTTCCCCGGCTACAGCCACTGGCTGATCGCCGAACCCGGTTGGGAAAGAATTGCCGACTACAGCATCGAATGGGTTCAGAACCAAGTTGGACGTTTTTAAATCAAACACCCCACAAGCTCGCCTCGGCGTCCTGGCAAGCCTGTTATGCCTGGTGCTTTTCAGCGCTGCCGCGCTGGCCGACAGAAGTGCTCTGGAGCAGCAACTGGAACATCGGCGCTGGACGCTCAACGACGACAGCCCCAGCCAGATCGGCGCTTTGGCCGAAGCCCGGGACGGCTACCTGTGGCTGGGCACTCACGACTCTCTGTATCGCTTCGACGGCTTCGATTTCACCCGATATCGCACGCCCGCTGGTCATGAACTGGGCATCGTGTCCAGCCTGCTGGCCAGCGACGCCGGGCTTTGGGTCGGCCTGCGCAACGGTGGCGTTCACCTGATCGCATCGGTGGAGGAACACCCCAGCAGCTTCGATCTGGCCCGCGGCGTGATCTACGCCTTGGCGCAGACGGCAGACGGCAGCATCTGGGCTGCAGCCAACGACGGCCTGATGCGTTTCGATGGCAAACGCTGGCAGCAACTGGGTATCGCAGACGGTTTTGTCGGCGAGAATGCCTACAGCGTCTTCGTCGACAGCAGTGACCGTCTCTGGGTGGCCGATGAACAAAGGCTTTACGTGCTGCTCCCTGGCGCCCAGAAGCTGCACGACACCGGCGTACGCAGCCAACGTACTCGGCAGATCGCGCAAGCTGCCGACGGTGCACTGTGGTTGATCGAGCGCGACCGCGAGAGTCTGCTGCGGGTAAAGATCGATCAGCCGCAACTGCAGGCGACCCATATAGCCCTTGGAGAAGGAGCCAACGCCATGCTGTTTGACCGGCATGGTTGCCTCTGGCTGAGCACCGCTGGCGGCGGTCTGCTACACGTGGCCAAACCCAACGAGCATGGCAGCGGCAGCTTCGATGATATCGAGCGGCTTTCGTCACGTGATGGTCTTAGCTCCAACTTCGCCTGGCCGCTGCTGGAAGACAGCGAAGGTAGTCTGTGGATCGGCACGCAGAACGGGCTTGATCGACTGCGCGAACGCCCTCTGCGCCCTGCAGGTTTTCCGCCCCAGGCGAATAACCTGGCAATTGCAGCCGATGACGCCGGCAATCTCTGGGCGGCCAGCAGCAACCTGCCGCTCATGCGCCTGGATGCACAGGGTTTGCACAAGCTGCCGCTGCGTACACCGATCAGCGCGATCAGCAAAGACCCTGGCGGCTCGGTATGGCTGGCCGGCTCCGAGGGAATCTGGCGCAGCACTGGTGAACAGGTAGAAAAAGTCTCCGTCCTGCCGGTCGAGCGTGATCTGGACTCCTCGGTGCGCACATTGCTGATCGACGATCAGGGCGCGCTCTGGCTGTCGCTCAACCGACAGGGCCTCTATGTGCTGCGCGATGGCGACTGGCAACAGCTTCCCGCCCCTAGCGACGATCCAGCGCAACTGATGCCGGTGAGCTCTGCCCTCGCCCCTGATGGCAGGCGCTGGTTCGGCTATCGCAACAACCTGATCGTCAGTCATGACGACCAGGGCGAACGCCATTGGGGGAGCGCTGATGGGCTGGATATTGGCCACGTGACCGCGATGGCCCATTCGCAGGAGCACAGCTGGTTCGGTGGCCAACGCGGCCTGGCGCGCTTCGATGGCAAGCGTTTCCAGCACCTGCCGCTGAGTGAGAGTGGGCTGTTCGACAATCTCTACGCGATCATCCCGGTTACCGGTCCTCGGGGCGAAGATCTCTGGCTGCACGGCAAAGGTGGCGTCTTTCAGTTACCGGCCGCAGAAATCGAAAAGGCGCTGAACAATCCCAAGCACCATATCCATTACCGTACCTACGATCTGCAAGGCGGGCTCGCCAACGACCCGCACCAGGTGCTCGCTCTGCCAACAGCGGTGCGCAGCAGTGATGGTCGCCTGTGGTTCGTCACCCGCAACGGCGTGGCCGGCTTGAGTCCGGATCGGGAGATTCATAGTTACAAGCCGCCCAAGGTGCGTATCGACTCGTTACTGGCTGACGGTGCGACCATCTCCTTGCAAACGCCAGCAACCCTGCCCGCAGACAGCAAACGCCTGGTCATCCACTACGGTGCCCTGAGCCTGTCCGCACCGGAGGGACTGCATTTTCTCTATCGTCTCGATGGTTTCGACAGCGAATGGCACTCCGCCGGACGCCAGCGTGAGGCGACCTATACCGGCCTGCCCGCCGGCGACTATCGCTTTCGCGTACGCGCGCTCAATCAGAATGGCGTGGCCAGCGAGCAGGATGCCGAACTCAGCTTCAGCATCGACCAGGTGTTCTACCGTCATCCGCTGTTCATCCTGAGCGTGGCGCTGGTCATGCTGCTGATCCTGCATCTGCTCTATCGCAATAACATGCAGCGCGCAGCCGAACGCCTGCGCACACGCCTGGAAGAACGCCACGACGAGCGTGAGCGCATCGCCCGCGAGCTACACGACACCTTGCTGCAAGGGGTGCAGGGGCTGATGCTCCACGTGCAGGCCGCTGCAGACAGTCTGCCAGGCGATCAACCGGCGCGAGGCAAACTGGAGAATGCCCTGGATCGTGCCGATCAGGTGATCGCCGAAGGTCGTGAGCGGGTGCGCAACCTGCGCCACGCACAGGAGGCGTCGAACGACTTGCCGCAAACGCTGCGCGAGCTCGATCAATTGCACGAACATGCCGATATCGAGTATCGGGTCGAGATCGCAGGCACACCCTGCTCCCTCCACCCGGTGGTACATGACGAGCTCAGCCAACTCGCCCGCGAGGCGGTCAGCAATGCCTTTCGTCATGCCAGGGCTCGTCATGTGCGCGTACAGCTGGATTACCATCCCCGGCAGTTTTCACTGCACGTTAGCGACGATGGCCGCGGCCTTCTGGCCGAGTACCTGCTGGGCGCAGAGCCGGTCGATCACTGGGGTCTGAAAGGCATGTATGAACGCGCCACCAAGATTGGCGGCACACTTAATATCGACAGCGCCCCCGGCCACGGCTGCCATGTAAGGCTGACCCTGGCCGGACCGTTGGCCTATCGCCAGTCGCCCCCTCGCGCTCGGCGCTGGCTAAACTGGAAACGATTGATCAGGAGCTCGCAGTCATGACCGCTGCCAACCCCATCCGTGTGCTGGTCGCCGATGACCACCCTCTGCTGCGCGAGGGCATCGCTGCCGTACTCGCCGGGCAGGCGGATATCGATCTGGTCGGCGAGGCCAGCGATGGTCGCGAAGCACTGGAATGTTTTCGGCAGCTACGGCCCGACGTCACCCTGATGGACCTGCAGATGCCCCATATGAACGGCATCGACAGCATCCTGGCGATTCGCGGCGAATGCCCGGATGCGCGCATCGCCATCCTCACTACCTACCGCGGTGACGTACGTGCGCTGCATGCTATCCAGGCTGGCGCGCAGGCCTATCTGCTGAAAAGCACACTGCGCAAGGAGCTGGTGGAGACCATTCGCAGTCTGGCCGCTGGTAAACGCCATATTCCGCCCGAGATCGCCGCCGATCTGGCTCAGCACATTGGCCAGCAGTGCCTCACCCCACGTGAAGTGGAGGTTCTGCAGGCAGCAGCTCTGGGTTACTCGAATCGCGATATTGCGCTGCAACTGCGTATCACCGAAGACACGGTCAAAGGCCATATGCGCCTGATCATGGACAAACTCCGCGCCAACAATCGCACCCATGCAGTGGCCATCGCCGTGCAGCGCGGCGTGCTGGAGATCGGCACCCCACTTTAGTGTTGTCACCCTTCCCCTCCTTGTGAGCTGTGCGCCGCCGACTGCGCCGCGCATGCTTTACAACCAATGAGATAAGGAGGCTGGCAATGGGCTCGTTCGGCGAACTTCAGGCAATTACGCCCTGCTTGCACCAGGCCAGGCCAGACCCGCAGCTGCTGGACCGTATCGCTGCCTTGCTCGCGGAGGCTGAAACGCAGCTGCTGGAGGACACGCAAAGCGCCTACGTGCATGTCGAGCAGGCCATGACGCTGCTACGCCAAGTCAACGCCAGCAAGCAGTGTGGCATTCGTCATTGCACAAACGGTCTGACACGCTGGCAGACGCGACGCCTGGATCAGTACATCAGCGACAACCTGGCCGCTGCCATTCGTACCTGCGATCTGGCCGCCCAACTCAAACTGAGCAGCAGCCATTTTTCCCATGTATTCAAACAGACCTTCGGCATCACACCACTGGCCTACGTGGCACGCAAACGCATCGAAGCAGCCAGGGAGATGATGCTGGCCACCGACCAGCCATTGACGCAGATCGCCCACGCCCACGGCTTCTGCGACCAGTCGCATTTCACCCGCACCTTTCGCCGCGAGACCGGATTGAGCCCCTTGATATGGCGGCAGCGCTGCGCCTCTCGGACGCAGGCCATCGCCGAGCCGTGATCAGCCGAGCATGGTCACGTGGCGTGGATGACTGGCGACCCGATCGAGCCAGGCGCGAACCGCCGGAAAGGCTTCGAGGCTGAAGCCGCCCTCGTGAGCCACGTGTGTGTAGGCATACAGAGCGATATCGGCGATGGAGTAATGCTCGCCGACCAGATAGGGCGTGCGTTCGAGCTGCTTCTCCATCACCTTCAGGGCCTTGTAGCCGAGCTTCAGGCAGCGCGCGTGCTCCTCGCGGCGTTCCTCGGGCATGCCCTGATAGAGCTGGATGAAACGCGCAACCGCAACGTAGGGCTCATGGCTGTACTGCTCGAAGAACTGCCACTGCAGCACCTGGGTGCGCAAGCGCGGCTCGCTGGGCAGGAACTCGCTGCCATCGGCGAGGTAGTTGAGGATGGCGTTGGACTCCCACAGGCACGTGCCGTCGTCCAGTTCCAGCACCGGGATCTTGCCGTTGGGGTTCTTGACCAGAAAGGCTTCGCTCTGCGTCTCGCCCTTGAGAATGTCGATCGGCACCCACTCGTAGGGTTTACCGAGCAGATGCAGCATCAGCTTGACCTTGTAGCAGTTGCCCGAGCGGTAATCACCGTAGACCTTGAACATCGCGTTGCCCTCCCTATCAATCCTCGCGGCATGCTCGCCGCCAATTGCCCCCGCTTCTGTAGGAACTACTACGCCCGGGAAATTCGCGGCTGAAGCCGCTCCCACAGAAACCAATCAATCACGCACCCTGCGCGTCACGGATAACCGCCGCCAGCCGGCGCAGCCCCTCACCCAGACGCTCCGGCGCCACATGGCTGAAATTCAGTCGCAGGTGGCCTGGGTTAGCGTCCGGATCGATGAAGAACGGCTCGCCCGGCATGAAGGCGACGTTCTGCGCCAGCGCCGCGTCGAGCAGCGTGCGGGTGTCGAGCGGCTGCTTCAGGGTCAGCCAGAAGAACAGGCCACCCTGAGGGATTTCCCACTCGGCCAGATCGCCGAAGTGCTCCAGCAGCGCCGTCTGCATGGCGTCGCGGCGAATGCGGTAGAAGTCACGCAGCTCGGCCAGGTGACCGCGGTACTGCTCGCTGCCCAACCACTGCAGCGCCTGCCACTGACCGATGCGGTTGGTGTGCAGGTCGGCCGACTGTTTCAGGCGCAGCAGATGCGGGTACAGGTCCTTGGTGGCGATCAGGTAGCCGACACGCAGGCCTGGCAGCAGCGTCTTGGAAACGGTACCGGTGTAGATCCAGCTGGCCTTCTGCAGGCGGCTGACGATGGGGGTGGCGCTACCGGCATCGAACACCAGCTCGCGGTACGGCTCGTCCTCGATCAGGGTAACGCCGAACTCGTCGAGCAGGGCCGCCACGGCTTCACGCTTGGCTTCGCTGTAACGGGTGCCGGACGGATTCTGGAAGGTCGGGATCAGGTAGGCGAACGCCGGCTTGTGATTCTCCAGACGCTGACGCAGAGCCGCCAGCTCAGGGCCGTCGGCCTCTTGCGGTACGCTGATGCAGTCGGCGCCGAACAGTTGAAAGGCCTGCAGGGCAGCCAGGTAAGTCGGCGCTTCGAGCAGCACTTCGGTGCCCGGATCGATGAACAGCTTGGACGCCAAGTCCAGGGTCTGCTGCGAGCCGCTGACGATCAGCACCTGGCTGGCATCGCAGGGCACACCCAGGGCGCGCGCTTCGGCAGCGATAGCCTCGCGCAACGCCGGCTCGCCCTCGCTCATGCCGTACTGGCCCATGCTCGCCGGCATCTTGGCCCAGTCCACCTTCGGCAGCATCGGCTCGGCCGGCAGGCCACCGGCAAAGGACATCACTTCCGGACGCTGCGCCGCGGCAAGAATTTCACGGATCAGGGAGCTTTTCAGGCGGGCGATGCGTTCGGAGAAGGCCATGGGGTGTCCTGGGGTGCAAAAGTCATTGGAATTAAGTCAAACTGCTTGACCGAAACTACGCCGCCGACCAGAGATACGTCAATATGACTGACCTAAAAAATTTCTCCGAGAAGTTTTTGACGTTGCCCGCCGAGGGCACGCAGGCTGGCCGTCATGGGGCGCACGTCATCAAGAATTCCGCCGCTCAGCAGGCCGCCATGGAAGCCTTCTTCTTCGGCTACCAGGCCTTCACTGCCAAGCCCGACGAGATGCTCGCCAAGCGCGGCCTGTCACGCGTGCATCACCGCATTCTGTTCTTCATCGCCAAGTACCCGGGCCTGAACATGACCGAGCTGCTGGGTTACCTGGGCGTGAGCAAGCAGGCGCTGAACATGCCGTTGCGCCAGCTGATCGAGATGAATCTAGTGCAGAGCGAGGCTGCCGCGGACGACAAGCGCAAGCGTGTGCTCGGCTTCACCACCGAAGGCGCCAAGCTGGAACAGGCCCTGCGGCGCGAACAAGCACGCCTGCTACAGCGCGTGTTCGGCGAGATGGGCGAAGAGGCCGTGCAGGGTTGGCTGGAAGTCAATCACGCCCTGGCACGTAGCCGCCAGGAACGCACCTAGGCGTCCTCGTCACTAGCCCTCGTAGGAGCGAGCTCTGCTCGCGAACCCTCTTGTTCGCGAGCAGAGCTCGCTCCTACCGATTCAGCCTGCCTTTCCATTCCCCGCGCCACCGGTCATGCCACGCCAAAGCGTGATTGCACCCTGACACGACCTCTGCAATCATATGCGAATCATTATCACCTTAACTTAGATCTCGCGAGGTGCGCGTGTCGGTTCAGGATTTCAGCAATCAGCAGCTGGTCGGTGTGCTTTATCGCGATCACCGTGACTGGCTGTTCGGCTGGCTGCGCAAAAGCCTGAACTGCGCGCAGCGCGCCGAAGACCTGAGCCAGGACACCTTCGTCCGCCTGCTCGGTCGCGCCGACCTGCACAGTCCGCGCGAGCCCAGAGCCCTGCTCACCACCATCGCCAAGGGGCTGTTGGTCGACCAGTTTCGCCGCCATGCGCTGGAGCGTGCCTATCTGGAAGAACTCGCGCTGGCTCCTGAAGCCGTGCAACCCAGCCCGGAAGAACAGGCCCTGGCCCTGGAGCAACTGGCCGAGATCGATCGCCTGCTCGGCCAGCTGTCGAGCAAGGCACGCGCAGCGTTCCTCTATAACCGTCTGGATGGCCTCGGTCATGCCGAGATCGCCGAGCGCCTTGGTGTGTCCCCGTCACGCGTGCGTCAATACCTCGCCCAGGGCCTGCGCCAGTGCTACATCGCGCTGTACGGAGCGCCGCAATGAGCCAGGTCTCGGCTCGCGTGCTCGATGAGGCCATCGCCTGGCAGCTGTGCCTGGACTCAGGCGAAGCCAGCGAGCAGCAACGCCACGACTTCGCCGACTGGCTGGCCGCGCACCCGGAGCATGACCTGGCCTGGCGGCGCCTCGGCGGTATCGACCAGCAGCTTTCTGCCGCCAGCACGCCGATGGCGCGACGCGCCCTGTTGCAGAGCAGCGTCAGCCGTCGCCGCAGCCTGCGCCGCCTTGGCGGTAGCGCCCTGGGTCTGCTTCTGGCCACGGGCATAACGCTGGTGCTGCTGGCTCAGCAGCGCCCGCTTGGCGACTACCTCGCCGACTACCATACCGCCAGCGGAGAACAACGCGACCTGCTGCTCGCCGACCGCAGCCAGGTGCGTCTCAACAGCCGCAGTGCGCTGGATATCGAATTCGACGACAACGAACGACGCCTGCACCTGCGCAGCGGCGAAATTCTGGTTCAGACCGCCAAGGGCGATACCCGCCCCTTCATCGTCGAAACGGAGCAGGGACGACTGCGGGCCTTGGGGACGCGCTTCCTGGTCCGGCGCGAAGGTACTGCGACCGAACTGATCGTGCTGCAGTCAGCGGTCGCTGCCAGGCCGCTGGCCGGCTCGCAGGAACGCATCATCCACAGCGGCGAACAGGTGCTCATGGACCGCCAGCACCTCAGCGACAGCCACCCAGCACCCATCGGTGCCGACGCCTGGAGTCGCGGCATGCTGGTGGCGGACGACCTGCCCTTGCAGCGTCTGATCGATCAGCTCGGCGAATACCGCAGTGGCTATCTGAGCCTCGATCCGAGCCTGGCCGGGCTGCGTATCAGCGGCAGCTTCCCACTGCACGACAGCGACAAGGCGCTGGCCGCTTTGGCGCTGAGCCTGCCCGTGCGTACCGAGCAATTGGGCCCTTGGTGGACTCGTGTGGTGCCGGCAGAAAAATAATTTTCTCCGGCCCTGTCATTTTTCTTTCCTGATTCGGCAAAAGGACATTGAGATACATTAACTCTTAGGAGACGTTCGCAATGTCCTTCCGCCCTGCCCCCTTCCGCCACACGCTGTTGGCCCTGACCATCGCCTTTGCCGGCCATGCCGGGCTGGCCCGTGCTGAAGTCTACCAACTGCCCTCCGGTCCTCTGGCAGCCACGCTCAATCAGATCGCCAGCCAGGCTGGCGTGACCCTGAGCATCGATCCGGCCCTGACCGAGGGCAAGAACTCGGCACCGGTCAGCGGCGACTACGAAGCCATCGAAGCCCTCAATCAGGCGCTGCGAGGCACCGGCCTTCAACTGCAAGGCGGCAGTGGCGGCGCCTACAGCCTAACCCCTGCGGCAGAAGCAGCGATGGCACTGCCGGACGTGACCGTGACAGCCAGCGAACAGGCCGCCGAGACCGCCTGGGGCCCAACCCGTGGTTATCTGGCCAACCGCACCGCGACCGGCACCAAGACCGACACGCCGTTGCTGGAAACGCCACGCTCAATCTCCGTCGCCACCCGCGAGCAGATGCAGGACCGCAAGGTGCAGAACCTCGATGACGCCGTGCGCTATATGCCGGGTGTCATCGCCAGCAGCTACGGCAGCGACAGCCGCGCCGACTGGATGAAAATTCGCGGTTTCGAACCGATCCAGATGCTCGACGGCCTGCCACTGCCCAAGGGCAGCTATACCATGGCCAAACTGGAAACCTGGAACCTGGAGCGCGTCGCCGTACTGCGCGGCCCGGCCTCGGCAGTGTATGGCCAGACCCCGCCAGGCGGCCTGGTGGATGCCGTCAGCCGCCGCCCGCAGGCCGAAAGCAGCCATGAAGTGCAGGTGCAAGTTGGTAACTACAACCACAAGCAGATCAGCTTCGACAGCACCGGCAAGATCGACGATGAAGGTCGCTTTCTCTACCGTTTCAGCGGTACCGGCCGTGACAGTGGCACCGTTATCGAGCATATGGACGACCAGCGTTTCAACCTGGCGCCCAGCCTGACCTGGAACATTGCCGACGACAGCAAACTGACCTTCCTCGGCCAGTTCAACCGTGACGATACCGGCGGCACCAGCCAGTTCCTGCCGCTGCAAGGCACCAAGCTGAGCACCCCGGCCGGCAAGGTCGACTACAACAAGAACCTCGGCGACCCTGACTGGGAGTTCTACGACAAGACCTTCTATGCACTGGGCTACGCCTTCGAGCACCGCATCAACGATACCTGGCAGTTCAACCAAAACCTGCGCTACAGCAAACTTGAGCTGGATAACCAGATCATTACTGCTGGTGGTATGCACTGGCCTAACGGCCCCCATGAAGCAGTCAGCCCTGACGGTACCGTTCAACGCGGCGCCAACATATACGATGAGAACATCAGCCATTTCGCCGTGGACAATAACTCCCAAGCCGACTTCAGCACTGGCATGGTCTCGCACACCCTGCTGCTGGGCCTCGACTACCTGCGCGTCGAGACCGATTACCGCTGGCTGTACGGTACTGCGCCGAGTAGCAACATCATCCGCCCGATCTATGGCCAGGATTTCAGCGGCGTCACCTACAGCGCCTTTCAGGACTACAACCAGAAACGCAGAAACACCGGCCTCTATCTGCAGGACCAGATGGCACTCGACGCCTGGCGCCTGACCCTAGGCGGCCGCTGGGATCGCTTGGACACCGACTCGGTGTTCCACAACGCCAACGATGCCAGGGACAGCCGCCGCGACAGCCAATTCAGCGGCAATGCGGCACTGAGCTACGTGTTCGATTCCGGCCTCACGCCTTATGTGTCCTATGCCGAATCCTTCCAGGCCGAAGCAGGCGGCAACGGCGGCGCGGCGTTCAAACCCAGCACCGGCAAGCAGTACGAGCTGGGCATCAAGTATCAACCGCCGGGCAGCGATATGCTGTTCACCGCCGCCGTCTATGACCTGACGCGGCAAAACATCGTGACCACCAACATCGCCGGGGCCACTGAGCCGGTGAGCGAGGTAGAGGTACGCGGCCTGGAGCTGGAGGCTACCGGTAACGTCACCGAGAACCTCAGCCTGACCGCCTCCTACAGTTACACCAACAGCAAGATGACCGAGGTCGGTGACCCGCGCGACAAGAACCGCGCCCTGCCGCTGATCCCCGAGCATCAGGCGTCGATCTGGGCCGACTATGACTGGAACCAGGGTGTGCTGGCGGGTTTCGGCATCGGTTTTGGCGCCCGCTTCGTCGGCTCCACCGACAATATCGCCGTCGGCAGCATGGGCTTTGTACGCGATCCTTCCGACGGCCACAGCAGTGCCTATACCGTCTACGACGCCGCGGTGCGTTACGACCTCGGCCAGCTCGATGCAAGCCTGCGTGGCGCCAGCGTATCGCTCAACGCCAACAACCTGTTCGACAAGGAATACCTGGCCACCTGCGATGGTTTCTACTGCTATGCCGGCGACCCACGCCGGGTCACAGCCAGCCTCGACTACAAGTGGTAACAGGCTGAAAAACAGGAGCCGCCCGATGGGCGGCTCCTGTCATTACGCTGCAGTCAGCTCGCAATCCCCTGCAACTCGGCAGCGCCCTTGAAGAACACCAGCATCAGCGCCACGCCGGCCCCAAGCAACGGCAGCAGCGCCACCAGCATCAACAGCACGCTGGCCAGCATCAGCCCACCGACGATATCGAGCCAGGCCATCACTTTCAGCGCCGGATAGGGATTTTGCAGCTTGAGCAACCGTATCCCCAGCCAGGTGGTGCATATGCCCATAAGACACAACAGCGCCATATAGCCGATAGTCTGCCAGTCCAATCCGGCGAACAGTTGGTCAGCGAAAAGCATGTCCACTGCCTCCAGCAGCAGCGTCACCGCGAGCAGCAACCAGATCGGTACGCTTAGGTTGCGCGCGAAAAAGCGGGCTTCGGCAAAGGCTTTGAAACGCAGCAGCAGGTAGCAGCCGAGTAACGCCAGCGCCAGGCTAAGCCAGTCGGTGTAGGTAAACAGCAGTTCAGCTTCATCCGTCTCCAGCAGAGCTCCGGCAAATGTAAGCGCGATCACCAGGGCATTGGCCACCACCGAGACCAGTGCCAGGCAGCCCAGCACCTGCAGCTGCCTGGTGCTCCAACCTGGCAACGACTGTACGCCCACGCTGTCGAGCAACTCCACCTGTGGCGCACTGTAGGGATTGTCTGGTTGCATCGCCTTTATCCTTGTTCGGCAAAAAACCGAGGCTAACCATCCAGACAGCGCTTGACCAGACTGTACGGTTCAACCCAGCGGTGGCTGTACCGCGACGGCGTGGCGACCGCGCAATAGGCTTTGCCAGTCACCGGAGAACGACCATGTCCACCGAACTGCTGCTCGCCTTCATCGCCTTCGCCTTCGTCACCTCGGTGACGCCCGGCCCCAACAATATGATGCTGCTCGCCTCCGGGGTGAACTTCGGCGTGCGCCGCAGCATTCCACACATGCTTGGCATCAGCCTCGGTTTCATGCTGCTGGTGGCCGCCGTGGGCCTTGGTCTTGGCCAGGTGTTCCAACGTCTGCCGGTGCTGCACGACGTACTGCGCTATGTCGGCGCCGCGTACCTGCTGTATCTGGCCTGGAAAATCGCCCAGTCCGGCGCACCGCAGAGCCGCGAGAACCCCGAGGCCAAGCCGTTCACCTTCATCCAGGCGGCGGCCTTTCAGTGGGTCAACCCCAAGGCGTGGATCATGGCCATCGGCGCCATCACCACCTACACGCCGCAGGATGGCTTCTTCAGCAACGTACTGTTGATCGCCGCTCTGTTTGCCCTGGTCAACTGCCCCAGCGTGGGATTGTGGACCGTCGCCGGCAGCCTGCTGCGCAAGTGGTTGGACAACCCGCGCGCGCTGCGCGCCTTCAACATCGGCATGGCGCTGCTGCTGGTCGCCTCGCTCTACCCCATCATCGTCGACACTGGAATGTTCTGATGCAAGACGCCGCCCCCACTCGTCTGCGCCCACTGGCGGACACCTCCACCTCGGCCGTGGTCGCTGGCTTCATTGCCATGCTCACCGGCTACACCAGCTCCCTGGTGCTGATGTTCCAGGCCGGCCAGGCTGCCGGCCTCACCGCAGGACAGATTTCCTCGTGGATCTGGGCACTGTCGATCGGCATGGCACTGTGCTGCATCGTGCTCTCGCTGCGCTATCGCGCGCCGGTGATGATCGCCTGGTCAACCCCTGGCGCCGCGCTGCTTATCACCAGCCTGCCGCAGGCCTCCTATGGCGAGGCCATTGGCGCCTACATCCTCGCCTCGGGCCTGATCGTTCTGATCGGTCTGACCGGCACCTTCGACCGCCTGATGCGCCGTATACCTGGCTCCATCGCCGCCGCGCTACTGGCCGGTGTGCTGTTCAAGATCGGCCTGGAAATCTGCGTGGCCGCCGAGCAGCAACCCTTTCTGGTAATCGCCATGCTGCTTGCCTACCTGCTCGGCAAGCGCCTGTGGCCGCGTTACTCGGTGCTCTCTGCGCTGATCGTCGGCAGCGTGCTGGCCGCGGTCTTCGGCCTGCTGGATTTCAGCGATTTCCAGTTGCAACTGGCGACGCCTGAATGGACCACGCCGAGCTTCTCGCTGGCCGCCGCCATCAGCATCGGCATTCCGCTGTTCATCGTCGCCATGGCCTCGCAGAACCTGCCGGGCATGGCCGTGCTGCGCGCCAATGGCTATGACGTGCCGGCCTCACCGCTGCTGACCAGCACTGGCCTGGTGTCGATCCTGATGGCGCCGTTCGGCAGCCATGGCATTCATATGGCCGCCATCAGCGCCGCCATCTGCGCCGGCCCGGAAGCTCATGAAGACCCGCGCAAGCGCTACACCGCAGCAGTCTGGTGCGGGGTGTTCTACGCCATCGCCGGCATCTTCGGCGCCACCCTGGCCTCGCTATTCGCGGCGCTGCCGGCGGCATTGATCCTGTCAATCGCCGCGCTGGCTCTGTTTGCCTCGATCATCGGCGGCCTGACCCAGGCCATGAGCGAGCCCAACGAGCGCGAAGCGGCGCTGATAACCTTCCTGGTCACCGCCTCCGGCATGACCCTGGCGGGCGTCGGATCGGCATTCTGGGGCATAGTCGCTGGCCTGCTGACCCTGGCCGTGCTGAACTGGGGCAAGCGGTAGCCACCCCATAGCTCTGAAGCAATCCGGGGGGCTCTACAAGGCCGCCCCGGATTGCATCCGGGCTACGAGCGGTAGGGTGCGCCATGCGCACCAACGACTGACAGCGTATGCATGCGGTGCGCGCAGCGCACCCTACTGCTCGGGCACCGCGTCGTGGGCCAGCTCTGCGCCATGCACACGGTTGACCCACAAGCCGAACAGCGCCGCCGTGATGAACATGATCAGGCTGTAGATGGCCGCAGGAATGGCCATGGTCGGGTTGTTCAGCAGCGCCGGGCTCAGCGCCAGGGCAATGGCCAGGGTGCCGTTGTGAATGCCGATTTCCATAGCAATGGCGATGGCCTGACGCAGATTGAGCTTGAGCAGCCTGGGCACGCAGTAGCCCACCGCCATGCTCAGCAGGTTGAAGGCCAGCGCCGCGCCGCCCACCGCAGGCGCGTAATCGACGAAGGTGCGCCAGTCCTTGGCCACTGCCAGCAGGATGATCAGCAGCAGGAACAGCGCCGAGATGATCTTCACCGGCTTCTGCATGCGCTCGGCGAAGCCCGGAAAACGGCTGCGCAGCCACATGCCGATGGCCACCGGACCAAGGACGATGACGAACACCTGCACCACCTTGGCGAACTGCAGCGGGATAGCCTGATCGGCCGACATGAAGTAGGCCAGTGACAGATTGACGATCAACGGCATGGTCAGAATCGCGATCACCGAATTGACCGCGGTGAGGGTGATATTCAACGCCACGTCGCCGTGAGCCAGATGACTGTAGAGATTGGCGGTGGTGCCACCCGGCGAGGCAGCCAACAGCATCAGACCGACGGCCAGCGCCGGCGCCAGACCGAACAATTTGGCCAGGAAGAAGCACGCCAGCGGCAACAGCAGCAGCTGACAGGCCAGGCCGATCAATACCGGTTTGGGGAATTTGGCCACGCGGGCGAAATCGGCCAGGCTCAGTGACAGGCCAAGCCCGAGCATGATGATGCCCAGCGCAGCGGGAAGGAAAAACGTCAGCAAGGGATCGGCGGTCATTATTGTTATCGCTCCAGTTGAACCTGGCAGGATTGTGCTGAGTCAGGACCACTGCTGACAGTGGCCCTGCGAGCCAACCTTAGCCTGCTTGCAGACTACCGGGCTAGAGCCTTTATATTGCTGTGGCCCCGCCATCCACGGCCAATGCCTGACCAGTGGTGAATGCCGCGTGGTCGCTGCACAGATAGAGCACGGCAGCCGCGATCTCCTCGACCTTGCCAATGCGCCCGACCGGGTGCATGGCGGCGGCGAACTCGGCCTTCTTCGGGTCGGCCTCATAGGCGCGGCGGAACATGTCGGTGTCGATCACCGCCGGGCAGACCGCGTTGACGCGGATCTTCTTCTTGGCATACTCGATCGCCGCCGATTTGGTCAGGCCGATCACCGCATGCTTGGAGGCGGCGTAGATGCTCATCTTCGGCGCGGCACCCAGGCCGGCGACCGAAGCGGTGTTGACGATGGCACCACCGCCCTGGGCCAGCAACAAGGGGATCTGGTGCTTCATGCACAGCCACACGCCCTTGACGTTGACGCCCATGATGGCGTCGAACTCGGCTTCGTTGCCGTCGGCCAGCTTGCCCTGTTCGATCTCGATACCGGCGTTGTTGAAGGCGTAGTCCAGACGGCCGTACTGCACCACCGTGGCGTCCATCAGCGCCTTGACCTCGGCATCACGGGTCACGTCGCAACGCACGAAGCAGGCCTCGCCGCCGGCCGCACGAATCAGCTCGACAGTGCCCTCGCCAGCGGCGACGTCGACATCGGAAACCACCACCTTGAGCCCTTCGGCAGCGAAGGCCTGGGCGGTGGCACGGCCAATACCGGCTGCAGCACCGGTGACCAGGGCGACCTGGCCGGAGAACGTCATGCTCATGTCTGCTTCCTCGCAGCGATTCTTGTTGAATTGGCGAGGAGTCTAGCCAGCAAGCCAGACGGTGAGCAGCACTATCAGGCTCTGGAGTGGTGGGTCATGCAGGGCGCTGATGGCGCGCCCCGCCAATCGATGCTCAGCCTTGCAGTTCGGCAACCATGGCAGCCAGGGCCTGCGCCGGATCGGCAGCCTGGCTGATCGGACGGCCGATCACCAGATAATCGGAGCCGGCCTCCAGCGCCTGGCGCGGGGTAAGAATGCGCTTCTGATCATCGGCGCTGCTGCCGGCAGGACGAATGCCCGGCGTGACCAGTTGCAGACGCGGCTGCGCGACCTTCAGTGCGCGGGCCTCCTGCGCCGAGCAGACCAGGCCGTCGAGCCCAGCCTCGGCGGCCAGGCCGGCCAGGCGCAGGACCTGCTCCTGCGGCGGCACGTCCAGACCGATGCCGGCCAGGTCCTGCTGCTCCATGCTGGTCAGCACCGTCACGCCGATCAGCAGCGGCTTGGCGCCAGCCAGCTTGTCCAGCTCATTACGACAGGCCGCCATCATGCGCAGGCCGCCGGAGCAGTGCACGTTGACCATCCACACGCCCAGCTCCGCCGCGGCCTTGACCGCCATCGCCGTGGTGTTGGGGATGTCGTGGAATTTCAGATCGAGGAACAGCTCGAAACCCTTGGCCTGCAACGCCTCGACCACTTGTGGGCCGCTACGGGTGAACAGCTCCTTGCCGACCTTGACCCGACACAGCGCCGGATCGAGCTGATCGGCCAGCGCCAGAGCGGCATCACGGCTGGGAAAGTCGAGGGCGACGATGATCGGGGTTTGGCAGACAGGCATGGGCGGGTCTCGAACAGGATAAAAACGCCGCGCATTGTAGCGCAAAGCTTCCTCTCACTGGTCGCGGCTAAAGCCCTTACCACATGCAGTCCGCTAGCCCAGACTGCATCCGGGCTAGCGGCTATCAGGCAATCAGCCGCTCACGCAGGCGCCCGAGCATGCCCAGCAGACTGCCGACCTTCTCCTGCTCGCGCTCGTCACGCGGCACCTCGGCCAGGCGAGTGACCACCTGCTGCGGCTGCGCGCGCCAGATCAAGGCTTGCTCGGCAGCGGCCTTGAGGCCCTTCTCGAACAGACCACGGCGAATCGGCTTGGGCAGATAGCGGAAGATCTGCGCCTCGTTGACCAGGCGCAGCAACGCCTGGGTGTCCTGAAACGGCGTGACCACCAGGCTGAGCAGACGTGGGTGCGCTTGCGCCAGGGTCTTGAGCAACGGCGCGGTGTCCTCGCCTGCCAGCTTGAGGTCACTGACCAGAATGTCCACGCCTTCGTTGTTGAGTTGCAGCATGGCCTCGGCCAGATTGCGAGCACGCAGCAGGCGGTGCCCGCCTGCGACGCAGAACTCGCCAACGACGCTGAGCGTGTCCGGATCGTCGTCCAACAGCAGCACCGACAGCGGAGCACTCAGCCCTTCGCTGGCGACAGATTGCAGCGGCTGTGCCTGGCGCACCGCCAACTCTGCCGCCTGACGCAGGGTGAAGGCCATTTCCTGCTGGTCCCAAGGCTTGGTCAGGTAGCGGAAGATGCCGCCGTTGTTCAACGCCTCAACCGCGGCATCCAGATCGGAATAGCCGGTCAGCAGGATACGCAGGGTATTCGGCGCGATCTCGCGCGCTTCGGCCAGCAGTTGCGCTCCGCTCATCTGCGGCATGCGTTGATCGCTGACCAGCACGTGGATGTGCTCCTCACGCAGGCGCTGCAGGGCGCGCAACGGGTCACTCTCGGTCAGCACCTCGTAGTGGCGGCGAAACTGCAGGGCGAGACTGCGCAGAATGCGCTCCTCGTCATCGACGAAGAGAATGCGAACGGGTGCGGACATCAGGCGCTCCTTTTCATGGCGACAGTAGCGGGCAGCGGCAGGCTGATCAGAAAACGCGTGCCACGCCCTGGCTCGGAGGCGACGCGAATGCGGCCGCCGTGGTCCTGGACGATCTTGTAGCTGATGGACAACCCGAGGCCGGTGCCCTGGCCGACCGGCTTGGTGGTGAAGAAAGGATCGAAGATTTTCGCCATGACTTCCGGCGGCATGCCACGGCCGTTGTCCTGCAGCGAGACATGGATGCCCTCGGCATCGGCCCAGCTGCGAATCTGAATACGCCCGCTGCCATCGATGGCCTGGGCAGCGTTGGTCAACAGGTTGAGCAACACCTGGTTGATCTGCGAGGGCGCGCAGGCGATACGCGGCAGCTCGCCTAGCTGCTGCACCACTTCGGCCTTGTCCTTGATGTGGTTGCGCGCGATCAGCAGCGCACTGCGGATGCAGTCATTGAGGTCGACCTCCTCGCTCATGGCGCGGTCGAGACGGGCGAAATCCTTCAGGCCCACCACCAGTTCGGCGATCTGTTCCAGGCCATACAGGGTGTCGCCATACAGCTGCTGCAGATCCTCGGCCAGCAGCTCAGGTGCCGCCTGCTGGCGAGCCTGTTCGGCGGTCTGCAGGGCCTGGCTCAGGCTCGCCTCGTCGCAGTCAGGGTCGCTCAGGCACTGGCCCAGGCGCGCCTGGGCGGCGGCGAGTTCGAACAGTGGCTCACTCAATTCACGCAGCAGCTGCACGTTGTTTTTCACGTAGCCCAGCGGCGTGTTCAACTCGTGGGCGACGCCAGCGACCATCTGCCCGAGCGACGCCATCTTCTCCGATTGCAGCAACTGCACCTGGGACTCCTTGAGATCCACCAGCGCCTGGCGCAGTACGCGATTGCGCTGGGCGACGCGCGCTTCCATGGCCTTGAGCAGATCCAGCACCGTACCCAGACCACAGTATTGGCCCCGGGCATCGATCAGGACGAAGTCCTCGGTGATCGGGTATTGCAACTGGGCGGTGACCTGCTTGGAAGCCTCTTCCAGGCTGGCTTCCAGGCTGACGATCAGCGGCGCGTCGTTCATCACCTCGCCAACCGGATGACGACCGCGCAGGTCGCGCCCGAAGCGCTGCATGAAGATGTCCTGCAGGGTGGCGCGACTGACCAGGCCGAGTGGCCGGTTGTTCTCGTCCACCACCGGCAGGGAAAGAAAGGCGCGGTGTTCAGCCGCCAGAAACAGATCGGCGACCTCGTTGATGCTCATCGACGCAGCGAGCGGCTTCACGGCTCGCATCAGCGATTGCAGCGCTCTGGCTTGGGTCACGAACGGCCTCCCCTGCTATCGGAAAGCCGTCATTCAAACAGCGCCAAGTTGCCATCATGTGACAGACATCACGCTGCCGGCGCGCCACCCTGGTGCGCCAGCCCTATTCCCCGCACCATTTTTCAGCTCCTGAGATAGCCGGCCAGCTTCTACGGAGCGCAAATCTCGGGCGGCCGGCCCTCTGGCATGAGCACTGCACGGCAAGCACATCCTTTTGCAGCAGGTTGCAGCCATGCCCTATCAAACCACCATCGGCAGCCTGGTCTACCGCTTCGCCGACCTCAAGACGCTGTTGGCCAAGGCCAGCCCGGCGCGCTCCGGCGATTACCTGGCAGGGCTGGCCGCCGCTACCTACGAAGAGCGTATGGCGGCCAAGCTGGCCCTGGCCGAGGTGCCGCTCAAGCGCTTTCTCGACGAGGCGCTTATTCCTTACGAGCAGGACGAAGTCACCCGCCTGATCATCGACCACCACGATGCCACTGCCTTCGCCCCGATCAGCCACCTCACGGTCGGCGACCTGCGCGACTGGCTGCTGCTTGAGAAGACCGACAGCTCGCGCCTGGCTGCCGTGGCCGCCGGGCTGACGCCGGAAATGGTTGCCGCCGTGAGCAAGCTGATGCGCAATCAGGACCTGATTCTGGTAGCGCGCAAATGCCAGGTAATCAGCCGCTTTCGTAACACCCTGGGTCTGCCCGGTCATCTGGCCGTGCGCCTGCAGCCCAATCACCCCACTGACGACGTGCGCGGCATCGCCGCCAGCATGCTCGACGGCCTGCTGTATGGCTCGGGCGACGCTACGGTCGGCATCAACCCGGCCAGCGATTCGCTGCCGACGCTGATGCGCCTGTGGCAGATGATGGACGAGGTGCGCCAGCACTTCGAAATCCCCATGCAGAGCTGCGTGCTGACCCACGTCACCACGCAGATCCAGGCCATCGAGGCGGGCGCACCGATCGACCTTGTATTCCAATCCATTGCCGGCACCGAAGCCACCAACGCCGGCTTCGGCGTATCCCTGGCAATCCTGCGCGAAGCCCACGAAGCCGCGCTGTCGCTCGGTCGCGGGACCCTCGGCGATAACGTGATGTACTTCGAGACCGGCCAGGGCAGCGCGCTGTCGGCCGGCGGTCATCATGGTGTCGACCAGCAGACCTGCGAAGCCCGCGCCTATGCCGTGGCCCGCGAATTCCGCCCGCTGCTGGTCAATACCGTTGTCGGTTTCATCGGCCCGGAATACCTCTACGACGGTAAGCAGATCATCCGCGCGGGCCTGGAGGACCACTTCTGCGCCAAGCTGCTCGGCCTGCCGATGGGCTGCGACGTCTGCTACACCAACCACGCAGAAGCCGATCAGGACGACATGGACAGCCTGCTCACCCTGCTCGGCGCGGCCGGTATCAACTTCATCATGGGCATCCCGGGTGCCGACGACATCATGCTCAACTACCAGAGCACCTCGTTCCACGATGCGCTGTACCTGCGCAACGTGCTGGGCCTGAAACGCGCACCGGAATTTGACGCCTGGCTGGCGCGCATGGCCATTACCGAACCGAGCGGCCGCCTGCGCGAGATCGGCCGTGGCCACCATCTGCTCAAGCAACTGCCGCACATCTCGGGAGCCGCGTGATGGCCAATGACCTGATTCAGCAAAATCCCTGGGACGAACTGCGCGCGCATACCTCGGCGCGTATCGCCCTCGGTCGCGTCGGCTGCAGCCTGCCTACCCGCGAGGTGCTCAAGTTCGGCCTGGCCCATGCCCAGGCGCGCGATGCGGTGCATCGTCCGCTGGACTTCGGCGAACTCAAGCATCAGTTGCATACGGCAGGCTTTCGTACCCTGAAAGTACGCAGCAACGCCGAGGACCGGCAAACCTACCTGCTGCGTCCGGATCACGGCCGACACCTGCACGGCGACTGCCGCGTGCAGCTGCAACACGAACTGCCCGCGCCTGAACTCGCCATCGTACTGGCCGACGGTTTGTCGGCCGTCGCCGTGCAGCGTCATGCCCTGCCGCTGCTGCAGGCCTTTCGCGAACGCTTCACCACCGACTGGGCCAATACCCCGGTGGTGCTTGCCGAACAGGGCCGCGTGGCGATTGGCGACGGCATCGGCGAAGCGCTGCGAGCACGCCTGGTGGTCGTGATGATCGGCGAGCGCCCGGGCCTGACCTCGCCGGACAGCCTCGGCCTGTATCTGACCTACGCACCGCGGGTGGGCTGCCTGGACAGCGCGCGCAACTGCATCTCCAACGTGCGGCCCGAGGGCCTGCCTTACCAGTTGGCGGCACACAAGCTCGACTACCTGGCACGCCAGGCACTGCGCCTGCAACTGAGTGGCGTGCAGCTCAAGGACGACAGCAACCTGCAGCCGGTGGCGCTACAGGCCGACTGACAAGACCCGGCACGCGGGTTATGGTGATAACTTCATTGCCCCATGAGGAGTCATCATGCCTTGGTACGTCTGGCTGCTGCTGGTTCTGGTGTTTGGCTCAGTGATCGGTAGCCTGCTGGTGCTGCGCAGCAGTGCCAAGAAAATGCCCCTGAGCGAAGACCAGCTCGAACGCATGCGTAAACGCGCCATCGAGCAGGAAGCCAAGGATGCGCGCGAGCGTCAGCGCTAAACGCACTCGTCCCGTCAGGTAACGCCAAGACTGCCCGCAACGCAGCCTGCTAGACTGCGCGCCTTCTCCAGGAGAGGTGCCATGCCCCTGCATCTGCGCTTGCTGCTCCCCGTCCTGATCCTGGCCCTGGGCACAGGACTGGGTTTCATCCAACCCGTCGGCCTGCTGCTGGGCAGCGCATTCGTCATCGTCCTGCTGGCCGGACAATCGCATCTGCCAAACTGGCTATGGCTACCTCTGATCCTGCTTGGCGGAATCGCCCTGGCGGCGCACCTCATACCCGGTTTCAGCCCTTGGCAGCTGTGGCAGCCACGTCTCATCAGTGCTGATGCGGCGCCCTATGGCCTGCGCCTGTTCTGGGACAAACTGCTGTTGGGCAGCGCCCTGCTCGCCTGGTGGCTGGGGCAGCCACGCAGACCCGTGCTTTCGCTGAAAAATGCCTGGCTGACGTGCATCGCCACCCTGCTGCTGGTGCCGCTGCTGGCCATGGCGCTGGGCCTGGTCGCCTGGCAACCCAAATGGCCGCAGGGTCTGCTGTTGTGGCTGGCGGTCAATCTCTGCGTAGCGGTGCTGGCGGAAGAATTGCTCTTTCGCGGCCTGCTACAGACCGTCCTGATCAAGCACCTGGGCACCTGGCCCGGTTTGCTGTTGACGGCCGGCTTGTTCGGCGCGGCCCATCTGCCTTTCAGCGCACTATTTGCCGTGCTGGCAACCTGCGCTGGCCTCGGTTATGGCCTGGCCTTTCACTACAGCGGCCGCATGAGCCTGGCCATCGCGCTGCATACAGCGGTCAATCTGCTGCATATTCTGTTGCTGAGCTATCCGTTACGTCTTGCGTGACGGCAATGCGGTAAGGCGAGAAGATGCGTTGCAGCTCGCCCTTCTCCCGCAACTGCTCGAGCAAGGCGGCGAAGCGCTCGGGAGTTATGGGCGCGCCAGCGCGGATCATCGCATGGTGACGATAGACCTGATCGACACGCTCGGAGATCAGTAACTGGCGTGCATACTCGCGATTGCGCTCAAGGAAGTCATAGAGATTGGAACGAGTGACCAATGCGACATCGGCGCGCCCGCGTATCACCATCAGCAGGTTGCTGTCGTGAGAGTGACCGAGGTTGGCGTTGAAGGTGCTGGTCAGGAACTCCGGATCGCTGTTGAACTGGGCAAATCCGTAGTGATAACCGCGATAAAGCGCCAGGCGCTTGCCTTCGAGCTGTTCGAAGTAACTCTGGTCGCGCAGCGCCTCGTTCCTGGCCACGAACAACTCAGCATCTTCCAGCCTCATATCGACAGCTTCAGCGTCGATGTCCTGCCATCCCCATTGCGGATTCTCGAAAATCGCCATGTCGATACGCCCACGCTGCAGGTCACTGAAACGACGCACGATGGCGGTGGGCAACATGGTGAAGTGGTATTCGCTCTGCTCTCGGTTGAGCGCTTCGAGCAGCTGCGGTAGCAAGCCACTCGAGTCGTGCAGGTTGGATTTGATCACATAGGGGGGAAAGTGCGCGCCACCGACCTTGACCACGTCGGCCGCGTAGAGAGAATCCACTAGCAAGAGACACAAGGCACCCAAACATCCATGAATCCAGCACCGCGCATGCCGCATCTCGAGTCCCCAAAAAATTCCTTCTCTTAGTGTGGTGCACACTACTCCAGTCTCTCCTGACCGACCAGATGGATTTTCACTGCACTGACACTTTGTTGCCCAATGTCAGACGATAGCGCCCAAGTAGCTTCGCTAATTCTCCACTGGTCTGCAGCCGGTTCAACAATTCGGCAACTTCAGCCGGGCTCAGCGGCCCCTTGGGCCGCAGCAGCACCTGATGGTGGTAGAACTGATCCAGCCGATCGGAAACCAGCAACTCGGGCAGCATTTCCGGATGCCGATCCAGAAACAGCTCCAGGTACGAGCGCGTCACCACGGCGATATCGACGCGCCGCGCCAGCAGCATGCGCAGGTTGCTATCGTGGGAATAGGTCAACAGCGCATTGAACGTGCGTGCGAGATAGTCAGGGTCGGCATCGAAACTGGCAAAACCATAGTGATAGCCGTTGTAGAGCGCCATGCGCTTGTCGTTGAAATCCTCGAAATAGTCTTGCCCACGTCCCGGCTCCGCCGCGGCGACATAGACTTCCGCATCATCGATATCCAGCCCCAAGGCCAGGTATGAAGTGCCCTGCCACCCCCAGCGACTGGACTCGAAGAACATCAGATCGAAGCGTCCGCTCTCGAGGTCGCGGTAACGGCGGGTCGCCGAGGTCGGCACCAGGACGAAACGGTATTGCTGCTGCGCCGCATTGAGCGCGCGTAACAATTCGGGCACCAAACCTTGCGGATAAGGTGATTCGGGTTTGTCCAGATATGGCGGGAAGTGATAACCACCGACACGCACCTCCTGCAGGGCAACGGCAGCAGGTACATGCAACAGCGAAAGACTGCACAACAGGCAAAAGGCTAGTGCGCGCAAACTTGACCTCTCGTCACGGATCACAACGCGGGAGCACCCCAGCGCCCGTGTTCGAGCCGAAAACCGGCAGTTGCTATCATCCTAGCCGAATTCGCTCAGGCTTCCTTGCACACCAATGACAGCGCCTCCTCGGCCAGCTGATCCAGCGTCATTGGTCCCTGCGAACGGAACCAGGTATTGGTCCAGCTGAGCGCACCGGTGAGAAAACGTCGCTGAATGAACGGGTCGCCCTTGAAGTAACCGGCTTCACGCGCCTCGCCCAGCACCGCCAGCCAGATCTGCTCGTAGGTATCACGCAAGGCCAGTACCTGCGCCTGGCCCTCCTCCGAAAGGGAACGCCATTCGTAGACCAGAACCGCCATGGCCTCGCCGGTACCACCCATGATCGACTGCAGCTCGCAGCGGATCAGCGCCAGCAGCCGCTCGCGGGTGCCCTGCGCCTCGGCCAGTGCAGCGCGCATCAGGGCAGTGTTGTAGACGATAGTTTCCTCCATCACCGAACGCAGGATCTCTTCCTTGCTCTTGAAGTGGTGAAAGATGCTGCCGGACTGAATACCGATCGCGGCAGCCAGATCGCGCACCGTAGTGCGCTCGTAACCCTTGCTGCGAAACAGGTGGGCGGCCATCTGCAACAGCTTGCCACGGGCACTGTCCGGATCGGTTACCTGGCCGCTGGCGACCAGCTCCTGCATCACGGCCTGGGCTCTGTGTTCGTCCACGCTGACTTCTCCCCTGATTGCCTTGCACGGCGATTGTTCTGATGAATTCTTGTTGCAGCCGGCAAGTGCTTGTCTTGCTTGATGAAATGTATGCGGCGCCAGCTGACCAAGCAAGCGCTCGGCCGTACTTTTGGCCGATTTGCCCTCCCTCAACGCTTTTCAACCAAGCGCTTGCTTGGTAATGTCGACTCACCTTCTCAATGTGTGACGGGCCAACTCCAATGAACAAAACCGTACGCATCGGCTGCGCCTCCGCGTTCTGGGGCGACACCTCCACCGCTGCAGCTCAGCTGGTTCAGGGTGCCGAACTGGACTACCTGGTGTTCGACTACCTGGCCGAGATCACCATGTCGATCATGGCCGGCGCACGCATGAAGAAGCCGGACGACGGCTACGCCCGCGACTTCGTCGAGGTGCTTACCCCACTGCTGGGCAAACTGGCGGCGAAGAAGATCCGCGTCATCAGCAACGCCGGCGGGGTCAACCCGATGGCCTGCGCCGCCGCCCTGAGCGCAGCCTGCGAACAGGCCGGCGTAAAGCTGACGATCGCCGTGCTGCATGGCGACAACCTGCAGCCCAAGCTCGGCGAGCTGATCAAGGCCGGTACCCGCGAGATGTTCACTGGCGAGCCGCTGCCGCCCTTCTGCGTTTCGGTCAATGCCTACCTGGGCGCACCGGGCATCGTCGCCGCGCTGGAACAGGGCGCCGACATCGTCATCACCGGCCGCGTGGTGGACAGCGCGGTGGTCAGCGCCGCCCTGGTACACGAGTTCGGCTGGGGTTGGCACGACCATGACAAGCTGGCCCAGGCTGCGCTGGCCGGACATATCATCGAATGCGGCGCGCAGTGCACTGGCGGCAACTTCACCGACTGGCGCGACGTGCCAGACTACGAGCACATCGGTTTCCCCATCGTCGAAGTCGAAAGCGATGGCCGTTTCGTCGTGACCAAGCCGGAGGGTTCCGGCGGCCTGGTCACGCCCTTTACCGTTGGCGAGCAGATGCTCTACGAGATCGGCGACCCGCGCGCCTATCTGCTGCCAGATGTGGCCTGCGATTTCACTCAGGTCGAGCTGAGCCAGGTCGGCGATAACCGAGTGCAGCTGCAGGGCGCGCGCGGCCTGCCGCCCACCGGGCAATACAAGGTCAGCGCCACCCACCCAGATGGTTTTCGCTGCACCGCCAGCTGTGTGCTCGCCGGTATCGATGCGGTGGCCAAGGCCGAGCGTGTTGCCCAGGCGATCATCAACAGGACCGAAGAGATGTTCGCCGAACGTGGCTGGGGCCGTTACCAGGAGGTCAGCGTCGAGCTGCTGGGTAGCGAGGCCACCTATGGTGCCCACGCTCGGCGCCAGGACAGCCGCGAGCTGGTGGTGAAGATCGCCGTGCGTCATGCCAAGAAGGAGGCGCTGATCCTCTTCTCCCGCGAGATCGCCCAGGCTGCCACTGGCATGGCGCCGGGTCTGACCGGCATCGTCGGCGGTCGCCCCACCGTCTACCCGGTGATCCGCCTGTTCAGCTTCCTGGTGGACAAGAGCGCCTGCGCGCTGGAGGTGGAAATCGGCGGCGAACGCCATCCGGTCGCCCTGCCCCAGATCGATACCTTCGATCCAGCCCAGCTTCGTGCGCCAGCCGCCCTGCCCGTACCGATGGGCGAAGCCGACGCTGCCGTACCGCTGATCCGCCTGGCCGTGGCCCGCTCCGGCGACAAGGGCAACCACAGCAACATCGGCGTGATGGCGAGAGACCCCGAATACCTGGCGTGGATAGCCGCGGCGCTGACGCCCGAGACCGTGGCCAACTGGATGGCACATACCCTGGACGCAGAACAGGGCCGTGTCAGCCGCTGGTACCTGCCGGGCAGTCACAGCCTCAACTTTCTACTGGAGAATGCGTTGGGCGGCGGCGGCGTCTCCAGCCTGCGTATCGACCCGCAGGGCAAGGCCTTTGCCCAGCAACTGCTGGAATTCCCGGTGCCGGTGCCCAGCGCGCTGGCGGAAACCTTGAATGGTGCGCACGGCGCACCCCGCCCGTAGGGTGCGCTGCGCGCACCGAAATCACTCAGGACAACAAGAACAATGAGCTACGACTCCATATTCAAGCCTGGCCTGTTCGCCGATCAGACCATCCTGGTCACCGGCGGTGGCAGCGGCATCGGTCGCTGCGTGGCCCACGAGCTGGCCCACCTGGGCGCCCATGTGGTGCTGGTCGGGCGCAAGCTGGAGAAGCTGGAAAAGACCTGCGCCGAAATCATCGAGGATGGTGGCAGCGCCAGCTTCCAAATCTGCGACATCCGCGACGAAGACGCGGTGAAAGCCATGGTCGGTGCGGTGACCGGGCAGCGCGGGCGCATCCATCACCTGGTCAACAACGCTGGCGGCCAGTTCCCCGCGCCGCTGATCGGTATCAACCAGAAAGGCTTCGAGACCGTGGTGCGCACCAACCTGGTGGGCGGTTTTCTGGTGGCCAAGGAAGTCTTCCTGCAGAGCATGAGCAAGCATGGCGGCGCCATCGTCAACATGCTCGCCGACATGTGGGGCGGCATGCCCGGCATGGGCCACTCCGGCGCCGCACGCGCGGGTATGGAGAACTTCACCAAGACCGCCGCCTACGAGTGGGGCCACACCGGCGTACGGGTCAACGCCGTGGCGCCCGGCTGGATCGCCTCCAGCGGCATGGACACCTACCCCGAGTCGATGAAGAACATGATCCGCAACCTCAAGGACCACGTGCCGCTGCAACGCATCGGCAGCGAGTCCGAGGTGGCCGCGGCCATCGTCTTCCTGCTCAGCCCCGGCGCCAACTTCATCAGCGGCAACACCATCCGTATCGACGGTGCCGCCAGCCAGGGCACCCGTGCCTGGACGCTGGGCAAGGCCAAGAACAGCGAGCCCTACAACGGTTTCCACCGGGCCTATCTGCCCGACGTACTGAAAGATCAGGAGTAAGGCGATGCCCGTGATCCAATCGGAAATCGACGTGCATGGCGAAGCCTTCGTGCAGAACCGCGAAGCCATGCTGGCGGCCATCGCGACCTTCCGCGACGTGGAACAGAAGGTGCTCGACAAGGCACAGGAGGCCAAGGCCAAGTTCGACAAGCGCGGCCAGTTGCTGCCGCGTGAACGCATCAACCTGCTGCTCGATGCCGGCGCGCCCTTCCTTGAGCTGTCCTCGCTGGCCGGCTACAAGCTGCACGACGACAAGGACGGCAGCCAGGCCGGTGGCGGCCTGATCGCCGGCATCGGCTACATCGCCGGCGTGCGCTGCCTGGTGATCGCCAACAACAGCGCGATCAAGGGCGGCACCATCTCCCCCACTGGCCTGAAGAAATCGCTGCGCCTGCAGCAGATCGCCTTCGAGAACAAGCTGCCGGTGGTGACCCTGGCCGAAAGCGGCGGCGCCAACCTCAACTACGCCGCCGACATCTTCGTCGAGGGCGCGCGCGGCTTCGCCAACCAGGCGCGCATGTCGGCCATGGGCCTACCGCAGATCACCGTGGTGCACGGCTCCAGCACCGCGGGCGGGGCCTACCAGCCCGGCCTGTCGGACTATGTGGTGGTGGTACGCGGCAAGGCCAAGATGTTCCTCGCCGGCCCGCCCCTGCTCAAGGCCGCCACCGGCGAGATCGCCACCGACGAGCAACTCGGCGGCGCCGAGATGCACGCTCAGGTCGCCGGTACCGCCGAGTACCTGGCCGAGAACGACGCCGACGGCGTGCACCTGGCGCGCGAGATAGTCGGCATGCTGCCGTGGAACCAGCAGCTGCCGGCACGTGAGAAACGCACCTGGCGCGAACCGCTGCACCCGGCCGAGGAACTGCTCGGCCTGGTGCCGGCCGATGCCAAGAAACCCTACGACGTACGCGAGATCATCGCGCGCATCGCCGACGGCTCTGAGTTCCTCGATTTCAAGAACGAGTTCGACAGCCAGACCGTCTGCGGCCATCTGCAGATCGAAGGCCAGGCCTGCGGCTTCATCGGCAACAACGGCCCGATCACCCCGCAAGGCGCGGCCAAGGCGGCGCAGTTCATCCAGCTGTGCGAGCAGAGCAACACGCCGATCCTGTTCTTCCACAACACCACCGGCTTCATGGTCGGCACGGAATCGGAACAGAACGGCGTGATCAAGCACGGCTCGAAGATGATCCAGGCGGTGGCCAACGCCACGGTACCCAAGCTGACCATCGTCGTCGGCGGTTCCTACGGCGCCGGCAACTACGCCATGTGCGGCCGCGGCCTCGACCCGCGCTTCATCTTCGCCTGGCCCAACAGCAAGACCGCTGTGATGGGCGGCGCCCAGGCCGGCAAGGTGCTGCGCATCGTCACCGAGGACAAGCACGCCAAGGAAGGTAAGGAAGCCGATCCGAAGATGCTCGACATGCTTGAGCAAGTCACTGCGCAGAAGCTCGACAGCCAGTCCACGGCCCTCTATGGCACCGCCAGCCTGTGGGACGACGGCCTGATCGACCCGCGCGACACCCGCAAGCTACTGGGCTTTCTGCTGGACATCTGCGCCGAAGCCAACCTGCGACCGCTGAAGAAAAGCAGCTTCGGCGTCGCGAGATTCTGACCGTAGGGTGCGCCGTGCGCACCAAAACACCTGAGCTGGTGCGCACGGCGCACCCTACTGGAGAAAAACAACAATGATCTTCACCCAGGAACACGAAGAACTCCGCCGTACCGTCCGCAATTTCGTCGACAAGGAAATCAACCCGCACGTCGATGAGTGGGAAAAGGAAGGCCGCTTCCCGATCCACGATATTTTCAAGAAAGCTGGCGAGCTGGGCCTGCTGGGCATCTCCAAGCCGGAGAAATTCGGCGGCATGGGCCTGGACTACAGCTACTCGATCATCGCCGCCGAAGAGTTCGGCACCATCCGTTGCGGCGGCATCCCCATGTCCATCGGCGTGCAGACCGACATGTGCACCCCGGCACTGGCCCGTTTCGGCTCGGACGAGCTGCGCGAAGAATTCCTGCGCCCGGCCATCAGCGGCGAGATGGTCGGCTGCATCGGCGTCTCCGAGGTCGGCGCCGGCTCCGACGTGGCGGGCCTGAAGACCACCGCGCGCAAGGACGGCGACGACTACGTGATCAACGGCAGCAAGATGTGGATCACCAACTCGCCGTCGGCTGACTTTATCTGCCTGCTGGCCAACACCAGCGACGACAAGCCGCACGTCAACAAGTCGCTGATCATGGTGCCGATGAAGACCTCGGGCATCAGCGTCAGCCCGCACCTGGACAAGCTCGGCATGCGCAGCTCGGAGACAGCCCAGGTGTTCTTCGACAACGTGCGCGTACCGCAGCGCTACCGCATCGGCCACGAAGGCGCCGGCTTCATGATGCAGATGCTGCAGTTCCAGGAAGAGCGCCTGTTCGGCGCGGCCAACATGATCAAGGGCCTGGAGCACTGCGTCGACAGCACCATCGACTATTGCAAGCAGCGCCACACCTTTGGCCAACCGCTGATCGACAACCAGGTCATCCACTTCCGCATGGCCGAACTGCAGACGGAGATCGAGTGCCTGCGCGCACTGGTCTACCAGGCCACCGAACAGTACGTGAAGGGTCGCGACGTGACCAAGCTGGCGTCGATGGCCAAGCTCAAGGCCGGGCGCCTGGGCCGCGAGGTATCCGACGCCTGCCTGCAGTACTGGGGCGGCATGGGCTTCATGTGGGACAACCCGGTGTCGCGTGCCTACCGCGACGTGCGCCTGGTCAGCATCGGCGGCGGCGCCGACGAAATCATGCTCGGCATCATCTGCAAGCTGATGGGCATTCTGCCGGGGAAAAAGAAGGGCTGAGCCACCACTCTTCGTAGGGCGGGTGCAACCCGCCACCCACAGCGCAGCGGCGGGTTTCACCCGTCCTACACCGAGGTATGCAATGAACGATCTGCCCTCCTGCGAAACCCTGCTGCTGAGCCTCGAAGGTGGCGTGCTGCACGTCACCCTCAACCGGCCGGACAGCCGCAACGCCATGAGTCTGACCATGGTCGGCGAACTGCGCGCCACCCTGGAGGCCGTGCGCCATGACCCGAACGTGCGTGCCGTCGTCCTGCGCGGCGCGAGCGGCCACTTCTGCGCCGGCGGCGATATCAAGGACATGGCCGGCGCCCGTGCCAAAGGGGGCGACGCCTACCGCGAACTGAACCGCGCCTTCGGTGCACTGCTGGAAGAGGCCCAGGCCGCACCGCAGGTACTGGTGGCGGTGCTGGAAGGCGCCGTGCTCGGCGGTGGTTTCGGCCTGGCTTGCGTGTCCGACGTGGCCATCGCCACCAGCGGCGCCAAGTTCGGCCTGCCGGAAACCACGCTGGGCATCCTCCCGGCGCAGATCGCCCCCTTCGTCGTGCAGCGCATCGGCCTGACCCAGGCGCGCCGCCTGGCGCTGACCGCAGCCCGCTTCGACGGTGCCGAGGCGCTGCGCCTGGGCCTGGTGCACTACTGCGAGAGCGACGAGATCGCACTGGCGCAGCGCCTGGACGAGACCCTGGAACAGATTCGCCAGTGTGCACCGCAGGCCAACGCCCAGACCAAGGCCCTGCTGCTGGCCAGCGAACGCGAAGCCCTCGGCCCGCTGCTCGACCGCGCCGCCGAACAGTTCGCCGCCGCGGTCACCGGCACCGAGGGCGTCGAAGGCACCATGGCCTTCGTGCAGAAGCGCAAGCCGAAGTGGGCCCAGTAATAGCCCCCCTCTCCCGCTTGCGGGAGAGGGGCTGGGGGAGAGGGTGCTGTTGCCCCCTTTCCCAAACCCTCTCCCCAAGGGGAGAGGGAACAAATAGAACGTAGCCTGGATGCAATCCGGGAACGCTCACCAAAATGATTCCCCGGATTGCATCCACAGCAGGAGCACAAAGATGCCCGCCTTCAACAAGATCCTGATCGCCAACCGTGGCGAGATCGCCTGCCGGGTGATGCGCACCGCCATTGAGCTTGGCTACCGCACCGTGGCGGTGTACTCCGAGGCCGATGCCGACGCCCGCCACGTGCAGATCGCCGACGAAGCCGTGTGCATCGGCCCGGCCCAGGTCAACCAGTCCTACCTGCGCATCGACTCCATCATCGAAGCCGCGCGCAAGACCGGCGCCGACGCCATCCACCCCGGCTATGGCTTCCTCTCCGAAAACGCCGATTTCGCCCGCGCCTGTGAAGCAGCCGGTATCGTCTTCATCGGCCCGACCGCTTCCGCCATCCACCTGATGGGCAGCAAGCGCCTGTCGAAGATCGCCATGCTGGAGGCCGGCGTACCCTGCATTCCCGGCTTTGAGGGCGCCGCCCAGGATGACGAAACCCTGGCCAGCGAAGCCGAACGCATCGGTTACCCGCTGATGATCAAGGCCAGCGCCGGTGGCGGCGGCCGCGGCATGCGCCTGGTACAGGAATCCTCCGAACTGCTGGGGCAGATCCGCACCGCCCGCTCGGAGGCGCAGAATGCCTTCGGCTCCGGCGAGCTGATACTCGAGCGCGCGGTGATCCGCCCGCGCCATGTCGAAATTCAGGTGTTCGGCGACCAGCAGGGCAATATCGTCTACCTCGGCGAGCGCGACTGCTCGGTGCAGCGTCGCCACCAGAAGGTGGTCGAGGAAGCGCCCTGCCCGGTGATGACGCCCGAGCTGCGCAAGGCCATGGGCGAAGCGGCGGTCAAGGCTGCAGCATCGGTGAACTACGTTGGCGCCGGCACCGTGGAATTCCTCCTCGACGCCAGCGGCGAGTTCTTCTTCCTGGAAATGAACACCCGCCTGCAGGTGGAACACCCAGTCACCGAGCTGATCACCGGTCAGGATCTGGTGGCCTGGCAGATTCGCGTGGCCGAGGGCCAGCCCCTGCCACTTCGACAAGACGAAATCCGCCTCAACGGTCATGCCATGGAAGTGCGCCTGTACGCCGAGGATTCGGCCGCCGGCTTCCTGCCGCAAACCGGCCAGGTACTGCGCTGGGAACCCGAATTGTTGGCTGGCGTGCGCATCGATCACGGCCTGGTCGAGGGCCAGGCCGTCACCCCCTTCTACGACCCGATGCTGGCCAAGGTCATCGCCTACGGCGAAACCCGCGACGAAGCCCGGCGCAAGCTGGTACGCGCCGTCGAGCAGTGCGTGCTGCTGGGCGTGAACGGCAACCAGCGCTTTCTCGCCAACCTGCTCAAGCACCCGCAGTTCGCCGCTGGCAACGCCACTACAGCATTCATCGCCGAGCACTTCGCTGATGACCCCAGCCTGCATCCGCACCCGGCCAGCCTGGCCGAGCTGGCCATGGCCGCCGCCCTGCTCTACCAGACCTCGGCCAACGCTCGCGCGCACCAGCCCGGCCTGTCCGGCTGGCGTAGCGCCGGCAGCGCGCCCTGGCGTTTCGTCCTCAAGCAGGGGGAACACAAGCACGCCGTGGAACTGGACGTGATCGCCAGCGGCACGCAAGCGCACCTTTGCGTGCGTCGGGGCGAGGACCAGCTACCCCTGCGCCTGCTGGCCAGCGATGGCCGCTGGTTGACCCTGGAGCTGGACGGCGTGCGCCGCCGCCAGGCTTACCACATCGAAGGCGAGCGCCTGTGGCTGTACGGTGAGCATGGCAACCTGGAACTGCTGGATGTCACCCACGAGCCGGCCGGTGGCCAGAACGCCGCCAGCAGCGGCACGGTGAAGGCGCCGATGGATGGCGCCATAGTCGAGGTACTGGTCGCCGAGGGGGCCAGCGTCAGCAAGGGGCAACTGCTGCTGGTGCTGGAAGCGATGAAGATGGAACACCCGCTCAAGGCCGGCATCGACGGCATCGTTCGCCGCGTCGGCGTGAGCCAGGGCGACCAGGTGAAGAGCCGCCAGTTGCTGGTGGAAATCGAAGCTGTAGAGGCCTGAAATATCGCTGTGGGAGGGGCTTTAGCCGCGACGGAAACTCACGATTAGATTCCCTCCTCCCTCATAACAACAATACCGGAGCACGCCCATGTCACTTTCCGCCAAGACCCTGTTCATCACCGGCGCCAGCCGTGGCATCGGCCGCGAGATCGCCCTAAAGGCCGCCGCCGATGGCGCCAATATCGTCATCGCGGCCAAGAGCGCCGAGCCACATCCGAAACTGGAAGGCACCATCTTCAGCGTCGCCGCCAAGGTCGAGGCCGCCGGCGGCAAGGCCCTGGCCCTGCAGCTGGACGTGCGCGACGAACAGGCCGTGGCGGCAGCCATGGCCCAGGCCGCCGAGCATTTCGGCGGCATCGACGCCCTCGTCAACAACGCCGGGGCCATCAAGCTGGTGGGCGTGGAAAAACTAGAACCCAAGCGCTTCGACCTGATGTACCAGATCAACACCCGCGCGGTGATGGTCTGCAGCCAGGCGGCCCTGCCGTACCTGAAGCAGAGCGCCAACGGCCATATCCTCAACCTCTCTCCGCCGCTCAATCTCGACGCCAAGTGGTTCGCCCAGCACGGCCCCTACACCGTCACCAAGTACGGCATGAGCATGCTTAGCCTGGGCATGAGTGAGGAGTTCAAGAAGTACGGCATCAGCGTCAACTCGCTGTGGCCGAAGACCATGATCGCCACCGCCGCCATCGAATTCGAACTGGGCAGCCGCGACGCCTTCAAGCGCGCGCGCACTCCGGCGATCATGGCCGACGCGGCCCACGCCATCCTGAGTAGCGAAGGCCGCAGCCTCACCGGACGCCTGCTGATCGACGAGGACATTCTGCGCGAACGGGGCCAGAGCGACTTCGAGCAGTACCGTTTCGATCCCGCTGGCGGCAGCCTGGTGCCGGACCTGTTCGTCGATTGAGCACTGCGGGATACGCTCCGCTCCCCTCTCCCATTTATGGGAGAGGGGCTGGGGGAGAGGGAATGCCGTTTCGACTTCGTAGGCCGGATGCAATCCGGGCTACGTGCGCGCCTCGATCCGTAGGGCACGCCGCGCGCACCGAGACAACCTCGGGATTTGTGCCGGTCCGGTGCGCGCAGCGCACCCTACGAGCGGCAAGGCTATTTGCCGATCTGCCCACCGCTGAACGCACCTGGGCCATGGCTGGTGTTCGCCAGGCTGACTAGAGTCAGAACTCGCCTCCAATTCATAACAGCCAAGTGCGCCCCAATGAGCCAAGCCGATCTGATTTCGCCCTTCCGCTTCCTGGCCCACCTGCCGCAGCACCTGCCACGCGTGCCGCGCATGCTGCGCGGCCTTTACTACGCCGGCATCCGCAACCGCGAGAAGAATCTGTCGCTGGCCTGGGCCCTGCAACGCGCTGCCGAGCGCCACCCCGAGCGCCCGGCGCTGATGGATGAACACCGCCAGCTCAGCTATCGAGCGTTCAATGTCTGGGCCAACCGCCTGGCCTGGGCGTTCAAGGCCGAGGGGGTCGGCCATGGCGACGTGGTCGCGGTGATGCTGGAGAACCGCCTGGAGCTGCTGGCGATCCTCGCAGCCCTGAGCAAACTCGGCGCCGTAGGCGCGCTGATCAACGCCACCCAGCGCGGCAAGGTGCTGGCGCACAGTTTCAACCTGGTCAAACCCGGATTCCTGGTAATCGGCGACGAACTGATCGGCGCCTTCGACGAAATCGCCGACCAGTTGCATGACCTGCAGGCACGTCGCTACTGGATCGCCGACCAGGACTGCCTGGGCGATCCCGGCCATGCGCCGCAGGGCTGGCTCAACCTCATGCAGATCGCCAGCGGCCAGGCCGAAGACAATCCTCCGGATAGCCAAGGTGTGCGCATGAAGGATGCCTGCTTCCTGATCTACACCTCCGGCACCACCGGCCTGCCCAAGGCCTCGATCATGAGCCATGGCAAGTGGATCAAAGCCTACGGCGGCTTCGGCCATTCCGGCCTGACCCTGAACGAGCACGACGTGCTCTATCTCACCCTGCCCTGCTATCACAACAACGCCGTCACCGTATGCTGGAGTGCGGCCCTGGCCGGCGGCGCAGCCATCGCCCTGCGCCGCAGGTTCTCCGCCAGCGCCTTCTGGAGCGACGTGGCGCGCTACCAGGCCACCTGCTTCGGCTATATCGGCGAACTGTGCCGTTACCTGCTCAATCAGCCGGAAACCGACACCGAAAAGAACAACAGCCTGCGCTGCATGATCGGCAACGGCCTGCGCCCCTCGATCTGGGCCGAGTTCAAGCAACGTTTCGGTATCGAGCAGATCACCGAGTTCTATGCCTCCAGCGAAGGCAATATCGGCTTCACCAACGTCTTCAACTTCGACAACACCGTCGGCTACACCCCCGCCACCTACGCCATCGTCCGTTACGACATGGAGAACGATCAGCCGCTGCGTTGCAAGAAGGGCTTTCTGCAAAAGGCCGACAAGGGCGAGGCCGGTCTGCTGATCAGCGAGATCAGCGCCAAGTGGCCGTTCGACGGCTACACCGATCAGGCCAAGAGCGAGGCGGCGATCCTGCGCGACGTGTTCAAGAAGGGCGACGCCTGGTTCAACACTGGCGACCTGATGCGCGATATCGGCTGCAAGCACGCGCAGTTCGTCGACCGCCTCGGCGATACCTTCCGCTGGAAAGGCGAGAACGTCTCCACTACCGAAGTGGAAAACGTGCTCGGCGCCTTCCCCGGTGTGGAGGATGCGGTGGTCTACGGCGTGGAGATTCCCGGTACCAACGGTCGCTGCGGCATGGCTGCACTGAGCCTGGCACAAGGCCTTGAGCTGGACGGCGCCGCCCTGGCCGCCCACCTCGACGCGGAGCTGCCGGCTTACGCCGCGCCGCTGTTCGTGCGCCTGCTAGGCGAAGTCGAGACCACCGGTACCTTCAAGTACAAGAAGACGGATCTGAAGCAGGCCGGCTACGACCCATGCCAGGTCGACGGTCCGCTCTACGTGCGCTTGCCTGGCTCGAACAGCTTTCAGTGGTTGGATGGCGAACTGCATGCAGCCATCGAACAGCGACACTACCGTTTCTGAGCAGAATGAAGCCCGGCCATGGGTAGGGTGCGCCGCCCCTGCTACTGCTTGAACTCGAACTGCAGCTCAGCGCCTTCGATGGAGTCCCAGTAGTCGTCGACCCGTTCGTTGCTGATCAGCCGACCACTGATCTGGAACGGGCTCTGGACTTCGGTTTTCTCGCCAAACAGCGGCGGCAGCAAGGGAGAGAGATCCTCGCGGGTTTCGCTTTCCAGCGCCTGCTCGAACAACTCCTGCGGCACACTCAGATCCAATGCCAGTTTCGATTCAGGCTCCACCGGCTTGGGCTGTGGCGCTACAACAGGCTTGGGCTTGGCAACGACGGGCGGTTTGGCGGCGGGCATGGGCTTGCTTTCGACCACCTTGGCAGGCGGTGCTGGTTCGACAGGCTCTGGCTTGGCGACCTCTGCAACGGGCGCAGTTGCAGTGACCACTGCCGGCGCTGGCGCGGGCTGCTGTGCAACGGGTTCCGACTCACGCTCACAAGCGCTCAGCCAACCCAGGCAAAGCAATAGAAGAATGGACTTACGCATCATGGGACAAGGGTAGCTCGATCAGTAACGCGCCCATGCTCCTCCGCCTGGGCGCGCCTGACAAGCCGACTTACATGACTTTTACCTCGTGCCTCATTCACTCGGCGACTCGCTGGCCAGATGAGCGAGCTCAGCCTCGATATCCAGTTGTGGATAGTCGGCCTTTAGCTGCTCCAGCAACCGCTGCGCCTCCTCCTGCTCACCCGCCTTGCGCAGCTCCAGCAGACGCAGCAGCGCCTCGCGCGGTTCGCTCTGGATCACCAATTCGGCCATGGGCGCCAACGCAGCGCTACTGGCCATCGGTGCCTCAGCCACATCGGCAGACGGCGCCTGACGTGCCATGGCCTGACTTCTCATGCGTTCCTGCGGGGCAGCCATAGGCGCAATCGCCTCCTGCTCTGGCGCACGCTTGGCCGCCATCGGAGCCGGTGCAGCCGGACTCATGGCCACGCTGGGCGGCACGGCATCGAAGGCATCCGGCGTCTGCTCCAGCGTGCGCCAGGTCAGGCTGACCCCGATCCCGACACAAGCCAGCCCGGCCACGGCCACCGACCAGCGCTGTCGGCCGCTACCGAACAGCCACTGATGAAAACGTTGCGCCCAGCCAGCTTCGCCACTGACCGCTTCGGCCTGCTGCGCCTCACGGGCGGCCGCGCTTGCCGCCGCCAGAATGCGTGCATCCAGCTCGGCCGAGGGTTCGCCGCTGCCATGGGCACGAAAATGCGCCAGCAACGCCTCCTCGTGATCCAGAGGTTCTCGTTGATCTTTCATGCGGACAACTCCTCGGTGGCCAGCAGCCGGCGCAGCTTCTGCAGGGCATAGCGCAGACGGCTCTTGACCGTCTCGGCCGGCGTACGGGTCAACTCGGCAATCTCGTTCAATTCCAGATCGCCATGGGCGCGCAGCAGGAATACTTCGCGCTGATCTTCCGGCAGGTCGGCCAACGCCGCCTGCAGCCGCTCACTGTCGCGACTCAGGCTCCACTGTTGTTCCGGGCCAGGTTGCGGGTCGGCCTGGGCATGCAGGCCTTCATCGTATTCGTCATGCCCGGCCTGATGGCGGCCCGTCTTGCGCCAGTGGTCGATCAGGCGATTACGCGCGATCTGGTACAGCCAGGTCTTGAACAGCACAGACTCGCGCTGCTCGCTCTGGCTTCGCACCAGGCTCATCCAGGTTTCCTGGAACACTTCTTCGGCCAGGGCGTGATCGCCGCACAGGCCGAGCAGAAAGCGAAACAGGCCCAGCCGATGGCGCTGGTAAAGCGCGTTGAAGGCCGCGGCATCGCCGCGGCGGTAACGCCGCAACAAAGCGGCGTCGTCATCCGTGAGAGGTGCGTTCACTGCTGAGCTCGCGCAGGGGTGGAGCCGGAAGTGTGCAGGCTCTGGGCGATTTCGGCCAGCTGGATGAACTCGCCACGCAGACCGAAGCGATCCTCGCCCTTGCCCGAGCGCGCCAGTTCGATACTCTGCGCCAGATCGAAGTCGCCGGTGTAGCGGCCGTCCTTGAGCTGCTGGGCGAAGGCGGCTACCGCAGCGGCGAAGCGCAGGTCCTCGCTGGCGGCGTTCATCGTCTTGGCCTCGGCACGTGCGATAGGTCGCTCCAGCAGGCGGCTGGCCGCCTCGCCTGGTGCCTTGTAGCGAATCCGCAACCAGGCCAGCTCGCCACTCTTGCTCGCGGGCTGGGCATTGGCCTGATAACGCAGTGGCTCCAACCAGCCTTTACCGCCCGCCGGGACAATCTCATAGAGCGCGGTGACGGTGTGACCGGCGCCAATATCACCGGCATCGACCTTGTCGTTACTGAAGTCCTCGCGCTTGAGCGCACGGTTTTCGTAGCCCAGCAGGCGGTACTCGCTGACCTCGCTCGGGTTGAATTCCAGTTGCAGTTTCACGTCGCTCGCCACGGTGGCCAGGGTCGAGCCGAGCTGATCCACCAGCACCTTGCGTGCCTCGCGCAGGTTGTCGATGTAGGCGTAGTTGCCGTTACCGGCGTCGGCCAGTTGCTCCATCAGGCGCTCGTTGTAGTTGTCCACGCCAAAACCCAGGGTGGTCAGCGAGACGCCGCTCTTGCGCTTGTCGGCGGCCAATTGCTTGAGGCTGTCGAAGTCGCTGATGCCGACGTTGAAGTCGCCATCAGTGGCCAGCAGGATGCGATTGATGCCGCCATCGATTAGGTGCTTGCCCGCCTGCTGGTAGGCCAGCTGGATGCCCGACTCCCCTGCCGTCGAACCACCGGCGCTGAGTTGGTCGATGGCTGCACGGATCTTCGCCTTGTCGCTGCCGGGCGTGGAATCGAGCACCACCTGGCTGTCACCGGCATAGGTGACCAGCGAGACGCGATCCTGCGGGCGCAACTGCTCGAGCAGCAATTTCAGGGTGCCCTGCACCATGGGCAGGCCTTCACGGCGATGCATCGAGCCGGAGACATCGACCAGAAACACCAGGTTGGCCGGCGCCAGCTCCTCCACGCTGCGATCCGACGCCTTGATGGCGATGCGCAGCAGGCGTGTCTGCGGGTTCCATGGCGTCACCGCCAGTTCGGTGCTGACGCCGAAAGGCGCATCGGCCTGCGGCAACGGGTAGGCGTAGGGAAAGTAGTTGACCAGTTCCTCCAGACGCACGGCGTCCTTCGGTGGCAGTTGCCCGCCATTGAGGAAGCGCCGCACGTTGGCGTAGCTACCTGTGTCGACGTCGATGCTGAAGGTGGATACCGGGGTCTCGGCAACCGCGAACACCGGATTATCGGCATAAGCCTGGTATTGCTCGCGCGACTCGTCACGGTAGCCCGGCGGCAGGACATCGGCGATGGGCGACGGCGCGTAAACCAGGGTCGACATGCGCTTCTGGCTGGCAGCAGCAGGCATCTCGGCTGCTACAGGCGCAGCCAGACGTTCACGGACGAGTGTCGCCGCCGGCTCCGAATTGGCCTGGGCTTCCGGCTCCGGGCCAGAGGCGCTGCAGGCGGCGAGCAGCAAGGTGCTCACGGAAAAACCGACGGCGAATGGGCGAACGAGCAACGAGGAATAAATGGACATGGTGCACCTCCTGAGCAATGGCACGAGACCTTCGCTCAGGTAGACGCAGCACTTCGATGAAACGGGTTAACCCAGGACGTGCTTTCTCAACCTTCCCAGGAACCGCCCGCCTCCTGGCACAGCTGCGTGGCCAGCATCCCAAGGGTCATCAGCGCCCTCTCCGCCTCGCGGTTCCATGGAATGCCACAGTTGAGCCGCACGCAATGATTGAACTGCTCGGTGTTGCTGAAGATCAGCCCCGGTGCGATCGAGATGCCCTGCTGCAGCGCGCGCACGTGCAGATCCTTGGTATTGACCCGCGCCGGCAGGCTGACCCAGAGAATGAAGCCGCCCTTGGGCCGGGTCATCTGCGTGCCGACCGGAAAGTACTGCTGCACCGCCAGCTGGAAGGCATTGAGGTTCTTGCGGTACTCCTGGCGAATATGCCGCAGATGGCGGTCATAGCCCCCGTTCTCCAGATAAGCCGCCACGGCCATCTGGGTGACGCTGCACGCCGAATGGGTGGAAAAGGTCTGCAGCCGCTGGATCTCGTCCTGATACTTGCCGGCGACGATCCAGCCAATACGCACACCGGGCGACAGCGTCTTGGAGAAACTCGAGCAATAGATCACCCGGCTGTCGCGATCATGCGACTTCAATGCTTTGGTCGGCCCCTGTTCGAACATCAGCTCGCCGTAGATATCGTCTTCGACGATCTGGAAATCGTAGTCGCCGGCCAGGCGCAACAACTGACGCTGACGCTCCTCGGGGATGGTGCCACCCAGCGGGTTGGATAGCCGCGCAGTCAGCACCAGCGCCTTGATCGGCCACTGGTTGGCCGCCAGTTGTAGCGCTTCAAGGCTGATGCCGGTAGTCGGGTCGCAGGGAATCTCGATGACCTTGAGCCCAAGCAGATCGGCCAACTGCAGCAGACCGTAGTAGGTCGGCGACTCTACCGCGATGAGATCGCCCGGCTTGGTCAGCACACGCAGGCTCATCTGCAGCGCATCGACGCAGCCATGGGTGATCACCACCTCGGACGGATCGACCACTACACCAGCATCGCGCATGCGGATCGCCACCTGGCGGCGCAACGGCTCGAAGCCGGGGCTGAACATGTAGCTAAAGGCGCGCGGGCTGTGAAAACGGGTGACCTTGGCCAGTTGCTGGTGCAATGCGCGCACCGGCAGGTAATCGACATGCGGCACCGCGGCGCCCAGCGGAAATACGCCCTCGCGGCGAGACTCGGTGAGCACCTGATTGATGATGCTGGCGCGAGTGACCAGGCCTGGTCGCTCGACCTTGGCGATGTCCGGCGTCGGCGCGGTCAGCGCTGGTGTCTGGTGCACGTAGAAGCCGGATTGCGGGCGTGCACGAATCAACCCCTGATCTTCGAGGTTGGCGTAGGCCTGCAACACCGTGGCGTGGCTGACATTGAGCTGAGCGCTCATCTTGCGCACCGAAGGCACGCGCTCGCCAGGCTGGTAGACACCGCGACGAATATCTTCGGCCAACTGCTGGGCGATACGTTGATAGAGCAGCAGATTGGTCATGGCGATATCCTCCGTGGTCATTGGAGCATAACAGTAACCTATTGCTACACAATTGTACCGGCACAGATACGATCTGTTTTCCCCTTACGTCATTGCTTGCCAAGCATGCACGGCATCGTCGCCATTTTCAGTGCATAAAAAACCCCGGACTCTGCCGGGGTTCTGTCAGGCATTTCGCTCAGCGCTCGGCACCAAGCTGGCCTCGCTCGTCAGAAAAGACGATCTCCACTCGCCGATTCTGCGCCCGACCACGTGCTGACGCATTTTCCGCAACCGGGAAGTCGACACCGTAACCGGCGACCTGAATACGCTTGGCTTCCACGCCCAGATCCACCAGCAGATCGGCCACAGCCTGTGCGCGCGCGCGCGACAGTTCAAGATTCTCGGCGGCATCACCGGTATTGTCGGTGTAGCCCTCGATGCGCACGCGGCGCTGCGGATTGATCTGCAGGAACTGCACGAGCTTGAGTACCGTACGGTTGGCTGCTGGTTGCAGATCGGCGCGACCAGCGTCGAACAACATATCGCCCAGGGTCATTACCAGGCCCCGCTCGGTCTCGTTGGTGGCGAGGCTGACCATCTGCTCTTCCAACCAGCCGTTGTGCTGCTGCACGCTCATCAGCTTGGCTTCGCGCAGGGTCAACTGCAGACGCTGGCGTTCCAGTTCGAGCTTGGCTGCGCGTTCCTGGTTAAGACTGATATCGCTGTGTTGCCGGGCGATCTCGGCATAGCGCTGGCTGAGGTAGGCGTAATGACGCACATCGTCGCCACTGCCCCAGTAATTGGACAGGCGCTCGGCACGGCCCAGCGATTCGCCTGCGCGAATCACGTCCTTGGGTGCGGCACGCAGCACGCTGGGATCTTCCTTGACCGACTGGAAACTCAGACGCGCCTCTTCCAGAGCCTGCTCACTCGCCAGCTGACTGGACGCACAACCACTCAACAGCGTACCGACCAGCATCAGGCCGCCCAGATGACCAAAAGCCTTCATCACATGGCTCCCAATTGCTGGCGCAGACGGCCGATGCGTTGATTGAGTTCGGTCAGTTGCTCCCGCCCTTTGGCATTGAGGTGCTCGGCCTCGGCCAGGCGCGCATCTAGCTCGGCCTGCTCGGCCAACAGGCGCGCCAGCTTGTTTTCACCGTCCTGCATGGCCGCCTGGGCCTGCGCGAACTTCTCTTCAGCCTGGCGAAGTGACGCGGACTGTTCGCTGACCACCCCCAGGGATTTGGTCTGCGCCAACGCCTGTTCGGTCAGCCGCATCTGCTCGGTCGGAGCAGGATCGCTGGCACAGGCCGTCAGGCCCAGCGCCAGCAGCAAGGGAAGGGTTCGATTGATCACGAAAATTTCCTACTGAGTGACGTCGCCAACCGGATCAGGTTGCATCTGCTGTGCCTTCCACAATTCCAGATTGCGTTGCAGGAACTGCTCAGGCAGCCCGGCGGCGACCATTTCTGTCATCTTTCGCGCCAGCTGGCCGCGTAGCCAGGGCTCGTTGCACGCCGAATTATGCGACAGGGTAAGGTAGAGGCCTTCGCTGGAAATCGGCGGGTCCAGCACCTCCAGATCATCGTCCATACCCAGCGTCTCGGCGAGCGCCAGGCCAGGGTAACGCTCGTAGAGCACATAGTCGGTGCGGCCAAGCAGCAACTTCTGGAACGCCTGAGTCAAGCTGGAGACGCCCTCGAGCTTCAGGTTCTGCTTGGCGAAGGTATCGAACTGCTGACCAAAACTGTTGCCCACCAGGGTGTCGCCAGTATGCCCCTGCAGGTCGATCCAGCTACCGTAGGGAAATGCTTCGCCCTTGCGCACCCAGACCACGCTGGGCGTATAGAAGAACGCAGGGTGCACGTAATCCATGTGCTCCAACCGCGGCAGGGTGATAAAGGCCCCTGCAAGCAGATCGACACGCCCGGTACGCACCTCATCCTGCGCTCGCGACCAAGGCCCGGTGTAGATCACGTCAACCACCACACCGAGTTCATTTGCCAGGTGTTTGAGCAGATCGGCATTGGCGCCGATCAGCTGCTGCGGATTATGCGGATCACGCCAAAGATAGGGGGGATATTCCGGATTACCGGTCGCCACCAGGCGCTCGCATTTACCAACGGCCAGGGCTGCAGTCGGCATAACGACCAGGGCGCACCACAGCAACAGCGACTTAAACAGACAACGCTCAGGCATTGGCTACTCTCGGTTTATGCGTTGATTGGCAGGATGAGCTTGGCACCCCGGCACCCTCTGTGTTCATGCTAGCTTAGTGGCGCCGCCAGTTCGCGATAAGGACGCGCCATGAAAAAACTGCTGCTCGCTTTGCTGCTACTGCTTCTCGCCGCCTCAGCAACGCTGTACTTCTTTCCCGCCGCTCAGTTGACCAGCCTGCGCCTGATAGAACAACAGCGCGCCGGGCTCAGTCACGAGCGACTATCTGTCCGCGATCTTAACATCCATTACTATCAGGGAGGACCGGCGAGTGGCGAAACCCTGGTGTTGCTCCACGGTTTCGCTGCAGATAAGGATAACTGGCTGCGTTTTTCTCGCCACCTGACCAAGGACTACCGTGTCATCGCATTGGACCTGCCCGGCTTCGGCGACAGCGACCTGCCACCCGGCAGCTACGATGTCGGCACCCAGGCTGAACGGCTGGCGGATATTCTCGATGCCATGGGCATTCAGCAGGCTCATCTGCTGGGCAATTCGATGGGTGGACACATTGCCGCACTCTTCGCGGCACGCTACCCGGATCGTGTTCGTTCGCTGGCGCTATTGGCCAACGCCGGAATCGACAGCCCGCACAAGAGCGAACTGTATCGATTGCTGACCAGTGGTGCGCCCAATCCACTGGTGGTCAAGCAACCGCAGGATTTCGACAATCTGCTGCAGTTCATCTTCGTCGAACCACCCTATCTGCCCGAGTCGCTCAAGCGATATCTGGGCGAGCGCTCCATGGCCAAGGCTGCGCACTATGAACGGGTATTCAAGCAATTGGTGGAGCGCGCCATCCCATTGGAGCCAGAGCTGGCGAAAATCCAGGCCCCCACTCTGCTGCTCTGGGGTAAACAGGACCGGGTGCTGGATGTATCCAGCATCGACGTCATGCAACCGCTGCTAGGCAAATCCAGCGTGGTGGTCATGGACAACGTCGGCCATGCCCCCATGCTCGAGCGCCCCGAAGAAAGCGCCCTGCTCTACCGGCAGTTTCTAGAAGGCCTGAAGTGACACCGAGCACACGCAGGCAATAAAAAACCCGCTCTGGTGAGCGGGTTTTTTCGTTGCGGGAAAAGCGGCTTAGACCGACTTCTCCAGCTCCGGTACAGCTTCGAACAGGTCGGCGACCAGGCCGTAGTCAGCCACCTGGAAGATCGGCGCCTCTTCGTCCTTGTTGATCGCAACGATCACCTTGGAGTCCTTCATACCGGCCAGGTGCTGGATCGCGCCGGAGATACCGACGGCGATGTACAGCTGCGGCGCAACGATCTTGCCGGTCTGACCGACCTGCATGTCGTTCGGCACGAAGCCGGCGTCGACGGCAGCGCGGGAAGCACCGACGGCAGCGCCCAGCTTGTCGGCCAGGGCGTACAGGTGCTTGAAGTTGTCGCCATTGCCCATGCCACGGCCGCCAGAAACGACGATCTTGGCAGCGGTCAGTTCCGGACGGTCGGACTTGGCCAGTTCTTCGCCAACGAAGGCGGACTTGCCGGCGTCAGCCGGGCCGGAAACGGCTTCAACGGCAGCGCTGCCGCCTTCGGCAGCAGCAGCGTCGAAACCGGTGCTACGCACGGTGATCACCTTGATGGCAGCCGAGGACTGCACGGTGGCGATGGCGTTACCGGCATAGATCGGACGCTTGAAGGTGTCGGCGCTTTCAACGGCGATGATCTCGGAGATCTGATCGACGTCCAGAGCAGCAGCGACGCGCGGCAGGATGTTCTTGCCGTTGCTGGTCGCGGCCGCCAGGATGTGGCTGTAGCCCTTGCCGAGTTCGGCTACCAGCGGAGCGACGTTCTCCGGCAGTTGGTTGGCATAGGCAGCGTTGTCGGCAACCAGGACCTTGGCCACGCCAGCGATCTTGGCCGCGGCTTCGGCAGCAGCGCCAGCGTTGGCACCGGCTACCAGAACGTGAATGTCGCCACCGATCTTCTGTGCAGCAGCAACGGTGTTCAGGGTCGCGGCAGCCAGAGCGGCATTGGTGTGTTCAGCGATAACCAGGATAGTCATTTAGATTACCTTCGCCTCGTTCTTCAGTTTCTCGACCAGTTCAGCCACGGACTTGACCTTGATGCCAGCGCTGCGAGCAGCCGGCGCTTCGACTTTCAGGGTCTTGACGGTGGAGGCGGTGGAAACGCCCAGAGCGTCCGGGGTAACGGTTTCCAGCGGCTTCTTCTTGGCCTTCATGATGTTCGGCAGCGACGCGTAGCGCGGCTCGTTCAGACGCAGGTCAGTGGTGACGATCGCCGGCAGGTTCAGCGCAACGGTCTGCAGACCGCCATCGATCTCACGGGTAACGTTGACCTTGTCGCCAGCCACTTCGACCTTGGAGGCGAAGGTGCCTTGGCCGAAGCCAGTCAGGGCGCCCAGCATCTGGCCGGTCTGGTTGTTGTCGCTGTCGATGGCCTGCTTGCCCATGATCACCAGCTGCGGCTGCTCCTTGTCGACCACTGCCTTGAGCAGCTTGGCCACGGCCAGGGAGTTCAGCTCGTCATTGGATTCGACCAGGATGGCACGGTCGGCACCCAGAGCCAGCGCGGTGCGCAGTTGCTCCTGGGCGGTAGCCGGGCCGATGGAGACGACGACGATTTCGCTCGCCACGCCTTTCTCCTTCAGGCGTACGGCTTCTTCCACGGCGATTTCGCAGAAGGGGTTCATGGACATCTTGACGTTGGCGAGGTCGACGCCGCTGTTGTCCGCCTTGACGCGAACCTTGACGTTGTAGTCAACCACTCGTTTGACAGCTACAAGAACCTTCATGGATTCCTCGTTACTCTCCGGTGAATAAGAATGTCGCCAAGGCGAGCCTGGCCGGTGATGCAAAATCGGCCGCAACCAACCTTTCAGCTCAGACGGCGAGCGCAAAACCGCCCGTATCTTGACCCCGCGGCCTGGCCCGGTCAATACAGCGAACTGGCCGGTCATCCGCGATGTAGTACGATTCTAACAGGCCTACAGAAAATTCAAACAAACGTTTGTATTGGCCCACTGAGAGGGTGTAGATATAATGCCCACGCCGTGCTTAGGGAGCGAGCCGCGCCCTCCAACATAAAATATCGAAGAGCCTTGAGTAGGAGATAGCCTGTGGAACGCGAATTTATGGAGTTCGACGTCGTCATCGTCGGCGCCGGCCCGTCCGGACTGTCCGCCGCCTGCCGACTGAAGCAGAAAGCCGCTGAAGCGGGTCAGGAGATCAGCGTCTGCGTGGTCGAGAAAGGCTCCGAAGTTGGCGCTCACATCCTCTCTGGTGCGGTGTTCGAACCGCGCGCCCTGAACGAACTCTTCCCCGACTGGAAAGAACTCGGCGCCCCGCTGAACACCCCGGTCAAGCGCGATGACATCTACCTGTTGCGCGACGCTGACAAGGCTACCCGAATTCCTGACTTCTTTGTGCCGAAAACCATGCACAACGAAGGCAATTACATCATTTCCCTGGGCAACCTGTGCCGCTGGCTGGCCCAGCAGGCCGAGAACCTGGGCGTCGAGATCTACCCGGGCTTCGCCGCTCAGGAAGCGCTGATCGACGAGAGTGGCGTGGTACGCGGCATCGTCACCGGTGATCTGGGTGTCGACCGTGAAGGCAACCCCAAGGAAGGCTACTACACCCCCGGCATGGAACTGCGTGCCAAGTACACCCTGTTCGCCGAAGGCTGCCGTGGCCACATCGGCAAACAACTGATCAAGAAATACAACCTCGACAGCGAAGCCGACGCCCAGCACTACGGCATCGGCATCAAGGAAATCTGGGACATCGACCCGGCCAAGCATGAACAAGGCCTGGTGGTGCACACTGCCGGCTGGCCGATGGACATCATGGGCACCGAAAATACCGGTGGCTCCTTCCTCTACCACCTGGAGAACAACCAGGTCGTGGTGGGTCTGATCATCGATCTGTCCTATGCCAACCCGCACCTGTCGCCGTTCGACGAATTCCAGCGCTACAAGCACCACCCGGTGATTGCCCAGTACCTGGAAGGTGGCAAGCGCGTTGCCTACGGCGCACGCGCCATCAGCAAGGGCGGCCTGAATTCGCTGCCGAAGATGGTCTTCCCGGGCGGCGCCCTGATCGGCTGTGACCTCGGCACCCTGAACTTCGCCAAGATCAAGGGCAGCCACACTGCGATGAAGTCCGGCATGCTCGCTGCCGACGCCATCGCCGAAGCCCTGGCAGCCGGCCGCGAAGGTGGCGATGAGCTGAACAACTATGTGGATGGCTTCAAGGCTAGCTGGCTTTATGACGAACTGTTCCGCAGCCGTAACTTCGGTGCGGCCATCCACAAATACGGCGCCATCGTCGGCGGTGGCATCAACTGGCTGGACCAGAACATCTTCGGCGGCAAGGCGCCCTTCACCCTGCACGACAACAAGCCGGATTACGCCTGCCTGAAGCCGGCAGCCGAGTGCGCAAAGATCGCCTACCCGAAACCGGACGGCAAACTGAGCTTCGACAAACTGAGCTCGGTATTCCTCTCCAACACCAACCACGAAGAAGAGCAGCCCTGCCACCTGAAGCTCACCGACCCGAGCATTCCGCTGGCGAAGAACCTGCCGCTGTACGACGAACCGGCGCAACGCTACTGCCCGGCCGGCGTATACGAAGTGGTGACGCAGGAAGACGGCGAGAAGAAGTTCCAGATCAACGCGCAGAACTGCGTGCACTGCAAGACCTGCGACATCAAGGACCCGGCCCAGAACATCACCTGGGTTGCCCCGGAAGGCACCGGGGGCCCGAATTACCCCAACATGTAGTTCGGCCAGATATGAAAAAGGCTCCTTCGGGAGCCTTTTCGTTTCTGTCGAATCCGTAGGAGCGAGCTCTGCTCGCGAAGGCTTCAAGGCCACGTTCCGCGAGCAGAGCTCGCTCCCACAGGCATTCAATCCTGATAGATCATCTTGCGGCTCATGCCGCCGTCGATGACGAACTCCTGCCCGGTGACGAAACCCGCCGCATCGGAGAGCAGCCAGGCGACCTGCGCCGCGACATCTTCCACCGTGCCCACACGGCCGACCGGATGCTGTGCGTGGTCGAACACCGACAGCGGCTCCAGGCGCTGCTGCGACGGGTCGCGAGAGTCGATCCAGCCTGGGCTGACGCAGTTGACCCGCACCTCCGGGCCCAGGCTGATCGACAGCGCGTGAGTGAGCGCAACCAACCCGCCCTTGCTCGCGGCGTATGCCTCGCAATCGGCCTCGGACTGGCTGGCGCGGGTGGAGGCGATATTGACGATGGCGCCGCGATGCCCACGCAAATATGGCGCGCAATGCTTGGCCAGCAGCATGGCGCCGGTCAGGTTGACCGCCAGCAGACGATTCCAGCGCTTGACGTCGAGCGACTCCAGCGGCGGCGTGTGCGGATCGGAGATAGCCGCATTGCATACCAACGCATCGAGACGCCCGAACTGACCGAGCACCTCGGCGACACCGAGGCTTACCTGATCCTCCTTGGCTACATCCATGGCCACGAACCAGGCGTTATCACCCAAAGCACGTGCCACCCTGGAGCCACGCTCGCGGTCGACGTCGGCCAACACCACCTGCCAACCCTCGGTGATCAGCCAGGCACTGATACCCAGGCCGATCCCGCGAGCAGCTCCGGTGACCAGGGCGACACGCCCGTTGTTGGGCGTGTCATTCGTCCCCCACTCCAGCATGCTCAGAGCGCAGCCAGGCCGCGCGCCAGATCCGCCTTGAGGTCTTCCAGCTCTTCCAGGCCCACAGCGACGCGGATCAGGTTGTCGCGAATACCGGCGTTGGCACGCTCCTGCGGCGTCAGGCGGCCATGGGAGGTGGTAGCCGGATGGGCAACGGTGGTCTTGGTATCGCCGAGGTTGGTGGTGATGGAGATGACGCGTGTGGCATCGATCACCTTCCAGGCGGCATCACGGCCACCCCTGACTTCGAAACTGACCACCGCACCGAAGGCGCTCTGCTGCTTTTTCGCCAGCTCGTGCTGCGGATGGCTGGGCAGCCCCGCGTAATACACGCGCTCGACCTGCGGCTGCTGCTCCAGCCACAGCGCCAGCTGCATCGCACTCTCACTCTGCGCACACATACGGATGCGCAGGGTTTCCAGGCCCTTGACGAACATCCAGGCGTTGAACGGGCTGAGGGTGGGGCCTGCGGTACGCAGGAAACCGACCACTTCCTTCATCTGCTCGCTACGCCCCGCCACCACACCGCCCAGGCCACGGCCCTGGCCGTCGATGTACTTGGTCGCCGAATGCATGACGATATCGGCGCCGAGCTTCAGCGGCTGCTGCAGAGCCGGCGTGCAGAAGCAGTTGTCCACCGCCAGCAGTGCGCCGCGGGCATGGGCGATCTCCGCCAGTGCGGCGATATCCACCAGTTCGGCCAGCGGGTTGGATGGCGATTCGACGAACAGCAGCTTGGTATTAGGTTTGAACGCGCCCTGCCAGGCCTCCAGATCGGCCAGCGGCACGTAATCCACCTCGATGCCGAAACGCTTGAGGTACTTCTCGAACAGGCTGATGGTGGAGCCGAACACACTGCGTGACACCAGCACATGGTCGCCGCCACTGCACAGGCTCATGACGATGGCGAGGATCGCCGACATGCCGGAGGCAGTGGCTACAGCCTGCTCGGCGCCTTCCAGTGCGGCAATGCGCTCCTCGAAAGTGCGCACGGTTGGGTTGGTGTAGCGCGAATAGACGTTGCCCGGCACTTCACCAGCAAAGCGCGCAGCGGCATCGGCAGCGGTGCGGAACACGTAACTGGACGTCAGGTACAACGCTTCGCCATGCTCGCCCTCAGGCGAACGGTGCTGGCCGGCACGCACCGCCAGGGTGTCGAAGCCTACGCCATCCAGGTCGCTGTCGAGCCTGCCGGCTTCCCATTCCAGAGTCATATCGCTTCCTCACGAAAACAGCCCAGGCAGGACCGCTGCCCTGCCCGCTCGAATCAATTGTTGTACAGATCGATGATCGCGCTGACTGCCTGCGACTTGACCTTGCTGGCATCGTTGCGCGCCTGCTCGATCTTGTCCAGGTAGGCCTCGTCGACGTCACCGGTGACATACTTGCCGTCGAATACCGCACAGTCGAAGTTGTCGATCTTGATTTTCTTGCTGCCGCTGACCGCTTCGATCAGGTCCGGCAGGTCTTGATAAACCAGCCAGTCGGCACCGATCAGCTCGCAGACCTCCTCGGTGCTGCGGCCGTGGGCGATCAGCTCATGAGCGCTGGGCATGTCGATGCCGTAGACGTTCGGGTAGCGCACCGCCGGGGCTGCCGAGCAGAAGTAGACATTCTTCGCGCCGGCCTCGCGGGCCATCTGAATGATCTGCTTGCAGGTGGTGCCACGGACGATGGAGTCGTCCACCAGCATCACGTTCTTGCCGCGGAATTCCAGCTCGATGGCGTTGAGCTTCTGCCGTACGGATTTCTTGCGCGCCGCCTGGCCGGGCATGATGAAGGTACGGCCGATGTAGCGATTCTTGACGAAACCTTCGCGGAATTTCACGCCCAGGTGATTGGCCAGCTCCAGCGCCGCGGTACGGCTGGTGTCAGGAATCGGGATGACCACGTCGATGTCATGATCCGGACGCTCGCGCAGGATCTTGTCGGCCAGCTTCTCGCCCATGCGCAGACGCGCCTTGTACACCGAGATACCGTCCATGATCGAGTCCGGGCGCGCCAGGTAAACGTGCTCGAAGATGCAGGGCGCGTACTGCGGGTTGGCCGCGCACTGACGGGTGAACAGCTTGCCTTCTTCGGTGATGTAGACCGCCTCGCCCGGCGCCAGGTCGCGGATCAGGGTGAAGCCGAGCACGTCCAGCGATACGCTCTCGGACGCGATCATGTACTCGACACCTTCATCGGTATGGCGCTGGCCGAAGACGATCGGACGAATGCCGTTGGGGTCGCGGAAGCCGACGATGCCATAACCGGTGATCATCGCCACGACGGCGTAACCGCCCAGGCAGCGCTCGTGCACGTGGGTAACGGCGGCGAACACATCTTCTTCGGTCGGCTGCAGCTTGCCGCGCTGGGCCAGCTCATGGGCGAACACGTTGAGCAGCACTTCCGAATCGGAATTGGTGTTCACGTGACGCAGATCGGACTCGTAGATTTCCTTGGCCAACTGCTCGACGTTGGTCAGGTTGCCGTTGTGCGCCAGGGTGATGCCGTAGGGCGAGTTGACGTAGAACGGCTGAGCTTCGGCCGAGCTGGAGCTACCAGCAGTCGGGTAGCGCACATGGCCAATGCCCATATGGCCAACCAGGCGCTGCATGTGGCGCTGCTGGAACACGTCACGTACCAGGCCGTTGTCCTTGCGCAGGAACAGGCGGCCATCATGGCTGGTGACAATACCGGCAGCATCCTGGCCGCGGTGCTGGAGGACGGTGAGCCCGTCATACAGCGCCTGATTGACGTTCGATTTACCGACGATACCGACGATGCCACACATGTGCCACGACCCCTGCTAGATAGTTCAGGCTAATTCAGCGACCGATGCAGCGGTTACTCCGCAGCGGTCACTCTTTTAAAGCAGATCAGCTGGGTGAGCCGATCCACCGGTAAACCACTGATCGGACCACCCCAGAATGAGGTTCTTCGACCAGTCGGCGACCATCAGAAAATGCGGCACCAGTTGCGACTGTTGCCACCACGTATCCTGCTCCACTGGCGCCAGGCTGATCAGCCCGACCAGCAGCACCACCAACAAACCACCACGTGCGGCGCCGAATACCATGCCGAGAAAACGGTCGGTACCGGACAGGCCAGTCACGCGAATCAGCTCACCAATGAGGAAATTGACCAGGGCGCCCACCAGCAAGGTGGCGATGAAGAGAATGGCACAGGCTGCAATCACCCGCGCGGAAGGCGTTTCGATAAATTCGACGAGATGCTGGGCCAGTGCGCCACCGAACATCCAGGCGACCACACCTGCGATGATCCAGGTCAGCAGCGACAGGGCTTCCTTGACGAAGCCGCGCTTCAGACTGATCAAACTAGAAATGGCGATGACGGCGATGATCGCCCAATCGACCCAGGTGAATACCACGGTGCGGCCTACCAGCGGAAAAGGCGGAGCATTTTAGCAGAGCCCGGCGCATCGGGTAACCAGTCGCTGCAAAGTCCCTTGCTTGCTTAGCCTGCTTCCGGCTGGAAGCGCACGACAAAACCGCTGAGTTTGTGCTGGCGGTTGAGCTGGTCACGCAGACGCTCGGCCTCGGCGCGCTCGATCAACGGACCGACAAACACCCGATTCATGCCGTCGAAGGTACGGATATAGGCGTTGTAGCCCTGACTGCGCAGCGTTTTCTGCAGATTTTCCGCTCCAGCGCGACTGGACAAACTGGCCAATTGTACCGACCAGCTGATCGGCAGACTGTTGGCGTCCAGGCGGCCTTCCGGCTTGGCAGGAGCAGCGCTCGCCGCCTGTTCGGTCTTGACCGGATCGGGCTTGCCCTGCTGCGCGACAGGCGGCGGGGTCGGCTTGGGCTGCTCAGGCACCTCGACGATCTGAGGCTCCACCTCTTCGACGGGAACCGGCTCCTGCGGCAACTCCTCTGGCTCGACGACCTCGGCAGGCTGCACGATGATCTCGGCAGCAGTCGGCGCTTGCGGCATGGCCGGCGCATCCACTACCACGCGGCGCATCTCATCCTCGCGCGACAGCAGCATAGGCAGGAAAATCACTGCCAGCGCCACCAGCACCAGAGCACCGACCATGCGCTGCTTGAGCCCACTGTCCAGCATTGCCATCCCCAATCCCCTTATCAAGCCGGGCGGGCCAGCCAATCCAGGGCCTCGGCCACGCAGAAAAACGATCCGAACAACAGTATCTCGTCACCCTCTGCCGCCTGCTCGCACTGCGCATCGAGCGCGGTACGCACATCCGGGTACTGCACCACCACCGCGCCCTGCCCCCGCAGGTGCTCGGCCAGGTCATCGGCAGAGCGTGAACGCGGCGTTTCCAGCGGCGCCACGGCCCAGCCAGCAACCAGACTCAGAAGCGGCGACACCACGCCGGGCAGATCCTTGTCGGCCAACAAACCGAACACCGCCCAACGCCGCCCGATCAACGGGCGACTCTCCAGGCGCTGCGCCAGATAATCGGCGGCATGAGGATTATGCCCAACATCGAGCAACAGTGTGAGTGACTTGCCTCGCCAATCCAGCGCACGACGATCCAGACGCCCGGTTACCCGCGTGGCGAGCAGGGCCTGAACGATCTGCTGGTGATTCCACGGCAGCGGCAGAAGCGCATAGGCCTGCAACGCCAGCGCCGCGTTTTCCATTGGCAGATCAAGAAGCGGCAGCTGCTCCAGTCGCAGCACCTGGCCTTTTGCATCGAGGCCATACCAGGACCAGTCCTGCGCCTGCACATTCAGATCATAGTCACGACCACGCAGGAACAACGGCGTGTCCAAAGTCACCGCCTGCTCCAACAAGGGCTGCGGCGGGTCGAGATCACCGCACAATGCGGGCATGCCAGCACGCATGATCCCGGCCTTTTCGAAGGCGACCGATTCACGGGTATCGCCCAGCCAGTCCGCGTGATCCAGGCCAATGCTGGTGATCAGGGCCAGATCGGCATCGACCAGATTCACCGCATCCAGGCGTCCACCGAGGCCTACTTCGAGCACCACGGCATCCAGCTGAGCACGCTCGAACAGCCAGAAGGCCGCCAGCGTACCCATCTCGAAATAGGTCAGGGAAATTTCACCACGCGCGGCCTCGACCGCCGCGAAAGCCTGACACAGCTCTTCATCGCTCGCCTCGCGCCCATCAAGCAACACACGCTCGTTGTAACGCAGCAGGTGCGGTGAACTGTAGACACCGACACGCTGCCCCTGGGCTGCGATCAGGCTGGCGAGAAAGGCGCAGGTAGAGCCCTTGCCATTGGTACCGGTGACGGTAACCACCAATGGCGCAGGTTTGCCCAGGCCGAGCCGCTGCGCCACCTCACGCGAGCGCTCCAGCCCCATGTCGATGGCCGATGGATGCAACTGCTCGAGGTAGGCGAGCCACTCGCCCAGGCTACGTTCGGTCATGCAGTGGCCGGCAGGGAAACCGGAGAGGGACGATTCATCATTTGCGCAAGCAGACGCGCCAGGCGCGGACGCAGTTCATTGCGCGAAATGATCATGTCGATGGCGCCATGTTCCAGCAGGAACTCGCTACGCTGGAAGCCTTCTGGCAGCTTCTCGCGCACGGTCTGCTCGATCACGCGCGGGCCGGCAAAACCGATCAGCGCCTTCGGCTCGGCCACGATGACATCACCAAGCATCGCCAGACTGGCGGAAACACCGCCATAGACCGGGTCAGTCAGCACGGAGATGAACGGCAGGCCTTCTTCACGCAGGCGCGCCAGCGCGGCGGAAGTCTTGGCCATCTGCATCAGCGAGATCAGCGCTTCCTGCATGCGCGCGCCGCCGGAAGCGGAGAAGCACACCAGCGGACAGCGTTTTTCCAGCGCGACATTGGCCGCCTGAACGAAACGCTCGCCAACGATGGCGCCCATGGAGCCGCCCATGAAGGAGAACTCGAAGGCGCAAACGGCGATCGGCATACCTTCGAGGGTGCCGCTCATGGAGATCAGCGCGTCTTTCTCGCCAGTCTGCTTCTGCGCACCGGCCAGACGATCCTTGTATTTCTTGCTGTCGCGGAATTTCAGGCGGTCGACCGGCTCGAGATCGGCACCGATCTCCTCACGCCCTTCGGCATCGAGGAAGAGGTCGATACGCGCACGAGCGCCGATACGCATGTGGTGATTGCACTTGGGGCAGACATCAAGTGTCTTTTCCAGCTCAGGACGGTAGAGCACGGCATCACAGGACGGACATTTATGCCACAGGCCCTCGGGCACAGAGCTCTTCTTCACCTCGGAACGCATGATCGAGGGAATGAGTTTGTCTACCAACCAGTTGCTCATGCTGTCATTTCTCCATAACCGTTGGTTCGGATGAACGCCTCATCGTGAAACGCCCATCTCCAGCAATTCTTTTCTGCCGCACCCAGCGCCCGTCGAAACGAGCCATGGCGGCGTGACAGGCTAATTGACGGCCCTGCTTCAATCGCCGTCACATCGTGCATCACGCACTGCCCGCACGAATGCACGAATCTTGCCTGCATCCTTTATGCCTTTACTGGCCTCTACCCCGCCACTGACATCCACGGCATGGGGACGCACCTGGCGAATCGCCGCCGCGACATTGTCTGCATCCAGGCCGCCGGCCAGGATGATTGGCTTGGCGGCATCTTCAGGCACCAGCGACCAATCGAACGAAGCGCCCGTACCACCCGGCACGCCCTCGACGAAGGTATCCAGCAGAATACCCTGCGCACCAGCGTAGGGCGCCATGGCGGCCGCCACATCCTCACCAGGGCGAACCCGCAGCGCCTTGATATAGGGGCGGCCATGGCCTTCACAGTCGGCCGGCGACTCATCACCGTGAAACTGCAGCAGATCCAACGGCAGGCGCTGCAACAACTGCTGCAGCTCGTCGCGCGGCATGTCGACGAACAGCCCGACACTGGTCACGAACGGCGGTAACGCCTGCAGGATAGCTGCGGCCTGCTCGATGCTGACTGCTCGCGGGCTTTTCCCGTAGAACACCAGACCAATGGCGTCGGCTCCCGCCTCCACCGCTGCCAGAACATCCTCGATGCGGGTGATCCCGCAAATCTTGCTACGTACGACCGTCACGTTCATACCTCTCGCCATCCGGGCTCGGATGGTAACAAAGGGTTATGGCTGTCGCACGTCCGGCAGGCCGGAGAGAAAATGCGGCCCGAGATAGCGCTGTGGCAATTCGAACTCCTCCGGGTAATCGACCTGTATCAGGTATAGACCGTAGGGGTGCGCCGTCACTCCCCCACTATGTCGATCGCCCCGCTCGAGCACCTCGCGCGCCCATTCCGGCGGCCGCTCGCCCGCACCAATGGTCATCAACACACCGGCGATGTTACGCACCATATGATGCAGAAAAGCATTGGCGCGGATATCCAGCACGATGAAGCGGCCATGCTCGATCAGTTGCAGGTGGTGCACGGTCTTGATCGGTGACTTGGCCTGGCAGCGGGTTGCCCGGAAGGCGCTGAAATCATGGGTGCCGACCAGCGCCAGGGCCGCTTCACGCATGCGCGCCACATTCAGCGGTCGATGATTCCAGGTGACTTCCTCGGCCATGTGCGCCGGACGAATCGGATCGTTGTAGATCACGTAGCGGTAACGTCGCGCCATGGCCGAGAAGCGTGCATGAAAGTGCGCCGGCATCACCTTCGCCCAGGTCACGCTGATGTCACCGGGCAAATTCATGTTGGCACCCATGATCCACGCGTGCAGCGAACGCTCGACAGTGGTATCGAAATGCACCACCTGACCACTGGAATGCACAGAGGCATCGGTACGCCCTGCGCACAGAATGCTGACCGGGGCACCACCGGCGACCTTGGACAAGGCATTTTCCAGGTGCCCCTGGATCGACGGAACATTCGCGCCCTGGCGCTGGAATCCGCGATAACGTGCGCCCTTGTATTCGAGGCCCAGGGCGATTCTGAAAAAGCCAGCGGCCGCCATTTCGGCGGCCGCTACAGGTACTGCGTCAGACATCTATCAATCAAACCATCTTGGCAATCATCTCGCGAGCTTCCTGCTGCTGGGCATCGCTGCCTTCGGCAATCACTTCATCAAGAATGTCGCGCGCACCTTCGGTGTCGCCCATGTCTATGTAAGCCCGAGCCAGATCCAGCTTGGTCGCGGTTTCATCGGTACCGGACAGGAAGTCGAAGTCATCATCGCCATCCAGATCAGCGGACAGGCTGCTGGCCGGCGCCAGCGGAGCTGCTTGCGGCTCTTCGAAGTCAGTCGACAGCTGATCCAGCTCAGCGGTCACTTCATCCAGCTGCGCGGCGAAGCTGTCAGGTGCAACAGCCGGCTGAGCAGGAGTTTCATCTTCGAGCGAGAGGTCAAAGTCAGCCGGCAGATCGAGATTGGCAGATGGCGCTTCTTCAGCCAGATCGAGGCTCAGATCGGAAAGATCGTCGGTCGGCTGGTTCAGCGGTGCATCGTCATCGAGGCTCAACAGGAAATCATCAGCTTCATCGCTGACTGCCGGAGTCGCCTCATCCAGATCCAGGCTGAACGCGGACAGATCGTTGGACGGCTGGGACAGCTCAACCTTGTCATCATCCAAAGCGAGATCGAAGCCCAGATCGTCGTCGGCAGAAGCTGCCGGCGCGGCAGGCTCATCGACCAGACCGAAGTCCAGATCATCATCCAGCGACAACGGCGCTTGCTCAGCCTTGGCCGACTGAACATCACTCTCCAGATCGGCCTCGAGGTCGTCGAGGCTCAGATCGAAGGCATCATCCAGATCACCGCCGGTGGAAGCAGGCGCTTCTGCGGTCGGCTCATCCAGGCTGAGGTCATCCAGACTGAAGTCGCCCATGTCGTCATCGACGGAGGCAGCGGCAGCTGCGGCACCCGCACCTGCGAAGGCTGCGATCGCTGGATACTTGGATTTCAGCTGCTCGGCTTCAGCATTCACCCCGCCGATCTCGCGCAGCTCATTATCCTGACGGGCAAAGCCTTCGCGGTCACCCAGCTCGGCGTAGACTTCCATCAACTTCAGACGCAGATCGGCACGGTGTGGCTCGTCATTGATCGCGTTCTGCAGCAGTTCGGCCGCTTGATTGAAGCGCCCGTAAGCAATGTAGATATCAGCCTCGCCCAACGCGTCGCCAGTCTGCGCCGTGACACGTTCCTCGCCAGCGGCCTGGGCGGCCTGCACAGGCTCGTCGTCGAGGCCAGCGAAACTGTCTTCAGGCATATCCAGGTCGGAGGCAAATGCCTGCTCCTGAGACAGGTCGTCGGCCAACTCATCTTGCAGCTCGGACTCTTTCTGGGCGTTGCGGCGCGACAGCGCCATCAGGCCGACCAACAGAAGCAGAAGCGCCCCACCACCGGCCAGACCCAGCGTCATCGGGTTAGCCATCAGGTCATCAATAAAACCCTGTGGGGCCGGTGCAGGTGCAGGTGCAGCAGGTTTGGCTGCTTCGGCCGGCTTGGCCGGGGCGGCTGGTTCAACGGCAGCAGCCGGCTCACTGGCCGGCTGTTGGGTTGCGGCGGCGCTGTCCTCGACAGACGCAGCCGGCTCCTCGGAATAGTTGTAGTCAGGCGCTGCCTCCTCAGGCGGCGTAGTCGGCGGAGTGGCCGCCTCCTCCACAGCGGGCGGTTCGGCCTCAGGCGCTGCTGCCGGAGTTTCCGCAGACGGCTCTTCCGTTGTAGCGGGCGCCGCGGGCGTTGCCGACAGGTCGGCCTGCAACTTGGCCAACTGGCTGTCCTTCAGCTCCACCAGACGCTGCAGCTTGTCCAGCTGGCTTTGCAGGTCACCTACGCGACTCTGCAGCTCGGCGTTCTCACGACGAGTCGAATCCAGGCTTTCCTGAGTCACTGCCAGCTTGTCGGCCAGTGCCTTGCTGCCAGCCGCACCGGTATCGCTACCGCGAGTGGACTGACCTGCCTCAGCAGCGACCAGCTTCAGGCTATCACCCGCCTCCGCAGTCGCCGGCGCAGCGCCCGCCGCGGTGCGGCGAGTGGCATCCAACTGACGCGAAGCGACAGCACGGCCTTCGCGCCAGGCGGCATTCTGCTCGGCAACCTGAGTGATCGCCTCGGCATTACTGCGGCTGCGAATCTGCTGTTCGTCCGGCAGACGCAGCACCTGACCGCTCTTCATACGGTTGATATTGCCACCGATGAAGGCATCCGGATTCAGATCCTGAATAGCCAACATGGTCTGATTGACCGAACCACCGCCGACACGCTGGGCGATCTCCCAGAGCGTATCGTTGGCAGTGGTTCTGTATTCGTTACCGGAAATGGCGCGCGACGCCGGCGCCGGCGCGGTAGGACGCGGAGCCGTAGCAGGTGCGGCGCTGGTCGGCGCAGCGGCAGGCGCAGCAGCTGGGCGTGGCGCAGGCGCAGCAACCGGCAACTGCGGGGCAGCGGCTACGGACGATTGCGGCGAGTAAAGTGGCGGATCGAGCAGCAGGGTGTATTCACGCAGCAAGCGACCGTTCGGCCAGAGCACTTCAACCAGGAAGTTGAGATAAGGCTCACGCACGGTCTTGCTCGAGGTGATGCGGATAACGCTCTTGCCGTTGGGCTTCAATACCGGGGTGAACTTGAGATCCGTCAGAAAGTACTGACGATCGACGCCGGCCTTGATGAACTCCTCAGGGGACGCGAGGCTGGGAATCACCTCATTGGAAGCAAGGTCGCGTACCTCCAGCAATTCGATTTCCGCTACCAGCGGCTGATTCAGCGACGATTGCAGGGTAACCTCACCCAACCCCAGCGCATGCGCCATACCGGAAGACAGCGCGGAAGCGGCTGCGATTGCCAGCACCAGTTTGCGAACCCGAACCATAGCGTTATCCCTTGTTTTATCTTTTTCTCGGCATGCGAGAGGGTCTTGAGAATTGCTGCCTGCCTCCGCTCCACGAGCGGCTCCCCATTCAGCAATCAACTCAGCCAGTATTGCCAAGCTAGAAAGATTCTTCAAATTTCTAGGTAAGTATCTTTTACAGATAGTGTTTTATCAATAACTCAGCTATCTGCACAGCATTCAGGGCGGCGCCTTTTCTTACATTATCAGACGCAATCCACAAATTGAGTTGCCTTGGATCGCTCACGCCACACCGGACCCGCCCCACATAGACCTGATCTTGCCCCACCGCATCGCCCACTGCAGTCGGGTAATCGCCGGGCTCTACCAACTCGATGCCCGGCGCGACCTCGAGCAACTGCTGCACTGCACTGATATCGATATCCGAATCAGCATACACGCCCAATGCGAGACTATCGCCAAAGAACACTGGCACCAAGGCGCAGGTGGCTGCTACCGGAAGCTCGGGCAGACTCAATAATTGTTGAATCTCAGCCGCCAAACGCTTCTCCAACTGAGCATGCCCTTGGTCATCTACCTCGCCGACCTGCGCCAGCAGATTGAACGCGATCTGTCGATCTACCGTCTTGGGCTCCAATGGGCGAGCGTTGAGTAGCTCAGCGGTCTGCCGCGCCAACTCCTGCACACCACTACGCCCCAGAGTGGAGATCGACAGCATGGCAGTTACCTGCAACTGCTGGGGTTGAAGTACAGGCTTCAGCGCCGCCAGCACCAGCGCGCAGGCCACCGCAGAAGGCGTCGGTGCACTGACGCACCACGGCTTGGTCAATGCCGGCAGCCCCGCGGCACCCAGCTCAGGCAATACACATGGTGCTTGCTCCAGCGAAAAAGCAGCGCTCAGGTCTATGACCGAGCAACCGGCTGCGACCACGCGCTCATGATGGCTGCGCGTCACGTCAAAGCCCGCGGCAAAGAACGCCAGTTGCACCTGCGTGAAGTCGAAGGCATCGAGCGACCTGACCCGCACCTGCCGACCGCGGAAAGAAAGACTCTGCCCGGCCGACTCGCTGCTGGCCAGCAGATGCAGATCCTTCACCGGAAACTCACGCTCTTCGAGCAATTCGACCAGCGCTTCGCCGACGTTGCTGGTGGCGCCGATCACGGCGATATTGATGGACTGACTCATGAGCTGACCTACGACACAGAGGGAGCGGCACTGTAACTGCGGCCCATCGCCCAGGCAATCGGCTCCCCCAGAAAACACAAAGCCCCTCTGCCGAGACAGAAGGGCTTTGTTTGATACTGGATGCCGGCTTCGCGCCTAGCGCTCCAGCAGGATCCGCAGCATGCGACGCAGCGGTTCGGCAGCGCCCCACAGCAGTTGGTCACCGACGGTAAACGCCCCCAGGTACTGCGAACCCATGTTGAGCTTGCGCAGACGACCGACCGGCACGCTCAGGGTGCCGGTCACGGCAGTCGGGCCGAGGTCGCGGATGGAATCTTCGCGGTGGTTCGGCACCAGTTTGACCCAGGGATTGTGCTGGCTGATCAGGCCTTCGATGTCGGCCATCGGCACATCCTTGTTCAGCTTGATGGTCAGCGCCTGGCTGTGGCAGCGCATGGCACCGATGCGCACGCAAATGCCATCGACCGGGATCGGGTTCTTGAAACGACCGAGAATCTTGTTGGTTTCGGCCTGAGCCTTCCACTCTTCACGGCTCTGCCCGTTCGGCAGCTCCTTGTCGATGTAGGGGATCAGGCTGCCAGCCAGCGGCACACCGAAGTTGTCGACCGGGAAGCCTTCGCCACGCATTGCCTCGGCCACCTTGCGATCGATGTCGAGGATGGCGCTGGCCGGATCGGCCAGTTCATCGGCGACCGCGCCGTTGATAGCACCCATCTGCTTGATCAGCTCACGCATGTTCTGCGCACCAGCACCGGAAGCAGCCTGGTAGGTCATGGCACTCATCCACTCCACCAGACCGGCCTCGTACAGACCGCCGAGCGCCATCAGCATCAGGCTGACGGTGCAGTTGCCGCCGATGTAGTTCTTGGTGCCGGCGTCCAGCGCCTGGTCGATCACCTTGCGGTTGACCGGATCGAGCACGATCACCGAGTCGTCATCCATGCGCAGACTGGAGGCGGCGTCGATCCAGTAGCCCTGCCAGCCGGCCTCACGCAGCTTGGGGAATACTTCATTGGTGTAGTCGCCGCCCTGGCAGGTCAGGATCACGTCCAGGCCCTTGAGGTCGTCAATGCTGTAGGCATCTTTCAGCGCAGCGATGTCCTTGCCAATGGCAGGGCCTTGGCCACCGACATTGGAAGTGGTGAAGAACACCGGCTCGATCAGGTCGAAGTCCCGCTCTTCCAGCATGCGCTGCATGAGCACGGAACCGACCATGCCACGCCAACCGATCAGACCTACACGTTTCATAACGACTACACCTATATAAACAGCCCGCCGGAACCACCCCGGCGGGGCTGGGAAGATTACAGACTACGCAGCGCTTCGACTACTGCATCACCCATGGCAGCGGTACCGACCTTGGTCTTGCCCTCGGACCAGATGTCACCGGTACGCAGGCCCTGATCCAGCACCAGGCTCACCGCTTTCTCGATGGCATCGGCAGCAGCGACCTGACCGAAGCTGTAACGCAGCATCATGGACACCGAGAGAATGGTGGCCAGCGGGTTGGCGATACCCTTGCCAGCGATGTCCGGCGCGGAGCCATGGCACGGCTCGTACATGCCCTTGTTGTTGGCGTCCAAGGATGCCGACGGCAGCATGCCGATGGAACCAGTGAGCATCGAAGCTTCGTCAGACAAAATGTCACCAAACATGTTGTCGGTGACCATCACGTCGAATTGCTTGGGTGCGCGTACCAGCTGCATGGCGGCGTTGTCGACGTACATATGGCTCAGTTCGACGTCCGGGTAGTCCTTGGCCACTTCCTCGACTACGGCGCGCCACAGCTGGCTGGACGCCAGGACGTTGGCCTTGTCCACCGAACACAGCTTCTTGCCGCGCACGCGCGCCATGTCGAAGCCGACCTTGGCGATGCGGCGGATTTCGCTCTCGCTGTACGGCAGGGTGTCATAGGCCATACGCTCGCCGTTTTCCAGCATCTTGCTCTCGCGCGGCTGCCCGAAGTAGATGCCGCCGGTCAGCTCACGGACGATGAGAATATCCAGGCCTGCGACCACTTCCGGCTTGAGGCTGGAAGCCTCGGCCAGTTGCGGGTAGAGGATGGCCGGGCGCAGGTTGCCGAACAGGCCCAGTTGCGAACGGATCTTCAGCAAGCCGCGCTCCGGGCGGATGGCCGGATCGATGGTATCCCACTTCGGCCCGCCTACGGCGCCGAGCAGTACGGCATCGGCAGCCTTGGCGCGCGCCAGGGTCTCTTCGGCCAGCGGCACGCCGTAGCGGTCGATGGCCGCGCCGCCCAGGTCATCGAAGCTCAGTTCGAAACCCAGGGCGTACTTGTCGTTGGCCAGGTTCAGCACCTTGACCGCTTCGGCCATGATTTCCGGGCCGATACCGTCGCCTGGGAGAACCAGAATCTGCTTGCTCATTGCATCCTCATCAAACCGTAGGGTGCGCCGTGCGCACCACTTAAATAGTCTTAAATCAGGTGCGCACAGCGCACCCTATCGAACGCCTTACTTGATTGCGCCGAACAGCCAGGGGCTGTTCTGCTGATAACCAACCTCGAACGCCTTGATCGCGTCCTGATCCTGCAGGGTCAGGCCGATGTCGTCCAGGCCGTTGAGCAGGCAGTGCTTGCGGAAGGCATCGACCTCGAAGCTGTGCTGCACGCCATCAGGGCGAGTCACGGTCTGCGCCTGGAGGTCGACGGTCAGCTGATAACCCTCGACGGCCTCGGCCTGCTCGAACAGCGCATCGACTTCTTCGTCCTTGAGAACGATCGGCAACAGGCCGTTCTTGAAGCTGTTATTGAAGAAGATGTCGGCGAAGCTCGGCGCGATCACCGTACGAAAACCGTACTCGTCCAACGCCCACGGCGCGTGCTCGCGCGAAGAGCCGCAGCCGAAGTTCTCGCGGGCCAGCAGCACGCTGGCGCCCTGGTAGCGCGGGAAGTTGAGCACGAAGTCCTTGTTGATCGGGCGCTTGGAGTTGTCCTGATTCGGCTGGCCGACATCCAGGTAGCGCCACTCGTCGAACAGATTGGGGCCGAAGCCGGTGCGCTTGATCGACTTGAGGAACTGCTTGGGAATGATCTGATCGGTGTCGACGTTGGCACGGTCGAGCGGGCAAACCAGGCCGGTGTGTTGGGTAAAGGCTTTCATGTGCGGTCTCCTCAGGCCTGGATCAATTCACGAACGTCGATGAAACGACCGGTCACCGCCGCAGCGGCAGCCATGGCCGGGCTGACCAGGTGAGTACGACCACCGGCGCCCTGACGGCCTTCGAAGTTGCGGTTGGAGGTCGAGGCGCAATGCTCGCCGCTGCCCAGTTTGTCAGGGTTCATCGCCAGGCACATGGAGCAGCCCGGCTCACGCCATTCGAAACCAGCCTCGATGAAGATCTTGTCCAGCCCCTCGGCCTCGGCCTGCTGTTTCACCAGGCCAGAACCCGGCACCACCATGGCTTGCTTGACGGTACTGGCGACCTTGCGCCCCTTGGCCACCTCAGCGGCAGCTCGCAGGTCTTCGATACGCGAATTGGTGCAGGAGCCGATGAACACGCGATCGAGCTGGATAGCGGTGATCGGCTGGTTGGCGCTCAGGCCCATGTACTTGAGTGCGCGGGTGATCGAATCCTTCTTCACCGGGTCAGCTTCGACGGCCGGGTCCGGCACGTTCTGGTCCACGGCCAGGACCATCTCCGGCGAGGTGCCCCAGCTGACCTGCGGCTTGATGTCTTCGGCCTTGAGTTCCACCACGGTGTCGAACACCGCATCGGCGTCGGAGACCAGGTTTTGCCACTGTGCCACGGCCTTGTCCCAGTCGCTGCCCTTGGGCGCGAACGGACGATCCTTGACGTAGGCGATGGTTTTCTCATCCACCGCCACCAGACCCACACGGGCGCCAGCCTCGATGGACATATTGCAGATGGTCATGCGCCCTTCCAGCGACAGATCGCGGATCGCGCTGCCGGCGAATTCCAGGGCATGGCCGTTACCGCCGGCAGTGCCGATCTTGCCGATCACGGCCAGCACGATGTCCTTGGCGGTGACGCCGAACGGCAGCTTGCCTTCGACGCGCACCTGCATGTTCTTCATCTTCTTGGCCACCAGGCACTGGGTCGCGAGCACGTGCTCGACCTCGGAGGTGCCGATGCCATGGGCCAGCGCGCCGAAGGCGCCATGGGTGGAAGTGTGCGAGTCGCCGCAGACCACGGTCATGCCCGGCAGGGTCGCGCCCTGCTCCGGCCCGACCACGTGGACGATGCCCTGGCGCACGTCGTTCATCTTGAATTCGAGGATGCCGAAGTCGTCGCAGTTCTCGTCCAGGGTCTGCACCTGGATACGCGATACTTCGTCGGCGATGGCTTCGAGGCCACCCTGACGCTCGGCCTTGGTGGTCGGCACGTTGTGATCCGGTGTAGCGATGTTGGCGTCGATGCGCCACGGCTTGCGCCCGGCCAGACGCAGCCCCTCGAAGGCCTGCGGCGAGGTCACCTCATGGAGGATGTGACGATCGATGTAGATCAGCGAGGAACCGTCGTCGCGACGTTTCACTTCGTGCATTTCCCAGAGCTTGTCGTAGAGCGTCTTGCCAGTCATCAGCCTTACCTCATCAGCGCCTTTTGAGCACATCCGGAAACTGCCTGCGTTATCACCGCCTGGCGTCAGAAGTGCACCTTTCTATGCCTGGGCGAAAATGGCCCTTCGGCTTATGAGGGGAATGCTATTGCCAGGCACGAAATAACTCAAATTCATATTTTTTATTCAAAGGATTCCGAAGAGGAATGTATGCTCAGCGCATCATTACTTACCGGAGCGCTCCATGGATCTGGCCAACCTCAACGCCTTCATCGCCATCGCCGAAACCGGCAGCTTTTCCGAAGCTGGCGAGCGCCTGCACCTGACCCAACCTGCCGTAAGCAAGCGCATCGCCGGTCTGGAACAGCAACTGGGCGTGCGCCTGTTCGACCGCCTCGGCCGCGAGATTGGCCTGACGCAGGCCGGCCGCGCCCTGCTGCCGCGCGCCTACCAGATCCTCAACGTGCTGGACGACACGCGCCGCGCGCTGACCAACCTGTCCGGCGAAGTCAGCGGCCGCCTGACCCTGGCTACCAGCCACCACATCGGCCTGCACCGCCTGCCCGCCCTGTTGCGCGCCTTTACCCGCGCCCACCCGCAGGTGGCGCTGGATATCCAGTTCCTCGACTCGGAAGTGGCGTACGAAGAAGTGCTGCATGGCCGCGCCGAGCTGGCGGTGATTACCCTCGCCCCGGAAACCCGCGAACCGATCCGCGCCGTCGCCGTGTGGGACGATCCGCTGGATTTCGTCGCCGCTCCGGAACACCCCCTGGCCCGCAGCCAGGTGATCAGCCTGGCCGACGTGGCGCAGCACCCTGCGGTCTTTCCCGGCGGCAACACCTTCACCCATCACATCGTGCAGGGCCTGTTCGAGGCCCAGGGCCTGACGCCCAATATCGCCATGAGCACCAACTACCTGGAAACCATCAAGATGATGGTGTCCATCGGCCTGGCCTGGAGCGTGCTGCCGCGCACCATGCTCGACGAGCAGGTCGCGCGCCTGCCGATACCGGGCATCCAGCTGACCCGCCAGTTGGGCTACATCCTGCATACCGAGCGCACCCTGTCGAATGCCGCACGGGCATTCATGGATCTGCTCGACAGCCAGCGCGATGATCTTGCATAGGCATCCGAACTGAGACTAACGTGGCGACATAACGACAAAAACATATCTACATGCCTCTAACGCCCGCCCCGCGCATCGCGCACTCCGGAGGAAGGTACGGCCATGGCCAGATCGACTGACCAGACCCCGCCCCTGCCACATATACCGGCGATGGATCCCGCCGAATTCGAGCAAACCTGGCAAGACGCGCCGCGTTTGCTGGCCGCGCTGAACGGCGCCCATCTCGGCACCTGGTATTGGGACATTCGCAGTGGCCAGGTGAACTGGTCGCGCGGCGCCCAGGCCCTGTTCGGCCTCGACCCCAATCGCCCGGTCACGCGAGAACTGCACTACATCGAGCTGATTCCCGAAGAGGAACGTGCCGAAGTTCTGGCTAAATTCGACGCCATCCTCAAGGGCGAGCAGATTGCCGACGCCCTCCGCCACCGCATCCGCTGGCCGGACGGCAGCCTGCACTGGCTGGAGATCACCGGCAGCCTGCAACGCGAGGCCGATGGTCGGCCGCGCATGTTCGGCGTGATCCGCGACATCAGCGCTCAGCAGGAGCGTGCCGAAGCCCTGCGCGCCTCCGAGGAACGCTTCGCCAGCCTGTTCCGCCTGAGCCCCGACATCATGATGCTGGTGCGCTACGACAACAGCGAGATCGTCGAGGTCAACCAGCACTTCACCCACGCCTTCGGCTGGAACGCCAGTGACATTCTTGGCCGCCCCACCCATGAGCTGAATCTCTGGGTTCACGCCAGCCAGCGCGATCAGTTGCGCCAGCAAGCGCCACTGAGCCGCGAGCCGGTGATTCAGGAAGTACAACTGCGCACCCGTGATGGCGATATTCTCGATGGCGTACTGTCGAGCCAGTACATCGAGCTGCAGGGCGAGCGCCTGATGCTCTGCACCTTCCTCGATACCAGCGAACGCAAGCGCGCAGAAAACGCCCTGCGCGCCAGTGAGGAAAAGTTCGCCAAGGCCTTCATGCATACGCCCGACGCGGTGGCCATCACTGACCGGGCGACCGGCCGCTTCATCGAGGTCAACCCGAGTTTCGAGCAGCAATTTGGCTGGAGCAGCGCCGAAGCCGTGGGCCGCACCTCACTGGAGCTGGGCATCTGGGCTGATCCCAGCGACCGCCAGCGTATGCTCGACGCCGTGCAGACCGGGCGCCTGAACAACCTCGAGGTACGGCTGTTCAGCCGCGACGGCAGCGTCACCAGCAACTTGCTGTTCGGTGGCGAAATCGAGTTGAACGGCACCACCTGCCTGGTCCTCACCGTGCGCAACATCACCGAGCAGCGCGTACAGGAGCAGGCACTCAACGAAAGCAGGCAGCGCCTGCGCCTGGCTCTGGAGTCGGCCGACCTTGGCACCTGGGACTGGCACATCCCCAGTAGCCGGCTGTTTGCCAGTGCCCGGGCGTCCCAGTTGCAAGGCCTGGAATCGTTACCGTTCGAAGGCGCCTTTCTCGACTTCTTCCGTCAGGTACCGATGGAGGATCGACACAGCCTGCGCCAGAGCTACCAGAGCCTGGTCGCAGAACGCCGCAGCCACTATCAGGTCACCTATCGTGTACAGCTGGAAAATGGCGGCCTGCGCTTTCTCGAAAGCACCGCCAAACTGCAGCTCGACGATGCCGGCCAACCGCAGCGCATGGTCGGCACGCTGGTCGATATCAGCGAGCGACTGCTGCGCGAGCAGCGTCTGCAAGCCTCGGAAGAGAAATTCGCCAAGGCCTTCCACTCCAGCCCCGACGCCATCACCATCACCGAACGTGACAGCGGCCGCTATATCGAGGTCAACGAAGGCTTCACCCGCATCACTGGCTATCTGCCGGACGAAGTAGTCGGTCGCACGGCCTTCGAGCTGGACATCTGGGCCTACCCCGAAGAGCGCGTGCGCATGATCGAGCACCTGACCCAGCAGGGCCAGGTGCTGCACATGGAAATGCATGGCCGGCATCGTGACGGCGAGGTGCGTCTGGTCGACGTTTCCGTGCAACCCATCGAGCTCAATGGCGTGCCCTGCCTGCTGCTCACCGCGCGCGACATCAGCGAACTGAAGCAGGCGCAGGCACAGGTACAGCACCTGGCCTACCACGATGCGTTGACCAACCTGCCCAACCGCGCCCTGCTGATGGACCGCCTGACCCAGCAGATCGCCCTGCTCAAGCGCCATGATCTGCGCGGCGCCCTGCTGTTCCTAGACCTCGACCACTTCAAGCACATCAACGACTCGCTCGGCCATCCTGTCGGCGATTCCGTGCTGCGCCTGGTCACTGCGCGCCTGGAAGCCAGCGTGCGCCTGGAGGACACAGTGGCCCGCCTCGGCGGCGACGAATTCGTGGTGCTGCTCTCCGGCCTGGAGGGCAAGCGCTCCGAAGTCACCCGCCACGTCCGCCAGGTCGCCGACAAGCTGCGTCAGCTACTGGCCGAACCGATGCTGCTGGACGGTCACCGCCTGCAGGTGACCCCGAGCATCGGCGTCGCGCTGATTCCCGATCATGGCAATACCCCGGCGGATCTGCTCAAACGCGCCGATATCGCCCTCTACCGCGCCAAGGACTCCGGGCGTAACGCCATCCAGCTGTTTCGTACCACCATGCAGGACGCTGCCAGCGCCCGTCTGCGCCTGGAGAACGATCTGCGCCTGGCCCTGGCACGCGGCGAGTTCGAACTGCACTTCCAGCCCCAGGTCGATGCCCGTGACGGCAAGGTGGTCGGCGCCGAGGCACTGCTGCGCTGGCAGCATCCGCAGCTGGGCCCGCAGTCACCCGCGCAGTTCATTCAGGTGCTGGAAGAGAGCGGGCTGATCGTCGAGGTCGGTGGCTGGGTGTTGGCCGAGGCCTGCCATTTCTGCGCTCAACTGCTGGCTGACAGCCTGGTCGACAGCGAGCGTTTCAGCCTGTGCGTCAACATCAGCCCGCGGCAGTTCCGCCAGCACGACTTCGTCGAACGAGTCGCCAGTAGCCTGCGCGACAGCCAGCTGCCCAACGCCATGCTCAAGCTGGAGATCACCGAAGGCATCGTCATTCAGAATATCGATGACACCGTCGGCAAGATGTTGCGCCTGAAAAAGCACGGCGTCAGCTTCGCCATGGATGACTTCGGCACGGGTTACAGCTCGCTGACCTATCTCAAGCGCCTGCCGGTGGACATGCTGAAGATCGATCAGTCCTTCGTGCGTGACGCCACCCACGATCCCAACGATGCCGAGATCATCCGTGCCATCGTCGCCATGGCGCGCAGCCTGGGCCTGGCGCTGATCGCCGAGGGGGTCGAGCAGCAGGACCAACTGGACTTCCTGCAGTCACAGGACTGCCATCTCTACCAGGGCTATCTGTTCAGCAAACCGCTGCCGCAGGAGACCTTTCGTCAACTACTGGAAAGGCAGCGAGCGTAATCTGTCAGCACCCTCGATGCGCACGGCGCCCCCTGCCGAGGCAGACTGTCGCGTGAAACGAAGAAGGCGCCCCGTGGGGCGCCTTCTTGGTTAATGCATCAGCGGCTCAGTTTTCCAGCGCAGGACGCTGGCTACCGATAGGAATGCGCTTGGCCTTGGCCTCTTCCGGCACAATGCGTTCCAGCTCGACATGCAGCAGACCATTGACCAGATTGGCCCCCTTGACCTCGATATGGTCAGCCAGGCGGAAGGACAGCTTGAACGCACGCTGGGCAATACCCTGATGCAGGTAGCTGATGCTTTCAGCGCTGCGATCACGCTTGTTGCCGACCACGGTCAGCACGTCACGCTCGACCTGCAACTCCAGGTCGTCTTCCTCGAAGCCGGCAGCCGCGACCACGATGCGGTAGTGGTCCTCGCCATGCTTCTCGACGTTGTAGGGCGGGTAGGAACTGCCAGCGTCATTGCTGCGCAGGGCAGATTCGAAAAGATCGTTGAAACGGTCGAAACCGACAGACTGGCGAAACAGTGGGGCCAGGGACAGTACGTTGCTCATGAGTATTCTCCTGAAATTTCAGCAAGGTTCATATCGCGGAACCCGACTTCGGCATCCCGCAGTCACTTATCTGAGGTCAGGTGGAGAATTTTCAAGCATCTGAAAAACGCGTTTACACAACACGGCATTGCACATCCATTGCGCAACGCTCCCAGGTAGACAGCACCGCTCATGTAGGAGCCGCGCCTCGCGGCGAAACGACAGAACCCCTTCAAAGCAAGAGCTTCGCCCCGAGGCGCGACTCCTACGGAGATGGCGCCAGCAGCTGATCAATACGCTCGCAATCCTGCTCGCGGCGCACCTTGGCAAACAGCGCAACGGCCTCCGGGTAGGTGCGCGTGAGCATCGCCAGCCACTGCTTCAGGCGCCCTGGCGCGTAGCGCGGCGCCAGCTTGCGCCGCGCCTGCTGCCAGAAATCGAGCAACAGCGGCTGCAGCTCGACCCAGCTCATGTCCTCGGGCTCTTCGCCAGCTCTGGCCGCCGCGATCTGCCGCGCCAACCCCGGACGGGACACCAGGCCACGGCCCAGCATGATGTCATCCACGCCGCTGATCTCGCGGCAGCGGCGCCAATCGTCCAGCGTCCACACCTCGCCATTGGCGAACACCGGTACGCTGACCACCTCCTGCACCCGCGCCACCCACTCCCAGTGCGCCGGCGGCTTGTAACCCTCGACCTTGGTCCGCGCATGCACGACGATCTGGCTCGCTCCGCCCTCGGCCAGTGCGCGCGCACAATCCAGCGCCCCCTCCTTGCCCTCGAAGCCCAGGCGCATCTTCGCCGTCACCGGAATCTCGGCCGGCACCGTGCGTCGCACCTCACGGACAATGGCATGCAGCAGCTCCGGCTCCTTGAGCAACACCGCGCCGCCGCGCGACTTGTTCACCGTCTTGGCCGGGCAACCGAAATTGAGATCGATCACTGGCGCACCGAGCGTGCAGGCGAAGGCGGCGTTGTCGGCCAGGCACTGCGGATCGGAGCCCAAAAACTGAACACGCATCGGCGTGCCGGCCAGGGTGCGCGAGCCGTTGAACAGTTCAGGCGCCAGCTTGCGATAGGTGGCCGCGGGCAACAGCCGTTCGCTGACGCGAATGAACTCGGTGACGCACCAGTCGATGCCACCGATGCGGGTCAGTACGTCGCGCAGAATCTCGTCGACCAGCCCCTCCATGGGCGCCAGGGCGATTTGCATGAGGTTGTCCGGGAAAAGTGGGCGCACAGTTTAAGGTGTCGCACGCAGCGCGCAAGATGGGCGACACTGGCTCCTCGCCAAACAGGGAGGCTCGCCATGCATTATCTCGCGCTGATCGTTCTAGTTATGTGCTGTATGAGCGCGCAGGCCAACGATGCCTTGCCTGACGGCATCGAACAAATGCCAGCAGACCCGGTGGCCGATGCGCCGGCGCGCCTGATCTTCAGTCGCGACAACAATGCACCGAACGCCTGCGACGTGGAGCTTTACGTCAACCAGCAGGTAGTGGCGAAATTAGCCCCTGGCGAGCAAACCAGCCTTGATCTGCCCAACGGCGAACTGAGCGTCGCCGTGGCCATGGCGCCGGACGGCTATTGCGGCGGCCGTGGGCCGGATGTGGCGCAGTCCGTCATCCTACGCCCCGGTGAAACCCGCCAGTTCGCCGTCATGGTCGAGCCGGAGCAGGTATTTCTCGCGCCGGTGATCGACTGAGTGGCCTTACAGCTCCAGTGGGTAGGGCTGCATCAGCGCCTTGCCATAACCTTCGACGAATTCCGCCGGCATGCGCTTCGGGCGCCCGCTGGACAGCTCGATGCAGACAAAGGTGGTCTTGGCGCGCAACAAGGTAGCGCCATCTTCCGGACGCACCAGCTGGAAGCGCCGATCCATCTTCAGACGCTGGTCGGACTCGACGATCCAGGTCGCCATCTGCAGATGCTGCCCTTCGTAGGCGCTGGCCAGATAGTCGATCTCGTGACGCACCACTGCCATGGCCCGGTCCAGACGGCGATACTCGACCAGATCCAGCCCCAGGAACTGCGAATGCCGCCAGGCGCAGCGCTCCAGCCAACTGACGTACACCGCGTTGTTGGCATGGCCGAGGCCGTCGATGTCCTCTGCGCTCACTTCGATATCGATGACGAAGGGGCTGGGCAACTCCCAGTTCATGACTGTACCTCCAGGTGTGCAGCCTGCATGCAGCAAGCTGGGTGATCCGATTCAAGAACATGGCCGCCTGCATCCTCGGCGACCGTTCGGCCAGGTGCCGCATGATACGCCGCACAGCCCTTCCATGCAGTGCCGAGCTTTCATCGCGCCATCACCGCGCGCCATAATGCAGCGCACTCGCCTGAGAGCCCGAGAACGAGCAATTGACTGCCATCCTGCGCCTATTGATGCTTCTACTGCTGCCAGCGCTGAGCTGGGCAGAAAGTCTGCCGCTGCCGATCGGTCAGACGCAGACACTGCCCGGTCCCTATATGCACGTCTGGGAGGACCCGGGTGGCCAGGCCGACTTCGTCGATGTCCGCGCACTACCCGACGCCGCCTGGCAGGCCGTCGCCCGGCGCGATGCCAGCTTCGGCTACAGCGGTAGCACCTACTGGCTGCGCCTGGATGTACACAATCCGCACAATCGCTCGCTTGGCTGGGTTCTACTGATCGGCAATCCCCTGCTGGATCAACTCGACGCCTACGGCCTGGACGGCAAACGTATCTACCGCGCCGGCGACCAGCGTCCCTTTGACTGGCGCTGGGTCGAACACCGGCAACTGGTACTCCCCTTCGACCTGGAGTCCGGCGAGCAGCAGCGCATCTGGCTGCGCATGCAAACCGATGGCTCGGCGAACCTCAGCGCCAGCCTGATGACACGCGACGCCTTCGACCACCAGGAACAGCGCAGCCTGTTGCTACAGGGTCTGTTCTTCGGCGCCCTGATCGCGATGCTGATCTACAACCTGAGCATTTTCTGCATCACGCGCGACCGCAACTATCTCTGGTACAGCCTGTTCGTCGCCAGCTTCAGCCTCTACCAGTTCATCCAGCTCGGCTTCGCCCTGCAATGGCTGTGGCCAGACGCCCTGACCTGGCAGCAACTGAGCTTCCCGCTCAGCTCGGCACTGGCGACGCTGTTCGGCATTCACTTCACCTATGGTGTGCTGGAACTGGACAAGGCCGCGAAGCCCTACCGCTGGGTGGCCAACACACTCAAGTTCTGCGCCTGGCTGGTGCTGGGGATGGCGTTGTTTGGCCCCTACGCACCGGCCCTGATCGGCAGCTTTGTGCTGGTGGTCGCCTGTGCCATAGCTGCCTTCATCATCACCCTGCTGCGCTGGCGGGGCGGCTATGCGGCAGCGCGCCTGTTCGCCCTGGGCTGGTTCGTGCTGATTGCTGCCAGCCTTGCCAGCATCCTCACCGGTACCGGTCTGCTGCCCTACTCACTGCTGACCCTGCATGCCCAGCAGATCGGCGGGCTGATCGAGATGACGGTGTTTTCCATCGCCCTGGCCTCACGTATCCGCCACGTGCAGGAAGCCGAACGCCTGGCCCAGGCCAAACTGATCGATCAGGAGCGCCGCCTGCGCACTGAACAGACCAAGCATCTGGAACTGCAGACGCAGATCAGTGAAAACCTGGAACAACGCGTACAGGAGCGTACCGCGACGCTGCAGGACACTCTTCAGCAACTGTCCAACGCCAACATGCGCCTGGCGGAATTGAATCGCCGTGACGGACTCACCGGCCTGTTCAATCGCCAGACACTCAGCGAAGAACTGGCGCGCGCCTGCGCCCGCGCCGAGCGCAGCCGGCAGTCGCTGGCGGTATTGATGCTGGATCTGGATCACTTCAAGCAGGTCAATGATCGCTACGGCCACCTGGCAGGCGATGCCTGCCTGCGTCATGCGGCCCAGCGCATTCAACAACGCCTGCGCAGCAGCGATCTGCTGGCACGCTTCGGCGGCGAAGAGTTCGCCGCCCTGCTCGACAACACGGATCTGACCGGCGCACTCGACCTGGCCGAGCAATTGCGCGAAGACCTCGCGCAAAACCCCTGCCTCTACCAACAGCAGTCGATAGCGCTGAGCCTGAGCATCGGCCTGCACGCCGGGCTACCGAGTGACCCCGGCTGCGGTGAGCAATGGCTGGAACTGGCAGACCGTGCCCTGTATCGCGCCAAGGCAAGCGGTCGTAACCGCGTGGCCAGTTACGAAGCCAACGCCTTCAACGACGCCTGAGGCACTTGCTCCAGCAGCTCGAGCACTGCCTGCAGAAGCAACGGATCACTCAACAGGCGCTGATGCCCACCCGCAGGCAGACGCAGCAGTTGGCTGTCGAACCAGGCCTTGTGGATCAGATCGGCTTCGCCCACCGACACCACCGGATCATCCTCGGCATGCACGACCAGGCCAGGCAGGTCCAGCTGATAACGCTGCACATCGAGATGCGCAGCCGGGATACCGGCAGTCTTTTCCACCTGCCGCACGAAATGCGCACGCGCTTCGGCAGGCAACCCCATGAACCGGGCAAAGCCACGCAACAGACCGAGAATCCGGCTGGGTGCAGCGATGGTCACCAGGGTCTCGCTGCGCAAGCCCATTTGCGTGGCCAGCAGCGCGCTGGCACCGCCCATCGAATGGCCGATCACGGCGCGTAGCGGCGGCAACTCACTGGCCGCCTCGAGCAACGCACGTGCGAACAGCACCACATTGGCCTCACGCCCCGGTGATCGACCATGGGCGGGCGCATCCAGAGCGACAACACCATAACCCGCATCGACCAGACCGCGAATCAACAGCGCGAACTGGGTCGGGCGCCCCTCCCAGCCATGCATCAGCAGCACTGTAGGGCCGCTACCCCAACGCAGCGCAGAGAGACCGAAACGCAGGGTAATGCGCTCTGAACTTGCCAGCAGCGGCAGCTCCCAATCCCGTGGCGACGAAGTGCGCGGCGTCATGAAACGTTCGCGCAAACGACTGGCAATCAGTTGCGGCGCCACTCTACCCAGCGTTGCATTGACACCACGGACCCAGGTCATCTGATTCATCACCCTCTCCTTCACGCTTGATTTCACACAACTGCCGACTTGGCAGCACGCAACACCCGGTCGGACAACTCGCCTGGCCCCAAGGCCCGCGCCAGTGCCAGGCCACCAATCATCAACGCCAGGTCGGCCAGCGCCACATCACCCTCTTCCGGCGTCCCGCTCATCTGCGCCGTGATCAGCTCAATGTGTTCAGCCAAGGTCTGGCGAAAGCCATCCGGTAACCGCGCAATTTCCGCCAGCGAACTCGGCAGCGGGCAGCGCTCGTCAGCATCGTCCCGGTGCCTGCGCGAAAGGTAGAAAGCAGCCAGGAGCACTCGCCGCTCCCTGCCTGTCAGGCTCTGATCGACCTGCGCAAGGCGATCACGCCGCACCCGGAGCAACTGACGAAAAGCCTCGAGCATCAGCGCATCCTTGCTGGCGAAGTGCGCGTAGAAGCCGCCGACCGTCAGCCCCGCTTCAGCCATGACCTCAGCCACCGCCGAGTCACCTGGCCCGCGCTCCGCGAGCACACGCCCTGCCGCAGCGAGAATGCGTGTACGGGTTTCACTTTTGCGTCCGCTCATGACTGCGCCCTTAATATGATGAATGCAATATTACGATCATCATATTATTTTGCAAGTCACCGGATCGACCGCTGGTCAGCCTTGCAAGACAGGCGCACCAGCATCAGAAAAAGAAGGGGAAAAACAAAAAGGGGCCACTTCCGAAGAAGTGGCCCCTGGGTCCCGCAAATGCGGCAAGAAAAATGGCGTCCCCTAGGGGACTCGAACCCCTGTTACCGCCGTGAAAGGGCGGTGTCCTAGGCCACTAGACGAAGGGGACGAAACCTTCGAACGACAAGGCCAGCACTAGGCTGGCCTTGAGTGTGATTGGTGGAGCTAAACGGGATCGAACCGTTGACCTCTTGCATGCCATGCAAGCGCTCTCCCAGCTGAGCTATAGCCCCGAAACCTTGCGGCCGGTTCGCAACACTTGCGCGCTGCGACTGGAATATGGCGTCCCCTAGGGGACTCGAACCCCTGTTACCGCCGTGAAAGGGCGGTGTCCTAGGCCACTAGACGAAGGGGACAAAACCTTCGAAGAACAAGGCCAGCACTAAGCTGGCCTTGTCAGTGTTTGGTGGAGCTAAACGGGATCGAACCGTTGACCTCTTGCATGCCATGCAAGCGCTCTCCCAGCTGAGCTATAGCCCCGAAACCTTGCGGTCTGGCTGCAACGCCTGAGCGCTGCGGCTGGAATAAGTGGCGTCCCCTAGGGGACTCGAACCCCTGTTACCGCCGTGAAAGGGCGGTGTCCTAGGCCACTAGACGAAGGGGACGCAAGACCCTGATCGTGAATCGACTCACATCGATTCTGGCACTCCCGAAGGAGCCGAGATTGGTGGAGCTAAACGGGATCGAACCGTTGACCTCTTGCATGCCATGCAAGCGCTCTCCCAGCTGAGCTATAGCCCCATCTCGAGGACGGGGCGCATGTTAAGAGCGCCCCGATTGGCTGTCAACAACATTTTTCCTGCCAGCCAAAAGTTTTTGCCACTAGAACAATTACTTAGAGCCAACCCGACAATTAAACGCCGGCCTAACCGTAGGGTGCGCCACGCGCACCGCCGCAACCGAGGATACCCCGGTGCGCGCGGCGCACCCTACATCAGGCAATGCTCGCCAGCAGCTTCTCCCACTCCTTGGCCTCTTTCTTCGAGGTGCCACCAAGCAGCTCCAGCGCCTGGCGCAGGCGGAAGCGAGTCAGGTCCGGGCCGAGGATTTCCATCGCATCGAGCACCGATACCGAGCTGGCCTGGCCGGTGATCGCCGCGAACATCAGCGGCATGGCATCACGCAGCTTCAGTTCCAGGTGCTCGACCACCGCCTGGATGCAGCCGGTGATGCGGTCTTTTTCCCACTGGCGCAGCGACTCGAGCTTCCACAGGATCAGCTGCATCAGCTGGCGCACCTGGTCGGGCGACAGCTTCTTGTGCTCGAACAGCTTGGCGTCCAGATTCAGCGCGCCGGAGAAGAAGAAGCCGGCCAGCGGTGCGATCTGGCTGAAGGTTTCCACCCTGCCCTGCACGTGCGGCGCGATCTTCATCAGATACTCGGGGTTGAGCGCCCACTTCTGCACTTCGGCGGCGAAGGTTTCCACCGGCAGCTCACGCAACCACTGGCCGTTGAGCCAGGACAGCTTCTCCAGATCGAAGATCGGTCCGCCCAGCGACACGCGGCTGATATCGAAGTGCTCGATCATCTCGGCCAGGGAGAACTTCTCGCGCTCGTCCGGCATCGACCACCCCATGCGCCCCAGGTAGTTGAGCATGGCCTGCGGCAGGTAACCCATGCGCTCGTAGAAGGTGATGCTGGTGGGGTTCTTGCGCTTGGACAGCTTGCTCTTGTCCGGATTGCGCAGCAGCGGCATATAGCACAGCGCCGGCTGCTCCCAACCGAAGTATTCGTAGAGCTTGATCAGCTTGGGCGCCGACGGCAGCCATTCCTCGCCGCGCAGCACGTGGGTGATACCCATCAGGTGGTCGTCGACGACGTTGGCCAGGAAGTAGGTGGGCAGGCCATCGGCCTTCATCAGCACCTGCATGTCCATGCGATCCCACGGGATCTCGACATCACCACGAAGCATGTCCGGCACCACGCAGACGCCTTCGCTGGGCACCTTCATGCGCACCACGTGCGACTCGCCTGCGGCGATGCGGCGCTGCGCCTCGGCCGGGTCGAGGTGCATGCAGTGACCGTCGTAGCGCGGCGTTTCCTTGTTGGCCATCTGCTGCGCGCGCACTTCGTCGAGGCGCTGGGCGGAGCAGAAGCACGGGAAAGCATGCCCCTTGGCGACCAGCTCGTCCGAGTATTTCTTGTAGATCTCGCCACGCTCGCTCTGCCGGTACGGGCCGTGCGGGCCACCTACGTCCGGGCCTTCGTCCCATTCGATACCCAGCCAGCGCAGCGCGTCGAAAATCTGCTGTTCGGATTCACGGGTCGAACGCAACTGGTCGGTGTCTTCGATGCGCAGGATGAACTGGCCACCGTGCTGACGAGCGAAGCACAGGTTGAACAGTGCGATGTAGGCGGTGCCGACATGGGGATCGCCGGTCGGCGATGGCGCGATACGGGTACGGACGGTGGTCATGAATGCTCTCGGAAGGAAGACACGAGGTTTTGAATCAAGCGGGCGATGTTAGCAGGCCGACGGCCCCAGGCTCCAGCAACCCGCCACGGGTGATGGGCAAGCTGGCGATGAGAAAGTCGAGGAAGGTCTTGACCTTCATCGCCTGGAAGCGCCGTGAAGGGTAGATGGCGTACACCTCCCCCACCGGCAGGCGCGCCTCGGGCAGCAGCTCGATCAGACGCCCGCTGCGCACCGCCTCCTCGCTGATCATCACCGGCAACCCGCAAATCCCGGCTCCTGCCAGCGTCGCCTCACGGGCGAAGGTGATGTTGTTGCAGGTCATCACCCGCTGGCACGGCAGATGTTCGCCCAATAGCGGCCAGTAACGCGGGGCGTCATGCTGCAGCAGGATCGCCCGATGCCCCTCCAGCCCGGCAACGCTGCGTGGCGTGCCGTGCGCCGCCAGGTAAGCGGGACTGGCGCACAGACGCCGGCCACTTTCGAACAACTTGCGCGCGATCAGCGTGGAATCCTGCGGCTGGCCGACCTGGATGGCGATGTCCACGCCCTCCTCCAGCGGGTCCACGGATCGCGAGGTCAGTTCCACCTCGGCGTCGATCTGCGGGTACTGACGCATGAACTCACCCAGCACTCGCCCGAGAAAAAGCTGGCCGAACTCGATGGGTGAGGTGATGCGCAACAGCCCCGACGGCTCACGCTGCAGCTGCATCACCGCCTGCTCGGCCTCGGCGAAGTCGAGCATGATCTGCCGGCAACGCTCGTAATAGGCCTGCCCCACCTCGGTCAGACGCAACTTGCGCGTGGTGCGGTTGAGCAGACGCACACCAAGGCGCTCTTCGAGCAACGCGATACGCCGGCTCACCGTCGATTTCTGCATGCCCAGGCTGGTCGCAGCCTGGGTGAAGCTGTGGCATTCCACCACTCGGGTAAAGATCAGTGCGTCATCCAGCCCCATGATTGTTCCTCATACGCAACAAAGCATGCCAAGCCGAGAGTCTACTAGCGAAAAGGGAACGCTGTTAAATTTACTTACATTTCTCCGACGCACCCCGAGCCTCAAGCATGCCCGCCAAACTGCAACGTCGCCTTCTCGTATTCGTGATCCTGCTGGTGTTGATCGCCGGTGCCCTGCTCGCCCAGTGGCTGCTGATCGGTCGCTACCACGAGAGCACGGACAACGCTTACGTGCAGGGCGAGATCACCCGCGTCTCCAGCCAGTTGAATGCACGCATCGAAAAGGTCCTGGTGCGTGACAATCAACACGTGGAGGCCGGCCAACTTCTAGCGGTACTGGAAGACGCCGACTTCCGCCTCGCTCGCCAGCGCGCCCTCGCCGCCCTGGAAACTCACCAGGCCGAGCGCGCCCAGGCGCAGAGCAAGCTCGACCAGCAGGCCAGCCTGATTGCCGCCAGCCAGGCCGACGTCGCCGCCAGCCAGGCGACCCTCGATCGCTCCAAGCTCGATCTCGGCCGCGCGCAGACCCTGCGCAAGCCGGGTTACGTCTCCGAAGAACGCGTCACCACCCTGGCCGCCGACAACCGCGTGGCCCGCTCGCAAGTAGCCAAGGCCCAAGCCGATCTACAAGCGCAGCGTCAGCAGGTCGCCAGCCTGGAAGCCGAGCTCAAACGCCTGGACGCGCTGATTCTCTCGGCGCAAGCCGACCTGGAACAGGCCGACCTCAACCTCTCGCGTACGCAGATCCATGCACCGATCAGCGGCATGGTCGGCCAGCGCTCGGCCCGTGAGGGCCAGGTGGTGCAAAGCGGCGCCTACCTGCTGTCGCTGGTACCGGATCAGGACATCTGGATCCAGGCCAACTTCAAGGAAACCCAGATCGGCCACATGCACCCTGGGCAGAAAGCCGAACTGCTGTTCGACAGCTATCCCGACACCCCCATCGAAGGCCGCATCGACAGCCTGTTCGCCGCCTCCGGCGCGCAATTCAGCCTGCTGCCGCCAGACAACGCCACCGGCAACTTCACCAAGGTGGTGCAGCGCATCCCGGTCAAGCTGACCTTCGCCGCCGACAACCCGCTGCATGGACTGATCCGCCCCGGCATGTCGGTGGAGGTCACAGTGGATCTGCGCAGCGACGAAAGCCATGGCGGGTGATGCGCTGATCCGCCCCACGGCTGAGCCCAGCCGCCGCGACTGGATTGCGGTGATGAGTGCGATGCTCGGCGCCTTCATGGCGGTGTTGGATATTCAGATCACCAACTCCTCGTTGAAGGATATTCAGGGCGCACTGTCCGCCACCCTGGAGGAAGGTTCGTGGATTTCCACCTCCTACCTGGTGGCCGAGATCATCATGATCCCGCTGACCGCCTGGCTGGTGCAGTTGCTCTCGGCGCGGCGCCTGGCGGTGTGGGTGTCGGTGGGCTTTCTGATCGCCTCGCTGCTGTGCTCCCTGGCCTGGAGCCTGGAAAGCATGATCGTGTTCCGCGCCCTGCAGGGTTTTACCGGCGGCGCGCTGATCCCGCTGGCGTTCACCATGACGCTGATCAAGCTGCCCGAGCACCACCGCGCCAAGGGCATGGCCCTGTTCGCCATCACGGCCACCTTCGCCCCCTCCATCGGCCCGACACTCGGTGGCTGGCTGACGGAGAACTGGGGCTGGGAATACATCTTCTACATCAACGTGCCGCCCGGCCTGATCATGATCGCAGGGCTGCTCTATGGCCTGGAGAAAAAGGCGCCGCACTGGGAGCTACTGAAGACCACCGACTACGCCGGCATCGTCACCCTTGGCCTGGGCCTGGGCTGCCTGCAGGTATTTCTCGAGGAAGGCCACCGCAAGGACTGGCTGGAATCGCAGCTGATCGTCGGCCTGGGCAGCGTCGCGCTGGTCAGCCTGATCCTGTTCGTGATCCTGCAGATCTCCCGCCCCAACCCGCTGATCAACCTGGGCGTACTGCGCGAGCGCAACTTCGGCCTGGCCAGTATTTCCAGCCTGGGGCTCGGTGTCGGACTGTATGGTTCGATCTACGTGCTGCCGCTGTATCTGGCGCAGATCCAGGGCTACAACGCCATGCAGATCGGCGAAGTGATCATGTGGATGGGCGTGCCGCAGCTGTTCCTGATTCCGCTGGTGCCCAAGCTGATGAAGATCATTTCGCCGAAATGGCTGTGCGCCCTGGGCTTTGCCCTGTTCGGCGCGGCGAGCTTCTTCTCCGGCGTGCTCAACCTGGACTTCGCCGGCGAACAGTTCCAGCACATCCAGATCATCCGCGCCCTGGGCCAGCCACTGGTGATGGTCACCGTGTCGCTGATTGCCACGGCCTACATCCTGCCGCAGGACGCCGGCTCGGCCTCCAGCCTGTTCAACATCCTGCGCAACCTCGGCGGCGCCATCGGCATCGCCCTGCTCGCCACCCTGCTCGATGCCCGCGCCAAGGTCTATTTCGACTACCTGCGCGAATCCATCGTGCCAACCAACCCGCAGGTAGAGGAACGCCTGTACCTGCTGACGCAGACATTGGGTAGCGAGCAGGCGGCCCTGGCCAAGCTCAGCCAGATCGTCCATGAACAGGCGATCATCATGGCCTACAACGATGCCTTCCATTTCATCGGCATCGCCCTGGGCGTGAGCATGCTGGCGATACTGCTGACACGGAAATTGCCGCAGAACATGGCAGGCGGTGGCGCAGCTCACTGACCCTGCTCTGTAGGAGCCGCGCCCCGCGGCGAATCGAGAGAACACCGCAAAGCCAAAAGGTTCGCCACGGCGGGGGCTCCTACACAGACAACCCCACGCCACACGGCAGCATCAAACCTGCAACAAGCGATCGCGCAGCTTCTGAATCTCGTCGCGCAACTGCGCCGCGGCTTCGAATTCCAGATCGCGCGCCAGGGCGTACATCTTCTCTTCCAGCTGACGAATACGCTTGGTGATCTCGCTCGGCGAGCGCAGTTCGCTCTCGTAACGCGCGCTCTCCTCCGCCGCCTTGGCCATGCCCTTGCGCTTGTTGCTGCGCGCCCCCGGCACCACGGCGCCTTCGAGGATGTCCTTGACGTCCTTCTGCACGCCCTTGGGCACGATGCCATTGGCCTCGTTGAAGGCGATCTGCTTGGCGCGGCGCCGCTCGGTCTCGCCAATGGCGCGCTGCATCGAGCCGGTCATGTTGTCGGCGTACAGAATCGCTCGGCCGTTGAGGTTACGCGCGGCACGGCCGATGGTCTGGATCAGCGAGCGCTCGCTACGCAGGAAGCCTTCCTTGTCCGCATCGAGAATCGCCACCAGCGACACCTCGGGCATATCCAGGCCTTCACGCAGCAGGTTGATCCCCACCAGCACGTCGAAGGCGCCCAGGCGCAGGTCGCGAATGATCTCCACCCGCTCGACGGTATCGATGTCCGAGTGCAGGTAACGCACCTTGACGTCATGGTCGCCCAGGTAGTCGGTCAAATCCTCGGCCATACGCTTGGTCAGGGTGGTAACCAACACGCGGTCACCCGCTGCCACACGCAAACGGATCTCCGAGAGCAGATCATCGACCTGAGTGCGCGCCGGACGCACCTCGATCTGCGGGTCGACCAGGCCGGTCGGTCGCACCAACTGCTCCACCACGCGCCCGGCATGCTCGCCCTCGTAAGGCCCAGGTGTAGCGGAAACGAAAATGGTCTGCGGGCTGGCCGCCTCCCACTCCTCGAAACGCATCGGTCGGTTATCCAGCGCAGAAGGCAGGCGGAAGCCGTATTCCACCAGGGTTTCCTTGCGCGAGCGGTCGCCCTTGTACATGGCGCCGACCTGCGGCACCGAGACATGGGACTCGTCGATCACCAGCAGCGCTTCGTCCGGCAGGTAGTCATAGAGAGTGGGTGGCGGCGCGCCGGACGGGCGGCCCGACAGGTAGCGCGAGTAGTTCTCGATGCCGTTGCAGTAGCCCAACTCGAGGATCATCTCCAGGTCGAAGCGCGTGCGCTGCTCCAGGCGCTGCGCCTCCACCAGCTTGTTCGCCCCGCGCAGGTACTCCAGGCGCTGCTGCAACTCGACCTTGATCTGCTCAACCGCCTCCAGCAAGGTTTCACGCGGCGTGACGTAGTGGCTTTTGGGATAGAAGGTGAAGCGCGGCAGCTTCTGGATCACCTCGCCGGTCAGCGGGTCGAAGGCACTGATACTCTCCACCTCGTCATCGAACAACTCGACACGAATGGCTTCCAGATCCGATTCCGCCGGGAATATATCGATCACATCACCGCGCACGCGGAAAGTGGCACGGGCGAAGTCCATGTCGTTGCGCGTGTACTGCAGCTCGGCCAGGCGGCGCAGCAGCGCGCGCTGATCCATCTTGTCGCCACGGTCGAGGTGCAGCACCATTTTCAGGTACTCCTCGGGGCTGCCCAGGCCATAAATCGACGACACGGTGCAGACCACGATGACGTCCTTGCGCTCGATCAGCGCCTTGGTCGCCGACAGGCGCATCTGCTCGATATGGTCGTTGATCGAGGCATCCTTCTCGATGAAGGTGTCCGACGACGGCACATAGGCTTCCGGCTGGTAGTAGTCGTAGTAGGAGACGAAGTACTCCACCGCATTGTTCGGGAAGAACGCCTTGAACTCACCATAGAGCTGCGCCGCCAGGGTCTTGTTCGGCGCCAGGACCAGGGTCGGGCGCTGCACCTTGGCGATCACGTTGGCGATGGAGAAGGTCTTGCCCGAGCCGGTCACGCCCAGCAGGGTCTGGTGCGAAAGCCCCGCCTCCAGCCCCTCGACCATCTGCCGGATCGCCTCAGGCTGATCGCCGGCAGGTTTGAAGCGGGTCACCAACTGAAACTCGGACATGCAGTACCTCGACAAATGGCTGTGACGCATCCTGTCGGACCGCGTCAAAAGCCATGAATTGCGGGGCGATTCGGCGATAGGTCCAGGTAGAGTCGAATTACCTGGCAAAAGGCCTTAATTCAGGGCTTTGCGCTGTCGCCCCCTGGATTCAGGGTCGTTATACTAACGCCCCGTTTACGCGCCCCCTAGCGCTTTTGTCGGGGACGCCTGGCCACCCACCCCTCACTCGAGTTGCCGCACCCATCATGAGTCTCTTCTCTGCCGTCGAAATGGCTCCGCGCGATCCCATCCTGGGCCTCAACGAAGCATTCAACGCCGACACCCGCACCACCAAGGTCAACCTTGGCGTGGGCGTCTACTACAACGAGGAGGGGCGAATTCCGCTGCTGCGCGCCGTCGCAGAAGCTGAAAAGGCACGTATCGAGGCCCACGCACCTCGTGGCTACCTGCCGATCGAAGGCATTGCCGCTTACGACAAAGCCGTGCAGGAACTGCTGTTCGGCAAAGGCGCTGCGCTGATCGAAGCCGGCCGTGTGATCACCACCCAGGCCCTGGGCGGCACTGGTGCCCTGAAGATCGGCGCCGACTTCCTCAAGCGCCTGCTACCGGACGCCACCGTGGCCATCAGCGACCCGAGCTGGGAAAACCACCGCGCCCTGTTCGAATCCGCCGGTTTCCCGGTGCAGAACTACCGCTACTACGATCCGTTCAGCAACGGCGTGAATCGTGGCGGCATGCTCGAAGACCTGCGCAATCTGCCGGCCCGCTCCATCGTCGTGCTGCACGCCTGCTGCCACAACCCGACAGGCGTCGACCTGCAGCTGGAAGACTGGAAAGCCGTGCTGGACGTGCTTCGCGAGCGCGAGCACGTGCCCTTCCTCGACATCGCCTACCAGGGCTTCGGTGACGGCATCGATCAGGACGCCGAAGCCGTGCGCCTGTTCGCCGAGTCGGGCCTGGAATTCTTCGTTTCCAGCTCCTTCTCCAAATCGTTCTCGCTTTACGGCGAGCGCGTCGGCGCCCTGTCGCTGGTCACCAGCAGCCGCGAAGAGTCGACTCGCGTCCTGTCGCAGCTCAAGCGCGTGATCCGCACCAACTACTCCAACCCGCCGACCCACGGCGCCACAGTAGTCGCCAGCGTACTCAACAGCCCCGAACTGCGCGCCATGTGGGAAGCCGAACTGGGCGAAATGCGCGACCGCATCCGCAGCATGCGCCTGGCCATGGTCGAACAACTGGCAGCCCTGGGTGCCAAGCGCGACTTCGGCTTCGTCGCCGAGCAACGCGGCATGTTCTCCTACTCCGGCCTTACCGTGGAGCAAGTGGAACGCCTGAAGGAAGAGTTCGGCATCTACGCCGTCGGCACCGGCCGCATCTGCGTCGCCGCGCTGAACAACGGCAACCTGGACAGCGTCACCCGCGCGATCCACGCCGTGCTGTAAGCCTCTGTAATAAACAAGAACGCCGGCCCATGAGCCGGCGTTTTTGCATGCACCAACGCCACACACCTGCAGGAGCGGCTTCAGCCGCGATCTGTCGCGGGCCAACTGCCGTCGCGGCTAAAGCCCCTCCCACAACAGCGCCGCCGAATCTGCCGAATACCAGACAAGCAGAAGTCACGGCAAAGTGTTGACTTCTCTTTTTTAATCAGTAACATACGCGCCGTTGTTCCGCGATAGCTCAGTCGGTAGAGCAAATGACTGTTAATCATTGGGTCCCTGGTTCGAGTCCAGGTCGCGGAGCCAAATTCAAGAACCCAGCCTAATGCTGGGTTTTTTATTGCCTGCGGACTCTCACCAGGGACTGCGTCCCAGGTTATTCGCTTCGCTCACCCCTTCGGGGCCGCGCTAAAGCGCGTTCAACTGCGCTGTCGAGTCCAGGTCGCGGAGCCAAATTCAAAAGCCTCGGTTGATCCGGGGCTTTTTCGTTTTCAGCGGACTCTCACCGGGGACCATGTCTCAGGTTATTCATCTCCCTGAAGGAGCCCGCTGCACCTGTAGGATCCGCGCCCCGCGGCGAATCGAAAGAACACCGCAACGCCAAAAGCTTCGCCCCGAGGCGGGGCTTCTACAAAACACAAATCGCGCAACCCAGCACCCTCGCCCTGCAAAAACGAAAAAGGCCGGTCAAAAGACCGGCCCAGACAACAACGCCGCCAGGCGTCAATTAACACTCAGCTTGTCGCGATTCTTCTCCAGCGTCGCCTCGCCGATACCTTTCACCTCCAACAACTCGTCGACCGAGGCGAAATTACCGTGTTCCTCCCGATAAGCCACAATCGCCTGCGCCTTGGTCGCACCAATCCCGGCCAGCTCACGCTGCAGCGTTGCAGCATCGGCGGTATTCAGATTGACCACGGCAACCTGCGCCACCTGCACGGCAGTCGGTTTGGCGCTTTCGGTTTTCGGGGTTTCAGCTGCGACTGCAGCCAGAGAGAAAGAAGCGAGAACAGCGAACAGCAGGGAAGATAGACGGAGTTTTTGCATGATGTGCATTCCTTGTCGTAAGTAGATCCCAGTGAGGTTTGAAACCCCACAAGAATCAACCTAGACGCTATCTTCCAGCTGTCAAACCAACGCCTCAACGCTCCCGGTTTCGGAGATGAATCCAGTCAACGATCTCACCTTCCGGCACATAACCATGCACCGTTTCGCGCAGCAGCACGCGTACGCGAGCGTAATCATCCTCACTGACCGCAGCCAGTAGCGCCTGCAAGCGAGCCTTGAGCTCGTCCCAGGGCAGCATGTCCTCTTCCGCGCGCATGATCATCGGATGCTCGGTCGGCTTCACATCCTCGCCGATCAGCAGCTCCTCATAGAGCTTTTCACCCGGACGCAACCCGGTGAACTCGATACCGATATCGCCATGCGGATTGCGCTCATCGCGCACAGTAAGACCGGACAGACGGATCATCTTCTCCGCAAGGTCGGCGATCTTCACTGGCTCCCCCATATCCAGCACAAACACATCCCCCCCCTGCCCCAACGAACCGGCCTGAATGACGAGCTGTGCCGCCTCGGGAATGGTCATGAAATAACGGGTGATGTTCGGATGAGTCACCGTCACCGGCCCACCCTGCTTGATCTGTTCCCTGAACAATGGAATCACCGACCCGGAAGAGCCCAGCACATTGCCAAAACGCACCATGGTGAACCGGGTCTTGTTGACGTGATGAACACCTGAGTCATCACCGAACAGCAACGGCGCAGACTCACGACTCAGCGCCTGCAGCACCATCTCAGCCAGGCGCTTGGTGCTGCCCATGACATTGGTGGGTCGTACCGCCTTATCGGTTGAGATCAGCACAAAATTGGCAACACCCGCCTTGATCGACGCCTGCGCGGCATTGAGCGTACCAACCAGGTTATTGAGCACGCCCTCAGCAACATTATGCTCGACCATCGGCACATGCTTGTACGCGGCGGCGTGATAGATGGTGTTGACCCGCCAAGTCTGCAGAATATCGAACAACCGCTCGAAGTTACGGATAGACCCGAGAATCGGCACCAGCTTGATCGGCAGCGACTCCCGCTCGATGCGCTGCTGCAATTCACCATGAATACTGTAGAGATTGAACTCACTGTGCTCGAAAAGCAGCAAGGTCCGCGCGCCGCTGGCGAGAATCTGCCGACACAACTCCGAACCAATGGAGCCACCAGCTCCGGTGACCAGAACCACCTGATTCTTGATGCAGCGCTCGAACAAATCTTGCCGAGGCGGAACAGCATCACGCCCGAGAAGGTCAGCGATATCGACTTCCTGAAGGTCTTCGACCTTTACCCGCCCACTGGCGAGATCCATAAACCCGGGGATGCTGCGCACATGAAGCGCGTAAGGCTCCAACGCCTCGAGTATCTCCCGCCTGCGCGCGCGGGGGATCGAGGGCATTGCCAGCAAAACCTCTGTCACACCCGTTTCATCGATCATTTGCTGAATATGCTTGGGCGTGTAGACGCGCAGCCCCGCAATCGTGCGAGTAGCAATACCGGAATCATCATCAATGAATGCCGCCGGACGCATCGCTTTACCCAAACGCAAAGCTGCTACCAGCTGATTACCAGCCGCCCCGGCCCCATATATGGCGACCTTGGAAGTGCCTGACTCGATATCGCGGCGGCGAGCAATCGGCTCGAACCAATCACCTATAAAGAACTGGCGCATGGTCAAGCGCAAACCGCCCAACAGCAGCAGGCTCAGCCACCAATAATTAAAAACCATGGACCTCGGAACGAGAGCCGTCGGCCCACGATACCAATAAACAGCCAGAGATAGCACCAATGCAGATAGGGTCACTGCCTTGGCTATCGTTACAAGAGCATCATTACCCAAATAACGCATTACCGCACGATACATCCCCAACCTGATGAAAATGGGAAGTGCAATAACAGGCGCCAGTAGAAACAACCAGCCATGACCAGAAAAAGGTCTGGCAGCATCCCAAGCCCCTATACGAACTGCAAACGACAACCACAGGGCCAGCCAAATTAGCAATACATCAACAACCAGCTGAAGAACTCGCTTTTGCCGACGAGACAAATGCAAAAGGTATTGGCGCAATAACTCTATTCGTCGACGAATCATCTCAATACCTCAATCCTTGGCAATCAAAGCCTGGCCAGGCTTGATAACCAAACCCGGCTCGATAACGACACCATATCCAGCACTGCAACCTGCCTGTAACCAAGCAGATTCGCCGACCGCGACTCCGCCAGCCAAGCAGACACCGACACCAAGATGCACATAGTCGTCCAAAGTCGCATCATGGTCGACCACCGCTCCCGCATTGATGATTACCCCTCGCCCCAAGCGAGCCTCAGTGCCCACGACTGCCAGTGACATGATGGCTGAACCAGGGCCGACTAAAGCTGAAGCGCTCACGCAAGCATGGGGGTGAACTACGCTGACCAGCGAAATGCCAGCAGCGGTGATCTTTCCTTGCCAAGCACGGCGCAAGCAATTATTACCAACCGCCGCGATAGCTCCGTCAGCTGCCCCTGCATTTTCAGCCAGATGGCTCAGGCCACCGACCACAGGCAGGCCAAAAACAACCTTCAGCTCAGGCCATCTGTCGTCGAGGAAAACTACCTGCTGCCACTCTCCAGAGAGTAATGCCGCCTCGGCAACAGCCTTGCCGTGACCACCGGCCCCAAGAACAAGCAATTTCCGCAACTGGCTCATCTGTGCTCCAATTCGCCAGCACGAAATTTGATGGCCAGCATTATCAAAGGCATGTAAGCCAACACTAGTCCGACCAAACCATCGCCGCCTTGCACCACCCAGACTGCCACCGGTAACAGCCAGCAGAGATTGATCGCAGCAACCGCCAGAGTAACCGGCACATGGCGGCCGAACCGACGCGAGGCGTATTGATACGCGTGACTTCGATGAGCTTCATAAACCTTGTCTCCGCGCAGTAAACGCCGGAGTAGAGTAAAGGTCGCGTCCACCACGAAAACACCCAACAAGATCAGCCAGCCCCAAAGCAAGGATTGATCGATCCACGCCGCCTGCAAGGAAAGAACGCCAAGCACAACGCCTAGAAAGCCGCTACCAGCATCGCCCATGAAAATTCGCGCCGGCGGGAAATTCCAATAAAGAAATCCCACTACAGCAGACGACAGCAGCAACGGCAGCAATGCAGCGTCAGCATGCCCTTGGAGGGCATATAACAGAGCGCCCCCTAAACAAACACAGATAGCCTCAATACTGGCAATGCCATCGATTCCATCCATGAAGTTGTAAAGGTTGAGTAACCAGACCAGATACAAAGAGGCCAACAAATAACTCAACCAACCAAAGTCAACTGAGTGGCCAAGTATTACCAACGGCGGCAGTCCACCGAGCCAGAATAGCGCCCAAGCAGCAGCAGCGAAATGCCCAAGCAAGCGCCAGCGAGCGGCAATGTGCCCGTGGTCATCCAGGAACCCAAGCAATGCAATTGCCGAACCCGCGCCTAGCAGCGAGTAATAAATCTCAGTAGGTAGATCCAGACCTGCAGCGGACGCGGCGCACAACCCCATGAGGAATGCCACAACAATGGAAACGCCTCCTCCACGCGGCGTTGGTTGGCTGTGTGAGCTACGTGCGTTGGGTATATCCATCAGGCTGCGTGCCAGCGCGTAGCGTCGCAACAAAGCCGTAAGCCCCCACGCCACTAAAGCGATGGCCGCCATCAGAACCATAACTTTCATCTAGAGAATTCTTTTAAATAGTGCGCAGCCGTCTTAGCTAGCGCTTGATCAACCGTAAACGGTGGAGTCCACCCCAATCGCTCACGCGTCTTGTCCATGTTGATCTGTAACGAACCACACAGGCGCTGACTGAGCTGGCGACGACCCAACATGATCGCAACCCGCTCAATCAACGCCTGCGGCACTGGCCAGAGCCGCGCCGGGCGCCCGAGAGCTGCACTCAGGCGACGCAGCAACTCGCTGGTAGATAGATCCTCGCCGTCGCAGACAAGAAAACGCTCCCCGCTGGCCCCTGGATGGGTAAGGCACACAACCAACAAGTCCACCAGATTATCCAGTGCAACCAGACTGCGGCGGTTATCTATGGCACCGAAGGGCAACGCCCCCCCCCGCTGCAGCCAGCGCATCATGCTCAAGAAGTTGGCCTTGACCCCGGGGCCGTAGATCAAAGGCGGACGGACGATGACCACTTCCAGCCCTGTTTCAGCAGCAAGGGCCAGCAACTCATCCTCCGCCTCTCGTTTTGAGATGCCGTAAGGGTCCGTTGCATTCGGAACATCATCGGCTCTGTAAGCCTGCCCTGGGAGAGTCTGCTCACCGTTGACCTTGATTGAGCTGACGAAGACGAAACGCCGTACGCCCGCTACCACAGCCTGATGTGCCAGGCGCAGCGTGCCTTCGACGTTGGCTCGACGAAACTCTATCAATGGATCGTCAGCTTGCTCATGCATCACGTGCACCCGCGCTGCGCAGTGAATGACCGCATCGACGTCCTCGAGCGCCTGCGACCAGTCGGCCTCCGCCTCTAAAGACGGAGTGAGGAAGTACTCCACCCCGACAAGTGGAACAACCGGTGTGTTGCGCTGGGCGCAGCGTAACCGATGCACGCCATCGCCCAGCAGGCGCGCCTGCACACCACGACCAACGAAGCCGCTGGCGCCAGTCAGCAGAACACGCATGTTTAGTCCTTACGCCAGACGGTACGATTCACGTAGTCGGTGTAACTGAGCACCACCCGCACCACCTGCAGCGACACTGGACCGCCTTCATAGTCGGGCACCAGAGGAATCATACGCTCGCTGGCCCGGTGTTGGCTGGTGATGACCTTGACCGCAGCCAGCACCGAATCCCTCTTCAGCCCGCTCATGATCAGCGTGCCCTGGTCCATCCCCTCAGGGCGCTCATGAGCATTACGCAGCGTCACCGCCGGCAGGTTGAGCAAGGAAGCTTCTTCGGTGATGGTTCCGCTATCAGAGAGTACACAGAAAGCGTTCATCTGCAGCTTGATGTAATCGAGCAGGCCGAATGGTTTGGAGAAGCGGATCAGAGGGTGGTCCAGCGATTCGCCCAGCGCCTCCAGTCGCTTACGTGTACGCGGATGGGTCGAGACAATCAGCGGGAAGCCATATTCATCGGCCAACGCTCGCAGGGTGGCAAGCAGATCACGCAGGTTGTCCGGAGTGTCGACGTTCTCTTCACGATGGGTGCTGACAATGAAGAACTTTCCTACCTCGAGCCCTTCGCGAGCAAGCACATCGGAGGCCTCGATCTTCGGCTTGTAGTAGTCCAGCACCTCATGCATGTGCGAGCCAGTCTTGATGATGGTCTCAGGGCGGATACCCTCAGCGATCAAATAGCGACGAGCATGTTCGGTGAGCACCAGGTTGATGTCGGAGAGATGATCGAGCACCTTGCGGTTTAGCTCTTCCGGCACACGCTGATCAAAACAGCGGTTGCCCGCCTCCATATGGAATATCGGAATCTTGCGGCGCTTCGCGGCGATCACCGCCAGGCAAGTATTGGTGTCGCCATAAAGCAGCAGCGCGTCGGGCTGCTCCAGTTCGAATACTTCGTCGGCCTTGGCAATTACTTCGGCGATGGTCTGCGCGGCGGTTTCCCCAGCGGCGCCTAGGAAGTGATCCGGCTTGCGAATCTCCAGATCATCGAAGAACACCTGGTTGAGCTCATAGTCGTAATTCTGCCCCGAGTGCACCAGTACGTGATTGACCTGCCGATCCAGTTCAGCGATCACCCTGCTCATTTTGATTAGCTCCGGACGGGTGCCGACCAGCGTCATGACCTTAAGCATCGAGCTGCTCCTTGATGTAGTCGAGCTTGAGCAGTAGCTGCTTGATGGCGGGAATATCCAGACGCTCGGTGTTGTGCGAGGTGTAGTCATCCAGCTCGGAGAGCTTCTCCTCGCCTTCGACGAAATACTTCTTGTAGTTGAGATCGCGATTGTCGGCCGGAATACGGTAGTAACGCCCCATGTCCTCGGCCTTGGCCATCTCCTCGCGCGAAACCAGGGATTCGTAGAGCTTCTCGCCGTGCCGGGTACCGATCACCCGCACCGGGTTGTCGTGACCGAATAGCTCCTTGAGCGCCAGGGCCAAGTCGCCGACGGTGGAGGCAGGCGCCTTCTGCACGAACAGATCGCCCTGCTGGCCATGCTCGAAGGCATGCAGCACCAGATCGACCGAATCTTCCAGCGACATCAGAAAACGGGTCATCTGTGGGTCGGTCACGGTCAGCGGCTCACCGCTGCGCAGTTGCTCGATGAATAGCGGAATCACCGATCCACGTGAAGCCATCACGTTGCCGTAACGGGTGGCGCAAACCACGGTACCGCCTTCTGGAATCATCCGTGACTTAGCTACCATCAGCTTTTCGGCCATGGCCTTGGAGATACCCATGGCATTGATCGGGTACACCGCCTTGTCGGTGGACAACACCACCACACGCATCACGCCGCTGGCGATGGCGGCATTGAGCACGTTCTCGGTGCCATTGACATTGGTACGCACCGCCTCCATCGGATAGAACTCGCACGACGGCACCTGCTTGAGCGCCGCGGCGTGGAAAATGTAATCGACGCCTACCATCGCCTGCTTGAGGCTGTCGTAATCACGCACATCGCCGATGTAGAACTTGACCTTGTCATTGGCCAGGGCTATGCGCATATCCTCCTGTTTCTTCTCGTCGCGGGAGAAGATACGGATCTCGCGCACGTCGGTATCGAGGAAACGCCGTAATACCGTATGACCGAAAGAACCGGTACCACCGGTAATCATCAATACCTTGTCGTCGAACATAAAACCTTCCAGAACGTGAACGCAGCCCAGAGGCTGCGTAAATTTCATGCGGACGCAGCTAGCGCAGTTCTCGCATCCGCCGGATAAGCTCCGGCCAGGATGGCGCCACGTACCCCGTGGCGTTGCGGAAACGCGAGCCATCGAGGGAGCGATCGATCGCCAGCGCGTCGTCAGCGCGAATTTCAATCTGCTTACCGTACTCTGCCGCCACTAGACTGAGTAGCCTGAACTTGTCGATCGGCTCGGCGGCGACATGATACAGGCCATTGAGTTGCGGGTGCGGAATCACGAACTCTTTCATTACTCGAGCCAGTTCCACCGTCGGCAGGCCAGAGAAAATAGCCTTGGTGAAACCCCTGACGCTCCCCTTTTGGGAGAGGAACCAATCCACCAGCGCGTGATTCGAGCTCAGCTCGTGCCCAATGATCGAGGTGCGCAAGGTAATGGCATGCGGAATATCATGCAGCTCGCCTATGTACTTGGACTTACCGTATAAGTCCTCGGCATCCGACAGATCGCTCTCCAGATATAAGCCCTTGCGTCCGGCAAACACGCAGTCGGTGCTCACATGAATCAGCCGAGCACCACTCAGCGCACAGAGCCTGGCCAACCGATGCGGCAACATGGCGTTTATCGGTAGTGCAGTGAGCGGATCCTTAGCGTCGGCCAACTGCTTGATCAGCCCGACGCAGTTGATCACCACGTCCGGTCGGACCCTGGTCATGGTCTCGACCAAGGCGTCCTGGTCGAGCACATCGATCCCGGTGAGCAAACATGCATGACTACCCGGAGAGATATGCCGCAAAGCCGCTCCGCTACGTAGCGTGCCCCACGTCTCGTATGCAGCATCGGCAGAAAACACTCGAAAGACGGCATTACCGAGCATACCGCTGACACCAAGCACTAATACTTTCATCTACTAACGCCCTGAAATGAATGGACGAACACTTGCAAGGATTTCAACCAATTCTTTTACCTGGCTGCTCATCTCGAAGTGCTTGGCAAAATAATCTCTACCTGAAAGCCCCATCGCTTCGCGCTCCGCCTGCCCATACCCCTTCATGGTGCGAATATTAGCCATCAGCGGCAGCACCTTCTCGGCCGGCGATGCCAAGCCGGCACCCGCCTCGCACACCACACGGGCGCCCTCGCCATTCATGCTGGCGATGATCGGCCGACCAGCTGCCAGATAAGCCTGGATCTTGCTGGGAATGGTCTGAGCGAACGCGGGCTCGTCGTTCAACGACACCAACAGGGCCGAGGCGCGCTCGAAAATCTGCGGCATCATCTCCATCGGAAAACGCCCCGGCAGCACCAGATTGTCCAGGCCGAGGGCTTGCTGCTGGGACTTGAGCCAAGCCAGGCGACTGCCACTGCCCACAAGCACCAGGCGGATTTGCGGATCGTCGCGCAGATGAACCGCGGCCTGCACGATCGTTTCCAGAGCCTGTGCAGTCCCCAGATTGCCGGCGAACACTACGCAGAAATGTTGTTCCAGAACGTTCCTGAGCTCATCTGGGATGACAGCCCCCCCGACCGGAAAGCGCACATCCAGGGAATTCGGGTAGTAAACGATCTTGTCGCGCCTCGCATATCTGGCCACCGGCTCAACAAATGCCCGGGATTGAACCAACAGGGTATCGCAGCAGCGATAGATACCCCTCACCGCCCAGCCAACCACCCGAAGTGCATACGGATTGCGTACGAAACCGGTGGCCGACAAGCTCTCCGGCCAAAGATCCTGCACCCACAGGGCGAGCTTGGCCCTCTTCAACCATTTGAGTAGGATCGCCGGAATCGCCTGAGTAATGGGCGAAGGGGCGAACACCACAATTGCGTCGAACTCACGCCTCCGCAGCATCCAGGGCAGACACAACAGACCGCTGAAGACAAAGGAAAGGTAGTTCAGGATCAGGTTCTTCGCCCCGCCCTGCCCACGCGGCCAAAGCGGCACCCGCAATACCTCGATACGCCCCAGGAAACGCTCACGCTGGGTGCCACCGGCACGGTAGCCATCGAAGACCTTGCCGTCGGGATAGTTGGGTTTGCCGGTGGCGACCACCACCTCGTGGCCCTGCTCATCGAGGGTGCGCACGATGTCATTGATGATGAAGCTTTCCGGCCAGAAGTACTGGGAAAGGATGAGGATGTTCACGAACGCCCCCTCGCCCCCTGCTGAAACGAGAGAAACACTTCACGGTTGGCTTGAATGTGCAAGTCGCTGGATATTCGCTTGCGCGCACGCTCCTGTACTAAAGCGCGGTTGCGATAACCACTGCCAGCAGGCACAGAGCCGAAACCATTCAGCACCTGCACGAATTCCTGAGGCGCCTCAAGGGGACAGACCCAGCCCAAGCCATCGGTCTCGAGCCCGGTCCAAGGGGTTCTATCACTGAGCAATACCGGGGTACCCACGGCCAACGCCTCGGCGATTACATGCCCGTAGTTTTCGCCCAGGGTGGGAAAATAAAAGAGGTCGTACTGAGCCAGTACGTTGCCCACATCATCTGGCTCGACATAGCCGCAGAAGTTGACCTTGATGGAGGCCGGCAGTCTTGCCACTAGTTCGGCACACTCGTTGCTGTAGCTGTCTTCCTCAAATACGCCATACACATCGAGGCTGGCAGTGCTTTGCACGGACGCTAAGGAACGGAGGACGAAATCCAGGTTCTTTTTGCGCGCCAACCGGGAGAGAAACACTAACTTCAACGGCCCGTCGACTTGCGCTTCACGCACGTCAGAGGATGCCATCGGCGGCATGGTGAGGTTCATCGCAATGCGGATACGTCCGCGATCGACGCCCAAAACCCGTTCGATTTCATCGGCCTCTGCTGTTGTCGAGGCATGGAATATCGTTTTGCGCAGCAGCCCCAGACTTTTAACGGTTTTTATGTATAAGCGCTTCTTGGCTGTTTTAAACGACATGGCGCCTTCGGAAAACTCCCCACGCGGTGCCAGCAGAACCTTGCTTTCACGCCCCAAAAAGCGCGCAGCCAGAAGCCCCCAAAGAGTCATCCGCAGGTCAAAAAAGCTATTGAGGTACAGAACGTTCCAACGAGAAGAAAAGATCAGCCCTAACAGCTTAGTAAAAAAAACAATACCCGACGGCAAATAAAAAACCTTGCAACCCCGCACATCATTCCACGCACCAACAGAAATACCACTATAACTTTTTTTATCACCGGCATCTCTATCCCGTGTCACCACAGAAAAATCAAATTCCGAACCTAGCAATGCCACCATATTCGAAATAGAACGCAGCGGACCGCCGCCTTTACCACCCGGATAATAATAACTAACAAAAACCAAAACATTTAATTTATCCATTAGGTAAAAATACCACTCTAACTAACATTCAAAACTCGCCATTCTCTTTCACACCAAAAATATCCGAAGCGCCGTTGGCAGGCGCAGACCGCACATCTAATGCCAACCTAAAACTCGGTCTATCATTGGCCAAGCTGGCCATGCCGGCATCGACCAAACCGGTCATATATTCCACCCCTGGAAGATCTAGAAGAATGGTTTGGCAACCTAGAGCCAGGCCTTCATATAGCGCCGTTGAAAACACCCCCACTTGAACGCCAACCTGCCTCAACAAGGTATATAAATCGTATTGGTCAGTGACAATTTCAATCACTCCCGAGCGGGCGAGTTCCTCCAAATAGGGATACTCGCGCCAACGCTCGTACTCGCTTGGATGCAGCTTGTAGAAAAGCTTGTAACCCTGTAGCTCGGCACAATACTCATAAATACAGGCGGCAATCTTATCGCCCAAGGCGCCTTGGGAAATGACCACGAGCTCCGCATTATGTTTATTTACCGATGGCAAGGCGGCCAGCTTTCTCTTGAAAAAGTCGAAACCGATGACCGAGCAGTTTTCCTCGGCAATCGGCATCTGTACCAATCGTGCCCAGTACGCGCCCCAAATCATCATGCTTGCGGGAAACAGCTCAATCTCTGCCGTGCGCCCCGGATAGCTGTATCCGAGATGGTAGGCGCTGAACGTGCCATGCTGGATTTCCGCGGTTTCAATACCCAACTGTTTGGCAGCGAAAATCGCATCGCCACAAGCGTAGCCAATCACCACCGTCAATTTTTTCGGTTTAATGGAGTTAAAGAGCCAGCGGTAGAACGCAGTGTAGAGCTTAAATTTACCAATCGATCGACTCAGGATGGGCTCAAGCGACACCTCGCGCCCCAGCTCGCTGGAAAGCCGGACTGACACGCGATTGATGCACGTTAACGCGTCAGCGCTAAGCCTGTCGTGTTTTATCCGTTTCCACGCTAAAAGAAGTAGTGGCAAGCACGCCAGACTGTATCGATTTTGATCAGCCGATTTTAGCGCAATCCCCGGAACCAGCCGATTCAGACTGACGACTTTTTTGCCGCTACGCCGCATCGACTCACGGTACGCATGGGTGTAGATATCAACCCGCTCCCCCTCGAATATTGCGCTGCGTGGGTGTTCGATCACTACCTCATCGACCTTTCTGCATGCTAGCCAGAGTGGGCTTTCGACCACCAGCTCTTTAAGCAACCGGGGCAGTTGGGCAAGCAGACTTCTGGTGTTACGTTTAATAGGATGCGCTTCAATAAAAACGCCTGACAGTTCGGCCAGGTAGTAATAAATCTCCATGCGCGTGTATTGCCAGACCTTTACGCCGTTGACGTCCAGATCCAGCAAATTGAATTCGCGCTCGACCGACCAGATGAGCTCGCATAGGTCGCGAACGGTGCGTACCGAACCTTGGGGTTGTATGGCGCTCAATGGAACCGCCCTTCGGCTTTCAAGCGGTCATAATGCTCGCGATCCCGGTATTTGAAGACCTGTGCGGGATGCCCTCCCACAATGGCGTACTTGGGCACACTCTTGGTAACCACACTACCGGCTTGGACGATGGCGCCCTCTTCCAGCGTGACACCGCCAAGAATAATCACCCGATCCCCCAGCCAGACGTTGTCATGAATACGTACGTCTCGGCTAATAACGGTGCTATCGTACGGGATGGCCGTGCCGCAATCGTAATTATGATTGTCGGTCAGAATCAAACAGTCCTGCCCAGAATGAAAGTTGTCGCCAATTAATACCTTTCCTGCTCCGCGAATGGTCATACCGTTGAAGTTGACGTTGGTTCCCAGTACCGTAGTGGCTGTGACAGTACTGTAGAAGTTGACAGTCAACCCCGCACCGTGGGAGCGGCACCTAGTTGCCACACGGTAACGATAGCCCCATGCTAGCGCCCTGCGTAGTTTGATATAGAGCGTCTTCAGTAAGGATTTCACGGTGCTATCTCCAAGGCATGGCGCAAATACGCTGTTTATAAATAAATGCCATGACGACTGCCCCCCCCCACGCCAGCGCCGACGAGTACGCCGCACCGACCGCACCAAAATGATCAACCAGAACATAGCTGAACACCAGATTCGACAACGCACAAATCACCAAGATGCCGGATAAGACATAGTGCCTTTCCATAAGGATGAAATAAGGAAACAGCATCTTGTACAGGCCCTGAATCGCCAGCGCCAAGGCGATCCAGAATACGTAGGAGGCAGCCCCGAGAAAGGCCTGGGAGACCATAAACGGAATCGCAAAATAGGCGAACACCGATACCGCTACAACCAAGCAAAACACACCCATCGCATAGAAGTAGCTATAGCGAACGACGGTTTTTTTATTGCCTTCGGTCGGCTTGCTCATCAACTTGTAAAACCAGGGGCTCCAGGCTTTGGCAAATGCATCGGTAAACATCAGCACGATCATGCCAAAATTATAGCCAATAGCGTAATGTCCTACAGCTTCAAGCCCGACCATGCGCTCGATAAAGACCCGGTCACTGACATTCATGACAATGCCGGCCAGCACATAGGGAATCATCGGTACCGAAGAGCCAAGCACCCTCCGCACTTCCACAGATGAAATATTTAGGCTCAAGTAGCCGCGCTTGGTCATATATACAATGGCGACAAAAAAGAATACGCCGTACGCCGTTAACAAACCATACACCTGCGAACGCCAACCGGCCTCAAGAGATAGCAAAAAAACCAGGGTGACCGATATGGCTAATACTGTGCAGGCCACCTCGAAGGCACCATATATATAGGCACGCCCCTCATTCCTTAAGATGGTGAGATTGATCGTGTTCACCATGGTCATAAAACTCAGCAGCGGCATGACCAAGAAAGCCGATAAGGGCAGCGAGAACAAGTCATTGACAAAAAGAGCGACGACAGCGAAAAAAACCGTGGCAATAAAAGACGAGACCAACATTACGACAAAAATATTGCCGATCATATCGCCAAGCTTGTCTTTGGGCAGAGTGAAAAAATTTTTGGAAATATTGGCATGCACGTTCATGCCAACAAACGCGGAGATGCAACTATTGGCTAACAAGAAGATAGCCAGCGCACCGAATTCTGTCGGACTAAGGTGATGCGTCATAACTGGCAGCATCAGGAACGGCACGGCTCTACTCAACAGACTAGAGCCCAGATAGATGCCGGATTGGCTTAACAACCTCATGGTCGGAAAAACGCGTTGAAAACCGGACTCAAGGTAGCCTCGCGAGAAAGTCTTTCATGACCTCGAAATTTTCATCGATCATGCAGTGCGACACGTTGAGTCGACGCCACTGATTTTGCTGCTCGTAAATCAACGCCACCTTAATCTCGCGGAACACTAATGGATTGGCAACGTAACGCTCAAATCCAGGCACAAGCTTAGAGCCGACCTTAGAGAAAAAGTCAGCTTTGAAGCGCTCTACGCCATCGATGACGGTACCGCCAATGACCTTTTCCACGGCCCTACCGCGACCGTCTTCGGTAACTAGCACACTGGCTTTACGCACCGAATTCATAAATATATGTGCATGCACACGATAGCCGATATGCAGATCAACGCCCGCATAGTATTCCATTAGGCGTTCGGCACTTCCGGAAATATCTACGTAGGAGATGCCCTCCCCGACCAACCAGTCGGCTAACGCTCGATGCTTACTATTGTGGCTTCGGCCTTTGCTATGAGCTTTGAGGAAGGTGTCTGCATTAAGGGCGTGATGAAACACCACTTCAAATTCGCTGTCGGCGAACCACTGTTTCAGCTGCAAAATCTGCGTTTTCATCGCCTGCTCCATGGCCGGGCTGTCTACCAAAGCGACACCCAGAGAAAACGCGACCTTTGTAAAGGTCTGCGGCGGATTGAACGGTTTACCGATGAAATCAAGGTCGTAATACGCTGGACAACCGGTCATCATCACGTCGTCGATACCCTTGAAGGCCAAGACATTGAATGTGTGAAAATCACGCACGCTCAACGGCAGCCCTGAATTCACGGCTTTATTCAGCAATTGCTGCGTGCTGGCAGATAGCGGATAGTCGTAGGTGTCTTGCCAACTACCGTTGATGGACTTCCAGCCTATACCCATAGTGGTGATGGGCGTAGTGATGGCGTCGAGATTGGCTGTCAGCGCGTAGATGCCGGGGTACATGTTCATCTGCAGCGCAGGCCCGCCCATGAGAATCAGGGCCTTGGCGTTGTTGACCAACTCCAAGGTGGCAGCGTCGAATGGCTTCCAGGCATCGAGGTCGACTATTTCCCGGTCAGGCCTAAGGGCGGCAAACAGCTTCTTCGCACGATGCTTGATGAGAAAGTCGCCGGCGTTGTTCTTGCTGCCCGTCAGGATGACGTAGTAATCCTTCACTCAAACATTCCCCACTGCAAGACGGCATCCTCGCTGATCGCCTGCTTGGCGGTCTTGCCCACCAGCTCATCGATGGCGCGCGGGCTGATGCCATGAGCGGGGCGTTTGAACGTCAGATCGGCCAGCTCGACCACCTTGCCGATCGAGATGTCACGGGTGGCGACCAGACTGCGACGGGCATTGCGGCGCGCCGGCTCCTCTTCGCTCAGGGCCTCAACCTTGAAGTTGCCGAGAATGGTGAAGGTACGCTCCAGGTTGCGGCGGAAGACTTTCAGGTCCTCCTTGTCCATGGCGTGGTAGTGGTCGTTGCCCGGCAGTGTCTTGTCGTGGCTGAAGTGCTTCTCGATGATCACGCTGCCCAGCAGGGTAGCCATTTCGCAGACTTTCATGTCATTGGGCAGGGTGTGATCGGAATAGCCGATCAGCTTGTCCGGGAAAGCCCGCTTGAGCCCCAGCAACATCCCCAGGTTGGCGTTCTCGTCGGCGGTCGGGTAGTTCAGCACGCAGTGCAGCAGCGCCAGCGGATTACCGAAGGCCTCAATCCAGCTGACGGCCTCCTGGATCTCCCACAGTTGACTGGCACCGGTGGAGAGGATGATCGGCTTGTTGAAGCCGCACATGAACTGGATGAAGGGCTTGTTGGTGATATCCGAGGAGGAGATTTTGTAGACGTTCATCAGGTCATTGAGGAAGGTCGCCGACTCGATGTCGAACGGGGTGCTCATGAACTCGATGCCGACCCTGTCGCAGTATTCCTTGAGCGCCACCATCTCGTTCTTCCAGAACTTGTCGTGCTTGGAAAACAACTCATGCTGGGAGAGCGTCGGCTCCTTGCTGGTATCCCAGTATGCCGGCGAGTGCTTGGAAGCCAGGGTGTCGGCCTTGTAGGTCTGGAATTTGATGGCGTCGGCACCGCCCTCCTTGGCCTCGTCAACCAAGCGCTTGGCAATATCCATGGAGCCTTCGTGGTTCACACCGGCCTCAGCGATCACGTAGGGGCGATAGAGCTTGGCTTCGTGCGGGTCGATCGAGTTAAACAACTGGAGAATGTTCATACCTGCTCCACGATATTGTTGATCAGTTTGAGCGCCCGCTTGCGGCCGCCTGCCAGATCGGATTTGGCCATAAGGCCACTCATGTACTGGCGTGGTGGGTAATTTTCCACCAGACCGGAGAAAGCCTGAAGGATTTCTGCGCTGGAAACCGCAGTTCCCAGTCCGAGATTGAGGAAGCCGTATTCGGCCGAGGCAAAGAAATGTGTCAGCTCCCGCTCGTTCTGCGCCAAGACTATGGCCGGTATCTGCAGCGAAGCCACCTCATAGGTAGTTCGCCCGGCGGAGGTGAAGATGATGTCGGCGCCGCTCATATGCTCGGCAATGGTCATACTGTTGCGGAACACCTGGACATCCGCAAAGGGTTCCAGGGTCTCATACTGGGAATAGCCAAACCCGGCCACAACGCTGATATCTATCCCGTGCTCGCGGCAGTAAGGGTGGATGGCTTCGATGACCTTGCGGGTGTAGTTGTTGGGGTCGACACCACCGAAGGTCAGCAGCACCTTGCGCACGCACTCCGCCGGCCGGCGAACCGGGGTCAGAACAAATTCGTCGCGCAGAATGAAGTACTCATGCCCAAAGTAGTGCCGGGGTAACACTTCGCGCTCCGGGTAGATGGCGTTGATCACTAAGTCGGCAAACCGCGCACCGGCACCCAGATCCTCGAAGTTGACTGTCTTGATGCCGTTGCCCTTGAGCGCAACCATGTAGGCCTCGCTGGTGTCGAGACGGTCGTTGATGACCACGTCGGGAGCCAGACGCCGGATGTCATCGACTATGTCCGCCTGGCTCTGCATGTGTACCTGATAGTTCTTCGAGGCGATCTTTTCGTAGGCCAACTGACTCTTGTCATCGACCAAGAACTCGACTTGGTGATTTAGGATGTCATTGGCAATCAGTAGTGTGTTGTAGACATGTCCAAGGCCTATCTGCTGGTAGCCAGACACGACGAAGAGAATCTTCTTGCGCTTGAGATAGAACTCGCAAAGGCTCCAGTCCTCGTAGGTATCGATGTCGATATCCTCGCCGCCCTGCAGCAAGTACAGTTCGACTCGCGAACCGATGCGATTGTTCTCCGAAATGATGGAACCACGAGTGATAAGGAAACCACCGGTCTCCTTGAATACAGGCTCCAGATACTGGCGGTTCACCCGCTTGGCATAGTTCGGGATATAACGCCCTTCTTCGCGCTTCCAAGTCAGGTGCGTGTCATCGCGTGCGGAAATGATGGTGTCTATCGCCGGCTCGTCGATCAGACGCTCCAACGCGGCATCCAAAGAGGCGCTCTTGAGCAATGGCGAGGTGGGTTGCAAGGTAACGATCAGGTCATAGGTCTTGCCCTCTTTCGCGCAGGCCTGCTGGTAGCCATCGAAGATCACCGGGTCTAGGGTGGTGTGATCTTGCGCCTTGGTGGCTTCACGGTGAATGATCTTGGCACCGAGCTTTTCCGCGATGGCTGCTATCTCACCATCGTCAGTAGACACATAAATATCCGGCTGAAAACGGGAAGCACATGCGGTCTGGATGCTGTAATAGATCAGAGGCTTGCCAGCCAGCGCTCGAAGATTCTTTCTAGGAATCCCTTTCGAGCCCCCACGCGCCGGTATGACTATCAAAATATTCGGTTTCATCTTGGACCTAAAACAGACATGGCATCACGGACAAATGCAACACTTACCTTCCGATGGAGTAATAGCGAATCCCTTTCTTGCTCATGCGCACTGGGTCAAACAGGTTGCGCCCATCAAAAATAACCGGCGAGCTCAACTGGTTCTTAATGAGCTCAAAATCGGGCGCCTTGAATGACTGCCACTCAGTAACAATGATAAGAGCGTCTGCCCCCTGCAAGGCGGCCTCCTTGGTCTCGCACAAACTTAGTTCGTCGCGCCGACCATAGATACGCCGAGCTTCCGTCCTCGCCTCAGGATCAAACGCCTGAACACGCGCCCCTGCAGCCCACAATGCCTCCATTAACACACGACTGGGCGCCTCGCGCATGTCATCAGTATTGGGCTTGAAGCTCAACCCCCATAACGCGAAGGTCTTTCCTGCAAGATCGCCGGCAAAATGCGCACAAATCTTGTCTATCAAAACACGCTTCTGCTGCTCATTACGTGCCTCGACTGCTTTCAGCAGGGCGGCATCGAAGCCAATGTGATCGGCTGTACGTATCAATGCCTGGACATCTTTAGGGAAGCAGGATCCACCATAGCCAACACCGGCATAAATGAAGTGGTAGCCAATGCGCGGGTCAGAGCCTATACCCTGACGGACCATCTCAATGTCTGCACCGAGCCTTTCTGCAAGATTGGCCATTTCGTTCATGAAGCTGATTTTGGTAGCCAGCATACAGTTGGCAGCGTATTTGGTCAGCTCAGCACTGCGCACATCCATAACGATGATCTTTTCATGGTTACGATTGAACGGCGCATAAAGTTCACGCATCACCTCTTCAGTGTGCTTGCTACTCGTACCAATAATAATCCTATCTGGACGCATACAATCCGAAACAGCAGAGCCTTCCTTTAAGAACTCGGGATTGGAAGCAACATCAAATACAAGATCAGTGCGGCCACGCTCGGCCAATACACTCGCAACATGCGCTCTAACTATATCGCCAGTTCCCACCGGAACAGTGGATTTATCAATGATAATGACATTGCGCTCCATCGCACGCGCAATAGTATTAGCAACTGCAAGAACATGCTTTAGATCAGCAGAACCATCCTCATCCGGAGGAGTACCAACGGCGATGAATTGAACGTCACCGTGGTGAACAGCCATAATGGGGTCAGTAGTAAAGCTTAGACGACCAGAACTATGATTTTCCCTTACCAGCACCTCAAGACCGGGCTCATATATAGGAATAACACCCTGATTAAGGCGCTCCACTTTATTCGCATCAACGTCGACACATACAACCTCATGCCCCACTTCCGCAAGCACGGCTCCTTGAACCAACCCTACGTAGCCGACACCAAAAACGGTAACCTTCATGAAACTGCCTTTTAAAATTCTAACTACGCAAAATCGACAAAACCACAAGGACACTACAGCACGAAAAATAACGAGCAAATAAAATCATTAGCTTCCTTACCCAAGGATTACACCATCAGGAATAACTGCTCGCACTTCTCTGCGCATATCACGATACTTATCAAGGATGATCGCGAGCAGCCTACATTTGGCCGCCACCTCCCCATGCACCACCCGGACCTCAGACGGCCATTTGCGCATCCCTGTGATGAATCTCAGCAGTCCAGCCTGGTCCGCATGAGCCGAGTAGCCACCTATGCTGGCGACCCCAGCCCTTATCGTATACTGCTCGCCGTCAAGAACCACATATCCGCCCTTAGGGCCATGAGTCTGGATAGCCTGGCCGGGCGTTCCCCTGGCCTGATAACCGACAAAGAGCACATTATGCCTTTTATCGCCGAGCATGGCTTTCAAGTAGTTGACGATGCGACCGCTGGAGCACATGCCATTGCCGGCGATGACGATGGCCGGCTGGGCCGTTTGAGCCAGTCGGTTGACCATGGCCAGGTGCGCCTGATGGCTGTCGACAGTGAGTAGTTGCTCGAACCCCAGCGACTTGCGGCCTTGCTTGACTCGCTGCAGCGCTTCGTCATCCCAAAATGGCTTGAGCTCGCGGTAGACCTGGGTGAAACGACTGGCCAGAGGCGAGTCAAGGATGATGGGGAGGTTGTGCCAGTCGATGGCCGGCGCAGCGCCCCTCACTCCAACCCTCTCCCCGGAGGGGAGAGGGGGCTGGCTGCGCTGTGCCCTGCGGTACAGGATATCTTCCAGCTCGTAGAGCAACTCTTGGGTGCGGCCAATACTGAATGCTGGAATCAGAACGGTGCCGCGATCAGCCAGCGCCTGTTCGATGACACGCTCCAGACGCTGACGACGATTGCGGCGATCCTCATGTAAACGGTCACCATAGGTGCTCTCGATCACCAGAATGTCTGCACGCTTCGGCGGCTTGGGCGCCGGCAACACCGGTGCATGGAGCGCACCGAGATCTCCCGAGAAGACAACGCATTTCTTCTCATCAGCTTGCAGATAACGCAAATCGATTTCCACATAGGCCGATCCAAGAATATGCCCTGCACGCTGCAGGCGAATGCGACACTGCAGTTGCTCATTGTCACGCACCATGAACCACGTGCTGTAGGGCAAGGCGACGATGCGCTGCTCGATCAGCTTGATGTAGCGCTCGACCTGACTCTGATCACGACTGATACCGAGCTTGAAGGCATCCTCCAGCACAATCGGTAACAGCTTGGCAGAAGGCTCACTACACAGGATCGGTCCTTTGAAACCAGCCGCTAGTAAATAGGAAATACGGCCAACATGGTCGACATGAACATGGGGCGCGACAAGTGCACGGATTCCCTCAAGGGAGAAATCGATGGCCAGTCGGTCCGCACTGGCTTTGCCATCCGCCGAGGTCTCCACCCCTTGAAACAGCCCACAGTCGATCAACAGGCTGTGCTGGGCATCCATGAATAATTGATGACAAGACCCGGTAACACCATCCGTGGCGCCATGATGAAGAATCTCAGGATAAGGCATGGGTTAGTCCATTAACCGGGGAGAGGAGCGAAAAAAGAGGGCGGCATTTTGCCATGATCGCACCCTAGGTTAAACCTGGGCTTGCAGCGAACATCTGATGTGGAGGTAGCGCGAAGGCAAAGCACAGGCAGTAGCAGGCCCGACTCAGGCAAAACAGCGAGCGCACCTGCTCCACAGACTCATCCGGCAAAGAGGCTATTCGTCTTCGTTCACCCGGTCCCGCAGCTCCTTGCCCGGTTTGAAATGCGGCACGAACTTGCCGTCCAGACGTACCGACTGACCGGTTTTCGGGTTACGCCCAACGCGCGGTGCGCGGTAGTGCAGCGAGAAGCTGCCAAAGCCGCGAATTTCGATGCGATCCCCCGTGGCCAATGCCTGGGACATTTGCTCCAGCATGGTCTTGATGGCCAACTCGACATCCTTGGAGGACAGCTGACCCTGATGAGTGACAATTCTTTCGATCAACTCCGACTTGGTCATGGTTTTCCCTTCTTTTTCAAGCGGCTAGAAGACTCGACGGTTCGGTTGTAGCACGCGGGTCAGCTTTTGAACAGCCTAAAAAACAAGGTGTTAGCGAGTTTTGCGGTTAGTTGTGATAACGAGGGCTTTGCGTAGGAGGCCTACTTCGAAGCGAAGCTTTTGGGTATGGGCTAAGTATTGCGGGATGACCGCCATTCGCTGCGGGGCGCAGCGCCTACGAGGGCGGAGTCATTGGGAATGCGGAAATGAAAAAGGCGACCCGAAGGTCGCCTTTTTTTGATGAATTACCCGAACTTAGTTCTGGTTTTCCATCTGGGCACGGATCAGATCACCAATGGTGGTCGGGCCGGTGCTTTCAACGTCTTGCTTGTTACGCAGTTCCTTCATCGCATCCTTCTCGTCTTCAACGTCTTTCGACTTGACGGACAGGCTGATGACGCGGGACTTGCGGTCGACGCTGATGATCTTGGCTTCTACTTCGTCGCCTTCTTTCAGGACGTTGCGCGCGTCTTCAACGCGGTCACGGCTGATTTCGGAGGCTTTCAGGGTAGCTTCGATCTCGTTGCCCAGGTCAATGATGGCGCCCTTGGCGTCTACTTCTTTCACAACGCCACGGACGATGGTGCCCTTGTCGTTGATGGAGACGTAGTTGCTGAACGGATCGTCTTCCAGCTGCTTGATGCCCAGGGAGATGCGCTCGCGCTCCGGGTCAACCGACAGGATGACGGTTTCCAGCTCGTCGCCCTTCTTGAAGCGACGCACGGCTTCTTCGCCGGCTTCGTTCCAGGAGATGTCGGACAGGTGAACCAGGCCGTCGATGCCGCCGTCCAGACCAATGAAGATACCGAAATCGGTGATCGACTTGATGGTGCCGGAGATCTTGTCACCCTTGTTGAACTGACCGGAGAAGTCTTCCCACGGGTTGGTCTTGCACTGCTTGATACCCAGGGAGATACGACGACGCTCTTCGTCGATGTCCAGAACCATGACCTCCACTTCGTCGCCGACGTTGACGACTTTCGACGGGTGGATGTTCTTGTTGGTCCAGTCCATTTCGGAAACGTGTACCAGGCCTTCCACGCCCTCTTCCAGCTCGGCGAAACAGCCGTAGTCGGTGAGGTTGGTGACGCGGGCAACAACGCGGGTGTTTTCCGGGTAACGAGCCTTGATGGCAACCCATGGGTCTTCGCCCAGTTGCTTCAGGCCCAGGGATACGCGGTTACGCTCGCGATCGTACTTCAGAACCTTGACGTCGATCTCGTCGCCAACGTTGACGATCTCGGACGGGTGCTTGATGCGCTTCCAAGCCATGTCGGTGATGTGCAGCAGGCCATCTACGCCGCCCAGGTCAACGAACGCACCGTAGTCGGTGAGGTTCTTGACGATACCTTTGACTTGCTGGCCTTCCTGCAGGGATTCCAGCAGAGCTTCGCGCTCGGCGCTGTTCTCGGCTTCCAGGACGCTGCGACGGGAAACGACAACGTTGTTGCGCTTCTGGTCCAGTTTGATGACCTTGAATTCCAGCTCTTTGCCTTCCAGGTGAGTGGTATCACGCACCGGACGGACATCAACCAGGGAACCTGGCAGGAACGCGCGGATGCCGTTGACGTCAACGGTGAAGCCGCCTTTGACCTTACCGTTGATAACGCCCTTGACCACTTCTTCAGCGTTGAACGCAGCTTCCAGAACCAGCCAGGACTCAGCGCGCTTGGCTTTCTCGCGGGACAGCTTGGTTTCACCGAAGCCATCTTCAACCGCGTCCAGCGCAACGTGGACTTCGTCACCGACCTTGATGGTCAGCTCGCCTTGTTCGTTGAAGAACTGGTCGAGCGGGATGACGCCCTCGGACTTCAGGCCGGCGTGAACGGTAACCCAGTCACCGTCGATGTCGACCACGATACCGGTGATGATGGCGCCCGGCTGCATGTCGAGGGATTTCAGGCTTTCTTCAAATAGTTCTGCAAAGCTTTCGCTCATGTTGATTCCTGTTGATCAAGGGCGGGGATTCGCCCAAACCACATTCCAGACCATGTGGGTTCGTTCACGTAAAAAGAGGCCTACGGGACAAGGACTGGTCTCCCGTATGCCTCCTTGCGAGTCTTTCAGCTTCTAGCAGCTGCGACTCTTTACCCGGCAAGATCGCGATCAGCGACCTCGCTCAGAATTCGTTCAAGTACCTGCTCGATCGACAGCTCAGTGGAATCCAGCACGATTGCGTCGGCTGCCGGCTTGAGCGGAGCCACCGTGCGCTGGGTATCGCGCTCGTCGCGCGCCCGTATCTCGTCGAGAAGACTCGCGAGATTAACATCATCACCCTTGGCCTTCAACTGCAAGTAACGACGACGGGCACGCTCCTCGGCGCTGGCGGTGAGGAAAATCTTCAGCGGCGCGTCGGCGAACACCACGGTGCCCATGTCGCGACCGTCTGCCACCAAGCCTGGCATCTCCTGAAACGCGCGCTGACGCTGCAGCAGCGCCTCGCGTACGGCAGGCAGCGAGGCAACCATGGAAGCACCGGCACCGACCTGTTCATTACGGATGGCGTCAGTCACCTCCTCGCCCTCGAGGATGATGCGCTTGTCGATGAATTGCACATCCAGATGCGCGGCCAGCTGCTTGAGCGACTCTTCGTTGGTCAGGTCGATGCCGTGGTTGCCGGCAGCGAAGGCCAGCAGGCGATAGAGCGCACCGGAGTCGAGCAGATTCCAGCCCAACTGCTTGGCCAGCAAGGCGCAAAGCGTGCCCTTACCCGACCCGCTCGGCCCGTCGACGGTGATTACCGGGGCGTTCATGCGCTGCCCTCTACGGCCACGTTGATACCGACTTCAGCCGCCAGGGCAAGGAAGTTGGGGAATGAGGTGGCGACGTTGGCGCAGTCGTGAATACGAATTGGCGCACTGGCGCGCAGCGAAGCGACGCTGAAGGACATGGCGATACGGTGATCGCCATGCGCCCAGACTTCGCCACCGCCAATGGCACCGCCTTCGATTATGATGCCGTCCGGGGTCGGCTCGGCCTTCACGCCCAGGGCGATCAGGCCATCGGCCATGACCTGGATACGGTCGGACTCTTTAACGCGCAACTCTTCGGCGCCGCGCAACACGGTGCGACCTTCGGCACAGGCAGCGGCAACGAACAGTACCGGGAATTCATCGATGGCCAGCGGTACCAGGTCTTCCGGGATATCGATGCCTTTCAGCTTGGCCGCACCCACGCGAATGTCGGCCACTGGCTCACCGCCGACTTCACGCTGGTTTTCCAGGGTGATGTCACCGCCCATCAGCTTGAGAATATCGATCACGCCAGTGCGGGTCGGATTGATGCCGACGTGTTCCAGCACCAGTTCGGAGCCCTCAGCGATGCTGGCAGCGACCAGGAAGAAAGCAGCCGAGGAAATATCCGCCGGTACTTCGATGCGCGTGGCGCTCAGCTTGTGGCCGGACTCGACACAGGCCGTGCTGCCCTCGACGCTGACCGGGTAGCCAAAGCCGCGCAGCATGCGCTCGGTGTGATCACGGGTCGGCGCTGGCTCGGTAACCGAGGTGTTGCCAGCGGCGTACAAGCCGGCCAGCAGCAGGCAGGACTTGACCTGGGCGCTGGCCATGGGCATTTCGTAGGCCATTCCGGTCAGGCGCTGACCGCCCTTGATGGTCAGTGGCGGACGGCCTTCCGGGCCAGTCTCGATCACCGCCCCCATTTCACGCAGCGGCTTGGCCACGCGATTCATCGGGCGCTTGGACAGCGAAGCATCACCGGTCAGCGTGGTGTCGAACGGCTGCGCGGCCAGTAAGCCGGAGAGCAGGCGCATGGAGGTGCCGGAGTTACCCATGTACAGCGGGCCGGCCGGTGCTTTCAGGCCATGCAGACCAACGCCATGGATGGTCACGCGGCCGTGGTGCGGGCCTTCGATGACCACGCCCATGTCGCGGAATGCCTGCAGCGTGGCCAGGGCGTCCTCACCCTCGAGGAAGCCTTCGACCTCGGTGGTGCCTTCAGCCAGCGAACCCAGCATGATCGAGCGGTGCGAAATGGATTTGTCACCGGGTACGCGGATACGTCCAGCTAGCGAGCTACCAGGTTTTGCCAGGAAAATCAGATCGGTCGAGTGCATAGCGTCCACATAGGCCCTGCGGGCCAGAATTTTGCTGAAATGTTCGCGGGCCACGCGGGCGCGCGTGAACACGCCCAGCAGTTGATGCCCATCCCCGGCGTCGACCGCATCGCGCAAAGCGTCGAGGTCGTCGCGAAACGTATCCAGTGTGCGCAGCACGGCCTCGCGATTGGCGAGGAAGATATCGTGCCACATCACCGGATCACTACCGGCGATCCGCGTGAAGTCGCGGAAACCGCCAGCGGCGTAGCGGAAAATTTCCAGGTTCTCGCTGCGCTTGGCCAGCGAGTCGACCAGGGTAAAGGCCAGCAGATGCGGCAGATGACTGGTGGCGGCAAGCACCTGGTCGTGATGTTCGACCTCCATCGCCTCGACATCCGCCCCCAGCTCGCGCCACAGCCCTTCGACCAGCGCCAGAGCAGCCTCATCGCTGTGCTCGCAGGGCGTCAGGATGACCTTGTGGCGCCGGAACAGCTCGGCGTTAGCCGCCTCCACCCCGCTCTGCTCGGACCCCGCAATGGGATGGCCGGGCACCAGACGCACAGCCTTGCCGGAAAATGCCAGACGTGCCGCGCGCACGACATTCCCCTTGGCGCTACCGACGTCGGTCAGCACGGCATTGCCGAGATCCAGCGCGGCCAGCTGAGCAAGCACCTTCTCCATGGCCAGGATAGGCACTGCCAGCTGGATGACATCGGCCCCCTGACAGGCGGCAGCAAGGTCACTCTCGCAACGATCGACAACGCCCAGCTGTACCGCCAGACGACGCGATTCGGCATCCAGATCGACCCCCACCACCTCCCGGCACAGACCACGCTCACGCAGGCCCTTGGCGAAGGAGCCACCGATCAGGCCGAGGCCGACCACCACCAGGCGGCCGATCTTAGGGGCATTGGATTGCACTGCAGTGACAGTCACGCCGACAGCACCTTGGCCAGCGCCTCAAGGAAGCGTGCGTTCTCTCTCGGCAGACCTATGGAGACGCGCAGAAAATTCGGCATGCGGTAACCGGCCATCGGCCGCACGATCACCCCTTCACGCAGCAGCGCCTGATTGATCGCGGCGGTGTCGCGACCAAAATCGACGGCGATGAAGTTGGCCCTGGAGGCAATCCAGCTCAGACCCAGGGCACGCAAGCCCTCTTCCAGCTGCTGCATCCCGGCATCGTTCAAGCGACGGCTCTCGGCCAGGTAATCGGCATCGGCCAGCGCGGCGCAGGCTGCGGCCAGCGCGAGGCTGTTGACGTTGAACGGCTGACGCACGCGGTTGAGCACATCGGCGATCGCCGGCGAGCTGATGGCGTAGCCGACACGCAACGAAGCCAGGCCGTAGGCCTTGGAGAAGGTGCGCGAGACCAGCAGGTTCGGATAGCGCGCCAGATAATCCAGACCGTCTGGCAGCTCGTCGCCTTCGGCGTACTCGATATAGGCTTCGTCCAGCACCACCAGCACCGACTCCGGCACGTGGGCCAGGAAGGCTTCCAGCGCATCCGGCCCGAACCAGGTACCGGTCGGGTTGTTGGGGTTGGCAATGAAGACGACGCGGGTCTTGTCATCGATGGCGGCAAGCATCGCTTGCAGGTCGTGAGCGTAATCCTTGGCCGGCACGATCTTGCCCTGCGCGCCGACTGCCTGAGTGGCGATGGGGTAAACCGCGAAGGCGTAGTCGCTGAACACGGCGTTGAGACCAGGTGCCAGATAGGCACGGGCAACCAGTTCGAGGATATCGTTGGAGCCATTACCCAACGTCACCTGCGTGGCGTCGACGCCGTAACGGGCAGCCAACGCAGTCTTGAGGGTGAAGCCATTGCCATCCGGGTAGCGGGTCAGCTCGTCCAGTTCGGCGCGAATCGCTGCCAGAACCTTGTCGCTCGGGCCGAGTGGGTTCTCATTGCTGGCCAGCTTGACGATACCGGCCGGATCGAGCCCCAGCTCACGAGCCAACTCGTCGACTGGCTTGCCTGGTACGTAGGGGGACAGCTTTTGCACGCCTGGCTGGGCCAGGGCGATGAAATCACAGCTCATGTACAAACCTCTTCAATCCAATTGCTCGCGGCACACCCCGCCCTCACCCCTAGAACCGTTTCGGCAGCGGCTGCAAGACCGCGTTCCGCAGGCTACATCCCAAATCAGAGACGCCTGCGATTCGCTCCCCTCGCCCTCCGGGAGAGGGGCTGGGGGTGAGGGGGCTTTCAGCGATCAGAAGCAATCCGCTCGCTAGCCACCCGATAAAGTCTCCTGCAACATAGCCTCGGTTTCCTTCAAGGCCTGATCATTCCAAAAGCGCAGCACCATGATACCTTCACGCTCTAAATCCAATGTTCTTGCAGCGTCGTCTTCACCACCGTGCTGCGAACCGTCCAGCTCCACCGCCAACTTCGCCGCCTCGCAGTAAAAGTCGAGGATGTAAGGCGGCAACGGGTGCTGCCTGCGAAACTTCAGACCGCCCAGCCGCCCCGAGCGCAGGAAATACCAGATACGAACCTCGGCATCGGTTGCCGTAGTGCGCAATTCCCGCGCGCGCTGCTTATGCCATGCAGGAAGCGGTCTGTGCTTGGGTGGCATCCTTGCCCTCTCTTTAAACTGTGATAACTCCTACCCTCACCCCCGGCCCCTATCCCGGAGGGAGAGGGGAGACAAGCAAAACGGCGCAGGGCTGAAATCTATGTCCAGGCTAACGATCGCAATGACTGCACGTGATTGATCAAACGTTCACCGTACACCTCCCCCTCCCCCTCCCTCGGGAGAGGGCCCGGGCGGGGTGAGGGGCTCCACTCAAAGCACCGCCTTCGGATATGACCCCAGCACCTTCAGCGCCACGGCCTCCTGGGCAAGTTTTTCCAGCACATCCTTGATCAGCGGATCGCGGTGATGACCAACGAAATCGATGAAGAATACGTAGGTCCACTTGCCACTGCGCGAAGGACGAGTCTCGATGCGAGTCAGGTCGATGCCGTTATTGTGGAACGGCACCAGCAACTCATGCAGCGCGCCCGGCTTGTTGCGCATGGAGACGATGATCGAGGTCTTGTCGTCGCCGGTCGGCGGCACTTCCTGGCTGCCGATGATGAGAAAGCGCGTGGAGTTGTCCGGACGGTCCTCGATCTTCTCGGCCAGCTTGGTCAGGCCATACAGATTGGCCGCCATGTCGCCGGCGATGGCCGCGCTGTTCCACTCGCTCTTGACCCGCTTGGCGGCGTCGGCGTTGCTGGAGACCGCCACGCGCTCGACATTCGGGTAGTGCGCATCCAGCCACTTGCGGCACTGCGCCAGGGACTGGGCGTGGGAATAGATACGGGTGATCTTGTCGGTCTTGGTGGTCTCGCCGACCAGCAGGTGATGGTGGATGCGCAGCTCGACTTCGCCGCAGATCACCATGTCGTGCTCGAGGAAGCTGTCGAGGGTGTGGTTGATCGCGCCTTCGGTGGAGTTCTCCACGGGCACCACGCCGAAGTTGACCGCACCGGCAGCCACTTCACGGAACACCTCGTCGATGGCCGCCATCGGCACGCTGATCACCGCATGACCGAAGTGCTTCATCGCCGCTGCCTGGCTGAAGGTGCCTTCAGGGCCGAGATAAGCAACTTTCAACGGGTTTTCCAAGGCCAGGCACGAGGACATGATTTCGCGGAACAACCGCGCCATTTCCTCATTGCCTAGCGGGCCCCGGTTGCGCTCCATCACGCGTTTGAGCACCTGAGCTTCGCGCTCGGGGCGATAGAAGACGGGCGACTCGCCCTCCTTCAATTCCTTCATCTTCACACGGGCGACTTCTTCGGCGCAGCGCGCACGGTCGCTGATCAGCTCGAGGATGCGCTCATCGAGGTTGTCGATGCGTACCCGCAGCGCTTGCAGTTCCTGCTCCGACATATCAGGCGCGCTCCTTCTCGAACTCGGCCATATAGGCCACCAGCGCCTCGACCGCATCCATGCCAACGGCGTTGTAGATGGAGGCACGCATGCCACCGACCGAGCGATGCCCTTTCAGGTTGAGCAGGCCGCGCTCATCGGCGCCGGCCAGGAAGGCCTTGTCCAGCTTCTCGTCAGCCAGGCGGAACGGTACGTTCATCCAGGAACGCGCGTTGTGAGCGATGGGGTTGCTGTAGAAATCGCTGTCGTCGATGGCCTTGTACAGCAGGTCCTTCTTGGCGCGGTTGATGCGCTCCATGGCCTCGACGCCGCCCTGCTCCTTCAGCCACTGGAAGACCAGGCCGGAGAGGTACCAGGAATAGGTCGCCGGGGTGTTGTACATAGAGCCGTTATCGGCGGAAATCTTGTAGTCGAGCATGGTCGGGCAGCTGGAACGGGCGCGACCGAGCAGGTCTTCACGGACGATCACCACCACCAGGCCGCTCGGGCCGATATTCTTCTGCGCGCCGGCGTAGATCAGGCCGAACTGCGACACGTCCAGCGAGCGCGAGAGGATGTCTGAAGACATATCGGCGACCAGCGGGGTATCACCGACCTGCGGCACCCAGTCGAACTGCAGGCCGCCGATGGTCTCGTTGCTGCAGTAATGCACGTAGGCAGCGTCTTTCGAAAGCTGCCAGTCGTTCTGTCCGGGGATAGCGAAGTAGTCGTGCGCCTTGGCGCTGGCAGCCACGTTGATGGCGCCATAGCGACGCGCCTCTTCGATGGCTTTCTTCGACCAGATGCCGGTTTCGACGTAGTCGGCCACGCCGTCTTCCGGCAGCAGGTTCAGCGGAATCTCGGCGAACTGCTGGCTGGCACCGCCCTGCAGGAACAGCACCTTGTAGTCGTTGGGCACAGCGAGCAGATCACGCAGGTCCTGCTCGGCCTGGCTGGCGATGGCCACGTACTCGTCGCTGCGATGGCTCATCTCCATCACCGATAGGCCCTTGCCTTGCCAGTCGAGCATCTCGGCCTGGGCGCGTTGCAGTACAGCGGTCGGCAGCGCGGCCGGGCCGGCGCAGAAGTTAAAAGCTCGCTTGCTCACGTCTGTCTCTCTCAGATTCACAGAACGCCACCACCAGGCGATGGCATGTCCACACTGTCACCGTGTCTATGGGAGGGGCTTTTAAAGCCCCTCCCACAGAGCCCGACTTCACTCTTCGCTGCCTTCCTCGGCGTCGGCGACTGGTGCGTCGGCGCTTTCGGCGACTTGAGCGCCCTCTTCACCTTCGACCAGTTCGTCCTCTTCCACCGCAGTCGGCTCCTGCACACGCTCCAGGCCGACCAGGGTCTCGTCCTTGGCCAGCTTGATCAGAGTCACACCCTGAGTGTTACGGCCGGAGCTGGAGACTTCGTCGACACGGGTGCGCACCAGGGTGCCCTGGTCGGAAATCAGCATGATTTCCTCGCCGTCCTGTACCTGGATGGCACCGACCAGCTTGCCGTTACGCTCGCTGGTGACCATGGCGATCACGCCCTGGCCGCCACGACCGCGACGCGGGAACTTGCCCAGGCCGGTGCGTTTGCCAAAGCCACGCTCGGAGGCGGTGAGAATCTGCGCACCGGACTCCGGAATCAGCATGGAGATCAGTTGCTGATCCTTGCCCAGGCGCATGCCGCGTACACCACGGGCGGTACGGCCCATGGTACGCACCTTGCTCTCGGCGAAACGCAGCACCTTGCCGGCATCGGAGAACAGCATGACTTCCTTGGCGCCGTCGGTGATGGCGGCAGCAATCAGGGTATCGCCCTCTTCCAGCTTCAGCGCGATCAGACCGGCGCTGCGCGGGCGGCTGAACTGCACCAGCGGGGTCTTCTTCACGGTACCGAATGCGGTGGCCATGAAGATGAAGGCGCCGGTCGGTTCGGCGACCAGTTCAGGGGTTTCACCCTCGACTTCTTCGACTTCCTCGGCCTCGACCACTTCGGTGGCTTCGCCTTCGATCACCACGCCTTCGTCGTCCAGGTCTTCGTCAGCACCGGCGCTCTGCTGCAACGCTTCGAGGTCGATCTGCAGCATCGCGGTGATGCGCTCGCCCTCATCCAGCGGCAACAGGTTCACCAGCGGGCGACCGCGCGCGGCGCGCGAAGCTTCGGGAATCTCGAAAGTACGCAACCAGTACACCTTGCCTTTGCTGGAGAACAGCAGCAGGGTCGCGTGACTGTTGGCAACCAGCAGGTGCTCGACGTAGTCCTCGTCCTTCACCCCGGTGGCCGACTTGCCCTTGCCGCCGCGACGCTGCGCCTCGTAGGCAGCCAGCGGCTGGCTCTTGGCATAGCCACCATGGGAGATGGTAACGACGCGTTCTTCTTCGGTGATCAGGTCGGCAATGGTCAGATCCAGACGCGAGGCGACGATCTCGGTGCGACGGGCATCACCGAACTCGGCCTTGACCTTCTCCAGCTCCTCGCGGATGACTTCCATCAAGCGCTCGGGGCTGGTCAGAATGCGGATCAGCTCGCCGATCAGGCTGAGGATTTCCTGGTACTCGGCCAGCAGCTTCTCGTGCTCCAGACCGGTCAGGCGGTGCAGACGCAACTCGAGGATGGCCTGAGCCTGCTCCGGCGACAGGTAGTACTTGCCGTCACGCAGACCGTATTGCGGATCGAGCCCTTCCGGACGGCAGGAGTCGGCACCGGCGCGCTCGACCATGGCCTCCACGGCGGACGATTCCCAGGCAGTGGCGATCAGGCGTTCCTTGGCCTCGGCCGGCGTCGGCGAGGCCTTGATCAGCTCGATCACCGGGTCGATGTTCGACAGTGCAACGGCCTGACCTTCGAGGATGTGGCCACGCTCCCGTGCCTTGCGCAGCTCGTAGACGGTACGGCGGGTCACCACTTCGCGGCGGTGACGGACGAACACCTCGAGCATGTCCTTGAGGTTCATGATCTTAGGCTGACCATCGACCAGCGCCACGACGTTGATGCCGAACACGCTCTGCATCTGGGTCTGGGCGTACAGGTTGTTCAGCACCACGTCCGGCACTTCGCCACGACGCAGTTCGATCACCACGCGCATACCGTCCTTGTCGGACTCGTCACGCAGCTCGGTGATGCCTTCGATCTTCTTCTCTTTGACCAGCTCGGCGATCTTCTCGATCAGACGCGCCTTGTTCAGCTGGTAGGGCAGCTCGGTAACCACCAGTTGCTGGCGACCGCCGACCTTGTCGATGTCCTCGACCTCGACGCGGGCGCGGATATAGATGCGCCCACGACCGGTACGATAGGCCTCGATGATGCCGGCACGGCCGTTGATGATGCCCGCAGTGGGGAAATCCGGGCCGGGGATGTACTGCATCAGGTCATCGACGGTCAGGTCGGCATTGTCGATCAGCGCCAGACAGCCATCGATCACCTCGGAGAGGTTGTGCGGCGGGATGTTGGTGGCCATGCCCACGGCGATACCGCTGGAACCGTTGACCAACAGGTTCGGCACCTTGGTCGGCATGACCGCCGGGATCTGCTCGGTACCGTCGTAGTTGGGCACCCAGTCGACGGTTTCCTTGTCCAGGTCGGCCAGCAGCTCGTGGGCCAGCTTGGTCATGCGCACTTCGGTGTATCGCATGGCCGCGGCGTTGTCGCCGTCCACCGAACCGAAGTTGCCCTGGCCATCAACCAGCAGGTAGCGCAGGGAGAAGTCCTGCGCCATACGTACGATGGTGTCGTACACCGCGGTGTCGCCGTGCGGGTGGTATTTACCGATCACGTCACCGACCACACGGGCGGATTTCTTGTAGGGCTTGTTCCAGTCGTTGCCCAGCTCGCTCATGGCGTAGAGCACACGGCGGTGTACTGGCTTCAAGCCATCGCGCGCATCCGGCAGCGCACGCCCGACGATCACGCTCATCGCGTAGTCGAGGTAGGACTGTTTCAGCTCGTCTTCGATATTGACCGGGAGGATTTCTTTGGCCAGTTCGCCCATGAGAAGCCTGGTTCCTTTTTCTGGTGAAACTCCGCGTCATTCTTCCTGAACGCCATGGAGCTCGTCGCGATAGCCTCAAGCCATCAGCGACTCACGACAAATCAACGAGTTATGTCACGATTCGATGCAGTGAAGGTGGCTGTAGTCAGCCCCCTTGAAAACTGCCGGAGATTACCACAAAGCGCGCCACACACCTACCCCGAGCACCCTCACTAAGAAGCGGAGCACACGAGACGGAAAGACGCGAAACGACCAACCTGCAGCAGCTGCCGCACGGCCAGTGAACGCAAAGGGTCGCCCCAGGGCGGGGCTCCTACAGTAGAGTAAGCCGCGCTCGATCAGCTCAGTGCAGGCGCTTGCGACACATCAGCTGCGCCAGCTTGGCGCTGTCGGGACGCTCGATAACGCCTTTCTCGGTCACGATGTAGTCGACCAAATCAGCTGGCGTCACATCGAACACCGGATTGACGGCGTGCACATCCGCCGCGACCCGATGCCCCGCCACCTCCAGCAGCTCACGACCATCACGCTCTTCGAGCACGATGTCTTCGCCGCTTTCCAGACTCATGTCGATGGTCGAACTGGGCGCCACCACCATGAGGCGCACGCCGTGATGCATGGCGTTGACTGCCAACTGATAGGTGCCGATCTTGTTCGCCACATCACCATTGGCGGTGATGCGGTCAGCCCCGACTATGACCCAGGTAATGCCCTTGGTTTTCATCAGGTGAGCAGCAGCCGCATCGGCATTGAGGCTGACCGGCACGCCGTCGCCAGCCAATTCCCAGGCAGTCAGCCGCGCGCCCTGCAGCCAGGGACGGGTTTCATCGACATAGACCTGCTCGACCAGACCTTCCAGGTACGCCGCGCGAATCACCCCGAGCGCCGTGCCAAAGCCGCCGGTCGCCAGCGCACCGGCATTGCAGTGAGTCAGCAGCACCTGCGGGTTGCCCTGATGCTTGCGAATCAGCTCCATGCCCAGTTGCGCCATGGTCAGGTTGGCCTCACGGTCGCTGAGATGAATCCCCACCGCCTCGGCCTCCAGCAGAGCCAGGATATCGTCGCCATCCTTGAGTCGCGCCAGGCGCTCACGCATGCGCTGCAGAGCCCAGAACAGGTTTACCGCGGTAGGACGCGAGCGCTCGAGACTGGCAAAGTCCGCCTCCAGCGCCTCGCGCCAGTCACCACCTGCCTGCAGCCGAGCCCGGACGCCCAGCACCAGACCATAGGCAGCAGCGATGCCAATAGCCGGCGCGCCACGCACCACCATGTCGCGAATCGCGTCAGCCACCTCGGCGGCAGAATCGAAGCGCAACCAGGTCTGCCGATGCGGCAGCAGGCGCTGGTCGAGCAGGTACAACGCACCATCGCGCCACTCGATTGCCTGAACCTTCTCCACCGCCAGCAATTGCTCGCGCATCGCGCACTCCATCTGTCACCGCCAAAAAATCGCGGATTATACGCAGACCGACCAAGACCAGCCGAACAATCCAGCACGCCCTCACGACTTCAAGCCAGATGCGTTCATCTATACACTGGCGATCTTCCTTGCACCGATCAAGCCAGACGGACAATCCCCCATGCCCGAAGCCCCTCTCGACCTGCTGCTCCTGCCCACCTGGCTGGTGCCCGTTGAGCCGGCCGGGGTGGTGCTACGCGATCATGGTCTGGGCATCCGCGACGGACGCATCGCACTGATCGCGCCGCGCAGCGAAGCCTTGCGCTACACGGCAATCGAGGTGCGCGAGCTGCCGCATTGCCTGCTCGCCCCCGGACTGATCAACGCCCACGGCCACGCCGCAATGACGCTTTTGCGCGGCATCGCCGACGACCTGCCACTGATGACCTGGCTGCACGAACATATCTGGCCCGCCGAAGGTAAGTGGGTCGACGAGGATTTCGTCCGCGATGGCACCGATCTGGCCATCGCCGAACAGATCAAGGGCGGCATCAGCTGCTTCTCAGACATGTACTTCTACCCGCAGACCGCCGCCGAACGCGTGCACAACGCTGGCGTGCGTGCACAGATCACCGTCCCTGTCCTGGACTTCCCGGTACCCGGCGCACTCAACGCTGCCGAAGCGCTGCGTACGGGCCTGCAGCTGTTCGACGACCTCAAGCAACACCCGCGTATTCGCATCGCTTTCGGCCCCCACGCGCCTTACACGGTCAGCGACGACAAGCTGGAACAGATTCGCGTACTGGCTGACGAGCTGGATGCCGGCATTCATATGCATGTGCACGAAACCGCGCAGGAAGTGGCCGAAGCCATGGCCAAGCACGGCGAACGCCCACTGGCGCGCCTGGCTCGCCTCGGCCTGCTCGGCCCGCGCTTCCAGGCGGTACACATGACGCAGATCGATGACGAGGACCTGGCGCTGCTGGTGGAGCACAACTGCAGTATCGTGCATTGCCCCGAGTCCAACCTCAAACTGGCCAGCGGCTTCTGCCCGGTCGAACGCTTGTGGCAGGCCGGCGTCAATGTCGCCATCGGCACCGATGGCGCCGCCAGCAACAACGATCTCGACCTGCTTGGCGAAACCCGCACCGCCGCCCTGCTGGCCAAGGCCGTGGCCGGCTCCGCCACCGCCCTGAACGCTCACAGCGCGTTGCGCATGGCCACCTTGAACGGCGCCCGCGCACTGGGACTGGAAACACAGACCGGCTCGCTGGAACTGGGCAAGCTGGCCGATGTGGTCGCCTTCGATCTTTCCGGTCTGGCCCAGCAACCGATCTACGACCCGGTATCGCAGCTGATCTATGCCAGCGGCCGCGACTGCGTGAAGCATTTGTGGGTTGGCGGCAAGCAACTGCTGGATGACGGCCGCCTGACGCGCATGGACGAACGCGAGCTGATTGCCAAGGCCAGGGAATGGGGAGCCAGGATTGCCAGCAAGTAACACTGCTTATCCTCCCCTCTCCCGCTTGCGGGAGAGGGGCCGGAGGAGAGGTCTGCCAGGTAACACCGAGCTACTCGCCTGACCCTCTCCCCAACCCTCCCCCATAAATGGGAGAGAGGACAGGCCACGCATGAACGAAATAAATGAGCAGCCGATAAACCTTGGGCGCGACAACATTCCCAAACCACTGCGACAAACTGACATACATTGAACGAATCCGCGCCGCCCCACGCCCGTTCTTAAACTGGCAACATAGCGGCGATACGATTTCCATGCTTTGAATAGAGATGCTTATGAGCAACGTCGACCGCGCCGAAATCGCCAAATTCGAGGCCCTGGCACACCGCTGGTGGGACCGCGAAAGCGAGTTCAAACCTCTGCACGATATCAACCCGCTGCGCGTCAACTGGATCGACGAGCGCGTCGGCCTGGCCGGCAAGCGCGTACTGGACGTCGGTTGTGGCGGCGGCATCCTCAGCGAAGCCATGGCCCAGCGCGGCGCAACGGTAATGGGCATCGACATGGGCGAAGCACCGCTGTCAGTCGCCCAGCTGCACCAGCTGGAGTCCGGCGTGGAAGTCGACTACCGACAGATCACCGCCGAGGCACTGGCAGAAGAAATGCCGGAGCAGTTCGACGTCGTCACCTGCCTGGAAATGCTTGAGCACGTACCCGATCCCTCCTCGGTCATCCGCGCCTGCCACAGACTGGTCAAACCGGGCGGCCAAGTGTTCTTTTCCACCATCAACCGCAACCCCAAGGCTTACCTGTTCGCCGTGATCGGCGCCGAGTACATCCTGCGCCTGCTGCCGCGTGGCACCCACGATTTCAAGAAATTCATCCGTCCGTCCGAACTCGGCGCCTGGAGCCGCGCGGCCGGGCTGGAGGTCAAGGACATCATCGGCCTGACCTACAACCCGCTGACCAAGCACTACAAGCTGGAGGCGGATGTCGACGTCAACTACATGATCCAGACGCTGAGGAAAGACTGATGCGCTTGCGCGCTGTACTGTTCGACATGGACGGCACCCTGCTCGACTCGGCGCCGGACTTCATCGCCATCACCCAGGCCATGCGCGCCACTCGCGGCCTGCCGCCATTGGCAGACAAGGCCATACGTGACCAGGTATCCGGCGGCGCTCGCGCCATGGTCGCCTGCGCTTTCGATGAAGACCCCGACTCGGCCGCATTTGAAGCCCTGCGCCAGGAGTTCCTGGAGCGCTACCAGGAACACTGCGCAGTCCTCACCCGCCCGTTCGATGGCATCGAAGCCCTGCTCGACGACATCGAAGAGGCGCGCCTGTTGTGGGGCGTCGCGACCAACAAACCGGTGCGTTACGCCCAGCCGATCATGCAGGGTCTGAATCTGGCCGAGCGCTCGGCAGTGCTGGTCTGCCCTGACCATGTCGAGCAAAGCAAACCCGCGCCGGACATGCTGCTGCTCGCCTGCCGGCAGATGGGCGTCAAACCCGAGGAAGTGCTGTTCATCGGCGACGACGCGCGCGACATCGAATCCGGCCGCGCCGCCGGCTGCCGCACGGCAGCGGTGACCTATGGCTATATCCACCCCGAGGACAACCCACGCAACTGGGGCGCCGACGTGGTCGTGGACCACCCCCAGGAACTGCGTGCGATGCTCGATCGCGCCCTGTGCACTTGCTGATCTCGCAAGGCGGGTGAACCCGCCACTCTGCCATTTGGCGGGCCTAGCCCACCCTACCAATCAATGCTCCCCCGAAGGACCCTGAACATGTTCGACTACACCGCCCGCCCAGACCTGCTCAAGGATCGCGTCATCCTGATCACCGGTGCCGGCCGCGGTATTGGCGCGGCCGCCACCAAGAGCTTCGCCGCCCATGGCGCGACGGTGCTGCTGCTGGGCAAGACCGAGGCCAACCTGAGCCAGGTTTATGACGAGATCGAGGCGGCCGGCCACCCGCAACCGGTGGTGATCCCCTTCAATCTGGAAACCGCCCTGCCGCACCAGTACGACGAACTGGCGGTGATGATCGAGAACGAATTCGGCCGCCTCGATGGCCTGCTGCACAATGCCTCGATCCTCGGCCCGCGCACGCCACTGGAACAACTGTCCGGTGACAACTTCATGCGCGTGATGCACGTGAACGTCAACGCCATGTTCATGCTCAGCAGCACCCTGCTGCCGCTGCTCAAACTGTCGGAAGACGCCTCCGTGGCCTTCACCTCCAGCAGCGTCGGTCGCAAGGGCCGCGCCTACTGGGGCGCCTACGCGGTATCGAAATTCGCCACCGAGGGCCTGATGCAGGTCATGGCTGATGAGCTGGACGGCATCGCCAACGTGCGTGCCAACAGCATCAACCCGGGCGCCACCCGCACCGCCATGCGCGCCCAGGCCTATCCGGGGGAAAACCCGGCGACCCGCCCACTGCCGGAAGAGATCATGCCGCTCTACCTCTACCTGATGGGCCCGGACAGCAAGGGCATCAACGGCCAGGCGTTCGACGCCCAGTGATTACCGGCCATGGCCCGCTGCCAGTCAGCGAGCCATGGCACGACAAAAATCCGCCGCCGCCCTTGCCAAGCGGCAGCACATTGCCAGCATCGCCGCCAGGCAACCGGCAACCCCTTGCCGATCAGTGCTTTTAAAAACACCTAAGTGACTGACTTCACAAGACTTTAAGCTCACCTGAACCACCTGGCACGAAATTCGCTCTAACCCTCTCGTCGCACCATCAGCGCCAGAGGTTCAGCTCCATGGTTCCCCCCAGCCAATCCAACACCATCGATTTCGATGCCGCCAAGCTGCAGCGTCTCGGCTTTACCGGCAGTCGTAATCTGCCGCTCAAACCCGCGAACCTGATAGAGCTGCGCCACCAACTCAGCCTGCAACTGCAGACCAGCCTGGACGTGGAACGAATCCTCACGTTGTTCTTTCGCGAAGTGCAGCGCCTGGTGGCGCTCGATGCGCTGGCTTTTCAGCATCCGTCGCATGACCTGCGCCTCGAGCTGGGCGAGCGCGCCCCGCACTCGGCCGGCTATCGCCTGAGCCATGAGGGGGAATACCTGGGCGAACTGATTTTCCGCCGTAAACAGCGCTTTGCCGAAGACGAGCTAATCCAGCTGGAGTCGCTGCTGGCCAGCCTGCTATTCCCGCTGCGCAACGCCCTGCTCTACCGCACCGCGCTGCAAAGTGCGCTGCGCGACCCGCTGACCGACACCGGCAACCGCATCGCCATGGACCAGGTGCTGCAGCGCGAGGTGGATCTGGCCCGCCGCAACCTGCAACCGCTGTCACTGCTGATGCTCGATATCGACCACTTCAAGAGCATCAACGACAACCATGGCCACACGCTTGGCGACGAAGTGCTGAAAGCGGTCGCCCAGACCCTGAAGAACCAGTTGCGCAATATCGATATGGTCTTTCGCTACGGTGGCGAGGAGTTTCTGGTGATTCTCTCCGGCACCAACCGTGAGGGCGCTGCGCTGGTAGGCGAGCGCCTGCGCTTTGCGGTGATGGAACTGCAATGCCTGGATGCCGGCCGCGCCATCGACGTGTCCATCAGCCTGGGCTGCTCCAGCCTGCTGCCGGGCGAGTCTGCCGAAAGCCTGCTGCGCCGCGCCGATAACGCACTCTATGTGGCCAAACGCGAAGGCCGTAACCGCCTGTCCATGGCCGGCTGAGAGGCCGCTCTGCGTAGCCCGGATGAAATCCGGGAATGCTCTGAAGGCAATGGTTCAAGCTGAATTCGGGACACAGAATGAAAAAAGGGACTCCGCGGAGTCCCTTTTCGTTTATCAGCGCTTGCGGCCGAAACCGGGGCGTTGACCATCGCCGGCGGGCGGACGCTTGCCGGGTGTTGCCGGGCGCGGCTTGCGTGCCGGACGCTCGGACAACTCGACGGCCGGACGCGGCTGACGCTTCTTCACATCGCTCGGGCGCTCCGCTACCGGCGTGCCGCGACCATTTTCACGACGTTCACCACTGTCTTTTCGCGGGCCACGCGGCGCGCGCTGCTCGCCATCCTCACGGCGCGGCGCACGGCTCGGGCGGGCATTTTCGGCACCTGTCTCATCCTTGGCCGGACGCAGCACACGCTTGCCACGCACCTCGACCGGCTTGGCCGACTTGCGCTGCAGGCGGTCGAGCTTCTCGCGGGTCTTTTCCTTCATCGCTGGCAGCGCCTGCGGGGTCAGGCCGACTTCGGCGCTGAGAATGTCCACTTCACGCTGGTCCATTTCGCGCCAGCGGCCCATGGTCAACTCGGAAGTGAGGAACACCGGGCCGAAGCGCACGCGCTTCAGGCGGCTGACCACCAGGCCCTGGGACTCCCACAGGCGACGCACTTCGCGGTTACGCCCTTCCATCACCACGCAGTGATACCAGTGGTTGAAGCCTTCGCCGCCGGGCGCTTCCTTGATGTCGGTGAACTTGGCCGGACCATCCTCGAGCATCACGCCATTCTTGAGGTTCTCCAGCATTTCCTCGGTGACTTCACCACGCACACGCACCGCGTATTCGCGGTCCATCTGATAGGACGGGTGCATCAGGCGGTTGGCCAGCTCACCGTCAGTGGTGAACAGCAACAGGCCGGTGGTGTTGATATCGAGGCGACCGATATTGATCCAGCGGCCCTCTTTCGGACGCGGCAGGCGATCGAATACGGTGGGGCGACCTTCCGGGTCGTCACGGGTGCAGATCTCGCCGTCCGGCTTGTTGTAGATCAGCACGCGGCGAACCGAACCGGTGATTTCTTCGCGCTTGAGCAAGCGGCCATCAAGAGCGATGGCATCGTTGGCATCGACGCGCTGGCCCAGGGTCGCCGCAGCGCCGTTGACCTTGACCCGACCTTCGGCGATCCAGGTCTCGATCTCGCGGCGCGAGGCCAGCCCGAGGCGGGCCAGGACTTTCTGCAGTTTCTCGCCTGCAGGACGCGGTTGTTCGTGCTCAGTCATCTTGGGCACCTCCCGGTGTAGTAGTTGATGATCGAAGGGCGCGCATCATACGCGCTGTAGAGCCCATAGGGTAGACGATACTGCGGCATTCGCCTGGCAAAAGCAGGAACAGAGTACGGATCGTAGGAGCCCCGCCCCAGGGCGAAGCTTTTGCGTATGCCCCTGTATTATCGTCGCCCCGCCATTCGCCGCGAGGCGCGGCTCCTACAACGGATGGGCGGTCAATACTTGCGCCTTCCGGTGGCCTCCAGCGCCAGCAAGCGCATATCGGCCTCGGCCAGCAGCGCCAGACGCTCACCCTTGTCCAGGCGTTTCCAGCCTTTGATTTCCTCACGGCTGCGGCCACAGCCCAGGCAGATGTCCTTTTCGAATTCACAGACCTTGATGCACGGACTCTTGCTCATTGGAACGCCTAAACCAGAAAGGATCGGATGGGCGCAAGAATAAAGGCCGAGGGACAAACAGCGAGATTGAAGTATTCGATAAAGGGCTTAAGCGATATCAATGCAACGGCTGATCGCCGTCCAGGTCGGCCAGATCATCTTCGACCGCATCATCCTCTTCGTCCTCTCCCAGAAGCAGGTCATCGAAATCAGTCTTGAGCCCCTGCTCCATGTCGTCCAGCTCGGCCAGCAGGCTACGGAAGCTGGTTTCCTCGCGAGGCTCGGCGGTTTCGCCGTCTTCCTGCAAGGCCAGATCGGCACGCGCCTGCAACCCGGCCGGCACCTCGGCATCGTCGTCCAGCGCCAGCTCGGGCTCCGGTTCCAGCTCGCGCAAAGCGGCGAGTGGCGGCAGTTCGTCGAGGCTCTTCAGGTTGAAGTGATCGAGAAAGCCCTTGGTGGTGGCGAACATCGCCGGACGCCCCGGTACGTCGCGATAGCCCACCACGCGAATCCACTCACGCTCGAGCAGGGTCTTGGTGATGTTGCTGTTGACCGCCACGCCCCGCACGTCCTCGATCTCGCCACGGGTAATGGGCTGGCGGTAGGCGATCAGCGCCAGGGTTTCCAGCAGCGCACGGGAGTAGCGCTGTGGGCGCTCCTCCCAAAGCCGGCCAACCCATGGCGCGAAACGCTCGCGCACTTGCAGACGGTAACCCGAAGCCACTTCTTTCAACTCGAACGCTCGCCCTTCGCAGGACTGTCGGAGGATCTCCAACGCCGCCTTGAACTGCTCGGGTTCGGGCCGCTCGCCCTCTTCGAACAGTTCGAAGAGGCGATCGAGCGACTGCGCCTTGCCGGAAGCCAGCAGAAAAGCTTCGAGCAATTGCGCCAGGTCTTTGGGGTCGTTCAGGTTCATTCGGCACGGGCTCGGACATGGATGACAGCGAAAGGCTCATTCTGCACCAGCTCGACCAGGGATTCCTTGATCAATTCGAGCACCGCCATGAAGGTTACCACCACGCCGAGACGCCCTTCCTCGGCGGCGAACAGCTCGACGAAAGGTACGAAGGCTCCGCCCTTGAGGCGCTCCAGCACTTCACTCATGCGCTCGCGGGTAGACAGCGCCTCGCGGGTAACCTGGTGGCTTTCGAACATGTCGGCGCGGCGCAGCACCTCAGCCATCGACAGCAACACCTCCTCCAGGCTGACGTCCGGCAGCAGCTTGCGCGCGCGGGCTTCGGGTGCATCCAGCTTCGGCACGGTCACGTCGCGGCCGACACGCGGCAGTTCGTCGATACCTTCGGCGGCGGCCTTGAAGCGTTCGTACTCCTGCAGGCGGCGGATCAGCTCGGCACGCGGGTCGTCTTCCTCCTCCTCGGTTTCGTTCGAGCGCGGCAGCAGCATGCGCGACTTGATCTCGGCGAGCATGGCGGCCATCACCAGGTATTCGGCAGCCAGCTCCAGACGTACCGAATGCATGAGTTCAACGTAGCCCATGTACTGCTTGGTGATCTCGGCAACGGGGATATCGAGAATGTCGATGTTCTGCTTGCGGATCAGATACAGCAGCAGGTCCAGCGGCCCTTCGAAGGCTTCGAGGAAAACCTCCAGGGCATCCGGGGGAATGTACAGGTCCAGCGGCAATTCGGTGACCGCCTCACCATAAACCAGGGCGAACGGCAGCTCCTGTTGGGCGCCGGCCTGACTGTCCGGGGTTGGCGTGGCGGGCTCACTCATCGACTGGCGCTCCTTCAGCGGTAATTCAGGCCCATGGCCATGCGCACTTCGGCCAGGGTTTCGCGCGCTTCGTCACGCGCGCGCTCGGCACCTTCGGCGAGGATGCTGCGCACCAGATCCGGGCTTTCCTCGTAGTCGATGGCGCGCTGCTGCAGGGGTATCAGCTCGGCCTGCAAAGAGGAGCACAGCGCGCTCTTGCAGTCGAGGCAACCAATCGAGGCGCTACGACAGCCCTCGATCACCCAGTGCAATTGTTCGTCACCGGAGTACAGCTGATGCAGCGACCAGACCGGGCAACGCTGCGGCTCACCCGGATCGTCACGGTGTACCCGTGCCGGATCGGTGGGCATGCGCCGCAGTTTTTCCTCGAGCTCGGCATCGCTATCACGCAGGAATATCGCGTTACCGCTGGACTTGGCCATCTTCTGTCCATCCAGGCCAGGCACCCGCGAAAACTCGGCAAGAATCGGCTGCGGCTCGCTCAGAATCACCTTGCCGCCACCTTCCAGATAGCCGTACAGGCGCTCCTGGTCGCCAAGGGTGATGCTGGTTTGTTCCTTGAGCAGGGCCCGCGCCGTCTCCAGCGCCTGTGCGTCACCCTGCTCCTGATAGGCCTTGCGCAGGTTGCTGTAGAGCTTGCCGAGCTTCTTGCCCAGCTTGCCGATGGCCGCTTCGGCCTTCAGCTCGAAATCCGGCTCGCTGCCGTACAGGTGGTTGAAGCGGCGCGCCACTTCACGGGCAAATTCGATGTGGGGGAGCTGATCGGCCCCCACCGGCACCTGTCCGGCTCGGTACAGCAGGATATCCGCAGCCTGCAGCAGCGGGTAACCGAGAAACCCGTAGGTGGAGAGATCCTTGCTGCCCTGGTGCTCCTGCTGCTCCTTGTAGGACGGCACGCGCTCAAGCCAGCTTAGTGGGCAGATCATCGACAACAACAGGTGCAGCTCGGCGTGTTCCGGCACCTGCGACTGCACGAACAGCGTCGCGGAGCTGGGGCTGACGCCAGCAGCCAGCCAGTCCACCGCCATATCCATGACGTGCTGGGAGAGCTGGCCGGCATCGGCGTATTCGGTGGTCAGGGCGTGCCAGTCGACGATACAGAAGAAGCAGTCGTACTCGTGCTGCAACTTGACCCAGTTCTTCAGCACGCCGTGATAGTGCCCGAGGTGAAGACGACCGCTCGGACGCATCCCTGACAGCACCCGACGCTCGGAGTCGTTAAGGCTCAAACCGTTCTATCCAAAATCCAGACAAGACCAGGGAGTATAGGGCAGCTGCATCCACAACGGAAAAGGCGGTGTCAGAGATCATTGAACGGCGTCGGATCACCGCAGCCGACGCGCAGGACTTCCGGACTGTCGTCAGCAAGATTGACCACCGTGGACGCTTCCAGCCCGCCAAAACCACCGTCGATGATCAGGTCGACATGGTGTTCAAGAACCTGGCGCATTTCGTAGGGGTCGGACATGGGCAAGTCATCGCCCGGCATGATCAGGCTGACGCTCATGAGCGGCTCGCCCAATTGCTCCAGCAACGCCAGGGCGATCGGGTGGCTGGGTACGCGAATGCCGATGGTACGTCGCTTGGGGTGCAGCAACATGCGCGGCACTTCGCGAGTGGCGTTGAGGATGAAGGTGTAAGGACCCGGTGTGTGATTCTTCAGCAAGCGGAAGGCTGCAGTGTCGACCTTGGCGAACAGGCCAATCTGCGAAAGGTCTCGACAGACCAGGGTGAAATTGTGCTTGTCGTCGAGTTGACGCAGGCGACGAATGCGCTCTACGGCATTCTTGTCACCGATCATGCAGCCCAGCGCATAGGAGGAGTCGGTCGGATAGACCACCACACCGCCGCCACGAATGATTTCCACGGCCTGTTTTATCAGGCGTGCCTGTGGGTTTTCCGGGTGAACCTGGAAAAATTGACTCACACTTGCTCCCAGCTCATGAGATGACAGCGGATGGCTGTGCATGTTCGAAGCGCTCCCAGAGCGCAGTCAGGTCATCAGGCAACGGGCGATACATGCCCAACTCGGACCAGTCGCCAGGCGCATGGAAATCACTGCCGACACTGGCCATCAAGCCGAACTCGCGCGCCAGAATCGCCAGGCCACCGACTTGTTCAGCGGGCTGCATGCCATTGACCACTTCCAGGGCATGACCGCCAGCCGCCGCGAAATCGGCCACCAGGCGTCGACGCTTACTGCGAGTAAAGTCGTACTGCCACGGATGCGCCAGGCTGATCCAGGCTCTGGCCGAAAGCAGCGTGGCGACGGTTTCTTCCAGCATAGGCCAATGTTGCTTGACGTCGCCCAGCTTGCCCGAGCCCAGCCACTTGCGAAACGCCTCGGCGCGATCACGCACATGGCCGGCGCGCACGAGAAATTCGGCGAAATGTGGCCGGGCCGGCGCATTGCCGCTATCGCCCAGCTCCTGCTGAACGGCCCGCGCGCCATCCAGAGCGCCTGGCATACCTTTGGCGGCGAGGCGTCGGTCGATCTCTTGCGCACGCTGCCAGCGCCCATGGTGCAAGGCATCGATGGCAGCACACAGCGCCGGCGCCTCGCGCTCGAAGGCATAGCCCAATACGTGGATGGTCGCTCCACCCCAGGTGCAGGACAGCTCGATGCCGTTGATCAATTGCATATCCAGAGCCGTCGCTGCGCGGCGTGCCTCATCCAGCCCTTCCAGGGTGTCGTGATCGGTCAGTGCCAGCAGCCTCACACCACGCTCATGCGCCCGGGCCACCAGTACGGCGGGGGCCAGGGCGCCATCGGAGGCGGTGCTGTGGCAGTGCAGATCGACAATCATGGCGGCGCTTTCGTTGAGATTGATGTTTGTTATTATGCCCCACATCCGCGCCAAGGCTGTTGCCGTGTGGCGAAAATGCTTCATCCCTCCCCGCTTCGACCCCAAATAAGGATTGAGATGCTCTACGCCATCATCGCCACCGACGTCGAAAACTCCCTGGAAAATCGTCTGGCCACCCGCCCTGCTCACCTCGCTCGTCTGGAGCAGTTGAAGCAGGAAGGTCGCCTGCTGCTGGCCGGCCCGCACCCGGCCATCGACAGCAATGATCCAGGCCCGGCGGGCTTCAGCGGCAGCCTGGTGGTTGCCGAGTTCGACTCCCTTGAAGCTGCCCAGCAATGGGCCGACGCCGACCCATACCGCACAGCCGGCGTGTATGCCAACGTTTTGGTCAAACCCTTCAAGAAAGTATTGCCCTGACGAAGTGCCACCCACGCTGCTTTCGCACACAAGGAATCGCGATGCGCTCGATCCCGCTGTCCCTGCTGGTCACCGTGATGCTGACCTGTGCTTCAGTACAGGCAGAAGAACAACCCGCTCAGCCTTCCGCCCCAGCAGATGCGGTCGACAGCCAGGTGCTGGAACAGCGCCTGGCGCAGAGTGAGCAACTGCGCAATGAGCAGGAAGCGAGTAGCGCCGTGCAACTGCAGCGCCTGCGCCAGGAAAATCAGCGCCTGCGCCTGCAGCTCAAGGAAAGCCAGGCGCAGGCTCAACCCCGGCTGCTCAGCGAGGAACAGACCTGGTTCGCCCTGGGCGCAGCCCTGAGCCTGATCTCGATGCTGTTCGGCGTCCTGTTGCGTGGCTCTCGCAAGACCCGTCGCGAGTGGATCAACTGAGCCATGAACCGACTGCTGCTGATCGATGATGATCAGGAACTCTGCGAGCTGCTTAGCCGTTGGCTGACCCAGGAAGGCTTTCAGGTCACCGCCTGCCACGAAGCCGCTGGCGCCCGTCAGGCACTTGCCGCACAAGCCCCCGAGGCTGTGGTGCTGGACGTGATGCTGCCGGACGGCAGCGGCCTGGAGTTGCTCAAGCAGCTACGGAGCGAGCATCCGGACCTGCCAGTGCTGATGCTCTCCGCCCGCGGCGAACCGCTGGATCGCATCCTTGGCCTGGAGTTGGGCGCCGATGACTACCTGGCCAAGCCCTGTGACCCTCGCGAGCTGACCGCGCGCCTGCGCGCCGTGCTGCGCCGCACCGTGCCCGCGCCGGCCAGCAGCCAGCTGGAGCTGGGCGATCTCAGCTTCAGCCCCAATCGCGGGGTGGTCAGCATTGGCGAGCATGACGTTCCCCTGACGCTTTCCGAAAGCCGCCTGCTGGAAGCCCTGCTGCGCCAACCAGGTGAGCCGGTGGACAAACAGGCATTGGCGCAACTGGCCCTGGGACGCAAATTGACCCTGTATGACCGCAGCCTGGACATGCACGTCAGCAACCTGCGCAAGAAGCTCGGCCCGCACCCGGACGGCCGCCCACGCATTCTCGCCCTGCGCAGCCGCGGCTATTACTACGCACAGTGAGTACGCCCTGGCGCAGCGTAAATAACCCGCAACATCGCCTTTACCCAAGCTTTACCCACAGCTGACTGCCCTTGACCTTGACCGCCGCATACTGAGCCCATCCGGTCGTTACCGGTTTCGAGACAAGGAGAATCACCATGCGCAAGACCCTCACCGCCCTGCTGCTCGCTGCCACCCTGCCGACCCTGGCCTTCGCCATGCCCATGCAAGACGGCGGCCCTCGCCACCATGACCGCGGCCACGGCATGTTCAAGGAGCTGAACCTGAGCAAGGAACAGCGCCAGGAGTTTCGCAAACTGATGGGCGAGCAGATGAAAACCCATCGCGACATCACCAAGCGCTACCTGGACAAACTGCCAGAAGCCGAAAAGCAGGCCATGAAGAAGGAACTGGACAAGGCTCGCGCCGACCAGCACAAGGCCCTGCGTGACCTGCTCAACCCCGAACAGCAGAAAGCCTTCGACGAGCACCAGAAGAAAATGGAAGCTCGCCGCGCAGAAATGGCCGAATTCAAGGCCTGGAAGGCCGAGAAGGACAGCAAGACCAACTGATCCGTCACCCTAGGGTCTGTTCCCGCTTCATCGCGAGACGCGTTGCTGCGAGAAATGGCCCCTGGTTAGGCGCAGGACGCAGGTAATGGTTGTTCCCTTGCCAAGTCCTGCAACGACAGCGGGGGCCATTTCCCGCGCAACCCGAAGGGCCGCGAATGAAACGGGAACAGCCCCTAAACCCGCCGCCGCGCTCCCTGAGCCCGGCGGCTTTTGCATGAGGAATCACCGTGCGTTCACTGTTCTGGCGCATTCTGGCGACCTTCTGGCTGGGCATCGCTCTGGTGGCCGCTCTGTCGCTGCTGCTTGGCCGCGCCCTGAATCAGGACGCCTGGATTCTGAGCCTGCACCCAGGCCTTGACGATCTCGATAGCAAGTGGGTCAAGCGCTATGAACAGCAAGGGCCAGCAGCAGCCCAGGATTTTCTCGAACAGCGCAAGCGCAAGTACCGTATCGACACGCAGGTGCTTGGCGAGAGCGGCCAGCAACTGGTCAAAGGCACCTTTCCGTCCCGTGCTGCCGCCTTCGAGGCGCGTCACGGCGACGACCGTCGCTTGCCATGGCGGCGCCTGACCGCCGAATACACCAGCCCGGAAAGCGGTGAAAGTTACCTGTTCATCTACCGTATTCCACACCCGGAACTGGCAGCCTGGCACCGCGGCAGCCTGTTCTGGCCACTCAGTGCCATCGCCATTGCCTTGGTGGTGCTGACGCTGTTCAGCCTGATGCTGACGCTGTCGATCACTCGCCCGCTGGATCGCCTGCGCGGCGCCGTGCATGACCTCGGCCAGACCGCCTATCAACAGAACAGCCTGGCTCGTCTGGCCACGCGCCGCGACGAGCTGGGCCTACTGGCCAAGGACTTCAACCGCATGGGCGAGCGCCTGCAAGGCTTGATCGGCAGCCAGCGCCAGTTGCTGCGCGATGTTTCCCACGAACTGCGCTCGCCCCTGGCGCGCCTGCGTATTGCACTGGCACTGGCGGAGCGCGCCGATGCCGCGGAGCGAGAACGGCTCTGGCCCCGTCTGAGTCAGGAGTGTGATCGACTGGAGGCGCTGATCAGCGAAATTCTTGCCCTGGCCCGCCTGGACGCTGATCCGGGCGCCGCACAGCCCGTCGATCTGGCCGCTCTGCTCGGCAACCTGCAGGAAGACGCGCGCCTGACCGCTCCGCAACAACAGCTGCAGATCGATCTCGACCCACGCGCACGCCTGGAAGGCTGGCCAGACATGCTGGAGCGCGCGCTGGACAATCTGCTACGCAATGCCTTGCGTTTCAGCCCAGCGGATCAACCTGTCCTCATCAGCGTGCAAAGCCAGGGGCAAAACGTAACGCTGAGCGTGCGCGACCACGGTCCAGGGGTCGCCAGCGAACACCTGGAGCAATTGGGTAAACCGTTCTTCCGTGCACCGGGCCAGAGCGGCTCCGGCCACGGCCTCGGCTTGGCTATCGCGCGGCGGGCAGCGCAGCGTCATGGCGGTGAACTGCTGTTGAGCAACCATCCGCAAGGTGGCTTCATCGCCACGCTCAGCCTGCCGGCCAGGCAGCAGGCAGGCTGAGCGCGTTTCGCTCAGCCCTCCCAGGCGCTGACGAAATCCTCGACGCGGACCTCCGGGGCGCGGCGCAGCTCACGCTCCGGTGTACCAAGGTAGAGGTAGGCGATGATCTGCTCGTCCGCCGCCAGGCCCAGCCCCTTGGCCACATGGGCGTTATAGGCCATGTCGCCGGTACGCCAGACCGCACCGATACCCTGAGCATGGGCGGCCAGCAGCATGCCATGCGCGGCGCAGCCGGCTGCTATCACCTGCTCGGAAGCAGGCACTTTGGGGTGAGCCTGCACCCGGGCGATCACCACCACCAGCAATGGCGCGCGCAGCGGCATGCCACGCGCCTTGTTCAGCGCCTCCGGCGTAGCCTGCGCATCGGCGACCTGCTGGGCTTCGGCGAACAGTTCACCCATACGCTCACGCGCTGCCCCCTCGACCGTCAGAAAACGCCACGGACGTAGCTGGCCATGATCCGGTGCGCGCAGGGCTGCGCGAAACAGCATCTCGCGCTGCGCGACATCCGGGGCTGGTTCGACCAGGCGAGGAACGGAAACACGGTTGAGCAGAGCGTCGAGGGCATCCATCGGCCACCTCCAAAAACAAAGATGGCGCATTCTCAATGCTGCAAGCTGCAAGCTGCAAGCTGACCAATGCACGGAGCTGATGTCAGAAGCCTGTCGAGCCGTAGCCCGGATGCAATCCGGAGATCGCTGGCCCCGGATTGCATCCGGGCTACCCGCTAACCTGCAGCCGCCGTCAGGCTACCCGGTCGGGCGATATCACCGGTTGCACCGGCGGAGTGAGCGGCGGCAGACCGTAAGCCTTGCGCGCATCGTCGCAACGCGGGTTGTGCTCACCGTTCGCCCATGACGCTTCGAACTCGCGACAGCTACTCGAGCGCTGTTCGTACATGGTGCAACGCACACCACAACCGACGTCGCCTAACAGTTGCGTGCAACGTGCCGGTTTGCTCTCCGTGCCACGCATGGCGACGTAATGGGGGCTGATCTGGATGACCTGCTCGTCTGGAACGCTACCGCCCGCGGATTGGCACTCGCCCCAGAAGAAGGACACACGAAAAAACGCGCAGCAGGCGCCGCACGTAAGGCAGGGATTAGCTTCGGACATTTGAGGAGAACTCGGAAACCGACGGACGTCGGCAACTGGCGGCTATTCTATGCTCGGCAATGCGCTTGTAAAGCCCCCCACCGTTGCGGTTTACAGCCGCCCGTGCGCAGGTAGAATGGCGCATTTTCCAACCCGCCAGAGCCCTCTACATGGCCTTGCCGACGCTGCGCATCATCGGTTTCATCATCGGCATATTCCTGATTACCCTGGCGATCAGCATGGCCATCCCGATGCTGACCCTGCTGATCTTCGAGCAGCCTGAAGATCTCAATGCCTTTCTCTGGTCCAGCCTGATCACCCTGATCACGGGTCTCGCCCTGGTGATTCCCGGCCGGCCGCAGAACGCTCAGTTACGCCCGCGTGACATGTACCTGCTGACGACCGGGAGCTGGACCTTGGTTTGCAGCTTTGCCGCGCTGCCCATGATGCTGATCGCCCATATCAGCTACACCGACGCCATCTTCGAAACCATGTCCGGCATTACCACGACAGGTTCAACCGTGCTGACCGGGCTGGATGACATGTCGCCCGGCATTCTGATCTGGCGCTCGATGCTGCATTGGCTCGGCGGCATTGGCTTCATCGGCATGGCCGTCGCCATTTTGCCGCTGCTGCGCGTGGGTGGCATGCGCCTGTTCCAGACCGAATCCTCGGACTGGGGCGAAAAGGTCATGCCACGCTCGCACATGGCCGCCAAGTATTTGTTGCTGATTTATCTGGCCCTGACCCTGCTCGGTTTTCTGGCTTTCTGGGCTGCGGGCATGAGCCCTTTCGACGCCATCAACCACTCCATGGCATCGATTTCCACGGGCGGTTTCTCCACCTCCGATGCGTCCCTGGCACACTGGCCAGAACCGGCCGTGCATTGGACGGCAGTCGTGCTGATGCTGCTCGGCGGCATGCCATTCATGCTCTATGTCGCCTTCGTTCGCGGCAATCGCCAGGCGCTGTTCAAGGACCATCAGGTTCGCGGCTTCATCGGCTTTCTGCTGCTGACCTGGCTGGTATTCGGCACCTGGTTGTGGATCAACTCGGACTACGCCTGGCTCGACGCCTTTCGCATTGTCGCGGTGAACGTCACCTCGGTGGTCACCACCACCGGCTTCGCCCTCGGCGACTACACCACCTGGGGCAGTTTCGCCGTGCTGCTGTTCTTCTACCTGACCTTCGTCGGCGGCTGTTCCGGCTCGACATCGGGCGGTTTGAAAATCTTCCGTTTCCAGGTCGCCTACGTGCTGCTCAAGGCCAACCTCATGCAACTGGTGCACCCGCGCGCAGTGATCAAACAGCAGTACAACAATCACAACCTGGATGAAGAGATCGTCCGTTCGCTGATCACCTTCTCCTTCTTCTTCACCATCACCATCGGTGTGCTGGCCCTGGCCCTGACCCTGGTCGGCCTGGACTGGGTCACGGCGCTGACCGGCGCCGCCACTGCGGTGTGCAACGTCGGCCCAGGGCTTGGCCCGATCATCGGCCCGGCCGGCAACTTCGCCAGCCTGCCGGATTCAGCCAAGTGGCTACTCAGTGCTGGCATGCTGCTCGGCCGCCTGGAAATTCTGACCGTACTGGTGCTGGTCACCCGTAGTTTCTGGAAACACTGACCGATGCCACTAGCCAGCCTGCGCATCCTCGCCTTCATCAACGGCATCTTCCTCGTCACCCTGGCGCTGAGCATGCTGGTACCGGTGATCACCCTGTTGATCTTCGAGCAGCCGCAGGGCATCAATGCCTTTCTCTGGTCAAGCCTGATCACCGCGCTCACCGGCATCGCCATGATCGCTCAGGGCAGGCCCCAACAAACGCAACTGCGCCCCCGCGACATGTACATGCTGACGGTGTCGAGCTGGGTGATGGTATCGATCTTCGCCGCCTTGCCATTCATCTTCGCCGAACGGGCGAGCATCACCGACGCATACTTCGAGAGCATGTCCGGCATCACCGCTACCGGCGCTACCGTATTCAGCGGCCTCGACGACATGTCTCCGGGTACGCTGATCTGGCGTTCACTGCTGCACTGGCTGGGCGGCATCGGCTTCATCGGCATGGCCGTGGCGATCCTGCCGATCCTGCGCATCGGGGGCATGCGCCTGTTCCAGACCGAGTCGTCGGACCGCTCGGAAAAGGTCATGCCGCGCTCGCACATGGTCGCCAAGTACATGGTGCTGGCCTATGTCGGCCTGAGCACACTCGCGGTGCTGGCGTTCTGGTGGGCTGGTATGGGCCTGTTCGATGCGATCAACCACGCCATGTCGGCGATCGCCACCGGTGGTTTCTCCACGTCCGACTCTTCACTGGGCAAATGGCAGGAACCGGCCATTCACTGGGTCGCCATCGTGGTGATGGTGCTTGGCAGTCTGCCGTTCGTGCTCTATGTCAGCGCCCTGCGCGGCAACTACCGCGCACTGTTTCGCGACGCGCAGGTGCGTGGATTCCTGCTGCTGCTGGTGGGCAGCTGGTTTGTGCTGGCGGGCTGGAAATGGCTCACCACCGACCTGTACTGGCTCGATGCGCTGCGTCTGGTGGCGGTGAACATCACCTCTATCATGACCACCACCGGCTTTGCCGTGGGCGACTACCACCTGTGGGGCCCGTTCGCCAGCATGATGTTCTTCTACCTGGGTTTCGTCGGCGGCTGCTCCGGCTCCACCGCCGGCGGCCTGAAGATCTTCCGCTTCCAGGTCGCCTACATCCTGCTCAAGGCCAACCTCAGGCAGCTCATTCACCCCCGTGCGGTGATCAAGCAGCAATACAATCGCCACCGCCTGGATGAAGACATCGTCCGTTCGATCCTCGCCTTCGCCTTCTTCTACACCATCACCATCGCCACCCTGGCGCTGGCGGTGGCGATGTGCGGGGTGGACTGGATCACTGCCCTGACCGGCGCTGCAGCGATGGTCTCAGGCGTTGGCCCTGGCATGGGCGAGATGGTCGGTCCGGCTGGCAACTACGCCACCATCCCCGACCTGGCCAAGTGGCTGCTGAGCTTCGGCATGCTGCTCGGGCGCCTGGAAATCCTCACCGTGTTGGTGCTGCTGTTCCCGGCCTTCTGGCGTCACTGAGCAGGCGCGCTACGCAAGCCCGCGACGACTGCGATACTCACCAGGCGTTTCACCGAACCAACGGCGAAACGCCCTGAAGAAGTTGCTCGGATCGGCAAAGCCCAACAGATAGGCCACCTCCAGCAGGGTCAGGTCGACCTGACCGAGGTACTGTTCGGCCAGCTCACGACGGGTGTCATCGAGCAGTTGCTGGTAGCTGGTGCCCTCCTCCTGTAGGCGCCGCTGCAGAGTACGCTGTGACAGGTGCAGCGTTTGCGCCACCACTTCACGCCGCGGCTCGCCCTGAGGCAAAAGGCGACACAGCACCTGACGTGCCTGATGGGTGACGCGACTGCTGCAGAAACGCGCCAGGTATTCGCCAGCAAAACGGTCATGCAGTTGCGCCAGCGCCTCATTGGCGCTGGGCAAGGGCGCTTCCAGATCGGCACGCTCGAAGATCAACCCGTAATGCTCGGCATTGAACTTCAGCGGAGCCTGGAACACCTGCTGATAAGGCGCCAGGTCGGCAGGTGGCGGACCTTGCAGGCGAATCTCGCGCGGGCGCATGGGCTTGCCGGTCATCCAGCGGCAAAAGGCCAGGCAGTATGCCAGCGACGCCTCGGCACTCTGCCGGGCCGGCGGCAGGCGGTCGCCATGAATGGCCAGGGTCAGCGCATAGCCGTCGGGTTGCGGCAAGAAATTCAGGTCTGCGCCTTCACCGATGATGCGCTGGTAGCGCACCAGACGGGTGAAGCCATCACGCAGGTTGCGACTGGACATCAGTGCATAACCCACCACATGGAAGGACGCCGGGCGTACCACTTGCGCCATGTTCAGGCCGATCGCCGGGTTGCCCGACAGCGCCACGGCGCGCTGCCACAGACGGGTCATGCCGTCCTGTGGGAAGCGCGCATCGGGGTCGTTCAGCGCGGCGTAATCCATGCCCAGTTCGGCGAACAGGCTGGTGCAGTCTACGCCGCCCAGCTCCAGCGCCTGCACGATGGCCAAGGCCCAGTTGGAGGATGTGGTTCTTTCGCTCATCGTCTTGTTCTTGTGATCAATCAGCAAGGCCATGGTTGGCGGCGCAAGGATACTAGACTGGCACCTTAAGTCAGTGGCCCACGGAGACAGCAGGTCTAGACTCGTAGGTGACAATAACAGGACGTGCGCCATGACCGCCCAGACCACCGAACGCTACCAGAGCTTCGCCGAGTTCTACCCCTATTACCTGCAGGAACACAGCAATCCCGTGTGCCGCCGCCTGCACTACGCCGGCAGCCTGCTGGTGCTGGCGATCCTCGCCTACGCCCTGCTCAGCCAACAATGGCTGTGGCTGCTGGCCATGCCGCTGGCCGGCTATGGCTTCGCCTGGGTCGGCCATTTCGTCTTCGAGAAGAACCGACCGGCGACCTTCGACTATCCGCTGTACAGCCTGATGGGTGATTGGGTGATGCTCAAGGACGCCTTTACCGGCCGCATCCGTTTCTAAGAATCTGGCTGCTCACACTAGGGCCTGTACGAAAAGTCGTCGAGCAAAGGTCAGGCAAGGCAAAAACATGCGAAGAAGCGGAGTTTACGTGCTGTAAATGAGCATTCTGAGCCTGTTTTTAACGCAGCATCACCGATGCGCAGGCACTTTTCGTACAGAGCCTAACAACAAGAACGAGAAAAACCATGAATAGCCGCGCCCGCTTCACCCATATGCAAGACGGCCAGGCCGAGGACTGGGCCATCATCGCCCAGGACTTCGCCGCCTACGCCGCTCAGTTGCCAGCCCGCATCCTCGACCACCTGCGTCTGCTCGACGGCGATTTCGGTGGCTTTCCGGTGGACCGCCTGACCCACTCGCTGCAAACCGCCACCCGCGCCCATCACGACGGCCGCGACGAGGAGTACGTGATCTGCGCGCTGCTGCATGACATCGGCGATACCCTCGGCAGCTACAACCACCCGGACATTGCTGCAGCGATCCTCAAGCCCTTCGTCAGTGCCGAGAACCACTGGATGGTGGAGAAGCACGGCATTTTCCAGGGCTATTACTTCTTCCATCACCTGGGCATGGATCGCCACTTGCGTGAGCAATTCAAGGATCACCCGCAATACCAGGCGACCATCGAGTTCTGCGCCAAGTACGATGCGGCCGCCTTCGACCCGGACTATGAAAGCCTGCCATTGAGCTTCTTCGAGCCCATGCTGCAGCGCGTGTTCGCCCGGCCGAAGAACTCCATCTATCTGGCTGCAATGGACAATACCAGCGCCTGACCGCTGGCCACTGTTGCGCCACCGTTCGGCGGCCATGCTTGGCTGGCCGCCACCCCCTTGGTTATGATCCCCGCCCAGCGAGCCTCTGGCTCAGGTCTTGCAGACCAATCAGGCGTCCAGCAGAGACGCCAGAAATCCAGCAGGGACAGTTCCAGCAGATGAAGCCAGCAACCACCAGCCGTGCCAACGGGCTACCGACGCCGCCGTTGCGCGAATACTATTCGCGCGTACTGGCCTATATCGCCACGGCCGCCAGCATCGCCGCCGGCACCTATGTCGGGCACTTCGCCTACGACATCCTGTGGATGGTGCCCTACGCCCTGCTCTACCCTCATCTGGCGCACAATCTCAGCCGCCGCTTCAAGCGCGACTATCCGCAGCAGACCGACCTCGCCCTGCTGTTCTTCGATGCCCTGCACGCTGGCGCGGCCTGCGTGCTGCTCGGTTTCTCTGCCGTGCCCAGCCTGATGTTCCTGCTGATTCTCTGTTTCAGTGCACTGGTGGTCGGTGGCATGCGCTATCTCGGCCTGGGCCTGCTGGTGGCCGCCAGCGGCATGGCGCTGTGCGCCGCGCTGGTTGGGGTTCATCCCAATACCGATACGCCGACGCTGGTGGCGCTGGTCAGCATCCTCTTCGCCACCCTGTACATCTGCATCACCGCCTACTTCGTCAACCAGCAGGGCCTGCGCCTGGCTCAGGTACGCAGCGAGATCAAGCGTGAGCAGGAAAAGGCCGCACGCCTGGCGCGCAACCTGGCCAAGTACCTGTCACCACAGGTCTGGGAATCGATCTTCACCGGCAAGAAGAGCGTGCGCCTGGAGACTCAGCGCAAGAAGCTCACGGTGTTCTTCTCCGATATCAAGGGTTTCACCGAGTTGTCGGAAGAGCTGGAAGCCGAAGCGCTGACCGACCTGCTCAACACCTACCTCAACGAAATGTCGAAGATCACCCTGAAATACGGCGGCACCATCGACAAGTTCATCGGTGACTGCGTCATGGTGTTCTTCGGCGACCCGAGCAGCAACGGCGCCAAGAAGGATGCGGTCGCGGCGGTTTCCATGGCCATCGCCATGCGCAAGCACATGAAGGTGCTGCGCCAGCAGTGGCGCGCCCAGGGCATCACCAAGCCACTGGAAATTCGCATGGGCCTCAACACCGGCTACTGCACGGTGGGCAACTTCGGCGCCGATACGCGCATGGACTACACCATCATCGGCCGCGACGTGAACCTTGCCAGCCGCCTGGAAAGCGCCGCCGAATCCGGCGAAATCCTGATCTCCCACGAGACTTATTCGCTGGTCAAGGACGTGATCATGTGCCGCGACAAGGGCCAGATCGCCGTCAAGGGCTTCACCCGCCCGGTGCAGATCTACCAGGTGGTGGATTTCCGCCGCGACCTGGGCGCCACCTCCAGCTACGTCGAGCACGAACTGCCGGGCTTCTCCATGTACCTGGACACCAATGGCATTCAGAACTTCGACAAGGAACGGGTGATCCAGGCGCTCAACCAAGCCGCCGAGAAGCTGCGCGACAAGGTCATTCTGTAAGGAAACCGAGGTGTAGGGCGGATCGGGACGTCGGCCGCTCGTAGCCCGTAGGGCGGACTCAGGAGCGAAGCGAACAGTCCGCCGTTTTCCGGAACTCCACACGTACGGCGGCGTACTGCTTCGCGAGTACGCCCTACGCCTCCAGTGCCTCGGTCAACGCCGGCTCACCGTCGATCAGCGGCTGCAATGCCAGAAACTCCAGCGCCGACGCGCGCCAGGACTGCGCTGCCGCCAATTCCGCGCAAGTCTCCCGATCCAGCTCCAGCGCGCCCATGCAGGCAGCGTGTAAATCCTCGGCCATCATCCCGCTGAGCCCCTGCTGCAGCACATCCAGTGGCCCGGCCACGGGAAACGCAGCCACCGGCGTACCGCAAGCCAGCGCTTCCAGCATCACCAGGCCATAGGTATCGGTACGCGAGGGGAAGACCAGCACCGAGGCATCCTGATAAGCCTCGGCCAACGCCTGGCCATGGCGATAGCCGAGAAAGCGCACCAACGGATACTGCTGCTGCAACGCCTCACGTTGCGGGCCGTCGCCGACCACGCGCTTCTCACCCGGTAATTCCAGATCGAGAAACGCCTGCAGGTTCTTTTCCGGAGCGATGCGTCCGACGTAGAGAAATACTGGTCGCACTGGCCGGGGGCGCGTCTCGTCCGGCCGAAACAGCCGGGTATCCACCCCTTTGCGCCACAGTTGCAGCCGTTGCAGAGCCCAGCCGGCGAACTCTTCACGCAGCCGCTCGGTGGTCACCAGCACGGCCTGGCTGGGGCGATGGAAAGCGCGTAGAAAGGCATAGCCCCAACGTGGCGCAATCCACGGCCAGCGCGTGCTGACGTACTCCGGGAATCGCGTATGGATTGCCGTGGAAAACGCCAGCCCACGCTTGACCAGCCAACGCCGCGCTGCCCAACCCAGCGGCCCCTCGGTAGCGAGATGCACGCAGTCAGGACGAAAGTCGCGAATCGCCGCACCGACGCGCCACAGATCCCACACCAAAGGAATCTCAGGGTAGGTCGGACAGGGCACGGCGCGGAAATCGGCGGGCGACAGCAGCTTGACCTGATGACCCAGCCCACGCAGTTCGCCGACCAGCGCGGCCAGGCTGGTGACCACACCATTGACCTGAGGCGTCCAGGCGTCGGAGACGATCAGTATCCTCATGCGCTGGTCTCGAGGACGACGACCCGCTCCTCGCTGGCCAGTTGCGCCTCGGCCAGACGATAGAGCTCGATCTGCCCATCCCAGTGCTCGATCAGCGCCGTGCAGGATTCCACCCAGTCACCGCAGTTCATGTATTCCACGCCACTCACCTGGCGAATCTCGGCATGGTGAATATGGCCGCAGACCACGCCCTGCAAGCCGCGCTTGACGCACTCGTGAGCGATGGCCTCCTCGAAGTCGCTGATGAAGTTCACCGCGGTCTTGACCTTGTGCTTGAGGTAAGCCGAGAGCGACCAGTAACCGTAGCCCCAGCGGCTGCGCCAGTGATTGAGCCAGCGATTGAGGGTCAGGGTGAATTCGTAGGCCGAGTCGCCGAGAAAGGCCAGCCAGCGGTGATAACGGGTGATCACATCGAACTGATCACCATGGATCACCAGCAGTTGCCGGCCATCGGCCGTGACGTGCACCGCCTCGTCGACCAACTGGATATTGCCCAGCAGCAGGCTGGAGTAACGCCGCAAGAACTCGTCATGGTTGCCGGTAACGTAGATCACTTCGGTGCCGCGCTTGCTCATGGTCAGCAGACGGCGGATGACGTTGGTGTGCGCCTGTGGCCAGTAGATGCCACCACGCAGTTTCCAGCCGTCGATGATGTCGCCCACCAGATAGATGCGATCAGCGTGATAACGCTTGAGAAAGGCCGCCAGGTGTTCGGCCTGACAATCACGCGTGCCGAGATGTACGTCGGAAATCCACAGGGTGCGGACTCGTTGCTTGCGGCTGGGCTTGGCGAGCTGGGCGCTGGTCATGGGCGACCTCCGGCTGGGTTTAGACGAGCTTGAGGGGTCGCGGTGAAAGGCATATGACAGGAAAAAGACCATTCGATGACGCAGCAGCGCCCCGGCCCAGGCGTTACACTCCGGCGGTTGCCAAGGAAACTGCCATGCTCCCGATCCTGTCCCTGCGTCATTACAGCCACGAAGTACTCAGCCATAGCCACGACCACGCGCAACTGGTGTTCGGCCTGGCGGGCGAGCTGCAATTCGAAGTGGACGGCCAGGGCAGCCAGGTGCTGCGCCATCACCTGGCCGTAGTGCCGGCCGAAGCACGCCATACCTGCGGCAGCCCACGCGGCAGCCAGTGCCTGGTACTGGATCTGCCGGCCAACGACTGGCTGGAACGCCAGCTGGGCCACCATGCGAGCGATATCCAGCGTTTGCTGGACAAGCCCAACGCCCTGCAACTCGATCCCTCGCAGGGGCAGCTGCTCAACTGGTTGGCCAGCAGCCCGATCAATGACCCGGTCATCGCCGGCCAGGGTGCGGCCCTGCTGCTCGGCAGCCTGGCCTGCAGCCGCCAGCATGCCGAGACGCCAGGTTTGCCGCTAGCAGCCTTGGATCGTTATATCGAGCAGCACGCGGCGCATCCGCTGCAGGTGGCGGACCTGGCGCGCCTTGCCGGTCTGTCGGTGGCGCGCTTCCATGCCCGCTTCCTCGCCGAGACCGGGAGCACGCCCATGGAGCATATCCGCCAACGCCGCCTGCACCTGGCCGAGCAACTGCTGCGTGGCAGCGACCTGGCCGTTGGCGAAATCGCCGCACGGGTCGGCTACAACTCGCAAAGCGCCTTCACCGCTGCCCTCTCCCGCCACCTGGGCATGACCCCAAGGCAATTGCGCCGCACGCGCTAGCCAGTACACGAGCCGTAGGGTGCGCCGTGCGCACCGGCCGTTAGCGATGCCCGCACGTAGCCTCGATAGCCTGGCGACAAAACTCATCACTCCCGCGACAGACGGCTATCGTCTGCGCCGCCTAGACTGCGCCGCATTATCGAGGAGTACCCCATGCAAACCATCGAATGGCAGGATTTCGAGAAAGTGGAGCTGCGCGTCGGCACCATTCGCAGCGCTCGTCCCAATGACAAGGCAGTGAAGCCGGCCTACGTGCTGGATGTGGATCTCGGCGAACGGGGCATCAAGACCTCCAGCGCGCAGATCACCGCGCACTACAGCTGTGGCGAGCTGATTGGTCGCCAGGTGCTGTGCGTGTGTAATTTCGCCCCCAAGCGCATCGCCGGGGTGCGCTCGGAAGTGCTGGTCACCGGTGTCTATGACAGCGACAACCGCGTCGTCCTCGCCGGTTTCGACCAGCCATTGCCCAACGGTGCGCGCCTGGCATGACGGAACGTAACGCCCTGCTGGCGATTCACCTGGGTGCCCTGCTGTTCGGCCTGTCAGGCATCTTCGGCAAACTCGCGGCGACCACGCCGAACATGATTGCAGGCGGCCGCGCGTTCTTCGCCGTGCTCGCACTGGGCCTGGCTGCGGTGCTCTGGCGCAGCCGCAATGCAGTTCGTCCGAGCCTGCGGCAGATGGCTCTGCTGGCACTCGGCGGCCTGCTACTGGGCACGCACTGGGTCACCTTCTTCGAGGCGGTGAAGGTCTCCGGCGTGGCCATCGCCACCCTCGGCTTCGCCAGCTTCCCAGCCTTCACCGTACTGCTGGAGGGCCTGCTGTTTCGCGAGCGCACCCGCCCCGGCGAGTTCGCCATGGTCGGCGTGGTATGCGTGGGGCTGATCCTGGTCACGCCCGAGTTCAGCCTGAACAGTGACGCCACAGTCGGATTGCTGTGGGCGGTGTTGTCGGGCTTTCTCTTCGCCCTGCTGTCGCTGCTCAATCGCGCCAGCACCCGTGACCTCGACCCGGTAAAGGCCGCGCTGTACCAGAACATCACGGTACTGCTGTGCTTCCTGCCGCTGGCCTGGCCGCTGCTGCCCAGTGTGCACGCGGTGGACTGGCTGTGGCTGGCCATGCTCGGCATCTTCTGCACAGGCCTGGCGCACAGCCTGTTCGTCGCCAGCCTGCGCGTGCTCAAGGCGCGCACTACGGCAGTGATCTTCGCTCTGGAGCCGGTCTACGGGATTCTGTTCGCCTGGTGGCTGTTCAGCGAGCAGCCGACGCTGCGCATGCTGGCCGGAGGCGTGCTGATCGTCAGCGCGATCTTCGTTTCGGCGCGGATGGCGCGCTGACGCCCGGAACGCCTTGCTGCAGCGCAGCCCTGCTGATCAGTTGACGCTGTAACCACGCCCCGTCAGACAGGCGCTCAACGCCCGGCGATAACGCTCGGTGGAGTCGGCACCTACTGGACGGGTTGTGGTGGCAGGGTCGAAACCGCTCTGTCCCACGGCCCAGCCGTGGCACTCATATCGATCACGCCCCTGTTGCTCGACACTCTGTCCGCTGGCTGGATAGGCGATCACTTCATAGCTGGCGATACTATTGCCCTGTATGACTGGCGGCGGTGTGACGACCTCATAGCGCTGGGCATTGGCGTTCCACAGGTAGTAGGTGCCTGCTGCGACAAAGTACAGCGCACTGCCGATCCATAGCTCACGAGCGCCCTCCGGCAAACCATGGCGATGACCGCCGGGACCGGGGCCCCACTTACCCCAACCAGGGCCACCCGGAGCAGACCCACCAGGACCGGGCGGGCCTGCCAGCGCCTGGGCAGAAAGCACCAGACTCATCAATGCCAGGATCACGGAGCGTTGCAGCGACATACTTCACCTCTCACAGAATGGCCATAGCGGCTCAAGGCAAATTATTCGTGCGCACTCGCAGGAGCGGGGTAAGCCCTGTGTAAAGAGGGGGTAAAGCTTCTGATACGTATCCGATCAAGGGCGGTCGTTATGGCCCAGGTCGCGGGTCGGGGCGATCAAATCGCGCACTCGCTGCTTGAGCACCTTGGCCTCGGGGAAACCACCATCGGCCTTGCGTTCCCAGATCTGCTGGCCATCGCAGAGGATGCGGAACACGCCGCCGGTGCCCGGCTCCAGGCTGACCCGGCCGAGCTCGTCGGCAAAGGTACTCAGCAGTTCCTGAGCCAGCCACGCGGCGCGCAGCAGCCACTGACACTGGGTGCAATAGGTGATGACGATTTCGGGCTTCTGATCGGGCATGGCAGCGGCTCTACTGTGGGGCTTGATGCCTATAATAACGGCCTTTGTCTCTGCTCCTGCCGGAATCCACCATGCGCCGCCTGCTCTTTTCGCTGCTCTGCCTGTTCGCCCTGTCCAGCCTGCCCGTCGTCGCTGCCGAACGTGTCGGTCTGGTGCTGTCGGGCGGCGCCGCTCGCGGCCTGGCACACATTGGTGTGCTCAAGGCCCTGGAGGAACAAGGTATTCGCATCGACGCCATCGCCGGCACCAGCATGGGCGCCATCGTCGGCGGGCTCTATGCCGCCGGCTATTCGGTGGCGGAGCTTGAGCGCCTGGCGCTGGAACTGGACTGGCAACAGGCGCTGTCCGACTCACCGCCACGCGAGGACATCCCCTTTCGCCGCAAGCAGGACGACCGTGATTTTCTGATCAAACAGAAACTCAGTTTTCGCGACGACGGCAGCCTTGGCCTGCCGCTGGGCGTGATCCAGGGCCAGAACCTGGCGCTGCTGCTGGAAAGCCTGCTGGTGCATCGCAGCGCCACCCGCGATTTCGATCATCTGCCGATCCCCTATCGCGCCGTGGCCACCGATGTGGTCACGGGTGAACAGGTGATCATGAGCAGCGGTCACCTGCCGCAGGTGATGCGCGCCAGTATGTCGATCCCGGCGGTGTTCGCCCCGGTGGAAGTAGATGGCCGCCTGCTGGTCGACGGCGGCATGGTCAACAACGTGCCAATCGACGTCGCGCGGCAGATGGGTGTCGATCACGTCATCGTCGTCGACCTGGGTATGCCACTGAAACCGGCCAAAGAGCTGCTCACCGTGGTCGACGTGATGAACCAGTCGATCAACCTGATGATGCGCAAGAACTCCGAGGCTCAACTCGAAACGCTGGAGGCGGACGACGTATTGATCCAGCCGCCACTGGCCGGCTTCGGCGTCGCCGACTTCAATCGTGGCGAACAGATGATCGACGCCGGTTATCGCGCCACGCAGATTCAGGCCGAGCGCCTGGCTCGTTTGCGTACCAGCAGCGCCGGCAATCCGGCACTGGCCATGGCGCGCTCGCGCGAACAGCGCACACCGGTGATCCGCGAGATCCAGGTGGAAAACGACTCGAAAGTCAGCGATGCGGTGATTCGCCGGCATATTCGCCAAACGCTTGGCGAGCCACTGGACATGGATCGCCTGCAGAAAGACATGGGCACCCTTTACGGCTTGGACTACTTCGAGCGCGTGCAATACCGGGTAGAGCCACTGGACGAGCGCGGCAGTGCACTGGTGATCGATGCCCGCGGCAAACGCACCGGCACCGACTACCTGCGCCTGGGGTTGAACCTGTCCGATGACATGCGTGGCGACAGCGCTTTCAACATCGGCGCCAGTTACCGCGTCAACGGCATCAACGAGCTCGGCGCCGAATGGCTGACACGCCTGCAGCTGGGTGACCGTCAGGAGCTCTATAGCGAGTTCTATCAACCGCTGGACGCCGGCTCGCGCTACTTCGTCGCGCCCTACCTGTTCGGCGAGGCACAGAACGTCGAAGCGATCCTGGACAACGATCCCATCGCCGAATACCGCCTGGAGCGTTACGGCTATGGCCTCAATCTGGGCCGGCAGATTGCCAACAACGGCGAGATTCGTTTCGGCATCGCTCAGGCCTGGGGCGAGGCGGATGTCCGCGTAGGCGAACGCGATCTGCCCAGCTTCAGTTTCAGCGAGGGGTATTACGAGCTGCTGTACTCCTTCGACACCCTGGACAACCTCGACTTCCCACGTACAGGTGAGGACATCGGCCTGATGCTGCGCAAATATGACCGCGGGCTGGGTTCGGACGAGGAATATCGGCAATGGCAGCTGAAGCTGGACAAGGCCCACAGCCACGGCCCCAACACCTGGCTGTTCGGTGGGCGCTACGGACGCACCCTGGATGAGGCGGAAGTGGTCACCTCGGGCTTCATTCTCGGTGGCGCCCAGGAGCTGTCGGGCTTTCGCCAGGACTCGCTGAGCGGCCAGAACATGGCGCTGGCGCGGATGATCTACTACCGGCGCATGACGCCAACCTCGATGTTGCCGCTGAACTTCCCGCTATACCTGGGCCTGTCGCTGGAGCGCGGCCGCGCCTGGAACAACGACAACGCCTTCGACAGCGGCTACATCAACGCAGCCAGCATCTTCCTTGGTCTGGATACGCCGCTGGGCCCGCTGAACTTCAGCTACGGCTTCAACGACGAGCGGGAAAAGGCGCTGTACCTGAACCTGGGCAAGAGCTTCTGAAACGACGAGGCCGCGCATATGCGCGGCCTCGTCAGGTCCAGCAACAGAGTCGGTCAGGCGATTTCCGCCAGTAACTGGCGCGCGGCCTTCCTCTGCTCGTCATCGCCGTGGTCGATCACCTCGTTGAGGATGTCGCAGGCGGTGGCGATATCGCCCTGTTTGATATAGGCCAGCGCCTGGTTGAGCTGGGCCATGTGCTCCGGATTGCCCGCCAGGTGGTCGATGTCGCCCTGCAGAGCAGCGGTGGCATCGGCATCACCGGCGAAAGCGTCGAGGAAGTTGTCATCCAGCGCCGGCACCTCATCACTAAGCACCATTTCCATCTCACCGAAGGCGCTCAACTGCTCGTCTTCATGATGCAGTTCGAACACCTCAGGCAGCTCCTGCAGATTGCTGGCGAACGACGCATCGAACTCCGGCTCAGCAGCGGCCTTGGGTTTGGCCTTGGCAGTTGCCGGGAACGGGCTGACCAGATCCCAGTCGGCATCCAGCGACAGGTCGTCGAGGTTGAGCTGAAAATCAGGCTCGGTCGCAGGTGCTGCCGCAGGCTGCGGCGCAGCGACAGCCTCGGTCGGTACCTGCTGAGTCACCCGCAGATCAGGATGACGCGCCTTCAAGGCATCGATGCGTGCGGCGTCGAACGCCTCGGCGCGCAGCACGGCCTCCTCACGCGCGAAGCCCGCCCCGTCACCCAACAGCGCCAGAACCTCCAGTAGACGGAAACGCAGATCGCTGCGCTGCGGGTCCTGAGCCAGTGCCTTGCTCAGCTCACCACGCGCCTCGCTGACGCGACCGTAGGCAATGTAGACATTGGCAGCCTCGAGCGGGTCGACCGGCCCTTGCGCACGCACCGGAGCCGGCGTCGGTACTGCCTTGGCCACCGGAGCGGCGCCAACGGCAGCGGCAACCGCCGCGAGTTGGGGACGAGGCGGTTGCTGAGGTGGCTGCGCCTTGGGTTGTACCTGCACCACCGGCCTGGTTTTCTCGCCACGCCGCCGCCCGGCCCAGAAAAGCGCACCGAGCAACAGCAGAAGCCCAATACCACCGGCCAACAGTGTCGACCACCAGCCGCGCTCTACTGCCGCGGGCTCCTCGACACTGACCGGCGCGACGGCTATGGGCTGGGCGACCGGCTCGGCGGGCGTACGCGTAGCCAGCTCAGCCAACTGAGCATCCTTCTGCGCCAATTGCTCCTGCAACTGCTGCAGTTGCAATTGCAGTTGCGCCAAGCCTTGTTGCAGCTGCAGATTTTCCGCAGCCTGATTAGCCAGCTCCAGATCGACCTGGCGCTGCCTCTCGGCCAGCAGCTCCAGGCTTTCAGTTGGCTGCGGTGCTGGCTCCAAGGCAGCCAGAGGCGCGCTCACGGGCCCTTCGGCAGTGTTTGCAGCGAGCGCAGGTGCGGCCTCGGCAGCGAGCAGAGCAGCGGTCGGCTGGACAGCCTCCGCACGGGCGGCATCCGGCAGCAGCAGGTCGGCGCCAGCCTGTAGACGACCTGGATCACCGCCAGCAAAGGCATTCGGGTTGAGGGCAAGAATGCCCTCCATCAGCGCCTGCTGAGATAGCGTACTGCCCTGCTCACGCAGGCGCGCGGCGATGGACCAGAGGCTGTCGCCACGGCTGACCTGATGACGGTGCCCAGCCGATGCCCTCGGTGGCGTGACCGTGCTGACCGGCGAGAGCGATGCCGCGGCGCGAGTAGAGGGTTGCGAAGGCGCCGTAGCGCTTGGCGCAGCCACGGCGGAATAAGCCGAAGAGCCGGGAGGATCCAGCAGCACGGTGTACTCACGCAGCAGTTGGCCATTGGGACGCGCCACTTCGACGATGAAGTTCAGGTATGGCTCACGCACCGGACGGTTCGACACCACGCGGATCACGCTACGTGAACCCTGCAGAAGCGGGGTGAAACGCAGATCGTTGAGAAAGTAGAAGCGCTCGACGCCCGAACGACTGAACACCTCGGCTGGCGCCAGACCGACACGCAGATCCTGCGCGCCCAGATCACCCACCTCCAGCAGCTCGATCTCGGCCTCGAAAGGCTGATTCAGCGCCGAATGTAGCGTGATCTCACCTAAACCAAGCGCCGGTGCCATTCCCGAATAGAGGGCAGACCCCGACGCCAGACCCAACATTAATTGACGCACCCGAGCCATGTGACCTCCAGGGTTATCCGGCTCGAACGCCACCTCCTCGACTTCCTGTCTGAGCTTCCCTTGGCCGGGAGGCTGGCGCCCTTGATAGTTCCGAGAACAGGTGACAAGGTCCTTGTCGAGGCCGTCTCGAATTGCATTATGGCTACTAATTCACAAAGTAGCGGCTTGGACGCCAGTTTGCCGACGAAAGCACAGTGCCATCAAGCTGAATCAGTCAAAAATTAGGCACAGAAAAAATCCGATCAAAAAATGATCGGATTTTTGACAGTTCAGGCGGTTCACTTCATCAGGTTGCCGAGCACTCGAGCGTGCACCTGCTGACAGCGACGCAGATCATCCTCGTCGATGCCGGCGAAGACTTCATGGCGCAGTTGGGTGGAAATCGCTTCGATCTTCTCGATCAGAGGCTGCGCATCCGGCTGCAGCGCAATCTTCTTGGCACGGCGGTCTTCGGGTACCGCCACGCGAGTAACCAGCCCCTGGCTTTCGAGACTGTCGAGTAGACGCGCCAGCGTCGGCCCTTCTACGCCGATGCTTTGCGCCAATTCACGCTGGGTCGGCATTTCGCTGAAGCGCGCCAGGTGCAGCAGCACCAGCCAGCGAGCCTGGGACAGGCCCAGCCCTACCAGGCGTCTATCGAGTTCGGAACGCCAGGCACGGGATAGCTGGGCAACCTGCATGGCAAAGCGATGTTGATCGGGGTAAGACATGGGCAAGCGGACTCATACAAAGGTCAAAAACTAATTATTAGCCAGCTAGCCATAACCCGATGCGCAGGGCAAGCGCAGATTGCGCCATGAGCGTTGCAGAATGCGACCGACTCGTTGCGCACCGACTGCAACTCAGGCTGCCACCCTGTTACGTCCGAAAGCCTTGGCCTCGTATAGCGCTCTGTCAGCCTGCTCGTAGAGCTGGCTCAATTCAGGCTGACTATCCGGACTCAGGCAGGCGACGCCGATGGACATCGTCAGCACATCGGCACTATCGGAGCCGCGGTGGGCGATGCCCGCCTCCTCCAGCGAATGGCGCAGGGCCTCGGCGCGTTGCCTGGCTTCATCGGCACTGATGTCGAACAACAGCAACGCGAACTCCTCACCGCCAAGCCGTACGCCCATATCCAGTGGTCGCCGCGCCGCCTGCTCGATCAGTGCGCCGACACGCTGCAAAGCCGCGTCGCCAGCCTGGTGACCGTAGCAGTCGTTGTAGGCCTTGAAATGGTCGATGTCACAGAGCAGCAACGCAATCGATATGCCGTCACGCTGCGCCTGGCGCCACAGGCGCTCGAACTGCCGATTGAAGCTACGACGGTTATGCAGCCCGGTCAGGCTGTCGTGGTAGGCAAGCAGCTGCATCAGGTGGCTGATCAGAAAATGCTCGCGTGATTTGTATTCCAGGAGGTAGCAACCGACAGCGCCGATAAGATTGCCGAAGACCAGGAACAACAGGTTGTTGATCAACCTCGGAGCAGGCAGCCCTGCGGCCAATTCCGCCAGCACATAGGCGAGCAAAATCACCAGGGAACAGGCAAGGGCCTCGCTCAAGCGCAGGCCGACCAGAAAGTACGCCGCCATGCTTACCAGCAACAGACCTTCGTAGGGGTAGCCGGGGTCGGCGCGATGGGCGATACCGACAATCATCGCTGCCCCCACACCGAGCGCGAGGATGCAGGTCATGCTCAGCGGTAACAGCAGATGGCTGTGGCGACGCCGCAGGATCAGGGTCGCGCAAACCAGCAGGATGACCAGCACCACCAGGCGCACGGCAATCACCCAGCCCAGGTGTGATGCAGGCACCACCAACATGTCGAGCGCAGTCAGGGCCAGCCAGATGACCGTGGCCACGCAGAGCGCGATACGTTTGAGCTCGAAGCCGTCCTCGAGCATGTGCGCACGATATTCACGCTCGAGAGCGCGGGAAAAACGCAATCGCCGAAAGCCCAGGCTCAACTGGTCGGCATAGGGGCTCGAACGAACTTCGTCTGGCCAGGCGTGATAGTTAGGCACCCTCACCTCGTTATCTGGCGGCCTGCCCACACCTTAGCAGACCGGTGAAAAACTACCTGCGTTGCCATTGCTGCGTTAAAAACAGGCTCAAAATGCTCATTTACAACTCGTAAACTCCGCTTTTTCGCCTGCTTTTTGCCTTGCACTGGCTACCTCGCCTACGTTTTTCAACGGCCTGTTAGCCCTGTGCGCGAAATGCCGCCAGAATCAGGCTGCCAAGTTTCACCGAGGACGCTTAGATCTCGAACTCGGCCTGCAGCGCCGCACGCACGCAGTAGAGCACGGCCTCGTCGACGCGACCGGCGAACAGTGGCGCCACCTCACTCACGGCCGGCAGCTCGCCCTCGCCGTCGAGGAAGGTTTCCTGAATCTCGCCCAGCAGTTCCTCAGGAAGATCCAGCGCCTGTTCCAGGGTCAGTTGTTGCTGGGCAATGGCCTCGGCCAGCAGGCTGTAAACGTTCTTCTCGCTGCAGTTAAGCTGGCCGGCGATCTGTGCGGGCGTCATGCCGGCACGGGCCAGGCTGACCAGCTCGTGACGCAGATCGGCCACCGGAGCCGGCGTGTCATCCGCGCCGCTGCCATTGAGCACTTCCAGAAAAGCCTGGCCATAGCGCTCCAGCTTGCGCGCGCCAACGCCGCTGACCTCGGCCATCTCGCTCAGCGAGCTGGGCTGGCTACGCAGCATCTCCAGCAGCGTGGCATCGGGGAAGATCACGTAAGGCGGTACGCTGTGTTCCTCGGCCAGCTTACGGCGTAGGCTGCGCAGCGCCTCCCACATTTCCCGTTCATGGCCACGCACCAACTGGCTGGCGGCGCTGCTGGAGGCCTTGGCCGCCTGCGCCGGCTTGGGTTCACGGCGCAATTGCAGGCTGACCTCACCGCGCAGCAGCGGCCTGCAGGTCTCACTCAGACGCAGACCGCCGAAGCCATCCAGATCGACATCGGCCAGGCCGCGCGCGACCAACTGGCGGAACAGGGTGCGCCACTCGACCTCGGAAAAACCCTTGCCCACACCGAACACCGCCAGATGCTGATGACCAGCGGCGCGAATCTTCTCGTTGTCACGGCCGAGCAGAATATCCACCAGATGGCCGACACCATAGCGCTGGCCACTGCGATAGACAGCCGACAACGCCTGGCGCGCCGGCTCGGTGGCATCCCAGGTCTCGACGCCATCGATGCAGTTGTCGCAGTGCCCACAAGGGTTGGGCAGTTCTTCATCGAAGTAGGCCAGCAGCGCCTGACGGCGGCAGCGTGTCTCCTCGCACAGGGCGAGCATGGCGTCGAGCTTGTGCTGCTCGATGCGCTTGTGGCGCTCGTCACCTTCGGAATTGTTGAGCATCTGCTTGAGGAAGATCACATCCTGCAGGCCGTAAGCCATCCAGGCATCGGCCGGCAGTCCGTCACGACCGGCGCGACCGGTCTCCTGGTAGTAGGCCTCCAGCGACTTGGGCAGATCCAGGTGACAGACGAAACGCACGTTGGGCTTGTCGATACCCATGCCGAAGGCGATGGTCGCCACCATGATCAGGCCTTCCTCATTGAGAAAGCGCTTCTGATTGAAGGCACGCAACTCGTTGGGCAAGCCGGCGTGATAAGGCAGAGCTGGGAAGCCCTGGCTGCTGAGAAACTCGGCGACCTCCTCGACCTTCTTGCGCGACAGGCAGTAGACGATACCGGCATCACCCTTGCGCGCGGCGAGAAAACCCAGCAGCTGCTTGCGCGGCTGATCCTTGGGCTGGATGCGATAGAAGATGTTCGGCCGGTCGAAGCTCGACAGAAAGCGCTCGGCGTTGTCCAGGTGCAGACGCTGGACGATTTCCTCACGGGTACGTTTATCCGCGGTGGCGGTCAGGGCGATGCGCGGCACATTGGGAAAGAGCTCAGCAAGCTGGCCGAGTTGCAGGTACTCAGGCCGGAAATCATGGCCCCACTGCGACACGCAGTGCGCTTCGTCGATGGCAAACAGGGCAATGTCCAGGTCCTGCAGGAAGCTCAGCATGCGCGGCTGCACCAGACGCTCGGGCGCCAGGTAGAGCATCTTGATCTGCCCGCGACGGATACGATCGGCAATCTCGCGCTGCTCGTCAGGACTCAAGGTGGAGTTCAGCGCCACGGCTGCCACACCCAACTCGTCGAGGGTGGCCACCTGATCGTCCATCAGGGCGATCAACGGTGAAACCACCACTGCCAGGCCCTCGCGCATCAGTGCCGGCACCTGGAAGCACAGCGACTTGCCGCCGCCGGTAGGCATCAACACCAGGGCATCGCCGCCGCCGGCCACGCGCTCGATGATCGCGGCCTGGTTGCCGCGAAAGGCGTCGTAGCCGAAAACATCTTTGAGAATGCGCATGGCGTGGTCGAGCATGAAGGCCTCCAAATCTAGCCGCGCATTATGCCGCAGGATCGCAGGCAACAGGGCGCCTACCCGTCCGAAGCCGCTCAATCGCCGTTAGTAGAGCGCTCGTGCTGGTCGCAGAGGCAGCGGTGAACTAGAATCCATCCTCGTTTATCCCCTAAGCCTCAAGGTAACTCCACGATGTCCTTCGCTGAGCAACTGTCCCGCCTGCAAGCCTTTCTCGATGCCGATGAGCTGCACGAAGAGGCGTTGGACTACGTGGCCGCCCATGGCTACCTGACCGCCCTGGCCATCTGCCCGGATCAGGTACCGGAGCGTGAGTGGATCGATGCGCTGTTCGCCGAGCCGCCGCACTACCGCAGCGACGCCGAACGCGAAGAGATCGAAAGCACGCTGATCCATCTCAAGGCCCACATCGCGCGTCAGTTGGCCGGCGAGGAAGAGCCCGAGTTGCCGTGCGATCTGGATCTCGGTGACGAACCGGATGACTCCGACCTGCGCGGCTGGTGCATCGGCTTCATGGAAGGCGTGTTCCTGCGTGAAGCGGTGTGGTTCGAAGATGCCGAAGACGAAGTCAGCGAGTTGCTGCTGCCGATCATGGTCGGCTCGGGTCTGTTCGACGAACAGGCCGAGTTCGCCGAGATCGCCCGCGACCGCGACCTGGTGGACAGCATGATCGACCAGATTCCCGAGCTGCTGACCGCCCTCTTCCTGCTGTGCCAGGCTCCGGAAGAAAAACCCGCACTGCTCAAGCCTCGCCACTGACCCCATGAGCCGGGGTACGCCCCCGGCTGCCGCCAAGACCCGCCCATGCCGCGTGACATCCAGCCAAGCCGCCATCGCAGTGTCCGTTACCTGCTGCTGACCATCGGCTGGTTGAGCGTGGCACTCGGGGTCATCGGTATCTTCCTGCCCGTACTGCCGACCACGCCATTCCTGCTCCTGGCGGCGGCCTGCTTCGTGCGCAGCTCACGACGTTTCTACCTCTGGCTGGTCACCCACCCGCGCCTGGGACCATGGATTCGCGACTACCTCGAAGGCCAGGGCATCCCGCTCAAGGGTAAGGTCTACGCCCTGGTGCTGATGTGGGCCAGCATCAGCTTCTCCTGCTATCTGGTGCCCATGCCCTGGGCGCGCGTGTTCATGCTCAGCAGTGCGGTGCTGGTCAGCCTGTATATTCTCAAGCAGAAGACTCTGCCCAATCCCTGAGCGTTCTGCGCAGCCCGGATGCTATCCGACAGCTCAACGGTACTCCCCCGGATTGCATCCGGGCTACGGGAGCCAGTCACTTCCTCGACAAGCTTTTGACGCTGCTTTCTTACACTGACGAAGCGGCCGGCAAAAAGCCGACACCTCACCTAGACTCTGCCAATCGAGCCTGGAGACCACGACCCCATGCAACGGCTGCGCGTTCAGGGATGGCGGTGGCGGCTGCTGATCCTGTGGATTGGCGGCGGGCTGCTGGCCGCGCTGGCAGTAGCCGATTGGGACTTCGCCGTGATCGTGAAGAATGCGGAAAACCGCTACGGCAACCTCGGCCCTGCACGCAAACGCATTCTCGACTGGGAGGAGTTGATCAAGAGCAGCACCAGCCTGAACGAGGCGGACAAGCTCAACGAGGTCAATCGCTTCTTCAACCGCACCATCCGCTTCGTCGACGACATTCAGCTCTGGCGCGAGAACGACTACTGGGCCACCCCAGTAGAAATGCTGATCAAGGGCGCCGGCGATTGCGAGGACTACTCCATCGCCAAGTACTTCACCCTGCGCCGCCTCGGCATCCCCAGCGAGAAGCTGCGCATCACCTACGTCAAGGCGCTGAACTACAACCAGGCACACATGGTGCTGACCTACTACGCCAGCCCTACCGCCGAGCCACTGGTGCTGGACAACCTGATCAACGACATCCGCCCTGCCTCGCAACGCAAGGACCTGCTGCCGGTATACGCCTTCAATGCCGAAGGCCTCTATCTCGCAGGCTCCAACACACGCAAGAGCGACACCAAGAAGCTCTCGCGCTGGCAGGACATCCTGAAAAAAATGCGCGCGGAGGGCTTCGCCATCGGCGAAGGCTAGGAGGAAAAAGCCATGTCGTTACTAAAGCAGCTGTTTCTCGCCATCTGCCTGTTTCTGGTGGTGGCCTTCACCGGCAGTTTCATCGCCGGGGTGGAGAGCTCGCGCGAACAGTTGATCAGCCAGCTGCGCTCGCACGCCCAGGACGCCGCCACGGCGCTGGGGCTGTCGATGACGCCGCATGTGGACGACCCGGCGATGATCGAGCTGATGGTCAGCTCGATCTTCGACAGTGGCTACTTCGCCAGCATCCGCGTGGTGCGCATCGCCGACGACAGCGTGATCGTCGAGCGCAGCACCGAGATCAGGCCCGAGAACGTGCCCGGCTGGTTCGTCGACCTGGTTGATCTGCAGCCCCAGGGTGGCGATGCGCTGATCATGCGCGGCTGGGAGCAGGCCGCAAGGGTCGAGGTGCTCAGCCATCCGCAGTTCGCCCTGGCCAAACTATGGGACAGCGCCCTCGGCAGCCTGTTCTGGCTACTGCTGTGCGGCCTGGTCAGTGCCGTGCTCGGTGGCTGGCTGCTGCGTACCCAGCTGCGGCCGCTGGACAACATGGTGCAGCAGGCGCAAGCCATCAGCCGCCGCGAATTTCTCACCCTGCCCCGTGTGCCACGCACGCCAGAGCTCAAGCGGGTGGTGCTGGCAATGAACCAGATGGTCGACAAGCTCAAGACCCTGTTCGCCGAAGAGGCCGCGCGCAGCGAGAAACTGCGCGAGGAGGCCTATCAGGACAGCCTCACCGGCCTGGCCAACCGCCGCCAGTTCGACATACGCCTGAGCAATCAGTTGGTGATCAACGAGCAGCATCCGGATGGCTACCTGCTGCTGCTGCGTCTGAACGACCTGGGCGGTCTCAACCAGCGTCTCGGCGGCCAGCGTACCGACGCGCTGATCGCCGCGTTGGGCGATCAGCTAAAACAACTGCTGGCGTTACCAGGGCGCAGTCAATGGCTGGCATCGCGCAACCGCGGCGGCGAGTTCATACTGCTTGCGCCCGGCCTCAATGGCGAAGACGCAGAGCGCCTGGCCAGCGAGCTCAGCGAAGCCCTGACCAGCCTGAAGCAGACCGGTGCCAGTGACTGCGACCCCGTTGCCCATATCGGTATTGCCGTCTTTCGTCCCGGCGAACAGAGCGCGGCAGTGCTGAGTCGCGCCGATCAGGCACTGGCTCAGGCACAGAGCAACACCGACAGGTGCTGGGAACGCCTCGACGACTTCACCACCCAGACCACTCAGGGCCTGCACGACTGGCGCGGCTGGATCGACGAGGCGCTGAGCCAGGGCAAATTGCAGTTGTATTTCCAGCCTGTAGCCGAATGCGCGACGGGCAGGTTCATGCAGCACAAGGTCCTCGCACGCCTGCTCGATCCAGCCGGTGAAGCCATCACGGCCGGGCGCTTCCTACCCTGGATCGAGCGCCTGGGCTGGGCCGCGCGCTTCGATCTGGCGATGCTCGAACACAGCCTGGCCCACCTGACGCGACACCCGCAACCCCTGGCGCTGAGCCTGTCTGCCGCGACCCTGCGCAATGACCAAGATAAAGCGCGCCTGCTCGATGCGCTCAACAGTCATAAGGAGGTAGCGCACCTGCTGACGCTGGAAATCGACGAACGCCACCTGCCGCCACCCGCCGAACTGGAAGCGCTGAGCCAGGCGATTCGTGAGGCGGGTTTCAACCTGGGCCTGCAGCATTTTGGTGGGCGCTTCAGCCTGATTGGCAATCTCACCCACCTGGGCCTGGCCTACCTGAAGATCGATGGCACCTACATCCGCGCCATCGACCAGGAGAGCGACAAGCGACTGTTCATCGAAGCAATCTTCCGCGCCACCAACAGCATCGACTTGCCGCTGATCGCCGAGATGGTGGAAACCGAAGAGGAACTCGCGGTGCTGACCGAGCTGGGCATACACGGCGCCATGGGCCGTCTGATCGGCGCACCGGCGCCCTGGGGCAACCAATAACTGCGGGAGCCCCGCCCCGAAGGAAATTTCTGAAGGTTACAGGTTGTTGCTCCGACCGTTTCGCCGCGGGGTGCGGCTCCTACAACGGCGTGGTTCTAGACCAGATCGTGCTCGTCGTCGCCAAGCAGACCGCTGAGCCCCTCGATTTCGGCACGGGCGATGGCACGCTGATCGAGCTTCTGTCGCGCGGCCTCGGGCAGGTCGGTGTAGCGGATAACACCTCGTTCGACCAGCACGCTGACCACGTCTTCCAGTACGCGCACCAGCTCCAGGTCAGACTGTTTCAGGCTGTCCAGGCGCGCCTTGACCTCTTCCCTGGCCTCAAGCCAGCTGTGTAGCTCCTCGCTCTCGACAGCCAGGTTTTCCGTCATACCCTCAAAGGGTTCATGTTCGACTCGCAACAAACGCCCGGCCGCGTCGCGCTGTACGTAAACCATCGCTGCCTCCAGCAAACGCCATAAAAAAGCCCGCTACTCGGAACGGGTAGCGGGCTTACTCTAGTTGAGTGCTCCAACTAAGGAAACTCTGATAAGCATTTCCCTTTGCCTGAGAGGCCGCCAGCGCAGCGCTGACGGACTCCCCTCACACCTCAGGCGACCAGCTGATTCTGGTCCAGCATGCCCTGGATGATATCTGCAGTATTGCCACCGGAGAGGATGGTGTTCTCCAGGGTGATGGTCTGATCCAGCGGCGCGCCACCTCCGGCGCTGGCGATGTTGATCACCGTACTACCCGGATCGCTGACGAAGTCGAAGCTCAGGTATTGGGTCAATACGTCGGCACTGGCTGGATCGCTGACACCCACCAAAAGCTGCGATAGATCCAGCTTGTCCGCGCCATTGCCGAAGTCCTTGACGATATCGTGGTAGTTGCCGCCACGATCATCGGAGTTCCACACGAAGGTGTCGTTGCCGGCACCGCCAATGAGGATGTCGTTGCCCTTGCCGCCGATCAAGGTGTCATTACCATCACCGCCCTCCAAACGATCATTGCCACCCAGCCCATGGAGCGTATCGTTGCCACCCAACCCCAGCAGCACATCACTGCCTTCGCTACCCAGCAAGGTGTCGTTGAGCGCCTCATGCCCCATCACCACATTGGGCTGCACTGCAGCGCCGGAGCCGATACCGACCACCAAACGCGCCGTGCTGACGTCGCCATCAGGCTGGGTCAACTGGTAGGTGAAGACATCTTCCTTGCCCAGGTTGGCGTAGTCGGGATCCGGTGTGTAGGTGTAGGAGCCGTCGCTGTGCAACAGCAAGCTGCCCCACTGCCCGTCAATGGTCTTCGAGGTGCTCACGGCCACGAAGCTGCCGTTATCCAGCACGCTGAGCGTCGCCCCCTCGCTACCCTTGCTATCCACCGCACCCCATGGATGGTCGCTGTAGAGGTAGTTGTTGGCATCGGTCAGCACGTTGCCCGCCACCGCCGTGGCCGTGTCGACCAGCATGGCAGCAGCCACGGTGATCAGGGTGATGTTGTCTACCCGGACCTCCGCAGGCCTGGACCAAAAACCACCTGTTTTATCAGTTAGGGTATAGCGAATACGGTAAGTACCTGCAGCAACGTCATCTATCGTCGTACTGCCACTACTTGTTGTAGCGCCGGATTTTAAGACCGCGCCGCTAACATCATTGACCAAACTCCATGTAAAAGTGTCGCCATCCTGGAACTGGTTGCCCAACCATTCGTTCACCAACGTAACGGTGAACGTTATTTTGGCACTGCTACCTGAGGCAACACTGAAGGTAGGCGTCAACGCGCTGCTGACTCCGCCCCCATCCGAATCTTTAAAGCTCAGCGTACCGGAAGAACTGCTGCGGTTTACGTCACCCGCTATGTGCCATTGGTTAGCTTCAGGCGACCTATCGCCACTCACCACATTGGCACTGCCGCCATTAACTGATCCAGTGTTATCAAAGACCCACTGGCTGCCTTGTGAGTTATTCATATTGCCGCTACTGAAATTAGCGAGTGTCGTCGTAGTTGGATCCGCATCGACCCACTGCTGCCCGACGATCGCCTGGTTGTAATTGTCGTAGGCATAGACCTCACTGCTGTCGGTAATGGTCAGCTTCAGGTCGGCGGATACCGCATCGCCGTCACGGTCGATCAGGGTGTAGCGGATGGTATCCGTCACATCTTCTGCGACATCACCATTGAAGTTGTAGGTGTAAGCCCCGGTGACCAGGTTGACGCTGAACGAGCCACCACCTGCCGTGTTGAAGGTCAGCGTATGGCTCGCCTCATCGTAGGCAGCCGACTCACTGGTGTACGTCACACCGTTGTGGGTGATCGCGGCGATTGGCTGGAGACCCGGACCATCGGCACCGAAACCATTGCTGCCTTCGCTGATCAGGTTGCCGGAGATCACCGTCCCCGTCACCGTACCCTGCAGGGTGTCGTTGAGCTGGTTGAGGTTGGAGACCAGGATGCCATCGGTGTTGACGCCCGCCTTGCCGTCATAAGCGATGGGGTTGAGCAAGGTCTTGTCGAGGTCACTGCCCAGCCCCATACCCAGGGCATAGGACTTGATGTCCTTGGCCGTGAGGAAGGCGATCCAGTCCGCCTCTTCGCCGGCACCGATGCCATCGCCCAGTTCCGGGTTGTACTGGCTACCACTGTTGTTGCTGCCCGGGTTGGCGTTGGACAGGGTTGGTTGACCATCGGAAAGGAAGTACGAAACGTTCTGTACCCCTGCGCCGGTGAGCTTGCCGGATGAATCGTAGGCATCCATCGCCTCGATCAGCGCATCGTCATAGTTGGTCGAGCCGTTACCAGCGTTGCTGGCCAGGTCGGTGAGCCAGGCCTTCGCATCGACGGCGGTCATCCAGACTTCGCCCACCGCACTGGCGGTATTGGCAAAGGTGACGATGCGCACCATCACGTCACCGAGGTTGTCGTAGCTGTCGATCAGACGCTTCACGGCATCATTGGCCAGCGCCAGCTTGCTGCTGAAACCGCTGACACCCGACGGCGCTTCGTCCATGCTGCCGGACAGATCCAGCACGACCATCAGGTTGGTCTGGATGCCTTGCGGCTCGCTGGCAGACTTGGCGATGTCGTCGGGCGTGGCCGGCGAGTCATCATCCACCGTGATCGTCAGGCTACCTGTGGCCGGAGCCGAAGGCGCAGCAGAGTCCCAGAGCGTGTAGGAGAAGGCCAGGTTCAGGTCGTTCTCGTCTGCCGTTCCATCGACGTCTGGTGCCGGATGGTCGAGCGGCTTGAACAGCTTGAAGCTGTATTGCCCGGTATCCGAGTTGGTCAGGCTGAGGGTGAAGACCGGATTGCCACCGGCATCGAACGCGCTCAACGTCTTGCCGTCTGCACTGAGCTGATAGTTGAGATCCGAGCCGCCTGAAGACAGTCTGCCGAGACCACTGGCATCCCAGGCGAAACCACCGAAGCTATCCACCTGATAACCGAGCGTTCCACCGGCCGTGGTGGCCTCTCCAGCCAGATCATTGGGGCCTTCGGCCAGCCCATTGGTCAAGCCATCCTCGTCGACGCTGCCAGAGGCCTGACCACCGACCGGGTCATTGCCACCGAGCGTGAGGGTCACGGTGGCAGTGGAAACGTCGCCATCGCCGTCGGTGATCTGATAGGTGAACACCTCCGTACCGGCGCTGGCACCACTGCCGGCGCTGTAGACCAGATTACCGCCGGCATCGATGACCAGCGTACCGCCCTGGCTGCCCTGGCCGATGATCTGCACTGGCGAGACGCTTGCCTTGCCATCGTTGCCAAAGTTGTCGTTGCCGATGAGAGCGTTGATGTTGCCGACGACCTGATCGACCGCCGTGCGTGAAACCTCACCGGCAATCTCATCGTTGACCGCCATCGGTGCGTCATCACGGAAGCCCAGCACCTGGCCCAAGTCGATACTGGCCGAGGCCTGATCGTCGTCGGCATCGGTGATGGTGGCCTGCAGTCCGATCTTGTCACTGCCCAGCAGATGCAGTTCATCCGGCTGGGCAGTGGGATGAACCACGGCCCTCAGTTGCGTCAGGGTCACCAGCCCTGCAGCGTCGACGCTCAGGGTGAAGACTAGCTCGTTAGTGGTTTCGGTACGACCTTCGAGCACCGAACCGTTGAACACCAGCTTGACCGCTTCATCGCTCTTGGTATCGACCAACCCGGAGTCTGGCGATTTGATCACCAGTTCATAAGTCAGGGAACCAGGACCATCGGCACCATATTCGGCGTTGAAGGCCGAACTGAAGTTGCGGCTGGCCGTGGCATCCGGCGTCCTCAGGTAGGTCTCGTCCACCTGCAGCGGCATACCCCAGGTAACGTTGGTATTGACGTCGTTGTAGTCATAGTCGGGAGCGTCGGTGAGATCCTCCCAGTTCTGGTTGCCTGGTTCGGCGTTGTCTTGCAGATGCGAGCCGCCCGGGTTGAACTCGGCACGGTCGAACAGCACGTTGGCACCACCAGCGCCAGTCAGTGGTACCCCGCCCAGCAGGGCCTGCCAGTTGCCATCGACATCCTGCTCGAAGGTCAGCTCGGCACCATTGCTCAGCGCAGCGTTGGCTGCACCATTGGGGATGATGAAGAAGCCGATCTCACTCGGATCGAGCCCATCCAGATCGAAGGTGGCGCCTGCCACCTGCGCCTTTACATCAGCCCAGATCACCTTGCCCACGGATGGATTGCCGTCGGCATCTCGCGAGTAATAGCCATAGCTGTTTTGATAACCGGCATCGCTGCCGAGGAAAGTGGCCTGCGATTCGAAGCCCGGCTGCATGGCCTGGATGGTCGGGGTGTCGTCGTCGATGTTGACCACGAGCTTGCCCTCGGCGGTATCACCATCACCGTCGGTCACGGTGTAGCCGATCTGCAGCTTGATGTCGTTTTCATCCTGGCCAGCCGGATGCATCAGAGGTTTATGCAGCTCCAGCTCGTACTTGCCGAGCGCCGGATCGGTCAACACCACGGTCACCAACGTGCCGCGCTCGGTACTGCTGATGGTCAGCGTGTTGGTGACGGCGTTCCAGGTCGAGGTGACATCCTCGCAGCCCAGCACGCTCGGCCCGGACAAGGCGATACCACGCAGACCATCGGAGCCGGCGTCGAACACCAGCGTGCCGGTGACCGTGGTACTCGCCCCAGTTACATCACCCTCACCACCATTGATGCCATTGGGCAGGCCTTCATCGTCCAGCGCATGGGCCGCCTGGGTGATGCAAGCGGAGGGGCCGTCGTCCTCGAAGCCGACGATCTTGCCCAGATCCAGGTTGGAGCTCCACGAGTCGCCGTCCTTGTCATAGACGGTCACACCAAGCTTAAGCACACCGGCACGAATCAGTGCCAGTTCGTCATGGTTGCTGGTCTTGCCGTGGACGATGGCTTCGTATTGCACGAGGGTCACACTGCCATTGCCGGCATTGACGCTGATCTTGAATACGGTCACGCCATCGGCGACACCCAGCACGTTGCCGTCACCGTCCTTGTAGAGGCGAATGTCGCCGCCAGCAGTGGCATCCAGCCCAGAGTCCACGCCGTCCTGACTCAGATTCAGCTGGTAACGGGTACGCGATGCGTCCAGGCCATCTGACCCCGCATCCACGGTGAGCCTGAACAGGTCTTTGCCGTCGATGCTGGCGTAGCCGAGCACATTGCCGTGGCCTTGCTCATCGTTCGGCGCAACATGGCCCTGCTCGTTCTGGCTGGAACCTGTGGTGTCGATCGATTCGTCGACGTACAGCTTGGTACCGTGGCGCAACTCGAACTTGGTGATTTTCGGGCCGTCGTCTTCGAAACCGACGATCTTGCCCAGATCCAGGCTGGCGCTCTGCGAGTCGCCGTCCTTGTCATAGACGGTCACGTTCAGTTTCAGCACGCCATCCTTGAGCAGCGCCAGCTCGTCATGGTTGCCGGTATCACCATGCGCGATGGCCTTGTATTGCACCAGGGTCACGCTGCCGTCAGCAGAGTTGACGCTGATCTTGAACACCGTAACGCCATTGGCCTTACCCAGAATGCTGCCATCGGACTCCTTGTACAGAAGAATGTCGCCACCGGCCGTGGCATTCAGCCCCGAGTCCACAGCATTGCCAGCAAGGCTCAGGGAGAACCGGGTACGGCTGCTGTCCAGGTCATCGGAACCGCCATCGGCGATCAGCTTGAAAAGATCCTTGCCATCGACTCGTGCATACCCCAGCACATTGCCATGGTCGGGCTCATCGTTCGGCGCAACATGACCTTGCTCGTTCTGATTGGAGCCGCCTTTGCCAACTGACTCGTCAACGTAGAGCTTGACGCCATGCTCCAGCTCGAACTTGCCGATTTTCGGACCATCATCCTGAAAGGAGAAGTAGGACGAATTACCGCCAGCAAGCTCGACCTTAGCGGTACGGGTCACCGCGTCACCATCACCGTCGACACGGGTGACCTGGTACTGCAGCTGCAATGAGCCCTGGTGTTTGATCAGTAGGTCGAGCGCCTCGTCGAAACGCTGATCGTTGTGCGGATGACGGATCGCTTCGAACAGCGTGGTCTGCAGTTGCGGCTGACCATCGATGGTGACGATGGCGATGGTAAAGACCGTATCGCCAGTGGCATCGACACCCTTGATAACCTGACTGTTGGCTGGGTCAACGAACAGCCGGATGGCACCGCCAACGGTGGCGGACAAGGTCGTGGCCAGCCCCTGGGGCGGCACCCCGGAGAAGCTCAGCGTGCCATTGAGCGAAGCCTCGCCATCAGCCCCTGCTGCCCCGCCGACGGTGAACAGCGAGGTCAAACCGCCAGCGAGCTGAGTAGTGACCCTGGCCAGCGCACCATTGTCGTCATTGGTGTAGCCCTGGCTCTGGTCATCGTTGGCGGCGTAACGGTCCTGATTGCCACGGGTTTCGTCCAGTGCCACTTCCAACTGAGCCAGTGCCTGAGTATTGACCCCGAGACTCAGGGTCGGCACATCGTCCTCGATATTGATCACGAACAGGCCGCCAACACCTTCGGGGATGTTCAGCGGATCGCCGTCACCATCGGTGATGGCCAGCAGGTGAGTGAAGTCGATGCCGATCTGACCAGCGTTCGACCACAGCTCACTGTCGTTGCCATCGGCCTGCGGGTGGTCGATCGGCCCTTGCAGGGTGAAGGTGAAGCTGCCATCGGCATTGATCACCAGGGTAAATACTTTGTAGCCGCCAACATCCGCGGCAGCCGCAGCGGTCAGGGTGGTGCTGAGCAGATTACCGTCGCCATCGACGCTTTCGCTGGCCGTGTAGACCAGTGGTTTTTCGCCGGAGGTCAGCCCCTGCTCGTTCAGTTGCGAAGTGACCGTGGCGTTTTCTACTAGGCCGAAGCTGCCAGGGCCATCGGCACCGAAGGCGACCAGCGAGGCCAGCGTGCCAGCACCGCCAGCAGTGCTGATGACCAGCGTCTGCCCGCCCTCCTGATTACCGACATTGGGTGCCGTCAGTTTGTCTTCATGCACCGTGCCACCGATAGCTGGCGGCGTCTTGGCCGTCCAGGTGGCCTGGATATTGACGTCGTTGTAGTCGTTGTCGCTGTTGCCGTCATTGACATCCTCCCAGTTCTGGTTGCCCGGCGCGGTATTGTCGTCAACATGGGACTTGCCGCCGGGATTCAGCGTCGGGTCACTGAACAGAACGTGAGCGCCACCGGCCCCATTGATTTCTGTATCGCCGATGAAGGCCTTCCACTGTCCCTCCACGATCTGGAAGGTTACCTCGGTGTTGCTGGCTGCGCCGTTCAAGCCCCCATTGGGAATGATGAAGAAACCAACCTGGCTCGGGTCGAGGCCATGAAGGGTGATCGAGTCTCCTTCAGCCAGGCCGCTGGTGTCGCCCCAGATGATCTGACCGCTAATCGGCTCACCATCGGGGCCTTTGATGTAATAGCCATAGCTGTTGAGGTATGACGCATCACCGCCCTGATACGTGATGGTCAGGCAGTGTTTGACTCCGTCTTCCACCAACACGGGCACATCGTCTTCCACGTCGATCACAAAGCTGCCAGGGTTGAAGCCGCCTGGCACCGCATCACCATCGTAGTCGGTGGCGATCAGCAGCTTGGAGAAGTCCAGCGCGAGATCCTTGTCGCCCAACAGCTCGCTGTCATCTCCATCCTTGCGTGGATGATCGATCGGCCCCGACAAGGTGAAGACATACCCACCATCGCTGGTCACCACCAGCGTGAATACCGGCACACCTCCCGCTGTCGCTGTCAGGGTGCTTATGCTGCCGTCGTCCGAGACCTCGACGGAATAGACCAACGGCTCCTTACCCGATGTCAGGGCCAATGCCTGCAGATCGCTCAATGCCTCAGGGTTGGTACTCAGCTGGAAGCCACCGCGCCCGTCAGCCCCGAAGTTGACCAGCGCATCCAGTGCCCCCGGATCGCCAATCAGCTGATGGGTTTGCGCAGGCAGGTTGCCGGGCTCGGCATTGCCGATACCAACCAGAGCATCTTCATGCACGACGCCTCCGACGACTGGGCGCTGACCTTCACTACCGGCCAGTTCGGGACTGTCGTCGTCGATCAGAATGCTCAAGCTGCCGGTCGCAGGTGTGCCGTTGCCGTCCGTAATGGTGTAGGTGAAGGTAAAGAAAAGATCGTTCTCATCGCTGCCTCCGGGCAGCGGCGGCTCGTGATCCAACGCGGCTAGCAGTTCAAATGTGTAGGTACCGGCCAGCAGGTCGGTTATCTCGAGTGTGAAGACCTCTTGATCACCAGCGAAAGCCATCAAAGTCAGGCCATCCAGACTCACCTCGTAGCTAAGCGGTACGCCCCCCGAAGTCATTCCCAACCCGGACAGCCCAGCCGTGCTCCAGGTGAAACCGCCCGGACCGTCGGGACCAAAGCTGTAGCCCAGAATACCGAATACCGAAGCAGCCTCACCGGGAAGATCATTTGGACCGCCGGCAATGCCGCCTGGCAAACCCTCCTCATCGACTGCATTGATAGCCTCGCCCCCGGTAGGGGTGCCGTCGACCTCAAGTACCACTGCGTCATCCGGATCGACAATCGGCTCGCCATCGGGGAATTCGGGGCCGGTGCTGAGCCCCTCGGTAGGGAAACCTATCACTGGGTCGAGTGCGCCGCCGACCTCGCCGAGCAGCACGAAGGAGTGGCCACCACCGACGCCGCCCGCACCACCACCCGCACCCGGTCCGGCGGCGGTAGCTTCACCTTCGAGGGTCGGGTCGACGCCGGCCTCGATCGCCGCCTGCAGTCGCTCGACATCGGTCAGGTCGCTGTCGCTGGGAACGGGGGGCGGCGCATCGGCCGTCGGAGTCTGCGAGTCAGGACTGGTAGCAAGCATCTGCGCGTCGAGCGTCATGCTGCTGTCGCGCCCAAGCGTCAGTTGTTGGCCGTTGGTCATGGCAACGGCCACCGCGCCCGAAGCGCCGGTTACCAGTTGCTCGCCCGCGTAGACCCGGTCTCCTTCACTGATCGGCCGGCGCGATCCGTCGCTCGCTACCGCGAACACTTCGCCGACGACCTGACTGACGACACCAATAAGAGTAGCCATGATTCCATCCTCACTACGGCTGCCGACCACCGCCGACACGTACCTACCGAAAGGGTCAGAACACCTTTTCGAAGCCGAGGAGAAACCCAAGACAGCTGATTGAAATGGAACGGCGCAAAATCCCAAAAACGCTACTGACAAAAAAATGTCACTACAACCTGCGTCGAACTACTCCATCAGATGAATCCCCGCCCTGTGATGCCTGACAACCCATTTCAGCTGCGCAACCCACGGAAAATGAGGACTTGCGCAGCTCACAGGTTCAAACAATGTGCTGCTTTTCGCAGAGTTCATAAGATTTTTTCTGAATATGGGTTGTGAAAAAAACATCTTAGGCTCTCCAAAAGTTGTTCTTAGCTCTGATGTTACAAGCCTGAAACGGTTTTACAGGCAAAAACGCCATTTTTATGGCGACAGGATAAGAACATCAGTCAGGAGAAACGCCAATGCGCACCCTAACCCCGCTATGGAGCGCCATGCTTTTGGCGACTGTTTGCAGTCAGGCGCAAGCCATGAATCTCTCGGAAGCGATTCAGAGCACGTTGGACAATCACCCGGAAATCCACGCTGCCGCCAATAGCCGACTCTCATCGGATGAAGACGTGAAATTCGCCAAGGGCGGCTACCTGCCCACCGTCGACCTGCTGGTCGGTTATGGCCGGGAACGTACTGACAGCCCCAGTACACGGGCGCTTGGCGATCACAACAAGGAGACCCTGAACTACCGCGATGCCGAACTGCGGCTGCGGCAGATGCTGTTCGACGGTTTCAACACGCCCAACGAGGTGGCGCGCACCCAGGCAGTGGTCAACTCCCGTGCCTACCGTCTGCTCGGTACGTCCGAAAGCCTGGCCCTGCGCACCGTCGAGGTGTACCTCGATGTGCTGATGCGCCGCGAGATGGTCACCCTGGCGCGCAACAACCTGCAGGCACACCAGCGCATCAACGATCAGATCGGCTTGCGCAGTCGCCAGGGCGTGGGCAGCACTGCCGACCTGGACCAGTCCGAAGCTCGCTTGGCACTCGCGCAGAACAACCTCTACACCGAAGAAGTCAACCTGGCCGATGCCGAAGCCAACTTCTTCAGTGCCGTGGGCCGTCTGCCGGATCAGTTGGAAAGCCCGGCATCGATCAGAGGCGGCATGCCTGCCGATCTGCTCGCTGCGCGGCAGACCGTGATGGACAACAACCCCTTCCTGAAATCAGCGCAGGCTGACGTCAACGCCGCCGAGAAGCAGTACGAGGTAGCCAAGTCGCCGTTCTACCCACGCTTCGATCTGGAGCTGGCGACCTCGGCCGATGACAACGTGCAGGGCGATGAGGGTCACTACAACACCTGGCGAGCTGCCGTGGTGATGAACTACAACCTGTTCAACGGCATGCGCGACAAGGCCCGGCTGCAGTCGGCTGCGCACCAGATCAACGAGTCGATGGACATCCGCAACAACGCGCTGCGCGTGCTCAACGAGAACCTCTCGCTGGCCTGGAACGCCATGGAGAACGCGCGCCTGCAAACCCCCAAGGCGCGTGATTACGCGGACTACACCTCACGGGTTCGCGAGGCCTACCAGCAGCAGTTCAGCCTGGGCCAACGCACCTTGCTCGACCTGCTCGACAGCGAAAACGAGCTGTTCACCGCCAACCGTCGTTACACCGAGGTGCGCTACGGCGAAGAGTTCTCGATGTACCGCGTCGTTGCGGCAATGGGTGATCTGTTGCGCCAGCAACAGGTCGTAGTCCCGGCAGAAGCTGTAGCCCTCACTGAAGTGAAGAGCGAGGCACGCTTGCCGGATATGAAGTAGTACCGGCGTGAGGAGGAGTAGAAATTGACCACCATGGAACGGCCAGGCCCGTCCAGTGATCCGCGGCTCAGTCACGACGATCCGCTGCTGGATGGTTTGTTGATCCTCTGCCGGCTACATGGCTGCTCGGCCAGCCGTGGCACCCTCAGTGCCGGCCTGCCCATGCCGGAGCAACGCATGAGCCCCGACCTGCTGCCGCGTGCTGCGGCACGGGCCGGGCTGCAGGGGCGCCTGCTACAGCGCGAGCTTGCCAGCATTTCCGCCCTCAACCTGCCAGTCCTGCTACTGCTCAAGGACGGTCGCTGTGCGGTCCTGCGCCAGTGGGGGCCGAAGCAGCAGGCGCAGATCCTGCCCTGCGAGACCGATGGCGGCGAACAATGGGTCAGCCGTGAACAACTGGCCGCCGAGTACAGTGGCCGGGCCTTTTTTGCCCGCCCTCGACATCAGCTGGAAGAAGCCCGCACGCCGCTGGTGCCACGCATCGAAGCCTGGTTTCGCGACACCCTCAAGCTGTCGCGCTGGCTCTACACCGATGCCGTCCTGGCCAGCCTACTGATCAACCTGCTGGGCCTGATGGTGCCGCTGTTCGTGATGCAGACCTACGACCGTGTAGTGCCCAACCAGGCGACCGCAACGCTCTGGGTGTTGGCCATCGGCCTGTTTATCGGCACCGGTTTTGAACTGCTGCTCAAGGTGCTACGCGCGCACCTGCTCGACACGGCAGGTAAGAAGACCGACGTGGTGCTGTCGGCCACCTTGTTCGAGCGCATCACCGGCATGTCGATGAAGGCGCGGCCGGCCAGCGTGGGCGGTTTCGCACAAAGCATTCACGACTTTCAGGGACTGCGCGATTTTCTCACCGCGGTCACCCTGACCAGCCTGATCGATCTGCCTTTCTCCCTGCTGATGCTGCTGGTGATCGGGCTGATCGGCGGCCCGCTGGTGTTCATCCCGCTGTTGGCCTTCCCCATCACCGCGCTGTTCGCCTACATCATTCAGGCACGCCTGCGCGACACTGTGCAAAGAAGCCTGCAGCTTGGCTCGCAACGCCAGGCGCTGCTGATCGAAACCCTCGGTGGCCTGGAAACGCTCAAGGCCTGTGGTGCCGAAAGCGAGCGTCAGCACCAATGGGAGCAAACCCATGGCGCCCTCACCCGCCTGGACGGCCATGCAAAATTCCTCGCCTCGCTGGCCACCAACGGCACCCTGTTCCTGCAGCAGTTCGCCGGCATGGCCACCATAGTCGCCGGGGTCTATCTGATCATCGCCGGCAACCTCAGCGTCGGTGCGCTGGTGGCCTGCTACATGCTCGGCAGCCGTATCCTCGCCCCACTGGGGCAGATCGCCGGGCTGATCACCCGCTACCAGCAAGCGCGCCTGACCATGACCAGCACCGATGCCCTGATGGCCCTGCCGCAGGAGCGTCAGGACAAGCAGCGGCCGCTGGATCGCACCCAGCTCAAAGGGGCACTGGAGGTGCGGCAGATCAGTTTCACCTACCCCGGCCAGAGCGCACCGGCGCTGAGCAACGTCAGCCTGCGCCTGGGCGCTGGCGAACGCCTTGGCATCATCGGCCGCAGCGGTTCGGGCAAGAGCACTCTGGCGCGATTGCTGATGGCCTTCTACAGCGCCGACGAAGGACAGATCCTGCTGGACAATCTCGACCTGCGCCAACTCGACGTCGCCGACCTGCGCCATCAGATCGGCTACGTCGCCCACGACCTGCCACTGCTGGCTGGCAGCCTGCGCGACAACCTGACCCTCGGCGCCCGTTACATCAGCGACGCGCGCATGCTCGAAGTCGCCGAGCTCACCGGCGTGGTGGACCTGGCCCGCCAGCATCCGCAAGGCTTCGACCGCCCGGTAGGCGAACGCGGCCAGCTGCTCTCCGGCGGCCAGCGCCAGGCCGTACTGCTGGCCCGCGCACTGCTGCTCGACCCGCCAATCCTGGTACTCGACGAACCCACCAGTGCCATGGACAACACCAGCGAAGACCTGCTGCGCCAACGCCTGCACAAGTGGGTGCAGGGCAAGACGCTGATCCTCATCACCCATCGTGCCTCCATGCTCAGCCTGGTGGATCGCCTGGCTGTGCTGGACAACGGCCATGTGGTGGCGGACGGGCCGAAGGAAGCGGTGATCGAAGCCTTGCGCAAGGGCCGCGTCGGCCCGGCCAGTCTGTAGGAGCGATGTGCGATGCAAGCGACCCAGAGCCTCGGCAACTACTTCGGCAGCCTGCGCGAAAAACGCCAGGACACCGAGTTCATGCCGGAAGTCGAAGGTGCCATTCTGGAGGACTCGCCCTGGCTAAGCCGCGCCACGATCTGGGTGGTCAGCGCCTGCCTGCTGGCAGCGCTGGTCTGGGCAAATTTCGCCGTGCTGGAAGAGGTCACTACCGGCGAAGGCAAGGCCATCCCGTCGAGCAAGGTACAGGTGATCCAGAATCTGGAAGGCGGCATCGTCAGTGAGATCTTCGTGCGCGAAGGCCAGGTGGTGGACAAGGGCGACACCCTGCTGAGACTGGATGACACGCGTTTTCTATCCAATCGCGGGGAAACCGAAGCGGATCGGCTGGCGCTCATCGCCCGTCTCGAACGACTGAGCGCCGAGGCCGAAGGCCGCGAACCGCAACTGCCCGAAGAAATCACCCGCGACGCGCCACAGCTGGCCGAAGACCAATTGGCCCTGTATCGCTCGCGCCAGCAACGGCTGCGCAGCGAGCAGCGCACATTGGGCGAACAACTGCGGCAAAAGGAGCAAGAGCTCGCCGAATTTCGCTCCAAGGCCCAGCAGTACCGTTCCAGTCTCGGCCTGTTGCAGCAGGAACTGAACATGTCGCAACCCCTGGTGGCCTCGGGCGCCATTTCCGAGGTCGAGGTGTTGCGTCTGCGCCGCAGCGTGGTGGAAGTACGTGGCTCGCTGGAGGCCACCAACCTGGCGATCCCGCGTGCTGAAGCGGCGATGAGCGAGATCAGGAGCAAGATGGAGGAATCCGAGCTGGCCTTCCGCGCCGAGGCCTTCAAGGAGCTCAACGAATTACGCACCGAACTGCAGAAGATCACCGCCACCAGCGTCGCCATTCAGGACAAGGTGACCCGGACCACCGTGACCTCGCCGGTGCGTGGGGTGATCAAACAGCTCAAGGTCAACACCATCGGTGGCGTGGTACAGCCGGGCAGCGACATGCTGGAAATCGTGCCGCTGGATGACAGCCTGCTGATCGAAGCCAAGGTGCGCCCGCAGGACGTGGCCTTCCTGCATCCCGGGCAGAAAGCCATGGTCAAGTTCACCGCCTATGACTACACCATCTACGGCGGGCTCAAGGCCAACCTCGAGCTGATCAGCGCCGACACCATCACCGACGAGGAAGGCAACAGCTTCTACCTGATCCATGTGCGCACCGACAAAAGCCACCTTGGCGGCGAGGAACACCCGCTGCTGATCATCCCCGGCATGGTCGCCACGGTGGATATCATCACCGGCGAGAAGAGCGTACTGGCCTACCTGCTCAAGCCCGTTCTCAAGGCCCGCTCGGAAGCCATGCGCGAACGTTGATTACCTGCCGTGCACCCTGCGTAGCCCGAATCGATACCGTAGGGTGCGCCGTGCGCACCGGGCCCGGCATCGTGAAAGTCGTCGAAGCTGGTGCGCGCGGCGCACCCTACATGCGCCTGCCTCGCGCTTGACCGCCGGGCATTCATTAGAGTTTCCCGGATTGCATCCGGGCTACGTGACCTAAGTGCTACCCTAGGGTGCGTCGTGCGCACCTCCTTAGCGCTGGTGATTGCGGATAAAGACCTCTTCTCCCATCGCCGCGATCTGCCCTTCGATCAACGCGTCGAAGGGCCGCAGCAGCGCAGCGAAACCCTGCGGGGCCTCCAACACATCCAGCGCGGCAACGATCGCCTCGATGGTCGACAGCGCCCCCTCTTCCGGCGCCTTGCGCAGCCGGTAGCGCGACGGGGCCACGGCTCCCAGGCTCACGCGCGGTAACGCCGCCAGGAGCGGGTTGAGATGCAGCAGCTTGCGCGCCTTGCGCCAGGTGCCGTCGGGCACCACCAGCAGCAGCGGTTTCTCCTTGGGCGCGTAGCCCGTCAGGGCCACAGCCTCATCGCCGGGAAACAGCAGGCAGGCGCGATAATCAGGCTGCGCGAGCAATTGCGGCAGATCATCGAATCTCTCACCGACGCGCAGTTCCGCGTTGCGCAACCCTAGCGCAGCCAGACGAGCGGTATTGAGGGCATGGCCGACCTCGCTCGGGTGCTGCAGGATGAGCACACGAGTACGACTCTCGAGGTTGGGAATCAGCGGGCAGAGGCAGTGGCCAAGCGGGCGCTGGCAGCGGGAGCAGGTCGGACGAGGCATGCCGCGCAGTGTGCCAGAACACCTCGAACTCGCGAAGCCCGGATGCAATCCGGGAATCCCCAGACTGCATCCGGCTTCAGAGTCAGCGGTTGAAGCGCTCCGCCAGGCTGTGCAGGTAATCGGCCATTTCCTCCAGCTCACGGCTGATGGCCGCGCCCTGATGCGCCTGCCCGGCGCTGTGATCGGAAAGCTGGGCGATGCGAGTGATCTGCCGGCTGATGTCCTCGGCCACATGGCTCTGCTCTTCGGAAGCCGCCGCCATCTGCTGGCTCATGCTGGTAATGCGCGTCACCGCCGAGCTGATGCCCTCCAGCGCGTCGCGTACCGACTCCACGCTCTGCACACTGCCGCGGGAAATGTCCTCGCCCTTGCCCGCCGTGACCACTGCACGCTCGGCCCCTGCACGCAGGTCGGCGATGATCTGGTGAATCTGCTCGGTGGACTGGCGCGTACGCGAAGCCAGCGAACGCACTTCATCGGCCACTACCGCGAAACCGCGGCCCTGCTCCCCTGCCCGCGCGGCCTCGATGGCAGCATTGAGCGCCAGCAGGTTGGTCTGCTCGGCAATCGAGGTGATCACATCAGCCACACTGCCGATGGACTGCGTGGAGTTGGCCAGTTCGTTGACCGCCTGACCAATATCGTTGACCGCCTTGGCCATCTGGCGCATGGAATCGAGGCTGCCTACAGCCAGATCACGCCCCTCACGTGCCAGACGATCCGCCTCTTCGGCAGCATGCGAGGTATTCTGCACGTTGTGCGCGACTTCCTGAATGGTCGCTGCCATCTGGTTGATGGCCGTGGCCGATTGATCGGTCTCGGCACGCTGTTGATCGAGCATCTGCGCGCTGGAGTGCGACAGTTCGGCGGACTGCGTGGCGCGCTTCTTGACGTTCTCGCCAGCATCTTCCAGTCGCGTCAACGCCGTCTGCAAACGCGCCTCCTCACTGATCATCGCCATGTCCAGCAGGGCCTGGGCACCACGGTTGTCGCTGTAGGTCAGCGCCACCAGGCCGCTGGTAAAGGCTTTCGGATGATCCGCCAGGGTACGGCGAATCAGCTGCCGGGTCCGATAAAGCTGGTATGAACCCAGCGCGAACAGCGTCAGCACGATAAAAGCCATCAGCGGCCAACCAGAAACCACCCAGTGCGCCGCAACGATCAGCAGCGACGCGACGATCAGTGGCCAGGAGCGCAGCAAATCGTAGGTCCAGTACTCCAGCTTCGGCACCGGTGGTTTGCCGGCCCGCAGACGGGCATAGAGCGCTTCGGCACGACGCTTCTGGGCCTCGGTTGGCAATGAGCGTACCGACTCGTAGCCGGAAATTCGGCCGTTCTCGTAGACGGGCGTGACGTAGGCACTGACCCAGTAGAAATCGCCATTCTTCGAGCGGTTCTTGACGATGCCCATCCAGGGTTTGCCCTGCTTGATGGTATCCCACATATGGCCGAACACCGCTGGCGGCATATCCGGGTGGCGCACGAGGTTGTGCGGCTGGCCGATCAGTTCCTCGCGGGTGAAGCCGCTGATCTCGACGAAGGCGTCATTGCAGTAGGTGATCTTGCTGTTGAGGTCGGTGGTGGAAATCAGGCGTTCATCAGCGGGGAAGGTTCTTTCCCGCTGAGTCACGGGCAGGTTCTGGCGCATCGAGGCTTCCCTGTTCGAATTGAAGTTGGTACAGACGTATGAATAAGTACTAGCACAGCCTAATAACCGCGCCAGTTGCAGGCTCTAAGCCTTTCGGAGGAGAAAGACGACCCTGTTTCAGATCTGATTCAGTTGCGTTTTGAGCAAATCGCGAAAGGTCTGAATCAGCGGTTCGCGAGTACGCCCTCGGCGCAGGATCAGCGAGAACGGTGCCTGATAGCCAAATACCGCTGGCAGCAATACCCGCAGCTTGCCCTGATCCACCCAAGGCTGAGCGTAGTGCTCCGGCAGATAGCCGATGTAGGCGCCGGAGAGCACCAGAATCAGCTGCGCCTCCATCGACTCCACCGTGGCCGCACTGTGCTTGAAACCATGGCGAGCCAGTTCGGCCTGGCTCCAGTAGCCGCGGCCCACCATGCGTTGCTGGGTAATCAGTTCTTCGGGAATCCGCCTCTGCTCGAACAGAGCATGCCGCTCGCTGCAATACAACCAGTGTTGCTCGCGATACAACGGTTGGTAGACCAGGCCGTTCATGCGCGTGGAGAAAGCACCGATGGCCAGGTCCAGACGATTGTCCAGCACCGCCAGCTGCAGCTCATAAGGGCTCATCACCGACAGGTGCAGGTGCACGCCTGGGTGCTCCTGGCTGTAGGCGCCGATCACCTCGGCCAATGGCAGGGCCGGATCGCTGACCGTGGAGTCCAGCACACCGAGGTTGAGGGTGCCGCGCAACTCGCCCTTGAGCGCCGCCGAGTAACGCTCGAAACCTTCCAGTTCGCCGAGCAGGCGCAAGGTTTCCTGATGGAACAGTTCGCCCTTGCTGGTCAGGCTGAAACCGCCACGGCCGCGATGGCAAAGCACGATGCCGAGCTGACTTTCCAGCTGGCTCATGTAGGTACTGATGGCCGACGTGGAAAGATTGAGTTCCTGCTGCGCGGCGGCGAAGCCCTGATGACGCACCACGGCGACGAAGATCTTCAGCAGTTTCAGATCGGGTAAAGCGAGGGACATGGCGGCGTACGGCAGATGAACGGAGTGCCAGTGTAGCGCCCTGCCCCTGCCTGGCACATCCAGCAAACGTAGCCCGGATGAAATCCGGGACAACACCCAGCCTATTTCCCCGGATTGCATCCGGGCTACAAAACTAGACCGCCCTGCTCTAGGCACAGACTGGCGAAACAACTGGTGCGCGCGGCGCACCCTACGGAGCGGCGCTAGCTTGGTGCCAGGATGAAATCCGGGGCAGCGCAAGACGCATCAATAGTTCAGCAATCACTGAACTAAGTATTTGTTCGATGCGATTTAACCCGTTCGCAGGCTGAGCCAACAATGCCGCCATAACCAGGCGCCGACTCGAATCGGCTGCCACCGGGCGCCACACCACGCCCCTTGCCAATCTGCCGCTGACCTTCGCCCTCTTCAGGAGACGGCCATGCGACTGGAAATCTTCCGCACCCTCTGGGGTTACCGCGGCAGTTGGCAGCAAGCGCTCGACGAAGCGCTCGGTGCCGGCTTCGACGGTATCGAAGCGCGTATCCCCGAGACCGCCGCGCAGCGCGCCATCAACGCCCGTCTGCTGCGCGAGCAGAATGTCCCCTATATCGCCACCCTGTTCACCTCCACCCCGGTTCTGCCACGTCAGAGCGACAGCCCGCAGGTGCACCTCGAAGACCTGCGCATGAAGCTCGACTGGGCCGCCGAACTCGGCCCGCGCCTGGTCAACGTGCTGCCCGGCAATGATCGCTGGGCGCTGAGCGAACAGGTCGATTTCTTCGGTCGCGCCGCCGAACTGGCATTGGCCTGCGGCCTCCACGTCTGTTTCGAAATTCATCGCGGCCGTTCCCTGTACAGCCCCTGGGTCACGCTGGACGTGATCCGTCAGGTCCCCGAACTGCGCTTCACCAGCGATATCAGCCACTGGCTGGTGACCTGCGAGCGCCTGCTCGACGACCCCGCCGACGACCTCTCCGCCTTCATCGAGCGGGTCGACCACATCCAGGCCCGCGTCGGTTATGACCAGGGCCCACAGGTGCCGCACCCCGGCGCGCCGGAGTACGCCGAAGTGCTGGCGTTCCATCAGCGCCACTGGGAAAGCATCTGGAGCAGCCAGGAAAAGCGCGGCCTGCAGACCACCACCCTGACCCCCGAATTCGGCCCGGACGGCTACCTGCACCACCTGCCCTTCACCGACGTGCCGGTGGCCGACCTGTGGCAACTCAATCAGTGGATGGCGCGCTGCGAGCGCCAGCACTTCCACCGTTTCACCAGTCGCTGAGGAGCCGTGATGAACACCAACGCCAAGCATTTCACCGAAATCCCCGTGGTCGACATCGCCGGCCTGTTCAGCAGCGACCCGGCGGCGCGCCTGGCCGTGGCCGAGAACCTGGGCCGCGCCGCCCGCGAGGTGGGTTTTCTCTACATCAGCGGCCATGGCATTGAGCAGACGCTGATCGATGGCCTGCACCGCGCCGCCGAGGACTATTTCGCCCAGCCCCTGGACGCCAAGATGCGCCACTACATCGGCACCTCGGCCAGCCACAAGGGCTTCGTGCCCGAGGGCGAGGAGCGCTACGGCGCCGGCAAGCCGGACCACAAGGAAGCCTTCGACATCGGCTTCGAAGTCCCCGCCGACAACCCGCTGGTACTGGCCGGCACGCCGCTGCTGGGGCCCAACGACTGGCCCACTCTGCCTGACTTCAAGGAGGCGGTGCAGGCCTACTACGCGCGCATCTTCCAGCTCGGCCGCATGCTGTTCCGCGGTTTCGCCCTGGCTCTCGGCGTGCCGGAAAACACCTTCGACGAGATGGCCAACTTCCCGCCGTCGAAGTTGCGCCTGATCCACTACCCCTACGACGGCGATGCCCAGGATGCCCCCGGCATCGGTGCCCACACCGACTACGAGTGTTTCACCATCCTGCTCGCCGACCGTCCGGGGCTGGAAGTGATGAACGACCTCGGCCAGTGGATCGACGCACCGCCGCGCGAAGGCACCTTCGTCGTCAACATCGGCGACATGCTCGAGGTGATGAGCGCCGGCACCTTCGTCGCCACTTCGCACCGCGTGCGCAAGGTCAGCCAGGAGCGCTACTCCTTCCCGTTCTTCTATGCCTGCGACTACCACACGCAGATCCGCCCGCTGCCGCAGTTCGAGGCCACCGGCCAGAGCTACGAAACCATCAGCATCGGCGAGCACATGTGGAGCCAGGCGCTACAGACCTACCAATACCTGAAGAAGCGCGTCGAGGACGGCCAGTTGCAGCTGCCCGAACGCGCCCGCGCGCCATCCAGCTTCGGCCACCTGAAGCACCAGCTGAGCGCGCTGTGACTTTCCCCACTGCCAACACAAAAACTGATCCGGAGATAAACACAATGGCAACCCGTACCCCGCTGCGCAGCACCGCCCTGGCTCTGGCCTGCACCCTCGCCGGCCTGTTCACCACCGCCCACGCCACCGAAACACCCAAGACCCTCTCCAGCGGCGAGCTGAAAGTGGGCATGGAAATTACCTACCCACCGTTCGAATACTACGAAGGCGACCAGGTGAAAGGCTTCGACCCGGAAGTTTCCGCAGCCCTGGCCAAGCGTCTGGGCCTGGAGGCGAACTTCAGCGACATCACCTTCCCCAACCTGATCCTCGGCCTCGACGCCGGCCGCTTCGACACCATCATCTCCGGCATGTACATCCTTCCCGAGCGCCTGGAGAAAGCCGATGCCATCCCCTACGCCAAGACCGGCGCCGCGATCATGGTGCGCAGCGACGCCGAAAAGAAACCGGCCACACCAGAAGAGCTATGCGGTCTGACCGTCGGCCTGCAACAGGGCACTTCGTGGATTCCAGCCCTGCAGAAGGTTTCCGACGGCTACTGCAAGGAACAGGGCGCCGGCGCCATCACCATCAACCAGTACCCGACCACCTCGGAAACCTCCCAGGCGCTGCTCTCCGGCCATATCCAGGCGCACCTGGAGATCGACGCCGCTTCGCTGCTGATCGTCGAAAAATCCCGGGGCCGCATCGCCATCAGCTCCAAGGGTTCGATCTACCCGCAGGTGTTGGGCATCTACGTGAAGAAGGGCAACGCCCAACTGCTCGACGCCCTGAAAGCCGCGCTGGACGACTTCAAGGCCAGCGGCGAATACGCCGAACTGCTGAAGAAATACAACCTGGAAGAAGCCTGAGGTAAGTCCGTGGGCGAGTCCGTCATGACTCGCCCACGGCCGCTGCGTTGAATGACCGCTTCACCCCGCTGGCCGTTACTCGCTCCGGCCAGCGGCCTTTTTTCAGCTTGAGTCACAGGTGCCCCATATGCCGTTCGAATGGAGCTATTTCTTCTCCCTGTTTTCCATGCCGGCCTTCTGGGCGGCGTGCTGGACGGTGGTGAAACTCAGCAGCCTGGCCTGGCTGCTCGGCCTGGTGCTGGGCTTCGGTTTGGCCAGTGCCAAGCAAGCCGCCAGTCGCTGGCTCAGCGCGCCAGCCGCGATCTACGTATGGTTCTTTCGCAGCGTGCCGCTGCTGGTGCTGCTGATCTTCGTCTACAACCTGCCGCAACTGATGCCGGCCAGCGGCAAGGTACTGTCCAATCCGTTCTACGCCGGTCTGTTCGCCCTGGTACTGACCGAAGCGGCATACATGGCCGAAATCCACCGTGGTGGCTTGTTGTCGGTGGCCAAAGGGCAGCGCGAAGCCGCCCGCGCCCTGGGTATTGGCCGGCTTGGCACCCAGCGGCTGATCGTCGTGCCGCAGGCCTTTCGCATCGCCCTGCCGACGTTGACCAACGAGTACGTGACCATCGTCAAGCTGACCTCACTGGTCTCGGTGATCTCCCTCAGCGAACTGCTGCTGGTCGGCCAACGCCTTTACGCGCAGAACTTCCTGGTGCTGGAAACCCTCGGCGCCGTGGCCGTGTACTACGTGCTGATCGTCAGCCTGTTCGGCTGGGGCCTGCAGTACCTGGAGCGCCACCTCGACCTTGGCCGGCGCAAGCCGGGCACCCTCGGCGATGCCCAGGTAACCAAGCTGCGCAGCGAACTGCCACAGGTGGCGACCGGCAACGCCCGGGTTCGTGAGCCAGGCACTCCGGCGGCGCTGTACCTGAGCAACATCCACAAGCACTACGGCGACCACCATGTGCTCAAGGGCATCGACCTGAGTGTGCAGCCTGGCGAGGTGATCTCCATCATCGGCCCGTCCGGCTCCGGCAAGACCTCGCTGATCCGCACCGTCAACGGCCTGGAAAGCATCGACGAAGGCGAGATCGTGCTGTTCGGCGAGAGTTTCATCCAGGCCGGCGACCGCCCCGAGAACCGCCGCCAGCGCGAAGGCGTGCGGCGCATCGGCATGGTGTTCCAGAGTTTCAACCTGTTCCCCCACCGCACCATCTTCGACAACGTCCTACTCGCGCCGCGCTACCACGGCCTGGGTAATAACGCCGAACTGCGCCGACAAGCCCTGGCGCTGCTGGACAAGGTCGGCCTGTTGGCCCACGCCGACAAGTACCCGCACCAACTGTCCGGCGGCCAGCAGCAGCGCGTGGCCATCGCCCGCGCCCTGGCCATGCAGCCGGACATCATGCTGTTCGACGAGCCCACTTCGGCGCTCGACCCGGAACTGGTGGGCGACGTGCTCGCGGTGATCCGCGACCTGGCCCGCGAAGGCATGACGATGCTGATCGTCACCCACGAGATGGACTTCGCCCTGTCGATATCCGACCGCGTGCTGTTCATGGAAGACGGTCATGTTCAGCTCGATGCCTCACCTGCCGCCATCCACCACGGCAACCACCAACGCGTACGCCGCTTCATCGGCCTGGAGAACGCATGAACGACATCGCCCCCCTGCGCCGCGACCTGGCTGCGGCCTACCGCCTGGCCGCCCTGTTCGGCTGGGACGACACCCTCTACACGCACTTTTCCGTACGCCTGCCGGGTGACGGCGAGCCGCGTTTTCTGATCAATCCGTTCGGTCTGTTCTTCGAGGAGATTCGCGCCAGCGACCTGATCGTGGTGGACATGCACGGCAAGGTGGTCGAGGGCAACGCCGACTACAACGTCGCCGGCTTCACCATCCACAGCGCCGTGCATATGGCCCGCGACGACGCCCACTGCGTGATCCACACCCATACCCTGGCCGGCATGGCGGTGGCCGCGCAGAACGATGGCCTGCTGCAGCTCAACCAGATCAGCACCGAGTTCCACCAGCGCCTGGGCTACCACGCCTACGAAGGCGTGGCGCTGGATCTGGACGAACGTGCGCGCATCCAGGCCTCGCTGGGCGACAACATTGCCCTGCTGCTGCGCCACCATGGCCTGCTCAGCGTCGGCGCCAGCGTCGCCGACGCCTTCTACGTCATGTACTACCTGAACCGCGCCTGCGAGATCCAGCTCGCCGCCACCGGTGGTGGCCAGCCCTGCAGCGAGATTCCGGCGCACCTGGCGCAGCATGCCTGCGAGCAGCTGCAGGGCGCCGAATGGCAGCGCCAGCTGCTGTGGCAGGCCTGGCTACGCAAGCTTGATCGCCTCGATACCAGTTACCGCGACTGATGCGCGCGCCACGCCACACCTTATGAACCGGGGCTTACAGCCTTACTTCAAACAATCCTGAAGTAAGTTTTTGCCCCAGCCGATTTTTCCCAGCGCCTGGCCGGTCAAGACTCCCGGCCACAACCAGAACGAGCCTGAGGCCCACCCATGGACAAGACCTTCCACCAGCCCCTGGGCGGCAATGAAATGCCCCGCTTCGGCGGCATCGCCACCATGATGCGCCTGCCCCACATCCAGAGCCCCGAGGAAAAACGCCAGCTCGACGCCGCCTTCGTCGGCGTGCCACTGGACATCGGCACCTCGCTGCGCTCCGGCACCCGCTTCGGCCCGCGCGAGATCCGCGCCCAGTCAGTGATGATCCGCCCGTACAACATGGCCACCGGTGCCGCCCCCTTCGACTCGCTGAACGTGGCCGATATCGGCGACGTGGCGATCAACACCTTCAACCTGCTCGACGCCGTGCGCATCATCGAGGAAGCCTACGACGAGATCGTCGAACTCGGCATCAAGCCGCTGACCCTGGGTGGCGACCACACCATCACCCTGCCGATCCTGCGTGCCCTGCACAAGAAGTACGGCAAGATCGGCCTGGTGCATATCGACGCCCACGCCGACGTCAACGACCATATGTTCGGCGAGAAGATCGCCCACGGCACCACCTTCCGCCGCGCCCAGGAAGAAGGCCTGCTCGACAGCCAGCGTGTGGTGCAGATCGGCCTGCGCGCCCAGGGCTACACCGCCGAAGACTTCAACTGGAGCCGCAAGCAGGGCTTCCGTGTGGTGCAGGCCGAGGAGTGCTGGCACAAGTCGCTGGAGCCGCTGATGGCCGAAGTGCGCGAGAAGGTCGGCGGCGGCCCGGTGTACCTGTCGTTCGACATCGACGGCATCGACCCGGCCTGGGCGCCCGGCACCGGAACCCCGGAAATCGGCGGCCTGACCACCATCCAGGCCATCGAGATCATCCGTGGTTGCCAGGGCCTGGACCTGATCGGTGGCGACCTGGTGGAGGTCTCGCCGCCCTACGACACCACCGGCAACACCTCGTTGCTCGGCGCCAACCTGCTGTACGAAATGCTCTGCGTGCTTCCGGGGGTTCAGCGTCGCTGACCTCCGGCTTTTACTGCTCCGCCCGGGCGCCCCGCGAGGCGCCCGGTACATCCCTACAACAACAAATCAGGGTGCCCAGATGAATCGCGAAGAATCCATGCCGTTGCTGGATGACCAGCCGCCGACCGATACCTCCTACAGCGTGCGTCAGTTACTGATCTTCCTGATCCCCTCGTTGCTCGGCGTACTGCTGTTTCTCACCCCCATCGTTTACGAAGAAAAGGTCACCATCGGCCTCGGCGTCATGGCTGACGCACTCAAGGCTGCCGTCAGCGATCAGCTGCCTGCCATCGCCACCGCCCTGTTGCTGCTCTCCGCCGTCCTCGGCCTGTTCGGCAGCCTGCTCAAGCCACGCTGGCTCACGGAGCGTCGCGCCCTGAACGACCTGTTCGTGCTGCCGCCGCTGTGGCTCGCCCTGCGCGTGCTCGGCGGGCTGTTCGCGGCCATGACGTTCTGGCAATTCGGCCCGGAATGGGTGTGGAACGCCAATACCGGCGGCGTGGTGCTGAAAGACCTGGCGCCGGTGTTGATCACCTTCTTCCTGGTCGCCGGCCTGATCCTGCCGCTGCTTACCGACTACGGCCTGATGGAGTTCTGCGGCACCCTGGTGCGCAATGTGTTCCGCAAGATCTTCGGCCTGCCCGGACGCTCGGCCATCGACGCCATCGCCAGCTGGCTCGGCTCCGGCACCGTTGGCGTGCTGATCACTGCCCAGCAGTACCAGAAGGGCTTCTACAGCGCCCGAGAAGCGGCAGTGATCGCCACCAACTTCTCCATCGCCTCGATCGCCTTCAGCCTGCTGATCACCAGCTTCATGAAGCTCGACCATCTGTTCGTACCCTTCTACCTGACCGTGGTAGTCGCCGGTCTGGCTGCCGCCATCATCACCCCGCGTATTCCACCGCTGTCGTGGAAGAAGGACGAGTACGTCGCCGGGGTCGGCAAGCAGATCAAGGAAGATGTGCCAGCCGGCACCTCGCTGCTGCGCTGGGGCCTGCTGCAGGCTGTCAAGCGCGCCAACGCCAATCCCTCGCCGGGGCAGATGGTCAAGGTCGGCGTGCACAACGTGGTCGATATCTGGCTGGGTCTGCTGCCGCTGGTAATGGCCATTGGCACGGTATCCTTGGCCATCGCCGAGTTCACTCCGATCTTCAACTGGCTGTCCGCTCCCATCGTGCCGTTGCTCGAACTGCTGCAACTGCCGGAAGCCGCCAAGGCAGCGCCAGCGATGTTGGTGGGCTTCGCCGACATGTTCCTGCCCGCAGTGCTGGGCAAGGGTATCGAGAGCGAACTGACCCGCTTCGTGGTGGCCTGCGTGTCGCTGACCCAGCTGATCTACATGTCCGAGGTCGGCGTGCTGATCATCAAGGCCAAGCTGCCGCTGAACCTGCTCGAGCTGTTCGTCATCTTCATCATCCGCACCCTGATCACCCTGCCGATCATCGCGCTGATGGCGCACTGGATCGTCGGCTGACGTCGACACAAGGACCTGACCATGACCACCTGCGGCGAATTTCTCGTCAAGCAACTGGAAGCCTGGGGCGTCGACACCGTGTTCGGCATCCCCGGCGTGCACACCGTCGAGCTCTATCGCGGCCTGCCCTCAAGCAGCATCCGCCACGTCACCCCGCGTCACGAGCAGGGCGCCGGCTTCATGGCCGACGGCTATGCGCGCGTCTCGGGCAAGCCGGGTGTGTGCTTCATCATCACCGGCCCTGGGATGACCAACATCCTCACCGCCATGGGCCAGGCCTACGCCGACTCGATCCCGATGCTGGTGATTTCCAGCGTCAACGAGCGCGCACGCCTGGGCCTGGGCAAGGGCTATCTGCATGAGTTGCCCAACCAGCGGGCGATGACCGCCGGCGTCACCGCCTTCAGCCATACCCTGATGAGCGTCGAGGAACTGCCCGGCGTGCTGGCTCGCGCCTTCGCCGTATTCGAAGGCGAGCGGCCGCGCCCTGTGCATATCGAGCTGCCACTGGACATCATCACCGCAGACGCCACCCACATGACCCCGGCGCCACGGCCGACCGTGCGCCGCCCGGCGCCGAACCGCACGCTGATCCGTGAGGCCGCCGGCCTGCTCAGGCAGGCCAAGCGCCCTCTCCTGCTGCTGGGCGGTGGTTGCGTATCCGCCGAGGCTGAAGCCCGCGCTCTGGCCGCTGCACTGGATGTTCCGACCGCGCTGACCATCAATGCCAAGGGCCTGCTGCCGCCGGGCCATCCGCTGCTGCTGGGCAGCAACCAGTCGCTGCGCCCGGTGCGCGATCTGGCGCTGGAGGCTGACGTGGTGCTGGCCATCGGCACCGAGCTGGGCGAGACCGACTACGACGTGGTGTTCGACGGCGACTTCCGCCTGCCCGGTCGACTGATCCGCATCGACATCGACGCTCAGCAATTGCAGCGTAACTTCACCCCGCATCTGGCGATCCAGGGCGATGCGCGCGTGGCCATGCGCATGCTGCTGGCCGAGCTCGACCCGCGCGAGGCCAACGCAGGCAGCCCCGGCGCCCGGCGTACCGCAGCCGTGCAGGCGCGCCTGAACGAGGACTTCAGCGGCTGGGGGCATTACCGCCAGCTGTTCGACTGCATCCTCGATGCTCTGCCGGATGCCCGCTTCGTCGGCGATTCGACGCAGACCGTGTACAGCGGCAATCATCTGGTCGAACTGGACGGTGCGCGGCGCTGGTTCAACGCCTCCACCGGCTACGGCACGCTCGGCTACGGTTTACCGGCGGCCATCGGCGCCAAGCTGGCCGAGCCGCAGCGGCCGGTGATCAGCCTGATGGGCGATGGCGGTATTCAGTTCACCATCGCCGAGCTGGCCAGTGCCGTAGAGGCAAGGGTCGGTATCATCGTCCTGCTCTGGAACAACGCCGGTTACGGCGAGATCAAGCGCTACATGCAGCGCCGCGACATCACCCCGATTGCCGTCGACATCTACACCCCGGATCTGCTGGCCATCGCCCGTGGCTTTGGCTGCGCCGCCGAGCGTGCGCGTGACCATGCGCATCTGACCGAGCTGCTGCGCAGCGCGCCGCAGGATCGCCCCTTGATCATCGAAGTGCAGGAGGCCGCGCCCTTTCATCCCTGAACCTATTGATCGCGGCTGAAGCCGCTCCCACAAGAACGGAGTACCCCGTGGGAGGGGCTTTAGCCGCGATCCCGCGTGACCATAACCACAAGATTCAGCTGTACCACTGACTGCCGCCCACCAATACCAATAATCAAGCATCGGGGAGTCGTTCCATGTTCAAGAATCTCAGCCAGCACTTCGGCCAGGACGGCCTGGCCCCAACCGACAAGGCGCATCGCAGCCTCGGTCTTGGTGGCACCATCGCCCTGTGGCTGGGCGCCAACGTGGTGGTCACTACCATCCTCACCGGCATGCTGCTGGTGCCGGATCTGAAATTCACCCAGGCCATGCTCATCGTGCTGATCGGTTCGGGCATCGGCATCCTGCCGCTGGTACTGGTCGGCCTGATGGGCCAACGCTCGGGCCTGACCACCATGGTGCTGGCACGCGGCAGCTACGGTGTACACGGCGCCAAGCTGCCGTCGCTGGTCAACCTGCTGACCCTGCTGGCCTGGAGCTGGATCCAGGCGCTGCTGGCGGGCATGAGCCTGAACTACGCAGTGGAGCACCTGACCGGCTACTCCAACCTGCCGCTGTTCACCATCCTCTGCGAGACCCTGGTGCTGCTGATAGCCCTGCGCGGCCACCTGGGCATCGAGCGGGTCGAACGCTGGGCCGCCATCGGCATGCTCCTGCTGGCCGGCGCGGTGTTCTACGTGATGGGGCAGAAGTTCGAGTTCGCCAGCCTGCTGGCCATGCCCACCGAACCACGCAACGAGATCACCCCGGGTATCGCCTTCGATATTGTCATCGCCACTGCTTTTTCATGGATTCCACTGGCCGCCGACTACAACCGCAACTGCCGCAGCCAAGGCGTGGCGGGAGTCGGCACCTGGGTCGGCTATGTCGCCGCCACTCTGCTGGCCATGGGTCTGGGCGCCACGGTCTCGGGCTTCTCGGTGCTGACCGGCATGGAGCAGACCTACGACCCGGCGGTGCTGCTGGCCGGTTTCGGTTTCGGCCTGCCGGCGGCCATCGTGGTGTTCCTCTCGGTGATGACCACCAACGTCATGTGCGTCTACAGCGCCTCGCTGTCGTACCTGAACGTCAGCCCGAAAACTCCGTTCTGGAAGCCGGCACTGTGCATCGGCGTGCTGTCTATCCTCGGCTCGCAGATTCCCGGCATCCTCGACAACTTCCAGAGTTTCCTGCTGGTGATCGGCAGTGTGTTCATTCCCGCCTTCGCCGTGCTGATCGCCGATTACTTCCTGATCCACAAGGGCGACTACGCGGTGGATGAGCTGCTCAGTGAAGACGGCGGTCGCTACCGCTACCTGAACGGCTTCAACCCGGCCGCGTTCATTGCCTACGGCCTGGGCGCGGTGCTGGCCTACTACTGGGGCTGGGTCTCGCCGCTGGCCTGGGGCGCTTCGCTGCCGGTGTTCCTGATCACCGCTGCCAGCTACGCGGTGCTGCGCCGCTGGGTTCTGGTGCCACGGGCGCAGTTGGCCTGACGCACCACCTGCAGGAGCCAACTTGCTAGCGATTCCCTGCTGATCGCCAGCAAGCTGGCTCCTACAATAGGTCAATCGATTGCTGCGAGAGAAGTCATGAAAATCGTCAGCCGTGACCGCTGGTTCGAGGTGGAGCACCACCACGACGGCATCTGCCTCATCCACGAGCCCTACGTGCGCCCCTTCTATCGCTGCAACATGTGGCATGTGCAGGGGCGCGAACATGACGTGCTGATCGACTCCGGCTCCGGCTTGGTCAGCCTGCGCGAGCAACTGCCGTGGCTGACCGAAAAGCCGCTGCTGGCGGTGGCCAGCCACTGCCACTTCGACCACATCGCCGGGCATCACGAATTCGATGAGCGTCTGGTGCATCCGGCCGAGGCCGATATTCTCGCCGCGCCGGACGGCGCCAATACCCTGGCCACCGACTTCGTCGGTGACGACATGTTCGAAGCGCATCCGGACTGCCCGCTGTGCTACGCCGAATACCGCGTACGGGCGGCCCCAGCCACGCGCTTGGTCGAAGATGGCGACGTACTGGATCTGGGGAATCGGGTATTGCAGGTGCTGCACACGCCCGGCCATTCACCCGGCGGCATCAGCCTGTGGGAAGCGCAGACGCACACGCTGTTTTCCGGCGACATCCTCTACGATGGCCCGCTGATCGAAGACGCCTACCACTCGAATCTGGAAGATTACGCGCGCAGCCTCGCGCGCCTGCGCGAGCTACCCGTACGCACCGTGCACGGCGGGCATTTCGCGAGTTTCTCGGGAGAGCGGATGCGCGAGCTGATAGACGCCTGGTTCGACGCCCATCGGCTCAACTGACGAGTTTCAGCGACGCTGACGCTCGCGGCGCAGGCGTTGCTGCTCGGCTTCACTGATACGAATCGGCTGAGGTTGCGGGGCGAGGCCAAGGGCCTGCAGCAGGGCTTGCAGTTGTTCTTGCAGCTTGGCGAGCATGGGTACGACCTCCTGCCAAGTAAAGGGAAGAGCCAGCGGCTCACCTCTAAGATTAGGCCGGGCCAAACGGATTTCAACCAGCCTCCGTCAAATCACCGGACTCTTGCGTCGATACGGGAACACGTCGATCACCTTGCCCGCGCGAATCGCCTCCTGCAATTGTTTCCAGTAATCGGCCTCATAGAGATTGCCATGCAGCTTGCTGAATAGCTGGCGCTGCTTGATATCGGCGAACAGGAACGGCGGAAACTCCTCGGGAAACACGTCCATCGGCCCCACCGAATACCAGGGCTCGGAACTCATCTCGTCCTCGGGGAAACGCGGCGGCGGGATGCGCCGGAAGTTCACTTCAGTGAGAAAGCAGATCTCGTCGTAGTCGTAGAACACCACGCGGCCATGGCGAGTGACGCCGAAGTTCTTCAGCAACATGTCACCGGGAAAGATATTGGCCGCGGCCAACTGTTTGATGGCCAGGCCGTAGTCATCCAGCGCCTCACGCACCTGCGCCTCGTTGGCGCTTTCCAGGTAGAGGTTGAGCGGCGTCATGCGCCGCTCGGTCCAGCAGTGGCGCACCAGCACGGTATCACCTTCCACGGCCACAGTGGACGGCGCAACTTCCAGCAACTCGGCCAGGCACTCGGGCTCGAACTTGGCCTTGGGGAAACGGAAATCGGCAAACTCCTGGGTATCGGCCATGCGCCCTACCCGGTCGACGCTTTTCACCAGGCGGTACTTCTCGATCACCGTGTTGCGATCCACCGTCTTGGCGTGGGCGAAACGGTCCTTGATGATCTTGAACACGGTATTGAAACCCGGCAGGGTGAACACACTCATCACCATGCCACGCACACCGGGCGCCATGATGAAGCGATCATCAGTGCTGGCCAGGTGGCCGATCAGGGCTCGGTAGAACTCGGATTTGCCGTGCTTGTAGAAGCCGATCGAGGTGTACAGCTCGGCGATGTGCTTGCCCGGCAGGATGCGCTTGAGAAAGCCGACGAACTCGGCCGGAATCGCCACGGCCACCATGAAGTAGCTGCGGGTGAAGGAGAAGATGATCGACACCTCCGCCTCGTCGGTGATCGCCGCATCGGCCTGGATGCCCTGCCCTTCGCGGTGCAGCAAGGGGATCGCCAGCGGCCACTGCTCCTCGCGGGTGTAGATGCGCCCGATCAGGTAGGCGCCCTTGTTGCGATACAGCACCGAGGAAAACAGCTCGATGCACAACTCAGGATCCTTGCAGACCCAATCCGGTAGGCTCGCGCGCAGTTGCTCTTCCAGCCGCTGCAGGTCGCGCGACAGATCCTCGTAAGGGGCATCGAAACGGTAATCGTCGAAGATCGCCTGCAGCGCCAGGTGCAGCTCGCCTGCCGGCCGATAGCTGCGCGTCTGCGCGGCGCTGGGCTGGTTGCGTAGCGACGGCCGGGTGGTATGGATGAACATGCAGCCATCGCTAATCTGGTCATGGCTGAACAGGCTGCAGAAGATCGAGTTGAACCAGGTTTCCGCCAGTTCGTCATCAAACCGCAGGTCGATCAGGGCGATATAGGCGCTCTTGACCAGCGGCCACTGCCCGACTTCCAGCAGCGAAGCATCGAACCCTTGCAGCAGACGCTCGCGGGTTTCTGCGACCTTATCTTCATAGAGGTTGATGCGCGCCGCCGACGCTTGCTGCGCCTCCTGCCACTGCGCCTGCTCGAAGCGTACCCGCGCGCCATCGGTGATCTGGCGAAAACGCTCGCGGTAATCGTCGAAGCCATCGAGGATCAGGCGAGCGATCTCGCCGGCCGGCCATTGTTGCCCCATTACGCATGCCTCATCCGCAGTGATCAGCCGAGCTTAGCCGACAACGCCGGCGTGGATACAACCGGGAATCGCCAAATCCTCCACGATTGCACGTCGCGGCTAAAGCCCCTCCCACACCTTCCCTGCAGCAGCGCCCATGCCAAACATTCGAAAGTGCAATGCGGATTGCCAGAAGCCTGCCCAGCGGCAACACTCTCGGCCCCACCCTGCCGGATACTTCGCCTTGCGTACCGCCGATCTACTTCGTCTGCTGCTGCTCGCCGCCATCTGGGGCGCCAGCTTCCTGTTCATGCGCGTTGCCGCACCAGTGCTGGGCAGCATGCCGACCGCGTTCTTTCGCGCCAGCTTCGGCGCGCTGGGGCTGCTGGCGTTGCTCCTGCTGCTGCGCAGTGCCTGGGACTTTCGCGGCAAACTGCGCATCTGCCTCGGCCTGGGCGTGATCAACGCCGGCCTGCCTTCAGCCATGTATTGCCTGGCGGCGCTGATCCTGCCGGCCGGTTATTCGGCGATTTTCAACGCTACCACCCCACTGATGGGCGTGCTGATCGGCGCACTGTTCTTCCATGAGGGCATCACCCCGAGCAAGGCGGCGGGCGTGTTTCTCGGCCTGCTCGGCGTAGCGGTGCTGACCCGCACCGGCCCGGTGGCCTTCGACCTGCAACTGCTGCTGGGCGCCGGCGCCTGCCTGGTGGCCACCACCTGCTACGGCTTCGCCGGTTTCCTCACCCGACGCTGGATCGGCCAGCAAGGCGGCCTGGACAACCGTCTGACCGCCTTCGCCAGCCTGGCGGGGGCCAGCCTGTTCCTGCTGCCGCTGTTCGCGGGCAGCCTCGCGCTGCAACCACCGCCAAGCTGGGGTGGCATCGAGGTATGGCTGTCGCTGGCCGGCCTTGGCCTGGTCTGCACGGCGTTCGCCTATGTCCTGTATTTCCGTTTGCTGGCCGATATCGGGCCGATCAAGGCCAGCACCACCACCTTCCTGATCCCGCCGTTCGGCGTGCTATGGGGCGCTTTGCTACTGGGTGAGCCGCTCAGTTGGGCCTACCTGCCTGGCTGCGTACTGATCGGGTTGGCGCTGTGGCTGGTGGTCAGGCCAAGCGTGGCCAGAACGTAGGGTGCGCTACGCGTACCAAGGCCACCGTAAATTGTCCCGCGGTGCGCAAGGCGCTCCCTACGAAAAAACCGCCCGAAGGCGGTTTTCGCGAGAGTTAGACGTGGGATGGATCGCGCTTCATCGTTCCACCAAAACGGTGGACATGAAAAACGACACCTACCCTAGGCATGGCTCCGCTTGTAGCTTTTAGCCTGCGGTTTGGAGCCTGTAGCTGCTCTTACTGCTGCAGTTCCTGCTCGGTGAACATATCACTGAACAGCATGCTCGATAGGTAGCGCTCGCCGGAGTCCGGCAGTATCACCACGATGGTCTTGCCCTGCATCTCCGGCTTCTCTGCCAGACGCACCGCCACCGCCATCGCCGCGCCGCAGGAGATACCACAGAGAATGCCCTCTTCGCGCATCAGACGCAGGGCCATGGCCTTGGCTTCGTCGTCAGTGACCTGCTCGACCTGATCGACCATCGCCAGGTCGAGGTTCTTCGGCACGAAACCGGCGCCGATGCCTTGAATCTTGTGCGGAGCCGGCTTGACCTCTTCACCAGCCAGGGTCTGGCTGATCACTGGCGAGCCCACCGGCTCCACCGCTACCGACAGAATCGGCTTGCCCTGGGTCTGCTTGATGTAACGGGAAACGCCGGTGATGGTGCCGCCAGTGCCGACGCCGGAGACCAGCACGTCGATGGCGCCTTCGGTGTCGCGCCAGATTTCCGGGCCGGTGGTCTTCTCGTGAATGGCCGGGTTGGCAGGATTCTCGAACTGCTGCGGCAGATAGTAGTCAGGATTGGCGGCCACCAGCTCGTTGGCCTTCTCGATCGCGCCCTTCATGCCCTTGGCCGGCTCGGTCAGCACCAGCTCGGCGCCCAGGGCCTTGAGCACCTTGCGCCGCTCCAGGCTCATCGAGGCCGGCATGGTCAGCACCAGCTTGTACCCGCGCGCTGCAGCGACGAAGGCCAGGCCGATGCCGGTATTGCCGGAGGTCGGCTCGACGATGGTCATGCCCGGCTTGAGCACGCCGCGCTCCTCGGCATCCCAGATCATGCTGGCGCCAATGCGGCACTTGACCGAATAGGCCGGGTTGCGGCCCTCGATCTTGGCGAGGATGGTCACGCCTTTCGGCCCCAGGCGGTTGACCATCACCAGCGGCGTATTGCCGATGGCCTGGGAGTTGTCAGCGAAAATGCGGCTCATGATTCCTTCCTAAGCAGATGGATGATGAATAAGGGCACCAGCCTATGCCCAGGTGCGGATGCAGTCCAGCCGAACAGATCGGCGCGAACGTAGTCCATCGAAGATAACTGCTCCGACAGACGCCGCCATGAAACGACGCTACAGCTGGCCCCTCAAGGCCCTGCTCATCCTGGTTCTGCTGCTACTGGCCGCACAGCTCGCGCTGCCGTGGCTGATCCGTGACTATCTCAACGACAAGCTCGCCGAGATGGGCGACTACCGTGGGCATATCGCTGATATCGACCTGGCCTGGTGGCGCGGCGCCTACCGCATCAACGAGCTGACCATCGTCAAGGTGACGGGCGATGTGCCGGTACCGCTGCTCGATGCCCCATTGATCGACCTTTCGGTAAGCTGGCCGGCGCTATGGCGCGAGCACGCGGTGGTAGCCGAGGTGTTCTTCGAGCGGCCGCAGTTGAACTTCGTCGATGGCGGCGAAAATGACCAGGGCACCCAGACCGGTGCCGGCACCGACTGGCGCGACCAGTTGAACAAACTGCTACCGATCACGCTCAACAAACTGCGGGTGATCGACGGCCGCATCAGCTTTCACAACTTCACCACCGACCCGAAGGTGGAACTGAGCGCAGACGAGGTCAACGCCAGCCTCTACAACCTCACCAACGTCGGCGACGAACCGGGCGACCGGGTCGCGCACTTCGAAGGTCGCGCGCTGTTGCTGGAGCATGCGCCACTGGAGGCCGAGGCAACCTTCGATCCATTCGAGCAGTTCGAAGATTTCGAGCTGCGCCTGCGCGCGAAGGACATCGACCTGACGCGCTTCAACGACTTCGCCCGCGCCTACGGCCGCTTCGACTTCAAGCGCGGCAACGGCGACCTGGTAATCGAAGCGCAAGCCGAAAACGCCCAGCTCAACGGTTACATCAAACCCCTGCTGCGCGACGTCGAGGTGTTCGACTGGGAGCAGGACGTTGAGGACGAAGATAAAGGCGTACTGCGCTCACTCTGGGAGGCCATCGTCGGCGGCAGCGAGACACTGCTGAAGAACCAGCGCCGCGACCAGTTCGCCACCCGTGTCGAACTCAGCGGCAGCGTGCACGACCAGCAGACCAGCGCCTTCCAGGCCTTCATCGCCATCCTGCGCAATGGTTTCGTCGAGGCCTTCACGCCCCGCTACGAACGCCCGCCACCTCAGCAGGACGGCAGCTGAGCTGTAGTCGTAAGCAGCGGTGACCGCCCATTCAGTGACTGAATACTGCGTCTGCGTTCACAGCCACCGGAGCTGCGCGTTATAGTCGCACTCTGAATTTCTGCTGCGGGCCGGCCCGCGCGTTACCGTTCCGAGGATTTTCCGATGAAGTTCGAAGGCACCCAGTCCTACGTCGCCACCGACGACCTCAAACTCGCGGTCAACGCCGCCATCACCCTGCAGCGCCCGCTGCTGGTCAAGGGTGAACCGGGCACCGGCAAGACCATGCTCGCCGAGCAATTGGCCGACGCCTTCTCTGCCCGCCTGATCACCTGGCACATCAAATCCACCACCAAGGCGCACCAGGGCCTGTACGAATACGATGCGGTCAGCCGCCTGCGCGATTCGCAGCTCGATTCCGACAAGGTTCACGACGTTCGCAACTACATCAAGAAAGGCAAGCTGTGGGAGGCGTTCGAATCCGACGAGCGCGTGATCCTGCTGATCGACGAGATCGACAAGGCCGACATCGAGTTCCCCAACGACCTGTTGCAGGAACTCGACAAGATGGAGTTCTACGTTTACGAGACCAACGAGACGATCAAGGCCAAGCAGCGCCCGATCATCATCATCACCTCGAATAACGAGAAGGAACTGCCGGACGCCTTCCTGCGCCGCTGCTTCTTCCACTATATCGCCTTCCCCGATCGCGACACCCTGAAGAAGATCGTCGATGTGCACTACCCCAACATCAGCGGCGAGCTGGTGGCCGAGGCGCTGGACGTGTTCTTCGACGTGCGCAAGGTACCGGGCCTGAAGAAGAAGCCTTCGACCAGCGAACTGGTGGACTGGCTCAAGCTGCTGATGGCCGACAATATCGGCGAAGCGGTGTTGCGCGAGCGCGACCCGACCAAGGCCATCCCGCCGCTGGCCGGCGCTCTGGTGAAGAACGAGCAGGATGTGCAGCTACTCGAGCGCCTGGCCTTCATGACCCGCCGAGCATCCCGATAAACGGGCGGCTGCGCGTCGGCCAGGCTGTGTTGAGAGCAGGCTCGCAATGCTCATGTACAAAAGTACACTGCGCTTGCTCGCCTGCTCTCGCCTTGCCTGGCTCTAGCTCGCTCGCCCTTGCTCCGGCGTGAGCAGTGGCCACAGGCAGTCACAGACCTTCATGAGGGCATAGCATGCTGCTCAACCTATTCAACGAAATGCGCGCGGCCAAGGTGCCGGTGTCGGTGCGCGAGCTGCTCGACCTGATCAATGCGCTCAAGCACAACGTCGTGTTCGCCGACATGGACGAGTTCTACTACCTGGCGCGCGCGATCCTGGTGAAGGATGAACGCCACTTCGACAAGTTCGACCGGGCCTTCGGCGCCTACTTCAAGGGCCTGGAAAACCTCAACGAACACATCGAGGCGATGATCCCCGAGGAGTGGCTGCGCAAGGAGTTCGAGCGCCTGCTGACCGACGAGGAAAAGGCGCAGATCCAGAGCCTCGGCGGCCTGGACAAGCTGATCGAGGAGTTCAAGAAGCGCCTCGAGGAGCAGAAGGAAAAGCACGCCGGCGGCAACAAGTGGATCGGCACCGGCGGCACCAGCCCGTTCGGCTCCGGTGGCTACAACCCGGAAGGCATTCGCGTCGGCGATGCCGGCAAGCGCCAGGGCAAGGCCGCCAAGGTATGGGACCAGCGCGAGTACAAGAACCTCGACGATCAGGTCGAACTGGGCACGCGCAACATAAAGGTGGCACTGCGCCGCCTGCGCAAGTTCGCCCGTCAGGGCGCAGCCGAAGAGCTGGATCTGGACGGCACCATCGACCACACCGCGAAGGACGGCGGCCTGCTCAACATCCAGATGCGCCCGGAACGGCGCAATACGGTCAAGCTCCTGCTGTTGCTGGACATCGGCGGCTCGATGGACGCCCACGTCAAGGTCTGCGAGGAGCTGTTCTCGGCCTGCAAGACCGAATTCAAGCATCTTGAATATTTCTACTTCCACAATTTCATCTACGAGAGCGTGTGGAAGAACAACATGCGCCGCACCAGCGAGCGCACCTCGACGATGGACCTGCTGCACAAGTACGGCGCCGACTACAAGGTGGTGTTCGTCGGCGATGCGGCCATGGCGCCCTACGAGATCACCCAGGCCGGCGGCAGCGTCGAACACTGGAACGAGGAAGCCGGCTACGTCTGGATGAAGCGCTTCACCGAGAAGTTCAAGAAGATCATCTGGATCAACCCCTACCCCAAGGACACCTGGAACTACACCGCCTCCACTGGCCTGGTGCGCGAGCTGATCGAAGATCGCATGTACCCGCTGACCCTGCAGGGGCTGGAGGACGGCATGAAGTACCTGTCCAAGTAAGACTTCAAGCCGCAATGAAAAACGCCGCGAATCCAGTAAAGAATTCGCGGCGTTTTGCTATTCGGTTGCACGCGCCTGACTTGCATATTCCTGCTCCAACCGGCCGAGCATCCTCTCGGTATAGTCGAAACAGTAATCCAGCTTCTCGTGCGCTTTCACATAGTCCACGGCGAACCTGAGCGACATGTCGCTCAGGCATTTCTCGACCAGGGCGCTGCTGATAGGCAACCCCTCTTCTGGCATGTCGGGGATGCGTTCGCGGACGAAATCGGCACTGGTGGCCAGTCGATTGCCATCGACGGCAAAAGCCCAGTCCCGCATGGTCGCCTCATGCAGCGTACCGCCCTGATCCCATCCCTCGGCGAAGCGATCCGCTTCGCCGCAACCGGCGCCCAGCAACAGCACAACCGCAAGAAAGGAGCCGCGCAGTACATCCTTGAGCATGACGCTACCCACGCTTCGAACTCAACGCTTGTCCGCATCGTTCGGTTTGTTCAGATCCATGACCGTCTGCGCCGGCGCCTGTACCGGCTCCTCGGCCTTGGCCTCGGCTGGCGCTGCAACAGGAGCAGCCGGTGCACTCGCCTCTTCGCTCGCAGTGTCCTTCTTGCGCAGACCGATACGTTTGAACAGCCAGCCGCCCAGCACCACCGGGATGAACCAGAACTTCTTCAGCAGTACCAGCAACATGGCCAGCAAACCGGTCTTGGCGGCGACCTTGCCAGCTACCAGCGCGCCGAGGCCGTATGCGGCCACGGTATCCAGATCCGGATCGAACTCGGCATAGCGCTGGCCCGGGTTGAACTCGGTCGCAGCCAGCACGGCCGGCACGCTGGCCTCGATTTCTGCCAGTTGATCCATATTGGCGACGAAATTCAGCACCAGCACACCCTTACGGCCCAACACGCGAATGTTGTAATTCAGCGTATTGGCGTCGCTATCGCCGAACTTCAGTTCCTTGGCCCAGTACAGCTTCTTGCCTTCGGCATCGTAGTGCGGCTCGGCGGCCCAGCCGACCAGTTGCACGGCCTCGTAGCCATTCTCTTCACGCCAGGTGTTGGCCTCCTGCATGTCGGCCTGCATGTCCTTGAGCATGTCGCCGTAGTCGATATCGGCGGCGTCCTCATCGGACACGTAGCCGCTGTCTTCATATTCGACGGTCACACCCCAGGATTCATCGGCTAGCGGCGACACGCCAGCCGGCAGGATCATGCCTAGCGGCGGGACGTCATCTGGCGGATTGCCCCAGCCATCGACCAGCAGGCGCTGGGCGTTCTCACCGTCGAGAAACACCAGGGTATCGGGCAGGTTGAGGGTCGCCAGATCGTTGCCCAGGACGACGCGGCCACTCTTGAACTCCAGACTGGCGACGAATTCTTCAGGACTGATGTATTGCGCCGCATCCTCGGTCTCGATGACCTCGGCGTCGACCGCAGCGTTTTCTGACTCGGTCTCGGGATTGGCGTATGCAACACAGGTGAACGGCAGGACAGCAGCCAGCGCGGCTGCCAGGATCGAATCCTTGATCGACATGGGAACTCCATAGACACGGGGTAGGTAAATGTAACTGCTTATTACGTTACCACGCGCATGGAACTCGACATGCGTCATACCGCAACTTTTTGCGATTTTCCGCCCCCCTGCAAAGAAGACCACGGAGCACCGCCCCCGCAGGCGATGCTCCGCAGCCAACCTGGCGCCGACCGTGGCTACCGTGCGTGATCCGAACGCCAGGAATCACGCCCCCTCATGCCAACTGGAAGTCGGTGATGGTCACGCTGGTGTGGTCGGTCACACCGACCAGGCGGATACTGCCGCCATCTGCACCGTTGACCGTCACCAATACATCGCTACCAGCATCGGCGATTGACACCCGACTGGCGAAAGTCGCCGCCGTCAGATTGAACGCCGCAATGTTGAGCAGGTCCTGCCCTCCAGCCGGGTTGGCGTCGAAACCAATGATGGTGTCGTTGCCGAAGTTGGGGCCGAATACGAGGATGTCGTTACCCTGATTGGCGTACAGGGTGTCGTTGCCGACACCGCCGATCATGATGTCGTTACCCGCACCACCATCGAGGATGTCGTCACCGTCGCCACCGTCGAGGATGTCGTTGCCACCCTCGCCGAACAGGGTATCGGCCCCGCTTCCCCCACTCAGGCTGTCAGCACCAGCACCGCCATACAACAGATCATCCCCCTCCATGCCGTTGAGCACATCGTTACCTCCCAACCCTCTGAGGGTATCGTTGCCCACGCCCCCCACCATCATGTTGGCCAGGCCATTACCACTGGCGACCACGGCGTTGCTGCCAACTTGGACGAACATCTCCACGTTGGCACCCAGGGTGTAACTGGAGGCAGTGGAATACACGGTATCGACCCCTGCGCCAGCAGCCTCGACCACCACATCGCCGGAGTTGTCGACGTAGTAGCTGTCGTTGCCCCCCCCACCAACCAGGCGGTCGGCGCCAGTCCCACCATCGAGTACATCGTTGCCTGCACCGCCGGTGATGGTATTGGCCAGCTCGTTACCATAGCCGGTGAAGTTGCCCGTGCCGATAAAGGTCAGGTGCTCGACGTTAGCCCCCAGGCCGTATTCCTGCAGGGTGGTGCGCACGGTATCGGTGCCGCCACCTGCCGCCTCTATCACTTGGTCGCCCACGTTATCGACGATATAGATGTCGTTACCCAGACCACCGAGCATGACATCGGCGCCGAGGCCGCCATCCAGGGTGTCGTTGCCCGCGCCGCCGTCGAGGATGTCGTTACCGGCCAAGCCGTTGAGCACGTCGTTGCCGCCCAGACCGAGGATATGGTCGTCCAGCGCCGTGCCGTTGAGCGTATTGGCCGCGTTGGTGCCCATGATCACCGCACTGGCTACCACCGCGGTGGCCGCCGAGGTCAGCGACTCGAAGGTGCCGCGATTATCGGTGTAGCTGACCTGCACCCGCACCTGTTGGCCGGCCTGAGCCGCCGTCAGGGTGAAGGACTGCGCGGTAGCACCGGCGATATTGCTGAAGCTATCGCCACTGCCGACCTGCCACTGGTAGGCGAAGGTCACACCGACCATACCGTCGGCATCGGCGATCATCGCCGTGGAGGCGATCAGCACCTGACCGACACTGGGCGAAGCATTGTTGAGTTGCGGCAAGCCGGTCGGCGCATCGTTGACGTTGAGCACCGGCGCGGTGACCGCGGACACCAGGCTCTCCGGGTTGCCCCAGTCGTCGTTGAAGCTGACCACTACGCGTAGCGCCAGCCCGACCTGTGCGTCGCCGGGCTGGAAGCTCTGCCCGGTGCCGACCTGCACCCACTCGCCGGCCACCAGCGCCTGCCAGGCGTAGCTGAGCACAGCGAATTCGGTGCCATTGGGATCGCTGACGGTGGCGGCAGCCAGCAGCACCTCGTCCTCGGCCGGCGCCATGTTGCTGATGGTTACGCTACCCTCGGCCGGCCTGGGCACCAACCAGACCACCTGGTCGGCAAACTGCACGCGGTCTATATTACGCAGGGTATCGGTACCGTCGGAGACGATCTTGCGTGTGGTGCTGAGGCCGTCCGGATCGAGCGGGTCGAAGGTGGTCACGGTGCCGCCGCCACCGGCGAAGCGGGTATGGCTGACCGTCCAGGTACCATCGAAGTTCTCGAAGATGTCGTACTCATCGGCCAGACCGAAGTACACCGCGGTGTCGATGTCGTTTTCGTCCTTGCTGTAGAGAATCTCACGCACGATATGTAACTGGCCGGGATTGAGCAGGCGGCTGAACATCGCCTGATCCAGGGTCAGGCTCTCCGCAGTGCCGGCCAGCACCCCACTCTTGCCGGTGATCACCTTGGTCATACCATCGGCCGTGCCAATCTCGTTGCCGGCGTCGTCGCGGATGCTGATGCGAACGTTGAGCCAGGCCGCACCGTCGATGTAGTCGTCACCACCGCGGCCCTCGATCACGTCGCTGCCGCCGCCGCCGAGCAGAATATTACCGGCATTGAAGGCTATCGCGGCCTCGAGGTCGCCCTCCTCGGGGGGCAGTTCCACCAGATAGTCGAGCATCTCGCGCAGACCATTGATACGGTCCACACCGGCCTGGCTGAGAGCGTTGTTGATGTCCAGCTGATCTTCCTCGCCAGCATCCGGGTCGTTGCTGCGATCGTCGCCGCGCAGCACGTCGTCCAGGTCCCAGCCCGACAGCGCCTCGACATCGCTGAAGCGGTCTCGCAGTACCTTCAGCGGCTCGGTGTCGAACACCAACTGGTTGAGATCAGAGTAGGCGGACACCGTGCTGTCCTTGTGGATCACCCAGTCGAAGCCCCACATGCCAATGTTCTTCTGGATACCGGCGCCGGCGAACATGATGTCATCACCGGAGTCGGCGTCGTAGTCGGTGTCGCCCTGACCACCGTTGAGCACGTCGTGGCCAATGATCGGACTCTCGAAGAAGATGTCGCCGTTGTCGCCAGCGATGTAGTCGAAGCGACCACCGCCTTCAATCCAGTCGTCGCCGGAACCACCGAACAGGGAATCGATACCATCACCGCCGTGGATGAAATCGTTGCCCGTGCCGCCCAGAATCTCCTTGCCGTCGGTCCCGCCGATAACGAAGTCATGGCCGTCGCCAGCGAAGATCAGGTCGAGGCCATTGCCGCCGTGAATCACATCGTTGCCATCGCCGGCCTTGATGATGTCATCGCCGCCGATGTCGGTGATGATGTCGTCGCCGTCACCGCCCTGGATGATGTCGTTGCCGTAGCCACCCTCCAGACGGTCGTTGCCGCCATCGCCCCACAGGGTATCGTCGCCGACGCCGCCGACCAGAGTGTCGTTGCCTTCGGTGCCACCCAGCACCACATGGGCTTCACCGTTGTAGCGCAGGTAGCCCTCGCCACGTTCCACCATGGGCGTAAGCGCCTGCATGATGGGACTGTCCCATACCGGGTCGTCGCCGATCTGCAGCGCCTGGTTCAGCTCGAGGATATGGTCCACCGAGGCGAACAGATCGCCCGGCAGGTGCGAGGAGCCCGGCTGGCCGAGGTCGGTATTGGCCATCACCAGCGAGGCGAAGGAGTTGGCCTCCAGTGCCCCCAACAGGTCGAGCCCCTGGGTGCGCGACAGGTAGTAGAAGCGGTCGCCGTCCTGCAGTTTTTCCATCTGCACTTCGAAGACGAAGTTGAAGGTCGAGCCGAGCATGCCGCCGAAAGGCATCTTGCGCTCGGCCAGCCCGCCGATCCAGAAGTCCACCAGATTCAGGCCGGACTCGCGCTCGGCCCAGGTGCCGCTGCTGTTGAGGAAGTCGGTGCGATCGCCGGGGCTGCCGCTACCGCCCATCACCAGCAGGGTGGCGGCGGCGCGCTTGGCCTCGGCGGTATCGGCCGCGAGGATGCTCTCGTGCTGACCGTAGGCGGCGATGAAATTGATGATCGACGCCGGGTTCTTGATGTTCAGCGCGAAATCGACCCAGCTGACGTAGGGTTTGAGGTTGCTGTCGCCGGTGGCGGCGAAGAACTGCTCGCGCGCGCTGTTGAGTGACGGCACGCCGGTGTCGCGGCCGCGGGCGATATTGATCGCCGCCAGATCCAGCGGCAGCCCCACCAGGTTGTTGCGCAAGGCGCCGGTGACGAACTCGTCGATCTCGTTGCCGGTCTGCCGGGTCATGCCGCGGATGATCGAGCCAGCCATGACATCAGCATCGGCGCTGGCGAACTCGACCGGATTGAGAAAGGCCTCGATCAGGCCGATATCGCTGGACTGCATGTCGAAGCTCAGCCGGTCCACGGTTTCGTTGAGCATGGAGTGGCCGAAGCGGTACACCACATGGGCGAACTCGGCGACGATGGCCGCGTCGATCTCGATATCCGGCTGTACCAGGAAGATATCGGTGAACGGCTGGACCTTGCGCACAAACTCCTCGAATACCAGGTGCTGGTACTGCATCTCGTTGACGAAGCGCGCGGCCTGGAACAAGCGCTCACCGTTCCAGATCAGCCCGTCGGCACTCTCCGGCACCTCATTCACCGGTACCAACAGCCACTCGTTGATAAAGGCCAGATCGCCGCTGGCGAGGATCGTCTGCTTGTTGGCCTCGACCAGACGATTGTGCTCGGAGTGGAACACATGGTGCACCGCGGTCAGGCCGATATTCTCGTTGCCTCGACCGTCGCCGGTGATGTAGTGGGCATCGAGCAGTTCGTTGTCGTACTCGAGGTTGCGCCCGGTCATGGGGTTGACGGCTACGGCATTGCCCACGTCGCTGTCGCCATCAGCCATCAGCTGCCCGCCGACTATCACCGGCACCGCGTTATGAGCGATATCGTCGAGGAAGGCATGGCCGGTGCGTACGGCCCCCTGGGTGCTGATGGGACTGTCCGGATCGCCCTCCACCTGAACCGGCGGATTGCCGGGCATGATCAGCATGGCGAAACCGTTCTCGCCACGGATGAACTGACCGTATTGGTCGGTGGCCAGCAGCGGCACGTTGCCGACATCGGCATCGGTGAGGTCGATGCCGAGCATCTCGCGCGCCTGCGCCTTGATATCGGCCCAGGTAGCCAGGCCGCCGTTGGGCCCGTCAAGCATATGCCCGGTGGCCACCGGCTTGCCATTGACCAGCACGTACTCGCGCAGGAACACCTGGTGCGATGCATGCGAGGTGTAGGTCTGGTTCTGGTCGACGAAGGGGGTGGTCTGGTTGACATGCTCGCGCACGTCGTCGGCCGTGCCGAGGATGCCATCCGGCCCGGGCTGGTTGGTGGCGCGGGTGAGGATCATGAAGTTGCTGTGCGAGCCCTCGACATACAATGGGTCATCTGGCTGCAGGGGGATATACACGGTACCGCTGCCGCCCTTGTTGACTAGGTCCAGGCCATGGTCGAAGAACTGGCCGAACAGACTCATCCAGGCGTTGAACGGCGCACTCAAGCCCTCGTCCGGCGACACGTTGGGCACCAGCACACTGCCGTTGTCCATGACGATGCCCATATCGTCCAACAATCCATCCAGCGCGGTTTGCGCAGCTGCGACCTCGGCGCTGTTTTCGGCAACCTCGGCCAGCACCAGTTCGTGGGCGGCCGTATCGCTGGCCAACTGTGTGGCCGCTGCCTGAGCAACGATCTGAGCTTCCATAGCAAGCGCAGCCGATGCGGCAGCACTTTCGCCAGCCGAGCCAGCTTGCTCCTGAGCTGCGGTAGTCGCAGCCGCTGCCGCGTTGTATGTGGCTAAAGTGCCGACAACATCACCACCGTTGTTCAGGGCGAAAATCAACGCCGCCAAGGCAGCCCCTTCCGCGGCCTGCGCAGCTGTTACCAGCGCCAGCGCCTCGCTGTGCGCCAGGGCGTCGGCATCGGCCTGCGCCTGCACCTGCGCCGCCTCTATTGCTGCAGCCTGGGCAGCAGCAGCAGAGGCGGCCAGCAGCGCGGCGCTAGCCTCGACCAGCGCACTATTGCCCTGCGCAGCCGCCTCGGCGGCTTTCAACGCGGCCAGAGCATCTGCCACCAACTGTGCATCGCCGAAGACGTCGCTGGAACCGGCGTACTCCAGCGCGGCCATCACCGCCGCCGGGTTGTTCAGGCTCTGGTCGACGATCAGGTTGCTGATGATCCGCGGCTGAGAATCCACCACATAGCCACTGGTTTGTTCATAGCTGGTCTGAGTGCCTGAACCGGGAAAACCAGGAGGGGCGCCGGCACCATCGATACCATTTTCCGCATCGCGAAACTCGGGTTCCAGCAGCCGCGGCATGACCTGGTCGGCCGAGCCGTATTGCTCCTGGCCAGGTACGAGATTGTTGTAGGTACCGTCGACCGTACGCAGACCATAGGGCAGCAAAGGGTTGCTGACTAGGTCATACAACGACTCGCCGGCCGCATGAGCTTCGGCGATCTTGATTTGCAGAAGAATGAATTCCAGGTCGGATTGGGTTGTCTTGACAGCCATTTTGTTGTGCTCCCTTCGATGTGAGCGCGACTGACGGAGACGTCAGTGAAACCACATGCATACGGCAACATTGCAACGGCGTGGCGCAGCGCAGGCAGAAGTGTGTCTAGGCAGATGGAATAGGGCTCGAACCGCACTTGGCGATCATTTGCCCCGGCGGCAACTGGGCCGTGGGATGGGACTAAGGCGGCCCGTGACCATGCCACAGACCGGTACCACATAAGCTCGCCGCTACGGGACGGCGTGGACTGCTGTCCATGTTATTGCGCTCCATCACCGGTGGCCTGAACGACGGCCGTGGCGCCCTCTCTTGCACCACATGCCATCGCCAACACCACGCTTGAAAATGCTCAAGACCCACTCCATGCGTCCTATCAAGCTACAGCTGTAACTACCACCTCACCTGTCGCCTGAAGCACACGCCAACCTCTGCGGAGTTGGTGATCTGCGCTCGGCGACCCGGCAAGGCCAATCCTGAACTAGCTTGTTGATAGACCTCGGCACGTTGCAGCCAGCAAAAGGTCTTTTCAGCACTTGGCTTCAAGCATCGGGGAGTAACGGCAATGGCCATAGATGCAAAGGTCGAATCCATTTCAACGACCTTGGTCGAGAATGGTGATGGGACTTTGGTCGAACCCACTTCATCCGGCTGGCGCCGACTGGGGCCGGCGAACCGCTCGGTGCAGTTCGTTCTCGCGGCTGCACTGATTCTCGGCGTAAGCATGACCTTCGTCGGCAGCCTGGTCAGCCAGCAAATCAGGCTGGCCGCAGCGCAGAGTGCAGGAGAAGGCGCGGCCATCTACATGGAGGCATTTCTCGACGAGTACGTGCAGGAGCTGGCCAGCGCACGCAACCTCAAACCCGAGAGCACGCAGGCCATCGATGCACTGATGCAGCAAACCTCGCTCAACAGCCACATCTTTTCGGTGAAGATCTGGCTTCCCGACGGCAGCAACGTCTACAGCACCAGCAAGCGCCCGGTCTTCTATTATCACCCGGCCGGCCCCATCGCCGAGGCCATGCAGGGCAAGGTGGTCACCCGCCTGAGCCCGCTGGATCATGACGAGCACGCCTACGAGCGCAGCTTCGACCGGCCACTGTACGAAACCTACGTGCCACTGCGCGAGTTCGGTAGCGGGAAGATCATCGCCATCGGCGAGTTCTACGAGATGGAGCACGAGATCGGCAGCATCCACCAGCAGGTCTGGGCAATCATCGCCGCCGCTACCCTGGCCATGCTGGTGCTGCTGTTTCTCATTGTCCGCCACGGTGATCGCATCATCGGCAAACAGCAGACGGCCCTGCGCCAGCAGATACATGCACAACTGGCGCTGCATGAGCAAAATGCCACCCTGCAGCGACGCATTGCCACCGCCAGCCAGGAGTTCGCCACGATCAATGAACTCACCCACAGACGTCTGGGCGCCGACCTGCACGATGGTCCGGCGCAGCTCCTGACCCTGATCCTGCTGCGCCTGGATGAGCTGGCGGCATTGTCGACCAGCACGACCAGCGAGCCATTGGAGACCATCCGCAACGCCGCGCAGGAAAGCCTGCGCGAGATTCGCGGTATTTCCCGTGGCCTGGCCCTGCCGGAAATCAACGAACTGAATCTGGATGAGCTGCTCAAACTGGTGGTGCAACGCCATGAGCAGCGCAGCGAAACCAAGGTGCAGCTAGATCTCGGCGAGTTACCCGAGGCGCTGAGTCTTCCCTACAAGATCTGCGTCTACCGGCTGGTACAGGAGGCGTTGAACAACGCCTTCCACCATGCCGGCGGCCAGGGACAGCGGGTCAGCGCCGAGTGCAGGCAGGGCGTACTGGAAGTCCAGGTGGCGGACGCCGGCGCCGGCATCGATCAGGGTCTTCAGGCCGCGACAGGGTCAAATCGCTCGCGCCTGGGACTGGTGGGCATGCGCTATCGGGTGGAGTCTCTGGGCGGAACGTTCGAGCTCGAATCGGCCCCCGGGCAAGGCACCCGGGTCACGGCCAGATTCGATTTACACGATGACGAAAACTGCCAGTAACACCTGTGCCGTCACGGCGCACCGATGCCTACCGTCCAGGTCTTGTGGCTTTCCCAATAGCGGCGCACTGCCGCCACCGCCTCGACACGATTGCGCGCATGCAGCTTCTGCATCACGTTGGTCATGTAGTACTTCACCGTCTTCTCGCTCAAGCCCAGCTTGGCCGCCACCTCGCGATTGGTCAGACCGTTGGCGACCTCGCGAATGATCTGTTCTTCGCGGTGGGTGAGATCTACCCCACGCTGCTCGGTCTGGTGCTTGCGGAAGTTGCTCAGCAGGCGCGTCGCCAACGCCGGGGTGATAAAGGTTTCACCCTTGGCCACGGTGCGAATCGCCTCAATCAGCTCGGGACCACTGACCCCCTTTAGCACGTAGCCCTGGGCACCGCCCTCCAGAGCCGAATAGGCGTCGTCCTCGGACTCCGATACCGTCAGCATCAACACCTTGACCTTCGGCTGCGCCTTGCTGATGGCACGTACCGCGGCGAAGGTATCGCCCGGCATGTTGACATCCATCAGCAGCACATCAGGCTGACAGCGCGCGGAAATTTCCCGCGCTTCGTCGGCACAACCGCCCTGCTCCACCACCTCGAAGTCCTTGACCCGGCCCAGGGTTGCGGCGACCCCCTGCCGTAGCAGTGGATGGTCATCGACTATGCCCACTTTGATCTTGTCGCTCATCGAATATGCTCCCCTCAAGGTTTATACCCTTGTCGCCATGGTGCCGGGCAAAGCCCGGCACCATGCTTCCCGACTCAACTCAACTGGAAGTCCGCTACCGTCACCGTGGTGTGATTGGCGACTCCAACCAGGGTGATGGTGCCGCCATCGACGCCATTGATGGTCACGACCGTGTCATTTCCGGCATCGCCGATGGCGACCCGACTGGCGAAGGTGTCCAGCGTCAGGCCGAAGGCCGCGATGTTCAGCAGATCCTGACCACCTGCCGGATTAGCATCGAAGCCGATGACGGTGTCGTTGCCAAAGTTCGGGCCAAACACCAGGATGTCGTTGCCCTGACTGGCATCCATGAAGTCATCACCAGCGCCACCGGTCATAACATCGTTGCCCAGGCCACCGATCAGCACATCGTTGCCATCGTCACCGTCCAGCAGGTCGTTGCCGTCACCACCCAGCAGGGTGTCATTGCCGGCCTCGCCGTGCAGCTGATCGATACCGACGCCCCCTATCAGGGTGTCGTTACCTTCACCGCCATACAGCACATCGTTGCCACCTGCACCGTTGAGCGTGTCATTGCCGATACCACCGAACATCATATTGGCCAGGCCATTGCCGTTGGCATTGGCACCGTTGGCTCCGACATGCACCAGAATTTCCACATTGGCTCCAAGGGTATAGGTAGCGCTGCTGGAGTACACCGTATCGATGCCTCCGCTGGCAGCTTCGACCGTTACATCTCCCGCAACATCGACGTAATAACTGTCGTTACCCGCGCCACCTACCAAGCGATCGACGCCAACGCCACCGTCCAACGTGTCATTTCCTGCGCCACCGGTGATGGTGTTATTGAGGGCATTACCGGTACCGCTGAAGTTGCCGACGCCGATGAAGGTGAGATGCTCCACGTTGTCGCCCAGGGTGTAACTGGACAGCGTGGTGCGCACCGTGTCGGTTCCTGCACCAATGCCCTCCACAACCTGGTCGCCCACACTGTCGACCACATAGGTGTCGTTGCCGACACCGCCGGTCATGAGGTCGTCGCCCTCGCCGCCGTTGAGCGTGTCGTTACCGGCACCGCCTTCCAGCACATCGTCACCGGCCAGGCCGTTGAGCACGTCGTTACCGCCTCCGCCGACGATCTGGTTGGCCAGCTCGTTGCCGTTGCCGGTGAACGCTCCGCCGTTGATCTTGACCAGATTCTCGACGTTGGCCCCCAGGGTGTAGGTGGCCAGGGTAGTGCGTACCGTATCGATGCCCTCATCGGCCTCTTCGATCACCTGATCGCCAACTGCATTGACCACGTAGATGTCATTGCCGCTTCCCCCACGCATGAGGTCATTGCCCGCGCCACCATCGAGGAAGTCGTTGCCGCTGCCTCCGATCAGGGTGTCATTGCCGGCCCCGCCGAGAAGGATGTCATCGCCATCGCCCCCCTCGAGCAGGTCATTGCCGGCGCCACCATCAAGGGTATCGTCGCCGTCCATGCCCTGCAGGGTATCGTTGCCTCCCAGGCCATTGAGCACGTCGTTGCCCACATTGCCCTGCATCACGTTGGCCAGCGCATTACCGTTGGCCACAGTGCTGCCAGCCCCGCCATGAATCAGGTTCTCGACATTGGCACTCAGGGTGTAATTGGCCAGGGTCGAGTACACCGTGTCGGCGCCAGCGCCTGCCGCTTCCACCACCACATCGCCGGCATCGTCGACGTAGTAGAAGTCGTTACCGGCGCCACCGACCATGCGGTCTGCGCCCGCCCCACCATCGAGCACATCGTTGCCTGCGCCACCAGTGATGGTGTTGGCCAGCGCATTGCCGGTTCCGACGAAATTGCCTGCACCGATGAAGGTCAGGTGTTCGAGGAATGTAGCCAGGGTGTAGTTGTTCAGCGTTGTGCGCACAGTGTCGGTGCCGCCTCCCTCCTCCTCGATCAGCTGGTCGCCGAGGCTGTCGACCACGTAGGTGTCGTTGCCAGCACCCCCGATCATCAGGTCGTCACCTTCGCCACCATTGAGGGTGTCATTACCGACACCGCCCTCCAGCACGTCATCCCCGGCCAAACCATTGAGCGTGTCGTTACCGCTGCCGCCGACGATATGGTTGGCCAAAGCGTTGCCGGTACCGGTGAAGTTGCCGCCATTGATCTTGAACAGGTTCTCGACATTGGCTCCCAGGGTGTAGCTGGCCAGCGTCGTGCTGACCGTATCGGTCCCACCATCTACCTCCTCGACTACCTGATCGCCAGCGGCATTGACCACATAGCTGTCGTCTCCGGCGCCACCGACCATGGTGTCGTTGCCGATACCGCCATCGAGCAGGTCGCTGCCATCGCCACCCTGCAAGGTATCGTTGCCGGCGCCACCGCTGAGCACATCATCGCCAACCCCACCGATGATGGTGTTGGCCAATCCGTTACCGGTACCAGTGAAGGCATCCGTGCCGAGATAGGTCAGGTGCTCGACATTGGCGCCCAGGGTGTAGCTGGCCAGCGTGGTGCGAACCAGATCCGTACCACCGCCCGCACCTTCCACGACCTGATCACCGACTTCGTCGATCTCATAGGTGTCGTTGCCAGCACCCCCGATCATGATGTCGGCGCCCGCGCCACCGATCAGGGTGTCATTACCCGCCCCGGCGTTGAGCGTGTCGTTACTGCCGCCACCGACGATGACGTTGGCCAGGGCGTTACCGGTTCCGACGAACGCGCCTGCCCCGATGTAGCTGAGATTCTCCACGTTGGCGCCCAGCACGTAACTGGCCAGAGTGGTGAGCACGGTATCGTTGCCTACATTGGCCGCCTCGATAACCTGATCGGCGAAATTATCCACCATATAGGTATCGTCGCCGCCACCACCGCTCATGCTATCTGCACCCACGCCCCCATCGAGCAGATCATTCCCGGCACCACCCTGGAGCATGTCGTTTCCGCCACCGCCACTCAGGCTGTCATTGCCGGCTCCGCCTGCTATCTGGTTGTCCAGATCGTTGCCACTGCCGTTGAAATCCCCTTCTCCAACGAACGCCAGATTTTCCAGGTTGTCACCCAAGCTGTAGCTGTTCAGAGTAGTGAGCACGGTATCCGTACCGCCACCCAGCTCTTCGATCACCTGATCGCCCAGGCTATCGACCACAAAGGTGTCGTTGCCGGCACCGCCGATCATCTGGTCATCGCCCTCGCCGCCATTGATCAGGTCATCGCCAGCGCCACCATCGAGGATGTCGTTGCTGGCCAGCCCGAAGATGCTGTCATTACCGCCCAGCCCTTCGAGCAGATCGACACCCGGCGTACCGATCATCACATCGTTGCCTTCGGTACCTACTGCACCGAGGCCGAGAATGACTGCGGACGAGGTGACGAACTCCAACGTATTGCCGTTGTCGGTGTAGCTGACAACGACGCGGAGCATCTGACCGGCCAGCGCCTGACCGGGAAGGAAGGTCGCACTGTTGGCCCCAGGGATATTGGCGAAGCTCTGACCATCGCCAGCTTGCCATTGATAGTGGAACTCGACGCCATCGAGCCCATCCGCATCAGTAAACGCAGGAGTCGCTTCAATCTGCTGACCGGTGATAGGCTCCAGATTGCTGAGCAGTACGGTTCCCAGCGGCAGATCGTTCGGATCGCCACCTTGCACGACCAGACTGGTCGGCGCCGAGAACACGGTTTCCAGCACGCCATGAGCGTCCTTGTAGATCGCCTTGACGCGCAGGGCCAGGCCCTCGAGTTCGGGGGTCACGGTGAAGTTCGGGCCGGTGGCACGGGCGGCCTCGCCGCCGATGTTTTCCGTCACGATATCTTCGAAGGTACCGTCGCCCTCAGGATCCACCTGCCAGTAGTAGCTGATGGGCCCGGTTAGCGAACCACCCAGGTTACTGGCGCTGACGTTATCGCCATCAGTTACCCAGGCTGCCGAGACGCTGAGCACCTGGCCGACACTGGGCGAGCCGTCGCTGATACGCAGCACGCCTTCCACCTCGGCATTGCGTCCTTCGACCAGCACCATGGCCTGGTCATTGAACTGGATGCGCTCGATATTGCGGATCATGTCCGCGCCATCGGCGCCGACCGCATCGAACTGGCCGTCGCCATCGTTGTCCACGGGCGCCGGGCCGATATGACGCACGCCCCACAGGCCGTCGCCCCACTCGATCACTTCATACTCGGACATCAGCCCCGAGTAGACCGCCGTGTCGAAGGAGTGCCCAAGGTTGTTCGAGTCGACCATGCCGGACATCAGCTCGCGGACGATGACCAGTTGCCCCGGGTTGTAGGTGCCGTTGAGCATCAGCGGGATCATCGGCACCATGCTGTTGAAGGTGGCGATTTCCGGGCCCGTGCCGTCGAGGTTCTGCCGCACGCTGATGCGCACGTTGAGCCACATGTCGCCGTCGATCAGGTCGTCGCCGCCGTTACCGGCGATCAAATCGCTGCCATTGCCGCCGAGGATGATATTGCCCGCGCCAAAGGAGGTGACCTCGCCGGAGGTGGTCAGTGGATCGGCCAGTTGATTGATGAACGCCCGCAAGCCGTCGACCATGTCCATATAGTCGTCGCTCAGCACGCTGCCGTAGGCACCGGACATGGCAATGGCCGTGGCGTCGCGGTCGTCGCCGTTGAGGATATCGGCATGGTGCGAGCCGGACAGCCCTTCCATGAACTCGAAGCGCGCCAGCACCGACACATCGGACGGCGCCACCGGTGTTTCGTCGAAGGCGCGCAGGCGGAAGTCGACGTTGACCCCGAACGGATCGTCGCGGAAGCCCGCCCAGTCGAAGCCGGAGCCACCGACGTAGCGATCACCCTCGCCGCCGTTGCCGAACATGATGTCGTCACCGCCCTCGCCGTCCATGCGGTCGATGATGCCGAACTCGCCGATGAACACGTCATGGCCGCTCACGTCGTCCAGGCCGAACTCATTGAAGTTGTCGCCGCCGTTGCCGTCGGGACCGCCCAGTTCCAGCCAGTCGTTGCCTTCGTTACCGAACTGCGCCTCGTTGCCGCGGGTGCCGAGAATGAAGTCGTCGCCCGGGCCACCGAAGATCTCCGTGCCGTCCTCACCTGATATGACGAAGTCCTTGCCATGGCCGGCCATCACCAGGTCGAAGCCGTTGCCCGTATGGATCACGTCGTTGCCTTCACCCGCGCGGATCACATCGTCGCCGCCCATGTCGGTGATGATGTCGTCGCCGGCCCCGCCCATGATGAAGTCGTTGCCGAAGCCGCCCTCCAGGCGGTCGTTGCCAGCGTCGCCCCACAGGGTGTCGTCGCCGATGCCGCCCACCAAGGTGTCATTGCCGTCCGTGCCGCCGAGCACCACGTGCTCGCCGCCGTTGTACTGCAGGAAGTTCGGCCCGCGCATCACCTCTGGCAGCAACGGGTTGTCGCCTTCCGGATCGGCGCGGCCATCATCGCCCAGGCCGGTGTACTGCTTGCTCTGATCCACCTCGAGGATAAAGCCCGGGGTGGAGAAGATATCCCCCGGCAGGTGGGTGGCATCGGTGTTGGCCATGACGATGCGCGAGAAGAAGTTGTTCTCCATCTCGGTGAGCATGTTCAGGCCGGCCAGGCGCTCCAGATAGTAGAAGCGGTCGGCATCCTGCAAAGCCTCCATCTGCGTCTCGAAGACGAAGTTGAAGGTGGAGCCGAGCATGCCGCCGAAGGGCATGATCTTCTCGGCCAGGCCGCCGATCCAGAAGTCGATGGCGTTGACCCCGGTAGTGGCCGCCGGACCGTAAAGGAAGGCGGCACGGTTGACGCCAGCACCATCGGCATCGAACAAGCGCTCCTCGGCGGTTCCCTCGTTGATCAACGCCGTGCCGCCGAATACCAGGGCGAAGGCCACCGCCCGTTTCTCGGCCAGGGTATTGACGTCGAGAGCCAGCAACGCCTCATGCGTACCATAGGCGGCGATGAAGTTGACCAGCGAGGTCTGGTGCTTGAGGTTCATGGCGAAGTCGACCCAGCTGGTGTACGGCTTGAGCTGGCTATCGCCGGTCATGTTGTAGAACTCCTGACGCGCCGCGTTGAGCGACGGCACCCCGGTATCGCGACCACGGGCCAGGTTGATCGCCGCCAGGTCCAGCGGCAGGCCAAGCAGGTTATTGCGCAGGGCCTCGGTGACGAACTCGTCGATCTCGTTGCCGAGCTGCCGGGTCATGCCGCGTGCCAGGGCGCCAGCGGCTTCTTCCGCCGAGACGGTGATGTATTCCGGATTGCCCGGTCCCACTGGCTGGAGCGGATCGAAGTCCGGATTTCTCAGCTGGTTGAACATCAGTGGATTGAGGAAGGCCTCGATCAGTCCCAGCTCGCTGGAGACGAAGTTCGGGTCGAAGCGATCCACTGTCTCGGTCAGCATCGAGTGACCGAAGCGGTACACCACGTGGGCGAACTCGGCGAGGATCGCCGGGTTGAGGGTGCTGTCGTAGACCTGGGTGGCGTTGAAGAACACGTCCACCTGCGGCTGCACCTTGCGCGCGAACTCCTCGAACACCAGGTGCTGATACTGCATCTCGGTGGCGAAACGCGCGGCCTGAAACAGCCGCTCGCCGTTCCACACCAGGCCGTCCGGGCTGCCCGGCAGGCTGCTCACCGGCTCCAGCAACCACTGGTTGATGAAGTCGATATCGTTGGAGGCCAGCACCACGTCCTTGGTATGCGCGACCACGCGGTTGTGCTCGGCGTGGAACACATGGTGAATGGCGGTCAGGCCGATATTCTCGTTGCCGCGGCCGTCGCCGGTAATGAAGTGGGCATCGAGCAGCTCATCGTCGTAGGTATTGCCGCTGCTCTGCCCGCCGCCGAGGGTCAGCCCCACGGCATCGTCGCCGTCGGCGGTCTTCAACGCGCCAGTCTGGCTGTTGAAGGGATTGGCGTTATGCGCAATATCGTCGAGGAAGGCGTGATTGGTGCGAATCACATCGTTGGGCACCTCCACCCCACCCGGCCCGGCGGAAACCAGACCACCACCGGTGACGAACTGCGGATAGCCGTTGCCACCCGGGATGAACTTGCCGTACTGGTCGGTGGCCAGCAGCGGCACGTTCACCACATCGGCATCGCTCAGCACGATGCCCAGCATATCGAGCGCCTGGGCCTTGATTTCGGCCCAGGTCGGCAGGCCGCCATCGGCGCCATTGAGCAGGCGCCCGGTAGCCACCGGGCCGTCGTCGGTCATGGCGTACTCGCGCAGGAACACCTGGTGCGAGGCATGCGAGGTGTAGGTCTGGTTCTGGTCGACGAAAGGCGTGGTCTGGTTGACATGCACATGCACGTCATCGGAGGTGCCAAGCACACCGTCCGTACCGGCCAGCACCGCCTGGTTGGTGGCGCGCGTCAGTACCATGAAGTTGGCCGAGCCACCCTCGACATAGAGCGGATCATCAGGCTGCAGCGGGATGAACACCGTGCCGTTGCCGCCCTTGTTGACCAGGTCCAGGCCGTGATCGAAGAACTGGCCGAACAGGGTGAACCAGGAGTTGAAGCCCGCCGACAGCCCCTCGTCCGGCGCGCTGTTGGGAATGAACAGCGGCACCCCACCCGGGATCGGCTGGCCGTTGAGATCCAGCAGCACGCCGTTTTCGTCCAGAGTACCCAGGCCGGCATCGACATAGGCCTGCACCGCCGCCAGGTTGGTGATGGTCTGGTCGACGATCAGGTTGGAGATGGTCCGCGGATCGGCATCCACCACGTTCCAGGGCGCGGTGGGATCGTTCGGATTGGTCACATCGGCCGGATCGTAGGCATAGTTGCCATTGACGAACACACCGCCCGGCGCCGGGCCATTAAGATCGATGCTGTCGCCATCGCCATCGTTGATGAAGTGCTGCGTCGTCGAGGTCGGGAACGGCTGATCCGCCGCGCCGAAGTACTGCTGCCCCGGCACCAGGTTGTTGAACGAGCCATCCACCGTGCGCAGCCCCCAGGGCAGGCGTGAGTTGGGGATGATGTCCATCAGGTCCTCGCCGGCGGCATGGCGCTCGGCAATGATGATCTGGTCAAGGATGAACTGCAGGTCGGAGCGGATCATCCGCAGGCCATTACCGGGGCTGACCACATCGCTTTCCGTCGGCAGCGGAGCCGGTGGCAGCGGCAGTTCACCGCCCGCCACCGGATCGGTGGCAGCCGAGGCCACCCGCTCCATCACGCCGTTATCGTCCTGGTAAATGGCGATCACTCGGATCGCCAGGCCATCCAGATCGGGAGTGACACGGTAGGACACGCCATCCTGGGTGGACGGCCGCGCGCCGCCCTCGACGACGATATCCTGGAAAATGCCCGAGCCTGGATCCGCCTCGAACTGCCAGACATAGCTGACCGGCCGGCCATTGATCAGACCGTTGGCATTGTCCTCGTCGCCGACGCCTGCGGCGGAAACCCGCAGCAGTTGGCCCATGGCCGGTGCATCGACAGGGTCGCCATTGACGTCGAGAATCTGCAGCGTGCCCGTGGGCGAGAAGTTGCCGCCCTGCTGGGTACCGGCCACTTCCTCGACGAACTGGCCGCCGACCAGCACCAAGGCGCTGTCGGCGAACTGGATGCGCTCGATATTGAGCAGGCGGTCGGTACCTTCGTCGCCAACGTTGTCGGTGACGATGGTCATGCCGGCCAGCGTGGTCACGGTGTAGTTCTCGCGCGGCCCGCCGTACAGCGCGGTGTCGAAGCTATCGGCGCTATCGAGGATCTCGCGCTGGATCACCAGTTGCCCAGGGTTGTAAACGCCGTCGAGCATCAGCGTGATCATGTCTTTCATGCTGTTGAAGGACGCGATCTCATTGCCCGTACCGTCGTTGTTCTCGCGCACGCTGATACGCACATTGAGCCAGCGATCACCGTCGATCAGGTCGTCGCCGCCGCGACCTTCCAGCACGTCGCTGCCGCCACCGCCGAGGATGATATTGCCGCTACCGAAGGAGCTCTGCGGCGCCCCGAAGAACTCGGTGAGCATCTGCTGCAGGTTGGTGATGCGGGCGATGCCCTCGGCAGTCAGCAGACTGCCCTGGGCACCGGCCTGGGCGATCAACGCAGCATCGGCGTTGTCGCCGCGCAGGATGTCGCCATGGGCCGAGCCGGACAGGCCTTCCACCTCGGCGAAGCGGTCGAGGATACCGGCATTGGATGGCGCCACCGGCGGCTCGACGAAGTCGTCGACGATCAGGTCGACCTTCACCCCAACAGGGTCGTCCTTGTACACCGCCCAGTCGAAGCCGGAGTTACCGTCGAAGTGGTCGGCGCCTTCGGAGCCGACCATGATGTCGTCGCCGCCCTCGCCTATCACCTCGTCGAAGCCGGGGCCGCCGATGAACACGTCATGGCCATTCACGGTATCGGTGGAGAACGGCTCCAGGTTGTCGCCGGGGGCACCGTCCTGGGTGCCGATCTCGATCCAGTCGTCGCCCTCGTTACCGGCGGTCTGCAGGTTGCCCTTGGCGCCCAGAATGAAGTCGTTACCGGTGCCGGCAAAGACCTCGGAAACGTCCTCACCGGTGATGATGAAGTCGTTGCCATGGCCGCCGAGGATCAGGTTGAAGCCGTTGCCGCCGTGGATGACGTCGTTGCCGTCGCCACCCTTGAGCACATCGTCGCCACCCTTGTCGGTGATGATATCGTCGCCGGCCCCGCCTTCGATCACGTCGTTGCCGTCGCCGCCTTCCAGGCGGTCGTTGCCGCCGTCGCCCCACAGGGTGTCGTCACCGATGCTGCCGATCATCACGTCGTCGCCTGCGGTGCCGCCAAGCACAACGTGCTCGTCGCCGGTATAACGCAGGTAGTTGGTTTCGACCGCCGGCGTCTCCAGGTTGTCGCGGATCACCAGGGGGATCAGCGGATTGTCGCCAACCGGATCGGCGCTACCGAGTCCGTCGTTGAACTGCGCCGACTGATTCACCTCGAGGATCAGCCCCGGTCTGGAGAAGATGTCCGCTGGCAGGTGCACCGCATCGGTATGGCGCATCACCAGCTTGGCGAAGGAATTGTCCTCCATCTCGGTGAGGAAGTTGAGGCCATCCAGGCGCGCCAGGTAGTAGAAGCGATCGCCGTTCTGCAGCGCCTCCATCTGCGTCTCGAAGACGAAGTTGAAGCTGGAACCGAGCATGCCGCCGAAGGGCATGATCCGTTCGGCCAGGCCGCCGATCCAGAAATCGATGTCGTTGACCCCGGTGCTGGCCGCCGGCCCGTTGAGAAAGGCCATGCGCGCGTCGTCGGAAATCGCCCCGCCGCCGAACACGATATCCATGGCTGCGGTGCGCTTGGCAGCCAGACCTACGGCGCTGGTGATGCTGATATGAGTACCGTAGGCGGCAATGAAGTTGATCAGCGACTCCGGATGTTTCAGGTGCAGGGCGAAATCCAGCCAGCTGGTGTAGGGCTTGAGCTGGCTGTCGCCGGTCATGGCATAGAACTCGGCGCGTGCCTCGTTCAGCGACGGCACGCCGGTGTCGCGACCGCGGGCGATATTGATCGCCGCCAGGTCCAGCGGCAGGCCGAGCAGGTTGCTGCGCAGGGCACCGGTGACGAACTCGTCGATCTCGTTACCCAGTTGCCGGGTCAGCCCACGAACGATGGCGCCGGCAGCTTCTTCGGGTGTTAGCGTGCCGTTGTCATTGAACGCCAGCGGGTTGAGGAAGGCCTCGATCAGCCCCATGCTGCTGTCGTTCTGGAAGCTCGGATCGAAGCGATCCACGGTCTCGGTCAGCATCGAGTGACCGAAGCGATACACGGTGTGGGCGAACTCGGCCATGATCGCCGGGTTGATCGTGGCGTCGTAACCATTGGGGATAAGGAACTCGTCCACCAGCGGCTGCACCTTGCGCGCGAATTCCTCGAACACCAGGTGCTGGTACTGCATCTCGGTACCGAACTTGGCGGCCTGGAACAGGCGTTCGCCGTTCCATACCAGGGTCGACAGATCGGCCGGAATCGAGCCGACCGGCTGCAGCAGCCACTGATTGAGGAAGGCGATATCACCGTCGGCGGCGGCCTGCAGGGCCACGTCCTTGGTGTGCTCGACCAGGCGGTTGTGCTCGGCGTGGAACACATGGTGCACGGCGGTCAGGCCGATGTTCTCGTTGACCCGGCCATCGCCGGCCATGAAGTGGGCGTCGAGCAGTTCATCATCGTAGGTGCCCGCCAGGCCGTCATTGACCCCGGCCACAGCATCGGCATCGGCTACCAGCGGCGCGCCGGTCTGGCTGTTGAACGGGTTGGCCGAATGAGCGATGTCATCTAGGAAGCCATGACCGGTGGTCAGCGCCAGGGAGGCGTCCACTGGTGCATCCAGGCTGGCCTCGACCAGGCCGCCGGCGGTAACCAGTTGCGGCAGGCCATTGGCGCCCGGGATGAAGTTGCCGTACTGGTCGGTGGCCAGCAACGGCACCCGGCCGACGTCTTGATCGTCCAGCACGATGCCCAGCACGTCGCGAGCCTGGGCCTTGAGCACGCCCCAGGTGGCCATGCCGCCCAGTTCCACGTCGTCCTCGGTGCCGAAGATGCCGTCTGCCCCCAGGTCGCGGTTGGTCAGCAGCTTGCCGGTGGCCATGGGTTGGCCGTCCACCAGCACATAGGCGCGCAGGAACACCTGATGCGAAGCGTGCGAGCTATAGGTCTGATTCTGATCGACGAACGGCGTGGTCTGGTTGACGTGCACGCGGTTGCCGTCCGCGTCCACCTCGACGCTGGCGCGGGTGATGACCATGAAGTTGGTCTGTGGCGTGGCCGGGTTGTACAGCGGGTCGTCCGGCAGCAACGCAATGAAGACAAAGCCGTTGCCGCCCTTGTTGACCAGGTCCAGACCATGGTCGAAGAACTGGCCGAAGAAGGTGAACCAGGTGTTGAAGCCGGCCGAAAGCCCTTCGTCCGGCGCAGTATTGGGGATAAATAACGACTGGCCGGCAGGAATCGCCACCCCGTCGAGGTCCAGCACGGTGCCAACGGGATAGGGATTGCCATCCGGGTCCAGCTGGCTACCGTCGGCAAGCAGGCCCATCCCGGCATCAATGAAAACCTGTACCGCCGCCGGGTTGCTGATGGTCTGGTCGACGATCAGGTTGGAGATAATCCGTGGGTCGGCATCGGCCACGTTACCAGCGGCGCCGTAGTCGGTGTTGGTCACCAGCCCACCCGGCGCCGGACCGTTCATATCGAAGGTGTCGCCGTCCTGGTCGTTGCGGAACTGTTGGTCCAGTAACAGGAGGAACTCCTGGTCGGCGGCGCCCCAGAAGGTACGGCCCTCCACCAGATTGTTGTAGCTGCCATCCACTGTACGCAGCCCCCAGGGCACCTGGGAGTTGGGCAGCAACTCGCTCAGGCTCTGTCCGGCGGCATGCGCCTCAGCAATGAAAATCTGCTGCAGGATGAACTCGAGATCGGATTTGATGAAATTGGCCATTTCCTTCCACCTCTGATGCCCAGCAGCTGAATGCGCAAAGTCGGAGGAATCCCTGGCACAGAAGCAGCCCACCCCGTCCGTTGCGCATCACGCAATCGTCAGAGCGTTCCCGGGATAGAGGCCAAACGCTGCCACACCGATATGCTGGGCTAATCGGCGTGCAATCAGTATTTGGTATGTCCCTATGCTGAAGCTGGCACGAAGCCTAGCGTCAGAAATCAGGCAGTATTAGACCCGTGCAATTGCGGGTCGGCGAAATGCCCTGGCAAAGACGCCTCAGGCGTCCGGTAAAACATGATTCCGATGGTGATCACCCCATACAGGAGCTTGCCAACCAGAGCCGTGTCGACTTCTTGGCTTGGATCACACGCCTAGACTTAAGTCCTAGCCAATAGGATTGTCAAGATACCGTCAGTCGCCTAATCAATTACCAACCATTCCTATAAGCTTTTATTGAATAAAGATTTTTTTAATGAAACAAAACGAAACATCGAAAAAATAAGACGCTGTAATCCCTTGCGCAGCGACGAAAACCCCATCTATACCTAGAGGGCGACACCCAAAGAGACAAGAAAATGTCTCCAGTAGACGGTCCTGCACGCCAATCGTCGAAATGCCGTCACCCCATGCAGGACGCCCAGCGAACATGCAGTGCCGGAGGGTCCCATGGACGTCCCGCAGTCCCCGCGTTCCGAGCTGGCTGAGGTGCTGTTTCGCCTGCGCCGCACCTTCTACGCCCTGGCCGCCTTCAGCGGGGTGATCAACCTGCTGATGCTGACCCCGGCTGTCTATATGCTGCAGGTCTACGACCGTGCCCTGGTCAGCAGCAATGTCACCACCCTGCTGATGCTCACCGTGCTGGTGATCGGCCTGTATGTGCTGATGGCGCTGTTGGAGGTGGTGCGCTCGAGCGTGCTGATCCGCGTCGGCAACCGCCTCGACATGATGCTCAACAAGCGCATCTTCGGCGCCGCCTTCGAGCGCAACCTGCGCCGCGCCGGCGGCAACCCGGCACAGGCGCTGCAGGATCTCTCACAGGTTCGCCAGTTTCTCACCGGTAACGGCTTGTTCGCCTTCTTCGACGCCCCCTGGACCCCGATCTTCCTGCTGGTGATCTACCTGGTACACCCACTGCTTGGCCTGATTACCCTGATCGGCTCTTTACTGCTGGTGAGCCTGGCCTGGCTCACCGAAGTCAGCACCCGCAAGCCGCTGGCCGAGGCCAACCAGGCCTCGCTGGTATCCGGCAGTTTCGCCAACAACAACCTGCGCAACGCCGAAGTGATCGAGGCCATGGGCATGCTGCCGGCGATTCGCCAGCGCTGGTTCGGCAACCACCTGAAAATTCTCGAGCTGCAAACCCTGGCCTCAGACCGCGCGGCCTACATCGCCGGGGCCAGTCGCTTCGTGCGCGTCACCCTGCAGTCGCTGATCCTGGGCGCCGGCGCCTTGCTGGCGATTCAGGGCACCATCACCCCGGGCATGATGATCGCCTGCTCGATTCTCTCCGGCCGCGCACTGGCGCCGGTGGAGCAGGTGATCTCGGCCTGGAAGCAGTTGCTCTCCAGCCGTGCAGCCTGGGCTCGGCTATCCGGGCTGCTGGCCGACTTTCCTGCGCAGAAGCCGTCCATGCCGCTACCCAAGCCGCTGGGCATGCTCCACGTGGAGAACGCCTTCGCCAGTGCACCGGGCTCGCCCACGCCGATACTGCGCGGCGTCAGCTTCAATCTGGCACCCGGCGAGGCCCTGGGCATCATCGGCCCCTCGGCCTCAGGCAAATCCACCCTGGCACGTCTGCTGGTTGGCGTCTGGCCGGCACAAGGCGGCAAGGTGCGCCTGGACGGCGCCGACATCTATCAATGGAACAAGGCCGAACTGGGTCCCTGGCTCGGCTACCTGCCACAGGACGTCGAGTTGTTCGAGGGTAGCGTCGCCGAGAACATCGCGCGCTTCGGCGCAATCGACGGCGAGGCGGTGATCCTTGCCGCCAGGCAGGCCGGTGTGCACGAGATGATCCTGCACCTGCCACAAGGCTACGACACCCACCTGAGCGCCGACGGCGGCTCGTTGTCCGGCGGGCAGAAGCAACGTATCGGCCTGGCCCGTGCACTCTACGGCGAGCCATCGCTGATCGTCCTCGACGAGCCCAACGCCAGCCTCGACGACGTCGGCGAAGCGGCGTTGCTGCAAGCGCTGCTCGACCTCAAGCAACGCGGCAAGACCCTGGTGCTGATCTCCCACCGCCCCACCGTGCTGAACATGGTGGACAAGGTGCTGGTACTGCGCGAAGGCGCTGTGCAGATGTTCGGCAGCCGCGATGAGGTATTCGCTGCGTTGCGCCAGGCCAACGTGATCCCCACCGGCAAGGGGTCGCCGACCCTGGCCTCGGTAAGGGCCAAGGAGTGACATGCCATGTCCGATCTGCAGTTCGAAAGCAAGGGGCTGATACTGACGGATAGCCCCTGCACGGTTGACATGGACGACGGCAAACCGAGTCGCTGGGGCTTGTCGCTGGTGCTCGCAGGCTTCGGTGGATTCATTCTCTGGGCCATTCTCGCGCCGCTGGATGCCGGGGTGGTGGCCAATGCCACGGTCAACGTCACCGACAACCGCAAGACCATCCAGCACCTGACCGGCGGCTCGGTCGGCGCCATCCTGGTGCGCGAGGGGGATCTGGTGCAACGCAACCAGCCACTGATCGAGCTGGACGCCACCCGTGCCATCGCCGAGCAGGGCATGGTCAGCGCGCAATACATAGTGGTCAGCACGGTGAAAAGTCGCTTGCAGGCCGAGCGTGACGGCGCCACACAGGTCGAGTTCGATCCCGAGTTGCTCAGCCGATTCGCCAACGACCCACGCCTGCATGCCTCCGTCGCCCTGCAACAACGTCTGTTCACTACCCGCCGCACCGCGTTGACCGGCGAAGCCGAGATTCTCCGCGAGAACATCCTCGGCGCCGAGGAACAGCTCAAGGGCCTGCGCCAGGTACAGCACTCGCGCAGCGCGCAGATCAGGTTGCTCAACCAGGAACTCGACGGGGTGCGCAGCCTGGCGGCGGAAGGTTATGTGACGCGCAACCGCATGCTCGAACTGGAACGCAACGCCGCCGAACTGAGCGCCTCGCTGGCGCAGAACATCGCCGACACAGGGCGTACGCGCAACCAGATCGCCGAGCTCAAACTGCGCATTCTCCAACTTGAACAGAATTACCAGCAGGAAGTGCAATCACAGCTCAGCGATATGCAGAAAGAGGCCGCCGCCCTCGCCGACCGCCTGCGGGCGCTGGACTACGAAGTCAGCAACACGGTGATCCGCTCGCCCATCGATGGCGTGGTACTGGGACTGTCCGCCTCCACCATAGGCGGGGTGATCCAGGCCGGCTCGCGAATCATGGACGTGGTGCCGGCCAATGAGCCGCTGCAGGTCGATGCCATGGTGCCGGTACAAGCCATCGACAAGATGCAACCGGGACTGCCGGTGGACATCGCCTTCCCCGCGTTCAATCACGCGCAGACGCCGAACATCCCCGGCCGCGTACTGACGATTTCCGCCGATCGCCTTATCGACGAGACCAACAAGCAGCCCTACTACCTGGCCGAGATCGAGGTCACCGCCGATGGCATGGACAAGCTGGGCAGCAATCGCATTCGCCCCGGCATGCCGGCCACCGTGACGATCAAGACCGGTGAACGCAACCTGATGAGCTATCTGATGAAGCCCATGCTCGACCGTATCGACGGGGCCTTCAAGGAGCAATGACATGCTCGTACGCCAGATACTGTCAGGCCTCTGCTGCCTGGCCTGCCTGCCCGCCCACGCCATGGACCTGTTACAGGCCTGGGAATTGCTGCAACTGCAGGGCCCGACCTATCGCGCCGCCGTCCACGAGCGTGCCGCTGGTCTGGAAAACCCCGCTATCGGCAGGGCCGGGCTGCTGCCGCAGATCACTGCCAGAGCCAGCAAAAGCCAGGTCGACGGCACCCAGGAGCAACAGAATGCCTTTGGCCAGCGCATCGAGAACGATCTGGACTACGACTCGGAAAACCTCAGCCTGCAATTGCGTCAACCGCTGTACAACCGCCAGAAAATGGTCGAGTACCGCCAGGGCAAGCAGCGCGCCAGCTATAGCGAAGCGGTATTCGATGCCAAGACGCAGAACGTTGCCGTGCGCCTGGCCAGCCGCTACTTCGACGTGTTGCTGACGCGCGAGACCATCGACCTTTCGCGCGCCAAGCTCAAGGCTTTCGAGCAGCAGGTTGCGGCTGCCAAGCGCCGCTTCGATCTGGGCGACGGCACCATCACCGACGTCGACCAGGCCACCGCCCGACGTGATCTGGCGCAGGCCGGCGTGATCGAAGCCGAAGACAATCTGGTGGTCGCCCTGCGCCTGCTGCAGGAGTTGCTCGGCAACAACCCGGATCAACTCGCCACCCTGCACGCGGAATTTCCTACCCCGCCCCTGCAACCGGACAACCTCCAGGACTGGCTACAGAAGGCGCAATTGAACAACCCTTCGCTGCGCGCACGCCAGCTCAATCATGGCCTCGCCGAAGAGGAGGTCAAACGCGCCAGCAGCGCCCACTGGCCCACTCTTGACCTGGTACTGGGCTATACCGACAGCGAGAGCGATTCGCTCTCCACCATCAACCAGACCAACCGCTACAGCTCCATCGGCCTGGAGTTCACCATGCCGCTTTACTCCGGCGGCGGCGTCAGCGCGCGGGTGCGCCAGGCCACCGCGAGCCGTGAACAGGCCGGGGAAGAAGTCAATGCCAGCCGCGAGGAAGTGTTCTCCGCCACAACCCGTGAGTTCCGCGGCGTGCAGAGCGGCCAGGCGCGTATTCGCGCCCTGCAGCAGGCCGTCATTTCCAGCGAGCGGGCACAGGATTCGGCGCGCAAGGGGTTTCTCGCGGGCTCCAGTACCAATGTCGATATCCTCAACGCCGAGGAACAGGTGTTCATCGCCCGCCGAGATCTGCTCGAAGCCAAACTTCGCTATCTGCTCGCACGCCTGCAACTGGCCGCTGCGGTCGGCCTGCTCGGCGAGGACGATATTCTCCAGGTCAATGCCTACCTGGGACCGGAGTTGGCACTCGGCTACTGAGCCGGCGTTCTGCCCGATTCCCTGGCCTGGTATTCAGCGCCAGTGGCGCTGCTGAGCGCGCCTGGTCTGCCCTGCGCCGAACATCCAGCCGCACAGCACCACCAGCACCTCCGCCATCCAGGCCAGCAGCAGCGCGCTGATCACACCCCAGAGAATCGCATCCGGGGTAAACAGCACCTGATAACGGTAAGCCTGCAGGGTTTCCTCGAACAGCTCGTGATCCGCGCCAGTCGCCAGGTGCCAGGCCTGGGAGTACCAGGGCCCCTGCATGGCCTGCCATTCGCGTTCGAGCAAGGCGGAGCGCTGCACCAGGTGCCCGACGCTCTTGGCATCGCTGCGCATCACCGGGTCATCGCTGACGCGGTAGTGCGCCACCAGCGCGTCCATATCGCCCTTGAAGAAATTGCGCGCCGTTTCCTGAAAGCCTTTGAGACTCTGCTGCGACTCCAGGCGATGAGCCTCGACCCGCTTGGCGTAGTCATCGACGAAGCCCGGCACCTGCACGCCGAGCAACAGACCGAAAGCGAACAGCGTCAGGCGCAGGTAGCTTCTAAGCATGAGTTCAGGCCTTGCCGTGAGTAATGCATTCGCCGCGGCGCCACAGGCGCCATTCGCCCGGCTGGTACAGCGACCATTGTTCGTTGTCGGTCAAAGGTTCAGTGGCGATGACGGTCACCACGTCGTTGGGCGTGGTCTCTGACTGGAAATCCACCTTCAGATCCGCGTCCTTGAGCTGCGCAGGGCCGAACGGCGCGCGGCGGGTGATATGCGCGAGCTTGGTCGAGCAGAAGCTGAACAGCCAGTCGCCATCGCTGAGCAGGCAGTTGAACACGCCGAGCTTGCGGTAACTGGCACAGGACGCCACCAGCACCGGCAGGAGCATTTCCACCGATACCGGTTCGGGAAAGGCGCGACGCACGCGGTTGAGCAGATCGCAGAACGCCGCCTCGCTGTCGGTCTCGCCGACCGGTCGGTAGAAGGTAGTGGAGCCTTCCAGGCCCGCCAGCTGCCCGTTATGGGCGAAACACCAGTTACGCCCCCACAACTCACGGCTGAAGGGATGGGTGTTGACCAGGCAGACCTTGCCGACGTTGGCCTGGCGGATATGGCCGATCACCACTTCGCTCTTGATCGGGTAGCGCTGCACCAGCTGCGCCACCTCGGATTCGCTGCTCGCCCGCGGGTCCTGGAACAGACGCAAACCGCGCCCTTCGTAGAAGCCGATCCCCCAACCATCACGGTGCGGCCCGGTGCGGCCACCACGTTGCATCAACCCGGTAAAGCTGAACACGATATCGGTGGGTACATTGGCGCTCATGCCGAGCAATTCGCACATCGAATCAATTCTCCTTGCCGAGGATCAGGCGCAGGCGCTCGGCTTCATCTTGCAGACGCGCTTCGATTCGCTTGCGGCCCATTGGCAGAAAACGCACCAGCAATCGCCAGAGCAGCGCCGGCAGGTCACCCGGCCGACGTGGAATCAGGTGTAAATGGAGATGGGGCACGTGCTGATTGGAATCCGGGCCGTCATTGATCAGCAGGTTGATGCCGTTCTTACCAAAGCCAGCCTCGCGCAGCGCAGCAGCGATACGCTCGGCCAGCGTCAACAGACGCTCACGTACCGGTGGCGGCAGATCACGTAGAAAGGGCGCATGCACATGGCTGACGATCAGCACATGGGCCGGACGCATCGGGAAGATGTCCAGCAATACGATGAAATCTTCATCTTCATACAGACGATGAGCGGGTAGCCGTCGCTCGGCAATGGCACAGAACACACAATCCATCGGGCCTCCCTTGCACAAGGCCATCATGCTGAACGCCTGGGCCGGCAGGCGCAAGGGGTCAGATCAAATACGCGGTTCCATACGCCCCGAGCGATCACGCCCGTAGTCACGAATTGGCAGGTCGTCGTCCTCTTCCATGCGCTCGCGCAAGGTGCGCGGGTCTTCGTCGGGCTCGGTTACATGCTCGCTCTGACGCCCTTTCCACCAACGCTCGATGGGCCAGCGAACAGCGACGAACACTAGATACACGGCAAGCGCGATCAGGCTATAGAGCGCCAGATCAGCGACCGCGCGCCAGGCGTTGTTGCCAACCTTGAGCAATATATCCATGGCGGTAACCGCGAGGGCGGGCGCGAACAGTTCGCGCGCCGGGTCGACGATGGTCGGGCTGAACAGCAGCACGGCCATCAACACCCGCAGCGGCTCGCGCAGGTAACGCCACATCCAGCTGGTCAGGCGCATCCACACCAACAGGCAACCCAGGGCAGCAATCCCGTAGGCCGCCCAGGCCAGGAGGTAGTCGTTTTCATTCATCATAAGCAGGCGCCGGCGTGGCAGGTCTGGCAAAGGGGCGCTTATGATAGCGGCTTTTGCCCAGCGCGGCGCCCCTGCCGTCGCCCTCTCGTTCTCTGGAGCCACGCCATGTCCTCTGCCCCCATCGCCCGCCAGGAAGCCGGCAACGACCCTTATCACTGGCTGGAAAACCGCGACAGCGACGAGGTGCTGGCGCACCTGCAGGCAGAAAATGCCTACCTGGATGCCGTGCTGGAACCGCAACAGGCCCTGCGCGAGCAGCTGTTCGAGGAGATCAAGGGGCGCATTCGCGAGACCGATCTGTCGCTGCCGACGCCCTGGGGCGACTACCTCTACTACCAGCGCACCACCGCCGGAGACGAATATCCGCGGCACTATCGTTGCCGTCGCCCTGCCGATGGTTCGCTGGATGTCGACGCGGCCAGTGAAGCGCTGCTGCTCGACCCCAACGAACTGGCCGGTGGCGGCTTTCTTTCCGTCGGTGCGTTCAGCATCAGCCCCGACCAGCAGCGCCTGGCCTACAGCCTCGACAGCAGCGGCGAGGAAATCTACCGCCTGTTCGTCAAGGAGCTGGGAAGCGGCCAGATCAGCGAACTGCCCTTCGACGACTGCGACGGCAGCATGACCTGGGCGAACGACAGCCAGACGCTGTTCTTCACCGAACTGGACGATACCCATCGCCCCTACAAGCTCTACCGTCACCGCCTCGGCGACACCGCTGCGCAAGCCGTATTCGAGGAAGCTGATGGCCGCTTCTTCCTGCACTGCTACCGCTCCAGCTCCGAGCGCCAGTTGATACTGCAACTGGGCAGCAAGACCACCAGCGAGGTCTGGGTGCTCGACGCGCAGCAGCCGCAGGGCGACTTCAGTTGCCTGGCACCGCGTGAGGAAGGCCACGAATACGATGTCGATCACGGCATGCTGGATGGCCAGTGGTGCTGGCTGATTCGCAGCAATCAGATTGGCATCAACTTCGCGCTTTACCGCGCCAGTGAGGCGCAGCCGCAACGTTCGCACTGGCAACAGATTCGCGCCCATGACCCGCAGGTGATGCTCGAAGGCGCCACGCTGAAACAGCGCGCTATCGTCCTCGCCCTGCGTGAAGGCGGCCTGCCGATTCTCGAAGTGCAGCCGCAGGGCGCCGAAGCCTATCGCGTGCAACTACCGGACGCCGCTTACAGCCTCTACGTGCAGGACAGCCTGGAGTTTCACAGCACGGTGATCCGTCTGCGCTACGAAGCGCTGAACCGCCCCGCGCAAGTGCGCCAACTGGAACTGGCCACGGGCGCTCAGCAGGTCCTCAAGCAGACACCGGTAGAAGGTCCGTTCGATGCCGATGCCTATGAAAGTCGGCGTCTCTGGGCCACTGCGGCCGACGGCACGCAGATACCGATCAGCCTGGTGGCGAGGCGCGAGGTATTCGCCGCAGGGAAACCTGCACCGCTCTATCTCTATGGTTACGGCGCCTATGGCGCGAGCCTCGACCCCTGGTTCTCCCACGCCCGCCTGAGCCTGCTGGATCGCGGTTTCGTCTTCGCCATCGCGCATATCCGCGGTGGCGGCGAGATGGGCGAAGCCTGGTACCGTGCCGGCAAGCTCGAGCACAAACAGAACAGCTTCGGCGATTTCATCGCCAGCGCCGAACGCCTGATTGCCGAGGGCCTGACCACCCCCGCGCAACTGGCAATCAGCGGCGGCAGCGCCGGCGGCCTGCTGATCGGCGCCGTGCTCAACCAGCGCCCCGACCTGTTCGCTGCTGCCATCGCAGAAGTTCCCTTCGTCGACGTGCTCAACACCATGCTCAACCCGGAACTGCCGCTGACCGTCACTGAATACGACGAATGGGGCGACCCGAATCAGCCCGAGGTCTTCGAGCGCATCAAGGCGTACGCGCCCTACGAGAATGTGCGCGCCCAGGCTTATCCTCCCATCCTCGCTGTCGCCGGTTACAACGACAGCCGTGTGCAGTACTGGGAAGCTGCGAAATGGGTGGCCAAACTTCGCCGCGACAAGACCGACAGCAATCTGCTGCTGCTCAAGACCGACCTCGGCGCTGGCCATGGCGGCATGAGTGGGCGTTATCAGGGCATCAAGGATGTGGCGCTGGAGTACGCCTTCCTGTTCCGTGTGCTAGGGATAGCACACCCGTAGGAGCGGTTGGGCGGCATTCCGCTTCAGCAGCGACTCCCCAGCATCGCTGGCTGAAGCCGCTCCTACGCCGATCACTCCGCCTTGCGCTGCCCGTCCAGCCCCTGGCTATTGCGGCGCAGTTGCTCATCGAGCTGCGGAATCGATTGATCGCCAGTGGATTTCGGCGCAGTCCCTGGGGGCGTTTGTCCCTGGGGCGGCGGTAAGAGGGGCGCCGATCCCTGGCGCTTGATCGTAGTGGGCGTGGAAGGCTGGCCGTAAGGCTGTGGCGTCGCAGTGCCCGGCGCACCTGCCCCAGGCGCGGACGGCATGCGCATCGGTTCCTGAGCCCAGGCCAAGCCGCCAAGGCTGGAGGCCAGAATCATCACGGCGAACATAGGCAAGCGCATGACATATCTCCTGTGCAGCTGGCTTTCGTTCTATTCTGGCAACATATCCAGTCAAGCGTTCACCTCCCGATAACAGGTTCTGCCATGAGCACCAATAACAACCGCTACTACCTGTCCGCCCAGGCCGAAGAAGGCTACCGGCAGAAAGCGCTGAAAATGTATCCCCATGTCTGCGGCCGCTGCGCCCGCGAGTTCTCTGGCAAGCGCCTGAGCGAACTGACCGTGCATCACCGTGATCACAACCACCACAACAACCCGGCCGATGGTTCCAACTGGGAGCTGCTGTGCCTGTTCTGTCATGACAACGAACACTCGCGCTACACCGACCAGCAGTATTTCGCCGAAGGCTCCACTGCCAGCCCTCAGGCTGCCAAATCGACCTACAAGGCCTTTGGCGATCTGGCCAGCCTGTTGAAAAAGGACTAGGGCGTGGCACTCGGCACCGTATAATCGGCGCTTTTGCGAGTGCCACCGTGGCCAACAAGAGATACGCCTGCATCGGCCTGTTCAACCCGAAATCACCGGAAAACGTCGGTTCCATCATGCGTGCGGCGGGCTGCTATGACGTCAGCTCGGTGTTCTACACCGGCACCCGCTACGACCGCGCCAAGGATTTCATCACCGACACCAAGAAGGTTCATCAGGATATCCCGCTGATCAACATCGACGATTTGCGCAAGATCCTGCCGCTGGGTTGCACCCCGGTGGCAGTGGAACTGGTCGATGATGCACGCGCCCTGCCCGCCTATACCCATCCCGACCGGGCGCTGTACATCTTCGGCCCAGAGGACGGCTCACTGCAGCAGGAGATTCTCGACTGGTGTGGCGCTGAAGTCGTGTACATCCCTACTCAGGGCTGCATGAACCTGGCCGCGACGGTCAACGTGGTGCTCTACGACCGCCTGGCCAAAGGTAACAATACCCGCTCCGGCCCCTTGTTCTGACTCGAACCAGCAGACAGGGAGCGAAGCGGTAACACTCAACGCAGCAACCGCGTATCCAGCGTCTTCGACGGCCCACCGATGACGTTTTCGGTGATGTCGATGAAGTCCTTGGTGCTGACCTTGTCCAGACGCATCAGACCACGGGTCACGTCATCCAGCGACAGGTTGCCCTTGTCCTTGGTCTTCTGGCGGATTTCCCGGTCCAGTTCCTGCAACAGCAGCACCGCACGCGCAGTGACAGCACCGCTGGCATTGTCGGTACGCAGGCTGTTGACCGGTTTGCTCCAGCGAATCAGCTGCTCGCGGATCTTCTGGTAACGGTCTTCGCTGATACCCCCGGCGCGGCGCATCAATTCGATGGCGTAGTACTCGGCCAGGCCTTCGGCGATCCAGTCACTGCGCTCGCGGCCATAGATGCGGCCGAATACGTGCACCAGTTCGTGCACCAGCGAGCTGGTGCCGTTCTCGCTGACCAAGGGCCTGTCAGCATGCATGAAGTAGGAATTGGCCGCCGACAGGCCGCCGCGCCACATCGGATCCCCAGCGCCGACGATCAGCAGCTTGTCCGGGTCGCGCGGGAACACCTGCTGCATCTGCGGCCAGACGAAGGTGAGGAAGGTCATGATATCCATGCGCCGCATGCCCTCGCCGACCGGCGCGGAGATGGCGATTTCGGTATCACCCAGGCGAGTGCGACGGGTACCCAGCTTGCCGGCCAGCATCCAGCCGGTCGGGCGGTCGAACTTGCGCTGCGGGTTGTCGATACGAAAGCGGTTCTTGCCGATGCGCGGCCAACCGGTTTCCACGCTCTTCCAGCCCTTGGGCAGATCGAACTGCAGGCGCGCCACCAGCTCGGTCTTGTTCTGCTGATCGAGCTTGGCCGCCGGAATCAGGTCGTCCCCCCTGAACAATGCCCAGTCGTCAGTCATCCTGGCGTCGTAGCGACCCGGCTTGCGTTCGCTGTCGATCAGCACGCGGTAGCTCAGTACGCTCTTGCCCTCGCCCGGCTGCCACTTGCCGCGCCCGGCAACCTCCTGCGACCACTGGCCATCGGCCTGGAAATCGCTGAAACGCCCCTCTTCGCCAAGATTGAAGTCGAGGCTGCGCACGTACTCGCCCTTCTCCAGAGTGATGCTGACTTCGGCCTGATTGCTCTCGGGCAGAAAGCGCACCCGGTAATCCAGATCGACCTTCTGCGTGGCAGCGAAGGCCGGCAGACTCAGAAGCAGCAGAGACGCGTACAACGGCAAGCGAAGGGACATCGAGCAAAACTCCTGATGCGGGATGTGACGGCATATGACAGCGGCGTCACAGGGCAAATTCCATTAACGGGAGACAGATTTGCCACGAAGCCGCGCTGCAATCAACCCGCGCGGAAAATCAGATGATCTTCCCAGTCGTCTTCGGCCACGCTGTTTTCACTGAGCATGCGTCCTGATTGGGAAATGCGCTCGGCGTGCACGGCGTCCGGGTCGCCTGAGACCAGATGGTGCCAATGTGGCAGGTCCTTGCCTTCGCTGACCAGGCGATAAGCACAGGTCGGCGGCAGCCACTGGAACTGATCGGCCTGCGCCGGGGTGAGCTGAATGCAGTCAGGCACATGCTTGACCCGGTTGGGATAATCGCTGCAGCGGCACGTCTGCAAGTCCAGCAATTTGCAGGCGATGCGCGTGTAGTAGACGGCGCCATCGTCCTCGTCCTCGAGCTTCTGCAAGCAGCACAGGCCACAGCCGTCGCATAGCGACTCCCACTCCCCCGGATCGAGCTGGGGGAGGGTCTTGCGTTTCCAGAAGGGTTCGAGGTTGGCGGCCATGGCAGCGGTATGGACTCAGGCGAAAAAAGCGCGGCAGTCTAGCTTGAGCCCCAGCCCTGGCCAAGCGGCGCATGCCGAATGGCGGGTCATGGGGAGCCACCAGAAGTAAGGTGCGCCATGCACACCGCCTCGATGTTCAGTAACCGCGAGCGAAATCCACTTCACCACGTAACGGCTCTCCCGCTTGCCAGCGCGCCAGGTTGTCGATGAAAAGCTCACTCATCAGCGCCGGGTCGGTGGGCGCCGAGCTGTGACCGGTGAGCAGCAGGCGCGGTGCATTCCAGAACACATGAGCGGACGGCAGCGGCTCTTCGCGACAGACGTCGATCACCGCGCCGGCCAACTGGTTGCGCTCGAGCGCGGCGACCAGATCGGCATCGACCACGGCGACACCGCGCCCGGCATTGATCAGCACCGCTTCTGGGCGGAAATGGGCAAGCAACCGCGCATCGTACAGATCGCGCGTGGCCGGCGTGTCCGGCAGCAGGTTGACCACGTAATCGGCCCAAGTGACCAGATGAGGCAGTTGATCCATCGCCGCCACGTCGAGAAACGGCTCCTGCTCACGCGCCTGACTGGCGACGCCACGCAGTTCCACGCCGAAAGGCTGGAGAAACTCGGCGACGGCCTGACCGATATCACCGCAACCGACCACCAACACGCGGCGCCCGCGCAGGCTGCGCGGCAGGCGGTGATCCCAACGCTGCTCGACCTGCGCCGCAAGGCGGGCGAACAGGCGCCGTTCATGGGCCAGCAGATGACCGAGCACGTATTCGGCCATCACCTGACCGAAGATGCCGACAGCGCGGGTCAGGCGGTAGTCGCGCGGTAATCCCTCCGCCAGCAGCGGCGTGATGCCGGCCCAGGTCGATTGCAGCCACTGCGGGCGCACGCCGTCGCGCAGCAAGGGCGCGAGCAGGTCGGGCTGTCCCAGCCAGAGGTCGCAGCCACGGGCGACCACACGCAGTTGTTCGAGCTGTGCGCCGGCGACCAGTTGCAGTTCAGGGCAGGCGCTACGAATACGCTCGGCGTAGAACGCATGCTCTTCTTCGGCGATCAGCAGGCGCATGGCTTACACCGGATCGTTACGGCGCAGCAGTTCATCGGGCAGATGCTGAATGTACTCCTCCTCGGGGGGCGGCATCTGCAGGTGATAGCCTTGCTTGTCGAGGTTCTCCAGCACCTGGGCGATGTCCTCGCGAGCCAACTGGCGCTCCGGGCTGAGCACCAGATCGAAGGCATGCGCGGGCGGGCCGAACACCGCGAGTAGCCCCTCGGGTACACGTGTCAGAGCCTCGGCCTTGAGCACGTAGAGATACATCTCGTTCTTGCGCGGGCTTTTGTAGATGGAACAGATGCGTTTCACGCGGATTCTCCTTCAGCGGCCAGGCAGTCAAGCAGCGCCTGGCCCATCAGCTCCCGGCGCCAGCCACGCAGGGAGTCGGGCAATTGATAAGGACCATTGGGATAGCCGCTTTTCAGCAGGGCCTCCAGGGTTTTCTTGCGCAGCATCAGCTCGGGCACGATATCCAGGCGCTCGCCCTCGCGCTGGCCGACGGCGCGTAGCTTCTTCAACAGCGCGGAGGCTTCGACTGGCAACGGCTCGGGCAAGGCTTCGGGCCACTGCTCGGGCGGCAGCGCCGCGGCATCACGAATCAGCTGCAGCAGTGTCTCCCCGTCCTGACGCACGGTTTTCGGGTGCATGTCCTCGATGCGCGCCAGCGCCACCAGGTTATCTGGCTGGGTACGGGCCAGCGGCCACAACGAATGCTCACGCAGGATGCGATTGCGTGGCTGGTTGCGCGCGCGCGCCTCGCGCTCGCGCCAGGCGCACAGCGCGCGGAGCACGGCCTGCTGCTGGCGCGATAGTTTCCAGGCCAGCTTGGCATCGCGCCAGGCATCTTCCGGGGCGATCTCACGACCGAGATTGGCGACCAGCTCGGCACCGTCCTCCAGAATCCACTCGACCTTCTGCGGCGCCAGGCGGGCCATCAGGGCGCGGTACACCTCGACAAGGTGCGAGACGTCCTCGGCGGCGTAACGCACCTGGAGTTCGGACAGTGGCCGCTGCAGCCAATCGGAGCGGGTTTCGCCCTTGGGCAGCTCGATATCGAGCAGCGCCTGTACCAGGCGCGAGTAGCCCATGGAGAAACCGAGATTGAGGTAACCAGCCGCCAATTGCGTATCGAACAGCGGCGCCGGCAAGCTGCCGGTCAGGCGCAGGAAGACCTCCAGATCCTCACTGCACGAATGCAGTACCTTGACCACGCCCGGCGCTTCGAGCAGCGCGGCGAACGGCCGCCAGTCGCTGATACGCAAGGGGTCAATCAGATAGGCGCCGTCGCCACCGCTGACCTGCAGCAACCCAGCGATGGGATAGAAGGTGTCGACGCGCATGAACTCGGTGTCCAACGCGACGAAGGGCAGCGCCTGCCAGACAGCGCAATGCTCAGCCAGGCTGGCGTCGTCAAGAATCCAGTGAATGTCGTTAGCCACGCGGCTCTCCCGTCTAGAATGCCGCGCAGTATATATGCCCAGGCCAGCGCACGGGGCAGCAGCCTGCCGCCGATAACCGGAACTGTGTAATCTGTGCCGCGCACCACCTCCGACACGGAAGAACAACAATGCTGAAGAAACTGCTTGCCCTGATCGTCATGCTGCTGGCCGCAGCGGCCAGTTACCTGGCCCTGACCCCCAGCCCGATCGATCCACTGCCCTGGGACGCCGCGCCCGCCCCGGCGATGACGGGCGCTCTGGAGCCCAACGACACCCTGATGAAAGCCGAGCTATTGGCACGCGGCCAGGTGCATGGTCCGGAAGACACCGCCGTCGACAGCCAGGGCCGGGTCTACGCCGGCCTGCATGACGGCCGCATCGTTCGCGTTTTGGCAGACGATAGCCTGGAAACCTTCGCTGACACCGGCGGCCGCCCGCTGGGCATGAACTTCGACGCCAGTGGCAACCTGATCGTCGCCGATGCCTACAAGGGCCTGCTGAGCATCGACCCGCAGGGCGCGATCAAGGTGCTGACCACCGAGGCTGAAGGCCTGCGTTTCGCCTTCACCGACGACCTGGACATCGCCAGCGACGGCACCATCTACTTCAGCGACGCCTCATCGCGCTTCGAACAGCCGGACTACCTGCTCGACCTGCTCGAGGCCCGCCCCCACGGTCGCCTGCTCAGCTATGACCCGACCAGCGGCGAAACCCGCGTATTGCTGAAAGACCTGTATTTCGCCAACGGCGTAGCCCTGTCGGCGAACGAGGACTTCGTACTGGTCAACGAGACCTATCGCTATCGCATCACCCGCTACTGGCTCAAGGGCGACAAGGCCGGCCAGCACGACATCTTCATCGACAACCTGCCGGGCCTGCCGGACAACCTGCAGGGCGACCGCAATGGCACCTTCTGGGTAGCACTGCCGACCCCGCGCAAGGCCGACGCCGACTTCCTCCATCGCCACCCATGGCTCAAGGCGCAACTGGCCAAACTGCCGCGCGCGCTGTGGCCGAAAGCGATCCCTTACGGCTTCGCCATTGCCCTCAACGAGAACGGCGAGATCGTCCGTAGCCTGCATGACACCAGCGGTACGCACCTGCGCATGGTCACCTCGGTGAAACCGGTGGGCGACTACCTGTACTTCGGCAGCCTGGATAACGATCGCATCGGCAAACTGCAGATTCACTGAGACGAGATTCCACCGGCGAATGACAGCGAAAAGGCGGAGCGGTCATTCACGGTGGTGCGATAGCGCGTCAAGTTGGTGGGCTGAAGCGGATCGCCGCCCGGCCCACCCTACGGCAAGGCAAATCGAAAGGCTGCAGGCTCAGACCTTCTGGGCAATCCAGATGGTATGTCGCGTGCCCCTGTTGCCATGGGCATACACCTGCACCGCCTCGCCCTTGAAGCCCGCCTTGCGTACTTTCTCCGAAAAGGCCCGGTCGGCGCTGGACGACCACACCGCCAGCATGCCTTTGGGCCTCAGCGCCTTGGCGCACTGACGCAGGCCGTCCATGCTGTACAGCCAGTCATTACCCTTTTGGGTCAACCCTTCGGGGCCGTTGTCGACGTCCAGCATGATCGCGTCGTAGCACTGCTCGGCGACCTGCAGCACCTTGGCGACGTCCTCCTGAATGATCACCGCACGCGGGTCATTCAACGGATAACCAGACTTCGCCCCCAGCGGGCCACGGTTCCACTCGACCACGCCAGGCACCAGCTCGGCCACCGCCACCTCGGCGTCAGCCCCAAGGTGCTGTAGCGCCGAGGCCAGGGTAAAGCCCATGCCCAGACCTCCGATCAGTACCCGCACCTGTGGACGGCCAGCGATCTGCTTGCAGGGAATCGCGGCCAGGGCATCTTCCGAGCCGTGCATGCGTGTATTCATCAGCTGCCCGCCATCACCACCGGCGATCTTGATGACGAAGTCTTCCCCATACTCAAACAGGTTCAGCGCACCATTCGTACCCGGGATCGGAGCGCTGTCGAGCAAGACAAAACGTTTCATGCAGAACCAAGACCTGTGTAGCGAGCGTGAGGGCAGGCAGCATGCCTGAATCGGCCGAGCAGCACAGCCCCGCCAGAAACGACGAGGCCCCGCGTTCTCACGCGGGGCCTCGAGTCTACAGCGATGAGCTCAGACCACGCCTTGCGCCAGCATCGCATCGGCGACCTTGACGAAGCCGGCGATATTGGCGCCCTTGACGTAGTTGATGCGGCCGTTCTCTTCACCGTGATGGACGCAGGCATGGTGGATGTTCTGCATGATGCCGTGCAGACGCTCGTCCACCTCGCCAGCACTCCAGTGCAGGCGCATGGCGTTCTGGCTCATTTCCAGGCCACTGGTGGCCACGCCACCGGCGTTGGAGGCCTTGCCTGGCGCGTAGCAGATGCCGGCCTCGACGAACAGATCCACTGCCTCCAGGGTCGAGGGCATGTTGGCGCCTTCGGCCACGCAGATGCAGCCGTTCTTAAGCAGCACGCGGGCATCCTCACCGTCCAGCTCGTTCTGCGTCGCGCAGGGCAAGGCGATGTCGCAGGCCAGGCCCCACGGACGCTGCCCGGCGAGAAACTGCAAACCGTAATGCTCAGCCATCTCGCGCAGACGACCACGACGCACGTTCTTCAGCTCCATCAGGTACTGCCACTGTTCGTCGTTGAGGCCGCCCTCGGCATACAGCGTGCCTTCGGAGTCGGACATCGAAATCACCCGCCCGCCCAGTTCCATGACCTTCTGCGCCGCGTACTGGGCGACGTTGCCGGAGCCAGAAATGGCCACGCGCTTGTCTTCGAAGCCCTGGTCGATACGCTTGAGCATCTCCTCGGCGAAATACACACAGCCATAGCCAGTGGCTTCCGGGCGGATCAGGCTGCCACCGTAGCTCAGGCCCTTGCCGGTCAGCACCGAGGTGAACTGGTTGGACAGGCGCTTGTACTGGCCGAACAGATAACCGATCTCGCGACCACCGACACCGATGTCACCGGCCGGCACGTCCAGATCGGCACCGATATGGCGGTACAGCTCACTCATGAACGACTGGCAGAAGCGCATCACCTCGCCTTCGCTCTTGCCCTTGGGATCGAAGTCCGCACCGCCCTTGCCGCCGCCCATGGGCAGCGAAGTCAGCGAGTTCTTGAATACCTGCTCGAAGGCGAGAAACTTGAGTACACCCAGGTTCACCGAGGGGTGGAAACGCAGACCGCCCTTGTACGGACCAATGGCACTACTCATCTGGATACGGTAGCCGCGGTTGACCTGCACCTGGCCACGGTCGTCGACCCAGGGCACGCGAAACAGGATGGCCCGTTCCGGCTCGACCATACGCTCGAGAATGCCAGCCTCGCGATAGCGCGGGTTGGCTTCGAGGAAGGGCCACAGGCTGCGCACCACCTCTTCCACCGCCTGGTGGAATTCCGGCTGATCGGGATCGCGCTGTTTCAGGCGCGTCAGGAAAGAATCGACGGACAACGACATGCGGCACCTCGACACCACAGAGACAAAGTGGCCGGCACTCTAGCAGGCAGCAAAGCACCAAAACAGATCAAAATGTCGCCTTGATGAAACTTTTTAGTGCATCACCCAGTGAGAAAAGATTGAAAAGCCTCTACAGCAGAGTTTTCCCAATTTAATTACGCACCGAATAAGGGCCAAAAGCGCACGAATATCGACCACGACTTGCGCCGCTGGAGCCACAGCTTTGCCGAATGAAGCTGAACAGGCTGGTTCTTCGTGGGGATCGGATAGCAGGCTAGGCGGTATGATGCCGCAAACCCTGCTATGACACAGGAGACACCATGCCACTCGCTCAACTGATCAGCACGGAACACCTTCAACAACGTCTGGGACAGGAAAACCTGCTGATCCTGGACTGCCGCTTCGCCCTCGAAGACCCGGCCTACGGCCGCCGCAGCTACCTTGATGGGCATATACCGGGCGCCCACTTCCTCGATCTCGAACAGGATCTGTCCGCTCCGGTGGTCAAGGGCGTCACCGGCCGCCACCCACTTCCCGACCCGAGCGCGCTGGTCGAACGCCTGCGCAGCTGCGGCCTGCGGGCGGACAGCCAGGTGGTGCTGTATGACGATGGCCCCGGCGCCTTCGCCGCGCACGCCTGGTGGTTGCTGCTGTGGCTGGGCAAACGTGATGGCCTGTACCTGCTAGATGGCGGCCTGAAAGCCTGGCGTGAAGTCGGCCAGGAGCTGACCACAGCGGCACCGAGCAATGCCCCCGGTGATTTCACGGCGCAGCCCGATAACAGCCTGCTGCTGACTGCCGATCAACTGGCCCAGCGCCTGGGCAACCCGGACCTGACCCTGCTCGATGCGCGAGCACTGCCGCGCTTTCGTGGCGAGGTCGAGCCACTCGACCCAATCGCCGGGCACATTCCCGGCGCGCAATGCGCCGTGTTCACCGACAACCTGGGTAACGATGGCCGCTTCCTTGCGCCGAACGCCTTGCGCGAGCGCTTCGACAAGCTGCGCGGAGAACGTCCCCTGGAAAACCTGGTGGCCTATTGCGGCTCCGGCGTCACTGCCTGCCACAACCTGTTCGCCATGAGCCTCGCTGGTTACCCACTGGCACCGCTCTATGCGGGGTCCTGGAGCGAATGGATCACCGATCCGACACGCCCGATAGCCACGGGCGATTGATCGAAGGTTTTAAGCACCAATCGAAATATGCCCAATAACTCAGATCAAGAATCAATTTAAAAACAGACCTTTACAGCTTAAATATCGCACTAGACTTGAAAATGAGCGGCTAACCCCGCTCCCGGTGGGGCCTTTATCGAAGAGCCACTAGAAAAGCTGCCACGCGCCCGGCCCCACCGGCACCCTCCGCGAGGATGCCATGGGAATTGCCGCCTGCGATCTCAGCCAGCATGTGATCCGCCCTACCCTTCTCTATCTCGAACGCCATAGCGCCACGGCCGAAGCGCTGCTGCTGGGAGCTGCCGCCTGTCAGTCGGCACTGGGCAGCGCGCTGGACACCCCGCAAGGTCACGGCCTGTATCGCATCAGTGAACAGCGCCACCAGATACTCTGGGACCGGCATCTGGCCTTCGACCCCGAGCTTGCCAGCCGTGTACGTGGCCTCGCCAGCCAGCACGCCTTCCTTGAAGCACCACACGTGGAGCTGACGGTCAATCTGCGTTACGCCACGGCCATTGCCTGGCTGCTGGTCGAAAGCGAGAAACTCGAGATGCCAGCCGCCGATGATCTGCCGGCCTTGGGCCGAATATGGTGCAAGGTTTTTCAGCCCCAGGCTCGGCAACATGATTTTCTCGATGCCTGGCAACGCTGCATCGAGCCCGTCAGCCAGGTAGCCTGATCAAATAGTCAGAAAATCTAATTTAGAAAATCCGTACATTATCAAACCAATTGTCCGACAATACGCTCTATTTAGGGAACTTCAGCGTCTTGGCAGGGGTCAGGAAAAACTGTAGCGTGCGCCCCCCCGCCTCACCACAGGAGCTTCCCCGTGAGCAAACGTCTTCTCAAGACCGGTCTTGCCGTCGCCATCACCGCCACCTCGAGCCATGGTTTCGCCAGTGGCTTCGCCCTCAACGAACAAAGCATTTCCGGCATGGGCACCTCCTTCGCCGGACGCTCATCGTCCGCCGATGACGCCAGCACCGTGTTCGGCAACCCGGCCGGCATGGCGCGCCTCAAGCGCGACGAAGTGTATGTAGGGGCGGCGGCGATTCACGCCAAGAGCGATATCAGCCACGCCAGCGCCAACGCAGGCCCCCTGGCGCTGTCAGGTAGCAACGACGGCGATATGGTGCCGACCACTGGGGTGCCCATGGGCTATTACGTCAAACCGCTGGACGACAAGGTCGCCTTCGGTCTGGGCGTATACGTGCCCTTTGGCCTGATGACCGATTACGAGAGCAGCTTCCAGGGCCGCTACTACGCCGACAAGAGCTACGTGCGGGTGATCACCGTACAGCCGACCTTGAGCTATCGCTTCAATGACAAGCTGTCGGTGGGTTTCGGCCCGACCTTCAACCACATCGAAGGCGAACTCACTTCCTCCGTGCTCAACCCGCTGAGCCCCGGTAGCAATGACGGCAAGGTGAAGGTCAAGGGTGACGACACCGCCGTCGGTTTCAACGTCGGTGTGCTCTACGAGTTCACCCCGAACACCCGCGCAGGCGTGACCTACCATTCGCGCGTGAAGTACGAACTGGAGGGCGATACTCGCGTTTCCGGTAGCGGCGCGCTGGCCGGTATCGCCGGCAAGTACGACGCCAATCTGGACCTGACCACGCCCGAGTCGGTGGATATGTCCATCACTCACGACCTGAGCGATGCGCTGACGCTGTATGTCGGCAGCACCTGGACGCGCTGGAGCCGCTTCAAGGAAATCCGCGTGGAGAACGACTCCGCGACGCTGCCAGCCAACCTCTCCACCATCGTCGAAGAGCAGAACTGGCACGACACCTGGGCCCATGCAGTCGGTCTGTCGTACAAGGTCAGCCCGCAGTGGACGCTGCGCACCGGTATCGCCATCGACCAATCGCCGACCAACAACGTCGACCGCTCGCCGCGCGTGCCCTCCGGTGACCGCACCATCTTCAGCGTCGGCGCCGGCTGGAGCCCCAACCAGGACATGACCATCGACGTGGCCTACTCCTACCTGCAGGAAGAGTCGGTGGACGTGAACCACGTCAGCGCTACCCGTGGCACCTACAGTGCGCGCTACAAGAACAGCGCTCATGGCCTGGGGGCTTCACTCAGCTACCGCTTCTAATCGAGGCTCGGCTTTGGCTAAACTCACGCGGCAGAACAACAATAAAAGCCGCGTGAGAACATCATGACTGCCCTCTGCACCACCCTGCCCGACAATCTTCGCCTGCTGCTGGTCGACGACCATCGCATCTTTCTCGACGGCCTCTCCCTGGCCTTGTCGCCACTGAGCCAGAACCTGCAGATCCATACCGCGCACAGCGCTGCAGAAGCGGAGCAGTGCTTGCGTCAGCATGACTATGACCTGATCCTGCTCGACCTGCGCCTGCCTGACGAGCCCGGCATCGAGCTGTTGCAGCGCTGGCTGGTGCGCGGCGAGAACACGCCGGTGGCGATTCTCAGCGCCAGTGATTCCGCGCTGGAGGCGCAGGCGGCGCTGGCCGCCGGCGCACTCGGCTTCATCCCCAAGAGCTCCGATGGCAACGCCCTGCGCCAGGCGGTGACCCGCATCTTGCTGGGCGAAACCCTGCCTGCGCCAAGCAGCTCATCACCCCTGACACCCAGGCAGTTGGAGATTCTCCAGTTATTGGCAGAAGGCCTGCCGAACAAAGCCATCAGCCGCGAACTGGGTCTGGCCGAAGACACGGTGAAAACGCACCTCAAGGCGCTGTTCGAAACCTTCGCCGTGCATACACGCACCGCCTGCGTCAGCGCCGCCCGTCAGCGCGGCTGGCTGTGATCAGGTGAGTGCCTGGCGTGCCTGCAACTGAGTGGCCAGCACCTGGCGCAAACGCGCCGGCAACAGGGGCTTGCCCAGAGGAATGACGTGCGCCGGCAGGCAGCGTTCATGCAGTTCTGGGCTCAGATCAGCAGTGATCAGCAACGCCGGCAACATCTGCCCTGCCGCCTCGCGCAATCGCTCGATGGCCTGCAGCCCGTCGCCCCGCTCGGCTAACCGATAGTCGCTGATCAGTAGCTGCGGCGCCTCCTGACGCAAGGCCTGCAGCGCACCGGCCAGATCGGCGCAAGCCTGCACCTGGCAACCCCAGCGACGCAGCAAGCCGGCCAGGGCTTCGCGCCCAGTGGCGTCGTCTTCGAGCAACAGGATGCGCCCGCGCAATGCCAGCGCAGCATCGACACGTGGCGCTTGTACCGGCACCTCAGCAAGCGGCAACTGCAGGGCGAAGCGTGTGCCAGCACCTGGCTGGGAGTGCAACTGCAAGGGGTGCTCCAGCACCTCGGCCAGCTGTTGCACGATGGCCAGGCCGAGACCGAGTCCGCGCTCGGCATTGCGCCCGGGATTGTCCAACTGACGAAACTCCTCGAACACCAACGCTTGTTCCGCCTCGCTGAGACCGCGGCCATCGTCCGCCACCTCCAACACGATTGCGTCGCCGTCATGCCGCGCACTCAGCTTCAGGTGCTGCGCCTGTGCGTGCAGCAGCGCATTGTTGAGCAGATTGCGCAGCAGTCGCTCCAGCAACAGCGGATCGCTGTACACCCCGCACTCGTCACAATGCAGCTCTAGTTGCAGCCCTTGTTGCTGCGCCTCCGGAAGCACTTCGGCAATCAGCCGCTCGAGCAATGGGCGCAGGGCGAACACATGTGGCCTGGCCTGCACGCCACCGGGCAAGGTCAGGCGGGTGTAGTCGAGCAACGATTGCAGCAGACGCCCCAACTGCTCTACCGAAGCGGCCAGACGCGCGCTGATGCGCCGGGTTTGCTGATCGCCGCCCTGCTCCACTAGGTGTTCGGCGTACAACCCCATGGCGTTGAGCGGCTGGCGCAGATCGTGACTGGCAGCAGCCAACAGACGCAGCTTGCGCGCGTCATCGGCTTCGGCGCGCTGGCGCGCCAGGTCGAGCAGGCGCAGGTTCAGCCAGGCGCCACGCTGACCATGCTCCTGCATATAAACACCGACGCTGCCGATCAGGTTGGCGCAGAACAGAAACAGGCCCTGGTAGGCCAGCTCACCGCCGGTTTCGCCGAACAGCACACCCACACCGATGAACAACAGGCAGAAGCTCCAGCTGCACAGACTGATCGCACGGAACGACAGCCCAAGCAGGGCGTAGCCGAACAACAGGACGAGGAACAGGCCATCGTAGGGCATCGCCACGCCCTGCTGCCAGCACAGGTGCACGATCAACGCGACGCTGACACCGTTGACCCAGTAGGCCGCGGCATAGACCAATGGCACCCTGGCAGGCGGTGCCTCGATCCGGCGACAGTAGAAAAAGGACAGCGCCAACACCGCCAGCGCGAGCAGGCGCAGCGGTAGCACCGAGAGACTGACCGTCAGCGGCATCAGCAGAAAATCCAACAGCGCATAGATCAGCTGGAACAGCGCTGCAGTGGGGGCAATCAGAGGCAGACGCCGACGAATGCGCTGCACCCGATGCTCGGCAAAACCCGCCTCCAGCTCGGCGACGAAACGCAGCGAGCGATAGCCTCGGCGCTGCTGAGCCAAGAGCAGGCGCTCGCTCATGGGCGACATCCGTCAGGGGTCGAGCGGCTCCGGTTGCTTCGCGGCAATGGCGTCATAGGTTTCCACACGGTGTCGGTCTTCACTGCTGAACAGCCGCTCGCGCAACTGGCGCTGCAGTTGCTCGCCATCTGCCTCGCTCAGCCCACGACCCTGCAGGCTGGCCAATTCATTGCGATAGGCCTGGTAGTGCTGCTGCCAGCCGCGCTCGCGCCGCTGCTCATCGAGCAGGCGCTGTACGGTGTCCGGATCATAGGTCATCGCCAGGAACTCGCGCACCTGTTGCTCGTCCGCACCATCACGCCAGAGTTGCTCGCTGCGCTGCAATTGCTCCAAAGCCAGTTGCTGGCGCTGCTCACTTTCTCGCAGCGCGTCGGGCAGACGCTCACGCAACTGTTCGAGCAATTGCGTGCGCTGCGCCTCGCCGAGGTCATCACGCTGCTGCACTGCCAGGCTATCGAGGGTGTAACGGGCGTAGGCCTGTTCGGCGCCGAACAGCGCTTCCTGCGCAGCTGCAGAGAAATGTGCGCGGCGCAGCTCGTCCAGGCGCGCGAATGCCGACTGCAGAGCCTGTAACTGCGCCTGCGGCTCGACCTGCTGCCGAGCATCCAACGGCTGCTGCATCAGCGCCATGCTGGCACGCTTGTAGTCCAGGTAATCACCGAGCAGGCTGATCATCTGCCCGAGTGCAGGCTCCGGCAGGCGCCGGCCGGCATCGGCCAGCAACGCCTCGATCACCGCATCGAGCCCGGAATGATCGACCGCGCTGAGGAAGTAATCGAAGTAATCGCGAACCGCCAGATCCAGCAGCAGATTGCCGGCCGCGTCGGTACGCAGCCGGCCATCCACCTCGGTACCGGCCAGGCTGGGCAAGGTCGCGGCTATTGGCGGCTGCGCCTCGGCGGGCGCCTTGGCGGGGGAAGTCGAAGCCTGCTCGATCGACGACTGCCGTGACGGCACGGCGGCAGTGGCAGTGGCAGTGGCAGTGGCAGCAGGCTGCGCTTCAGGCACTGCTGCCGGCCAGCGCCAGTACAGGGTAAGGCCACCAGCGACCACCACGGCAACCAGGGAAAGACTGAAGAATTTGGACATGCGACCTCACTACGGCGAGTTGCCCCGCCGCGTTCACCGGGATCAGACGCCCTTGTTCTTCAGGCGATTGGCATGCTGACGATACAGCGACACCGGCTCGGTCCAGCCACGAATGCCGAACAGGTGGTTTATCGCATCGACGTGGTTCATGTTGTAGCTGTCGTCGATCACCTGCCCCAAATAGGTGGAACACACGCCCACCAGACCGTCGTTCTTCTCGCTGCCAAACACCAGGCCGGTGAAGGCCAGGAATGGATCAGCCGCATCGAGCACGTTGGTATAGGCGGCATTACCAGTCCAGGAGTAGTAGCGGATGCTGTGACCGCGTACGTTGTGCACTTCGGTCGACTTGGCGCAGTAGCTGCTGGTGTTGACGCCCCACGGGTGGCGACTGTTCAGCGCACTGGTGCCCGCGGTGGTCAAGGTGCCCAGCGCGTTGATACCGTTTTGCGGGTTGCTCGAGCCAGACAGCAGATTGATCACCGCGCCCAGAGCATTGGCGATGGCATTGGCACCACCTTCGATACCGCTACCCGGTGGCAGCACGCCGCGCACCACGTCGGCGACCTTGGAACCCTTGTTGACGCCGTTGATCGAGGTCACCGAGGCCACCAGATCCGGCCGCAGCGAAGCCGCCACGCGCGAGGTCGGCGAGCCCTGACTGTGGCCGATCAGGTTGACCTTGCCGCCTCCGGCTGCGGCCCAGGGCACGATCTGCCGGGCCAGCTCGGCGCCGCGCTGCTCGCTGTCATTGAAGGCAGCGACACTGGCGACGTGCACCCGGGCGCCATCGCGCTCTAGGTTCCAGGGAATGGTATGGAAGTAATTGACCAGCCCGCCGATGGTATTGAACCCGGTCACGCCGTGTACCAGCACGATCGGATACTTGGTCTTGGTGTAGTTGGCCTGGGCCTCGATGGCGCCAAGCAGAGCGAGTGTTGCAAGGGCAGCGGTATAGACGCGACGCATGGGTGCCTCCTTATTGTTCTTGTAGGGCACGCCGGGTGAACTGCGTCCGGCGCCTGGCCAGTCTAGGCAGGCAGACGGACACGGCCCATCGCCCAGATGGGTGAAGGGCCGTGAAGCGAGAGGAATCAGAGCCTGTTCAGAGACTCTCAGGGTTGCGAGGCGATCGCCTTTTCGACGGCCGCAATCAGCTCGGGATCGTCAGGCTTGGTCAGGCTGGAGAAACTCGCCACCACCTTGCCCTGACGGTCGACCACGTACTTGAAGAAGTTCCAGCGCGGCTGCCGGCTCTGCTCGGCCAGGCCCTTGAACAACGGGATGGCATTGGCACCGGAAACCGGCTGCGGTTCGGTCATGGCGAAGGTCACGCCGTAGTTGACATAGCAGACGGTGGCCGTCTCCTGACTATCGGCGGATTCCTGGCGGAAGTCGTCGGACGGCACGCCCAATACCTCCAATTCCTGATCCTTGTATCGTTGGTAAAGCGCTTCGAGCCCTTTGAACTGTGGGGTGAAGCCGCAAAAGCTGGCGGTATTGACCACCACCAGCGGCTTGCCCGCGTACTGACAGAGCTCGATGTTTTCACCTTTGGCGCGCAGCTTGGGCAGCTCACCCTGGAGCATGGCCGGGCAGTCTGCGGCCAGCACCGGCAACGCCAGGCTGGAGAGCAACAGGGAACAGGCAAGACGACGAACAGACATGGCAGTGACCTCAGGCGATGACGCGATTCCACCACGCTACTCGCAGGCCCAGACGCAAGCAACTAGCAGATACCGACGCCCAACTGCAGCAACGCCAGCCCACCCTGGCGCCAGCCCCACCAGGCCAGCGCCAACAGTAGACCAAGGCCCAGCGTCAGGCCGGTGATCAGCAGTACCTTGTGGCTCACGCCGGCGCACCTTGCAACCGCGCAACCGGCACCTCGCGCACTGGCCAGTTCAGCGCGGCAGCCATCACACTCAGGCCAATGGAGATCTGCCAGACCAGGTCATAGCTGCCGGTGGTGTCGTAGAGGTAGCCGCCCAGCCAGCCACCGAGGAAGGAACCGAGCTGGTGGAACAGGAAGACGATACCGCCGAGCATCGACAGGTTGCGCACGCCGAACAGGGTCGCCACGGTACCGTTGGTCAGCGGCACGGTCGACAGCCACAGCAGGCCCATGGCGATACCGAACAGGTAGGCACTCCACTGCGTCAGCGGTGCCAGCAGGAACAGCGTGATCACCACACCGCGCAGCAGATACAGCGCACTGAGCAGGCGCGGCTTGGACATGCGTCCACCGAGCCAGCCGGCGATGTAGGTGCCAAAGATATTGAACAGGCCGACCAGCGCCAGCACCGTAGTACCGGTCAACGCCGGCAGGTGGTGATCGACCAGATAGGCCGGCAGGTGCACGGCGACGAATACCACCTGAAAGCCGCAGACGAAAAAGCCCAGCGCCAGCAGCCAGAAACCGGAGTGACTGGTGGCCTCACGCAGCGCTTCGACCAGCGTCTGCTGCGGACCATTGGTCACTGGTAGTGGCGTCTCCTGGATCATCGCCGCCAGCGGAATCATCAACGCCACCAGCAGCCCCAAGGCCAACAGCGCTGCCGACCAGCCGAGCCAGCTGATCAGACCGAGCGTGCCCGGCAGCATGGCGAATTGACCGAAGGAGCCGGCCGCCGCAGCAATGCCCATGGCCATGCTGCGTTTTTCCACCGGCACGGCGCGACCGACCACGCCGAGAATCACCGAGAACGACGTGCCGGACAGACCGATACCGATCAACAGACCTGCGCTCAGTGACAACGACAGCGGCGAGTCGGCCATGCCCATGCACACCAGACCCAGCACGTAGAGCACGCCGCCGATGACGATGGCCTTGCGCGCGCCAAAACGGTCGGCCAGTGCACCGGTGATCGGCTGGGCCAGACCCCAGATCAGGTTCTGCAGGGCGATGGCGAAGGCGAACACCTCACGGCCCCAGCCAAATTCCGCACTCATCGGCGGCAGGAACAGGCCGAAGCCATGGCGCGTGCCGAGCGACAGCGCCAGGATCAGCGATGCGCCGAGCAGCAGCCAGGTGGTTGAACGCCATGCAGTTGTCATCGGTATCTCCAGCGGACGGTCGCCTGCGACCGTGTAGGCAGTGATGCGGCCTTCAGGCCAGTTCTTCGAGCAGCCTCATCAGCTCGGCACGGCGATCTGCGCCTAACCGGGCATTGAGTTCACGCTGCACCTGTTCCCACAGCGGCAGCGCCTGTTCGATGCGTTGCAGGCCGGCTTCTGTGAGCCGTACCTCGCGAGCGCGCAAATCGCGCCCTTCTCCCAGTTGCACCAGCCCCTGTTCCTCCAGCACCCGCAGGTTGCGCCCGAGCGTGCTGCGATCGAGCCCCATGGCATCGGCGAGCAGGGAAATGCTCGGTTGACCGAGCCGCTGCACATGACGCAACAGGGAAAACTGCGCAGCACCGAGCCCGACGGCCGCGAGGGCATCGTCGTAACGGCGGGTGACACCGCGGCTGGCGCGGCGCAGTTGGGTACAGAGACAGGAGGTCGGCAACATGGATACAGGTATATACCCGCATCGGCGATTGGCACTCATACAGTTGCCCACCGCCTCGCCATAACAGTTGAGATCAGAGACTCAGGGCCAGCGTCAGGAGCACGGCGCACTCGGCCAGTTCGACCAGTGCACCGGCGCTATCTCCGGTAGTGCCGCCCAGGCGTAGCAGCAACGCGCGGCGCAGCCAGACGAACAGCAGCAATGCCGTGGCCAACGCCAGCAGCCCCGCCCAGCCGAACAGCAGCATGCCCAGTAGATGCACGCCCAGCACCCAATGCAGTTGCCCCCTCGGCAGATGATCGACCAGGGCCTGACCCAGCCCGCCGGCCCGCACGTAGGGCGTGGTTGCCAGCAGCAACGGCAACAGGCTGCGCCCCAGCCAGGGCAGCAGCAACAGGTAGATGCCCTGCCCGGCCTGCAGGAGCGTGAACAACGCAGCGAACTTGAGCAGTAACAGCAGCACCAGCACCACCACCGCAATGGGGCCGCTGCGCGGGTCCTTCATGATCGTCAGAGTGCGCTCGCGATCACCGAAACCGCCGACCCAGGCATCAGCGGTATCGGCCAGGCCGTCCAGATGCAGACCGCCGCTCAACCCCACCCACAACGCCAGAATGATCGCCGCCTGCAATAACGCCGGTGTCTGCCCCAACAGCAGATGAGCGCCCCACAGCAGCAGGCCGAGCAGCAGCCCCACTAGCGGGTACCAAAGCAGCGAGCGCCCCACCTGCTCGGGGGTGGGCATGCCCGGCAGGCTGACCGGCAGACGAGTGAGGAACTGCAGGGCGATCAGCAACGCGATCATGGCAACTCCGCCAGTTGCCCATCGGCATCCAGGCTCAGACGAAAACGCTGGGCATAGCCGACGTTGACCTGCAGCAGGTCCTGGCGTGGCAGGCCACGCGCGCGCGCCAGTAGCAGGCGCATCACGCCGCCGTGGGTGATCAGCAGCAGCCGCTCTCCCGCATGGCGCTGCTGCAAGCGTCGCAAGGCAGCCAGCACACGCGCCTCGAACTGCAGCAACGGCTCGCCATTAGGCGGTGTGAACGCATAGGGATCGGCCCAGAAGCAGCCCAGCGCTTCAGCATCGCTGTCCATCAGCTGTGCAGCAGTGCGCCCTTCCCAATCACCGAAATGCAGCTCTTGCAGATCCGCCTCGTAGTGCAGCGGCAAGGCATTGGCCAGCGCGATTTCCTCGGCAAAACGCGCGCAACGCTGCAGTGGCGAGCTGATCAGGCTATCCCAGGGGCCGGCGTCCTGCACCGCTGCGCGCAGTTGCGCCCAGCCCTGCTCGGTCAGCGCATCATCCAGGCTGCCACGCAGCCCACCGCCCAGCTCGGTTTCACCGTGACGCAGCAATTCCAGATGCAGCATCAGCTCGGCCTTTCGGCGACGGCCGCTTCGGTGAAGGTCGCCATCTGGCCATGCAGGGCACAGGCCAGACGCAGCAATGGCACGGCCAGCGCGGCGCCGCTGCCCTCACCCAGACGCAAGCCCAGCTCCAATAGCGGCTCGGCCTCCAGCGCCTGCAGCACACGAACATGACCGGGCTCGGCACCGTGATGGGCGAACAGCAGCCAGTCGCGGCAGCCAGGGTTCAGGCGCACGGCGAGCAAGGCCGCAACGCTGCAGATAAAGCCATCGACCAATACCGCGATACCCTGCTGCGCGGCGGCCAGGTAGGCGCCGGTGAGCGCTGCAATCTCGAAGCCACCCAGGTGGATCAGCGCCTGCAATGGCCCGTCGATCCGCGCACAGTGCAGGGCCAACGCGGCATCGATCACCCGCGCCTTGTGCGCCACACCCGCGCCATCCAGCCCGGTGCCGGGACCTGCCAGCTCGCTCGCCGGGCAACTCAGCAGCCAGCAGGCCAGCGCTGCCGCCGCGGTGGTGTTGCCGATGCCCATCTCGCCACCGACGAACAGATCGCAACCGCTGGCGCGCGCACGCTGGATGCTGTCGCGACCGGCCTCCAGGCAGATCATCACCTGCGCCAGGGTCATCGCCGGATCACGGGCAAAGTTCTGCGTACCAGCACCGACCTGCAGATGACGCACGCCTGGCAGCGGCGGCAAGGGTTCGGCAGTACCCAGGTCGATCACCTCGAGCGCCGCATCCAACTGACGCGCGAGCACACTGATCGCCGCACCGCCAGTGACGAAGTTGGCCAGCATCTGCCCCGTCACCGCCTGCGGGTAGGCGGAAATCCCTTCGGCCACCACGCCATGGTCACCGGCAAAGATGGCGATCGACAGTGTGTCCAGGCTCGGCCGCTCGCGCCCCTGCAATGCGGCCAGATGGATCGCGAGACTCTCCAGCCGCCCCAGCGAACCCGCCGGCTTGGTCAATTGCTGCTGACGTGTCTCGGCCTTGAGCCGCGCAACATGATCGAGCGGCTGACAAGGCCCTTGCCACCATTGCAGACTCATAACGCCTCTCCCTTCAACACCATGGGCAAACCGGCGACTGTGAACAGCACGCGCTGGCTGCGCTCGGCCAGCGCCTGGTGCAGCCAGCCGGCCTCATCGACATAACGGCGGGTGAGCTCGCCCAGCGGCACCACACCCAGCCCGGTTTCGTTGCTGACCAGCAGGATTCGTCCGGGCAGTTCGTCCACGCAGCCGAGTAGCGCATCGCGTTCGGCTGCCAGCCGAGCCGGATCGTCCTGCATCAGCAGGTTGGTCAGCCACAGGGTCAGGCAGTCCACCAGCAGGCAACGACCGGGCGCGGCCTGTTCGCGCAGCACATGGGCCAGCGCCAGCGGCTCCTCGACCAGCGCCCAGTGCGGCGGGCGACGCGCGCGATGCTGAGCGACGCGCGCATTCATCTCGCCATCGAGCGGCTGGCTGGTGGCGATGTAAACGACCTCCAATCCAGACTCGTCGGCCAGCTTCTCCGCCAGCCGGCTCTTGCCGGAACGGGCACCGCCGAGGATCAATTCAAGCATGCTTCCATCCACATTCATTTCTCCCGTAGGAGCGAGCTCTGCTCGCGTACGGGACATAAAAGCTTCGCGAGCAGAGCTCGCTCCTACAGGCCGCAAAGCGCTCTGAGTTTTTCAGTATCCAGATGCAGTTCCACCTGGTCCGCCAGGCGGTCGATATCGCGCTCGCGCAACGCCTGGTAGTCCACCGTCTGCACCTCATGCAGCCCGGCCCAGCGCAACAGTGCGGCGAGCGCCGAGGGTTGCTCGAACAGGCCGTGCAGGTAGGTGCTGAGCACCTGGCCATCGGCGCTGAGACCGCCATCGCTGCGACCGTCATCGAGCTGCACGGCGCCGTTGAGACCCGGACCACGACTGACGCCGGCATGAATCTCGTAGCCGCTGACATCAGCCTGCTCCAGGCACAGCCGACCGCGGACGTTACGCAGCTGTTTTTCCGGCTCCAGCAGCGTCTCGAAATCCAGCAGGCCGAGGCCCTCGCTGCTGCCGGCAGCGCCTTCCAGACCGTGCGGGTCGTGAATCTGCCGGCCAAGCATCTGCAGGCCGCCACAAATGCCCAGCAGCTTGCCGCCGTAGCGCAGGTGGCGGGTGATGGCCGCGTCCCAGCCCTGCTCGCGCAGCCGTGCGAGATCGGCGCGCACACTCTTGGAGCCGGGCAGGATGACCAGATCGCTCGGCGGGATGGCCTGGCCCGGCCCGACGAAGGTCAGTTGCACCTGCGGGTGTAGCCTTAGCGGGTCGAAATCGGTGTGGTTGCTGATACGTGGCAACACCGGCACCACCACGCGCAGCGCCTGTGCATCCTTGGCCTGCTGCCGGGTATCGACGGCGTCTTCGGCTTCCAGGTGGAAATCCATCAGATACGGCAGTACGCCGAGCACGGGCTTGCCGGTGCGCTGCTCCAACCAGTCCAGCCCTGGTTTGAGCAGCGCGATATCACCGCGAAAGCGATTGATTACGAACCCTTGGATACGCGCCTGTTCGCTCGGGCTGAGCAGCTCCAGGGTGCCAACCAGATGGGCGAACACGCCGCCCTTGTCGATATCGGCAATCAGGATTACCGGGCAGTCCACCGCCTCGGCAAAGCCCATGTTGGCAATGTCGCCGGCGCGCAGGTTGATCTCGGCCGGCGAGCCCGCGCCCTCGACCAGCACCAGTTGATGACGCTCGAGCAAGCGGGCGTGTGACTCCAGCACAGCCGCCATGGCCACCGGCTTGTAGCCGTGATAGGTCAGCGCCTGCATGTTGCCGATGGCACGGCCGTGAATGATCACCTGGGCGCCCATGTCGCTGTTGGGCTTGAGCAGCACCGGGTTCATGTCGGTATGTGGCGCCAGGCCGGCCGCTTGCGCCTGTACCGCCTGCGCTCGACCGATCTCGCCGCCATCGGCGGTCACTGCCGAGTTGAGCGCCATGTTTTGCGGCTTGAACGGCGCCACGGAGACGCCCTGGCGCCGTACCCAGCGACACAGCGCCGTCACCAGTGTGCTCTTGCCGGCATCGGAGGTGGTGCCCTGCACCATGAGGGTGGTCATCAGGGCGTTTCCTCGAGACTGGCCAATATCGGCGCGCATTCCAGCAGCCCCTGCTCCAGTCGCAGCCAGCCAGCCTCGTCCGCCGGCAGGCCGAAGCGTAGGCTGTCCAGCTCGGCGAACAGGCGTACCAGGATGCCCCGCCGTGCCAGTAGCTCGGCGCAGGGCACGGCGCGGCGGGTGCAGCAGAACTGGAACAGCGACGAGCCACCGGTCGACGGCAAGCCACAGTCACGCAGCAGCGCCTTGAGGCGCTCGCCGTCAGCCAGCAGGCGCTCACGCTGGCGGTGCTGCCCCTCGCCATCGACCAGCAGGCTGCGCGCCACGCTGCGCGCCGGGCCACTGACGGCCCAGGGCCCGAGCAGCGCCTCCAGCTCATCCAGCAAGGCCTGTGCAGCCAGGACAAAACCCAGACGTAAACCGGCCAGACCGAAGAACTTGCCAAACGAGCGCAGCACGATCAGCCCCGGCATGTCGCTGTAGGCGGCCAGGCTGTGCTCCGGCGTGCAATCGATGAAGGCTTCGTCGACCACCAGCCAGCCGCCGCGCTCGGCCAGTTCATCGTGCCAGTCGAGCAAGCGCGCCGGCTCGATCAGGCGGCCGGTCGGATTGTTGGGGTTGACCACCAGCAGTACATCCACTTGCGGCAGCGCGCGATGCACCGAACCCTCGCTCAACTTGATCACCCGATGCCCCTCGCGGCGCCAGGCGGCAGCGTGCTCGGCATAGGTCGGTGCGAGGATACCCACGCTGCTGTGCGCGCGCAGACGTGGCAGGGCCTGGATCGCCGCCTGCGAGCCGGCTACCGGCAGCAGGCTGACGGCGCCGTAATAATCGCGCGCCGCCTGCTCCAGGCCGTCGTCCGATTCAGGCAGGCGCGCCCAGGCAGAGCCCGGTACCGCCGGCAGGTCCCAGCCGTAGGGTGCGACCCCGGTGGACAGATCCAGCCAGTCCTCCAGTGGGATGCCATAGCGCTGCGCCGCTGCGCGCAGACGACCTCCATGTTCAAGCACCCAACACCTCCCAGACGATCAGGCATAACAGCCACAAGCCAACCCCGGCGATAACCCTGTTCATCGCCCGTTCGATATCCCGCGCCCGCGGCGGTGGGCCTTCGCCCAGTTGTGGGCGTTCATGCACCTCGCCGTGATACTCCGCCGCACCGCCCAGACTAACGCCCAGGCTTCCGGCACCAGCGGCCATCACCGGGCCAGCATTGGGACTGTCCCACAAGGGCGCCTGCCGGCGCCAGCAGCGCATGGCCAGGGCAGTACGCCCAAGCAGCGCATAGGTCAGCGCCACCAGGCGCGCCGGGATGTAATTGAGCACGTCATCGATCTTCGCCGCGGCCCAGCCAAAACGCTCGAAGCGTTCGTTGCGATAGCCCCACATGGCATCGAGCGTGTTGCTCAGGCGGTACAGGACTACGCCCGGCGCGCCAGCGACGATGAACCAGAACAAGGCGGCGAACACTGCGTCGGAGCCGTTTTCCAGCACCGATTCGGTGCCGGCACGGGCCACCCCGGTTGCGTCCAGCTCGGCGGTATTGCGGCTGACCATCCAGCCGACGCGCTCGCGCGCCAGGGCTAGGTCACCCAGACGCAGCGCACGGGCCACCGGCTGCGCGTGCTCATACAGGCTGCGCAGACCAAGGGCGAAGTACAGGGCGAAGATCTCCACCGCCCAGCCAAGCGAGGTCAGGTGCACCAACAGCCAGGTGAGCAGGGTCAGGGGCAGCACCGCCAGGCACCAGGCCGTTACGCCATGGCTGCGCCAGCCGCCACCAGCCGGGTTGAAGCGCTGCTCCAGGCGCCCCGCCAGGCGACCGAAGGCCACCAGCGGATGCGCGCGTCTGGGCTCGCCCAGCACGGCGTCCAGCGCCACGCCGACGCAGGTGATCAGCGCCAGGCTCATCGTTCACTCACCAGATGATCCCCATCGATTCTCGAACAACAATTCCGATAGCGGTCGGGGCGTGGCCCAACCCTCCTCCACCAGCATCGGTTTGTCGTAAAAGGCCTGAACCGGCCCCAGGCACAGCAGCGCTACCGGCTTGCTGCCCGCCGGCATGCCCAACAATGCCGCCAGTGCCTCGGGGTCGAACAACGATACCCAACCGAGCCCGAGCCCTTCGGCCCGCGCAGCCAGCCACAGATTCTGAATGGCGCAGGCCACCGAGGCCATATCCATTTCCGGCAGGGTGCGTCGTCCAAAGACATGTGCGTCGCGTCCTTCCATCAGCGCCACCGCCAGTAGCTCGGCGCAGTCGCGAATACCTTCGACCTTCAGCCGCATGAACTCGTCACTGCGCTCGCCGAGGGCCTCGGCAGTGTGCACCCGCTCGGCCTCCACCAGCTCATGAATGGACTCACGCAGTTGCCGGTCACTGACGCGCACAAAGCGCCAAGGCTGCATCAGGCCAACGCTCGGCGCGTGGTGGGCGGCTTCGAGCAGCCGAGCCAGGACCTCGGCTGGCACCTCGCCGCCGCTGAAATGACGCATATCGCGGCGCTCGGCGATGGCGCGATACACCGCCGCGCGCTCCTGATGGCTGAAGGCATGCTCGCTCATGGGCGTAACAGCGCAGCGGCCGCCTCCGGGTTTGACGGTAGGTAGAAGTGGATATAGCTGGCCGTGAGTCGCCCCAGGCGATAAACCGCCTCAGCCACCGGCTTGCCGTTCGGGCAGCGGCCGAACGCCAGAGGCTGCAAGGGGCTTTCCAGCCGCGAGTGGTGGTAACTGTGGCCACGTAGCTCGCCTTCGGGCAGCGTCACCTGCTGCAAGGCCAGGGCGGTCAGCCGTGGCTGCAAGGCCGCGCTGCCCGCCAGCAGGCCGAGCATGCGCCCGCTGGCACCTTGCTTGTCGCGCAGTTCATCGAGCAGATAGAGCATGCCGCCACATTCGGCGAGCAAGGGCTTGCCGGCCTGATAATGAGCACGAATCGCCGCGGCCATCAGCTGGTTACCTTCCAGCTCGGCAAGGTACAGCTCCGGATATCCGCCAGGCAGATAGAGGCTGTCCACCTTTGGCAGCTCGCGATCAGTGAGCGGCGAGAAGTAATGCAACTCGGCGCCCAGTGCCTGCAGCAGATCGAGATTGGCCTGATAAAGGAAGGCGAACGCCGCATCGCGCGCCACGCCGATACGTACGCCAGCCAACAGCGGCGCCAGTTCATCGACCTGCGGCGCAGCGAAGCTCACCGCAGGCGGCAGGTCGACGTTGGCACTGGCCGCCAGCGCATCGGCCGCGGCGTCCAGACGTGCGTCCAGATCGGCCAACTCACCGGCCTGCACCAGCCCCAGATGGCGGCTGGGCAGCTCCACCGCAGCGCTACGCGGCAACGCGCCAAACCAGCGAATGCTCGCTGGCAGCGCATCACGCAGAATCTCGCCATGCCGCGTGCTGGCGACACGGTTGCCGAGCACGCCGGCAAAGGGCAAGTCCGGCTGGAAGGTGGCAAGCCCGTGGGCCAGGGCGCCGAAGGTCTGCGCCATGGCCGCACCGTCGATCACGCCCAGCACCGGCACGCCGAAGTGGCGGGCCAGGTCGGCCGCCGAGGGCTTGCCGTCGAACAGGCCCATCACCCCTTCGATCAGGATCAGATCGGCCTCGCCGGCCGCCTGCCACAGCAGGCGACGGCTCTCTGCTTCGCCGACCATGGCCAGGTCGAGCTGGTACACCGGCGCGCCGCTGGCACGCGCATGGATCATCGGATCGAGAAAGTCCGGGCCGCACTTGAACACCCGCACCCGCCGACCCTGGCGCGTATGCAGACGTGCCAGCGCAGCGGTGACAGTGGTCTTACCCTGGCCGGACGCCGGCGCAGCGATCAGCAGCGCTGGACAATGACGTGCGCCCATCAGAATTCGATGCCCTTCTGTGCTTTTACTCCGGACTTGAACGCATGCTTGACCAGGCTCATTTCAGTGACGGTGTCAGCCGCCTCGATCATCCCAGGCAACGCACCGCGCCCCGTCACCACCACGTGCTGCAACAGCGGCCGGGCTTCGATATCAGCCAGCACCGTGTCCAGTTCGAGGTAGCCATGCTTGAGGGCGATGTTCAGCTCATCCAGCACCACCAGGCCGACCGACTCATCGCTGAGCAGATGCCGTGCCACCGCCCAGGCTTGCTGCGCCTTGGCGATATCACGTTGGCGATCCTGGGTTTCCCAGGTGAAGCCTTCGCCCATCACGTGATAGCTGACTTCCTCGGGAAAACGGCGGAAGAAGGTTTCTTCACCGGTGCTGGCCGCGCCCTTGATGAACTGCACCACGCCGACCTTGATGCCATGGCCAAGGGCGCGCGCGACCATGCCGAAGGCGCTGCTGCTCTTGCCCTTGCCATTGCCGCTGTGCACCAGCAGCAGGCCGTATTCGTCCTGGGCCTGGGCGATCTTTTCGTCGATCAGGGCTTTCTTGCGTTGCATGCGCGCCTTGTGGCGGGCGTCGCGCTCGGCGGTCTCACTCATGCTGTGCTCCTGCACGTCAGGCACCCGCGCCGCCTGTTCATCGAACAGTACGAACGGCAATGAGGAAGAAGATCGCGATGATCCGCACGCACTCATCCAGGCGCCAATGGCTGGTCAGGCGAGCGGAAGACGAAACAACACGAACGCCCCCGGTAGAACCGGAGCGTTGGCCGGACAGCGCCCTCCGCGATGCCGTGAAACTGCGACAGGCCGGTCTCCGGGCTTGTGAGCGAACCATGGGTTCGACGCCGCGCCTTCCCGTGCATAGCACAGTGGCTTCGAGCAGCGTTTGACTCACCTACCGTTGCGGGGGCAGCGCCGGCATTGGAACCGGCTTCCCTGTTTCACCCCATGGCCGCCATTCACGGCAACGCGGGGCACCTGAAGCAAGGCGCGCAGGGTAGAGGCTGGCAGCCCTGCCCGTCAACGCCACTCAGTGCCTGGGCATGAACCCGGGCGGTTTGCTCGCCAACCAGTCGACGAACGTTCGCAAACGCTCGTCGCTCAGTAGTGCCTCGCGGCTGTTGTAGGTCAGCGCCAGCTCCTTTTCACTGAAAAGACGATGAATCTGGTTATGGCAGGCGCGGCAGACCCACAGCGTGGCGGTGATACGTTCATGACGAGGGTAGCGCTTCTGCACATAAGCCTTGTCGTGCAGCGCCTTGGGAATCAGGTGATGCCGGGTCAATGCGACGGGGCGCGCGCACAGCTGGCAGACCTCAGGCTGAGGCGGCAGGCGAATGAGATCGACCATGGACAGTAAATCAGGGATTACGCGCGAGCTCTGGGGTGATGACCCGCTTGGCATCGAGATAGACGCCCTGCCAGTAACCGCTGGTGAGGCTGTCCAGGCGCACGGTACCACCGGTGGAGGGGGCATGGACGAAGCGGCCATCACCGACATAGATCCCGGCATGACTGACGGCGCGGCCACCATTGGTGGCAAAGAACACCAGGTCACCACTTTTCAGGGCGTCGCGACGGACATCAGGGGTGCGCATGGTGCTCAGCTCACGCGTCGAACGCGGCAGACTGATACCGGCAGCATCGCGATAAACGTAGCCGATCAGGCCACTGCAGTCGAAACCACCTTCGGGGGTATTGCCACCATAGCGATACGGCGTACCGACCAGACCGAGGGCACGGAACAGCACGTCTTCAGCGCCGCCCTGATAAGACGACGAAGTGGCTGGAGGGGTGTAACTGGGCTGGGGAGAAGGAGCGCGACTGCTGCAGGCACTCAGCAGCAGAACGAGAGCGATGAGGGCAACACGGGTCGTGACGGGCATAAGCGAGGCGATCCTGAGCCTGAATGCGCTCTACTCTGCCCGAGACACGACGAACGGCGCAACCCTGGAGTTACGCCGTGATACATCAGTTATGGCGCTTGGCGGCGACCTGCTCTTCCACCGGAGCCAACGCCAGGACGCGCTTGGCCTGCAGATAACTGCGGTTCCAGTAGCTGTCGTCGAGGCTGTCGATGCGCACACCACCGCTGCGGCTGCTGCTGGAGTGGATGAACTGATCATCACCCAGATAGATGCCGGCGTGACTGACGCGACCACGACCACGATCATTGAACAGGATCAGATCGCCCGGCTCCAGATCGGCGCGCGCCACCTTCGGCGCATCGAGGTTGATCAGCTCACGCGTGGAACGTGGCAGTTCCAGGCCGACTTCCTCGCGGAACAGGTAGCCAACGAAACCGCTGCAATCGAAACCGGATTGCACCGAGGTGCCACCGTAGCGATAGCGAGTGCCGATCAGCGAACGCCCGAGATCGAGCAGGCTGTCTGCCAGCTGCGGCATTTCATAGGGTTTGTCGTCGATCAGCGCGGTGATTTCATCGTCGGCAGGTTCAACCTGCTGAGAGAGCGGGCGAGCAACTGGCTCGGCCGCAGCATCGCCTGTCTGCGGTTGCGGCGAGTGGCCGGCGCAGGCAGCGAGCAAGACTGTGAGTGCAAGAGGCACGAGGGGTGCGAAGCGTTTTAGCATGGGCACGACCGTGTCGGTTGAATTTACAAGTCGGCGACTATGCCTTCTACAAGGCCCATTTGCAAATTCTATCGTTAGAAATGTGACCCAGTAGTTTCGCCGCGCCATCTAAAGCGCCCGACCATGCCTGCAGCCGGGCGATTCAGGCGCTAGCCGAGAATCTCGCTCAAGGGAATGAAACGCAGCATATCCCCTTCGGTCAGCGTGCTGCCCTCCATCACCTCGGCCAACCCTTCGGCCCAGGCGGCGCTGCGCAAAACGCCGGAACTCTGGTTGGCATAGGGCACCACGCGCCCTTGCTCCAGACGCGCGCGCAGGTACTCACGGCGCATACCCGGCTTCCCCCAGGTAAAACCTGCCGGCACCGCGAAGCCCAGTGGTTCGACCCGCTGCACACCAAGACGACGCAGCATGTAAGGACGCGCCAGCAGTCCGAAGGTGACCAGTGTCGAGGCCGGGTTGCCTGGCAAACCTATTACCGGAACGCCCTGGTAGTGGCCGAAGGTCAGCGGTTTACCTGGCTTGATCGCCAATTTCCACAGCGCCAGTTCGCCCGCCTCGCGCAGGGCTATGCCGAGAAAATCCGCCTCCCCCACCGAAACGCCACCGGTGGAGAGAATCAGATCGACCTTGTCCAGAGCGCCCAGCGCTTCGCGGGTGCGCTGCAGGTCATCAGGCAATATGCCCGCATCCACCACGCTGCAACCCAGCCGCTGCAACCAGGCAATCAGCAGACGCCGATTGCTGTTGTAGATCTGCCCCGCCCCAAGCGCCTGCCCCGGCTCGACCAGCTCATCACCGGTGGACAGCACAGCAACGCGCAGGCGCCGACGCACCGACAGCCGTGCAGCCCCAAGAGAGGCTGCCAGCCCCAGTTCGATTGGTCCCAGGCGGGTACCGGCCGGCAGCACGCATTCGCCGCTGCGGGTTTCCTGACCTTGAGCCCGTACGTTCTGCCCGACGTTCAGCGGCTCGCGGAAATGCACGCGCCCTGCCTCATCCAGCTCAACGTTTTCCTGCATCTCGACGGTGTCGGCACCTTCCGGTAGCGGCGCACCAGTGAAGATGCGCGCGCAGGTTCCGGGCTCCAGCGGTGTGGGCGCGGTGCCCGCCTGAATGCGCTGGCTGACCGGCAACGCCTGGCCATTGCAATCGGCCAGGCGCAGGGCGTAACCGTCCATGGCGCTGTTGGCCCAAGGCGGCAGATCCAGCGCCGCAATCAGCGGCTCGGCCAGCACACGACCATCAGCCTCGGCCAGCACGACCTGCTCGATCTGCTCGATTGGCGCCGCATCCGCCAGAGCCAGCAGGCGCTCCAGCGCCGCCTCCATGGGCAGCAGACCGGGGTGGTCGCAACCACTCATCCGCGTGTCTCGCAGGCGCCCACCTGCTTCAGATGCGGCACGAAGTTGCAGGGACGATGCCGTGCATCCAGTTGTTCGCCGAGGATGCCGTCCCAGGCGGTACGACAGGCATTGGTCGAACCCGGCAGGCAGCACACCAGCGTGCCGTTGGCAAGACCGGCCAGCGCACGCGACTGGATGGTGGACGTGCCGATATCGGCCACGGAGATCTGCCGGAACAGCTCGCCAAAACCGTCGACCTGTTTGTCCAGCAAGCAGGCGACCGCTTCCGGCGTACTGTCACGCCCAGTGAAACCGGTACCGCCAGTGATCACCACCACCTGAACCTGATCCTCGGCAATCCAGGTCGCCACCTGGGCGCGGATCTTGTAGAGGTCATCCTTGAGCAGAACGCGAGCGGCCAGTTGGTGCCCGGCGGCGGTCAGACGGTCGACCAGCAGTTGACCCGAGGTGTCGGTCTCCAGCGTGCGCGTGTCGCTGACGGTCAGCACGGCAATATTCAGCGGTACAAAAACCGCGTCGGCCTTATGGTTCATGGCAGGCATCCAATTGGGAGAGAATGGGCGCTGTTATATCACACAGCCTGCCTTCGGAGACTGCACACATGCCCGCATTCAACGCCCGCCTTACCTGCTCGGTGCTACTGCTTTCCGGTGGCCGAGGCCTGCGCATGGGCGGCCGCGACAAGGGCCTGCTGGAGTGGCGCGGTCGACCACTGATCGCGTGGTTGCATGATCTGACCAGACCGTTGAGCGACGACCTGATCATCTCCTGCAACCGCAACACGGAGCACTATGCACGCTACGCCGACCAACTGGTCGCAGATCAGGATCAGGACTTTCAGGGGCCGCTGGCGGGTATCCGCGCCGGCATGGCTGCGGCACGCCACGAGCAAATGCTGGTGCTGCCCTGTGACGCACCTCTGGTGGACCGCGCACTGATCGAGTCACTGCTTGCCCACGCAGGGAGCCGGCCGGTGGTGATCCGCCAGGGCAACTACTGGCAGCCACTGTTCTGCCTATTGCCCACGGGGCTCAGAGACGACCTGGAACACGCCTGGCAATCCGGTGAACGCAGCCCGCAACGCTGGTTCGGCAACCTGGCCCCCATCGCCGTCGACTGCACGCTGGAAGATGCCCGCCTGGCCAACCTGAACACACCGGAAACGCTCGCGAACGGCATATCGCCTTGCTGAAGCGAGAAGCCCTGCGCGGAACTCATACGGTAGTTTCACGTCTGAGCGAGGGTATAGCACCTCTTTAGCACCCAAGGAGACAGACCATGACCAAACGGATAATCCCCGCCCTGCTGATGGCAATCGGCTTCACTGTGCTGGCCGGCTGCTCCACGCCGTCGGTGATCACCCTGAATGACGGGCGTGAAATACAGACGGTAGACAAACCCAAGTTCGATGAAGAATCCGGCTTCTACGAATTCGAGCAACTCGACGGCAAGCGCGCCACGATCAACAAGGATCAGGTGCAGACCGTCAAGGAACTCTGAAGCGAGAGCCCAAGGCACCGCTGAAGGACAATGGGGCACGCCCCGGCCGCAGAAAGGGATGACCGGCCTGATGATTTTTTCAGGCTAACCCCTTGTGCGGTAAAAGTTTTTCGGTAGAATACGGCTCATTCGGAGTGTAGCGCAGCTTGGTAGCGCGTCTCGTTCGGGACGAGAAGGTCGCAGGTTCGAATCCTGTCTCTCCGACCAAATCAAAAACCCGCCTTAATCGGCGGGTTTTTTATTGCCTTCGCTTTGTCGGTAGCGCCTTTCAGCTCAGAAAAGCCACCACCTGCTCGGCATCGAATGGCCAGTTCAGCTCGCTTCCACTGTCGCAGCGGCGCAGCACCGGAATGCGCAGACCGTACTGCTCGACCATCCCTTCGTGCTCGGCGATATCGATCAACTCGACCAGCAGCCCATTCTCGACGAATGGCATGAGCAGCGCCTCGGCCACCTCGCAAAGATGGCAGCCCAGGGTTCCGAAAAGTTGGCATTCAGGCGTCATGAGCGCACCTCACTATCAGCAAGGTGTGCAGTTTAGCATCGGCCTGAATCAGCTCGCGTCAGCTCCCTTGTTGCCCGCCTGACCGGCAAGCAGCGACTGCAAGCCGTCGAGCAGGCTGCGGTTGAGGCTGTCGGCCTTTTCCAGGCGCGGCAGATCGAAGCGCTCGTCGAGCGAGAAGCCACCCTTGAGCAGCTCCTTGAGCATGCCGCCAGCGTCCTGGGCCAGATCACCGGCACTGCGCAGTGCATCGAGCAGGCCCTGAGCATATTCCTGCAGCCCGGCATTGACCGCACTGGCGCCCTGCCCAGCCACGGCGCCATAGGCATCGGTGGCCTGGCGCACGCTGGTCTGCGTCAGGCGCAGCGACATCGAAGCCAGTTGCTCACCGTCCATATCCAGCGCCATGGCACGGTCGAAGGCACCTGCCAGATCACCAGCGTAGAACTTGTCGGAGAGATCCTGCACCTGACTGAAAAGCTTCTCCAACGCTTTAATCTCGTCGTCGTCCAGCTCACCCTCGACATCCACCTGCCAGCCACCGATGCGCAGGCTGCCAGACTGATTACTGCCCACCACAGTGGTGGCCTTACCGTCGCTGGAAGCGGCGAAACTGCTCTGCGACCAGCTGGCCGAGGCCTGCGCCACGGAAATGCGCAGGCGATCACCATCGCGGGTCGTGACGGACAGGTCGAAGGTCTCCGCCAACGCGCTGAAACGCTCGCTGTAACCGGCCACCGCAACATTGTCCGAGGCACCCGGGGCAGCGCTGCCGAAGCGTTTGTCGAGATCGCCGAAGCCATCCTGAATACGCTTGTAGGTATCGTCTATATCGCTGGCCACCTGCCCCTTGAGCACGCCCATGCCATCGAGAATCTTGCGCGCCTCGGCAAAGCCCTTCTCGACTCCATCACGCGCCTGGGACAGCAGCTTGTCCAACTTGGCCGGATCAGCGCCAGCAGCGGCCTCGCTCTGCAGACGCTGCTCGATGAAGCCCAAAATCCGCCCCGCCACTTTCTCCGGGGTGTATTCATCACGTGACCCAGACAGCGAGCCCGGCGGCACACCGAGCTTCTCGGCGAGGCGATTGGCCAAGGTGGCCTGGGCATCGGCGGCATTACTGCGCGCCGCCAAAGCCTGGCTGGCTTGCGCAGTGCGGGAAGCGGCGGAATTCAGTGAGCTCAGAGGATTCATGACTGGGTACCCAAACAGGTTATCTGCCGAACTTAACGGCCGTTGAAAGGCAAGCTTTAACCTTTATCGACCAACGGTTGTCGATTTTTCTCAGCTCGTTTGTGCTCCGGCGAGATTTTCCCGATCGATGGCCAAACCCAGAAAAACCCTGACAACCGCGATCTAGAGGCCGCCCTCACCTACGCTCCAACCGCGCTCAAAGCCCCGCGAGACTAAAGTCTTACAGTCGACTCGCTATCGAGATGCTTTATTTCATCGCGCCGTAACTGGCCGGTCACATCGTGGCCGACCTGCTAATAACAACGAGGAGACAACAATAATGAGTAAAACTCCCCTCGCCCGCGCCGTGGCCCTCGCCACGCTGGGCGCCAGCCTGACCTTGCCGAGCCTGGCACAGGCTGACTTCATCGGCGACAGCAAAGCGACGCTGGAGCTGCGCAATTTCTATATGAATCGCGACCTGCGCGACACGACGGCTGCCCAGCAGTCCAAACGCGAGGAATGGGCGCAGGGCTTCATCCTCAAGGCTGAGTCCGGCTTCACCGAAGGCACCGTTGGTTTTGGCCTGGACGCCTATGCCGGCCTGGGCCTGAAGCTCGACTCGTCTGATGAACGCGCCGGCACCGGCCTGCTGCCAAACGCTTTCGGCAACGAGGGGCCGGACGAATATTCCGAGCTCAGCGGCGCGGTCAAGGCACGCATTTCCAAGACCGTCGGCAAGGTCGGCGGGCTGATGCCCAAGCTGCCCATCGTCTCCTCCGGCGACTCGCGCCTGCTACCGCAGGTGTTCACCGGCGGCATGATCACCTCGCAGGAAATCGACGGTCTGACGCTCAATGGCGGCCAACTGCGTGAAGTCAATCAACGCGCGTCCACCGACAGGGTGGATATCACCGCCACCAACGTCGGCGGCGAAAGCGACCGCTACAACTTCGCCGGCGGCGACTACAAGTTCAATGGCGGCAACACCACGGTCGGTGTGTGGTACGGCGAGCTGGAAGATATCTATGATCAGAAGCTGTACAACCTGATCCACGTGCAGCCGATCGGCGACTGGAAGCTGGGCGCCAACCTGGCCTACTTCGACTCCCAGGACAACGGCCGCAAACTCGGCGGCAAGCTGGATAACGACCTGACCTCGGTCAACCTCTGGGCCGGCATTGGTGCGCACACCTTCCGCGTGGGTTATCAGAAGGTCGGTGGCGACAATGCCTTCCCCTTCCTGACCGAGACCGATCCCTACATCGTCAACTACATCCAGATTCTCGACTTCACCCGCAAGGACGAGAAATCCTGGCAGGCACGTTATGACGTCAACTTCGCCAGCTATGGCATTCCGGGCCTGACGGCATTCGTCCGCTACGTGACCGGTGACGGCTTCGACGGCGTGGGTGGCGCAAGCGGCAAGGAATGGGAACGCGACGTGGATATCAGCTATATCATCCAGGAAGGCCCACTGAAGAACCTCGGCGTGCGCTGGCGTAACGCAATGGTGCGCTCCAATGCGAGCATCGGTGATCTGGACGAAAACCGCCTGATCGTCAGCTACACCATCCCCCTGATGTAAACACTCCAGCCACACGAAAACGCCGCAACGCCTGTACCGGGTTGCGGCGTTTTTTATCTGTCTGGAAAACAGTCGGAGTCATTTCTCGACTAGGCTCTGGCGAGCGCGGAGGAAAACTCGATGGACGACTACCAACCCCTGGCCTGCGATCTCTACGACTACCTGGAGATCGCCTGCATGCATCACTATCAGCTGGACATCGAACTGGTCGACGGTTCTCACCTGCTGGGCCAGGCCCTGACCACGGAAACCACGGCGAGCAAGGAAGAGTTTCTGCTGGTGCGTACCACCGATGGCGAGCAGCGCCTGCGCATGGATCGCCTGCTGGCGATCACCCCACAGGATGAAGGCGCCAGCTTTGGCCGGGTGCTATTGAGCGGCAATCGCTGCTGAACGCGACGCTCCGACCAGTAGGGTGCGCCATGCGCACCGGCGGCAATCGCACTAAATCTGCGGTGCGCGCAGCGCACCCTACGCAAACGTGAAGTAACGCTGCATTACCACATCAGATCATCGGGAATCTGATAGGCCGCGTAGGGATCATCGGCATCCGGCTCTTCGACGTGGGTGTTGAGCAGGACGATGCGCGAGGCATCACGTTCTTGAATCTTCAGCGCAGCCTCGCGCGGAATGATCTCGTAACCACCACCATGACGGACGATGGCCAGCCAGCCGTTGGACAGCTTGTTGCGCACCATGGTGTTGACCGGCAAGCGCTTGACCTTCTTGTCGTCGACGAAGTTGTAGTAGTCCTCGCCGTCGAGCTTGGGCAGGCGTGAACGCTCAATCAGTTGCTTGACCTGCGCCGCGCGGGCTTTCTGCTCGGCCTTTTCCTGCTGCTGACGATTCAGCTCCTGATCACGTGCGGCCTTTTCGGCTTGCGCCTGCAGTGCGGCCTGGCGTGTGCTGTCATCCAGTTCGGCCTGGCCTTTTTGCACCAGACGCTTCTGCTTTTGCTGTTGCTTGCCAGCCTGCTTGGCCTGTTTTTCATTGACCAGGCCGGCTTTGAGCAGCTGGTCGCGCAGGGAAAGACCCATGACTAAAGATCCCGAACATGATTCAGTTGCGGCAGCGACACAGATTCGCGCTGCCAGTCCAAGGCGCCCAGCATAAGGGCTAAGCAGCGGCGGCTCCAGCCCGAAAGCCAAGCCGCAACCCGAATGCAATCCGAGCGGCATCCATCAACAGCCAGGCGCCTGCTTCTCCAGCTTCTTGGCCTCGCCCCACAGGGCATCCAGTTCCTCCAGCGAGCAAGCGTCCATGCTGCGCCCGGCTTCACGCACGCTTTGTTCGATAAAGCGAAAGCGCTGCTCGAACTTGCCGTTGGCCGCGCGCAATGCCGCTTCCGGGTCGACCTTCAAGTGGCGCGCCAGGTTGGTGACGACAAACAGCAGGTCGCCGATCTCCTCGGCAACCGCCTCGGCGTCGTTCTCGCTCATGGCTTCGAGCACTTCATCCAGCTCTTCGCGCACCTTGTCCACCACCGGCAGTGCCTCGGGCCAGTCGAAACCGACCTGGGCCGCACGCTTCTGCAGCTTGGCCGCACGTGAGAGTGCAGGCAGCGCAGCCGGCACGTCATCGAGCAAAGAAAGCTGCTCGGGGGCAGCAGCCTTCTCCGCGCGCTCCTGCGCCTTGAGTTCTTCCCAGCGTTGCTTGACCGCAGCCTCCTCCAGCTTCGCCGCATCCGGCGCACCGTACAGATCGCCGTCGGGAAACACGTGCGGGTGGCGACGAATCAACTTGCTGGTGATGCCATCGACCACCCGGGCGAAGTCGAAACGCCCCTCCTCCTGCGCCAGCTGGCTGTAATAGACCACCTGGAACAACAGGTCGCCGAGCTCACCCGGCAGATGCTCGAAGTCGCCACGCTCGATGGCGTCGGCGACCTCGTAAGCCTCCTCCAGGGTGTAGGGCACGATGGTCGCGTAGCTTTGTTTCAGATCCCACGGGCAGCCATGTTGCGGGTCACGCAGACGCGCCATCAGGTGCAGCAGGTCGTCGAGTCGATACATGAAAGCTCTCGCTAGGATACGCGGTGGCGACGCGCCTCGATGATATTGGGCAACTGACCGATACGCGCCAGCAGACGGCCAAGGGCATCGAGCCCGGGAATCTCCACGGTGATCGACATGGAGGCGGTGTTGTCCTCCTTGTTCGAACGCGTGTTGACCGCCAGCACGTTGAGCTTCTCGTTGAGCAGCACCTGGGTCACGTCACGCAGCAGACCGGAACGGTCGTAGGCCTTGATGACGATTTCCACCGGGTAGGTCTGCACCGGTACCGGCCCCCAGCTCACCTGGATCATCCGCTCCGGCTCGCGCGCAGTCTGCTGCAACGCCGTTGGGCAGTCCTGACGGTGAATGGTGACGCCACGGCCGAGGGTGATGTAACCGACGATCGGATCGCCCGGCAGCGGCTGGCAACAGCCGGCCATCTGTGTCAGCAGGTTGCCGACGCCCTGGATCTGTATATCGCCACGCTTGCCCGGTTTGAAGCCCTGCGCCTTGCGCGGGATCAGTTCCAGTTGCTCGTTGCTACGCTCCGGCTCGAGCAGTTGCTGGGCCAGGTTGACCGCATGGGCCAGGCGCACGTCGCCAGCGCCCAGGGCCGCGAACAGGTCCTCGGCGGTTTTCAGGTTGGCCTTCTCGGCCAGCTTGTCGAAGTCCGCGCCAACCAGGGCCAGGCGCGCCAGCTCGCGTTCGAGCAACTGCTTGCCGGCGGCGACGTTCTGGTCGCGATCCTGCAGCTTGAACCAGTGGACGATCTTGGCCCGCGCACGACTGGTAGTGACGTAGCCCAGATTGGGGTTGAGCCAGTCACGACTGGGCGTACCCTGCTTGCTGGTGATGATCTCCACCTGCTCACCGGTCTGCAGGCTGTAGGTCAGCGGCACGATGCGCCCGTTGATCTTGGCGCCGCGGCAGTTGTGACCGATCTCGGTGTGCACGCGGTAGGCGAAGTCCAGCGGCGTGGCGCCCTTGGGCAGGTCGATGGCATGACCGTCGGGGGTGAAGACGTAAACCCGATCCGGCTCGATATCGACGCGCAGCTGCTCGGCCAGACCGCCGATATCGCCAAGCTCCTCGTGCCACTCGATGACCTGACGCAGCCAGGAAATCTTCTCTTCGTAGTGGTTGGAGCCGGACTTGACGTCGGTGCCCTTGTAGCGCCAGTGCGCGCACACGCCCAGCTCGGCCTCTTCGTGCATGGCGTGGGTGCGAATCTGCACCTCCAGTACCTTGCCCTCCGGCCCGAGCACGGCGGTGTGCAGCGAGCGATAGCCGTTTTCCTTGGGGTTGGCGATGTAGTCGTCGAACTCCTTGGGAATGTGCCGCCACAGGGTGTGCACGATACCCAGGGTGGTGTAGCAGTCGCGCACCTCCGGCACCAGCACGCGCACCGCACGCACGTCGTAGATCTGGCTGAACTGCAGACCCTTGCGCTGCATCTTGCGCCAGATCGAATAGATGTGTTTCGCCCGGCCGCTGATGTCGGCCTTGATGCCGGTGGCCTCCAGTTCCTGACGCAGATGGGCCATGGCGTCGTTGATGTACTGCTCGCGATCGAGACGACGCTCGTGCAGCAGCTTGGCGATCTGCTTGTACTGCTCAGGTTCCAGGTAGCGGAAGGACAGGTCTTCCAGCTCCCACTTGATGTGGCCGATACCAAGGCGGTGAGCCAGCGGCGCGTAGATGTCGAACACCTCGCGCGCCACGCGCTGACGCTTCTCTTCGTCGGCTTCCTTGACTGCGCGAATGGCGCAGGTACGCTCGGCCAGTTTGATCAGCGCCACGCGCACGTCATCGACCATGGCCACCAGCATCTTGCGCAGGTTCTCGACCTGCGTCTGCGAGCCGACCACCACCGATTCACGCGGATTGATACTGGCGCTGATCGCCGCCATGCGCAGCACACCTTCGATCAGCTTGGCCACCACCGGACCGAAGCGCTGGTGCACCGCAGCCAGGGTGATCTTGCCTTCACGTACGCCGCGATAAATGATCGCCGCGACCAGCGAATCCTGATCGAGCTTGAGATCGGCGAGGATTTCTGCGATGTCGAGGCCGGCACGGAATGTAGATGCGTCCTCGCTCCAGTGATGCGGTGTGGTGTTGGCCTGCTGCTCCAGATCACGGGCGAACTCGCAGGCTTCTTGCAATGCCTGACGATCCAGCGCCGGATCGACGCGAGTAACATGCTCCAACCAGGCCTCGAGATTGATGCTGCCGTCATCGTTGACTGGCTGATGCGCTCTCACCTGAACCATCGTCTTACCTTCCCTACGGCGCGCATAGGTCGCACCGAGCAGTCGCCGGCCTTCTCTGAGCCGGTCGGATTAACTGAAAGAATGCGCATCCTGCACATCCCTGCGGTACCGAACGTACCGCTTTGGCCCAAGACCTAAGTCTCGGGTTTCTCGAATAGAGCCATCGCCTCGACATGCGCCGTCTGCGCGAACATGTCGAGAATCCCGGCACGGCGCAGGCGATAGCCCTGCTGCACCAGCTCGGCCGCATCGCGCGCCAGGGTCGTCGGGTTGCAGGAGACGTAGACCAGGCGCCGCGCGCCCAACTCACTCATCCCACGCACCACCTGCAACGCGCCATCGCGTGGCGGGTCGAGCAGCACCGCGGTAAAACCGCCACGCGCCCAGGCCTCGGAGGCCAGCGGGTTGGACAGATCGGCACGAAAAAAGTGCGCATTGTCCAAGCCATTGTTATGCGCGTTACCAGCGGCCCGCTGCACCATCGCCTCGACACCTTCCACCGCTACTACCTCAGCAGCCTGACGCGCCAGCGGCAGGGCGAAATTGCCCAGGCCGCAGAACAGATCCAGCACCCGCTCACCAGGTTGCACTGCCAACCAGTCTAGCGCCTGAGCGACCATCGCCTCGTTGACCAGACCATTGACCTGCACAAAATCGCCAGGCCGATAAGCCAGTCGCAGGTGCCAGCGTTGCAACTCAAAGCCCAGCTCGGCGCTCTGCTCATCCGGCTGCGGTTGTCCTTCACCCTGTAGCCACAGCTGCGCACTATGCTCGCCGCAGAATGCCCGCAGGCGGCTCAGATCAGCCTCCGCCAACGCTGCTGTGTGCCGCAGCAGCAACGCTTCGGCAGTACCACTGAACAGTTCCACGTGCCCGACTGCCTGCGGTTTTTCCAGGCTGCGCAACAACGCCGGCAACGCGCGGAAAATAGGCTGCAAAGGCTGTACCAGCACCGGACACTCATCGATGGCGACAATGTCCTGGCTGGCCTCTGCGCGAAAGCCGACCTGCAGCTGACGCGCCTTGGCGTCCCAGCGCACGGCGATACGCGCGCGGCGGCGGTAGCCGAATTCAGGACCGGCTAGCGGCGCGGCCCACTCATCCGGCTGCACACCGCACAGACGTGACAGCTGCTCGGCCAGCGTGCGCTGTTTCAGGGCCAACTGATCGGCATGGGGCATGTGCTGCAGGTTGCAACCGCCACAGCGGTCGGCGTGCATGCAGGGCGCCTCACGGCGCTCGCTGCTGGCGATGAAGATGCGCTCGGCGCGCGCCTCGACGGTCTGGCTGCGGGCGCTGAGCACCCGCGCTTCGACCTGCTCGCCGGCCAGAGCGCCACTGACGAACCAGGTGCGCCCGCCTTCGAAGGCGATGCCGCGACCGTCACCGGCCAGGCGCTCGATGGCGAGCTTCTGCTTCTTGCCGACTGGAACCTGCGCCGCACGGCTGCCGCCGCTGGGCTGAAAGCGCAGGTTGGAACTGCGTCTGGCCATCAGTGCGCCGGTTCTTCGTAAACGCCGGTGGACAGGTAACGGTCGCCACGGTCGCAGATGATCGCCACCAGCACCGCGTTCTCCACCTGTTGCGACAGGCGCAGCATGCCGGCCACCGAACCGCCGGACGAAACACCGCAGAAGATGCCCTCTTCCCGCGCCAGGCGCCGCATGACGTGCTCGGCCTCGGCCTGGCCCATGTCCATCACCTGATCGACACGTTCGGCCTGATAGATCTTCGGCAGGTACTCCTGCGGCCAGCGACGGATGCCGGGGATGGCCGAGCCTTCCTGCGGCTGCAGACCGACGATCTGGATCGCCGGGTTCTGCTCCTTGAGGTAGCGCGAAGTGCCCATGATGGTGCCGGTGGTGCCCATGGAGCTGATGAAGTGGGTGATGGTTCCGCCGGTCTGGCGCCAGATTTCCGGGCCGGTGCCGCTGTAATGCGCCTCGGGGTTGTCACCGTTGGCGAACTGGTCAAGCACCTTGCCGCGCCCCTCGGCCTGCAGCCGCTCGGCCAGATCACGGGCGCCCTCCATGCCCTCCTCTTTGCTGACCAGGATCAGCTCGGCACCATAGGCGGTCATCGCCCACTTGCGCTCGGCGGTGGAGTTGTCCGGCATGATCAGGATCATCTTGTAGCCCTTGATCGCCGCCGCCATCGCCAGGGCAATGCCGGTATTGCCGCTGGTGGCTTCGATCAGGGTATCGCCAGGCTGGATATCGCCACGCAGCTCGGCGCGGTTGATCATCGACAGTGCCGGACGATCCTTGACCGAACCGGCCGGGTTGTTACCTTCCAGCTTGACCAGCAGGGTGTTGCTGGTTTCACCGCCCAGGCGTTGCAGGCGTACCAGGGGGGTATTGCCGATGCAGTCGGCAATGGTGGGGAATTGCAGGGTCATGGGTCGCTCGAATCCAGACTGACGCGAAGGGGCATCATGATACGCCGAACCCGTCGCTTCATCACGCCATGATCGGTTGCAGGCGGTGATCAAGCCTTGCCGCGGATGCAATCCGGGATTGTCTGGTAGTGACCCGGACTGCATCCGGGCCATATGCCGCCTCTTTTATTGCGCGGCAGCGAAAGCCTTCAGAGTGCTAATAAGGCCCTGATAGCCGCCAGTGGCGATATACCAGGTCGCCGGATCGAGATAGAACACCGTGCCATCGGCCCAAGCCTTGCTGGTTGCTATACCGGCATGCTTGCCCAGCGTCTCGTCGGCCTTGCCTTCACCGCCGGTTGCCGCTCCACGGTCGAGGATCACCAACCACTGCGGCTGTTCTTTCAACGCCGCCTCCAGGCGCACCTTCTGCCGCTCGCGCAGTTGCCTGGCCTCGGGCGAATCCGGCGCCGGACGCCCCTGCGCAACGCTCGCAGGATCCACCGACTCGACCACCGAGCGAGTACCCAGCACTTCGTTGAGCATGCCGAAACGCTCGCCCGGCGCATGCAGCATCAGCGCGTCATTGACGGTGAACAGCGTCAGCGAGCTCTGGCCGGTAGTCTTTGCATGAACGGCAGCCAGTTCCTTATCCAGCTGTGCCTGGAGCTGTGCAGCCTGCGCCTGCTTGTCGAAGATCTCGCCCAGCACTTTCAGATTACCCTGCACGCCCGCCAGGAAGTGGTCTGGGGCGATGCTCAGGTCGATAGTCGGCGCCAGCGCCGAAAGCGCCTCGAACCGATTGCTGGAACGACCGCCGATGATGATCAGGTCCGGCTTGAGACGCTCCAAAGCCGCCTGATCCGGCTCGAACAGGGTGCCAACATTGACGGTCTTGCGCCCTTCGTATTTCGCCTTCAGGTAGGCCGGCCCGGCCATCTGCGGTACGCCAGCGGCGGCGATGCCCAGGGCGTCGAGCGTATCGAGTACGCCCAGATCGAACACCGCGACGCGCGTGGGCGCCTGCTCCAGGGTCAGGCTGCCCTGGCCATGCTCGATGACCAGTGGGTAGGCGGCATGGGCCGACACGGCGCACAGCAGCATGCCAAGGTGCAGCAGGTTGATCAGGCTACGCTTGAACAGCGTCATATGGATTCCTCGCTATTGAGTGCGGTGTGCTGCCGTAGCAGCGCACCAGGAACTGGCGGCCCAGGCCAGCGCAGGGCGGCCTGGGCGATGTGCAGCGCCTCAGAAGCTCTGAGTCAGGCCGAACACGTAGCGCCTGCCATCGAGGTTGTAGGCATAGTCATCGTCGGTGGTGACTTCCTTGTTGGTAACGTTGTACACGCCGAACTTCAGGCTGAGATCTTTGCTTGGCCGGTACACCAGGCCGATATCGGCAAAGGTATAGGCCGGATAGGTCACGCCGTTGCTGGCGGCGCCACTGGTGCCGGTCTGCCAGCGACCGGATGTCTCGCCCCGGTAGTTGAGCTGGGTCCAGAGGTTCAGCTGCTGCGTGGCCTGCCAGTCCAGCGAAACGTTGAACATGTGCTTGGCCATGTCGTTGAGCGGCTCGCCCTTGTACTGGCCGGTCTTCTGTTCGGTGCTGGTGTAGGTGTAGCTGTGGCGGTAAATCAGGTTGTCGAGCAGTTGGTAGTCGAGGGTGAACTCGACGCCCCTGAGCTCCGCCTCGTCGACGTTTTCGTAGGCGGTGTAGCCGTATTGATGCGCCGGATAGGCGGTGCCGTTGTACACGCAGGGCACGTTCGGCTGGCAGACGCGACCGGTGCGGTTGATCTTGTCCTTGTAGTCGGTCTGGTAGACGGTCAAGGTGGTGTTGAGGCCCAGATCGAAGTTTTCGTAGCCGATGCCGATCTCGCGATTGAGGCTGGTTTCCGGCGTCAGCTCGGGGTTACCGATGATGACGCCGCCCCGGGAGCTGGAGCCGAAATCGGTTGCGGCCTGGCGCAGGCTCGGCGCCTTGTAGCCGGAGGTCACGCCGCCCTTGAGGGTGAAGTTCTCGGTCAGGTGATAGACGGCATAGACCTTGGGACTGACTTCGCTGCCGAATGCCTCGTTGTCGTCGTAGCGGGCACTCAAGGTCAGCGACAGGTCGTCGGTCAGGCTCCAGTTGTCTTCCAGGAAGATCGAGTTCTGGTAGCGCTCCATCTCTACCACCGCATCGGCTACCGGTACGACCGGCGGACGCAGACCGCTGCTGGCACCGTCCTTGAGCTCTTCGTACTTGTGGGTCAGGCCGCCGGTCAGCGCATGAGAGCCGAGGAAATAGGTGGCCTGGGTGTTGGCCGTCAGCACGTTGTACTCGATGCCATTGCCGGTATTGGCGTTGACACGGGTCGGGTTCTCCGAGGTGTCGTAGTTGACGTAGGTATCCAGCAGCAGGTTGTCGTAACGCCCTTCGTGGGTTATGGCGTAGGTCTTGAGAATCGACTCGTTGTAGCTCGGCTCGTCAGCCATGTCGATGCTCTTGCCCGGATTGGCCCAACGGCGTTGCAGCGCCTCGTTGTAGTTGAAGGTGACCAGGTTCTGCTCGTCGATGTTCCAACCCAGCTTGCCGCCCAGATTGCTTCTTCTGTACCTGGGGTCAGAGGCAGCACTGTCGTCACCGCCGAGGAAATGACTTTCATCCTGGTGCAGGAAGGAACCGTTGACCTGCAGGGCCAGCACATCCTCGATCAGCGGCGCATTCAGATAGGCACTGGTCTGATAACCGTCCTCGTTCACCTTGTTGGCGCTATCGGCCAGGCTGTACTCGGTGGTGATGCTACCGGCGAACTCGTTGCGGATTTTCTTGGTGATGATGTTGATCACCCCGCCCATGGCATCGGAGCCATACAGGGACGAAGCCGGGCCACGAATGACCTCGATACGCTCGATCGCCTCGATCGGTGGCAGGAAATTGATTGGCGTACCGTTCTGGGTACCGTTGAGGCCGAAGGAGTCGTTGCCCTGCATCGGCCGCCCATCGATCAGAAACAGCGTATAGCCCGAGGTCATGCCGCGGATCTGTATCGAGCGCTCCACGCCGCCACCGGCAATCTGCACCCCAGCGACATTCTTCAGCGCGTCGGTGATATCGGTGTAGGAGCGCTTCTTCAGTTCTTCTGCGGAGATGACGGTGATGGCGGCAGGCGCATCCTTGACGCTTTGCTCAAAACCCGTAGCGGTGACCACTACCGCCCCAAGCTCCAGTTGCTCGGACTTTTCCTCGGCACCCGCCGAACAGGCCAGCGAGGCCAGCGTGACAGCCAGCAGGGTTCTGTTGAATCGAGGCCGAGACGATGCAGCGAGACGTTGCTGGTTGAGTGACATGTGGATTGCTCCCAGTGATCAAGGTAAATCGAGTTGTCGGCTTGTTGCCAGCGGCCGTCCTGCACAGGAACTCGAACCCTGCACTCCCCCGGACATAGGCTTCACCGGCTGACCCAACTCGGAACATCGGCAGCAAGCTCCGCCATGGTCAGCGGGAGCAAACGGCCGAAGCCAATCGAAAGGGCCGTGGCAAAGCCTCCGATGGACAACACGCCATCGAGAGCGAGCACTAGGAAGAAAAAGAAGCGCTACTACTTGCCGGCCCTGCCGGGTCAGACGCAAATAGTAAGAATTTACATTTGAGAGTAAATCTAATTTACGAACTATACACTTTTCAGCCGCAGCTTCAGTCGCAGCCCAGGCCGTGCATTCTCTGCCCACAGGTGCCCGCCCTGGGTAGCGATCATGCTGCGCGCAATGGCCAGCCCCAGGCCGAAGCCGTCACCACCCGGACGAGCCGCGCTGAGCCGGGTGAAGGGACGAAAGATGTTCTCCAACTCGCTCTCGGCGACACCCGGCCCCTGATCCTCGATGCACAAAAGCCATTGGTCCCCTTCGCGCTGTCCGGCCAGGCGCACCACACCACCCTCCGGCGAGTGGCGAATGGCATTGCGCAGGATGTTCTCCAACGCCTGCGCCAGGCCGTTGAGATTGCCTAGCACCCGGCAATCAGCCGGCAACTCGCAGGGCATGCGCTCGATGGGCCAGCCCGTCTCGAAGCCGGCGTTTTCCCTCAGCACATCCCAGAGCCTGACGATGTCCACCTCTTCCAGCGGCAAGCTGGGCCGTTCGGTATCCAGCCACACCAGCTCCAACGCGTCGCCGACCAGCTTTTCCATTTCCTCGACTTCACGGACCAGGCGCTGACGCAGGGCCTCGATGTCCTGTTCGCTCTCCCCCGCCACACGCAAGCGGGCCAACGGCGTGCGCAGCTCATGGGACAGGTCGCGCAGCAACTGGCGCTGGAACGCCACGGTGCCCTGCAGGCGCTCGGCCATATGATCGAAGGTTCGTGCCAGCTCACCCAGCTCATCCTTGCGCCGTGTCACCTGCGGCCCGAGCCGAGCAGACAGGTCGCCTGCACTGAGTGCCGCGGCCTGACGCCTAAGGATCGCCAGCGGAGCGATCAGCAAGCGATACAGCAGAACGGCCACGACCACGGCCAGCACCGCCGGCAGCACGCGCTGCAGCAGCAACTCCCACAGTTCGTTGTACTTGCGCGGGTTCAAACGCTGCGGCAACTCCATCACCAGCCGAGCATTGCCGTCGCTGAAAGGAATGTAGAAGGTCGGCGTGCCGCCTGGCCGCCCTACCGGGAACTCCAGCCTGCGCACGAAATCGAGGCGTTGCGCCTGTTCGGCCGTCAAGGTTTGCGAGGACAGCGAGTCCTTGTGCTGATCGACCACCACGGCCCAGATCTGCTCACGCTCCTGCAGCCGCTGCAGAAAGGCATCGACGCCTGCTGCGCCCTCCTCGCGCCACGTCGTTTCCGCCTCCCGGGCATAGCCTTTGAGCGTCTGCCGGGTGGACTCGGGCAAGTAGGACGTGGCATCGATCAGCTCACGGCCGACATCCACATGCAGACTGACCAGCAGCAGGCAGAACAGCGCCAATGCTCCGGCCAGCCGCCAGAGCAGCGAATGTCGCCCCGGCAGGTTCATGCCCCGGCCTGCGTCAGGATGTAGCCCTTGCCCCAGACGGTGTCGACACGTGTGGCCTCGTAGCCGACGGCCTGCAATTTGCGACGGATATGACTGACGTGCATGTCCAGGCTGCGGTCGTGCTGAGCGTATGCGCGGCGCAGCGCCTGCTGATAAAGGAAGGGTTTGCTCAGCGCCTCGTCCTTGTGCCGCCAGAGCAGCTCCAGCACCCGGTATTCGCTGGGCGTCAGGCCGACCCAGGCGCCACGAAAAGCCACATCGCTACGGCCCTCGTCGAACTGCAAACCGTTGCCCTCTGTACTCGACTGCGGCTCGCGGCGCTCATAGGCGACACGCCGCAGGATCGCGTCCACTCGAACGCTCAGCTCGCCCAGGCTGAAAGGCTTGGGCAGATAGTCGTCGGCGCCCTGACTGAAACCGGCGATGCGGTTCTGCTCATCGCCCAACGCAGACATCAGCAGAACCGGCACACTGCGGCGCTGGCGCAATTGCTGCAGCGCCACCAGGCCATTGGTGCCGGGCAGCAGGATGTCCATCAGGATCAGATCGAAATCCTCGTTCTCAGCCAAGCGCAAGCCATCACTGCCGTCATGGCTGAGGGTCACGTCGAAACCACGGGCCATCAGGTGAGACTGCAGATGACTGGCAAGCAGAGGGTCGTCCTCGACAGCGAGGATCCGGGCTGGAGAAGTGGAGCTGGCGTTCATGGAGAGAAACCGAAGATGCAGAATGAGAACAATTCTACCTACTAAACGACAATCGCTCACCTACAGATTCCGCCGCGCTGAATCGCTACACTGCCCAGATGTCATTAAGGAGGAACGCCGTGTTCAAGGATCTAGGCATCAAAGGCCGCGTGCTGCTGCTCACCCTGTTCCCCACCAGCCTGCTGGCGCTGGTGCTGGGTGGCTATTTCACCTGGGTGCAACTGTCAGGTTTGCAGACGCAACTGCTGCAGCGCGGTGAGATGCTGGTCGAACACTTGGCGCCCCTGGCGGCCCCCGCGCTGGAACAGCAGGCCACGAAAAAACTCGAACGTATCGCTCGCCAGGCACTGGAGCACCCAGATGTGCGTGCGGTGGGTTTTCTCACCCCTGAGCGCACGTCACTGGCACATGCCGGGCCCAGCATGCTCAACCCGTCACCCAGCGGCCAGGCCGGCGTCAGCTTGCTCAGCGGCCAGGACGCCACGCGTTTTCTGCTACCGGTCTACGACCAGCATCTGGTGCTCAGCGACGACTTCACTGAGGACCGCCAGCCTGAGCTGCTCGGCTGGGTCGAACTGGAGCTTTCGCATCAGGGCACCTTGCTCAGCGGCTACCGCAGCCTGTTCGCCAGCCTGCTGCTGATCGCCGGCGGCCTTGCCGTCACCGCCCTGCTCGCTCTGCGCATGGGCCGCAGCATCAACGAGCCATTGCGCGAGATCAAGGCCGGTGTCGCCCAACTCAAGGATGGCCACCTGGAAACCCGCCTGCCGCCGCTGGGCAGCCATGAGATGGATGAGCTGGCCGCCGGCATCAACCGCATGGCCGAGGCCCTGCAGAACGCGCAGGAAGAACTGCAACACAGCATCGAGCAGGCCACCGAGGACGTGCGGCAGAACCTGGAAACCATCGAGATCCAGAACATCGAGCTGGACTTCGCACGCAAGGAGGCTCTGGAAGCCAGCCGCATCAAGTCCGAGTTCCTGGCCAACATGAGCCACGAGATCCGCACCCCGCTCAACGGCATCCTCGGCTTCACCAACCTGCTGCAGAAGAGCGAGCTCAGCCCGCGCCAGCAGGATTACCTGTCGACCATCGAGAAGTCCGCCGACAGCCTGCTCGGCATCATCAATGAGGTGCTCGACTTCTCCAAGATCGAAGCGGGCAAGCTGATGCTCGAATCCATCCCCTTCAACCTGCGCGACCTGCTGCAGGACACCCTGACCATCCTCGCCCCCGCAGCCCATGAAAAGCAGCTGGAGCTGGTCAGCCTGATCTACCGCGACACCCCGTTGGCTCTGCGCGGTGATCCGCTGCGCCTGAAGCAGGTACTGACCAACCTGGTCAGCAATGCGATCAAGTTCACCCGCGAAGGCACCATCGTCATGCGCGCCATGGTCGAGGACGAAAGTGCCGACAGCGCGCAACTGCGTATCAGCGTGATGGACACCGGCATCGGCCTGTCGGATGAAGACCTGCGCGCGCTGTTCCAGGCCTTCAGCCAGGCCGACAACTCGCTCAGCCGCCAGGCCGGTGGCACCGGCCTCGGCCTAGTGATTTCCAAACGCCTGATCGAGCAGATGGGCGGCGAGATCGGCGTCGACAGCACCCCGGGCGAAGGCTCTGAGTTCTGGATCACCCTGACCCTGCCCAAGGCCCGCGACGACGCTGAAGACCTGCCACGTGCCGCCCTCCAGGGCCGCCGCGTGGCCGTGCTGGAAAGCCACGAGCTGGCGCGCCAGGCGCTGACCCACCAACTCGAAGACTGCGGCCTGGAGGTGGAAAGCTTCGCTGATCCCGGCCAACTCTTCGCTGCGGTTAACCAGCAGCAGAATCACGAACGACCGCTGAGCCTGGCTGTGCTTGGCATCACCGCCAGCCAGCTACCACCCGACAGCCTCGGCCAGCGTATCGAGGAGCTCGATCGGCTCGGCTGCAAGGCCCTGGTGCTGTGCCCGACCACCGAACTGGGGCAGTTTCACGACTCGCTGTCCGATGCCTACGCGCAACTCCAGGCCAAACCACCCTGCACACGCAAGCTGTACAAGGCGCTGGTGGAACTGGTCAGCCCACAACGCCCGGCCAGCGAGTCGCTCACCATCAGCAACACGCGCCGACCGCAAATCCTCTGCGCCGACGACAACCCGGCCAACCTGCTGCTGGTGCAAACCCTGCTCGATGACCTCGGTGCTCAGGTCACCGCCGTGGACAGCGGCTACGCGGCTATAGAAGCGGTACAGCACGGCAGCTTCGACCTGGTGTTCATGGACGTGCAGATGCCCGGCATGGATGGCCGCGAAGCCACCGAAGCGATTCGCCAGTGGGAAAGCGAACAGGGTCGCAGCGCCACGCCAATCATCGCCCTTACCGCCCATGCGCTGGCCAACGAGAAGCGAGCCCTGCTGCAGAGCGGCATGGACGACTACCTGACCAAGCCGATCAACGAACGCCAACTGGCCCAGGTGGTGCTCAAGTGGACGGGACTGAATCTGCGCAACCAGCCCAATCAGAGGATTGCACCGGCTGCTGCGCCGCAGTCGCAGCCCAAGGTACTCGACGCCGAAGAAGGCCTGCGCCTGGCTGCAGGCAAAGCCGATCTGGCGGCGGACATGCTGAGCATGCTGCTGGCCGGTCTGCCCGGCGACCGCCTGGCCATCCGCCAGGCTCGCGATGCTGGCGAACGCACTGCCCTGATCGAGCGGGTGCATCGCCTGCACGGCGCCACGCGCTACTGCGGGGTGCCGCAACTGCGCATGGCCTGCCAGCGCAGCGAGACGCTGCTCAAACAGGACGACCCCGAGGCCCAGCGCGCCCTGGACGAACTGGACGCCGCAATCGCGCGCCTGACCGAAGCGGCGGCACAAAGCGCCTGAGGAACTGCCATGCGTATCTGCCTGTTCAGCAGCAAAACCTACGACCGCGAGTCCTTCCTGGCCGCAAACGGCTCGCCCGATTGGCAGCTGCAGTTTCATGAAGCGCGCCTGACCCACGACAGCGTGGCCCTGGCCAAAGGCAGTGAAGTGGTATGCGCCTTCATCAATGATGATCTGTCGGCGCCGGTACTGGAACAGTTGGCCGCCGGCGGCACGCGCCTGATCGCCCTGCGCTCGGCCGGTTACAACCATGTCGACCTGACAGCCGCGCAGCGCCTCGGTCTGCCAGTGGTGCGAGTACCGGCCTATTCGCCGCATGCCGTGGCCGAACACGCCGTGGCCCTGGTACTGGCGCTGAACAGGCGCATCCACCGCGCGTTCAACCGCACCCGCGAGGGTGATTTTTCCCTGCATGGCCTGACCGGCTTCGACTTGCACGGCAAGACCGTCGGCGTGGTTGGCGGTGGCAAGATCGGCCAGGTATTCGCCCGCATCATGCACGGCTTCGGTTGCCAGGTACTGATCTACGATCCGTTCCCGCTGACCGGGCTCGATGACCTCGGTGCACGCCAGGCACCACTCGAAGAAGTGATCGCCAGCAGCGACATCCTCAGCCTGCACTGCCCACTGACCGATGACAGCTACCACCTGATAGATGCTGCGCGTCTGGCGCAGATGAAACGTGGCGCGATGCTGATCAACACCGGCCGCGGCGCGCTGGTCGAGGCGCCGGCACTGATCAAGGCGCTGAAAAGCGGCCAGCTCGGCTACCTGGGGCTGGACGTCTACGAGGAGGAGTCGGAACTGTTTTTCGAGGATCACTCCGACCTGCCATTGCAGGACGACACCCTGGCCCGCCTGCTGAGCTTTCCCAACGTCATCGTTACCGCGCACCAGGCCTTTCTCACCCACGAGGCGCTCGACGCCATCGCCCGCACCACGCTGGACAACATCGCCGCCTGGCTCGCCGGCCGGCCAAGCAATGAGGTCAAGGCCGGCGCGTGATAGCATGCCGGCTGATCTGGAGGACCCATGGCCGAACACGATTTCCGTTATTCCCTGCTCAACCCGCAACACACCCTCACCGAATGCCGCGCACTGGCGCCGGGCCGCTACCAGGTCACCGGCAACGGCGGTTCGATCCAGGCCAATGACGTGCTGCTGGTCACCCTCAAGGGCAGTCGCGACCTGCACATGCGCCTGGAAGTGGAGAAGGTACGCCACCTGATCAACCCGCCCGGCCAATGGCTGGCCGTGTGCAAGGGTCCGCAGTTCAAGGAACTGGCCATTCATAACTGGCAAGTGAACTGCGACAGCTGCGGCAAGCAGCTGGATTTCGAATTCGCCGTCGATGCCGCGCTCGGCAAAGCCGCGCAAGCGCCAGCCGCCGAAGCCCGTATCGCCGAGCTTGGCTGGCGTAACGACGCTGGCCGTCACCTATGCCGCACCTGCCAGGAGGCCTGACACCATGTACCGCGCCCTGCCCCTTGCCCTGCTCACCGCCACCTTGGTCGGCTGTGCCAGCGACGCACCACAGCTGGAAACCGAACGCAGCTACCAGGTGGAATGGATCGGCGAAAGCCCGCTGATCGACCGCAGCCACCTGACCGTCACCTTTGCCGCTGACGGTCGCGCTCACGGGCATGCCGGCTGCAACCACTGGTTCGCTGGCTACACGCTGAAGGATGACGCTGTCCGTTTCGAAACCCCGGGTAGCACCCGCAAGATGTGCGCGCCCTCATTGATGGAGCAGGAGCAGCGCTTCCTCGCGGCGTTGGAGGAAGTGCAGCGCTGGGACTTCAACGACATCGGCCAGTTGCAGCTGTGGCCGGCCACCGGCAAGCCGATTCGCCTCTGGCCCGAGTGAGGCGTAGGGCATACCGCTACGCCGGCCGCTCGGAAGCAGTACGCCGTTGGATTTGCACAGCGCCGCAGAACGGCGGACTGTTCGCTTCGCTCCTGAGTCCGCCCTACGGCGCGAACAACTCCAGTTGCTCCTGCCGCCCGCGCAGATCATGCAGCCTGACTCCCACCCCGAGCAGGCGCACCGGCTTGTCGCCACGGGCGAATGCGTTGCTCAGCAATAGCCTATAGCTCTCCAGATCCCGACTGGCCCCTGCCTGTTCCAGAGTGGTCTGGGTGAAATCATGAAACTTCACTTTGACGAAAGGCTTGTCCGGTCGATAGCTGGCGTCCAGGCGCTGCAGGCGGCCGTTCATCTCTTCGAGCAGCGCCGGCAGTTTCTCCAGGCAGGTTTCCAGATCCGGCAGATCCTGATCGTAGGTGTGCTCCACGCTCAACGACTGGCGGCGGCTATCCACTTGCACGGCACGTTCGTCGATACCGTGGGCCAGGCGCCACAAGCGCTCACCGAAACTGCCGAACTCGCGCACCAGCGCCAGATTGTTCCATTCCCGCAGATCCAGACAGGTACGAATCCCTAAGCGCGTCAGCTTGTCAGCCGTGACCTTGCCGACGCCATGCAGCTTGTTCACCGGCAACTGCGCAACGAAATCGTCGACCTGATCCGGGGTAATGACGAACAACCCGTTGGGTTTGCGCCAGTCGCTGGCGATCTTGGCCAGGAACTTGTTCGGCGCGACGCCAGCCGACACGGTGATGTGCAGCTCCTGCGCCACACGACGGCGAATTTCCTGGGCGATGCGCGTGGCGCTACCAGCGAAATGCGGCGAGTCACTGACATCCAGATACGCCTCGTCCAGCGACAGCGGCTCGATCAGGTCGGTGAACTGACGAAAGATGCCGTGAATGTCACGAGAGACCGAGCGGTATACCTCGAAGCGCGGTTTGACGATCAGAAGATCCGGGCACAACTTCAGCGCATGCCGCGACGACATCGCCGAACGCACACCATAGGCGCGCGCCTCGTAGTTGCAGGTGGCGATTACCCCGCGGCGGTCCGCCGAACCGCCGACTGCCAGCGGACGACTGGCCAGACTCGGGTCGTCACGCATCTCGATGGCGGCGTAAAAGCAGTCGCAGTCCACGTGAATTATCTTGCGCACATCACCCTCGGAAGCCTCGCCCAGCCTGGCCTGGAGCACTGAAGTCTAACAGCTGTTTAACGCTAAGCACCTGAGTTGAAAACACTTTTCTCGCAAATAGCGGTTGACACCTGAGCATCTGGCTGTAGAATGCCGACCCACAGACGCGGGATGGAGCAGTCTGGTAGCTCGTCGGGCTCATAACCCGAAGGTCGTAGGTTCAAATCCTGCTCCCGCAACCAGCTTCACGAAAGGGCCACTCAATGAGTGGCCTTTTTGCTTTGACGAAAATTAACTTTTTCGATCAAAAGAAACAAATCGATTGACAAGGCCTTAAGTAAGCGTAGAATTGCCGGCGCGGGATGGAGCAGTCTGGTAGCTCGTCGGGCTCATAACCCGAAGGTCGTAGGTTCAAATCCTGCTCCCGCAACCACCTTCAGATAAAGGCCACTCAATCGAGTGGCCTTTTTCGTTTCCGCTCCTTGACCAGCACTGGTCAAGCGTATGATCCGCCGCTAGAATTGCGCACTTTTTGATCAGAGGCGCCACCCAGGCGCCCTTAGAGGTTAGCCCGCATGTCCACCGCCACACCTAAAGTAGGGTTTGTCTCCCTTGGCTGTCCAAAAGCGACGGTCGACTCCGAGCGAATCCTGACCCAACTGCGCATGGAAGGTTACGAGATCGTTCCGACCTACCAGGATGCCGACGTGGTGGTGGTCAACACCTGTGGCTTCATCGACAGTGCCAAGGCCGAATCGCTGGACGCCATCGGTGAAGCGCTGGCGGAAAACGGCAAGGTGATCGTCACCGGTTGCATGGGCGTGGCCGAAGACAGCATCCGCGACGTGCACCCGAGCGTGCTGGCCGTCACCGGCCCGCAGCAGTACGAGCAGGTGGTCAACGCCGTACACGAAGTCATCCCGCCGAAGACCGAGCACAACCCGCTGATCGACCTGGTGCCGCCGCAAGGCATCAAGCTGACCCCGCGCCACTATGCGTACCTGAAGATTTCTGAAGGCTGCAACCATACCTGCAGCTTCTGCATCATCCCGTCCATGCGCGGCAAGCTGGTCAGCCGCCCGGTGGGCGATGTGCTCAGCGAAGCCGAGCGCCTGGTCAAAGCTGGCGTGAAAGAGCTGCTGGTGATCAGCCAGGACACCAGCGCCTACGGCGTCGACCTGAAGTACAAGCTGGACTTCTGGAACGGCCAGCCGGTGAAGACGCGCATGCTCGAGCTGTGCGAAGCGCTGTCGTCGATGGGCGTTTGGGTGCGTCTGCACTACGTCTACCCCTACCCCAACGTCGATGATGTGATCCCGCTGATGGCCGCCGGCAAGCTGTTGCCGTACCTGGACATCCCCTTCCAGCACGCCAGCCCGAAAGTACTCAAGTCGATGAAGCGCCCGGCCTTCGAAGACAAGACCCTGGCGCGCATCAAGAAGTGGCGTGAGATCTGCCCGGAGCTGACCATCCGCTCCACCTTCATCGTCGGTTTCCCCGGCGAGACCGAAGAGGACTTCCAGTACCTGCTGGACTGGCTGACCGAAGCGCAGCTCGACCGCGTCGGTTGCTTCCAGTATTCGCCGGTCGAAGGCGCACCAGCCAACGACCTGGGCCTGGAAGTGGTGCCTGACGACGTCAAGCAGGACCGTTGGGAGCGCTTCATGGCGCACCAGCAGGCTATCAGCTCTGCACGTCTGCAGGCCAAGATCGGCCTGGAGATGGACGTACTGATCGACGAAGTGGACAGCGAAGGGGCCGTGGCCCGCTCCTGGGCCGACGCCCCGGAGATCGACGGCAGCGTGTTCATCGATTCCCCCAACGTCAAGCCGGGCGACAAGGTGCGCGTGCGCATCGTCGATGCCGACGAGTACGACATGTGGGGCGAACTGGTCTGACCGACCTATCTCCTGAAAAGCCCCGCAGCATGCGGGGCTTTTTCTTTCCCGGCAGCACAGCTTCTTGCCGGTACAATGACCTTCTTTTTGTCGAGCCCAGTCATGAGCGAAGCCACTCGTCTGTCCAAACGCGTCATCGAGCTGTTCGGTTGCTCGCGCCGTGAAGCCGATCTTTACATCGCAGGGGGCTGGGTGACGGTGGACGGCAAGGTGGTCGAGGCGCCGCAATTCAAGGTCGAGGATCAGCGCGTCGAGTTGCACCCCGATGCCAGCCTTGATCCCGTGGAGCCCGTCACCCTGCTGGTGCATGGCTCGACTGGCTGCAACGCCGCACAGTTGCAGCACCTGCTGGTACGCGAACGCCACTGGGAACAAGACCCGCACACCCAGCGCGTCCTGCATGGCCACTTCCTGCGCCAGGAGCAGAGCCTGCCGCTGCAGACCGGCGCCAGCGGCCTGATAGTGCTCAGCCAGGACTGGCGCACGCAACGCAAGCTGCGCGAGGATGCGGCCAAGCTGGAACAGGAATATCTGGTCGAAGTAGCCGGCGAAGTGCCCGCCAGCGCATTGGAGCGCCTGAAGAAAGGCTGGCTGCACAAGGACACGCAGTTCCCGCCATGCAAGGCCAGCTGGCAGAGCGAACAGCGCCTGCGCTTCGCGCTGAAGAATCCGGCCCCTGACCTGCTGCGGCAGATCTGTACGGCGTTGGGCCTGAAGGTGCTGGGCATGAAGCGCATCCGCATCGGCGGCGTCCCCATGACCAAGTTGCCGGTCGGGCAATGGCGCTATCTGGGCGAGAAAGAACGATTCTGAGGTCGTGTTAGGCTGTGTCCGTCACGCTCTGGAGACCACCATCATGCGTATCCTACTGCTCACCGCACTGCTCGCCCTGAGCCTGCCCGGCCTCGCCGCGCCGGCACCATTCTTTCTCTGGCAAAGCAAGGTCGACGGCCACCTGACCTGCGCCCAGGTCAGCCCTGGTGAGGGCTGGATTCGCTTCACCGGCCCATTCCGCGATGCCGGCTGCCGCGTGGCATACGACGCCCCCGTCAACAGACGCTAAGCAGGACACCATGCAGCATCTGGTTTCTCCGGTCGGTATCGTTCGCTCCTGCTTCAAGGAAAAATTCGCCATTCCTCGCCAGCCGCACCTGGCGCCCGCCGCGCGCGGCGTGCTGGAACTGCTGCCACCCTTCGATCAGGGCGAGGCCGTGCAGGGCCTGGAACAGGTCAGCCATGTCTGGTTGCTGTTTCTCTTTCATCAGGCGCTGGAAGACAAGCCACGCCTGAAAGTGCGCCCGCCGCGCCTGGGCGGAAACCAGGCGGTAGGCGTGTTCAGCACCCGCGCCACCCATCGCCCCAACGGCATCGGCCAGTCAGTGGTACGCCTGGAACGAGTGGAGCCGGACCGCCTGCACCTGTCCGGCATCGACCTGCTCGACGGCACCCCGGTGCTGGATATCAAACCCTATGTGCCGTACGCCGATTCTGTGGCCGATGCCCGCAACGATATGGCAGATGCACCACCACCCCTGATTACAGTGGACTGGCAGGATGACGCCCTACGCCTGGCGCACCAGCATGCGCAACGTCTGAACGAGCCGCTGGTGGAGCTGATCGAGCAGTGCCTGGCGCAGGATCCGCGCCCGGCCTACCAGCAGCCGCAGCCCGAGCGCCGCTATGGTGCGCGCTTCTGGGATCTGGACGTGCACTGGCACTATCCCGAGCCAGGGCATATCCGGGTGCTGGATATGCAGATGGCACAGAGCACGGCCTGACCGAGCCTTCGGAACGGCCAGTGGTGCAACGGGCAGCCTCACTTCAGCGCGATGGATTGAGCGCCAGCATATCGGCTTCGATAGCCTCCTGACGCTCGATCAGTGGTTCCACCAGCGGCCGGCTGGCGAGGAAATGCGCGGTTCGCGTATGCGCCTCGAAAGCCGCCTCGTCGACGTACACCTCGTACAGCCACACCAGATCGGGATCACTGCGGTCACGCATCACGTCGAAGGTCAGGCAGCCCGGCTCATCGCGCACCGAAGCAGCGGCGTTGACGCGCATGGCATCCATGAACGCCCCGAAACTGCCGGGCTTGAGTTGGGTCTTGAGCAATAGCACGTACACGGCAACCTCCATTATGTTTTATATTTGAAAAATAATTGTATACATATTGGAGTGTAAAAAGATGCTCGAACGCCCATCACGCCTCAATGGCCTGCGTCATTTGGCCCTGCTGGTACCCAACCTGGAAGAATGCGAGCGTTTCTACGTGGACGTGCTGGGCATGCAGTTGCTGCACCGCGCCAACGAGGACCTGGTCTACCTGACCTGCGGCAACGACAACCTGTCGCTCGGCCGCGCCTATGCCGAGAGCCACGGCGTGGCGCTGGTGGATCATTACGGCTTCATCGTCGACAGCATCGAGGAACTGGACGCCTGGTACCAGTACCTCAAGGCACAAGGGGTGACACTGCTGGATCGGCCTTTCGATCATGGCGACGGCGCGCGCAGCTTTCACCTGCTGGACCCAGCGGGCAACAAGGTGCAGCCGCTCTATCATCCTGCGATATCGGGCCAGCGCTTCAGTCCAGCCCGAACCTGAACATGTGGGAGCGAGCGCTGTAGGGCGTACTCGCGAAGCAGTACGCCGTTAGGACGTTTGCCGCACCGAAGACGGCGGACTGTTCGCTGACGCTCCTGAGTACGCCCTACCCCCGCCCGGGGCCGGCGTCCCGGTTCGCCCGAGTCAGGTGCGGAACTGGCGCACCAACTCCTGCAGCTCGACACCCAAACGCGCCAGCTCGGCGCTGGAGGCCGCAGTCTGTTCCGTGGCGGTAGCGCTCTGCTCACCGATATCGCGCACGCGAGTGACGCTCTCGTTGATCGCCTCGGCCACGGCGCTCTGCTCCTCGGCAGCGGCGGCGATCTGCTGGTTCATCTGCTCGATGGTACTCACTGCCTGAGTGATGCGCCCCAGCGCGTCACCAGCCTCGCCCGCCAGCTCGACGGTGCGGCGGGTCAGGTCGCGGCTGCTGTCCATCTGCTGCACGGCGCCCTTGGCCATCCGCTGCAGGCCGGCGATCAGGCTCTCGATCTCTTCGGTGCTGTCCTGAGCGCGCTTGGCCAGCGCGCGTACTTCGTCGGCGACCACGGCGAAACCACGGCCCTGCTCACCTGCACGTGCCGCTTCGATGGCCGCGTTGAGCGCCAGCAGGTTGGTCTGCTCGGCGACGTTGCGAATCACCTCCAGCACACTGCCGATGCGCGCGCTTTCCTGATTCAGGTCGGCGATGGCCTTGGCGGACTGTTCCACTTCGCTGGCCAGACTGTCGATCTGATCCACCGCCTGCTGCACCACGCGATTGCCCTGCTGCGCCTCCAGATCCGCATCGCGCGCCGCCAGCGAGGCCTGCTCGGCATTCTGTGCCACTTCCTGCACGGTCGCAGCCATCTGGTGCATGGCGGTGGCGGTCTGCTCGGTTTCCAGTTTCTGCGTCTGCACCCCGGCGCTGGTCTGCGCGGTAATCGCCGACAATTGCTCGGCAGCCGCCGCGATCTGCCCGACGCCCCCACCAATACGTCCGACCAGGGTGCGCAGGCTGAGCGTCATGTCCTGCATGGCGGCCAGCAACTGGCCCACTTCGTCGCGGCGATCCTGCGGGATGTTCTGACTGAGATCGCCTGCGGCGATGCGTTGGGCGAATGTCACGGTCTGGCGCAGCGGTGCGACGATCAAGCGGGTGATCAGCAACGCCGCGCACAGGCCCAGCACCACTGCGGCAGCCCCCATGATGCCGAGCATCACCAGCGAGCGCTGGCTGTCGTCGAGCATGCTTTGCTCGGCCGCCGCCTGGGCTGCTTCGGCCAGGTCCACCACCGAGCGCGCACGTTCGATCATGGCGTTCTCAGTGGCCAGATTCTGCTCACGCAGTTGCTGGTAATAGAGGAAGGAACGCTGGTAGAAGGTCAGCGCCTGCAGCGCGGTGTCAATGGCGCCTTTCTGGTCGTCGTTGAGCCATACCATCAGGCTGCGAGCCACGGTTTGCAGGTCTTCGCTGACGTATTCCCATTCCTCCAGCGCCTCAGCCGAACCGTCGATGATGTACAGGCTTTCATGGCCACGCAGATCGAGCATGCGTTTGCTCAGGCCGGATGCGGTTTCCGCCAGGGTCAGCGGATCGCTGCCGCGCAGTCGGTCGCCCTGCAGACGCAGTTCACGTACCGCGTCGTACATGTCCAGCTCGATCACCTCGAACTGGTCGCGCGCTTCGGCAGCGGCGTTGCGCATGTCCTGCCGCGCTTCGCGTGCCTTGTCCTGCTGCTCGACATAGTTGTCGAACTGCTTGAGGTACTCGGCCACGGCCTGCTGCATGGTCTGATTACGCGAGCTGGCACCTGAACCGTCCTGCGCGAGCTTTTCCAGCAGCGCCTGCACCTTGAGCAGGCTGGCCCGCACGAGCTCGGCACTCTGCGGGGTCTGCTCGATGGCGAAGCTGCGCTCCAGGCGACGTGCCTGAAGAATCTCCTGGTTGACCTGTGCCAACTGGCCGACCTGGGCATGTCCTTGCAGCACCGCCTGTACAGCGAGAAAGCCGCTGCCGGTCATGGCTGCAGTGAGCAGCAATACCAGACCGAAGCCGATGAATAACTTCTTGCCGACGGCAAGGTTGGCGAATAGGCGTGCGGCAGGTTCAAACATAGGGACAACTCCAGGTTCTTCTTATAAAGCCACGTCTCGTGAACGCGGCCTGGTCGGAAGGCAACGCAACTGCTGTGCCAAATCGAACCCCATATATCGGCAGCAAAGGCGCCCAGCTTGAGTACTGGCAATTCGCCAAGTGGTGTTGTTAAGCATAGCCCCTGAAAAGTAAGCATCTGGCCATGCTCGGCAACTATCCGCTTATTGGCGCCGATTTACTGGCGATTTTTCGCCGACAAAAAAGGCGCAGACCCTCACGGAGCTGCGCCTCGACCTGCCATCAACGACTCAGCGGCCAGTCAGTACCGGCATCACTCGTGGCCGCAGCAATTCGCCGGCCACAGCCAGCAGACCGATGGCGCCGGCAATCCAGTACCACTGCAGCACCGGGTCGAACAGCAGCCAGCCCAGTGCATGCAGGAACACCACCATGATCAGCACCGGGCTGACGTAGCGCACCATGAACAACCAGAGCGCGTAGCCCGCAGGAGGCAGGCCCAGCTCGTCACGCATGATTTCGCCGCGCAGCGCGTAGCCTGCAAGCACCACCATGAAGATACCGCCCAGCGGCATCATCCAGCGCGAGGTAAAGTAGTCCAGCCAGTCGAAGAAGTTCTTGCCCAGCGGCGTCCAGCCCGCCAGCAGGTTGAACGAGAGCATGGCCAGCAGGCTGATCAGCAGCAACACGACACCAGCCAGCGCCGCCGACTTCAGGCGGCTGATGCCATGTTTTTCGTTAAGGTAAGCGACGCTGGCCTCGATCATGGAAATGGCCGAGGTCAGCGCAGCGATCGACACCATGGCGAAGAACAGCACGCCGAAAGCGGTACCAAATGGCATCTGCTGGAAGGCCAGCGGCAGACTCATGAAAATCAAACCAGGGCCTGCCCCGGGACTCATGCCGTTGGCGAAGATGATCGGAAAGATCGCCAGGCCGGCCAGCAGCGCCACGCAGGTGTCGCAGATCGCCACCAGGAAAGTGGTGCGGGCGATGGATTGGCCGTCGGGGATGTAGGAGCCGTAGGTGAGGATGGCGCCCGAGGCCAGGCTGAGGGTGAAGAAGGCATGGCCCAATGCGGCCAACAGCGCCTCGCCGGTGATTTTCGAGGCATCGAAATGGAACAGGAAATCGAAGCCAGCCTGGAAGCTGCCGCTGGTGAAGGCGTAGCCGACCAGCACGATCAACATCAGGGCCAGCCCCGGCATCATCCAGCGCACCGCTTTTTCGATGCCTTTCTGCACGCCCCTGGCGACGATCCACAGGGTCAGTAGCGCCACCAGCACGCTCCAGCCGCCAAGCTGCCAGGGGTTGGCGTTGTGCGCTTCGAACACCCCACCCAGCGTCTCGACGCTGGTGGCGGCCAGGGAGCCGTCGAGCATCTTCCACGTATAGGCGAAGGCCCAGCCGGCGACGACCACGTAGAAGCACAGGATCATGAAACCGGCGAGCATGGCCATACCACCAACCGCCTTCCACAGCGGGTTGCCGCCGTTCTCGCGGACCACACGGCCGATGGCGTCGATGGGACTGCCGCGACCACGGCGGCCGATGGCGATCTCGGTCATCATCACCGGAATGCCGATGGCCAGGATGCACGCCAGGTACATCAGCACGAAGGCGCCGCCGCCGTATTCACCGGTGATGTAGGGGAATTTCCAGATATTGCCCAGGCCGACGGCCGAGCCGGTTGCAGCGAGGATGAAGCCCCAGCGCGAGAGCCAGAGGTTCTTCGGTTTTTCACGGGTCATGCGTCACCTGTTTGTTTTTATCTGTGACGGAATCGGACCCGCCGCGCTTGTGGCGCAGCGGAATGCAAGGCTTGGGTTGAAGCCGAAGGTGTCACTGGGCGTCGACTTGTGCCTCCGGCGCGGCCAGTTGGAAGGCCTCCAGGGGTTCACAGCGCGCCGCCATGGCGACAATGCGTGGGTACGCGGCAAGGTCACAGTTAAAACGCCGCGCATTATACAGCTGCGGAATCAGGCAGGCTTCCAGATATCCAGGCCGCTCGCCGAGCGACAGGCGCCCGTCGAACGCAGCCAGGCCCTCCTCCACGGCGGCCAGACCCAGCGCGACCCAGTGCCGGTACCAGGCGTTTTTCGCCTCATCGGCGACGCCCAGTTCGCTGGACAGGTACTGCAGCACGCGCAGGTTGTTCAGCGGATGCACGTCGCAGGCGATATGCAGCGACAGCGCCCGCACCTGGGCACGCTCGGCTGGATCGGCTGGCAACAGCGCCGGCACCGGGAAGATCTCTTCGAGGTATTCGATGATCGCCAGCGACTGGGCGATGCGTACGCCGCCGCTCTCCTCGTCCACCAGTAGCGGCAGTAGCCCCTGCGGATTCAACGCGCGGTAGTCGGCGCCGTGCTGCTGCCCGCCATCCTTGACCAGGTGCACTGGCACCTGCTGGTAAGCCAGGCCCTTCAGGTTGAGGGCGATACGCACACGGTAGGCAGCGCTGGAGCGCCAGTAGCCGTAGAGTTTCAACATTGCGGATTCCTTTCGAAACGCGGTAGGAGCGGCTTCAGCCGCGATCAGCTGACAACATCGCGGCTAAAGCCGCTCCTACGAATCAGCGGGCGTCGTAGTGCTCCACCACCTGATCGATGGCGCCGAAGATGCTCTGCCCGGCAACGTCGAACATCTCGATGCGCACCCGATCACCGAACTTGAGGAACGGCGTCTTCGCCTCGCCCTGCTCGACGATTTCCAGCATGCGCTTTTCCGCCAGGCAGGAAGAGCCGGCGCTGCGGTCGTAGTTCGACACGGTGCCCGAACCGATGATGGTGCCGGCGCCCAGCGGGCGGGTCTTGGCGGCATGCGCTACCAGGGTTGGGAAGTTGAAGGTCATGTCAACGCCGGCGTTCGGCTGGCCGAACAGCGCGCCGTTGATATGCGACACCAGCGGCCGATGCACCTTGCCGTCCTTCCAGCTCTCGCCCAGCTCGTCCGGGGTGATAGCGACCGGGGAGAAGCTCGACGACGGCTTGCTCTGGTAGAAACCGAAGCCCTTGGCCAGCTCGCCAGGGATCAGATTGCGCAGCGAGACGTCGTTGACCAGCATCAGCAAGCGGATATGGCCTGCCGCTTCGGCCGGCGTGGCGCCCATCGGCACGTCGTCGGTGATCACTGCCAGCTCGGCCTCCAGGTCGATGCCCCAGGCTTCGTCGGCCAGGCGGATCGGGCTGTGCGGCGGGATAAAGGCATCTGCGCCGCCCTGATACATCAACGGGTCGTGCCAGAACGACTCCGGCATCTCGGCGCCACGGGCCTTGCGCACCAGCTCGACGTGGTTGACGTAGGCACTGCCGTCGGCCCAGTGGTAGGCGCGCGGCAGCGGGCTGTGGCAGGCGGCCTGATCGAAGGCGAAGGCGCCCTCTTCCAGGCCGTCGTTGAGACGCTGATAGATCGCTTCGAGCTTGGGCCGGGTCACGGCCCAGTCGTCCAGCGCAGCCTGCAGGGTGAAAGCGATCTGCGGCACAACGACGGCACGGGTGAGATCGCGGGAAACGACGATCAGCACGCCATCGCGGCCTTGGTTCAGTGATGCGAGTTTCATCGGTAATCCTTCGAAATCTGAGGTAGGAGCGAACCCTGACCGAACAAAAAGCTTCGCGAGCAGAGCTCGCTCCCACAGCTTCGTTTAATCCTACAAACCCGGCGCGCGCCAGGAGTTGACGTATTCGGCCACGTCCACCGCGCCGGCGGCATCGGCCACGTCCAGGGCGCGGCGGGTGTCGATCATCACCGCCACCTCGTCGATGAAGGTGGCCGGATCCTCCTGGCTCTTCTTCAGCGCCTTGGGGTGTGGCCCATGGGGGAAGCCGCACGGGTGCAGGGTGACCATGCCCTGCTCGATGTTGTCGCGGCTGAAGAAGTTGCCACGGTGATAGAACAGCACTTCGTCGTAGTCGTCATTGTTGTGGAAGAACGGCACCTTGAGCGCACCGGGGTCGGATTCCACCGGACGCGGGGTGAAGGTGCAGATCACGAAGCCATTGGCGACGAAGGTGGTGTGCACTGACGGCGGCAGGTGGTAGCGGTGGCTGATCAGTGGGCGAATGTCGCGCCAGTTCAGGCGCACCACGGTGTTGTCGCCATGCCAGCCGACCACATCCAGCGGATTATAGGGGTAGGTCACGGTGCTGATCTGGCCGCGCCGCTTGATGCGGATCTGCCAGGTGCTCTCGTCCTGCTGTGCCTTGAAGGCGTCGTCGATATGCGGGTGCTCCAGCACCGCCAGGTCGAAGATCGCCTGCGGGCCCAACAGGCCCTTGTCCGGCAACTGGTAGGCGCCGTCGGTGTTCTCGATCAGCAGGAAGTAGCTCGATGTGCTGGCCTCGATGCGCCAGGCGGTGCCGCGGGGGATCAGCAGGTAATCGCCGTCGCGGTACTCCAGATGGCCGAAGTCGCAGTAGAAATGCCCACTGCCTTCATGCACGAACAGCAACTCGTCACCATCGGCGTTGCGCACCAGATGGCGCATGGCGCCGTGGGTGCGCCAGACGCGCAGCTTGACGTCGGCGTTGTGCAGGGTCAGCGGCGCCGCCAGCGGGCAATCGCGCTCGCTGGGGATGTCGTTGAAGTTGAACGCATGCGGGCGCAGCGGGCCTTCCCAGTCGATCCAGCCGGTGGGCGGATGCTTGTGGTGCAGGTGCGCGGTGGGGCCGAAGAAGCCCTCACGGCCCATCTCGCGCTCATAGGTGCCCTGCGGCAGGTCGCAATGCGCCTGGCGCGAGCACTCGCCTTCACGCAAGGGAAAGCGGATCCATTGACGGCTCATGGCATCACTCCTCGGAGATCACACCGCGACGCAGTTGGTCTTCCTCGATCGACTCGAACAGGGCCTTGAAGTTGCCCTCGCCAAAACCCTGATTGCCCTTGCGCTGGATGATCTCGAAGAAGATCGGGCCGATCACCGTGTTGGTGAAGATCTGCAGCAGGATGCCGTCATCGCCAGGCGCGCCATCGATCAGGATGTTCAGCTCGCGCAATACGTCGGTCGGCTCACCATGCCCGGCGACGCGGGTATCGACCTTCTCGTAGTAAGTGTCCGGGGTGGTCATGAAGTCCACGCCATTGGCGCGCAGTTGGCGCACGGTGGCGTAGATGTCGTCGGTGGACAGCGCGATGTGCTGGATGCCTTCGCCGTGGTATTCGCGGATGAATTCCTCGATCTGCGACTTGTCGTCGGCCGACTCGTTGATCGGAATGCGGATCTTGCCGCAGGGCGCGGTCATGGCGCGGGAGAACAGGCCAGTGAGCTTGCCTTCGATATCGAAGTAGCGGATCTCGCGGAAATTGGCGATACGCTCGTAGAAGCCGGACCAGACATCCATCTGCCCGCGGCGCACGTTGTGGGTCAGGTGATCGATGCACTGCAGGCCGACGGCGTTGTCATTCGGGCTGCGGCCTTCGATGTACTCGAAGTCGACGTCGTAGATGCTCTTGTCGCCGTAACGGTCAACCAGATACAGCAGCGAGCCGCCGATGCCTTCGACGCAGGGAATGTTCAGCTCGCCGAAGTTGGCGTGGCTGCCCACCAGCTTGGCGCCCTGCTGCTCGACGTAGGCAGCGGCCTGAGCGGCGTTCTTCACCCGGAAGGCCATGGCGCAGGCGCTGGGGCCGTGCTTCTCGCCGAAGGCGCGCACGTGGCCGGTGGGGCTGCCGTTGAGCACGATGTTGATGTCGTTCTGCTGGAACAGCCACACCTCTTTCGAGCGGTGCTTGGCGGTCTCGGTGAACCCCATGGCGGTGAACAACTGGCGCAGTTGCTCGATGCCTTCGGCATTCGGTGCGGTAAATTCGACGAACTCGAAACCATCGGTTCCGATGGGGTTGTGCTGCTCGATCTTGGCCACGGCGGTCATTTCGCCTCCTGATTGTCATTGTTATGGCAGCCGCACGAATGCGTTGCGGACAACCTCATGACAACCGAGCGCAGGGCCGCTCTCAAGATGGTTTGCGATACGTCGACGCAATGGTCGAGTGCGACAGTGGCAAATTTTCCTTACGCCTTCCAGACAAGGCATGCAAAGCCCTGACAACCGTAAAAAAATCCTTACAAAGCGGTCAACCGGCTTGCCGCTATCACTCAGCTCGGCGCGAGAATGTGTAGGCGCGCTCCACCTTGGCCACGCGAGTGGTGAAAGCGGCGTACCAGTCGGCGCGTCCCTGCTCGCGAACGGCGCTGTGCTCGGCATGCTCGCGCCAGGTGCGAATGGCCTCCTCGCTCTGCCAGTAGGACAAGGTGATGCCCAGGCCGTCGCTGCGTGCCGACTCCACGCCGAGAAAGCCGGGCTGCTGCGCAGCCAGCTCAAGCATGCGCTGCGCCGCCTTGGCATAACCGGCATCCACCTCCGTGCGTACCGAGGTGAAGATCACCACATAGTAAGGGGGCTCGGGAGTGGTGGCGATCACGCGACCGCCTCCTGTTGCGCTTCATGCACCGACTGCACTGCGCAGGCGCCGACCAGGCCGGCAACCAGCGGCGGCAGACGCCCCTCCAGCGCCGCACGCTCGGGCTGGAACAGGGTAGCGATGAAGAACGGATGATCTTCCAGTTCGATGGCACGCACCGCGCCCGCCTGGTCATGCCCGGAGGCCTTCAGCGCCTGGGCCATCAGTGGCTCGACGAAGGCATCGGCGAGGCCGTAGCGACACAGATACTGCTCGCTGATCTCGCGCACACCGTAGAGCTCGGCAATGCGCGAGCCGGAGACCAGGTGCACGTGCTCGCTGACGTCCAGCAAGGTACAGCTCAGGGGCGCGATCAGAGGGTTCTGCGCTTGCGGCGACAGCTCGGCGTGTTCGGCATCCATCCAGCCCAGGCGGTTGCGCGCGTACTCCAGCAGCGCGTGCTGGAAGCCGCCACAGGTGCCCAGGAAGGGCACGCCCTGCTCGCGCGCGAAACGAATGGCGCGCAACGCACCTTCGGTGGCGGCATAGGGGCTGCCCGGCACGCACCAGATGCCGTCGTAAGCCATCAGGGTAGCGTCATCGACGAGACTGTCAGTGGCCAGCCAGTCATGTTCAACCGCCACACCCAGTGCCTCGCTGGCCAGGCGCAGCGCCTCGGGAATCGCCCGGTGCGCGGCAATCGCCGCATTGTAGTCACCCACCAGAGCGACCTTGACTCGACACTTGCTGTACATACGCCTATCCCCTCTTGCATGGCGGTCTCCCTGCCACTATAAGATGGCGCTCGCGCAATGATAATTGGCGAATAGACAAGCAGAGTTTGCAGCCATGCAATATCAGATCGACCATACCGACCTGTCCCTGGTGCTCGCCCTGGTGCGTGGCCGCTCCCTGGCGCGCGCGGCAGAACTGATGCAGGTCGACGTGTCCACGGTGTTTCGCGCCGTGCGCCGGCTGGAAGCCGCCCTGGGTGTGGCGCTGTTCGAGAAGAGCCGACGCGGTTATGAGCCCAGCGAAACCGCCCGCGCCCTGGCCGAGCAGGCCGAGCGCGCCGAACAGGCGCTGGATGCCGCCCGCGTGGCGCTGGAGCTGGGCAAGCAGGTAGTCAGCGGTACGGTGCGCCTGACCTGCACCGATGCGGTATTAAGCAGCCTGCTGCTGCCGGCAATGGCGCGCTTCATGCCCAGTTACCCGGCGCTGGCGCTGGAGCTGGTGACCTCCAACGACTTTGCCAACCTCAGCCGGCGCGATGCCGACCTGGCCCTGCGCCTGACCAACGAGCCGCCGGAGCACCTGGTCGGCCGGCGCCTGGCCAGCGTGTCCTACCTGGTCTGCGCGCGCGATGATGGCCAGGATCGCAGCGACCTGGCACGGCAGAGCTGGATCGCTCTGGACGAGGCGATGCCGGATCACGCCACGGTACTCTGGCGCCTGCGCGAGTTGCCGGGCGTCACCCCCAACTACCGCTGCAGCAGCATGTACGCGGTGGCGCAACTGGCACGCACCGGATTGGGCGTCGCCGCCCTGCCCGACTTCGTGCTGCGCGCCCACCCCGAACTCAAGCCACTCGGCCCACCACTGGCTGGCTGCGACACCGAACTCTGGCTGCTGACCCGCCCGGACTGCCGCGCCTTGCGCTCGGTGCAGACGCTGTTCGAGGAGTTGAGCGAAGCGCTGATGAGCCATGACTGAGCTAGAGCGTCGCCGCTGAAGCGCCTCCCACAGAGCAGGGGCAGCATCTCATTGCAGCAGCGAGACCTTGTGGGAGGGGCTTCAGCCGCGACAGGCCTGAATGATGTGTAGCCGGACGCGATCCGGGGGCATTGGGTACGCAAAAGATCATCGCGGCTGAAGCCGCTCCTACCTTTCCCGCCCTACAACATTACAAATTCCCTACTGCCCCCATAGGAGCGGCTGGGCGGCATACCGTTTCAGCCGCAAAGAATAGACACCTCACCCCTGCTGCAAATGCCCATACAGCTTGGCGTACAGGCCACCTTCAGCGATCAACTGCTGGTGGTCGCCATCCTCAGCGACGCTGCCGCCATCGAACACCAGCACTCGGTCGGCCTGCTTCACCGCACTGAGGCGGTGGGCGATGATCAGCGTGGTGCGACCTTCAAGGAACTGCGCCAGCGCTTTGTGCAACGCGTACTCGGTGGCGGCATCCAGCGCCGAGGTGGCCTCGTCGAGAATCACCACCTTCGGCTCGGCCAGCACCATGCGGGCAATGGCCAGGCGTTGACGCTGCCCGCCAGAGAGCCGCACACCACTGCGCCCGACCACGCTGTCCAGACCCTGCGGCAGTTGCATGATGGTGTCGTGGAGCTGGGCGATACGCAGTGCCTGCCAACAAGCCTCGTCGCTGCGCTCACGCCCCATGGTCAGGTTGGCACGTACCGTGTCGTTGAACAGCGCCGGGTGCTGCAGCACCACCGCGACGTTGTCGCGCACGCAATCCAGGCCGATCTCCTCCAGCGTGCTACCGCCGAAGCGGATGCTGCCGGCCTGCGGCGTGTACAGCCCCAGCAGCAGCTGCACCAGGGTGCTCTTGCCGCCACCGGAGGCGCCGACGATCGCCACTTTCTCGCCCGGACCGATAGACAGATCGAGACGATCCAGCACTGGCTCCTCGCCATAGCCGAAGGTCAACCCGCGCACCTCGATACCGACCGTGTCGCGGCCCTTGAACGGGTCGACGCGCCCGTCGTACTGCGGCTCGTCCTTGCGTGCCAGCAGCTCGTTGATACGGGCCAGCGCACCACCTGCGGCATAGAACGCGTACTGCAGGCTGAGCAATTGTTCGACCGGGCCGATCATGAACCACAGGTAACTGAAGACCGCGAGCATCTGGCCGATGGACAGGTCGGAGAACAGCACGGTGAGCATCGCCGCCGCGCGGAACACGTCGATACCGAACTGGAACAGCAGGCCGCTGGCCCGGTTGGAGGCATCGCTCTTCCACTGCGAGGCAACGGCATAGTCGCGCACCTCACGCGCCCGCCCGCCGAGGCGGCCGAGGAAGTAGCCCTGGCGGTTGCCGGCGCGCACTTCCTGGATCGCTTCCAGAGTCTCGGTCAGTGCCTGGGTGAAGCGCGACGTGCTGTCGTTCTCCAGCTTCTTCAGGTGCTTGACCTTCTTGCCCAGCAGCACGGTGGCGTAGATCACCAGGGGGTTGAACAGCAGGATCAGCAAGGCCAGCTGCCAGTGCATCCAGATCAGGATGGCCGAGGTGCCGACCAAGGTCAGCACCGCCACCAGAAAACGGCTGAGGGTCTCCCCGACGAACTTGTCCAGGGTATCCAGGTCGGTGACCAGATGGGTGGTCACGGTACCGCCCCCCAGGCTCTCGTATTCGCCAAGGGAGATGCGCTTGAGCCGTTCGATCAGGCGCATGCGGATGCGGTAGACGATGTCTTTCGACAGCCTGGCGAACAGGCGTGCCTGCAACACGTTGAAGATCAGCGCCGAGCCGCGCAGCAGCAGGGTCAGCAGCAGCATCAGGCCGATATAGCCGGCTGCCGTTTCCCAATCCGCCGGCAGGAAGTTGTCCATCACCTTGAGCGCCGCGTCTCCGTCATGCAGCAGCACTTCGTCCACCAGCAGCGGCAACAGCAACGGGATCGGCACGCTGCACAAGGTCGCCAGCACGGCGACCAGATTGGCCAGGATCAGCGCTTTCTTGTGATGCAGGGCCAGGCGACGGATTTCTGCCCAGCTCAACCGATCAGGCATTGGCAGCGCGCTCCAGCCAGCGGCCCAGCAGCGGCGCCAGTACCTCGAGCGGTTGATAGCCGTTGGTCAGCAGCGCCAGCTGGCCGTCGCGCTCCGCCAGCAGCGTGGGGAAACCGGCGATGCCCAGGTCCTGCACCCAGGTGAAGTCGGCGGCAGTCGCCTCCTGCATGGCCTGACTGTCGAAGGCTTCGGCGAACTCGATGCGCGGGATGCCCGCCTGCTCGGCCAGTTGCACCAGCACGCTGGCCTGGGTGACGTCGGCACCCTCGGTGTAGAAGGCTTGCTGAATCAGCTTGAGCAGCGCCCAGGCGCTGGCGGCATCGAGCTGGCGCGCGGTGACCAGCGCACGGCAGGCTGGCTCGGTGTCGTACACCAGCCCCTCGGGCAGCCCGTGCTCGAAGTCGAACAGCTGCCCGGTACTGGCGTTGACCGCCTGCCAGTAGCCCAGGTAACGCACCCGCGCTGCCGCATCGATCGCCACCTGATCGCGGCGCAGGCCACCCACCACGATCTGCAGCGGCACGCCGGCGGCAGCCGCCTGCTCGGCCAGTGCTTCGACCACCGGGGCGAAACCCCAGCACCAGGAGCACATAGGGTCCATCACGTAGAGCAGGCGGCTAGCCATGGGTCAGGCCTCGTTCAGTTGGCGGGGGTCGCGGCCAATCGGGTGCGGCTGGTTGCGCGCACGCGCCAGCTCGATCTGCTTCTGCCGCTCGCGGGCGCTTTCACGGGTTTTCTCCGGCAGCGAATCCCAGCAATGCGGACAGCTGACGCCGGGGCTGTAGAACTCGGACTGGCGGTCTTCCACGGAGATCGGTGTGCGGCAGGCGTGACACTGATCGTAGTCGCCCTCGGACAGGTCATGACGCACGGTTACACGATTGTCGAAGACGAAGCAGTCGCCCTGCCACTTGGTCTGTTCCTGCGGTACTTCCTCGAGGTATTTGAGGATGCCGCCCTTGAGGTGATAGACCTCCTCGAAACCCTCGCCGAGCATGTAGCTGGAGGCCTTCTCGCAGCGGATACCACCAGTGCAGAACATCGCCACCTTCTTGTGTTTGCTCGGGTCGAAGTGGGCCTTGATGTACTCGGGGAACTCGCGGAAAGACTTGGTCTTGGGGTCGATGGCGCCCTCGAAGGTGCCGATGGCCACTTCGTAGTCGTTGCGCGTGTCGATCAGCAGCACTTCGGGGTCGCTGATCAAGGCGTTCCAGTCCTGCGGCTCGACGTAGGTGCCGACGCGCTGGTTGGGGTCGACACCCGGCACACCGAGGGTGACGATTTCCTTCTTCAGCTTGACCTTGGTGCGATAGAACGGCTGTTCATCGCAATAGGATTCCTTGTGGTCGATATCGGCCAGACGGGCATCCTGGCGGAACCAGGCGAGCAGCGCGTCGACAGCGGTGCGGGTGCCGGAAACGGTGCCATTGATGCCCTCTTCGGCGAGCAGCAGGGTGCCCTTGATGTCGTTATCGATCAAAGTTTGCAGCAGGGGTTCGCGCAGCGCCTGGTAATCCGGCAGGGAGACGAATTTATACAACGCCGCGACGACGATCTTGTCGGTCATGAATATTCTCTCAGTAGTCGCCCACGTAAAGGGCGGACTGGACTTCGATCAGCTGCGCGTCGGCCCTGCTGCGTTAAAAACAGGCTCGGAATGCTCATGTACAAAAGTACACTGCGCTTCCTCGCCTGTTTTTGCCTTGCATGGCTCTAGCTCGCTAGATCGAGAATCTCAACAAAAGCGCCGGCGTGGGCCGGCGCGGGGGCGATTGTAGCAAAGCGGACAATTGCCGGGGCATGTTGGCGACAGGGCGCGACAGCCTGTCGCGCAGCCGGATGCAATCGGGGGAAATGATCGCTGCCGCGGGTTGGGCTACATCAATGACCGCCGCGGCAGGTCGGCGAGGCCGGGGCCACACCCTGCGCCGCCCACTCCTCCGGGGTGTAGGTGTGCAGCGCCAGCGCGTGGATCTGCCCCATCAACTCGCCGACCGTGGCATAGACCTTCTGATGTCGCTTGACCGAATTCAGCCCAGCGAATGCCGAGCTGACGATCACCGCCTTGTAGTGGGTCTCCAGACCGCGGCTGTGCATATGGCTCTCATCCAGCACATCGAGATACTCGGGCTGCAGCGCAGCCAGGGCGGTGACGATCAGGTCTTGCTTGGACATCTCGGGCTCCATCAGGGCTGTTTCGGCAGGCCGAGCTCGTTGCTCATGTCGGCCAGCAGCTTGTTCACCTCGGGCACGGCGGTTTCCAGCTTGCTCTGGGTGATCTGTGCGGATTGTGCGGTCAGGGTCGGCATCTTCTGCAGCACCTTCTGTCCCAGCGGCGACTCGTAGAAGGCGATCAGGTCCTTGAGCTCCTGCTCGTTGAAGTTGCTGGTGTAGAGCTTGACCATGTCCGGCTTCAGCTTGTCCCAGCCGACGGCATTGTCCAGTGCGGTATTGGCCTTGGCCTGATAACTCTCAAGCACGGCTTTCTTGCCATCCGGTGCCTGGGCGAAACGCTGGGCGAACATCTGCTGCACCTGGCCGTACACCGGCACGGTCAGCTTGTCGGCGTGGGCCAGCTTGAGAAAACGCTCGGCATCGGCGGCGTGACTGGCAGCATCGGCCATGGCCAGGGATGCGCTCGCGCTGAGCAGAACGGCGGTGCAGAGTTTGGAAAAACGGAGCATGGAGAGCGTCCAGAGGTTGTGAATGAGTCTGGGTAGACTACGAAGGCGGCATTTTGTGCCCTGCGCGGAAATCCCTCAAGCGATGCACGTTGTGCGCTGGCTCACACCCGTCATGTTGACCGGCGCACCCACTGGTCAGTTGCCAAAATGCCAGTACTTGCTCATGCTCGGGTGGGCTCGGCATTCTTTGCGACCGCCCCACTATTAAACAAGGCGTGCGCACCTCAAGAGCCGGCAATTGATCGCCAGCCCGCGCACACACACGGACGTGCCCGATGACCAGCCTCACTTCACACGCGCCCCTTCCGCTCCAGCCGCTTTGCGACAGCAAAGGTCGACTGCTGGACGAGGCCATTGGTTGGTCCAATCGACCGCAGGTGGACTGCACGCTGCATGGTCACGCCGGGCGGCGCAAGCGCTGGAATCACTGGTGTATCACCACGCCGCAGTGGATGCTCTCGCTGACTCTCGCCGACCTCGATTACCTGGGCTACGGCGCCGCCTACTTTCTCGATCTGGAATCCGGCCAGGCCGTTGCCCATGCCCAGTTCCGCCCCTTCGCTCTGGGCTGCCAACTGCCCGACCTGCCGCTGGAGAGCCACGCCTTCAGTCACTCTCGCCTGCAACTGCGCATTGACGAGCACCCCGGACGCCTGCGCCTCACCGCTGCCGCCCCGGATATCGGCGGCCAGCCCCTGCAGGTGGCCCTGGACATTCAGCGCCCTGCCCATCTGCAATCAGTCAATCTGGTCGCGCCGTTGCAACATGGCGGCTTTCATGCCACCTGTCGGCAACTCGGCCTGCCCACCGCCGGCAGTCTGCAGCTGGGCGGCAAGCATTACCGCTGCGTGCCGGGCCAGAGCTTCGCCGCACTGGACTTCGGTCGCGGCGTCTGGCCGCTGAACACTTACTGGCAGCGGGCGGCATTCGCTGCAGCGGGCGGCATCGCCGGTAACTTCGGTGCTGGCTGGCTCGATCACAGCGGCCTGTCGGAAAATTCCCTGTGGTTCGGCGGTGAAGTGCAACTGCTCGACAGCCCCCTGCATATCGAGCGCAGTTCACAGGCGCCACTGGCCCCCTGGCGCCTGGACAGCGAAGATGATTGCGTGGCGCTACGCTTCACGCCCCGCCAACTGCACAAGGCCTGCCCCAAACTCGGCCCCTTCCACGCCAACACCGTACAGCGCTTCGGTCATTACGACGGAGTGTTGCGCGGCCCTAAAGGCGAGCGCGTGCCGGTGGACGGAGCGCTGGGCTGGCTGGGTGAAACCCACGCCCGCTGGTAGTCGCACGCTCAAAGGCTCCAATCAACCTTATAGATAAGTTGTGGAACCAGTCTTCGGCGGTACGACCTAAACTGCCAGCAACCTTGCACTTGCCCCGGAGAACGCCATGAGCCGCACCGAAACCGACAGCATTGGCCCCATCGAAGTCCCTAACGACGCTTACTGGGGCGCGCAGACCCAGCGCTCGCTGATCAACTTCGCCATCGGCCAGGAACGCATGCCGCTGGCCGTATTGCACGCCCTGGCGCTGATCAAGAAAGCCGCGGCACGGGTCAACAGCCGCAGCGGCGAGCTGCCGGCGGACATCGCCCGCCTGATCGAACAGGCCGCCGACGAAGTGCTCGAGGGCCAGCACGACGCGCAGTTCCCCCTGGTGGTCTGGCAGACCGGCAGTGGCACGCAGAGCAACATGAACGTCAACGAGGTAATCGCCGGGCGCGCCAACGAACTGGCTGGAGGCAACCGTGGCGGCAAGACCCCGGTGCATCCCAACGACCACGTCAACCGCGCGCAGAGCTCCAATGACTGCTTCCCCACGGCCATGCACATCGCCGCCGTGCAGGGCGTGCGCCATTGCCTGCTGCCAGCACTGGCCGAGCTGCGTGACGGCCTGCAGGAGCAGGCGCAGCGTCACGCCAACCTAGTCAAGACCGGGCGCACGCACATGATGGACGCCACGCCGATCACTTTCGGCCAGGAGCTGTCGGCCTTCGTCGCTCAACTCGGCCACGCTGAAGCGGCCATTCGTGCCGCCCTGCCCGCGGCCTGCGAACTGGCTCAGGGTGGTACCGCCGTCGGCACAGGCCTCAATGCCCCGGCCGGCTTCGCCGAAGCCATCGCTGCCGAACTGGCCGCGCTAACTGGCCTGCCACTGACCAGCGCGCCGAACAAATTCGCTGCGCTGTCTGGCCATGAACCTCTCGTACACCTGTCCGGTGCCCTGAAAACCCTGGCCGTAGCGCTGATGAAGCTGGCCAACGACCTGCGCCTGCTTGGTTCGGGCCCGCGCGCCGGCTTCGCCGAGGTGCGCCTGCCGGCCAACGAGCCGGGCAGCTCGATCATGCCCGGCAAGGTCAACCCGACCCAGTGCGAAGCGCTGTCGATGCTCGCCTGCCAGGTGCTGGGCAACGACGCCACCATCAGCTTCGCTGCCAGCCAGGGCCACCTGCAGCTCAACGTGTTCAAGCCGGTGATCATCCATAACCTGCTGCAATCGATCCGCCTGCTCGCCGACGGCTGCCGCAATTTTCAGCAGCACTGTGTCGCCGATCTGCAACCGGATGCCACGCAAATGGCCGCGCATCTGGAGAATGGTCTGATGCTGGTGACCGCGCTCAATCCGCATATCGGCTACGACAAGGCCGCCGAAATCGCCAAGAAGGCCTACGCCGAAGGCAGCACCCTGCGCCAGGCCGCTCTGCAGCTTGGCTACCTGAACGAAGAGGAATTCGACCAATGGGTACGACCACAGGACATGCTCGGAGCCAGGCGGCATGACTGAAGGCAAGAGCGGCGCCACACCGCTGGAAGGCGATGGCAAACGAATCCTGCTGATTCTCGGCACCCCCAAGAAGGACAGCCTCTGCCATGCCCTGGCCGAGGCGTACAGCCTGGGAGCACGTAGCAAGGGGCACGTGGTGCGCCAGCTCAGACTGGGCGAGATGCAGTTCGACCCGATACTGCGTGAAGGTTACGAGCAGAGCCAGAATCTGGAGCCGGACCTGCTCGAAGCTCAGCGTCTGATCCACTGGGCCGAGCATCTGGTGTTCGTCTATCCTGTCTGGTGGGGCGGCATTCCTGCACTGCTCAAGGGTTTCTTCGACCGGGTGTTCCTGCCCGGCTTCGCCTTCAAGTACCGCAACCGCTCACAACTCTGGGACAAGCTCCTCAGTGGGCGCAGCGCCGACCTGCTGGTGACCATGGACACGCCGCGCTGGTACTTCCGCTGGATCTACGGCGCCCCGGCACATCGGCAGATGGTGCGCACCATTCTCGGTTTCTGCGGGATCAAGACTCGCCGCCTGAGCGAATTCGCCCCGGTTCGCCCGTCCAATGAGGAACAGCGCCAGAGTTGGCTGCGCAAGGCCGAGGCATTGGGAACGAAGGCGTGAACCTGAGGGCAGGTGCGTCTGCTCTACAGATGCCCACTGCCCTCTTGCCCCCTACCCGCCCACCACAGCGCCAGCGGCCCCAACGTCAGTAGCAGGCCCATCAGCGCGAACGCAGCCCACCAGCCGAGCAACTGCTGATCGCCCAGGGCATCGAGGGTCATGCCGAACAACAGCGGGCCGAGGAAGGCGCCGGTGAAACCGGTGCAAGAATACAGCGCCATCGCCGCACCACGGTGGCTGGCCGGGGCCACGCTGACCAGCCCGGCAGTCAGCGAGGCCGAGTCGGCGGTCACGGTCACCGCGTAAAGCAGCACCAGCACCAGCATCACCCAGAACGGCAGTGCCGCCCCCAGGCCGACCACGACTGCCAGCAGCGCGGAAGCGAGCATCACGCCGATCAGCCAACGCTGGCGACCGAAACGCAGCGCCAGCTCATTGCCAAGAATGCTCGACGGCATGCCGATCAGCGTTGCCAACATCGCCACCCAGGTACCAGACAACCAGGGATCGACGCCCTGAAAATGCCCGGAGAACACCACGAAGGCCACCAGCCAGGCGCGCAGGGCGAACAGCTCCAGGTTGTGCATCGCGTAGGCCAGGCAGTAGGCCAACACCGCGCGACTTTTCAGCGGTGCCAGGTCCAGCAGATTGCGCGGCGTATGCGCCACCACCGGTTTCGGCGCCAGCCCCCAGTACACCAGCGCCCAGGCCAGCAACGCGCAGGCGCCGCTGAGCAATGCCGGCACCTGCCAGCCACCGAGCTTGGCCAGTTCGCCGGAAAGGGTGAAGGACAGCGCCGTACCCAGGCCGAAACTGGCGGTATAGAAGGCGATTGCCCGTGACTGCGAAGCACCGTCGATGCGCTCTGATAACGCCTTGAGCCCCGGCATGTAAGTGCCCGCCAGACCGATGCCAGCCAGCACACGCCAAAGCAGCGCCGACCAGAAGCCATCGGCGAAGACGAAGCCGGCACTGGCCACGGCCGTCAGCAGCATGGCCCACAGGTAGATCAGCCGGGCATCGTGGCGGTCGGTCAGGCCGGTGAGCACCGGCACGGCCAGCATATAGCCGAGAAAGAAGCCGCCGCCGATCCAGCCCGCCTCGGTATTGCTCAACCCCCAGAGCACCTGGAATTGCGGCAGCAATGCGGCGAACAGGGCAAAGCCGGCCATACCCAGCGTTTCGGCCGTACACAGCAACAGGGTAATACGACGAGCGTTCATGATGTTCTTAGCGCGAGAAATCGGAAGGCTTTGCACTGTAACGGCAAAGCCGCGCGAATCGAAACATTTGGTTACACCAAGTTCAAAGCACCAGGCCATCGCTGGCCAGGCTGACGCCACTCGGCAGCGCCTCGGGGTGCTCCAGCAACCAGGTATCGAAGGCATGGCCGATATGGGTCAGCACCGCATGCGTCGGCTGCAGCCGCTCGATGACCTCCAGCGCGCGGGTCAGGTCGTTGTGGTTGCGTGGTGCGACGGGTTGCGGGGCGGTGGAGCAATCGAGCACCAGCAGATCCAGCGGCGCACGCCCGAGCTCGGCACAGCTGGCCTCGGGTACGCCGACTGTATCGGTGAGGTAGGCGATACGCCTGCCCTGCCCTTCGAACCCCTTCCCCTCAAACAAATACCCAAAGGTAGGCTTGGAGTGGGTCAGCGGTAGCGCGGTGACCTGCAGTTCGCCCAATTGGCGACGCTCGAATGCGGCGAATGGCTGGCTGAAATCGAGAATGCCGGGGTGCTTGTACAGATCGGCCAGCCCTTCCGGGTCGTCCGGGCCATGCACCGGAATCACCAGGCCCTGCCCCCAGCGCAGGTGCAACAGGCCCTGGGCGTGGTCGGCGTGGTAGTGGGTCTGCAGAATGCCGCTGAGACTGTGCGGCGCGAAGCGCTCGGTGAGATCGGTCAGGCCGCTGTCGATCAGCCAGCGCTGCGCGCCGCATTCGATCAGCGCGCAACAGGGGCCACGGCGCCGCGCCGGATACACGCGCGCCGCATCGCAGGCCGGGCAACTGCAGTTGTACACGGGCACCTGACGGGCATCGCCGGTACCAAGCAGGGTCAGGCGCATTGGCGGGCCTCATCGAGCAGATGCAGCAGGCGGCTGACGGTTTGTTGCAGGGGGCCGGAGTTGTCGAGGATGACAGTGCGTTCCCTATCCTCCTGCTGCAACTTGCGGCTGCGCGCCAGGCGCTGCTCGATCTGCTCCGGCGTTTCCCGGCCACGGGTCAGCAAGCGCTGGCGCAGCACCGCTTCGTCGACCTGCAGCAATATCGCCAGCAGCTGCGGATAGCGCTGACGAGCCGCCTCGAGATGACCGCGCGAGCCATTGATCAGCACGTCCTGGCCGGCGCTCAGCCAGTCGTCGATCTCGCGCGGGATGCCGTAGGCCAGGCCGTTGGCACGCCAGCTCAGGGCGAAGGCGCCTTCGCCCTGCAGACGCTCGAACTCGTCCGGGGTGACGCCCAGTGCGTCCTCACCGATGGACTCGGCGCTACGGGTGATAACCCGCCGGGCGAAACGGCAGCCGTGCGCCTCCAGCGGCGCACGCGCGGCTTGCAACAGGCTGTCCTTGCCCGAGCCCGAAGGCCCCATCAGATAGATCAACCTGCCCTGCATCAGAATACCCTTCGTGCTTGGCGCCACACCTGCTGGATCACCGGCTGCTGGTCATGGGCCCTGGCCTGTACCAGGTCGGCGCGCAGACCGACGCGGATCTCGCCGCGGTCATCCAGTCCGGCCGCCCTGGCCGGCGCGCGGCTCACGGTGGCGATGGCCGCAGGCAAATCATAGTCGTTGTCCTGCCCTGCGAGCAGCCAGGCCGCATGCAGCAGGCTGGCCGGGTAGTAGTCGCTGGAGAGGATATCCAGCACGCCGTGGCGCGCCAGTTCGGCGGCGGCGATATTGCCGGAGTGCGAGCCGCCGCGCACCACATTCGGTGCCCCCATCAGCACCTTCAGCCCCAGCTCGTGGCTGGCTCTGGCCGCTTCCAGGGTGGTGGGAAACTCGGCGATGGCCATGCCGAAGCCGGCCGACTCCTGCACGTGGGCCAGGGTCGCGTCGTCATGGCTGGCCACCGAGATGCCGCGGGCGTGGCAGTCTTCGACTATGGCGCGACGCTGGCGGTCGCTGTACTGACGCGAGTTGGCGATCTGTTCCTGGAGAAAATCCTCCATCTCCGCCGGGCTCAGGTGGTACTTGCCCATGTAATACTCGCGGTACTTCTCCACCTTGGCGAACTGGCGCTGGCCGGGTGAGTGGTCCATCACCGACACCAGCGCCACCAACGGGTGCTCCACCAGGTCGCGGTAGATGGTCAGGGCATCGGGGTGGCACAGCTCGCAGCGCAGGTGCAGGCGGTGCTCGGCGCGGGTCTGCCCCGCCGCCTCGCTGGCGGCGATGGCCTCGATCATCGCCGGCAACTGCTGCATGCGCCGGCCACGCGGGTTGATGTCACCGATGGCCAGCGCATCGAACACCGTGGTGATGCCGGCGGCGACGATTTGCGCATCGTGGGTCAGCACCGCCGAGATCGACGGCCAATCCACGCCAGGCCTGGGGCTCATGTGTTTTTCCAGGTTGTCGGTGTGCAGTTCCACCAGCCCCGGCAGCAGGTAATCGCCGCCCAGGTCCCGGGCCTGCGGCAGGCGACTGGCGCCCTCGTCCACCGCGGCGATCAGCCCGTCACGCAGCAACAGGGTACCGAGGAACTCGCGCTCGGCAGTGACGATACGGGCGTTGCTGAGAATCTGTTCAGACGACATAGACGTACTCCGGTTGCGCCGCGGCGGCGCTCATGTCGAGGTAACGGTCGGCCAACGCCTCGCGGGCGATGCGGTCGTGGAAGATGCCGATCAGCGCGCTGTCGGCCGCCTTGGCTTCGAGAATCAGCTCCAGCACCACCTGGCGGTTGGCGTCGTCCAGCGAGGCGGTGGGTTCGTCGAGCAGCAGCACCGGCCACTCGACCATGAAGCCGCGGGCGATATTGACGCGCTGCTGCTCGCCGCCGGAGAAGGTGCCCGGCGCCAGTTGCCAGAGCGCCTCGGGGATATTCAGCCGACTCAGCAGGCTCTTGGCCCGCGCCTCGGCGTCACTGCGCGTCCAGCCGCGGGCCAACGCCGGCTCCATCACCACGTCCAGGGTAGAGACGCGCGGGATGACGCGCAGGAACTGGCTGACGTAACCCAGGCTCTGCCGGCGCACCGCCAGCACCTGGCGCGGCTCGGCGCCGACCAGCTCAACTGGCTCGCCCTGGTGACGGATGCGAATGCTGCCGCCGGCCGCCAGATAGTTGCCGTACAGGGTGCGCAGCAGGGTCGACTTGCCGGCGCCGGACTGGCCGTGCAGCACCAGGCACTCGCCGCCGCGCACGGCGAAATTCAGGTCACGCAGCACCTGCAGGACGACGCCGTTCTGCTGGTGCAGGGTGAAGGTCTTGCTGAGGCCGCTGACCTCGATCAGGTTGTTCATGGTCAATAATCTCTGCGTGCGTGGGAGGGGCTTTAGCCGCGACAAAAGGGATCGCGGCTAAAGCCCCTCCCACAAGACGGAATCAAGGCTGCAACACCGACGACACCAGCAGCTGCGAATAGGGATGCTGCGGATCGTCGAGAATCTGATCCGTCAGCCCCGCCTCCACCACACGCGAACGGCGCATCACCATCAGGCGGTCGGCCAGCAGGCGCGCTACCGCCAGGTCGTGGGTGACGATCACCACCGCCAGGTCCAGCTCGCGCACCAGGCCACGCAGCAGGTCGAGCAAACGCGCCTGCACCGACACGTCCAGCCCTCCAGTCGGCTCGTCCATAAATACCAGGCGCGGCGCGGAGACCAGATTGCGGGCGATCTGCAGGCGCTGCTGCATGCCGCCGGAGAAGGTGCGTGGCAGATCGTCGATACGCGCCGGGTCGATCTCCACCTGGCTCAGCCAGTCGAGCCCGGCGGCGCGCAGTTCGCCGTAGTGGCGCACACCCTGGGCCATCAGCCGCTCGCCGATGTTGGCGCCGGCCGACACCGCCATGCGCAGGCCGTCACGCGGGTTCTGCTCGACGAAGCCCCACTCGGTGCGCAGCAGCGTGCGCCGCTCGGCCTCGCTGGCGCTGTACAGGTCGAGCCACTGGCCGTCACGGCCGCGATAACTCACAGTGCCGCGGTCCGGCGGGCAGCGCCCGGAGAGCAGGCTGAGCAAGGTGGACTTGCCCGATCCGGACTCGCCGACGATACCCAGCACCTCGCCGGGATAGAGGTCGAAGCTCACCCCCTGGCAGCCCTTGTCCGGGCCGTACAGGCGGGTCAGATCACGCGCCGAGAACAGCGGCTCGGCCGCTGCCACGACAGGTTGCAGACGTTCGGCTGCGCTCATTGCAGGTTCTCCTCAAGGCGCTCGGTGCGCTGGCGGCAGTAGTCGGTGTCGGAGCAGACGTAGCGCTTGCTGCCGGCGTCGTCGACGATCAGCTCGTCGAGGAAGGACTCGCTGCTGCCACAGAAGGCGCAGCACTCGTCCCACTGCTGTACGGCGAAGGGGTGATCCTCGAAGTCCAGGCTGACCACGCGGGTAAAGGGCGGCACGGCGTACAGGCGCTTCTCGCGACCAGCGCCGAACAGCATCAGCGCCGGGCTCATGTCCAGCTTGGGGTTGTCGAATTTCGGGATTGGCGACGGATCCATCACGTAGCGCTCGTCCACCGTCACCGGGTAGGCATAGGCGGTGGCGATATGACCAAAGGTGGCGATGTCCTCATACAGCTTCACGTGCATCACGCCGTAGTCTTCCAGCGCGTGCATGGTCCGCGTCTCCTGCTCGCTCGGTTCGATAAAACGCAGTGGCTCGGGAATCGGCACCTGATAGACCATGATCTGCCCGGCCGACAGCGGCGTTTCCGGAATACGGTGGCGGGTCTGGATCACGCTGGCTTCCACCGTGCGTTCGGTGGTGGCGACACCTGCGGTACGGGCGAAGAAGCGGCGAATCGACACCGCATTGGTAGTGTCGTCAGCACCCTGGTCGATGACCTTGAGCACATCGTCTGCACCGAGAATGGCGGCGGTCAGCTGCATGCCACCGGTGCCCCAGCCATAGGGCAACGGCATTTCGCGACCACCGAAAGGCACCTGGTAGCCGGGAATCGCCACCGCCTTGAGCAGGCCACGGCGGATCATGCGCTTGGTCTGCTCATCCAGATAGGCGAAGTTGTAGGCCGACGCCTCACGGGCGCCGCTTGCATTGGACAGATTCATCAGCGGTTCTCCTCTGCCGGCGCCTGGCGACGCAGCTTGCGGATCAGTTCCAGTTCGGCCTGGAAGTCGACGTAGTGCGGCAACTTCAGGTGCGAAACGAAGCCGGCGGCCTCGACGTTGTCGCAGTGCATCAGCACGAATTCCTCCTCCTGCGCCGGGCCCTGCACCTCTTCGCCGTACTCGCCGGCACGCAGCGCGCGGTCGACCAGGGCCATGCCCATGGCCTTGCGCTCGGCGTAGCCGAAGGCCAGGCCGTAGCCGCGAGTGAACTGCGCCTGCTCGGCGCTTTCCCCGACGAACTGGTTGACCATCTCGCACTCGGTGATTTCGATATCGCCCAGCGGCACGGCGAAACCCAGTTCGGCGGGCGTCATCCATACCTCGACGTCGCCAATGCGGATTTCCCCGGCGAAGGGGTGATTGCGCCCGTAGCCACGCTGGGTGGAATAACCCAGCGCCAGCAGGAAGCCCTCGTCGCCACGGGCCAGCGCCTGCAGGCGCTCGGCGCGGCTGGCGGGAAAAGCCAGCGGCTCGCGGGTGATATCGGGTACCGGCGCGCCGTCGTCCGCCTCGCGAGCCATCAGGCCTTCGCTTGCAAGAAAATCCAGCACCCGCGGACAAGGCTTGGGCTCATCGGTAACGACCGCTTCTGGCGCCGGATAGTCGCCCTCGGCCAACAGGGCGAAATCCAGCAGGCGGTGGGTGTAATCGAAGGTCGGGCCGAGCAGTTGGCCGCCGGGCAGGTCCTTGAAGGTGGCGGAGATGCGTCGCTCCAGCTGCATCTTCATGGTATCCAGCGGCTCGCTGGCACCGAAGCGCGGCAGCGTGGTGCGGTAGGCGCGCAAGAGGAAGATGGCTTCCATCAAGTCGCCTGCGGCCTGCTTGATCGCCAGCGCAGCCAGTTCCTCGTCGTACAGCGAGCCTTCGCTCATCACACGGGCTACGGCCAGCGGCAGCTGCTGGCGGATCTGCTCAACGCCCAGTTCGGCGACGGCAGTATCACCGCGGCGACGGTTGGCCAGCAGTTGATGGGCATTGTCGATGGCGCGTTCGCCACCCTTGACGGCGACATACATCAGGCGGCCTCCTCGGTTTCGATCAGCACGTGGGTGCTGCGTGGCAGGCCGATCACCTCGCCGCCAGCGGCGAAGAAGCAGTCCAGGCCACGGGGAAAAGCGTTGCGCGCCTGGCGCTGCTGCCAGAACGAGGCCGGCAACGGCAGGCTGACGCTGCGCACGTCCTTGATGCCCGGACCGCGCCAGCGCAGGGCTGGGCCAGCGTGTAGATCACCCAACTGGATCAGCAGCGTGCAGGACTGATCCGGGTAGCGCTCGCTGCCGTTGTCGAAGTCCGACAGATCGCTCAACTCGCTCTCATCGAGCAGAGCGAACAGGGCGATCTCGCGCTCGGCGACGATCGGGCAGCCGCAGTGGAAGGCCAGGTTGGCGCGAATCAACGGCGTATCGAAGCGCGGCGCCAGCCAAAGCGGCGTGTCGCTGTCGAGGAAGGCCAGGCACAGGCCATAAGTGGCCGGGGTCAGATCACCCAGGGTGTGGGCGCGCACCATCGGCTGGGCCAGGCCGGGTTCGGCCAGGGCTGCGAGAGCAGCGCGGAAGCTGACCTGAGCGTCGAGCACCGGGTCGTCGAAGGCCGGTTGCAGCCAGTGCGAGCTGTGCGGCGTAGTCATCAATCCTCTCCTCTGACCAGGGTGAAGAACTCCACCTGGGTGGTGGCAGTCTGTGCGGCCCGGGCCAGTCGCTGTTCGCGCTGCTGGCGGGCCAGGGGTTCGATCAGGTCACCGAGCCAGCGCGCCTGGTCACCGCCCTGCAGGTGGGCGTCGGCCAGGGCGGCCAGTTCGGCGCGGCGCTTGTCGCGACCAGCCAGGTAGCTGTAGCCGGTACGGCCGTCGGCCAGGCGCACCACGCAGCGGGTCACGGTCATCTCGCCGAGGTTGAAGGCGCTGCCGGTACCGCCCATGCGCCCGCGCACCAGGGTCATGCCTACCTCGGGGGCGCGGATCAGCTGATAGGCGCTGTCTTTCAGCGCCGCTTCATGGGCATCGAGGGCGTCACCAGCGCGGGCCAGTACCCCCATCCAGCGCTGGCGCGCGGCGATGTTCGGATCAAGGTCATTCATGCGGGTCTCCATCAGGTCGCTACCTGGTACTGGAAGCGGTCGGCGCGGCTACTGGACTGCGCCAGCTCCACCGCCCGGCCAGCGGGGTCGCGGGACAGGGTGAGTACGCTGAGCAGCGGCGCATGGCGCGGCATCAGCAGGTGCGCGGCTTCTTCGCGGCTGGGCAGACGCGCGCCAATCAGGCTGAAAGTGCGCGCCAGCGGCAGGTCGCGCTCGGCCAGGTACTGGCGCAGCGAACCGCCCTGGTAGTCGGCCAACAGTGGCGCCAGGCTGGCGCAGAAACGGTGACGGATCAGGCTCAGCGGCTGGCCGTCGAGCAGGCGCAGCGTGGCCAGTTCGATCAGCTCGCTACCATCGGGCAGTTGCAGATGGCGGCACTCCTCACTGCTGCCGCTACGGCGCAGGCGCTCGATCAGTTTCGCTTCAACCCGGTGGCCGAGCGCCGACAGCGACTGGCTGAAGGCACTGCCCGCCTCCACCGGATACACCAGCGGCTTGGCCAACACCTGGGTGCCCTTGCCCTGGCGGCGCAGCAGGCGGCCTTCGAGCACCAGCTCGTCGACGGCGCGGCGCAGGGTGTGGCGGTTGACGGAAAAACGTGCGGCCAGTTGCATCTCGCCCGGCAGGTAGTCGCCTGGGCTCATGCGCTGCAGGTCTTCGCGCAACACGGCGGCCAGCTCGCGGTACAGCGGTTCGCTTTGTCTAGACAAGTTCATCGTTTGAAAAGGGCGCACGCAGGCGCCCTCCTCCTCCTTCAGATAAAGAGCTTGCGCAGGCGCTGTGACAGGATGTCGATGGCGCTCACCACCAGGATGATCACGATCAGCAGGGCGCAGGTCTGGGCGAACTGGAAGCCGCGTATGGCCTCCCAGAGGATCACTCCGATACCGCCGGCGCCGACCATGCCGACCACGGTGGCCGAGCGCACGTTGGACTCGAAGCGGTACAGCGAGTAGGAGATCCACAGCGGCAACACCTGTGGGATGACGCCGAAGATCACCTCTTGCAGGGCACTGGCACCAGTGGCGCGCACGCCTTCGACCGGGCCAGGGTCGATGGCCTCGACCGCCTCGGCGAACAGCTTGGCCAACACCCCGGTGGTGCTGATGAACAGCGCCAGCACGCCAGCGAAGGGGCCGAGGCCGACCGCGACGACGAAGAGCATGGCGAAGACCATTTCGTTGATCGAACGGCAGGCATCCATCACCCGCCGCACCGGCTGGTACACCCACCAGGGCACGATGTTCTCGGAGCAGAGAATGCCCAGCGGAATCGCGCAGACGATGGCCAGCACCGTGCCCCAGAGGGCGATCTGCACGGTAACCACCATCTCCTTGAGGTAGTGCTGCCAGTTGCTGAAGTCCGGCGGGAAGAAGTCGGCGGCGAAGGTGGCCATGTTGCCGGCATCGCGCACCAGCGCCAGCGGGTTCATTTCCGCGCCCTGCCAGGACCAGGCAAGTACGGCGAAGAACAGGCCCCAGCCGATCAACTGCAGCCAGCTGCGTTTGCTATCGACGGTCGGGGTATGGGTGGTCAAAGTGGTCATCAAGGCATCTCGGGGAAAACGACTGCAGTCAGCCCCTCGGTGGATACCGAGGGGCTGCCAGGATCAACCGGCGCTGGCGCCGCCCTGCTTCTCACGCTCGGCCATACGCTGCTCCAGCTTGGCCAGCTCGGCGTCCAGCTCCTTGAGCTGAGCCTGCTTGTCGGAGTCCTTGAGCTTGTCGTTGTTGGCCACTTCGGTGCGTTTCTTGAACAGCTCGAGCTGACGAATCGGCAGCAGCTGATCGTTGTCGGAAGCCTTGAACTGGCCCCACTGCAGGCCTTCGAGCACCTTCTTCTCCTCCGGCTTGGCACCGTAGGTCATGAAGAAGTCGCGCAGCTTGTCGCGGGTTTCCTGCGGTAGGTTCTTGCGCCAGACGATGGGGTCGGACGGGATCAGCGGCGAGGTCCAGATCACCTTGAGCTGCGCGGCCTTGTCCGGCGCGGTCACCTCCAGACGCTCCATGCCCTCGCTGTTGAAGGTGCCGACATCGACCTGCTTGTTGGCCACCGACAAGGCGTTGACCTCGTGGCTGCCGTTGAGCGAGCGCTTGAAGATCTTGCCGGCGTCGGCGTTGTTCTGGGCGAACACGTAGTAGCCGGGCACCAGGTAACCGGAAGTGGAGTTGGGGTCGCCGTTGGCGAAGGTCAGGCTCTTGGCGTTCTTGAGCATGTCCTCGACCGAATTGATCGGGCTGTCCTTGTGCGCCACCAGCAGGCTGTAGTAGCCCTGTGCGCCGTTAGCCGCCACGGTCTGGGCGAAGATCTCGCCGCCGGCGCGGTCCACCGCTTCCATCGCCGACTTGTTGCCGTACCAGGCCACGTCGACCTTGTCGAAGCGCATGCCCTGGATGATCCCGGCATAGTCCGGGGCGAAGAAGGCGTTGATCTTCACCCCGGTCTGCTTGCTCATGTCAGCCAGGAAGGGGTCCCACATGGCCTTGAGGTTCTGCGAGGACTCGGTGGAGATGATGCCGAAGTTGAGTTCCTCGGCGGCCTGGACCGAGCCCAGCAGGGAACCGGTGACGAGCGCCGAGGCAGCCAGCACCTGGCCGATGCGTTTGAACATGGAGCACACTCCTGTTGCGGGTTGGCGTTGTTGTTTCGAATGAGAAAGGCGACGTCAGGCCTTGGCCAACGTCAGCGGACGCTCTACGGCCCGTGGGCGCTGCCCTTGCGGCAGCAGCAGGCTGATATCGAGATCGCCGCCGTAGAGGTCATTGAGGAAATCGGGGTTGAAGCTGTCGGTGGGTCCGTCGAAATGAATGCGCCCGCCCTTGAGCGCCACCGCGCGCTGGCAATAGCGCACCGCGTAGTCGACCTGATGCAGCGTCACCACCACCGTCTTGCCGTCGCGGCGGTTGATGTCGGCAAGAATCTCCATCACCTTGCGTGCCGACTCCGGGTCGAGCGAGGCGATCGGCTCGTCGGCGAGAATCACCTCGGCCTGCTGGCACAGCGCGCGAGCGATGGCCACGCGTTGCTGCTGCCCCCCGGAGAGGGTCGAAGCACGCTGCGCGGCGAACTCGGCCAGACCGACCCGCTCCAGCGCCTGCATGGCACGCTGTTTTTCATCGGCATTGAACAGGCTGAGGCTGCCACGCCAGCGCGGCATGCGCCCGAGACCGCCGAGCAACACGTTCTGCATCACACTGAGGCGGCCGACCAGATTGAACTGCTGGAAGATGTAGCCGATATCGGCGCGCTGACGGCGCACGTCACCGTTGAGGCGACCGTCGGCCTGGACCTGGCGACCGAGCACTTCGATACTGCCGGCATCGCCGCGCGCCAAGCCGGCGAGATGGCGCAGCAGGGTCGACTTGCCCGACCCCGAAGCACCGATCAAGGCCACCATTTCACCTGGCTGTACCGACAGCGCCAGGTCGAACAACGCCTGTTTGCGACCGAAGCTCTTGTTCAGACGGTCGACTCGAATCGCTGCGCGCATGGGCTGGCCCTCTACTATCATTGTCGATACGAAGGCAGCTAACTCGCGCCTTCTGGTGTAGACCAAGGTAGGCGCAAGCTGTGTCAGCCCGGTGAACCGGAGATGACGATTGAGTGACCGAAACTTGAAACTTTTATGCTCGAGCGACGCATCAAGATGAGTTCTGCCGAATACCACGCATTTCAGACAATCGGTGCTGGCATAAAGCCGCCACCTGAATCACAATCCGACACGTATTTGGCGTCAAGGAACTGTTCAGATGACCCTCGGGTCATAGTGACGCAGAACGCGATACCGGTTGAACGGCTAGTGCGAAACACGGTCAAACCGGTGACAATCTCGACACTGACTACCAGTATCGCTCCCTGAACTAACCGGTAATGTATGCGCCCTATGAAACAGGCTATTTATTCCAGCCGCACGGCTGACAAATTTGTCGTTCGCTTGCCAGATGGCATGCGTGAGCGTATCGCTGACGTAGCACGCAACCATCATCGCAGCATGAATTCGGAAATCATCGCCCGTCTGGAGCAAAGCATGCTTCAGGAAGGTGCGCTGGATGACGATCTCAGCCTGCGTCTCGACAGCCCCGAACTGAGCCTCCATGAGCGTGAATTGCTGCAGCGTTTTCGTCAGTTGTCGCGCCGCCAGCAGAACGCGCTGGTCGCTCTGATTGCCCATGACGTGGAAATGGCCGCCGAAGAAGCCTGAGGCGAGCCCATAAAAAAACCGGCCTTGAGCCGGTTTTTTTATGGGCAACGAAAAGACGCGGAGCGAACTCCGCGCCAATCAGCCAACGAAACTGAGCAACACCCCCGCCGCCACGGCCGAGCCGATCACCCCGGCCACGTTCGGCCCCATGGCATGCATCAGCAGGAAGTTCTGCGGATTGGCCTCCAGGCCGACCTTGTTCGATACCCGAGCCGCCATCGGCACTGCCGACACGCCAGCCGAACCGATCAGCGGATTGACCTTGTGCGTGCTGAACACATTCATCAGCTTGGCCATCAGCACACCGGCCGCGGTGCCCGCGCAAAACGCCACCATGCCCAGCATGAGAATGCCCAGGGTCTTGAGTTGCAGGAAGGCCTCGGCCGACAGCTTCGAACCCACGGTCAGGCCGAGGAAGATGGTGACGATATTGATCAGCGCGTTGCGCGAGGTATCGGCCAGACGCTCGACCACACCGGCCTCGCGCAGCAGATTGCCGAGGGCGAACATGCCGATCAACGGCGCGGCGTCAGGCAGCAGCATACCGATCAGAATGCACAGCACGATAGGGAAGATGATCTTCTCGGTCTGCCCCACCGGACGCAGTTGCTGCATGACGATGGCGCGCTCTTCCTTGGTGGTCAGCGCGCGCATGATCGGCGGCTGCAGCAGCGGTACCAGCGCCATGTAGGCATAGGCCGCCACGGCAATGGGGCCGAGCAGATCAGGCGCCAGCTTGGAGGTGACGAAGATCGAGGTCGGCCCGTCTGCCCCGCCAATGATGGCGATGGACGCCGCCTCCTTGAGGGTGAACTCCATGCCGGGAATGCCCAGCGCGGTGATCGCCAGTGCGCCGAGCAAGGTGCCGAAGATGCCGAACTGCGCGGCGGCGCCAAGCAGCAGCGTCTTCGGATTGGCCAGCATCGGACCGAAGTCGGTCATGGCGCCGACGCCGAGGAAGATCAGCAGCGGGAAGATACTGGTCGGCAGGCCCACTTCATAGATCAGATGCAGGAAGCCCGCGCCTTCGGCCATGTTGGCCACCGGGATATTCGACAGCAGGCCACCGAAGCCGATGGGTACCAGCAACAGGGGCTCGAAGCCTTTCTTGATGGCCAGGTAGATCAGCAACAGGCACACCGCGATCATGAACGCCTGACCGGGCTCCAGATGGTACAGACCGGTGCTCTGCCAGAGCTTGAGGAGCTTTTCCATGACGCGCCCCTCAGCCGATGGTCAGCAGGCTTGCGCCCACTGCCACTGCATCGCCGACCTTGACGTTGACCGCACCGACGGTACCGGCCTTGAAGGCGCGGATCTCGGTTTCCATCTTCATCGCTTCGAGGATGATCACCAGTTGCCCCTCCTCCACGGCCTGGCCCGGCTGCACCAACACCTTGAAGATATTGCCGGCCAGCGGCGCGGCTTGCGGCTCGCCGCCGCCGACTGCGGCCGGAGCCGCCGCCGGTGCGGCGCTCGCTGTACCACCGACAGGCTTGATGCCTTCGATATCGCCGCCCTCGTTCACCTGCACGACGAAGGATTTGCCATTGACTTCGACGGTGTAGACCTCGGGCTTGCCGGCCTCGCGAGCCGGAGTTTCCTTGCCGGTCGGTGCCGGCTCGAAGGCCGCCGGGTTGCCGCGGTTTTTCAGAAATTTCAGGCCGATCTGCGGGAACAACGCGTAAGTCAGCACGTCGTCGATCTCGTCGGCGGCCAGCTTGATGCCTTTCTCCCGGGCGATGCCCTTGAGCTCGGCGGTCAGCTTGTCCATTTCGGCCTCGAGCAGGTCGGCCGGGCGGCAGGTAATGGCCTCTCTGCCCTCGAGTACACGGGCCTGCAGCTCGGCGTTGAACGGCGCGGGGGCGGCGCCGTACTCGCCCTTGAGCACGCCAGCGGTTTCCTTGGTGATGGACTTGTAGCGCTCACCAGTGAGCACATTGATCACCGCCTGAGTGCCGACGATCTGCGAAGTGGGGGTCACCAGCGGGATGAAACCCAAGTCTTCGCGCACGCGCGGAATCTCGGCCAGCACCTGGTCGAACTTGTCCTGGGCGCCCTGCTCTTTGAGCTGGCTTTCCATGTTGGTGAGCATGCCGCCTGGCACCTGGGCGACCAGGATGCGTGAATCGACACCCTTGAGGTTGCCCTCGAACTTCGCGTACTTCTTGCGCACCTCGCGGAAGTACGCGGCGATTTCTTCGAGCAGCTCGAGGTTGAGCCCGGTGTCACGCTCGGTGCCCTGGAACATGGCCACCACCGACTCGGTCGGCGAATGACCATAGGTCATCGACAGCGAGGAAATCGCGGTGTCGACGTTGTCGATACCGGCTTCCACTGCCTTGAGAATGGCCACCGACGACAGCCCCGCCGTAGCGTGGCACTGCATGTGAATCGGAATTGCCAGGTTGGCCTTCAGGCGCGACACCAGCTCGAGGGCGGTGTACGGGGTAAGGATACCCGCCATGTCCTTGATGGCCACCGAATCGGCGCCCATGTCTTCGATCTGCTTGGCCAGATCGACCCACATGTCCAAGGTGTGCACCGGGCTGGTGGTATAGGAGATGGTGCCCTGGGCATGCTTGCCCTGCTTCTTCACGGCCTTGAGTGCGGTCTCCAGGTTGCGCGGGTCGTTCATCGCATCGAACACGCGGAATACATCGACGCCGTTGACCGCCGCGCGCTCGACGAACTTCTCCACCACATCGTCGGCGTAGTGGCGGTAGCCGAGCAGGTTCTGCCCACGCAGCAGCATCTGCTGACGGGTGTTGGGCATGGCCTTCTTCAGTTCGCGGATGCGCTCCCAGGGGTCTTCGCCGAGGTAACGAATGCAGGCATCGAAGGTCGCGCCGCCCCAGGACTCCACCGACCAGAAGCCGACCTGATCGAGCTTGGGCGCAATCGGCAGCATGTCTTCGAGACGAACACGCGTCGCCAGGATCGACTGATGCGCATCACGCAGCACCACATCGGTGATTCCGAGTGCTTGTTTTACGGCAGTCATACAGGTGCTCCCTCTGAACCTGATCAACCGCGGCGTGCGCGGTGCTGGGCAATAGCGGATTGGATGGCGGCCAGTGTCTCTGCATCTGGCCCATGGCTGGCCGACTTGACACTAGGCGCTGGAGAAGAAATGGCCGGGGTCGGCGCGGGCGGAGCGAAGGTCGCGATCAGACGTGACATCAGACTGACCACACCCACCAGCAACACCAGAAAGACAAATACGAAGCCCATGCCGAACAGCATGAGTTCGACACCCTCGAGCAGCAGTTCACTGGGGGTCATCTTGGCTCCTTTGGCCAGCAGCTAAGCGGCTGCGTTCATTATTGATTAGGAGCGCCCAGAGTCAGTACCTGGGCAAAGCTGGCGAACCTTAGCGTGAAACAAGCGTTTGAAGCAAACGCCAAAAGGGCCGAACGGGCTATTTATGTAGTGGTCTATCAGCACCCACTACCAAAGAAGCAGACAGGCCTGGCGAGCGCAGCCTCAGGATGCCGAGCGAGCCGCGGTATCAACGGCGGGAGCCAGCCTCAGCAGGGTCTTGAAGTGACGTGTCTCATCACCAGGGGTACGCCCGAACAGACGCTTGAACTCCCGATTGAACTGCGACGGGCTTTCATACCCGACGCGCTGTGCAGCGCTGAGCGCACTCATGTCGTTGCGGATCATCAGCAGGCGCGCCTGATGCAGGCGAATGGCCTTGAGGTACTGCAGCGGTGAACGGCTGGTCATTGCTTTGAAATGCACATGGAAGGTCGGCACGCTCATGCTGGCGACTTCGGCCAGCGAAGGCACATCGAGCGATTGCTGATAATCCCGGTGAATCCGCTGCAGGACGCGCGCGATACGACCGAAATGACTGTTCTGCGCCAGGGTCGCGCGCAGGCCATTGCCCTGCTCACCCTGCAGCACGCGAAAGACGATCTCACGCAGAATCGATGGACCGAGCAGGCGCACCTCCTCAGGGTCAGCCAGGGCCTCCAGCAGGCGCAACGTGGCGTCACTCAGGCGCGCATCCATAGGGCTGGAATAAAGCGTTGCCGGTTGAGTTGGCTGGGGCTCTTCCAGCTCCATGACCAGCTCGGCCACCAACAGCGGGTCGACCCGCAGCGCTACCCCCAGCATGGGCTCTTCGGCACTGGCCTCGGTTTCGATGGAGAACGGCAGGGGCAGCGCCAGTACCAGATAGTGCTGCGCATCGTAAACATACAGTTTGCCGTCGTGCAGCCCACTCTTGCGCCCCTGGATCACGATCACGATGCTCGGCTCATACAGCGCCGGGGTTACAGGCAGCGAGCGATTGGAGCGCATGAAGGTCACCCCGTCGAGCTGCGCCGCGGTGTACCCCTCCTCGGGGGCCAGACGCAGCATCAGTTCGACCATACGCCGCTTGATGCTCTCAGGACTCATGCTCATGCGCCGCTTTCGACTCGTTATCGATACCTGGGCATTGTAGGGAGCATTCAATAGAAACAGGCAATATCGAAAGAGTAACGAGACTTAGCAGCCGGCCGGCCCCTGCCTAGCATGGACGCTCCATAACGCAATGGAGACCGACATGAGCAAAGTCATCCTCATCACCGGCGCCAGCAGCGGCATCGGCGAAGCCACCGCCAGACACCTGGCAAGCCTGGGTCATCACGTAGCCCTCGGTGCACGGCGCATCGAGCGCCTGCAGGCACTGGTAGAAGACCTGCAGGCACAAGGTCGACACGCCTCCTGCCGCGCCCTCGACGTCAGCCAGCTACACGACATGCAGGCGTTCGTCGAGCATGCCGAAGCCCAGCACGGCCCCGTCGACGTTATCATCAACAACGCCGGGGTCATGCCACTGTCGCCGCTCAATGCCCTGAAAGTGGATGAGTGGAATCGCATGATCGACGTCAACATCAGGGGCGTGCTGCACGGTATTGCCGCCGTACTGCCAGGCATGGAAGAACGCGGACGCGGCCAGGTCATCAATATCGCCTCCATCGGCGCCCACGCCGTATCGCCGACAGCAGCGGTCTACTGCGCCACCAAATATGCCGTCTGGGCGATTTCCGACGGCCTGCGCCAGGAAAGCGAGCGCATTCGCGTCACCACCATCTGCCCTGGCGTGGTCGAGTCCGAACTGGCCGACAGCATCTCCGACGCCAGCGCGCGCGAGGCGATGCAAGCTTTCCGTCGCGTCGCCATCACCCCGGACGCCATCGCCCGCGCCGTGGCCTATGCAATCGAACAGCCCGACGACGTCGACGTCAGCGAACTGATCGTGCGCCCAACCGCCAGCCCCCATTGATGGAGACCACCATGTCAGCGAAGAACACCATCGCGGTACTGCTGATCAGCGGCGCCTTGCTACCCGGCGTGGCAATGGCGGAATCCGAGCACCCGCATCCTTACGTAGGCATGTGGGTAACGGACGACGGCCATGTCCGCCATGAGCTATTGGCCAACGGCCGTTATGACGAGGCACGCGGCAATCGCGAAAGCGCCTACCGGGGCAACTACCGCGTCACCGGCAACCACATCGACTACGTCGACGACACCGGCTTTACCGCCGATGGTGAATTCATCAACGACGTGCTCTACCACGGCGGCATGGTACTGCGCCGCAAAAGCAACCCAATAGACGAATAACGCTATTCATCAGCCAAGGAAAAATGCCCATGAACATGCACAAGATCATCGCCGTATTGCTACTGAGCGCATCCCTCTGCCTCCCAGCCTGGGCAAGTGACAACACCGCGGCCAATCAGGCCCTGATTCAGAAAGCCTTCGATGATTGGCGCGCAGGCCAGGGCGGCATCTTCCAGTTGCTGGCCGATGACGCCGTCTGGGTCGTGGCCGGCAGCAGCCCCTACTCCGGGACTTACCGCACGCGAGAGGCGTTCATGGAAGATGCAGTCAAACCCATCACTGACAAACTGGCCACGCCCATCGTGCCCACCGTCCGCCAGATCGTGGCGCAAGGGCCTTACGTGGTCGTGCACTGGGATGGCCAGGCGACCGCCAAGGACGGCAGTCGCTACGAGAACAGTTACTCCTGGCACATGCAGCTGGAGAACGGCCAGATCACCCGGGTCACGGCCTTTCTCGATACCTGGCGACTGGTCGAGCTGATGAACTGACGGGACCTACAGCAGGAAGATCGACGCCAGCCCCAGGAAGATGAAGAAACCGCCGCTGTCGGTCATGGCAGTGATCATCACGCTGGCCCCCATGGCCGGGTCGCGCCCCAGGCGTGCCAGGGTCATGGGGATCAGCACCCCCATCAGCGCCGCCAACAACAGGTTCAGCGTCATTGCCGCGGTCATCACCACGCCCAGCGACCAACTGCCGTAGAGCCCATAGGCGACGGCGCCGATCACGCCCCCCCAGAGAATGCCGTTGATCAGGGAAACACCCAGCTCCTTGCGTACCAGACGCTTGGTATTGCCGGTGCTGACCTGATCCAGCGCCATGGCGCGTACGATCATGGTGATGGTCTGGTTGCCCGAGTTGCCGCCGATACCGGCAACGATGGGCATCAGCGCCGCCAGCGCCACCAGCTTCTCGATCGAGCCTTCGAATAGGCCGATCACACGCGAAGCGAGGAATGCGGTGACCAGGTTGATCGCCAGCCAGGCCCAGCGGTTGCGAACCGACTTCCACACCGAGGCGAAGATGTCTTCCTCCTCGCGCAGACCGGCCATGTTCAGCACTTCGCTTTCGCTTTCCTCACGAATCAGGTCGACCATCTCGTCGATGGTCAGACGGCCAATCAGCTTGCCGTTCTTGTCCACCACCGGGGCGGAAATCAGGTCGTAACGCTCGAAGGCCTGAGCGGCGTCGTAGCCGTCCTCGTCCGGGTGGAAGCTCACCGGATCGTCGGCCATGACTTCGCCGACCTGCTTGTCCGGGTCGTTGACCAACAGGCGCTTGATCGGCAGCACGCCCTTGAGCACGCCGTCGTAATCGACCACGAACAGCTTGTCGGTATGGCCCGGTAGCTCTTTCAGGCGGCGCAGGTAACGCAGAACCACTTCCAGGCTGACGTCTTCGCGGATGGTGACCATCTCGAAGTCCATCAGCGCACCGACCTGATCCTCTTCGTAGGACAGGGCCGAACGCACACGCTCGCGCTGCTGGGCGTCGAGCGATTCCATCAGCTCATGAACGACGTCGCGCGGCAGTTCCGGCGCCAGGTCGGCGAGTTCGTCGGCGTCCAGGTCCTTGGCCGCAGCGAGAATCTCATGATCGTCCATGTCGGCGATCAGGGTTTCCCGTACCGCGTCGGAGACCTCCAGCAGGATGTCGCCATCGCGCTCGGCCTTGACCAGCTGCCAGACGGTCAGACGCTCGTCGAGCGGCAAGGCTTCGAGGATGTGGGCGATGTCAGCAGGGTGCAGATCTTCGAGCTTGCGCTGCAGCTCGACGAGATTCTGACGATGCACCAGGTTCTCGACCCGGTCGTGATGCTGGCCTTCCTGACGATGAGTCAGGTCTTCGACCAGTTTGTGCCGATGCAGCAGTTCGATCACCTGGGCCAGGCGATCCTGCAAGCTTTCTTGCGGCTTTTTGGCTTCTACTTCAGTCATAGCGCGCTCCACCCCCAGTTGGCGGGCACGCCAGAGGGGATCAATCAGGTCTTACACGATTGTGCGAGGGGAGTATTGAGTAACTACTGGGTAAGTCCATGGTGGTATTCCACAAGCCCCGGCGGGGCTGACGCGGCGAATGATAACACCGCAAAACAGCTTTGTACGTGACAAAAGCGCGGCAAGAACAACTGCTTGCATCACAAACTTCGATCTCGCATGAAAACCTAGCTATGCGACGTCAGCGCTCCCCGCCAGGACACCCTGGCGAGCGCGAAAAAACGGTCTAACCTGAAGCAGGCAAACGTCACGGAGGACGATTCATGCGAGGACAGCACGTCGCAGCGCTACTGGCCGCTGCGCTTCTCTACCCTATTGCAGACAGCTCGGCCGCCAGCGTGTTCCGCTGCGTCGACGCTGACGGCCATATCACCTTCACCCGCCACGGCTGCACCGACGATCAGCAGCAGCATCTGCAGGATGCGCGCAACCACACGCCCAGCAGCGGCAAGCCAATCCCTCTGGCCGACCCAGGCCGACGTACGACAGCTGCCTCGGCAAGCAGTGGCGAGGTGGTCATCGTCGGTCAACAGGACGATGGCTGCGGCAACCTGCTGACCAGTAGCGAGAGGCGCCAGGCAATCATCCGCAAGGAAGTGCGCCGCGGCATGAGCAGAACCGACGTGGAAAGCAGCCTGGGCAAGCCGGACAGAATCACGAGCAGCAATGGGCAGCAGCGCTATCACTACCGCGAAAAACGCAAAGGCGGCAGCAGCCGGCAGGTCAGCTTCGACGAAGCCGGCTGCGTGAAGAAATGATGCGCAAAGAAAAAGGGCCTGCATCGCTGCAGGCCCTTTGGGTATGGCGGACTCAGGAGGATTCGAACCTCCGACCGCTCGGTTCGTAGCCGAGTACTCTATCCAGCTGAGCTATGAGTCCACACTTTGGCGCTTTTAGACCAGATCACCGCTGGTTGAAGCAAGGCGCTGCATCGCTGCATCGCCATTGAATATGGCGGACTCAGGAGGATTCGAACCTCCGACCGCTCGGTTCGTAGCCGAGTACTCTATCCAGCTGAGCTATGAGTCCAAACTTTGGCGCTTTTAGACCAGATCACCACTGGTTGAAACAAAATGGCTTGCAGCGATGCAAGCCATTGAATATGGCGGACTCAGGAGGATTCGAACCTCCGACCGCTCGGTTCGTAGCCGAGTACTCTATCCAGCTGAGCTATGAGTCCGTTTGGTGTTTTTATACCAGATCACCTCTGGTGATTCGCCAGCCCGGCTTACGCCCGGCTCGCTGAATAATGGCGGAGAAGGGGGGATTCGAACCCCCGACACCCTTTTGAGGTGTACTCCCTTAGCAGGGGAGCGCCTTCGGCCACTCGGCCACCTCTCCGCAACACGGGGCGCATGATAAACATGTTTTCCCCGTTTGCAAACAAAAATTTGTAGAAAAATTAGTGGCTTGGTTCGTCACCCTTCTCTTTCTGGATGCGCTGGTAGATTTCTTCACGGTGTACGGCAACCTCTTTCGGCGCATTGACACCAATGCGCACCTGGTTACCTTTCACACCCAACACGGTGACAGTCACATCATCACCGACCATCAGGGTCTCTCCGACCCGGCGAGTCAGAATCAGCATTCCTTTCTCCTCAACGGATTACATTTCTCAGGACAACAGTCTGCAAAAAGAAAATGGTGCCGGCTTCCCGCTAAATCAAGCCTGAAAGCCTCCACCCAAGTATTGACCAGCGCGCGCAGAAAGAAAGTTCCCACATGCCAGTCAAAAAGACGAAAGGCGCGGAACCAGCCGCGCCTTTCAAATCAGTTGAATCACTCGCCCTGTCGGGCCGGGGCATCCAGCTCGAAAGCGGTATGCAGAGCGCGTACCGCCAGCTCCAGATACTTCTCCTCGATCACCACGGAAACCTTGATCTCGGAGGTGGAGATCATCTGGATGTTGATGGTCTCCTTGGCCAGGGCTTCGAACATACGGCTGGCAACACCGGCATGGGAGCGCATACCGACACCGACGATGGACACCTTGGCGATATTGGTGTCGCCGACCACTTCACGGGCGCCCAGCTCGTCTGCAGTCTTCTGCAGCACGCCGAGGGCGTTGTTGTAGTCGTTGCGGTGCACGGTGAAGGTGAAATCGGTGGTGTTATCGTGCGAGACGTTCTGCACGATCATGTCCACTTCGATGTTGGCGGCGCTGATCGGGCCGAGAATCTTGAAGGCGATGCCGGGGATATCCGGTACCCCACGGATGGTCAGCTTGGCTTCGTCGCGGTTGAAAGCGATGCCGGAAATGATCGGCTGTTCCATGGATTCCTCTTCATCAAGGGTAATGAGGGTGCCCGGCCCCTCCTGAAAGCTGTGCAGGACGCGCAGCGGGACGTTGTACTTGCCGGCGAACTCCACCGAACGAATCTGCAACACCTTGGAGCCGAGGCTGGCCATTTCCAGCATCTCTTCAAAGGTGATCTTTTCCAGACGCTGAGCCTTGGGCACCACACGCGGGTCGGTGGTGTAGACACCATCGACGTCGGTGTAGATCTGGCACTCGTCGGCTTTCAGCGCCGCAGCCAGAGCCACGCCGGTGGTGTCGGAACCGCCACGACCGAGGGTGGTGATGTTGCCGTGCTCGTCGACACCCTGGAAGCCGGCGACGACGACGACGCGACCGGCCTTGAGATCAGTACGAATCTTCTGGTCATCGATCTGCAGAATGCGCGCCTTGTTGTGCGCGCTGTCGGTGAGGATACGCACCTGGTTGCCAGTGTAGGACACCGCCGGCACGCCGCGCTTGATCAGCGCCATGGCCAGCAGAGCAATGGTCACCTGCTCACCGGTGGACACCATGACATCCAGCTCACGCGCAACCGGCTCACCATCGGTGATCTGTTTGGCCAGATCGATCAGGCGGTTGGTTTCGCCGCTCATGGCGGAAACCACGACGACGATGTCGTCACCGTTGTCGCGGAACTTCTTCACCTTGTCGGCCACCTGCGCGATACGCTCGATGGTGCCGACGGAGGTGCCCCCAAACTTCTGTACGATCAAAGCCATTTCAAAAAGCCGCCTGATTCCTCGAAGGGCGCCCATTAAACCCGCATCGGGTCATACTGCCAAGGCCCGCCGGACGCACTGCGGGCCCCGCTTTCTCGCTCGTTACGAAGCCTGCTCGACCAGAGTAGCGGCCAGAGCCAGGGCTTCATCCAGCTTGCCGGCATCAACGCCGCCGCCCTGAGCCATGTCCGGGCGACCGCCGCCCTTGCCGCCCACAGCTGCCGCGGCCTGACGCATCAGGTCACCGGCCTTGACCTTGGCGGTCAGATCCTGGGTCACACCAGCGACCAGCACCACCTTCTCGTCGAACACACCGCCGAGCAGGATCACAGCGCTGCCCAGCTTGTTCTTCAACTGGTCAACCAGCGCCAGCAGCGCCTTGCCGTCCAGACCATCGAGACGCGCAGCCAGCACCTTGGTGCCCTTCACGTCCACGGCCGAACCGGCCAGGTCGTTACCGGCGGCGCTGGCGGCCTTGGCCTTGAGCTGCTCCAGCTCCTTTTCCAGCTGACGGTTGCGTTCGATCAGGGCCGAGAGCTTGTCCAACACGTTGTCGCGGCTGCCCTTGACCAGGGAAGCGGCTTCCTTGAGCTGCTCCTCGGCGCCATTGAGCCAGGCCAGCGCGGCGGCGCCAGTGACCGCTTCGATACGACGCACGCCAGCGGCCACGCCGCCTTCGCTGGTGATCTTGAACAGACCGATGTCGCCGGTACGCGATACGTGGGTACCGCCGCAGAGCTCGACGGAGAAATCGCCGCCCATGCTCAGCACCCGCACCTGATCGCCGTACTTCTCGCCGAACAGCGCCATGGCGCCCTTGGCCTTGGCGGTTTCGATGTCGGTTTCCTCGGTCTCGACCTCGGAGTTCTTGCGAATCTCGGCGTTGACGATGTCTTCCAGCTGCTTGATCTGCTCGGGCTTGATCGCCTCGAAGTGGCTGAAGTCGAAGCGCAGGCGCTGACTGTCGACCAGCGAGCCCTTCTGCTGCACGTGATCGCCCAGCACCTGACGCAGCGCGGCGTGCAGCAGGTGAGTCGCGGAGTGGTTCAGCGCGGTGGCCTGACGCACGCCGGCTTCGGCTTCAGCCTTGACACTGGTGCCGACACTCAGGCCGCCCTTGGCCACCACACCGTGGTGCAGGAAGGCACCGCCGGCCTTGGTGGTGTCGCGCACGTCGAAGCGTACGCCAGCACTTTCCAGGTAACCGCAGTCCCCGACCTGACCACCGGATTCGGCGTAGAACGGGGTCTGATCCAGCACCACCACGCCCTCCTCGCCTTCGGCGAGGCTGTCGACCGCAGCACCGGCCTTGAACAGGGCAATGATCTTGCCGCTGCCGCTGGTGCCTTCGTAGCCGAGGAAGCGGGTGTCGGCGTCAACCTTGACCAGGGCGTTGTAGTCCATACCGAAGGCGCTGGCAGAGCGGGCGCGCTCGCGCTGCGCCTCCATCTCACGCTCGAAACCTTCCTCGTCCACCGACAGCTCGCGCTCGCGGGCGATATCGGCGGTCAGGTCAACCGGGAAGCCGTAGGTGTCGTACAGCTTGAACACCACATCACCCGGGATGACCGAGCCTTTCAAGCCAGCCAGATCCTGCTCGAGGATCTTCAGGCCCTGCTCCAGGGTCTTGGCGAACTGCTCTTCTTCGGTCTTGAGCACGCGCTCGATGTGCGCCTGCTGCTGCTTGAGCTCGGGGAAGGCTTCGCCCATCTCGGCCACCAGGGCGGCGACGATCTGGTAGAAGAAGCTGCCCTTGGCACCCAGCTTGTTACCGTGGCGGCAGGCGCGACGCACGATGCGGCGCAGCACGTAGCCACGGCCTTCGTTGGACGGAGTGACGCCGTCGGCGATCAGGAAGCTGCAGGAACGGATATGGTCGGCCACCACCTTCAGCGAAGCCTGGCCTTCGTTGCTGCAGCCAATGGCCTTGGCCGAGGCAGCCAGCAGGTTCTGGAACAGGTCGATCTCGTAGTTCGAGTTGACGTGCTGCAGCACGGCGCTGATGCGCTCCAGGCCCATGCCGGTGTCCACGCTCGGCGCCGGCAGCGGGTGCAGCACACCGTCTGCAGTGCGGTTGAACTGCATGAACACGTTGTTCCAGATCTCGATGTAGCGATCACCATCTTCTTCCGGGCTGCCGGGTGGGCCGCCCCAGATGTGCTCGCCGTGGTCGAAGAAGATCTCGGTGCACGGGCCGCACGGGCCGGTATCGCCCATTGCCCAGAAGTTGTCGGAAGCGTATGGCGCGCCCTTGTTGTCGCCGATGCGGATCATGCGCTCGGCCGGTACGCCAATTTCCTTGTTCCAGATTTCGTAAGCCTCGTCATCGGTGGCGTAAACGGTAACCCAGAGCTTTTCCTTGGGCAGGTTCAGCCACTTGTCGGAGGTCAGGAACTCCCAGGCGTAATGAATGGCGTCACGCTTGAAATAGTCACCGAAGCTGAAGTTGCCCAGCATTTCGAAGAAGGTGTGGTGACGTGCGGTGTAGCCAACGTTCTCCAGGTCGTTGTGCTTGCCGCCGGCACGCACGCACTTCTGGCTGGTGGTGGCGCGGGTGTAGGCGCGCTTTTCCAGACCGAGGAAGCAGTCCTTGAACTGGTTCATGCCTGCGTTGGTGAACAGCAGGGTCGGGTCGTTCGCCGGAATCAGCGAGCTGGAAGCGACACGGGTGTGCCCTTTTTCTTCGAAGAAGCTCAGGAAGGCTTCACGGATTTCTGCGCTTTTCATAGGGATATCCACGGAATCAGGCGGCCACGGCAAAAGCCGGCAAAGGGCCGCATTATATCGGGCCCACCGCGCGCGGCTAGTACCTTGTTGATAGCCGACAGCTATGAACTGTCGGCATATTGCTCAATGAGAGCGAAAAGCGTCGAACGCCTCGATCACCCGCACGATCTGCTCGGCGCTGACATCCAGATGAGTGACCAGACGCAGGCGCGGCGCGGCACTGACGGCAATGCCGCGTTCGGCCATGAAGGCCTTGATCTGCCCGGCGCGCTCACCAAGTTGCACATAAACCATATTGGTCTGCACCGGCTCGACGCTGTAGCCCAGTTCGGTCAGTGCAGTGCCCAGGCGCTCCGCGTTGGCATGATCCTCAGCCAGACGCTGAACCTGATGATGCAGGGCATACAGCCCCGCCGCCGCCAACACCCCGGCCTGACGCATGCCGCCACCGACCATCTTGCGCAGACGCCGCGCCTTGGCAATCAGCGCAGTGCTGCCGCATAGCACCGAACCGACCGGCGCACCGAGGCCCTTGGACAGGCATACCGAGACCGAGTCGAAGTGTCGGGTGATGTCGCGCGCCGGCACCCCGAGCTTGACCGCGGCGTTGTACAGGCGGGCGCCATCGAGGTGTAGGCTCAAGCCACGGCGGCGAGTGAGTTCGCGGGCGGCTGCCAGGTAGTCGAGCGCCAGCACCTTGCCCTGCATGGTGTTTTCCAGAGCCAGCAAGCGGGTACGGGCGAAGTGGAAGTCGTCCTGCTTGATCGCCGCTTCGACCTTGGCCAGATCCAGCGAGCCGTCGGCTTCGCCGTCGATCGGCTGCGGCTGGATGGAGCCAAGCACGGCCGCACCGCCGCCCTCGTACTTGTAGGTGTGGGCTTGCTGGCCGACGATGTATTCGTCACCCCGCTCGCAATGAGCCATCAGGCCGAGCAGGTTGCTCATGGTGCCGGTGGGAACGAACAGCGCCGCCGCGAAGCCCAGCTCATTGGCCAGCCAGGCCTCCAGACGGTTTACCGTGGGGTCTTCGCCATACACGTCATCGCCCAGCTCGGCAGCCATCATGGCTTCGCGCATGGCAACGGTGGGTTGGGTGACGGTGTCGCTACGCAGGTCGATCAGGGGCATGACAGGCTTTCCCGGCAATTGGCGAAAGGCTCATGCTAAAGAGGTCGCCCAGACGGTGAAAGATACAGTTGCGGGCAAAATCGCGGATAGCCGTGGGAGGCGCTTTAGCGGCGATCAATACGCCGTAGCATCGCGGCTAAAGCCCCTCCCACAAACGCCGCTACGCCAGGCCGGCACCGTCGTCGGGGACGATCAGGATGGCGGCGCGCAGACCGTTCTTGACCTTGGGATTGGGGAAGATGATTCGCGCGCCCTTCTCTTCCACTATCCAGCGGCTGTCGGCGATGTCTTCGGCGAGCAGGTAACCGGGCTCCAGTTCGGTGAAGTTTTCAATATCCTCCGGCAGGTGCAACTGGAAGCTGTCGCTGTGCTTGATCACCTCACGTGATACCGAAAACAGCTGCAAGCCATCGAGCGTCGGCTCGCCGCTGATCACTTCGCGCCCTTCGATCAGTGCGTGCAGCGCATTCTCCAGCAGGTCGAGGTTGACCAACTCGTTCTGACCGAAGGCGCGCGCCTTGCCCAACTCCAGGGTGAAAGCCTCGGCACCAAGCTGCGCATAGGTGTAAGCGCTAAAGGTGATCGAAGACTTGTTCTGCAGCAGCACCGCCTCGATGCCGGCAGCGCGCAGGCGCTCCAGCTCACGCCGCGAGTGAGCGCGACCTTCCTGCCAGGGATAAAGGGCGAACTGCTCGATTTTCGAGCCGCGAATGGCGGTGTGCAGGTCGTAATGCAGACGAGTGCGGCCTGTTTGCTTGCCGAAAAAGGTGGCGGCCAGATGCTCCAGATCGCAGGCGCGAATAGCCTCGAAGCCACTGGACTGCTCGTGACGACCACTGAACAGGCGGTTGAGGTCCTGCTCGATATAGCGCTCACCGCGGCGCATGGCCTCGGGATTGCCGAACAGAAAGAGAATGCGCGCCGCCGGATGCAGTTCATTGCGCGCGATGCCGCGCAGCAGACGATCGAGCAGCTCGATTGGTGCGGTTTCGTTGCCGTGGACGCCGGCCGACAGCAGCAGGTCGAGGCCATTGTCGCGCGCTGCAGGCGGCGTCACCTCCAGCGCACCTTCGTCGAGCCAGCGCAGACGCGTACCATCGGGCGTCAGTTGAATCTTCGCCGACGGCTCGTGGCCGGCCAGGGTCAGTTCAAGCAGTTTGCCGAGGGCAAGCATGGGGACTCCTTGGTTCGCAGCATTTTCGCAGGGTGGGCTGAAGCGGAGCGCCGCCCGGCCCGCCCTACAAGATTCGATCAGTGGTTGCAGTCCGGGCCATGAACATGATCATCCTCGTCGGCAATCATCGGCTCCATCTCCAGCTGCAGGCTGACCAGGTTGGTAGCCTGCGGACGCAACAGCAGGTTGACGTACTCGGTATCGCCCTCTTCCACATCGACGCCGATCAGCAACTGATCGCCAACGGCCTGGACCCACAGTTCCTTGCCCTGCCAGACCACGGCAAAGCGGCTGCAGGAGGTTTCCAGTTGGGTACCGTCGTTGTCTTCAAGAATCAGTTGCAGCGCGTCGCTCATAAAATCTCCGGGAATCGAGGTCAGGTTCAGGCTATCTGGAAAGGATAGACCGAGCCCAGTTTAAGGATCTGCGTCAGTTCATCCAATGCCGTGCGGCATTCGGTCAGCAATTGCGGGTCGGCCAGATCGGCTTCGCTGAGGCGATCGCGGTAATGCTTGTCGACCCATGCCACCAATGTGTCATGCAGCGCGTCGCTCATCAGCACGCCCGGATTGACCGCGGCCAGCTCCTGCTCATTGAGCGCCACACGCAGGCGCAGGCAAGCCGGACCACCGCCGTTCTGCATGCTCTGCTTGAGGTCGAACACGCGCACCTCGCGGATCGGCCCGCCGCTCGCGGTCAGTTGCTCCAGGTAGCGCCAGACGCTGGCGTTGCTCTTGCACTCCTCTGGCACCACCAACAGCATGCTGCCATCGGCACGCGTCAGCAGCTGGCTGTTGAACAGGTAGGAACGCACCGCATCCTGCACACTGACGGCAGAAGCTGGCACGCAGATGGCCTGGAAGTTACCGCCGCGCCGGGCCAGTTTTTCACCCAGTTCGGCCAGTACCTTGTCGGTGCCCAAGAAGGCATCCTGGTGATAGAGCAGCACCTCGCCGTTGCCCACGGCGATCACGTCGTTGTGAAACACGCCCTGATCGATCACCTCCGGATTCTGCTGGGCGAACACCACCCCGGCCTTGCCCAGGCCATGCAAGCGGGCCACCGCGTGAGAGGCTTCCAGGGTCTGCCGCGCCGGGTAGCGCTGCGGGGCCGGATAGCGACTGTCGAAGGCGCTGCGGCCGTAGACGAAGAACTCCACACCGGCGTCGCCATAGCCCTTGCAGAAGCGCGTATGGTTGGCCGCACCTTCGTCACCAAACTGACTGACCGCCGGCAACGCCGGGTGATGAGCGAAGTGTTTCTCGCTGGCGAACATCGCCTGCAGCACGCGGCTGGTGGTGGGGTGCTCGATGCTGCGGTGGAACTTGCAGTTGAGGTTGGCGGCGGTGAAGTGCACGCGCCCATCTGCCGTGTCGGCGCTGGGGCTGACAGTGCAGGAATTGGCCGTCCACATGCTGGAGGCCGAACAGCTCGCCACCAGCAGAGGCATGGCGCCCTTGGCGGCCTTGGCGATCACCTGCGCGTCACTACCGGTAAAGCCCAGGCTGCGCAAGGCGGCAACGTCCGGACGCTCCTGCGGGGCCAGTACGCCCTGCTTGAAGCCCATGTCCATCAGCGCCTTCATCTTCGCCAGCCCTTGCTTGGCGGCTTCCTTGGGGCTCGACACGGCCTGACAGTTGCTCTGCGACGCGACGTTACCGTAGGACAACCCACCGTAGTTGTGAGTCGGCCCGACCAGGCCGTCGACATTCATTTCAAAAGCGGACATCTCATAAGCGGTCATTACAGAGTCACTCCCGGGGTCAGGGTCGCGGGTAAGGCCAGGCTTTCGCTCTCAAGCCCGGCCACCGGGTAGGCGCAGTAATCCGCTGCATAGTAGGCACTGGCGCGATGGTTGCCCGAAGCGCCGATGCCACCGAAAGGCGCAGTGCTGGCGGCGCCAGTGAGCTGTTTGTTCCAGTTGACGATACCGGCGCGGCTGTGCAGCCAGAACTGCTCGAAGCGCGCACGTGAGTCGGACAGCAGGCCGGCGGCCAGACCATAAGCCGTGGCGTTGGCCTCGGCGATGGCAGCCTCGAAACTGTCGTAGCGGATCACCTGCAGCAGCGGACCGAAGAATTCTTCGTCAGGACGGTCGCTCACGGCCGTGACATCGAGAATGCCGGGCGTCAGCAGCGCAGCCCCCTCCTGCGGCTGGGTCATCGCCAGCAATGCCGTGGCGCCGCCGGCCAGCAAGTCCTGCTGGGCCTGCATCAGCTGCGCGGCGGCCTGCAGGGAAATCACCGAGCCCATGAACGGCGCCGGCTGCTCGTCGAAGCGACCGACCTTGATCTGCCCGGCAACCTGCACCAGACGCGCCAGCAGGGCGTCACCCCACTGCCCTTGTGGCACCAGCAGACGACGCGCGCAGGTGCAGCGCTGGCCAGCCGAGATGAACGCGGACTGGACGATGGTGTACACCGCGGCATCGACATCCGCGACCTGATCGACGATCAGCGGGTTGTTGCCGCCCATCTCCAGCGCCAGGATCTTGTCCGGGCGCCCGGCGAATTGGGCGTGAAGCAGGTTGCCGGTGCGGCTGGAGCCAGTGAAGAAAAGCCCGTCGATACCAGGATGACCGGCCAGCGCGACGCCGGTTTCACGACCGCCCTGCAGCAGGCTGAGCACGCCCTCGGGCAGCCCGGCCTCGATCCAGCATTTGACCGTCAGCTCGGCCACCTTCGGCGTCAACTCGCTGGGCTTGAACAGCACGCAGTTACCAGCCAGGAGCGCCGGCACGATATGGCCGTTAGGCAAGTGGCCGGGAAAGTTGTAGGGGCCAAACACCGCCACCACGCCGTGCGGTTTGTGGCGCAACACCGCGGTGGCGTCGCCCAGCGGGCCGCTCTTCTCACCGGTGCGCTCGCGATAGCTCTGAATGGAAATGGCGACCTTGCCCACCATGCTGTTCACTTCGGTGGCAGCTTCCCATAATGGTTTGCCGGTCTCCTCACCAATCGCCCGGGCCATTTCGTCGGCACGCGACTTCAGGCAGGCGGCGAAGCGCTCCAGCACGGCGATGCGGCCATCCAGCGAATGCGCTGCCCACAACGAGAAAGCGCCACGCGCAGCGGCAACGGCTGCATCGACCTGCGCAGCGGTGGCGCCCTGACCCTGCCAGAGCACGGCCTGGCTGACCGGGTCGAGCGATTGCAGCGACTCGCCCTGACCGGACTGCCACTGACCTGCGATGTAATGAGTGTTCATCTTGTTTTACCACTCCCAGCATTTTCCAGCGGCCGGCTTGGGCCGCCGCGCAAAACCAATAACTCAGCGGTGCGCCGCCAACGGCACGGCGCGTACCTGATCACCCGCAGAAAGGCGCAGACGCTTGGCCGTCAGCGGATCGACCACCAAAGTGCCGGCCGCCAGGCGCGCTGGTGCAGCGGTGATACGGCAGTCCTGGCGCTTGCGGTTGTGCACCAGGAACGGCTCGGCGTCATCACCCGGCGTACCGATGGCCAGTACCAGGTTCTGGCTGCCCTGCACGGCGCGAATCTTCGCGGTTTCCGCCTCGATGGCCGGGCCCGCGTCGAAGATATCGACATAGCCCTGGTAGCTGAAACCCTCGGCCTTGAGCATGGCCAGCGCCGGTTCGGTGTCCGGGTGGACACGGCCGATCACGGCACGTGCGTCCTCGGAAAGGAAACAGGTGTACAGCGGAAACTTGGGCATCAACTCGGCGATGAAGGCCTTGTTGCCGACGCCGGTGAGGTAGTCCGCCTGGGAGAACTCCATCTTGAAGAAATGCCGACCGAGGCTTTCCCAGAACGGCGAGCGTCCACGCTCGTCAGACATGCCGCGCATCTCGGCGATCACCTTGTCGCCGAACAGCTGGCGAAACTCGGCGATGAACAGAAAGCGCGCCTTCGACAGCAAACGGCCGTTGAGGCCAGTGCGGTAATCGGCATGCAGAAACAGCGAGCACAATTCGGAGTTGCCGGTCAGGTCGTTGGCCATGAATAGCGTCGGCACCTGGCGATGGATGTTCAACTCCTGAGAAGCGCTGACGGTCAGGCCGACCCGGTAGTTGTACCAGGGCTCGCGCAGGCCGACGGCGCCGGCCACCGCAGAAATGCCCACCACCTTGCCGGCATCGTCTTCGAGGACGAACAGGTAGTCGGCATCGGCACGCTCGGCCTCGCCACGAAATGCCTTCTCCGCCCAGCCGACCCGGTGCGCCAGGCGCTCCTCGTTGGCCGGCAGCGTGGTCAGGCCAGCGCCGGTGCTGCGAGCCAGGTCGATCAGAGCCGGCAAGTCGGCACTGCGCACGGGACGAACGATCATAAAGCCTCCAGATTCCTCAAGAGTGCCGCCGGCACTCTCCTCTGCCCTTGAAGGGCGCCCACTCCAGCCGGAGCGAGCCTGTTAAACCGCTACCAACCTGACGCTGGCACCTTCGCCGACACCCAGGGCCTCGGCCGCCTGTGCGCTGAGCACCACAGGCTTACCCGGCACCCAGTCGAGATCGGCGACGATGGCGCGGAAATCCTGCAGTTGGCCGTTGCTCACCAGATACTGGCGCCCGCCCGCCTCGGCCTCGCCGATCCTCACCGGCACCAGGCGGCTCTGCGCGATGCTGCGGATGCCCGAGGTGCGTGCATGCAGGGTCGGGCCACCGTCGAAGATGTCGATGTAATGGTCGGTCTCGAAGCCTTCGCGCATGAGGATGTCGAAGGTGATCTGCGCGCGCGGATGCACCTGGCCCATGGCCTCCTGCGCCTCATCGGAGAGCAGCGGCACGTAGATGGGGTAATGCGGCATCAGCTCGGCGAGGAAGGTGCGGCTCTTGAGACCGCACAGGCGCTCGGCCTCGGCGTAGGTCATGTCAAAGAAGTTGCGCCCCAGCGCGTCCCAGAACGGAGAATCACCGTTCTCGTCGCTGTGGCCGACGATCTCCACCACCACGGCATCGGCGAAACGCTCCGGGTGCCCCGCCATGAACAGCAGGCGGCCGCGCGAATTGAGCTCGGCGAACACGCTGCTGACCAGCGGGCGTTCGACGTAGAAGCTGGTGAGCAGGCTGTTGCCGGTCAGGTCGTGACACAGCGACAGCACGTGGATCTTGTTGTGGATCTTCAGCTCACGCGAGTTGTGCACGAAGGTTTCGTTGCGAAAGCTGTAGAAGGGTTCGGAATATCCCGCCGAAGCGACGATGCCGGAACAACCGACCAGGCGCCCGCTCTCGGTGTCCTCGAGGACGAAGAAATAGCTCTCCTCGCCGTTGAAACTGACTTCAGCGGCGAACGACGCATCCGAGGCGGCGATCTTGTCGCCCAGCCGGCCTGCATCGTCCGGCAATGAAGTGACACCTACCGGGCTGTCAGCAGCCAATCGCTGCACTTCGGCCAGATCCGCCATTTGCGCAGGGCGCATCACCAGCATGGGTCACTCCTTCTAAACAGGGTATTCATAGCCCGGGTCGGGCAAACAGCCGTGGGAGGCGCTTTCGGCTCGGGCATCCTGATTCGCTCTACCTTCTGCATCCATGCAGTCGCAGCGGCGATTGTCGCAGCTAAAGCGCCTCCCGCAGCAAGTCAGCAGGGACTCAGGCGGCCGTCAGTTTGCTCAGCGCACGCTCGAAACGCGCCAGGCCTTCGTCGATATCGGCATCTTCGACCACCAGGCTCGGAGCGAAACGCACCACATCCGGGCCGGCCTGCAGAATCATCAGACCCTCGGCGGTAGCGGCATCGAGCACCTGCTTGGCCTTGCCCATCCACGCCTCGTTGAGTACGCAGCCGAGCAGCAGGCCCATGCCTCGTACCTGCTCGAACAGACCGTACTGCTTGCCCAGAGCCAACAGGCGCGTCTTGAACTGTTCGCTCTTGGTCTTCACACCGTCCAGGGTCTGGCGGGTGTTGACGATATCCAGCACTGCCTCACCGACCGCACAGGCCAGCGGGTTGCCGCCGTAGGTCGTGCCGTGGGTGCCGGGCGAGAAGTGCTTGGCCAGATCGGTGGTAGTGAGCATCGCCGCGATGGGGAAACCACCGCCCAGGCTCTTGGCGCTGGAGAGAATGTCCGGCACCACGCCGTAATTCATATAGGCGAACAGCTCGCCGGTACGGCCCATGCCGCTTTGTACTTCATCGAACACCAGCAGCGCGTTGTGTGCGTTGCACAGTTCGCGAGCGCCTTGCAGATAGGCCTTTTCGGCCGGCAGCACGCCGCCCTCGCCCTGCACGGGCTCCAGCACCACGGCGCAGGTCTTGTCGGAAATCGCGGCTTTCAGAGCCTCCAGATCGTTGTACGGCACATGGGTGATGCCCTGGATCTTCGGCCCGAAACCGTCGGAGTACTTCGGCTGGCCGCCGACGCTGACGGTGAACAGAGTGCGGCCGTGGAAGCTGTTGGTAGCGGCGATGATCTCGTGCTTTTCCGGGCCGAAGCGGTCATGGGCAACGCGACGCGCCAGCTTGAACGCAGCCTCGTTGGCCTCGGCGCCGGAGTTGCAGAAGAACACGCGCTCGGCGAAGGTCGCTTCGACCAGCTTCTTGCCCAGGCGCAGGGTCGGCTCGTTGGTGAATACGTTGGAGATGTGCCACAGGGTATTGGCCTGCTTGGTCAGCGCCGCGACCAGTGCCGGGTGGCAGTGGCCAAGCACGTTGACGGCAATGCCGCCGGCGAAGTCGATCAGCTCTCGACCACTCTGATCCCAGACTCGCGAACCCAGGCCGCGCACGGGGACGAAGGCAGCAGGGGCGTAGTTGGGGACCATGAACTGATCGAAATCGGCGCGTTGCACCGCATCGTGCTGAACGGACATCAAAGCTCTCCTGATGAGAAATACCGGCCGCAGAGAGGCGACGAAGCGCCCGAAACGACAGGGAATGCAAGGATTGTAGGGACTGAATCGGGGTCGGCATTGTCGCCATGCGACAACTTCTTACAGCGCCACCCCAGGTTTTCCGCGGGTTTTCGTCCAAGCGACAGAAAGCGTCGGAAAGGCGCAGTTTAATCGCAGATCGCCGCCTGGAGCACGCCGCTGGAAAAATTCTCCGCAGGCTGACCGGTCAGTATCGAACCCTGCTATGCATAGCCCGAATAAAGCCGGGACCGACCCGCCCCCCCGGATTTCATCCGGGCTACGGCTCCCACAGAATGGATCAACCGCGCTCGACCGGCGTCGACGTCAACTCGAAGGGGCTGTTGCTGCGGCGCTGGTTACGGTCGTCGCGCGGCGTGGCGCCGAAGAAGTTGCGGTAGGCGCTGGAGAAGTGCGGCCCCGAGGAGAAGCCGCAGGACAGGCCGATCTGGATGATCGACTTGCTGGTCTGCATCAGCAGTTGCCGTGCCTTGTTCAGGCGCAGCTCCAGGTAATACTGGCTGGGCACGCGGTTGAGGTACTGCTTGAAGATGCGTTCGAGCTGACGACGCGACACGCACACGTGCTGGGCGATCTCGTCAGTGGTCAGCGGCTCCTCGATGTTAGCTTCCATCAGCAGCACGGCCTGGGTCAGCTTCGGGTGGCTGGAGCCGAGGCGATTCTGCAGCGGAATGCGCTGACGTTCGCCGCCCTCGCGAATGCGCTCGACCACCAGCTCCTCGCTCACCGCACCGGCCAGCTCGGCGCCGTGATCGCGCGCCAGCACCGCCAACAGCAGATCGAGCACCGCCAGACCACCGCAGGCGGTCAGGCGGTCACGGTCCCAGTCGAACAGATGGCTGGTGGCGATGACCTTGGGGAAGCGCTCGGCGAAATCGTCCTGCCAGCGCCAGTGCACTGCCGCGCGATAACCATCGAGCAAACCGAGCTGAGCCAGCGGATAGACCCCGGCAGACAGCCCGCCGATCAGACAACCGCTGCGCACCTGCTGCTTGAGCGCCGCCGCCAGCCCCGCAGACACCTGCGCTGGCGGCGCATCGGCCAGCAGGAACAGCTTGTCCAACCCTTCCAGGTGCCCGGCCCAGGGCTCGCCCGGTAGACGCCAGTCACCCGCTGCCAGCGGCTCGGCCTGAAGGAACACCAGCTCGTACACCACTTCCGGATGCACGCGCTGGGCGACACGCAGGGCCTCCTCCGCCAGGGACAGGGTCAGGGCCTTGGTGCCGGGCCAGTACAAAAAGCCGATTCGATGGGGAGTCATTAGTGTCTATTCAATGGGTTCAACGCACCAGTTAAGTGCGAAGTCTAGCTTCTTATTATTTGAGACTGCCGGAAAGGAACTGCTGCAGCCGTTCGGATTGCGGATTGACCAGCACTTCCTTCGGGCAACCGCGCTCCTCGACCAATCCCTTGTGCAGGAACACCAGCTGATTCGACACCTCGCGGGCAAAACCCATTTCGTGGGTCACCACCACCATGGTGCGACCTTCGGTGGCCAGGTCCTGCATCACCTTGAGCACCTCACCAACCAGTTCGGGGTCGAGCGCCGAAGTGGGTTCATCGAACAGCATCACCTCCGGCTCCATGGCCAGGGCACGGGCGATGGCCACGCGCTGCTGCTCACCACCACTCATGTGCGCAGGGTAGGCGTCCTTACGGTGCGCGACGCCGACCTTGGCCAGGTAATGTTCAGCCTTGTCGCGGGCTTCGGCCTTGCTTACGCCGAGTACGTGCACCGGCGCCTCCATCACGTTTTCCAGGGCGCTCATGTGCGACCACAGGTTGAAGTGCTGGAACACCATGGCCAGGCGCGAGCGCATGCGCTGCAGCTGTTTGGCATCGGCGGCGCGCAGCGAACCGTCCTTGGCCGGTAGCAGCTTAAGCTCTTCGTTGTTGAGCAGAATCTTGCCGGCATGCGGCTGCTCGAGCAGGTTCAGGCAGCGCAGGAAGGTGCTCTTGCCCGAGCCGCTGGAGCCGATGATGCTGATCACGTCGCCGGCCTTGGCCGCCATCGACACGCCCTTGATCACTTCATGGCTGCCGTAGCGCTTGTGCAGGTCCTGAACTTCGAGTTTGTACATGTTCGGGTTCTCTTCAATCGTCATGGCATCAGGCCTTGCGTGGTGCCAGATAGGCCAGCCAGCGGCGTTCGGCCAGCTTGAACAGGCGCACCATAATGAACGTCAGTGCCAAGTAGAACAGGCCGGCGGTGACGTAGGCCTCGAACGGCAGGTAGTACTGCGAGCTGACGGTCTTGGCCGCACCGGTGATGTCGATAAGGGTCACTACCGAGGCCAGGCTGGTGGTATGCAGCATCATGATCACCTCGTTGCTGTACTGTGGCAGCGCGCGGCGCAACGCCGACGGCAGCAGGATGCGCCGATAGAGCTTGCTGCGCGACATGCCCATGGCCTTGGCCGCCTCGATCTCGCCGGGCGGTGTGGCCTTGAGGCTGCCCGCGAGGATTTCAGCGGTGTAGGCACTGGTATTGATGGCAAAGGCCAGACAGGCGCAGAACGTGGCGCTGGACAGGTAAGGCCACATGAAGCTTTCGCGCACGGCCTCGAACTGGGCCAGGCCGTAGTAAAGCAGGTACAACTGCACCAGCATCGGCGTACCACGGATCACGTAGGTGTAGAGCCATGCCGGGAAGTTGATCAGCTTTTGCCTGGACACCCGCATGATCGCCAGCGGCACAGCCAGCAGCAGGCCCACGGCCAGCGCGATGATCAGCAACTTGAGGGTCACCAGCACGCCGCCGAAGTACAGCGGCAGGCTGTCGAGTACCACGTTGTAATCGAAAAGCATGGTCACTCCCTCAGAGCTCGGCGGCTTTCACGCCGACCGAATAGCGCCGTTCGAGATAGCGCAGCACCAGCAGCGACACACTGGTGATCGCCAGGTACACAGCCGCTGCCAGAAGGATGTAGGTGAAAGGCTCACGGGTCGCATCACCGGCGCTCTTGGCGCGGGCCATCATGTCCTGCAGGCCGACCAGGGAGATCAGCGCGGTGGCCTTGACCAGCACCAGCCAGTTGTTGGTGATACCGGGAATCGCCAGGCGGATCATCTGCGGCACGAGGATGCGCAAGAACACCCGCAGCGGGCTCATGCCATAGGCCAGGCCAGCCTCGCCCTGCCCTTTCGGGATAGCCATGAAGGCGCCACGAAAGGTCTCCGACAAATAGGCGCCGTAAATGAAGCCCAACGTGCCGACACCTGCCACAAACGGATTGATGTCGATGTAATCCTCATGGCCCAGCAACGGGGCGATGCGGTTCACCAGGTCCTGACCGCCGAAGAAGATCAGCAGAATCAGCACCAGCTCAGGAATACCGCGAATCACCGTGGCATAGGTCTCGCCCAGCAGGGCCAGCCATTTCACCGGTGACAGACGAAAAGCCGCACCGAGCAAGCCAAGCGCGACGGCAACTGCCATCGACAGCAGCGCCAACTGCACGGTAAGCCAGGCACCATCGAGAATGGTCGAGCCGTAGCCTTGAAGCATGCGCTAATACCTCTCAGGCACCCCTGGCGCCGCCTAGCACAAAGAAAATTCTGTCGCTCACGCGACGGACCGCAGGTCGAATAGCCGCATTGGTATTCACCGCCCCCGCAGAACCAAGAAAAAAGTGGCACAACCTCAAAAGGTTAGTGCCACTTCATCTATCTGGGACGCTTACTCGCCGTATACGTCGAAGTCGAAGTACTTGTCCTGCACTTGCTTGTACTTGCCGTTGGCGCGGATGGCCAGGATGGCCGCGCTGATCTTGTCGGCCAGCGCCTTGTCACCCTTGCGCACGGCGATGCCCTGGCCTTCGCCGAAGTACTTCACGTCGGTGAAGTCCGGGCCGACGAATGCGAAGCCCTTGCCGCCATCGGTCTTGAGGAAGCCGTCATCGATGTTGACCGAGTCGGCCAGGGTGGCGTCCAGACGGCCGGACTGCATATCCAGGAACACTTCGTTCTGCGAGCTGTAGCGCACGACCTCGGCGCCAGCCGGGGCGAAGATGTCGGTGGCGTAGCGGTCATACACGGACGAACGCTGCACGCCGATCTTCTTGCCTTTCAGGTCGACCAGCGGGTCCTTGATCTCGGTACCGGCCTTCATCGCCAGCTTGGCCGGCGTGGCGTAGTACTTGCCGGTGAAGTCCACGGACTTCTTGCGGTCTTCGGTGATCGACATGGAAGACAGCACGGCGTCGAACTTGCGCACTTTCAGGGCCGGGATCAGGCCGTCGAACTCCTGCTCGATCCACTTGCACTCGACCTTCATCTCTTCGCACAGGGCGTTGCCGATGTCGTAGTCGAAGCCGGCAATCTGGCCATCGGGAGTCTTGAATGCAAAGGGCGGGTAGGCCGCCTCGATGCCGATGCGCAGCGGCTTCTCGGCCATGGCCAGGGGCGACATCAGGGACAGCGCCAGGGCGCCAAGCAGTGCGATCTTCTTCATTCTTTGCTCCTTCGAATTGGGTATGACATCGATGGCAGTGAGGGGCCCGGGCCTTTTATGAATTGTAGAAGGCGGTGCTGCGCTGTCGTGGTGGACGAGCGACAAAGGGGCCTTGGCTGGGTGTGCGGCATTCTAGCGGCAGGCAATGAGGCGATATTTCCTCAATGCGACAACTAATTACAGAAGCACAGGAAGCGCCGGCGGCAGATATTGACAGCCCGCAAAAGGAGTGATCAAGCAGAAAAGGGTAAACAGATATCTACAGCAATACTCAGGCCATAAATCAGCAAAAGCCCGATTCATGGGCCTCACCGCCGGTTTCGCGTGTCATCCAGTGTTGTAAATGGCACCGTATCGGCGCACCAACGTTCCCTAACCGCCCAATCGGGTGCGCGCTGTTACCCGCAAGACCACCACCGCGTAGGGTGCGCCGCGCACACCGAGATGACCCAGCGTGGTAGCGAGCCCCATAAGAAGCCGGTGCGCATGGCGCACCCTACCCGTCTACGCGCAGGCTCAAGCGCGCTATCACGCGATTTTCCTCGGCGCGGTCCAGCCCGGCTTCCTCGATGCGCACCCCCTGCCCCTCCAGCGCTTGAATCCAGCGCAGCAACTGGGCGAATGCCACGGGCTGCAGGTTGACCTGCACCGCGCCAAAGCCCTCGGTATCCAGACGCTCGATCACCAGGCCCTGCTCGGCGGCACTTGCCGTGACCACCCCCTGCAGGCGCGCCGGGTCGAGGCTGGCGCGTGGCTGCAGGTCACGCCCCTGCACCTGTGGCGCACGGCTCTGCATATAGGCGTACAGGGCGCGCTGCTCTTCGAACGCGGCACGCGCAGCCTGAGCCTGACGCTGCACCGGCTGCCACAGCGCCAGATAGAACAGCACCAACAGCAGGAAAACGCTCAGCGCCACGAGTGCCAGACGATCACGTGCCGGCAGCGTTTGCCAGCGTTGCGCCAGCGGCGAGCGCTGCCAGTGCAGTTGCAGGCCTTCGCTCAACCCCGTCCTCGACATGCCCATCATCCTCCTATCACCACGCGGGCACTGACGCCCTCGGCTTCACGGCTGGCCGAGCCCATCTGCACCGACAGGCCGGACTCCTCCAGGCGCTCACGCAAACGCTCCAGCTCGGCAAAACCCGGCGCCTGCAATTGCAACGACAGATCGCCACGGGTCGCGCTGTAATCGAGCTGATTGACCTGCACCAGCGCTGCGCCATCGGCCTGCAGCGCCGCTGCTACTTCGGCCAGCAGGCCCAGCACCGGACTATCGCCGCCCGTGGACTGCGCCAGATGTTGATCGAACTGCGCACGCAGGTTGATCAGCTTGCTGTCCTGAGGAAACAACTCGCGGTACAGCGCCTCGCTGGACGCGGCATAAGCATCGGCTTCACGCTGCAGGTACCAGCCTTGCGCGAAATTGAAGCCCCACTGCAGCACGAGGCACAGTGCCAATACCCCCGCTAGCGGGCGCCAACGCCGCCAACTGTCGCCACCCTGGCGCAGGGCGAACTCCCCCTGAGCCAGATCGACACCGTTGCCCTGACGCACCAGCCATTGATGCGCGTCCTCCAGCAGATGCACCTCATCCACCGGCTCGGGCAGCACCTGCCCGGCTGGCGCACTGGCGACGCATGGCGATGGGCAACGGCCTGCCAGCGCTGGCCAATCCTCACTCTGCAAAGCCAGGCGCCAGGGCGCCTCGCCACCGAGCAACCAGCGCGACTGCAACCAGAGCAGCTGACTGCCCTGGCGTGGCAGCAGATCGGCATCGACGCGAATCGCCTGCGGCGGTTGCGCCGCGCACAGGGCCAGGCACTCGCGCAGCCAGCTGGCGCGCAGCGCATAGACGCGGTGACGGCCATCGGCCAGTTGCTCACCCAGGGCCAGATGCATCAGCTCGACCTCTTCGGCCAGCAGTTCCTCCACCGCGAACGGCAGCGCCTGGCGCATCCAGCGCACCTTCTGCGTCGGCAGTTGCACGGCGCAGGCGGTGACCGCCTCAACCGGCAGCACCAGCTCCCAGTGTGCCGGCAAATCGACCAGAGCCTCGGCCAGACCGAGCGTGCGACTGTCGTCTGCCGTGACGCGCTGCACGGGTAGATCCGCCGAGAGCGCGTGACACGCCTCAGGCGGCAGAAAAATCCATAACGGGTTCATTCTTGTTCTTCCTCGATGGGCCGCGGCGGCATACCGCCCTGCCCCAGATCACGCGCCAGGACACTGACCTGGCCATCATTGCTGCGCTGTAGCAGGCTACGCAATACCACCCGGCGTTCACCCAGGTTCACCTCGCTGAACACCTCGAAATACTGGCTGCCGACCGCCAGCCCCTGTAGCACCTGTTCGCCCAACCCGGCGAGCGCAGGCTGAGCAGCGAAAGCGGCCGGGCTGAGGTACCCCTCGTCACCACGCCCGGCGATCAATGCCAGGGCCGCATCCGGCGTCAGTCCATCGGACAGGCTGGAGAGCACCATCGCGCTGGCGGTGTTGACGTTGAGCAACGCCTCGCTCGGCAGCGCACTGACGAAAGGCCGCAGGCGGCGATAGTCGGCCTCCTCCATCTCCAGCAGCAGGCGCAGTTCGGACACGTCGGTGATCTCGCGATTGGCCGTGCGATAAGCCGGTGTCGCCAGCAGGTACTGGCCGTCCTCGGCGCCATTGCCGCCCTGCAACTCATTGTCGCTATCGAGCCAGTCCAGCAAGCGCTCGGCATAGGGTTTATCGATGCCCAGACGCAACAGCAGGCGGCGCAGGCGCAGCACCGCCAATTCGTTGGGCCGGCCCTGGCGCACCAGGCTGTTGAGGTTGAAACGGCCGTTGGGGTCGACGATGCGTACCCGTAGCTCGCCGCCTTCATCCAGCGGGAACGTCAGCGGCCCGGCCCAAGGTTCCAGCAGGTGATCCACCGGCTGACGCGGATCGCCCCGGCGCAGATCGCGCTCCAGCACCGCCGTGGCCAGCGTCTCGCCCCCCAGGGCGTAGTGCCAGGCCTGGGTCACGTGCAACTGGTTGGCGCTGCTGCGGATCGACAGCTGCTGACGGGCGATCAGCCCGGCACACACCACCGTGACCAAGGCGACCACCAGCAGCACGGTGATCAACGCCACCCCATTCTGCCGCTTCATGACTGCGGCACCTCGTTAGAATCCTCCGGCGGCGCGCCGACAGCGTTCTGCGCCGGCAGATCGGGCAGGCGCAGCAGACGGCGCAGTTCGCCATAGCGGCGATGCTGCAGGCGCAGTTCCACAGCGCGCGGCAGCTCGGTGAGTAGACCGTCGCCAGAGGCATTGGCTGGCGGCCAGTCAGGCTGCCACTGGCCGTCCTTGTCCAGATAACGCAGGCTCAACGACTCGACACCATCGAGCGCCTGCTGGATCTGCGGCGTGCTGTCCTGCGCGCGATCCAGCACGCGCCAGTAACGCCGCTGCCACTGCTCGCCACTGAGCTGCCAACGCACCCGCTGTACTTCGGCACGCGGTTGGCCGAGCGGGTTGCGCCAGCCGACGCGACTCAGCTCCAGCGCCGTGGCATCAGCCAGATCGCCGTGCAGCGCTGGCTGGGCATCACCGAAAGCATCGCGAATCGGCCGTACCGTGACCTGGCGCAGATCACGCTCGAAGGCTGACAGGGCGCGGGTCAACTCGCGCAACTGACGTTCGTGCTCGCGAGTGACGGCATCGGCGCTGAGCACGCTGTCGAGCATGCGGTAGGTGGCCAACCCCAGCAGGGCGAAGATGGCGATGGCGATCAGCAGCTCCAGCAAGGTGAAGCCGCGCTGCGGACGAGTCACTGCGGCGCCCCCAGGAAACCGCTGAGCGTGACCTGCGCCCGCTCACGCAGATCGCCCCTGGCGCCCCGCTCTTCGGCGGCGACCCACAGCGTCACGCGGCGCATGGCCGGCTCGCTGGTGGCCTGAATTTCACTCTGCCACGACCAGCGACGGCCGGCGAACTCCACCTGGCCCTGGTCGCGGCCATCAGCCGGTGGCGTGTCAGCCAGCTGCAGCTCGGTCAGTCGGTTGTCCGCCACCCACATGGCCAGGGTCTTGTTCTCAAGCTGGCTGGCCGTGCGCACGCTGCGTGCGCTGGCAGTCAGTACGCTGGCGGCAATCAGGGCGAAGATGGCCAGGGCCACCAGCACTTCGAGCAGGGTAAAGCCGCGCGCTGATCTCATCTGGCGCGCCCCATGCCCAGCTCCTCGACACGCGGCAGACCGAAGCCATCGCTGGACAGTTGCAGACGCAGGCCGTCACGACGGCGTTCGGCCAGGCGCAGACGGAAGGGCGTCATCTCACCGCTGGAAAGGATCAGCAACTGCGGTGCATCAGCACTGGCCTCGCCCCCGAGAGTCAAGGCCTCGCCTTCCACTTCGCCCTCCACCTCAAGCGTCACTTCGGCCCACTCCGGCAGGCGATGAGACTGACGATCCAGCGCCTGCCATTCGCCGCGCTGCGGGTCGTAGCGCAGCACCCGGTAACCATCGCGGGTAAAGCTCAAGCCATATTCACGATTGTCCAGCACCGCCTCGTCGACCAGCACACCGATCAACCCACCTAGGCGCTCGGCCTCGCTGCGCAATTCGCGCGCCGGCCCGGCGATGCCGGTGCTGAACACCGCCAGGCCGATCAGGCTGCCGAGAATGACCAGTACCACCAGCAGCTCGATCAGGGTGAAGCCACGCTGCGCCTTAAACGTAGGAGCGAGCTCTGCTCGCGAAGGTTTTCTGCGACGCATGCTTCGCTCGCGACGCTCGCTCCCACAGGCGAACGACGGCATGGTCGAGTCAGAGATCCCAGTTGCCGATATCGGCGTTCAGGTCACTGCCACCCTGCTTGCCATCGGCCCCCAGCGAATAGAGGTCGAAGGCACCCTTGGTGCCGGGGGCCAGGTATTGATAAGGGTTGCCCCAGGGGTCGATGGGCAGGCGCTTGAGGTAGCCGTCCTTGTTCCAGTTCTTCGCTTGTGGGTTACCGCTCGGCTTGCTCACCAGCGCCTCCAGACCCTGTTGGGTGCTGGGGTAGTTGTGGTTGTCGAGCTTGTACATGTCCAGCGCCGCGCCGATGGCGCGGATGTCGTTTTGCGCGGCGGTGACCTTGGCCTGATCGGGCCGACTCATCACCTGCGGCACCACCAGTGCCGCCAGAATGCCCAGAATCACCACCACGACCATAATTTCGATGAGCGTGAAGCCCGCCTGAGATTTTCTCACCTGCTATCCCACCATTTGGTTCAAAGAAAGAATCGGCAGCAGGATGGCCAGTACGATCACCAGCACCACTGCCCCCATGAATACCAGCATGAACGGCTCGAACAAGCCGACCAGCAGAGCGATCTGTGCGCCGAGGTCGTTCTCCTGATTCTTTGCCGTGCGCGCCAACATCTGATCCAGCTCACCGGAGCGTTCGCCGCTGGCGATCATATGCAACATCATCGGCGGGAACTGGCCGGTGGCCTCCAGCGAGCGGGTCAGGCTGCCACCTTCGCGCACCTTCTGCGCCGCCACCAGCACCTCGCCACGGATCCCCCGGTTACCGATCACCTCGCCGGCAATCGCCAGCGCCTCCACCAGCGGCACACCACTACGGGTAAGGATCGCCAGGGTCGAGGCAAAACGCGCGCAATCGGTGGCACGGCCCAGTCGCCCCACCAGCGGTATGCGCAGCAGAAATCGATGCCAGCGCAGCCTGAACGCCTCGTCACGCAGGGCTGCACGCAAGGCGACGACCGCCAGTATCAGCGCCACCAGGGCAACCAGCCCCCAGGCCTTGACCCAATCGCTCAGGGCAATCAGCCCGCGCGTCAGCGCCGGCAGGGTCTGCCCCGAGTCGACGAACACCTTGACCACGTCCGGCACCACGTAGCCGAGCAGAAAGCCGACAATCAGCAAGGAGGCGCACATCAGGATCACCGGATAGAGCAACGCCAGTTGCACCTTCTGCCGCGACTGCTGGCGCTGTTCGGTGTAGTCGGCCAATTGCTCCAGCACCGGACCAAGGTGCCCGGCATGCTCACCCGCTGCCACCGTGGCGCGGTACAGCTCGGGAAAAGCAGCGGGGAACTCCTTCAGGCTGCCGGCCAGGCTGTGACCTTCCAGCACGCGGGCGCGCACCGCCAGGAGCATGCCCTGGATACGCGAACTGGTGGATTGCGCAGCGGCGGCGCGCAGCGCTTCTTCGATGGGCAGCGCCGCCTGGATCAGCGTCGCCAACTGGCGAGTGACCAGCGCCAGGTCGCGCGCCGACAGGCCACGTACAAAACCCAGGCGCGCCTGCCCGCTGTCCTGCTCGCGGCTGCGCGTGGCCTTGACCTCCAGCGGCGCCAGCTGGCGCTCGCGCAGCAGTTGGCGCACCTGGCGCGCGCTGTCGGCTTCCAGCACGCCCTTCTGCTGGCGGCCGCGCCCGTCGAGGGCGATATATTCAAAGGCAGCCATCGGCAAATCGCTCCGGTTGTTCCCGTAGGAACGGCTGGGCGGCATTCCGTTTCAGTCGCGATCTGCCCCGACCCACGGCTGAAGTCGCACCTAAAAACATCCCACTTGCCATCATTCCTCTCGCGTCACGCGCAGCACTTCCTCGACCGTGGTCACCCCTTCCAACACCTTGCGCCGGCCATCGTCACGGATGCTCGGGCCCAGAGTGCGGGCGTGGCGGGTCATGTCTTGCTCGGAAGCGCGGCTATGCACCAGAGTGCGCATGGTTTCATCGAAGACCACCAGTTCGTAGATGCCGGTACGTCCACGATAGCCCTGTTGATGGCAATGGGCGCAACCACTGGCGTGGTAAAGCGTCGGCGGCGAACTGGCCGGCACACCGAGCAGCGCGCATTCGGCCTCATCGGCCGCATAGGGTTCCTTGCACGACGGACAGAGCACCCGCACCAGGCGCTGGGCCAGCACGCCAAGCAGCGATGACGACAGCAAAAAGGGCTCAACGCCCATGTCCACCAGACGGGTAATGGCACCAATGGCGCTGTTGGTGTGCAGCGTCGACAGCACCAGGTGGCCGGTCAGCGAAGCCTGCACGGCGATCTCGGCGGTTTCCTTGTCACGGATCTCGCCGACCATCACCACGTCGGGGTCCTGGCGCAGGATGGCGCGCAGACCGCGGGCGAAGGTCATGTCCACCTTGGTATTGACCTGAGTCTGGCCGATGCCTTCGAGGTGGTACTCGATGGGGTCTTCGACGGTGAGGATGTTGCGCGTGTGGTCGTTGAGGCTGACCAGGCTGGCGTACAGCGTGGTGGTCTTGCCCGAGCCGGTGGGGCCGGTGACCAGCAGGATGCCGTGCGGCTTACGCACCGTCTCTTCCATGAGCTTGCGGTCCTCGGCGCGCATGCCCAGGTGCTGCAGAGACAGGCGCCCGGCCTGTTTGTCGAGCAGACGCAGCACCACCCGCTCACCGTTGGCCGAGGGCAATGTGGACACGCGAATGTCCACCTCTCGCCCGCCGACCTTGAGCGAGATGCGACCGTCCTGAGGCACGCGCTTTTCGGCGATGTCCAGTCGCGCCATGACCTTCACCCGCGAGACCAGCAGCGCCGCCAGCTCGCGCTTGGGCTCGAGCACCTCACGGAGGATGCCGTCGACGCGAAAGCGCACTACCAGGCGCTTCTCGAAGGTTTCAAGGTGAATGTCGGAGGCGTTTTCCTTGATCGCTTCACCCAGGATGGCGTTGATCAGGCGGATGATCGGCGCGTCGTCCTCTTGCTCCAGCAGGTCTTCGGTTTCCGGCACCTGATCGGCCAGCGAGGCCAGATCGAAACTGCCGCCGATGTCCTCGGCCAATTGCATCGATGCTGAATCGTGTTGATAGGCCGCACCCAGCACCTGGGCGAACTCAGGCGCACTCAATACCTGCAGCGGCAGGCGGCGCCCGGCGAAGCGCTGCGCCTCGGCCAGCGCCACCGGGTCACAATCGGCGCGATGGGCCAGGCTGGCGCGCTCATCCTGCATCACGAACACCACACCGTGACGCTTGGCAAAGCTGAAGGGCAGACGGCGCAGCGGAATTTCGAGCAACGAAGTGTTCATGCGTGGCCTTAGAACAGAACCTTATACGGGTAGCACAGCCTAATCTGACTGTTTGACCCAATGGCTACCTCTAGGACGGTCTTTTTGTGCGTTTATTCAACTATCTTTAACACATCGTCTGTAACTGTACACCCACCCTATTTGGGGGATGCCAACCTCGCGCAGGCTGCTATGATCAGCGCGCGACGCCCAGCACATAAGAAGAACTAGACTGTCGTTTGCGGAGTAATGCTTTTGCCCACCTCGGCCCTTTCCCAGCGGATCAAGGACAATGCCCCGAGCCTGATCGGTATGCTCGTGCTGATTGCCCTGAGCGTGAGTCTGGCCTGGCAGAGTGCCGAATTGCTGCGCCTGGTGCGTGGCCCCGTACAGCAACCGCTCAGTCAGACTGCGCCAAATCTGCAACAGCGCGCACAGGCGCCCATCGCCCAGTTGTTCGGCAGCCCGCGCGAGGCCGACAGCGGCCCACCACCGGCCACCAACCTGCAACTGACTCTGCTCGGCAGCTTCGTTCACAGTGACCCGCAACGCTCCAGTGCGGTGGTTCAGCGCCAGGGCCAGAGCGCCCAGCGTTATGCCGTCGGCATGGAGGTGGACAGCGGCGTACGCTTGGATGCCGTCTATGCCGACCGCGTCGAACTGCTGCGCAACGGCCGCCGCGAAAGCCTGGCCTTCCCTCGTCAGCAGAGTGGCCAGTACAGCGTCTATACGCCAGCGGAAGAAACGATCAACGACCCCGTCGAACAACTCGATCAACTCGACCAGAACAACCTCGAACAACTGCGCCAGCGCATGCAAGACCTGCGCGAACAGATGGAAGCCTCTGGCACCCTGCCAGAGGAAACGCCCGCCGATCAGCTCATGGAAAGCGACTGAACCGATGCATGTTCTCCGAAGCAGACTGACCCTCGCCCTCCTCGCCGCCGGCCTGGCCGCTGCCCCTTTGCCCTTGCTCGCCCAGATCGAGCAGGTGCCGGCCAGCGCCAATCAGCAGGAAGAAAGCTGGACCATCAATCTCAAGGGCGCCGACATCCGCGAGTTCATCGATCAGGTCGCCGCCATCACCGGGCAGACCTTCGTCGTCGACCCGCGTGTGAAAGGCCAGGTCAACGTGATCTCCAGCACGCCGTTGGGGCTGTCCGAGGTCTATCAACTGTTTCTCTCGGTGATGGCCACCCACGGTTTCAGCGTGCTGACCCAGGGCGATCAGGCGCGCATCGTGCCCAACGCCGAGGCCAAGGCCGAAGCCGATGCCGGCCGTCCGGCGCCGGATCGCCTGGAAACCCGCCTGATCCAGGTGCAGCACGCGCCAGTCGCCGAGCTGATCCCGCTGATTCGTCCGCTGGTACCGCAATATGGCCACCTGGCTGCCGTCACCTCGTCCAACGCGCTGATCATCAGCGACCGCAGCGCCAACATCGAACGCATCGAAGACCTGATGCGCCAGCTCGACCGCAGCGGCGCGCAGGACTTCAGCGTTGTGACCCTGCAGCACGCCTGGGTGATGGATGCCGCCGAAGTGCTCAATACCGCCATCGCCCGCGGCCAGGCCAAGGGCACCAGCGCCACCCAGGTGGTGGCCGACGCCCGCACCAACCGCCTGATTCTACTCGGCCCGCCGGACGCCCGCGCCAAACTGGCCGACCTTGCCCGCTCGCTGGACAGCCCCACCAGCCGCTCGGCCAATACGCGAGTGATCCGCCTGCGCCACAACGATGCCAAGTCCCTGGCCGAAACCCTCGGCGACATCTCCGAAGGCCTGAAGAACCAGGAAAGCAGCGAAACCACCGGCAGACAGTCGAATATCCTCATCCGCGCCGACGAGAGTCTCAACGCCCTGGTGCTACTGGCCGAGCCCGATCTGGTCGCCACCCTCGAAGATATCGTGCGTCAGCTCGACGTACCGCGCGCCCAGGTGATGGTCGAAGCGGCCATCGTCGAGGTCTCCGGCGACATCACCGACGCCCTCGGCGTGCAGTGGGCCGTGGATGCTCGTGGCGGCAGGGGCGGCCTGGGCGGGGTCAACTTCGCCGGCACCGGCCTGTCGGTGGGCAGCGTGCTGCAGATCCTGCAAAGTGACGAAATACCGGAAGACCTCACGCTGCCCGACGGCGCCATCATCGGCATCGGCAGTGATCGTTTCGGCGCACTGATCACCGCACTCTCGGCCAACAGCAAGAGCAACCTGCTGTCCACGCCGAGCCTGCTGACCCTGGACAACCAGAAAGCGGAAATCCTCGTCGGGCAGAACGTGCCCTTCCAGACCGGTACCTACACCACCGACGCCTCCGGCGCCGGCAACCCCTTCACCACCATCGAACGCCAGGACATCGGCGTGACCCTCAAGGTCACGCCAAGCATCAACGAAGGCGCCACCCTGCGCCTGGAGATCGAGCAGGAAATCTCCTCCATCGCCCCCAGCACCGGGCTCAACGCCCAGGCGGTCGACCTGGTGACCAACAAGCGCTCGATCAAGAGCACCATCCTCGCCGACGACGGTCAGGTGATCGTGCTTGGCGGGCTGATTCAGGACGACGTCACCCAGGCCATCTCCAAGGTACCACTGCTGGGCGACATTCCTTTGCTCGGCGGGCTGTTCCGCTCCACCCGCGAATCCCATATCAAACGCAACCTGATGGTCTTCCTGCGGCCGACCATCGTCCGCGATGGCGCCGGTCTGGCTGCACTGTCAGGCAAGAAGTACAGCGACATTCGCATCATTGGCAACGGCGGCCCGGATAACGGCCGCCCCAGCATCCTGCCCAGCACCCCCAGCCAGCTGTTCGACGGCCAGGGAGCACCGGCGGTGGATTTGCGGCAGCAATGATAGGGCGTCATCTCGTGGGCGGGTGTAATCCGCCGCAATGGTGATGGCGGGTTGCTCCCGCCTCACGTATTGAATCGTGGAGCACCGCAAACCATGGGAGGCGCTTTAGCGGCGACAAGCTCTACAGCAGTCGCGGCTAAAGCCCCTCCCACAGAGTTGTAGCGCGCCTGTCTCCCCTCTCCCGTTTACGGGAGAGGGGCCGGGGGAGAGGGCTGGATCGATGTGCCTCTGTAGAGCGAGCTCTGCTCGCAAAAAGCAGTTCGCTAGTGACGCTCATTCCTGCACAACTGCCGGTTATGCCTTTTCGCGGCGGGGGCGCCGCTCCTACAACCCTGCGGGCACTCACCCCAGCGCCGGCGTACGCGGCGGGATCAGGCGCTTGGAGCCGGTCGACTCATAGGCCGCCGCCAGCTGCAGCAATGACGAGTCATCATAAGCACGGCCGGCGAAGGTCAGGCCCACCGGCATGCCGATGTCAGCCATCACGCCCATCGGTACGGTGACGGTCGGCACACCCAGATGACGAATCGCCAGGTTGCCATTGGCCACCCACACACCGTTGCTCCAGGCGATATCGGCGGATGCCGGGTTCACGTCGGCATCGGCCGGGCCGACATCGGCCACGGTGGGGAACAGCACCGCATCCAGGCCCAGTTGATCCATCCAGTCTTCCAGGTCGATCTTGCGGGTGTGCTCCAGGCCGCGCAGGCCGTCAGGCAGCGTGGCGATCTGGTCCCAGGGTTTGATCCCACGCTTGGCCATGTTGACGTACTCATCCATGCCCGCCGCCAGGTCGCCCTCACGGTTCGGCAGCGTGCCGGGGTCGTGGGGGAAGATCTGCGGGCCATCGACGTCGGCCAGGCGGTTGAGCTGCGGATCACCATTGGCGCGCAGGAAATCGTCGAAGGCCCAGCCGCTCAGCTCCCACAGCTCGTCGTGCAGGAACTCCGGCGTGACGATGCCGCGATTGAACACGGTCGGCGCACCGGGGCGATCACCCTCGCAGTTGGACACCAGCGGGAAGTCCACTTCCACCACCTCGGCGCCGGCCGCTTCCAGTGCCTGGCGCGCCGCTTCCCACAGGGTGATCACCGTCGGCCGGGTGTGAATGCGCTGGCCAGTCGGCCCGCCGATGCCCGGGTTCTCGCTGGTGCCAGCGGCTTCGTCCTTGTTGATGAACATCTTCGGCACGCCCAGACGCTTGCCCTTCAGCATGTCGGCTTTGGCCGCCAGCGCCAGGTAGGACGCGGGACGTACTTCGGAGGCTTTCGGGATCGGCACCCAGGGCTGCAAACGCCACAGGTCGCCACGGCTTTCGGCATCGTCGGCCACCACCACATCGAGCACTTCCAGCAGATCGGCCATGGTCCGGGCATAGGGCACCACCACGTCCATGGTCGGCGTCAGCGGCCAGTTACCGCGCACCGAGATCACCCCGCGCGACGGCGTATAGGCGCACAGGCCGTTGTTCGAAGCCGGGCCACGCCCGCTGGACCAGGTTTCCTCGGCCAGGCCGAAAGCGGAGAAGCTGGCAGCAGTGGCGGTGCCGGCACCGTTGGACGAGCCCGAGGCGAACGGCGCCGTCAGGTAATCGGCGTTATACGGGCTTTCGGCGCGGCCATAGACACCGCGCTGCATGCCGCCATTGGCCATCGGCGGCATGTTGGTCTTGCCCAGACAGATGGCGCCGGCCGCGCGCAGGCGCTCGACGGTGAAGGCATCACGCTGCGCCACCAGGTCCTTGAACGCCGGGCTGCCAGAGGCCGCCGTCAGGCCCTTGACCAGGTAGCTGTCCTTGGCGGTGTAGGGAATGCCATCGAGCGGGCTCAGCGTCTCGCCGCGGGCGCGGCGTGCATCGGACGCCTCGGCCTCCTTCAGCGCATCAGGGTTGCGCACCACCACCGCGTTCAGCCGGGTCGGCGTATCCGCGCCGTCGTAGGCATCGATACGCGCCAGATACGCGTTGACCAGCTCGACCGCCGTGGTGCGGCCGGACTCCAGCGCGGCGCGCAGCTCGGCAATGGAAACTTCGGTTACCTCGATCATGGTGTCATCACTCGCAGATGGCGGGCCGCGTCTACGGCCACGGATACGAAAACAGCGCGTGCACGGCCGACGCTCACGGGCAGATTCAGCCATGCAAATATGTGCCCGATGATACATCCCACCAAGCCTTCGCAGCAGCCCGCGCCAATGGCCAGGATGCGCGCCAGCCATTACAGTCTCGCCACTGATTACGCAGCATTGAGCAGACGTGGCTTATGACCCGCGAAGAACGCATCCATCTGTGGTCGGCGCTGTCGGACGTATTCATCGACAACGAAGTCGACTACGGATACATCGCCCGTCAGGTGGCAGGTTTCGACCGTGCCACAGTACAAGCCGCCTTCTACCAGGACGTCGCTCCCGCGTGCTACTCCAACCTGCTCGCGCCCATCCCACCGATCTGGACAGGCTTCGACAGCGCCTGGCTCAGCGCAACCATCGAGCAAGCCCAGGCGGCGCGACGGAGTTCCACCCTGCGCCGCCTGCGCGACCGACTCTTCATCGCCTACCTGCGGCGTGCCCTGAAACCGGAATGGGCGAAGCTTGAGCAAGAACTGGATCGCCTCTGAAACCCGGCTAGCGTCCCATCTCCCGCAGCCAGGCCAACAACTCGGCGTGCAGGTTTTCGGGCTCCGGCGCAGCGGGTGAGAACAAGCAGTAGCGCGAGCCGTCCTCGACGAAGCCAAGCGGCGCAACCAACAAGCCACTGTCGATGTCATCGCGTACCAGATGCCACGGCCCGATGGCCACGCCCAGACCTGCCACCGCGGCCTGCAGGCTGAAATAGAAATGCTCGAAGGTCTGCGCCGGCCCTTGCGGCAGCGCGCTGCCGGCGACATTGGCCCACTCCGTCCAGGCATTCAGCCGCGTGCGCGTATGCAAAGGCAACGCATCCGGGCGCAGGCCCTGGGCATCAAACCATTGCTCGACCTTGTCTGTTCGGCAAACCGGCCCTACCCGCTCGATGAAAAGCGCTTCGGCGTGATAACCGGCAGGTCTGGGAAAGTCATCGCGACGGATGGCCAGGTCGATGCCTGCCTCGAAGGTGAAAGGCCCACCGCCCGCCAGCAGATGAATCTCCTGCCCCGGCTGGCGCACCTGAAACGTACTCCAGCGCGGGATCAACCAGCGCATCAACAGCGTCGGCTCGCAGGACACCACTAATGGCCGCGTCTGCCTGGCACTGGCCCGTAGCTCGCGCGTGGCCTGGCGCATCAGCCCCAGCCCATCGCCCACCGCACGCGCCAGCTTGCGCCCAGCCTCGTTGAGATACACACGGCGGCTACGCCGCTCGAACAGCGCCACCCCCAGGTCATCCTCCAGCAGACGTACCGCGCGGCTGACTGCGCCATGGGTCAGGTGCAGCTCCTGGGCAGCGCGACTGAAGTTCTCCCAGCGCGCCGCTGCCTCGAAACAGCGCAACGCCAATAACGAAGGCAGGCGCGCATCCGCTAACTGTGAAATCAGCTCACCATCAATGTCAGAACTCATCGTTATTCATCGCCAAACGCCATCGGAATAATTGGCTCAACTCCAACCATCAGCAGAATAAGCCATGACCGAATGGATAGCTGTAATCACCATCACCCTACTTGCCGTCATCAGCCCCGGGGCGGATTTCGCCCTGGTCAGCCGCAACAGCCTGCTGCTCTCGCGCCGCGCCGGCGTGCTCACGGCGCTGGGCATCGGCTTGGGCGTACTGATCCACGTCGGCTACACCCTGCTCGGTGTCGGCCTGCTGTTGCAGCAGTCGACCGGGCTGTTCAACGCGCTCAAGATGGCGGGCGCGGCCTACCTGATCTATCTCGGCGTGAAAATGCTGCTGAGCAAACCCGACAGCGCAACGCACAGCGATGCGCAAAAGCATGCAGCAGATGGCGCAGCCCTGCGCACCGGTCTGCTGACCAACGCGCTCAATCCCAAGACGGCGGTGTTCATCGTCAGCCTGTTCATGCAAGTGGTGCAGCCGAGCACGGGCCTTGCGACGCAACTGGGCTACGGTGCCTTCATCGCCGTCGCGCATGTCGGCTGGTTCGCCGTGGTCGCGCTGTGCTTTTCCGCCGGCCCGGTGCGCGACAGGCTGCTGGCCGCCAGGCGCTGGATCGACCGCCTGTTTGGCGGTCTGCTGATCGGTTTCGGCACGCTGCTGGCGCTGGCCAGTCAGCGCCCTTAACCCAGCGCGCCTTTGCTATGGTGGCAGGTACACGCCCAAACACTGGAGGACAGCAACATGGATCGACTCACCGGCGGCTGCCTCTGCGGCCAGGTGCGTTTCGAAACCAGCAGCCAGCCTTATCGGGTCGGCGTCTGCCACTGCATGGACTGCCGCAAGCACCACGGCGCCCTCTTTCACACCTCGGCAATCTTTCCGCAGGACGCGGTGAAGGTAGAGGGTGAAACCGGCCAGTACGCAGGCCGCCACTTCTGCCCGCGCTGCGGCTCGCCGGTGTTCGCACGCTCTGGGGATGAGGTCGAGGTGAACGTCGGCTCGCTGGACGAACCGAACCAGTTCACCCCCACCTACGAACTCTGGACCATCCGCCGCGAAGCCTGGCTACCGCCCTTGCCCTTTGACCGCCACTACCCACGCGACCGCGACAGCAGCGCACGCCACGAGTAGAACCATTCAAGCATCGGCTTCTCGCCGGCTTACCCAGCCGTGCATCAGCCCGGCCTGGAAGAACTGCACCGGCGCATCGAAACCGGCAACCTGGATGATGCCAGCCACCTGCTGCGCCGGTAGCACCGCCACATCTCGGGCGTAGGCTGCCCGCGCGCGCTCCAGCATCTGCGCATCGACCCCGGCCGCGGCCATCAGCGTCATCCAGCCAGGCAGCAATACCTCATAGTCCGGCGACTGGATATCCGCCGCCAGGTCGACACTGGCCAGCAGCCCGCCGGGTTTCAGGCGCTGCGCGATCTGGCCGAAGAACGCGGTACGCACCGCGGGTTCGAGCAGAAACTGCGACACCAGAAAACAGGTAGCGCCGTCGTAGGCCGCCTCAGGCGCCAGCGTATCCAGATAGCCCTGGTAAAAGTCGCAGCGCTGGGCAAAGCCGCCGTGCTCCGCGCGCTGACGGCACACCTCGAGCATCGCCCCGGACGGGTCGAGCGCGGTGAAGCGCCAGCCCGGAAAGCGCTCGGCCAGGTGCTCGATTTCCGCCCCCGTGCCGGCGCCCACGCAGAGTATCCGCGCGTCGGCCGGCAGGTCGATGAACAGCGCATCGAGCAGCAAATACAGCGCCTCACGAATCGGCGCCATCCCCGCCCATTGCTTGTCGTAGCCCGCCGCCTGCTGGTCGAACAGCGCCTTGATTTCCTCGTCACGCATGGCCATGCCTCCGTCGAATGATCGTCCTCACGCCTACCAGTATCCCAGAGCTGTCAATCCCCCCGCCGCGCGGCTACAAGTCCGGTCCAACTTTGTCGGCACTTTGCCAGAGCATCGGGGGACTAACTGACATGTCCCTTCCCAGCGATCCCGATATGCAGAGCCCGACCTTCGAACAGAAAGCCTTCATCCTCCTGCTCGTTCTGGTGACCATCGCCTTCTTCTGGATACTGCTGCCGTTCTACGGCGCTGTGTTCTGGGCCATGGTCCTGGCTGTGGTGTTCGCACCGCTGCAGGAGCGTTTGCTGCGGCGCACTGGCGGCAGAGGCAACCTGACTGCCCTGCTGACGCTGATCATCTGCCTGTTGGTGGCGATTCTGCCGGTGATCTTCATCACCTCCGCTGTGGTGGCCGAAGGCACCGCCCTGTACCAGAAGCTCGAGTCGGGCGAGCTGGATACCGGCGCCTACGTCACCAGCTTTATCCAGATGCTGCCGCCATCGATACAGGAACAGCTCGACCGTGTCGGCATGAACAACCTCGACGGCCTGCGCGAACAGATCTCCAACGGCGCCATGGCCGGCAGCCAATACCTGGCCACCAAGGTATTCGCCATCGGCCAGGGTACCTTCGAGTTCTTCATCGGCTTTTTCGTGATGCTCTACCTGCTGTTCTTCCTGCTGCGTGACGGCAAGGATCTAGTGCATAGAATTCGCACCGCCATCCCGCTGGCCGACACCACCAAACGGCGTTTGCAGATCAAGTTCACCCGCGTGGTGCGCGCCACGGTAAAAGGCAACGTGGTAGTCGCCGCCGCACAGGGCGCACTCGGTGGCTTCATCTTCTGGGCGCTGGGCATCTACAGCCCGCTGCTGTGGGGCGTGCTGATGGCCTTTCTGTCACTGCTACCGGCCGCCGGCGCTGGCATCATCTGGGCACCTGTGGCCATTTACCTGATGCTCAGCGGTAGCCTGGTGCAAGGCATCATCCTCACCGCCTTCGGCGTGCTGGTGATCGGCCTGGTGGACAATATCCTGCGCCCCATCCTGGTCGGCAAGGACACCCGTATGCCCGACTACCTGATCCTCATCTCCACCCTCGGCGGCCTGGCCCTGCTGGGCCTCAACGGCTTCGTGATCGGCCCACTGGTGGCGGCGCTGTTCGTGGCCAGCTGGAACCTGTTCGGGGCGAAGAAGAAGGTCAGGTTGCCGGATTGATGCAGACCTGAGACCACCACGCGCTGCGCCTAACGCCACCAGGTGCAGTGCTTCAACGATGGCTGGTCAACCAGGCGATCTGAATACGCCTGCATCGGTAAGCAGTTGCACGAGGTTTTCCGGCCATACCGTTTCTTTCGTGGCTATCAGCTCCTGGGCCGACCACCAGTGATGATCCGTCATGACCTTTTTCTCATGGCTCGACCAGTGAGAACGGGAAAGGGCCTTGTCCTCGACGTGCACGACAAAATATTGCTCCACGGCCAACACCTCCTCGCCACTGGGCAGGGTCAATGAAACGCGTCGGTGAGCCACTGGTTCGGCAACTGTCCCAACCCGAATGCCCGTCTCTTCGTACAGCTCACGTATGGCCGCCGCATGGAATGCCTCCCCGGGTTCCAAACCACCGCCCGGCGTGGCCCAGTGGCTTGTTCCAGCCAAAGCGTCATCGGTGTGATGAAATCTGAAAAGCAGAACTTCCTCGGCAGGGCTGATGAGTAATAGTCGTGCTGCCTTGCGCTCACGCATATCCGCCTCCCTGAGAAAAGGGCGCAGATTAGAAATGATTGAGCCCACCGGCAAGCCCAAGCCCAACCAGCCCCGATTGCGCGTCAAGAATGACTCGAGCAAACCCGGAATAAGCCTCGCGTGATAGCTCTGGATATTGGGCCGCTTCGGCCCTAGGATGTTGCGAACTCGTACTACCGCGGCTGCTGAACCCGGTACTCACGAGGAAATCACGATGGAAAGAACCCGTGCCTGGAGACGCTCACAGGCTCACAAAGATGCGCCCCAAACGCTGCTGCGCTTGCCGTATCAGCGGCCAGAAAAAAACTGGAAGCTGATGTACACCCGAGCGGACAAATTGCTTAGAGCACGCCAACTCGGCTTCAGCTACCCCATTCGCACCACCCGCCAACTGTTAGATCAAGAGTGACCAAACTCCTTTTCATCTGCAGCCGCAATCAATGGCGTAGCCCCACAGCGGAAACGATCTGGCGCCGTCGGCCCGGCTTCGAGGCCCGTTCGGCCGGCACCAGCCCTAACGCCCGCAAACCAATCGGCCCAGCGGATATCCGCTGGGCCGACGTCATCTTCGTCATGGAACACAAGCACGCCAATCGCCTGCGCGCAGAATACGCTCGCCTGCTCGAACACAAGCGACTGCACGTTCTGGATATCCCGGATGACTACCGTTTCATGGACCCGGAACTGGTAGAGATGCTTGAAGATATGGTGAGTGCATATTTGGCCTAACGCATATCCGTCCGCTGGTGATACAAGATCGAGACATCACACTGCCCGGAATGAGAAATGGACTTCAGCGAATATGGCGACCCCAAAGGCAAACCGGTGGTTTATTTTCACGGGGTGCCCGGCTCGCCCAATGAGTGCTCCATCTTCGATGCCCCAGCACGAGAACATGGCCTGCGAGTCCTCTGTCTTGATCGCTTTGTCATCGATGCCCCTATTACCGGCGCCGACTACTACCTACAGATCGCGCAATCGATCAGCGAGACAGTGCAAGGCGTCCAGTTCGACATTATCGGCTTCTCCCTCGGCACTCATGTTGCTCTGGAAGTCAGCGCGCTTATACCGGGCCAGGTTCGCAGCCTGCATCTCGTCTCAGCGGCAGCACCTCTTGAGGCCGGGAACTTTCTCGATGAGATGGCCGGCAAGGCCGTGTTTTCGCTGGCCCAGCGCAGCCCAGGCTTGTTCCAGTGGCTGGTGAAGTGGCAGGCGCTGCTGGCCAAACGAGCACCGCAGATGCTGTTTCGCATGCTGTTCGCCAGCGCCCAGGGGCAGGATCGGGAGCGGGTGAAATCACCTGAGTTCAAAGCGCTTATCTGCCAGGTACTGCAGCAATGCTTTGCTCAAGGCGCGTCCGGCTACACGCGGGATATCCAGCAGTACCTGAAGCCCTGGTCAGCCAAGGTCTTCACCTGCGAGACAGATGTCTGCCTATGGCACGGCACTGAGGACAACTGGTCGCCTTTCGCTATGTCGGCCTATATGGCCGAACGCTTCTCACGCAAGGCACGCGTCGAGCGGATGGAGGGGCTTTCTCATTACTCCTGCCTGTATGCCGCAGCGCCGATGATTTGTGCACGGCTCGCCTGCGAGTAATCTTGGGTGGCTTGGCTACTTAACTACTTTTGACGCGCACCGAGACCGAGTGCAGCGAAGCCCGCCAAAGAGGACGCATCTGATATGGTTTTTCGTGGCCAATCTGAGCCTTTTTTGGGCTGGTTCAGTGCCCTTATAAAGGGGCCCCCGATGCGCTAGTCGAAAGTGCTCGATCGCTCACTATTTCAGGCTCTCTGAAGATCGGATGATATCGAGAGTCTTCAAGATCCCGCATGAATACTTGTTTCAAGAGCTTTAACAGCAAGACACTTTCCGAGTCGCAGCGTGACATCCTCGACATGATCGCAACCGACCGTCATCTGGACGAAATACTCTGCGCCATTTGTCAGATGTTGGACGCACAGTCCCCCGAAATTTTCAGTTCAATTCTGCTTGCTGATGCCGAAGGCAAACGTTTGCTTAACGGTGCGGCGCCCGGTTTGCCGATTGAATACAGCCAGGCGATTCATGGAATGGCCATTGGCCCGCAGGAGGGAACCTGCGGTACCGCTGCGTTCCGACGTGAGCTGGTAGTTACCGAAGACATCGCGCGTGACCCAAGCTGGGAGCGTTTCCGTAGTCTGGCCCTGGGGCATAACCTGCACTCGTGCTGGTCGATGCCCTTGCTCTCCCATCAAGGACGCGTGTTAGGTACGTTTGCCTTGTACCAGAACCGCACCCACAAGCCGGACGAGGCGCAGATTCAACGACTGGGTTGCGCGGCCCAACTGGCTGCAATTGCGATCCGCCGTGAGTGTGACGGCCGAAGCCTGGAGGAAAGCGAACAACGTTTTCGTTCACTGTTCACGTACAACCCCAATCCGGTATTCGCCCTCGATCTGGCCGGCAGAATCCAGAATGCGAATCCCGCAAGTTTGAGGCTCAAGCCATGCACCACTGGCGAATTGATCGGTCATCACTTTGCCAATCTGGTGATCGAGGAGGAGCAGCAACGGGTAGGTCGACATTTCTCTGCAGCCTGCACCGGAGAGCCCCAACGTTTCGAAGCACGGCTTCGCGACGCGAGCGACATGTTGTTGACCATGGACATTTCCAACCTGCCGATCAGGGTCAATGACGAGATAGTCGGGGTATTCGCAGTGGTCAGGGATATCAGCGAGCAGAAGCACTACGAGCGCGAGTTGAACTTCAACGCCTGCCACGATCGCCTGACGGGTTTGCTTAACCGTGTAACTCTTGAAGATCGGCTTATTGAGTATTGTCACATCAGTCGCCGGCGCAAGCGTCGCCTGGCGGTAATGTGCATCGATCTGGATGGATTCAAATCCATCAACGATTCGCTTGGGCACTATTTCGGCGATCAAGTGCTGATTGAGGTGGCGCAGCGCATGGCCCAGCACGTTCGTCCCGGCGATACCATCGTGCGCATGGGCGGCGACGAATTTATCGTTCTGCTGCCGAACCTGCTGCGTGATGACGACGTTGTATCGGTGGCCGAACGACTGATGGCGGGCATAGCCAGGCCCTACCGCATCCGAGGCATTGACCTGCACGTGAGCGCAAGTGTGGGCATCACCCTGAGCGATGGTTATACCGAGCCACCGATGCAGCTCATTCAGCAGGCTGACATGGCTATGTACAAAGCCAAGCAGCAAGGGCGCAATAATTTCCAGTGGTACACAAGCGATCTCAATGAGCGCGTTTGTGAACACGCGAGACTACGCAACGACCTACAGAAGGCTATCGATACTGAATCGCTCAAGTTGCATTATCAGCCGCAGATAGAAACGCGTACGGGGCGAGTGTCAGGGATCGAAGCGCTATTGCGCTGGGAGCATCCGCAAAGAGGATTTATCTCACCAGCGGTATTTGTGCCAGTGGCAGAGGACAGTGGCCAGATCATCCCACTGAGCCTCTGGGTACTCGATACGGCTTGCGCTCAGCTGCGCCAGTTAGGCGAACAAGGCATCACTGGCATCTCAATGGCTGTGAACATTTCGCCAATGCATTTTCAGCGTGGTCATTTCGTTCAATTTGTCCAAACCATCCTGGAGAAGCACGGACTCTGTGGTGAGCAGTTGGAACTGGAGATCACCGAATCGCTTTTGCTGCATAACGCTGAACAAGCGATCGACACATTGCACCGGCTCAAGGCTTTGGGAGTGCGTATTGCTCTCGATGATTTCGGCACCGGATTTTCCAGTCTCAGCTATCTCAAACGCTTGCCGATAGACAAGATCAAGATCGACCGCTCGTTTATCCAGGAGCTCGGCACGGATTGCCACGATGCCGCAATCATTCAGGGCATTATCGCTATGGCCCACCACCTGAGCCTGACAGTGGTCGCTGAAGGTGTTGAAACCGAATCTCAGGCGGCTTTTTTAAAGGGCAGCAGGTGCGATGTGTTGCAGGGGTATTACTTTGCCAAACCGATGAAGTATGAAGAACTCGAGGTTTTCTTGAGGGAGTAAAAGGATAGGTTTTCTTTGAAGGCAGGCCCCTCGCTGTGCTGCTGCCGCGAACTGTCAGCGAGTCTGCCGGAGTGGTCATACCGATAATTTACGGACCCTCTTTAGACCCGTTATCCGCCGCGGCCCAATTCAGCAAGGAAGCACGAACAACAATGCGCGTTCCTCATTTCTATCCCATTTCAAACCGCCTGGCGTCCTGCTGATAGCGGTCTGATGACGGCCTGCTCCAACTATCAGGACAAGGATTACCAGGGGAACTGGGCGCCGGAGTCGATGACGCCTGATGACCCGTCCAACAACACGCCCGACGCACCCGTTGTGTACTTCGCAACCACGCGATACCGCGCGCTGGGCGTGCCTTTTCACCGTCTGCTGCTGGCCACGCATGTAGATGGCCAGCAACTGCCGGACGCCGGGCGCCACTCAATCCTCGATGTTTCCGGCAAGCAGGCTCTACGGCTGACGCCAGGCAAACACTCTCTGAGCTGGTGCTGGGTATCCATGAATGCACTGGGTACGGGCGGAGCGAAGTGCGGCTTCGGTGCGCAGGACATCGAGTTCCGCGCGGGGCAGCGCTACGTGGTGGACTTTTCTACTCGCGACGATATCAGTGGGCCGCCGGGACGTGAGGTCTCGACCATTACGATCAAATCGGAAATTCGCAATCTGGATAGCCACGAAGTGATCTATCCATTACCCACTGCCGCCCCCCCATAAAACCCACAGAAGTGGCCATCCAGCCCTGGGCATAACCATTGGGGGTAGACAAATCTCAATGGTTTGTCCCGGTACATACGCTCAAGCCTCTACGCCAGCCGCAACGCCAACGCCAACGAGATGGAAAACAGAGCAACCAGATTGCCCAGAATCACGATCGACGCGACCTTCTCCGGCTCCTGGGCGTAGCGTTCGGCGAACATGAAGTTGAGCACCGCAGGCGGTAGCGCACCGAAGATCAGCAGGATGTCGGTCTCGCGATCCGACAGGCCGAAGGCCAGGCAGAACAGGTAGGCGATCAGCATGCCGGTCAGCGGTGTAGCCACGGCGCCGACCGTGCCGATGCGCCATTGCGCGAAGGGCGCAGTGTTCAGGCGTACGCCAAGTGAGAACAGCATCAGGCCCGTGGATACGTCGGCAATGATCTTGATCGCGGAGAGAAATGGCGACCACAAGGCGATGCCCGACATACTCACCAGCACGCCAGCAACTCCGGCGATGATCACCGGTTCGCGGAGCAACCCCCATACCCTGGCGTTGCGCCCAAGCCACCAGGTGGCGACGGCGAAATGCAGGACGTTTTCCACCAGAAACAGCACCACCGCCGCCGGCAGCACCTGCTCGCCAAAGGCAAACAGCAGCAGCGGCAATCCCATGTTGCCGGCGTTCTTGAACATCATCGGTGGCAGTAGGGTTTTCGGTGCATAGCCCAACCTGCGGGCAATGGGCCAACCGAGTAACCCGGAACCCAGCACGATGATCAGACCACCGAGAGCGATCATCTGCACCTCGGCCAGATCGACGCTCTTGCCCGCCAACGCGGAGAAAATCAACGCGGGCACGAAGATGCCCATGTTGACCTGGTTGGTCGCGAGCATGTCGGGACGATGCTTGCGACCATACAGGTAGCCAATCGCGATGACCGTGAACACAGGGAATACGATACTCACGATCTGCACGAGCATGGGGCAACCTTAGCCGCTGGCGAGTGGGTGGTGCTGGGCGACTCAGCCCTGCGTGGGCGTGCCGTTGAGGGCGTAGTAACTGCGAATGACCTGGCTGTCGTCAGCCCGCCCCTCACCACGCCCGGAGGTGGCCAGGAACAGTTGGTGTGCCACGGAAGCAATCGGCAGCGCGGCCTGCGCGTCGCGCCCGGCTTCGAGGACGATGCCCAGGTCCTTGACGAAGATGTCCACCGCGCTGCTGACCACGGGTTCGGCCTGCAGCATGCGAGGGCCGCGATCCTTGAGCATCCAGCTCGACGCTGCCGAACCGCCCATGATTTCCAGCAGCACCGGCAGATCGACACCGACCTTGGCCGCGAGCGCAAAGGCTTCGGCGACCACGGCGATATGGACGCCGCACAGCAACTGGTTGACGGCCTTGACCATAGCGCCCTGCCCGGCTCGCTCGCCGACGTGGAAGATGCGCTGGCCGATGCCTTGGAACACCGGCTGCACCGATTCGAAAGTGGCGCGCTCACAGGCCGCCATGATGGTCAGCGAGCCGGCGATGGCGCCTGCGGTGCCGCCGGAGACCGGGGCATCAACGAAGCGGCGCCCCGCTGCCCTCACCCGCTCGGCCATACGCTCGACCGCAGCCGGTGGACAGGTCGCCATCAGGCAGACGATGCCATTCGCGGCCAGTGCATCCAGCGCACCGTCGTTGAACAGCACCTGCTCGGCCTGGGCGGCGTTGACCACCATCAGGATCAGCACATCGGCACCGCTGGCGGCAGAGGCGGCGTCGGCCGGCTGCCCGCCAGCCTCGGCAAGCGTGGCGAGCGCCACAGGGTTGAGGTCGATACCGCGCACAACGTGGCCGGCGGCGAGCAGGTTCTTGGCCATGGGCAGCCCCATCGAGCCAAGCCCGGCAAATGCAATCGTAGTCATGGAAATTCCTTGCAGAGCGCCCCCGGCATGAACCGGGGGCGCATCAATAGAGGGTGAAAGCCGGCACGAAGGAGACCAGGCCGAGCACGATGATCGCCACCAGGTAGAACGGCCAAAGCTCGCGAACCACGGCCCCGACCTTCTCGCGCGAGATCGCCGAGGCGATGAACAGCGTGGTGCCCACTGGCGGGGTAAACAGGCCGATGCTCAGGTTGACCACCATCATGATGCCGAGCTGGGTCAGGTCGAGACCGATGGCGTTGCCGATGGCTACGAAGGTTGGCCCCAGCAGCAGGATCGCCGCCGGCAGATCGAGGAACATGCCCACCATCACCATGATCAGGTTGAGCATTAGAATGACCATCCACGGCGAACTCAGGGTTCGTACGGTCCACTCGGCCACGGCGGTCGGCACCGACTCGACGGTCAGCACATACCCCACAAGGTTCGAGGCGGCGATCACCAGCATCACCACACCAGTGGTGATCGCGGTGTGTACCAGTGCGTCGTAGAGGCGGCGCAGGGTCAGGTCGCGATAGACCAGCATGCTCACCATCAAACCGTAGAACACCGCCAGTACGCTGACCTCGGTCGGTGTGGCGATGCCAGCGCGCAGCAGGATCACGATGAAGGCTGGCATAGCCAGTGCCGGCGCTGCCGCAACGGTCACGCGCAGCACACCTTTCAAGGTGACCTCACTGGCTAACCGCTTGAAACCACGCAGACGGCCTGACAGGTAGCAGGTCAGCATGAAGCCGACGCACAGCAGTAACCCCGGCACCAGGCCGGCGAGAAACAGCGCGGCAATCGACTGGTTGGACACGGCGGCGTAGAGAATCAGCGGAATCGACGGCGGAATCAGCCCGGCGATGGTTGCCGACGACGCGGTTGCCGCAGCGGCAAAGGCACCCGGATAGCCCTCGCGCTTCTGCCAGGGGATCAACATCGAACCCAGCGCCGACGCCTCTGCCACAGCCGAGCCGGACACCCCGCCGAATACGGTCGAGCCGACCACCGTGACTTGCCCAAGCCCGCCATGGAAGCGACCGACCAGCATGGTGGCGAAATCGATCAGGCGCTTGCCCAGCGTGCCGCCCATCATCAGGCTGCCCGAGAGCATGAAGAACGGAATCGCCAGCAGCGGGAAACTCTGCGTGGGCTGAAAGATCTTCACGATCGCCGCCACGCTGGGGATGCCGCCGACGGTGACAGCGGCAATACCCGAGCTGATCAGCAACGCGTAGCCGACCGGCAACGCCAGCGCCAACAGCACGGCGAAGACCAGAAGCATCATGAGCGTCATACGTCGTCCTCGATTTGATGTGCGCGAACAGCGAGGGGATCACCGGCATACAGCAGGTGTACGAGCGTGGTGAGTGCGGTGAAGGCAAGGCCGACGAAGCCAGCGATCATGGCCAGATACGCCCACTTGGCCGAGATGCCGGTGACCGGATAGATCTCACCACCAGTGATCTCGATCACATCGAGCCCCACCCAGGCCAGGTAGAAAAAAGTGGCGCTGATCAACGCCTGATGGCCGATCAACAACACCCGATTACCACCTCGACCAATCCAGCCCTGGATGGCGGTGACGGCGATGTGCTGACCGCGTTGGGCAGCCAGCACGATGCCGCCCATCACCAGCCAGGGGAACAGGATATTGGGCATCTCGGTGGGCCAGCCCATACCCTGATTGGTCAGGTAGCGCACCACCACCTCGGCCATCAACGATACGAACATGGCCACCAGTGCCGTGATCACGGCGACCACGCTGAGCGCCACTATCGCGTTGTCCACCCACCTCACCATCTGCGCCAGAGCGCCGGACTGCAACGAGTCGTAGCTGGAGGTTTGGACGGCCATCATTGCTTACCTGCTTCCGAGACGATCAGCTCCACCAGCTCAGGGTACTGCTTCGACCACTTGTCGTAGACCGGCTTGGTCTTGGCAGCGAATGCGGCCTGGTCGATTTCGTTGATCTCGACTCCGGCTTCGGTGAGTTTGGTGCGCAGCTCTGTATCGGCCGCCAGTGACATCTCGCGGTTGAGCTTGCCTGCTTCTACTGCAGCTGCCTTGATCGCCGCCTGATCGGCCTCGGACAGACCGGCCCAGATCATCTTGCTGGCCAGCAGCGGTGTGGTCTCGTACTTGTGCCCAGTCAGCGAAATGTACTTCTGCACCTCGAAGAGCTTGGAGGAATAGATGTTCATCAGCGGGTTCTCCTGGCCATCGAATACCCCCTGTTGCAGGGCGATGTACAGCTCGGAGAAGGCCAGCGGGCCTGGGTTGGCGCCCAGTGCCTTGAAGATGTCGAGGGTCATGGCATCCGGCGGTGTACGCACCTTGATGCCCTGCAGGTCTTCGGGTTTTACGATCGGGCGCTTGTTGTTGCTGGTATGGCGAATGCCGTTGTCCCACAGCGCCAGTACCACCAATCCTTTCTTGTTGGCAGCCTCGTCGAGCTTGGCACCGACCGGGCCATCGACCACCTTGTAGGCATGTTCAAGATCGCGAAACAGGAAAGGCAGGCCGACCAGGTTGAATTCCGGCACCACGCCAGCAGTGCTGCCCTGGGAGTTGGTGCTGAAAGCCAATGAGCCCAGACGCATGTTGGTCAACGACTCGACGTCATCGCCGAACTGCGCGCTGCCGCCCACCTCGACCTTGACTCGACCTTCGGTCTTCTGCTCGACCAACTCGGCAAATTTCTGGGATGCCACCGCTTTCGGGTTGCCCGGCGCGGCGTTGTGGGAAAGACGCAGTACCTGTTGCGCCCAACTGGTGGAGGCAGTAGCCAATGCCAAGGTCGCGGTGAGTGCGATCAGTGTCTTTTTCATGAGCTTCACCTTGCTTTTTTTATTGATATTGTCTGCATGTCTTGCTTGTTGCAGGTCGTCCGTGCGGACCTTATGGCAGCGCCCGCACGTGGCCAACCCGGTGCTGCTCAACCGTGGATGAGCATGCCACCGTTGACGTCGATCACCGCACCGGTGATGTACGCCGACAGATTCGAGGCCAGGAACAGGTAGGCACCGGCCACCTCTTCGGCATTACCCAGGCGATTGAGCGGGATGCTGGCGGCAATCTCGGCCTTCTGCTGGTCACTGAGTTTGCCGGAGCTGATGTCGGTCTGGATCAACCCAGGGGTCACGCAGTTGACGCGGATATTGCTCGGGCCGAACTCGCGCGCCATGGCCTTGGCCAGGCCCAGTACACCGGCCTTGGCCGCAGAGTAATGCGGGCCGCCGAGGATACCGCCACCGCGCTGGGCCGATACCGAAGACATGCACGCGATCGAACCACTGCCCTGCGCCTGCATGTGCGGAATGACGGCCTGAGACAGGTACAGCACGCCACGCAGGTTGACGTCGAGGATACGATCCCAGCTCGCCGGGTCGATCTCCAGGGTCTTCACCGGCTGGGTGATGCCAGCGTTATTGATCAGCACATCGATGCGACCGAAGTCGGCGATGGCGCGCTCGGTGGCCTTGAGGCACGCGTCCTTGTCCGCCACGTTGCAGGCATAACCACGGTGTTCGGGGCCGATGGCGGCGGCAGCTTCGACGGCTGCACCTTCGTCCAGGTCGAGAATCGCCACCTTGGCGCCGTGGCTGGCGAACAGGCGAGCGGTAGCCAGACCGATGCCCCGCGCCGAGGCCGCACCCGAAATCATGGCAACCTTGCCGTCGAGAAGAAGAGCGTTATTCATGTATGGATTCCTTGCAGTTGCGCCGTGAGCCGGCACGTGAATACAGGGTCGAGATCGCGCGGCGTTCAGCCGAGCCAACCCTTGATGGTGGCCGACATCGCCTCGGTGGAAATGCCGTAACGGTCATGCAGGGTCGGCAGCGCACCGGCATCGAGGAAGGCATCGGGCAGCGCAATCTGCCGAAATTGCGGAGTAACCCCGGCAGTCAGCAGCGCCGTGGCGACGGCTTCGCCGAGCCCGCCGACCGAGCTGTGGTTTTCCGCGACCACGACCAGGCGTCCGGCGCGGCCTGCTTCACGCAGGATGGTCGCCACATCGAGCGGCTTGATGGTCGGTACGTGCAGCACGCCGACGTCGACCTTGTCCGCTTCCAATGCCTTGGCCACTTCCAGGGCGCGCATGGTCAGGATGCCGGACGAGATCACCAGCACATCACGGCCGTCTCGCAGCATCTTGGCCTTGCCCAGTTCGAAGCTGTAGCCATACTCGTCGAGCACCAGCGGCACGTTGCCACGTAGCAGGCGCATGTACACCGGGCCTTTGTGGTCGGCGATCTGCGACACGGCCTGTTCGGTGTCGAGGGCATCGCAGGGATCGACGATGGTCATGCCCGGAATACCACGCATCAGCGCGATGTCCTCGGTGGCCTGATGGCTGGGACCATAACCGGTGGTCAGTCCAGGCAAGGCGCAGCAAAGTTTGACGTTGAGGTTTTCCTCGGCGATCACCTGATGCACGAAGTCGAAGGCACGTCGAGTAGCGAATACCGCGTAGGTGGTGGCGAACGGTACGAAACCTTCCTTGGCCATGCCGCCGGCCGCCGCCATCAGCAGTTGTTCGGCCATGCCCATCTGGAAGAAGCGATCCGGGTAGGCCTGCCCGAACAGGTGCAGGTCGGTGTACTTCGCCAGGTCCGCGGTCAGGCCGACGATCTCCGGGCGGTTGGCGGCCAGTTCGACCAGGGCCTTGCCGAATGGGGCGGACTGTACGCGCTGCCCTTCGGAGGCAATCGAGGCGATCATCGCCGAGGTGGTCAGGCGTGGCTTCTTGGCGGTGGTGCTCATCGGGCGTCTCCCTGGGCTTGGTCGAGAATATCGAGGGCCTGCTGCCACTCGGCCTGGTCGACACGGATGAAGTGGTTCTTCTCGCGGGCTTCGAGGAATGGCACGCCCTTGCCCATCAGGGTGTCGCAGAGGATCACGCGCGGCTTGGCTTCGGTGAGGTTGCGCGCAGTGTCGAAGGCCTTGATGACCGCGGCGAGGTCGTTGCCGTCGACACGCTGAACATGCCAGCCGAACGCTGCCCACTTGTCAGCGAGCGGCTCGAAGCCCAGCACCTTGGTCGAAGGGCCATCGGCTTGCTGGTTGTTGATGTCCACCAGGCAGATCAGGTTGCCCAGGCCATGGTGAGCTGCGCTCATCGCCGCTTCCCAGGTCGAGCCTTCGTCCAGTTCGCCATCGGACATCGAGTTGTAGACGAAAGCCGGGTTACCCTTCAGGCGCAGGCCGAGCGCCATGCCCACGGCAATAGGCAGGCCCTGGCCGAGCGAGCCGCCTGACATTTCCATGCCTGGGGTATAGGTCGCCATGCCGGACATGGGCAGGCGGCTGTCATCGCTGCCGTATGTCTCCAGTTCGTCCTCGGGAATGATCTTCGCCTCGATCAGCGCCGCGTAGAACGCGATGGCGTAGTGGCCGTGGGACAGCAGGAAGCGGTCACGACCTTCCCAGGTTGGGTCCTCGGGGCGCACGTTCAGCGCGTGGCAGTAGGCGGTCGCCAGCACGTCGGCGTAACCCAGTGCCTGACCGACATAGCCCTGCCCTTGCACCTCGCCCATCTGCAGCGCAAAGCGGCGGATACGGTAGGCGCCTTCGGCAACCTTGGCGTGGACGGAAGAATTATTGTTCTGCACGCAGTTCTCCTTGCTATGGCCCGACACGGGATGCTGCCGGAGCCTCATATGTCTCGATTGGAGAGAGAATCTCCAGGCCTGCCAGGGCGCTGAATCAGCACGTTTGGCGAGTGAGACAAAGCCTATTCCCTTGATTTTTTGAGCTCAAACGAATAGTTAAGGCAGATAGGTGAACTGAACTAATGTGAAAACACCATGCAAAACCGCGTTTCTTTTAAGGCAATTCAGGCCTTCGAGGCAGCCGCACGCCTGTCTTCCTTTGCGTTTGCAGCGGAGGAGCTCTTCGTCACCCCTTCAGCGGTCAGCCATCAGATAAAGCTGCTGGAGGAGCAATTTGGTGTTCGCTTGTTCCATCGCGTGCATCGCGCGGTGGTGCTGACCGATGCCGGCCGTGTGTATGCCGAAGAGGTTTCGGCGGCATTTGCCAGAATCGATATGGCGACCCGCGAGCTGGGGCGCACCGCCAAAAGCGACATCCTCACCGTGCACTCGACACCCAGTTTCGCCACGCAGTGGCTGATGCCCCGACTGGCAAGGTTCAGCGCTTTGGAGCCGGACATCGACGTGCGGCTGAACTCGTCTTACCCGGCACCTGCCGACCTGCTGACCCAGGGCGTGGACATCGATATCCGCTATGGCATGAAACGGCTGCAGCCCGCCGGCACCATGGTGCTGCCTTTCCCTGCAGAAACCATCGTGCCGCTCTGTGCGCCATCGCTTGCGCATGGGGAACACGCAATCCGAGCACCTGAGGATCTGTGTCATCACACCTTGATTCACAGCGAGGTGTGCCTGGTCAGTTGGCGCGACTGGATGCGCCAGCACCGCAAAGTGCCGCTGGATATATCGCGTGGGCCACGCTTCGATCGCTCGTTCATGGCCATCAGTGCAGCCGTGGATGGCTTGGGGATTTGCCTCGAAAGCCTGCTGCTCGCGCAACGCGAACTGGCCAGTGGGCAACTGGTGGCACCGCTTGGCCTGGCAGGGCCCAAGGTGCAGGGCTACACCTTCAACCTGCTGCGCTCACGGGCGGAGCTCCCCAAGATCCGGAGTTTCCAGGACTGGCTCTTCAGCGAGCTGGAAGGTCGCCCCCAGCCAAATCGTCATGCCTGAGCAAGCAGATAACCGCTACTCGCCTTGGTTCCGATCGCCTGTGCCTGGCTCAACCGGCGGCTGGCATCGTCTCGACAAAAACTCTGAATGACTGAGACGCACGCAGTCTAAATCCTCATTCCCCGCCAGCATCTCTCCAGACCGATAGCCGAGCAACACCGATGAAAACCTCGCGAATCATTACCTCCGACATCCATGACCCACTGCGTGAAAAACAGGCGGAGTTGCTGATATTCGGTACGCCGAAGGAGCGGCTCGATTTCTATCGGCGGGAAATTCAGTACGAAACCAGCCTGCTGGCCGGGCGCACCAACTCGTATCTGACGGCGCAGTCATTTCTGGTGATCGCCTATGCATCGTCCATGGCCAACCTGAACGAGAACTGGGGGGCACTATTCACTCTGGTGGTTCCGGCGCTGTTCACGCTGCTGGGCATCATCAGTTCACTACACGCCTGGCCGGGGATCAGGGCCTCCGCGACGATCATCGAGCACTGGCACTACAAGCAGGAGCAGCTGCTGCGCAGCGATCCCGAGTTCGGCCATGCCTATGACGACTCACCACTGTTCAGCGAGAAGGAGGCCAGCCGGGAGAGTACCTACAAATCATTGTTGTTCTTTCTGCGCTCGCCCTGGCTGTTCATCGTTTTCTGGAGTGTACTGGGCGTGTTCTCGGTCTGGTTGCAGTTGCCCTCAGCGAATCTGTGAGCCGGCCGAGATGGGCCTGATAGGAGCCATCGCCCGCCAATCAAGTCGAACTTCTGCTTCTTACACCTTTCAATCCTGATACATGCCGCGTTCGCCAACGCGACCATTCACTGCGCCCCGTGCGGCGCATCAGCGGAGGTATCGATCATGAGTTCGAATCTGCAAGGCAAGAAGGTGCTGTTCATCACTGCCAACACGGGCATCGAGCGCGACGAGCTGCTCAAGCCGATGCAGGCGTTGAAGGATCAGGGCGCCAGCGTCACCCACGCCAGCGTCAAGGGCGGCGAGGCCGAAACCTGGCTGAAGGACAGCAAGAAGGACGTCAGCGTGCAATCCGACACCCAGCTCAAGGGAGTGGGCGCGGCGGACTACGATCTGCTGGTGATCCCCGGCGGTACGGTGAACGCCGACAACATGCGCCAGGATGAGGACGCGCAGCGCCTGGTGCGGGAGTTTCGTGACGCCGGCAAGACGGTCGCGGCGATCTGCCATGGCCCCTGGCTGCTGATCGATGCTGGCGTGGTGCCGGGCAAGGTGCTGACGTCGTATGCCAGCGTGCGCCTGGATCTGGCCAACGCCGGTACGAGCTGGGTAGACGCCGAGGTGCAAGTTTGCCCAGGGCAGAACTGGACGCTGATCACCTCGCGCAACCCCGACGATATTCCTGCGTTCAACGAGGCCATCAGCCAGGCGTTGCTGGCGGCCTGAGTCAGCCTGCCGTCAGTGATACTCGATGCGATTTCGCCCGCCGCGCTTGGCGCAGTAAAGGGCGATATCGCTGCGCGACAGGGCGGCCTCGACGCTGGCATCGCTGGCGTTGAGCGATGAGATGCCGACGCTGACGGCGAGGAAGATCGGCTCCCCGGCATGCAGGATCGGCGCCCTGGCCAGTTCGCTCTGGATGCGCGTGGCGAAGTGCATGGCCTTGTCCAGACTCGCATCGCTGAGCACCACGGCGAACTCTTCGCCACCCAGTCGCCCGGCTGTGTCGGCCTTGCGCAGCTGGCTGCTTAGAATTCCCGCGAAATGGCGCAGCGCCTGGTCGCCGACATCGTGGCCCCAACGGTCGTTGATGGTCTTGAAGTAGTCCAGGTCGAACATCAGGATCGCCGCACTCTGTTCAGGGCTGCGTTGCAGGCGCGCCAGTTCTGCCTCGAGCTGACACATGAAGTGCCTGCGGTTGGCGAGCTGGGTGAGGAAGTCGGTGGTGGCAAAGGCCTGCAGCTCGGCCTCGATCTGCTTGCGTTCAGTCACGTCAGTCATGAAGCCATGCCAGATCACGCTACCGTCTGCTTCGCGACGCGGGCAGGCTTCACCCTGGCACCAGGCGACTTCACGCCCCGGCACCTGCACGCGGAACTCCAGATGCCAAGGCGTGAGTTGCTCGGCCGATAGCTGGAAGGAGTCGATGAAAGCCGCGCGGTCATCCGGGTGAACGATGGCGGTCAGCGCCTCAGCGTCCTGCATCAGTTGCATGGCGCTGAGGCCGCAGATGGCTTGCGCGCCGGCGCTGGCGTAGGTAACGGCGTACTTGCCATCGCTCTGCCGGCGGAACTGGAAGACCATGCCGGGAATTTCATTGGTCAGGTCGGTCATCAGGGTAGCGGACTGCTGTACCTGCTCGGACAGGCGGCGCATGGCGGTGATGTCGGTGGTGGTGCCGATCATTCGCAGCGGTTTGCCATGCTTGTCGCGCTCGACCACCTTGCCGCGGCTGCACACCCATTTGTACTGGCCGTCACGGCAACGCAGACGGTGCTCCACCTCATAGGCATCGGTACGCTGATCCAGGTGTGCCTGGATGGTCGCGCGCACGTAGTCGAGGTCGGCTGGATGTACGCGGGTATAGCTCTCTTCGATGCGATTGCCGATTTCATGGTCGGCATAGCCGAGCAACGCCTTCCAACTGCTGGAGTAGTAAATCTCGCCGCTGCTGATGTCGCGGTCCCAGATGCCGGTACCACTACCAGCGATGGCCAGTGCCATGCGTCGTTCACTATCGCGCAGGGCGGCGATCTCATGACGCTGCCGGGCTTCGTCGGCCTCGCGTGCCAGTAGATCGAGGGTCAGGGTGGCGAAGTCCTGCAGAGCCTCCTGTTGCCTGGCATCGAGCGTACGTGGCCGGTCGAAATGCAGGTACAGCGTGCCGAGCCGGGCACCTGCTTGCGCCTGCAGTGGCCAGACGAGCGTGGTGGGCGTGGTTTCGCTGATGCCGATGATCTTCGCCACATCGCTCAGACCAGGGCTGGCCAAGATACGGCGCGCAGAGCCGGCGCCAGTAACCAGCACGGCGGCCGAGTCGAAATACCGGCCAAGCAGGCGCACTAAGCCATCGAGCCGCTCATCATTGGCACTGCTGGGCGCATTGACCGAACACAGGGGCTGCATAGTGATTCTGTTTGGATAGAAACGCGGAAGACGCCTGATATTGATACGCCATTAGCTGGCCGGCGTCTAATCGTTCGTGCAGATCAGGCCACTGTGTATCGGCCGTTGCGCCGACAGCTCAACCTCAGACGCCTCTAGCCAGAGCCTTTGCGGCACCCGTGGCTTGATTTCGAACTGGTCGAGCGCATCAGAATTGTTATGATATAACATCTGAATTGGAGATGATTCGTCGATATGTTCCGGCCGACCGGACAACCCGCTGCCGCCAGGAGACTCGCCAGCTCGCGCGGCAAACCAACGCAACACCCTCCCTCACTTAGAAAACGCAACGCTAGGAATACCCATGAAAGCCACTTCGGCCTCCCTCGCCGTCATGACCGCCCTGGTCACGCCTCAGATTCACGCCGCCTCCTCCGGCAACTCCACCGTTTCGCTCGGTTCGGTCTACGTCACCCCCGAGGCCAGCGGCACGCTGCGCACCGACAGCATCCTGAGCTCGGTCGACATCATGGGCAGCGACAAGATCGAGGATAAGAACGTGATGAACAGCTGGGAGCTGGTGGGCCAGATGCCCGGCATCCAGCTGACCGAGACGCGCATGGGTGCCGAATCCGGCAAGGTGACCTTCCGCGCGTTCAATGGCGAGGGCTACATCAATGGCATCAAGACGTTGATCGACGGCGTGCCGAGCAACGTCAACAGCGGCAACCAGCGCTTCATCGACATGATCTTCCCGCTGGATATCGACTACATCGAGGTGGTGCGCGGCACCAATGACCCGCGCTACGGCCTGCACAATATCGGCGGCAACATCAATTTCGCCACCCGTCAGGGCGGCAACTACACCGACGGCCGCCTGACCTACGGCAGCTTCAACACCCGCGAATTCCAGCTGGCCGTAGGCCACGAGGAAGGCAACTTCGCGCAGAACTACTTTCTGGCCAAGCAGGATTCCGACGGTTTCCGCGACCACAGCAACTCCAACAAATACTCCCTGGGCGGCAAATGGTTCGTCACCGATGACGAGCAGACCATGAAGCTCGGCGTAATCGCCCGCCTCTACCACCACCAGGCCGAAGAGCCGGGTTTTCTCACCGCACAGGAGCTGGCCGCGAGCCGCTCGCAGTCGCCGGAGAAGAACGCCAACGACGGCGACGACCGCGACATGAAGCACCTCAGCGCGCATGCCGACTTCCAGCTCAGCGACGACCTGAGCCTGAGCAACAAGCTGTACTACAACAGCTACGACGATGACCGTACCGTGACTTTCACCAGCTACCCGGTCGGCAATGCCCCGCGTCAACGCCGCCAATGGGAAGAGCGCCAGACCGGCGTGCTGAGCAACCTGACCTGGCGCGCCCACGAGATGCTGACCCTCGACGGCGGCATCAACTACGAGCAGCAGAACAACGAATACCGCCGCTACCGCTACAACTTCGGCATCCCCACCGATTTCGACGCGCCGCCGGCACGCACGCAAAACGACGACAGCTACACGCTGTACAACACCGGCGCCTATGCCCAGGCGATCATCCAGCCCATCGAGCAGCTGAAAATCATCCCGGCGTACCGCGTCGACAAGTTCTCCGGTAATACCGAGCTGATGAACGGCGAGAAGGCCGAGCTGCAGGACTACGGCTGGATCGAGCAGCCCAAACTCAGCGTGGTGTACAGCATCACCCCGGACATCAACGTCTACGCCAACTGGGGGCGTACCTTCCAGATCCTCACTGGCTCCACCGCACCGGCCTACATGACCGCCGGCCAGGCCTCGTACAAACCGTCGATCAACACCGGCAAGGAAGTGGGGGTGAAGTTCAAGCCGTTCGCCGGCTCGGAGGCGCGCATCGCCGTGTGGCAACAGGAAGCCACCGACGAGGTGGCCAACATGCCCAGCACCGGCACCACCGTCGGCCTGGGTGAAACCAAGCGTCGCGGCATCGACATGCAGCTCACCGCACAGCTGAACGACCACTGGACGGTGTGGGGCTCGCACGCCATCCAGGAAGCCAAGGTGGTCAGCGCGTTCACTGCTGGCGGGCAGTCGCTGTCCGGCAAGGAGGTGTTCTCCACGCCGCGCTACATCAGCAATGCCGGGGTCGACTACCAGTTCAACGACGCCTGGCGCTTCGGCCTGTCGGCCCGCGCCCAGGGCGACTACTACATCGACGAGCTGAACCAGCAAGGCAAGTACGGCGGCTTCGCGGTGCTCGATGCCAACGTGCGCTATCAGGTATCGGCCACCACCAGCCTTGACCTGCAGATGAAGAACCTGACCGACCGCGACTACGAGTACGTATGGTTCGACAACTTCTTCTGGGGCGGCGATGACCAGCCGATGTTCTCCCCTGCTCCAGGTCGCTCGGCCTACCTGTCAGTGAACATGAAGCTGTAACGCCGGAGCCACTCGGAAAGACTCCACAACTCGACCTGTAGGAGCCGGCTTGCCGGCGATCGCATCAGTCAGCCATCGCCCGCAAGTGGGCTCCGTGCCAATGCCGAGCGAACGTAGGGTGCGCCGTGCGCACCGGAATTTCCGATGTGCCCGTTGGTGCGCGCGGCGCACCCTACGACAGAGGTTCCTAGAGGTACTTCAACCAGCGAATGTCGCGGCGCCGCGCCTTGAGCCGGGCGAACCATTGCGTGGGCGCAAACAGCAGCAGCGCCAGTCCCAAGCTCGCTATCCAGATCCAACCCATCGAATCGAAGCCGAAGTAGTGCCCCTGGTTCGCGCCCCAGATGGCGAAGGCGGCGATGTAGAGCAGCTTCAGTACGTACAGGTGCAACAGGTAGAAGAACATCGGCGCGCTGCCGAACACGGCCAGCGTGCGCACCATGCGCCCGTCATTGCGGCGCTCGAAGTAGGCCAGCAGCAACAGGCCGACGCCCAGCGTCAGCGCCAGGAACAGCAGCGACGGCGGGTATTTGGTGATGTTGAACAGGCCCATCAACGTTTGCAGTGCGGTTTCTTCCACGGCCCAGGGTTTCTCGCCATAGCCGTTGAGCAGGCGCAGCATCACGAACAGCGCCAGCGCGCCGAAACCTGCACGACGCAACCATTGCAGACGCTGCTCGGGCGCGCTGGACCAGCGGAACCACGGGCCGATCACATAGCCCAGGGCAATCACCCCGATCCACGGCAGCACCGGGTACGACGTGCGCAGGCGCAGCATGTCGGAAAACTCGATCCAGCCGCGGTCATGCAGGATCGCCCACGGAATGTGCATCGCCGACTCCGCGTCGAAGTGCAGCCCATCGAGCAGGTTGTGCCCCGCCACCAGCGCCAGACCCAGCACAGCCAGCAGCGTTCGCGGCAGCCACAGCAGCACGGAGAGCGCCAGCATGCTCAGGCCGATGGCCCAGATCACCTGCAGGTAGATCACCGTGGGCGGGAAATGGAAGGTCCAGGCGAAGTTGACCAGGGTGAACTCCAGCACCACCAGAAACAGCCCGCGCTTGAACAGGAAGGCGCTGGTCGCCGCCCGGCTCATCTGTTTCTCGCCATAGAGAAACGCCGAGAGCCCGGTGAGCAGGATGAACACCGGCGCGCACAGATGCGCCAGGGTACGGCTGAAGAACAGCGCAGGATCAGTAGCGGTCACGTCCATCGGGTCGCCGACCTGCTGGTGCAGGTAGAAGGTTTCGCGAACGTGATCGAGCAACATGAAGAGGATGACCAAACCGCGCAGGGCGTCGATCGAGAGCAGACGATTGGAGGACATGGAGGGCTTCGAATGGGGCTTGAAGAGAACGTAATACTATAACCAGATTCTGCCGAGCCGATGCCATCCACCTGCGGCGCAGAGCCTTCAGCGCGAGAAGCGTCTTCGATAATCCCGCGGCGAAATCGCTAAATGACGTTGGAATGTCGCACGCATTCGCTCCTCGTCACCGAACCCACATTGCCTGGCGATAACATCGATATTGCGGGTGGAGTCCTCCAGCAACCGGCGCGCGGCTTCGAGGCGGAAAATTTCCACTGCCTTGGCCGGCGTGCGCCCGGTCTTCTGTTTGTACAGGCGGGAGAAATGCCGCGGGCTCATGTGGCAGCGCTCGGCCATGATCTCGACATTCAGCTCCGGGCTGCTCAGGTGATCGCCCAACCAGCGGTGCAGCTCATCGAAGGTCGAGGTGTCCTTGGCCTGTGCCTGCAACAGCTCGCTGAACTGCGCCTGCCCGCCAGGACGCTTGAGAAAGACCACCAGCTCACGCGCCACCTGCATGGCCACCTCTCGCCCGCAATCGGCCTCGACCAGTGCCAAGGCGAGGTCGATACCGGCACTGACCCCGCAGAGGTCCACACTGTGCCCTGCTCGATGAAGATGGCGTTGTTGTCCACTTCGATGGCCGGGAAACGCGCCTTGAGCATGTCGCACATCGCCCAATGCGTCGCCGCGCGCTTGCCCTCGAGCAAACCCGCATGAGCCAGCAGAAAGGTGCCACTGCATACGGAGGCCGTGCGCCGCACTCGGCGTGCGTTGCTGGCGATCCAGGCGATCAGTTCGGCCGATTCGGCCACCGCACGCTCGATTTCCGGCGCGCCAGGCACGATCAGCGTATCGACCTGCGCCAGCTGTACCTCTGCCAGCGGCTGGGTATCCACCACCAGGCCTTCGGCAGTGCCCACCAAACCGCCCGCAAGGCTGACAGTGAGGCGCTCGTAACCTGGCAAACCGCGTTCGTGCATGGCCTTGGTGGCCGCCCAGAACACCGTCTGCGCGCCGGTAAGATCGAGCAGACCGACTTGCGGGTAGGCGAGAAACAGAACGGTACGTGGGCGAGTTGGCATGATTTCTGGGGTATATGTCGTATCTGCCGAAATGCTCCTCTCCTAGCATGGCTCCGTCAAACGAAACGAGCCAAAGCCAGGAGTACCAGATGAAACAACGCATTCTGATTGTCGGTGGTGGTTTTGCCGGGGTATGGAGCGCCCTCAGTGCCATGCGCCTGCTCGATCAACACGGACGAACGGATATCGGCGTAACCATGCTCGCCCCTCAGCCGGAGCTGCGCATTCGACCGCGCTTCTACGAGCCGAATGTGCAAAGCATGAAAGCGCCTCTCACCGAGCTGCTGGCAGCCGTGGGTGTGGAATTCGTCCAGGGCACGGCCGAGGGTATCGATGCACCGCGTCAGCAGGTCAGCTATCGCGACGCCGCCGGCAAGCCGGGGAGCCTGAGCTACGACCGCTTGGTGCTGGCCTCGGGTAGCCGCCTGATGCGCCCAGCGCTGGAGGGCATGGAGGCGCATTTGTTCGATGTCGATGAAATCGAGCAGGCGGTGCGCCTGGAGCAGCACCTAGCGAGCCTGGCAGAGCGTCCGCCAAGCACCGCACGCAATACCGTGGTGGTCGCCGGCGGCGGCTTTACTGGCATCGAGACCGCGACGGAAATGCCGGCACGCTTGCGCGCCCTGCTCGGCGATGACGCCGCCATTCGCGTGGTAGTGGTCGATCGTGGCGAAGAGATTGCCGCCGCGCTGGGTGATGGCATTCGTCCGGCGATCAGCGAGGCGTCGCGGGAACTGGGAATCGAATGGTGCCTGGGACGCATGGTGGTGGCGGTCGATGCCGATGGCGTGACCCTCGATGACGGCCAGCGTATCGCCTCCCATTCCGTGATCTGGACCGTGGGTTTTCGCGCCAGCGCGCTGACCGAGCAGATCAATGCTCCACGCGATCATCAAGGCCGACTGCAGGTCGACAGCCAGCTCAAGGTTCAGGGTCAACCGGCAATCTTTGCAGCAGGCGATACCGCCCGCGCCGCAACGGACGATGTCGGCAACTTCAGCGTGATGTCCTGCCAGCACGCCATCGCCTTGGGTCGCCACGCCGGCAACAACGCTGCAGCCGAACTGATCGGGGTAGCGGCGACGCACTACAGCCAGCCCAAGTACGTGACCTGCCTTGATCTCGGCGCCTGGGGTGCGGTGTACAGCGAAGGCTGGGATCGCCAGGTAAAACTGATCGGCAGCGAAGCCAAGACGCTGAAACAACAGATCAACAGCCTGTGGATCTACCCGCCGGTCGCTGATCGCGCCGTCGCCCTGGCAGCCGCCGACCCGGCGATTCCAGTAGCCTGAGCGAACCAGCCACTTTCTCCCAACCTGAACAAAGCGCGGCGAAGGCAGTCGGAAAAGCAGGACAATCGTCACGGAAACCCTGCCCCATGCTGCCCAACCGCGCCCTTCTCTCCGCTTTCGTCTTGGCCCTGCTCAGCCCCGTTGCCGAGGCGCAGGAGCCGTTGCGCATCCAGAGCCTGCAGCGCTGCGGCGACTTGCTCGCCAGTGAAAAGCAGGAATGGTGCATGCAGGTGCGTGGCCTTGGCGCGAAGCTGCCCAGGCTGCACCTCGGCGACGACACCCTGCCCGCTTCGGCGGTCAAGCGTACTGGCGATGGCCTGCGCCTACAGTTGAACAGCAACGAACATCGCAGCGCACCGCTGTGGCTGGAGGACGACTCGCGCGCCAGCAATTCGGTGTGGTTGTCGCTGCATCGCAGCCATGTGCTCGCTGCCGGCCCGGATGAAGTGGCGAAGAACATGGATGGCCTGACCACCTATGTCGACCTGGTCAGCCTGCTGATCGAGGAAAGCCACGACGGCCTTGACGAGGCCAGGCGTCTGGCGAAGAAATACGACGCCAAGGTGGTCGGCGCCATCCCACCGCTGAACGTCTACCAGTTGCGCCTGCCGGTGAAAAACCTGACCGAGCGCGATGCGCTGGTGCTGCGCATCGGCAACGAAACCAGCGTCGATGCCGTGGTGGTGGAAGAAAGCGCGCCGGAGCGTGGCGAAGAGCGCGAAGCTGCGCGCCAGCCGGCACGCAAACCGGAAAAGAACTCCGAAGAGTGGGCGGCGAACCGCTTCATGGATGCGGTGAACTATTATCAGCGACGCATCCCGGCGGGCGAGACGCCCATAGAGGCCGAACCGATCCGCGTCGGCGTGATCGAGCGCAATGTCGATTTCGATTCGCCCGACTTCGCCGATTACCTCGGCGCCTGCCCCGATGGCAAACCGCGCACCTGCGTCTATGCGCGTGATGCCGACGAGCCGGACAACCACGGCAGCACCGTGGCCGGGATTCTCGCCGCGCACTGGGACAAGGGCGGCAACACCGGCTTCCTGCGCGGGCTGGACAAGGCCAGCCAGGGCTTCGAAGTCATCGTCGAGCGCAACTCGGACGCCGGCATCACCGCCAACATCGCCGCATCGGTGAACCTGGTGGAAGATGGCGTACGCGTCCTCAACTGGAGCTGGGGCATCCACCGTGTTGGTACGCGCAACGTCGAAGGCGACGAAATCGATTCGCTGGTGCGCTCGGGCATCGCCATGAGTGGCTATGAGGAGTTGCTGGAGGAGTTCTTCCTCTGGCTGCGCGAGGAACACCCGGACGTGCTGGTGATCAACTCCGCCGGCAACGGTTCCTCCTACTCCGGCCAGGACGAGTACCGCCTGCCCTCCTCCTTCATCACCGAGCAATTGCTGGTGGTCGGCGGGCATCAGCGCAACAAGGAAAAGGAGGTCGAGATCGACGACCCGAACTACGCGGTCAAACGCAACTCGTCGAACGTCGACATGCGCGTCGACATCACCGCCGCCGCCTGTGCCCGCGCTTCAACCCGTGAGGTCGATGCGACCGGCGACGTGCATTGCGGCACCTCCTACGCCACGCCCCTGGTGACCGGTGTGGTCGCCGCCATGCTGTCGATCAATCCGCGCCTGCAGCCGGAACAGGTGCGCATGCTGCTACGGCGCAGCGCCATGACCATCGGCGGTGACTACGACTTCGAACCGATGGACGCCGAAGACCTGACCGCGCCGATCCTGCCATCGGAGCGCAACTACAGGATGAGCGACAAGGACGTGGGTCGCTCGGCGCGGCTGGATATGCAGAAGGCGCTGGACCTGACGGTACAGAGTCGTGATCGGGTGCGTTGAGGGCCGTTCAGGTCACTCGCCGGAAACTCGCTCGTAGAGTTCGACCGGCTCCAGCTTACCCTGGCAGCCGCACTGGCTGTGGCCAAGGCCCAGATGGCGGAAGCCGGCCTTGAACAGCACTCGGCCAGATTGCGGATTGCGCGCCAGGTGGCTGGCGTGCAGACGACGCAGACGCAGTTGCTGGAAGGCGAAATCCACCAGGGCATTGCAGGCCTCGCTGGCGTAACCACGGCTCCAGTAAGGCACGCCGATCCAATAGCCCACCTCGGCCTCGCCGCGGCCGATGTCCTTGAGCGCCATGCTGCCGACCAACTTGCCGCTGGCCGACTCGGTGATGATGAAGTTGGCCGCCGTGCCACTGGCCCAATCCTGCGCGCAGCGCTCGATCCACTGCTGCGCCAGCTCGGGCGGATAGGGATGGGGAATGCTGCTGGTGACATCGGCAATACGAAAATCACCAGCCAGACGTTGCACCTCGGCAGCATCCTCCGGCTGCGGTGGGCGCAACGTCAGACGTTCGGTTTCGATGCGATGCTCATCCATCTGCGTCTCCTGTCAAACCCGTAGGGTGCGCTACGCGCACCGGCGCTTCTCCCGAATTGCCCACTCAGACCGGGGACGGCCCGATGGGATAGAACTGCCCGGCACTCCACACCCCCAGCCAAGGCTTGCGGTCCACTTCGCGCTCCACCGCCAGTTCCACCAGTTGGTAGAACACGTTGCGATGAATCAGCGCTTCGAGGTTACGCCGCACCAGAATATAGGGCGAGGGTTCGAGTGTCGCAGGGTCGATCTCCACCCGAATCGGGTGCTCGACGCCGGCCACGACCTCGTCCTCGACGTTGGTGGTAAAGCGCAGCACCTGCGCTTCGCCCTCACCTTCCACCTGCAGGGTCACGGCAACGAAAGGCGCGTCGTCTACCTTGATACCCACCTTCTCCACCGGCGTGATCAGGAAATAATCGTCGCCGTCACGGCGGATGATGGTGGAAAACAGCCGCACCATGGGTTTGCGGCCGATGGGCGTGCCCAGGTAATACCAGGTGCCATCGCGGGCGATACGCATGTCGATATCGCCACAGAAATCGGGGTTCCACAGGTGCACAGGGGGCAGGCCCTTGCCTTCGCCCTTGGGGATCTGCGCCAGCAGGTCGCCGGCCTTGCCTGGATCGCTCATGCTCTCTCCTCGTCCATATTTTGCCGGGGACTGAAGAGGATACACCGTGGCACCTGTCGCGGCTAAAGCCCCTCCCACAAGAGCGGCGCGCCGATTGCCCCTATTCTTAGCGGGCAACACCCAGCAGGCTGCGCGCATAGTCGTGCAGCGGCGGGCCGATCAGGTCCTGCGGCTGGGCGTCGTAAAACGTCAGGAATCCGCCACGGCTGCGAATCCGCGCGGTGTCGACCAGGAAGCGGGTATTGGTTTCGATCAGCATCAGCTGGATCGATGCCCGGTCAGTGCCGAGGCGATCTGCAGCCTCCTGATCCTCCCACTCCTCCAGGGTGCCGATGCGGTCATCGCTGTAGGCGAAACGCGCATACAACAGATAATGTGCGCCAGCCCCGCGCGCCTCGGCCATGGCTTCATCCAGGCCTGCCGGCTGACGTGCGCGGCGCACCAGCGGGAAGTATTCGACGAAGCCCTTGAACGCCTCCTCGGCCACCACATTGGGCCGCGGGTAGCCGTGGCCTGGCGGCACGAAGTGGCCCTGGGCGATGTAGATGAAGGAGTCCTGCTGCAGGCGCCGCGAGGCCATGCGCTCGGTACGGCCGTGGTCGAGAAACCCGGCATCGCGCAGGTGGTACTCGGCGCCGCTGGCCAGATCGCTGACCTTCATGCACCCGGTCAGGCCCAGCAGCGCCACCAGTAGAAGCAGGTTACGCATGAATCGATCCTCCTCGCCGGTGACGGAAATCCGGCGGATGAGGCGTAGATGCAGGTTCTGCGCCAGCCTTATTCAAGTCCCACCTTGCATTTCAGCGACCTCAGGCCTGCCGAGCGGTATCGCGGTGTCTGGGCAAGGCGATGGAAATCAGCGCAGCGGCCAGTACGAACGCGCTGGACACCCACAGGCAGGCCTCCAGCCCATAAGCCTGGAAGACCCAGCCCGACAGCAGCGTGCCGATCAGCCGCCCCAGCGCGTTGGACATGTAGTAGAAGCCTACGTCCAGCGATACGCCGTCTTCCTTGGCGTAGCTGACGATCAGGTAGCTGTGCAGCGAGGAATTCACCGCGAACAGCACGCCGAACAGCATCAGCCCACCGAGCAAGACCGCCTGCGCCGACCAGCCGGCGCCCAGGCCCAAGGCGATCAGCGCCGGCAGCCCGGCCAGCAGCGCGGCCCAGACGAAAGCCGCGCGGCCGTCCGGCACATGCCCGCTTTGCTTGCCGGTGATGCGCGGGGCAAGCGATTGCACGATGCCGTAGCCGATCACCCAGCTGGCGAGAAAGCCGCCGACCAGCCAGAAGTCCCAGCCGAATACCGAGCTCAGGTACACCGGCAGCGCCACCACGAACCAGACGTCACGCGCACCGAAGAGAAACAGCCGGGCAGCCGAAAGAATGTTGATCGCCCGGCTCTTGGAGAGCATGTCGCGGAATTTCGGCTTGGCCTTGGCCTTGCCCAGATCCTTCTTCAGCAGCACCAGGCTGGCCAGCCAGATCAGCGCCAGCGCGGCAGCCATGGCCAGCACCGCGCCGGTGAACCCGAGCACGGCGAGCAGCGCGCCACCCAGGAAGAAGCCGACGCCCTTGAGCGCATTCTTCGAGCCGGTGAGGATGGCCACCCATTTGTACAGCGTGCCCTGCTGACTGTCCGGCACCAGGAGCTTGATCGAGCTCTTGGCGCTCATCTTGTTCAGATCCTTGGCGATGCCGGACAGTGCCTGGGCGCCCATGACCCAGGGCACGGTCAACCAGGCAGCCGGCACGGTGAGCATCAACAGCGCCAGCACCTGCAGACCAAGGCCGATGTTCATGGTGCGGTTCAGACCCAGCCGCGCTCCCAGGTAGCCGCCCACCAGGTTGGTGACCACGCCGAAGATCTCGTAGAACAGAAATAGCGCGGCGATCTGCAGCGGCGTGTAGCCCAGGCTGTGAAAATGCAGCACCACCAACATGCGCAGTGCGCCGTCAGTGAGGGTAAAGGCCCAGTAGTTGCCGGTTACCAAGAGGTACTGGCGGATCTCCGGAGAGAGTCGTGCGAGGGCGTGCATGGCGTGATTTCCTGATCGGGCGTTATAGCGGCCGGAGGGCTGGCCTCAAACGTAGGGTGCGCCGCGCGCACCATGGCGCTCCCTAACGGGCATACGAGCAAGCCGATGATTCGTCCCAGGCAGCAGGAAGGACGCCCATAAGCCTGTCCTTCCCATTCGGTGCGCTGGCTGGTGCGCACGGCGCACCCTACGAATCAGCTGGCCTGGCCGACCATCCGCGCCAGCTCCACCGCACGATTGGCATAGCCCCATTCGTTGTCGTACCAGGCATAGATCTTCACCTGAGTGCCGGCCACCACCATGGTCGAGAGCGCATCGATGATCGAAGAGCGCGGATCGGTGCGATAGTCGATGGACACCAGCGGGCGCTCCTCGTAGCCGAGGATGTTCTTCAGTGGGCCATCGGCGGCGGCCTTGAGCAGCGCGTTGACTTCCTCGGCCGTGGTGGCGCGCTCGACCTCGAACACGCAGTCGGTCAGCGAGGCGTTGGCCAGCGGCACGCGCACGGCATGGCCGTTCAACTTGCCGCGCAGCTCGGGGAAGATCTCGGCAATCGCCGTGGCCGAACCGGTGGTGGTCGGGATCAGGCTCATGCCCGAGGCACGGGCGCGGCGCAGATCCTTGTGTGGTTGGTCGAGGATGCTCTGGGTGTTGGTCAGGTCATGGATGGTGGTGATCGAGCCGTGGCGAATGCCCAGCGCCTCGTGGATAACCTTGACCACCGGTGCCAGGCAATTGGTGGTGCAGGACGCGGCGGTGACGATGCGATGCTGCGCCGGGTCGAACAGGTACTGGTTGACGCCCATCACCACATTCAGCGCGCCCTGCTCCTTGACCGGCGCGCAGACCACCACGCGCCCCACGCCCTGATCCAGATAACCCTGCAGCACGGCGACCGTCTTCATCTTGCCGCTGGCCTCGAGCACCAGGTCGCAGCCGCTCCAGTCGGTGTCGGCGATGGCCTTGTTGGCGCTCACCTTGATGCGCTTGCCATCGATCACCACGCAATCGCCCTCGCTGCCCGCCTCATGCTGCCAGCGGCCATGCACCGAGTCGAAATTGAGCAAGTGCGCGTGGGTGGCGGCGTCACCTGCCGGGTCGTTGATCTGCACGAACTCCAGTTCGGGCCAGTTCCAGGCGGCGCGCAGAGCCAGACGGCCGATGCGGCCAAAACCGTTGATGCCTACTTTGATGGTCATGTCGATGCCTCTGTTAGTGGGTCACGTCGAACTGGTTGATCCAGTTGACGTGAGCGGGATGCTGGATGGCCTTGGGCCGCAGTGCCTGCACCAAGGCGATGGCCTGACTGCGCGCGATGCCGGTTTCGATGAGGATGCGTGCGGCGATCAGACCGGTGCGCCCGGAGCCGCCCTTGCAGTGGATGGCCAGCGAGCGGCCGCCACGCAGGTGTTCGACAATCGCCTGGCGCGATGCCCGCCAGCCTTCGCCGAACGCCTCCAGCGGCACCTGTTCGTCGGCCACCGGCAGGTGATACCAGGCCAGGTCCAAGGCCTGGCACTGCTGGGCGATTTGCTCGGCGCCGTTGGCGGCCAGTTCGTTGTAGGGCATCAGCGTGATCACGCCCGCTGCCCCAGCCCCCTTCAGCGCCAGTAGCGCTTCTTCAAGCGTGGTTTCACGGGTGCCTGGGCAAGGCGTGAAGATCAGCGTGCCGGCCAGGCCGGGCACGCGCAGGATGTCGTAGGGATGAGTCATGGCGGGCAGTTCCTTTGCTCAGATGGCGCGCTGATTGACGCGTTTGGACAGTTCTTCGGCCGACTCCTTGCGCTCGGAATAGCGATCGACCAGGTAGTCGGAGCGATCGCGCAGCAACAGGGTGAACTTGACCAGCTCCTCCATCACGTCCACCAGGCGGTCGTAGAACGAGGACGGCTTCATCCGGCCCTCAGCGTCGAACTCCATGAAGGCCTTGGGCACCGAAGACTGGTTGGGGATGGTGAACATGCGCATCCAACGCCCCAGCACGCGCAGTTGATTGACCACGTTGAACGACTGCGAGCCGCCGCAGACCTGCATCACCGCCAGGGTCTTGCCCTGGGTCGGGCGGACCGCGCCCATGGCCAGCGGCACCCAGTCGATCTGCGCCTTGAACACGGCGGTCATCGCGCCGTGACGCTCGGGGGAGCACCACACCTGGCCTTCCGACCACTGCATCAGTTCGCGCAGCTCCTGCACCTTGGGATGGCTGTCCGGCGCATCGTCCGGCAGCGGCAGGCCGCGCGGGTCGAAGATGCGCGTCTCGGCGCCGAAGTGCTGCAACAGGCGCGCGGCCTCCTCGGTCATCAGGCGACTGAAGGACTTCTCGCGAGTGGAGCCGTACAACAGCAGGATGCGCGGCGCGTGGGTCGAGGCCGACTCGATGGTGAGCTTGTCGGCAGTCGGCAGCTCGAGCAGTTGCAGGTCGGCGTTGGGCAGGTCGTCTTGCACGGTGTCGCTCCAGGAATGGGGTCAGAACAGAATCTTCAAGAGGCTCGCCGCTCAGTCACAGGCGGGCTTGCGCCCAGGGCGGTCACGCATCTGCCACAGGCGCTGCACATCCGGGCGCAGCCACTCGGCATTGCTGTCCAGGGTGCGCTTGAGCACGTCCCTGACCCACTCGGGCAACTGCGGATGCAGGCGGTAGTACACCCACTGCCCATTACGGCGGTCTTCCAGCAGACCGCTGCTGCGCAGCAAGGCCAGGTGGCGGGAAATCTTCGGCTGAGCCTGTTCCAGCGCCGCGGTCAGCTCGCAGACGCACAGCTCCTGCTCCAGGGTAACGAGCAGGGCGATGCGCGCGCGCGTCTCGTCGGCCAGGCACTTGAACACGTCGGTGGGGGCCATGGCCTCGGGGTCACCGCTGGCCGGCTTGCTCTTGATCAGCACGAACATCTTTATCCGCTCGTGGATCTCGTGCAGGGTCTTGCGATAGGCGTCCTTCTGCGAACTGGTCGCCGGATCCTCGAAGTTCCAGGCGATGTATTCGCCAGTGCCGGGCAACGCCAGGCACTCCAGCGCGGACTTGTCGCACAGGGTGATCACATAGTCGAACGGCTCGCCGGCGACCTGCTCGACCGACTTGCTGAACAGCCCGGCGGTAGAAACGCCAAGGTGCTCCAGCGCATCGCGGGTGCGCGGGTCTACCGCAGTGGGCGCGGTGCCCGCACTGAAGGCTTCGAAATGTTCGGAGTCGGTATGGCGCAGTAGCGCTTCGGCCATCTGCGAGCGCGACGAGTTGGCCACGCAGAGGAACAGGACACGCTTTTTCTGACTCATGTTGATTTCCGTCAAGGATGCACATGAGCGAATATATTATTTTGCGAATATGCAGTAAAGCGAATATGTTTGAGCCATGCGCCCATGACGAGGATAGGCAACCAAGATGACAAATGCGTGTGACACCGCCCTGAAGCAATCCGCAGGCGCGCCCCTGGGTTTCTTCGAGCGTTACCTGACCCTGTGGGTATTCCTCTGTATCGCGGCCGGTACGGTACTCGGCCTGCTCGCTCCGCAGGCCGCTCAGGCAGTCGGCGCCATGGAAGTTGCCCAGGTGAACATCCCGGTCGGCGTGCTGATCTGGGTGATGATCATCCCCATGCTGATGAAGATCGACTTCGGCTCGCTGCATGAAGTGCGCGGGCAGAAAGCCGGCATCGGCGTCACCCTGTTCGTCAACTGGGTGGTCAAGCCCTTCTCCATGGCCCTGATCGGCTGGCTGTTCGTCAAGATCCTGTTCGCCGACTGGCTGCCGGCCGACCAGCTCGACAGCTACATGGCCGGGCTGATCCTGCTTGGCGCCGCGCCCTGCACGGCGATGGTGTTCGTGTGGAGTAACCTGTGCAACGGCAACGCCAACTTCACCATCAGCCAGGTGGCCCTCAACGACCTGGTGATGGTGTTCGCCTTCGCCCCCATCGTTGCCCTGCTGCTGGGCGTGTCGTCGATCCCGGTGCCCTGGGACACCCTGCTGCTATCGGTGGTGATGTACATCGTCATCCCCCTGGCCATCGCCCAGGCCATACGCGCCCACCTGCTCAAGCGCGGCAAGCCCACCTTCGAAGCGGCCCTGGCGAAAATCTCTCCCTTCTCCATCATCGCTCTGTTGGCCACCCTGGTGCTGCTGTTCTCCTTTCAAGGCCAGGCCATTGTCGAACAACCACTGGTGATCGGCATTCTGGCCATGCCCATCCTGCTGCAGACGCTGCTGATCGCTGCACTCGGCTACTGGCTCAACCGCTCACTGAAGGTACGCCATGACGTGGCCGGCCCCTCGACCATGATCGGCGCCTCCAACTTCTTCGAGCTGGCCGTGGCCGTGGCTATCGTGCTCTACGGCTTCGACTCCGGTGCGGCGCTGGCCACCGTGGTCGGCGTGCTGATCGAGGTGCCGGTGATGCTCTGGCTGGTACGCATGGTCAACAAGAGCCGCAACTGGTACGAGCGCGCCTTGCACCGCTAACCAGGGAAATTTTACATATGGTTAGACACATATACGGATAATGTAATAAGCAAGTCACATAGCCTGCGCTAGGGTGTGCCTACCCCAACACCCTAGGATGCACAACGATGAAAAAGATCGCCCTGACCGCCCTGATGCTCTCCAGCCTCTTCGCCGGCACCGCACTGGCCAGCCAGTACGACCGGCCTGGCTTCGTCACCGAAGTCGAGGACGGCCGTCTGTGGGTATTTCGCGAGAACTCTCAAGAGCTGAAGGACTTCAAGGCCACTGGCGAGCCGGCCAAGCAGTTCACCGACATCGGCAGCGGCCCGGAGGGCATGACGGTCAAATCCGCTGACGAGCAGACCCTCAAGGATTACCTGCAGGCAGTGAAGAAGTAATCATGAGACAAGCGTCGGGCGTATGAAAAGACGATGCGCCTGACGCTCGCAGCCGCCTTCGGGCGGCTTTCTTTTGCGCTGGACCGAAAGCCTGATGAAGAGCACCCCGGCGCTTTCTTTTTCAGAGAGCAGTCGGCAATCGCCGAGAAAGGATTGCGTAGCTAAGTCGTTCCAGAACAGCCAACCAAGCATCAGCCGCCGATGATCTTCATCACGGTGACGCCGCCGGAGAAGGCTAGGTCCTGCTTGTCGCCGAGTGCCTTGACCAGCAGACGCTGCAGCGTCGGCAAGGCCTGGTGACGGGGTTTGTCCAGCAGGTCGCCAACGAAGTGGCGGTTGCTCGACGATAGGCAGCCGTGCAACCAGCCGGTAGACGACAGGCGCAGGCGCGAGCAGGTACGGCAGAACGGCACGCTTTCGTTGGCGATCACGCCAAAATGACCGGCACCGGGAATGGCGTAGCGCATCGCCGTGGCATCCACCGGAGCGCTGGCCTGAACATACTGGTGACGGGTGCCGATCAGCTCGAGCAGCTCGGGCAGACCGACGAATTGCTGGTTGAAGGCATTGGGGTCGCGCGCCAGGTGGCCCATGCGCATCAGTTCGATGAAGCGCAACTCGAAACCGCGTTCCAGGCAGTACTCGAGCAGCGGCAGTACTTGGTCGAGGTTCTGCCCGCGCAACGGCACCATGTTGACCTTGAGCTTCATCCCGGCTTCGCGCGCCACCTCCATGCCGGCCAGCACGGTGGCCAGGTCGCCGCCGCGGGCGATGCTGCGGAAGGCGTCAGCATCGAGGGTATCGAGGGAAACATTGAGACGGCGGATACCGCATTCGACCAGCAGCGGTAGCTTGCGCTCGAGCAACTGGCCGTTGGTGGTCAGGCTGATATCGTCGAGACCGAGTTGACTGACCTGCCGCAGGAAAGGCTCCAGACGCGTGCTGACCAGCGGTTCACCACCAGTGATGCGCAGGCGCTCGATGCCGGCTGCTTCGATCAGATAAGCCACGCCACGCGCCATGGCGTCGGCGGAGAGTTCGTCTTGAGCGGCGACCAGACGCTTGCCGTTCGGCACACAATAGGTGCAGGCGTAGTTGCAGGCGGCGGTCAGGCTGACGCGGAGGTTGCGAAAGCGTCTGCCCTGGCGGTCGACGATCATTGAGAGCTCCAGTTCGTTAAGAACCGGAGTATATCGCTATGTCGGCCACGGCACAGTACCGTGGCCGACATGCCAGGCATCAGGCGTCGCGCTTGCGCTTGTTGCCCATGCGTACGCCGATGTCCATGAGGAACTGGAAGAAGCCTTCCTGATCCTCGAGCACGTTGCTCCAGAACGGCGAGTGATACAGTGCCACGGCGCCGTGCACCAAGGCCCAGGCTGCGCAATAGTGGAAGTACGGCGGCACGTCTTCCAGCTTGCCTTCGGCGATGCGGCCCTTGATCAACTGGGTCAGACGCTCGAAGTTGGAAGCACGGATCTTGTGCAACTGCTCGACCATTTCCGGCACCTGATTGCCCTTGACCACCTTTTCTTCCAGGCGGTCGAACAGGCGATAGCGCTGCGGATCGCGCATGCGGAACTCGAAGTACGCACGCGACAGCGCTTCCTTGTCACGATCCACGTCAGCCGAATGCAGCAGCTCGTTGAGATCGCGCTCGTAGTCGAGCATCAGGCGCAGGTAGATCTCCGCCTTGGACTTGAAGTGCTTGTAGATAGTGCCTTTGCCGATACCGACCGCATCAGCGATCATCTCGACAGTAACGCTGTCTTCTCCTTGTTCGAGGAAGAGTTTCAGCGCGGTATCGAGAATTTCTTGCTCGCGGCGACGGAATTCGCGGACCTTACGGGGTTCTTTCTGCATAAAGGGACTACGGGGTCAAAAATCGAAGCCGCTTATTATGCCCAAATGCGGCCAAATTGCACGGATCATCCGACCATGTACGTGTTTCATGATGAGTTCCCCCTGGAAAATGGACTGCGCTATCTGAACCATGCGGCGGTCGCCCCCTGGCCGAAACGCAGCGCTGAAGCGGTGCGGCGGTTCTCGGAAGCGAACGTGACCAGCGGAGCGCGTGACTATCCCGACTGGCTGAAACTGGAGCGTAGCCTACGCGAACGCCTTGTGCGCCTGATGAACGCACCAAGTACCGGTGATATTGCACTGGTCAAGAATACCTCCGAGGCGCTGTCCTTCGTGGCATTCGGCCTGGACTGGCGAGCCGGCGACCAGGTGATCATCAGCGACGAGGAATTCCCTTCCAACCGCATCGTCTGGCTGGCGCTGGCCGCCCAGAGCGTGGAGGTGATCGAAGTCAATCTCAAGGGCGACGATCCGGAAGCAGCGCTGCTCGCCGCCTTCACCCCGCGAACACGCCTGTTGTCGATCAGCGCCGTGCAGTTCGCCAGCGGCCTGCGCCTGGATCTGCCGCGCCTCGGCCGCGGTTGCCGTCAGCACGGCGTGCTGTTCTGCATCGATGCCATCCAGCAGTTGGGAGCCCTGCCCTTCGACGTCCAGGCCTACGACTGCGACTTCGCCATGGCCGACGGCCACAAATGGATGCTCGGCCCGGAGGGCCTGGCGGTGTTCTACTGCCGCAGTGCGGTACGCGACCAGCTGAAACTGCACGAGTACGGCTGGCACATGCTGGAGCACGCCGGCGATTACACCCGCCAGGACTGGCAACCGGCCCGCAGTGCACGGCGCTTCGAATGCGGCAGCCCGAACATGCTCGGCGCCTTCGCCCTGGAGGCGAGTTTGTCGTTGCTCGAAGAAGTGGGCATGGAGCGGGTCGGCGCCTTGCTGGAGGAACGGGTGCAGCGCCTTGACGACGGCATTCGCGCATTACCCGGTGCGGTGATTCATAGCCCGCTCGACTCAGCGCGCCGTGCCGGCATTCTCAACTTCAGCCTGGCAGGCTGGGACAACCCCGCGCTGTATCAACGTCTGCGCGAGGAACAGGTGATCTGCGTGCAGCGCGGTCCAGGCGTACGCCTGTCGCCACATTTCTATACCAGCGAGCAGGTGATCGAAGAGACCCTGGGCCTGCTAACCCAGCTGTCAAAAGGGTGAGGACTCAGCAGCGTCCGCGGTATTCCAAATCCGTTTAAAAAACTCAGGCTTTGGCCTGGACGCTCGCTGATCATGGCTAATACTGGAACTTACTGGTGTGCGGCATCTCCCCCCAAGTGCCCCGCCAGCCAAGGTACCGTGGACCGCGTACCTTGATTTACTCCTAATGGTCTTAACCCGGATTCATCCCCCAGAGTCCGGGTTTTTTTTGCTCAGCGGATCGCCGTTCCCGTAGGGTAGGTTAGCCGCCTGTCACGGTCGCTGACTGCTTCACTGGATCTGGGTGCGGCGTGACCCACCATGGTTGCAACGCCTCACATCGCCTGGTGCGCGGCGCCCCCTACGGGCTGTTATGCGTCAACCACACCAGCCAAGGGGAACAAACGCTTGAAGTTGCTCGAGGTCTGCTCGGCCAGGGTCTCGTAGCTGACGCCACGTAGTACGGCTAGGTACTCGGCCACTTCACGCACGTATTGTGGCAGGTTGGGCTTGCCACGATGCGGCACGGGCGCCAGGTAAGGCGAGTCGGTTTCCACCAGCAGACGGTCAGCCGGCACCTGGCGCGCCACCTCGCGCAGAGCTTCGGCATTGCGGAAGGTGACGATGCCGGACAAAGAGATGTAGAAACCGATGTCCAGCGCGGCCTTGGCCATCTCCCAGTCTTCGGTGAAGCAATGCAGCACGCCAGCCTGTGGCAGCGCCGCTTCGCGTAACAACGCCAGGGTGTCGGCGCGAGCCTCGCGGGTATGCACTATTACCGGCTTGCCCGTAATGCGCGCGGCCTCCAGATGCAGACGGAAGGAGGCCTGCTGCAGCGCAGCAGACTCCGGCTCATAGTGATAATCGAGGCCGGTTTCACCAATGGCGACCACCTTAGGGTGCGCCAGCTCACCCAGCAGCCAGTCCAGTGCGGGTTCGGCGCCCGGCTCGAGATCCAGCGGATGCACGCCCACCGAGCAATCGACATCGGCATAGCGCTCGGCCAGGCCCTTGACCGTGGCGGCGTTGTCAGCGCTGACGCCAATACACAGGAAATGCCCGACGCCGGCTGCGCGCGCTGCATCAAGAGCAGCATCCAGCGAGCCGCCATGGGCAGCGAGGTCGAGACGATCAAGGTGGCAATGGGAGTCGATCAGCACAGCAGGAGAACTCGGGCAAATGGAAAGCCCGAATTGTAATCGAAAGTGGCAGGCGCCTGGACGCTCTGGGGGAGATGCTTCGGCCGCGAAGACAGTACGCTCGCGGCCAGCGGGTTACATGGTGTGAGTCGGGCGGTCGGACTTCAGCGCGCCAGCGAGGTAGGTTTCGATCTTGTTGCGAGCGGTGTTATCGCCATCGTTGAACTGCACGCCGACACCGGCAGCACGGTTGCCCTGAGCTCCTTTAGGGGTGATCCACACCACCTTGCCGGCCACCGGAATCTTCTCCGGCTCATCCATCAGGTTAAGCAGCATGAACACTTCGTCACCGAGCTTGTAGCTCTTGTTGGTGGGAATGAAGAGGCCGCCGTTCTTGATGAAAGGCATGTAGGCCGCGTACAACACGGACTTGTCCTTGATGGTCAGGGACAGAATTCCGTTACGTGGACCCAGATTGGGTGGCAGGCTCATCAGCGCATTCCTAGCGTTTATTGCTTAATGGCTGATTCTAGGGCTTGTTCATGCTCATGCGCAAACAACCGGGCGGCAGGCAGCCAGCAGAATGTGACGCCCTGCCGAATCCGACTCTCGCACCAGTCAGCCGCGATCCTGTCCTGGCAAGGCGGCCCACTGCACCAGCAAGGCTTCCAGTAGCAGCACACGATTGAGGTTGGCTTTACCCATCACCTTCTGCCTTTGCGCGAGCAACCATTCCTGAATCGCCAATACCTTGGCCTGCGCGCTCTTGTCCGCCAGGTACTGCACCACCTTGCGCATATCGACCTGGCCCAGGCCTTGCTCATCCTTGGTCAGTTGGTAGCGCAACATCAGTTGCGCCCAGTCGCAGAACCAGTCGAACAGCAGATTCAGCGGCAGTGAGTTCCAGCTTTCCGCCAGTTGGCTCGGGGAGACCTGCTGCTTGAGCAGTTTCTTCACGCCCTCCACAGCCTGCGCACGCTGCTCGCGCACGCCTTGCGCCTGCAAACGCACGGCGGCCAGTGGCGAACCCGCCGCCAGAGTCAGCAGATCGCTTCGTTCATCGTCGCCCAGCTCGGGCAGCGCCTGGGCCAGCCAGGCCAGGCTCGTCGCCTCGCTCGGCAGCGGACAGGCCTGCTGCACGCAGCGGCTCTTGATGGTCGGCAACAGGCGGCTGGGCTGGTGGCTGATGAGCAGCAGCACGGTATTGCCGGAGGGTTCTTCCAGGCTTTTCAGCAGCGCGTTGGCGGCGTTGAGGTTCATCGCCTCGGCCGGCTCCAGCAGCACAACCTTGCGCCCACCGAGCTGCGCGGTCTGCACCACGAAGTCGACCAGCTCACGCACCTGATCGACCTTGATCGGCTTGTCCGCCTCCTCGGGCTCCAGCACGTAGTTGTCCGGGTGAGTACCGGCAGCCAACAGATGACAGGATTTACAGTTGCCACAGGCATCCAGCCCATTCGGGTTCTGGCACAGCAGGCGCGCCATCAGGCGCTCGGCCAGCACACGCTTGCCGATGCCGGCCGGACCATGCAGCAGATAGGCATGGGCGTGCTGGCTACGCCCGGCGAGTTGCTGCCAGAGCGCTTGTTGCCAGGGATAGACATCAGCCACGGCAAGCCTCCAGCAGACTCGGCAGCAAGGCATCGATATCGGCCTGCACCTGAGCCAGGGTCTGCCCCGCGTCCAGCACGCGATATCGTTGTGGCGCCTGCTCGGCGCGCTGCAGATAGGCCTGGCGTACCGCTTCGAAGAAGCCACGGCCTTCCTGCTCGAAACGATCCAGGCGACCGCGAACCGCGGCGCGAGCCAGGCCGATCTCCACCGGCAGATCGAAAATCAGCGTCAGATCAGGGCGCAGCTCGCCCTGAACGAACTGCTCCAGTTGCGCGATACGTTCGATGGAAAGACCCCGACCACCGCCCTGGTAGGCGTAGGTGGCATCAGTGAAACGGTCGCACAGCACCACGCTGCCCTTGGCCAGAGCCGGACGAATGACCTGCTGCAGATGCTGGGCACGGGCAGCGAATACCAGCAGCAACTCGGCATCGGCGGCCATCGGCTCATCGCTCGGATCAAGCAGCAATTCACGAATCCGCTCGGCCAGTGGCGTGCCGCCGGGTTCACGAGTCAGCAGCACATCGATGCCCTGCTCGCGCAGGCGCTCGGCCAGATATTCGCGGTTGGTGCTTTTGCCGGCGCCTTCCGGGCCTTCCAGGGTAATAAACAGACCAGTCACGGGTTGCCCTTATTCGGTTTCGGCCGCCGCGCGTGGCGCGGGGCTGGAGCGGTAGTCGGCGCGACGCTTGAGCTGGTATTCGCGCACCGCGCGGTTGTGCTCGGCCAGGGTGTTGGAGAACACATGGCTACCGTCGCCTCGCGCGACGAAATACAGGGTGGTGCCATCAAGCGGGTTGAGCGCCGCGTGAATCGCCTCGCGGCCGACCATGGCGATCGGCGTCGGCGGCATGCCGTCGATGGTGTAGGTGTTGTAAGGCGTTGGCGTACGCAGGTCGGCGCGGGTGATGCGGCCGTTGTAGCGCTCGCCCATGCCGTAGATGACGGTGGGGTCGGTCTGCAGGCGCATGCCCATGCGCAGGCGACGCACGAACACGCCGGCAATCTCGCCGCGCTCTTCGGGTACACCGGTTTCCTTCTCGATCATCGAGGCCATGATCAACGCGTCGTACGGCTCGCGATAGGGCAAACCCTCGGCGCGCTTCTGCCACTCTTCTGCCAACACGCTCTCAAGACGGACGTTGGCCTGCTTGAGCAGGTCCTCGTCGCTCATACCACGCACGTAGCGATAGGTATCGGGGAAGAAACGCCCTTCCGGGTTCTGCCCGGCCAGGCCCAGGCGCTCCATCAACTGGGCATCGCTGAGATCGGCCAGGCGCTGCTCCAGACGCTCCTGGCGAGCCAGAGCGGCGCGCACCTGGCGGAAGTTCCAGCCCTCGACCAGAGTCAGGCTGTACTGCACCACCTCACCGCGCTGCCACAGGCCGAGCATGTCGCGGGCGTTGTATTCGGGCAGCAAGCGGTATTCGCCGCTGTGCATGGCAGGCGCGCGCAGATTGAAGCGCCAGTACAGACGCAACCAGAGGGCGTTGTCGATCACGCCCTCCGCCTCCAGGCGATTGAGCAGGCCACTCGGCGTGGCGCCGGACGGCACCTCCAGCAGCATTTCCTTATCAAGCTGCAGAGGTTGCTCCAGCGCTCTCTGCTGCTGCCAGGCGGCACCCACGACTAGCAGCGCAGCCAGTAGCACGCCGCACTCAAGCAGCACCAAGATCTTGCGTAGCACCAGTTATTTACTCAGTAGGTCGCAGACGATGGCCTGCAGTTTACGGGTGAGCGGCCCGACCGACCAGTGTCGCTCTTGCAGCGCCCGTACAGGCCAGATGCCGTAAAGGCTGTTGCAGAGAAAGACTTCATCGGCATCCAGCAGTTCGTCGAAGGAAACATCACGTAACTCGACAGATAGCCCGAGCAACTGCGCCTGCTGCAGGATCTCCGCACGCATCACGCCGGCCACGCCACAGCGCGACAGATCGGCCGTCACCAGCCCGCCGTCGACGACCAGAAGCAGGTTGCTGTACACGCCCTCGATGATCCGGCCACTGCTATCGCGCATCAAGCCTTCGGCGCACTCGAGGTCCTGCCATTCGGCGCGCGCCAGTATCTGCTCCAGGCGATTGAGGTGTTTGAGCCCGGCCAGCAGCGGTTGCTCGGCCAGACGCGTCTTGCAGGGAAACAGACGCACGCCCTGCTCGGCATACGCAGCGGGATACTGCGGCAGCGGCGCCGCCTGCAGGATGCGCAGCGGCTGACAGGGTTGCGGCGGCGCGTAGCCACGCTGGCCCTCACCGCGGCTGACGATCAGCTTGGCCACGCCCTCGCCCAGCTGCCCGGCGAACGCCTGCAGCTCGTGCTCAATGAGAACCAGGTCGAGGGGGATGAACAGGCGCCGACAGCCATCGGCAAGGCGCGCCATATGCCGCGCCAGCAGCGGGATGCGCCCGCCACGCACGGCGATGGTCTCGAACAGACCATCGCCGTAAGCCAGGCCACGGTCACGAACCGACAATTGCTCGCCGGGCGCGCCGTTGACCCAGCTCAGCATCAGCCGTGGTACCGACGGAACAGCAGCGAGCCGTTGGTGCCGCCGAAGCCGAAGGAGTTCGACAGGGCGATTTCGATCGGCATGGCCTTGGCCTGATGCGGCACGAAGTCCAGGTCGCAGCCTTCGTCCGGCTCGTCCAGGTTGATGGTCGGCGGCGCTACCTGATCACGGATCGCCAGCACGCTGAAGATCGCCTCCACCGCACCTGCCGCACCGAGCAGGTGGCCGGTCATGGATTTGGTCGAGCTGACCGACAGCTTGTAGGCATGATCACCGAACACGCTCTTCACCGCAGCCGCCTCGGCGAGGTCACCAGCTGAGGTCGACGTGCCGTGGGCGTTGATGTACTGCACCTGATCGGCATTGATGCCCGCGTCACGCAGGGCAGCTGCCATGCAGCGTGCGGCACCGGCACCGTTTTCGGGAGGCGAGGTCATGTGGAAAGCATCGCCGCTCATGCCGAAGCCGATCAGCTCGGCATGGATGGTGGCGCCACGCGCCTTGGCGTGCTCCAGCTCTTCCAGCACCAGGGCGCCGGAACCGTCGGACAGCACGAAGCCGTCACGACCCTTGTCCCACGGACGGCTGGCCTTGGTCGGCTCGTCGTTACGCGTCGACAGCGCACGCGCGGCACCGAAGCCGCCCATGCCGAGGCCGCAGGCGGCCATCTCGGCGCCGCCGGCGACCATCACATCGGCTTCGCCATAGGCAATGTTGCGCGCGGCCATGCCGATGCAGTGCGTGCCGGTAGTGCACGCCGTGGCGATGGCGTAGTTAGGCCCCTGCAGACCCAGGTGGATCGACAGGAAGCCGGAAATCATGTTGATGATCGAGCCAGGCACGAAGAACGGCGAAATGCGCCGCGGCCCTTGCTCGTGCAACGATTTGCAGTTGTTCTCGATATTGGTCAGGCCGCCGATGCCGGAGCCCATGGCCACACCGATACGCTCACGATTGGCGTCAGTGATGTCCAGCCCTGAATCACGCACGGCCTGGAAGCAGGCAGCGAGACCGTACTGGATGAACAGGTCGAGCTTGCGCGCCTCCTTGGCAGAGAGATATTCCTCGACATTGAAGCCCTTGAGCGACCCGCCAAAACGGGTGGAGTAGGCCGACAGGTCCATGTGCTCAATCAGACCGATGCCACTGCGCCCGGCCAAAATGCCCTGCCAGCTGCTCGGCACATCGTTACCCAGCGGCGACAGCATGCCCATACCGGTAACCACGACGCGTCTACGCGACACAGCAATCTCCTCTTGTTCTACTCAGGCGCCACATGCGCCCTGCACGTAAAGAAAAACCGCACGCCTGATGAGGGCAGTGCGGCTTTTCTCGATCAGAAAGCTGACGGTGACTTATTGCGCGTGGGCAGTCACGTAGTCGATAGCTTCTTGAACGGTGGTGATTTTCTCAGCTTGCTCGTCCGGGATCTCGGTCTCGAATTCTTCCTCGAGAGCCATCACCAGCTCAACGGTGTCAAGAGAGTCGGCACCCAGGTCTTCGACGAAGGAAGCGCTGTTGGTTACTTCCTCTTCCTTGACGCCAAGTTGCTCAGCAACGATTTTCTTGACGCGTTCTTCGATGGTGCTCATACCTTGTTTTCACTCCTATTGGACAAATCCAGGCAGCTGGTAGCGGCCAAGTGTATAGAAAGGGTTTTTAGCATTTCAAGCTGAATGCCGGGGAGCCCCCAGGAACACTTCAACGATCTGTCTATAAACCTGTTGCAGCTTTATAACGGATTTTAGACAGCCACTATGACAGTTTTCTGATGGCTCGCGTCACATTCGAGAGCCTCCGGGCATTCGGAGGCGCCCTTTTTAGCTCATGTACATACCGCCGTTCACCGGGATAGTAGCCCCAGTGACATAGCCTGCGCCATCGGAAGCCAGGAAACCGACTACCTTGGCGATCTCTTCGGCCTGCCCCAAACGGCCCAGCGGAATCTGCGTCAGCAGCGCGTCGCGCTGGCCTTCCGGCAGCTCACGGGTCATGTCGGTGTCGATGAAACCTGGGGCCACCGAGTTGACCGTGATACCGCGCGAACCGACTTCACGCGCCAGCGCGCGGCTGAAACCTTCCAGACCAGCCTTGGCTGCAGCGTAGTTGACCTGACCGGCATTGCCCATCGCACCGACCACGGAGCCGATGTTGATGATGCGCCCGAAACGCGCCTTGGTCATGCCGCGCAGCACGGCCTTGGACAGACGGTAGAGGCTGTTCAGGTTGGTGTTGATGACGTCATGCCACTCGTCGTCCTTCATGCGCAGCATCAGATTGTCACGGGTGATACCGGCGTTATTGACCAGGATCAACGGCTGACCAAGATGTTGCTGGATGTGTTCAAGGGTGGTGGCAACCGATTCGTCGTTGCTCACGTCGAGCACCAGACCGGCGCCTTCGACGCCATTGGCCTTGAGGGTTTCGGCGATACGCTCGGCACCCGAGGCGCTGGTCGCAGTGCCGATGACGATGGCGCCCTGACGACCCAGTTCCAGAGCGATTGCCTGACCGATACCACGGCTGGCGCCGGTGACCAGTGCGACTTTACCTTGCAGACTCATGTTCGTTCTCCTTGCTCAAGCCAGGGCTGCGCGAGCGGCAGCAAAAGCATCCGGGGTATCCAGGTTGTGAGTATTGATGCCTTTGACGCAGCGCTTGTTCAGGCCGCTCAGCACCTTGCCAGGGCCGCATTCGATCAGATCGGTCACGCCCTGTTCGGACAGACGCACCATCGACTCGACCCAGCGTACCGGGCTGTACAGCTGCGCCAGCAGATCAGCCTTCAGGGTGGCCAGATCGGACACCACGGCGGCACTGACGTTCTGCACCAGCGGGATTTGCGGTGCCTGCCAGCTCAGCGCTTCCACCGACTCGGCGAAACGCTCGGCGGCCGGTTTCATCAGCGCGCAATGCGACGGTACGCTGACCGGCAGCGCCATGGCGCGCTTGGCGCCACGGGCCTTGCATGCCTCGATGGCGCGCTCGACAGCAGCAGCGCTACCGGCGATCACCACCTGGCCAGGCGCATTGAAATTCACCGCACTGACCACATCGCCCTGCGCTGCTTCGGCGCAGGCGGCCAGTACGTCGGCATCCTCCAGACCGAGGATGGCGGCCATGCCGCCCTGCCCGGCCGGCACAGCCTGCTGCATCAATTGACCACGACGCTCTACCAGCTTCACGGCATCGACAAAAGCGATGCTGCCAGCGGCGACCAGCGCGGAATACTCACCCAAGCTGTGACCGGCAACGAAAGCCGGCTTGGCACCACCCTCTGCCTGCCAAAGACGCCACAGCGCGATGGAAGCCGTAAGAATGGCCGGCTGGGTCTTGTCGGTCTGGTTCAGCTGTTCTTCCGGGCCTTGCTGGGTCAGCGCCCAGAGGTCGTAGCCGAGCGTTTCGGAAGCTTCGCCGAAAGTATCGAGCACCAGCTTCTGCTGGGCACCATGGTCGGCAAGCATGCTCAGGGCTTGCGAGCCTTGACCGGGGAAGACGAATGCGAGGGATGCAGACATGAATAGGTCCCTTGAGTCGAAAAACCAACGCCAGGCGAGCCTGGCGCAGCAAACTGACAGTTGGATGACAGGCTGCGTGCCGCGGTCACATTCCGCCACAGCCCATGCCCTGAAAACGTGACGAGTTTACAGCAACAAGTCCTCGAGGCGACCATGCAGTCGCTGCGGCAAATTCTCCTGCACCTCGCGCAGCGCACAGCGAATGGCACTCTGAAAGCTTTCCTGACCAGCCGCACCATGACTCTTGACCACGATGCCCTGCAGCCCGAGAAAGCTCGCACCATTGTGCCGTGCCGGCGCCAGATCAGCCTTCAGGCGTCGCAGCAACGGCATCGCCAGGGCACCTATCGCCTGGGCGAACAACCCATCGCTGAACAGCGTCTCGACCCGCCCCGTGATCATCTTGGCCAGGCCTTCGCTGGATTTGAGCAGGATATTGCCAACAAAACCGTCGCACACCACGACATCGGCTTCACCGCGATACATGCCGTCACCCTCTATGTAGCCGATGAAGTTCAGCCCATGCGCCTGCTGCAGCATATTGGCCGCCAGCTTGACCTGCTGATTGCCCTTGATGTCTTCGGTACCGACATTGAGCAAGGCGACCCGCGGCCGAGACACGCCCAGCGTCTCGGCCGCCACAGCGCCCATGATCGCGAACTGATAGAGGTGCTCGGCACTGCAATCGACATTGGCGCCCAGATCCAGCAGGTAGCAGTGACCGCGCTCGGTGGGAATCGGGCTGACCATGGCCGGCCGATCGATACCCGGCAGCGTCTTCAGCACGTAACGCGACAGCGCCATCAGCGCTCCGGTATTGCCGGCACTGACGCAGGCATGCGCCTGGCGCTGACGCACCAGCTCCAACGCCACGCGCATCGAGGCATCGGGCTTGCCGCGCAGCGCCTGAGCCGGACGTTCGTCCATGGCGATCACTTCACTGGCGTGATGAACCTGCAGGCGCGAGCGATCGACGCCGGACTGGCGAGCGAGCTGTTCTTCGATGAGGGGAGCTTGGCCGACGAGGGCCAGGTGCAACGAGGGGAACTCGGCCAGCGCAGAAATGCAGGCCGGAACAATGCAGTGGGGACCGAAGTCCCCACCCATTGCATCAATCGCGATGATCGAGGCAGACAAGGATTACTCGTCAGCGCCCTTGTCGATCACTTTGCGACCGCGGTACACGCCTTCCGGAGAAACGTGGTGGCGCAGGTGAACTTCACCGGTGCTCTTCTCTACGGACAGGGTGCTGGCCTCGAGGGCGTCGTGCGAACGACGCATGTCGCGGGCGGAACGGGATTTTTTGTTCTGCTGAACAGCCATAACTCATTAACTCCTAAACGTTTGGGTCACGCTTTAACTGCGCCAATACACTGAACGGGTTGGACCGCGATACCTCGTCCTCGCCCGGCTCGGGCTCATCGAGACCGTCCGGCTGCTGGCAATCACCTGGGGCATGAGCAGGAACGATGGGCAAGGCGAGAAGCAACTCTTCCTCGACCAGACCAAGCAGCTCCAGCGGCTCTTCGCCCACTTCCAGCACGTCGTAGCCCTTCGGCAAGGACTGAGTGTTCGCTCCAACCCGAACCACGGCGTATTCACATTCGCTGCGTATGGGTAGCGCGACCAGCTCCAGACAACGCTGGCAGACCATTTTGACCTCAACCTCGAGCTCACTGCGGATAACCACGGTTTTCTGCTCGTCACGGGCGAAATGAAACTTCGCCTGCACCACACCCGCCGTATCGGCAAGCGGGTCGCAGAGACGCGGCAGGCTGGCCAGTTCGAGCTGCCCTTCGAGGGTAGCTTCGCGGTCGGCTAGCTTGCGCGGATCAACGTGAGGTGGAATCGGCCCATTCAACATAGGCGCAGCATTCTAGGGATGCACCCTGCCCATGTCAAAGGAAATTCGGCCTGTCTTCGAATGGTGTCGATCAGTAGAATTCCTCGCTCATCTATATAAAGGAAGAGAACATGCCCGCGCTGCTGCTCGCCTCCAGCTCACCCTATCGCCGCGAGCTGCTCGAACGCCTGCAACTGGCCTTTACCTGGCAGTCACCGAGCATCGATGAAAGCCGCCGCGAGAGTGAAGCAGCCATCGACCTGGTCAAGCGCCTGGCCGAAGAAAAGGCCCACGCCCTCGCCGCCAGCCATCCTGACCACCTGATCATCGGCTCGGACCAGGTCGCCGTACTCGGCGATGGACAAATACTCGGCAAGCCCCACAACCTGCCGAGAGCCCAGCAACAGCTGCGCGCCGCCAGCGGCAGCAGCGTCACCTTCCTCACCGGCCTGGCACTCCTCAACTCGAACACCGGCAAATGCCAGGTCGAATGCGTGCCCTTCACCGTGCACTTTCGCCAACTCAGCGATGAGCAAATCCTGCGCTACCTGCAGCGCGAACAGCCGTTCGACTGCGCCGGCAGCTTCAAATCGGAAGGCCTGGGCATCAGCCTGTTTCGCAGCACCGAAGGAGAGGACGCCACCAGCCTGATCGGCCTGCCGCTGATTCGCCTGGTGGACATGCTACTGAACGAAGGCGTCGAGATTCCTTGAGAGGGCGTCTACAAAATGGCTGCACTTGGCAATACTGCGTTGAAAACGATCTCGAAATGCTCATTTACAGCACGTAAACTCCGCTTTCTCGATCATTTTCGCCTTGTCTTGCCTTCGTTCGCCTATCTTGTAAACACCCTCTGAGCCCTCAATGAAGAAGGCCCGCTCAGCGGGCCCTCCCTTTACCTGTCAGCGCAGCGTCGGCCCCTGGAAGCCCATCCACAACGCGATGCGATCCGCCACACTGGTACCCAGTCGCTTGGCGAAGCGATCAAATGGCGTATCACGCTGAGTGAAGTCGACCATCTCTTTCTGACCAATCACCTCGCGCGCCACATAACTGGCACTACCCAGCGCATCGACCAAACCCAACTGCAGCGCCTGCTCACCCGACCAGACCAAGCCCGAGAACAGTTCGGGATGCTCGTCCGCCTTGAGACGCTCACCACGCCCCTTCTTCACGCTTTCGATGAACTGGCGATGCGTGGTGTCCAGCACCCCTTTCCAGAAGCGGGTTTCCTCTTCTTTCTGTGGCTGGAACGGATCGAGAAATGCCTTGTGCTCGCCCGAGGTATAAACCCGGCGCTCCACACCAAGCTTCTCCATGGTTTCGACGAAGCCGAAACTGGCTGCCGTGACACCGATGGAGCCGACCAAGCTGGCTTTGTCGGCATAGATCTCATCAGCCGCACTGGCGATGTAGTAGGCACCGGAGGCACCCAGATCACTGATCACCGCATAGACCTTGGTCTGCGGATATTCGCCGCGCAAACGACGGATCTCGTCATAGATGTAGCCAGACTGCACCGGACTGCCGCCCGGGCTATTGATGCGCAGGATCACACCTTTGGTATTGGTGTCTTCGAAGGCAGCACGCAGACTGCCCACCACCTTGTCGGCACTGGCCTCTTCACGGTCAGCGATCATGCCGCGAATTTCGATCAGCGCGGTATGCGCCTCAGTGGTTGAGGCTTTTTTCAGGTCGAGCACCGGCAGCACCAGCGCCAGCGCACCGAACAGATAGATAAAGGTCAGCAGCTTGAAAAAGATGCCCCAGCGACGCGAGCGACGCTGCTCCTGAACACTGGAAAGCAGTGCCTTTTCCAGCAACTTCCAGCTTTTGGCATCCTCGCCCGACGAAGACGATGACTTCCACTCATCCGACATGCTCACTCACCTCTGCAGGACGCTGCGCATGACGGCCTTCCAGCCATGCACGCAGCTCATTGAATTCATTGATCGCCAAACGCGGCGAGCACTCGCGCAGCACCGACAACGGCTGCGCACCGAAACCTACCGCCACGGCATCCATCCCGGCATTGCGCGCCATCAGCAGATCGAAGGTCGAATCCCCCACCATCAGCGCGCGCTCGGGCTGCACCCGGCAATGCGCAAGAATCTCATGCAGCATCAGCGGATCGGGCTTGCTTGCCGTCTCGTCGGCGCAACGGGTGATATCGAAGTAATCCAGCCAACCCTTGTCAGCCAGCACCCGATGCAACCCCTTTCGCCCCTTGCCGGTGGCCACGGCAAGACGATAACCCTGATCACGAAAGACCTCGAGCGACTCGCGCACCCCCCCGAACAGTGGCGACGGCTCGGTTTCCAGCGCCAGATACTGCTCGCTGTAGGCACGCCGGATGGTTTCGATTCGCAGCGGCTCATCGAGTTCCGGGTAAAGCGTGCGAATCGCCACACCCAGCTCCAGACCAATGATCCCGCGCACCGCGACATCGGTGCAGCGCGGAACGCACGCCACATCGGCAGCACGGTGCATGGCCTCGACGATACGGCCGATGGAATCCACCAGAGTGCCGTCCCAATCGAAAATCAGTAGCTGATAATCAGGCACTCAGACGCTCCAGGGTCTTCGCCCACATCTCATCCACCGGCGCCTCGAGCTTCAGCACGCCGCCATCGAGCAGCGGCACGTGCAACTCGTAGGCATGCAGGAACAGCCGCTTGCCGCCCAGCTCGCGAATCTCGCGGGAGAAGTCGTCGTCGCCGTATTTGCTGTCACCAGCGATACCATGACCCGCGTATTGGGCGTGCACACGAATCTGATGGGTACGACCAGTGATCGGCCTGGCTTCGACCAGCGTGGCGAACTCACCGAAACGGCGCAGCACGCGAAATACCGTGAGCGCCTCCTTGCCCTCGGGATTCACCTCGACCATACGCTCGCCGGAGCGCAGGTTGCTTTTCAGCAGCGGCGCGGCGATCTGCTTCTTGGCGGTCGCCCAGTGGCCGCACACCAGCGCCATGTAGCGCTTGTCCACGCCATCGCCGCGCAATGCCTCATGCAGATGGCGCAGCATGCTGCGCTTCTTGGCGATCATCAGCAGGCCGGACGTATCACGATCGAGGCGGTGCACCAGCTCCAGATCCTTGGCATCGGGACGCAACTGGCGAAACGCCTCGATCACCCCGTAATTCAAGCCGCTGCCACCATGCACGGCGATACCGGCTGGCTTGTTCAACACGATCAGCGCCTTGTCCTCATAAACGATGGCGGCTTCTAGGCGCTGCAGCAGCCCCTGCGCCAGCGGCTCGGGCTCATCGCGCTCGGCCAAGCGCAGCGGCGGCACGCGCACCACGTCACCAGCCTGGAGCTTGTACTCGGGCTTGATCCGCCCCTTGTTCACGCGCACTTCGCCCTTGCGCAGAATGCGGTAAATCAGGGTCTTGGGCACGCCCTTGAGCTGTGTCCTGAGGAAGTTGTCGATGCGTTGGCCGGCGAGTTCCGGTGCAACCTCGATCAGCTGAACGCCGGAGGTTGGAGAGGCAGGAGTAGTCATCGCGCAATCATAACAATTTTTTATGGAATTGAAGCACTTAATCATTGCTGCTATAGTCGCGAACGCCGCCAAAAGCGGCCTGGCTTGCGGATGAATGCCAAACTTGCCATCCCCTGCCCGCGCAAACGTATTTGGACGTGAGGCCGTCCGACGGATTCTTCAGGTTAGAAAGGCCGCAAAAGGCCACGAAGACTTCGGAAATAAAGCCTTGAGTATGATGCGCGATTCGCCCACCGGGCGGTCGCGGTAACTGACAACCGCTGCGGAATCCGCGCGCGGCACCCGATTTTCAGCGATACGTGTAGGGTGGAGATGTACAACTGTCGGACTGCGTAGCATATCGCTTGATCAAAGACGCCTCATCTCGTCCGCTACCGCCAGTTGATTCCTCTTCCTGACTGAGTGCTTTCTGTCACCACAGCAAGCAGGAGACGTCCGTCGCGACCGCGGCCTGATAATGGCTGACCGTCGCTAGACAGTGGAACGATTTACGACCGTTTCTGACGCGCCTGACACCGACCCTGAGAGTCGTGTGTGCCTAACGTGGCTTCCGCTAGCCCCGGAACCCATTGGTACCACATGAAAAGAATGCTAATTAACGCGACTCAGCCTGAAGAGTTGCGTGTTGCCCTGGTAGATGGCCAAAAACTCTACGACCTGGACATCGAGTCCGGCGCCCGTGAACAAAAAAAGGCCAACATCTACAAAGGCCGCATCACCCGCGTTGAACCCAGCCTCGAAGCCGCTTTCGTCGACTTCGGCTCCGAACGCCACGGCTTCCTCCCCCTTAAAGAAATCTCCCGCGAATACTTCTCCAAAGCCCCTGAAGGCGGCCGCGTCAACATCAAGGACGTGCTCAAGGAAGGCCAGGAAGTCATCGTCCAGGTCGAGAAAGAAGAGCGCGGCAACAAGGGCGCAGCCCTGACCACCTTCATCAGCCTGGCCGGTCGTTACCTGGTGCTGATGCCGAACAACCCGCGTGCCGGCGGCATCAGCCGCCGCATCGAAGGTGAAGAGCGCAACGAACTGCGTGAAGCGCTGAATGGCCTCAACGCTCCGGCCGACATGGGCCTGATCGTGCGCACTGCCGGCCTGGGCCGCTCCAGCGAAGAAATGCAGTGGGACCTCGACTACCTGCTGCAACTGTGGAGCGCCATTAAAGAAGCCTCCACCAGCCGCCCTGCCCCGTTCCTGATCTATCAGGAATCCAATGTCATCATCCGCGCCATCCGCGACTACCTGCGCCAGGATATCGGCGAAGTGCTGGTCGACAGCGTCGAAGCCCAAGAAGAAGCCCTCTCCTTCATCCAGCAGGTGATGCCGCAGTACGCCAGCAAGATCAAGCTGTATGAAGACAGCGTGCCGCTGTTCAACCGCTTCCAGATCGAAAGCCAGATCGAAACCGCCTTCCAGCGTGAAGTGAAGCTGCCGTCCGGTGGTTCCATCGTCATCGACCCAACCGAGGCCCTGGTTTCCATCGACATCAACTCGGCGCGCGCCACCAAGGGCAGCGACATCGAGGAAACCGCGCTGCAGACCAACCTGGAAGCGGCCGAAGAAATCGCCCGCCAGCTGCGTCTGCGCGACATCGGCGGTCTGATCGTCATCGATTTCATCGACATGACCCCGGCCAAGAACCAGCGCGCCGTCGAAGAGAAGGTGCGTGAAGCCCTGGAAGCCGACCGCGCCCGCGTTCAGGTCGGCCGCATCTCGCGCTTCGGCCTGCTGGAAATGTCCCGTCAGCGCCTGCGTCCGTCCCTCGGCGAGACCAGCGGCATCGTCTGCCCACGCTGCAACGGCCAAGGTATCATCCGTGACGTCGAATCCCTGTCGCTGGCCATCCTGCGCCTGATCGAAGAAGAAGCGCTGAAGGATCGCACCGCCGAAGTCCGCGCTCAGGTACCGATCCCGGTCGCCGCCTTCCTGCTCAACGAGAAGCGCAACTCGATCACCAAGATCGAACTGCGCACCCGTGCGCGTATCGTGATCCTGCCGAACGATCACCTGGAAACCCCGCATTTCGAAGTGCAGCGTCTGCGTGACGACAGCCCGGAAGCCCTGAGCGGCCAGACCAGCTACGAAATCGCCGCCACTGCGGAAACCGAAGAAACCGCCGCCCAGCCGGCCGCCGCCACGCGCACCCTGGTTCGCCAGGAAGCCGCGATCAAGGCCGCACCGCGCAGCAGTGCCCCGGTCGCTGCCGAGCCTCAAGCACCGCTGACTCCGACCAAAGCGCCTGAGCCGAGCCTGTTCAAGGGCCTGGTGAAGTCTCTGGTCAGCCTGTTCGCCGGCAAGGAAGAAGAAGCCCAGCCCGCAGTAGTCGAGAAGAAGAGCAACGAGCGTCCGCCGCGCGAAGAGCGCCGCAACGGTCGTCAGCAGAGCCGTAACCGTGGCGGTCGCCGCGACGAGGAGCGCAAGCCTCGCGAAGAGCGCGCCCCGCGTGAAGAGCGTCAGGCCCGTGAACCGCGTGAAGAACGCCAACCTCGCGAAGAGCGTCAACCACGTGAAGAGCGCGCCCCACGCGAGCCGCGCGAAGGTCAGGAAAATCGCCGTGAGCGCAAGCCGCGCGAAGAGCGTGCCCCGCGTGAAGAGCGCGTGCGTGAACTGCGTGAACCACTCGATGCCGATGCTGGTAACGAGCAACGCGAAGAGCGTGCCGAGCGCCAGCCGCGCGGTGAACGTCAGGAGCGTCAGCGTCAACCGCGTGAAGAGCGTCAGCCGCGTACCGAGCAAACCGAGGCCCTGCAGGACGAAGCACTGCCGAACGAAGAGCAGATGCAGGACGATGAGCAGGACAGCAACGATGGCGAGCGTCCACGTCGCCGTTCCCGCGGTCAACGTCGTCGCAGCAATCGTCGCGAACGTCAGCGTGATGCCGATGGCAACCTGATCGAGAGCGCCGAGAACAGCGAAGCTGCCGGTAACGACGCCCAGGCCGTCACCCCGGTTGCCGTGGCTACTGCCGCCGCCGTGGTTGCAGAAAGCGTCGACAGCAGCGAAGCCATTGCCAGCGAGGCTCCGGTCAGCAAAGCCCCGGCCGTCGAAGCACCGTCTGTTCAGGTTGAAGAAGCACCAGCTGTTCAACCGGTCGAGGCGCAAGCCGAGGCTGCTGTGAGTGAAGTGGTCGAAGCCGCTCCGGTCGCAGAGAAAGCAGTTGAGGCAGAACCGGCCGCAGTCGAAACCCCTGCTGCCGTTGAAGCGCCAGTTGCCGAACCGGTCGCTCAAGCTGAGCCGACTGTCGAAATTGCCCAGGAGCCTGCTCCGGCACCGGTCGAACAAGCACCTGCTGCCGCACCGATTCCGGCCAATACCACTGGCCGTGCGCCGAACGACCCGCGCGAAGTGCGTCGTCGTCAGCGTGAAGCTGAGCGCCTGGCGCGCGAAGCTGCACAGGCCGCCGCTGCAGCCCCGGCTGTAGAAGCTGCCCCAGTAGTCGACGCCGCTCCGGTCGCTGAAGCAAGCGCCCCGGCAGAAGCCGAAGCCGCTTTAGTCGAAACAGCTCCTGTAGTCGAGCCGGTCGCTGAGGCCGAAGCCACCTCTGTCGTCAGCGAGCAAAGCGTGAGCGAAGCGGTAGAGCAAGCGCAGCCGGAAGAAGAAACTCAAGCCGACAAGGAGGAGGTCAAGCCTCAGGCTTGATCCTTCTGCGGTAACAAAAAAAAGGGGATGCCTAGGCATCCCCTTTTTCATTTCCGTCACTGGTAGCCCGGATGCAATCCGGGAGCGGCATTCACCGGTTCACGTCCGCCCCACAGATCAAAGCACGTTGGGTTCGATTTCCAGCGTTACGCCAAAACGCGCCAGGATATCGGCCTGGATACGCTGCGCCAGCCGCAGCAGCTGCGCACCCGTGGCGTTGCCGTAGTTGACCAGCACCAGCGCCTGCAAACGATGCACGCCGGCATCGCCCTCACGCGCGCCCTTCCACCCTGCCCGCTCGATCAGCCAACCGGCGGCCAGCTTGGCCAGGCCAGCTCCAGCCGGATAGCTGACCAGATCGGCATGCTCGGCGCGAATACGCTCGGCCAGTTCGAATGGCACCACCGGATTCTTGAAGAAGCTGCCGGCGTTACCCAGCTCGGCGGGATCTGGCAGCTTTTCGCTGCGAATGGCGCAGATCGCCCGGCTGACATCGCTTGCAGTCGGTGCCTCGATGCCCATCTCAGCCAGGCGCTGACGCACCGGACCGTAATCCAGACGCAGCGAAGCCAGACGGCTCAGACGAAAGCGCACGCGCAGGATCAACCAGCGCCCGGCTTCGCGCTTGAACAGACTGTCGCGGTAGGCGAAGGCGCATTCTTCCAGCGCGAAGTCGCGCAGCTCGCCGGTGTGCCGATCCAGAGCGGTCAGGCCGGCGAACAGATCCTTGATCTCCACACCATAGGCGCCGATGTTCTGCATCGGCGCAGCGCCGACGGTGCCGGGAATCAGACTGAGGTTTTCCAGGCCATTGAGGCCCTGCGCCAGACTCCATTGCACGAAGGGATGCCAGGGCTCACCAGCTTCGGCCTCCACCAGCACCTGCTCGCCGTCGTCCTCGAGGATACGAATACCACGGCTGGCCATGCGCAGCACCAGCGCCTCGACATCGCGGGTCAGCAGCAGGTTGCTGCCACCGCCGATCACCAGCAGCGGCAAGCCCTGCTGATTTGCCAGGTTCAGCGCCTCGCGCACATCGTCATCATCGTGGGCTTCGGCGAAACGCCGTGCATGCACATCGACACCAAAGCTGTTGAAGGCCTTGAGCGACACGTCGCTCTGCAGATTCAGACTCACAGGCGTCCCCTGATCTCGATCAGCAACGCGTCACTGGCCTGTTCGATCAGGTCCAGCACCTGCTCGAAGCCATCCTCGCCGCCGTAGTAGGGATCGGGCACCTCATCCAGTGCCAGTTCATACCGACGCAAGTACAGATCCAGATCGGCACGTGCGTCAGCCGGGCGCAGCACCTTGAGGTTGCGCAGGTTGCTCTGGTCCATGGCCAGGATCAGGTCGAAGCGCTGGAAATCGGCGGCCTCGACCTGGCGCGCACGCTGCGCGGACAGATCATAGCCACGGCGCAGCGCAGCCTGGCGCGTGCGACTGTCCGGCGCCTTGCCCACATGCCAGTCGCCGGTGCCGGCGGAATCCACTAACACCCGATCATCAAGACCAGCCGCGCGCAGCTTGTGGCGAAACACGCCCTCGGCCGTGGGCGAACGACAGATGTTGCCCAGGCAGACGAACAGAACCTTCATCAGGCCCCCAACAGGTGGCGCACCCGCTCCAGGTCTTCGGCGGTATCCACACCGGCGGCCGGCGCTTCGAGGGCATCGGCGACATGGATACGCACGCCGTGATACAGCGCGCGCAGTTGCTCCAGGCACTCGGTGTCTTCCAGCCAGCACGGGCCCCAGGCGACGAAGTCATGCAGGAAGCCCGCGCGGTAGGCGTAGATGCCGATATGACGGCGATAAGGCACGCCGGCAGGTAGCACATCGCGACTCTTGGCAAAGGCGTCTCGCGCCCAGGCCAGCGGCGCGCGGCTGAAGGTCAGGGCCAGGCCATTCTTGTCGGCGACCACCTTGACCACATTGGGGTTGAACAGCGCGGTGACGTCCTCGATGGGCTCGGCCAGGGTGGCGATGCCTGCCTGCGGGTTGGCCGCCAGGTTGGCCGCCACCTGATCGATGATCGATGGGGGAATCAGCGGCTCGTCACCCTGCACGTTGACCACAATGGCATCGGCCGGCAGGCCGAGCTGGGTAGCCACTTCGGCCAGGCGGTCGGTGCCGGAGTTGTGATCCTCGCGGGTCAGCAGCACCTCGGCGCCGAAAGCCTTACATGCCTCGACGATGCGCGCATCGTCGGTGGCGATCACCACGCGGCTGGCCGAACTCTTCTTCGCCTGCTCCCAGACATGCTGCACCATGGGCTTGCCAGCGATGTCCTGCAGCGGCTTGCCAGGCAGGCGGGTGGAGGCGTAGCGGGCGGGAATGACGACGGTGAAGGCTGCGCTCATTTACTTGTCCAGACGCTCGTCGGTGGTCAGGGTGCGCGCTTCGCTTTCCAGCATTACCGGAATGCCGTCGCGGATCGGGTAGGCCACGCCAGCGCCCTTGCTGATCAGTTCGGTCTTGTCTTCGGAGAGCTGCAGCGGGCCCTTGCAGATCGGGCAGGCGAGAATGTCGAGCAGTTTAAGGTCCATGGTGGAATCCTTGCTGGGGTCATCAGGACCCCGGTATGAGGCGGGCCAGCTCTCCATCCAGCCAGTCGACGAAAGCCGGCGTGGGCACGGCGTCGACGGCCAGGTACCACCAGTCGGTGGCGGCGAAGGCCCGGCATTTCACCGCATCCTTTTCCGTCATCAGCAGGGGCAGCGGCGGCTCGAAGCTGAGCTGGGCGGCATCGTACTGGGCATGGTCGGCAAAGGGGTGCGGAACCGGCCGCCAGTTTAGCGCTTCGAGGGTATTGAAGAAACGCTGCGGGTTGCCGATGCCAGCCACCGCATGCACGGCCTGACCGGGCGACAGATGATCGAGGCCGACGCGCTCACCGCTGACCAGATTGACCAGTGCGGTCGGCTGCAGGCGAAAGGCGTAGCCATCGGCGCGATCCGCCTCGGCACCGTTGAACAGCACGGCGTCCACCTCACTGAGACGCTCGACCGGCTCACGCAGTGGCCCGGCCGGCAGGCAGCGGCGATTACCCAGGCCACGGGCGGCATCGATCAGCACCAGCTCCAGGTCACGCGCCAGACGGTAGTGCTGCAGGCCATCGTCGCAGAGGATCAGATCCAGTGGTTCTTCGGCCAGCAGCGCACGCACGGCGCGACTGCGATCCGGGTCGATCATCAAGGGCACGCCCGCACGCTGGACGATCAACAGCGGTTCGTCGCCGGCCTGTGCGGCCGATTGATCGGCTCGCACCCGCCACGGCAGGCTCGGCGGCGTGGCGCCATAGCCACGACTGACCACGCCGACCTTGAGGCCACGAGCGCGGCAGTGTTCGATGAGAAAGAGGATCAGCGGCGTCTTGCCCGTGCCACCCACGGTGATATTGCCCACCACCAGCACCGGTACCGGGGCGCGGTAGATATCACCCTCGCCGGCCAGGAAACGCCTGCGCTTGCTCTGCACCACGCGACGGTACAGCCACTCCAGCGGGCGTAGCAGCGCCAGCGCCGGGTGGCCGCGATACCAGGCCTCGAGCAAGCGATCAGCAGCGCTCACTTAAGGATTTTCCTGTGCTTCCACCGTGGTGATGCGCAGGTGCGAGAAGCCCAGCTTGCCGGCCGCATCCATGGCGGTGATCACCGCCTGGTGCGGGGTCTTGCCGTCGGCACTGATGATCAACGGCAGGCTGTTGTCACCGTCGGATTCCTTCTGCAGCGCCGCCATGAGGTTAGTCAGGTTGCTTTCCAGCAGCGCCTTGCCATTGACCGAGTAGGCGCCATCGGCGCCGATCAGCACCTCGACCTGCTTCAGTTCGGTCTGCTCGGGCGGCGTGCCACTGGCTGCCTCGGGCAGGTCGACCTTGAGCTGGGTCTCGCGGGTGAAGGTGGTGGTGACCACGAAGAACAGCAGCAGGATGAATACCACGTCGATCAACGAAGCCAGGTTGATCTCGACGTTCTCCCGCGGTTTGCGCCGGAATTTCACGCCTTGCCCTCACCCAGGTCGACGTCGCGATCACCCTGGACCATTTCCACCAGCTTGATCGCTTCCTGCTCCATGCCGACCACCAGCTCGTCGACACGACGCTGCAGGTAGCGGTGGAAGAACAGTGCCGGGATCGCCACCATCAGGCCGGCTGCTGTAGTGATCAACGCCTTGGAGATACCACCGGCGAGCATCGGCGCGTTGGCCATGCCCGAGCCCATGAAGGAGCTGAAGATCTCGATCATGCCCAGCACGGTGCCGAGCAGGCCGAGCAGCGGCGCGATGCCGGCAATGGTGCCAAGGGCATTGAGGTAGCGTTCCAGCTCGTGGATGACGCGGGCAGCGGCCTCCTCGATGCACTCCTTCATGATCTCGCGACCATGCTTGGAGTTGGCCAGGCCGGCGGCGAGAATCTGCCCCAGCGGCGAGTCCTCACGCAGCTCCTTGAGCTTCTGGTTGTTGAGTTTCTTGTCCTTGATCCAGCGCCACACCTGAGCCAGCAGATTGGCCGGGGTGACGCGGGCGGGCCGCAGGGTCCACAGGCGCTCGGCGACGATGCCGGCAGCAGCGATGGAACAGAGAATGATCGGCAGCATCATCCAGCCGCCAGCTTTGACCAGTTCCCACACGGTAGAGAATCCCCCTCGAAAAAGTGGCGCCACTCTAGCACAGGGTGCAACGCCCGCCGACCGCCGCCGTTCTCATTTTTCCCGCCAGAAACGTGGCTCGCGTCGCAACCCATGCGGTGCAGCATGTTCGCCCAGACGCAAATGCAGAGCGCCGTCGAGCGCCGTGTCATGTACCTCGACACCCGCCGCCTGATAGCGCGCCAATACCTGCGGGTGTGGATGGCCAAAGGCATTGTGGCGACTGCGGGTGATCAGCACATGCTGCGCCCCGACCGCATCGATAAAGGCCTGGCCGGATGACGTGCGACTGCCGTGATGGGGCGCCAGTAGCCACCGCGACGCCAGGGGAAAGTCGGCCTGCATCAGCGCGCGTTCGGCGCGGACATCGATATCACCGGTCAGCAACAGGCGCTCACCCGCCGCCTCGATCTGCAAGACACAAGAACGCTGATTGCCGGACACGGCCTGGTCCCACTGCCACAACCTGAACGTCACGTCGTTCCATTGCCAGCGCTGTCCTGATTCGCAATCCTCAGCGCCAAGCGTCCTGGCCAGACGCTGCGGCTCGCCACTGATGACCCGGGCCACCGGCATCCCGGCCCTGATCGCCGCTGCGCCGCCGGCGTGATCGTTATCCGCATGACTGAGCAGCATCAGATCGAGCCGCCTGAGGTTCATCGCCCGCAAGGAAGGCAGGACGATACGCTCCCCGGTATCGAAATCGCCAAAGCGCGGCCCCGCGTCGTACAGCAGGCTGTGTTCTCGGGTACGCACCAGCACCGCCAGCCCTTGCCCCACGTCCAGCACCCAGACATCGGCACGGCCATCGTCCAGGTGCTGTGTGGGCAACAACAAGGCAGGCAACAACAGCGCGAGGCCGGGCAGACGCAAGGGTACGCCAGCTGGCAGCAGGAGCAACAAGGCGCCTGCCGCTGCCAGTAGCCAGGCCCAGAGCGGCAGATTGCTGGGCAGCCAGGCAGGCAGCCAAGCAGCAATCACGCTGAGCAGTTCGAACAACAGATACAGCGCACCGCCGGCCAGCCACAACAGGCCCTCCCCAACCATGGGAACGGGTAGCAGCAGAGTGCCCAGCAAGGCCAGGGGTACGACCACCAGCCCCACCCAGGGCACGGCAACCAGATTAGCCAGCGGCCCGCTACTGCTGACCGGCAAACCGAGAATCAGCATCATCGGCAACAGACCAATGGCCATGGTCCACTGCGCACGCGTCAACCCGCGCCACCAACCCCAGACGCCAAGCCGGCCACCGAACACCAACGCGAGAATCGCCACGGCCGAGAACGATAGCCAGAAGCCAGGTTGCAAGGACGCCAATGGCTCGAGTAGCAGCACCACGAGCAGGGCCAGCAACAATGGCCACCAGGCGCCCAGATGACGAAAGCGCATGCGCCAGAGCAGCACCAGCGCAACCATCACGCAGGCCCTGCGCACCGGCACCTCGAAACCAGCCAACATCCCGTAGACCAGAGCCCCACTCAGGGCCAGCGCACAGGCACAAGGCAACCAGGGCCAGCGCCTTGGCCAGGCGCCGACTCTCGCCAGCAACGCCACCAGTCCGTAAAGAAAGCCGGCCAGCAGGGCGATATGCTGACCGGAGATGACCATCAGATGCACCGTGCCCGTGTGCTGCAGCAGGCGCCAGTCGCTCGCGCTCAGGCCGGAGCCATCACCCAGGACCAGAGCGGCAATGGCGCCCTCTCGCTCAAAGGCCGGCGCCGCCAGCAGATGCTGACGAAGACCGTCGCGCCAACTCCCCAAGCCCGTCGCGGCGGATAACCGCTGGCCAGACTTGATCGTGCCCGTAGCGCCAATGCGCTGGGCCAGCAGCCAGGCTTCATAGTCGAAACTCTGCGGATTGACCAATCCATGTGGACGCTTCAGGTTGACCGCCACCCGCCAGCGCTCGCCGCCCTGCACCGGCGGCCCGCCATACCAGGCCAGGCGTAACCTTTTCGGCAACTCGGCACGTCGGGAGTGCGCCTCTTCGAACTGGAAGCGCACCACGCCGTCGGACACCTCCGGCAGACCAACCACGCGGCCCTCCAGCCACAGGGTGCGGCCATCGAGTTGCGGATCGAGGCGGTCATCCAGTGCCGATTGCGCCGAACTGCAGGCCCAGGCCAACCCCAACAGTAAGAACCCCAACGGATAGAGGCGCGAGAATAGCAACCCCAGGCCGGCACCGACCGCCACCAGCAACAGCCAACCCGGTGGCAAACTCGGTAGAAAGCGCAGCATCAATAGCCCCAGGGCCAGCGCCAACATCCCTGTTCGCATGGTTTCTCCTTGCTCATCGAGCTACGGCGAGCGCGTCCAGCACTCACCTCTGGTCACAATATGGAAACGCTGGCCAGGCTGAATCCGTGCATAATATCGGCGCTTTTGCCTGCCCAGAGACTCTTCATGCCGCGTCGTTTATTCAAGCGCTACATGCCCAACCCCGACAGCATCAAGGGTAACAAGTCCCTGCGCTTTCTCGGCAAACTCATTCATGATCCCAATCTCTGGCATCTCAATCGCCATTCGGTAGCCCGCGGCATGGCCATCGGCCTGTTCTGGGCGATGATCCCCATGCCCATGCAGATGCTGGCCGCCGCCGCCGTCGCCATCCCGATGCGCGCCAACTTGCCAATCTCCATCGGTCTGGTGTGGCTGACCAACCCCATCACCATGCCACCGATTTTCTACTGCACCTACAAGATGGGCGCATGGATCATGCAAACACCGCCGGTGCGTATGCCGGAGACGCTGAGCCTGGAATGGATCACGGCTGAAGTGGCCATCCTGTGGAAACCGCTGTACCTCGGCTCCTTCGTGTCCGGCCTGGTTCTCGCCGTACTGGGTTATGTGTTGACCATGCTCTACTGGCGCTGGTGGGTCCAGCGTAGCTGGCGCAAGCGTCAGGAAAAGCGCCGACTGGAACGCCACTGAAAAGAAGAAGCCGTCGAAGTTGACGGCTTTTTCATTCTTACTCGTAGCGCAGCGCTTCGGCCGGCTGCACCTGCGCCGCCCGCCATGAGGGGTAGAGCGTGGCGAGGAAACTCAGGATCAATGCCGCCGAACAGATCAACGCCACGTCCAGCCACTGCAGATCAGACGGCAGGCTGCTGATGAAATACACATCGGAGCTCATCACCTGCTGACCGGCAAACGACTCCAGCCAGGCCACCAGCGCGCTGACATTGAATGCCGCCAGCACACCCAGCACCGTGCCGATCAGCGTACCGACCAGACCGATGACCGAACCCTGCACCATGAAAATCGCCATGATCTGCCGGGGTGTGGCGCCCAGAGTACGCAGAATGGCGATGTCGCCGCCCTTGTCGGCCACCACCATGATCAGCGTGGCGATGATGTTGAACGCCGCCACAGCGACGATCAGCAGCAGCAGCAGACCGATCATGGTCTTTTCCATCTTCATCGCGCTGAACAGGCTGCCCTGGGTATGGGTCCAGTCATCGGCGCGGTAACCGGCGCCCAGTTCGGCGACCAGTGCCTTGGATACCTGTGGCGCCTGATAGAGGTCTTTCAGCGCCAGACGAATACCCGGCACCGTACCTTCCGGCAGGCGCTGCATGGCAGCGGCATCGGCGACGTTGATCAGCGCCAGTGAGCTGTCCAGCTCGGCACCGACCTTGAACACCGCTGCCACGTTCAGACGCTGCATGCGCGGCGTGACGCCACCAGGCGCGCTGCTCAACTCGGGGATGATCAGGGTCAGCTTGTCGCCCACCTGCAGGCCGAAACGACGCGCGGTGATATCACCGATCACCACGCCAAACTCACCCGGCTGCAGATTGTTCAGGCTGCCCTGACGGATGTGCTCGGGCAGGATCGACACCTTGCCCTCCTCCACCGGGTCGATGCCGTGGATCTGGATCGGCTGCATCAGTCCGCGATGCGAGAGCATGCCCTCCAGCTCGGCATAAGGCGCCGCGGCCTGTACCTGCGGATTGGCCATGGCCTTGTCCGCCAGGGCGCGCCAGTCGGCGACCGGCTCGGCGCCGTAGAGCATGGCATGCGGCACCATGCCGAGAATGCGCGAGCTCATTTCCTTCTGGAAACCGTTCATCACCGACAGCACCACGATCATCGCCAGCACGCCAAGCGCCAGACCAATCATAGAGGTCAGCGAAATGAAGGAAATGAAATGGTTGCGGCGCTTGGCCCGTGTGTAGCGAGCGCCGATGAAGATACTTAGCGGACGAAACATCAGAGGGTCACCAGTTTGCCGTCCTGCAGGCTGAGCACGCGATCCATCTGGCGTGCCAGCTGCATGTCGTGGGTCACCACCAGAAACGCGGTGTTGGAGTCGCGGCTGAGTTCGCGCATCAGTTCCTGAATGCCTTCAGCGGTGTGCTGGTCGAGGTTGCCGGTGGGTTCATCGAGCAGCACCAGCCCCGGGCGGTTGATCAGGGCACGGGCAATCGCCACACGCTGACGCTCGCCGCCAGACAGTTCTGACGGCTTGTGATTGAGGCGATGGCCAAGCCCTACGCGTTCGAGCAGCTTGGTGGCACGCTCGCGCGCCTCGCTGATCGACGTTTTGCCGATCAACAGCGGCATGCAGACGTTCTCCAGCGCAGTGAACTCGGCCAGCAGGTGGTGAAACTGGTAGACGAAGCCCAGCGCGCGGTTGCGCAGCAGACCTCGAGCGGTCTCGCTCAGCGCCGACAGTTGCTCGCCGGCCAGCCAGACGCTGCCCTCGCTGGGCGTATCCAGGCCGCCGAGCATGTTCAACAGGGTGCTCTTGCCGGAACCGGAGCTGCCGACGATGGCCACACGTTCACCGGGAAAGAGTTCCAGCTCGAGGCCATCGAGCACCACCACCGACTCGGGGCCCTCGTCGTAACGCTTGCTCAGGTTGCGACAGCTGAGCACGGCATTGTGCTGTTTCATGGCGTTCTGGTTCATGGACTCACTCATAGCGCAGGGCCTCGGCCGGCTGGGTACGCGCAGCGCGCCAGGCTGGATACAGGGTGGCGAAGAAGCTCAGCAGCAACGCCGCGGTACAGACCATCACCACGTCGGCGCTCTGCAGTTGCGAGGGCAGGTAATCGATGAAGTAGACATCGGCATTGAGAAACTTGATGCCCAGCAGACGTTCGATGCCGGCGATCAGGCTGCTGATGTTCAGCGCTGCGATAATCCCCAGCACGGCGCCGATGAAGGTGCCGACCACACCGATCACAGTGCCCTGCACCATGAAGATGGCCATGATCTGTCGCGGCGTGGCGCCGAGGGTCCGCAGGATGGCGATGTCGCCCTTCTTGTCGGTCACCACCATCACCAGGGTGGAAATGATATTGAACGCGGCCACCGCGACGATCAGCAGCAGAAGCAGACCGATCATGGTCTTCTCCATGCGAATGGCCTGGTACAGGTTGCCGTGGGTGCGAGTCCAGTCGCGGGCGTAGAAATCGCCGTCGAGGGTCTGGGCGATCTCCCAGGCGCTGCGCGGCGCCTGGAACAGATCATCGAACTTCAGGCGCAGGCCCTGTACCTGATCCGGCTTCCAGCGCTGTAGGCGCGCCAGGTCACTGATGTTGGCCAGCGCCAGTGCACCGTCGATCTCGCCAGCGCCGACGTGAAAGATGCCGGTGACGGTAAAGCGCTTCAGACGCGGGAACATGCCGGCAGGGGTCACGGTGACCTCGGGCGCGACGAAGGTGACCTTGTCACCCAACTTCAGGCCCAGCTTGGCCGCCGCCTTGTCGCCGATGACCATGGCAAAATCACCTGGCTGCAGGCTGTCGAGACTACCCTGCTGGAAGAAACCGTCGATGATCGACACCTTGCGTTCCTGCTCGGGGTCGATGGCATTGATCAGCACCTTCTGCACCTTGCCGTCATGTGTCAGCAGACCCTGCATCTGAGTGAAGGGTGCCAGCGCCTCGACGCGTGGATGGCGCTCGACTTGTCGCGCCAATGCCGGCCAGTCGCTGACAGGGGTCGGCGATTCGACCGTGGCGTGGGGAATCATCCCCAACACCCGCGTGCGCATTTCATGGTCGAAACCATTCATCACCGACAGCACCAGGATCATGACCATCACCCCGAGGGTGAGGCCGAGCATGGACGTCAGGGAAATGAAGGAGACGAAGTGGTTGCGACGCTTGGCCCGCGTGTAGCGCGTACCGATGAATACGAACAGAGGTCTGAACATGTCGGAGAGATTCGGGGGAAAGAAAAACGTCCTTGTGGCAGGGCCAGGTCAGCAGCCTTACACTCAGAAGCAACTCAAAGTCTGCTGCGTATCGGGCATGCTGCGTTAAAGACACGTGGAAAGCCGCTTATGGCCAGCGCGCTTCAGTGTGGCCCCGAAGGGGCGAGCGAAGCGAGCAATGCTCGTTTACCATTCGTAACCGAGGCTTGTTCGGCGACACTTGCCTGGCACGCATCCAGTTCGCGAGACTTTCAACAGGGTCTTCGACCACCACCGCTTTCATGGGTTCGCCATGTCGACTAACGATGTAGATGATCGCCGCGAATACTATCGTATCGACGATACGATCGCACTGGAATTCAGCCTGCTGTCGGGGGCCGAGGCCCATGCCAGCGACGCGCTTCACGATCCATCGCCGCTGTTCAACCTGCTCAGCGACCTGCACCTGATGGACTTCGAATCCCAGCATCTGCTGCGCCATATCACTGAGCGCGACCGCACCCTGGCCAACTACCTGAAGGTGATCAACAAGCGCATCGACCTGCTCGGCCAGGCCGTGGCACAGAGCCTGCTGCGCGACATCGGCGCGCCACGCCAGGTATCGCTGTCCGAAGGCGGCATCAGCTTCAATAACGCCCAGGCCGTGGCGCCGGGCAGCCATCTGGCGATCAAGATGGTGCTGATGCCGCAGGCGCTCGGTCTCTTGCTGCGTGGCCAGGTGGTGCACTGCAGCCAGCGCGCGGATGGCCAATTCGAGATTGGCACCGAGTTCGAAGCGTTGACCGACGCACAGCGCCAGTTGCTGGCTCGGCATATCCTGCAGAAGCAGGCTTTGGAGCGTCGCCAAGCCCGCGAATGACAGTCGCCAAGGAACCGCCATGTATCGTCTCGCTCTGCTTTTCACCCTGCTCGCCCCTACTGCTCTCTTCGCCGATACCCTGACCATTCCCCTGGGCAGCCAGGGCGCCGATTTCGACGCCAGCAACCTGCCGCACAAAGGCCAGTCCAAGCGTTCGGTACTGGAGCGTTTCGGCCTGGCCGATGAAGAGCACAAGCCCGTCGGCCAGCCGCCGATCACACGCTGGGATTACCGCGAATTCAGCGTCTATTTCGAATACGATCACGTGATCAACAGCGTGCGCCATCACCAGCCACGCCACCTCGACACTGCCAAGGAGCAACAGTGACTCTCATCTACGGCCATCGCGGCGCCAAGGGCGAAGCCCCGGAAAATACCCTGGCCAGTTTCCAGCGCTGCCTGGAACACGGCGTCGACCGCTGCGAGCTGGATCTGCATCTGTCGCGCGACGGCGAACTGATGGTGATCCACGACCCAACACTCAAGCGCACCACCGGCCTGCGCGGCAAGGTGGTTGAACACGACGCCGCCGAGCTGGTGAAGTACGACGCACGCAAGGGCGGCCCTGGCTGGGTGCGCCCATGCCCCATTCCGCGCCTGGAAGAATTGTTCCAGCAGTGCAAGTTCGAGCATTGGCAGCTGGAGGTGAAAAGCGCCTCGAAAGTGCGCGCCGCGCGCACCGTGCTGGCCATTGCCGAACTTGTCGAACGCTTCGGTTTGCGTGAGCAGATCACCATCACCTCCAGCTCGCGGGAGGTACTCAAGGCCGCGCGCGAACTGACTCCGCAGTTGCAGCTCGGTCTGGTTGCCGAGTACGCCTGGCTCGACCCGCTGAAAGTAGCAGCGCATTACGATTGCCACCTGCTGGCGCTGAATTGGACGCTGTGCGCCCCGGAGCGCCTGATCAAGGCGCAGAAGCAGGGGCTGCACGTATCGGTCTGGACGGTCAATGAGCCGGCGCTGATGCGCCGCCTGGCCGACTTTGGTGTCGACAGCATCATCACCGACTTCCCCGGCATCGCGGTGCAGACGCTGCGCGGCTGAGCCTTAGCGCCTCCCCCGGCCCCTCTCCCGCACGCGGGAGAGGGGAGCAAGCCTGAGTAGCCCGCGGCGTAGCCCGAGAACGAAAAAACCGGCCCAAGAGCCGGTTTTTTCGTTGCTGCCGCCTGAGACGCTAGAAGCTCTCCCGATTCGGCCAGCGCCACTCGGAAGCCACTACCCAGCCTGTCTCCCCGACCGGCTCAGGCCGCCGGCCGGAGCCGCTCAAAAAAGCCGGTTGAGGCCGTCGAACGCGGCAACCCGATAGGCCTCGGCCATGGTCGGGTAGTTGAAGGTGGTGTTGATGAAGTACTTGATGCTGTTGGCTTCACCCTTCTGGTTCATGATCGCCTGGCCAATGTGGACGATCTCCGAGGCTTGATAGCCGAAGCAGTGCACACCCAGCACTTCCAGGGTTTCACGATGGAAGAGGATCTTCAGCATGCCCACCGGTTCCACCGAGATCTGCGCACGCGCCATACCCTTGAAGAAGGCCTTGCCCACTTCGTAAGGCACCTTGGCCTGGGTCAGCTCACGCTCGGTCTTGCCGATCGAGCTGATCTCCGGAATGGTGTAAATGCCGGTCGGCACGTCATCGACGAAGCGCCAGCTGCCGTTGTCGACGATGCTGCCGGCAGCGGAACGCCCCTGGTCGGCAGCGGCGCTGGCCAGGCTCGGCCAGCCGATCACGTCACCGGCGGCGTAGATGTTGCTGACCTCAGTGCGGTAATGCTCGTCGACCTGGATCTGACCACGGCTGTTGACCGCGATGCCAATGTTCTCCAGACCCAACTGATCGGTATTGCCGGTACGGCCGTTACACCACAGCAACGCGTCGGCCTTGATCTTCTTGCCCGACTTCAGGTGCAGGACCACACCGTTTTCCACACCCTCGATGCGCTCGTACTCTTCGTTGTGACGAATCAGCACGTTGTTGTTGCGCAGGTGATAGCTCAAGGCGTCGGAGATTTCCGAGTCGAGGAAGCTGAGCAGTTGATCGCGGTTGTCGATCAGGTCGACCAGCACACCCAGGCCACTGAAGATCGAGGCGTACTCGCAACCGATCACCCCAGCGCCGTAGATGATCAGACGGCGCGGCGTGTGGCCCAGGCTGAGAATGGTGTCGCTATCGTAGATACGCGGGTGGCGGAAATCGACATCGGCCGGGCGGTACGGACGCGAACCGGTGGCGATGACGATCTGTTTGGCCACCAGCTTTTCCACCACACCATTGATGCAGACGACTTCGACGGTCTGCTCGTCAGCGAAGCTGGCGGTGCCGAAATAGGTGTCGATGCGGTTGCGCGCGTAGTAGCCGGTGCGTGAGGTGACCTGCTTGGCGATCACCTTCTCCGCGCTTTTCAGCACGTCGGGGAACGAGAACCAGCGTGGCTCGCCGATCTGGCGGAACATCGGGTTGGTATTGAACTGCATGATCTGCCGCACCGAATGGCGCAGCGCCTTGGACGGAATGGTGCCCAGGTGGGTGCAATTGCCGCCGACCAGCGGACGGTTGTCCACCACGGCTACCTTGCGCCCGGCCTTGGCCGCGTTCATCGCCGCGCCCTCGCCCGCCGGGCCGGAGCCCAGCACCACCACATCGTAGTTGTAGACCGCCATGTTTACTCCTTCAGATCAGGCCGGAGCGCTTGTGGCGCACCCTCGGCGGGGCCGGCAGCGGATAATAGCCACCGGCTATCAAAGCTGCCACCCGGCTTAACGCTTGCTCGCGTCGTAAGCCAGGTCGGTGTTCGGCGTTTCGCTCTGCTCGCGATTGACCTCCTCGCACTTTTCACGGCTACCGCCGCAAATCGAGCATTCCTTCTCGATACCCAGGTTGGCGATGCCACCGCAGGAACCGGCGATGGGTTTGCGCCCCATGATCACGCCAACGGCCATCATGCCGACGACCAGAATCATGGCCAGAAATACAACCAGAAAAGTCATTGCTCATCTCCTGCAGCGAATAGCTGCTCGAATGCGGTCGTGCCCTGTGAGACGAAGCCCTCGCCCTCACGCGTCACGAAAAACGCCGCGATACCGTTGCGCTCGGCGAAGGCCATACCGGCATCCGGTCCAAGCACCATCAATAGGGTAGACAAGCCATCGGCGCGCAAGGTCGATGGATCGGCCACAGTGACAGCTGCCAGCTTGTGGTTGACCGGCTTGCCGCTCAGCGGATCGAGCGTATGCGAGTAGCGCTGGCCGTTCTCTTCGAAGTAGTTGCGGTAGTCACCTGAGGTGGAGATACCGTAACCATCGAGCTGCAGAATGCGTTGGGCCACCCGCTGGTCGTCGCGCGGGGCTTCCAGACCGATGCGCCAGTGGCTGCCATCGGGCTTGAAGCCGGCCGCCTTGAGCTCACCGGTGGCCTCGACCAGATAACTGGTGACCCCCAACTCGCCCAGACGCGCCACGATCAGATCGACGGCATAGCCAGCAGCGATGCTGTTGAAGTCGACCTGAACATCGGCCTCCTTGCACAGCTGCTCGCCGTCGACCTTAAGGTGCTGCTGACCAACCCGCTGACGCACTTCGGCCAGACGCTCGGCGTCCGGCACGGCTTCGCCCTGCCCTTTGGGGCCGAAGCCCCAGAGGTCGAGCAAGGGTTCCAGCGTCAGGTCGAAATAGCCCTGGCTCTCCTGGTGCAGGCGATTGCCGGCACGCACCAGATCCAGCACGCCCTTGGGCATGGCCTGGCAGGTACCCGCCGGTGCACGGTTGAACTGCTCGATCAGCGAATCATCGCGATAGGTGGACATCTGCAGATCGATCTCGGCGAGGATCGCCTCGGTCGCGGCCTTGAGTTCGGCTTGCGGCGCGACACCTTCACTACGGACGTATTTGATCGAATAGGTACTGCCCATGGTCGGGCCACCGAACTCTTCGATCCGTTCAGAATGCAAGCAGCCCGTTAGGGCTGCCGCCAGGGCGACAGCGATAACGGGCTGGAGTACAGCAGACCTCATGCGTTAGCCGCCGAAGTCGTCGAGGAGGATGTTCTCCGGCTCGACACCCAGGTCGGTCAGCATCTTGATCACGGCGGCGTTCATCATGGGTGGGCCGCACATGTAGAACTCGCAATCTTCCGGAGCCGGGTGGTCCTTCAGGTAGTTCTCGTACAGCACGTTGTGGATGAAGCCCTTGAGGCCGGTCCAGTTGTCTTCCGGCTGTGGGTCGGACAACGCCAGGTGCCATTCGAAGTTCGGGTTCTCTGCGGCCAGCTGATCGTACTCTTCGTTGTAGAACGACTCGCGCATGGAACGCGCACCGTACCAGAAGCTGATCTTGCGCTTGGACTTCAGGCGCTTGAGCTGGTCGAAGATGTGCGAACGCATCGGCGCCATGCCGGCACCACCACCGATGAAGACCATCTCGGCGTCGGTGTCCTTGGCGAAGAACTCACCGAAGGGCCCGTACACGGTGATCTTGTCGCCCGGCTTGAGGCTGAACACGTAGGACGACATCTTGCCCGGCGGCAGATCGTCCTTGCCGGGGGGCGGCGAGGCGATACGGATGTTGAACTTCACCAGACCGCGCTCTTCCGGGTAGTTGGCCATGGAGTAGGCACGGATCACGGTCTCGTCGACCTTGGACACGTACTTCCACTGGTTGAACTTGTCCCAGTCGCCGCGGTACTCCTCCTGAATGTCGAAGTCCTTGTAGTACACGGTGTGCGGCGGGCACTCCAGCTGTACGTAACCACCGGCGCGGAAGTCGACGTTCTCGCCTTCCGGCAGTTTCAGCGTCAGCTCCTTGATGAAGGTGGCGACGTTGGGGTTGGAAACGACGGTGCATTCCCACTTCTTCACGCCGAAGACTTCTTCCGGCACTTCGATCTTCATATCCTGCTTGACTGCGGCCTGGCAGGACAGGCGCCAACCCTCACGGGCCTCGCGCTTGGTGAAGTGCGACTCTTCGGTGGAGAGCATCTCGCCACCACCGGATTCGATGATGCACTTGCACTGGGCGCAGGTACCGCCGCCACCGCAAGCGGACGACAGGAAGATGCCGTTGTCGGCCAGGGTTTGCAGCAGCTTGCCGCCAGCCGGGACCACGATGGTTTTTTCGCCGTTGATTTCGATGTTCACGTCGCCGCTCGACACCAGCTTGGCGCGAGCAGCGAGAATGATCAGCACCAGCGCGAGAACGATGGCGGTGAACATGCCGATGGCGAGGAAGATTTCGTAATTCATCTGTTCATCCTTTCCTTACAGCTGCACGCCGGAGAAGGACATGAAGCCCAGCGACATCAGACCGATGGTGATGAAGGTGATGCCCAGACCCTGCAGACCAGCCGGTACATCGCTGTACTTGAGCTTCTCGCGGATACCAGCCAGCGCAGCAATCGCCAGTGCCCAGGACACGCCTGCGCCGATGCCGTAGACGGTGCTTTCGGCCAGGTTGTAGTCGCGCTCGACCATGAACAGCGAGCCACCCATGATGGCGCAGTTCACGGTGATCAGCGGCAGGAACACGCCGAGGGCGTTGTACAGCGACGGCACGTACTTATCCAGGGTCATCTCGAGGATCTGTACCAGTGCAGCGATCACCCCGATGAAGGTCAGCAGACCAAGGAACGACAGATCCACCTCAGGCAGACCGGCCCAGGCCAGCGCACCATCCTTGAGGATATTGGTGTAGATCAGGTTGTTCACCGGCATGGTGATACCCAGCACCACGACCACGGCGATGCCGAGGCCAATGGCGGTTTCCACCTTCTTGGAGATGGCGATGAAGGTACACATGCCGAGGAAGAACGCCAGCGCCATGTTCTCGACGAACACCGCACGGACGAACAGGCTGATGTAATGTTCCATTAATAGGCCTCCTTGCTGGATACCTGAGGCGCCATCTTGTAGGCGTTCTTCTCGATCTGATCCTTCTTCCAGCTACGGATGGCCCAGATGAACAGACCGATCAGGAAGAATGCCGATGGCGGCAGCAGCAGCATGCCGTTGGGCTGGTACCAGCCGCCGTCGTTGACCACCGAGAAGACCTCGTAGCCCATCAGTTTGCCCGCGCCGAACAGCTCGCGAATGATACCCAGGGCAATCAGGAAGGCGCTGTAGCCAAGACCGTTGCCGATACCATCGAAGAACGACAGCACGGGCGGGTTCTGCATGGCGAAGGCTTCAGCGCGGCCCATCACGATGCAGTTGGTGATGATCAGACCGACGAACACCGACAGCTGTTTGGACAAACTGAAGGCGTAGGCCTTGAGCACCTGATCGACCACGATCACCAAGGATGCGATGATCACCATCTGTACGATCATGCGGATCGAGCTGGGGATCTGGCTGCGGATCATCGAGATGAACAGGTTGGAGAAACCGGTCACCAGGGTCAGCGCGGCAGACATCACCAGCGCGGTCTGCAGGTTCGAGGTGACCGCCAGGGCCGAGCAGATCCCGAGGATCTGCAGGCCGATGGGGTTGTTGTTGAAGACCGGGTTGAGCAGGACTTCTTTAATAGTCGACTGCGACATGATCAAGCCTCCCCTGCACGCAGGTTAGCGATAAACGGACCGAAGCCGTTCTGGCCAAGCCAGAACTTCAGCAGGTTGTCCACACCGACACTGGTCAGAGTGGCGCCGGCCAGGCCATCGACCTGGTGCGTGGCTTGCGGGCTTTGCGGATCTACGCCGCCCTTGACCACCTGTACGGCCAACTTGTCGTTCTCGTCGAACAGGGTCTTGCCCGGCCATTGGCCCTTCCATTTCGGGTTGTCCACCTCGCCGCCGAGACCGGGAGTCTCGCCGTGCTGGTAGAAGCCCATGCCGACAACGGTATTGAGGTCGCCCTTGACCGCGATAAAGCCGTGCAGGGTCGACCACAGGCCGTAGCCGCGAACCGGCAGGATCAGGGTTTCGACTTCACCGTCCTTTTCCACCATGTAAACGGTGGTGTAACGCTCCTGGCGCTTGATACCGGCGATGTCCTCGCTACCCCTGAGGGCAGTGGACAACTGAGGGTCCTTGGAGGCCTTGAGCGGGTCGAAGGTGATCGGGTCGAAGGCATCGGAGAACTTGCCGGTCTCCAGATCCACCAGTTTGGCGGTGATGGTGCCGTCGAACACCTCCTTGACCTTGGCCCCGGACATGCCCGGCTCACCCAGGCCGGCGATGGCCAGGATGCTGCGCTGCTTGTCCAGCAGACGGTTCTCCACCTGGGTCGGCTTCAGTGCAATGGCTGCACCGGCGACGAACACCGAGCACACCAGACACACCAGCACGGCCACCGTCAGCGTGCGGACGGTGGATTCTTTTTGACTAGACATTGCGTGCCAGCCTCCGCTTGATATTGGCTTGAACGACGAAGTGGTCGATCAGCGGTGCAAACAGGTTGGCGAACAGAATCGCCAGCATCATGCCCTCGGGGAAGGCCGGGTTGACCACACGGATCAGTACGACCATCACGCCGATCAGAGCACCAAAGATCCACTTGCCGGTGTTGGTCATGGAGGCCGACACCGGATCGGTGGCCATGAAGAACATGCCGAAGGCAAAGCCGCCGACTACCAGATGCCAGTACCAGGGCATGGCAAACATCGGGTTGGTGGTGGAACCGATCAGATTGAGCAGCAGGCTCAGACCGATCATGCCCAGCATCACGCCAGCGACGATGCGCCAGGAGGCGATCTTGGTGATCAGCAGGACCAGACCGCCGATGGCAATCGCCAGGGTGCTGGTCTCGCCGAGCGAGCCGTGAATGGTGCCGACGAAGGCGTCCATCCAGGTGATGCCGTTGTTGATCACGTTCTCGATGCCGCCGGAGGCTGCCAGGCTCAGCGAAGTGGCGCCGGCAAAACCATCGACCGCCGTCCAGACCGCATCACCGGACATCTGCGCCGGATAGGCGAAGAACAGGAAAGCACGGCCGGTCAGTGCCGGGTTGAGGAAGTTCTTGCCGGTACCACCGAACACTTCCTTGCCGATCACCACGCCGAAGCTGATGCCCAGGGCAACCTGCCACAGCGGAATGCTCGGCGGCAGGATCAGGGCGAACAGCACGGACGTGACGAAGAAGCCTTCGTTGACTTCATGCTTGCGGATCGAAGCGAACAGCACTTCCCAGAAGCCGCCGACGATGAAGGTCACCGCGTAGACGGGCAGAAAGTAGGCTGCGCCCTGGATGAAGTTGTCCCACAGGCTGTTCGGATCGAAACCGGCCAGCGAGCCGATCAGGGCGAAGCGCCAGCCTTCCTGACTCGCCAGCAGCTCGGGGCTCTGGGCGAAGATCAGGTTGGCCTGGTAGCCGGTGTTCCACATGCCGAAGAACATGGCCGGGAAGGTGCACAACCACACGGTGATCATCATGCGCTTGAGGTCGATGCCGTCGCGCACGTGAGCGGTGGTCTTGGTCACGCTGCCAGGACGATAGAAGAAGGTGTCGATGGCCTCGTAGAGGGCATACCACCTCTCGTACTTGCCGCCCTTTTCGAAGTTGTGCTCGATCTTGTCGAGAAATGCACGAATGCCCACGGATTAACCCTCCTTCTCGATGCGGGTGAGGTTGTCCCGCAGGATCGGGCCATATTCATACTTGCCGGCGCACACATAGGTGCACAGTGCCAGGTCTTCTTCGTCGAGTTCCAGGCAACCCAGTTTCTGAGCCATCTCGGTGTCGCCAACGATCAGATAGCGCAGCAGTTGAGTCGGCAGGATATCCAGCGGCATCACGGCTTCGTAGTTGCCCACCGGCACCATGGCGCGCGGGCTGCCGTTGGTGGTGGTGGTGAAGTTGAACAGCTTGGCGCCGGCCAGCTTGGAGACGAAGATGTTCAATACCGAGTGCTTGTTAACGCCGGCACGCAGGTAATGCATCATCTCGCGGTCGTTGCCTTCCACCAGGCAAGACACCTGGTTGTGGTAACGGCCGAGGAAGGCGAAGGCACCCTGAGCGGTACGACCGCCGAACACCGAGCCGGAAATCACACGATTGAAACCTGGCTTGAGCTCACCGGCGGTGAGTTCTTCCAGGTTGGCGCCCAGACGCGTGCGGAGCAGACGCGGCTGCTCGGCAACCGGGCCGCCGAGGGCAACCACGCGCTCGACGAACAACTGACCGGTGGTGAACAGTTTGCCCACCGCGATCACGTCCTGATAACCGATTTGCCAGACACTCTTGCTGGTGCTGACCGGGTCAAGGAAGTGAATGTGAGTGCCTGGCAGCCCCGCCGGGTGCGGGCCGGCAAAGGCTTCGCTTTGCACCTTGGCAACATGCTCGCCCGGCAGGCTGGCACCTTCGGCCTTGCACAGGAAGACCTTGCCCAGATTGCCCAGTACCTTCAGACCGTTTTCGAAGTCAGCGGCGTATTCACCGATGATCACCGCAGGATCGGCGGCAAGTGGGTGGGTATCGATAGCAGTGACGAAGATCGAACTCGGCACGGCATCCAGCGCCGGCACCTTGCTGAACGGACGGGTACGCAGCGCAGTCCAAAGACCGGACTGCTGCAGGTTCTCGCGAACCTGCTCGTCGCTCAGCGAGTCGAGTTGGTCGGCAGCATACTGGCTGAAGGTTTCCTGCTCGTCGCCTTCGATGTCGATGACAACGGACTGCAGGACACGCTTCTCACCACGATGGATGGCGCTGATCACGCCAGCCGCAGGGGCGGTATAGCGCACGCCGGGTGTCTTCTTGTCGGTAAACAGCAATTGACCGAGTTTGACCCGGTCACCGACCTGCACTTCCATCGTCGGCTTCATCCCGTGATAGTCGAAGCCGATGACGGCGACACTACGTACGGGCCTGGCGGCCTCGATACGCTGTGCCGGCGCACCCGTTATGGGCAAATCAAGCCCATGCTTTAGTTTGATCATAGGTTTGCCTAACCACTGATTTAGAAAGCTTTTTATAGGACAGGCGGCGCTACCGAAGGTCTAATAGACCCGACCACGCCGATACGATATGGGCGTGGAGGAAGGCGCCAAACCTGGGTAAAAAATCCGCTTGATTATAAAGACGCCCCCCAGCACTGACCACCCAAGCGCTTGCTTTTTTTGGCCTTTCGGTAACAGGGCGCAACAAACTCGATGCTGCTCGAGATCAACTCGACAACCTCGCCAGGGCAGATTCCGGGCATAAAAAACGGGAGCCGAAGCTCCCGTTCTTTTGCGACCTTGACGCTTAGCGCGGGAAGGCCGGCGGGTTGACCCCAGCCATATCTTCCATCACGCGCACCACCTGGCAGCTGTAACCAAACTCGTTGTCGTACCAGACGTACAGCACAACGCGGTTATCGTTGGCGATGGTGGCTTCGGCATCCACCACGCCGGCATGGCGCGAACCAACGAAGTCGGTCGATACCACTTCCTGCGAGCTGACGAAGTCGATCTGCTTCTGCAGATCCGAGTGCATGGCCATCTGGCGCAGGTACTCGTTGATCTCTTCGCGAGTGGTGGCCTTCTCCAGATTCAGATTGAGGATGGCCATGGACACGTTCGGCGTCGGCACACGAATGGCGTTGCCGGTCAGCTTGCCTTTCAGAACCGGCAGCGCCTTGGCCGCAGCGGTAGCAGCGCCGGTTTCGGTGATGACCATGTTCAGCGCGGCGCTACGACCACGACGACTGCCTTTGTGGAAGTTGTCGATCAGGTTCTGGTCGTTGGTGTACGAGTGAACGGTCTCGACGTGACCGTTGACGATGCCGTACTGATCATTGACCGCCTTGAGCACCGGAACGATGGCGTTGGTGGTACAGGAAGCCGCGGAGATGATCTTGTCCTCAGCGGTGATTTCGCTGTGGTTGATGCCGTGCACGATGTTCTTCAGCGCGCCCTTGCCAGGTGCGGTGAGAACGACGCGATCGACGCCTGGGCAGGCCAGGTGCTGACCCAAGCCCTCGGCATCACGCCACACACCGGTGTTGTCAACCAGCAGTGCGTTCTTGATGCCGTACTGGGTGTAGTCGACTTCCTTCGGGTCCTTGGCATAGATCACCTGGATCAGGTTGCCGTTGGCCGTCAGGGTGTTGTTCTCTTCATCAATGGTGATGGTGCCGTTGAACTTGCCGTGTACCGAGTCACGACGGAGCAGGCTGGCACGCTTGACCAGATCGTTGCTGGCGCCTTTACGCACAACGATGGCACGCAGGCGCAGGCCGTCGCCACCACCGGTCTTCTCGATCAGGATGCGCGCCAGCAGGCGGCCGATACGACCGAAGCCATACAGGACCACGTCGGTGCCTTCACGACCGGAACCGTTCTGCTTGCCGACCACCTCGGCCAGCTCGTCCTTGACGAACTGCTCGACGCTACGACCAGCGCCTTCGGCCTTGAACTTGGCAACCAGCTTGCCCAGGTCCACGGAAGCGGCGCCCAGCTTGAGCTCGCTCATGGCCTTGAGCATGGGGAAGGTGTCGTGCACCGACAGTTCAGCCTCATCGGCAAGGCGATGGCGAGCGAAACGGTGAGCCTTGAGGATGTCGATGACCGAACGGTTGATCAGGCCACGGCCATAGATCGAGGTCACCACATTGTTGTTGCGATAGAGCTGACCAATCAGCGGAATCATCGCTTCCGCGAGGGCTTCACGATCGATCCATTCACCGAGACACTGGTCGGGCTTCTGAGTCACGGGCAGTACCTTCCACATGTAGGGGCTGAAAAAAGGGGCTACATTATGACGGCGCGCGCGGGCATGAGCAATGCGCGCCTGTCGCGACTGACATTGACCACCAAGCCCCGCTACAATTCCCGGCCTTTCGTCACGACCGTGAGCCGCCCGTGTCCGTACTGCGTCTTCCGTCTCTACCGGCCAGCGCCGGCAAACAACAGTGGGGCAACCTGCCCGGCGCCGCCCTGTCCCTGACTATCGCCGAAGCCGCCAGCAATGCCGGCCGCTTCACGCTGGTGCTCACCGAAGGCAGCCAGAGCGCGGAGCGGCTGCAGGAAGAACTGGCGTTCTTCGCCCCCGACCTGCCAGTGCTGCACTTTCCCGACTGGGAAACCCTGCCCTACGATGTCTTCTCGCCGCACCAGGACATCATCTCGCAACGCATCGCAGCACTCTATCGCCTGCCGCAGCTGAGCCGCGGCATCCTCGTAGTGCCGATCACCACCGCCCTACACCGCCTGGCACCCAAACGCTTCCTGCTGGGTGGCAGCCTGGTGCTGGATGTGGGCCAGAAACTCGATGTGGAGCAAATGCGCGGCCGCTTGGAGGCCGCCGGCTACCGCTGCGTCGATACGGTGTACGAGCACGGCGAGTTCGCCGTGCGCGGCGCATTGATCGATCTGTTCCCGATGGGCAGTGACACGCCCTACCGTATCGACCTGTTCGACGACGAAATCGAAACCCTGCGCACCTTCGACCCCGAGACCCAGCGCTCGGTGGACAAGGTCGAGTCGATCCGCCTGTTGCCGGCACGTGAATTTCCGCTGGAAAAGAAAGCTGTCACCGATTTCCGCGGACGTTTCCGCGAGCGCTTCGACGTGGATTTCCGTCGCTGCCCGATCTATCAGGACCTTTCCACCGGCATCACCCCCGCCGGCATCGAGTACTACCTGCCGCTGTTCTTCGAAGAGACAGACACCCTGTTCGACTATCTGCCAGGCGACACCCAGGTGTTCTCCCTGCCCGGAATCGAAAAGGCTGCCGAGCATTTCTGGACAGATGCGCGGAGCCGCTATGAGGACCGCCGAGTCGACCCGGAGCGCCCGCTGCTGCCACCTGCCGACATTTTCCTGCCGGTCGAGGACTGCTTCGCCCGTCTGAAGAGCTGGCCGCGCGTAGTGGTCAATCAGGACGATATCGAGCCCGGCGTCGGCCAGACCCGCTTTGACGCACGCGCCCTGCCCGACCTGGCGATTCAGGCCAAGGCCGGCGAGCCGCTGGCGGCGTTGCGCCGCTTTATCGAAGAATATCCAGGCCGCGTGCTGTTCTGCGCCGAATCAGCCGGGCGCCGCGAAGTGCTGCTGGAACTGCTCGCCCGCCTCAAGCTCAAGCCCCGGGAAGTCGAGGGCTGGCCGGCCTTCGTGGCCAGCCCTGAACGCCTCAACATCTGCATCGCACCACTGGATGAAGGCCTGCTGCTCGACGACCTGGCACTGATCGCCGAGAGCCCGCTGTTCGGCCAGCGCGTCATGCAGCGTCGCCGCCGCGAAAAAGGCCGAGAAGGCGGCGACAACGTGATCAAGAACCTCACCGAGCTGCGCGAAGGCGCACCGGTGGTGCATATCGATCACGGCGTCGGCCGCTACCTGGGCCTGGTGACCATGGAGTTCGACGGCCAGGCCGCCGAATTCCTCGCCCTGCAGTATGCCGACGAAGCCAAGCTTTATGTCCCCGTGGCCAGCCTGCATCTGATCGCCCGCTACACCGGCAGTGACGATGCCCTGGCGCCGCTGCATCGCCTTGGCTCGGAGGTCTGGCAGAAGGCCAAGCGCAAGGCGGCCGAGCAGGTGCGCGATGTTGCCGCCGAGCTGCTCGACATCTACGCCCGCCGGGCTGCTCGTGAAGGTTTCGCCTTCCAGGACCCGGCACTGGACTACGCCACCTTCAGCGCCGGTTTCCCCTTCGAGGAAACCCCGGACCAGCAGGCCGCCATCGATGCCGTGCGCACCGACATGCTGGCCGGCAAGCCGATGGATCGACTGGTCTGCGGTGACGTCGGTTTCGGCAAGACCGAGGTGGCCATGCGCGCCGCTTTCATCGCCGTGCACAGCGGCAAGCAGGTCGCCGTACTGGTGCCCACCACCCTGCTCGCCCAGCAGCACTACAACAGCTTCCGCGACCGCTTCGCCGACTGGCCGGTGAAGGTCGAGGTGATGAGCCGCTTCAAGAGCGCCAAGGAAGTCGACGAGGCCGTGCAGCAACTGGCCGAAGGCAAGGTGGATATCGTTATCGGCACCCACAAGCTGCTGCAGGACGACGTCAAGTTCCACAACCTGGGCCTGGTGATCATCGACGAGGAACACCGCTTCGGCGTGCGCCAGAAGGAACAGCTCAAGGCCCTGCGCAGCGAGGTCGACATCCTCACCCTGACTGCCACGCCGATCCCGCGCACACTGAACATGGCCGTGGCCGGCATGCGCGACCTGTCGATCATCGCCACGCCACCAGCGCGGCGTCTGTCGGTGCGCACCTTCGTCATGGAAAGCAACAAGCCGACCATCAAGGAAGCGCTGCTGCGCGAGCTGCTACGCGGTGGCCAGGTCTACTACCTGCACAACGATGTAAAGACCATCGAGAAATGCGCCAGTGAGCTGGCCGAGCTGGTGCCCGAGGCGCGTATCGGCATCGGTCACGGACAGATGCGCGAACGTGATCTCGAGCAGGTGATGAGCGACTTCTACCACAAGCGCTTCAACGTGCTGGTGGCCTCGACCATCATCGAGACCGGTATCGACGTGCCTAGCGCCAACACCATCATCATCGACCGCGCCGACAAGTTCGGCCTGGCCCAGCTGCACCAGTTGCGCGGCCGTGTCGGTCGTAGCCACCACCAGGCCTACGCCTACCTGCTGACGCCACCGCGCAAGCAGATGACCCCGGATGCGGAAAAACGCCTGGAGGCCATCGCGGGCGCCCAGGATCTCGGCGCCGGCTTCGTCCTCGCCACCCACGACCTGGAAATCCGCGGTGCCGGCGAACTGCTTGGCGACGGCCAAAGCGGGCAGATCCAGGCGGTCGGCTTCACCCTCTACATGGAAATGCTCGAACGCGCGGTCAAGGCCATCCAGAAAGGCGAACAGCCGAACCTCGACCAACCATTGGGTGGCGGTCCGGAGATCAACCTGCGTGTACCGGCGCTGATCCCCGAGGACTACCTGCCCGACGTGCACAGCCGCCTGATCCTCTACAAACGCATCGCCAACGCCAGCGACGAGGACGGCCTGAAGGAGCTTCAGGTAGAAATGATCGATCGTTTCGGCCTGCTGCCGGAGCCGACCAAGAACCTCATGCGCCTGACCCTGCTCAAGCTGCAGGCCGACAAGCTCGGCATCAGCAAGGTCGACGCCGGCCCGCAGGGCGGACGAATCGAGTTCGCCGCGGAAACCTGCGTCGACCCGCTGACCCTGATCAAACTGATCCAGGCCCAGCCAAAACGCTACAAGTTCGAAGGCGCCACCGTCTTCAAGATCCAGGTGCCGATGGAGCGAGCGGAAGAACGCTTCAACACCCTGGAAGCCCTGCTCGAGCGCCTCGCGCCCACCACCTGAAGGACTCACACACATGCGCCCATTGCACCTGATCGCCCTGCTGCTCTGCCTGCTGGCACCGAGCGCCTTTGCCGAACGTCTTTATCAGGTCGAATTGCTGGTATTCCGCCAGGCCGGCGAACCCGTCTTCGCCCCCAAGGTGGCACCGGACGACTGGGCGGGCACGGCATTGCCGATCACCGGCAACGAACGACCGACAACGCTAGATGGCGAAGCGGCCAAGCTCAATCCGGGCAGTGGTTATCAGGTATTGCTGCACAAGGCCTGGAGCCAGACCATCGGCAGCTCGCCGAGCCGAGTGGCCGTCAGCAGCGGTGAAGAGCGTTTCGGCCATCACGTGGTCGAAGGCACCCTGAGCTTTACTCAGGAGCGCTTTGCCGACCTGGACCTGGAACTGTGGATCAACCAATTCAGCGGCGACGGCCTGCTCGAGAGCAGCGAGCACATGAAAGTGGCTCAGCGCCTGAAGGACAACAGCCTGACCTACCTGGACCATGGCAGCCTGGGCGCACTGGTACGCATCAGCCCGCTCTGAGCGGAAATCTGATGCCGCCAGCCTTTCGTAGGGGCCTCGCCCCAGAGCGAAGTTTTTCAAGTGCGCTCCGCCCTGATTCGCGGCGGCGCGCCGCGCCTACGGATTCGGCACGTCGACGCCTGACTGACGGGCATTGACCGCTGTCTTTACAGAGAAGCTAGTTACTCAGCACGCGTGCCAACACCGCCTTGACCGTCCCCATGCCCTGCTCGATCACTCGCTCGATCTCGGCCATGGTGATCAAGGCGCTGGATTTCCCCGCCGCCGGATTCACCACCAGCGCCAGGCAGGCGTAGGGCAGCGCCAATTCGCGCGCCAATACCGCCTCGGGCATACCGGTCATGCCTACCAGGTCGCAGCCATCTCGCTCCATGCGGGCGATTTCCGCCGCCGTTTCCAGTCGTGGCCCCTGAGTACAGCCATAGATTCCGTGATCGCTGAATGCCGCATTTTCGACCCGCAGCGCCGCCACCAACCCCTCGCGCAGTTGCTTGTCGTACGGCTGGCTGAAATCGACGTGGGTCACATGTTCCAGATCGCCTTCGTAAAAGGTGTGCGCACGCCCTGAGGTGTAATCGATGATCTGATGTGGCACGCAGAAATACCCAGTGCCCATGGCAGCATGAATCCCTCCCACCGCATTGACCGCGACAATGGCCTTGGCGCCAGCCTGCTTGAGCGCCCAGAGGTTGGCCCGGTAGTTCACCTGATGCGGTGGAATCCGGTGCGGCTGACCGTGGCGGGCGAGAAACAGCACTTCGCGCCCGGCGTAACTGCCCCGGAGGATATCGGCGGAGGGCGCCCCGTAAGGGGTATCCAGCGGCAGCGCTTCGTGAATCGTCAACCCTTCCAGCTGGGTCAGGCCGGTGCCGCCGATAATGGCGTAGACAGTCATAGGCAGGTCCTCAGTCGAGCAACTGGGCAGCTCTCAGGGCCGCCACAGCGGTAAGCCAGCGTGGCGCCTGGCGGTATTCGGTAGTGGCGTGACCACGGCCACGCATGCGCTCGAGGTGCGCAGGCGGTGTCACTCGCAGACGTTGCAAGGCACTGAGCGCCAGCTCGGCCGAAGCGCGGTCATTGCACACCAGGCCCATATCGCAGCCCGCAGCCAGTGCCGCCTCGATACGCTTGCCGGCATCGCCGACCACATGGGCACCGGCCATGGACAGGTCGTCGCTGAAAATCACACCCTCGAAGCCCAACTCGCCGCGCAGGATGTCCTGCAGCCAGCGACGGGAGAAGCCAGCCGGGTGCTCGTCAACCTGAGAATAGATGACATGCGCCGGCATCACTGCATCGAGCTTGTGGACCAGACGCTTGAACGGCTGCATGTCGCAAGTGCGGATGTCATCAAGACTGCGCTCGTCGAGCGGGATGGCGACATGAGAATCCGCCTCGGCCCAGCCGTGCCCGGGGAAGTGTTTTCCGGTAGCAGCCATCCCCGCCTGATGCATGCCGCGGATGAAAGCGGCCGCCAGCGTGGTGGCCCGCTGCGGATCACCCTCGAAGGCGCGACTGCCAACCACCGCACTGCGCTGGTGGTCGAGATCCAGTACCGGCGCGAAACTCAGATCCAGGCCAAGCGCCAACACCTCGGTCGCCATCAGCCAGCCGCAATGCTCGGCCAACTCCTCGGCATTGTCGTTGTCGGCGATGGCGCGCATCGCCGGCAGACGCAGAAAGCCCTGGCGCAGCCGCTGTACCCGGCCACCTTCCTGATCCACCGCCAGCAGCAGATCCGGGCGCAGGGCACGGATACTCTGGCATAGCTCGCGAACCTGGCGCGGCGATTCGATATTGCGGGCAAAAATGATCAGACCACCCACTTCGGGCTGGCGCAGCATCTGGCGATCCTCGGCGGTCAACCAGGTGCCAGCGATGTCCATCATCAAAGAGCCTTGCATGAGAATATTTCCTTACGTGAAGTCTTGGTCTGCAGCCCACTGCGGGTAAGGCGCCTCATCGATACGTACCTTGCAGTGCGGCGGTACACGCTCGAAAAGCGCCAGCATGTCGGCGTTACGCAAACGAATGCAGCCATGGGACAACGGCGCCCCCATGGGCTCCGTATCCGGAGTGCCATGCAGATAGATGTAACGGCGAAAGGTATCGACCTCGCCCAGGCGATTGCGCCCCGGCTCAAGGCCGCTTAGCCAGAGAATACGGGTAAGAATCCAGTCGCGGCCAGGAAACTGCCTGTGCAGCTCAGGTGACCATACCTCCCCTGTCCAGCGACGACCGCGCAATACCGCGGCCAGAGGCAAACCTGCGCCGATCTTCGCGCGTACCTGATGCAGCCCGCGCGGCGTACAGCCTGAACCGTTAAGTTCACCCACCCCATTGAACGCCGTGGAGACAGGCAAGCTCAGCAGCAGACGCCCAGCACGAAAGCCGTAAAGCGCCTGGTCGGCAATGGAGATATGGAGTAAATCGAGATCGGACATGGGCCGCTAGCTTAGCAGGCCGCAGGGCGAAGCCAAGCCCACCTGCCGTCAGGTCAAACCTTGGGCGCGGCGCTCGGTGTCTTGCTGCGCGGTTTGAGTTGTGCGCCAGCCAAGGCGGGGTCGGCAACCCCGGTCTCAGAACGCATGCCTGCAGCCAGGAACGGCACCATCATGCGCATCACCTGCTCGATCGAGGTGTTGACGCCGAAATCGGTCTCGGCCATCGCCCGCAGCGCCTTAATACCGGACATGCTGAACGCCGCGGCGCCAAGCATGAAATGCACACGCCAGAATAGCTCCAGCGGTGGAATACGCGGCGCAGCCTCATGCACCAACAGCATGTAACGGCGGAACACCTTGCCGTAGACCTCTTCCAGGTACTTGCGCAGGTGTCCCTGGCTCTGGCTGAAGGCCAAACCGAGCAGGCGCATGAAAATGGACAAGTCATTGCCGCTGCGCGGCTTAACGGCCAGGGCCTGCTCGACCAGAAGCTCGAGCAACTCCTCCAGGGAAGCCTGGGTTTCGGACTTGGCCTGACGGCGATCGAGTTCCTTTTCCAGGCTGGCACAGAAAGGCCCGAGGAAACGCGAGAAGACCGCCTGAATCAGCGCCTTCTTCGAACCGAAGTGGTAATTGACGGCAGCCAGGTTGACCCCGGCCTTGCTGGTGATAAGACGCAGCGATGTCTCGGCGAAGCCTTTTTCCGCGAACAGCTGTTCCGCAGCATCGAGAATGCGTTCAACGGTTTCCGACTGAGCCATGAGCTATCACCTGACAAACACTTGTTTGAAACATACGTTTCATCCCACTGAATTGTCAAGCCGCATGAGCCGTCTTTTGGCCGGCTGGTCACAGCTTACAACAAGCAGAGACGCAGATTACTCGGCATGGGTAACAAGCCGGACGGCAGTCATCCAAAAAATGGACATTGCCAAGACTCGCTTACTGTATATAATCCCAGTCACTGTATAAAAAGACAGAGCCCAGCCATGCTGAAACTGACGCCACGCCAAGCCGAGATTCTCGCCTTCATCAAACGCTGCCTGGAAGACAACGGCTACCCACCCACCCGCGCGGAAATCGCTCAGGAACTGGGGTTCAAATCGCCCAACGCCGCAGAAGAGCACCTCAAGGCCCTCGCCCGCAAGGGGGCCATCGAGATGACTCCAGGCGCTTCACGCGGCATTCGCATTCCCGGCTTCGAGGCAGGTGCCGCGAACGAGGATGCAGGCCTCCCGGTAATCGGTCGCGTCGCCGCCGGCGCACCGATCCTTGCACAGCAACATGTCGAGGAATCCTGCCAGATCAATCCGGCGTTCTTTCAGCCCAAGGCCGACTATCTACTGCGTGTACGCGGCATGAGCATGAAAGACATCGGCATCTTCGATGGCGATCTGCTCGCCGTGCACACCACCCGTGAAGCCCGCAATGGCCAGATTGTCGTCGCCCGTATCGACGATGAAGTGACGGTCAAACGCTTCAAGCGCGAGGGCAACAAGGTCTGGCTGATTGCCGAGAATCCTGAGTTTGCCCCGATCGAAGTGGATCTGGAACACCAGGATCTGGTCATCGAAGGTTTGAGCGTCGGTGTAATCCGCCGCTGAGGAGACACCATGTACGTGCAGCAGTCGTTCGAGCGCCCACAACTTCCCCTTTTCGACGCCTTTCTTGCCGGAACGTCGAGTGAGCCACGGTTAGCGACCAATGACATCTCTCGTAGCGAGGATGATCAGGCGTTCAGCGAACTGGCCCTGCGTGGCGCTGCCGGTCACTGCCTGCACTTGCTGGCACCGATTCTACGCGAGCTGAGCGAGAACCAGGATGCGCGCTGGCTGACCCTGGTGGCACCGCCAGCCAGCCTTACGCAAAGTTGGCTGCGCGAAGCTGGCCTGAACCGTGAGCGTATTCTCCTGCTGCATCCACGGCAGGGGCAAAATGCCCTGGCACTGGCGGAAGAAGCCCTGAAGCTCGGGCGCAGCCATACCGTGATCAGCTGGCTACACCCAGTCGAGAACAGCACCCGTCAGCGCCTTGCGCAGGCCGCCAATGCTGGCGGGGCACAAAGCCTGAATATCAGCCTGGGTTAAAGATTCACAAACGCAAACGGGGCTCCATTGGAGCCCCGTTTGCGTTAAGCCGCAGCGGCTTCAGTGCAAAACGCGCGAGCCTTCTTCTTCACCACTGAAATCGCCTTCAGCCATTCGGCCAGCCATCTGCACGCCGACATTGAGCATGGCCTTGGCCACCTCGATGTGCTGCCCCTGCAGAAAAGCCTTGGCATCAGCGGAGAAGTCCAGAGTCACCAGCGCCTCTTCATCCTCTGCGCGACGCAGGGCAATACGCCCATCGGGCAGTTCGACGATTTCCAGGAAGGATGTTGGCATGGCTCAGTCTCTGTGCAAAAACACGACATTGTAGCAGTCAGTCGGGGTCATCCCCAGCCCACTGGTCCAGTTAAACCCAATCAGCACTCGCTGAGGCCTTCGCGGAAACGCAGCACCAGCGCCTTGAGTTGCTGACGCCAGGCATCGACATCATCGAGGCTCAGCTCGGCCGGCTCTTCGCCAACGCTGACAGCAGTAATCAGCGGCATGGACGGATCGACCTTGGCCTTGCGCTCCTCACGCGGCGGCTGGAACAGCGCAGCATAGGCCGCCAGCAACTCGGCCAGCCAGGTTTCGCGCTGCTGCGCCAATTCGACCAACTCGGCCAGCTCAGGGCTGGGCGAACCGTCAAGCACCACCTGCTGCACGAAGGCCTCGACGCGCGAAGGCGTAGCGTCGTTCATGCGGTAATAGCCGGCAATCTCATGACACAGCCCGAGCAGTCCACCGTACAGGTGAAACAGCGCGGCTTCTCGCTCGGCCTGCACCAGCGCCTGCACATTGAACGCGGAGGACGCTTCGGCCTTGCGCCAGTTATCCAGGGCAATACCGGCGAAGAAAATCTTCTGGTTGGTACGGGTATAGATTTCTTTGGCCATTACGGCGACCTCCACAGCAGATCGGGTCATGATACGCGCGTCTGCCCTGCCTGACGCGCATCTCGTCAGGCATTCAGGGCGCCGCTGTTACGGCGCCAGGCCGACGCGCAGCACATCTCAACCAGGCGCTACTAGCGCTTGTCCTCGACCTTCCACTTGCCGCCATCGTAGAACGCGCGCCAGCCGGTGGGTTTGCCATCGACCTCGGACTGCACGTATTGCTCCTTGGTCTTGCGGCTGTAGCGAATCACCGCAGGGCGACCATCCGGATCCTTCTGCGGGGCATCGCAGAGGAAGTGGTACTTGGGGTCGATCTCATGCTTGTGCGGGACGATCTCCAGCACCAGCGGCGCACGCGTCTCTCGGTTTTTCGGGAACTGGCTGGCAGCGAGGAACAGGCCCGATGCGCCGTCGCGCAGCACGTAGGTGTCGTCCACCTTCTCGCACTTGAGCTCGGGCATATCCACCTTGTCCATCTTCGGCGGCGCCGCTTCACCGTTCTTGAGCAGCTTGCGGGTGTTCTTGCAGCTGGCATTGGTACAGCCGAAGAACTTGCCGAAACGGCCGGTCTTGAGCTGCATCTCGCTGCCGCACTTGTCGCATTCCAGGCTCGGGCCTTCATAGCCCTTGATGCGGTACTGGCCCTGCTCGATCTCGTAGCCACTACAATCGGGGTTGTTGCCACAGATATGCAGCTTGCGGGTCTCGTCCAGCAGGTAGGCATCCATGGCGGTGGAGCAGATCGGGCAGCGATGCTTGCCGAGCAGCACGCGGGATTCGGACTCGCCCTCGTCATCGGCTGCGATCTCATCGCCCGGCACCAGGTTGATGGTGGCCTTGCAGCGCTCCTTCGGTGGCAGCGCATAGCCCGAGCAACCGAGGAACACACCAGTGGAGGCGGTGCGGATCATCATTGGCCGGCCGCACTCGCGGCAGGGAATATCGGTCAGCGTCGGCTGGTTGGCACGCATGCCGCCCTCGCCCGCCTCGGCCACCTCGAGCTTCTTCTTGAAATCACCGTAAAACTCGTCGAGCAGATGCTTCCACTCGCGCTCGCCCTGGGCCACATCGTCGAGATGCTCTTCCATGGTGGCGGTAAAGCCGTAATCCATCAGGTTGGCGAAGCTCTCGTCGAGACGCTCGGTGACGATGTCGCCCATCTTCTCGGCATAGAAACGACGGTTGTGCACCGTGACGTAACCGCGATCCTGAATGGTGGAAATGATCGCCGCGTAGGTGGACGGGCGGCCGATACCGCGCTTTTCCAGCTCCTTGACCAGGCTGGCTTCGGAGTAGCGCGCCGGCGGCTTGGTGAAGTGCTGGCTGGGGTCGAGCTGGATCAGCTTGAGGCCCTCGCTTTCCTTCATTTCCGGCAGGACGTCGTCCTCGCCCGGCTTGCTCTGCTGCGGCAGCACACGGGTGTAACCGTCGAACTTGAGGATGCGGCCCTTGGCGCGCAACTCGAAGTCGCCAGCGGCCACGGTGACGCTGGTGGACAGATACTCGGCCGGCGGCATCTGGCAGGCGACGAACTGACGCCAGATCAGGTCGTACAGGCGCTCGGCATCACGCTCCATGCTGGACAGCTGGGTCGGGCGCAGATTGACGTCGGACGGACGAATCGCTTCGTGCGCCTCCTGGGCGCCTTCCTTGCTCGAATACAGGTTGGGCTTGCCCGGCAGGTACTTGTCGCCGTACTCGCTGCCGATGAAGCCACGCACCATCTCTACCGCGTCGTTCGACAGGTTGGTCGAGTCGGTACGCATATAGGTGATGTAGCCAGCTTCGTACAAACGCTGAGCCATCATCATGGTTTTCTTCACCCCGAAGCCCAGGCGGTTGCTCGCCGCCTGCTGCAGGGTGGAGGTAATGAAGGGCGCCGACGGCTTGCTGCTGGTCGGGCGATCTTCGCGCTTGACCACGCTGTAGCTGGAAGCCTTGAGCTTCTCCAACGCGGCCATGGCCTGCGCTTCATTGACCGGCTTGAAGGCTGCGCCGCTTTCGCGCACCACCTCGAAACGCACCTTGGCGTTCTTCGCGGTGCCGAGGTCGGCGTGCACTTCCCAGTACTCTTCAGGGACGAAGGCGCGAATCTCCTTCTCGCGTGCAACGACCAGCTTCACGGCCACCGACTGCACACGACCGGCAGACAGGCCACGAGCGATCTTGGCCCACAGCAGCGGCGAGACCATGTAGCCCACCACGCGGTCGAGGAAGCGCCGCGCCTGCTGGGCGTTGACGCGGTTGATGTCCAGCTCGCCCGGCTTGGAGAAGGCTTCCTGAATCGCCTTCTTGGTGATCTCGTTGAACACCACACGCTTGTAGCGGCTGTCATCACCACCGATGGATTCGCGCAGGTGCCAGGCAATGGCTTCCCCTTCGCGATCCAAGTCGGTTGCGAGATAGATGGTGTCGGCATCCTTGGCCAGGCGGCGCAGTTCTTCGATCACCTTTTCCTTGCCGGGCAGGATCTCGTACTTGGCTTTCCAGCCGTGCTCGGGGTCAACCCCCATACGGCTGAACAGCTGGCGTTTGGCCTTTTCCTTGGGCGACAGCGCAGGCGCTTCACCAGCAGCAGCCTTGCCGCGCTTGGCAGGCTCCTTGGTGGCACTTGCCGAGCCGCTGGTAGGCAGGTCACGGATGTGGCCGATGCTCGACTTCACCACGTACTGGCTGCCCAGGTACTTGTTGATGGTCTTGGCCTTGGCCGGGGATTCCACGATGACCAGCGATTTGCCCATGGATCAGAAAATTCCTGAATTGCGAAATATAGAAGGCACGAAGCCGAGAGTGTCAAAGCAGCGAGCGAAGGTCAGGCAAGGCGAAAACAGTCGAAAAAGCGCGGTGTACGAGCTGTACATGAGCATTTTGAGGCTGGTTTCAACGCAGCATGGCCGAGAGCAGCACTTTGTAGACGCCCTCTAAGGCCCCGCTATATATAGTGGTGACCAAGCGAAGGTCAAGCGCAGGGAGCTGCGCAGTCAGACTTGCGAAGCGCCGATGGGGCTGACTTCGGCCTGAATCAAAGCAAAGCGTGGAACGCGCTCGCCGTCCACTTCGATCTCTTCACAGAACATGCTCAGCGGCCTTACCCACAAGCCAAACTCGCCGTATAGCGCCTGGTAGACGACCACCTCTTCCTCGCTCTCGGAATGGCGTGCCACACCGAATACACGGTACTGCGGGCCTTTGTAGTGACGATAGAGTCCTGGCTGCAACTGCATGAGCGGTTCCCGAAATAAAAAGCCGTAAAAAGCAAAACCGGGGCACAGGGCCCCGGTTTCTGTCCGCTAACGCTTAAACGCGCTCGAAGACGGTGGTGATGCCTTGGCCAAGGCCCACGCACATGGTGGAGACACCCAAGGTGCCGCCGTTCTGTTTCATGACGTTGAGCAGGGTACCGGAGATACGGGCACCGGAACAACCGAAGGGGTGACCCAGGGCGATCGCGCCGCCGTGCAGGTTGACCTTCTCTTCCATCTTGTCGAGCAGCTTGAGGTCCTTGAGCACAGGCAGGGCCTGGGCGGCGAAGGCTTCGTTGAGCTCGACGAAATCGATGTCAGCCATGCTCAGACCAGCACGCTTGAGCGCCTTCTGAGTGGACGGCACCGGGCCGTAACCCATGATCGCCGGATCGACACCGGCAACGGCCATGGCACGGACCACGGCCATCGGCTGGATACCCAGATCCTGGGCGCGCTGGGCGCTCATGACGATCATGCAGGAGGCGCCGTCGGTGATCTGCGAGGACGTACCTGCAGTCACGGTGCCGCCTTTCGGGTTGAACGCAGGTTTCAGCGCAGCCAGGCTCTCGAGGGTGGTTTCCGGACGAATGGTTTCGTCGAAGTCATACACCTTGAGGAAGCCGTTCTCGTCGTAGCCTTGCATCGGGATGATTTCATCCTTGAACTTGCCTTCGACGGTGGCCTTGTGCGCCAGACGGTGCGAGCGCTCACCGAAGGCGTCCTGCGCCTCACGGCTGATGCCATGCATCTTGCCCAGCATTTCTGCGGTCAGGCCCATCATGCCAGACGCCTTGGCGGCGTACAGCGACAGGTGCGGGTTCGGATCGACGCCGTGCATCATGCCGACGTGGCCCATGTGCTCCACACCGCCGACGACGAACACATCGCCGTTGCCGGTCTGGATCGCCTGCACGGCGGTATGCAGGGCGCTCATCGACGAGCCGCACAGGCGGCTGACGGTCTGGCCGGCACTGGTGTGCGGGATCTGGGTCATCAGCGACGCCATGCGCGCGATGTTCCAACCCTGCTCCAGGGTCTGGTTGACGCAGCCCCAGATCACATCCTCGACTTCAGCCGGGTCGATCTTGGCGTTGCGCTCCAGCACTTTGCTGATCAGGTGCGCGGACATGGTCTCGGCGCGCGTATTGCGGTGCATGCCGCCCTTGGAACGACCCATCGGGGTACGACCGAAGTCGACGATCACTGCATCTCTAGGATTCAGGCTCATATTTCTACTCTCGCTCTGTTCGCTGTACGATTAACCGAAGAACTTCTGGCCCTTGGCGGCCATTTCGCGAAGTTTTGCGGTCGGGTGGTACAGGGCGCCCAGCTCGGCATACTTGTCAGCCAGGGCGACGAATTCAGCCACACCGATGGAATCGATGTAGCGCAGCGCACCGCCACGGAAGGGAGGGAAGCCGATACCGTAGATCAGGCCCATATCGGCCTCGGCTGCGGTGTCGACGATGCCGTCTTCCAGGCAACGAACGGTTTCCATGCACAGCGGGATCATCATGAAGTTGATGATGTCCTCGTCGGTGACTTCGCGCTCTTCGACCACGATGGACTTGAGCAACTCGTAAGCAGCCGGGTCGGTGACCTTCTTCGGCTTGCCGCGCTTGTCGGTCTCGTAGGCATAGAAGCCCTTGCCGTTCTTCTGACCCAGGCGATTGGCGTCGTACATCACGTCGACGGCAGTCTTGCCTTCGACAGCCATACGATCCGGGAAGCCTTCAGCCATCACGTCACGACCGTGGTGGCCAGTGTCGATGCCGACCACGTCGGAGAGGTAAGCCGGGCCCATGGGCCAGCCGAACTTCTCCATCACCTTGTCGATACGCACGAAGTCGACGCCGAAGCCCAGCAGCTTGGAGAAGCCGCCGAAGTACGGGAACAGTACGCGGTTGACCAAAAAGCCGGGGCAATCGTTGACCACGATCGGGTTCTTGCCCATCTTCTTGGCGTAGGCAACGGTGGTGGCCACGGCCACTTCGCTGGACTTCTCGCCACGGATGACTTCGACCAGCGGCATCATGTGCACCGGGTTGAAGAAGTGCATGCCGACGAAGTTTTCCGGACGCTTGAGCGCCTGGGCCAGCAGAGAGATGGAGATGGTCGAGGTGTTGGAGGCCAGGATGGCGTCTTCACGCACCGCGTCTTCCACCTCGGCCAGCACGATCTGCTTGACCTTGGGGTTCTCGACCACGGCTTCGACGACGATGTCGACGTTGCCGAAATCGCCGTAGGACATGGTCGGGCGGATGGCGTTGAGGGCTTCAGCCATCTTCGCCGGAGTCATGCGGCCTTTCTCGACGCGCTTGCCGAGCAGCTTGGAAGCCTCGTTCAAGCCCATCTGGATACCCTCTTCACGGATATCCTTCATCAGGATCGGGGTGCCCTTGGAGGCCGACTGATAGGCGATGCCGCCACCCATGATGCCGGCGCCGAGTACGGCGGCCAGTTTCACGTCGCGAGCGATCTCGTCGTGGTGCTTGGCTTTCTTCTTCAGCTCCTGGTCATTGAGGAACAGACCGATCAGGCTCTCGGCAACCGAGGTCTTGGCCAGCTTGACGAAGCCGGTGGCCTCGACTTCCAGCGCCTTGTCACGGCCGAAGTTGGCGGCTTTCTGAATAGTCTTGATCGCTTCGACCGGAGCCGGGTAGTTCGGGCCGGCCTGGCCAGCGACGAAGCCCTTGGCGGTCTCGAAGCACATCATCTGCTCGATGGCGTTGAGCTTGAGCTTTTCCAGCTTGGGCTGACGCTTGGCCTTGTAGTCCAGCTCGCCGGAGATGGCGCGCTTGACCAGATCCAGTGCAGCGGCCTGCAGCTTGTCGGCACTGACCACGGCATCGACGGCGCCCACTTTCAGGGCTTCATCGGCACGGTTTTCCTTGCCCGAAGCGATCCACTCGACGGCGTTATCGGTACCGATAACGCGCGGCAGGCGCACGGTGCCGCCGAAGCCCGGGTAGATGCCCAGTTTGACTTCCGGCAGGCCGATCTTGGCGCTGTCGCTCATTACGCGATAGTCAGCGGCCAGGCACATCTCGAAACCGCCACCCAGGGCGATGCCGTTGATGGCGACGACGGTCGGCACGGCGAGGTCTTCGAAATCACTGAAGATCTTGTTGGCTTCCAGGTTGCCAGCCACCAGCTCTGCGTCGGGCAGTTTGAAGTTGTCGACGAACTCGGTGATATCGGCGCCGACGATGAACACGTCCTTGCCACTGGTGACAATCACGCCCTTGATCGAACCGTCAGCCTTGATCGCATCGACGGAGGCGCGCAGCTCGTTGAGGGTAAGACGGTTGAATTTGTTGACGGACTCACCCTTGAGGTCGAACTTCAATTCGACGATGCCGCTCTCAAGAGCCTTAACCGTGATGGCTTTACCTTCGTAAATCATCAACTGATCTCCACGGTATGGAAGCTGAACAGTACACATCGGAGCCAACCGGCAGGCCAGCCCGCGGCAGCGCCGCACGAGCATAGCCCCAATCGGTACGACACACCCACCGACGCGATATTCGGGCTGCATATGGCGCGCCTAACAAGGCAAACGCTCAATTCATACGCCCGTTTGATTTGGGTGTGCACACCTTCAGGGAAAAGCCTGCACTTGTCAATTGGCCTCTTTTCGTCGATTTCCCGACGTTTTCTGCAGGCCTGGTCATTCGTGGCCTCCAGCCGGTTCCGATAAACAGCGTCAATAATGCACCATTGCGAGGGTTTTCCTGCTTGGTATAGACACGCCAAGGCGCCTAGCCAAATCGCCCCGCTGCGGGTACAGTCGTCTCACTTTCAGCTGGCACAGCGCCACCTGAGGGCAATACAAAAACAAATCGAGCCCCACGATGGGCCACACGGAGTCGCCAATGTCGAGCCGCCGTTCGATTGCATTTCCCCTGAGCGCCCTGCTCCTTTTCGTCTTCACGTCGCTCTCCTCCACCTTGCTCAGCGCCGCACCAGCCAATGATCTGCTGCGCCTGCACCAACTGCGCCTGGCAACCCAGAAAAGTCTGGGCGACTTCTACATGTATAACGGCATGGAAGGCGATCAGCGCTATGCGCGCATGATTGGCGAGTCCCTGCAGGAAGGCCAATCGCACCTGGACGGCCTGGGCGAAATGCCCGGCGATACAAGCAAGGCGCTACGCGCGCAGCTGCAAACCAATTGGCAAAGTTACCGCAGCGGGCTCCAGGCACTGATGGAAGCCATGCGCAGCCAGGGTTTCACCGACCTGCAACCCGTCGCCGATCTGGCCGAGAACAACCAACGCATCATGGCCATTAGTCAGGAGCTGTATCAGAAGATTCAGCAAGAAAGCGGTTTCAGCGTACCGCAGCTGACGCAAAAGAGCCGCGAGCAGAGCCTGCTGATGCAGAATATCGCTCTGGACTACGCTTCACGCAGTGCCTCGGTCGGCGCCAGCTTCTTCGGCGGCGGCGAAGAACGCGCCATCGACGAGCTTGCCGGTGAATTCGCCAGCAAGCTGAACAATCTCAGCGCCGCCCAGCAGAACACCCCGGAGATCAACGCGGCCCTGAACTCCATCGGCACCAAATGGCGTTACATCGAGAAATCCCTGCGCAACTACAACGAAAACACCGTACCTTTCCTGATCAGCAAGTATTCCGACAGCATCATCGAAGGCCTGGAAGCCGTTGCCGCCCAGTACGCCACCAGCCAACACTGATGCCCCATGTTTCCGGCCTGCCTGGCCCAACTCTTGCCCGGTGCTCGCACCGGGCTTTTCTTTGCCTTTTTCACGACCAGTCGCCCTATCCCACACAATGGGGCCATACTTGAGACAGAGCCATTTGCCCCCCTTAAGGAGGAGTTCACCATGCCCTACCAGCACATTCTGGTCGCCGTCGACCTGACCGAGGAATGCGACCCTGTCGTGACACGTGCGCAGAAGCTGGCGAAGGCCAGTGGCGCCAAGATGTCTCTGGTGCATATCGTCGAACCCATGGCCATGGCCTTTGGTGGTGACGTGCCGATGGATCTGTCGATGCTGCAGCAACAACAGTTCGAGCAGGCACGCGAGCGCCTGGACAGCTTCACTGGCAAGTATCCCGAGCTGACCGCGGACCAGCGACATCTGGCTTATGGCCAACCACGCCAGGAGATCCACCGCCTGGCCGAAGAGCAGGGCTGCGACCTGATCGTGGTCGGCAGCCATGGCCGCCACGGCCTGGCGCTGTTGCTGGGCTCGACTGCCAATGACGTACTGCACGGCGCGCCCTGCGATGTACTCGCAGTGCGCCTGAAGAAAGGCGAAAAAGGTGCTTGAGATCGCATCGCGGCTGAAGCCCCTCCCACAGTAGCCGCATTGGCTCTGCCCGTGGGAGGCACTTCAGCGGCGAGCTTTTTGGCTTCGGCCCTACTCGAACGAATCGCCCGCGCTCATGACCAGCGGGCGAATCTTCTGCAGCTGGGTTTCCAGCGACACCGTCATGCTCGATGACATAGAGAAGAAAGTGAGGAAGGCCTTGAGGTTGGAGTCACCTTCACAGGTGTCGTGAATGCGCTGCCAGAAAGCCTGATTGACCAGCTTCAGTTGCTGGAACAGGCGCACCAGCCCTTTCAGCTCCCAATCGGCCAGACGCCCCTCGCGCATGTTGAAATACTGCCGCGTCAGGTACAGCGATACCGCGCGCAGGATGAATTCCTGATTGTTGGCAAAGGGCAGATGGTGCTGCGCCATGGGTTTCAGGCGCGCCAGCACCGGACAGGCGCTAGTGGCCATGATAACCCCTAGCAGCGCACGCAGGCCCTCCTCCAGGCCGACCTGCTTGGTGTAATCACGCTCCGGTGTGCGCACCCAGACGCTGGCCTTCTTGAAAGCTGGCAGGCCACGAAAATCCTCGATCACCCGATGCAGATCGACCGCTGCCGGACAATGGCTGAACTGCTCGCGACTCAGCGGGCAATTGCTGCATTGCTGATGTTCAAGGCGCGTCCAGGCGGGGGCCTGTTGCGCCTGGACTGGGTCATATTCGCGGTTCAGCTCGATCCGGTAGCTGAACTGATGATTGTCGTCGAGAGTAATGCGGTACTCGATGGCCATTGCCCGTCCGTTCCTTCGTCAACCTTCCAGCTCTGCCCAGCGCTCGAGCAACTCGTCCATTTCCTTCTGCAAGCCCTCGAGACGCGCCAATACTTCCGTGGTGACCTGCACCGGCTGCTGGTAGAAGGCAGGGTCGGATACCTGCTCCTGTACCGTGGCCATTTCCTGCTCCAGGGCATCGATCTGCCCGGGAATCGCTTCCAGCTCGCGCTGTAGCTTGTAGCTTAGTTTCTTCTTCGCTGGTTCGACGCTCTCTTGCACGGGAGCCACTGCGGCCGCGGCCGGCGCTTCGACGATGGCCGTGGCCAGTTCGGCCTTGCCGGACTTGCTTTCACCCACACCGAGCAGACGCGGTGAGCCGCCCTGGCGCAGCCAGTCCTGGTACCCGCCGACGTACTCGCGCACCTTGCCTTCACCCTCGAACACCAGGGTGCTGGTCACCACGTTGTCGAGGAAGGCACGGTCGTGGCTGACCATCAGCACGGTGCCAGGGAAGTTGAGCAGTACTTCTTCAAGCAGTTCCAGGGTTTCTACGTCCAGGTCGTTGGTCGGTTCGTCGAGCACCAGCAGGTTCGCCGGCTTGCTGAACAACTTGGCCAGCAACAGTCGTGCCCGTTCACCGCCCGATAGCGCTTTGACGGGCGTACGGGCGCGTTGCGGGCTGAACAGGAAGTCGCCCAGATAGCTCAGTACATGACGGTTCTGGCCGTCGATAGTGATGAAATCGCGGCCTTCGGCGACGTTGTCGATTACCGTCTTCTCCGGCTCAAGCTGGTGACGTAATTGGTCGAAATACGCCACTTCCAGTTTGGTGCCGACCTCGATCTTGCCGCTGCTCGGTTGCAGGTCGCCGAGTAACAGCTTGAGCAGAGTGGTCTTGCCGGTACCGTTGGCGCCGAGCAGACCGATACGGTCGCCGCGCTGCAGGACCATGGAGAAATCCTTGACCAGGAAGGGTCCGCCGGCGTGAGCGAAACTGACGTTCTCCGCCACCATCACCTGCTTGCCGGACTTGTCCGCCGTATCGAGCTGGATATTCGCCTTGCCCTGGCGCTCGCGTCGCTCGCTGCGTTCCGCACGCATCGCCTTGAGCGCACGTACACGCCCTTCGTTACGGGTGCGACGGGCCTTGATGCCCTGACGAATCCACACCTCTTCCTGGGCCAGGCGCTTGTCGAACAGCGCATTGGCGGTTTCCTCGGCAGCCAGTTGCTGCTCCTTGTGCACCAGGAAGCTGGCGTAGTCGCCGTTCCAGTCAATCAGGCCGCCACGGTCCAGTTCGAGGATGCGCGTAGCCAGGTTCTGCAGGAAGGAGCGGTCGTGGGTGATGAACAGCACGGCGCCGCCAAAGTCTTTCAGCGCCTCTTCCAGCCAGGCGATGGCGCCGATGTCCAGGTGGTTGGTCGGCTCATCAAGCAGCAACAGATCCGGCTCGGACACCAGTGCCTGAGCCAGCAGCACGCGACGACGCCAGCCCCCGGAGAGCTCGGCCAGAGTCTTGTCGGCCGGCAACTGCAGGCGGCTCAGGGTGCTGTCGACCAGTTGCTGCAGGCGCCAGCCATCTTTGGCCTCCAGCTCCTGCTGCACGTGCATCAACTGCTCGAGGTCGTCATCACCGTGGATGTTCTGCGCCAGATGGTGATAGCGCGCCAGCAGCTCGCCAACGCCGGCCAGGCCTTCGGCAACCACGTCGAACACCGTGCGCTCGTCGGCACGCGGCAGCTCCTGCGGCAGCTCGCCGATCTTCAATCCCGGGGCGCGCCAGATTTCACCGTCGTCGGGCATCTGGTCGCCCTTGACCAGACGCAGCATGCTCGATTTGCCGGTGCCGTTGCGGCCGATGATGCACACCCGCTCGCCCCGTGCGATCTGCCAGGACACTCCATCGAGCAGGGGCATGGCGCCATAGGCGAGGGATACGTCGGCAAACTTGAGCAGGGTCATGGGCATCTCCAGAAACAGGGGGCGCATTCTACCCGAGTTGCCGGCCGGCTGTTGCCGTTTCCACAGACGCAACAGGTGTCGCCCCAGCTCATCATCTGGCGCAGGCAAAGCGCATCTTTGCTGCATGTGTCCATCTGGCCCGACGGCATTCACCACGCACCGATGAAGCGCTAAGCTAGAGCCATGCAACGACACGGATCGTGTTGCCCCATACCTCTGCTTCTCCTGGAAATGCCATGCGCAGTCGCTTTCTCTCTGTAGTTTCCTGTCTGATTCTCACCGCCACCGGCGTCGCCAGTGTCGAAGCTGCCAGCCTCCCCCAGCAGCGCCAGTACTATGATGAGGCGAAGCGGGCCCTGGCCAAGGGCGACAGCGGCCCTTATCGCCAGTACGCCAGCGCGCTACGCGATTACCCGCTGACGCCTTATCTGGCCTATGACGAACTGACCAACCGACTCAAGTCGGCCAGCAATGCCGAGATCGAGAAATTTCTCGCCGAACACGGTGACCTGCCACAGGCCAGCTGGATGAAACTGCGCTGGTTGCGCTGGCTGGCCGAGCGTGGCGACTGGAAGCCCTTCCTCGATCACTACGATGCCAAGCTCAACTTCACCGAGCTGGACTGCCTGTACGGCCAATACCAGCTCAGCCACGGCCTGACCGCCGAAGGCAACGCCACTGCCGAGAAGCTCTGGCTCGTCGGCAAATCCCAACCCAACGCCTGTGACCCACTGTTCGAGCGCTGGGCCGCCAATGGCCAGCTCACCGAGCAGCGTCGCTGGCAGCGCACCAAGCTGGCGGTGGAAAGCGGTAACTACGGCCTGGCCAACTTCCTGATCAAAGGTATGCCAACGCTCGGTGAGCGCGGCAAGCTGATGGTCGAAGTGGCGCAGAAACCGCAACTGCTGAAGAACACCGCGCGCTTCGCCCCCGCCGATGACGCCATGAGCGACGTGGTCGGCCTCGGCTTGCGTCGCCTGGCTCGGCAGAACCCGGAAGATGCCCTGGCCCTGCTCGACGGCTACGCCCAACGCATGAAGTTCTCCGCCGACGAGCAGGTGGCCATCGCCCGGCAGATCGGCCTGCGCCTGGCACAACGCTTCGACCTGCGTGGTCTTCAGGTGATGGCCAAGTACGACCCGCAACTGCGTGACAACACCGTCAGCGAATGGCGTGCGCGTCTGCTGCTGCGTCACGGCCGCTGGGAAGAGGCCTATCAGCTGACCCAGAACATGCCGTCCGACCTGGCCAGCAGCAACCGCTGGCGTTACTGGAATGCGCGCAGCCTGCAATTGGCACAACCCAACAGCCAGCAACCGGCGGTGCTGTTCCAGGCATTGGCGAAGGAACGCGACTTCTATGGCTTCATGGCCGCCGATCAGGTCAAGGCGCCCTATCAGTTGAACAACCAGCCGCTGGTTCTCGATCCCAAGGTGGTGCAGAAGGTACGCAACACAGCCGGAATCAAGCGCGCAATGGAGTTTCATGCGCGTGGCCAGATCGTCGACGGTCGCCGCGAGTGGTATCACGTCAGCCGCCTGTTCAGCCGTGACGAACTGGTGGCCCAGGCGCGCCTGGCCTATGAAATGGAGTGGTACTTCCCGGCCATCCGCACCATCAGCCAGGCCCAGTACTGGGACGACCTGGAAGTGCGCTTCCCCATGGCCCATCGCAACGAGCTGGTACGCGAAGCCAAGCGCCGTGACCTGCATTCGAGCTGGGTGTTCGCCATCACCCGCCAGGAAAGCGCGTTCATGGCCGACGCCCGCTCCCACGCCGGCGCCATGGGCCTGATGCAGCTGATGCCGGCCACCGCCAAGGAAACCGCGCGCAAGTTCGGCATCCCCCTGGCGTCGCCGCAACAGACACTCAACCCGGATACCAATATCCAGCTGGGCGCTGCGTACCTGAGCCAGGTATATGGCCAATTCAACGGCAACCGCGTACTCGCCTCGGCCGCTTACAACGCCGGCCCCGGCCGTGTCCGCCAGTGGCTGCGCGGCGCCAATCACCTGAGCTATGACGTCTGGGTGGAGAACATTCCGTTCGACGAAACCCGCCAGTACGTGCAGAACGTGCTGTCCTACTCGGTGATCTACGGCCAGAAACTCAACGCGCCGCACCCACTGGTGGCGTGGAACGAGCGCTTCTTCGACGATCAGTAAGAGAAAAGCCCCGATCAGACAGTATCTGATCGGGGCTTGCTATGACGCCTGCCCTGCTACTCCAGCACTTCTACCGTCATGCCCAACTGCAGTTCGCCGACACCGCGCGGCAGCAGGTTCTGCCCGAAGAACACGTCACCCTCGCGTTCACGATAGGTCTTGAGCGTGGCCAGCGGCTCACGCTGGGCGTTGCGCTCGCCGGTCTGCGGGTCGATAGTGGTGAGGATGCAGCGCGAGCAGCCCTTGGCCACCTCGAACTCCACCTCGCCAATGCGGATGCGCTTCCAGCTGTCTTCGGCATAAGGCTCACCGCCGGTGACCACCAGGTTTGGGCGAAAACGCAGCATGGACAGGGGTTGCCCGACTCGCTGCGAAAGATCGTCCAGCGATGCCTGGCCAATAAGCAACAGTGGAAAGCCATCGGCGAAAGCCACGCGATCCCCCGGCTGCGCATAGGCAGTGTCGACCTGGCGGGTGCGGCCTTCCGGCACCTGCACCAGGCGGCAAGGCTTGCCCAGCAAGTCACTGAGCCAGGCCGCCGCTGCATCGCCAGCATCCGGCACGCGCAGGCTGTCACGCCAGACGACGACGCCACGTAGATCCTGCTCGGGGTCGGGCAGCGCCACGGACAGATCCTCACGACCCGGCGCACTCAGGGTCAGGCCACCGCGCGCATCGTACAGGGCGCTCAACTGGCTCATCTGCGGTAGCAGACGTTGGGTGATGAAACGGCCGTTGTCGGCGTCGACCAGCATCCAGCGCCGATCGCCATGCAGCCCAAGTCCGTCGACCGCACTGCGCTGCAGCGCTTCGCCGCGGCCGGACTTGAGCGGGTAACGGTACAGCCCCGAGAGACTCAGCATGGGTCAGCTTCCTGTCGGCAAAACGCCGTTATACGAGCTGACGGCGATGCTCACAAGCACCGAGCCCCGGAAAACGCTGCCCGTTCGACGGCAACGCTCGGCATGTTCACCCGCCCTGCCGCCACTTCAGCGAGGTTCGTCCAACTCGAGACGTTGACGAATCACATCGACCAGCTTGTCCGGCTGGAACTTGGAGAGGAAATTGTCGCAGCCGACCTTCTTCACCATCGCCTCGTTGAAGCTGCCCGACAGCGATGTGTGCAGCACCACGTAGAGATCCTTGAGGCGCGGGTCGTTGCGAATTTCACTGGTGAGGCGATAGCCGTCCATTTCCGGCATCTCGGCATCGGTGAAGATCATCAGCAGCTTGTCGGTCATCACCTCACCGGTGTCAGCCCACTTCTTCAGCAGGTTGAGGGCCTTGAGACCGTCACTGGCCATGTGCAGACGAAGCCCCAACTGCGTCAGGGTATCGCGCAGCTGGCTGAGCGCCACGCTGGAATCATCCACCAGCAGCACTTCACGCCCGCGCGCCTTCTCCAGCAGCGGGTCGGCGAGCTTTTCCGCGGAAACCTTGGTGCTCATCGGTACGATCTCGGCGAGCACCTTCTCCACATCGATGATCTCGACGATCTGGTCCTCGACCTTGGTGATGGCGGTCAGGTAATGCTGACGTCCTGCGCCCCCCGGGGGCGGCAGAATCGACTCCCAGTTGAGGTTGAGGATGCGGTCGACGCTGCCGACCAGGAAGGCCTGAACCGAACGGTTGTACTCGGTGACGATGATGGTGCTGCGCTCATCCGGCACCAGCGGACGCATGCCGATGGCCTGGGACAGATCGATTACCGGCAAGGTCTGACCGCGCAGGTTGACCACACCGCAGACGAAGCGGTGGCGCTGCGGCATCAGCGTCAGCTTGGGCATCTGCAGGACTTCCTGCACCTTGAACACGTTGATGGCGAACAACTGCCGGCCAGCCAGGCGGAACATGAGAATTTCCAGACGGTTCTCGCCGACCAGCTGTGTACGTTGATCGACGGAGTCGAGAATGCCGGCCATCGCCTGCTCCTGCTGAAATATGAACGGATGCGGACCAGGCGCGAAGCCCTGGTACCAGGTTATCGGCAGGCCCTGAAAAAGCCGCAGCTTGGCTTTCTGCCACCATACTCGCTGCCCTTTACAGATACCAGCCTGCCCTGTCTCGAGCAATCGTCATCGGGGCGCCCCTAGGGGCCCCTAGGGGAGTCCCCGATATCGCACCGACGTACCAGTCTCTATCGTTGAAGCATTCCCCCTCCGATAGAGATCAGCTCCCGTGCTCGCCTACTCCGCTCTCTGGTCAGGTATCGCCATCAGCCTCGCCGGGCTTGCCGCCGGCATGCCCTGGCTGATCGGTGCAGGCTGCGCCATCAGTGCGCTGGCCGCGATTTTTCAGCGCCCCGTGCGTGCGCCCCTGCCTCTCGCTGCAAGCCTGGATGAAGCCCCCATCGACGCGGCGCCGCAGCCACGTGTCGAGCCGCTGCTGCTCGAAGTGCTGCCAGCCTGGAGCCAGAACCTCGGCCAGGTGCGCCAGCTGGTACAGGAAAACATCCAGCGTCTGTTCGAACGCTTCGCCGGCCTCAGCGGCCGCCTGGAGCAGACCCTGAGCAGTTCGGAACAGGCCATCGGCGGTGGCGGCGTAGCCGACAGCCTGCGCGAGGCGCATCAGCGCCTGGACGAAGTCATCGCCTCCTTCCATGGCGCCAGTGCGCGCAAGAACGAGCTGCTCGGCACCATCGCCCATCTCGACAGCTACGCCAGCGAGCTGCAGAAGATGTCGAAATTGGTGCAGGACATCGCCAGCCAGACCAACCTGCTAGCCCTCAACGCCGCCATCGAGGCGGCCCGCGCCGGCGAGCATGGCCGCGGCTTCTCGGTGGTCGCCGACGAGGTGCGCAAGCTCTCCAGCCTGTCCGCCGAGACCGGCCAGCGCATGGGCGAAAAGGTCGGCGAAATCAACCAGGCGATCCGCGCCACGGTGATCGCCGCCGAGGAACTCTCCGGCAGCGAGAAGAGCAATCTCGATTACCTCGACCAGGTCGCCGGCGAAGTGATGCAGCGCCTGAGCACCAACCTCGACGAACTCTCCAGCAGCTCCCTGCAGCTGCAGCAGGACGCCCGCACCACCCAGGCAGACATCCAGGAAATCATCGTCAGCCTGCAGTTCCAGGACCGCAGCGACCAGATGCTCGACCATCTGCAGATCGACCTGGGTCGCCTGCAGCAGGCCGTACGCGAGCAGGACGGCATCCTCGCCAACCCGACACGCTGGCTCAAGGAACTGCGCGACCGCTTCACCACCGATGAAGAGCGCCATGGTGGCCGGCGCAGCGCCAAACAGCACGACGACGTGACCTTTTTCTGATCAGCCAAGGAGCAACCCGGCATGGCCAAGACCATTCTGATAGTCGACGACTCCCTCTCCATGCGCCAGCTGGTGAAGATGACCCTCTCCGGCGCCGGCCACACCGTCATCGAGGCGGTGGACGGGCGCGACGCCCTGAGCAAGCTCAACGGACAGAAGATCAACCTGATCATCAGCGACGTGAACATGCCCAACCTCGACGGCATCGGCCTGGTCAAGGAAGTGAAGGCGCGCAACGAATACCGCTTCACCCCCATCGTCATGCTCACCACCGAGAGCGAACAGGGCAAGAAAGCCGAAGGCCAGGCCGCCGGTGCCAAGGCCTGGATCGTAAAGCCGTTCCAGCCGCAGCAATTGCTGGCGGCCGTCGACAAGCTGGCCAGCTGAAATGTTCGAACTGATCCATGACCCACGGCAGCAGCCCGAGCGCCTGGCGCTGGTCGGCAGCCTGACCATCTACGAGGTGCGCCAGGCCCACGAGGCGTTGCTGGCCGCGCTGATCGGCAGCACCGCGGGCGGCCACTGGCAGCTCGACCTCGGCCAGCTGGAAGAACTGGACAGTGCCGGCGCCCAGCTGCTGTTGGCCCTGCAGCGTCAGCTGAGGCAACAGCAGACGCGCCTGGAAGTCGTCAGCACCGCCGACGCTCCGCGCGAGCTGCTGGAGATGCTGCGTCTGCAGTCGCTCCTTCCCACACCCCCAACGGCGCAGGCCTGAGCCGGAGACGCAGATGCTCAATGGAGATCAATGGAGCCAACTGCTCCGCGGTTTCATCGACGAAGCCGGCGACCTGATCAAACAGGCCGAGGAGTACCTGCTGCAGCTGGACCAGACGCCCGAGGACGAAGATGCGGTCAACGGCCTGTTCCGCGCCATGCACACCCTCAAGGGCTCGGCGGGGCTGTTTTCCCTGACGCCACTGGTCAGTTTCACCCATCACCTGGAAAGCCTGCTGATGTCGGTGCGCGACAGCCAGCGCACGCTGGAGCCCGCGCTGGTCTCGCTGATGCTGCGTTGCCTGGACGAAATCGCCAGCATGGTGGGGCTGATCGACGTCGACTCCGGCGAGCTGCCGGTAGACGAGACGCACCAGAACGAACTGCTCGCCGCCCTCGCCGCCTATGGCGCGCCCGCAAGCGTCGAGCCCACTACCGCGCCAGTGGTCCCTTCACGTTCCTGTGCGCAACGCGGCATCTTCGAGCGCTGCGCCGGCTGCGACGCGGATGGAGCCTGGCACATTTCCCTGCGATTCGAAGCGGATCTGCTGCGCAACGGCTTCGACCCAGCGTCCTTCGTTCGCTACCTGACGCGTCTGGGCGACATCCTTCGCCTCGAAGTGATCGACGAGGCCCTGCCTTCGCTGGCCGAGATGGACCCGGAGAGCTGCTACATCGGTCTGGAAATCGACCTGTGCAGCGAAGCCAGCAAGGCCGAGATAGAGGAAGTTTTCGCGTTCATTCATGACTTCTGCACCCTGCGCATCCTGCCGCCACACAGCGCCCAGGAGGATTATCTGCGGCTGATCCAGGAGCTGCCGGAAACCGACCAGCGCATCGGCAGCATGCTGGTCGCCAGCGGCCTGCTCACCGAGCACGAACTCAACCAGGGCCTGGCCCTGCAGGCACAGGCAGAACCGGAGAAGGCGCCACTGGGCAGCCTGCTGGTGGAAGAAGGCATGGTGGCGCCGCAGGTGGTCAATGCCGCCCTGGCCAAGCAGCAGTCGGTGCGCGAAAAACGCAGCCAGGAAAGTACGCAGATCCGCGTCGCCGCGCACAAGCTCGACGAACTGATCAACCTGGTCGGCGAGCTGGTGATCAGCGCCGCCGGCGCCCAGCTGCGCGCCCAGGCCCACGGCGATGCCGGTTGCGTGGAAAGCACGCAGACCGTCAACCAGCACGTCGAGCAAATCCGCGAGGCGGCGCTGAAACTGCGCATGATCGAGATCGGCGACACCTTCAACCGCTTCCACCGGGTGGTGCGCGATGTCAGCCAACAGTTGGGCAAGGACATTCGCCTGCAGATCCGTGGTGCCGATACCGAGCTGGACAAGTCGGTGATCGACAAGCTCGCCGACCCGCTCACCCACCTGGTACGCAACGCCATCGACCACGGCATCGAGTCCGCCGAGCAGCGCCTGGCCGCCGGCAAGCCGGCCGAGGGCCAACTGCAGCTCAATGCCTACCACGAGTCGGGAATGATCGTCATCGAAGTGGCCGACGACGGCCGCGGGCTGAATACCGAGCGTATCCGCCAGAAGGCCATCGACCGCGGCCTGATCGACGCCCAGGCCAACCTGGCCGAACCGGACATCCACGCCCTGGTGTTCGCCGCCGGCTTCTCCACCGCCGACAGTGTCTCCGATCTCTCCGGCCGTGGCGTCGGCATGGATGTGGTGCGCAGCGTCATCGACGGCCTGCGCGGCAGCATCGAGATCGATTCCGTGCTCGGCGCCGGCTGCACCTTCCGCATCCGCCTGCCGCTGACGCTGGCGATCATCGACGGCTTCCTGATCAGCCTCGGCGAAGAATTCTTTGTAGTCCCTTTGGACATGGTCACCGAGTGCCTGGAAATGGATGCCGATCAGCTCGGCGACAGCACCTACGGTTACCTGACCCTGCGCGGCAAACCGCTGCCGTGCATTTCCCTGGCCGCGCACTTCGACCTGCCGGCCAGTCGCAGCAAGCGCCGCAACATCGTGGTGGTCAACCTCGGCCGGCAACAGGCCGGGCTGGTAGTCGACCACCTGCACGGCGAACTGCAAACCGTGATCAAGCCGCTTGGCCTGCTGTTCCAGCATCTCCAAGGCATCGGCGGCTCGACCATCCTGGGCAGCGGGCAGGTCGCCCTGATCCTGGATATCCCCAGCCTTTTCCGTCATCTGCAAAACCATGTCGAAGCCAACGGCGGCGATCGTCGCCAGTCGCATCCGCACATCAGCGGCTCCTGAGGAGTAACCCACCATGCAATTCATCCGCAATCTCAAGATCGGTGTCAGGCTGATCGCCGGCTTTACCCTGGTGGTGATCCTCACGGTCGCCATCGGTGCGCTGGGCATCCGCAACCTGGCCGAGGTCAGCCATCTGTCCGACCGCATGTACGAGAACGACATGCTCGGTCTCAATGCCCTGCAGGAAGCCAATACCCAGCTGATCGTCGCCGGCCGCTCGCTGCGGGCCGCGCTGCTGGCCAGCGACGAAGCCGGCCGTGACACGGCTGCCAACAGAGCTTTCAAGGCCCTGAGCGACACCAAGGCGCTGATCGAGCAATCCAAGAACTCCTTCCTGACCGCAGAAGGCAAGGCCTACGTGGATCGTCTGGACGATCCGCTGAACGACTACGCCGTGCTGCTGGAGCAGGTACTCAGGTCCTATCTGGCCTCCGGCGCACTAGCCTCGGAGACGCTGGCCAGCGCGCAGATGCCCGAGTTGGCCCGACGCGGCGATATCATCGACAACCTGCTCAGCGAGGTGGTTGTGCACAAGCGCGAGCGGGCCAAGGATGCCAATCAGCAGATCACCGATATCTACCTGAGCTCGCGCACCCAGATGATCGTGTTGATCCTGATCGCCGCCGCGCTCGGCTTCGCCATCGGCATCTTCATCACCCGCTCCATCTCGCGGCCGCTGAACCGCGCGGTGGGCGTCGCCAACAGCCTGGCCGAGGGTGACCTGACGGTCAGTGTAGAGGTCGATAGCCGCGACGAGACCGGCCGCCTGCTGGCCTCGATGCAGCACATGACCGAGCGCCTGCGCAGCGTCATGGCCGACGTGCGCAGTGCCGCCGACTCGCTGTCCTCGGCTTCCGAGGAGGTCAGCGCCACTTCGCAATCACTGAGCCAGGCCGCCACCGAGCAAGCCGCCAGTGTCGAGGAAACCACCGCCTCGGTAGAACAGATGTCCGCCTCCATCGCGCAGAACACCGAGAGCGCGCAGATCACCGACGGCATCGCCGGCAAGGCCGCCAACGATGCCGTGCAGGGCGGCCAGGCCGTGCGCGACATGGTGCTGGCCATGAAGCAGATCGCCGACAAGATCGGCATCATCGACGACATCGCTTACCAGACCAATCTGCTGGCCCTCAACGCGGCGATCGAAGCGGCGCGCGCCGGTGATCACGGCAAGGGCTTCGCCGTGGTGGCGGCCGAGGTGCGCAAGCTCGCCGAACGCAGCCAGGTGGCCGCCCAGGAAATCGGCGGCGTGGCCAGCAACAGCGTGCACCTGGCCGAACAGGCCGGCGCCTTGCTCGATCAGATCGTGCCGAACATCCAGAAGACCTCGGACCTGGTGCAGGAGATCACCGCCGCCTCACAGGAACAGAGCACCGGCGCCGGGCAGATCAATATCGCCATGGGCCAGATGAACCAGATCACCCAGCAGAACGCTTCGGCTTCCGAGGAGCTGGCGGCCACCGCCGAGGAAATGAACGCCCAGGCCAGCCAGCTGCAGGAGCTGATCAGCTACTTCCACCTGGGCACCGGCAGCGCAACCAAGCCGCCGCGGCGCGACGAGCGCAGCCCGAGCAACGTGCGCGAGCTGCGCCGCAGCGAACGCAAGACGTCTGCGGCACCGGCCGATGAAGGCCAGTTCGTCAACTTCAACTGAGGGCCCTGGCATGAATGGTCTATCCGCCAGCCATCAGGTGGCGCCACCGGACAGCGTGCAGCACCTGTCGTTTCGCGTGCGCGACGCGCGCTACGCCCTGCCCATCGAACTGGTGCGGGAAATCATCGAGTATGGCCAGGTAACCACGGTGCCGATGATGCCGAGCTTCATCCACGGCGTGATCAACCTGCGGGGCAACGTGGTACCGGTGCTGGACCTGGCCGCGCGCTTCGGCTTCGAGCTGACCCGGCCGGGCAAACGCACCTGCATCGTGATCATCGAGCTGAACCTGGATGAGCAACAGCAGCGCATCGGCCTGGTGGTCGATGCGGTCGACGCGGTGCTCGACATCGAGCCGGGCGAGGTCGAGCAGGCGCCGCCATTCGGCGCCGGCATCCGCACTGACTTCATCGCCGGCATGGCCCGGGACAATGGTGGTTTCACCATCATCATCGATGTACGCCGGGTGCTCTCGCTCGACGATATCCGCCAGTTGAGCCTCGCCCAGCAGGCCAGTTGATGCCCAGCGGTCACCTGCCCAAACTCAATGATCAAGACTTCCGCTTCCTCCAGCGCCTGATGCTGGAGGAATCGGGCATTCGCATGGCCGAACAGAAGCGCACCCTGGTCGCAGGACGCCTGATGGGCCGCCTGCGCTCGCTGCAGCTGCAGGACTACAGCCAGTATCTGCAACTGCTCAACCGGCCGGAATCGGTGGACGAACGGCGTACCGTGATCGATCTGCTGACCACCAACGAAACCTACTTCTTCCGCGAGCCGCAGCACTTCACTGTGCTCGGCGAGTGGGTGGCCAGGCAGCGCCGGCCGCTGCACCTGTGGAGCGCCGCCAGTTCCTCCGGCGAAGAGGCGTTCAGTATGGCGATGACGGTGGCCGAACATGCACGCACCCAGGACTGGTCGGTGTTCGCCAGCGATATCAGCCGTCGGGTGCTGGATCGTGCGCGCAGTGCCACCTACTCCATCGACCAGGCCAGCCAATTCCCCGCCGGCTGGCTCAAGCGCCATTGCCTGCGCGGTGTGGAGGAAAGCGAGGGGCTGCTGCGCATCAACCAGCCGCTGCGCCATCGGGTGACCTTCGCCGAGGTCAACCTGATGCGTCCGCTGCCTCAGGGCATCGGCCCGTTCGACGTGATCTTCCTGCGCAACGTGCTGATCTACTTCGCTGCTGAACAGAAGCGCGAGATCGTCAACCGCCTACTCGAGCGCCTGCGCCCGGGCGGTCTGCTGTTCATCGGCCATGCCGAAAGCCTGCATGGTTTCGGCCTGCCGCTGCGTACCCTGCGCCCGTCGGTTTTCGAGCGCCAATGACGCCACAGCCTGGAGTGCCAAGATGCCCAGCGCCGCACAGATCAAGGTATTCATCGTCGACGACTCGGCGCTGGTGCGCCAGGTGCTGACTGCCTGCCTCGAAAGCCATCCCGGCATTCAGGTGATCGGTCAGGCCGCCGACCCGCTGTTCGCCCTGGAGAAAATGCACAAGCAATGGCCAGACGTGCTGGTGCTGGACGTGGAAATGCCACGCATGGACGGCATCACCTTCCTGCGCAAGATCATGGCCGAACGGCCGACGCCGGCGATCATCTGCTCCACCCTCACCGAGGCCGGTGCCGCGGTGACCCTGGATGCACTGGCAGCCGGCGCGGTGGGCGTGTTCACCAAGGCCAGGCTGGGCCTGCGCGAAAGCCTGCAGCAGATGTCCGGCGACCTGATCCGGCAGATCGAGATCGCCGCCCGCAGTCAGCCACGCGCCATGCCGCGCAAGGCCGTCGAAGCGCCGCCCGCCGCGGCAGTAAAAAGCGAACGCGCCCCGGCTGTTGTTCACCTGACCACCACCGACCGGGTGGTAGCGCTAGGCACTTCCACCGGCGGCACCCAGGCCCTGGAGGTGGTGCTGCGTCAACTGCCGGTGGATTGCCCCGGCATCGTCATCGTCCAGCACATGCCGGAGAAGTTCACCGCTGCCTTCGCCCAACGTCTGGACAGCGTCTGCGCCATCGAGGTGCGCGAGGCGCGGCATATGGACCGCGTACGCCCCGGTCTGGCGCTGGTGGCGCCGGGCGGCCGCCACATGCAGCTCAAGCGCAGCGGCGCGCAGTACTTCGTCGAAGTGCTCGACGGCCCGCCGGTCAACCGCCACCGGCCTTCGGTGGACGTGCTGTTCCGCTCGGTGGCCCGGCATGCCGGGCACAACGCGCTCGGGGTAATCATGACCGGCATGGGCGACGACGGCGCCCGCGGTCTGCTCAGCATGCGCGAAGCCGGCGCGCGCACAGTGGCCCAGGACGAGGCCAGCTGTGTGGTCTTCGGCATGCCCAAGGAGGCCTTGCGCCTCGGCGCAGCACAGGGCACCGAATCGCTGCAGGGCATACCGCGGTTGATCGAGCAGTACGGGCGCGGCTGAGGCCGCTTGGCTTGACCGATCCGTCAGGCCCGACCTGACATCTCGGCAGCATCGACTATGCTCTGCCGGTGCGGCGCCGCAGTTTCATCCCTCGGATTCGCAACACCCTCCGCGTCACCTGCAGGCCGGCCGCTTGCCATGGATCTCCGGACTTCTGTCCGGACAAAAAAGGAGCGTCCCTCATGCACAGTTCCTCTCTTCAAATCCCACTTCGACCTGCCAGGGCGTTGCGGCCATGACCTGCCGGGTGTTGCTGGCCGACGACCATGCGGTAATTCGCGCCGGCGTGCGCGCGATGATCCAGGACATCGACGACTACACCATCGTCGGCGAGGCCGAGGACGGCAAGGAAACCGTGGAACTGGCCCGCGAGCTGGAGCCCGACATCATCCTGCTGGACATCTCCATGAAGCGGGTCAGCGGTCTCGAAGCTCTGCAGGTACTCAATCGTCACTCGCCAGACTGCAAGGTGCTGATCCTGTCCATGCACACCGGCCCGGAAGTGGTACTCGAAGCCCTGCAAAAAGGTGCCCACGGTTACCTGCTCAAGGACGCCGCGGCGTTCGAACTGCGCATGGCGCTGGAAGCGGTGCGCCGCGGCGACCGTTATCTGAGCTCGGCCATTGTGCAACCGGTGATCGAACAGGCAGTCTCCAAGGTCAACGCCCATTCCGAGCACGGCCTGACCCAACGTCAGCTTGAGATCCTGCGTCTGATCACCCGTGGTGAATCGACCCGTTCCATCGCCAACGGCCTGGGGCTGAGCGTTAAGACCGTCGAGGCACATCGTGCACAGATCATGAAACGCCTGCAGATCCACGACGTGCCGAGCCTTGTGCTCTACGCGGTACGCGAGGGCATCATCAGCCCGGACGACTGAGCGGCTGCCTAGCCGGCACCGCCCAGCAACGCGCACCCCGGCGGCAGGTGCATGCGCAACGCTGCCGGGCGAGTTTCGAAACGCAGGCGATTGCTTTGCGTCGGCTCGCCATCGAGATTCAGGGCCAGGCCTTCCGGCGCCTCCAGCTCGACCTGGGGCAGCCGCGCACGGATCGACACCGTCTCCAGCCCGAGCATACCTCCCGACAACAGGGTGCCAAGGGTCGCCGGAATGTCCTGTGGCGCTGGCACGATGCACAGGTCGAGCATGCCGTCGTCGGCAAGCGCTTCCGGGCACAGCACGTGGCCGCCCCCGGCCTGACGACCATTGCCGATGCCCATGGCGAGAAAATCTCCTTCCCACTCGAAACCGGGCCCGTGGAAACGGCCGAACGCCGAGCGCAGTTCGGCAAATCGGCTGAGGCCGGTGAGCAGATAGGCAGCGCCGCCGAAAACCTTTTTCAGATCCTCGGAGGTATGCGCGGTAACGGTGGAGCCGAAGCCGCCGGTCGCCATGTTGAGAAATACCCGTCCGTCCGCCAGGCCCAGATCCACCGGGCGGGGTTCGATCTCGAGCAACTGCAGGGCTTCCATCGGCGCCAGCGGTACCCCGGCAGCACGGGCGAAGTCGTTGGCGGTGCCCAGCGGCAGCATGGCCAGGCTGGCCTCGCCGCCGGCCTCCAGCATGGCCTCGGCGACATCGCGCAAGGTACCGTCGCCGCCGCCCGCGATCACGGTCGGGTAGCCGCCGGCCAGCCCCTCCTGCACCAGGCGCTCGGCGTCGCCGGCCTCCCAGGTCAGGCGCACGGCCAAATCCCAGCCGCGCTCACGCAGGCCGTTCACCGCTGCCCTCACTTCTTCGTTCAGCGCCTGCTTGCCATGCAGGATCAACCAGGCCTTGCGTTCGCGCATTGCGCGTCCTCCTTGAAAGGATCAGCGAAAGCCCAGTGCCTGGCCCCCGCAGAAATTAATCAAATTAATCGATATCAATACCGCAAAAATTGCGCTTTTAAATCGATCAATCCAAATGGATCATTCACCCATCAACGCTGCACGGGACTGAACTCGTGCATGACTGGAGGATTGACCATGATCGATGTACGTCCGTTCGAACAACTCGGTGGTGCTCACCACGGCTGGCTCAACGCCCGTCACCACTTTTCCTTCGCTGAATACTACGACGCCGAGCGGATGAACTGGGGCCGTCTGCGCGTCTGGAACGACGACGAGATCGCACCGCACTCGGGCTTCCCGCCGCACCCGCACCGCGACATGGAGATCATCACCTACGTTCGCGAAGGTGCCATCAGCCATGAGGACAACCTGGGCAACAAAGGCCGTACCGAGGCCGGCGATGTGCAGGTAATGAGCGCCGGCACCGGCATCGCCCACAGCGAGTACAACCTGGAGGATGAAACCACCAAGATCTTCCAGATCTGGATCCAGCCGAACCAGGCCGGCCTGCCGCCCTCCTGGGGCGCCAAGCCTTTCCCCAAAGGCGACCGCTCGGGATCGTTCGTCACCCTGGCCAGCGGTTACGAGGAAGATGTCGACGCCCTGCGCATCCGTACCGACGCACGCCTGGTAGCTGCCACGGTAAAGGCGGGAGAGAGCGCCGAATACGCCCTGCAACCGGGTCGCAAGGCCTATCTGGTGGGCGCGACTGGTGCTTTCAGTGTCAACGGCGTAGCCGTCAAGGCACGCGATGGCGTGGCCATCGCCGATGAAACGCTGATCCGCATCGAGGCGCAGGAAGACAGCGAGATCGTGCTGGTGGATGTCGCCTGATGCACAAACCCATCGCCCTCCACTTCGGAGGGCGATCTTTTTTCTGAAGTGACGTAGGGCGTACTCGGCTTTGGCTTTCTGCGTCGCTCTATCTCCTGCATCCATGCAGTCGTCGCGAAGCAGTACGCCGCTGAGTTGGTGTAGCACCAAAGAATGGCGGACTGTTCGCTTCGCTCCTGAGTCCGCCCTACGCCGGGTAGCCGGTGATCTTGCGAATGCGCTGGTACAGCGGTTTGAGCTGACGGTACATGCGCTGATAGACCTGCCCGTAGAGCTGCTGGTAAACCCGCTGGGCCTCCGGGTTCGGCTGGAATACCTGGCCGACGCGGGTCATGGCAGCGATGGCGCTCGGGTAATCCGGGTGCAAGCCCAGACCTACCGCGCAGTTGATCGCCGCACCCAGGCCGCTGGTTTCGTACAGATGCGGGCGCTCGGCCGGCAGGCCGAAGATATCGGCGGTCAGTTGCATCGCCGCATCGCTCTGCGAACCGCCACCGGACACGCGCAGGCGCTCGATGCGGGTGCCGGAGCGCTTTTCGATACGTTCCTTGCCCTGACGCAGCGCATAGGCCAAACCTTCGAGAATGGCGCGATAGATATGGGCACGGGTGTGTACATCACCAAAACCGATGATCGAACCCTTGGCCTCCAGCCCCGGCTCACGGATGCCCGGCGTCCAGTACGGCTGCAGCATCAGGCCCATGGAACCCGGCGGTACGGCGTTGACCAGCTCGTCGAACAGCGCCTCGGGCGGCACGCCCAGCGCCTCGGCGCGTTGCATCTCGCGCAGACCGAACTCGCGCTTGAACCAGCTGACCATCCAGAAACCGCGATAGATCATCACCTCGGTGTTGAAGTGATCCGGCAGCGCCGCCGGATACGGCGGAATCAGCGGGATGGTTTCCAGATAGCGGCTGCGTATGGTGTTGATGGTCGCCGTGGTGCCGTAAGACAGGCACGCGGTGCTGGCCTCCAGCGCGCCGGAGCCGAGCACTTCGCAAGCCTTGTCGGCGCCGGCGGCGATCAGCGGCAGGCCCTCGGGAATACCGGTATAGCGGCTGGCCTCGGCGCTGATCTGGCCCAGTCGCTCGCCCGGCTTGAACAGCTCGGGTAGTTGCTCGGGGCGCACCTTCAGCGCCTGCCATTTCCAGTCGCCCGGCGCCGCCCAGCGCAGGCGCTTGTAGTCGAAAGGTAGGTAGGCCACGCAACTGCTGGCCGAATCGACGAAGCGACCACACAGGCGATGGGTGAGAAAACCCGAAAGCAACAGCACCTTGTGCGTGCGTGCCGCAATGTCCGGCTGATGCTGAGCCACCCAATTGACCTCGGCCTGGCCACGGAAATGATCGACCGCCTCCTCGGCACGCGCCAGCTTGAACAGCCAGCCCCAGGGCCCTTTGATCCGCCCCGCCACCTCGGCGCGGCGTTGGTCGAGCCAGAGAATCGCCGGGCGCAGCGGCGCACCCTGCTCCTCGACATGGATGATGCTGCCGCGCTGGGTGGTCACGGCCACTCCCTTGATCAGGCGGCGGTCGATATCCACCTGTTGCCACAGCAGCCGGCAGGCCTCGCCGAGGCTGGCCCAGTAGTATTCCGGGTCCTGCTCGGCCCAGCCCGGCTGGCTGGAAAAATAGGGATCCAGCTCCACCTTGCCCTTGGCCAGCAGGTTGCCCTGGGTATCGAACAGCAGCGCGCGCACGCTCTGGGTGCCGTTGTCGATGCTCAGCAGGTAGCTTGGTTCGCTCAAGGTGTGGTCCTTATCGTGGTCGTTCGTTGGTGCGCACAGCGCACCCTACGGCAGGCTGTAACAGCGTTGCCATAGCGCCAGGTAGTTGGTTTCTTCCTGCTGCCAGCGCGCATCGCTCCAGCCGAGCCGTGGTTGGCACAGCGCGCGGATACGCGGCAGCTCGGCGCGGCCGCCACCTGCCAGTAGCAGGCCCAGGCGGGTGCGGCGCAGCAGCAGATCGTCCAGGTGCAGCACCAGCTCGCCCTCGGCGGCCCAGGCCAGTTCGGCCCACAAAGTGTCGGTACCGGCAACGCAATCAGCGCCGATTTCGTCGATCAAGCGCAGTACCTCACCCAACTGACGACCATGGCGCCCGGCCAGACGGCGTTGCTGCGCCGGAGTCAATGCCGGCATCGGTGTCGGCGCACTCGCAGCGAAGACCGCGCCGCCCTGATCATCCACCGGCTTGCCGACGAACGTGGCACAGGCACGCAGCACCTCCAGCGCCAGCAGGCGGAAAGTGGTCAGCTTGCCGCCGGCCAGGGTCACACTGCCCGGTTCGATCCACAGCGCATGCTCGCGCTTCTCGTCGGAGGGTTTCAGAGCGCTGCCACCATCGCTCACCACCGGGCGCACGCCGGCCCAGGTTGACAGCACGTCGGCGCGCGTGACCTCGGCGGTCGGGAACTGCTGGGCACAGGCGGCCAGCAAGTAGTCGACCTCCTCGGCGCTGATGGCGGCTTCATGATCGAGCTCGTCATCATGATCGAGATCGGTGGTGCCGATCACCGTCGCGCCTTCCCAAGGGAAGACGAATACCGGCCGTCCATCCGCGACGTGCATAAAGCTGAAGGCATGCGCCACCGGCAGGCGCCAGTTTGGCAGCAGCAGGTGGCTGCCGCGCAGCGGACGAATGCGACCATTGCCAGGCTGGCGCAGGCGATCGGCCCAGGCACCGGTGGCCTGCGCAACGGCGCGGCTGCGCAGACGGTAGCGGTTGCCCGTCTCGATATCCTCGGCTAGCACGCCGACCACCTGCCCCGCTTCACGCAACAACTCGACCACACGCATGCCATTGAGCGCCTCGCCGCCTTCGGCGCGCGCCTCGCCCAGCACGCGCTGCACCAGGCGGGCATCGTCGGTCACCGCATCGAAGAAGCGCGTGCCGCCGAGCAGGCCGTTCTCGCGAATACCGGGCGCCAGGTAGCGCAACTGCTGCAGCGGGTAGAACAGGTGATTGCGCTTGCCGGCCAGGGCGTCGTACAGACTGAGCAGGCCGCCGAATACCTTCGGCCCAGGGAAGCCGCCGCGGTAGTGCGGCATGACGAAACTCAACGGCTCTACCAGTCCTGGAGCCTCGCCAAGCAGGCGCTGGCGCTCGCGTACCGAGTCCCGGGTCAGCCCCAACTGCCCCTTGGCGACGTAGCGCAGCCCGCCATGGACCATCTTCGACGAGCGGCTGGAGGTGCCCCAGGCGAAGTCGCGCTGCTCCAGCAACAGGCAGCGCCAACCGCGCCGCGCCGCCTCACGCAGGATGCCGGCACCGCAGATGCCGCCGCCGATCACCAGCAGATCCCAGTCATTCGCGGCCAACTCGGGCAGCGCGCGCATGCGCCAGGTGGCGTTCCAGGGCTCCATGCTCAGTCCTGCAGCAACACGCCAGGCGCCAGGCGCTGGTCGGGGTCGAAATGCATGGCCAGGCTGCGCAGCGTGGCCATGCCCAGCTCGCCCTTCTCCGCCGCCAGGTATGGCGCGTGATCGCGACCAACACCGTGCTGATGACTGATGGTGCCGCGGTTCTCGACGATGGTACGGCTGGCCGCCGCCTTGAGCCGCTGCCAGCGCGCCATGGCGGTGGCGTAATCGGCGCCGGGGCGGAATACGTAGGTGGTGTAGATGCTCGAACCTTCGCCGTAGACGTGCGACAGGTGGGTGAAGACGTGCACTCGCTCGCCCTCGCCGGCCAGCTCGTCACGCAGGCTGGCCTCGACCCTGTTCAGCAGGTTGTCGACGTTGGACCAGTCGGTGGCGGTTTCCAGGGTGTCCACCAGGTAGCCGCGCTCCCACAGACCGTGACGCAGATAGGGGAAGCGGAAGCGGTTGTGCTCCCACTTCTTGCCCAGCAGGTTGCCGGTGAATACGCCGCCAAAACCTTTCAGCAGGCGCCGCGCCTGTTTCAGCGAGGCGGCGTTCTGCACCCGACTGCCGGTGACGCCAAAGGTCAGCATGCATTTCTCGTCACGGGCGCCGCGCAGCGCCAGGTACTTCTCCAGCAGCGCGATCTGCTGCGGGTGGCCGGCCAGGGCCAGCTGCGTACGGGTTTCGATGGCGTTGGACAGGCGCAACATGGACAGTGGCACCCGCGCCTGCGCCAGCGTGCGGATGGCGCTCAGCGCCTGCTGCCAGCTGGGCAGGAATACCGCATAGAAGCGTTCCTGCTCGGCCAGGCGACTGATGCGCACGCGCACCTCGGAGATCACCCCGAAGCGCCCTTCCGACCCCAGCACCAGCTCGCGCAGATCTGGGCCGGCGGCCGACGCCGGGAAGGTGGGGATCTCCAAAGTGCCGGCGAAGGTCTCCAGCTTGCCGCCGGCGAACAGTTGCTCGATGCGCCCGTAGCGCAGCGACTGCTGGCCGCTGGAGCGGCTGGCGACCCAGCCGCCGAGGGTCGACAGCTCCCAGGACTGCGGGAAGTGCCCCAGCGTATAGCCACGGGCGCGCAGTTGGCTCTCGACTTGCGGGCCATTGGCGCCAGGGCCGAAGGTGGCGATCAGGCTGTCTTCGTCGATATCCAGCAGGCGCGTCATGCGCTCCAGCGACAGGGTCAGCACCGGGCGCTGGCCGGCCTGCGGGTTGATGTGGCCGGCCACTGAAGTACCGCCGCCGTAGGGAATCAGGGTGACGTCATGCTTTTGCGCCCAAGCCAGCAGCTCGCGGATCTGCTCGGCACTTTCCGGGCAGGCGACGCCATCGGGAAACAGGCCGAACTCACCGGAGCGCATGGCCAGCCAGTCCGGCAGGCTCTGGCCACGGGCATGGCGCACGCGCACTTCGGCGTCCTGACAAATCAGTGGATGCGGCGCCAGGCGCGACGCCGGCACGCGCGCCAGCACCTCCTGCAAGCTGGCATCGGCCAGACGCTGGCCCGGCCCGATCAGCTCGGCGAGAAAGGCTTCGCCATGGGCCGGCAGTTCCACCTCGGTCGCTTCGTCTCCCCATCCGTTCCAGCGTCGCATCGCATCCCCCATTCCGATCAGCACTTATGGCTGCCTATACTAGCCAGCCGCCGATTTCCGTCACTGTCGAATCGGGACAGGCCTTATCGCCAATCAAGACAGGCACCCCAGAACAAGAAGAATCCATGGAAAACCTCGGCTATACCTCGGTTCCCGCCCTGCTCAAGTACCTGCGTCAGGCCGAACAACTCGGCCTGGACATCGACCGCGCCCTGGCCGCAGCCGGTATCCAGGCGCAGGACCTGGCCGACAACGGCAAGCGGATTCCCAGCGAGGTGCATGAGCGCCTGCTGATGCATTTGATGGAGATGTCCGGCGACCCGTTGTTCGGCCTGCACTCGGCGCGTTTCGTCCAGCCCGGCTCGTGGAGCGTGCTCGGTTACATCGCCATGAACTGCGCCACATTGGGCGAAGCCATGGGCCGCATCGTGCCCTACGAGAAACTGGTGGGCGACATGGGCACCAGCCGCATCGAAGCCGCCGAGGATCACGTGCGGCTGATCTGGAGTTGCCGTCATCAGGCGCCGGACGTGCGCCGCCACATGGTGGAGAACGTGCTCGCCTCCTGGCTGTTGTACGCGCGCTGGATCGCCGACTCCGAACATTCGCCGCGCGAGGTCTGGTTCGAGCATGCGCAACCGGCCGGTACCGAGCTGGAGGAATACCAGGCGCTGTTCGGCTGCCCGGTATTGTTCGAACAACCCTGCAACGCCCTGCTGGTGCCGTTGGACTATCTCGGCGTGCCGCTACGCCAGGCCGACGCCAACCTGCTGCGCACCCTGGAAGAACATGCCCTGACCCTGATGGCCGGGCTGGACGAGGACGAGCCGCTGCCGCGACGGGTGAAGAACGCCCTGCGCCTGCTGCTCAAGGACGGCCTGCCGCGCAAGGAACGGGTGGCGGAGAAGTTCGACATGACCGTGCGCACCCTGCAGCGCCACCTGCAGCAGGCCGGCACCAGCTACCAACAGATACTCGACGAGCTACGCCAGGAGCTGGCCGAGCACTACCTGCTGCGCAGCGACCTGGCGATCCAGGACATCGCCTGCTACCTGGGTTTCACCGAGTCACGCTCGTTCCACCGCAGCTTCAAGAGCTGGACCGGGCAGACGCCGGGCGAGTTTCGCGAAAGTCGACGTCGCGACAATCCGCTGGGCTAGCGCGATGGTCGGAAACGCCGCGCGAGCCAGTAATCGACGCTCAACCAGCGCCCTGCCCCGCTGAAGAACAACGCCACCAGCATCACCAGGTAGGTGGCGGCGAACTCGATACCGTTGTTCAGCACCACGAACTTGCCGCTACCAGTCAGCCAGTCGTAATTGCCGTGCTCACGCAGGATGTTGCGCGCCCGTTCGAGCTTCTCCGCCGCCGCCAGCACGCGCTCGTTGGCGAACGGCGCGGACGGGTCGGCAATCGCCTGCCAGCCATAGGGCCAGTGCACGGCGAAGATCGCCACCAGCATGGTGACGATCAGCGGAATGCTGATCCAGCGCACGGCAAAGCCGAACAGCAGCAGGATGGCGCCACCGGCCTCGGTCAGCGCTGCCGCCCAGGCCAGCAGTTCGGGAAACGGCAGGCCCAGGCCCCAGTCCGGATTGCCGAACCAGGCGGCGGTAGCGTCGATGTCGGCCAGTTTCTGTGTACCGGCCATCCAGAACACCGGCACCAGATACAGGCGCAGCAACAGCGGGCCGAGAAAATCCAGGCGCCGGGTAGCCTCCAGCGCATCCTGGAAACGATTGAGCAAAGCGATCATGGTGGTCAGTCCTCGGAATACGGAAACCAGATATCGCGCGCCTGCCAGTCATCCAGCAGCGCACGGGCATTGTCGAAATAGGCACGATCCGCCGCCAGGCCATGGGCCGTGGCCAACTCCAGCTGCGCCTGCACAGGCGGCTCGCCGGCCTGTAAGCGCAGCGCCAGTTGGTAGGCGAACGGCGCCAGTTGCATGAAGCGCACCTGATCCTGGCGGTCGCGCCAGACCAGCAGGCAGGTCGGCTCGGCAGGCGGCTGCGTGGGTTGATGATCGACACCGATCATCTGCACCGGCCAGCGATACGCCAGCGGCCAGGCTAATGGCGACCAACCGCGCTCGGGCAACTGCGCATCGCTGACATCCAGCGCCAGCTCGACCCACTCGTAATGCGCCAGCTCCAGCATGAACGCAGGGTCGTCAGGCTCGGCGCGATAACCCTGCTGCAGCCAGGCAATGAACTCCTGGCTGATCTCAAGAAAGTAAGGCGTGCTCGCCCGATGCTCGGCGAAGAACGCCCGCAGCAGCCGCTGCCAGCGCTCGGCCCCGAGAATCCCGCGCAGCACCGGAAAGGCGCCGCCGACGAGGCTGGCGACGTTGTTGAAGAACAGCTCCTCGTAAACCGCCATGCGCTCGGCCGTGATGCCCGGCAGCAATGACTGCGCCTCAGGCTGGCGAATACGTGTAGCGAAGTCGCGCTGCCGTTCGATGCCGCTCATGTGCCGTACCTGCTCAGCGGTTGCGCCGCCTGTTGCAGGCCGCGGATATGCGCCAGCTCGGCATACAGCTCGGCCAGCGGCGGGAAGTTGAAATCGCGCTCCAGCAGCGTTGGGCGCACGCCATGCTGCACGTAAGCGCTGCTCAGCAGTGCCCACACCGGGTCGATCACCGGCGCACCGTGGGTGTCGATCTTCAGGTCTGCCGCCTGATCGTAATGACCGGCGACGTGCAAATAGGCGATGCGCTCACTGGGCATCGCGGCAATGTAGGCCTCGGCATCGAAGCCGAAGTTCAGGCTGTTGACGTAGACGTTGTTGACGTCCAGCAGCAGTTGGCAGTCGGCACGTTCCAGCACGGCGCGAACGAAATCCGCCTCGTCCAGCTCGCCGGGCAGGCGCGCGTAGGCCGAGACGTTCTCGATGATCAGCGGCCGCTCCAGCACGTCCTGAACGATGCGCACACGCTCGGCGATGCGCAACACCGACTCTTCGGAAAACGGCAGAGGCATCAGGTCATACAGCTGGCCATCGTCGGCGCAGGCCGACAGGTGTTCGCTGTAGGCCAGCACGCCGTGCTCGTCGAGAAAGCCCTTGATGGCGTGCAGCAGTTCCAGATTAAGCGGCGCGAAGCCGCCGAGGTTGAGGGACAGACCATGGCACAGCAACGGCCGGCGTTCGCTCAGGGCGCGCAACTGCTTGCCCAGGCGGCCACCGACACCGATCCAGTTCTCCGGCGCCACTTCGAGAAAGTCGGCGCCGCTGGCATGATCGCCGATTAGCTCGGCGAGCAGCCCGCGACGCAGGCCGAGACCGGCGCCGGTGAGGTGTGCGAGGTGCATGATCCGTCCTCCCCTGCCCTTACTCGCTCTTCTCGCCGCCGCACTTGCCTTCGCCGCATTTACCCTCGGCATCGGCCTTCTTCTCGGCACCACACTTGCCCTCGCCGCACTTGCCTTCCTTATCGGCTTTCATCTCGCCACCGCATTTGCCTTCGCCACAGGAACCTTCCTGCGCCTTCTCGGCAGCGGCCAGGCTGTAGCCGCTGGCCAATTCCTGCGCAGCGAAGGGGTTGCTGGCGGCATGGGCAGTAAACGCCATGGAAGTCAGCAGTGCAGCGCCCAGGGTGGCAGTCAGGGTATTGAGTTGTTTCATGGCATCTCTCCATCGGTTTCGAATACGGCGCCAGGTTGGCGCCCTCGCAGCAATGGACGAGGCAGGGATGCGGGCGTTACAGCGGGCGAAAAAAGTTTTTCGTAGCCCGGATGAAATCCGGGAGCGTTGTCCGCTACCAGTCGCGGCTACGACTGCATGGATGTAGGAGGTAGAGCGAAGCAGGATGCCAGAGCCGAAAGCCCCTCCCACAGGCACCAAAACATCCACCGCACCCGTGGGAGGCGCTTCAGCGGCGAGGCTTTCGATAGACAGTAGCCCGAACAGCCAGCGCAAACGGTGGATGAAAAAGTGTCATCCACCGCGCGCGGTGCGCCAAGCGTAATGCTGAAGCAAAAAGAGGAGGTCAAGCGAATACAGCGGACTGCCGGAGCACAGCGATAAGGCCATGACTGGAAAGGATTTTTAGTGCGAAGCGAAACGGGATGGTGCGGAGTTAGATGGAAGGCTCTACTATCAGATTAGTATCGCCCTCCATCTAATGACTGTTATACACACAAGGCCAACTATGCTTGAAATAATTCAACAGAATCCTTTGGTAAGCCTGGCCTTGGTAATCATTCCAGCTATTGCCGCGGCCTGGAAAATTTTTGATACCCTATATGTAAAGCCGCGAGATTTCCGCATTTCCGTATTAGAAAAAAACCTTGATGAACTAAAGAAAGAATTTCAGCGCCCAGAGCAAATTCAATTTACTCCGCAGCGCACCAACAACGAATTTACGCCCGAACCAAAATTACCCACCTTACAAACTGATTCAGTTCAAAACATTGAAGCTCTGAGCCAAAGCACGACGTTACTGAACGATATGGTTTCCTTTTATAAATCATGGAAAGACGCCGCACTAACTGAGCTCCAGCGCAGTCACTTCGAAAAGAGCTATACAGGCCAAAAAATCCTCTGGCGCGCTCGCCTAGGCGATGTTACAGAAGAAAAAGATGGGTTACTTTGGACAAGCCTCATGCCCGAAAGCGAACCGACTCATGCCGCACATGTGGTTGCTGTGTTCGACTCAAAGCACAAAGAAGCGCTCCTAATTTTAAGAAAAGGCGATGTGGTTACAGTTTCAGGAGTAATAGATCGCTTCTTTTTGTCTCCATTAATAAGGGACTGCACCATTTCACGTGGCGTATAACAACTGATTCAAACCGTTCGCTTCGCTCACTGGGACGGGCTAAAGCCCGCCCCTTAACCAAGCGTTAAGCAATAGGAGAAATGATGGCTCAAGGGATAGTTGCTGATAATTGGTCTCTTCAAGATATTATGACCCTTTTTACTGATGGGCTTGAGCGCGATGCTGCTGGAGAAATTGTACTTGAAGATGAGAGGCATTCTTATAGGCCTATTTCAAGTGCAGTTATTCAGACAGAGGCTCTATTTGATTTTATTACAGACCTCATACTTCGTGATGAAATATTGGTCGAAGAAAAATTTACGTATTCATGGGAAAGGATTAATAGCCCAATACTTGAGGCAAAAAGCCTTGGTGTTGTGCGCGCTTACCCTTTCTTGTCTGAGCCCGAAAAAATAGCAGGGCCACGTGATCGGATAATAGAGCACATTTGTTCGACAGAGTCTTTGCGACAAGCTCATCAAGAAAATGTTGATGGTTGGAATGATCATAGAATAACGCCACACCCACTTTTGTCGGCGACACTGTGGGGAGGGGCTGGGATGTGTGCCAGAAGTTTCGTGTACAAAAAAAGCTACACCCCACACCCCCTGAGAAAAAGATTGTTTGTGAATTCTGGGTTCATGTTGCCCGCAGCTGATGCTTTACATCAGCTGACGACTTTTTTAAATGATAAAAAAGTAAGCGTGACTAAGAAGATATATGGCAATGATGCCCTTTTTTCGTCATATATCAATATTCCAGCGTTGCCTATTAGGGTAATTCAAGAATCTAGCTCGGCCGATCAAATGATTTCCATTGCCCTACAAATGAGGGATGATTTTCAGTCACTGCGTGATTGGTTGAAAATGTTCCAAAATGCAATGAGCGATGATGACACCGAAAGCCTTTTGAAGTACCGGCGGCAGCTGGATTCAGTAAGCCAATATGTGGACAAGAAAATCGGATATGGTTCTACCTCCACTCCTGTAACAATGGAAGCGGGAATGGGTATTTTCAAAATTGCCACCCAAGGCAACCCTCTGGAGAACATAAGGAATCAATTTGGCGTAAGAGCCACACTTAACAAACTGATATTTGGAAGTGCTGGACGAACGGAGATAAAGAAATATATCCGTATGTTTGGCGAGCACGGTTCAGAAATTGGCTACGACATTGAGCGCTCCTTTACTCAAAATGCTTAACAAGGTGGTGCAGTGGAACCAGTTACGCTACGAAATTTTATGGTATCGCTTCGCTCTTCTGACCATAAAATTTACTCCACTACACTGGCCCACTGACCACGACGTTAGGCATCTATGCTAATGACATTTAACACGGAGAGTTTATGAATAGCGAGTCCAATCCATTTCCAGAAGGCGAAATTACGCCTTTTTATGACTGCACTGGCGCGCCACTTTTTTACCTATACAGCAACGGCGAGCACTTTTACCATTACGACGGAACTCCGCTAGCCTACCTTTATAACAATGAATACATAATTTCATACTCAGGCCAATATCTAGGCTGGATATATAATGGAAGCATCATTGATTACAGGAATGGGGAATATGCATTTTTTACAACTCATAGTTCTGGTGGGCCATCGCGCCCCAGCCGAAAATCGCGCCCAAGCAGATCATCCAGGATGAGTAGACCTTCTAAATCAAGCCGCGCAAGTAGACCATCACGTCCATCAAGGAAAATTAAATGGAGTGAGCGAAGTAACATGAGCTTTTTTCCTGACTATTAGGTGATCATGCCGAGATTTGCCTAAGAACTGGTTCAAATCGCTCACTGGGACGGGCTAAAGCCCGTCCCTTAACCATACGTTATGGCTGCTACCGTGATAATACATACAACCACTACAGGCTGGCTAAACTTAGACGCGTGGTCAGAAACATACATTGCCGCTCATTGGCTAGTAACAAATGAGCTTCCAGCGCATGAGTATCAATCCGAGACTCATCACGGGCCACTCTCTCAAATGGTCCTGATAGCGGCACATCAATTGATCGAAATAATGTTCTTCCAATGCGTGAGAGTCATAACCGATGGCAACCCAAAACAATTCACAAAAATCGAAAATAAGTATCAAAATACCTCATTTAAGAAAGCCCTAGAAGAATGGCCAGAAATTATAACTGGCACGAAGTTTGACCTAACTCAAGAACCCTTGAAATCAGCAGACCATTTAAGAGCACGGCGCAATGCAACTGTGCATAAGCGCTCAGCTTTAACGTCTCTCGAAATGGCAAGGTCAGCACTATTCTCCGCAGTAGAAGCATCGAAAGCCATATCCGAGCACTTACTTGGAGAAGCCGGATTCAAATATAATTCCGTTCTATATAAGTACCCACTGAAGCAAGAGCAATGGTTTAGCCAGGTTAAACTCATTAATGAGGCAACCTAACAAATGGTATATGGACTCTCCCCACAAGTAGTGAGTAAAGCTTTGCCTTTGCACCTGTCGTCAGCGCGGTTGCATTCGTATATCCGGCCTGTTGTGGGCTTTTCGCCCTGGCCATTCTGTAGTTCGCGCAGCGGGGGCCAAGCGTTCAATCGATCCCTGGGATCATCATTGTTATCGGCCTTGCTCCGCTGCAGGACTCCCCCTGCTCGACAGCAAGTAGCCCGAACAACTACCGCAAGCGGTGTATGAAAACAGCATCATCCACGCAATGGCTTGCCTGGGAGTGCGACACCAAGCCGTCCACCAAGCACGCTGTTCACCCCTGATTACGCCGGTTCTGCGCCAGGCGCTCGGCCAGCGCGTCGAGTTCGGGTAACTCCTCATCCGGCATCTGCCGAATCACCACCTGGGTCAGTTTCATCTGGCGGATGAAACGTCGGCAGTTGCCGCACATGGCCAGGTGCGCGCGTACGGCCAGGCGCTGGCGTAGCGTCAGTTGGCCGTCGAGATAATCGCTGGAATGAGCGACCAATTCCTTGCAGGTCAGCATTGGCCTGTCTCCTCGAAATGTTCCAGGGTGGCAAAGACTTTCAGGCGTGCCCGGTGCAGCAGCACACGGGCATTGGAGAGGGAGATGTCGAGAAGATTACAGATCGCCTCCAACTCCAGGCCCTGACGCTCGCGTAGCACCAGCACGCTGGCCTGCAACTCTGACAGGCTGGCCAGGGTGTGTTCCAGGCACTGGCGCAGTTCGTCCTCGGTGAGCAGGGCTTCGGGGCTGTCCTGGTGCCAGGCATGCGGCGCCAGCAGCCAGTGGCCGTCATCGGAGAAACGCTCGTCGCCGACCGTGCCATGCGGCGCAGCCAGGTCGTCGAGCAGCACCTCGCGACGGTTGTGCTTGAGACGGGTCTTGGCGGTATTGGCGGTGATGGTCAGCAGCCAGGTCTTGAGACTGGAGCGCCCCTGAAAGCCGCTGAGGCTGCGCACCACGGCGAGCCAGGCATCCTGCACCACCTCATCGGCATGGCGGCTGCCGACGATGGCGTAGGCCACCGCGCGCATCGCCCCCTGGTAGCGAGCTACCAGCTCGCGATAGGCCGTCTGCTCACCGGCGAGCAGACGATCCAACAGATCGGTATCGGACATAGAACTCCCATGGTAGGGCCTGGCGCGCACGAGCAAACCCTGTACGAACCTGTTCACGATCTGCTGCGCGTCGGCCATGCTGCGTTGAAACCAACCTCAAAATGCTCATTTACAGCTAGTAAACTGCGCTTTTTCGGCTGCTTTCGCCTTGCCTGGCTCTAGCTCGCTAGATCGTGAAACAGGTTCTACGCGCGTCAGGCATTCCTACAGAGAGTTCAACGCTTGCGCAAAATTACACTGCCGATCGAATAACCGGCACCAAAGGAGCTTAGAACACCCAGGCTGCCCGCCGGCAGGTCGTCCTGATTCTTGTGCAGGGCGATCACCGAACCGGCCGAGCTGGTGTTGGCGTAGGTGTCGAGAATCACCGGTGCCTCGTGCGGCTCGGCGTCGCGGCCGAGCAGTTTGCGCGCGATCAGCAGGTTCATGTTGAGGTTGGCCTGATGCAGCCAAAAGCGCTTGACGTCGCTGACGCTGAGCTGGTGCTCGGCCAGATGCGCGGCGATCAGCTCGGCGACCATCGGGCAGACGTCCTTGAACACCTTGCGACCTTCCTGCACGAACAGCTTGTCGCGCGCGCCGATGCCCTCTTCCGCGGCGCGGTTGAGGAAGCCGAAGTTGTTGCGGATGTTGTTGGAGAACTGGGTCAGCAGTTTGGTGCCGACCACATCGAATTGGTGCTTGGAGGTGGCCAGGTCGGCACGCTCGATGATCACCGCAGTGGCGGCGTCACCGAAGATGAAGTGGCTGTCACGGTCGCGGAAGTTGAGGTGACCGGTGCAGATTTCCGGATTGACCATGAGGATGGCGCGGGCCTGACCGGTCTGGATCGCGGTGGTCGCGGCCTGAATGCCGAAGGTGGCCGAGGAGCAGGCCACGTTCATGTCGTAGCCCCAGCCCTGGATGCCCAGCGCGGCCTGCACTTCGATGGCCACCGCCGGATAGGCGCGCTGCAAATTCGAGCAGGCGACGATCACCCCATCGATGTCGGCGACGGTCTTGCCGGCGCGCTGCAGCGCTTCCTTGGCGGCGCCCACGGCCATTTCGCAGAGGATGCCCCAGTCTTCGTTGGAACGCTCAGGGATACGCGGCACCATGCGCAGCGGATCGAGAATGCCTTCCTTGTCGATGACGAAACGGCTCTTGATGCCCGACGCCTTCTCGATGAAGCCCGTGCTGGACTCGCTCAGCGCCTCCACCTCACCGCGGGCGATGGCCTCGGCATTATCGGCGTTGAACTGCTGTACATAAGCATTGAAGGATGCCACCAGCTCGTCGTTGGAAATGCTGTTGGCCGGGGTATAGAGGCCGGTACCACTGATGACGACGTTATGCACGCTCATTCCTCTTCTCGGCCGCTGGCGGCCTCAGGCAGTAGGCCGGCGACAATGGCGCAGGCCGAAAATCGGGAGACTTGGGCCAAGCTCTTGCGACGGTTGGCTCCGGGCCACTGAGTGTGCCACAGGGCGAGGGGGTTCGTCCTCAGCCCTTGAGAGTGTCTAGGTGGACAGAACATGACCCAATATAGCCGTTTGGTCTAAAGTCTTATCTCGATCCGCGCATCTGGAGCTTGCATGAACCTCTCCCTGCTCAGCCGCTACGCATTCTTCGCCTTCTGCGTGCTGTTCACCCTGGCCAGCCTACCCTTCCTTGGCCATGAATGGCTGTGGCCGTTCACCCTGCTCAGCGGCGTGCTCAGCCTGATCGGCATCGGCGATCTGCTGCAGACGCGCCATGCGGTGCGGCGCAACTACCCGATCCTCGGCAACATTCGTTATCTGGTCGAAGGCATTCGCCCGGAAATCCGTCAGTACCTGCTCGAAGGCGACGCCGAACAACTGCCCTTCTCCCGCGCACAGCGCTCGCTGGTGTATTCCCGCGCCAAGAACGAAGGGGCCGACAAACCCTTCGGCACACTGAGCGATGTGTACCAGAACGGCTTCGAGTTCATCAGCCACTCGATGCGCCCGGCACCACTGACAGATCCGTGCAGCTTTCGCGTGGAGATCGGCGGGCCGCAGTGCAGCCAGCCGTACTCGGCGTCGCTGTTCAACATCTCGGCAATGAGCTTCGGTTCGCTCAGCGCCAACGCCATTCGCGCGCTCAACGAAGGGGCGAAACTCGGCGAGTTCTACCACGACACCGGCGAAGGCAGCATCAGCCCCTATCACCGCGAGCACGGCGGCGATCTGGTCTGGGAGCTGGGCAGCGGCTACTTCGGTTGCCGCGCGTCCGACGGCCGCTTCGACCCCGAGCGTTTCGCCGCCCAGGCCGCCAGCCCGCAGGTGAAGATGATCGAGATCAAGCTCAGCCAGGGCGCCAAACCGGGCCACGGCGGCATCCTGCCCAAACACAAGGTCACCGAGGAAATTGCCAATACCCGCGGCGTGCCGATGGGTGAGGACTGCATCTCGCCCTCGCGCCATAGCGCCTTCTCCACGCCGACCGAGTTGCTGCAATTCATCGCCCAGCTACGCGAGCTGTCCGGCGGCAAGCCGGTCGGCTTCAAGTTCTGCCTGGGCCACCCGTGGGAATTCATGGGCATCGTCAAGGCCATGCTGGAGACCGGCATCCTACCCGACTTCATCGTCGTCGACGGCAAGGAAGGCGGCACCGGTGCGGCGCCACTGGAATTCACCGATCACCTGGGCGTGCCGCTGCGCGAAGGGCTGCTGTTCGTGCACAACACCCTGGTCGGCAGCAACCTGCGTGACAAGATCAAGCTCGGCGCCAGCGGCAAGATCGTCAGCGCCTTCGATATCGCCCGCGTGCTGGCCATCGGCGCAGACTGGGCCAACTCGGCGCGCGGCTTCATGTTCGCCATCGGCTGCATACAATCGCAGTCCTGCCACACCAACAAGTGCCCGACCGGCGTGGCCACCCAGGACCCGCTGCGCCAGCGCGCTCTGGTGGTCGAGGACAAGGCCCAGCGCGTCTACAACTTCCACCGCAACACGCTCAAGGCGCTGGCCGAAATGCTCGCCGCCGCCGGCCTCGACCACCCGGCGCAGATCGATGCCAAGCACCTGGTGCAGCGCATGTCGGCTACAGAGATCAAGCTGTTCGCCCAACAGCACGTGTTTCTCGCGCCGGGCGAGTTGCTCAGCGGCCAGATCGCAGGGGAGTTCTACGAGCGCATGTGGCGCATGGCGCGCGCCGACAGTTTCGAGCCGGCACCTGCCTGAGAGGCCGTCGCCCAGTCTGTCACGGCCAAGCTCGGCGCGGCATCTAACGTCATGAACCGGTAACCGCATGCGCCTTTCGCTTTGCGCCCTGCTGTTTCTACTGTGCCTCGCAGCCTCGGCCGAGGAGCAGCGCCCGCTACGTTTCTCGGTGTCCGAGAGCTGGGCCATGCCGATGATAAAGATCGTCGATGGCCAGGCTACGGGCGGGATTCTCTACGATCTGCAAATGCGCCTGGCGCAGAAGGTCGGCCGCCATGCAGAGATGCTGGTGCTGCCGCGCCTGCGCGTCCAACGTTTGCTGGTCAGCGGCGGGATCGACGTGCGCTGCTACGTCAATCCAGACTGGCTCGTCGAATCCCATCATCAGTACATCTGGAGCCTGCCCTTCATGGTGCAGCACGACCTGATCGTCGCGCGCAACGCCGACCCTGACTTCAAGCTGGAGCAGTTGCGGGATGAGCGCCTGGGTACGGTGCTGGGCTTCAGCTATCCGAACCTGGAGCCGCTGCTGGCCAATGGCGCCATACACCGCGAAGACGCCCGCACCCAGGAACTGGCCCTGGAGAAACTCGAAGCCGGCCGCTACCGCTATGCCATCAGCAATCACCTGGCGTTGGCCTGGTTCAATCGCGACCGGCCAGCCGAGCAACGTCTGCATGCGCTCGCTGAAATCAGCGCGGACCTGATCGCCTGCATCGTCCGGGACGAGCCGGACGTACCGACCCAGGCGCTGCTGCGTGCCCTGGTGCAGATGAGACAGGATGGCGAGTTCGAGGCCATCCTCGCTCGCTATCGCTGACAGCTACCGACCCGACTTCAGCCGACTGAACGCACGGGTCAGCGCCCGGTTGAACTCGCGACTGTTGTCATTCTTGGTGTACAGCGTGGCGCGCAGCTCGGCCGGCGGATAGGTGCCGGCGTCTGCGAGAATCGCCGGATCGACGAAGGCGTCGGCCGCTGGCACCGCATTGGCGTAGTAGATGCTGTTGCTGATGGCGCCGATCACCTCAGGCGTCATCAGGTGGTCCATCAACGCCAGCCCGGCTTCCGGGTGCGGCGCATCACGCGGGATGACCATGGCATCGAACCACAGCAGAGCCCCTTCACGCGGGATGCGATAGCTCAGCTGGAAGTCCTTGTTGGCCTGCTCGGCCTGTGCCGCGGCGATGGCGACATTGCCATTCCAGGCCATCGCTAGGCAGGTGTTGCCGTTGGCCAGATCGCTGATGTTGCGGTCATTGTCGAAGTAGCGAATGAACGGTCGCACCTTGGCCAGATGGGCCTCGGCCTGTTTCAGGTCATCGAGATTCTGCCGGTTGATATCCAGCCCCAGGTAGCGGAAAGAGCGGCAGCAAACACCTCGTTGGGATCATTGAGCAAACTCACCCCGCAGTCGGCGAAACGCGCCACCACCTGCGGGTCCATCAGCATCGCCCAGCTATCGGTCGGTGCATCGGCCATGCGCTGAGCGATGGCCTGCGCCTGGTAGCCGAAACCGGTGGTGCCCCAGACGTAGAGTCCGGCGTAGCGATTGCCCGGATCGAACTTGGCCATGTGCTGAGTGAACTCGTCATCCAGCCCGGCGAAGTGCGGCAGCTGCGTCTTGTCCAGTTCACGCAACGCACCGCTGGCGATGGCCCGACTCAGGTGCTGGCCGGCAGTCAGCACCAGGTCGTAACCACTGCCGCCGGTGAGCAGTTTGGTTTCCACAGTTTCCAGCGAATCGAAGTGATCGACCACCACGCGGATACCGGTCCTCTCTTCGAATGAAGCCAGGGTGTCCGGGGCCAGGTATTCGCTCCAGATATACAGGTTGACCTGCTGCTGCGCCGCGCCGGCCTGCGCGTGTGCGCAGGCGGCAATGGCCACGGCCAGCAGACTGGCAGGCAGTTTCATCCGGGCCTCCTAGGCGCGCTGGGGCGCGGCGTATTGCGGCATGGTGATGCAGGCGACGTTACCGCCACCCAGCAGGATTTCCCGCGAGTTCTCGATGCCGAGGATGCGATGCTGCGGGAACAGCTCGGCCAGGGTGGCCTGGGCCACACGGTCGTTGGCGTCGCCGAACAGCGGCAGGACGATGGCCGAGTTGCCGGCGTAGTAATTGATGTACGAGGCGCAGATCTGCGTGCCGGCCTGACGGGTGTGGGTGGTGCCATCCTGATCCAGGCCTTCGGCCTCTTGCTCGGTCCACTCCAATACGCGCGGTTGCGGCAGCTTGTGCACTTCCAGCGCACGGCCACGGGCATCGCGCACGCTGCGCAGGATGTCGTAAGCCTCCTGATAGATTTCCCATTGCGGGTCGGTGCGGTCGTCGGTCCACTGCATCACCACCACACCAGGGCGAACGAAGCAGGCCAGGTCATCGATATGGCCATCGGTTTCGTCGAACTTGCAGCCGCGCGGCAGCCAGATCACCTGCTCGGCACCGAGGTAATCCGACAGCCTGCGGGTCATCTCGTCCTTGCCCAGGTGGGCGTTGCGATTGCGGTTGAGCAGGCACTGTTCGGTGGTCAACAGGGTGCGCTGGCCGTCACTCTGGATACCGCCCATTTCGGCAATGAAAGGCGCGCGATAGCGATCAAAGCCTTCGATCTCGAGAATCTTCTGCGCGATCTGATCGTCCTTGTCCCAGGGGTAGTAAAGCCCGCCATCGAGCCCGCCATAGGCGTTGAACTCGAAGTCCACACCGCGCACTTCGGCCGTCTCGTCATGCACCAGAAAGGCCGGGCTGCTGTCGCGGAACCAGGTGTCGTTGCAGGTCATTTCCACCACCCGCACATGCGCCGGCAGCAGGCGCCGAGCGTTGGCGTACTGCGCCGCCGAGGCGCAGACGGTGACCGGCTCGCTGCTGGCGATGGCCGCAACGATCTCGACCCAGACCTTCTGCGCCGGCTTGCCGCCGTTGCGCCATACGTCCGGGCGCTCCGGCCAGCCGAGCCAGCAGCGGCTCTTGGTTTCGAATTCGCCGGGCAGACGAAAGCCGTCGGCCTTGGGCAGGGAGGTCAGGGTACGGGCCATCGCGCGGCTCCTCGTCAGTGGCTGGAAGTAGCCCGACAGTACGCCCGGCGATGCCACTACGACCAATGACGATAATCGCGGAACCCTTGAATTCAATTCACAGATCGACCAGCTGATCAGTGAGCCATTCGATGAAATGAGCGACTGCCGGCTTGTCCAGACGCAGGCGCTCGCACACCAGCGCGTACTGCCCTAGCGACGGCACCTGGGCCGCGAAGGGGCGCACCAGGCGACCACTGGCCAGGTCTTCGGCACTGGTCAGGTTGTCGCCGATGGCCACGCCCTGGCCGCGTGCTGCGGCCTCCATGGTCAGGCCGGCATGGCCCAGATACAGATGCCGGGTCGGCTGGATATCGCCAGCATGAGTGGTCAGCCAGGCGGTCCAGGTCTTGCCGTCCTGATCGTCATGCAGCAGGCAATGACGCGCCAGGTCGCGCGGGTGCTTGAGCGGCGACTGGTTGAACAGGCCCGGGCTGCACACCGGGAAGAACTGCAGAGTCGGCAGCGGCCGCACGAAGTAGGCGCTGGCATCGTCCGGGCCGGTGCCATAGGTGATGGCGATATCGATCTCGCTGCCCGGCAGCGTCGCCTCCAGCGGTTGCTCATGCAGATGCAGGGTGATCTGCGGGTGGCGCTCGGCGAAGTCGGCCAGGCGCCCGACCAGCCATTTCTGCGCCAACTCTGCGGTAACCGCGACGCGCAGTTGCGCCTGCGAACCGGGATCGCGCAGCTCGTCGCAGGCTTCGCCAATCAGCTCGAAGGCCTGCTGCAGGCTGTGCAGCAGGCGCCTGGCCTGCGGCGTCGGGCGTACCTGACGGCCGTCGCGCTCGAACAGCGTGCTGCCGAGTTGCTCTTCGAGCTGGCGAATCTGGTGGCTGACGGCGCTGTCGGTGACGCACAGCTCAGCAGCTGCGCGGCCGAAGTGGGCATGCCGCGCGGCCGCTTCGAAAGTGCGCAGGGCGGTGAGCGAAGGCAGACGACGCATGACGATCCCGATTCGGTCGAAAACGCGCATCCTCGCCCAGCCATGGATGGCCGACAAGTCTCGTAGCGTGTCGCAAGGCCGACCAGACGTTGCGCGCCGCTAATTGCAGTTATGGCTGGCTGAACTCCAGGCGTGTCCCACAAGCCGGTGCGCGCAGCGCACCCTACGCAACACCACCCGCGGCTATCCCGACAAGTGCTTCGCTCGTTCGAACGCAGGGTGCGCCGTGTACACCAACTGCCTCCGACTAGGTTCCGCTCAGGCGATGCAGCACCTGCTCGATGCGCTGTTGCAGAGAGCCGGTCAGCCGTGTGAATGGCCAGCCGCGCCGCGTCAGCTCCTGCGCGTACCACTGGTTCTGCCGGCGGCGAAAGGTCTCATCCTGACGGGTGCCGTCCTGCACGAAGGGGAAGTCATCGGCGCACAGGAACAGGTGGTGATAGTGCCGCTCGGCCAACTGCTCCAGCTCGGCCTCGGCCCGCCCGAACAACTCGCGGCAATAGAACAGCGTGGTCAGCGCCGTGGTGTCGCACACCAGGTAACGCTGGCACTGCCCGGCCAGGCTCTGCTCACGGGCAACCTGGGTACGGCCGATACGCAGCAGGTCGTCATAGGCGAGCACACCGCCCCGCTCTTCCCAGAGTTCGCGACCGTACTCGGCGGCGTGACGCGTACCCAAGGCCTCGGCCAATGCCAGGGCGAGGCTGCTCTTGCCGGTGGACTCGCCGCCGAGCAAGGCGATGCGCTCGACGAAATCGCCATACACCTGCGGCGCCAGGTAGTGGCGCAGGCTATGAATATCGGCGCGCAGACGCGTACCGGACACCGGCACCTGAACGCGCGCGCGGTCGATCTCGACATGTTGCACCGGCCGGCCGAAACATTCGCTCAAGTGCGCGGCGAAGCCATCGCCGTAGGCCTCGCTGGTAAACACCGCGTCCACCGGGTGGCCGAGCACTGCCTGGCAAAAGTCGGCGACGAACTGGCGCTGTACAGCATCGGGATCGGGTTCGTGGGGAAGCTCTGGCAGCGCCAGGCCGCGTGCGCGTTGCTGGGCAACCCACTCAGGCGTGACCACCCAGCTGCGCAGTTCGGGAAAGCGCAGCCGCAGCCAGGTCGCCCGTCGATCCGGCTCGCAACCGGCAAGTTCCGGGTAGGCCCAACTGAGCAGCACCAGTTGCTCGCATTGCTCTTGCGCCTGGCGGATAAGCCATTCGTGCCCCAGGTGCAACGGCGCGAACTTGCCGACCACCAGCCCGCAGGCGAACCGCTTGCTCATTCAGGCAGCCTGCGCGTTCAGTTCACGGCGCCAGCGATACAGGCCGTACCAGGCATTGCACCAGAACAGCAGGTAGATGAACGCCGTCAGGTACAGCTCGCGTGAGGCGAACAGCGGCACCGCGAGCGTGTTCACCAGCAGCCAGCCGTACCAGGTTTCCAGCTTGCGGCGCATCAGCAGCAATTGCGCCAGCACGCTGAAAGTCAGCACCAGGGAATCGATGAAAGGTGCGTAGGCGTCGGTGAAATAGTGCAGCAGGGCGCCGTATGCGCCCGCCACGACCACCGCGAGCAGCAGCGCCAGGCCCAATCCGGCCATGCTGGCACGACTGATCGGAAGCGCCTCGCCCTGGCGACCGCGCACCCAACTCCACCAACCCAGCAGGCTGGTGGCGATGAAAAAGATCTGCAAGGTGACATCGGCATACAGCTGCACGCCGAAGAACAGCCAGCCGAACAGCACGCAGCCGACCAGGCCGACGGCCCAGGTGTGCACCGAATTGCGCGCCGCCAGCACGACCGAAACCAGATAGAAAAGGTTGGCGAAGATCTCCAGCGACGACGGCATGCACGCATCCTTATGAACATGGAATCCGCCGCGCAGCCTACCACGTGACGCAGGCCACAGCCGTGCATACGTCACCTGACAACGGGGCCGATCCATGCTCTGATAAGCCTCCCCTCGCACTCCAAAGGACTGGACCGCCTCATGCCTCTGCTCGCCCTGCTGGTCATCGCCTGCCAAGTCACCTGCGGCCTCCATGTGGTGCGCAGTGGCCAGGAACGCTACTGGCTGTACCTGATCATCGCCCTGCCTGGCCTCGGCTGCCTGATCTACTTCCTCGGCATCATGCTGCCGGATCTGCTCGGCAGCCGACGCGGCCGGCAGACACTCAACCGCCTGCACGACAGCATCGACCCCGAGCGCCACCTGCGCGCCCTGCGCGACGAACTGGAGATTCGCGACACCCGTGATACCCGCGTCAACCTGGCCGATGAACTGCTGCGCATGGGGCAGGCCGAAGAAGCGGCCCAGCACTATCAGACAGCCCTGCGCGGCATCCACAGCGACGCCCCGGATATCCTCCTCGGCCTGGCCAGGGCACGTTTCGCCCTGGGCGACTTCGCCGGTTGCCAGGCAAGCCTCGATCAACTGATCGCCCACAACCCCGACTTCCGCTCCAGCGACGGCCACCTGCTGTATGCCCGCGCGCTGGAAGGCCAGGGCAACGACCTCAAGGCCGAAGAGGAATACCGCGCCCTCGGCAGCTACTGCGCCAGCCCCGAGGCGAACTATCGCTATGCCCTGCTGCTGCGCCGACTGGGACGTCAGCGCGAGGCCATCGAACTGCTGCAGCAGATCCAGACCCACGCCCGCCGCTCCGCCCGGCACTATCGAGTGCTACACAAGGAGTGGCTGGACCTGAGCCAGAAGGCGCTGCTCGAGCTGCAGCGCGGCTGAGCGACCGGCCAGCAGGCTACTCCCAGACCTCGCACTCACCCTTCCAAGCGTGCAGCTCGCGCTTTTGCGCCCCCGACCATAGCCAGCCGCCGCGTGCACCAACCAGGGTGCTGACGGCATGCTGGCGGCCGAAACTGTTGTGCCGAGCCAACATCAGGGCGATATCGCGCAACACCGCCAGGGTGTTGCTGTTGGACTGGAACATCGGTGTCAGCAAGCGGCTGGCCTGACGGTAGTAGCGCAGATGATCACGACGGGCATCACCGTAGCGGGTGAAAATGGCGTTCCAGTCGAGCGCGTGCTGGTCACCGACATTGCCGAGCGCATCGGCCAGTGCAGCGGCATCGACCAGCGCCATATTGGCGCCCTGCCCCAGTTGCGGGCTCATGGCGTGGGCGCAATCACCGATGGCCAGCACGCGACCATCGTTCCAGCGTTGCATGCGCACGTCGGCATAGGCCGCCAGGGTCAATTGCGCGGGATTATCGATCTGCTGCAGATAGGCCTCTGAAGCCTCGCCAGCGAGGTTGCGCACGCGGGCTTTCCAGGCCTCCAGCCCGCTACTGCGCCAACTCTCGTGCTCGCTGAGTGGCAGGCTCCAGAACAGGCTGATCAACGAGGTCTCGCGTGCCTGATGGGTGCAGCCGGTCGGCATCAGCCCGAACATCTCGCGGCAGCCGCGGTACCACTGGCGCAGCTCGCCGGACTCGGTCGCCGGCGAAGTTGGCAACATGCTCCATAGAGCGCCCCAGGGATAGGGGCGCGACCACTGCCGCACCTGCATCTGCGCACGCAGGATCGAACGCGTGCCATCGGCCAGGATCAGCGCGGCGAAATCGCCCAGGGGTTGTTCACGGCCATCCGCCTGCTCCTGCAGCAGGCGAACCTGGCCGCTGGCCTGCTCGAAACGGCTGACGCTCACACCAGTTTCCACTTGCACGCCCACCCGCTGCGCGGCATTGAGCAATGCCGTCATCAACACGCCGCGGTGAATGCCAAGGCCGAAACTACCCGGCTGCCAGTCGTGATAACGGGTGTCGAGGATCACCCGGCCCTGACAGCTGGTGCCGTACAGGCGGCTGACCGGCGCCCCCAACGCGGTGCACTCGGCCAGCAGGCCCAGACGCTGCAGCACCGCCAGGCCGGAAGGCTGCAAGAGGATGCCGGCGCCCACCGGCTGCAGCTGTTCGACACGCTCCAACAACCGCACCGCGTAACCCTGGCGGGCGAGGAATATGGCACTGGCCAGGCCGGCTGTACCCGCTCCCACTATCGCTATCGGTAATCCCATTGCGGCTTATCTCCCTGTTCTGGCTCAGAGATTCTAACCGCCACAGCCGGTGCCGTCGGGAACTGCCGCTCAGGCTCTCAGAGGAACATCCCACCTGACGCCTCGATACGCTGACCATTGATCCAGCGGCCAGCATCGCTCAGCAGCAGCGCGAAGGCTGCGCCGATATCATCGGGCAAACCGACTCGCCCCAGCGCCGTATTGCCGGCGATAAAGGCATTGACCTCAGCATTGTCGCGGACCACGCCATGGCCGAAGTCGGTCTCGATGGCGCCGGGAGCCAGTACATTCACGCTTATGCCGCGCGGACCCAGTTCCTTGGCCAGATAACGCGTCCACACTTCGACGCCGCCCTTCATCGCCGCATAGGCGCTGTAACCCGGCAAGCTGAAACGGGCCAAGCCGGTAGAGACATTGATGATCCGGCCGCCGTCGACCATCAGCGGCAGCAGGCGCTGGGTGAGAAAGAATGGGCCCTTGAGCTGGATGTTCATCAGTTCGTCGAACTGCTGCTCAGTGGTTTCGCTGAAGGCGGCATGGATGCCGATACCGGCGTTATTGATCAGGAAATCGAAACGCTCAGCCGCGAAGGTCTCACGCAAACCAACCTCCACACGTTCGGCGAATGCGGCAAAGCTGCTGCTGTCGCTGACATCCAATTGCAGCATCAGCGCTCGGCCACCCTGCGCTTCGATCTCGTGGGCCAACTGCTGCGCGTCATCCGCCTGGCTGCGATAGGTGCCTATGATATCCACGCCTTGAGCAGCCAGATGTTTAGCCGCACTGCGGCCGAGGCCACGGCTGGCGCCTGTGATGAGTGCGATTTTGCGAGTCATGGTGAATCTCCTGTGATGGGTGATGAAGTTCAATCACAGGTTATTGATCGATCAAATACTGATAAATCCAGAAAAACCGGAAATACTGATCGCCACGAGCGAACAATCTGGGCCGCCATCATGAACAAGCTGGAGCTGCTGCGTACCTTTCAACGTGTCACCGAACTGAGCAGTTTTACCCAGGCCGCCGAAAGTCTGGGCTTGCCGCGCTCGACGGTGTCTGAGCAGGTGCGTGACCTGGAACGCCTGGTCGATGCCCGTCTGTTGCACCGCACCACCCGACGGGTGCGTCCGACTCAGGACGGCCAGGCGCTGTACGAACGCGCCCGTGAAGTGCTGGCACAGATGGACGAGCTGGAGAACCTGTTCCGCCAGGATGCCGGCGCACTGAGCGGGCGCCTGCGAGTGGATATGCCAACGGAAATAGCCAGGCGTCTGGTGGCGCCACGTCTGGATGAATTTCTCGCGCAACATCCGGCATTGGAGATCGAACTAGGCTGCAGTGACCGCCGCGTAGACCCACTGCGCGAAGGTTTCGATTGCGTGCTGCGCATTGGCGCCATCGACGACGATAGCCTGGTAGCGCGACCACTGGGCCAGCTGTCCATGGTCAACTGTGCCAGCCCGGCTTATCTGGCCGAGCATGGAACGCCCGAAAACCTGGACGACCTCAGCGGGCACAGCCTGATCCACTACGTGACCGCCTTTGGCACACGCCCAGACGGTTTCGAATATCAACGTGACGGCAAGCTGCAGCAATTGCCCATGAGTGGCCGGATAACGGTGAACAATATCGACGCGTACCACGGGGCCTGCATCGGTGGTCTGGGCATCATCCAAGCGCCGCTGATCGGCATGCGCACGCATTTGCAGAGTGGGAGTCTGTGTCGCTTGCTGGACGATTGGGTCGCGCCGCCCATGCCGGTGCATCTGCTGCACCCGCACGGGCGTCATCTGCCGCGACGGGTGCGCGCCTTCATGAACTGGCTGGAAACGCTGCTGGCCGATGAGGTTGATCGTCAGTGAAGCATTTGCGCAGGGTCACCGACCCGCAACCGCTCTCACCGAATCAGGGCTTGTCCGGGCGGATATCGAAGCCACCCTTGTTCTGGCTGACGATGCGCAGGTGCTGGATCTCCCCACTTTTCACCGGCACTGCCACCTCCCGCAGCAGGCGGCCCATGCCGCACAGGGTGTCGTCCATACGATCCGGGGTGATGCCGACCACGCGCGTGCCGGGCGGCACCTGGAAGGTCGCGACCTCGCCGACGCCGATGCGTGCAGCGACCTTGCGATCCACCTCGATGGCCACGAAGCAGCCGCCTCCCATCACCCCGAAGTCGCGATTGACCACGATCTGCGCACTGTTCGCCCGCGCCTCCTGAAAGGCCAACAGGCGATCTTCCGGTACCGGTTTGATGTGCTCGGGGTCGCCCCGAAACGATGAACAACCGGCCAGCAGCAACAGCGGTAGAGCGATGAGGATCGAGCGCATGAAGCCCTCCGTGGGCAGATGAATGCCGCCTGAGTATTGGCCTTGGCGAGCCTGTGGGCAAGATATCGATGACAGCGATTTTCGCTAGCACAAACATCGATTTCTGTAATGAAGGGCGCAGTGTTTTCATCTCTCTCGAACCCAGCGCCACCTAAGTCGGCGCAACTAATCGGAGACTACCCAGATGAAATTCGCAGCCCTCAACGCCACCCTCATCGCCGCTTTCGCCCCCATGGCCTTCGCCAGCGAGAAAGCCCCCGTCAACACCAAAGTAGAAGTGCAGGAATACCAGTACGGCATGCAGCTGGACATCGACCAGGTTCTGCAGCGCACCGACAACAGCCGCAAGAGCGGTGTAGTGCCCAGCGTCATGGTCTACCGCGACAGCCAGGGCGAAGTGCACGCCGTGCGTTTCGTCGAGTGGGGCGGGCTGAGCAACCAGAACGGCTAACCCACAGGTTGCCTGATGCCCCGGGCGAGTCACTCGTCCGGGGCAATACCGCTTCAGCCTTGCAGGCGTTTGACCAGACGTGCCTGCAGCGCTTCCAGCTCGGCCGGGTCGGCCTTGGTGGCCGCATGAATACCCAGCCCCTCGCCCTCGAAGCGCGGGATCACGTGCATGTGGATATGGAACACCGTCTGCCCGGCAGGCGCGCCGTTGAACTGTGCCACCTGCACACCAGCGGGCTGCAGTTCGTCGACGACTGCCTGGGTGACCTTCTTCACCACGGCCATGACCTTGGCCAGGCTGGCGTCGTCGATTTCCAGAATATTGCGCGCAGCAGCGCGCTTGGGGATCACCAGGCTGTGGCCCCTGGATTGCGGGAACAGATCGAGGAAGGCCAGCACATCGTCGTCCTCGTAGAGTTTGTAGCAGGGCAAGTCGCCACGAATGATCAGGGCGAAGATGTTCTGGGAATCGTAAGTACCGTGCAGGCTCATGCCGATGGGTTCCGTGCCGGGTGGATGAAAAACCCACCATACCGCCTCGCTCGCACGCAGGGAACCAGGCAGGATTGCTCGAGTCGATGACTACTAGCAACTGGATCGATTTCCTGCACCCCAGCCACTCGTGTTCTGATCGCCCCTTTCGTAGAGGCTGTTCAGGATCTCGCGAGCTAGAGCTTGTTTTTAACGCAGTAGCACCGACGCGCAGCAGATCGTGAACAGGCTCTTAGGCCCATTCGACATGGAACTCCACATGACCGACCTCAGCCCCTTCCACATCACCCGCAAATGGCCCGCCCAGCATCCCGAGCGCCTGCAGCTGTACTCGCTGCCCACGCCCAACGGCGTCAAGGCCTCGATCATGCTGGAAGAAATCGGCCTACCCTACGAACCTCACCTGGTCGACTTTGCCAGCGACGATCAATTCAGCCCCGAGTTTCTCTCGCTGGCGCCGAACAACAAGATTCCCGCCATCCTCGATCCCGATGGGCCCAATGGCCATCCGCTGGCGCTGTTCGAGTCCGGGGCAATTCTGATCTACCTCGCGGAAAAGACCGGCAAGCTGCTGCCACAGGACGCCGCTGCCCGCTACGAGACGATTCAATGGCTGATGTGGCAGATGGGCGGCCTGGGACCGATGTTCGGCCAGCTCGGTTTCTTCCACAAATTTGCTGGTGCCGAGTACGAGGACAAACGCCCGCGTGACCGCTACGTGGCCGAATCCGCACGCCTGCTTGGCGTACTCGATCAGCGCCTGCAAGGCCGCGACTGGATCATGGGCGAGTACAGCATTGCCGATATCGCCGTACTGCCCTGGGTGCGCTGCCTGGTGGACTTCTACAAGGCCGGTGACCTGGTGAAGTTCGAACGCTTCGCCAACGTGCGCCGCGTGCTCGATGCCTTCCTCGCCCGCCCGGCAGTGCAGCGCGGCCTGACCATCCCCGCACGAGATTGATGGGGTTGTTGCGGGAGTCGAGCACCGACTCCCGTATCGCTGCAAAGGCAGGGTTGCACTGAGCTAGCTGGTCGCCGCCAACTGCTGCTCGGCACTACGCTGATCGGCCTGCCCGCCGAGGTACCAACCGAGCAATCCCCACAGCGCCGCACAGGCAGCGCCCACCAATGCCACCAACCAGGCGCCCTGAGCCAGCATGTCGAGCAGGCTCTTGAGCCAGCCACTCATGGCATCGCCCGCGCGATAGACCACCGTGTCGATGAAGTTCTTCGCCTTGTACTTGCTCTCGGCATCCAGCGGCGCGAAGAGCATTTCCCGTCCTGGCCGCACGAAGGCGTATTCACCGATACGGCGCACGATCATCAACGCCGCCAGCATGGCAAAGGTCGGCATCAATGCCAGACCGATGAAGCCGACACACACCAGCAGCGGCACGCAGGCCAGCAACACCCGCACGCCCATACGTCGCGCGACACGCCCAGTGATGAACAACTGGGCAATCAGCGCGCCGGCCTGCACCACGAAGTCGATCACGCCGAACACGCGAACCTGCGCGGCGCGATCCGGGAACAGCTCGGCCACCAGGCGGGCCTGCTCGAAATAGAGAAAGGTACTGGCCGTCGCCAGCAGGATGACGAAACCGGCGATGCCAAACAGGTAGGGCGAAGACAGCACGCGCATCAGGCCACTGAACGGATTGCCCGGCACCGGGCGCCGCGGGCTTTCCGCCCGCACGGCACCGGCACGCCCCGCGCCACCCTCCTCGCGCCAGCGCATCAGCACCTGCTTGAGCGACAGCGCCACGGCCAGCAGCACTGCAGCCAGCAGAATCAGCCCACTCTGCCCCAGCGTACTCACCAGCAAGGCACTCAACGCCGGGCCGACCAGGCCGCCAACGCTGGCACCGGCGGCGATGAAGGCGAACAGGCGCTTGGCCTGTTCACTGTCGAACACGTCAGCCATCAGACTCCAGGCCACCGAGACGACGAACAGGTTATAGACCGAAATCCACACGTAGAAGCTGCGCGCCAGCCACACACTCTCTTCAGCACTGAAGAACAACAGGGCAAACAACGCCAGATTCAGGGTGAAGAAACCATACACCCAGTCGATGAAGTGAATCCGCGGCACCCGCGAACTCAGCCAGGCGAACAACGGCACCGCGATCAGCATCACCACGAAGGTGGCGGTGAACAGCCATTGCAGGCTCTCCACCCCCGAGACGATGCCCATCGCCTCGCGGATCGGCCGCAGCATGAAATAGCCCGAGAACAGGCAGAAGAACAGGGTGAAACCGGCCAGCGCCGGCCACAGCTCATTGCGCTGCGCGTTGATGGCCACGGCCACGCGCTGCGCCATCGTTGACGATGACATGCGAAATTCCTCGAAAGGGCGCGCCGGTACAGCGCGCCGGCATGACTCAGCCGTACCTGACGCCCGTCAGGCGCTCGGCCACCGACCACAGGCGCGCCGCATCATCGGCATCCGCCGCAGCCTCCGGCACCTTGGCCAGCCCCAAAGGGCCGCGTTTTTCCTCTTCGCCGGTCGGCCCGTAGTAGCGCCCGCCCTCGGCCTCGGCAGCCGTCGCCGCGAACAGCGACGACAGCGCACCCTGCGCCGCCGAGTGATAGACATCGCGATCCTTCGCCCACTGCTGAGCGAACTCGCTTTGCAGTCCTGGCCCGCGCTCGACCAGCTCGGTAACGGCGACGCCAGGGTGCGCGGCGACGCTGCGCACGCCCCAGCCATTGGCCAGGCTGCGCCGCTGCAGCTCGAAGGCCATCATCAGACAGGCCAGCTTCGACTGCGCATAGGCGGCGTAGGGGTTGTAGTTGTTCTCCGACTGCAGGTCATCGAAGTTGATACGGCCACGGTTCACGGCGATGCTCGCCAGCGTCACCACGCGCGGGTCGGGCGATTTGCGCAGTGATGGCAGGAGCAAGCCAGTGAGCGCGAAATGGCCGAGGAAGTTGGTTGCCAGCTGCATCTCGAAACCATCGCGAGATACGCCGCGCTGAGGCGGCGCCATGATCGCGGCGTTGTTGATCAGCACATCCAACACCTCGCCTTCGGCGTTCAGGCGCTGGGCCAGGCTGCGTACCGAAGCCAGGTCGGCCAGATCCAGCTGTTCGAAACGCACCCGCGCATCGGGTACCTGAGCACGAATACGTTCGATAGTCTCGGCGCCGCGCTGTGCATTGCGCGCGGCGATGATCACCTGCGCCCCAGCCCCGCTCAGGGCCAGGGCGTCCTCGAAGCCCATACCACTGGTGCCGCCGGTGACCAGCATGCGCTTGCCGGTCAGCGCCGGCATGTCGCTCGCCTGCCACCCCGGTGTGGGACTGGCCCAGGCGAATGTCGGCATCCCGCCCAACACTCCTTGCAAGGCCAGGCTACCGCCCACGACGCCAAACAGTTTCAGGGCATCACGACGCGAATGGCCTCGCCCCACAGCATTCTTCTTGTCCATCGGCTGATTCCTCGTGTCCGTTGACTCGATGCGCCAGACCAGGCGCACGTACAGGACATAGAGTGCGGGCAGACGACGCGTACGATAAGCCGTCCAAAGCCGAACAGCGCATACGGTCAGGCGGACAGTTACCAGGTGTTTCGCGGACGCAAAACCTGACCCGGATGCAATCCGGAGTCATGGATCTACATTCCTGGATTTCATCCGGGCTACATCCCTGCATGCGCCCCTCAGGATTGGCAAAGCGGCCGCTGCGCCGCATTATCGGACCCTTCGTCATCACCTAGCCGACGCCCATGCGCCAACCAAATCTATCCGACGTCGCTCTGTTCGCTGCCGTGGTCGAGGCCGGTGGCTTTCGCGTCGCAGCGCAACGCCGCGGCATGTCGGCCTCGTCGCTGAGCGATTGCGTGCGCCGCCTGGAAAAGGAACTGGACGTGCGCCTGCTCAACCGTACCACGCGCGGCCTGACGCCGACGGAAATCGGCGCACGCCTGCTGGAGCGCCTGCGCCCCGCGCTGGACGAGATCAACACGGCGCTCAACGACCTGCAGGAAGATCCACAGAACCCGGTCGGCTCACTGCGCCTGCATGTGCCCGGCGTGATCGCGCGGCACATCCTGCCGCAGCTGCTGGACGGCTTTCTCGCTCGCTACCCTGGCATCGCGCTGGAAGTGAACATGGACAACACCTTCATCGACGTGATCGGCGCCGGTTACGACGCCGGTATTCGCTACGAGGAAAGCCTGGCCAAGGACATGATCGCCATCCCCATCGGGCCACGCCGGCAGTGTTTCATGGCAGTGGCGGCGCCCAGCTACCTGCAGCGCCATGGCACGCCGCAACACCCCAGCGAACTGAGCGAACATCGCCTGCTCGGCTACCGCTTCGCCAGCGGCAAGCTCGGCGTGTGGGAGTTCGAACAGGAGGGACGCACCCTGCGAATCGCCCCCGGGGGCCGCCTGGTCAGCTCGTCGCAGGATCTGTTGATCGCTGCAGCCTGCGCCGGTCACGGCATTCTCTACACCTTCGAGGAGTACATCGCGGCGCACCTCGCCAGCGGCCAGCTGCAACCCTTCATGCAGGACTGGTGGCAGCACTTCGACGGGCCGTACCTGTACTACCACAGCAGGCGTCACGTACCGGCGCCGCTGCGTGCCTTCGTCGACTACGTGAAGGCCCTGAACGACTCCGGCCATCCATCTCCAAGCCCGAAATAGAGCGCTGGCCAATACCCAAGCAAGGCGCTCGGAGATTATAATTGCGCGCTTGCTTCTCGCCCTTCCAGGTTTCTCATGAACAGTTCTGCATCCGACGCCGCGACGAGTCTGTCGCCGGGCGCGATCCTTCTCATTCAACTCGCCCTGGCCCTCGGCGGCTTCGCCATCGGCACCGGCGAGTTCGCCATCATGGGCCTGATGCCCAACGTCGCCGCCGATCTTGGGGTCAGCGAGCCGCAGGTCGGCCACGTGATCAGCGCCTATGCCCTCGGCGTGGTGGTCGGCGCACCGCTGCTGGCCCTGCTCGGCGCCCGCCTGCCAAGGCGCATCCTGCTTCTGCTGCTGATGGGCTGCTTCGCCCTTGGCAACTTCGCCAGCGCCCTGGCACCAAGTTATGAGCCGCTGCTGATCTTCCGCTTCATCGCCGGCCTGCCGCATGGTGCCTACTTCGGCATCGCCATGCTGGTGGCCGCCTCCATGGCGCCCCCGCACAAGCGCGCCAAGGCAGTGAGCCGGGTGCTGGCCGGCCTGACCGTGGCCATCCTGATCGGCAACCCGCTAGCCACCTGGCTCGGCCAGTTCATGAGCTGGCGCTACGCCTTCGCCCTGGTCGGCATCATCGCCATCACCACCATCGCCATGGTGGCGATCTTCCTCCCCGCCGACCCGCACGAGCAGCGCAGCAGCCCCTCGGGCGAACTGCGCGCCTTCAACCGCGCGCCGATCTGGCTGGCCCTGGGCATCGGCTCGATCGGTTTCGCCGGGATGTTCTGCGTATTCAGCTACATGGCGCCGACCCTGCTCCACGTTACCCAGGTCGGCCCCGGCTGGATTCCCCTGGCCATGGGCGTGTTCGGCGCCGGCTGCATCGTCGGCAACAGTGCCGGCGGCTGGCTGTTCGACCGCCTGCGCCTGCGCGCCGTGGCCTGGATTCTGGCCTGGAGCACCCTGGTACTGCTGGTCTTCCCATTCGCCGCGCACAGCCTGTGGACGATCCTGCCGGCGATCTTCGCCCTCGGCACCATGATCGCCCTCGGCCCGGCCCTGCAGACCCATCTGATGGACGTCGCCACGGGCGCGCAGACACTCGCCGCCGCGTCCAATCACGCCGCGTTCAACGTCGCCAACGCGCTGGGCCCCTGGCTCGGCGGCCTGGCCATCAGCGCCGGCATGGGCTGGACGGTCACCGGCTACATCGGTGCAGCCACCGCCATCGGCGGCCTGCTGCTGTTCGCCTGGGCCTGGAAGGTGCAGCACAAAGACGGGCAAATCTGACAGATGCGAGATGGTGCGCCGGCAGGTATCGTCTACCTCCCGAGCCACTATCGCGTACCCCACCCGATGATTGCCCAGCGTTTACGATTCGCCCTGGTCGCTACCACCCTGTTCACCGCGCTGACCGCCCACGCACAGGTGGAAGTCGAAGCTAACGCCGGCCTGCTGGCGGTGAAGATTTCCGAAGAGATCGTTCCGGGCGACTACGAGAAATTGCTGCAGGGCTTGCGCGCCAACCCGGGCAAGCACAAGCGCAAGGTCGTGCTGCTCGACAGCATCGGCGGCAGCGCCCCGGAGGCCATACGCATGGGCCGCTTGCTACGGGAAACCGGCTTCGAGGCGTTGGTGCCTTCAGGCGGCCTGTGCCAGGGCAGTTGCATCTACCTGCTCGCTGCTGGCACCAAACGAACCATCAACGGCCACGTTGCCCTGCGCCGACCACCCTTCCCCGCTGGTGACTCGGCACTGGCACAGGCCGCCCATGGCAGCCAGTCGTTCAGCCCGGCCAGGTACTTTCGTGACATGGGTGTCGACGTAAGCCTGGCGGAAGACATCTATCAGCTAGAGCCGGGACGCTTGCGCCTGCTGGGCCCGGATGAACTGGCGCGTTATCGGCTGAAATAGCGATACGGACTTGCGGGGATAGAGCCCCGGCATCACGCGATTTCGGGGCTTTTTTCAGGTTCTTCGCACTCTCGCGGGGGATACGCTTGGCACCGGACTGGCAACTATGTGTGTTCTTTCGGTGCTGGCACTATCCGTTAACGCGTCGCCTGGACTGATGGGTTTCGCCCCTTACGGGCGACTCACTTTCTTTGCTTGTGCAAAGAAAGTAAGCAAAGAAACACACCCCTGCATACGGCCCCGGCTACGCCGGGGTTCCCTCGCTCCATCACCGCTCCAGGGGCACGCTGCGAAGGGCCATCCCTGGCCCATCGCAGCTCTCGCGACATCCATGTCGCTCAACCCCTTCCACGGCGATTCCACTCGGCCTCCTGAAGGGGACTTGGGCGTCGTCTGTCCCATCGCAGTTGAAGAGCAAAGGCAAAAGCCAGACGCCGCTAATTTCAATTTTGCGAAGATTACGCAAGCTCGCGGCCCGGTCCCCTTCAGGAGGCCGAGTGGAGGTGTTGCGCAGGGGGATGAGCCGCATGGATGCGGCGAAAGGCTTAATGGGCCAGGGATGGCCCATGTAAGCCGGCCCCCGGAGCAGCGCCGGAGCGAGGGAAGTTTCGCGTAGCGAAACCCGGATGTCGGGGTGCCCTTCTTTGGCACACCTTTCTTGGGCAAGCAAGAAAGGTGTGGCGCCCGTAAGGGGCGCAACCCAAACGTTCAGCAGACGCGGTAATGGATAGTGCTAAGCCAGTAAGCGATACGCACAGAAACTTGCCAGTCCGGTATCAACTCACACCTTCCCCAACTATACGAAGAACCCTTTACATCAGAACAGGAAAGTCAGCGCCAGGTTGAACAGCATGGCGGCGACGAAGCCGATGGGCGCGGCGCGTAGCAGCAGTTGCGAGAACAGCGTCGAGCGCGCCTTGTCATCGGTGCACGAGCCCAGCAGCAGGCTGCCACCCGAGGAGAACGGCGAGATCGAGGTGGCCTGGGCACCGACCACGATGGCGATGAAGATGATCATCGGATCGATCGACATCGAAGCCGCCAGCGGCAGCACCATGGGGAACAGTGCCGGCGTCACCACACCGAGGGTGCTGGCGAAGATCGACATCAGTGCCGCCACCACACCGAAGGCCACCGGAACCATCAACGGTGGGATGTTGCCGCCGATCCAGGACGCCAGGGCGTCGATGGTGCCGGCCTTGATCGCGATCGAGATCAGCATGCCGACGCCGCAGATCATGATCAGCGTGGCCCAGGGCACGGAGGCGATGGCCTTACGTTCGTCACCCAGTTTGAGCAGCAGTGCGATCACCGAGAAGACGCTGGCAATCAGGCCGATATCCACCTTGCTGTTGACGAACCTGACCGTGGCGTTGTCCGGAAAGGCCAGCAGCGCCAAGGGCGCGGCAAGCACCAACACCATCATCAGCAGAGTCAGCAGCAGGGTCAGTTTCTGTTCACGATTGAAGGCCTCCGGCAGATCGGCGGCGAGCACCGCATTCTTCAGGTTGCGGCCGTGGCCACCGAGGAAGACGAACGCGGAAATCACCAGCACCGGGATGATTGCAGTGCTGGCGAAGATCGCCAGGGCGTTGACGAAGGCCTCGCTCTCGGGCATGCCGGCACCGGTCATCAGGCCGCGGAAGATGATGCCGCTCTGACTGGAAACGAAGTTGGCCCCGGCCAGCGCACCATAGTTCACCGCCATGCCGCCGAGAATCAGGCTCATGCCGGTACGCTGGCACAGCAGCAGGGTCAGCGGCGCCATGAAGGCCAGCACGGTGTAGTAACCGGCGCCCATGGCAGCGATAACCCCCGAGGTGAGCAAAATGGCATAGGGCAGCAGGTGCGGCACGCCACGGCAGCGATACAGCAGATGCCCGGCGAGTTTTTCCAGGGTGCCGTTGACGGTGGCGAAGCTGTAGAACAGACAGACCGAGAAGATCACGAAGAAAATCTTCAGCGGCCACATGTTGATGATGTCGCCCGGGCTCAGGCCCATGCCGAAGCAGCCCAGCAGGTAGGCGAAGGCAATGGCGAACAGGCCGATGTTGATCTTGGTGGTGTACCCCAACGCGACGGCGAGGACGATCGCGGCGACGACGAGCAGGCTCATCATGATTTGATTCCTTTTGTTGTTCTGATGTGAGCGACGGTTACGCCGAGGCGAAACCGAACAGGGTTGCGGGGTTGTCCACCAGAACGCGACGGCGCTCCTCGGGGTTGGGCAGCAGGGCCTCGAGCAGCGCGAACTGCTGATCGTAACGGGTCTGCGACTCGAACTGGGTGTTGGGCCAATCGCTGCCCCAGAGGAAGCGACCGACGCCACCACAGGCCTCACGCAGACGCGCCTCGATGGCCTGGGCACGGCTCAGGTCGGACTGGCTGCGATAGGCCGCCGACAGCTTGATCCACACCGGCGCCTGGCCGAGCAAATCGAAGAAAGCGTCATGCTTCGGATCGTCCAGCTGCACGCTCGGTGCCGGCAGGCCGAAATGATCGATCACCAGGGTGACGCCTGACTCGAGAATCGCCGGCACGATCAGCGCCAGGTCGTCGAAACCACGCTGGATCTCCACCTGCCAGCCGCGTCGCGCCAGGCGGCGCAACAGTCCGTTCCAGGCCGGCCCCGTGTAGTCCTCCAGCACCTTGCCGATCAGATTCAGGCGTATTCCCACCACACCCGCGGCGGCCAATTCGTCCAGCTCGGCATCGCTGACCTGCGCGTCGACCACCGCGACGCCACGCAAACGCTCCGGGAAACGCTGCAACGCCTCGAGCATGTAGTGGTTGTCGGTGCCGAGAAAGCTGGGCTGGATCAGCACGCCGTGGGACAGCCCGCAAGCCTCCAGGTGGGTCAGGTACTGCTCCACGGAAGCGTCATAGCCGGGGCTGTAGCGGCGGCCAGGAATCATGGGCAGGTCCTGGCGAAAGATGTGCGCGTGGGTGTCGATGCCGGCGATAGCGGCATAAGGCATGGGCGTCACGAAGCGATACCTCTGTCGATTCTTGTTCGAGCCGATCACATGAAGCGGCTATTCTTATAAATACATATAGTCATATACATGAATAGATGACTGTATAGATAGAGATCGAGCGCTGTCAACGCGCTACCCGGTGGTAAAGTGACGGCCGGTCGAATTGCGGATGTGAGGTTTATGAGCACCACGGCTCTCGGACAGGACGAACGCCTGCCGCTGTATCAGCGGTTACGCGACGAAATGCTGGGCAAGATCGCCGCAGGCGAATGGCTGCCCGGCGAAGCCATCCCCACCGAAGCGGAGTTGACCCGCCAGTACGGCGTGGCCGTGGGAACGGTGCGCAAGGCGGTGGAAACCCTGGTCGCAGAAGGCCTGCTGCTGCGTGCCCAGGGCCGCGGCACCTTCGTGCGGCGGCCGAACTTCGACGGCTCGCTGTTTCGCTTCTTTCGTCAGGTCAGCGCCAGCGGCCAGCCTCAGGTGCCGCAAAGCCGTGTCCTCGATTGCCGTCAGGTGCCTGCCGACGCCGCCGTCAGCCAGGCCCTGAAACTGGGCCAAGACGAGCCCTGCGTCTTTCTCCAGCGCCTGCGCCTGATCGAAGGCCGCCCGCTGTTCCATGAACGTATCTGGCTGCCCGCCTCGCGCTTCAGCGCTCTGCTGGATATCGCCCCCGACGACTTCCCGCAATTGCTCTATCCCTTCTACGAGCAGCATTGCGGCCAGCGCATCGCCTCGGCCCAGGAAACCCTTACCGTCTCCGCAGCCGATGCAGAGCTCGCTGCCATTCTGGATGTGGCCGAAACCAGCCCGAGCGTGGTCATCGAACGCACCGCATTGGGCTACGACCGCACGCCGCTGGAATATCGCCTGTCACGTGCGGCGGCGGAGAGCTTCCGTTACCAGGTGGAAATCAGCTAACAGGCCGTTGTCCTGACGCAAAACGCCCGGGCAAGCCCGGGCGTCAGATGCACTGCAGACCGTCGCTAGAACAACCCAAGCCCCCAGGCCGCGCCGAACAGCACCAGCGAGAAGCCCCACATCCACCACAGCGAGTAGCGAATGTGCCGGCCCAGGTCCAGCCCGGCCAGACCCAGTGCCAGCCACAGTGCCGGCGAGAACGGGCTGATGAAGGTGCCGATGATGTTGCCGATGGTCAGCGCATAGACCACGCTGGCCGGCTCGACGCCCTGGGCGCCGACCACTTCCAGCGTCACCGGCAGCAGCCCGAAGTAGTAGGCGTCGGTGCTCAGCATCAGCTCCATCGGCAGGCCGAACAGCCCCAGCACGATGTGCATCTGCCCTACCAGCGGTGCCGGCAGCACCTGCGCCAGGTCCTGGGCAATGGAAGTGAGCATGCCGGTACCGGTGAAGATGCCAAGCATCGAGCCCGCCGCCAGGATGATCATGCCCATGCTCAGGGCAGCCGGGGCATGCGCCGAGATGCACTGCATCTGCGCCTTGCCGCCCGGATAGTTGATCAGCAGCGCCAGACACAGGCCGATCATGAAGATGTAGCCAGCCGGCAACACGCCAGAGAACAGCGAAACCAGCACCGCCAGGAACAGCGTGGCGTTGGCCCAGAGCAGACGCGGGCGTTCCAGCTCACGCTCCTCGACGCTCGGCTCATGCAGGTCAGTGCTGGTTTCCACCAGCACACCTTCGTCCCCACTCTTGCCGGCGGCGATACGGCGCTGTTCACGCCAGCCCAGCAGCGCCGCCAGGGCAATCAACAGCACCACGCCGATGCCCTGAATGGTGATCAGCGGACGCCACAGCTCGGTGACCTCGATACCGGTCACCGCCGAGGCACGACCCAGCGGCCCGGCCCAGGGCAGCATGTTGAAGATGCCGGCACCCAGCGCCAGCAACAGAAGCATCAGGTAGGGGCTCATGCGCAACTGCTTGTACAGCGGCAGCAAGGCGGGAACGGTGAGCAGGAAGGTGGTGGCGCCGGCGCCGTCGAGATGCGCCAGCATGCCGATCACCGCCGTGGCGACGGTCACCGCGATCACGTTGCCACGGGTAAGCCGGACCATGCCACCGATCAGCGGGCGGAACAGCCCGGTGTCCTGCAGTACGCCAAAAAAGGTGATGGCAAACACGAACATGGTGGCAATCGCCGTCACGCGGCCGATGCCATCGGTGAAGAAACCGGAAATCGCCTCCGGGCCAAAGCCCGCGGCCAGAGCGCCCAGCAACGGCACCACGATCAATGGCAGAACAGGCGACATGCGCCCGATAAGCAGCAGCACAACCAGGCTGCAGATGGTCAACAGGCCAATCAGGGTCAACAAACCGCTTTCTCCTCTTTTTCTTGTAAGGCACGCGAAAGGCGCGTGCGGAGGCTAAGAGGCGAACCTTTCAAAAACCTTTAAGCGGCGGGCGTGCACCACGCCAAATGTCAGTGGATATGTCGCCGAATCGGGGCGGCAGCCCTGCCACCCCGACTTGACTTATTGCAGTGTGTAGCCCTTGTCCACCACCCAATCCTGGCCGTGGACGCCGCGTGCACCATTGCTCAGCTGGAACAGCACCACCTCGGCAATCGCCTGCGGATCGAGAAACTCGCCGTCGACCAGGCGCTTGCCAACCTCACTGGCGACGCCCGCCAAGGCATCGTCGGCCAGGCCCAGGCTGTTCCAGATCGGTGTCGCCGTCGGCCCTGGTGAAACCAGATTGAGCCGCAGCCCATCGCCGGCATGTTCCAGCGCCAGACTACGTACCAGCGCCGAGAGCGCCGCCTTGCTGGCGATGTATCCGCCGAGCCCGGCAAACCCCAGTTGCCGCAGAAAGGTACTGATGAACACCACCGACGCAGGCCTCGCCAGATGCGGCCTGAGCACCTGAAAGGTATTGATTGCACCGGCGCCGTTGACCTGCCACTGCTGCTCGAACGCCTGCATGTCGCAGCCCGGCGCCAGCCGCGCGATTCCGGCGTTGGGCACCAGATAGTCGACTGCCCCGAGCCGCCCCGCCCGCTCGGCCAGCCCATGCAGCGCGTCGATATCGGTGACGTCCCCCGCACACCAATGCAGCTGTTCTGGATGCAACGCCTGCAGCGCTTCCAACGCGCCCAGACGCCGTGAAAAAGCCAGCACGCGCGCGCCGCGCTGCAGCAACAGATCACACACAGCCAGGCCGATACCCGAGCTGGCCCCGGTGACGACAGCCAGACGACCCTGAAAATTCGTATTCATGAAGTTCCTCGAAGCCAAAAGAGCATGAGTGCCGCGGCTTCCAAGAGCCGCGCTGAGATCGACTTACTGCGCTTGCAGGCGGATGCCGTTCATCTCCACCTGCTGACCCAGCGCGAAGCGCTCCTTGGGCGAGCGCACCCACTGCTCACGACCGTCTTGGTGGCGCACCATATAGGCGGTGCCACTATTACCCGTGGCAGCCTGCACCTGTGCGCCCGACCAGAGCCCGGCGGCGCCACCGACCAGCGCACCGACAGGGCCACCCGCGGCGGCGCCCAGCATCAGGCCGGACAAACCACCGAAACCGGCACCCACCGAGTTTTCTTCACGTTCGGCCAGCACTTCGGCAGCCTGCAGAACATTGGCGGCCGCGAGGCCGAGGGAAAGGGCAAGCAAGGCAATGGATTTCATCTGATGTCTCCTTTAATGGGTATTGCACCCGGAGATAGTCAGATTCTGTGCCATGTATTTTCTCTATCAAAAACAGATAGATAAGAAAAAACAGGTGCTAATGACAACAAGGAGATAAGGTCACAATGACCACTTTAAAGTCATTGTGACTCCAAACCTGGATCAACAAGAAGTGCTCAGCTAAACGTTTTGACCCGCTCCAGCCAAGCCAGGTCGAGCCGCGTCTGCTCGATGTCCAGCCCCTGCTGCGCCATCGCCTCGCGATGGCTGTCGATCTCGCGCACCATCTGGCTCAGCTCGCTGGAGTTGCCGTCGAGCTGATGCATCTGAGTCACCCCCAAGTGGTAGAAGCGCAGCAGCTTCATCGCGCTGTCATCGCCCTGCGCCACGCCCGCCTTGACGTGATGCATGACGTTGGTGACGCGCATCAGGCTGCGCTTGAGTCGCCAGCCGTAAACGGCCGGCGCCATGAACGGCCGCGACCAGAGTTGCTGGCGCACCAGGGCAATGGTCAGGCCGAGCCCCGCCAGCACACCGAGCAGGTTCCACTTGAAGTTGTCGCCACCGGGCGTGCCGAATGCCTGCGTGCTCAGCGTGGCGCAGAGCATGGCCAGCGCCACGAAGATGACCGCGATCACCACGGTGCTGCGGCGGGTCTGCTGGCGGTAGTAGGCGGGGTCGATGGGCTGGATTTCGAACATGCGCGAAGGCTCGTGGCGGGGTCAGTCGGCGATGGTACGACAGCTTGCCGCGATGCACGAACCCGTCACGCCTCTGTACGGCCTTGAAGATAAGGACCGATCGCCGCCATCGCCCTCGCCAGGTACTGCACCTTCTCACCCACCGGCGCCACGTAGTGCAGCGCCTGGCGCGCCTCGTCGAGGCCGACCAGACGGGCGATGACCCAGGCGGCGAGATAGGTCGACGCCAGGCAGCCACCCGCCGTGGCGACATTTCCATGGGCGAACAGTGGCTGATCGAGCACTGCCACGCCCGCTGCCTCCACCCAGGGTTTGCTGGTCAGATCGGTGCAGGCGGCGACGCCGTGGAGCAAGCCGAGCCGAGCCAGTAGCAGCGTGCCGGAACACTGCGCCGCCAGCAGTTGGCGCGCCGGGTCGAGGCGCAGTTGCGCCATCAGCGCTTCATCCGCCACCACCTCACGGGTGCGCATGCCACTGCCGACGATCACCGCATCGGCCGCGCAGGCCTGCTGCAGATCGATCTGACTATCGATCACCAACCCGTTCATGGATGTCACGCGCGCAGCTGGGCTGGCGATGCTGACGCGCCAGTCGGGCCGGCGAATGCGGTTGAGAATGGCGTAAGCGATCAGCGAGTCGAGCTCGTTGAAACCCTCGAAGGTCAGAATGGCGATGTGCATGGCAGCTCCTGTGAAGAAACGGGTTGCCACGCAGCTTCGGGGCAATGATCATGACAATCAAATAATTGTCGTGGATACAACCCATGCCTCGCGCGCGCTACAAGCAACTGGTCGATCAGTTGGCCGCCGACATCCGCTGTGGCGCGCTCGCGCCCGGCACACGCCTGCCCACGCATCGCGAACTGGCCGCGCAGCACGGCATCGCCCTGGTCACCGCATCACGGGTCTACACGGAGCTGCACGCCATGGGCCTGGTCAGTGGCGAAACCGGACGCGGCACCTTCGTGCGCGAGACCAGCCTGGCGCCTGGCCACGGTATCGACCAGCCGGCGACCGAGCGCGGCATGCTCGACCTCAACTTCAACTACCCCACGCTGCCGGGGCAGGCCGACCTGCTGCGCCAGGCCCTGCGTCAACTGGCATTGTCCGGTGACCTGGAGGCGCTGCTGCGCTACCAGCCGCATGCCGGGCGCCCCCATGAGCGGGCATTGCTGGCCAGACACCTGACGGATCAGGGAATCCCGGTCACGGCGCAACAGGTGCTGATCGTCAACGGCGCCCAACATGGACTGGCGCTGACCCTGCAGACTTTGCTCAAGCCCGGTGACGTGGTCGCGGTCGACGCCCTCACCTACCCCGGTTTCAAGGCAGCCGCCGCCGCGCGCGGCGTGGAATTGCTGGCAGTACCCTGCGACGCCAGCGGCCCCGATTTCGATGCCCTGGCGACGCTGTGCAGAACGCGCCGGGTACGGGCGATCTACAGCATGCCGACCCTGCACAACCCGCTGGGCTGGGTACTCGATCAGCGACAGCGCGAGCGCCTGATCGACATCGCCCGCGAGCACGATCTGCTGATCATCGAGGATGCCGCCTACGCCTTCCTGGCCAGCTCGGCACCCGCGCCACTGGCCGCCCTGGCGCCCGAACGCACGGTGCATGTATCTGGCTTTTCGAAGAACATCGCCACCGGCTTGCGGGTTGGCTACCTGACTGTGCCTGCCGTCTGGGTCGCAGCATTGGAGCGCAGCATCCGCGCCAGCACCTGGAACACCCCGGGCATCATGACGGCGCTGGTCTGCGCCTGGATCGAAGACGGCACACTGGCCCGCCTGCAAGCGCAGAAGCGCGAGGACGCCCGCTGCCGGCAAGCACTGGCGCGGCGCGTACTGGCCAGCCTGCAACCGATCGGCCATGAGGCCGGCTATTTCCTCTGGCTGCCGTTACCGGCCGAGGTGCGCGCCGATCAGGTCGTGGCGCGCCTGCTGCACGAGCAGGTGGCGGTCTCCACCGCTGAGCCGTTCAGCACCTCGGAGCAGGTGCCCCATGCGCTGCGCCTGGCCCTTGGCTCGGTCACCCTAGCGCAACTGGAAGACGCGCTGGACAAGGTCAGGCAAGCCATCGCCCATTTCGCCTATTGAGCGACCTGACGCAACCACTCGCTGGGACTCGCCCCTACCTTGCGGCGAAAAGCGCGGGCCAGGGCCGAGGGGCTTTCATAGCCGACCTCGTCGGCGATCAGCGCCATGGGCCGGCCCTCGCGCAGACGCTTCTGCGCCAGGCTGACGCGCCAGCCCACCAGATAATCAGCCGGTGTAGCACCGACCACATCGTGAAAATGCGCGGCGAAACTGGCGCGCGACATGCCGGCCAGCGCCGCCAGCTCGGCCACCGACCAGCCATGCTGCGGTTTCTCGTGCAACTGATTGAGCGCCCGCGCCAGGCGTGGTTCGGCCAGACCAGCCATCATCCCCGAGGCCAGTTCGCGGCTGTTCATCAGATGACGCAGCAGTTGGATCACCATCAGCTCGAACAGGCGATTGAGCACCAGTTCGCGCCCGCAATCCTCCCCCGCCGCCTCGGCGAACAGCCAGTCCAGGCAACCGCTCAGGCTCGGCAACTCGCGCAGCGGTTTGACGATGGCACCCGGCAGTGAACGCGACAGCGGATTGTCGATGCCGCCGTCGAAGGCCAGCGTCGCGCAGACCAGTTCGGCACCGTCAGCCTCGCTGGCTGTCATCTGGTGCAGGCGCGGCCTGGCCACCAGAATCAGGCTCGGCTCGTCCAGACGCAGTTCGCGGCCATCGCCCTCGCGAAAGCTCATGCGCCCGGCACGCAGCAGGTGGATGTAGCCGTGCGGCTCATGCTCGCCATGGCTGCTGGTGCCGCAAAAACCACCCCGGTGGAAGGTGCTGGCGTGCAGGTTGAAGTGATGCAGCAGGCTGGAAAGGCGATCCATGGTCATCTCGCACTATTGGACGATCTGTCGCATAAGATCGACGATCTGAATCCGAAAAGCCAGGTCGATTACCTAACATGGCTCCAGGCTTGAACGACAAGCTCCCCACCCAAGACTGGAGAATCACCATGACTCGCATCACCGCACTGCCATTCGAACAAACCGCTGCCAGCGCCCAGACGCAACTGGAAGGCATCCGCAAGGGCCTCGGTTTCATCCCCAATACCTTTGCCACCCTGGCCAATGCCCCGGCCGCGCTGAGCGGCTACCTGGCGCTGTCCCAGGCCCTCGGCAAGGGCACACTGAACGCCAAGGCGCGCGAAGTGGTGGCGCTGGCGAGCTCACAGGTCAACGGCTGCGAGTACTGCCTGGCCGCGCACACCTTGTTCGCCGGCAAGGCTGGCCTGAGCGCAGCGGACATTCGCAGCGCCCGCGATGGCGAGTTCGATGCCGTGGCGCGCCTGACCCGGCAGATCATCGACAGCCGCGGCCGCCTCAGCGATGCGCAGCTGCAAGCCGCGCGCGATGACGGGCTGAGCGAGGCCGCTATCGTCGAAGTGGTGGCCAACGTCGCCTTGATGACGCTGACCAATTACCTCAACAACCTGGCCGAAACCGTTGTCGACTTTCCACCAGTAGCCGTCTGATGACGCCGGAGGTACACCATGCAAGCCGTCACCCTCTACACCACCGCATACTGCCCTTACTGCATCAACGCCAAGGCGCTGCTGACGCGCAAGGGCGTGACCTATAAGGAAATCGACGTGAGTCGCTCGCCCGAGCAGATGGCGGAGATGCTGCAGCGCAGCAAACGCCGCAGCGTGCCGCAGATATTCATTGGCGAGCATCATGTCGGCGGCTTCGATGACCTCGCCGCACTGGAACGTGGCGGCGAACTGGATGCGTTGCTGCAAGCCTGAACCCTGATGGCCGACCTTGCCGGCGGCCATCACCCCTTCTGCGCCGACAGCTGTGCCGGCCTACTCCTTTTCGTCAAAGCGCTCGTCTTTGCCCTCATGCACCTGGCCATCGCTGCCGATACAAGAGCGGCAACATCGGCCCGATAGGCTGAGCGTCGCCCTGCGCCCTATCTCGAAATGGAGTCTGCCCATGCGTCTCGACGCCCTCTCTTTGAAAACCCGCCTGATCATCGCGGTGGCGATTCCCTGCATCGCCCTGCTGCTGGTGGCGCTGACCAGCCTGAGCAGCATGTCGAGCATGCATCGGGACACGGAGGTGCTCTATCTCAATACGGCTGCGCCGATGCGCGCCATGGCCGAGGTCGCCTCGCGCATCCCGCGTATGCGCGTCGGGCTCGACATGATGCTGCTGCAGGAAACCCCGCTGCGTGACGAGCGTGGCGTGAAATCGCGCGTGCAGGACGCCCGCAACGAGGACGTGCCCGGCATGCGCGAAGCGATGCGCCAGGCCGTGGCGGCCCAGGTCAACCCGGAACGCAAGGCCCAGGCGCAGCAACTGCTCGACCAGTTCGAGGCCCTGGTCAGCAATGAACTGAACCCGATGCTCGCCGCCTTCGACGCCGGCGACATGGCCAAGGCGCAGCAGATCTATCGCGACCAGTACGCCAAGACCTACGGCGTGATGCGCCAGGGCGCCAACGACCTGCTCGATGCCCTGCTGCAGCAGGCTGAACAGCAGAACCTGCACAGCGCGCAAAGCTATGACGATGGCCTGACCCGCCAGATCGCCATCATCGCCACCGGCCTGCTGGTGTCGATCATCATTTCCTGGCTGATCGTGGTGCAGCTACGTCGTCGTGTGGCGGTGTTGCAGAGCAGCCTGGGCCAGGCGGCCGACAACCTGGCCCTGGACACCCGCATCGAACTGCACGGCCAGGACGAGCTGAGCGAGATCGCCCGCAGTTTCAACCAGTTCATCGACAAGGTGCACGGCGCCATGCGCCAGCTCGCCGACAACTCGCGCCAGCTCTCGGGCATGGCCCGCGATGTGGCCGAGCGCGCGCGCCTGACCCAGAGCAACTGCACGGCGCAAAGCGACCGCACGGTGCAGGTGGCCACCGCCATCAACGAACTGGGCTCGACGGTCAACGAGATCGCGCGCAACGCCGAGAACGCCGCAGCAGTCGCCCGTGAGGCGACCCAGCATGCCAGCGACGGCAGCGCCGTGGTCAGCCAGGCGCATCGCCAGGTCGATGCCCTCAACGGCGAACTGGAGCAAGCCGCCAAGGTGATCGAGGCACTGGCCGCCCAGACCGACGCCATCAGCACCACGCTCAACACCATCCGCAGCATTTCCGAGCAGACCAACCTGCTCGCCCTCAACGCCGCCATCGAGGCGGCGCGTGCTGGCGAGCAAGGGCGCGGCTTCGCCGTCGTGGCCGACGAGGTGCGCACCCTGGCCAGCCGCTCCGGCGCCTCCACCGAGGAAATCCAGCAGGTCATCGACCGCCTGCAGAACGAATCACGCTCGGCCGTCGAGGCCATGGCCAAGGGCCAACGGCAGAGCGCGCTGGTGGTGGAATATGCGAGCAAGGCGTCGGCGGCACTGGAGCAGATCAACAGCCATATCGGCCAGATCAGCGACCAGAACATCCAGGTCGCCACCGCCACCGAGGAACAGTCCAGCGTGGTGGAAGACATCAACCGCAACATCGTCGACATCAACGAGCTGACCGTCGGCACCACCCATATCGCCGACCAGCTCAACCAGGCCAGCAGCGACCTGCAGGCGCTATCGACGCAGCTCGATGGGCTGGTGGGGCGTTTCCGGTTGTAACCCCTCAAACCACTCGGTGCGCACGGCGCACCCTACGGTCGGACGCCGTGCGCACCGAGCCACCTACAGGTCTTCGTCGATGCGCTCGCGCAAATAGGCGTAGAAGGGATTGGACGTCATACGCTGCAAACTATCGAGCCCCACCACCAGCACGCCGTGCTCACCACGCGGCGCCAGCGTGCCAAGGGCTACGCCGTAGAACTCCTCTGAGGTCGGTTCGCTGCCATACAGCGGATCGTCCGTGGGAAACGGCAGTGCAACGTGTGACAGCGAAAACAGCTGGCTCGGGTAATCGACGTTCAATGGCGTCACCCGCGCCTCACGCTCGCCGGCGGTGATTCGCCGCGCCTCGACCTGACGACCACCGCCCTGTGCAACGCCCACCACCGTCAGGTCGTAGTCACGCTGGGCCGGTGGCAGCAAGGTCTCGAGCAAGCCACTCATGTCCGCCCGCAGCAGCGAGCTGGCCGCCTGCGAGCGATTGATGTCGAAGATCACCAGTTCGCTGCCATTGGCCGGTAAACGCTCGAACAAATGGCGCACCACGGCCGGTGTACTCACGGTACTGTCGGCCAGCGACTGAAAGGCCAGCACCGGTGGCAATCGTGACAGACGGCCATCGGCTTCGGCGGCATCGAAGGCAGACTGCACCTCGCTGGTCAGCTCATAGGTCTGCCGCGCCGCATGCACTGGAAAAGAGTTGTACTTGAACGGATTGAACTCCGGCAGCACGTTCATCCAGGCCGACTTGGCGAAGGCCGGCAGCAACGCCGGCAGGGCCGCCAGCCCGGCATAGCGGGCGTAGCTGGTGACACCGATCATCGGCGAAATCAGCACCAGGCGTTGCGGCATAGCCAGCTGCTCGTCCTCCAGCGCGGCGAGGCTGTAGCGCAGCGCCAGCGCACCGCCATTGGAATAGCCGATCAGATACAGCGGCCCGTCCGGTACCTGGCGCCGCGCCTCGCGAACGGCCAGGCGGGTAGCGGCCAGCCATTGCTCCCAGTGCGCAGCAGTGAGCGCCGCCGGCACCGTGCCATGGCCAGGCATACGCGGCACCACCGCTAACAGCCCCTGTTCGCTCAGGTGTTGAGCGATATGGCGCAGGCTGTACGGCGAGTCGGTCAGGCCATGCAACAACACCACCACGCCCCGCGCCGGACCTGGCGGCTGCAGAGTGAAGGAGCGATTCCAGTCGCGCGGCAGATTGCCGGGGTAGACCGGGCTGTCGCTGGCGTAGCGGCTGTATGGCGCCGTGCCGGAGGCCGTGACCGGCTCGACCAACTCACTCTGCAGGCGCTCGAACAAGGCCGCCTCGGCGGCCAGATAGGCTTGCCAGTCGGCAGCGTCCAGCTCGCTGACCTCCAGCTCCTGCGGCACCAGGCGGTGCCAGGGCTCCAGTGCGGGCAACGACGATAGCCCGGCGATACGAATGCCGAGCAAGGCCACCACGATCAACAACAGCACTACCAGCGTCCAGGCCATCACGTTGCGCATGCGCGGTAAACGCATCAAGCGCCTCCCTCGAAAATCTCTGGCCGGGAAAATCCGTCCCGGCGACCGGCTCGGGGACTTTAGTGCAAAGCGACGCCCGACCACCACTGGGTTGGTCCTCAAGGTCAGTATCGGTGCCATGCGATTCAGCAGGCTGCGTGATCTGGAAGCAGGCCAGAAGCGCTGGATGAACTGAGCAGGCAAGCAACGGGCACCGCTGATAGGCTGCGCACATGAATCTCGCTGCTCAACTCCAGACCCTCATTGCCAAGGACCCACAGCGCTTGCGCATCCTGCAACAGGTGCGCGAGCTCGACCTGCCCGATTGCTGGGTGGCCGCCGGTTTCGTGCGCAGCGCAGTCTGGGATGACCTGCACCAACGCACGCCATCCCCGCTACCTGAAGATATCGACGTGATCTGGTTCGACCGCAGCCAAACCACCCCTACTCGCGACGCTGAACTGGAGACGGTGCTGCACCACAGGGACGAATCGCTGCAGTGGTCGGTGAAGAATCAGGCACGCATGCATCTGCGCAATGGCGATGCACCTTATGCCTCGGCTACCGAAGCGATGCGGCACTGGCCAGAGACCGCGACGGCGGTGGCCATAAGGCTCGATGAACAAGACAGGCTGGAAGTCGCCGCGCCGCTCGGCCTGGAGGATCTGTTCGGCCTTATCGTGCGCCCGGCCGGGCGCTTTCAGAACGAGAAGAGTCAGATCTACCAACAGCGCCTGCATGACAAGAACTGGCTGGCCACCTGGCCAAAGTTGCAGGTGATTGCGTAGGGTAGATCGGGCTTCAGTAGCGACAGACTGGCAGGTGTCGGCAAAGCTTCGCCCCGGGGCGGGGCTCAGCCGTGGGAGGCGCTTCAGCGGCGACAATCGCGGCTGAAGCCCTCCCACAAGACCGGTCAGATACCGGCGACCACCGCGCAGATACCCTGCGCGCTGCCGGCGAACTGGCTGCACAGGTGATTGATGGAGGTCACCAATACCTGCTCGGGCGAGGAGATGAAATCCACCGACATCATCACGCTGAGCATGGTGATGCTGATGATGGAGAAGGTGAACAGCTTGCGCGCCCACACGCGATCATCGACCGCCTTGTAGCCCGACACGCCCATCCACAGCCAGTAGGCACCGCTCAGCGCGGCGACCACGAAGTAGCTGTAGCCGGCGTAGCCGCTGAGCGTCAGCATCAGGGTCGCGACCACGAAGGCGGCGATGTACAGCACGATCTGCCGCTTGGCAGCCGAGATCCCCTTGATGACGGGCAGCACTGGGATGTTCGCGGCCTGGTAGTCATTGAAACGGAAGATGGCGATGGCATAGGAATGCGGCATCTGCCACAGGCTGAAGATCAACAACAGGATGGCCGCGCCGGCATCGAACTCGTTGCTCACCGCGCAGTAGCCAACCACGGGCGGAGCCGCCCCGGACAGGCTGCCGACCAGGGTGCCGTACACCGAGCCGCGCTTGAGCCACAGGCTGTAGAGCCCGACGTAGACCACGAAGCCCATCAGCACCAGCATCACCGCCAGGGTATTGGTGGCGGCATACAGCAACGCCACCCCCGCTACCCCGAGCACGCAGGCATAGACGATGGCGTGCGCAGGTGAAACCAGCCCCTGCGCCAACACCCGGTTACGGGTGCGCTCCATCTTCTGGTCGATGTCCCTGTCGATGTAGTTGTTGAACACGCAGCCTGAGGCGATCACCAGCGAAACCCCCAGCGCTGTCGCGAAGTACAGCGCCAGATCGATATCGCCACGCGAAGCCAGGAAGAAACCGCCCGTGACGGAAATCAGATTGCCGAAGACGATGCCCGGCTTGGCGAGGTTGAGGTACTGCTTCAGGAGCGCCAGCATCAGTTGATCATCATGTGATAGTGCATGCTCCACATGATCCAGACCGACAGGCCGACCACGAACGCGATGATCAGCACGGTGAAGATCATCGAAACGACGTTCCAGCGGCCTTCTGCGTCGGTCTTCATGTGCAGGAAGTACACGAGGTGGACGAGCACCTGCGCCAGGCCGAAAAGCACCACGGTGATCAGCGTCGCGCCACGGCTCAGGCCCAGCACTTCAGGATGCATGACCAGCATGAAAGGGATCACCGTGAGGATCACCGACAGGATGAAACCGGTCAGGTAATCCTTGAAGCCCACGGCGTGGGCGGCGTGATTGTCTTGGTGAGCCATTTACAGCACCCCCATCAGGTAGACGACGGTAAACACGCAGATCCACACCACGTCGAGGAAGTGCCAGAACAGGCTGAGCAGCCCAACGCGGGTCTTGTTGGTGTCGGTCAGGCCACGGCTGCCGACCTGGAACATCAGCACCAGCATCCACAGCAGACCGGCACTGACGTGCAGGCCGTGGGTGCCGACCAGGGTGAAGAACGCCGACCAGTAGGCGCTGACCTGCGGCCCGGCACCTTCGTGGATCAGGTGGCGGAACTCATACAGCTCGATGCTGATGAAGCTCACGCCGAACAGGAAGGTGATGCCCAGCCAGCGCAGCACCGCGCCTTTGTCGCCACGGTAGGTGGCGAGCATGGCCATGCCGTAGGTGATACTGGAGAACAGCAGGGCGAAGGTTTCCACCAGCACCAGGTGCAAGCCGCCACCGAGCATTTCCTTGGCGGTGGGGCCACCGGCGAAGGAGTTGCTCAGTACCGCGAAGGTGGCGAACACCGTGGCGAAGATCAGCAGGTCGGTCATCAGGTAAACCCAGAAGCCGAACAGCTTGATGCCACTGGTGTCGTGGTGGTGCTCATGGCCGTGGCCATGAGCGTCATGTGGAAAATGGGGTTCGTAAGCGGTCATGGTTAGGCCTGTACGACTGCGTTGGCTTTGGTTTGGTGGTGCGCCTGCTCGATCCGCGCGATCTCTTCGGGCTGCACGTAGTAGTCGATGTCTTCGTCGTAGGAACGCACGATGAAGCTGACCACGGCGCCGACAAGACCGACGATGGCGAGCCACCAGATGTGCCAGATCATGGCGAAGCCGAAGGCGATGACGAACGCCGACACCACCAGGCCGTTACCGGTGTTCTTCGGCATGTGGATCGGCTCGTAGTGCTCAGGCGCAGGCATCAGCTCGACACCGTTCTTCTTCGCCTCGTAGAACGCGTCGATCTTGTCCGCCGTCGGGATGACCGCGAAGTTGTAGAACGGCGGCGGCGAGGACGTCGCCCACTCCAGGGTACGGCCATCCCAGGGGTCGCCGGTGACGTCGACGTTTTCCTTGCGCTTGATGTAGCTGGTGACGAACTGCACCACGGTGAAGACGATGCCGATACCGATCAGCACGGCGCCGACCACGGCCACCTGCACCCACGGCACCCAGGCCGGGTTGTCGAAGTGGTTGAGGCGACGGGTCATGCCCATGAAGCCCAGCACGTAGAGCGGCATGAAGGCGAAGTAGAAGCCGATCAGCCAGCACCAGAACGAGTAGCGGCCGAAGCGATCAAGCAACTTGAAGCCGAAGGCTTTCGGGAACCAGTAGATGATGCCGGCCAGGTAGCCGAACACCGCACCGCCGATGATCACGTTGTGGAAGTGGGCGATCAAAAACAGGCTGTTGTGCAGCACGAAGTCCGCCGCCGGTACCGCCATCAGCACGCCGGTCATGCCGCCGATGGAGAAGGTCACGAGGAAGCCCAGGGTCATCCAGGTCATGGCGTTCAGTTGCAGACGGCCACGGAAGATGGTGAACAGCCAGGTGAAGATCTTCACCCCGGTGGGGATGGCGATGATCGAGGTCATGATGCCGAAGAAGGCGTTGACGCTGGCCCCCGAGCCCATGGTGAAGAAGTGGTGCAGCCACACCACGAACGACAGCACGCCGATGGCCGCGGTCGCCCAGACCATCGAGGCATAGCCGAACAGGGTCTTGCGCGAGAAGGTCGCCACCACTTCGGAGAACACGCCGAACGCCGGCAGGATGAGGATGTACACCTCCGGGTGACCCCAGATCCAGAACAGGTTGGCGTACATCATCGGGTTGCCGCCCAGTTCATTGGTGAAGAAGTGGAAATCCAGGTAGCGGTCCAGCGACAGCATCGCCAGGGTCGCAGTCAGCGGAGGGAAGGCGCCGCAGATCAGCACGCAGGTCACCAGGATGGTCCAGGTGAAGATCGGCATCTTCATCAGGCTCATGCCCGGTGCACGCATCTTGAGGATGGTGGCGATGAAGTTGACCCCCGTCAGCGTCGTCCCCAAGCCCGATAACTGCATGCTCCAGATGTAGTAGTCCATCCCCACGCCGGGACTGTACTGAATCCCTGATAACGGCGGATAAGCCACCCAGCCGGTCTTGGCGAACTCGCCCAGGCCCAGCGACAGGTTGATCAGCAGCGCGCCGCCGACGAACAGCCAGAAGCTCAGCGAGTTCAGGTAGGGGAAGGCCACGTCACGCGCGCCGATCTGCAGCGGCACGACGATGTTCATCAGGCCGGTGACCAGTGGCATGGCCACGAAGATCAGCATGATGATGCCGTGCGCGGTGAAGATCTGGTCGTAGTGCTCGGGCGGCAGGTAGCCCTGGCCGTCACCGTGGGCCATCGCCAGGTGGGTGCGCATCATGATGGCGTCAGCGAAGCCACGCACCAGCATGACCAGCGCGACGAGGATGTACATCACGCCGATTTTCTTGTGGTCCACCGAGGTGAGCCACTCGCTCCACAGGTAGCCCCACTTCTTGAAGTAGGTCACCGCCGCGAACAGCCCCAGACCACCCAGCGCCACGACGGCCAGGGTGATCATGATGATGGGCTCGTGGTACGGAATCGCGTCCAGAGTCAGTTTTCCAAACATATTCACTCCTGCACCTCCGCTGCTTCGTGCATGGCCGTGCTGTGGGAATCTTTCAGGGTCACGTACTGCCCGATCACCTTGTTGAACAGGTTCGGTTCGACCTGGCCGAAGTAACGGATCGGGTAGACCGGGTAGCGGTGGTTGACCATTTCGCCCGGCTCGCCCACCTGCTTGAAGGTGGCGAAGTCCATGACCTCGGGCGATTGCTTGACCTTGTCGACCCACTGCGCGAACGCGTCGTCGCTGACCGAGTGGGTGGTGAAGCGCATGGCCGAGAAGCCTTCGCCGCTGAAGTTGCCGGACTGGCCGAAGAACTCACCCTGCTCGTTGGCGATCAGGTTGAGCTGGGTGCGCTGGCCGCCCATGGCGTAGATCATCCCGCCGAGCTGCGGGATCGACAGCGCGTTCATCACCGTGTCGGAAGTGATGTGGAAGGTCACCGGGGTCTTCTCCGGAATCACCAGCTCGTTGACCACGGCCACGCCCTGATCCGGGTAGATGAACAGCCATTTCCAGTCGAGCGACACGACTTCGATGTTCAGCGCCGGCTTGTCCGATTCGATCGGACGATAGGGGTCGAGCGAATGCGAGGTTTGCCAGATGATGACCGCCAGAACCGCGACGATGATCAGCGGAACGCCCCAGACGACCAGTTCGATCTTGTGCGAATGTGCCCAGTCGGGCATGTAGGTGGCCTTCTCGTTCGACTCGCGATAACGCCAGCCAAACAGGAAGGTCATGATGATCACGGGTACCACCACGATCAGCATGAGTCCGATGGAGATCAGGATCAGATTGCCCTGCTCGACACCGATCTGCCCTTTCGAGTTGAACAGTGCCCAGTCACATCCACCGAGCGCCGAGAAGGCAATCGCCATCACCAGCCAGCGCAAACAACGATGGTATTTCTCTTCTTTCATGTCACGACCTTCAACTGAGTGAGCCCCACAGTCGGCTTCAGTTGCCGTGCGGCCCAACGAGTAAAAGGCCGGCAGCGAGAACTCAGAGCTTGAGCATCCGTGCAAGCGAAGCGGTAAACCGTGGGAAGCGCGGATGTTGCCGGCTAAAAGGGCCTCATACAATTCGTTAGCGGCCTACTTATGAGTGAACTTACAGCAGCCCTGTGACATGTTTCGAAACATTTACGCAAAGATTTGAAACACTTTGCAGCAAGAAGCCAGCAAAGAAGCACAGGGGTGCGACAAATGATCACAGCCCCGATTTAGAGCTGTTTGTCAGCAAATTGACAGGAATCATGGAAAGGAAAGATGCCTCTAGCTGACCGCACGGCCTGCCTTGACATTTAGGAGATTTCGAGGTTTTCGAATGCGTAGGCGAGGAGAGTGAGCCTCGCGAAAGGCTGAGTGCAGAGCGGGGTCAAGTAGAGGCGAGGACGGCTGGTGTTGTAGCCCGGATGCAATCCGGGGCAATTGAGCGCGGCCAAAACGCATCGCGGCTGAAGCCGCTCCTACCCCTATTCCGTAGGAGCGGCTTCAGCCGCGATAGCTATACCAAACCCGCATACAGATTCGATGCATGCCCCGGTTGCATCCGGGCTACGCAATTGCGGCCGACTCGGGGGCTTTTGTGGGATGAGCTGGGCGGCATTCCACTTCAGCCGCGACAAGCATCGCGGCTAAACACTCCCACAGGCACAGGCACAGGCACAGGCACAGGCACAGGCACAGGCAACCCTACCCCGCTCCCAACCCGACAACAGGCCTCCCCCACTACTTCCAGGCGCAATAACACCCCACCGCCAACCCACTGGCCAGGGACACATGGCGCCCCTGGGTCAGCGCATCGAGCACCGGCTCGACGAAGCTGTTGCTGGAATTGCATACCAGCCCCTCGCTGTAAGGGCCGGCATAGGCCAGGTTGCCGTCGCGATCCCAGATCGCCAGGGCCGGGCTGGCCGGCAGCGCCTCCATGCCCTCGATCCCCGGCAAAGGTTTCATCCGCCCGCGCAGGAACGGCGCGATCTCACCTGTGCTGCCCGGCCTCTGCACGCTGTAGAACGCGACATCGGCATTGCGGTGCAGGCCGATCAGATAGCGCAGGTGCGCGTCGGTTTCCGCGTTGCAGGGGCAATCCGGGTCCCAGAAGTGCACCACGCGAATGGGGCCAGGGCCAGCCAGTTCAGGGGGCAGCTTCAACTCGCCCTGACCGAAGATCACCGTCTGCTCGGCATAGGGCCGCAGATAGGCCGCGCCGCTAAGCCACCAGATCAGCACCACGATGCCCAGCGCCAATACGCAGAAGCCCACCACCAGATGCTTGAAGCTCAGGCGCTTGAGCAGGTTCATGGCTGATGGCCGAACTTGCGCAGGAACTGCTTCTCCATCTCCTGGCAACTTTCCTCGGTGAAACTGCGCTCGGTGGCCTGCGCGCTCTTCCAGCAGGCCTCGATGGCCGCGCGCTCGCCGGCTTCGATCTCGCTGTCCTGCGGGCGGGTCATGATGTAGATCAGCCCGGCGAAAATCAGTACGACAAAGGCCAGGCCGGCCAGGAACAGGCCCAGGCAGCCACGGCGCCCCAGCCCGGAGTTTTCTTCACTTGCGCTCATCTTTCTCGGTTTCCGCATTCATCAGTGGGTAGCTCGCCCCAGTACCGGGGCGAGCGCCGATCATCAACCTTCAACCAGCGTCCACTGCTTGCTCAGGCGCTTGTCCGATACCGCCATCTTGGTGCCCAGTTGCTGGGCGAACAGCGACACGCGGTATTCCTCCAGCATCCAGCGATACAGGGTAAGCTGCGGGTCGCGCTTGCCTTCCTGGGCATGTTTGGCAGCACGCGCCTTGTACTGTTCCCAGTAGCCGGTGAGCTCGCCCGCCCATACTCGGTCGCGCTGTACCTGCGCGCCGACCTTGTCCAGGCGCTGTTCGATGGCCTTGAGATAGCGCGGAATCTCCTTGAGCCACTCGCCCGGCGTCTCGCGCACGAAGCCGGCATACACCAGGTTGGCCAGTTGCTGCTTGATGTCGTTGAGCGCCATGGCCTGGGCCAGGTCGATCTTGCCCTTGAAGCGCTTCTGCAAGCCGTGGTTGAGCTTGAGAATCTCCAGCACCAGGCGGGCGATGCGCTCAGCATGCGCCGTCCAGTCGCCACGCTTGCGCTCGGCCAGTTGCGCCAAGGCCGCACCGTCGCGCGGCAGCGTGGCCTCACCTTCGAGGATGCAGGCATCCAGGCTGGCCAGCAGAATGTCCTCGACCAGCGCCTCGACGCGACCAATATCGCGATACAGCAGGCCCAACTCGGTCAGCCCCGGCAGCTTGCCGCGCAGAAACTTGGCCTGCTCGGCCAGTTGCTGCAACAGCAAACGCTGCAATGCACGGCGATGCTGGAAGTCGGCCTCGGCCTGAGTCGGGAAGCGCCCTTCCTTGACCACCCCAGCCTCCTCCACCAAGGCCGGGTAGACCGTCATGGAAAGCCCGGCGATCTTCTGCTGCGCCTTCTCGGCCACTTCGGCAAAGGCCTTGGCCTCCACCGCTTTCGGCTTGTCGCTCTGCTGCGGGATGGCCAACGCAGCCTGGCTGGCTTCGGCGAAGCGCGCGGTCAGCTCGGCCAGGTCGCGGCCTTCGCCAAGAAACTTGCCCTGAGCATCGACCACCTCAATATTCATCTTCAGGTGGCTTTCGATGCTTTCAGCCGCTTCCGCCCAGGCCTCGTCGGATACCCGCGCGCCCGTCATGCGCAGCAGCTCATGACCGAGGGCCTGTGGCAACGAACCCTGGCCAAACACCAGCTTGTCCAGCGCGGCGCCGACGAAGTCCGGCACCGGCACGAAGTTCTTGCGTAGCGCCTTGGGCAGGCCGCGCACCAGGGCGATGCACTTGGCTTCCAGCAGGCCTGGCACCAGCCACTCCAGGCGCTCGGGTTGCAGCTGCGGCAACAGCGGCGCCGGCACGCGCAGGGTCACGCCGTCACGCGGGTGATTGGGCTCGAAGTGATAGCTCAGCGGCAACTGCAGCTCGCCGATGCGCAAGGTGTCCGGGTACTGCGCGGCGGTGATTTCCTTGGCATCGCGGGCCAGGGCGTCTTCCTCGCGCATGATCAGCAGTTGCGGGTCGGCAGCGCTGCCCTTCTTGTACCAGGCCTCGAAACTGGCGGCCTGGTAGATGTCCTGCGGGATGCGCGCGTCGTAGTAGCCGAACAGGGTTTCCTCGTCGGCGAGAATGTCGCGGCGACGCGACTTGGCCTCCAGCTCGTCGAGGCGTTCGAGCAACTGGCGGTTGGCGGTCAGGCAGCGCACGCGGCTGTTGATCTCGCCACGCACCAGGCCCTCGCGAATGAACATCTCGCGCGCCACCGGCGGGTCGATGGGGCCGTAATGCACCGGGCGGCGACCAACGATAATCATGCCGTACAGGGTGACCTGCTCGTACGCCACCACCTGGCCGCGCTTCTTCTCCCAGTGCGGTTCCAGATGGTTCTTCTTCACCAGATGCGCGGCCAGCGGCTCGATCCAGTCCGGCTCGATCTTCGCCACCATGCGGGCGAACAGCTTGGTGGTTTCCACCAGCTCGGCGGCCATGATCCAGTTGGGCTTCTTGCGCCCGATCACGCTGGAGGGGTGAATCCAGAAACGTCGCTGGCGCGCGCCGAGGTAGTCGCCCTCCTCGGTCTTCTGGCCGATCTGGCTGAGCAGGCCGGCGAGAATCGCCTTGTGCACGGCGGCGTAGTTCTTCGCCCGCACCGCTGCCTCACTGGCCTCGGCCTGCTGACGGGCGATGGCGTTGACGCGGGTGTCCTTGGTCGGCTGCGGCGCGTTAGCCGTTTGCTCGCCCTGCGCCTCCGAGCGGTTCTGCCCGCCCTTGCCCATCAACTGCAGATCACGGGCGATCAGTACCAGCTGCCGGTGCGCATCGCGCCATTCGCGCAGGCGCATGTAGTTGAGGAAGTTCTTCTTGCACCAGGTACGCAGCGGGTTGCTGCCCAGCTCCTGGCGCTTCTCCTCGAAGCCGCGCCACAGGTTGATCAGCGCGGCGAAGTCCGAGTCCACATCCTTCCACTGCGCATGAGCCTGATCAGCGGCCTGCTGGCGATCCATCGGTCGCTCGCGCGGATCTTGCACCGACAGCGCGGCAGCGACGATAAGGATTTCCTCCAGGCTGCCCTGCTTGGCGCCTTCCAGCACCATGCGCCCCAGGCGCGGGTCGATGGGCAGGCGTGCCAGTTGCCGGCCGATGGGCGTGAGCTGGCTTTCGCGGTTGACCGCCGACAGCTCCTGCAACAGGTTGAAGCCGTCGCTGATGGCTTTGCCGTCTGGCGGCTCGATAAAGGGAAAGTCCTCGATGCTGCCCAGGCGCAGGTGCAGCATCTGCAGGATCACCGCCGCCAGGTTGGTACGCAGAATCTCCGGGTCGGTAAATTCCGGGCGCCCGAGGAAATCCTCCTCGCTGTACAAACGAATGCAGATACCCGGCTCGACCCGCCCGCAACGGCCCTTGCGCTGGTTGGCGCTGGCCTGCGACACCGGCTCGATGGGCAGGCGCTGCACCTTGGCGCGGTAGCTGTAGCGGCTGATGCGCGCCGTGCCGCTGTCGATCACGTAGCGGATGCCCGGCACGGTCAGCGAGGTTTCGGCGACGTTGGTGGCCAGCACGATCTTGCGCCCGGCCATGGGCGCGAAAATCTTCTGCTGCTCGGCGGGCGTCAGCCGCGCATACAACGGCAGCACCTCGGTAAAACGCAGGTTGGCCTTGCGCAGCACCTCGGCCGCCTCGCGAATCTCGCGCTCACCGGGCAGGAACACCAGCACATCGCCTGGGCGCTTGCCCACGCTGCGCTCGTGCTCGGCGATCTCGTCCAGCGCGGCGAGAATGCCCTGGTCGATGGACAGGTCATCGAGCAGGCGCTCGCCCTCCTCATCCACCTCGGCGGCCAGCGGGCGATACCAGGTTTCCACCGGATAGGTGCGACCGGACACCTCGATGATCGGCGCGTCGTTGAAATGCTTGGAAAAGCGCTCCAGATCGATGGTCGCCGAAGTGATGATCAGCTTCAGATCCGGGCGACGCGGCAACAGGGTTTTCAGGTAACCGAGCAGGAAGTCGATATTGAGGCTGCGTTCGTGCGCCTCGTCGACGATGATCGTGTCGTACTTTTCCAGAAAGCGGTCGTGCTGGGTTTCGGCAAGCAGAATGCCGTCGGTCATCAGCTTGATCAGCGTGCCGTCCTTGCTCTGATCCTCGAAACGCACCTGATAACCGACCAGCTCACCCAGCGGCGTGCCGATCTCCTCGGCCACCCGCGTCGCCACACTACGCGCCGCCAGCCGACGCGGCTGGGTATGGCCAATCAGGCCATGCACACCCCGGCCGATCTCCAGGCAGATCTTCGGCAACTGGGTGGTCTTGCCCGAACCGGTCTCACCGGCAATCACCACCACCTGGCTCTTCTCCAGCGCGGCCTTGATCTCATCACGCTTGGCAGCAATCGGCAGCGCATCGTCGTAGCGCATCACCGGGATGCTGCTACGCCGCGCCGCCACCTTGTCGCTGGACGCCTGAAAACGCTCCAGCCACTGCGCCAGCTTGGCCTCATCGGGATGCTTCTGCAGCTCATGCAACTGCCGGCGCAAGCGATGGCGCTCGGCGATCATGACGTGGTCGAGTTTCTTCTGCAGCGTGGCGAGGTCAGTCATCTGGATCGAGGCAATCAGGGCAAAGGCGGGATTGTCGCAGATTACGCACCTGGACGCAGGGAGCAGGATGAGCACGGGTGGACCGGGACGCCGACGAGTAGGGTGGACTTAGGAGCGCAGCGAACAGTCCAACAGCTCCGGGATAGACCGCTCCGCAAAAGTGGACCATTCATTAAGCCTTTAATTGGATCAATACCTTGATCCTCTTAGTTGTCCTAATTGGGCAGACCTTACTGATTCCGCCATCCCCAAAGGTAATGCTCTATGACTCGTCTTCACTGGTTTGATGCTTCACCCGGTGCAGCTAAAGCACTGAGTGGTCTGCACCATTTCGTCACCACCGGAACGAACCTGCCGCCTCAACTCATACATCTCGTGTTCTTGCGGGCATCGCAAATCAATGGATGCGCGCACTGCGTCGATATCCATTCGCGAGATCTGATCAAGGGAGGTATGTCAGTAGAAAAGCTCGTTCTGGTGCCGGTCTGGCATGAGGCCGCGCATCTGTTTTCCGAGCAGGAACGTTCCGCCTTGGCCTGGACGGAAGAAGTGACGCTGGTCAGTGAAACGCATGCTTCTGACGAAGCTTATGCCGCAGCATCGTCCGCATTCACTCCGAAAGACCTCGTCGACCTTACGGCGGCTATCGCAGCCATGAACGCGTTCAACCGCATGGGCGTCAGCTTTCGCTTGAGCCCTGCTGCGAAGGCGTAAACCGGAAGGGGGATTTACCCCCTTCTCAGGTGTCTCTTTTAAACCGCTACCGCCGCTGCACCTCTGGAGCGCCAGGCAAACCCCAGCACCATCAGCAGCCCCAACCCTGCCATCGCCGCACCGGCCAGCGAGATCGCCGGGTAGCCCAACCCCGCCTTGATCACCGCACCGCCCAATGCTGCGCCAATCGCGTTACCCAGATTAAAGGCGCCGATATTCACCGCCGAGGCCAGGTTGGGCGCGGCCTTGGCGGCTTCCATCACGCGCATTTGCAGCGGCGGCACGATGGCGAAGCTGGCGATGCCCCAGATCAGGATGGCCACGGCTGCCGGCAGTGGCCAGCGCATCAGCACGGTGAAGGCCAGCAAGACCAGGATCAGTGCACTGAGCGAGACGATCAGGGTGCGGTCGACGGAGCGATCCGCCGCCTTGCCGCCCCACACGTTGCCCAGCGTCAGGCCGATGCCGTACAGCACCAGCATGGCGGTGATGAAGGCGGTGGACGCGTGGGTCTCGCTGCTGAGGATCGGCGCGATGTAGGTGAATACGGTGAACATCGCGCTGGAACCGATCACGGTCAGGGCCAAGGCTGCCAGCACCGGGCCACGACCCAGCACGCGGATCTCAGCCAGCACGCCGTCGCTTTTCGGTAGCGGCACGTTGGGCAAGGCGAACCACAGCGCGAGCATGGCCAACACGCCCAGGCCGGTGATGCCCCAGAACGCCGTGCGCCAACCGAGTACCTCACCGAACCAGGCTGCCAGCGGTACGCCGCCGATGGTCGCCAGGGTCAGGCCCATGAACATCGCTGCCACCGCTCCGGCGCGTTTGTCCGGTGCGACCACGCTGGCGGCGACGATGGAGCCGACGCCGAAGAAAGCGCCGTGGTTCAACGAGGTCACTACCCGCGCGATCAGCAGGCTGGTGTAGTCAGTCGCCAGGGCCGACATCAGGTTGCCCAGGGTGAAGATGGCCATCAGCCCGATCAGCAGGTAGCGCCGGGGAATCTTGCCGGTGGTCAGGGTCATCAATGGCGCGCCGAGCAGCACGCCCAGCGCGTAAGCGCTGACCAGCAGGCCGGCAGCGGGAATGGAAACGCCGAGATCGGTGGCGATGCCCGGCAACATACCCATGGGGGCGAACTCGGTAACGCCGATGCCGAAGGCACCGATTGCGAGTGCAACGAGTGGTGGATTGATACGCATGGAAAGGCTCCTCATCTATGCCGCGAATGCTAGGATCCAAACCTTCGCGGCGGTAGATGGCATTTCTGGCAAACACCTTTGCTTACGGAGCACAAATGGATTTCAACGGGCGTTCGGGTGACATGGTGGTGTTCGCTACCGTAGCGGAGGAAGGCAGCCTGTCGGCCGCTGCACGTGCACTGGGGCTGACACCTTCGGCGGTCAGCCGCATCATCGCGCGCACCGAGCAGCGCCTCGGCACGCGCCTGCTGCTGCGCACCACCCGCGCAATCACCTTTACCGCCGAGGGCGAGGCGTATCTGCGCGGTGCCCGGCGCATCCTCGCCGATATGGCGGAGGTCGAAGAAGCCATCGCCGACCAGGGCGTGCCGCGGGGCCGCTTGCGCGTGAGTGCCGCGCTCGGCCATGGCCGGATGACCATCGTGCCGCTGGTGGCGGCGTTCAGCGCGCGTTACCCGAACATCACCGTCGACCTCAGCCTGGGCGACGAGGTGGTCGACATCCTTGGTGGCCAGGCTGACGTGGCCGTGCGTTTCGGCCACCTGCCGGACAGCCCGCTGACCGCCCGCAAGGTGGGCGAAACCGGTCAGGTGGTGGTGGCCTCCCCCGACTACCTGCAACGCCACGGCACGCCGCAGCGACCGGAAGACCTGTTGGAGCACAACTGCCTGCGCTTCAACTTCCGCCGCGCCGAACCCAACTGGCCTTTTACCCGCGACGGCCAGGCGTTTTCACTGAAGGTTTGCGGCAATATCGAATGCAGCAGCGGCGAGGCACTGGCGCAGTTCGCCCGGGTCGGCGCCGGCATCGCTCGCATCGGCGAATTCAGCGTGGCTGAAGACCTGCAACGCGGCGATCTGGTGCCGCTGCTGCAAGCCTTCAACCCCGGAGATCGGGAACCGATTCATGCGGTGTTCGTCGGCGGCTCGGCGATGCCGGCGCGGGTACGGGTGTTTGTGGATTTTTTGCTGGAACATCACCGGATGTGAGCTGATCAAGAGGCAGGCGATAGGTAGTTGCCGGAAGAAAGACCGCTTGATAACGGCCACGCTGGAGCGCGGGAGTCATCGACAGCAAAATCCGTCGACCCAGCAATCCGGGTATCGCCACGCGCAACCCAGCCCACCTGCTTACTTCTCCTTGCAAGCATCCAACTCATCCTGCGTCTTCAGCTCAGTCTCGATACCTAGCCGGTATTTGCAGTATTCGATCACCACGCTTCGCTCTTCATCGCTGAGGCGCTCCAAGGGTTTGTCATCCTGATCCGACAGGAAGATGTTCTCGAACCGAACCTGCAATGTCGGGTATTTCTTGATGAAGAACACAGCACGATTGTCTTCGGCAAAGTAGGTCTCATAGAACCCCAAATTCAGCCATAGCGCGGTCAATGCCAGAGCCATCCCGAGCAGGATTGCACTCTTTTTCATAACGATATCGGCGGCCTCCCTGTGCCCGGATGATGGTTCCCACTCTGCGTGGGGACGCAGCTTTCGACGCTCCAGCGTCCACCACTGGAGGTGCACCTTCCTTAGTGACGGACTCGCTAACACGCAGGTGCGCGGGTGTCATCGACAATCACTCGGCGCCCTGTTGAACCAGCCCCGCCAACAACTTGCCATGCAATTCATGCAACGTCTGCTGCTCGGCGGCGGTCAATCCTGAGAGCACATGCTGCAGGTTGGCCACATGGGCTTCGAGAATGCCGTCGATCAATTCGAAGCCGGCCGGGGTCAGTGCCACCAGCACGCCACGGCGGTCACTGGGGTGTTTGCGCCGTTCGATCAACCCGGCCTTCTCCAGTCGGTCGATGCGGCTGGTCATGCCGCCCGAGGAAATCATCGCGCTCTCGTACAGCGCCGTGGGCATCAGTGCGTAAGGCTCACCCGAGCGGCGCAAGGTAGCAAGCAGGTCGAACTCCCCGGCCTGCAGGCCGTGCTCGGTGAAGAATGGCAACAGGTGATCACGCGTGATCACCTGGCTGAGCTCGCCCAGGCGGCCGATCACCGCCATGGAAAAACCATCCAGATCCGGCCGCTGTCGAAGCCACTGCTCGGCAGCCAATTGTGCACGGTCTTGCATATCGCCCTCAATTTATCTTGCCATCAAGATACTTTTCAAAAAGAATGTTTGCATCGTAACGCATTCACCCCCAGGAGGCAGCTGCATGCCCGGCTCCCATTTTCGTCCTGTTCTCGCCTTGTCCTTGTTGCTGGCCATAGGCGCCTTGATGGGGCTGACCAGCATCCTGGTGAAGCTGGCCGGCAACGTTGGCTGGCCGGCCATGGCCTACCTGCTCTGGAGCTTGCTGGGCGGCGGTTTACTTCTGTTGCTGTTTACCTGGATACGCGGCGAGCGCCCTGGCACCCGTCCAGAATTGCTGGGTTATTACCTGGCCTCGGGACTGCTCAGCATCGCTGTGCCGAACGGTTTGCTGTTCAGCTCGATTGGCCATGTCGGCGCCGGCTTCGCCTCGATGTGCCTGGCCTTCCCGCCCCTGATCACCTACCTGCTGGCCCTGACCTTGCGCATGGAAGGGTTGAGCCGCATTCGTCTGCTGGGCATCTGCATCGGCCTGGCCGGCAGTCTGTTGCTGGCCCTGGGCAAGCTCAACGCCGGCGACAGCCCCTTGCTATGGGTGCTGGCGGCACTCTGCGTGCCGGTGTTCCTGGCGCTCGGCAATATCTACCGCGCCCGCTACTGGCCGGCTGGCGCCAGCCCGCTGTCCCTGGCCCCCGGCATGCTGCTCGGCGGCGCACTGCTGCTGGTACCGCTGGGCCTGTTCGGCGTCGACCTCGCACCACGTCTGGAAAACACCGCGGCAGTGGGCCTGCTGGCCTTGCAAATGTTGCTGTTCGCGGCGGTCTATGCGCTGTTCTTCGTCTTGCAGAACCTGGCCGGCACGGTGTTTCTCAGCCAGATCGGCTCGGTGGCGGCAATCACCGGCGCCGCCATCGCCATCGGCCTGCTCGGCGAACAGGGCAGCTTGTCGATGCTGCTGGCGGCGCTGTGCATCGTCGGCGGCGTGCTGCTGGTGGCCTGGCGTGGCGCGAAGGAAGCACAAGCATGAAGCGCCAGACCTTGCTGCTCATCGCCATCGTCCTGCTCGGCCTGAATCTACGCCCGGTGCTGGCGGCCATCGGTCCGTTGCTCGACCGTATTCAGCTCGACACCGGTCTGGATCATGCCGGTGCCAGCCTGCTGACAAGCCTGCCAGTGGTGATCATGGGCATTGGCGCTCTGGCCGCCGGCCTGCTGCACAAACGTTTGGGTGAGAACAACGGAATTCTCTTCGGCGTACTGCTGATCGCCCTCGCCTGCCTGGTGCGCGGCTTACTGCCTGACTCCAGCACCCTGATCATCACCGCATTGCTGGCTGGCGCGGGAATCGCGTTCGTTCAGGCGCTTTTGCCAGGCCTGATCAAGTCGCGCTTCCCCACTGACAGCGGCCGCCTGATCGGCTTCTACAGCTGCGCGATCATGGGTGGCGCCGCATTCGGCGCGGCGCTGACGCCCTGGCTGGCGCAGTCGATAGGCTGGTCGTGGGCGCTGGCGAGCTGGACATTACCCGCTCTGCTCGCTGTCGCATTCTGGTACCGAGCCGCGCCTGCGCAGGCAGTCGCAACGTCGAGCGAGCTGCCGCGCCTGGATGTCTGGCGCTCACCAAGGGCCTGGCTGTTGATGAGTTTCTTCGGCATCGGCACCGCCGGCTACACGCTGGTGCTGGCCTGGTTGCCGCCTTACTACACCTCACTGGGTTGGAGCGCGCAGGCCAGCGGCCTGCTGCTGGCTGCCCTGACGCTCTGCGAAGTAGTCGCCGGCCTGCTGGCATCGAGCCTGCTGCCACGCTACCCGGATCGACGCGTGTTGCTGGCGGTGGTCTTGCTGGCGCTGCTGGCCGGGCTGCTCGGTCTGATGCTGGCACCGCTGCAACTGGTGGTGCCGATCTGCATGTTGCTGGGCGTGGGCATCGGCGCGCTGTTCCCGCTTTCGCTGGTGGTGGCCCAGGATCACCTGGATGACCCACGCCAGACTGGTGACCTGCTGGCCTTCGTGCAGGGCGGCGGCTACCTGATCGCCGCCACCGCGCCGCTGCTGGCTGGTCTGCTACGCCAGTACACCGACGACCTGCGCCTGAGCTGGATGGCGATGGCCGCTGCAACGCTCGTGTTGATGCTCTTGGCGTCCCGCTTCACCCCTGACAGTGGACAGTTCCGCACCCGCCCTCTTCGCGTCGCGTAGAGCGGCCTAACGAGCGAAGCGAGTAGCCCGCCCAGCCATGCCACGCCTGGCAGCACGACGTTCCAGCGAAAACTTGGCGGCGTACTGCTTCGCGACGACTGCATGAATGCAGGAGGTAGAGCGACGCAGGAAGCCAAAGCCGAGTACGCCCTACCGGCCCTACCATCCAGGTCGCCAGGCAATAAAAAACCCGCCGTAGCGGGTTTTCGTTTCAGCAGGCTCGAATCACTTCTTGCCCAGCTTCTTCAGCTCTTCGTCACGCAGTTCGCGGCGCAGGATCTTGCCAACGTTGGTGGTCGGCAGCACATCGCGGAATTCCACAGCCTTGGGCACCTTGTAGCCGGTGAGGTTGGCGCGCATGTGCTCCATCACCTGCTCCTTGGTCACGCTTTCGCCCGGCTTGACCACCACGAACACCTTGATCGCTTCACCAGATTTTTCGTCCGGAATACCGATGGCGGCGCACTGCAGCACGCCCGGCAGGGTTGCCAGCACGTCTTCCAGTTCGTTCGGGTAGACGTTGAAGCCGGACACCAGAATCATGTCCTTCTTGCGGTCGACGATGCGCAGGTAGCCGTCTTCCTGGATCAGACCGATGTCGCCGGTCTTCAGCCAGCCTTCGGCGTCGAGGATTTCGTCGGTGGCTTCCTGACGCTGCCAATAGCCCTTCATCACCTGCGGGCCTTTAACGCACAGCTCGCCGATCTCGCCGATCGCCAGTTCCTGGCCGTCGTCGTTGACGATCTTGCACAGGGTCGATGGCAGCGGAATGCCTATGGTGCCGAGCTGGATGGCGCTGAACGGGTTGACCGTAGCCACCGGGCTGGTCTCGGTCATGCCGAAGCCTTCGCAGATGGCGCAGCCAGTGACTTCCTTCCAGCGCTCGGCGGTAGCCAGTTGCAGGGCCATACCACCGGAGACGGTGAGCTTCAGGCTGGAGAAGTCCAGCTTGCGGAAGTCCTCGTTGTTGCACAGGGCAACGAACAAGGTATTGAGGCCGACGAAACCGGTGAAGCGGTACTTGGCCAGGTCCTTGACCACCGCCGGCAGGTCACGCGGGTTGGTCAGCAGAATGTTATGGCCACCGATCAGCATCATCGCCATGCAGTGAAAGGTGAAGGCATAGATGTGATAGAGCGGCAGCGGCGCGATCAGCACCTCGCAACCTTCGTTGAGGTTGGCGCCCATCAGTGCCTTGACCTGCAGCATGTTGGCCACCAGATTGCGATGGGTGAGCATCGCGCCCTTGGCCACGCCGGTGGTGCCGCCGGTGTACTGCAGCACGGCGATGTCATCGTTGCTCGGAGTGGCCTCGGCAAAACTCTGACCACGGCCCTTGGCCAGGGCGTCGTTGAGTTTGACAGCCTTGGGCAGGTTGTAGGCCGGCACCATCTTCTTCACGTGCTTGATCACGGCATTGACCAGCAGGCGCTTGAAGGTCGGCAGCATGTCGCCAACTTCGGTGACGATCACGGTCTTGACGCCGGTCTTGGGCACGACCTGTTCGGCCAGGTGGGCCATGTTGGCCAGGCAGATCAGCGCCTTGGCGCCAGAGTCGTTGAACTGGTGCTCCATTTCCCGCGCGGTGTACAGCGGGTTGGTGTTGACCACCACCAGGCCGGCACGCATGGCACCGAACACCACGATGGGGTACTGCAGGACGTTGGGCAGTTGCACGGCGATGCGGTCGCCGGGCTTGAGATCGGTGTGCTTTTGCAGGTAGGCAGCGAAGTCACCGGAGAGCTTGTAGATCTCGCCGTAGGTGAGCGTCTTGCCCAGGTTGCTGAAAGCAGGCTTGTCGGCGAAGCGTTGGCAGGACTCTTTCAATACCGCGAGGATGTTCGGATACTGATCGGGATTGATTTCGGCAGCAACCCCAACGGGATACTTGTCCTTCCAGAAGTTTTCGGTCATGGAAGCCCACTCCTAAGCAACAGCTGATCTTCACCGCGCGACGGCGGTTGTTTGTTGTGTGTATAGCTCGCTTTCCCGCTGGCCCAGGGCCCGGAAGCGCGCCGAGAGTAGCAGCTTTGCCAGAGGCCGACCAGCACCAAACATGGCCTTGAGAGTCGCAAAAGTGACCGAAAAAGACCACGCAGTCACAGGCCGTCCTTGTCTTAGTTACCCCGCGAAAAGCCTCTAGCTCGCATATTGCAGCGCGTAGAGCCTAGCTCGTCTCTGCCGGTGATGCAGCCCTGGGCTGCATGAAACACGCGAAGGTAGTTACTAAATCACAACAATTGGACTGCCCGAGGGCAGTTGAGGCGGGAAAGCCCCTCCCCCAACGGTGGGGAGGGGCTTTGGGTCAGGCGATGTCGCGCAGCTCTCGACGCAGGATCTTGCCGACCGGGGTCATCGGCAGCGAGTCCTTGAACACGATGTGCTTGGGCACCTTGTAGCCGGTGAAGTTTTCCTTGCAGTAGGCCTTGAGCTCCTCGACGGTAACGCCGCCATCACGCGGCACCACGAACAGCTTGACCACCTCGCCGGACTTCTCGTCCGGCACGCCGATGGCCGCGCAGCTGGCGACTTTCGGGTGGGCCATGACCACGTCCTCGATCTCATTGGGGTACACGTTGAAGCCGGAGACGATGATCATGTCCTTCTTGCGGTCGACGATACGCACGAAGCCGTCGGCGTCGATCACGGCAATGTCGCCAGTCTTGAACCAGCCCTCGGCGTCGAGCACTTCGGCGGTCGCTTCCTCGCGCTGCCAGTAGCCCTTCATCACCTGCGGCCCCTTGATGCACAGCTCGCCGCGCTCGCCCAGCGGCATCTCGTTGCCGTCGTCGTCGATCACCTTGAACGCCGTGCCCGGCACCGGAATGCCGACAGTACCCAGACGCGCCTTGTCACCATAGGGGTTGGTACTGGCCACCGGCGAGGTTTCGGTCAGGCCGTAGCCTTCCACCACGGTGCAGCCGGTCATCTGCTGCCAACGCTCGGCGGTGGCCTTGACCAGCGCGGTACCACCGGAGTTGGTGACCTTGAGGTTGGAGAAGTCGAGGTTCTTGAACTCGGGGTGATCCATCAGCGCGACGAACAGGGTGTTCAGACCCAGCAACGCAGAAAATTTCCACTTGCCCAGCTCCTTGACGAAGCCGGGGATGTCGCGCGGATTGGTGATCAACACGTTCTGGTTGCCGTTGACCATCATGCACATGCAGTTCGCGGTGAAGGCATAGATGTGGTACAGCGGCAGCGGCGCGATCATGATCTCCTGCCCCTGTTTCATCAGCGGCGTGCCGTCGTCACCGAGCTGCGCCAGGCAGGCGTCGACCTGCAACATGTTGGCCACCAGGTTGCCGTGGGTGAGCATGGCGCCCTTGGCCACACCGGTGGTGCCACCGGTGTATTGCAGCACGGCGATGTCGTCGTGACTGGCCTTGACCGGCGTCAGCGTCTGGCCGTGGCCCTGCTTGAGCACCTGCTTGAAGGCAATGGCCTGGGGCAGATGGTAGTCGGGCACCATCTTCTTGACCTTCTTCACCACGGTGTTGACCAGCCAGCCCTTGAGGCTCGGCAACATGTCGCCCATCCTGGCTTCGATCAGGTACTCGATCTCGGTATCCGGCAGCACTTCCTGCACCAACTTGCCGAACATGTTCAGGTACACCAACGCACGCACGCCGGCATCCTTGAACTGGTGGCGCATCTCGCGCGCGGTGTACAGCGGGTTGGTGTTGACCACGATCAGCCCGGCACGCATGGCGCCGAACACGGCAATGGGATACTGCAGCACGTTGGGCATCTGCACCGCGATACGATCGCCCGGTTTCAGGTCGGTGTGCTTCTGCAGGTAGGCGGCGAAGGTCGCGGAGAGGCGATCCAGCTCGGCATAGGTCAGCGTCACGCCGAGATTGCTGAAGGCCGGACGGTCGGCGAAACGCTTGCATGAGCGCTCGAATACTTCGATCACCGACTTGTAGCTGGACAGGTCGATATCGTTAGGCACGCCGGGAGCGCGCTTGTCGTCCCAGAAATCAGGTTGCATTGTTCTTGTCCTCTTCCCCTGAAGTGATCTGGCCCGCAGTGCGGGACTGCCCGGAAAGTAGCAGTTCAGAGCGGCGCCGCAAATAGCTCGAAGGCGTCATTGATGGGCTGAATTTCGCAATAAATGTAGTGATTCGTAACCGATCTTTGCGGCTGGGTAGAAATTCGACTGTGCTTTGCGTGATGACGGCCAAGGTGCACAATGCCGCCAACTCCCGGCACAAGGATTCGCCATGCGCCACGACGCCTTCGTTATCAACGCCAGCGATGGCACACCATTGCAGGTCAATCACTGGTACGGCGACGAGCCGCCACGCGCGGCGATCATGCTGGCCCATGGCATGGCCGAGCACAGCCTGCGCTACGCACGCCTGGCTGAAGCCCTGGTCGCGGCAGGCTTAGCGCTCTATGCGCTGGACCAGCGCGGCCATGGCGCTACCGCCGAACGTGGCACCCTTGGCCACTTTGCTGATGAAGACGGCTGGAGCAAGGTGGTCGGCGACCTGTCCACCCTCAACCACCACATTCGCCAGCAGCACCCGCATACGCCAATCTTCCTGTTCGGCCACAGCATGGGCAGCTACATCGGCCTGGCCTATCTGCTGGGCCATAGCTGCAGCCTGCAGGGCGCCGTGCTCTGTGGCTCCAATTACCAGCCCGTGGCGCTGTACAAGGCCGCCAGACTGATCGCCGGCTTCGAGCGCTGGCGTCTGGGCCCCAAAGGACGCAGCAAGGTCATCGATTTTCTCTCCTTCGGCTCGTTCAACAAGGCTTTCAAGCCCAACCTCACGGCCTTCGACTGGCTCAGCCGCGACCCGGCGGAAGTGGACAAATACGTGACCGACCCGCTGTGCGGTTTCGTCTGCACCACGCAGCTGTGGTGCGACCTGCTCGATGGCCTGCAGCACATCACCCCGCCCAGCAACCTGGCGCAGATCGATGCCGACTTGCCGCTGCTGGTGATCGGCGGCTCGCGCGATCCGGTCAGCGACGGCAAGCGCCTGAGTGATCTGGCTGGCGCCCTGCGCGAGGCCGGTGTGCGCGACGTGCAACTGAAGATTTATCCCGAGGCCCGTCATGAGCTGCTCAACGAGAGCAATCGCGACGAGGTCACCGCCCACCTGATCGACTGGCTGCAGCAGGCGCTGAGCCATGGTCGAAACCCAATCAAGGAGTGTCCATGACTCAGGTCACCAATATCCCTTACGAAGCCCTCAGCGTCGGCCAGCAAGCGGCCTTCGAGAAGACTGTGGAAGAGCGCGATGTACAGCTGTTCGCCGCCGTCTCCGGCGACAACAACCCGGTACACCTGGACGCTGCCTTCGCTGCCGAAACGATGTTCAAGGAACGCATCGCCCACGGCATGTTCACCGGTGCGCTGATCAGCGCCGCCATTGCCTGCCGCCTACCTGGCCCGGGCACCATCTACCTTGGCCAACAGCTGAAGTTCACCCGCCCGGTAAAACTCGGCGATACCCTGACCGTGAAGCTGGAAGTGCTGGAAAAACTGCCGAAGAACCGCGTGCGCATCGCCACCCGCGTGTACAACCAGGACGGCAAGCAAGTGGTCGACGGCGAAGCCGAAGTGCTCGCCCCGGCCAGCGAGCAGACCGTAACGATGCCACCGATGCCGCAAGTTACCGTCAACTGAATCGCCACACACTGGTGCGCGACCGCTGCGTCGCGCACCACTTTTGTTCTACACTCACAAACCTTGAGCGACCTGGCGCCGTATAAGCGCATTTCTTTGTGCATTTCGCACAAAACCCTTTGACTACCTTACCAAGCAGCCCGCTGCGCTGCTTTCTGGCACGTCCCCTGCTATCGCCAAGGCTTCACACCCTTAACCGGAGCCAGGTCCATGAGCAACGCCACCCCAGATAGCGATTACCCCCTGAGCGAGGTGCCCAACGGCGCACGTAAGGGGCTGTTCTCCACCTCCATCCTGCTGTTCGGTTTCACCTTCTTCACCGCCACCATGTTCGCAGGCGGCAAGATCGGCATGGCCTTCGATTTCACCACCCTGCTCTGGGCTGCGGTGATCGGTAACCTGCTGCTCGGTCTGTATGCCGCCGTGCTGGGCCTGATCGCCTGTCGCAGCGGGCTGAACTCGGTACTGATGGGCCGTTTCTGCTTCGGCGAAGTGGGCAGCAAGCTGTCCGACATGCTTCTCGGCTTTACCCAGATCGGCTGGTACGCCTGGGGTACGGCGACCATCGCCATCGTCCTGGTGAAGATTCTCGACCTGCCCGAAGGCCTGACCATCCCGCTGATGGTGCTGTTCGGCTTCGGTTTCTGCCTCACCGCCTTCGTCGGCTACAAGGGTCTGGATCTGTTGTCCCGGATCGCCGTGCCGGCCATGCTGGTGCTGCTGGTGGCTTCGCTGTGGATCGCCACCCGTGATATCGGCGGCCTCGCCGGCCTGCTCGCGGTGGAACCGTCCGAGAGCATGAGCCTGAGCGTGGCCATTACCCTGGTGTTCGGCACCTTCGTCAGCGGCGCCACCCAGGCCACCAACTGGACGCGTTTCGCGAAGAGTGGCCGCGTCGCGGTGCTGGCCAGCCTGTTCGGCTTCTTCATCGGTAATGGCCTGATGATCGTCGCCGGTGCCTATGGCGCCATCGTCTATCAGCAACCGGACGTGGTCGAAGTGCTGGTGCTGCAGGGCCTGTCCATGGCCGCTGTGGTCATGCTGTTTCTCAACCTGTGGACCACCCAGGACAACACCATCTACAACTTCGCCGCCGCCGGCTGCAACCTGCTGCGCACCGGCAAGCGCAAGACCGTGACCCTGGTCGGCGCCGGCATCGGCACGCTGCTGGCCATCGGCGGCATGTACGAAATGCTGATTCCCTTCCTGATCCTGCTCGGCTCGATCATCCCGCCGATTGGCGGTGTGATCATGGCCGACTTCTTCTATGGCCACCGCGCGCGCTATCCGAAACTGGCCGATGTGCGCTTGCCCGCATTCAATTGGGTCGGCCTGGGCGCCTATCTGATCGGTGCGGTGAGCGCCTACTTCTCGCCCTGGGTCGCGCCGCTGGTGGGCATCGCCGTGGCTGCCCTGGCCTACGTGGTGCTGTTCGAGCTGAACAAGGCCCTGGCCAGCCGCCAGCAGGTCGCTGGCGCGTGAGCCTGACCGTCGCCGACGTGCTCGCCCTGCCCGGCCTGGCCAGCATGCATCTGCGTGCTGGCCAGGCCGGGCGCGACAATGCCGTGCGCTGGCCCTACGTGGCCGAGAACGAAGGCATCGCCGACTGGGTGATGGGCGGCGAGCTGATCTTCGTCACCGGCATCAACCACCCGCGCGACGAAGCCAACCTGCTGCGCCTGGTGCGCGAGGGCCATGAGCGCGTGGTCGCTGGCCTGGTCATCCTTACCGGCGCCGAGTTCATCCAGGCCATCCCGCCCAGCGTCATCGCCGAAGCCGAGCGCCTGAACCTGCCGCTGATCGAGCAGCCCTACGCGCTGAAGATGGTGGTCGTCACCCAGGCCATCGGCACCGCCCTGGTTCACGCACAGCAGCTCGGCCGCTCGCGCCAGCACGTGCTGGAGCAGGTACTTGACGGCGATTACCAATCGCTCGACGTATTGCTGCAACGCGGCGACAGCCTGGGCCTGGCACTGCATGTGCCGCGTCAGGTGGCGCTGCTGCGCCTCGACGGCAGCGAGCAACTGTTCGGTGATCTGCCCGACGAAGACGCCGAGCGCCAGTTGCAGAGCCGTCAGCAACTGCTGCAACGGCGCCTGGAACAGAGCCTCGGCGAACTCGGTGACGCGCTGCCACTGGTCAGCCAGGGCCGTCACTGGATCGCCCTGCTGCCCTGCCCCGATGCCCATGCCGAAGCCCGTAACCGCCAGGCCATGACCATGCTGCTCGACGAACTGCGCCCGCAGCTCGGCCCGCTCCGTCTGTTCCTCGGCCTGGGTAGCGCCGGTTGCGATGCACCGCGTTTCGCCCAGGGCCTGGGTGAGGCGCGCCAGGCCCTGGCCGTGGCGCAGCGTTTTCCCGAGCGCCTGGGCCTGTGCAGTTTCAATGAATTAGGCGTGCTGGAGCTGCTCGGCGCGATTCGCGACCGCAGCCTGCTCGATCGCTTCGTCGAGCGCGTGGTCGGCCCGCTGATCGGCGACGACTCGCGCCACCAACCTGTGCTGATGCCGACGCTGGAGGCCTGGTTCGCCGAGAACGGCAACCTGGCCCTGGCCGCGCAACGCCTGAACGTTCACCGCAATACCCTGAGCTACCGCCTACAGCGCATCGAAGCGCTGACCGGCTGCTCGTTCGAAGACCCGCACGACCGCCTGAACATCAGCGTCGCGCTGTTGATCCGGCGCCTGTCGTCGCCTGCCTGAGAGGAACTTTCATGATCATCCACAATGCCCGCCTGCGTGGCCGCGACGGCCTGCACCGCATCACCCTGGACGATGAGCACATCGCCATCATCGAGGCCCAGCATGCCCTGCATCCCATTGCAGAAGGCGACCTGGACGCTGCCGGCAATCTCGTCGTGCCGCCCTTCGTCGAGCCGCATATCCACCTCGACGCCACCCTTACTGCCGGCGAGCCGGCCTGGAACATGAGCGGCACGCTGTTCGAGGGCATCGAGCGCTGGGCTGAGCGCAAGGCGCTGGTCACCCATGAAGACACCAAGACGCGCGCCAAGAAGACCATCGACATGCTGGTCGACCACGGTATCCAGCACGTGCGCACCCACGTCGACGTCACCGACCCGACCCTGGCCGCGCTCAAGGCCATGCTCGAAGTGCGCGAAGAAACCCGCCACCTGATCGACCTGCAGATCGTCGCCTTCCCGCAGGAGGGCATCGAGTCCTATGCGAACGGTCGCGCGCTGATGGAGCAGGCCATTGAGCTGGGCGCCGATGTGGTCGGCGGCATCCCGCACTTCGAGAACACCCGTGACCAGGGCGTATCGTCGATCAAGTTCCTCATGGACCTGGCCGAGCGCAGCGGCTGCCTGGTGGACGTGCACTGCGACGAGACCGACGACCCGCAGTCGCGTTTTCTCGAAGTGCTGGCCGAGGAAGCCCGCGTGCGTGGCATGGGCGCGCGCGTCACCGCCAGCCACACCACCGCCATGGGCTCTTACGACAACGCCTACTGCTCCAAGCTGTTCCGCCTGCTGAAGATGAGCGGCATCAGTTTCATCTCCTGCCCCACCGAGAGCATCCACCTGCAGGGCCGCTTCGACACCTACCCGAAACGCCGAGGCCTGACCCGCGTGGCGGAGATCGACCGTGCCGGGATGAACGTCTGCTTCGGCCAGGACTCCATCGTCGACCCCTGGTATCCGCTGGGTAACGGCAACATCCTGCGCATCCTCGAAGCCGGCCTGCATATCTGCCACATGCTCGGCTACGAGGACCTCAAGCGCAGCCTGGACCTGATTACCGACAACTCGGCCCGCGCCCTGGCGCTCGGCGAGCGTTATGGATTGGAAGTGGGCCGCCCGGCCAACCTGCTGATCCTCTCGGCACCGGACGATTACGAGATGGTGCGCAGCCAGGGCCACGCGCTGGTATCCATCCGCCACGGCAAGGTGCTGATGCGCCGTACGCCGGCCAGCATCGAGCGCGCCTGATCACGCTCATTGGATCCTAGGGTGGATGACGCTTCTTTCATCCACCATTGCGTCAGTGCAAGCGGTGGACAAGCTTCGCGTAGTCCACCCTATGAACTCATGCGAACAGCGACCGTGGGAGCGGCTTCAGCCGCGATTACCCTTGAAGAGCTCGCGGCTGAAGCCGCTCCTACAGCTGCGAAAACGCGCTATTCCACCCTTACGCTGGCAGTCATACCGGCGCTTAGCACCATGCCATCCGGCACTTCATCGAGCCTGATGCGCACCGGAATGCGCTGCGCCAGGCGCACCCAGTTGAAGGTCGGCTCGACATCGGCCAGCAGTTGCCCGTCCGGGCTGGCGTTGCGGTCGGTGATGCCGCGACTGATACTGTCCACCTCACCACGAAGCTGCTGATCACCGCCCATCAACCAGACCTCCACCGACGCGCCGACCTGAATGCGAGGCAGCTTGGTCTCCTCGAAATACGCCTGTACGTAGAACGACTGGGTATCGACCAGCGCCATCACCGCCTGCCCGGCATTCACATAGTTGCCCTGCGCCAGCACCAGGTTGGTGATCTGTCCATCGCGCGGGGCATGCACTTCGCTGCGCGCCAGATTCAGCTCGGCCACACGCAGATCAGCCTGCGCTTCGCGGTACTCGCTGCGCGCCATCTCGGCATTGATCTGCGCGTTTTCCAGCAATTCGGCGCTGATCGCCTGGGCGCCCAGACGGGAACGGCGCGAGGCCTCGTGCTCGCGCAGGCTCAACTGCTGGCGGCGAATGTCCACCACCGCCCTGGCCTTCTCTACCGCCGCCTGATAGCGGTCGCGGTCGATGCTCATCAGCAGGTCGCCTGCCTTGACCTGCTGGTTGTCATGCACCTTGAGTTCGACCACCCAGCCGGACACGTCCGGGGCGATGGTCACCACGTCGGCGCGCACGCGGGCGTCGCGCGTCCAGGGCGAATACATGTAGTGCTGCCAGATCCAGGAGCCGGCGAAGATCGCCGCCACCACCATGGCCAGGGTTATGCCGACTCGAATGGTCGAACGCATGCTTTCTCTCCTCAATGCGCCAGGGCGACCATCACGGCCGCCAGCACGCAGACATACAAGGCACAATCGAACAGGGCTTCGTGCCAGATCCAGCGCGACAACCCTATGCGCTGCAAGCCCAGGCGCAACACGCCAGTCAGCAACAGCGCCAATACCGCGTAGGCCGCCATCGGGCTCAGCAATACGCCACCCAGCGACCACTCATGCAAACCCATTAGTCTCTCCTCTGAGCTGGCACCAGTAGCGCCAACCGTTTTGCAGCTGCAACAGCGCTGCCTCGGCCAGGCGCTTGTCGATGCTGGGCATGCAGGCGCGCAGGGCCTCCTGCAGTTCGCCCACCGCTGCGTTCAGATCATCTTCGCGGCCTGGCGCGGGGCCATGCTCCAGCGCGTCGTCGAGGCGTTCCAGGAAACGCTGCTGCGACCGTGCCAGGCCAGCATCGGCATTGGCCAGGCACTTGCGCAGATGCAGCAACTCGTCGCCCAGATCAAGGCCAGCCACGCCATCGTCCCAGCCGCTACGTGTTTGATCCGGCCGCGCCGGATAATGCCGCGCCAACTGCAGCAGACGATCAGCCATGCGCCCGCCGAACCAGTTTTCGGCGCGGCCCAGGTCGCGACGGGTCAAGCGGCCGAGGTCGGTCAGGATCGCCTGCATCAGGCGCCGGCCATGCCAGACCGGATTGCGCAGCACCACCAGCTTGAAGGCCATCACCGCGCAACCGACACCCATCAGCATGCCGGGCGCCTCATTGAGGAAGAACTCGACGTTGTAGCCGACACCCGGCGCCGGCAGACAAAGCACGATGAAGTGCAGGCAAAACGAGGTCGAGGTCGCAGCCGTCGCTGGCTTGGCCATGCCCAGCACACCAAAGAACAGCGGCACACCCAGCACCATGCAGAGCATCACGAAGCCGTCGATCTGCGGCATCAGAATCTGCCCGACGAAGAACGCCACTGGCAGCGCGTAGAAGATGCCGCGCAGGAACATCATGCCGATCTGCGGCGCCGCTTCGAGCCGGGCGAACAGGCTGCAGACCACGCAGGCCAGCAGTAGCGCACCGGTGGCGTGGGTCCAACCAGTGGCCAGCCAGAATGCAGCCAGAACCAGGAAGGTCAGCGCACTGCGCGAGCCATACACCAGCGCGCTCTGCCAATCGTAGTGCCAGGACAAGGCGCGCGGCGCATCGGCCGGTGCCCTGCCCTCCTCGACCGCGAGCAAGGCGCGACTGGCATCCTCGACACGCAACAGCAGCACCATCAAGCGCTCCAGCAATAGTTGCTGGCCACTGCTCAGTTCTTCGTCCTGCGCCGCCTGGCGCAGTTGCTCGCCCAACTCCAGCAAGCCTACCGGTTGTGCCTGCTGCAGGCGCTCATCCACCACTTGCAGCCAGGGCGCTACAGCCTGCGCCTCGCTGCTGCTCAGTTGTCGCCACTGCCGCGCCACACCACGAGCCAGACGCAGCATGCCGAGCAGATCACGGCTCAGCACGCGCAGCGCCACAGCACGCTGGCGACCACGCGCGCCCTCGAACCAGGCGTGCTCACGCTGGGCATCCACGGCGACGATGCGCGCCAGCACTTCCAGCAAGCCTTGCCGCGAGTCGGCTTCGCCAGCCAGCGCCTGGCGCGAGGCTGCCACGCCAGCCTGCCAGGCGTTACGCGCCTGCTGCGCCAGTTGTCGTTCGACCCGCTGCGGCCAGAGCAAGGCGCTGCTCAGCGTAGCGCAGGTGATGCCCAGGCAGATTTCCGTGCAACGGGCGATGGCCTCGTCGAACACCACATGCGGCTTGCCGATGGCCGGCAAGGCGATGATCGCCACCGTGTAGCCGGCCAGCACGAAAGAGTACGACCAGGCGCTGCGCAGCATGGTCGAGGAAGCCGTGCACAGCGCCAGCCATAGGGCGAACGCCAGCACGAACAACAGCGGCGCCTGGGCGAACAGCCCCATCATCACCACAGCCATGAAGGTGCCGACCAGCGTGCCGAGCAGCCGTGCCAGGCCCTTCTGTACCACCATGCCAGACAGCGGCTGGGCGACGATGAACGCGGTCATCAGCGCCCACTGCGGCTGCTCCAGGCCAAAACGCAGCGCGCACCACAACGCCAGCCCACCGCCGAGCAGGGTCTTGATGGCAAATTGAACGGCTTGCGAGCTTGGCGCGAGAAACGCCAGCAAGGAATCACGCACGATGGCTACCTGAAAGAATCTCAGCCCTGAACATAGCTGTAGCGATTGAGTTGCGCCTCCGTGCGAAACTCAATTATTAGCTAGCTAAGTATTTATGTCCAGAAGGTGCTGCGATCTCAGGAGGGCCACGCGCAAATAAAAAAAGGGCGACCGAAGTCGCCCGAATTGCCTTGCGTGCCCATTGAACTGGAAGGATCAGCTCTGCTTGCGCTTGTGCGCATCCTTCCAGATGAAGTAACCAACACCCCCGAAGAACGCGACCATCAGAAGTACGGTGCCGACTCCGGCGAGAACCACTGTATCGACGAACATGGCTGCCTCCTGTTGTGCCTGTCTGTCTGGGATGGCTTCACGTTATCAGCGCTGGCGGCGGGAAAATTGATCTGGGTCAATGGCCGACGAGCAGGCGCGAGCGGGCCTACGGGAATACTGACGCAGGTCAAGAAATCGAGAGGGTACGAGGCGGGAAGCACGGCCTGGCAGCCGTGCACAACGATTGAACGGCGGGATTTTCAGCGTTTCTTGGGTTTGCTCTTGGACTTCTTCTTGGCCTTGCCGATCGGCAACACCTGCTCGAAAACCTGGCGCATCTCGTTGAGGCGCTTGTCGTTGAGGTCGTGGATACGCTTGTCGCGCTCGGCGGCAAAGTCGATCAGCTTGTCGTCATGGCTCATAGCGGAAACCGGATCAGGCGAAAGGTCAGATTCAGGCGCGGCGCGCAGGTTTGGCGCGTCTTCGCCACTTGATGTTGCCAATGATGCTGGGTCGGCCCGCGCATGACCAGTAGCGAAGCATGCTCCAGCGTCAACGAATGTTCGATGCGCGTGCTACCAACCCGGCGCAGATCGAAACGCCGGCTGCCGCCCAGGTTGAGCGAGGCGATCAGCGGATCACGCCCCAGCTCCGGCTCGGCATCGCTGTGCCAGCCCATGGAGTCCTGGCCGTCGCGGTAATGATTGAGCAGCACGGCATTGAGCGATTGACCGACTTCTTTCTCGACCCGTTGGCGAATCTCGTTCAGCAGCGGCGTCCAGGGCAAGGGCTCGTGGATCTTCCCTGAATAGCGGTAACGCGCCTCGGGGTCGCCATACCAGGCCGTCAGCCGTGGCGTGCGGTGATAGCGACCATGGATGAACAACTCAGGTTGCTGCCAGGGCGTTTGCTCGACCAGTGCTTGCAGCCAGCTATCGGCCAGGGCAGCGTCGACCCAGCCGGGCAGATAATCCAGTTCGGCATCGGCGAGTACAGGCAAAGGGTCGGCGAACAGCATGACGATCTACATGAACGAGAATGAAAAGGAGTGTCTCAGACTTCAACGTCTACCCACAGCCCTCGCCGGGGCAGATCACCTAGCGCTTGCTCCACCTCTTCCGGCTCGGCCTCAGCCAGTTGCTCGGGGGTGTAGCCACGACGCTGGCGACGGCGCTGTTCTTCGCGCAGCAGCTCCTCGGTTTCCTGTGGATGACGCTTGTCGAGGCTAAGCGCACTTTCCTTGGCGCTGCCTTCGGCCGGGGTCACCGGGGGAATCTCAGGCTTGGGCTTGATCACGTCCTGCGTGGCAGTGACCGGCACCAGGCTATGGGGGATAGGCGGTAGCACGTTGCAGCACCTCCTTTGGTCAGGCTGTCGGCCCCGTGAGCCGCGACTTTAGCCGGCGCTCGCTACACTTTTGACTAAGCCGCACGGCAATAGTGCCATGACCGCTTTGGCCGTGACGCCGCATCCGTTAACATAGCCGGCTTTTTCACGCGGGAGACAGACAGGCATGGCGCAATATCAACCGGGGCAACGCTGGATCAGTGACAGCGAAGCGGAATTGGGTCTGGGAACCATCCTCGCCGAGGACGGCCGCCTGCTCACCGTGCTCTACCCGGCCACCGGCGAAACCCGCCAGTACGCTACGCGCAATGCCCCGTTGACCCGTGTACGCTTCGCCCCGGGTGACGAGATCACCCATTTCGAGGGCTGGAAGCTCACCGTGCAGGAGGTCGAGGACGTCGACGGCCTGCTGGTCTACCACGGCCTCGATGCCCAGCATAAACCGGTGACCATGCCGGAAACCCAGCTGTCGAACTTCATCCAGTTCCGCCTGGCCAGCGACCGCCTGTTCGCCGGCCAGATCGACCCGCTGGCCTGGTTCGCCCTGCGTTACCACAGCCTCGAGCACAACAGCCGCCTGCTGCAGTCGTCCCTCTGGGGCCTGGGCGGTGCTCGCGCGCAACCGATTGCACACCAGCTGCACATCGCCCGTGAAGTGGCTGACCGTATCGCCCCGCGCGTACTGCTGGCCGACGAAGTGGGTCTGGGCAAGACCATCGAAGCCGGCCTGGTGATTCATCGCCAGCTGCTCTCCGGTCGCGCCGGCCGCGTGTTGATCCTGGTGCCGGAAAACCTGCAGCACCAGTGGCTGGTGGAAATGCGCCGGCGTTTCAACCTCGACGTCGCGCTGTTCGACGCCGAGCGTTTCATGGAAAGCGACGCCAGCAACCCCTTCGAGGATTGCCAGCTGGCGCTGGTCGCCCTGGAGTGGCTGAAGGACGACGAAAAGGCCCAGGACGCGCTGTTCGCCGCCGGCTGGGACCTGCTGGTGGTCGACGAAGCCCACCACCTGGTCTGGCACCCGGAGCAGGCCAGCGCCGAATACTCGCTGGTCGAGCAACTGGCAGAGGTCATCCCCGGCGTGCTGCTGCTCACCGCCACCCCGGAACAGCTCGGCCAGGACAGTCACTTCGCCCGTCTGCGCCTGCTCGACCCGGCCCGTTTCCATGACCTTGAAGCCTTCCGCGCCGAAAGCAGCCAGTACCGCCCGGTGGCCGAAGCGGTGCAGGAGCTGCTCGACCAGGGCAAGCTCAGCGCCCAGGCGCGCGACGCCATCGGCGGCTTCCTCGGTGATGAAGGTCGCGAACTGCTGGACGCCATCGACGGCGGCGACGAAGAAGCACGCGCCCGCCTGGTACGCGAGCTGCTGGATCGCCACGGCACCGGTCGCCTGCTGTTCCGTAACACCCGTGCTGCCGTACAGGGCTTCCCTGAGCGCGAGCTGCACCCCTACCCGCTACCGAGCCCCGATGAATATCTGGAACTGCCGCTGGGCGAGCATGCCGAGCTGTACCCGGAAGTCAGCTACCAGGCGCAGGACGATATCGACGAAGAGCAGCGCTGGTGGCGCATCGACCCGCGCGTCGAATGGCTGATCGACACCCTGAAGATGCTCAAGAAATTCAAGGTGCTGGTGATCTGCGCCCACGCCGAGACCGCGCTGGATCTGGAAGACGCCCTGCGCGTGCGCTCCGGCATCCCGGCCACGGTGTTCCATGAAGGCATGAGCATCCTCGAGCGCGACCGTGCCGCCGCCTACTTCGCCGACGAAGAATTCGGCGCACAGGTGCTGATCTGCTCGGAAATCGGCTCCGAAGGCCGCAACTTCCAGTTCGCCCATCATCTGGTGCTGTTCGACCTGCCGGCTCACCCGGACCTGCTCGAACAACGCATCGGCCGTCTCGACCGTATCGGCCAGAAACATCGCATCCAGCTGCACGTACCTTACCTGGAGAACAGCCCGCAGGAACGTCTGTTCCAGTGGTACCACCAGGCGCTGAACGCCTTCCTCGCCACCTGCCCCACCGGCAACGCCCTGCAGCACCAGTTCGGCCCACGCCTGCTGCCGCTGCTGGAAAACGGTGACGACGGCCAGTGGCAGCAACTGGTGGACGAAGCCACCGCCGAGCGCATTCGCCTGGAAGGCGAGCTGCACAGCGGCCGTGACCGTCTGCTGGAACTGAACTCCGGTGGTGCCGGTGAAGGCGAGGCGCTGGTCGAGGCCATCCTCGAGCAGGACGACCAGTTCACCCTGCCGATCTACATGGAAGAGCTGTTCAACGCCTTCGGCATCGACAGCGAAGACCACTCCGACAACGCCCTGATCCTGCGCCCCAGCGAGAAGATGCTGGACGCCAGCTTCCCCCTGGGCGACGACGAGGCGGTGACCATTACCTACGACCGCGAGCAGGCCCTGGCCCGCGAGGACATGCAGTTCCTCACCTGGGAACACCCCATGGTGCAGGGCGGCATGGACCTGGTGCTGTCCGGCTCGATGGGCAACACCGCGGTGGCGCTGATCAAGAACAAGGCGCTCAAGCCCGGCACCGTGCTGCTGGAGCTGCTCTACGTCAGCGAAGTGGTCGGCCCGCGCAAACTGCAGCTGGGTCGTTTCCTGCCACCGGCGGCACTGCGCTGCCTGCTCGACGCCAACGGCAACGACCTGGCCGCCAAGGTCGGCTTCGAAACCCTCAATGACCAGCTGGAAAGCGTGCCGCGGGCCAGCGCCAACAAGTTCGTCCAGGCCCAGCGCGATGTGCTGGCCAAGCAGATCAACGACGCCGAAGCCAAGGTCATGCCGCGTCATGTCGAGCGTGTCGCCGAGGCCAAGCGTCGCCTGATCGCCGAACTGGACGAGGAACTGGCGCGCCTGGTCGCCCTGCGCGCGGTCAACCCGAGCGTACGCGACAGCGAGATCGAGGCCCTGCGCGAGCAGCGCGAACAGAGCCTGGCGATGTTCGACAAGGCCGCCCTGCGCCTGGAAGCGATTCGCGTACTGGTAGCGGGTTAAAGCACGGCATCGGCAATCGTAGGGTGCGCCGTGCGCACCGACCGCTGGCGCCGAAGAATGAGGTGCCAGCGGCCTAGCCGGCCTTATCCCTTATAGGGTTCAGCGGCCACAGCGCTCCATCCAGCACTCACTCGTTTGCGGTGCGCACAGCGCACCCTACGGCCTATCACCCGCCTGGTGTGCTTCCAACTCATCCAACCTGCTCTGCAGAAACTGCCGATCCGGCCCTTGTTGCGCCAGCGCCAGTGCCTGGCGGTAGGCAGCGATTGCCTGCTCGCGCCGGCCAAGCCTACGCAGCAGATCGGCCCGCGCCGCATGGGCCAGGTGGTACCCCTCCAGTTCGCCTGCAGCCAGCAATCGGTCGATCTCCACCAGTCCCGCCTGCTCACTGTCACGCATGGCCAGTGCCACGGCGCGGTTGAGTTCGATCACCGGCGAAGGGTTCAGGCGCAGCAGCTCGTCATACAGGCCGACGATCTGCGCCCAATCGGTTTCTTCCAGACTGGCCGCCTCGGCATGCACAGCAGCAATGGCCGCCTGCAGGCTGTAGGGGCCGAAACGCCGCGAGTGCAGCGCCTGCAGCACCAGCACCTCGCCCTCGGTGATCAATTCGCGACTCCATAGGCTGCGATCCTGGGCCTCCAGCAAAATCACCTCGCCATCGACGCCGCTGCGCGCAGCGCGTCGCGATTCGTGCAACAGCATCAACGCCAGCAGTCCCTGCACTTCCGGCTCGGGCAGCAACTCCAGCAGTAGCCGTCCCAGGCGAATCGCTTCGTTGGACAGCTGGCCGCGGGTCAGCGAATCGCCGGAGCTGGCGAAGTAGCCTTCGTTGAACACCAGATAGACCACCCGCAGCACCGCCTCAAGCCGCTCGGGCAGCTCGCTGCGCCCCGGCACCTCATAGGGAATACGCGCGTCACGAATCTTCGCCTTGGCCCGCACGATGCGCTGGGCCAGGGTCGCCGGGCTGGAGAGGAAGGCGCGGGCGATCTCCTCGGTGGTCAGATCGCACACCTCACGCAGGGTCAGCGCCACCTGGGCATCACTGGCCAACGCCGGGTGGCAACAGGTGAAGATCAGGCGCAGGCGGTCGTCCTCGAGCAGTTCGCCCCCTTCGGCGTCGCTCTCATCTGGCAATTCGACCTGCTCGTCCAACGGCTGGAAGCGACGTTGCCGACGCAGGTTGTCGATGGCCTTGAAGCGCCCGGCGGAGACCAGCCAGGCGCGCGGATTGTCCGGCACACCGCTCTGCGGCCATTGCTCGACCGCACTGCGAAACGCCTCGTGCAGCGCCTCCTCGGCCAGGTCGAAATCCCCCAACAGACGGATCAGGGTGGCGAGAACGCGGCGCGACTCCTCGCGGTAAAGGCGCTCGATCAGCTCGGTGACAGGTGGCGATATCGACATGCGCTTCTCCTGAACGAACGCATACGGTGCCCAATACTGCCGGCGGCGTCGAGTAGCGGCACGATCCGCCCCTCGATTTGGCATCCCTTGCGTTGGCAGCCGTTCGGTCGCTGGGCATAGTCGCGCCATTCCAATAACGAAGGGAGTCTTGCTATGCGTTGGTTGCTGCTCGGTCTGGCGGGTGCTGCGGTATTTCTCTACGGCCGGATCACCGGCGATGCACAACTAAGCCTGCTGACCAAGGGCATCCCGGTGATCGCCCTGCTGCTCTGGCTGCGCCAGGCGCCAGCCGGCACCTACCGCCGCTGGATCGGCATCGGCCTGGTGTTCTCGCTGGCTGGCGACATCCTCCTGGACTGGCCCGGCGATCTGTTCGTATTTGGCCTCGGCGCCTTTCTGCTCGGCCACCTGGCCTACCTGCGCGCCTATTGCTCCGACAGCCGGCAGCCTGCCCTCGCTGCCCTGCTACTGGCACTGGTTGCCGGCGGTGCAATGTTCGCCATACTGGCCAGCAGCGGCCTGGGCGAGCTGCTGATCCCGGTGGCCTGCTATGCCACGGCCATCTGCCTGATGCTCTGGCGCGCCCTGGCCCGCATCGGTCACCCGCATCTGCAGCCGCGCTCCACCTGGCTCGCAGCCGGCGGCGCGGCACTGTTCGTGCTCTCCGACAGCCTGATCGGCATCGACCGCTTCGTCGCCAGCTTCGACGCCGCGCCTTACGCCATCATCCTCACCTACTGGCTCGGTCAGTGGGGCATCACCGCTTCGGCCTTCCAACGCAGCAACAGCGCCTGACTGTTGCGCCACACTTGGCTAAAATGCCGGCCTTTTCCGCTACCCGTTGCGACTGCCGTGAGCCAAGAACCTGATCGTCTATTCGCCCAGCCTCTACCCGAGGTGCCCGACTTCGTCTTCAACGAGGATGTGGTGCGGGTCTTCCCCGACATGATCAAGCGCTCGGTGCCAGGTTACCCGACCATCGTCGAGAACATCGGCGTGCTCGCCGGCCAGTTCGCCCAGCCGCACACCACCCTTTACGACCTCGGCGCCTCGCTCGGCGCGGTGACCCAGGCGCTGCGCCGTCATGTGCGCGTCGACGGTTGCAAGGTGATCGCCGTAGACAACTCCTCGGCCATGGTCGCGCGTTGTAGCGAATACCTGCATGCCCAGGACGCCATGTTCCAGGAGCTGCTGCCGGTGGAGGTGATCGAGGCCGATATTCTCGCCCTCGATCTGCAGCCCACCTCATTGGTCACGCTCAACTTCACCCTGCAGTTCATCCCGCCGGAGCGGCGCCTGGAGCTGCTCACGCGCATTCGCCAGGCGCTGCTGCCCAGTGGCGCGCTGATCCTCTCGGAGAAGCTGCGCTTCGAGGACGCCGCCGAACATGAGCTACTCACCGAGCTGCATGTCGCCTTCAAACGCGCCAACGGCTACAGCGAACTGGAAATCGCGCAGAAGCGCAGCGCCATCGAGAAGGTGATGCTACCCGACAGCCTCGAGCAGCACCGTGAGCGCCTGCTCGCCGCCGGTTTCAGCAAGGTGCTGCCCTGGTTCCAGTGCCTGAACTTCGCCTCGCTGGTGGCCCTGCCATGATGCGCGATCTGGACCTCGATGCCCTGCAGGCGCAACTGGCTGGCACTCCGCTACAAGAATGGACAGCCGACCTGCCTGGGCAACTCGATGCCAAACTAGCCATCGGTCACGGCGACCTCACCCGCTGGTACGGCGCCGTCCAGGCTCTGCCGGATCTGCCGGTGAGCGAGGTAGAACTGGCTCAGCGCTTCGCCTTCGGCGGCGCCTGCGACGAGTCGAGCCGTGCACAATTGAAGGCTGCTCTGCAGGGCTTGATTCCCTGGCGCAAGGGGCCGTTCGAGCTGTTCGACGTGCACATCGACACCGAATGGCGCTCGGACTGGAAATGGCAGCGCGTCGCCCCGCATCTGAATCTGGCCGGCAAGCGCATCCTCGATGTCGGTTGCGGCAACGGCTACTACATGTGGCGCATGCTCGGCGCGGGTGCCGACAGCGTGGTCGGCATCGATCCCAACTGGCTGTTCCTCTGCCAGTTCCTGGCGATGAAACGCTATCTGCCGGAGCAACCGGTGTGGCACCTGCCGCTGGCCTTCGAGGAACTGCCGGCCAAGCTGCAGGGCTTCGATACGGTGTTCTCCATGGGCGTCTTGTACCACCGTCGCTCGCCCATCGACCATCTGCTCGACCTCAAGGACACCCTGGTCAAGGGCGGCGAGCTGGTACTGGAAACCCTGGTGGTCGAAGGCGATGCCGAACAGGTGCTGGTGCCCGAAGACCGCTACGCGCAGATGCGCAATGTCTGGTTCCTGCCCTCAGTGCCGGCGCTGGAGCGCTGGCTGCGCCGCGCCGGTTTCGAGGACGTGCGCTGCGTCGACGTCAGCACTACCTCGGTGGAGGAACAACGCGCCACCGAGTGGATGCGCTTCCAGTCGCTGCCCGAATTTCTCGACCCGGCCGACCACAGCCGCACCATCGAAGGCCTGCCGGCACCGACACGCGCCGTGCTGATCGCACGCAAGCCGTAGGGCGGCCCGGGACGCCAGCCGCTCGTAGGGCGGACTCAGGAGCGAAGCGAACAGTCCGCCATCGGTGCATCCTCGGATCTCAGCATGAACCTCACTTCGCAACGGCGTACTGCTTCGCGACGACTGCATGGATGCAGGAGGTAGAGCGACGCAGGAAGCCAAAGCCGAGTACGCCCTACGGGCTGCACCCCTCTTGCAACAATTGCTGCTACCGCCGCAGCCAACGTGCACGCCGCTGTGCGATAAGCCGCAGCGGTTCACTGGCGCCCTGCTCCACCACGCCACGGGCACCGCCCAGGCGGATCCTTCCCTCGATGTCCTGCGCCAGCAGGCGGCGCATGCGCCGCCGCCAGAACCAGGCGCCGATCCAGTCGACGATGGCGTTTTGCAGATCCAGCGGCCACATGGCCGGCATATAGAACTCGGGCATGGCTGGGCGCGACTTGTCGCGATTGCTCGAACTGTTCATGACCTTTCCTCCGTTTCGCGGCCGGCTTCTTGCCGGGCTTGCGATCAGGATGAAACGCGCCTATCGTTCAAACAAACGACAAATATCAAACATCTAATTAAGAAATATTTAACGACTATGAACGCGACAGCCCCCATCTCCCTGCCGCTTCTGGAAAACGATGTGCTGCGCACCTTCGTCGCCATCGCCGACAGCGGCAGCTTTACCCGCACCGCCGCGCAGGTATTTCGCAGCACTGCGGCCGTCAGCCTGCAGATCAAGCGTCTGGAGGAAACCCTCGGCCAGCGCCTGTTCATCCGCGAAGCACGGCAAGTTCGCCTGACCGCCGAAGGCGAGGTGCTACTCGGCTATGCCAGGCGATTGCTCAAGCTCAACGAGGAAGCGGTGGCACGCTTTCTTACCCCGACGCTGACCGGCCGCGTGCGCTTTGGCACGCCGAACGATATCGGCGACCGCGTACTACCGAGTGTCTTGACTCTGTTCGCCCGCAGCCATCCGGCCGTGGAGGTCGAGGTCAATGTCGGGCGCAGTGTGGATCTGGTGGCAAAGCTGGATGCCGGCGAGCTGGACCTGACCCTGATCAACGCCGGCAACGACGGCCTGGATGACGCGCGCGGCGAAGTGATCTATTCCGAGGAGCTGGTCTGGGCCGGGCGTGACGGTGGCCTGGCCATGCAGCGCTCGCCCTTACCGCTGGCCCTGGCCAACCCGGGCTGCGCCTGGCGCCGCACCGCGCTCGACGCACTGGATCGTCAGGGTGTGGCCTATCGCATCGCCTATTCCTGCGAGCAGTGCGCTGGCCAGGAGGCGGCAATGACCGCCGACCTGGCCATCGCGCCCTTCCCACGCAGCCTGGTCAGGCCACCACTGCGCCGGTTAGGCGCAGAACAGGGGCTGCCGCCGCTAGGCGAGTACCACATCAAATTGATACGCGGCCATCAGCGTAACGATGCCATCGAGGCGCTCGCCACACAGATGATTCAAGCGTTTGCGCAAGGCTAAGTAGGGTGCGCCGTGCGCACCCGGGATACCGCGGTGCTTGCTTGGTGCGCGGAGAAGTCAGCGCCCGACCGATAGTTGATCGGCGGCATAACGTTACGCGACCCAGTGCGCGCCTACCATTAGCCTCGGTTGGCGGCGGCCACGATCAACGCCTTCATCTCGGCGACAGCCTGCTTGAAGCCCACGAACAGCGCATGTGAGACGAGCGCATGGCCGATGTTCAGCTCGTTGATGCCCATGATCGCGGCCACTGCCTCGACGTTGTGGTAATGCAGGCCATGACCGGCGTTGACGATCAGGCCGTGGTTCAGCCCACAGATCACCCCATCACGAATACGCGACAGCTCATGAGCCGCTTCCTCCGCCGTATGGGCATCGGCGTACCGTCCGGTGTGCAGTTCGATGGCCGGCGCACCGACGCGCATGGCCGCCTCGATCTGTCGCTCTTCGGCATCGATAAACAGTGATACCTCACAACCAGCCAATGACAACCGCTCGACAGCGGCGGCAATCCGCGCCTCCTGCCCGGCCACGTCCAGACCGCCTTCGGTGGTCAGCTCCTGACGGGTTTCCGGCACCAGGCACACGTGCGCCGGGCGGATCTGCTCGGCGAAACCGAGCATGAAATCGGTGACGCCCATTTCGAAGTTCATCCGCGTCTGCAGCACATCGGCCAGCACGCGTACATCACGATCCTGGATATGTCGGCGATCTTCGCGCAGGTGCACGGTGATACCGTCGGCACCGGCTTCTTCGGCGTCCAGCGCGGCCTTGACCGGGTCCGGGTAGCGTGTGCCACGCGCCTGGCGCAGGGTGGCGACGTGGTCGATGTTCACGCCGAGCAGAATACGATTGGCCTCAGTCACGCTTGGACTCCTTGAGCGTCATGAAAAGTTCGCGGCTGACCAGGGGCCTGCCGCCGAGATGAGGTGCCAGCGCCTGGCGCATCAGGCGCTTGGCAGCGGCCAGCGCGCCAGGCGTTTGCCAGTCAGCTTCGGCCATGGCCAGCAGCTCGCTGCCCTGGAACACACCGGGTTGCAGTTGTACCACCGGCACCAGGCCGATGTCCTGCTGCCAGCGGTAAAGTGCCGTTGGATCGATGGGTTGGTCGTGCTGGTCACGATCCAGGGCGAAACCATAGCCCAGCTCGTCCAGCAGGCGCCATTCGAACGCGCGCAGCAGCGGTTCCAGCGCCCGACCAGCAGCCAGTGCCTGTAAGGTCAGACCGTAGTGTTCGAGCATCACGGGGTGCGGATCTTCGGCCGGTAGCAGGCGGATCAGCAGTTCGTTGAGATAGAGCCCAGAGAACAGCGCCTCGCCCGTCAACAGCAGCGGAATACCGGCGCTTTCCAGGCGGCCGACAGTCTTCAGCTCGCCGCGCCCACGCAGTTCCAGCTCCAGCGGCGCAAAAGGCCGGGCAATGCTGCCGATCTTGCCGCGAGCGGCGCGCAGTACGGCACGCACGCGCCCCTGAGCGGTGAAGAAATCCACCAGGGCGCTGCTTTCCTTGTACGGACGGCTATGCAGAACGTAGGCGGCAGGAATCATGTGGGTAACCGCCAGAATGCGCCATGAGCAACGACAAGGATGCGCACGGCGCCCCGATCAATCCAGGTAACCCAGCGAGCGCAGGGCGCGCTCGTCGTCGGACCAGCCACCTTTGACCTTGACCCAGAGATTGAGCATCACCTTGGAGTCGAACATGGTTTCCATGTCCTTGCGCGCTTCCTGACCGATGCGTTTGATGCGCTCGCCCTTGTCGCCGATGATGATCTTCTTCTGTCCGTCACGTTCCACCAGGATCAGGCCGTGGATATGCAGAATGCGGCCTTCCTGTTTGAATTCCTCGATCTCCACGGTGATCTGGTACGGTAGCTCGGCACCGAGCTGACGCATGATCTTCTCGCGGATCAGCTCGGCAGCCAGGAAACGGCTGGAGCGGTCGGTGATCTGGTCTTCCGGGTAGAAGTGTTCGGACTCTGGCAGGCGCTCGCCCACCAGCTTCTCCAAGGTATCGAGGTTCTGCCCCTGCAGCGCGGAGATCGGCACGATCTCGGCCTGCGGCAATTGCTCGGCCAGCCAGCCCAGGTGCGGCAGCAGTTCGCTCTTGTCTTCCAGGCGGTCGGATTTGTTCACCGCCAGCAGGATCGGGCATTTGACGTGCTGCACCTTCTCCAGCACCAGTTGGTCTTCGTCGGTCCAGCGCATGCGGTCGACCACGAACACCACGACGTCAACGTCCTTCAGCGCTGTGCTGGCGCTGCGATTCATGTAGCGGTTGAGTGCCTTCTCGTTGTTCTTGTGCAGCCCCGGGGTATCGACATAGACAGCCTGAACCTCGCCCTCGGTCTTGATCCCGAGCATGTTGTGGCGGGTGGTCTGCGGTTTGCGCGAGGTGATCGCCAGCTTCTGCCCGAGGATGTGGTTGAGCAGCGTCGACTTGCCCACGTTGGGCCGGCCGACGATGGCGACGTAGCCGCAACGGGTCACAGGTGCATCAGTCATTACCATTCTCCACCCCGAGGGCGATCAGCGCCGCAGCCGCAGCGACCTGCTCGGCGATACGCCGGCTGCCGCCCTGGCCCAGGGTCTTTTCATTGAGCAGGGAAACCTGGCACTCGACCATGAAGGTACGGCAGTGCGGCTCGCCCTGTACGTCCACCACCTCGTAACGAGGCAGCTCGCAGGCACGCGATTGCAGGAACTCCTGCAGGCGTGTTTTCGGATCCTTGTTGGTGTCGACCAGGGTCAGGCCGTCCAGCTCGCCGGTCAGCCAGTCCAGCACGCGCTCGCGTGCTGCATCCATACCGGCGTCCAGATAGATGGCGCCAATCAGCGCCTCCAGGGCATCGGCCAGGATCGACTCGCGACGGAACCCGCCGCTTTTCAGCTCACCAGAGCCCAGGCGCAGGTATTCGCCCAGCTCGAAACCGCGCGCCAGCACGGCCAGGGTCTCGCCCTTGACCAGGCGCGCGCGCAAGCGCGATAGCTGGCCTTCGCGGGCTTGCGGGAAACGCTCGAACAGCGCTTCACCGGCTACGAAATTGAGGATGGCATCACCGAGAAATTCCAGCCGCTCATTGTTGCGGCCGGCGAAACTGCGATGGGTCAGGGCCAGGACCATCAGGTCCTGGTCCTTGAAGCTATAGCCGAGCTTGCGCTCGAGGCGGGACAGATTTGGACTCACGGCATCCGTACACGAAATTCTTTGTCGAAATTCACCACCAGATCGAGGTTCTCGATCAGTGGCTCGCGTTTTTCATATTTGAGGTGGGCGCGGAATTCATTGTTCTCCTGCGTCACCTTGAGCACATCACGCAGATTCAGGTCACGAATGTTGTTGACCTGCATGCCCTTGCTCACATGGTTGTAAAACTCACCAACGGTGCGCACATCCGACGCCTTGTCGGTTTCCACCGAAGTAATGATCTTCTCCATGGACATGTAGTCCATGTAGTGCGGCAACATCTTGAATGCTGTGCTGGCGAAGAATGCCACCACGGCCAGAACCATCAGCCAACCCAGAATGGAAAGCCCCTGCTGCGAGCGCGCGAAAGTCATGTGTATCCCCAATGAACGGTCTTGTTGGAAAGCCTGACGGCTAGATTATTTATAGCCTGCGGCGCTGTATTGAACAGCGCGCCAGTGCTCAATGAATCAGGCCGACCCGAGAGAAATTGGGCACATTGCTGGTCTTGGGCTCCGGCCAGCTCATCCAGATGGCGAAGGCCTTGCCGACGATATGGTCGTCCGGGACCATGCCCCACAGCTCCTGAGGGATATGACGATCACGCCAGTAACGGCTGTCGTTGGAGTTGTCACGGTTATCACCCATCATGAAGTAGTGCCCTTCCGGCACCACCCATTGGCCGCCAGGCTCGCGGCGCATGCGGGTCATTTCCTTGCGGATGGTGTGTTCGACCTGACCAAGGCGCTCCTGGTAGAGCGTCGCACTGCCCAGGCTACCAGCTTCTTCGCCGATCAGTTTCTCGGCTACAGGCTCACCATTGATCAGCAGGCGCTTGCCCTGGGTGTACTCGATACGATCGCCCGGTAGACCGACCACGCGCTTGATGTAGTTGATGCTCGGATCGCTGGGATAACGAAACACCATCACATCGCCGCGCTGCGGGTTGTCCACCTCGATGATCTTCTCATCGATCACTGGCAGACGAATGCCGTAAGCGAACTTGTTGACCAAGATGAAATCACCCACTTCCAGGGTCGGCTTCATCGACCCGGAAGGAATCTGGAACGGCTCGACCAGAAACGAGCGCAATACCAGCACAATAGCCAGCACCGGGAAGAAGGATTTGCCGTACTCGACGAGCAACGGCTCCTTGTTCAGGCGCTCCAGCACCCTGTCGTCGGGATCGTCGACCCGCCCCTGGTACGCCGCAATCGCCGCACGGCGGCGCGGAGCCAGCAGGATCAGATCGATCAGGGCCAGGAAGCCGCAAACGGCAACCGCGATAACCAACAGGAGCGGGAAATTGATCGACATAGAGCCTTAGCTATCCAACCTGAGCACGGCAAGGAAGGCTTCTTGTGGAATTTCCACGTTGCCGACCTGCTTCATGCGTTTCTTACCGGCCTTCTGCTTCTCCAGCAGCTTCTTCTTACGGCTCACGTCGCCACCGTAGCACTTGGCCAGTACGTTCTTTCTGAGCGCCTTGACAGTGGTCCGCGCGATGATCTGGCCGCCAATGGCTGCCTGGATCGCCACGTCGAACATCTGCCGAGGAATCAGTTCCTTCATCTTCTCGGTCAACGCACGGCCTTTGTAGGCGGCGTTATCGCGGTGCACGATCAATGCCAGGGCATCGACCTTGTCGCCGTTGATCAGTACATCCAGCTTGACCAGGTTGGCGGACTGGTAGCGATCGAAATGATAGTCCAGCGACGCATAGCCGCGGCTGGTGGACTTGAGCTTGTCGAAGAAGTCCAGCACCACTTCGTTCATCGGCATGTCGTAACGCACTTGCACCTGGCTACCGAGGAACTGCATGTCGCGTTGCACGCCGCGCTTCTCGATGCACAGGGTGATGACGTTACCCAGATGCTCTTGCGGTACCAGGATGGTCGCGTTGACGATCGGCTCGCGGAAATCGGCGACGGACGAAACGTCCGGTAGCTTGGAGGGGTTGTCGACGACGATGGTTTCGCCGGTCTTGAGTTCCAGCTCGTAGATCACGCTCGGCGCGGTGGTGATCAGATCCAGGTCGTACTCGCGCTCCAGGCGTTCCTGGATGATCTCCATGTGCAGCATGCCGAGGAAGCCGCAACGGAAGCCAAAGCCCAGGGCATCGGAGCTTTCCGGCATGTACTGCAGCGACGAATCGTTGAGCGTCAGCTTCTGCAGGGCATCGCGAAAATCCTCGAAGTCGTCGGAGCTCACCGGAAACAGCCCAGCGTAGACCTGCGGCTGGATTTTCTTGAAGCCTGGCAGCACTTCGACCTCCGGGGTCGAAGACAGGGTCAGGGTATCGCCCACCGGCGCACCGTGGATGTCCTTGATGCTGGCGATGATGAAGCCTACTTCACCGGCTTTCAGATCAGCAGTAGCGGTGTGCTTCGGCGTGAAGACACCAACGCTGTCGACCAGGTGCACCTTGCCGGTGGACTTGACCAGGATCTTGTCGCCCTTCTTCACCCGACCGTGACGCACACGCACCAGCGAGACCACGCCCAGGTAGTTGTCGAACCAGGAGTCGATGATCAGCGCCTGCAGCGGTGCTTCGATATCGCCAGTCGGGGCAGGAATCGTGTGCACCAGGCGCTCAAGCACCTCGTCCACACCCATGCCGCTCTTGGCGCTGCAGGCCACGGCGTCGGTGGCGTCGATGCCGATGATCTTCTCGATCTCGTCCTTGACGCGGTCCGGATCGGCCTGCGGCAGGTCCATCTTGTTCAGCACCGGCATGACCTCAAGGCCCTGCTCGATGGCGGTGTAGCAGTTGGCAACCGATTGCGCCTCGACGCCCTGACCAGCATCGACCACCAGCAGCGCACCTTCGCAGGCAGCCAGCGAACGCGAGACTTCGTAGGTGAAGTCGACGTGGCCGGGCGTATCGATGAAGTTCAACTGATAGGTTTTGCCGTCCTGCGCCTTGTAGTGCAGCGTGACGCTGTGGGCCTTGATGGTGATGCCGCGCTCACGCTCCAGATCCATGGAGTCCAGGACCTGAGCCTCCATTTCACGCGCGGTGAGACCGCCGCACATCTGGATGAAACGGTCAGCCAAGGTGGACTTGCCGTGGTCAATGTGGGCAATGATGGAAAAATTGCGGATATGACTCAGGTCACTCACAGATCAACACTCAAAGAAGGCACGGGCAAGACGCTTGCCGAAAATAGCCGCGGATTGTACCCGATCCCTCGCAACGGCGTCACGTCTGCACAGCGCTGGTGCAGATACGAAGAAGGGCGCCCGAAAGCGCCCTCTTCAACGTACCTGGGTTACTCGGCCAGCTTGAAGGTAATGAAGCTGGCACGCCCCTGACGCAGCACCCGCATGGACACCGAACGATTCTTCGGCAGATCCTGCGCCACCTGGGTAAAGGTGCTGGTGGAGTCAATGGCCTGATTGTTCAGATGGGTGATCACGTCACCAGGACGCAGGCCAATCATGGCCGCAGGTCCATTGAGCACTTCCTTGACTACCACCCCGCCCTTGAGGTCGAGGCCTTTCTTCTGCTCGGCAGTCAGCTCCACCACAGTAACGCCCAGGCGGTTGTTGCTGCGCTCGCCACCCTGCGCCGAACCGGACGACGCCAGTTCCTGACCTTCCTCCGGCAACGTGCCGACGGTGACGTTGAGTTTCTTGCGCGAGCCATCACGTACGACATCCAGCTCGGCTTTCTCACCCGGCTTCAGGCCACCCACGAGGTGCGGCAGGTCAGCCGACATGATGATCGGTTTGCCATTGAGACTGAGAATCACGTCACCTACCTGCAGGCCGCCCTTGTCCGCCGGACCATCCTCAAGCACCTGGGCGACCAGCGCGCCAGCCGGTTTGTCCAGACCGAAGGACTCGGCCAGATCCTTGTTCACCTCCTGAATCACCACACCGAGCCAACCGCGGGTCACCTTGCCATCAGCCTTGAGCTGGTCGGCCACCTGCATGGCCACTTCCATCGGGATGGCAAAGGACAGCCCCATGAAACCGCCGGAACGGGTGAAGATCTGCGAGTTGATACCCACCACTTCACCTTGCAGGTTGAACAGTGGGCCGCCAGAGTTGCCCGGGTTGATCGCCACATCGGTCTGGATGAACGGTACGTAGCTGTCGCTCGGCAGGTTACGCCCCTTGGCGCTGACGATCCCTGCCGTCACCGAGTGATCAAAGCCGAACGGCGAACCGATGGCCAGCACCCACTCGCCGACCTTCAGGTCATCGGCCTTACCCAGGCGAACCACAGGCAGGTCCTTGCCCTCGACCTTGAGCAACGCGACGTCGCTACGCGGATCGGCACCAATCAATTTGGCTTCCAGCTCGCTGCGATCAGACAGACGCACGATGATTTCATCGGCATCAGCGACCACATGATTGTTGGTCATGATGTAGCCGTCCGGCGAGATGATGAAACCGGAACCCAGCGACTGCGCTTCGCGCTGGCGACCACCCGGATTACGCGGAATCTGGGGAATGCTGCGCTCGAAGAACTCGCGGAACATCGGCGGCAGCCCTTCCAGATCAGGCAAGCCTGGCTGCCCGGCAACGGCGCGCTCGGGCATCTTCTGACGGGTACTGATATTGACCACCGCAGGCGAGGCCTCTTCTACCAGATCAGTGAAATCAGGCAGGCTGGCCTGAGCCAGCAGACTTTGCCCCCAGAGCAAGGCAACCGCCAACAACGGCGCAATGGACTTGAGTTTTCTCATCGAACTACGACTCCCCATGTAAAACTCGGACACTCTCAACCGGCCGCTGGCACAGTGACCAGCAGCGTACGTAGGACAACGGGCTGCAATAAGGGGTTCTCGGCAACGCGAGCGGCGCGCCAGCGAACCATCAGCCAACTGGCGAACAGGCCACTCAGGCCTGCCAGGATCACCAGAGGTTCGGAAAGACCTAGACCGTCCGCCAGCAGCGCTGCGGCAAACAGACCCAGAAGCGGAAGCAGATAAACCAGCAGAGAACTGCGCACCAGCAGATCTTCGCGCACACCGATGATCACGCTATCGCCAATCGCCAGCTGCATTTGACTGAGCGCGCGCACATAGCCGCGCTGTCGGCCTACACCGAGACGATCCATCAGGCCCTGACCACAGGCGGCATTGGCCGAACAACTGGAGCAGGTGCTCTTGCGCAGCGTCTCGACCCAGACAGCGCCGGGCTCGAGCGCCACTACACGCCCCTGCTCCTCGATCATTGGCTAGCCTGTTCAGGCACTCCGGTGCGCATGGACAGGGCGATGCGTTCGGCAGTCCCCAAGGGAATCTCACCCACCACGGTCACCATGACATCACCAGAGTCGGTACTCATCCGCCGCGAAACCGCGACGGTTGGGCCCAGCTGGCTGCGCGCATCCTCGACGACGCGACCTTTCAGGGGTTCGAGAAAAACCGAGAATCGCGCCAGGCCATCGCCATACATGAGATAGGTGACGGGATCATCAGCGGAAGGCACGCGGCGTACCTGCGCAGTAGTCAGAGTAAAGCCCGGCGGCAGCCAGTCGGATCGCCAGGTACCTTCGGCCATGCTGTCGGCAGCACGAAAACGCACCGGCCTGCAGCTCGAACTCGGCTGCATGGCATCCTCAACAGGTACAGAGGTATCCAGCTGAGCGAACTGGAAGCGCTCCAGTAGCTGGCCACGCTCGTTCAACAGGAGGGATTTCAACGGCAGACCGGTCTCCCGGTCCAAGTGCAATTCGAAGCCGTAGCGATGCTGGTCCTTGGGCGCCAGCACCAGAACGACTGCCGGACGATTGGCTATGCGCGACTGACCCACGACACGAATGTCATACCAGTTGCTCAATTGCTCGACAGCCAACTGGCGAGCAGGCCAAGCCTGCCCTTCACTGACCTGGTCAGCCAACGCGCCAGTGACGCACTGAGCCTGGCCATCAACTTTCAGCACCTCCTGGGCAGGCCCATCGAGCTGCAGAAGGCGCTCGCGAACTTCGCCCCCCTCCTCTACCCGATGCCACACGGCATGGGTGGAAAAACTTCCATTGCGCTCATAGATGAACGTGCCCTGGAAGCTTTGCTGGCGCTCTGCCGCAGCGAGGCGCCCGAGCAAGTCTTGCACCTCGGAGGCCTGAACCGGCAACGCCAGCAGACCACCGAGAAGGTAGAGGGGAATCGCGCGCATGTGACTCCTTAGCGCTTAGCGGTTTTCCAGACTTGCAGCCCGAGCATAAGGCAGAGCGGTTTCACCGGTACCCATCACGGCTTCCTGCGCATGTTGACGCAGGTAGTTCGGCAAGCGCTGCTCATGCCAGCTGGCAGTGCCTGCTTCGGCGGCTTCGCCGGCTTCCTCGCTGCTGTTGTAACCAGCGAGCAGCGCAGGACCTTGCACCTGCGGTACCGAGAGTACCGGAGAAGCCTCCTGCTGTGCCAATTGGGCGCCGCTCAGGTCATCCTGATTGTAGAAGCGCACACCCGCCAGCACTGCAACGGTCACCGATGCTGCGACGGCTACGCGCCCGACACTACGCCAGATCGGCGCCTTGCGTGCCGGGACGGCTTCGTCGGCCAGCGCCGCGGAAACCGCAGATGCGATGTCCAGTTGCGGCACCAACAGCTCACGATGCATGGCTGCACGGGCGATCTGGTAACGCGACCAGGTGCCGCGCAGCTCGCCATCATCGCTGGCTGCGAGCACACGCCGCAGTTCCAGTTCGTCCGCTTCGTTATCCATCACCGCGGACAGCGATTCCTGCAGGGTTTCACGACTCATGGTGTTCCTCTCTTGGCTGTCGCCGCTGCCTTAGGTTTCCTGCAACAGAGGCTGCAGGGACTTATCAATTGCCTCACGCGCACGGAAGATCCGCGAACGCACCGTACCTACCGGACACTGCATGACGCCGGCAATGTCCTCGTAACTCAAGCCTTCGAACTCACGCAGGGTCAGGGCCGTGCGCAAATCATCCGGCAACTGGGCGATGGTTCGATGCACGGTGGCTTCGATCTCGTCGCGCAGCAATGCCCGCTCCGGTGACTCGATGTCCTTCAGGCCGTGGTCGCCGTCATAGAACTCCGCGTCATCGCTACTGACATCACTATCTGGCGGCCGCCGACCGCGTGACACCAGATAATTCTTCGCCGTGTTGATGGCGATGCGGTACAGCCATGTATAGAACGCGCTGTCACCGCGAAAGTTTCCAAGCGCTCGGTAGGCTTTTACGAAAGCCTCCTGAGCGACATCCTGAGCCTCGTGGGTGTCGTGCACGAATCGCACGATCAAACCGAGGATCTTGTGCTGATACTTCAGCACCAACAGATCGAAGGCACGCTTGTCACCGCGCTGCACTCGCTCGACCAGCTGCTGATCATCTTCCTGGGTTAGCATGCACTCTCCTCATAACGCTCGGAGGAGGTCTGCGCCCGTAAGCGAATCAGCTTGCCAAGATAGACTCGGGTCTTACGCAAAAGTTCTCCCCTCCAAGCAAGCTTCCCGCAGAGTTTTCTTCCCTCTGCCTGGAATGGCGCCAGCGGAACCTTTCCGCTCGCGCAAATAATCTTATCGCCGCTCATTTCCACACCCTCCGCTGACTTCAGATGCAGGCACGCGCAAGCGCTCTCCCTTATATGGGCGACCCTCTATGGAACCTTAACGACTAAGAAAGTTCCCGAGCACCGCGGTCGGTCATAAGCCACCTATTGTGCCGCTGCCCCTCTCTATATACTAGGGCTCGCTTTCACGCGGAACTCGGACATGAGCCAACACTTCCAGCATGATGTTCTGGTCATCGGCAGCGGCGCCGCTGGCCTGACGCTCGCCCTCACCCTACCCTCCCATCTGCGCATCGCGGTATTGAGCAAAGGCAAGCTGGCCAATGGCTCGACCTACTGGGCGCAAGGTGGCGTGGCAGCCGTTCTGGACGATACCGACACGGTCGAATCACACGTCGCCGACACCCTCAACGCCGGTGCCGGGCTGTGCAGCGAAGACGCCGTGCGTTTCACCGTAGAACACAGCCGCGAGGCCATCCAGTGGCTGATCGATCAGGGCGTCCCCTTCACCCGAGACGATGAAACCGCGCGCGAGGACGGCGGCTTCGAGTTCCATCTGACCCGCGAGGGCGGCCACAGCCATCGGCGCATCATCCACGCTGCCGACGCGACTGGCGCAGCAATTTTCAACACCCTGCTGGAGCAGGCCCGACAACGCCCGAACATCGAGCTGCTGGAGCAGCGCGTTGCCGTCGACCTGATCACCGAGCGCAAGCTCGGCCTGGATGGCGAGCGCTGTCTGGGCGCTTATGTACTGGATCGTGAGCGCGGCGAAGTGGACACCTTCAGCGCGCGCTTCGTGATTCTCGCCACCGGCGGCGCGGCCAAGGTCTACCTTTATACCAGCAACCCCGACGGTGCCTGTGGCGACGGCATCGCCATGGCCTGGCGTGCCGGCTGTCGCGTCGGCAACCTGGAGTTCAACCAGTTCCACCCTACCTGCCTGTATCACCCGCAGGCCAAGAGCTTCCTGATCACCGAAGCCGTGCGCGGCGAAGGTGGCCTGCTCAAGCTGCCCAGCGGCGAACGCTTCATGCAGCGCTTCGATGAGCGCGCCGAACTGGCACCGCGCGATATCGTTGCCCGCGCCATCGACCATGAAATGAAGCGCCTGGGCGTCGACTGCGTGTACCTGGACATCAGTCACAAGCCGGCCGAGTTCATCAAGGGTCATTTCCCCACTGTCTACGAACGTTGCCTGGGCTTTGGCATCGACATCACCAAGCAGCCCATCCCGGTGGTGCCCGCGGCGCATTACACCTGCGGCGGCGTGGTGGTCGATCAGCATGGCCGCACCGACGTACCCGGCCTCTACGCCATCGGCGAAACCAGCTTCACCGGCCTGCATGGCGCCAACCGCATGGCCAGCAATTCGCTGCTCGAATGCTTCGTTTATGCGCGTTCAGCCTGCGCCGATATCATCGAGCAGCTGGACTCTATCGGCATGCCCAGCAACCTCCCGGACTGGGACGCCAGCCAGGTGACCGACTCCGACGAGGACGTGATCATCGCTCACAACTGGGATGAGCTGAGGCGTTTCATGTGGGACTACGTCGGTATCGTGCGCACCAACAAGCGCTTGCAGCGCGCGCAACACCGCGTGCGCCTGCTGCTGGACGAGATCGACGAGTTCTATTCCAACTACAAGGTCAGTCGCGACCTGATCGAGCTGCGCAACCTCGCGCTGGTCGCCGAGCTGATGATCCGCTCGGCCATGCAACGCCATGAAAGTCGCGGGCTGCACTACACCCTCGACTATCCCGAGCAGTTGGCCGAAGCCCGCGACACTATTCTGACGCCGACGTCCCTGGCTCAGCCCAGCGCCGCCGGCTGAACTTCAGGCGCAAGCGCAGGCGCCGATGCTGCTCGGGCGCCAACGCATCGCGGGCAATGCACAGCCCACGACTGAAACGCTGGCCTGGCAGGCGATAGCGCAGCACCACCGCCAGCGGCAACGCCAGACTGTCCGGGCGCAGTTGCACCGCCTGCCAGCCTGCTGCAACGCTGTACAGATGCCAGCCGAATCCATCACGACGCAAACCCGTGACGGCCTGTGGCGCAGTCAGCAAGACGTGTCGCGGTAGCACCCAGGCGGCATGCGCCAGGCATGCCACGAGTGACAGCAGCTTTGACCAGAGGGGAATGTCGGCCAGCCACGGCGCCAGCAGGGCCAGCGCCTGGACCGACAGGTAGAGCCTCAGCAGCCAGCGTGAGGGCTGCCAACGGCACTCGAAGGCATCACTTGGGTTGGACACGGTCCAGGATCATGCGCACGATATGGCGCAGGTCAGCGTCCTCGGGCTCGCCGCGCTGCATGAACCAGCCGAACATGTCCTGGTCCTCGCACTCAAGCAGCTTGCGATAGCGCGCCTGGTTCTCGGCATCCAGGCTCGGGTACACCTCCTTGACGAAAGGCACCAGCAGCACGTCCAGCTCCAGCATGCCACGGCGGCTATGCCAGAACAGGCGATTCAGTTCACTTTGCTCAACCATGCAACGGACTCCTCGAACGAGGCCGGCAGTATAACGGCGAATTGCCTCGCTGTTCACCGAGACGCTGCGCAATTGCGCTGACAAGGCCCCACCCTGCCCACTATGATGACGCCCCTGACCTTTATTCAGCGATTCGATTTGCATCATGGCCGATAGCGCTTACTTCACACTCCTCGATCACGAAGGCCTGCTCGCCGTACGCGGCGCGGACGCAGCCAAGTTCCTGCAGGGCCAAGTGACCTGCAACCTCAATTACCTCAGTGCCAGCCAGTCCAGCCTTGGCGCCCGCTGCACGCCCAAGGGCCGCATGCTGTCGAGCTTTCGCATCGTCCCGGTAGAAGACGGCTACCTGCTGGCCATGGCACGCGAACTGATCGAGTCGCAGCAGGCCGATCTGCAGAAATATGCGGTGTTCTCCAAATCCAAGCTCAGCGACGAAAGCGCCGCCTGGGTCCGTTTTGGCCTGGCGGGCGCCGATGCCGTGCTGAGCGAGCTCGATCTGCAGCTGGGCACCGCCAGTGATTCCCTGGCCAGCGCCGGCCAACTGCTCGCCGTACGCCTGAGTGATGGCCGTGCCGAGCTCTGGTCGCCAGCAGAGGAAGCGCCAAAGCTGCAAGCCCAATTGGCCGCTCAGCTGCCGCAGGCGCCACTGAACGACTGGTTGCTGGCTCAGGTCCGTGCGGGCGTGGGCCAGGTGTTCGGCGCCACACGTGAGCTGTTCATCCCGCAGATGATCAACCTGCAAGCCCTCGGCGGCGTGAGTTTCAAGAAAGGCTGCTACACCGGCCAGGAAATCGTCGCGCGCATGCAGTACCTGGGCAAGCTCAAGCGCCGCCTGCAAAGCCTGCGTCTGGTCGCTGCAGAGCTACCGGCCGTCGGCGTCGAATTGTTCTCACCGGTGCATGGCTCCAGCGTTGGCGAAGTAGTGCTGGCGGCACAGGCCGGCGACGCCATCGAGCTGCTCGCCGTATTACAGGAAGACGCCGTGAACGACGGCCGCATTCATCTCGGCAGCAGTGAAGGCCCACCCCTGACCCTGCTCGACCTGCCTTATCAGCTGGATGCCGACCAGGAAATCCAGCGCTGACTAAACTTCCCCGGCGCCGCCTCGGATCGCCTAAGAGAGCTATTTCATGAGCAAGCTTGCCGAAAAAGTCCAACAGGAACTGATCCACGCCATCGAAAACGATGAGCTGGTACTGCCCACCCTGCCCGAGGTGGCATTACGGGTGCGTGAAGCAGCCGAAGACCCGGACGTGGGCATCCCGCAGATCAGCAAGGTAATCGGTAACGACGCAGCCCTCACCGCGCGCATCATCAAGGTGGTCAACAGCCCGCTGCTGCGCAGCAACAAGGAAATCACCGACCTGCAGATGGCCGTCAGCCGTCTGGGCATCAACTACACCTGCAACCTGGCCACCGGCCTGGCCATGGAGCAGATGTTCCAGGCCACCAGCGACGTGGTCGACCGCAAGATGCGCGAGGTGTGGAACAAGAGCACCGAGATCGCCGGTATCTGCCACGTGCTGTGCCGTCATTACACCCGCCTGATGCCGGACCAGGCTACGCTCGCCGGCCTGGTGCACCAGATCGGCGTGCTACCGATCCTCACCTACGCCGAAGAGCATAACGAGCTGCTGGCCGACTCCATCAGCCTCAACCATGTCATCGAGCAGATTCACCCGATCATCGGCGACAAGATCCTGCGCACCTGGGAATTTCCCGAGCCCATCGCCATCGTGCCGAGCCAGTATCTGGACTTCACGCGCGACTCGGCCAAAGTCGATTATGTCGATATCGTTCAGGTCGCCACACTGCAGAGCTACCTGGGCAGCGAGCACCCCTACACCCAGCTGGACTGGAGCAAGGTGCCAGCGTTCGCCAAGCTCGGCCTTGATCCGCAGGTCGACATGCAGGCCGACGAAGACCTCTCCGCTGCCATGGAAGCAGCCATGAGCATGCTGCAGTAAAAGCATCTCGCCACGGATGGCAAAAAATTGTCGGGAGCAATTTTTGACGTCACTGCGCGACGGCCCGAAGGGTGAACTACAGGGACGTAGATCACAAAATGCCTCTACACTCGAACGACTCGCTTGAGGAAGTAGAGCCATGCGTTACGCATTCGTCCTGCTCGTCCTGTTGTTCGGCAGCGCGCAGGCTGCCGAACAGGTACGTCTGACCAACGGCGAATGGCCGCCCTATCTCGGTGAAACCCTACCCCACCATGGTGTGGCCTCACGCATCGTCGCCGAGGCGTTCGCGTTGCAGGGCGTCGAAGTACAGTGGGAATTTCACCCCTGGGCCCGCTCGCTGAAAATGGCCGAACAGGGCCTGCGCGACGGCAGCGCCGTCTGGCTTGCCAATCCCGAACGCGAGCAGCGCTTTCACATCAGCGAGCCGGTGGTCGAAAGCGGTTACTACCTGTTTCACCGCAAGATCCACGCGTTTGACTGGAGCGATGTCGAAGATCTACGCGGCCTGCGCATTGCAGGTACTCGTGGCTATGACTACGGCGAAGCCTTCGAACGTGCCGAAGCCGCCGGTGAACTCAAGGTGGTGCGCCTGACCGGTGATGAACAGGGCCTGCGCCAGTTGCTGGCCGGACGCATCGATCTGTTTCCCGTGGACAAGGTGGTGGGCTTCGACCTGCTCTATCAGAAATTCAGCGCTGCCGAGCGCCAGCGCCTGAGCTTTCATCGCAAGCCCCTGCGCAGCGACAGCCTGCATCTGCTGCTGTCGCGCGAGGTGCCGGGCAATGCCGAGCTGATGCAGCGCTTCAACCGTGGCCTGAATCAATTGCGCGACAGTGGCAAGGTTTCCCAGTACCTGCTGGAGATTCAGCAGCCGCTAAGCCTCAGCCACTGACAGCGGAAACTCGACACGTACCCGCAGGCCATGCGGCTGCACCTGATGCAGGCTGATTCGAGCCTGGTGAGCGCGACAGATCTCGCCGACGATGGCCAAACCAAGGCCTGCACCACTACCCAGGCTGCTGCGTCGGTAGAAACGCTCGAACACCTTCTCATGCTCGGCCTCGGGAATGCCCGGGCCGTCATCTTCGACCTCAAGCACCGACGGCGCCAGTGCGCGGATGATCAGGTTGCCACCGGCTGGTGTATGCGCCAATGCGTTATCCAGCAGGTTATTCAGTAACTCGTTGAGCAACGTCGGTTCGCCATCGATCCACACCGGCTGGTCGGCCTCCAGCGCCAGCGCGACGCCGCGGGCGTGAGCCAGTGGCGCCATGGCCAGAGCCAGCTCACGCGCCAGCTGGGCGAGGTCGATACGCTGCGCGCCGCCTTCGGTAATGGCTCGCGCACCACTCTCGATACGCGCCAGGGACAGCAGTTGATTGGCCAGCGAAGTCAGACGATCACCTTGCTGCGCCACCTGTTCAAGGGTACTGCGCCACTCCTCGGGCTGTTCGGCACGCAAGCCCAGGGTGATACGCGCTTTCAGTGCCGCCAGCGGCGTGCGCAACTCATGCGCGGCATCGGCGATGAACTGCGACTGCCGCTCGAACAGACCGCGCAAGCGCTCGTTGAACTGGTTCAATGCCTCCACCAGCGGCAGCACCTCGCGCGGCAGACCGCTATCCGGCAGCGGCTGCAGGTCGTCGCTGGCCCTCTCTGCCACCTCCCTGCGCAGCGCCTCCAGCGGCCGCAAGGCCAGATTCACGGCCAACCACACCAGCAGCAGCGCGCTGAACGAGAGCAACCCCATGCGCCACAGAGTGCCGATCAGCAGCTCACGAGCCATGCGCTCACGCGCACCCTGCGTCTCCGCCACCCGGATTTCAGCGATGCCATTGAGCTGCGGTTCGCTGACCGGCTGCAGCAGGCTGACCACACGCACGCCCTGGTTGCGGTACTCGGCGTCGTAGAAGTGCGCCAGCGCCGGATAATCGTCAGTACGCGGCGTGCCCGGCGGCGCTGGCGGCAGGTCCTCATAGCCGGAAACCTGATTACCCTGCAGGTCGAGCACCTGATAGTAGATGCGTCCGGCACTGTCGTAGGCGAAGGTATCGAGCGCGACATAGGGAATATTGGCGCGCAACCGGCCGTCCTCGGCATACAGACCATCGGCCACTGCGCGCGCCGATGCCAGCAGCGTGCGGTCATAGGCGGTATCGGCGGCACGGCGTGCACTCCAGTAGGCACTGAAACTGCTCAGCAGCAGGATCAGCGACAACAGTAGCGCCAGGCGCCGTAGCAGACGCCCGCGCAGACTGACGCCACGACTCATGCCTCGACCGTTTCCAGCAGATAGCCAAGACCACGGAAGGTGACGATACGTACGGCGCTGCCCTCGAGTTTCTTGCGTAGGCGGTGAATGTAGATTTCGATGGCATCCGGGCTGGCGTCCTCGTCCAGACCGAACACCTGCGCCGCCAGCTGCTCCTTGCTCATCACCCTGCCCGGCCTGGCAATCATCGCCTCCAGCACCGCCTGCTCACGGGCAGTCAGGCTGAGCGCTTCGCCATCGAGGCTGAAACGACGCGCGCCAAGGTCGTAGACCAGGTCGCCGCAGCGCTGCAACTGTTCGCCGCCGAGTACGCTGCGCCGCAGCAGCGCCTTGACTCGAGCTTCCAGTTCGGTCAATTCGAAGGGTTTGGCCAGGTAGTCATCGGCACCCAGATTGAGGCCATGCACGCGGTCCTTGACCTCGCCACGCGCAGTCAGCATCAGCACCGGCAGGGTCTGACCGCGGTCACGCAGGCGCGCCAACACGGCAAAGCCGTCCAGACGAGGCAAACCGATATCGAGAATCGCCAAGGCGTACTCCTCGCTGCACAGCGCAAGGTCAGCGGCCACGCCATCGTGCAGCACGTCCACCGTCCAGCCTGCACCTTTGAGCGCCTGGGCCACGCTTTCCGCCAATTGCGGATGGTCTTCGACCAGCAGAATCCGCACCGCCACCTCCAGCTGCAGCATCGTTAAAGGCGCGCAGTTTAGCGCCGCCACGGCTGCTGTGAATTGCTCAAATGCCAAAGCAGCATCTGATTTGCAGCCTTGCGTCACCCGCCATGACGCAACAACACACCATCATGAAAATCTTTCGTCCATGAAAGCCTAGTGAAAGCTTGCCCTCATAGCATCGTTTCAAGGTGGCTCGATCCACCTGCTCAAGCGACCTGGCAGTGGTGCCAGGTGGCGACAAGAACAAAAACGGAGACCACATGATGCTCGCAGCCTCACGCCAGGCCCTGCCGCCTGTTCGCCTGCTCTGCCTGGCCATCGCCGCTACCGGCGCTGCCCCCCTCGCCAACGCCGCCTTCATCGAAGACAGCAGCGCCAGCCTCACCGCTACCAACATCTACCTGAACCGCGACTTCCGCCAGTTCGAAGGCCAGAACAAGCGTGAAGAATGGGGCCAGGGCTTTCGCCTCGACCTGCAGTCCGGCTTCACCGAAGGCACTGTCGGTTTCGGTGTCGACGCCATGGGCCTGCTCGGTATCAAGCTCGACTCCGGTCGCGGCCGCACCGGCACCGATCTGCTGCCGGTACACGACGATGGCCGCTCCGCCGACGAATTCAGCCGCCTGGGCCTGACGGGCAAGGTCAAGATCTCTGCCACCGAACTGCGCTACGGCTCGCACGTGCCGGAGCTGCCGGTGGTCAAGGCCAGTGACAGCCGCCTGCTGCCGCAGGTGTTCGAAGGCGGCCTGCTGACCTCCTCCGAACTGGAAGGCCTGACCTTTACCGGTGGCCGCCTGGACAAGGTCATCGACCGCGCTTCGACCAACTCCGAAGAGATGGTCCTCAACGCCAAGAACCGCCGCTTCACCTCCGGCGTCGAAGCCGACCACCTCGACCTGGCCGGCGTCGACTACAAGTTCGCCCCCGGCTTCACCGGCCGTTACTACTTTGCCGACCTGGATGACATCTATCGCCAGCACTTCTTTGGTCTGCTCAGCAGCCACAAAGTCGGTGCGGGCACCCTGAGCAGCGACGTGCGTTATATCGTCAGCCGCGACAGCGGCGCGGCCAACGCCGGTAAGGTCGACAATCAGGCCTTCAACGCCATGGTCAGCTACGGCCTGGGTAGCCACAAGTTCGGCCTGGGCTTCCAGGACATGAGCGGCGACACCGGCTTTGCTTACATCGATGGCAGCGATCCGTTCCTGGTCAACTTCGTGCAGATCAACGACTTCGCCAACGCCGACGAACGTTCCTGGCAGGCCCGCTACGATTACAACTTCGCCAGCATCGGGATTCCCGGCCTGACCTTCATGACCCGCTACATCCGTGGCGATGATGCTCGTGTTGCCGGCTCCGACGACCGTGGCGGCGAATGGGAACGCGACATCGAGTTCAAGTACGTGGTGCAGACCGGCCCACTCAAGGACCTCTACGTGCGTGTGCGCAACGCCAGTTTCCGCTCCGACTTCGCCCGCGACGCGGACGAGAACCGTGTCATCGTCGGCTACACCCTGCCGATTTGGTAAACAACAACAAGACTCGCGAGGAATCACTCATGAAATCTGTCCTGACCCGCGCCGCATTGGCGACTGCCTGCCTGGCCTTTGCCAGTCAACTGCTGGCTGCCGAACCCAAGCGCCCCGAATGCATCGCCCCGGCCAAGCCCGGTGGTGGTTTCGACCTGACCTGCAAGCTGGCCCAGAGCGGCCTCAAGGATGAAGGTCTGCTCAAGGCGCCGATGCGCGTCACCTACATGCCGGGCGGCGTCGGTGCCGTAGCCTATAACGCCGTGGTCGCCCAGCGCGCCAAGGATCCGGGCACCATCACCGCCTTTTCCAGCGGTTCCTTGCTGAACCTGGCCCAGGGCAAGTTCGGTCGTTATGACGAGAACGCCGTACGCTGGCTGGCCGCAGTCGGTACCGACTACGGCGCAATCACCGTACGCGACGACTCGCCCTACAAGAACCTCGACGATCTGGTCCAGGCGCTGAAAAAGGATCCGTCCAGCATCGTTTTCGGCGCTGGCGCCACCATCGGTGGACAGGACTGGATGCAGACCGCGCTGATCGCCCGCCTGGCCGGGATCGACCCGAAAAACCTGCGTTATGTCGCCTTCGAAGGCGGCGGCGAAACCCTCACCGCGATGCTTGGCGGCCACGTGCAGGTCACCAGCAGCGGCCTGGGCGAAGTCACCCCGCAGCTGGAAGCGAAAAAAGTGCGCATCCTCGCGGTGCTCTCCGATGAACGTCTGCCGGGCAAGCTGGCCGAAATCCCGACCGCCAAAGAGCAGGGTTACGACATCACCTGGCCGGTGATCCGCGGTTTCTACATGGGCCCGGAAGTCAGCGACGAGCAGTTCGACTGGTGGAAACAGCAGTTCGATACCCTTCTGGCCAGCGAAGATTTCGCCAAGCTGCGCGAACAGCGTGACTTGCTGCCACTGTCGGTGACCGGTGATGAACTCAAGGCCCTGGTGTTCAAGCAGGTCGCTGAGTACAAGACCCTGGCCGGTGAATTCGGCCTGATGCAGGAATAAGTGCATCAGCGGGTTCGGCGTCGCCCGATGCCGAACCCGCCATTGAACTGCACCGCCGTTCGATCCTGTCCCTACGCAAGAGACCATTGCTATGTACGTTCGCCTGTTCGCTGCGATCTGGCTGCTGTTGTGCGCCTGCCTCGCAGTCATCGCCTGGGGCTTCCAGGCACCCTTCGCCTACGATCCTGTCGGCCCGAGGGCCTACCCGCTGTTGCTGCTGGCCCTGATGGCTGCTGGTGCCGCCTGGCTGGTATTCAAGCCGGGTCCGCAGACGGAGGCGCTCAGCCGCCACGCGCTGCAGCGTGCAGGCTTATGCATCCTCACCCTGCTGGCCTACGCCCTGCTCTTCGAGCCCCTGGGCTTCGTCCTGAGCACGGCACTGGCCACCTTCGTCCTGGGCTTGCTGTTCACGGGTCGGGTAGTGCCATGCCTGATCAGTGGCGTGCTGATGGGCGTATTGCTGTATGCCTTGTTCGATTATGCGCTAGACGTTCCGCTGCCACTGGGCGTGTTCGAAGCGTTGGTGGAGAGCTGAGATGGAAACATTACATTTTCTGATGCAGGGTTTTGACGTCGCCGCCCGGCCGACCAACCTGCTGGTTGCGCTGTTCGGTGCCTTCGTCGGCACCATCGTCGGTTTGCTGCCGGGCCTGGGCCCGATCAACGGCGTCGCCCTCCTGCTGCCATTGGCCTTCGCCCTTGGCCTGCCGCCGGAAACTGCACTGATTCTGCTCGCCGCCGTCTACCTGGGTTGCGAGTACGGCGGACGTATCTCCGCCATTCTGCTCAACGTGCCTGGCGATGCCGCTGCCGTGATGACCACCCTCGATGGCTACCCACTGGCACGTCAGGGCAAAGCGGGTATCGCCCTGTCGTTGTCGGCAGTCAGCTCCTTCACCGGCAGCATGATCGCCACCTGCGGCGTGGTGCTGTTCGCGCCGATTCTGGCGAAGTGGGCGGTAGCCTTTGGTCCGGCCGAGTACTTCGTGCTGATGGTCTTCGCCATTGCCTGTCTCGGCGGCATGGTCGGCGACAAGCCGGTCAAGACCCTGCTCTCGGCCCTGATCGGCCTGGCCCTGGCCACGGTCGGGGTGGACTCCACTACCGGGGTATACCGCTTCACCTTCGATAGCGTCAGCCTGTCCGACGGCATCCAGTTCGTCATCGTGGTCATCGGTTTCTTCAGTGTCAGCGAGATTCTGCTGATGCTGGAAAACACCCACAACGGCCAGAAAGCCGTGAAAGCCAGCGGCCGCGTGCTATTCAACTTCAAGGAATACTGCTTCACCTTCTGGACCATGATTCGCAGCTCGGTCGCCGGTTTCGTGATTGGCGTACTGCCTGGTGCCGGAGCGACCATCGCCAGCGCCATGACGTACATGACAGAAAAGCGCCTGGCCGGAGACAAGGGCAAGTTTGGCGAGGGCGACCTGCGCGGCCTGGCTGCTCCCGAATCGGCCAACAACGCCTCGGCCTGCGGCTCGCTGATCCCGATGCTGACACTCGGCGTACCCGGTTCGGGCACCACCGCGGTGATGATCGGCGCACTGACGCTGTACAACATCACCCCTGGCCCGCTGTTGTTCGAACAGCAGCCAGATGTGGTCTGGGGCCTGATCGCCTCGCTGTTCATCGGTAACGTCATCCTGCTGGTGATGAACATCCCGCTGGTCGGCCTGTTCTCGCGCATGCTCAGCGTACCGAACTGGGTGCTGGTACCTGCCATCACCGTGATCAGCATGGTGGGCGTGTACGCGGTGCACAGCACCACCTTCGACCTGGTGCTGATGATCGGCCTCGGTGTGTTCGGCTATATCCTGCGCAAGCTGGACTTCCCACTGTCGGCGGTGATTCTCGGCTTCGTGCTGGGCGAAATGATGGAGGACAACCTGCGTCGCGCCCTGTCGATTTCCGCTGGTGAGCTGGGCATCCTGTGGGGCAGCCCGATCACCCTGGTGCTGTGGGCGCTTGTTGTACTGATGCTGGCCCTGCCGGGCATCCGCTGGATGCGTCGACGCAAGCAGATCAAGGCTGGGGCTGATGCCACTGCCGCGTGATCTTTGGGTAACGCCGCTGGCCGGAGTGGTCGGCGGTTACCTGGCCAGCCTCGCCGGCTGGCCTTTGCCGTGGATGGTCGGCTCGTTGTTGGCGGTAATCCTCGTGCGCTGCCTGGCCAATCGCGCCTTCAGTGAACTGCCGGGCGGGCGCAAGGCCGGCCAATGGCTGGTCGCCAGCGGCATCGGCCTGCACTTCACCAGCGAAGTGCTGGAACAGGTGCTCAGCCACTTGCCCGTGATCGTGATGGGCGCCTTCGGTACGCTGCTGCTGAGCCTGATCGGCATTGCCATCCTGCGTCGTGCTGGCGTCGACCGCGCCACCGCCTTCTTCGCCAGCATGCCTGGCGGCGCCAGCGAGATGGTCAACCTGGCCCTGCGTCACGACGCTCAGCCCGCAAGAGTGGCGGCGGCGCACAGCCTGCGTCTGCTGCTGGTGGTGCTACTGATTCCGGCATTGTTCACCTGGGGCCTGCCCGCTGTCAGCGCCCCTGCGCGCGCGCCGGTGGACTGGACCTGGCTGATCGGCCTGCTCGCGGCTGGCGCTCTACTAGCAATACTCTGGGGCCGGCTGAAACAACCCAACCCCTGGATGCTCGGCCCACTGACTGTCTGCGCCGTTGCCAGCGCCGGCTTCGACCTGCATCTGGGCCTGCCGCAAGGCCTCGGCCAACTCGGTCAGTGGCTGATTGGGTGCGCTCTGGGCTGTCACTTCGATCGCGCCTTCTTCCGCAGTGCACCGGGTTTTCTCGCCCGCGTGCTGGCCTTCACCTTGCTGGCGATGCTCGCCGCTGCCGTGCTCGGCGAAGCCCTTGGTTGGTTGGCCGGCGAAGACCACCTATCGCTGATGCTGGGCATGATGCCTGGCGGCATCACCGAACTGTGCCTGACTGCCGAAGCCTTGCAGCTGTCGGTAGCGCTGGTGACTGCATTGCAGGTGCTACGGCTGTTTCTGGTGATGTTCCTGGCAGAACCCTTATTCAAGCTCTGGTGCAAGAGCCACGCGTAGGACGGATCGGAACGCCGACCGCTCGGAGCGCCAGCGAACAGTCCGCCGTTGCGACACCCCTGCGGCGTACTGCTTCGCGAGTACGCCCTACGCGACGACGTACGACTCGCCGCTCCGCAGGGTGCGCCATGCGCAATAGGCCTACCACTGCAACTGCAGCTGGCTATCAAACTCACGCATCTGCCCGCTGAGCGGATCGACGAAGCGCAAGCCTCGCGCCAGCAGTTTGAGCGGGTTGCTGTAGTCATCCGGCAGATTGCGCGACTCCAGCAACTGCGGATAGAAATCGTCGCCGATAATAGGCGCGCCGAGCCCGGACAGATGCACGCGCAGCTGATGCTTGCGTCCGGTCACCGGCGACAGCCCGTAGCGCCACAACTCACCCCGGCGCTCCAGCACCTCGATGCGCGTTTCGCTGTTGGCCTCGCCTGCGACTTCCTGCATGCGAAAGAACGGCTCACCGTCGACCATGCGCGAACGATGCAGGTAGGGAAACTGCAACTGCGCCAATGCCGGAGCGATAGCCTCGTAGCGTTTCTCCACCGCACGCTGGCGAAACAGCGCCTGATACTGGCCGCGACTGGCCCGGTTGACCGAGAACAACACCAGGCCGGCCGTCAGTCGGTCGATGCGGTGGATCGGCACCAGGTCAGGATTGCCGGTGCGCTTGATCAGGCGTGCCAGCAGGGTCTGCTCGACGTACTCACCGGCAGGCATCACCGGTAGAAAATGCGGTTTGTCGGCGACCAGCAGGTGCTCGTCCTGCCACAGCACCTGTTCGTCGAAGGGGATTGGCGCCTCATTCGGCACTTCACGGAAATAGCGCACCTTGAGGCCAACCCGATAGGGATGCGTGGCATCGATAGGCGTGCCCGCCGCATCCAGCACCCGACCACGCGCCATACGCTGCAGCCAGGTAACGCGGTCGATGGCGGGAAAGTGATCGCACAGGCAATCGAGCACCGTCGTCCAGTCGCCTTGGGGCAAATGAAGCGTGCTGGGGCGCATGGCGGGGCTGGGCATTACGGGAGGCGCTCGGCTAGTGTTGGTCGGGCGAATTAGGCCGTACTCGCGCGGCTCAGTCAAAGCAAACGGCTTGAGCCGAGGTCGCGCTGTGGCTATGGTGGCCGCTCGTATCTGGAGAGACCCATGTCCATCACCCGCTCCCTGCTTACCAGCGTCGCCCTCCTCCCGCTTCTGGCCGCCTGCCAGGTCTACACCGGCAAGCCGGAAGGCCCACCTCCGGCCACCCGCCTGCAGGGTCAAGTCCAGGTTGAAAATGGTCAACTCGTCCTCACCCCCTGCCAGGAGCAGCGCCGCTTCGTGCTGATCGATGGCGGCAGCACCGGCATCGAGCGCGAAGTCATGCAGCTCGGCAATGATGGCCAGGCCAGCCTGTTCGCCGATCTGGCCGGTCGCCTGGGCGGCAGCCAGGGCAAAGGCAACGACGGTCGCTTCGAAGTCAGCCAGATCTATCGCCTGCAGGGTGAGGGGCATGGCTGCGACGACCTCAACTTCAAACGCCTGACCCTGCGTGCCAGCGGCAACGAGCCGTTCTGGCAACTGGAAGTCGGCAGCAAGGGCCTGGTACTCAACCGCCCCGAGCAGGAGCCACTGGCCCTGCCCTACCTGGAAGAGCAACTACCGGATGGCCGCCTGAATTTCAGCAGCGAAGCCAACGGCCAGCGTCTGGATCTGTGGTTGGCACCGCAGCGCTGCGTCGACAGCATGAGCGGCACGGTCAATCACCTCAGCACCGAACTACGCCTCGACGACCAGGTACTGCGTGGCTGCGCCCATTTCGGCGCCATGCGTAATTGACCATCAGTCATGCCGGTGACGCTGAGTGGCTGCACCGGCACGAACCGTTCAGCTAGCCCAAACTCCCGGCAAAACGCCGTGCATAGTCTTCGCGCTGGAAGGCCTCGACCACGAAGTCGATGAAGCTGCGCGTCTTGCCCGGCATCAACTGGCGACTGGGGTAATACAGCGACAACGCGCCGGCATCCGCCCACCAGCGCGGCAACACCCGCACCAGCTCCCCCGACTCCAGCTCGGGCAGTACATCGGGTACGGCAAGCATCGCCACCCCCAGGCCCAATCGCGCGGCCTCTCGCACGGCAGTTGGATCGTTGACCACCACGGTTTCGCGCATCGTCGCGATCACTTCATCGCCCTGCGCATTGCGCATGTTCCAGGTACGGATACGACCCGACGACAGCGAACGCATGACGATGCAGTCCAGCTCGATCAGACCTGATGGATCGGCTGGCAACGTGTGCCTAGCCAGGTAAGCGGGAGAGGCAAAGGCAATGACGTGCAGCGGCGCCAGTGTGCGGGCGACCACACCGCTGGCCAACTCGAAACCGCCACCGATGGCGGCATCGTAGCCTTCGGCGATCAGGTCGACCGTACGATTCTCGAAATGCCATTCAGGGCGAACGCGGGGATAGCGCTGCAGGAACTCGGGCAACAAAGGCAGCAGGTAACCGATTCCGAAGGATGGCGCCACGCTGATCTTGAGCACACCAGCCGGCTGGCCATCATCGGCTGATACCGCTGCAATAGCGTTCTGCAAGGACTCCAGATTGTCGCCAACCGCAGCCAAGAAAGACTCGCCCGCCTCGGTCAGCGTCAGCTTGCGTGTCGAGCGCTGGAACAACCGTACACCCAGGTTGCGCTCCAGCATGGCGACGTTGCGGCTGACCGCTGCCGGCGTGAGCGCAAGCCGGCGCGCTGCCGCCGAGAAGCTGCCACTCTCGGCACTGCGTACGAATGATTCCAGGTTGGCCAATGTCTCCATAGACCAATCTTAAACAGATACTTGAAGATAATCCAAATGATTAGCTGCTAATCAAAGAAGAATGAAAACGCGATAGTCACTCCACCGAATGTCTCGGCAATCAAACGGAGTGAACCATGAGCAACGTAATTTCTTCCCACGCCCTTCCTCTGGCCGGCAAAACGGCTCTCGTAACTGGCGGCTCTCGCTCTATCGGCGCAGCGATCGCCAAACGCCTGGCCGCCGACGGCGCCCAGGTTGCCTTCACCTACAACGGCTCGCCCAAATTGGCTGAAGAAGTCGCCATCGAGATCGAATCGGCAGGCGGTCGAGCGCTGGCGATCCAGGCCAACGCAGCCGACCCCGAGGCCGTGCGCGCCGCCGTCGCGAAGACGGTAGAAGCATTCGGAGGCCTCGACATTCTGGTGAATAACGCCGGTATCGGCGTGTTCAGCCAGTTCGAAGAAACCAGCTTCGAGGATTACCAGAAGATGCTCGCGGTCAACGTAACCGGGGTATTCGTCGCCACCCAGGAAGCGGTAAGGCACATGCAGGCAGGCGGTCGCGTCATCCACATAGCCAGTTCGGTCACCAAGTACGCAGGTGTGCCCGGACTTGCCGCATACAGCCTGACCAAAGGCGCCGTCGCCGGTTTCAACCGCAGCCTGGCACATGATCTGGGGCCGCGCGGTATCACGGTCAATAGCGTCCACCCAGGCCCCGTGAACACCGACATGAACCCCGCCGATAGCGAGGTTGCCCAGCTCCTGACCCCCCGTATGGCGGTGGGTCGCTATGGAGAGCCACACGAAATTGCCAGCCTCGTAGCATTCATCGCCAGCCCGCAAGCCTCGTTCATCACAGGTGCGGACATCCTCGCTGACGGCGGTTTGACCTCCTGAGTATGCCGGGGCAGGCCAGTCAGCCTGCCCCACAGTTTTCCGACACTTCAGCCCTCAAGGAGTCCCAGCATGAGCAAATTGCCCTCCATCGGCATCATTGGTGCCGGTCATATCGGCGCGACCTTCGCACGCGCCCTGGCGCGTCGGAACATTCCGGCAATTCTCTCCAACAGCCGAGGGCCAGAGAGTCTGCAAGTCCTTGTACAATCCATCGGCCCGAGCATCCGTGCCGGCAGCCGTGAACAGGCGGCAGCGCAAGCCATCGTGCTGGTCGCGGTGAACTGGTCGAAGCTACCAGCGGCCCTTTCGGGACTGCCGGACTTCGGCGGACGAGTCGTCATCGACAGCAATAACCCGATCGAAGCGCCGCTGTTCAACCCTATCGATCTGCATGGCCGCACCTCAAGCGAGGTGTTTGCCGACCTGGTGCCGGGCGCCCATGTAGTGAAGGCGTTCAATCATCTGAACCCCAGACTGCTCATCGCCGATCCCGCCGAGCGCGGCGGCCGGCGTGTGCTGTTCCTGGCCGGTGACGACAATCACGCGAAAAACCAGGTCAGCGCACTGATAGATGAACTGGGCTTCGCCGCTATCGACCTTGGCGAGCTCGCCGAAGGTGGGCGCCTGACGCAATTCCCCGGTGGGCCGTTGCCCTCGCTCGAACTGGTGCAGTTCGGCTGAGCTATCGGGAGACGAAAATGAAGGATTCCATCATGCCCCATACCGATTCATCTGCTGCTGACACCCGATCCATGTCTGCTGCGTGGTGGGCCGTCATCTCTCTTGCCTTGGGCGCCTTCGGCCTGGTCACGGCGGAATTCCTGCCGATCAGCCTGCTGACGCCGATGGCCGCCGACCTGGGCGTATCCAATGGCGCGGTGGGCCAGGCCATCACCGCCACCGCCGTGGTCGCCGCATTCGCCGGACCGCTGGTGGTGCTGTTCTCGGGCCGCCTGGATCGACAAAAGATCGTCTGGGGGTTGATGGGCATGCTGGTGTTCTCCTGCATCCTCTCGGCCTATGCCTCAAACATCACGGTGCTGCTGATCGCGCGTGGGCTGCTGGGCTTCGCCCTCGGCAGCTTCTGGGCCATGATGGCTGCGCTCGCCCTGCGCCTGGTGCCCCCGGACAAGGTGCCGCGTGCCATTTCGATAATCATGATGGGCATTTCGCTCGCCACCATCTTCGCTGCCCCGCTGGGTGCCTACCTGGGAGAATTGTGGGGCTGGCAGGCAACCTTCCTGTCCGCGTCCGCTATTGGCGTGGTGGCGCTGGTGATTCAGATGCTGACCCTGCCCAAACTGCCGGCCGCCGCAGCACCGGGCCTGGCCTCCTTCAAGGCAGCGCTGACACGGCGTGCGGTCGTCGTCGGCATCTGCACTGGGCTACTGGTCATTTCCGGGCACTTCGCCGCTCTGACCTTCATTCGTCCCTTCCTCGAGGAGGTTCCCCGCCTGGATGTCGCGACCGTTTCGCTTGCCTTGCTGGCCTTTGGTGTCAGCGGCTTTTTCGGCAATCTTGCCGGCGGCGCCGTCGCCGCGCGCAGTCCGGCCTGGGCAGTCAGCAGTTGCTCGTTCCTGATCGCTGCCGTTGCACTCACGCTGATCCTGTTCGGCGCTCAGGCCGACGTTGCCTTCGTCGCGATTGCGCTGTGGGGCTTCGCGTTCGGCGCCTTCCCGGTATCGATCTCGATCTGGAACGCGCGCGCCGCCGCCGATCACGCGGAAAGCGCTGGCGCCCTGCTGTCAACGACCTTCCAGGTCGCCATTGCCGCAGGAGCGGTTCTAGGAGGGCTGATCATCGACAGCCTCGACTCGCAAGCCGTGATCGTCTATGCCGCGGCAGCAGCCTTCGCGGGCGCTGCCCTGATGTTCATTCAGGGTCGCGCAATCGAACGTCAGCGCGGCTGAGTACGCACTCGCGCAGCGTTCGAGACATCGTTCACCTACGCTCAACGGAGCAAAGCCGTCAGTAGTTCGAGAATGCCGTCCTCTCCACCCGGACCGCGAATCCCGTACAATCGCCGACCTTCTTCACCTTGCCGGATCGCCACCGGCCAACCAGGACACTGCCCATGCTTCGCCTGACCGAACTGAAACTGCCCCTCGACCATCCCGAGAATGCGCTGCGCCCGGCCATCGTCCAGCGCTTGGGCATCGCCGATAGCGAGCTGCTGGCCTTCAGCGTGTTCAAGCGCAGCTACGATGCGCGCAAGAAGTTTGGCGACATGCCGTTCATCTACACCCTCGACTGCGAGGTGAAAGACGAAGCCGCCCTGCTCGCTCGCTTGAGCGATGACAAGCATGTAGGCCCGGCACCGGATATCACCTACAAGCCGGTCGGCAAGGCCGAAACGCCTTTGGACGAACGCCCCATCGTGGTCGGCTTCGGCCCCTGCGGCATCTTCGCGGCGCTGATCCTGGCCCAGGCCGGCTTACGCCCCATTGTGCTGGAACGCGGCAAGGAAGTACGCCAACGCACCAAGGACACCTGGGGCCTGTGGCGCAAGAACGTGCTCGACCCCACCTCCAACGTGCAGTTCGGCGAAGGCGGCGCTGGCACCTTCTCCGACGGCAAGCTGTATAGCCAGATCAAGGACCCTTACCACCACGGGCGCAAGGTGCTGCAGGAGTTCGTCAAGGCTGGCGCGCCGGACGAGATCCTCTATGTCAGCAAGCCGCATATCGGCACCTTCCGCCTGACCGGCGTGGTCGCCACCATGCGCGAAGAGATCAAGGCCCTGGGCGGCGAAGTGCGCTTCCAGCAGCGAGTCAGCGACCTGCTGATCGAAGACGGCCAACTCACCGGCGTGGTGCTGGAGAACGGCGAGCAGCTGCTCAGCCGCCATGTGGTGCTGGCTCTCGGCCACAGTTCGCGGGACACCTTCCGCATGCTGCATGCCCGTGGCGTGTACCTGGAAGCCAAGCCCTTCTCGGTCGGTTTCCGTATCGAACACCCGCAGTCGCTGATCGACCGCGCGCGCCTGGGCAAATATGCCGGCCATCCGAAACTCGGCGCTGCCGACTACAAGCTGGTACACCACGCCAGCAACGGCCGCTCGGTGTACAGCTTCTGCATGTGTCCAGGCGGCACCGTGGTCGCCGCCACCTCCGAGCGTGAGCGTGTGGTCACCAACGGCATGAGCCAGTATTCGCGCAACGAGCGCAACGCCAACGCCGGCATCGTCGTCGGCATCACGCCCGAGCAGGACTATCCGGGCGGACCACTGGCCGGCGTCGAGCTGCAGGAGCGTCTGGAATCGCACGCCTATGTGCTCGGCGGTCGCAACTACGAGGCGCCAGGGCAACTAGTGGGCGACTTCATCAAGGGCACCCCATCCACTGCGCTGGGCGAAGTACACCCCTCCTACAAGCCGGGGGTGAAACTGGGCGATCTGGCGCCCTCGCTGCCGGACTTCGCCATCGAAGCCATCCGCGAAGCCTTGCCGGCCTTCGGCAAGCAGATCAAGGGCTTCGACCTGGCCGATGCGGTACTCACCGGCATCGAGACGCGCACCTCTTCGCCGGTGCGCATCACCCGTGGCGATGACCTGCAGAGCCTGAATCTCAAGGGGCTGTATCCGGCCGGTGAAGGTGCCGGCTACGCCGGCGGCATTCTTTCCGCTGGGGTCGACGGCATCCGCGTGGCCGAAGCCGTTGCCAAAGACATGCTTGGGTTGAATCGCTAAGCCCCTTCGCGTCACCCCCCCCCCCGTAGGGTGGGTTAGCGGCGCCAAACCTGCGAATGTCTGATCACCGCCATCGTAGTGCGCCGCGTAACCCACCAGGCGATTGTCCTGCGCTGCGCCAATGGTGGGTTACGGCGCAACGAATTTTTTAGGCTCATTGGGATAGATGACAGGCGCCTAACCCACCCTACGGATATCCGTCAGTCGTGATAGCGCCTAGCCGCAGAAGCATCAAAGGTCCTCGCGACGCAGGCAGCACAGCGTCGAACGCCCCGAACCGTTGGGCCGCCGCGTGGGATCGGCATAGGTCAGCAGCTCACTGAAACCGGCCTTGCGCATCATCCCCGCGGATGCCGCATTCTCTTCGTGACGATCGATATAGATATCGCTGACGCCCAACCGCCCCAGCTCGGTGACGGCCTCACGCAGAAGACGCGCCCCCAATCCTCGGCCGACGCAATCGCGATGCACCACCGCTTCGCAGATGTAGCCATGCACCTGTCCGGCACGCGCGGCAGGTTGATGAGCGGCGAAATCCTGGGTCAGGCGATAACTGACGAACCCCAGCAGTTGCCCCTGCTCCTCGGCCAGCACGGCCAAGGTCGTACTTGACGCAATACCCTGCAGGTGCTGGCGAACCTCGGCTTCGGGCAGATGATTCCAGGGGTTGGGCCCATGCTCGAGAATCAGCGCGCAGAGTGCCTCGATATCCTCGACACAGGCCTGACGAATGACCAGCTCGCTCATCTCCTGACTCCTCTGACGCAATACGCCGCCTGATTCAAGAGCGCAGTCTAGAGCGGGCAATTGCCTGGCGACAGTGACAGCCAGGCGCGAGAAACGCCTGACAGTGGCTCAGTGATCATCGTCCCAGGGCTGACCTTGAGTACGCTCGGTCAGCTCGACCTTCTGCTGCATCGCCGCCTTGGCCAGGATATGCGCACTGACCGGCGCAGTCAGGAACAGGAACAGGGTGATAAGCAGTTCATGCAGGCTCAGGCTGCCGGTGTGATGGGCAAAGAACAGCATCGACGCGATCAGCGTACCACCGACGCCCAGCGTCGTAGCCTTGGTCGGCCCGTGCAGGCGCGTGAAGAAATCCGGCAGCCGATACAGCCCGATGGCCCCCACCAGGGCAAACAGACTGCCAAGAATCAGGCAGGCACAAATCAACAACTCCAGCCAGAACGGCATGGTCATTCCCTCTTAATCGATGATGTCGCCGTGCAACAGGTGCTTACCCACTGCGACCGTACCGACGAAGCCCATCACCGCGATCAGCAGTGCAGCTTCGAAGAACAGATCCGATGCCAGCCAGATGCCGAACAGTACGATCAGCGCCAGCGCGTTGATATAAAGAGTATCCAGTGCCAGAACCCGATCAACCACGTTCGGCCCCTCGACCAAGCGCGCGACATTGAGCAGCATGGCCAGCGTGAGGATGCCCATGCACAGAAAGACTACGTTCTCGAGCATTCGAATATCTCCAGCAGCGGCGTTTCGTAACGGCTTTTGACCGCCGCGATCAGTTCGTCGCGATCGGGCACATCGAGTCCGTGCACCAACAGGGTCTTGTGATCGGAGCTGAGGCAGGCAGAGACCGTGCCGGGGGTCAGCGAAATGATGCAGGCCAGGGTGGACAGGACGAACTCATCCTCGATTCCCACCGGCACCTCAACGAATGCCGGCTGCAGGCGCGACTTCGGCCCCAACACCAGTTTCACCACCTGTAGATTGGCCACCACGATGTCGTAGAACACTTTGCCAGTGAACAACACCAGCCCCAGCGGCTTGCGCACCCTCGGCACATGCAGCAGGAAGTCGCCACACAAATGTACGATGGCCCAGGCGAGAAACAGCCCGAGCAGGAGATGCCCCAGGTTGAAGGTGTTCACCAGCAGCAGCCAGAGCACCGTCAGCACCAGCATCATCCGCGGGTGGGGGAAGAAACGCCTCATGCCGCACCTCCGGCGATGATCGACAGATAGGGTTGCAGATCGAGCAACTGCGCCGCAGCAGCCTCCAGATACGCCAGGATGGGCTTGGCAGCGATCAGCAGCAGCGGGCTGGCCAGCAACAGGCCAAGCGCAGCCAGCAGACTGACGCGATCAGCCGGTTCGGCTTTCGAAGGCGACGCATCCGCACCATGGCCGAGCCAGAACAGACTGGTACCAGCGCGGCTCAGGGCCACCAGCGTCAGCAGCCCACCGATCAGCACCACCGGCCACAGGCTCCAGGCTTGCCAGCCAGGCTCCGCCGCGCGCAACAGCAGCATCTTGCCGAGGAAACCGGAGAACGGCGGCAACCCGGCCACGGAAATGGAGGCGAAGAAGAACATGCAGCCCAGCACCAGCGGCTGGCGCAGCACGCGCTCCTGCTGCAGATCACCGCCGGCGCTGTCACGCTGGGCGACCACCAGGCCGGCCAGCAGGAACAACGCCGCACTGATCAGCGTGCTGTGCACCATGTAATACAGCGCAGCACTCAACGCCGCCACATTGCCGATGGCGAAACCTGCCATCAACGTACCCACCGAAATCACCACCAGATAGGCCAGCAGCGCCTGCAACTGGCGCGCTCCCAGGGCGCCAATTACACCGAAGGCAATGGTCGGCAGGGCCAGCCACCAGAGCAGTTCATGGCCGAGATTGGCCAGCGGCCCAGCCTCTTCGCCGAACACCAGAGTGAACACGCGAACGACGGCGTAGAAGCCCACCTTGGTCATGATTGCGAACAACGCCGCCACCGAAGCGGGCGCTGCGGCATAGGCGCGCGGCAGCCAGAAGCACAGCGGCAGCACGGCGGCCTTGAGACCGAAAACGATCAGCAGCAGGTAGGCAGCCGCCTTGATCAGCGGCGCATCGGCAACATCGGCGCTGGCCACCCGCGCAGCCAGGTCCGGCATGTTCAGGGTGCCGGTCAGGCCATACAGCAGGCTGACGCCGATCAGAAAGAACGAAGAGCCCAGCAGGTTGAGCACCACGTAATGCACGCCCGCCTTGACCTGATTGGCGCGGTTGCCATGCAGCAGCAGTGCATAGGAAGAGATCAGCAGGATCTCGAAGAACACGAACAGGTTGAACAGGTCGGCGGTGAGGAACGCCCCGTTGATGCCCAGCAGCTGGAACTGGAACAGCGCATGGAAGTTCGGCCCACGCTCATCGTCGCCACGGCAGGCGTAGATCAGGGCGAAGCAGGCGAGCAACGCGGTGAGCAACAACAGCGCAGCGTTGAAGCGGTCGAGCAGCAGCATGATGCCGAACGGCGCCGCCCAGTTACCCAGCGCATAGACCTGCAACTGCCCCGCACCAGCCAACAACACCAGATACAGACACACCGGCAGCAGCGCCAGGCAGCCGACCAGGGAAATACCCCGCTTCAGGTCCCGCGACCAGCCGTGGCCGACCAGCAACAATGCGCCGAAGAATAGCGGCAGCAGAACGGGGAGGATGATGGCGTGACTCATGCGCGCGGCTCCTCGCCATCGACGTGATCGGTTTTCAGTTCGCCCATGCCACGCAGGGCCAACACCACGACGAACGCGGTCATGGCGAAGCCAATGACGATAGCGGTGAGCACCAGCGCCTGCGGCAGTGGGTCACCGTACTCGGTGCTCTTGCCGATCACCGCCGGCACACCCGTGCCGAGCCGGCCGGTGGCGAAGATGAACAGATTGACCGCATAGGAGATCAGGGTCAGCCCCATCACGACCGGGAAGATGCGCGCCCGCAGCAGCAGGTAGACGCCGCTGGCAGTCAGCACCCCGAGGGTGATTGCGAATACTGCCTCCATATCAGATGACCTCCTTGCACGACTCGTCCTGACTGACATGGCCGATATTGGAAAGAATCAGCAGGGTGGCGCCGACAACGGCCAGATACACCCCGAGATCGAAGAGGATCGCGGTGGCCAGTTCGATTTCGCCGATCAGCGGAATATGGAAATGGCCGAACGCCGAAGTCAGGAACGGCGAGCCGAAGAGCCAACTGCCCAGACCAGTCAGTCCGGCGATCAGCACGCCCCAACCGGCCGTGGCGTGATAGCTGAATTTCAGGCGTTCCTGGGTCCAGGTCACACCATGGGAGATGTACTGCAGAATCAGCGCCACCGAGGTGATCAGGCCGGCGATGAAGCCGCCGCCCGGCAGGTTGTGCCCGCGCAGGAAGATGAACGCCGAAATCAGCAGCGCCATCGGCAGCATGGCCCGCGCCAGGTTGTCGAGGATCATCGGATGCGCATCGGTCGACCATGGACGACCGTTCTTGTCGTGGGTCGGATGCGGCAGGTGCAGGCCATGCAGCAGCGCATAGATGCCCATGGCGGCAATCGCCAGCACGGTGATCTCGCCCAGGGTATCGAAACCGCGGAAGTCCACCAGAATCACGTTGACCACGTTGGTACCGCCGCCACCGGAGACACTGTTCTCGAGAAAGAACGAGGAAATGCTCTGGTAAGGACGGGTCAGCACGGCGTAGGTCAGCATTGCCACCATGGTGCCGCTGCCCAGCGCCAGAACCAGATCACGCAGGCCGCGCAGGCTGCTCGACTCCGCCGGGGTGCGATCGGTCATGAAGTACAGGGTGAGCATCAGCAGGATGATGGTCACCACCTCGACTGACAACTGGGTCAGCGCCAGATCCGGCGCGGAGAAACGGGCGAAGGCCAGCGCCACCATCAGACCAGCGGCGCTGAGGATCATCAGCGCCACCAGGCGGCGGCGGTGGAAAACCACGGTGAGCACCGCAGTCACCATCAGGATCAACATGCCCGTGACGGTCAGCGGATCGATTGGCGTCATCGGCACGCTGCCGGTCAACTGCTCCAGAGGCGAAAGCGCGATCACCACCAGGGTCAGGGCACTGCCGATCATCCAGGCCAGGTAGCGTTGCAACGAACCGCACTCCAGAAACGCAGTGAAACGCACGGACATACGCGTCATGTAGCGCACCACCTGGTCGAAGGCGTCCTTGGCGTCGAGGTTGGGCAAACCTTCATACCAGCGGAACAACGGCTTGCGACAGGCATAGACGATGATCCCGCCGAACAGCGCAACGAAACTCATCAGTAGCGGCAGGTTGAAGCCGTGCCAGACCGCCAGGCTGTACTCGGGCAACTCCCCTCCCAGCGTCGAAGCGGCAGCGGCGGCCAACAACGGCGCTACCGTATAGGCTGGCACGATGCCGACCAGCAGGCAGAGGAACACCAGTACCTCGACCGGTACCTTCATGTAGCGCGGCGGCTCGTGCGGCGGATATTTGGGCAAGTCGATCGGCTCGCCATTGAAGAACACGTCGTGAATGAAACGCAGCGAGTAGGCCACCGAGAACACCCCGGCCAGGGTCGCGGCAGCCGGAATCACCCAGTTGAAACCGCCCAGCAGATGCTGGTGCAAGGTTTCGGTGAAGAACATCTCCTTGCTCAAAAAGCCATTGAGCAGCGGCACGCCAGCCATGGCCGAAGCCGCCACCATCGCCAGCACCGCCGTATGCGGCATGTACTTCCACAAGCCGTTTATTCGCCGCATGTCGCGGCTACCGGTTTCGTGGTCGATGATGCCGGCAGCCATGAACAGCGAAGCCTTGAAGGTCGCGTGGTTGATGATGTGGAACACCGCCGCCACAGCCGCTAGCTGGGTATCCAGGCCGAACAGCAGGGTGATCAGCCCCAGATGGCTGATGGTCGAATACGCCAGCAGGCCCTTCAGGTCATGCTGAAACAGCGCCATGCCTGCGCCTACCAGCAGGGTGGCCAGGCCGGTCAGGCTGACCATGTAGAACCACCACTCGGAACCGGCCAGCGCCGGATACAGACGCGCCAGCAGGAAGACCCCGGCCTTGACCATGGTCGCCGAGTGCAGATAGGCGGATACCGGTGTCGGCGCCGCCATCGCGTGCGGCAGCCAGAAATGGAAAGGGAATTGCGCCGACTTGGTGAACACGCCGAGCAGCACCAGCACCAGCGCCAGCGGATACAACTCGTGCGCGCGAATCGCGTAGCCGGCGGCCAGCACTTGAGACAGTTCGAAGCTACCGGCGATGTGGCCGATCAGCAGGATACCGGCGAGCAGCGCCAGACCACCGCCACCGGTGATTGCCAGCGCCATACGCGCGCCCTTTCGGGCATCGGAGCGCGAACCCCAGAAGCCGATCAGCAGGAACGACGACAGACTGGTCAGCTCCCAGAACATCAGCATCAGCAGCAGGTTTTCCGACAGCACCACACCGAGCATGGCGCCCATGAACAGCAGCAGGAAGGCGAAGAAACGCCCCATCGGCTCGGTCTTGGCCAGGTAATAGCGCGCGTAGAGGATGACCAGCAGGCCGATGCCGAGAATCAGCAGGGCAAACAGAAAGCCCAGACCATCGAGGCGCAGACTGAGATTCAGCCCCAGGTGCGGCAACCACTCCAGTTTGACCCGCAGCACTTCACCTGCGAACACTGCAGGCTGGTAGCTGAACAGCAGCACCAGCGCCACGATGGGCGCTATAGCAGCAGCCGCGGCACAGGCCGAGCGTCCAAGCCGATCTGCAAGCACCGGCAGAAACAACCCAAGAAATGGCAAGGCGACAATCAGCGCAAGCGCCATCGGAAAACCCCTTAAGCAGGCACGTCGGATCAGCTGACCCAACGACGAGAATTGGAGTCGCAACTCCCTGACGGTGATAGTTCATGCACCACAACGGTTCAGCTAAGTCGTTGTCGGTACAAGCATAACGGCCGATTATCCATAACTATCAAGACAACGTCATGCATTGAATTATCGTTAAACACACTTGGTAACATGCAGGTGGCTGGAAGTGCTGCTGACAGCCGATCACCACTATAGCGAGGCCACAAAAAATTGCCGGGAGCGCTTCTTTTGCGCAAGCCCGACGAGTTGTCACCAGAGATGGCAGGCAAGAAAAAGCCGGAGCAACCAAAGCTGCTCCGGCTGGTTTGTAACGATCAGTGGGTGACGCGACTGGTACCGTTTACCGTCATGATGCGCACGCGCTCGCCGACACGGAACACCTGGTTCGGCTCAACTTCCTGGACGTAGGCGCGCATGGTGCCGTCGTCCTCACGCACGGTGATCTCAACACCCTGAGTCCGGGTCAGGCCTTCTTCAGCTGCGGCGCCCAACAGACCACCGGCAACGGCACCGACCACAGCCAGCACCGCGCTGCCGCGTCCGCCACCGAGGCCACTACCACCGATGCCACCAACCACAGCACCGGCACCTGCACCGATCGGTGTCTTGGTCCCTTCGATCTTCACCGGGCGCAGCGATTCGATGGTGCCCATGCGTACTGTTTGCACCGCTCGGGCCTCATCGCGGCTGTAGGTATCGCCGGTCAGGCTGGACTGACAGCCCCCGAGGGCCAGCATCGCGGCCAGCGAGGTAATGAGCAGAGTGGGTTTACGCATAGCAATTCCTCCAGAGGTATCTCAATCCATTAGACGCCGGGCGAGCGTAACTGTCACGACGGATCCTGAACAATAGTTGTTTCAGACAGACCAAGTTCAGCCAGGTTCGCCTCATCAGGCCCGGGCGAGACGCCAGAGCCGGGCGATATCCGTGGTACGCGCCTGCAACTCGGCCGCCGCACCGGCCATGGCCTGCTCCAGGGACAACGGGCCCGGCGCCAGGCTGAATGCAGCTTCGATACCCGCCTCGTACAGCGCTTGATAGTTGTCGCCCAAACTACCGGATAAAGCGATGACCGGTACCCCGGCCGCACGCGCCACACGCGCTACGCCGACCGGTGTCTTGCCGTGCAGGGTCTGGGCATCCATGCGCCCTTCCCCGGTAATCACCAGATCCGCGTTCTCCACTGCGGCGGCAAGGCCGGACAGCTCGGCCACCAGGGCGATACCGGGACGGAAACTGGCCTTGAGGAAAGCACGAGCAGCGAAACCGAGACCACCCGCCGCACCCACACCGGGAAACTCGGCGTGATCCTCGCCCAGCGTCGCCGCTGCGATACGGGCGAAGCGGCCGAGTGCCGTATCCAGCTCCGCGACATGCTCAGGCGTTGCGCCCTTCTGCGGGCCGAACACTGCGGATGCGCCGCGTGGCCCGCACAAGGGATTGTCGACATCGGCGGCGACCTCGATCTGCACCTTGAGCAAACGTGCATCGAGCCCGCTCAGATCGAGCTGGTCGAGACCGGCCAAAGCCACACCGCCCGGCGCCAGTTCCCGCCCCTGGGCATCGAGAAAACGCATCCCCAATGCCTGTAACAGGCCAACGCCGGCGTCATTGGTGGCACTACCGCCCAGCCCCAGAATGATTCGCGTAGCACCGGCATCCAGCGCCTCACGGATCAGTTCGCCAGTGCCGAAGCTGCTGGCCAGACGGGCATCGCGCTGCTCACGCGGCACCCAGTGCAGGCCGCTGGCCGCCGCCATCTCGATCACCGCCGTGCCCTGCCCCAGCCAGCCCCAATGCGCCCTGACCGGCGCGCCCATGGGGCCACGTACCTCACGCTCACGGCGCTCGCCACCCACGGCAGCCAGCAATGCATCGACCGTACCCTCGCCGCCATCGGCCATTGGCCGCAGCAAACACTCGGCCTCGGGAAACACCTGCTGCCAACCGCGGGCGATGGCAGCGGCCACATCGGGCGCGCTGAGGCTCTCCTTGAAGGAGTCAGGAGCAATGACGATTTTCATGATAGGTACCTCGAAAGGAGGCAGGCGACCGTAGCCGCCTGCCGGTAAAGCGGGATTACAGCAGAACCAGGCTAAGCAGCCAGACAGCGGCCATACCGGCAATACCCTGGATCAGGGTCGCCATGGTCTGGGCACGGTAAGCGGTCGCCACTTTCATGCGGCTGAACTGGGTCACGACCCAGAAGAAGCTGTCGTTGGCATGAGAGACGGTCATCGCACCCGCACCAATGGCCATCACGGTCAACACGCGGCCCATCTCGCTGTCGAGCCCCAGATTGCCCAGCAGCGGCGCAACCATCGCCGAGGTGGTAACCAGGGCAACAGTAGAAGAACCCTGAGCACTCTTCAGCGCAGCGGCCACCAGGAAAGGCATGAACAGGCCGATGCCCAGCACCGACAGGGTGTCGCCCAGATAACCGGTCAGCGCGGTGGCCTTGAGAATCGCACCGAAGGCGCCACCGGCACCGGTGATCAACAGAATCGGCGCCGCCTCTTTCAGGCCATGAGCCACATGATCATGGAACTGCTGACGCTTGCCTTCGCCCTTGAGCAGCGAGCAAGCCAGCACCAGGCCTACCAGCAGCGCGGCAACCGGCTGACCGAGGAAGCTGAGCACGTCGAAGAAAGCACCAGTACCGAAGGGCTTGCTCGGGAAAGCAGCGACCGAGCCCAGGCAGATCAGGATGATGGGCACGAAGATTGGCGCGAACGCCTGCCAGGCGCTGGGCAACTTGCCATAGCGGGCACGCAGTGCATCGAAATCGACGTTATCGGCGAGCAGTTCGCTCGGCGCTTCTTCCAGCAATTCGTGGTCGTTCTGCTTGAGGAAACGGTTGGCCCACAGCATACCGGCGACGGCGGTGACCGCTGCGACCAGCAGACCGACCAGAATCACCAGGCCCAGGGAGGTTTCCAGACCCAGGTTGCCGGCCGCAGCGATCGGACCGGGGGTTGGCGGCACGAAGGTGTGAGTGGCGTAAAGGCCGGTCGCCAGAGCCACGCTCATGGCCACCACGGACACCTTCATGCGCGCGGCCAGGGCATTCTTCAGCGAGTTGAGAATGACGTAGCCGGAGTCGCAGAACACCGGAATCGATACCAGATAGCCGATGATCGACATGGTCAGGGTGGGGAAACGCTGGCCCAACAGACGAATCACCGTCTCGGCCATGGTGATGGCGGCACCGCTACGTTCGAGGATCACGCCGATGATGGTGCCGAGAACGATGACGATACCGATATAACCGAGAATGCCGCCAAAGCCGGCCGTCATGGTCTTGATGATTTCGCCGCCGGGCAGCTGGTAGGCGAAACCGGCGATCAGTGCAGCGGCCAGCAACGCCAGGAAAGGGTGCAATTTCAAACGGGTAGTGGACAGCACGATGAACGCGATCAGTGCCACCAGAATCAGGACCAGGCCCATGACCAGTCTCCTCATTGTTGTTATGGCGGGCGCAGGGCCCGGATGGGAATGCCGAGAGGCGTCACATTGTGGCTCAGCCAACCCCAGCCTCGCCCTGTGCGCTGGCACTAAAACAGCCGCAGCCACGCGCTAGAGGCTGTGCAATCGCACAAAGCCATCTGCCCGCCTTTACCAGTGGTAGCGGATTACCGAGCGTTCGACTGATCCTTCGCGGCGGATTCCAGCAAGCCCAGCCCCAAGGATAGCTGCAGGCGCTGATCCAGCCGATTGAGGTCCAGGCCACTGAGTTCGGCGATGCGCTCCAGGCGGTAGCGCAACGTATTGCGATGAATGCCCAACTCCTGCGCACAGGTTTGCACCTGACCGTCATGCGCGCACCAGGCTTCCAGCGTCGCCCTCAGCGTGCCCTGTGGGTCCTGCGTCAGCACCTGACGCAACGGTGCCAGCCAGCCCTGCAGCAACCAGCTGTGGCGCTGGGCATAGAGCAGCGTCGGCAGACGCAATTCGTCCAGACGCAGCAAACGTCGACCAGGAAAACGCGCCTGACCGTAGGCCTGAAGATCGCGCAGGACCAGGCTGGCCTGGCGCAGCTCGGTCAGGTCATGCAGCGGGTCGCTGAGCGCCAGCGAGCTCACGCCCCACTCGCGCTCGTCAGCCTGCTGCAGCCAGGCGCGATCATCGCGCGTGGCGCTGTAGGGCCGACACCAGAGCAGCTCATGACGCCCGAGCGGCGCTACCAGATGTTCACTCTTGCCCCCCAGTGCGGCGAGCAGACGCGCCTGACGCGGCAGAGGATCGCCCTCTCCATCGAGTTGCAGCAGGCACATCTGGCGCGGCCAGGTCAGTTGCAGGCCCAGGCGTTCGGCATCGACCTCGAGACTGGACAGGCGCAGCATGGGGTCGAGCAACTGTCGCAACCAGGCCTCCTGCTGATGCCGCTGCCAGTGCCGCTCGGCCTGCAACACGCGATGCTCGACCAGCATCTCCGCAGCCATACGCACCAGCTCGGCATAGGGCCGCACTATTTCGGGATCACCGGTGATACCCAGCACGCCAATCAGGCGCTCGGCATGCAGCAACGGCAGGTTGACACCGGGCTTGACCCCGCGCAGGCAGGCCGCTGCCTGGGCGTCGATCTCCACCACGCGACGGTTGGCCAGCACCAGTTGTGCGCCTTCGTGGCGGGTATGCAGGCGGCTGGGGTCGCCGCTGCCGATGATCATGCCCTGGGCATCCATCACATTGATGTTGTGCGGCAGGATGGCCATGGCGCGGTCGACTATATGCTGCGCCAGAGTAGAGTCGAGTTCGAGCATGAGAAACGGCCTCGCGAATGAGGCCGCCATTGTAGGCGTGTCAGCGGCGCCTCACGAAGTATCCCTCGCAGCGCCGGCGAAACCTTCAGGTAGCCAGCATTTACTCCGCAGCAGGCGCTCCGGCGCTCTCGGCGGCCTTGTCGTCCGCTGGTGCTTTCGCCTTGGCCTGATTGCGCCGAGCCTCGGCACGGTGGCGCCTGGCCTGCTGCTTGGCATGCAGCGCTTGCGCCGCCGTCACCACGCCAACGGGCTGGCCTTGCAGATCCAGACGCGGTGCATTTTCGGTCATGGCAGCCCAGTAGCGACCGCCGCGGCACCAGGCGGCAATACCCGCCTTGAGCTGCTCAGCGGTGATGCCGAGCAACTGCAGATGCTGCTCGACGTCCTTGAGAATGCCCTCTTTCAACGGCACCTTGGGCGCCGGATTGACCGGAAAGGCCAAGGGGAAGTGCTTCTGCAAGCGCCAGATCGCCTCGACGGTAGGATCCTGCTCGCGCGGCTTGGCTTTGTGCGGTTGCTTGCGCTTTTGCGGCTTCGCGCTTTCGGTCTTTACCTGCTGTACCTGCTGCTTCTCGGCGCGCAGGCGGTCACGTAGCTCGGCTAATTGTTCAAAACCCATCGTTCGGTTCGCAGCGTCCTGGTTGGTTCGTGGCGCAAGGGTATCTTATGTGCTCGTTTCGTACAGCCTTCTTGGCGAATGGCGTGCTCAGCGGTAGGTGGTGGACAGGCGATAAGGGGGACTTGTGGAGGGTGGCTTTTGGCCAAAAAAGCAGCCTATGACCAGAAATCAGGCCCAGCCGCATGAATGATCTCGACAGTAAAACAGGCCCTCAAAGCTACTGTCGCGCCAGCCGTTGGCTCCATGTGCTCGAGGTCATATGTCCCATTGGCCTTTGCTTCGCCCTTATCGCCGATATTTTTCGTGGCTGGGTCGATCAAACAGGTTTCTATCCAATAGACAGTCTATGAATGCACCTAACGCGGCTGGTCGGTATTGCCTGTTCGGGTAATAAAGAAACAAGCCTGGGCGCGAGATCGACCAGTCAGCGAGGACCTGAACCAGCCGCCCTTGAGCGAGGAGCTCGCCCACGCTTTCTCTTTCGAAATGGTAGGCAATGCCGAGCCCCTGCAGGGCGGCAGCGATGCCGATGTCAGGATGATTGGTAACAACGGGGCCATCTACCGTAATCTCCAGCAGTTGCCCGCAATCCTGGAACTCCCAGCGATAGGGCCTGCCATCCATCTGCAAGCGCCAGTTGATGCAGGCGTGATCCTGCAACTCGGCAGGTGATTGGGGCGTACCTCGACGCGCGAGATAATCCGGAGACGCTACGGCGACCATGTTCAGATCTGGGGTCAGGCGAACGGCCACCATGTCTTTCTCAAGCCGGCCACCTACACGGATGCCCGCGTCAAAACGGCCGAGCACGATATCGGCCAAGGCGTCGTCGACCACGATGTCGAGCAGCACCTCAGGGTGGGCCTGGTGGAATCGTGCCAGCCGAGGTGCGATGAGCGTTCTGGCGGCGATCCCCGGCGTGTTGACGCGCAGCGTGCCGCTTATCTGGCCTGTCGCCTCACTGGCCTCGGCGACTGCAATAGCCATTTCCTGAAACAAGGGGGCGATACGCTTGTAGAGCAGCTCGCCATTGGCCGATGGTGCGACGCTGCGAGTGGTGCGATTGAGCAGGCGTACGCCAAGGCGCGCTTCGAGCTGTCGGATGGTCTGGCTGAGTGCCGAGGGAGAAAGGCCCAGATGCTCCGCCGCACGGGCGAAGCTCTGACGCTCGACAACAGCCACGAAGGCCTTTAGCTCGGCAAACTCTGACCCGCGCATTATGCATCGTTCTCTACATAGCCAATGCTGATTCTAGGTGATTCATTTAATTCTGTCCGGCACTCACCCTAGGGTTATCACTGATCCTATGGAGCCGACAGCATGTCCACCTTGACCCTTCCCGAGCCAATCGCTGCTTACTTTGCCGCTGAACACAACCCCGAAGCGTTGGCGCATTGCTTCACGGCGCAAGCCGTTATGACCGACTTCGGTCATACCTACACGGGCGTCGAGGCCATCCAGGCCTTCCTGGCGGAGGCATCGGCCAAGTACAGCGCCACCAGCGTGCCCTTTGCCATCGAGCAAGAGGACGAATTCCAGCTCGTGAGCACCAAGGTCAGCGGCAACTTCCCTGGCAGCCCGATCATTCTTTCGTACCGTTTCCATCTTGAACGCGGCCTGATCGCATCGTTGGAGATCACAGCATGAACTTCGACCTTCGACTCGATGGCCTGCGTGCGGTGGTCACCGGAGGCACCCAAGGCCTTGGCGCTGCCGTGGTGCAGGCCCTGGTGGCGGCTGGCGCCCGAGTGGCGACATCGGCGCGCGACGTGTCGGTACAACCTGCGGATGGCGTCGCCTACATTGGCGCCGATCTGACGACGGCGCAAGGCGCGGCGCACCTCGCACAGACCGTTCTGGATAGCTGGGGCGGTGTGGATATCGTGATCAACTCGGTTGGCGGTTCGAGCGCACCTGCCGGTGGCTTTGCCGCCCTCAGTGATGAGCATTGGCAGGCCGAGCTGAACTTGAACCTGATGCCGGCCGTGCGCCTGGACCGCGCCCTGGTACCGGCGATGCTGGCCCAGGGCTCGGGCGTCATCCTTCATGTGAGCTCGATCCAGCGCATGATGCCGCTGCCAGAGTCCACCACCGCCTACGCCGCCGCCAAGGCAGCGCTCACCACCTATAGCAAGTCCCTGGCACGGGAAGTGACGCCCAAGGGTGTGCGTGTGCTGAGCGTCGCGCCCGGATGGATAGAGACCGAGGCGTCCATAAGGTTTGCCGAGCGCTTGGCTGAAGAGGCGGGCACCGACTACGAAGGCGGCAGACGAATCGTCATGGAGGCGATAGGTGGACTCCCGCTGGGTAGGCCTGCCACGCCTCAGGAGGTGGCTGACCTGATCGTCTTCCTCGCGTCGCCGCGGGCCGCGTCGGTCTCCGGCTCCGAGCACCGTATCGACGGCGGCACCATCTCGACGCTGTAACCGCCGGCCGCACAACGCAACCACAGCGAGCCCTCAAGGCTCGCTGCTTCCCTCTTTCTCTCGGGATGTTGCGACCACTAGCCCCTAGGGAGCCAGCCGTTCACGAATCCAGGCCTCGCCCTTGAAGCGGTAGTTGAGGCGGTCGTGCAGGCGGCTTGGCCTGCCCTGCCAGAATTCGATGCGCTCGGGCAGCAGGCGGTAACCGCCCCAGTGCGGGGGGCAGTGCGGGGTCTGGCCCTGGAAGCGTTTTTCGGTTTCCGCCAGCAGGCTCTCCAGCTCGGCGCGGTCGCGAATCACCTTGCTCTGTGGCGAGGCCCAGGCGCCGATACGGCTGCCTAAGGGACGCACCTGGTAATAGCCATCGGATTCGGCAGCGCTCACGCGCTCCACGCGGCCTTCGATGCGCACCTGGCGTTCCAGGCTGGGCCAGAAGAAGGTCATGGCGGCGAACGGGCGCGCTGCAAGCTGGCGGCCCTTGGCGCTGTCGTAGTTGCTGAAGAAGGTGAAGCCGCGCTCGTCGAGGCCCTTGAGCAGGAGCACCCGGCAGTGCGGGCGGCCCTCTTCGTCGACGGTGGCCAGGGTCATGGCGTTGGGTTCAACCGGCAGTTGCTCGGTCTTGACCGCGTCATCGAACCACTGACGAAACAGGGCAAAGGGTTCCAGCGGGGCCTGGGCTTCGCTCAGGCCGTCGCGGGTGTAGTCGCGGCGCATATCGGCCAAGGTTTGGGTCATGGCAATTCCTCAGGGCAAGGCCAGAAGCCAATCCGGCTGCTTTCTAGTGCTTGCCCGCGCAGGGTGGAAATGCCCGCAAGCTTACTCCGACTTGCTCACTTTTCCTTGATCTGCGGCAGCTACCTTGGGTGCATCCTTGAGCTCCACCTTGGCCGGCTGGCTGTACTTGGCGATCAGGCCCTGCATGGTGTCACGCGAAGTCAGGAGAATCTCCACGCGGCGATTGAGTGCACGGCCGGCCGCGCTGTCGTTGGCCGCACGGGGTGCGTCGGAGCCCAGGCCCATGACCTGCAAGCGGTTCTGCTTGAGGCCGCTGAGGCGGAAGATGGAGGTCACGGCCCGCGCACGCTGTTGGCTCAGGTCGCGGTTCTGGGCGTCGTCACCGCTGCTGTCGGCATGGCCGAGCACGACCACGGCAACGTCTTCGTCGCTTTCCAGCAACTTGGCTACACGGGTGATGGGGCCGAGGCTCACCGGTAGCAGCATGTGCGGACGATCCGGATTGAACGAGCCCTGCACCGGGGCGGTGACCACCAGCAGGTTTTCGCGGCGCTCGAACTCGAAGTGGCTGCCCTTGACCGCTTCACGCAGTTTCGGCTCGTACTCGTCGAGCCAGGCGCGGGTAACTTGAGGCGGTGGCATCACTGCCGGCTTGGCGACTTCCTTCTTTTCCGAGCCGGCGCAGCCCGCGATCAGCAGGCAGCAGGTAAAGGCAAAAATCTTGTTGGCACGCATGTAGCCCCCGGGGTCACACAAATCTAATGGTCGGATCGTTATGGTTGGTACTGAACGGTTGGCGCAAGTTTAGCCGTTTCAATCAGATACAGTCCGCAATCTGCCGCGCAAGTTTCTGCGCGCGGGGGTCCATCAAGACGAACGGTCCTAGATTGTTGGTGACGAAACCAAATGCCAGGTCTCGCTCCGGGTCGGCAAAACCACTGGAACCACCAGCACCGGGATGGCCGAAGGCTTTCGCCCCCATCCCATAGGTGGCGTTAGCCACATCGGCCTGATCGAGCATGCAGCCGAGGCCGAAACGCGTGCGAGTCAGCAGGGTCTTGTCGTCACCGACGCTGTGCTCGCGGGTCATTTCGCCCAGCAGGTCAGCATCGAGCAGGCTGCCGTCGAGCAGACCCGCATAGAAGCCCGCCAGGCTGCGCGCGTTGCCGTGTCCATTGGCTGCCGGTTGCTGCATGCGCCGCCACTCCGGCTTGTTGGTGCTGGTCATGATCGACGGCGGGTTGGTGAACGAGCGCGTGCTCATGGCATTGGCGTCACTCATCATCACCTTGAGCAGGCGCTGCGCGGCGGCATCGCCGAGGTTGCCCTTGCCGCGAGCGATATGGGCGACGCGCTCGAACTCGCTGTCAGCCAGGCCGACATGGAAATCCAGCTCCAGTGGCTTGGCGATGCGCGCAGCGATGCTCTCGCCCGGGCCACGGCCTTCCACACGGCGAATCAGCTCACCGATGAGCCAACCATAGGTAATGGGCGCATAACCATGACCCTCACCCAGCGGCCACCAAGGCTCTTCAGCTGCCAGCGCGCCGGTCATGGTCTGCCAGTCGTACAGCGCCTCAGCGGGCAGCGCCTGGCGCAACGCCGGCAAGCCGGCCTGATGGCAGAGCAGGTGACGCACACTGATGCGCTGTTTGCCGGCTGCAGCGAACTCCGGCCAGTAGCGCGCCACCGGCGTATCCAGGTCGAGCTTGCCCTCGCCCACCAGTTGCAGGGCCACCACGGCGGCGAAGGGTTTGGTGCAGGAGAACAGATTGGCGATGGTGTCGCTGTGCCAGGCCTGCTGGCCGTCCTTGTCCATGACTCCGGCCCACAGGTCGACCACGGTTTCCCCGCCGACCTTCACGCACAGGGCCGCGCCCCGTTCCTGCGCGTCGTCGAACAGTGCGGCGAATGCGTCCCTCACCGCTTCGAAGCGCAAGTCGAAATAGCCCTGAATCTGCACGCTGTTCTCCTGTTTCGCTGCTTATCTCAATACTGCCAATGATGGCAGCCGCCTATCATGCAATGTTCTGAAACTTCATAAAATAGCGATCTTCGATTGGTTTTTCCTATGATGAAACAAATGCGGCCTGATATGACCAATACGCCCTGAATAGCGCAGCTACGGTGGATACGTAGTCGTCAGGCCGCCTTGGATTCGACGCTCGGCACAGGAGAAACGAGTGCTCTACCTACTGTCCCTGATCGCCCTGGCCGCCATCATGGCACCCGGCCTGACGCGCCTGTTGGGTGCTCGCACAGGTTGGCTGCTGATGCTGGCGCCGCTGGCGGCCTTCGTCTGGTTCGTTCAACAGATCCCGCTGATCGCCGGTGGCGGCGCCGTGATGCAAAGCCTGAGCTGGATTCCGGCACTGGATATCAACCTGAGCCTGCGCCTGGATGGCCTCTCGCTGGTTTTTGCCCTGCTGATCAGCGGCATCGGCAGCCTGATCGTGCTGTACGCCGGCAGTTATCTGTCCAGCCACGTCCACCTCGGCCGCTTTCACGCGTACTTGCTGGTGTTCATGTTGGCGATGCTCGGCCTGGTGCTGGCCGACGACCTGGTGGCGATGTTCGTGTTCTGGGAGCTGACCAGTATCGCCTCCTTCCTGCTGATCAGTTTTCAACACGACAAAGCGGTATCGCGCCGTGCGGCGTTGCAGGCGCTGCTGATCACCGGCGGCGGCGGCCTGGCGCTGCTGGCGGGACTGATCCTGCTCGGTGGCGCGACGGGCAACTGGCAGTTCTCCAATCTCAGCGCCGAGCAGATCGAAGGCCATGTGCTGCTGCCGGCGATCATTGCCCTGGTGCTGCTGGGCTGCTTCACCAAATCGGCGCAGGTGCCCTTCCATCTGTGGCTGCCCAATGCGATGAACGCACCCACTCCGGTGTCGGCCTATCTGCATTCGGCGACCATGGTAAAAGCCGGCATCTACCTGCTGGCCCGTCTCAACCCGGTACTCGGCGGCTCCGTCGGCTGGGGCACCCTGCTGATTACCTTCGGCGCAGCCACTGCAGTGCTCGGCGCCTTCCTCGCCTTCCGCCAGACCGACCTCAAGCGCCTGCTGGCGTACACCACGGTGACCGTGCTGGGCCAGCTGACCATGCTGATCGGCACCAACACCAGCTATGGCCTGCAGGCGTTCGTGCTCTATCTGGTGGCGCATTCTCTCTATAAAGGTGCGCTGTTCATGGCAGTCGGCGCCATCGACCACGCCACCGGCACCCGCGAGCTGGCACGCCTGGGTGGTTTGATCCGGTTCATGCCCTTGACTGGTGCGGCAGTAGCCCTGGCAGCATTCTCCAATGCCGGCCTGCCGCCTTTCTTCGGCTTCATCGCCAAGGAGTTCAAGTACACCGGCCTGATCGAGATGGGTCATATCGGCTGGGCGGTAACGCTGGTGATGATCCTTACCAACGCCCTGCTGTTCGCCGCTGCCGGCCTGGTCTTCCTGCAGACCTTCCTCGGCAAGCGTGGCGACTATCCGCGCACGCCGCGCGAAGTCGGCTTGCCGATGTGGCTGGGGCCGATGCTGTTGGCCATCGGCGGTTTCCTGCTCGGCGCCTGGAATGCCTGGCCGGAGACCTGGCTGGTGAACAACGCGGTGCAGGCCGTGGCACGCGGCCCGGTGGATGTGCATCTGTATCTGTGGGGCGGCCTCACCCCAGCGCTTGTAGCCAGCTTGCTGACAGTATCGCTGGGCGTGCTGTTCTACGTGATGCGCGACCGGGTACGGCAGGCGCTCGATCGTGCCAACGCGGCCTGGAACGTCAGTGGCGACCTGCTCTGGGATCGTTTGCTCAAACGCGTTTTCCACCTCGCCGGTCTGCTTGCCGCCCGTTTCCAGCACGGCTCCTTGCGTCAGCATCTGGTGCTGCTGGCCCTGGCGGTCGGTGGCCTGTTGGCGGTCGGTTTGTTGCCGGCGCTGCCGCAACTGCTACAGGGCAACTACAGCCCGATCTCGCCGCTGGGCCTGGCCGGCTGCCTGTTGGCACTGGCCGGCGGTGTGGCAGCGGCGTTCCTGCCTGGCCGCCTGACCTTGCTGGCCGCACTGGGCGCCTGCGGCCTGGGCCTGGCGCTGGTATTCGTCTCGGTCAATGCACCGGACGTGGCGATGACCCAGCTGATGGTGGAAACCCTCAGTCTGATCTTCCTCGCCCTGGTGTTTCGCAAGATGCCCACAGTTCCCACCAGCGGTGCACGCGCGCCGTGGAAGCGACGCCTGCACGCCAGCGTAGCGATCCTCTTCGGCCTCAGCGTGACCGGTGCCCTGCTGCTGGCGGTGAGCCTGCCACTGCCGGGCGAAATCGCCCAGTGGTATCAGGCCAACAGCTTGCCGGGTGGCCACGGGCATAACGTGGTCAACGTGATCCTGGTGGACTTCCGCGCGTTCGATACCCTGGGCGAGATCCTCGTGGTCGCCCTCTCTGCCCTGGCGGCGGCCAGCCTGCTGAGCACCGGCCGGCGCTTCGGCAACGAGCATAGCGGGGAAGATGCCTTCACCTCGCCGCTGCTGCGTCAAGGCTTGCGCCCGCTGGCCTGGTTGATGATGGCCGCCTCGCTGCTGGTGCTGTGGCGCGGTCACAACCTGCCCGGCGGAGGTTTCATAGGCGGCTTGGTGGCGGCCTGCGGCCTGATCCTGCTGGTGCTGACCTACGGCCACGGGCAGATTCGCCGGGTGCTGCCCGTTGCGCCTGCGCAGCTGATCGGTATCGGCCTGGGTTGTGCTGCGGGTGCCGGCATGCTTGGCCTGATCGCGGGCAGCGCCTTTCTTACCGGTCTCTGGACCTTCCCTGGCGGGCTGCCGCTGGGTACGCCCTTGCTCTTCGATATCGGCGTTTTCCTCACCGTGTTCGGCTCCGCCCTGCACATGATCGACAAGCTGACGGGAGTTCGCCAGTAATGGAATGGCTAGCCGCAATCACTACCGGAGGCCTGGCGGGTCTGGGTCTGTGGATGCTCCTGGATCGCAACCTCAAGCGCGTCGTGCTGGGCGTCGTGGTCCTGGGTAACGCAATCAACCTGGGGGTTCTCACCGCCGGACGCTTCTTCGGCGAACGCCCGGCCTTCGTCGAGGCTGGCAACGCTGCCAGCACGGCCAACCCGTTGCCACAGGCATTGGTACTGACGGCCATCGTCATCGGTTTCAGCCTGTTCATCTTCGCCCTGGCGCTGCTCAAGCGCACCCGCGAACTGCATGGCGACAAGACCACCGACTCGGTCAGCTCGATCACCGAGCAACCGGCACCGGACTGGCACGACAGCGAGCATGAACACGACGCCAATGGTGCGGAGGCTCGCCGATGAATCACGCGTTACTCGTTGCGCCGATCCTCGTGCCCCTGTGCAGTCTGCTGCTGGCGATCATCCTGCGCCGCCACCTGCTGGCCGTGCGCGTGCTCAGCCTGACCGGCACCGCACTGCTGCTGGCCGTAGGCCTGGTGCTGGTCTGGCAGGCCGCACAAGGCGTGGTGCTCAGTGGGCAGGTGGGCGACTGGCAGGCGCCGTTCGGCATCAGCCTGGTGATCGATCGCCTGTCGGCGGTAATGATCGCCATCAGTGCCCTGGTCGCGCTGGTCACCCTGCTCTATGGCGTGGCCAAGGACAACGACAGCAAGATCGGTCGCGACTTTCACCTGTTCATCCAGGGTCTGCTGACCGGCATCTGCGGCGCCTTCATCACCGCCGACATCTTCAACCTCTATGTCTGGTTCGAGGTGCTGCTGATCGCCTCCTTCGCCCTGATGGCGCTTGGCGGCGGCAGCCGCCGGCTGGCTGGCAGCATGACCTACGTGGCCCTTAACCTGTTCGCCACGCTGATCTTCCTGCTCTCCGCCGGCCTGGTCTATGGCGCCAGCGGCACGCTGAACATGGGCGAGCTGGCAGTGATCATGCGCAGCGGTGAGGCGCCACCAGGCGTAACGCCGGCGCTGTTGCTGATGCTGCTGTCGTTTGCCATCAAGGCCGCGCTGTTCCCGGTGTTCGGCTGGCTGCCGGCCACCTATCACGTCGCCCTGACGGCGGTTTCGGCGATGTTCGCAGGGCTGCTGACCAAGGTCGGCGTATATGCGCTGATTCGCCTGGTGACCCTGCTCTGGCCGGAATACGGTCTGCCGCATCAACTGCTGCTGTGGGTCGCCTGCGCCACCATGCTGGTGGGCGTTCTGGGTGCGGCGGCGCAGACCGAGGTGCGCCGTATCCTGTCGTTCCACATCGTCAGTCAGGTCGGTTACATGATCCTCGGCCTCGCCCTGGCCACCCCGCTGGCGCTGGCCGGCGCGGTGTTCTACCTGATCCACCATATCGTGGTGAAGGCCAACCTGTTCTTCATCGGCGGCCTGGCGGCGCGCATCTGCGGCTCCGAGCGCCTGGCTGACATGGGTGGGCTGTACAAGCGCATGCCCTGGCTGGCGCTGCTGTTCGCCATTCCGGCGCTGTCGCTGGCAGGCATTCCGCCGCTGTCCGGTTTCTGGGCCAAGTTCCTGCTGGTCAAGGCCAGCCTGGATGCCGCTGCGTGGTGGGCGGCGGGCATCGCCCTGCTGACCGGTGTGTTCACCCTGCTATCGATGAACAAGATCTGGAACGAAGCATTTCTCAAGCCCCATCCGGGAGGTGAAGAAGCGCTGCAAACGGTTACCGGTATACGCGCGGCCTGGTTGGGCATGAGCGCCCTGGCACTGCTGACCGTGTTGATCGGCCTGGGCGCCGGCCCGCTGATCGACTATGCCGTGGCGGCCGCCGCGCAACTCGCCGATCCGCAAGCCTATCTGCAACCCTTCACTGGCGCAGGAGGTACCTGATGCTGTTTGTCATCCATTTGCTGGCAAGCGCCGGCCTGGCCTGGAGCCTCGGCGCCGCTCATCTCGGTGGTGGCCTGCTGGCCTTCGCCCTGCTCTACCTGATCGCTCGCCTGCTGGGCCTGGCAATCGGGCGCCTGCGTCGTTACGCACGCAGCCTGGAGCATGGTGTGAGCTTCTGCCTGTGGTTCATCGCCCAGGTGTTTCTCGCTACCTACCACGTCGCCACTTTGGTGCTGGCGCGCCGAGTAGATGTGGAACCGGCTGTGCTGGCCTACCCGGTGACTCGCCGCGAGGTGGACAAGGTCACCCTGCTCGGTACCCTGCTGACCCTGACCCCCGGCACCCTGGCCCTGGACTATGACGAGGAGCAAGGCCTGCTCTATATCCACGCCCTCGATGCGCGGCGCCGCGAGGACGTGACCGAAATCCTCATCGAGTTGGAACGCCGCCTGTTGGCCTGGCTCGATGCCGGCAAAGCCGAAGGAGTAACGCCATGACCCTGCACCTGGCCGGTGCCGCCTGGGTATTGCCCCTGGCTGCAGCCTTGCTCGCATTGAGCGGTTTGATCAGCCTCTATCGCCTGTTGCGCGGGCCGAGCCGCCCGGATCGTGCGGTGGCCATCGACGCCCTCACCCTGCTGGCGGTCGCCGCCATGGCGCTGCTGTGCCTGATGCGCGGCGAGGCGCTGTTCATCGACGTCGCCGTGCTGCTGGCACTGGTGTCGTTTCTCGGCACGGCAGCCTTTGCCTTCCTGTTCGATGACGCCCACAGCCAGATGCCGGAGAAGAGCGAGGAACGCCCATGAACGAAGTACAAGCCTGGCTGGCCTCGCTGCTGGTACTGAGCGGCGCAGTGATCTCTCTGCTTGGCGCGATTGGCGTGCTGCGCCTGCCCGATAGCTACAGCCGCATGCATGCGGCGAGCAAGGCCGGGCTTCTCGGCGCCGTCCTGTTACTTGGCGCAGTCGCCTTGGCCAGCAGTGGCGAGCTGGCACTGGAGGCCTTTCTCGGCCTGCTGATTCTGCTGGCCAGCGCCCCGCTGGCAGCGCACGCCATCGCCCGCGCCGCGCACCGCGCCGGCATTCGGCCGACGCTGGGGCGCTTGGGTGATGAGCTGGAACAGCGCAACAGGGGTGGTGAATAGATCGTTCAGTCGATCTGCCGGCGAAACGGCGGCAACGCATTGAGAATGGACTTGCCGTAGCGTTGGGTGACCACACGCCTATCCAGCAAGGTGATGGTGCCGCGATCGGCCTCGGTACGCAGCAGGCGACCGCAGGCCTGCACCAGGCGCAGCGAGGCGTCCGGTACAGCGATTTCCATGAAGGGATTACCGCCGCGCGCCTCGATCCACTCGGCCAGCGCCGCCTCAACCGGGTCATCCGGTACGGCGAAGGGAATCTTGGCGATCACCACATGCTCGCAGTAGGCACCGGGCAAGTCGACACCCTCGGCGAAACTGGCCAGGCCGAACAGCACGCTTTCCTCACCAGAATCGACACGCGCCTTGTGCTTGTTCAGGGTTTCCTGCTTGGACAGGTTGCCCTGAATGAACACGCGTTTGCGCCAGTCGCGATCCAGGCCGTCGAACACGTCCTGCATCTGCTTGCGCGAGGAGAACAGCACCAGCGTCCCGCGACTGCCTGCGACCAGGCCCGGCAGCTCGCGGATGATGGCTGCCGTATGCACCGCCGCCTCACGCGGGTCGGCCTTCAGGTCGGGCACGCGCAGCAAACCGGCATCGGCATGATGGAAGGGGCTCGGCACAATGGCGCTGACCGCCACCTTGGGCAGGCCGGCGCGCATACGATAGCGGTCGAAGGTGCCCAGCGCGGTGAGCGTGGCGGAGGTCACCAAGGCGCCGTGGGCGACATTCCACAGGTTGCGGCGTAAGGTCTCGGCGGCCAGGATTGGGCTGGCGTTGACCTCGATATCGAACAGCGCACCGCTCTCGACCAGGATCAGCCAGCGTGCCATGGGTGGGCTTTCCTCGGGGTCTTCAGCGGTGAAGGCCAGCCACAGCTCCCAGTTGCCCTTGGCGCGCGCCATCAGGCTGCCGAACAGCGGATACCACTCCTCGGCCTGGTGGCTGGCGATGCCCACAGAGCCCTCGCCGTCCATGGCCTCCTTGAGCAGCTCGGTAACACCGGTGAACAGGTCATTGAGCTTGGAGAAGCCCTTCTTCAGCTCCAGCCCCAGCTCGGTCAGATGCTCCGGCACCACGCCGCCGACGAAGCGGTGACGCGGGCGCTCGCGTCCTTCCATGTCCTCGCCGGCCTTGAAGTCGGCGATCTGCTCGCAGGCAGCGAACATGAACTGCTGCTGAGTCTTCAGCTCGCGGGCCAGCTCCGGCACCTGTTCGATCAGACGGCCGAGATCGCCCGGCAACGGGTTCTGCGCCAGCAGCTTGGTCAGATTCTTGTCGATCTGGGTCAGCCAGTCGGCGGTCGAGCGCAGGCGGGTGAAGTGGGCGAAGTGGCCGATGGCCTTGTCCGGCAGGTGATGGCCCTCGTCGAACACATAGATGGTTTCGCGCGGGTCGGGCAGTACCGCGCCGCCGCCGAGCGCCAGGTCGGCCAGCACCATGTCGTGGTTGGTGACGATCACGTCGACCTTGCCCATGCCCTCGCGCGCTTTATAGAAAGCGCACTGCTGGAAATTCGGGCAGTGGCGGTTGGTGCACTGGCTGTGGTCGGTGGTCAGTTGCGCCCAGCGCACGTCCTCCAGCTCTTCGGGCCAGCTGTCGCGGTCGCCATCCCATTTGTTGCCGGCGAGCTTCTCGATCATCGCGGTGAACAGCTTCTGGCCCTGCTCGTCGACGTCGATGCGAAAGCCTTCTTCCTCGAACAGTTGCGCGGTGGCGCTCTGCGCGGCGCCGTCCTGCAGCAGGTGGTCGAGTTTGGATAGGCACAGGTAGCGGCCACGACCCTTGGCCAGGGCGAAACTGAAATTCAGGCCGCTGTTGCGCAACAGATCAGGTAGATCCTTGTGCACGATCTGTTCCTGCAGTGCCACGGTGGCGGTGGCGATCACCAGGCGCTTGCCAGCGGCCTTGGCCGTGGGAATGGTGGCCAGGCTGTAGGCCACCGTCTTGCCGGTACCGGTGCCCGCCTCGACCGCCACCACGGCAGGATCACCCAAACGCTTGCCCTCGTCATCGGTCTTGATGGTGCCGAGCACCTTGGCGATCTCGGCGATCATCAAGCGCTGGCCATAGCGCGGCTTGAGCGACTTGGCCTCGAGAAAGCGCGAATAGGCGCCCTGGATCTGGGACTTGAGTTCGGTACTGAGCATGGATTCTGAAACGAAAAAGGCTGGATAAATTTTCAGTATTCGCGGAGCGGTCGCTATCATAGCGCGCCTGTCGATCTGGCGCAGACTCGCGTGCCAATCGAATGAACCGACCTGCCAAACGGCCCCTCTGGAGATACCGCATGACACCCTACGCACCACTCTATGCGCTACACCTGCTGGCCGCCGTCGTCTGGGTCGGCGGGATGTTCTTCGCCTGGATGATCCTGCGCCCGGCGGCGGTGGACATACTGGAGCCACCAGCACGCCTACGCCTGTGGCTGAGTGTGTTCAAACGCTTCTTCGTATGGGTCTGGATAGCGGTAGCAGTCCTGCCCCTGACTGGAGTCGGCATGCTGCACATGAGCTACAGCGGTTTCGACGCCGCGCCGCGCTACGTGCACGTCATGATGGGTCTGTATCTGGTGATGCTCGCCCTGTTCCTGCGCATTCAGGCGCTGCAGCTGCCGCAGCTGCGCCGCGCCGTGGAGGCTGAGAACTGGCCGGCAGGCGGCGAGGTGCTGGGGCGGATTCGCAAAGTGGTCGGCAGCAACCTGCTGATCGGCCTGGCACTGATGACGCTAGCGGCCATGCGCCCGCCATTCTGATCGACGCGGCTGCCTTCCTCTGCATGGCAACGAAGGCAGCGACGGTTACTTAGAAACGAAACACCTGCATGGCACCACTGCGTCCAGCTGCTCCCTCGCGTCCAGCCTGGCCGGGTTTGCCATCGGCAGCACCCTCTACGCCGTAGAGCAGGCAGCCCTTGGCAGCGCCCCCACGGCCGGGGCGCCCCGCCGAACCGGCTGCACCACCCGCGCCGCCGTCGAGCAACACCTGCATGCGCTCGACCTCGACATGGTGAGGCACCTCCAGCACCACGCTGCCGCCTGCAGCACCTTCATGCCCATCGGTGCCGTCCTGACCATCGTGGCCAGCACTGGCCTGCCCCCAGGTGCAACCACCCGGCTGCCCATGCGCGCCATCCAGTCCGGCATAACCCGGTCTGCCCTGACCACCGCGCACATCGAGGGTCAAGGATTCGAATGTCAGCTTGTGCAGCTTGAGCTTGATCTCTCGCCCAGGCGTGGCTGGCCGGGTGTAAGTGCCAGCGGCACCTTTGGCGCTGATCCAGGCGCCCGGGCCGATATCGGCGTCCTCTACCACCAGTCGCAGTGGCTGATCGCTGGGTGCAATGCCAATACGCGCGTCGCGGCCCATGAGCAGCTCACCGATATGCAACTCGGTCACCGTTGCCGGGATCATTAGGGTCGCCTGATCCGCCACTTCCAGCCGTTCGAGCTGCAGGCTGCTACTGGCGACCGGCAAACGCATCAGGGTATTGGACGGCACCGTGACCTGCGTAGCGGCCAACGACGGACCTGCGAACAGGCAAAGCAACAGAGCGAGACTACGCATGAGCCGCCTCCTCGAGCGCTGCTGCGGCAGTGCTTTCAGGCCCTTGCTCGGCCTTCAGCGGATAGAGGTGAAAAATGCCGAACAGCAGGACCTGTACACGATCCAGCCAGGGGTTAGTGCGACCGGACAGGAGCCCCGAGAACAGCCACAGTTGTACCCCATGCAGCAGCGCAAGAAAGCCCGCGAGCAGATAGACGAGCTGTTCGAACGGCGCGCCAAAACGCTTGGCCAGCGCCGCCGCAAATACCAGCCAGAAAGCCAAGGCCAGCGCCTTGCCCATCATCAACAATGCTTTCATCCCCGCCCTCTTGCTCTGGTTTTTCTAATAGCGCAGCACGTTAACCGGTCGTGGCCCGGACCACCAGAGCGAGGGAATATTTTCCGTGATCTCAGCTATCGCCAGCCGTAAAAGCGACACCCCCCAGGCCTATGATGACCTGTGGGGCGCCCCTGCGCTTCAACGGGAAACGTACAACTCCACGCGGCGGTTCTGTGCGCGGCCGGCATCGCTGCCGTTATCCGCCACCGGTTGGCTCTCACCACGGCCTTCGGTACTGAGCTTGCCGGCAGGCACACCCTGGGCGATGAGAAAGTCGGCAACACTGCGTGCGCGGCGCTCGGACAAGCCCTGGTTGTAGGCATCAGAACCAACGCTATCGGTATGCCCGACGACCTTGACTGCGACCAGACTGGCACCGGTCAGGCGGGTACTGACGTCGGCAAGCAGACGCCGCGCCTCACCCGTCAGTTCGGCTGAATCGAACGCGAACAGCACGTTTCCCAGGTCGCTGAGAACGATGACCTCATCCTGTGCCTGCTGCTCCATCGCCGGCTCGGTCGCAACACTGGCGGGGTATTGTGGCGAAGGGCAGCCGTTATGGCCTACCGCAGTACCGACTGGCGTGCCGGGGCAGCGGTCACGGCGGTCGAACACACCGTCGCCATCTTCGTCGCCGTCCTGTGCATAACAGATGATGGTGCCCAGGTGGAACTTTCGATTGCGCCGAGGCCGCCACCGGCCAGGGCTCCAATCGCACTGCACAGGGGCCAGTTCCCCTGGTTGAGCGGCGCGTCTCCCGTACTGGAAGTCGTGGCACAACCTGAAAGAACACTGCTGACCAAGAGAAAGGGTAAAACCCTCGAAAGCTTGATTCTCATGGCGGTTTCTCCTGTGATACCGGCATGTTGCCGGTATCACAGGAGTAAAGACGGCGACAGGATTTCAGACAAGAAAAGGCCCGACCGATGGAAATCGATCGGGCCTTCGCGGGTGACGCCTGACTTGGCTTACACGAAGCGCCTTACGGCTGAGCTTCGACCTCGGCTTCCACGCGACGGTTGATGGCGCGACCATCAGCAGTGGCGTTGTCGGCAACCGGGCGGCTCTCGCCATAACCCACTGCCTGCACACGGCCGGACTCGACACCGTACTGGTTGACCAGAACGTCACGCACGGCACTGGCACGGCGCTCGGACAGGCCCTGGTTGTAAGCATCGCTGCCCACCGAGTCGGTGTGACCTTCAACCACGGTGCTGGTCTGCGGGTACTGTTTCATGAAGTCGGCCAGGGCTTTGATGTCACCATAGCTTTCCTGCTTGACCTGGGCCTTGTCGAAGTCGAACTTGACGTCCAGTTCGACACGAACGGCTTCGGCTGGCTCGGCAACGGCAACCTCCTCGACCATGACTTCTTCTTCGACTACTGCGACTTGTTGCGCTTCGGCACCATGTACCCAGCAATAGGCTGCGCCAAGACCAGCACCGAGCGCAGCACCAGCACCAGCCCAGGAAGAACTTTCGATGGCCCCTAACGCCGCACCACCAACACCGCCTACAGCTGCGCAGGTGGGCCAGTCGGTTTTCTGCAGGCCGGCGCAGCCGGTCAGCAAGGTACTAGCCAGAATCAGGGGTACTGCGTTCCTTGTGATACTCATACTTTAGGTCTCCAATGTTCATCGGCCCATAACCGACTCAATAGTAGTAAAGACAGGAGTTGTACAATCCGCCAGCTATAGCAGCTTCTGCGGATAATTTTCTCTCACTCTAGGCCTGATACCGACACCACGTTAGTCTTTGCAGACTTTTCGAGGAAGTTCGATGACCGCCAGCCTTAGTACCCGTACTCCACAGCAAGCCATTGCGGCACTGCTTGCCCGCTATACCCCCGAGAAACTGCTGTTACTCGGCGCAAGCGAACTGCCCGCAGTCAGCGCCTTTCACGGCGCCCACCCGCAGTGTCAGGTCACCACCGCACCTGCTGCTCCCCTGGCGCCGGAACTGGCCGCACAGCGCTTCGACCTGGCAATTCTGGTCGACTGTCTGGAGCACTTACCCAAACGCGAAGGACTGCAACTACTGGGTGGCATTCGCAACCTCAACGCCAGCAGGGTCGCCGTGTTGCTCGACCTCAAGGCAGGTGATTGGCAGGAAACCGACTTTTTCGCCCTGGCCATGCAAGCCAGTGAACAGTTCCAGCGCGAGGGACAGACCCTGCATCTGTTCACCTATGATCTACTCGATTACAAGCAAGTTCCCGACTGGTTGAACGCGAAGTTCTGGGCTAATCCACAAAACTTCGGCAAATACTGGTGGTAGAGCGATGAACCCACTCGATCCCAATTGCCCTTGTGGCAGCGGTAATCCGCTGAGCCAGTGTTGTGGTCACTATCACGCGGGCACCCACGCGCCCAGCGCGGAGCTGCTGATGCGCTCGCGCTACAGCGCCTATGTACTGGGCCTGGTGGACTATCTGGTGGCCACTACCCTGCCCGTCCAGCAGCCGGCGCTCGACCGCGACGCGATGGCTGCCTGGAGCGCCCAAAGCACCTGGCTCGGCCTGGAAGTCGAAGGCAGCGAGGTATTCGGCGGCAAGCCAGAACACGCCCAGGTCAGCTTCGTCGCACGCTGGCACGATGACAACGGCGAACACCGCCACCGCGAATGCTCCGCTTTCGTTCAGGTGGACGGACGCTGGTTCTTCCTCGACCCGACGGTGCCACTGAAGGCCGGACGCAATGATCCTTGCCCCTGCCAGGGCGGGCAGAAGTTCAAGAAATGCTGTGCGCCCTACCTGAATGCCTGATTGGCGTTAATCCTGCTTTCTGCTTGAGTTGATACGTCCTGCGAGGACACTCAACAAGGAGAAAGCCATGCACAAGAAAAGTGGTATCGCTCTTATCCTGGCCGGCCTGCTAGCAGGCTGCGCCAACCAGCCCGGCGGGCTGCAAGGGGAAACGCTGGATCTGGGTGACAGCCAGCGCATCAGCCGCCTGTTCGCCTACCCGAACAACTGCAGTGTGATCTGCTACCGCGACTGGACGCTGGAACAGACGGTCGAACACTACCTGCAACAGAGCTTGACGCGCGACGGTTACCCTCAGGCCAACGTGCGCGTAACGCGCAAGGGGGAACGCATTCACGCCATTTTCGACGGCACGCCAACGGATTACGGCAAGTCCCTGCTGCAATTGCTCGATGCCGGTGATCTGGCCTATCAGGGCGCCAGCCAGCTCAATAGTGACGGCAAGTGGCAGTACAACTGGTACTTCTTCCTGCCCCTGGGCATGGCCCTGGAGAACCGCAAGAGCGTTGAGCTGCTGCACTTCCCACCCGACTACTCACTGACTCAGGCCCAGGATTATCTGCGTTCGAGCACCACGGATCGCTGGGCGTCGCTGCTCAGTTTCAATGGTGTACAGGCGGAACAAACCCCCGCTTATCAGACGATCATCGACATCGCTCCCATCGCTGCCCCCGCAAGTGCCGGCAGTGCCCTGGAAGGCGTTTATGGCTATTTCACCAGCTATCAGCGGCGCATGGTCAGCGAGCTCAGCGTCGGCTCGGGCGATACCAGCCTGCCGATGGTCGCTTTTGGTGCACCGGTGCGCAGTTGGATCACGCAGCAATACGGGGTGAATCTGCCGGTGCTGGGCCTCGGCCAGATCGATGCAGCACCTGGGCAGCAGGTCTCAGTGCTCGGCGCCAACCACCCCAGCTACATCTGGTATGCGGCCGATCCAGCCAACAACAAGGGCAGCGAGGCCGCCGCCAACGCAGCAGGGATCAAGGTCATGGGGCAGGACCTGAGCGCCGCCTGCTGGCAGGCAGGTATGGGCCAGCAACCAACAGCTGATCCGCAGCAGACGCTGAACACCTGCACCGAAAAATGGCAAGTGACGGAGAAACTGCAAACCTGCGAGCTGTTTTTCACCAGCGTGCGCAACCTCAAACCTGAGGAGGCCGCTGCCAAATGCAAGGCGGGTTAATGGCCTGCAAAACGCCGTGGCTGCGTGCGCAGTTCACGGCGTTTCAGTCAGGCTAGGAATGCTCAATCCTGCAGCTTCAGATGCGAGGTATCCGGTGCAGCCGCTGGAGTCGCAGGCTTGGCTTGCCCCATATCGCTACCAACAGGCGCCAGACTGAACTGCGACAGGTCGACCTGTGGCGCGGCAGCGTCGGGCCTGGCGTCCTGCAGATCGCTGCCTACCGGTGCGATATCGAAATCCGGGGCATCCACATCACTGAACGCGGCCATGTACTCATCTCGGGGGGCGACCTGCAGACGCCCCGGCCTGGCCGCGGGCGGTGCGGCTGCCGGAGCAGGTGCCGGCTCTACGGGCGGCGGCGGGGCCAGCTCGACTTCCTCGATCAACGCATCCATGTCGACGACCTCGACCCGCGCACCGGCACGCTCCAGCGTCGCGCGGTACTTCTCCGCCCCGGCGGCGTCGAGATTGTTCTTGATCACGATGCGGCGCCCGGAGAACAACTGGGCAATGCGCTGAGCATCGGCCTGGAACAGCTTGGCCATGTTGGCCTTGACCAGCTCCGGCTGGGCGCCCGGCACCAGTTGCCCGGAGAAGGCGATCTCGTAGCGACTCATGGTCACACTCCTGTCCTATTCGCCGCTCAGTATGGCGCAGGTTCCTTTGCCCTGACACTGCAGGCGTCTCATTCATGCTCTCCCGATTACCAACAACCCGAAACCTCCACAGTATCTCGTTGAAAATAATGAGTGCTTCCCCGTTGCAGCCAAGCGCTTGCTTGTTACACTGGGACGCAATGGGGGTATGAAATGTTTTCTCAGGCGCAAATGATAAGAATTATCAGCCTATTGATGTTTTTTGGCCTGCTTTCAGGCCTGCCAGGATGCTCCACCTGGATGACAGGTGGCTTCAAGGACCCGGACGTCCAACTCATCAAAGTTGATGTAGTCAAGGCCAGGCTGCTCGAACAGGAGTTCCGCCTGCGCTTTCGAATCGACAATCCCAACGGCGTCAGCCTGCCGGTGCGCGGGCTGGACTACAACGTCCATCTCAATGGTATCCAGCTGGCCGAGGGCTACTCCAACGAGTGGTTCACCGTGCCCGCCCACGGCCACCACACCTTCGAAGTACCGGTGCGCACCAACCTCTGGCGCCATGTGCGGCAGATCGTCAAGGCACTGGAAAAACCGGACGTGCCGATTCGCTATAGCCTCAAGGGTGAGGTGAAAACCGGCATGTTGTTCGGCCGAAGCGTGCACATGTCGCGGAATGGCGAGATAATTCCTGGCGATTTCATCCCCGAATAACCTGCACGAGTAACACCATGAGCAACCAACCCCACGTCCACGGCCCTGACTGCAACCATGACCACGATCATCACGATCACGGCCATGTGCACGGCCCGCACTGCAACCATGGCCATCAGGAGCCGGTGCGCAACGCGCTGAAGGATGTCGGCCGTAACGATCCTTGCCCATGCGGCAGTGAGAAGAAGTACAAGAAGTGCCACGGCGCCTGAACCGCGCATGAGTGCCCTGAACCTCACCCTGCTGCTGATCGGCCTGCTGCTGATCGCAGCGCTGGCCGCTTATGCCTGGCATCTGTGGCGCCGCGTCTGGGCGAACCAACGCGCCCGTGACGAAGCGCAGCAAGAGCGCCAGCAACGCATCGGCGGTGACCTGAGCATCCTCGCCAGCAGCCTGCTCGATGAGCAGTTGCCACTGATCGAAGGCGCCATCCGCATCAAGGTGCTGCTTGACAACTATGACAGCGCCCTGAGCAATGACAGCCGCTGCCAGGTGTTCCATCTGCTCTTCGAAGCCACCGCCGAGGTGCCCACGCATGCGGGCTGGAAAGCCTTGGACAAGGCCGAACGGCGGCGCTTCGAAAAACGCTTCAACGAGCTGGAACTGCAGCACAAGGCCGCTGCTCGCATCGCTGCACGCTGGTTACTGGACGAAGGACTGAAAGGGTCTCGAGCAAACGCCTGAGCCCCTCTTGCCAGGCTACGGCAGCCTCATTACCTTGGCGCCTTTGTGGCCGGTCATTGCGCGACCGGCCTCGACCGTCCGCACACCAAGGAACTTCGCCATGCGCGCGCTGGCCCGCCTGACTCTTGCCGCCTCACTGATCAGCCTCGCCGGCTGCCAGTCCCTGCTCAACAGCCGTTATGCCGACAGCGTGCCACCTACCCGTGGCGTTGAGCGCATCCAGGGCGTGGCCGAGAGTGCGTCGGTGCGGCGTAACGCACTCGGCATGCCGCTGATCGAATCGAGCAATTTTCACGACGCGCTGTTTACCCTGGGCTACGTGCATGCCGGTGACCGTCTCAGCCAGATGATCGGCATGCGCCTGCTGGCTCAAGGCCGCCTGGCCGAGATGGCGGGGCCCGGCGTGCTGGAAATGGACCGTTTCATGCGCGCGGTCAACCTGAAAAAGAACGCAGAAATTCTCTACGCCGACGCCTCGCCGCGCCTGAAACGTTTCTTCGAGGTCTATTCGCGTGGCGTCAACGCCTATATGTTCCGCTACCGTGATCGTATGCCGATGGATCTGGCCGAGTCCGGCTACCGTCCCGAGTACTGGAAGCCCGAGGACTCGGTGCTGCTGTTCTGCCTGCTCAACTTCGGCTTGGCGGTGAACCTGCAGGAAGAGATCGCCGCGCTGACCATGGCCCAGCAGGTGGGCACCGACAAGCTGCCCTGGCTGCTGCCGATCTACCCGGACGAACCGCTGCCCTTCGCCGAGGCGGAAAAACTCGCCGGACTCGACCTCAAAGGCCAATTGCCAGGCCTGCAGGCGATTTCCCGCACAACCGCGCAGATCGCCGAACAACACATGCTCGGCGTCGCCGCCTCGAACAACTGGGCCATCGCCCCGCAGCGTAGCCGTGGCGGCAAGAGCCTGCTGGCCAATGACACGCACCTGCCACTGAGCATGCCCTCGCTGTGGAGTTTCGTGCAGATCCGCTCGCCCAAATACCAGGCTGCGGGCGTGTCCCTGGCGGGCGTGCCGGCTGTGGTCGCCGGCTACAACGGCAAGCTGGCGTGGGGCATGACCATGGTCATGGGCGACAATCAGGACATCTACCTGGAGCGCATCAAGCGCGAAGGCAGTCGCCTGATGTACCAGGCCGACGGCAAGTGGCTGCCGGTCAGCGAACGCCAGGAGACCTTCTTCATCAAGGGCCAGCGCCCGATCCGCGAAACGCTTTACGAGACCCGCAACGGGCCGCTGCTCAACTCGGTACTGGGCGAACGCAAGCATATGCTGCAACCCCTGGCGCTGCAGAGCGGCTACGGCCTGGCGCTGAAAACCACCCAGTTCGAGCGTGACCAGAGCCTCGACGCCTTCTTCGACCTGTCGCGAGCACAGTCGGTGGACCAGGCCTTCGAGGCGACGCGGGAGATCCGCGCCATGCCGCTGAACATCGTCTTCGCCGACGCCCAGCATATTGGCTGGCAGGTCACCGGGCGCTACCCGAATCGCCGCGAAGGTCGTGGCCTGCTGCCCTCCCCTGGCTGGGACGAGCGCTACGCCTGGGACGGCTTCGCCGACCCGATGCTGCACCCTTACGATCAGGACCCGCCGCAAGGCTGGCTGGGCACCGCCAACGAACGTAGCGTGCCGCCCGGTTACGGCATGCAGCTGTCCAGCTCCTGGTACTACCCGGAACGCGCCGAACGTATCGCCGAGCTGGCCGGCAATGGCCGTCACGATGGCCGCAGCATGATCGCCATGCAGTACGACCAGACCTCACCCTTCGTCGCCAAACTGCAGGCCATGTTCAATGACCCGGCCATGCACGACTCGCTGCGCCAGGCTATCGCGGCCCTGCCGGCTGGCCAGCGCGCACGTGCTGATGAAGCCCTGAAGCGCCTGCTGGCGTTCGACGGCAAGCTTGCCGCCAGTTCGGCCGATGCCGCCATTTACGGCGCCTTCCTGCATGAAAGCGCACGGCAGATCTTCCTCGACGAGCTGGGCCCGGACGACAGCCCGGCATGGAAGGCGCTGGTGCAAACCGCCAACACCTCCTACTCGGCGCAGGCCGATCACCTGCTTGGGCGTGCCGACAGCCCGTTCTGGAACGACATCCGCACGCCAGTGCAGGAAGACAAGCCGACCATTCTGGCGCGTAGCCTGGCCGCCAGCATCGAGCTGCTGGAAAGTCGATTGGGCGCCGAGCGGCGCAACTGGCAATGGGGCAAACTGCACACCTATGAGTGGGTAACCGACGCCACGCGCATGGCGCCTCACATGAGCGCCAGCCAGCGCACCAGCATCAACGCCCTGAAAGGCTATCTGGATCGCGGCCCCTATCCGGCCGGGGGCGACCACAGCACGCTGAACGTATCGGCCTACGCCTGGGGCCAGGATTTCAACACCTTCCTGATCCCGGCCATGCGTATCGTGGTGGATTTTGCCGCTGACGAACCCCTGGTCGGCGTCAACAGCTCGGGGCAATCCGGCAACCCGGCCAGCCCTCACTATGCCGATGGCATCGAGGCATGGCTCAAAGGCGGGTACATGAGCTTCCCGTTCAAAGCGGAGAATCTGGACAAGGTCTACGGTAACCAGCGCCTGCTGCTGATGCCGGCCAAGTAGCGACCGTTCGTCGGGTGACGCTGAACCTTTACCTCAGCGCCCCACTCTGAATAATCGACTTACTCCATAGATCATCGTTTAAGGCGCCCCTGGCGCCTTTTCTTTTGCCTGAAGAAAAAAGATGGCTTTTTTCCATCACCGGGCGGAACTTCTCGCACGCTGCATGCTCAGAGACTATGCATCGATTGAAATGCTCCCCTGGCGCCTCTGGCGCCTATTTTTTTGCCTGTGATTCGGGCAATTCCTGCCTAAGCCAACAGGCTGCGATCAAAGATAAAGGCATCCACCGCTTGCGGACGATGCTCCAGAAGATTCTGCGGCCGCCCCATCTTCGGATAATTCTTCTCGCCGGTGTCACTGATCCAGCCCTGCGCCTTCATCCGCTCCAGACGGCCACGCAAGGTGGTGTGCTGTACCGGCTCGCCCAAGCAAGCCTGGAATGCCGTCAGCGCTTCGGTCACGGTAAATCGCGGCGCCAGCAGGTACAGCGGCAGCGAGCTGTACACCGACTTGCCGCGCAGCCGCTCGGCTGCCAGGCGCACCAGTTGCGTATGGTCGAATGGCAACGCCTGCTGCCCTGCAGTGACGCGCGACAGATCGACGAAGCGCAAACTTTCATCCTGCGGCTCGGCGTCGGGTGCCAGCAGCGCCAGATAGCAGGTGCTCAGCGACCAGCCACGTGGATCTCGCAGACCATTACCCACCGTCGCCACCTGCTCCAGATACTGCGGTTGCAGGCGTGCCTTGTCCGCCAGCGCACGGGCTGCGGCGGCGTCCAGGCTGGCATCGGCGCAACGACCGTTGACCAGCACGCCCGGTAGCGCCCATTGCCCGGCGTAGGGTTCACGCTGGCGACGCAGCAGCAGCACCTGCAACACCCCCTCCTCGCTCAGGCGTAGGGCAACGATATCCACCCCGGCCAGCACTTCCACTGCACTCATCCCGTCCCTTGCTCCTTCATCTACTTATTTCATCTTGACCAATAACTCATATTTTTTCACGCAGGATTTGGTGAAAACGCTTGACTACATATTTCATCAGATGAAATATGTAGTCACTCACCCACGAGAAGGAGGCGCACCATGAAGATCGCCAGCTTCGACGTCGACGCCCAGAAAGGCTTCACCCCGCTATGCCCCAGCGAGCTCCCCGTACCCGAGGGCGATGCCATCGTCCCGGCGCTGAACCAACTGGCCACACGCGCCCAGCTGCGCATCGGCAGCAAGGATGCCCATAGCCCGCAGGCGGCCTGGGTCGTCGACACACACGATGAGATGCTGCGCCCCCTGCCGCTGGCCAATGCCGACCTGACCTGGGTCAGCCACTGCGTACCTGGTACACCCGGCTTCGAATTGCTCGATGGCCTGCCAGCGCCGCTGGATTACGACTACTTCGTGTGGAAAGGTGTTGAGCCGGACCTGCACCCTTACGGCGCCTGCTATCACGACCTGGCCGAGAAGCGCAGCACGGGCGTGATCGAATTTCTTCGGCAAAATGGCGTCGACCTTGTACTGATGGGCGGCCTGGCCCTGGACTACTGCGTCAAGACCACCGCCCTGCAACTGCGTCGCGCCGGCTTCGAAGTGATCGTGTATCTGCCGGCCTGCCGAGCCATCGCCAGCGAAACAGCTGAAACCGCCTGCCTCGCCATGCGCGAACAGGGCATCACACTGGCTGCCAGCCTGGAACAGCTGGATGGCACCCTCGCCAAGGAGAACCTGCGATGAGCGAGAGCATCTTCGCCGACCGCACCGTACAGAATCTGTTGGACACCGATTTCTACAAGCTGACCATGATGCAGGCGGTGCTGCACAACTACCCCAATGCCGAGGTGGAATGGGAATTCCGCTGCCGCAGCAGCGAGGATCTGACGCCCTATCTGGCCGAGATCCGCTACCAGATCGAACGCCTCAGTGAGCTGAGCCTGAGCGTCGACCAGCTGGCCTTCCTCGAACGCATCCCGTTCATCAAGGCGGACTTCATTCGTTTTCTAAGCCTGTTCCGCTTCAACCTGCGCTACGTGCACACCAGCATCGAAGACGGCCAGTTGAGCATCCGTCTGCGCGGCCCCTGGTTGCACGTGATCCTCTTCGAGGTGCCGCTACTGGCCATCGTCAGCGAAGTGCGCAACCGCTATCGCTACCGTGAAGTGCTGCTGGAGCAGGCTGCCGAGCGCCTGTACGAGAAGCTCGACTGGCTCAAGGCCGAAGCCTCGCCGAGCGAACTGGCCGGCTTCCAGCTGGCTGATTTCGGCACCCGCAGGCGCTTCTCCTACCGCGTACAGGAGCAGGCGGTACACATACTCAAGCGCGATTTCCCCGGTCGCTTCGTCGGCACCAGCAATGTGCACCTGGCCCGCGAGTTCGACCTCAAGCCCATTGGCACCATGGCCCACGAATGGCTGATGGCGCACCAGCAGCTCGGTCCACGGCTGATCGACAGCCAGATCGCCGCGCTCGACTGCTGGGTGCGCGAATACCGCGGTTTGCTGGGCATCGCCCTGACCGACTGCATCACCATGGATGCCTTCCTGGCCGATTTCGACCTGTACTTCGCCAAGCTCTTCGACGGCCTGCGCCATGACTCCGGCGACCCACTGGTGTGGGCGGAAAAAGCCATCGCCCACTACGAGAAACTCGGCATCGATCCGATGAGCAAGACCCTGGTGTTCTCCGACGGGCTCGACCTGCCCAAGTCGCTGCGGCTCTACCGTGCACTTTCCGGGCGAATCCACGTAAGCTTCGGGGTCGGAACCAACCTGACCTGCGACATCCCCGGCGTCGAGCCGATGAACATCGTGATCAAGATGATCGCCTGCAACGGTCAACCGGTAGCGAAGATTTCCGATACGCCCGGCAAGACCCAATGCCGCGACGAGAACTTCGTCCATTACCTGAAACACGTCTTTCGCGTGACCCAGTGAGGAGCCAGACATGAGCAACCGCCAAGCCGAAATCGCCGCCGCCCTCGACGTGGTGCCGCCATTCGCCGACGACGCTGCGCTGAGTGCAGAAATCGAGCGGCGCAAGACCTTCATCAAGAACACCCTGAAGAATTCCGGCCTCAAGGTGCTGGTCCTGGGCATCAGCGGCGGCGTCGACTCGCTGACCGCCGGGCGCCTGGCCCAGCTTTCGGTCGAGGAGCTGCGTGCCGAAACAGGCGAGACTGCGTACCGCTTCATCGCCGTGCGCCTGCCGCACAACGCTCAGCACGACGAGCATGACGCCCAGGATTCGCTGAAATTCATCTGCGCCGATGAACAAGACACGGTAAACATCGCCGACAGCGTCTCCGGCCTCGGCGAGCAGGTCACTCATTTACAGAAACTCAGCGACGCCCGCCGCGATTTCGTCGTCGGCAACATCAAGGCACGCATCCGCATGGTTGCCCAGTTCGCCATCGCCAACGCCAACAATGGCCTGGTGATCGGCACCGATCACGCTGCCGAGGCGGTGATGGGTTTTTTCACCAAGTTCGGTGACGGCGCCTGCGACCTCGCTCCGCTGTCCGGCCTGGTGAAGAATCAGGTACGTGCCATTGCCAAGCACCTGGGTGCTCCGCAGCACCTGGTGATGAAAACGCCGACCGCTGACCTGGAAGAGCTGCGCCCAGGCAAACCAGACGAGGAGGCGCATGGCGTCACCTACGCCGAAATCGACGCCTTCCTGCATGGCGAGAAAGTCAGTGACGAGGCCTATGCCACCATCGTTCGCACCTACGACAACACACGCCACAAACGCGAACTGCCGCTGGTGCCCTGAGCGCCGCAGGGCGGAAAGAAAGAGCCGGGCATCGCCCGGCTTTTTCGTCTGCACTGCAAATCAATGCCACTCCCCGGCAATGCGCTCTGCTGGCGCGGCGAGGCGCTCGAAAACCTCACGTGGCCGACACTGGGCCACCGGCGCCGGCGGCGGTTGATCGGGCAATGTCGGCTCACCCGGCTCCTGCGGCGGCACGGGTCTTCCTGGCTGATCAGGGATATCGGGTTCGGGCTGGCCGGGAATGCCTCCCGCATTGAGATCGAGCAAAGACATGAGTCGTTCTCCTGAACGTGGGCTGTTGTAGATGGAGCCCCACAGGAGCAGGAAATTCAGGCTATCCGACCAAACGCTAGCGCGCACAAAAAAGCCGGGCTAAGCCCGGCTTTCTGGCAACGCTTCGGCGATCAGGCCTTGGGCAGGGTTACCCCGGTCTGCCCCTGGTACTTGCCACCACGATCACGGTAGGAAACCTCACAGGCCTCATCGGACTGCAGGAACAGCATCTGCGCCACACCTTCGTTGGCGTAGATCTTCGCCGGCAGGTTGGTGGTGTTGGAGAATTCCAGGGTCACGTGACCTTCCCACTCCGGCTCCAGCGGCGTGACGTTGACGATGATGCCGCAACGCGCATAGGTGCTCTTGCCCAGGCAGATGGTCAGTACGTCGCGCGGGATGCGGAAGTACTCGACAGTGCGGGCCAGGGCGAAGGAGTTAGGCGGAATGATGCAAACGTCGCTCTTGATGTCGACGAAGCTCTTCTCATCGAAATTCTTCGGGTCGACGATGGCCGAGTGGATATTGGTGAACACCTTGAATTCATCGGCGCAACGTACATCGTAGCCGTAGCTGGAAACACCGTAGGAGATGACGCGACTGTCGTCGGCACCGCGCACCTGGCGCTCGACGTAGGGCTCGATCATGCCGTGTTCCTGGGCCATGCGGCGAATCCACTTGTCCGATTTGATGCTCATGGCGAGGTGTCCTGAGTGGGCGGTTACGAAAAAAGTGAGCGCATCTTACCGATGCAGGCGCCACGCTTCAAAGAGTGCCGGCGCGCCCATCAGTCATTATTTGCAAAAAAGCTGCATCGAGCATTCGCACTTGGCGATAAAAACACGTATGGTGTGCCCACTGTGCTGCATGTGTCACCGCGAATCGCTACTAGATGCCTAGATCTCGATCCAAACATCGTCCGACTCCTAGTACTCGTTGCACTCAGTCCCGGCCTGGGCTTTTCCAGGGCTGTTATTACTTTTGTTAGGAGACATCACATGTCCAATCGTCAGACTGGCACCGTCAAGTGGTTCAACGATGAGAAAGGCTACGGCTTCATCACCCCGCAATCCGGTGACGACCTCTTCGTACACTTCAAAGCCATCCAGAGCGATGGTTTCAAGAGCCTGAAAGAAGGCCAGCAAGTATCCTTCGTGGCCACCCGTGGTCAGAAAGGCATGCAGGCTGAGGAAGTTCAGGTTATCTAACCTGCGCTACCCTGCTTGAGAAAGAGCCCCGCCTAGTGCGGGGCTTTTTTGTGGGTGTTTACACGCCTTGTAGGAGCGGATTTATCCGCGAAATCGCGGCTGAAGCCGCTCCAAAGCAGCTTTCCGTAGGAGCCCCGCCCCGGGGCGAAGCTTTTCAAATTTGCGCCGCCCTGATTCGCGGCGGGGCGCCGCTCCTACAGATTCGATCCGCCGGCGCTTGAACTGAGTCGGGTGGTAGAGCTGCGCAGGATGCCCACGCCGCAGGGCAATTGGAAAGCCAAGTCAGGACCGAGTCGCCTGCATGGCCCTCTCCCGCCCTTCGGGCACCCCGCTCCGCGCCCCGGCCTGATCGCTTCGCGATCAGGCGCTCATAGGCGCAGGAAGCGATGCTTCCAAAACGCGCCTCTTCGCCCCATGAATGGGAGAGGGTCATCAGAGGGCCGCTGCGCAGCCGCTATTAGTCCTCACTGATCTCGATACTGGGCATCGCCGGCTTGCCAGCCAGAGCGATGCGCGCGCCGACCTTGCGCGCCAGGTCCTGGTAGATCATGGCGATCTGGCTTTCCGGATCGGCAATGGTGGTCGGCTTGCCATCATCGGCCTGCATGCGGATGGCCATCGACAGCGGCAACGAGGCCAGCAGCTCGACGCCATACTGTGCAGCCAGCTTCTCACCGCCACCCTCGCCGAACAGGTGCTCGGCATGACCGCAGTTGGAGCAGATGTGCACGGCCATGTTCTCCACCACACCGAGCACCGGGATATGCACCTTGCGGAACATCTCCACGCCTTTCTTGGCATCGAGCAGGGCCAGGTCCTGCGGCGTGGTGACGATCACGCTACCGGCCACCGGCACCTTCTGTGCCAGGGTCAGCTGGATGTCGCCGGTGCCCGGCGGCATGTCCACCACCAGGTAATCGAGGTCGTTCCAGGCGGTCTGGGTGATCAGTTGCAGCAGCGCACCGCTGACCATCGGCCCGCGCCAGACCATCGGCGTGTTGTCGTCGGTGAGAAAGGCCATGGACATCACCTGCACGCCATGGGCTTCGAGAGGCACGAACCATTTCTGATCCTTCACCTGCGGCCGCGTGCCCTCTGCGATGCCGAACATGATGCCCTGGCTCGGGCCGTAGATATCGGCATCGAGAATGCCCACACGCGCGCCCTCGCGGGCCAGCGCCAGCGCCAGGTTGGCGGCGGTGGTGGACTTGCCCACCCCGCCCTTGCCCGAGGCCACGGCGATAACGTTTTTCACCCCAGCCAACGCCGGCACCTGCGCCTGCCCCTGGTGCGAGTCGATCACGCAATCGACCTGCACTCGCGCACCGTCGACACCATCGAGGTTCTCCAGCGCCATCTGCAGCATCTGCGCCCAACCGTTCTTGAACAAGCCGGCGGCGTAGCCCAGCTCCAGGTGCACGGATACGCGTGCGCCCTGAATATCGACTTCACGCAGACAACCGGCGCTGACCGGGTCCTGATCGAGATGGGGGTCGGTGAACTGACGCAGACAGGCTTCGACCGCTTCGCGGGTGACGGCACTCATGCATGGACTCCAGAAGGCAGCAGAAAAACAGGCCGGCATAATAGCAGCAGCACCGAGCCATGCGCGGTACATCGACCACGCTTACCCGGTGCAGGTGGCTTGCAGCCTGCCGCTGCTTTATAGTTGCCGACTTCCCTCGTTTTACCAGTGCAGCCGATCACCATGACCGAAGCCCGCAAGATTCTCGTTACCAGCGCCCTCCCCTACGCCAACGGTTCCATCCACCTTGGCCATATGCTCGAGTACGTGCAGACCGACATGTGGGTGCGCTACCAGAAGCTGCGTGGCAATCAGGCCATCTACGTCTGTGCAGACGATGCGCACGGTTCGGCGATCATGCTGCGCGCCGAGAAAGAAGGCATCACCCCCGAGCAGCTCATTGCCAACGTACAGGCCGAGCACACCGCCGACTTCGCCGACTTCGGCGTGGACTTCGACAACTACCACTCCACCCACTCGCAGGAAAACCGCGAGTTGTCGGCGTCGATCTACCTGGCGCTGCGCGACAAGGGCCATATCGCCACCCGCGCGGTGACCCAGTACTTCGACCCCGAGAAGGGCATGTTCCTCGCCGACCGTTTCATCAAGGGCACCTGCCCGAAATGTGGCACCGAGGATCAGTACGGCGACAACTGCGAGAAATGCGGTGCCACCTATGCACCGACCGAGCTGAAGAACCCGCGCTCGGCCATCTCCGGCGCGGTGCCGGTGCTCAAGGAGTCGCAGCACTTCTTCTTCAAGCTGCCGGACTTCGAAGCCATGCTCAAGCAGTGGACGCGCTCCGGCGCCCTGCAGGAAGCGGTGGCCAACAAGATCGCCGAGTGGCTCGACGGCGGCCTGCAGGAGTGGGACATCAGCCGTGATGCGCCCTACTTCGGCTTCGAGATTCCCGGCGAGCCGGGCAAGTACTTCTACGTCTGGCTGGATGCGCCGATCGGCTACATGGCCAGCTTCAAGAACCTCTGCGCGCGCCGTCCGGAGCTGGACTTCGACGCATTCTGGGGCAAGGATTCCACCGCCGAGCTGTATCACTTCATCGGCAAGGACATCGTCAACTTCCACGCCCTGTTCTGGCCGGCCATGCTCGAAGGCGCGGGCTACCGCAAGCCCACCGCGGTCAATGTGCACGGCTACCTGACGGTGAACGGCCAGAAGATGTCCAAATCGCGCGGCACCTTCATCAAGGCGCGCACCTACCTGGACCACCTGAACCCGGAATACCTGCGCTACTACTACGCCTCCAAGCTGGGCCGCGGCGTCGACGATCTGGACCTGAACCTCGATGACTTCGTGCAGAAGGTCAACTCGGATCTGGTCGGCAAGGTGGTCAACATCGCCAGCCGCTGCGCCGGCTTCATCCACAAGGGCAACGATGGCCTGCTGGTCGCCGCCAACCCGGAGCCGGAGCTGTGGGACGCCTTCCAGGCCGCCGCGCCGAGCATCGCGGAGGCCTACGAGGCACGCGACTTCTCCCGCGCCATGCGCGAGATCATGGCGCTGGCCGACCGCGCCAACGCCTGGATCGCCGACAAGGCGCCCTGGGCCCTGAACAAGGTCGAAGGCAAGCAGGCCGAGGTGCAGGAAATCTGCGCGCTGGGCATCAACCTGTTCCGTCAGTTGGTAATCATGTTGAAACCCGTGCTGCCGAAGCTGGCCAGTGACGCCGAAGCCTTCCTCAATGTGAAGCCGCAAACCTGGGCCGACCTGTCGCTGCCGCTGGCCAACCATCAGCTCAACCCGTTCAACCCGCTGCTCACCCGCATCGAGCCGGCGAAGATCGAAGCCATGGTCGAAGCCTCCAAGGAAGACCTGGCCGCCGAAGCGTCCAAGCCACAGGGCAATGGTGAACTGGCCAAGGACCCGCTGGCCGCCGAGATCAACTTCGACGCCTTCGCCGCCGTCGACCTGCGTATCGCCCTGATCGAGAAGTGCGAGTTCGTCGAAGGCGCCGACAAGCTGCTGCGCCTGTCGCTGGATATCGGCGACGAGAAGCGCAACGTGTTCTCCGGCATCAAGTCCGCCTACCCGGACCCGAGCAAGCTGGAAGGCCGCCTGACCCTGTACGTCGCCAACCTGGCGCCGCGCAAGATGAAGTTCGGCATCAGCGAAGGCATGGTCCTGGCCGCCGGCCCCGGTGGCGAGGAAATCTACCTGCTCAGCCCGGACAGCGGCGCCAAGCCGGGCCAGCGCGTCAAGTAAGCCCCAGCTAGGCTTATAGGCGTCGAACAAGCCGGCCAATGCCGGCTTGTTTGCATCTGCGCGCTTCCCGATAATAGGCGCCCTTTTCCTATGGCCTTTGCGCACTCGACGGCAATCCGATGACCGAACTCGTCCTGATCATGGTCAGCGCCATCCTGGTCAACAACTTCGTGCTGGTGCAGTTTCTCGGCCTGTGCCCGTTCATGGGCGTGTCGAAGAAGATCGAAACCGCCATCGGCCTGTCCCTGGCCACCACCTTCGTGCTGACCCTGGCTGCCATGTGCAGCTACCTGGTGCAGCAGTACGTGCTCAAGCCGCTGGATCTGGAGTTCCTGCGCACCATCAGCTTCATTCTGGTGATCGCGGTGACCGTGCAGTTCACCGAGATGGTGGTGAACAAGACCAGTCCGCTGCTGTATCGCGTGCTGGGCATCTTCCTGCCGCTGATCACCACCAACTGCATCGTCCTCGGCGTCGCCCTGCTCAACGCCAACAAGGCCGAGTTCACCTTCATCACCGCCACTGCCAACGGCTTCGCGGCAGGCCTGGGCTTCTCCCTGGTGCTGGTGCTGTTCGCCGCCATGCGCGAACGCATTGCCATCGCCGACGTGCCGAAATCCTTCCAGGGCGCGGCCATCGGCATGATCACCGCCGGCCTGATGTCGCTGGCCTTCATGGGCTTTGCCGGGTTGATCAAGCTATGAGCCTGGTTCTGGTCGCCGTACTCGCGCTGCTCGGCCTGTGCCTGATCGCCGGCGCCATTCTGGGTTTCGCCGCGGTGCGCTTCAAGGTCGAGGGCGACCCCATCGCCGAGCAGATCAACGCCCTGCTGCCGCAGACCCAGTGCGGCCAGTGCGGCTACCCCGGCTGCAAGCCCTACGCCGAGGCGATCGCCGGCGGCGACAAGATCAACAAGTGCCCGCCCGGCGGCGAGGCGACCATCCAGGCGCTGGCCGACCTGCTGGACGTCGAACCCGAGCCGCTGGATGCGGTGGAAGGCGAGAAGCCGCAGATGGTCGCGTTTATCCGCGAAGCGGAATGCATTGGCTGCACCAAGTGCATCCAGGCCTGCCCGGTGGACGCTATCGTCGGCGCGGCGCGGCAGATGCACACGGTCATCGTCAGCGAATGCACCGGCTGTGACCTGTGCGTGGAGCCCTGCCCGGTCGACTGCATCGACATGATCGAGGTCGGTAGCACCGTGCAGAGCTGGAAATGGGACAAACCGCTGGCGCCCGGCCAGTTGATCGCCAGCGACCGGGAGCAGGCGGCATGAGCGCGCAGGAAAAGATCTGGGATATCCCGGGTGGCATACACCCTGCCGAGCGCAAGGAGCTGTCCAACCGCACGCCGATCCAGCAGGCGCCGCTGCCCAAGCGCCTGGTCTTGCCGCTCGGCCAGCATATCGGTACGGTCGCCGAGCCCTGCGTGGTGGTCGGTGAGCGGGTACTCAAGGGGCAGAAGATCGCCGAGGCCAACGGCTTCGTCAGCGCGCCGCTGCATGCCCCGACCTCCGGCACCGTCAGCTTTATCGGCCCGCAGCCCTATCCGCACGTCTCCGGCATGCTGGCGCCGGCCATTGTCATCGACAGCGACGGCATGGACGAGTGGGGCGAACTGACGCCCCATGCCGACTACCGGCATATGGAATCGGCCGAGCTGCTGGCGCTGATTCGCGAGGCAGGTATCAGCGGCCTGGGCGGTGCCGGCTTCCCTACCGCGGTCAAACTCACCGCACGGCCGACGCAGAAGATCCACACGCTGATCATCAACGGCACCGAGTGCGAGCCCTATATCACCGCCGACGACCTGCTGATGCGCGAGCACGTAGATGAGCTGATTTCCGGCATCGATATCCTGGTGCAGCTGATCCAGCCCGATCAGGTGCTGATCGGCATCGAGGACAACAAGCCCGAGGCCATCGCTGCCGTACGCGGCGCCTGCAGCGAGCGCAGCTACCAGGTGCGGGTATTCCCCACCAAGTACCCCTCCGGCGGCGAGAAGCAGCTGATCCAGATTCTCACCGGTGTCGAGGTGCCCTCGGGCGGCCTGCCGGCCGATATCGGCATCCTCTGCCAGAACGTCGGTACCTGCACGGCCATTCACGACGCGGTGGTGCTGGGCAAGCCGCTGATCTCGCGCATTACCACCCTGACCGGCGAAGCACTGGCGCGGCCGGGTAACGTCGAGGCGCTGCTCGGCACGCCAGTGGGCGAGCTGCTGGAGTTTGCCGGGCTGGACACCAGCAAACTCAATCGCCTGATCATGGGCGGACCGATGATGGGCTTCACCCTGACCTCGCTCGACGTGCCGCTGATCAAGACCGCCAACTGCCTGCTGGCCAGTACCGCCGCCGAACTGCCGCCACCGCCGCCGCCCTTGCCCTGCATCCGCTGCGGCGAATGCGCCGAGGCCTGCCCGGCCAGCCTGCTGCCGCAGCAGCTGCACTTCTTCGCCCTGGGCCAGGAGCACGAACAGCTCAAGGCGCACAACCTGTTCGACTGCATCGAGTGCGGCGCCTGCGCCTACGTCTGCCCATCGAGTATTCCGCTGGTGCAGTACTACCGCGCGGCCAAGGCGGAAATCCGCGAGCTGGAGCAGAAACAACTCAAGGCCGAGCACTCCAAGCAGCGTTTCGAGCAGCGCCAGGAACGCCTGCGCCGCGCCGAGGAACAGAAGGAAGCCGAGCGCAAAGCCCGTGCCGAAAAAGCCGCCCGCGCCAAGGCGGCGCAGGCCGAAGCGCCCCCTGCAGCCGCAGCCGCGCCGGCCGATGAAGCGCTGAAGAAACTCAAGATCGAAGCCAGCATGGCCCAGGTCGCGCTGAAAAAGGCGGAAAAACAGCTGGCCGCCCACGATACGCCCGAACTGCAGGCGCAGGTCAGCGAGCTACGCGCCGCTGCCGAAGCCGCGCAAAAGGCCCTGGCCGACGCACAGGCAGCTGCACCAGCCCCAGCGCCCAAACCGGCCAGTGACGAAGCGCTGAAAAAAGCTAAGATCGAAGCCGCCATGCTCAAGGCCCAGCTGCGCAAACTGGAAAAGATCGAGAACCCGGACGACGATCAGCAGGCCGAACTCGCCCGTCTGCGTCAGCAGCTGGAAGAAGCCGAGAAGTCTCTAACCAGCCTGGAAAGCCAGGCGCCTGCCCCCGCGGCCAAGCCAGCCGGCGACGAGGCGCTGAAAAAGGCCAAGATCGACGCCGCCATGCTCAAGGCCCAGTTGCGCAAGCTGGAGAAGATCGAAACCCCGGACGAGGAGCAACAGGCCGAAATCGCCCGTGTGCGCCAACAGCTGGAAGCCGCCGAGAAAGCCCTGGCCGATCTGGAGAGCCAGACACCCGCCCCAGCCGCCAAACCCGCCGGTGACGATGCCTTGAAAAAGGCCAAGATCGAAGCGGCCATGCTCAAGGCGCAGCTGCGCAAGCTGGAGAAGATCGAAACCCCGGACGACGAGCAACAGGCCGAACTCGCCCGTCTGCGCCAGCAACTGGAAGAAGCCGAGAGAGCCCTGGCCGATGTGGAGAGCCAGATACCCGCCCCAGCCGCCAAATCCGCCGGTGACGATGCCTTGAAAAAGACCAAGGTCGAGCTGGCGATGAAACGCGCCGAACTGAAGAAGGCCGAGAAGGCCGGCGCTGACGAAGCCACTCTGCAGCCGCTGCGTGATGCCCTGGCCGCTGCCGAACAGGCCCTGCACGCCGCCGAGGCGGCCTCGGGCAAGCCTGCCCCGGAACTGGTACGCACCGAACGGCCTGGTGTGGATGCCGAGCTGAAAGCCTTGAAAACCGAAGTGGCCTTTGCTCGCGCCGACCTGCGCAAGCTGGAACGGGACGACAACGCCGCCGCCGATGCACTGGAGCAGGCACGCACTCGTCTGAGCGAAGCCGAACGCAAGCTGGCCGACTATCAGCCGTAACGATCATCCCGGATTGCATCCGGGCTACACGCAATAATCCGTCGCATCGGAGCATCCGGGCGGCACAGACAACCGTAGCCCGGATGCAATCCGGGGAATGAACACCACTGCGATCAGTACGAACGCAGTAACAGAACCACCGGAGCGCCGATGGCCCTGCCCCGCATCACATCGCCCCACGCCAAGGGCAGCAACCGCACCCAGCAGGTCATGCTGCAGGTGCTGCTGGCCACTGTGCCGGGCATCCTCGCGCTGACCTGGCTGTTCGGCGCCGGCACCCTGTTCAACCTGGTCTGGGCCAGCCTCTGCGCGCTGGGCTTCGAGGCCGCCTTGCTGGCAGCGCGCCAACGCCCGCTGGCCTTCTTCCTCAAGGACTACAGCGCCCTGGTCACCGCCGTGCTACTGGCCCTGGCCCTGCCGCCCTACTCGCCCTGGTGGCTGACCCTGATCGCCTGCGGCTTCGCCATCGGCTTCGGCAAGCAGCTATATGGCGGCCTCGGGCAGAACCCCTTCAACCCGGCCATGGTCGGCTACGTGGTGGTGCTGATCTCCTTCCCGGTGGAAATGACCAGTTGGCCTGCGCCACACGGCGTCGCCGCGCTGGACGGTCTCAAGCACATCCTCGGCATTGCCAACCTGCCCGACGGCTGGGCCCAGGCCACCGCGCTGGACGCATTGAAGGTCAACAAGAGCCTGACCATCGACGAGCTACGCGCTAGCAATGTGGCCTTCGGCCACTTCGGCGGCGCCGGCAGCGAGGCGGTCAACCTGGCCTTTCTCGCCGGCGGCCTGTACCTGCTGCACAAACGCCTGATCACCTGGCACGCGCCAGTGGGGATGCTCGCCGCGCTGTTCGTCATGAGCCTGCTGTTCTGGAACGGCAGCGGCTCGGATTCCAACGGCTCGCCGCTGTTTCACCTGCTGACCGGCGCCACCATGCTCGGCGCCTTCTTCATCGTCACCGACCCGGTGTCCGGCGCTACCAGCAATCGCGGGCGCCTGGTGTTCGGCATCGGCGTCGGTGTACTGGTCTACGTGATCCGCGCCTGGGGCGGCTACCCGGACGCGGTGGCCTTCGCCGTGTTGCTGATGAACCTGGCGGCGCCGACCATCGATTACTACACCCGGCCGCGCAGCTACGGCCATCGCAAGCCCAATAGCGGCTTCAAGCTGGGAGAATGAGCATGCTGCCGGAAATCAGCCGCTCGATGCTGAAGAACGCCCTGGTGCTCGGGCTGTTCGCCATTGGCACCGTCGGCAGCGTCGCCCTGCTGCAACAGGGCACCGCCACGCGTATCGCCGCCGCCGAGCGCGAAGCGCAGGTGCGCGCCCTGGCCGAGATCCTGCCGGCCGGCAGCTATGACAACCACCTGCTGGACAACCGCATCGAGCTCAACGCCCCCGAGCTGGGCCACCGCAGCCCGCAGTCGGCCTACCTGGCCTTGAAGGGCGACCAACCCAGCGCGCTGATCCTGCCGGTGACCGCACCGGATGGCTACAGCGGCGCCATCCACCTGCTGGTGGGCATCTTCGCTGATGGTCGCCTGGCTGGCGTACGTGTGCTCAGCCACCGAGAAACCCCGGGGCTGGGTGACAAGATCGAGCTGGCCAAGAGCGACTGGGTGCGCAGCTTCGAGGGCAAGTCCCTGAGCACCCCCGGCGAAGACGGCTGGGCAGTGAAGAAGGATCGCGGCGAGTTCGACCAGTTCGCCGGCGCCACCATCACCCCGCGCGCCGTGGTCAAGGCCGTGCACGGCGCCCTGCGCTACTTCGACAAGCACCGCGCCCAACTGCTGGGCCTGGCGGAGGACGAACAATGACCAGTTACCGCGAAATCAGCTTCAACGGCCTGTGGAAGAACAACCCGGCGCTGGTGCAGCTGCTCGGCCTGTGCCCGCTGCTGGGGGTGAGCAACTCCACGGTCAACGCCCTCGGCCTGGCCCTGGCCAGTGCGGTGGTGCTGGTGTGCTCCAATACCGCCGTGTCGCTGGTCCGCGGCGTCGTCAATACAGCCGTGCGTCTACCTGCCTTCGTCATGATCATTGCCGCGCTGACGACCTGCATCGAACTGCTGATGCAGGCCTACACCTATGAGCTGTACCAGATTCTCGGCATCTTCATCCCGCTGATCACCACCAACTGCGTGATTCTCGGCCGCGCCGACGGCTTCGCCGCCAAGCATGACCCGGCCCGCGCCGCCTATGACGGCCTGATGATGGGCCTGGGCTTCGGCGTGGTGCTGGTGCTCATCGGCGCCATCCGCGAGCTGCTCGGTACCGGTGCACTGTTCGCCAACATGCACCTGCTGTTCGGCCCGATTGCCGCCGAGTGGAAGCTCACCCTGGTGCAGGACTACAAGGGCTTTCTGCTGGCCATCCTGCCGCCGGGCGCCTTCATCGTCTTGGGCCTGCTGATCGCCGGCAAGAACCGCATCGATCAGATCGCCGCGGAACGGGCCAAGGCCGCCGCGCCCGAGCTGCCTGCACAAAGCCGCCGCGTTCGCGTTACCGGAGTCATCGAATGAACGCAGCCAAACGTCTGGAAATCTTCCGTCGCCTGCACGAGGACAACCCCGAGCCGAAGACCGAACTGGCCTACAGCACACCCTTCGAGCTGCTGGTGGCGGTGACGCTATCGGCCCAGGCCACCGACGTCAGCGTCAACAAGGCCACGGCCAAGCTGTTTCCGGTGGCCAATACGCCAGAGGCCATCTACGCCCTGGGCGTCGAGGGATTGAGCGAGTACATCAAGACCATCGGCCTTTACAACAGCAAGGCGAAGAACGTCATCGAGGCCTGCCGCATTCTCATCGAGAAACACGGCAGCCAGGTGCCGGACAACCGCGAGGACCTCGAAGCCCTGCCAGGCGTCGGCCGCAAGACTGCCAACGTGGTGCTCAACACCGCCTTCCGCCAGCTGGCCATGGCCGTGGACACGCATATTTTTCGCGTCAGCAACCGCACCGGCATCGCGCCGGGCAAGAACGTGGTGGAGGTGGAGAAGAAGCTGCTCAAGTTCGTGCCCAAGGATTATCTGCTCGACGCCCATCACTGGCTGATCCTGCACGGGCGCTATGTTTGCACCGCGCGCAAACCGCGTTGTGGCGCCTGCCGCATCGAAGATCTGTGCGAGTACAAGGCCAAGACATCCGACGATTGATCGACCATAGAATCTGGCGATCTCCTGATTGAAAAAATCTTTTTTACCCGCTCTATTTTTGCCGCTATAAGGTGCGCAAACGGCCCCAGTAACTGGCCTGGAGTGGAATAGATGAGCACTGACAAAGAAGATCTCGAGCTGGACGAAGACTTTGTCGCGGAAGAATCGGACGATGCCGAGCCTGCGGTAGAAGTCGCCAAGACCAACCTGACCAAGCGCCGCATCATCGACAACTTCCTCGAAGAACGTCGCCTGCACAAACAGCTGGCCGAATACGATTTCGATATCTGATCGCGCCGCGCAAGAAGCCCCGCCAACCGCGGGGCTTTTTCGTTTCAGCTCACCGCGCGCAAGGCGCGCCGCGCGCACTTGTTGGCGTACATCGCCGCATCGGCTTGCACCAACAGACTATCGAGCCCCTCGTCGGGATTCAGCGACGATTCGCTGATCCCCATGCTCATTGATAGTCTCTGACCGGCTCCGCCCTCTCTGCCACGCAATGCCTGCTCAAGACGCCGCAGCACCTCTTCGCTATCGCTGTAGTCGCTGGCCAGCACGACGAACTCATCGCCGCCCAGGCGAGCGATCACGTCGGTGGTACGGAACTGGGTCTTGAGCACTTCGGCCGCCGCCCTGAGCAAACGATCCCCGGCACCATGGCCGAAGCGATCATTGACCGGTTTGAGATCATCGAGATCGGCGTACAGCAACAGGCAACGGCCCTTGCGCCGCTGCGCCGCACGCAGTTCGCGTTCGGCCAGCAGGCGAAAACCGCGACGGTTGTACAGCCCGGTCAACTCATCGGTCAGCGACAGCTGGCGCACCGCCTGCTCGGCCAGCTGGCGTTCACGCACCTCGCCTTGCAAGCGCCGATTGGCCTCGGCCAGTTGCGCCGTGCGCTCTTCTACACGCTGCTCCAGCTCGGCATAGACCTGGACATTCTCCAGGGCCACCGAGGTGGAGTCGGCCAAGGCCTGCAGCAGCTGAATCTGCTCGTCGGAGGCCTGATAAGACTCCGCCCAATAGGTGCCAATGGCGCCGATCGGCTCCAGGGTGCGGATGGGCACCATGACCAGACTCTTGACGAAGGTAGGCCGATACACCTCATGGGGAATGCGCGAGTCGACATAGATATCGGGGATCACGGCGGCGCGGCGGTTGAGCATGGCCCAACCGCTGATACACGCACTGAGGGGGAAACGCTGGCCCTTCCACAAGGGTGAGATGGCGTCCTCATCGCGATAGAAACATTGCTGCCCATCGCGCAGAACGAAGGTGGCGCCGTCGGCCCCGGTCAGCTCGCGGGCCGCGCTGCGAACAATCTCCGCCACACGGTCCACGTCCTTCGCCATCGACAGCTCCTGAACCACGCGAATAAGGCGCAAGGCCTTGGGATCAGCCATCATGGGGCACCTCGCCGATCAGCGAATAGCCACTATCTTTGTAAGCATTTACTTACAAAGATTTCCAACTGTCAATCGCTTCGCTTGGGCGACAGCAGCTCGACCTTGTAACCGTCCGGATCCTCGACGAAGGCCAGGATGCTGCTGCCATGCTTCATCGGCCCCGGCTCGCGGGTGATCTTGCCGCCCCGACTGCGAATGTCCTCGCAGGCCTTGTAGACATCCTCGACTTCCAGGGCGATATGACCGTAGCCGGTGCCCAGTTCGTAGCTGTCCACACCCCAGTTGTGGGTCAGCTCGATCACGCTGTTGTGTGCCTCGTCGCCATAGCCAACGAAGGCCAGGGTGAACTGTCCGTCCGGGTAATCCTTGCGCCGCAGCAAGGTCATGCCCAGCACTTCGGTGTAGAAGGCGATGGATTGGTCCAGGTCGCCGACACGTAGCATGGTATGCAGCAGTCTCATCAGGTTTTCCTCTTCTGGAAAGCAGAACCCCGGCACTTGGCCGGGGTCCTTGTAGCGCAGGTGAATCAGCTTAGACCAGCTTGCGGCCCTTGCCGGCGGCGATGCGCATGCGCAGGGCGTTGAGCTTGATGAAGCCCGCCGCGTCCTGCTGGTTGTAGGCGCCGCCATCTTCCTCGAAGGTCGCGATGTTGGCATCGAACAGCGAGTCGTCGGACTTGCGGCCAGTGACGATGACGTTGCCTTTGTACAGCTTCAGGCGTACCACGCCGTTCACGTTGGCCTGGGAGGCGTCGATCATCTGTTGCAGCATCAGACGCTCCGGGCTCCACCAGAAACCGTTGTAGATCAGGCTGGCGTACTTCGGCATCAGCTCGTCTTTCAAGTGCGCCACTTCGCGGTCGAGGGTGATCGACTCGATGGCGCGGTGAGCCTTGAGCATGATGGTGCCGCCGGGGGTCTCGTAGCAGCCACGGGACTTCATACCGACGAAACGGTTCTCGACGATGTCCAGACGGCCAATGCCGTTCTCGCCACCGATGCGGTTCAGCTCGGCCAGTACCTGCGCCGGGCTCATGGCCTTGCCGTCGATGGCGACGATGTCGCCGGCGCGGTAGGTCAGCTCGATATAAGTCGGTGCGTCCGGCGCTGCCTCAGGGGAGACAGTCCATTTCCACATGTCTTCTTCGTGCTCGGTCCAGGTGTCTTCCAGCACGCCACCTTCATAGGAGATGTGCAGCAGGTTGGCATCCATGGAGTACGGCGACTTCTTCTTGCCGTGGCGCTCGATCGGGATGGCGTGCTTCTCGGCGTAGTCCATCAGCTTCTCACGCGACAGCAGGTCCCACTCGCGCCACGGAGCGATGACTTTCACCCCCGGCTTCAGCGCATAGGCGCCCAGCTCGAAACGCACCTGGTCGTTGCCCTTGCCGGTAGCACCGTGGGAGATGGCGTCGGCGCCAGTCTCGTTGGCGATTTCGATCAGGCGCTTGGCGATCAGCGGGCGGGCGATGGACGTACCCAGCAGGTACTCGCCTTCGTAGACGGTGTTGGCGCGGAACATCGGGTAGACGAAATCGCGGACGAACTCTTCGCGCAGGTCGTCGATGTAGATTTCCTTGACGCCCATCGCCTGAGCCTTGGCGCGGGCCGGCTCGACCTCCTCGCCCTGACCGAGGTCGGCGGTGAAAGTCACCACTTCACAGTTGTAGGTATCTTGCAGCCACTTGAGGATCACCGAGGTGTCCAGGCCACCGGAATAGGCCAGAACTACCTTTTTGACGTCCGCCATGCCATCACTCCACGGGTTGTACGGTAAAACCGGTGATTCTACTGGCCCTGCGGGCCAATTTACAGGGGCGCGACAGCTTGTGACGACGAAGCGACGGCGGGAATCAGCGTTTTTTGCTCAGGAGGGGGTGCTTCCGACCGGATCGACCGGGGTGGTCGGTGGAGCGGTCTGCGGTTCGCTCTGTACCGGGACTTCCGGCGCGGGTACGCGATCCAGGCGCAGGGTCGCGCGACGGTTCTTGGCGCGATTGGCTTCGTTATTATTTGGCACCAGCGGGTAACGCTCGCCATGAAAGCGCATGGTGATCTGCTCGACCGGTACGCCACCGGCCACCAGATACTCCTGCACGGCCAGCGCACGGCGGCGTGAGAGGTCGCGATTGGTCAGACGATTGCCGCTGTTGTCGGCGTGACCATCGATCTGGAAGCTGTTGATGCTCGGGTCGGCCTTGACGAAGTCGAGGATGATGTCGAGCTTGGCCTTGGCCATCGGATCGAGATCGATGCCGCCACCGGGAAAACCGATCTGCGCCTGGCGAATCTGATCGAAATTGACCGGTAGCAACTTGGCGGTACAGGCCTGGTAATCGTCATAGGCCTTGTGAAACTTGACCGGCAGCAAACGTACTTCCAGATTGTCGCCACCATTGAGGGTGCGGTGGCGCACCAGCGGGCTGCGCCCTTCGAGCAGACCGGTGAGCAGCCGCGCCCCCTGCTCCTGCGAACTGTTGAACGGCACCTCGCCATTACCGACGCTGACCACACCGAGATTGATATCGCCGCGCCCCGGCTGCCAGGGCGCCGCCGCCGCCAGCAAGGTCGCCGACCCCGCCCCCATCCAGCGCTCACGGGCCTTGAGACGAAAGGTGACCTGTTCACCCGCGCGGCGTACGAACTCGCCGCTGCCGAAATTGCTGATCGGCTGGCTCAGGCGACACTCGAACTGGTCACCCTCGACCGTCCACTCTACCTTTTCCAGCCGCGTCTGGAAGCTGATGGCATGCGCCGGCAGGCACAAGGGCATGCCAGCCAGCAGGCTGATCAGAAGGAAATTGGGCGCACGCACGGTCAACTCCACGGCGGTTCACGGCATTCTCACGGGGTATCGGTCAGGCGCGCGGAAACTTGACCCCCGGCGTGCGATTGTCGCGTCGGCGCGAGCGCGAACAGGCGCTTTTCAGTTAACATGCGGCCACGTTTTACCCGCCTGGAAGCCTCCATGTCCGACCGCCTGACTCTCCTGCGTCCCGATGACTGGCACATTCACCTGCGCGACGGCGCGGTGCTGCCACACACCGTCGGCGATGCCGCGCGCACTTTTGGCCGCGCCATCATCATGCCCAACCTGGTTCCGCCGGTACGCAACGCCGCCGAAGCCGACGCCTATCGCCAGCGCATTCTCGCGGCCCGCCCGGCAGGCAGCCGCTTCGAGCCGCTGATGGTGCTGTACCTCACCGACAACACCAGCCCCGAGGATGTGCGCGCGGCCAAGGCCAGTGGCTTCGTGCATGCCGCCAAGCTCTACCCGGCCGGCGCCACCACCAACTCCGACTCGGGCGTGACCAGCATCGACAAGATCTTCCCGGCGCTGGAAGCCATGGCCGAGGTCGGCATGCTGCTGCTGGTGCATGGCGAAGTGACCCGCGCCGAGATCGACGTGTTCGACCGTGAGAAAGCCTTCATCGATGAGCACCTGACCCGCGTGGTCGAACGCTTCCCCACACTGAAAGTGGTGTTCGAGCACATCACCACCCGCGACGCGGTGCAGTTCGTCGAGGCCGCCTCGGTCAACGTCGGCGCCACCATCACCGCGCACCACCTGCTGTACAACCGCAACCACATGCTGGTTGGCGGCATTCGCCCGCACTTCTATTGCCTGCCGATCCTCAAGCGCAACGTGCACCAGGAAGCCCTGCTCGACGCCGCCACCAGCGGCAACGTCAAGTTCTTCCTCGGCACCGACTCGGCACCGCACGTCAAGCACGCCAAGGAAGCCGCCTGCGGCTGCGCCGGCTGTTACACCGCCTATGCGGCCATCGAGCTGTACGCCGAGGCCTTCGAGCAGCGCGGTGCGCTGGACAAGCTGGAAGCCTTCGCCAGCTTCCACGGCCCGGATTTCTACGGCATGCCACGTAACAGCGACAGCATCACCCTGGTGCGTGAGGAGTGGACCGTGCCGGCCACCCTGCCGCTGGGCGACAACAGCGTGGTGCCACTGCGCGCCGGCGAAACCCTGCGCTGGAAATTGCTGGAGGCTCAGGCGTGAGCGAAGACAACTACGACGACGAACTCGAACCCAGCCTGCCGTCCGGCCCGCGCACGCCCATGGCGGCGCGCTTTCGCGGTTATTTGCCCGTGGTAGTGGATGTGGAAACCGGCGGCTTCAACTGCGCCACCGATGCCCTGCTGGAAATCGCCGCGACCACCATCGCCATGGACGAGAGCGGCTTCCTCTATCCGGATCACACCCACTTCTTCCGCATCGAACCCTTCGCAGGCGCCAACATCGAACAGGCCGCGCTGGAATTCACCGGCATCAAGCTCGACCACCCGCTGCGCATGGCAGTGAGCGAAGAGCACGCGCTGGGCGAAATCTTCAAGGGACTGCGCAAGTCGATCAAATCGGCTGGCTGCAAGCGTGCGATTCTGGTCGGCCATAACAGCAGCTTCGACCTGGGCTTCCTCAATGCCGCGGTGGCTCGTTGCGGCATCAAGCGCAACCCCTTCCACCCCTTCTCCAGCTTCGATACAGCGACATTGGCTGGTCTCGCCTACGGCCAGACCGTGCTGGCCAAGGCCTGCCAGACCGCCGGTATCGAGTTCGATGGCAAGGAAGCGCACTCGGCACGCTACGACACCGAGAAGACCGCCGAACTGTTCTGCGGCATCGTCAATCGCTGGAAGGAAATGGGCGGCTGGGACGAGTTCGATCAGTGAGCCTCCGCGCATTCACCCTTCAATGAAAAAACCGGCCAGGCCGGTTTTTTCATATCTGCGCAACGGCGCTCATACACCGTTCGTCAGGAGATGCGAGCATTCGCAATCGATCTTTGACAAGCATTCTCATTAACATTAGTATCCGATCCATCGAACAGAACCACCAAGACGAGCCTTGCTTATGTACGTCTGCCTCTGTGAAGGTGTCACCGATACTCAAATCCGCGACGCGGTCTACGAGGGCTGCTGCAGCTATCGTGAAGTCCGCGGCACGCTCGGCATCGCCAGCCAGTGCGGCAAGTGCGCTTGCCTGGCCAAGCAGGTCGTCCGCGAAACCATCGCCGAAGTCCAGAGCAGCCAAGCCTCGCTGGCCTACCCCGCTGGTTTCGTCGCGGCCTGACGCACGACCGAGAATGAAAAAACCGGATCCTGGAATCCGGTTTTTTTTCGTCCTCGAACAGCCAGGGGTCACGTCAGGCCGTCGCGCTCCAGGTGATCGAGGTCCACCGCTTCACCCGGCTTGGCGTGCAGCTTGGCGCGAATGTCCTCGAAGATCGCATCGTACTCGGCGTGCGCACGCATGATCGGACTATGGTTGGGCGGCAGGCCATGCTTGGCCACCAGGCGGGAGATCACGCTGGCGAAATTGAACGCAGTATCGCGGTGCATTTCGAAAACTTCCTCGAAGGCCTTGCCGTCGATCTCGCCCACCAGACGCCCATGCAGCATGGGCCCTTCTTGCGAATCCTTGCGCACCTCGTAGTAGAAATCGATGCTGTAACCGGGTTGCCCGCCCAGGCCAGGCGGATTACTGCGATGCAGATGACCAGGTTCGAACATGGGGCTCACTCCTTTGCCATGACGCTGCGAAAAACTCCCTGGCGGGAGCGTGCGAAGAGTCTAGCTCGCCGCTCACAGCCCTGCAGCGCGCCATTTCAGTGCAGGGTCGAATCCCCTGCCCTTTCCTGTACCAGCACCCAGGGGGCGACCACGACTGCCCACAACTGCGGGTCACGCGAGAGCAGATCTTCGGCACGTGAATCTTCGAGCTTGCACAACAGGCCTTGGTTCATCCATTGCGCGACTAGAGCCTGATCGTTCTCGGCCACAGCCTGCGCGACCGCCACCAGATCCTGACTACCCTCGACCCAGAGTAGCGCACCGCGAGCGAAGAACGGCTGCAGTTCCTGCCAACGAATCGGTGCTGTCTCACCGAGCAGCTTGGCATAGAGGGTGCTAGATTGATCCGTCATGGTGTGTCCCGTCTCGATGGCTTTGAATGCAGGCGCGCAATGATAGCGTCGGCAACTGCCCTGGCAACCGCGCGACGCTCGCCAGCCGACCCAGGCCACGCCGTTTTTCTATACATTCCTTGCAATTTAGCGACAACCCCACGTTTCGCCTCCAGCTGCCGGCTTTTCAAGGCGCAAATCCGCGCTCTACACTGTTCCGGTACAGTTGCCGGAGGCATTACCGGGGTAACGAACCCGGTTCTGCAGCTTCGGCCGCAAGAACTACAACAACGAAAAACACAAGAGTGGAGCACTCATGAACAAGGCTACTAAGCAGATTTCCAAGCTGTTCGCGGCAATGGCACTGGCGGGGGCGGCCAGCTATTCGATGGCGGCCGACAACATCAAGATCGGTCTGGCCGGTCCGGTGACCGGTGCCGTTGCTCAGTACGGTGAGATGCAATTCATCGGCGCCAAGATGGCCATCGAGCAGATCAACAAGGCCGGCGGCGTCAACGGCGCCCAACTCGAAGGCGTGGTCTATGACGACGCGTGCGATCCGAAGCAGGCCGTTGCCGTTGCCAACAAGATCGTCAACGACGGCGTCAAGTTCGTGGTTGGCCACCTGTGCTCCAGCTCTACTCAGCCGGCTTCCGACATCTACGAAGACGAAGGCATCCTGATGATCACCGCGGCTTCTACCAGCCCGGACATCACCGCTCGTGGCTACGAGCTGGTCTTCCGCACTATCGGTCTGGACAGCCTGCAAGGCCCGACCGCCGGCAACTTCATCGCTGACCACGTCAAGCCGAAGAACGTCGCCGTCATTCACGACAAGCAGCAGTACGGTGAAGGTATCGCCACCGCGGTCAAGCAGACCCTGGAAGGCAAAGGCGTGAAGGTTTCCCTGTTCGAAGGCATCAACGCCGGCGACAAGGACTTCTCGGCACTGATCGCCAAGCTCAACCAGGCTGGCGTCGACTTCGTCTACTACGGCGGCTACCACCCGGAGCTGGGCCTGCTGCTGCGCCAGACCAAAGAGCGCGGCCTGAACGTCAAGTTCATGGGCCCGGAAGGTGTGGGTAACAAGGAAATCTCGGCCATCGCTGGCCCGGCTTCCGAAGGCCTGCTGGTCACCCTGCCGAAGTCCTTCGACCAGGATCCGAAGAACCAGGCGCTGGTCGAGGCCTTCAAGGCCAAGAACGAAGACCCGAGCGGTCCGTTCGTGTTCCCGGCCTACGCTGCCGTTCAGGTGATCGCCGAAGGCATCGAGAAAGCCGGCGATACCGATACCGCCAAGGTAGCGGCTGCCCTGCGCGCCAACAGCTTCGACACCCCCACCGGCGCCCTGGCCTTCGACGAGAAGGGTGACCTGAAGGACTTCAGCTTCGTGGTGTACGAGTGGCACCAGGACGGCACCAAGTCCGAAGCCAAGTAAGCTTCCTGTCTGAGCCAAAGCCCACTGCGCGAGCAGTGGGCTTTGTTTATTAGAAGAATTCCGGCCTCGCGCTGCGCCACAAGCGCCGCTTTACGCAAGCGCCCAGGAGTTAGGCAATGCCTGATCTTTATCACTACCTGCAACAGTTGCTAAATGGCCTGACCATTGGCAGCACCTATGCCCTGATCGCCATCGGCTACACCATGGTCTACGGCATCATCGGCATGATCAACTTCGCCCATGGCGAGGTTTACATGATTGGCTCGTACGTAGCCTTCACCGTTATCGCCGGCCTCGCCATGTTCGGCCTGGAAGCCGTGCCCTTCGTGATGATCGCGGCGTTCGCCGCCACCATGATCGTCACCAGCGCCTACGGCTACAGCATCGAACGGGTGGCCTACCGCCCCCTGCGTGGCGGCAACCGTCTGATCCCGCTGATCTCCGCAATCGGTATGTCGATCTTCTTGCAAAACGCGGTGTTGCTCTCACAGGACTCCAAGGACAAGGCCATTCCCAGCCTGCTGCCGGGCAATTTCATCCTCGGTGAAAGCGCCGCCAACGGCGTGGTGGTGTCCTACATGCAGGTGCTGATCTTCATCGTCACGTTCGTCACCATGATCGGCCTGACCCTGTTCATCTCCCGTTCGCGCCTGGGCCGCGCCTGCCGCGCCTGCGCCGAAGATCTGAAGATGGCCAACCTGCTCGGCATCAACACCAACAACATCATCGCCCTGACCTTCGTCATCGGTGCTGCACTGGCCGCCATCGCCTCGGTACTGCTGGGCATGAACTACGGTGTGATCAACCCGCACCTTGGATTCCTCGCCGGCATCAAGGCCTTCACCGCTGCGGTACTGGGCGGCATCGGCAGCATCCCTGGCGCGGTACTCGGCGGCCTGCTGCTGGGCGTGGCCGAAGCCTTCGGCGCCGATATCTTCGGTGATCAATACAAGGACGTGGTGGCGTTCAGCCTGCTGGTGCTGGTGCTGCTGTTCCGTCCAACCGGCATCCTTGGCCGCCCGGAGGTGGAAAAGGTATGAGCCGGAACATCAAATCCGCGATTTTCAGCGCCCTGCTGGTGCTGATCATCTCCTACCCGGTACTGGGCCTGAAACTCTCCACCGTCGGCATCAGCCTGCGCGTGGAAGGCGCAACTGCATTCGAACTCTGGTGCATCGGCGGTGCCGCTACGCTGATCTTCCTATGGCAATTGCTGCGTGACCGGCTGACTCCGGCCTGGGCCAAACTGCCCAAGCTGCCCAGCGGCTCCGGTCAGATCGGCAACTTCCTCACCCTGCCCTCCACCCAGCGCTGGATCATTCTGGCGATGGTCATGGTGGCGCTGGTGTGGCCGTTCTTCGCCAGCCGCGGTTCGGTGGATATCGCCACGCTGATCCTGATCTACGTGATGCTCGGCCTTGGCCTGAACATCGTGGTGGGTCTGGCCGGTCTGCTCGACCTGGGTTACGTCGGTTTCTATGCAGTCGGCGCCTACAGCTATGCGATCCTCTCGCATTACTTCGGCCTGAGTTTCTGGATGTGCCTGCCGATCGCCGGCATGATGGCTGCGCTGTTCGGCTTCCTGCTCGGTTTTCCGGTGCTGCGCCTGCGCGGCGACTACCTGGCCATCGTGACCCTGGGCTTCGGCGAGATCATCCGCATTCTGCTGCGTAACCTGACCGAACTGACCGGTGGCCCGAACGGCCTGAGTATCGCCAACGAGAACAAGCCGACCCTGTTCGGTCTGTCCTTCGAGCGCCGCGTGCCGGCCGACATGCCGACCTTCCACGGCTACTTCGAAATCGCCTACAACTCCCAGTACAAGGTGATCTTCCTCTACCTGATCGCCCTGCTGCTGGTGCTGCTGACCCTGTTCCTGGTCAACCGCCTGCTGCGCATGCCGATCGGGCGTGCCTGGGAAGCACTGCGCGAAGACGAGATTGCCTGCCGTGCGCTGGGCCTGAACCCGACCGTGATCAAGCTTTCGGCCTTCACCATCGGTGCCAGCCTGGCCGGTTTCGCCGGCAGCTTCTTCGCTGCCCGTCAGGGCCTGGTAACGCCAGAGTCGTTCACCTTCATCGAGTCAGCGATGATCCTCGCCATCGTCGTACTCGGCGGCATGGGCTCTCAGCTGGGCGTTATCCTCGCCGCCATCGTCATGGTGATGCTGCAGGAGATGCGTGAGCTGAGCGAGTACCGCATGCTGATCTTCGGCCTGGTCATGATCTTCATGATGATATGGCGCCCGCAAGGGTTGCTGCCGATGCAACGTCCCCACCTGGAGCTGAAGCGATGAGCCGCACGATTCTCGAAGTAAGCGGCCTGTCCATGCGTTTCGGCGGTCTGTTGGCCGTCAACGGGGTGGGCCTGAATGTCAAGGAAAAGCAGGTGGTCTCGATGATCGGCCCGAACGGCGCCGGCAAGACCACCGTCTTCAACTGCCTGACCGGCTTCTATCAGCCGAGCTCCGGCAGCATCCGCCTCAATGGCGAAGCGATCGAAGGCCTGCCCGGCCACAAGATCGCCCGCAAGGGCGTGGTACGCACCTTCCAGAACGTGCGTCTGTTCAAGGACATGACGGCGGTGGAAAACCTGCTGATCGCCCAGCATCGCCATCTCAACACCAGCTACCTGGCGGGTCTGTTCAAAACCTCGGCATTCCGCCGCAGCGAGCGCGAGGCCATGGACTACGCCGCCCACTGGCTGGAACAGGTCGACCTCGTGGACTTCGCCAACCGCAGCGCCGGCACCCTGGCGTACGGTCAGCAGCGTCGCCTGGAAATCGCCCGCTGCATGATGACGCGCCCGAGCATCCTCATGCTCGACGAGCCGGCCGCCGGTCTCAACCCGCGTGAAACCGAAGACCTGAAAGCGCTGATCAGCGTGCTGCGTGACGAGCACAATGTCACCGTGCTGCTGATCGAGCACGACATGAAGCTGGTGATGAGCATTTCCGACCACATCTACGTGATCAACCAGGGCACTCCCCTGGCCGACGGCACGCCGGACGACATCCGCAACAACCCGGACGTGATCAAAGCCTATCTGGGGGAGGCGTAATCCATGCTCAGCTTCAACAACGTCTCAACCTTCTACGGCAAGATCCAGGCCCTGCACGACGTCAGCATCGAAGTGCAGAAAGGCGAGATCGTCACCCTGATCGGCGCCAACGGTGCCGGCAAGTCGACCCTGCTGATGACCCTTTGCGGCAACCCGCGCGCCACCAGCGGCAGCATCCGTTACTTGGGTGAAGAGCTGGTGGGCATGGATACCCCGGAGATCATGCGCAAGAGCATCGCCATCGTGCCAGAAGGCCGTCGCGTGTTCGCCCGCCTGACCGTCGAGGAAAACCTGGCCATGGGCGGCTTCTTCGGTGACAAGGCGGACAATCAGGAGCAACTGGACAAGGTACTGCACCTGTTCCCGCGCCTGAAGGAACGCTTCGCCCAACGTGCCGGCACCATGAGCGGCGGCGAGCAGCAGATGCTCGCCATCGGTCGCGCGTTGATGAGCAAGCCCAACCTGCTGCTGCTCGACGAGCCGTCGCTGGGTCTGGCGCCGATCATCATCCAGCAGATCTTCGACATCATCGAGCAACTGCGCAAAGATGGCGTGACCGTGTTCCTGGTCGAGCAAAACGCCAACCAGGCGCTGAAGCTGGCCGATCGCGGCTACGTGCTGGAGAACGGCCACATCGTCATGCAGGGTAGCGGCGAAGAGCTGCTCAACGACCCCAAGGTACGCGACGCCTACCTCGGCGGCTAAGCGATACCTGCTATATCGGAACCGCCCTTCGGGGCGGTTTCTTTTTGCCCGTGCATCGAATGCCCGCTTCGCTGAAGTCTTAAGCGGATATTTCCATCCTCTTGCATCAGGTTCGTCGAGTATTAGTCTCAAGTGCTCTGCCTTTGCGAGACTGCGTTCATGCGCAAATCCCTGCTTCTGCTACTGGTCACCACTGTGCTGCTCAGCGCCTGCAGCCGTGTCGGCCTGGCCTATCGCAACCTCGACTGGCTGATCCCCTGGAAACTGGGCGACTACGTAGCGCTGACCAGCGAGCAGAGCGCCTGGCTCAAACCCCAACTGCAGGAGCACCTCGCCTGGCATTGCAGCGTCGAGCTGCCGCGTTATCTCGACTGGCTGCAGCGCAGTCAGCAAGCGCTGAGCAGCCGCGACAGCGAACTGATGGACAGCCAGCTGGCCGACTTCGAACAGGCCATGCAGCGCATCGCCGTGGAAATAACCCCCAGCACCATCGAGCTGCTGCGTGGCCTCAGCCCGCGTCAGGTCGATCAGCTATTGGCGGCAATGGACGAGCAGAACGCCAAGCTGCGTGAAGAGTTTCTCGAGCCGCCGGTGCAGGAGCAGGCCAACCGGCGCGCCGAGCGCATGGAGGAGCGTCTGCAACCCTGGTTCGGCACCCTGAACGCCGAGCAGCGCGAGCGGGTGCAGAGCTGGGCACAGGGCCTGGGCGAGCAGAACCAGGTCTGGCTGGAAAACCGCATGGCCTGGCAGCAGGCTCTGCGTGAGGCGTTGGAAGTACGCCGTGGCGACGATTTCGCTGCGCGCATGACCGCCCTGCTGCAACAACGCGAGCGCTTCTACACCAAGGCCTACCAGGCCAGTTTTGATAAGAATCGTCAGGCCATGGCCGAGATGATCGTCGACCTGGTCGCCCTGGCCGACTCAAAACAGATGGAGCGAGCCGACAAGCGCTTGAAAAGCCTGCATGCCGACCTGGCCGCGCAGCAATGCACGGCTGATCAGGCAGTTGCGCGACGCTGAGCAGGCCTCGCAAGCGGGCTTAGAGCGCCGGTAAGCGCCAGTCGATGGGCGTCATGCCATTCTGGCTGAGGAACTGGTTGCAGCGGCTGAAATGGCCATTACCAATGAAACCGCGATGCGCCGACAGCGGCGACGGATGCGGTGAACGCAGCACCAGGTGCTTGGTCGGGTCGATCAGGCGCTGTTTGCTCTGCGCATGGCTGCCCCAGAGCAGGAACACCAGTTTGGGCTGATGCTCGCTGACCACCTCGATCACCCGGTCGGTAAAGAACTGCCAGCCCTTGCCCGCGTGCGAGCCGGCGTTGGCGCGCTCTACCGTCAGCGAGGTGTTGAGCAGCAGCACGCCCTGATCGGCCCAGCTCTGCAGGTAACCGTGCGCGGGGATGTCGATATTGAGGTCGCGCTTGAGCTCCTTGTAGATATTCACCAGCGACGGCGGCGTCTGCACGCCCGGCTGCACCGAGAAGCACAGGCCGTGTGCCTGACCGGGGCCGTGGTAAGGGTCCTGGCCGATGATCACTACCTTGACCTGATCCAGCGGCGTGGAGTTGAGCGCATTGAAGATCAATGGGCCCGGCGGATAGATTTCCTTGCCGGCCGCCTTCTCCGCCTGCAGGAACGCACGCAGCTCGCTCATGTAAGGCTTGTCGAACTCCTCACGCAGCGCGTGTTTCCAGCTGGCTTCGAGCTTGATGCGATCATCGGTCATGCGGTTTTCCTGCGGGTACAAAACGAGTGGAGGCACGCTAGAGAAGGCCGCAAGGCAAGTCAAGGAAGAGCTTGCCGGCAGGGCGAAGGATGCTTTGCTAGCCTTTCGGGAACCGTATCAATCGATGATGCCAAGCCGATGTCTCCCTCCACCGATACCCTGCGCATGGCGTTGCTCAACCGCTTCCTCAAGGGCGAAGCCAGGATTCCGCAGATGCCTGAAGCCGCCGTGCGCATCAGAAAGCTGTTGGACGACCCGCGCACCTCGCTGGAACAACTGACCCGCGTGATCACTGGCGACCCGCCGCTGGCCGCGTACCTGATGCAGTTCTCCAATACCCCTATGCTGCGCGGGGAGCGCTCCTGTAGCTCGCTGCGTGAACTGCTGAGCCGCCTTGGTACCCGCCAACTGGCGGACCTGGTGTTGGGCTTCAGCCTGCAAAACCTGTTCACCAGCTCCGAACCTGCGCTGCAGCAGGCATTTCGCACTCGTTGGCGCAATGCCAGGGAGCGCGCCGCCCACTGCGCAGTGCTGGCCCAGCGCACGGGCATGTCACTGGACGACGCCATGCTCGGCGGCTTGCTACAGGACATCGGCAGCCTGCCGCTACTTTCCGAGCTGGAGCACTGGCCGAACGTGCCGCGCGAGAGCGATACGCTGCACGAGCTATGCGATCAACTATCCGGGGATCTCGGCGCTCTGGTCCTGACCCGCTGGCAACTGCCCTCGGCGATCATCGAGTCCACCCGTCTTTACGGCCAGTGGCAGCGCGAGCATGACAGCGCTGCCGACCTGGCGGATCTGGTCCTGCTCGCCAGTGCCCTGCAGACGAGCAAGACGCTGCAGGGGCCGCTACCGGCGCAGGCAAAACTGGGCCTGGAGCAGCCGCTTGACGAACTGAGGCAGGAGCTGGCGGGCGAACTGCAATTGTGGAAGCGTCTGCTTGCCTGAAGTGCCTGCTATGCAGCCTCATCAGGCACATGGATGCAGCTTGTCCGCCCCCTGGAGCAGGTTGAGACTCTTCTGCACCGCCCGATGCAGGAGGTCATATGAGCGACTCGAACGGTATCAGCCGTGAACGCCTGGAGCAGGCGCTCGCCCACTCCACCTTTGCCCAACTGCTCGGCGCCGAACTGCTCGATTTTGCGCCGGGCCGGGTCAGTCTGCAGGTGCGCAGCCGTCCCGACCTGTGCCAGCACCATGGCTACATGCATGGCGCGGTGGTCGGTTTCATGGTCGACAGCGGCTGCGCCTGGGCAGCGGCGTCGATGGTCGGCGACGTGGTCACCAGCGAATACAAGCTCAACCTGCTCGCCCCGGCGCTCGGCGAACGCCTGCTGTGCCGCGCCGAGGTGCTCAAGGCCGGGCAGCGCCAGGCAGTCTGTCGAGCCGATGTGTTCGCCCTGAAGGATGGCCAGGAAAAGCTGGTGGCCACCGGGCTGGCGACCATCGCGCGGGTGTAGCAGGCGTGCGACTAGCCCTGATGCAGCGCCCGGTAATGACTGGGCGCCATGCCCACCACCTTGCGAAACAGCCGTGAGAAGTAATAGGGATCGTCGTAGCCAAGCTGCTCGGCGATCTGACGCACTTCGGCATCACCGCGGTCGAGCAGGCGGCAGGCCAGGGCCATCTTCAACTGGATGAAATCCTGGATCGGCGCATGGCCGGTCAGCGCGCGGTAGGTCTTGGCGAAGTGAAAGCGTGACAGCCTGAACTGTGCAGCCAGCTCATCGAGGTTGAGGCTGCCGTGCAGGTGCGCGCGCATCACCGCCTGCACCGCCTCGATATCCAGCACGCGGCCGGACTTGAGGTTGGCCCGTGCAGGCAGCACCGCCAGGGAGCTGAGCATCGCCTGCAAACGGTGCGCGGCATGGATGAAGGGCAAGGCGTTGAGGCCCTGACGCTGCAAACCCAACAACGCCTCGAAATCGCCGATCAATCTGGGTTGCACGCCGATACGCCGCAGCGTCTGCGCGCCCAGCATACGCAGAAAGTCCTCGCTGAGACTACCGTCGAAGTGCACCCAGTAAATCGTCCAGGGCTTTTGTCCATTGGAGCCATAGGCATGCGGCGCGTCCTTGGGCAGCAGCAGCAGATCGCCAGCAGCAACCTCGAATCGTCCATTCGCCACGTCCAGCCAACCACTTCCTGAGCGGCAATAGATCAGCAGATGATCGTCAGGTTGCAGGCGTCGCATCTGGTGCCCGGCCGCTTCCGGATAGAAGCCGATGGCCAGCGGATAGCAACCAGAGCTGAGCACATGGCGCGCCAGCAGGCGGCGCAGGCGCGGCGGAGTGATGAAGCGCTGCCCACCGACGGGCAACGGCCAATTGGAGGTTTCCACCCGCATCCTCACTGCATCACTCTTTTGCATCCCGATCGAATGACAAGATCGTCCATCCCAAAACCAAGATCGTCAATCCACAAGCGAACATCGAATGGCTATAAAGAGTCCATACAAGAACAACAGGAGGCGACCATGCCCCGCACGCTACCGCAATTGATCGACGGCCAATGGCAAACCAGCCAGGCTCGTGAGCTGATCGAAGTCACCGACCCGGCCACTCAGGAGGTGATCGCCCTCGCCCCCAAGGCCACCGCCGAGGAAATCGATGCCGCAGTGGCCAGTGCGCAGAAAGCCTTCCTCGCCTGGCGCGAAGTACCGGTATCGGAGCGCGCCCGCCTGATGCTGCGTTATCAGCACCTGCTCAAGGAGCATCACGACGAGCTGGCGGAGATTCTCGCAGCGGAAACCGGGAAGACCTTCGCCGACGCCAAGGGCGACGTCTGGCGCGGCATCGAGGTGGCCGAGCATGCCGCCAATATCGCCAGCCTGATGATGGGCGAGACGGTGGAGAACGTCGCCCGCGAGATCGACACCGCCAGTTGGATCCAGCCGCTGGGCGTGTGCGTCGGCATCACCCCGTTCAACTTCCCGGCGATGATTCCGTTGTGGATGTTTCCGCTGGCCATCGCCTGCGGCAATACCTTCATTCTCAAACCCTCGGAACAGGATCCGATGACGCCCAATCGTCTGGCCGAACTGTTCCTCGAAGCCGGCGCGCCGGCTGGCGTGCTGCAGGTGCTGCATGGCGGCCGTGAGCAAGTCGATGCGCTGCTGGTGCATCCGCAGGTACGCGCGGTGTCCTTCGTCGGTTCGGTGACGGTGGGCCAGCACGTCTATCGCACCGGCACCCAGCATTTGAAACGGGTGCAGGCCTTCGCCGGGGCCAAGAACCATATGGTGATCATGCCTGACGCACCGAAGGATCAGGTGCTCAGCAACCTGCTCGGCGCCAGTTGTGGTGCGGCCGGGCAGCGCTGCATGGCAATCAGCGTGGCAGTGTTCGTCGGCGAATCGAAACAGTGGATCGATGAGCTGGCCAAGCAGATGGCCGCACTGCGTCCTGGCCACTGGCAGGACAGCGGCGCCGCCTACGGCCCACTGATCAGCCCGCAGGCACGCCAGCGCGTGCTGCGCCTGATCGAACAGGGCAAGGCCGAAGGCGCCGAATGCCTGCTCGACGGTTCGCAGTGCACGGTGGAGGGGTATCCGAATGGCAACTGGGTCGGGCCGACACTGTTCCGTGGCGTGACGACGAAGATGGGCCTGTACCGCGAAGAAATCTTCGGCCCGGTGCTGGTGTGCATGCAGGTCGACACCTTGGAAGAGGCCATCGCACTGGTCAACGCCAGCCCTTACGGCAACGGCACCAGCCTGTTCACCCGCTCCGGCGGCGCTGCGCGGCATTTCCAGCATGCCGTGGAAGTTGGCCAGGTGGGCATCAACGTACCGATCCCGGTGCCGTTGCCGTTCTTCTCCTTCACCGGCTGGAAGGGCTCGTTCTACGGCGACCTGCACGCCTACGGTAAGCAGGCGGTGCGTTTCTATACCGAGACCAAGACGGTGACCAGCCGCTGGTTCGACGACGCGCCGCTCGGCGATGGCCCGAACATGACTATTCAGCTGAAATGAGAACTGGGTGATGCTTTCTTAGACTAATAGACGATCACTCGAACTGGACGAGCGGCGTAAAACAGTTCTCTGCAGAACAAAAACAAGGAGAACTGCAATGCGCCACCTGTCCGCCACGCTGGCCCTGTGGGCCGCACTTACCGCCTGTGCGCAGGCTGCCGAGCCGATCACCCTCGGCCTCAACTATCCGCGCACCGGACCATACAAGGAGGAGGGATTGGCGCAGATGCGTGGAGCCCTGCTGGCCATCGATGAAATTAACGCCGCTGGCGGTGTGCTGGGCCGGCCCTTGCGCCTGTCCAGCAAGGACACCGCCTCGCGTCCGGCCAAGGCCGAGAAGAACGTCGACAAGCTGGCCGCCGAGGGCGCGGCGATGCTCTTCGGCGGCTCCTCCAGCGCGGTCGCCATCGCTGCCGGTAAGCGTGCCAGGCAGCACGGTCTGCTGTACTTCGGCACCCTCACCTACTCCAACGACACCACCGGCAAGGATGGCCATCGCTACATGTTTCGCGAGTGCAACAACGCCTGGATGAGCGCCAAGGTACTCGGCCAATACCTGAGCAAGACCCTGCCGAACAAGCGCTACTTCTATGTCACCGCCGACTATACTTGGGGCCACACCAGCGAGGCGTCGCTGCGCCAGGCCACCGCCACCGACAATGCCGCCCAGCACGCCAGCGTACGCATCCCCTTCCCGGGTGCGCGCCTGGCCGACTACCAGGACGCACTGACCCAGGCCGCCGCCAGCAACGCGGAGATCCTCGCCCTGGTGCTGTTCGGTGAGGACCTGGTACGCGCCATGCGCGTCGCCAAGGATCTTGGCCTGACCGAGCGTATGCAGATCGTCGCGCCGAACCTGACCCAGAGCATGGTCGAACAGGCCGGTCCCAACCTGATGGCAGGCGTGATCGGCACCGAGCCCTGGACCTGGCGCGTGCCGGCGCTGGAAAAATCCGCGCGCGGCCAAGCCTTCGTCGAAGCCTTCAAGGCCCGCTACGAGATGTACCCATCCAGCTCCGCCGCCTCGGCCTACAGCATCGTTCAACAGTGGGCCGACGCCGCTACGCGAGCCAGGAGCCTCGACAGCGAAGCGCTGATCAAGGCGCTGGAAGGCCACCGCTATACCTTGCTCAAAGACGAACAACAATGGCGTGCCTTCGACCACCAGAACCTGCAGACGGTCTACGCGGTAAAGGTCAAGCCGCGCGACGAGGTACTCAAGGACCCGCTCAAGCAGGACTACTTCGAAATCGTCGACCGCCTCGATGCCAGCAGCGCGCTGCCCAGCCTCGCCGAGTGGCAGGCCGAGCGCCGCGCTGGCGGCCAACCCCTGACCTTGCAATGAGATGCCATGGACTTCGAATTCAGTGATGAACAACGTCTTCTGACCGACAGCGCCCGTGCCTTCGCCGCGCGGGAGCTGACGCCCCACGCCGCCGAGTGGGATCGCGAGCAACAGTTTCCCGTCGAGGTGATTCGCCGTGCTGCCGAACAGGGCTACCTGGCCCTGTATCTGCGCGAAGAGGATGGCGGCCTGGGCCTGTCCAGGCTGTCCAGCTCACTGATTTTCGAACAACTGGCGGCTGGCTGCGTGGCCACCACCGCCTACCTGACCATCCACAACATGGCCACCTGGATGCTCGCCAGCTTCTCCGACCAGGCACTGAAAGATGCCTGGTTGCCGGGGCTGATCAACGGCCAGTCGCTGGCCTCCTACTGCCTGACCGAACCGGACGCTGGCTCGGACGCCGCCCACCTGCGCACCCGAGCGCGGCGCGACGGCGGCGACTACGTGATCGATGGCAGCAAGTGCTTTATCTCCGGTGCGGGAAGCACACAGGTACTGATCGTCATGGCGCGTACCGGCGAGGATGGTGCCAAGGGTATTTCCTGCTTCCTGGTACCTGCCGATGCGCCCGGCGTACGTTACGGACGCAACGAGGACAAGATGGGCTGGAAGGCGCAGCCGACCCGCACCATCACGTTCGAAGGTGTGCGCATCCCTGCCAACAATCGTATCGGCCCTGAAGGCGAAGGTTTCGTCTACGCCATGAAGGGGCTCGACGGCGGCCGTTTGAATATCGCCAGCTGTTCGCTCGGCGCGGCTCAGGCGGCGCTGGAGCAAAGCCTGCGCTATGTCGAGGAGCGCAAGCAATTCGGCAAGGCACTCAGCGAATTTCAGGCTCTGCAGTTCAAGCTGGCCGATATGCTCACCAGCCTGACCGCCAGCCGGCAGATGGTGCGGCTGGCCGCACACAAGCTCGACCACGGCCACGGCGAGGCCAGCCTCTACTGCGCGATGGCCAAGCGCTTCGCCACCGACCAGTGCTTCGACGTGTGCAACGAAGCGCTGCAACTGCATGGTGGCTACGGCTATCTGAATGACTATCCGCTGGAACGCTGGGTACGCGACGCCCGCGTGCACCAGATACTGGAAGGTACCAACGAGATCATGCGGGTGATCGTCGCCCGCCGCCTGTTTCTGCAGGGCGGCATGCTCGATCGCCTGTTGTAGTAACCACGATATGTAGGAACGCGCGATGTTCGCGAGCAGAGCTCGCTCCTACAGCAATGATCCGTATCGAGGACGACCATGAGTACAGCCATCGAAACCTACAAGTCCGGCATCTTCGACCTGACCCACAAGCTCACCGTGGAGAAGCATGGCCATACCGCGCTGATCACCATCAACCATCCACCGGCCAACACCTGGGACCGCGACTCGCTGATCGGTCTCAAGCAGGTGGTCGAGCACCTCAACCGTGACGACGAAGTGTATGCCCTGGTGGTGACAGGCCAGGGACCGAAGTTCTTCTCCGCCGGCGCCGACCTGAACATGTTCGCCGATGGCGACAAGGCCCGTGCCCGGGAGATGGCTCGGCGCTTTGGCGAAGCTTTCGAAACCCTGCGCGACTTCCGCGGCGTGTCCATTGCCGCGATCAACGGCTACGCCATGGGTGGCGGCCTGGAGTGCGCCCTGGCCTGCGATATCCGCATCGCCGAACGCCAGGCACAGATGGCCCTGCCGGAAGCCTCCGTGGGTCTGTTGCCCTGCGCCGGTGGCACCCAGGCCCTGCCCTGGCTGGTCGGCGAAGGCTGGGCCAAGCGCATGATCCTCTGTGGCGAACGCATCGATGCCGACACCGCCCTGCGCATCGGCCTTATAGAACAGATAGTGGATACCGGCGAAGCCCGTGGCACTGCCCTGCTGCTGGCGTCCAAGGTGGCGCGGCAAAGCCCGGTGGCGGTACGCACCATCAAGCCGCTGATCCAGGGCGCCCGTGAGCGTGGCGCCAACACCTGGCTGCCGGAGGAACGCGAGCGCTTCGTCGACCTGTTCGATGCCGACGACACCCGCGAGGGCGTCAACGCTTTTCTGGAAAAACGCGACCCGCAGTGGCGCAACAAATAACTCGCGGTTTCGCTCCGCCCGTAGGGTGCGCCGTGCGCACCGAGAATCCGATGATGAATGTCACCTTCGAAGAACGCCCCAGCCTGCATGGCTACCGCATCGGCATCGCCAGCCTGGACGCGGAGAAGAACCTCAACGCTCTCTCCCTGCCGATGATCGAAGCACTCGACGAACGCCTGAAGGCCTGGGCAGAAGACTCGACCATCGCCTGCGTGATGCTGCGCGGCAACGGCTCCAAGGCCTTCTGCGCTGGCGGCGATGTCGTGCAACTGGTCAATCAGTGTCGCGAACAGCCAGGCGAAATACCGGCCCTGGCACGACGTTTCTTCGCCGACGAATATCGCCTCGACCATCGCATCCACACCTACCCCAAGCCCTTCATCTGCTGGGCGCACGGCCATGTGCTGGGCGGCGGCATGGGCCTGATGCAGGGCGCCGGTATCCGTATTGTCACCCCGAGCAGCCGCCTGGGCATGCCGGAAATCAATATCGGCCTGTACCCGGATGTCGGCGGCAGCTGGTTCCTCGCTCGCCTACCGGGGCGCCTGGGCCTGTTCCTTGGCCTCACCGCCGCCAGCATCAATGCCCGCGATGCGCTGGACCTGAACCTGGCCGACCGCTGCCTGCGCGACGATCAGCAGGACGCCCTGCTCGAAGGCCTGGTGCAACTGAACTGGCGCGAGCAAGCCGACCTGCAACTGCACAGCCTGCTTCGTGCGCTGGAAAACGAAGCGCGCAGCGAGCTGCCGGCGGCCCAATGGTTGCCGCGCCGCGAGCGTATCGACGAGTTGCTCGACGTCGCCGACCTGCCCGCCTCCGTTCATGCCATCAGCGCCCTGCAGGCGGATGACGACGTCCTGCTCGCCCGCGCCGCCAAGACCCTGGCCCATGGCTGCCCGCTGACGGCGCACCTGGTCTGGGAGCAGATCCGCCGCGCCCGCCATCTGTCGCTGGCCGAGGTATTCCGCATGGAGTACGCCATGAGCCTGAACTGCTGCCGCCACCCGGAATTCCCCGAAGGCGTGCGTGCCCGCCTGATCGACAAGGATCAAACGCCGCATTGGCACTGGCCGGACGTGGCCGCAATCCCCGCCGCCGTGGTCGAAGCTCACTTCGCACCGGCCTGGGAAGGCGAACACCCATTGGCGAATCTGTAGGAAGCTGCGCCGACTCGGTCCGCACGGCGCACCCTACATGTAGCCCGGATGCGCTCCGGGAGAGCTCACAAGCAATCCTCGAACAATGACAATCGACGCGCGAAGCGCCCAATAGAAAGGAAAGCTGCCATGACCCAAACCGCCTTTATCGGCCTCGGCCACATGGGCCTGCCCATGGCCCGCAACCTGCTCCGGGCGGGCTATCCGCTGAAAGTCTTCGACCTGGTGCGCAGCGCCGTCGACACGCTGGCCGGCGAAGGTGCCGTGGCGGCCGATAGCGCCGCCGACGCCATCGATCAGGCAAAGGTGGTGATCAGCATGCTGCCAGCCAGCCGTCATGTGGAAGGCTTGTACCTGGGAGACGACGGCCTGCTTGCGCGGTTGCCCGCCGGCACACTGGTGATCGAGTGCTCGACCATCGCCCCGGAGTCCGCGCGCAAGGTGCACGCCGCCGCCCGCGAGCGCGGTATCGCTCTGCTCGATGCACCGGTATCCGGCGGTACCGGCGGCGCGGCAGCCGGCACCCTGACCTTCATGGTGGGTGGTGAAGCCCAAACGCTGGAGAAGGCCAGACCAATGCTCGCCACCATGGGCAAGAACATATTCCACGCCGGCCCGGAGGGCGCCGGCCAGGTAGCCAAGGTATGCAACAACCAGGTGCTCGCGGTGCAGATGATCGCCACCGCCGAAGCCATGGCCATGGGCGTGGCCAACGGCCTGAAGCCGGCCGTGCTGGCGGAGATCATGCGGCAGAGCTCCGGCGGTAACTGGACGCTGGAGAAGTACAACCCCTGGCCTGGGGTGATGGAAAACGCCCCTGCCTCGAAGGGCTACAGCGGTGGTTTCATGGCCGAGCTGATGACCAAGGACCTCGGCTTGGCCCAGGAAACCGCCAGCCACAGCGGCAACAGCACACCGATGGGCGCCCTGGCACTACAGCTCTACCGCCTTCTGCTCAAGCAGGGCAAAGGCAAGCAGGACTTCTCGGTGGTGCAGCAGTTGTTCGTGCAATAGCGCGTTAATCGCCCGTAGGGTGCGCTGTGCGCATCAAGGCGTTTCCCGATAGAGCTGGTGCGCATGGCGAACCCTAAGGGTGCCGTCCCCCATCGTGGGGTGCGCCGTGCGCACCAGGGCCATCGGCATTCAGCGTAGCGTCTGCAGATGCAGCAGACCGAACAGCAGCATCTGCAGGCGCTGCCACCACAACAGCGGTAGGCCCCGCAGACGCGAGCCGAACAGCACCAGCTCGCCCACATGCGCCAGCAGCACCGCCAAGGCGCCCCAGGAGACCCAGCCGCCCAGCGGCGCGGCGAAGGGGTAGAAGAGATTGAGCAACGCCACCAGCCAGAACATGGCCAGGGCGCCCTTGGCGAAAGACAGCAGGTTCATTGTCAGCCTCCGAATGGATGAACCTGAAGTGTGACCGGGCGGTTGGCAGGAGACCGCCCTTCTTTCGATGGGAACGCCCCGTAGGAGCCGCGCCCCGCGGCGAATGGCTAACACAACGCCGCTCTTGCTGCTTCGAACCGAGGGCTAACGCAGCGTCAATCCGAACGCCTCGTCGGCGAAGTCGAAGCAATTGAGGAAGCGACGAATCTCCAGCAGGTTGCCGTCGACCTTCACATCGCCGAGCAGCGCGCCCTTGACCAGGCCACCTTCGCCGGTCAACAGAGTTTCCATGAAGCGCTTGTCCATGCTCAGGCGCAGAGCAGTGCCCTCGGGAATGCCCTTGTGCAGTTGCGCGACACCGCGCCGGACCTCCAGCGCCCACTGTTCGTCCACATCGGGGAAGCTGAAGCCCAGGGTCAGCTCGACATCGCCGGCCTTCTCCGGGTCGATACGCGTGACCCAGTTCTGCAGGAAACTCTGCGGAGTGAAGCTGCGCACCATGTCCGGCGAGAGGAACACCTTGCGCATCTCCACCGAGCGCTGGCGGATGGCGTCGCCGTCGAGCTTGCCCTCCAACTCCATGGCACTCATCAGGTACCAGTTGCGCCAATTGATGTTCATGCTGGCGTAGCCCAGCTTACGAAAGCTGCGCGCCTTGATCTCACGCGCCAGCGTGTCTTCGTGGTCGACGCGAATGGCGTGGCCGGCCAGCTCGGCGGCCCATTGGTAGTCGCCCTTGAGGTAGGCGTTGCCGGCCTCCAGCAGCAGCTTCTCGCGCCCGCCCATCATGGCGATCAGGCGCTCGGCCTTCTGCCGTGGCGGCGTCGGGTCGAGGTCCACCGGGTCACCCTGGAACCAGCCCAGGTAGCCGTTGTAGATCTGCCGCACGCTGTGCTTCACCGTGCCGTAGTACTCGCGCAGGTAGGGCGTGTAGCCCGCCAGGTGCGGCGGCAGCTTGACCTTCTCCACCAGCTCGTCCGGCGTCAGCCCCTTGTTCATCCAGCGCACGGTCTGGTCATGGATGTAGGCGATGCCGTCGCGGGTCATGCGCAGCACTTCCTCGACCTTGTCCTGGCCGCTGACGGGCCGACCATGCAGCGGCACCATGTACTCGGCCTGATAGGCGCGCAGCTTGTCCAGGCTCTCGACCCACTGCACCGGGTCGCGGAATTTGGTGCCACGCAGCGTGTGGATGTTCGGGAGGGTCGGCCCCTGATCGACCTCGGCACTGATCAGCACGCGATTGTCCGGCAAATACAGGATGATCTCGTCCGGTGCCTCGCTCGGCACATGCAAAAACTGCACATCGAGGCCGGCGATAGTGGTATCCAGGCGCTCGCCGAAGGTCACGGTCGGAGCAATGAAGGACGACGGCTCGGGCTTGGCCAACGGACCAATGCCACCATTCATGCCCTCCTGATCACTGGCCGGCAGGAAGGAACCGAAGCTGTACGCCGAACGTACGCCGAGAATCGGCCCGACCAGCGCGCCCTGCGCCACCACGTTCTGCAGCAGGGTCTCGTGGGCGTAGATCTGTACCTCGCCGCGCTCCACCTGTTCGCGGCTGACGAACGCCTGCACGCCGTTGATGTGATCCGGGTGGAAGTGGGTATAGACCACCGCCTTGACCGGCTTGTCGCTGAGCTTGCGGAACTCGGCCATGATCTTGCGCGACTCGCTGACCGACTCGCCGGTGTCGACGATGATCAGCCCCTGCGGCGCCTCGATCATCACCACGTTGCCCAGTTGCCAACCGACCGCGGAATAGACGTTGTCGGCAACACGATAGACCTGCTGCGCGAACACCTTGGTGTGGGCAGCCAGTTCGGCGTTGATGCTGGGTTCGATACGCTCGGCCGGCAGCTCGGCATAGGCGCTCAATGGCAGGGCGGCAGCCAGCAGCAGGCCGCTGAAGCGAGAGAATGGGCTCATGGCATTGGAAGGTCTTGTTGTTGAAGTGCTGGCAGGTTGGCAAAGGCCGTCCGATAATTCCAATGCATTCGAATAGACCATCCAATGCAGGAAGCGCATGAACGATCTACGCCAACTCCGCCACTTCGTCGCCCTCGCCGAACACCAACATTTCGCCCGCGCGGCAGCGGCCGTGCACCTCAGCCAGCCGGCGCTGAGCCGCAGCATCCAGGCGCTGGAAAGCCAGCTTGGCTGCACCCTGGTGGATCGCCACAGCCGCGGCGTCAGCCTCACCGCCCATGGCCACCTGGTGCTGGAACATGCACGCCGCCTGCTGGCTAGCAGCCTGGCGCTGAGCAACGCGGTCAATCAGCTGGGTAACCTGGAGGCCGGAGAACTACGCCTCGGCGCCGGTCCCTACCCGGCCGCGCGTCTGATACCGCAGGCGCTGGGGCAGTTGCTGCAACGTTATCCACGGGTGCAGGTGAAACTAGACATCGCCAACTGGCTGGAGCTGCGCGACAGCCTGCTGGACTCGACCATCGAGCTGTTCGTTGCCGATATCCGCGAATTGCAGGACGACGCGCAATTGCGCATCGAACCGTTGCGCGTGCATCAGGGCGTACTGTTCTGCCGCCCGGCTCATCCGCTGCTGCAGCGACGCAACCTGCAACTGCGCGACCTGCTCGATTTCCCTCTTGCCGGCACACAGCTGCCACAGGTGGTAGAACGCAGCCTGGAGCAGGCCAGCGGGCGAGCGCAGCCGTTGAGCGTGCAATGCGACAATTTCCTGGTGCTCAAGCGCCTGGTGGCCGACAGCGATGTGCTGAGCATGGCGCCCTGGGACGTGATCGCCGACGAAGTCGATAGCGGTCAGCTAGCCCTGCTGCCGCTGTTGCCTCAGGGCCTGCATCAGCATTCGGCCTATGGACTGGTCAGCCGCGCCGGCCACAGCCTGTCGCCAGCGGCGCAAGCCATGGTCACAGCGATTCGCCTGGTGGATGAACAGACGCCGCGCGCCGGGCACGCGGCGGATTGAGGGAGGCTTACCAGCGGCGCTCGCCGCTACGGCGTTGTTCGTTATTGCTGCGCCCGTTGGAGAAACGATGCTGCGTGTTGCGGCCTGCCTCCCAGCCGCGCTGAATCTGTCCACTGCGATGCTCCTGACGACGCTGGTCACGGCGATAGTCATGTCGCGGCTGCTGGTGCTTGTAGCCGTCGCGATACCGGCGATCGTGACCGTAGTGATGACGCGGCGGCGGCGCCGGTACGTAGCGCGGAGGAGCCGGATAGTAGTTATGCCGACGCTCCTCGTAGTAGTAGCGTGGCGGCGGGTAGTAGTCGCGTCGGTGGCTGTCGTAGTAACTATAGCCATGGCCGTGGTGATAACCACGGTCGTAGCCATCGCCATAAACGGCGCAACCGGAAAGCATCAAGAGCAAGGCGGAAAACAGCATCTTGTAGGGCATGGCGGCCTCCTGTGACCGCTGGGACGACGCCGACCGATGTCGACCTCCGGGATGGTGATCCCTGAGGCATCAGACAGCGCCGTCCGCAACAGGTGCGATTCACTTCGTCGGCTGTGACCGACGGCGCAAAACCACAAGAGCACAGGACAATTGCCCTGTCGCTGGCATGGCATTCGCTTGCCCAGCGTCGCGGAAAGCCGATCCATGCACAGGATCGTCAGTGGTAGCGAATCGTAATGGCCGACTAGGGTTCCGGCTCGTCAAACGGCGAGTGGCTGGTCCGAGAGTGGGCGACCTCATGCAGCGGCGGGAAGCCGCGGGGTTACACGGCGGGACAAAAGCCCGGGAGAACGCGCAGCCAGGCTGCCGGCTTTCCCGCTTTCGTCCATGACCCGAGGTTTCCATGTCCATTCGCTCCCTGCTCACCGTCCTGCTCTGTGCCTGCCTGCTTGGCGCTCCGACAGCCCAGGCCGCGCCGAAAACCTTCAAGCTGTGCTGGTCGATATTCGCCGGCTGGATGCCCTGGGGCTACGCCGCCGAACAGGGCATCGTGAAGAAGTGGGCGGACAAGTACGGCATTGACATTCAGGTGCAGGAAGTGCCGGATTATGTCGCTTCCATCGAGCGCTACAGTGCCGGCCAGTTCGACGCCTGCAGCATGACCAACATGGACGCCCTGACCATTCCCGCCGCTGCCGGCAAGGACAGCACCGCGCTGATCATCGGCGACTTTTCCAATGGCGCCGACGCCCTGCTGCTGCGTGGCAGCGGCCAGAGAATCCAGGACCTGAAAGGCAAGAGCGTGCTGCTGGTGGAGAACTCGGTCTCGCACTACCTGCTCAGCCGCGCACTGGAGTGGGCCCTGCTCGATGAAAGCGACGTGACCATCATCAACGTCTCCGATACCGAAATCGCTGATGCCTTCCTCGCCGGCAAGGGCGACGCGGTGATCACCTGGAACCCGATCCTCTCCGAGATTCGGCGCAAGGCCGAGGTCAGCCAGGTGTTCAGCTCCAATCTGATTCCCGGTGAAATCCTCGACCTCACCGTGGTCAGCAGCCAGACCCTTGCCCAGCACCCGGAATTCGGCCGCGCGCTGACGGGCGCCTGGTTCGAGACCCAGCGTCTGCTCGGCCTGCCCACCCCGGCCGGTCGTGAAGCCCGAGCCAGAATGGCAGCCGCCGCCGACACCACCGCGGAAGACTTCGACGCCCAGTTGGGCACCCTGCGCTCGTTCTATTCGCCGCGCAGCGCGCTGAACTTCGCGCGCACCGGCAAGCTGCCGGACCTCATGCAACGGGTCGCGCACTTTGCCGATGCTCACGGCCTGCTGGGCAAGAGCGGCATGGGCCTGACCAATCTGGGTATCGAATTCAGTGGCGAGAAGACGCTGGGCAACCCGCAGCGCATTCTGCTGCGCTTCAACCATCGCTATATGGAACTGGCCGCCGATGGGGCGCTGTAACGCCCCATCGCACAGCAGGCGCACCACGATCCGCACCAATAACGCGCACTCACCGCGATGAGCGACGACGAAACCCGCCAGCTAGGCGCCTCGACTAGCTGGCACGATGTTCGCTACGGACCCTGCGTGCAGGAACAACCCGGCTCGCCGGGATCGCGGCACCACAATTTGCCAATAGCCGGCTAGGGTTCCGGCTCGCCACAGGCGAGCGACTGGTCCGAGAGCTAGCGACCTCCAGCGAGGTTACACGGCGGGACAAAAGCCCGGGAGAACGCGCCCCATCCGTGGGGAACCGCCGCGAACTCCTGCCCGCCCCTGTCAAACTGGAGGTTCATCATGGGTACGCCCCACTCGCACCAGCGGCAACCAGCCGTCCCCCCCAAAGGCCCGAAACCAGCGCGCTCTTGCGCCTGCTAGCTGCGCACGCATTTCGTTCCAGGCCCGACGAGGACTATCCATGCGCCTGATCAACCGCCACCCGGATCGCAGCAGCCGCCTGCTGCTGATCCTGCTGCCCTTCGCCCTGCTGCTGTTCGTCTATTTCAGCGCCTCGACCAGTCGCCTGGCCGAGAACCCCAACGACAAGCTGCTGCCCAGCGCCAGCCAGATGGTCGATGCCATCGACCGCCTGGCATTCACCGAGGACAAACGCAGCGGCCAGTACCTGTTCTGGCAGGACACCGCCTCCAGCCTGCAACGCCTGGGGCTGGGCCTTGGCATCGCCGCGCTGCTGGGGCTGGTGCTGGGCATCGCCGCCGGTAGCGTGCCGCTGTTCGGCGCACCGCTGTCGCCGCTGCTCACGGTGCTGTCGATGATTCCGCCGCTGGCGATCCTGCCGATCCTGTTCATCGTCTTCGGCCTGGGTGAGCTGTCCAAGGTGATGCTGATCGTCATCGGCATCACCCCCTGCATCGCTCGTGACATCGAACAGCGTGCCCGCGAGATTCCCAGCGAGCTGCTGATCAAGGCGCAGACCCTGGGCGCCAACTCCTGGACGCTGATCCTGCGCCTGGTGCTGCCGCAACTGATGCCACGCCTGCTGATCTCGCTGCGCCTGATGCTCGGTTCGGCCTGGCTGTTTCTGATCGCCGCTGAAGCCATCGCGTCGACCGACGGCCTCGGTTACCGCATCTTCCTGGTACGTCGCTACATGGCCATGGACGTGATCCTGCCCTACGTCGTATGGATCACCCTGCTGGCCTGGCTGATGGATCTGGGCCTGCGCCAGGTGCTGCGCCTGTGCTTCCCCTGGCATGAAGGAGGCAAGGCATGACCCTGTTCAGCCAACATATCGTCCCGCTAAGTGAACCTGCCATGAGCGACTCCAGTACGGCCCCCGCAAGCACAGGGAAAACCGCCTTTATCGAAGCGCGCAACCTGTGGCAGGAATACGGCGACCTGGTGGTGCTCGAACGCCTCAACCTCAAGGTCGACGAGGGTGAGTTCTGCACCCTGGTCGGCGCCTCCGGCTGTGGCAAATCGACCTTTCTGCGCATGCTGCTCGGCCAGGAACGTCCGAGCCGTGGCGAGCTGCTGCTGGGCGGCCAGGCGCTGCCCAACGAGCCCGATCCGAGCCGTGGCGTGGTGTTCCAGCGCTACTCGGTGTTCCCCCATCTGAGCGTGCTGGACAACGTCGCCCTGGGCCTGGAACTGCCGAAGTCGAAGCTACTGGGTCGATTGTTCGGCGCGGCCAAGCGCGAAGCCCGCGAACGCGCTGCGGAAATCCTCACCAAGGTCGGCCTCGGCCATGCCCTGAACAAGTACCCCAGCGCGCTTTCGGGTGGCATGCAGCAACGCCTGGCCATCGCCCAGGCGCTGGTGATGCAACCGCGCATGCTGCTGCTCGACGAGCCGTTCGGCGCCCTCGACCCCGGCATCCGCAAGGACATGCACGCACTGCTGCTGGAGCTGTGGCAGGAAACCCGCCTGACCGTGTTCATGGTCACCCACGACCTGTCCGAAGGCTTCAGCCTCGGCACCCGTCTGCTGGTGTTCGACAAGGTGCGCCACGACCCGCAGGCGCCCAACGCCTACGGCGCGCGGATCACCTATGACATCCCGCTCAACGCGGCACGCCGGGCGCAGGTGCAATTGCCCAGCGAGCTGGCCGAGCGTATTGCCAGCCGCTGATTGAGCGGCAATTTCGGTGCGCACGGCGCACCCTACGCAGCGCAAGTCGCGTGGTAACCCGTAGGGTGCGCCGCGCGCACCAACTGCGCCTCCGGCCGGGGAGGCGCAGCCTCCACTAGCTCAACACCTCGAGATAGCGCGACAGCGTTTCGCTCTCCGCGGCAAACCAGCGCTGCGCCTCGCCGGTAGTCGGCGTGGCGAGTTCCGCGCGCCAATCCGGCTCCAACGTATCGATGATGAACGTCCGCACCAACGCACGGCCGTCCGGGCGTTGCAGGTGCTGACAGACACGCCCTGCTCCCGGTAGTTCGAAGCCCTCCAGCGAAACCATCTGCCCCACCCGTGCCGGCATGGTGGACAACGCCACCTGGTAACACCCCTGCTGATCGGCGCAAGCCAGCGAGGTCTCGCAGTCGAACAGCGCAGCCAAAGTCTCACCATCACCCTGCGCCAGTTCGGCGCGCTCACGCAGTTGCAACGCTGACTCGCCAGGCTCTGCTCCCCGGCCATGCACCCAGCCAAGCCGGTCGCCGCAGAGAATCAGGCCACCGCCGCGCTGCAGCACCTGGCCGGTTTCGGCATCGCACTCCTCCAGCAGACGCAGGCCGATCAATGGCCCGCCGCTGGCCTGCAAACGCCAGTCCTCGACATAGGCGCCAGTGGTGCCGAACTCGATCATGCAATTGCCGATGCGCTGCAACTGCGCCGGCTCCGGCCAGCGGTTATGCAGTTGCAGGGACACGCCACCGTGCCAGCTCAAGTAGCCGTTCTCCCAAACACTATCGGCCACCCAGCCTTCATGGTTGGCAAGCTGGCGCAACTCGGCGGCTTCGTAGTCCTGCCATGCCCTTACCGGCAACGCGGGCGCATCCGGCAGGCGCAGGTCGACGGTGAAGGTGCGGCTTTGCAGCCAATGCACCTGGGTACGCTCGTCGCTGCGGCCATCGGCGAAGCTGATGGTGCGGCGACGAAAGTGCCCGAGCATCCAGTCCGGCACGCCGCCCTCGGCGCGCTGCGGGTAACGTTCAGCCAATTCCAGCAAGTTCATGCCGTCACCTCCCGGCGGCCTTGACCAAAGCTGGACAAACCCGCTGCACCATCGGGCAATTGCAGCGAACCATCCTCCAGCCGCTCGCGCAGATAGCGGAAGGTCTGCGCGGTCTGGGCGAACAGATGATCGCCACAGTTCACCGGCTCGTACACACGCTCACCGCGCGCCGGCAGGCCGGCAATTGGGGCGATGCGCGTCGGGTAGTCGCAGGCGCAGAACAACGGGAAGGCGAAACGCTCCTCGCTGACCTTGCGCACACGGTGCGAGGTGGCGATGAAATGGCCGTTGCTGAGCACCTCGAGCATGTCGCCGATGTTGATCACGAAGGCGTCCTCGACTAGCGGCACGTCGATCCACTGCCCGTCGCCGTTGAGCACTTGCAAGCCTTCGGCGGTAGGCAAGAGGATGGTGAAACACTCGTAGTCGGTGTGCGCGCCAATGCCTGGCCGGTCGGCCACCGGATCGGGATCGAGCGGGTAATGAATCATGCGCAGCTGGCTGGTGGGCTGCCGGGTGATGCCGGCGAAGGTGTCTTCGGCCAGCCCCAGCGCCAGGGCGAAGCCACGAAACAGCGTGTCGCCCAGTGCCAGCGCTGCCCGATAGTAGGCACTCACCTCGCGCTTGAAGTCCGCCGAGTCTGGCCACTGCGTTGGCCCCAGCAGCGGATAGACCTGGGCCGCTTCGGTGTAGTCGTAATTGACGTCGTAGGCCTCTTTCAGGTCCTTGCTGCCACCAACGAACTGCTCCTCGCCCTCCGGCACGTAGCCGCTGTGGTTACTCGACTGGCCGATATAGAAACGCATTTTCTCCTCCAGCGGGCGGGCGAAGAAGCGGCGCGCCTGGTCGATCAAGCCGTCGCGCAGATCACGCGAAATGCCATGCCCGGTGATCTGCAGAAAGCCCACCTCGCGGGCAGCTCGGCCGAGCTCATCGGCGACGCGCTGACGCTGGGTAGGGTCGTCGGCATACAGACCGGAAACGTCGATCAGAGGAATGGACGTGAAATGGGTATGCGCCATGGCAATCTCCCTTGAACAAGTGAGTTACCTGGTCGTCCAGACGAGCAGCGGGTCGGGTCGTCCCGAGGGCAGCAGCAAGGCCGCCCCTGCAACAGGGTCGATAGCGATTTCCATGCCACCGCCCGATGCCGCCAAGGCGCGATGCCACGAGCCAAATTGCCCCCGAACGGTGCAATGAACGCCGCTCAGGCCCCATCAGGCAGCACGCAAACTGCAAGCAGCATCACCCAAGCGCCCAGCCACGGGCCTCGGCGAGCTGGCACGCTATTCGCTAAAGCTTGGACGTGCAGGTTCTAACCGGGTTTTTCCCGGAATCGCGGCACCACAATTTGCGAAATGGATGACTAGGGTTCCGACTTGCCTGGCAAGTGCTGGTCCGAGAGTCATCGACCTCCAGTGAGGTTACACGGCGGGATAAAAGCCCGGGAGAACGCGCCTTTCGAACGATTCGAAACGTGCCGCGACTCCTGCCCGTACTCAACAAGACTGGAGGTTCCAAATGCGCAAGTACCGTCTGCTCTCCTTCGCCGCTGCCGGTCTGGCCGCGGTGCTCAGCTTCAGCGCTCATGCCGAGAAGAAAGACAGCTTCAGCGTCTGCTGGACGCTCTACGCCGGCTGGATGCCCTGGGGCCATGCCAGCACCTCCGGCATCATCGACAAATGGGCGAAGAAATACGGCATCGACATCGATGTCGTGCAGCTCAACGACTATGTCGAATCGATCAACCAGTACAGCGTTGGCCAGTTCGACGGCTGCACCATGACCAACATGGACGCCCTGACCATCCCTGCCGCCGGTGGTGTGGACAGCACCGCGCTGATCGTCGGTGATTACTCCAATGGCAACGACGGCCTGCTGATCAAGGGCGAGGGCAAGACCCTGGCCGACATCAAGGGCATGCAGGTCAACCTGGTGGAGCTGTCGGTTTCCCACTACTTCCTCGCCCGAGCGCTGGAGTCGGCAGGCATGAGCGAGCGTGACGTGACGGTGGTGAACACCTCCGACGCCGACATCATCGCCGCCTATACCACCCCCAGCGTGCAGGCTGCCGCCACCTGGAACCCGATGCTCGCCGAGATCATCGCCCAGCCCGGCAGCACCCAGGTATTCGACTCCTCGAAGATCCCTGGTGAAATCCTCGACATGATGGTGGTCAACACCCAGACCCTGAAGGACAACCCGGACTTCGGCAAAGCCCTGGTCGGCGCCTGGTTCGAGATTCTCGAACTGATGCAATCCGGCACGCCCGAAGCCACCGAAGCCCTGACCGAAATGGCCAAGGCCTCCGGCACCGACCTGGCCGGCTACCAGGCGCAACTGGCGACCACCAAGCTGTTCTACACGCCGAAGGAAACCCTGGACTTCGTCACCAGCCCGGCCCTGCCGGAGACCATGACCAAGGTCGCCAACTTCAGCTTCGAGCACGGCATCCTCGGTGAAGGCGCGCTCAGCGCCGACGCCATCGGCATGACCTTCGCGGGCGACGTGACTACCGGCGACAGCGCCAACATCAAGCTGCGTTTCGACCCGAGCTACATACAGATGGCTGTCGACGGCAAGCTCTGAAGCGTACTCCCCCACTCCCTCGCAACGATGATCAGGCGCCCCTGCCGGCGCCTGACGACCAGGCTTTGATCCCGAGGTACTCATGAACACTGCCCTCACTCTCCGTCCCACTCTCTATGAGGAAACTGTCCCCGGTGGCGGCCATACCTCCTTCATCCTCAAACGTGGCCAGCTGCTACGCATCACCGATATAGAAGGCGGCGCCAACGTCAGCCTGCTGCTGTTCAACGCCGCCGAAAAAAGCGAGCGCCTGAACCTTCCCGATACTTTGAAATGCCAACACACCGCCAAGCTCACCGCCGGCCACTGCCTGTACTCGGACATGGGCAAGGTGCTGGCGGCGATCACGGCCGATACCTGTGGCTGGCACGACAGCTTTGGCGGCGTGCTGAGCGCCGACGAAGTGCTGGAGAAATACGGCCAGGGCCGCTACCAGGAACTGCGCAATGGCTTCTTCCGCAACGGCATGGACAACCTGCTGGTGGAAATGGGCAAGTGGGACCTGAACCTGCTCGACCTGCTGATGAACCTCAACCTGTTCAGCCGCGTGGACGTCGACGCCGAAGGCGCCTTCCACTTCCAACCCGATAACAGCAAAGCCGGCGACTACATCGAGCTGTACGCACCAATGGACTGCCTGGTGGTGCTCACCGCCCTGCAGCACCCGATGGACCCCAACCTGCAGTACGCACCCAAGCCGGTGCAACTGGCCTGGAGCAAGGTCGACAGCGACGGCATCACCGTGCTCTGCCGCACCTCGCGCCCGGAAAACGGCCGGGGCTTCCACAACACCGAACGCCAGTACATCTGAGGGTGCCGACATGAGCCTGACTGCAAGCAACCTGCATCCCGAAACCGCCGTGTTCCGCCACACCATCCCCGCGGGCGAACCCTATCTGTTCGAGGTCAAGGCCGGGCAGACCCTGCGCCTGCATGACCTGGAAGGCAACCAGGCGATCGACACCCTGTTCTTCGCCGCGAAAAACCCGCGCGAACGCTTCGATCCGCAGCGCACCCTGCGCAAGCAGAACAACGTCTACCTGACCACCGGAACAGTGCTCTACTCCAACCTCGGCAAACCGCTGCTGACCATCGTCGCCGACACCTGCGGCCGCCACGACACCCTCGGCGGCGCCTGCGCGCAGGAGAGCAACACCGTGCGCTATGCGCTGGACAAGCGCTACATGCACAGCTGCCGCGACAACTTCCTGCGCGCCAGCCTGCACGACGGCCGCCTGAGCAAGCGCGATATCGGCGCCAACATCAACTTCTTCATGAACGTCCCCGTAACGCCAGAGGGCGGCCTGACCTTCGAGGACGGTATCTCCGCACCGGGCAAGTACGTCGAGCTGCGCGCCGAGACCGATGTGATCGTGCTGATCTCCAACTGCCCGCAACTGAACAACCCCTGCAACGACTGGAACCCGACCCCGGCCGAAGTGCTGGTGTGGGATTGATTGCCTCCCCTCTCCCCAGAGGGGCGAGGGAGCTGAAAAGCAGAATCCCGGATTGCATTCGGGCTACGGAATTTCGACCACGGACGACCGTGGCACATGACGAATCACGGCGGGACGGCCCGCCATGACCTTCGAGGGTCACCCTGATGTTTGAGAAACTGCTGATCGCCAACCGTGGCGCCATCGCCTGCCGCATCCTGCGCACCCTGCGTGAACTGAAGGTCGGTGGCGTCGCCGTGTACTCCGAAGCCGACGCCGCCAGCCTGCATATCCAGCAGGCCACTGAAGCCTTCTCCCTCGGCGACGGCCCGGCCGCGCAGACCTATCTGGTGATCGAGAAGGTTCTTGCCGCTGCCAAGGCCAGCGGCGCCCAGGCCATCCACCCTGGCTACGGCTTTCTCTCCGAAAATGCCGCCTTCGCCGAAGCCTGCGAAGCCGCCGGCATCGCCTTCGTCGGCCCGACGCCGGAGCAACTGCGCGTATTCGGTCTCAAGCACACCGCCCGCGCCCTGGCCAAACAACATGGCGTGCCGTTGCTCGAAGGCACCGAACTGCTGGAAAACCTCGACGCCGCGCTGGTCGCAGGCGAAGCCGTCGGCTACCCGGTGATGCTGAAAAGCACTGCCGGCGGTGGTGGCATCGGCATGCGCGTCTGCCGTTCGGCCGCCGAGCTAAGCGACGCCTTCGAGGCGGTCAAGCGCCTGGGCCAGAACAACTTCAGCGACAGCGGCGTATTTATCGAGAAATACATCCAGCGCGCCCGCCACCTGGAGGTGCAGGTGTTCGGCGACGGCCAGGGCGAAGTGCTCGCCCTCGGCGTGCGCGACTGCTCGGTGCAGCGGCGCAACCAGAAGGTGCTGGAAGAAACCCCGGCGCCGAACCTGCCGGCCGGCATGGCCGAGGAGCTGTGCGCCGCTGCGATCAAGCTGGCCAAGGCGGTCAGTTACCGCAGTGCCGGCACCGTCGAATTCGTCTACGACAGCGAGGCCGAGCGCTTCTACTTCCTGGAAGTGAACACCCGCTTGCAGGTCGAACACGGCGTCACCGAACAGGTGTGGGGCGTCGACCTGGTGCGCTGGATGATCGAGCTGGCCGCTGGCGATCTGCCGCCGCTGAGCCAACTGGCCGTCAACCTGCAACCCAGCGGTCATGCCATTCAGGCTAGGCTGTACGCCGAAGATCCGGGCCGGGATTTTCAGCCCAGCCCCGGCCTGCTCACCGCCGTCGCCTTCCCGCCCGCAGACGGCAAGGCGCTGCGCATCGACACCTGGGTCGAAGCCGGCTGCGAGATTCCGCCCTACTTCGACCCGATGATCGCCAAGCTGATCACCTGGGCGCCAAGCCGAGATGAAGCCTCCAAAGCGCTGGACAAGGCCCTGGCCGACTCGGTGCTGTACGGCGTGGAATGCAACCGCGACTACCTGCGCCAGATCCTCAGCGATGCGCCTTTCGCCAGCGGCCATCCCTGGACGCGCTGCCTGGAGAATCTGGTCTACCAGGCCAGCACCTTCGAGGTGCTCAGCGCCGGTACACAGACCAGCGTGCAGGACTTCCCCGGTCGCCTCGGTTACTGGGCCGTCGGTGTGCCGCCGTCCGGGCCGATGGACAGCCGCGCCCTGCGCCTGGGCAACCGTCTGCTCGGCAACAACGAAGGCGCCGCCGGCCTGGAAATCACCATGAACGGCCCCACACTGCGCTTCAACACCGACGCAGTGGTCGCCGTCACCGGCGCCGAGATTCCCGTCAGCCTCGACGGCATCGCCCAGCCGATGAACACCACCCTGTTGATCCAGGCCGGCAGCACCCTGGCCCTCGGCACCATTGCCGGGTCCGGCGCACGTAGCTACCTGAGCATTCGCGGCGGCATTCAGGTGCCGGACTACCTGGGCAGCAAGAGCACCTTCACTCTCGGCCAGTTCGGCGGCCATGGCGGCCGTGCCCTGCGTGCCGGCGATGTACTGCACCTGCTGCCGCTCGCCAACCGCGAGGCCGGCGCGCAATTACCCGCCGAACTCTACCCCGCCCTGCCGGCCGTGCGCGAACTGCGGGTGATCTACGGCCCGCACGGCGCGCCGGAATATTTCACGCCCACCTATGTCGACAGCTTCCTCGCCACCGACTGGGAAGTGCACTTCAACTCCAGCCGTACCGGCGTACGCCTGATCGGCCCGAAACCGGAATGGGTGCGCGACAGCGGCGGCGAAGCCGGTTTGCACCCGTCCAACATCCACGACAACCCCTATGCCATCGGCGCAGTGGACTTTACCGGCGACATGCCGGTGATCCTCGGCCCGGACGGCCCCAGCCTCGGCGGCTTCGTCTGCCTGGTGACAATCATCGAAGCCGACCTGTGGCAGCTCGGCCAACTCAAGGCCGGCGACAAGGTGCGCTTCGTGCCGGTGGATATCGCCACCGCGCGGGAGTTGGCGCAAAGCAATGCACGTGAATACGCTGAACTAGCGCTTGTCTCCCCTCTCCCGCCTGCGGGAGACGACTACATGGATGCAGGAGGTAGGGCGACGCAGGACGCTAAAGCCGAGGGGCCGGGGGAGAGGGTTCTTGAAAACACCCAAAGCCCCTCTCCCCAGCCCTCTCCCATGAATGGGAGAGGGAGCCGTTCGGTGTTGGCTTCCCCCGTCGTCCTCGATATAGGCGAAACCGACACCCGCCTGGTCGCGCGCCTTTCCGGTGACACGCACCTGCTGCTGGAAATCGGTGCGCCGGAACTCGACCTGGTGCTGCGCTTCCGTGGCCATGCGCTGATGCAGGCACTGGAGGCCAAACAACTGGACGGCGTGATCGACCTCACGCCCGGCATTCGCTCGCTGCAGGTGCACTACCAGCCGGAAACCCTGGCACTGCAGACGCTGCTCGATATCGTCGCCGGCGAGTGGGACGCCGTCTGCGCCGCACGCGACTTGAAAGTGCCGTCGCGTATCGTCCACCTGCCGCTGTCCTGGGACGACCCCGCCTGCCAGCTGGCCATCGACAAGTACATGACCACTGTGCGCAAAGACGCGCCCTGGTGCCCCAGCAACCTGGAGTTCATCCGCCGCATCAACGACCTGCCGAACCTCGACGAGGTCTACCGCACGGTATTCGAAGCCAGCTACCTGGTCATGGGCCTGGGTGACGTCTACCTCGGCGCACCGGTGGCCACCCCGCTCGACCCGCGCCATCGCCTGGTCACCACCAAGTACAACCCGGCGCGCACGTGGACGGCAGAGAACTCCGTCGGCATCGGCGGCGCCTACATGTGCGTGTACGGCATGGAAGGCCCCGGCGGCTACCAGTTCGTCGGCCGCACCCTGCAGATGTGGAACCGCTACCGCGCGGTCGAAGCCTTCGACGGCAAGCCCTGGCTGCTGCGCTTCTTCGACCAGATCCGCTTCTACCCGGTGAGTGCCGACGAGTTACTGCGTATCCGCCGCGACTTCCCGCTGGGCCGCTACCCGCTGCGCATCGAAAACAGCGAACTGGCTCTGGCCGACTACCAGCAGTTTCTCGACGACGAAGCCGATGGCATCGCCGCCTTCCGCCAGCAGCAGCGCGCCGCCTTCGACGCCGAACGCAAGCGCTGGATCGACAGCGGCCAGGCGCATTTCGAAGTCGAGGAAGTGGCCGCCGAACTCGGCGATGACGCCCCGCTGGCAGCCGGCCAACACGGCATCGACAGCCATATCGCCGGCAACCTCTGGCAGGTGCAGGTGGAAGCCGGCGCGCAGGTGCAGGCTGGTGACGTGCTGGTGATCCTCGAGTCGATGAAGATGGAAATCCCGCTCACCGCCCCAATGGCCGGCACCGTGCGCGAAGTGCGCGTGCAACCGGGTTCGCCCGTGCGGGCCGGGCAGCGCGTGGTAGTGCTGGAAGAAGCCTGAAAGCTCGCAGGCGCCTGAACGCTTGCTCCCCCCTCCCCTTTACGGGAGAGGGGTTGGGGGAGAGGGTCAAGACCGCCACGCAACTGGACATCCCGTAGGAAAATCAGCCACCCAGTCAAATGTCGAGACACCAGGCCTGTAGGAGCGGCGCCCCGCCGCGAACCCGCCTGACGCGGATACGCAAAGCCTCGCCCCCGGGGCGGGGTTCCTACGCAAGGCTGCTTTGCTCGCCTTGCCGGATTGGCGTAACCCCAACTTTCATCCGCCCCATATACAGCATCGATCGTGATCACAACTGGCGCTATCCCCTTCCGGCAAGCTAGCATCACGCCATTAGCCCGCTCCCGGATTCACCCATGTCCCTGCGCCCCAAACGGCACACGCAAACCTCGCTGGTGTTACTGCTCCTGTTCCTGCTCGGTAGCGGCTTTCTCACCACCTCGCTGCTGAGCTACTACGCCTCGCGCGACTCGATCCGCGACAGCATCATCAACACCGAACTGCCGCTGACCTCCGACACCGTCTATTCGGAAATCCAGAAGGATCTGGTGCGTCCCATCCTCATCTCCTCGATGATGGCCCGCGACACCTTCCTGCGTGACTGGGTACTGGCCGGCGAACAGGACACCGGACAGATGACTCGCTACCTGCGTGAAGTGCAGGAGCACTACGGCGCCTTCACCAGCTTCTTCGTCTCCGACAGGACCAGCACCTACTACCAAGCCAAGGGCGTGCTCAAGCAGGTCAAGCCGGAAGAGCAGCGCGACGTCTGGTACTACCGCGTACGCGGCCTCAAGGAGCCCTACGAGATCAACGTCGACGTCGACATGGCCAACGCCGACCGCCTGACCATCTTCATCAACTACAAGGTGCTCGACTACGACGGCAGCTTCATTGGCGCCACCGGCGTCGGCCTGGCGGTCGATGCCGTGGTCAAGCTGATCGACGAATACCAGGCGCGCTACGAACGCAGCGTCTACTTCGTCGACACCACCGGGCGCATCACCCTCACCGGCGCCCAAGGCGGACCGATGGGCGCCCAGGTCGGCGATTCACTGGCCGACGTGCCCGGCCTCGACGGCCTGATGGAAAAACTGCCCACGCCGCAAAGCGGCCAGTTCGAGTACCAGGAGCAGGGCCGCGAGCACTTCCTCAACGTGCGCTACATCCCCGAGCTGGAGTGGTATCTGTTCGTCGACAAGCAGGACAAGGCCCTGGCCGGCATCCGCCAGGGGCTCTACATCAACCTGCTGCTGTGCCTGCTGGTCACCGCCATCGTACTGACCCTGGTGAGCCTGGCGATTCGGCGCTACCAGCAACGCATTGCCGCCCTGGCCACCACCGACAGCCTCACCGACCTGCCCAACCGCCGTGGCTTCGACATCCTCGCCGAACAGGCGCTGCAGGAAGCGCAGCGCGACAGCAGCCCGCTGTGCGCCGTACTGCTGGACCTCGACAACTTCAAGCTGATCAACGACCAGCACGGTCATCTGGCCGGCGACCAGGTGTTGCACGACTTCGCCCAGCAACTGCGCGGCACGCTGCGCCAGTCCGACATTCTCTGCCGCTGGGGTGGCGAGGAATTCATCCTGCTGCTGAAGAACACCGACCGCCAGGCCGCCCATGACCTGGCCGAGAAACTGCGCCAGCAATGCGCCGAACAGCGCCATGAAGTCGAAGGCCAGAGCCTGCAGGTCACCGTCAGCCTTGGCCTCAGCCAGTGGCATGCCGGCGAGAGCCTGCACACCCTACTCGGCCGCACCGACCGCGCCCTGTACCGTGCCAAGCAAGCCGGGCGCGACCGCGTCTGCCTAGATCTCTGATGGACGCTCTACACTGCCCGCTATGCGGCAAGAGCAACCAGTGCAGCGTCGCCGCCGGGCGTGACGAGCCCTGCTGGTGCTTCGACGCGCAGATCGACCCGGCTGCGCTGCAGCGCCTGACGCCCGAACAACGCAACCAGGCCTGCCTGTGCCCGGCCTGCGCGGGGGCGCTGAAAGCCACTGAGCCCCGCGAGCGCGATTGAGCCATGCGCCTGGATCGCTTCCTCAGCAACTTCCCCCGCTTCAGCCGCCAGGACAGCCGCCTGCTGATCAGCGCCGGCCGCCTGCGTGTAGACGGTGCGATCGTCCACGACCCGCGCCATGAGGTGCGCGACTTCCAGCGCATCGAGCTGGACGACGAACTGCTGCAAGCCGGACGCAGCGCGCGCTACTGGATGCTGCACAAACCGGTCGGCGTGGTCAGCGCCACCGAGCACGACGAACACCGCACCGTCCTCGATCTGCTCGACGAGCCGGACAAGCACGACCTGCACTTGGCCGGCCGCCTCGACCTGAACACCAGCGGCCTGCTGCTGCTCACCAACGACGGGCGCTGGTCGCGGCGCATCACCCAGCCGCAGCAGCGCAAGCCCAAGGTCTACCACGTCACCACCGAACAGCCGATCACCGCCGAGTACGCCGAGGTCTTCGCCCATGGTCTGTACTTCGCCTTCGAAGACCTCACCACCCTGCCCGCCCAGCTCAAGGTGCTGAGCAGCCACCAAGCCCGGCTGACCTTGTTCGAAGGTCGCTACCATCAGGTCAAGCGCATGTTCGGCCACTTCCGCAATCGCGTCGTCGCCCTGCACCGCGAAAGCATGGGCGAAATCGTTCTCGACCCGCAGCTCGCCCCCGGCCAATACCGCGCACTGACGGATGCCGAAATCGCCAGCGTTTGATCGCCATCCTGTGCCTGAATCTGACTACCCGACCAACGGCAGCGCCAATCGGCTACAAAGATGTGACTCACCCTTGCGTGGCTGCAAGGTAACTGCTTGAATCGAGCCATAAGTCTTGAGATGACCAACCGGTCACTACGAGACAGCTATACGTTCTTTCAGTTGCTGGCGCTCTGCGCCGACTGGATTCCTGCCTGGTAACACCGCCCTCTCCAAGGCCTTGAAAAAGGTCCGGAGCGCTCGCCTGTTTCGATCCTAACTGCTTGAAATTCCGATACTTATAAAAATCTCCAGCCTGACATCATGCTGTCACGCTCAGGCGCTTTTCTGACTGCTCAATCAAATGCGAACGGCCGCCCGCTCGCCTTGACACACTTGCGCCAGGAGGAAACGACATGAGGCCAGAAACCGCAGTCGTCGAGATCAACAGGAAGCACAAGGTTCACACGGAGTTCTACGGCAACCCGGCAGCAAGCAAGACCATCATCCTGGTCAATGGCTCTCTGGCGACCACCGCCTCGTTCACGCAAACGGTCAAGTACCTGCAGCCGCAATTCAATGTGGTGGCCTTCGACCTGCCCTATGCCGGCCAGTCGAAACCACACAACAGCGACTTCACGCCCATCACCAAGGAAGACGAAGCGGCGATCCTGCTCCAGCTGATCGACCACTACGGTGCCAACTACCTGATGTCCTTCTCCTGGGGCGGCGTCGCCTCCCTGCTCGCCCTGGCCCAACGCCCGGCGACGCTGGAAAAGGCCGCGATCTGCTCCTTCTCGCCGATCCTCAACGTGCCGATGCTCGACTACCTGCACAAGGGCCTACGCTTCCTTGGCTCGGTAGACCGCGACAACGTCGCCCTGCTGGTCAACAGCACCATCGGCAAGCACCTGCCGTCGCTGTTCAAGCGCTTCAACCACAAACATGTCAGCACCCTCGACGAGCACGAGTACCGGCAGATGTACGCGCACATCAAGCAGGTACTGAACATGGAAGCGCACTGCAGCAAGGAATGCCTGCAAGCCATCGACATCCCGCTGATATTCGTCAACGGCGACCGCGACGAATACACCTCGGTGGAAGACGCCTGCCTGTTCGCCCAGCACATCGACCACGCCCAGTTCGCCGTGATCAACGACGCCGGCCACTTCCTCGACATGGAACACAAGGCCGCCTGGCTGCAGACCCAACGCGTGCTGCTGGACTTCTTCAACGCCCCCAGCAAACGCCTGCAACTGCCGACGCGCGGCGAGCTGCAGGAACTGCAGGCCATGGCCATATGAACCGGCCCAGAGGCGAACCGGCCGCACGACAAGCGCCGGTTCGCCCTTCATTTCCCCGCCGAGTTCCGGTATAAAGGCACCCGCTGCGGGTGTCGTATAATGGTAATACCCTAGCTTCCCAAGCTAGAGCCGTGGGTTCGATTCCCATCACCCGCTCCAAAATCGCAGCTTTAAGGCCCTGTTTTTACAGGGCTTTTTAGTTTCCGGGTTTTGGAAGTGTCGACAAAGTGTCGAAGATGGGATTCAGCCGCACCGCGTCCTGTAGGTGATCGGGTGACAAGTGTGCATAGCGCATGGTCATCGTCACGGAAGAGTGTCCAAGCACCTTCTGCAGCGTGAGGATGTTGCCACCGGCCATAACGAAGTGACTGGCGAACGTGTGCCGCAGAACGTGCGTGGCTTGTCCGGCCGGGAGCGTGATCGAGGTCGATTGCAGCACACGACTGAAATGCCGAATGCAGTTCGGGAACGCCCCGTACTCCTTGAAGTAGTCCAACAGCATCCGCTCCAGGGCAGGCGCGATCGGCACGGTTCGTGTGCGTCTCGACTTGGTATTGGCGAAGGTCACGGCGCCATTCTTCACCCTGGATGGCACCAGCCCCTGAGCCTCACCCCAACGTGCCCCGGTGGCCAGACAGACGCGAGCGATCAGCGCCATATGCGTGCAGTTCGGGTAGTTGTCGAAGGCCTCCAGCAGCTCGGTTATCTGTTCCTGGGTCAGATACGACAGCGGGCGTTCCTGCAGGCGTAACGGACGCACCTTGGCCAACGGGTTCGGGTAGTCGATATCACCCAGGCGATGCAGCTCGTTGAATACCGACTTCACGTAGCCCAGGCGATTGTTCAGCGTCTTGCCGTTGATGCCCTCAGCCAGCAGCTTTCCACGCAGGGTGCAGAACTGGTCAGCGGTGAACTTGGCTGCTATCGGGTCGCCCAGGTCGCGGGCGATGTTCCGCAGTACATGCTTCAAGCGCTTGGAGTCGGCCAGGGTGTGGCCGTGCAGATCGTAATAGCGGGTGAACACCTCAGAGAGCTTGCGGCGGTCCTTTGGCTTGGGTGCCCAATCGGGCGTTTCCATCACCTTGGCCCTGCAGGACGTTTCGAACCGTTGCGCCTCAGCCTTGGTCTTGAACGTCTTGCGGAAGCGCCGCCCCTTGATGGGTTCTACATCGACCTTCCAGCGCCCGTCAGGCTGTTGAATGATCGCCATCAGATCGCCCTGCCCCACCTGACGTGTCGTTCCTCCAGGATGTTCTTGAGGTGCTTGTACAGCCCATCCTCATCCATCCCCTTGGCCGCGTAGTGGTCACGAATCACCGGCCAGCATTCCCAATCCTTGAGCCGGTAAAAACCCTTTCTAGCGCCCACTCGCTCCCGTGCCAGCAGGCTTACGAAGTTTCCCAGGAATAACTCGACGTTCTTGCCCGAGAAGCCCCGAGACGTCTTGTAGTTGCGCTTGTATTCGGTGTCATCGAGCAGTGAATCGACCGGCAGATCGACGCGGGCGTCTTCACGTAGCAGGGTCCAGATCGGTTCGTAGTACCCAGGGCGAGCCAGCAACTTGAATTGCTGCATGCCGTAGCGCCACAGGCCATCCAAGTGCGGTGTGAAGGCGGCGTAGCTGTTCGTATCGATGGCGTTGCCGGTGTGCAGATCGACGGAGCCAGAGGCAAACTGTTGGATCACCGAATGGTGGTAACGCAGCTCTACGCGCCAGACGGTCTGATCCCGGTTGTAGTTGTCCGGATCGCCTTCGTCGAAGCTGTCACGACGCCGCCAGACGCCTTCCCAGTAGTCGAGCTTGTCGGTGGCCTTGGCCTGCTCGGTTTTGTTGTAGATCGCCAGCTGGACGCCACCAGCAGAGCCGAACATGTAGGTCTCGCCACGGCCGTAGACGCTGCTTTTCGTGTCCCAGGTGATTTCCTTGATGCCGGAGATATCACGGGCCGAGCGGGCGCGGCAGTGCATGCGGGCGACCAGATCAGCGGGCGGTTGCCAGCCTTGAACATCCAGGGCGAGATGGACCGCGCATTGGTTGCGTTCAATGTGGGTGAGGATCTGCTCGGCGTAGAAATCCATGCGGGCCTGGAGGCGCTCGGGCGACAGACTGTCGATGGCATGGGGTGACACTTCGATTTTCAGGTGTGGGCCGATGTTCTCGACTTTGGCATTGTAGTTCTTGAGCAGCAGCACGAAGCCCAGGTCGGCGTTCTGCAGCTTGTACTGGTAGCCTGAATCCTTGCTCACTCGGCCTGCATGCCAACGCTCCCCCGCGAAGTCGACGATGGTGCCGGGTTTGTCGAACAGGCACAGCAGCTCCGGCCGGAGCAGGCCACGGTACAACTGGCGAACGGTATCGACGCCGCAGTGCAGCAGGCGGACTTTCGACAGGTCAACGATACGGGCGTTGCCCGGGTCTACGAACAGCCGGCCAGTCGCATCCTCACGTGCCAGCATGTCGAGTCTCAGGAAGTCTTTTGGCTTTTTCACTTGGTCACCTATTGCTGATTACTGCGGAAGTTTTCGTCTTACTTTCTGACGTGTTACAGGAGCGTCAGCGGGCCGGCGGCGCGCACCCGCGCTCGTGCCTCGCACGCAACCCCACCGCCGGCCCGCATCCTTCGTCTGTCACTGTCCAGGCGCTCGGCGAGGGACTTCCTGGGCTCATCATGGAGACCCAGTTATTCCCCCAGGCGGACAGCAGCAGGTAGAGGATCAGCGCGAGAAAACCCGGCAGGGTTTCAGGTGTGGGCGGGAGCAGGTGCAGGCGCGAACGCCCAGGATCAGACGTGGAGGTTGTGCGGCACTGGCGGGCGTTGAAGATCAACACCAAGGGCTTTGCCCTTGTCATCCCACTCTTGCCGCCGAGGGCTCGGGAGCGCGGGGTGGTGAAGCTACCCCACACTCCCGTGGTCAGGCTTGTTTTCATGGCGTGGGGTCAAGGGTGCGCTGCGCCCGTGCTTCCGTTCGCCGGAACGGTGGAGCTGTTCCGACGAGCCGGGAGCGCGGCCCCTGACCCGGAACCATCGGCGGAATGGGTCAGGGTCATGCGGCCCAGTACGTTGCCGGAACCATGCCGGTCGCGGTACCGCATCGCCCTGATAGAGCAAATGTCGTCGAAGTAGAACTCGTTCGGGTTGCGCGTGCTGGAGCTGAGTTCGACACCCAGGAAGCACGGGGCGCCTTGCATATCCGGCGTAGGGATCAGCACGCCGACAATCTGGATGCATTGCCAGAAGGATTCCGGCTCAGCATCCCAGGCGGTTTCGACCAGTACGGTCTTGCCGACGTAGCTAAGAGCCGTGGCCGTGTCGAGCTGGATACGTGGCTTACGCATGGCTGCACTCCCCTTCCTTGGCTTGGCTGTGAAGCACTTGCGGCAACGGCAGGCGGCCCAGCACCTTGGCGGGAGCGTGACGGTCACGGACAGCCCGAATGGTGTGGATGCTGTCGAAGTAGATTTCGTCTGGAAAATCAGCGCTGCCGATAACAGGGAGGGTCAAGAAGTACCCCACTTCGTTAACGCCCTGGACTGGCACTACCACCCCAACGATATGTTTGAAACGCCAGATAGGTTCCGGGTCTCCCTCCCATACCAGTTCGACAAGAACGGTCTGGCCGATGTAGCCGATAGCGGTGATAGGGTCGAAGGTGAGAGTCGGGCTAGACATGGGCGTAGTCCCCCGCCTTGAACACGGTTTTGCCCTTCTCCAGATCAGCGCGCAGACGGGCAAGGTTGACCATGCGGAAGTCGGCCAGCTTCATGCTCGGGATGGTCTGGCTGTCTACCCAGTTGATGACCTCTTCGACCGTTACGCCGCTTAGATCGGCGAAGGTCTTCACGCTGCACAGATCGAGGCTTTCGTCAGGCTTGCTCATGAGTGCCCTCCTTGGCGGCTTTGTCCTGGGCGTAGCTCGCTTCCAGGCGAATGACGACTTCCGAGTTCATCGAACGACGCGAGGCGAAGGCGGACTGTTCGATCTTGGCGCGCAGCTCGGGCGGTACGCGCAGCTTGAATTGCGGGTCTGTTCGGCTCACAGCGTCCACTCCTGTTCCAGAAGCTGCTGATGCAGCAAGGCCACGTTGACCATGGTGCGCTTGCCGACCTTCTGTGAAGGCAGGTAGTTACGCTCCACCCAGGTGCGGACAACGACGGGTTCGTCGCCCATGCCGATCCATTCAGCGAACTTCTGCCACGGCATCAAGGGCGGTGCGCCGTGCAGCTTTTGGGGGTCAAGACCTTCAGGTGGTAGCATCAGCTTGCTCCGCTATATTCCGCTTTATCTTGCATTAGATGCCTTACACATATTGCAAGGCGCGGACAAAATATAAGCCAAGCCCCCACACATAAACCACCACTATGTGCAAGCTTTTTAGATGCTTTCGGAATGATAAGAGAAAGATTGATATCCGTATGGGATAAGGAAAAGCTTTCGGCCCCTAAGCTTGAGAAGCTGACAGGCATAGACCGCAGCAGCTGGTATCACCTGAGAAACGGAAAGCGGCGCGCCAACGAGCAGGACATTGAGGCCATCGTGCAGATGTTCCCCCAATACGCCTTCTGGATCGCGAGCGGACAAATAGCGCCCGAGATTGGCCAGACCAGCCCAGACTACGACGAAGCCAACCGAAACTTGAGCCAACCCAACGCGGGATAGCGATCACTCAGGAAGCAGCTAGGCGCTGGTACGCCCGAAAGGAGCTCGGTAAACCATGAAGAAACTGATATGCACCATCCTGTGCCTGATCGCGGTAACGCAGGCCAATGCAGCCGAAGAAGTGGCCTTCTACGTCGGACAAGCCCATGACGAATGGGCTTTCAAAGTAACAGGCAAAGGCCGAGCGCTAGCAGGAAAGAGCCTTATCTATACAAGGCTCGACGAGCTGCAGATCGTAAACAATCCAAAACACTCAAAAACCAGATACATAGAGAGTGTTGAAGTCGCCTACGCCTATATCAACAAAGACGGAGTATGGGACTTCAAATCGGTTGATAGCTTTCACCCCATCAATAAGAACGTGCGCCCTGGGGAGAAACTGATAATCAAAGATCTTGAAGCAGGAATGAACTTAAACAATCAAAGAGCCAGCGACTACTGGGTACTCGTAACCCTTTGGCTAAGCAAAAAAGAAACTGTACACGCTCACTCCCGTAGAGATATCTTTTAATATATGCCTCATAAATAAGCTACGGGACAGCCCCTTGTATACGTTTGTTGACTTCATCTTGGCAGAACACCTCTCAACAGATCATCCATTCCTTGACGAACCCCTCCTCGTTCTCTAGTTCGTTGATAAGCGCTAGTAAAAACAACGCGAAAATAACGAGATTCTGATTCAAAGTATCGGATTAACTCTGAATACTCATCAGTAATGCTGTCTTTTTTTCTTTCAGAAAGTAGATCTAATTTAGAGAACACAAGCACAACTGGCTTTCTCGAAAGCTCGAACTCTCCGTCATAATGATGATCTTTAAGCTTCTGCCAAGATGCCCTAAACGCACTTGACACATGCGCCCTATAGCTTGCACTAATGTTGTCATCGAGCACTTTACCGAGATCAATGACGAATACAAATGCATCGGCCTCCATTGCCCATTTGAAATATGATGATTCGTGAAGCCATCGATCACTTTCTGCGGCAAATTTTTCGGTATCCTCCCCAGGAAAGTCACCAACTTCAAATTTGTATCTTTTGGAAAAAAAACCTCTCCCCAATCTTAATTCAGCACGATAGGCAAACAGGTCTTGATCTGTAGTTGGTCCTAAGGTCTCACCGTTTTCGAGCCGTGCAATATCTTCGTTCACTCTATTAATTGTGGATTCACCTCTGGGCGTGATGGAGACAAAATTAATATTTCTTGCAAAAACCTCTGCAAATAGAGAAGTAATTAAAGTTGTTTTGCCAGACCTAGGGAAACCGAGTATCGCAACACTATGGGCAATTGGTAATTTTCGTCTAGCTGTGATCGATAGCACTATAGAAAATGTCAGCGCTACAATTGCGCCAACAACAGCCGAAGGAAAACTTCCGCTTATTCTTTCAATAAGAAATATTAATTCACTATCACTCATATAACAGCCTTAAGCTTGTAGCTTCTCTGTGTGAAAAATGAAGAAATCACAGGAACCGAGGCCCCAATCAAAACAATTAAATCAAAAGTGGATTTTATATTTTTCACATCTATTGGAGGGATAGATTCACTTAGCGCAGTCAGTAGAACCAAAACCCCAAATGCAACAAAACAAACAATACCAAGTATATTAAAGTAGTGAGCAGTACCTATAGCCCGCTCTTGCTCGTCGTCACTAGGAATGATGGGCTTGTATGAAAACAAGCTTTGACTAACAAAAAGACAAATTAGCCCGCTTGATATTGCCAAAGTAGTACTACTAAAAGTAGCCAAGCTTAAGTCGTTGTTAAATACAACAAACCGAATTCCACCTTCTATCAAGAAAGGGCATAGTGGAAAGACAACATGTATGATCAGCCAAGCCCCTGTCGATGGCTTTTTTACTTCCATAAACCACAAGCTTCCTATTTAAAAAAGGGGGCAGATTTAATTGTGCACCAAATACGACTATGGAGGTTATATTTCGCTCTCCTACCCATATCCCCCCCTTACCGTTACGTGCGCTGGCCAAACGCTACCGCCACAGCCTCCCGACTGTCTAGCTATGCTGTCGAAAAAGTGTCGAAATCACTGCAAGGCATAGCGGAAAAATGCCGTAGTGGCTGGGCCGGCAGGCCAGTAAAGCCGGGCTTTGCGGATCACAGCGGGTGGCTGGAAAGGGTTCGATTCCCATCACCCGCTCCAGACAGCAAAGAAAAAGCCCCGTAATCACTGACGGGGCTTTTTCGTTTTACTACTCCAGTTTTTACTTACTGCCACGGCCTCTTCTCCTGCGGGTTAAAGTCATCCTAACCACTCACCCATTTCCCCGGAACTTCTGCCCCCCAACGCCACCAGAACCCTATACGTCTTTTTCTGGAGGCCCCGGCGATGGAACAGTGGAATATCTGGCTCGAGCGCGATCTCTGGCTCAACGTGGCGATCGTGGTGGTCGCCACGGCGCTGATCTACAGCGTGCTGCGTACCCTGGTGAACACCCTGCACAAGCGGCTCAAGGCCTGGTCGAAGGATCAGGACGGCAACTGGCAGCACTTCGTCGCCATGGTGATAGGGCGTACCAGCCGCGTGCTGCTGCTGGCCTTTTCCCTGTTGCTGGCGTTGCGTCTGCCAGAGTTGCCCGGCAGTTGGCACAGCGCGCTGAGCCATACCTGGTTCGTCGCCCTGGCCCTGCAGGTGGCGCTGTGGGTCGATACCGGCGTGCGCCTTTGGTCGCGCAGCCTGGTGATGGGCAAGAACGGTGGCAGTTATAACCCGGTGATGACCACCATCATCAGCATCATGATCCTGATCGTGGTGTGGTCGGTGATGCTACTGTCGATCCTGGCCAACCTGGGGGTGGATATCACCGCCCTGGTGGCCAGCCTGGGTGTCGGTGGTATCGCCGTGGCGCTGGCGGTGCAGACGGTGCTCAGCGATGTATTCGCGTCGCTATCGATTGGCGTCGACAAGCCATTCGAGATCGGTGATTTCGTGGTGTTCGGCGAAGTCGCCGGCTCCATCGAGCATATCGGTCTGAAGACCACGCGTATTCGTAGCCTCAGCGGTGAGCAGGTGGTGTGCGCCAACGCCGATCTGCTGCGCCAGATCGTCCACAACTACAAGCGCATGAATACTCGCCGCATCGTCTTCAAGTTCGGCATCAATTACGACACGCCCAGCGCCAAGGTGCGTCAGGTGTCGGAAAAGGTCGGCGATATCATCCGCGCCACGCCCAAGGCCCGCTTCGACCGCGCGCATTTTCTCGGCTTCGATGAAAGCCAGCTGACCTTCGAGGTGGTCTATATCGTGCTCACCTCGGATTACAACCAGTACATGGACATCCAGCAGGAGATCAACCTGCAGTTGCTCGATGCCCTGCGCGAGCTGGATGTGCGCTTCGCCCTGCCCCGTCGCGATTTGCGTCTGGTGGGCGAGAGGATGCCGGTGCTCAAGGTCGCCGGCCTGCCGCAGCAGTTGGAGAATGAGGGCAGCGACTCGGATCAGCGCTTGCCGAAGTTCAGCTAATTGCAAAGGCCGGAGGGCGTCAGTGCTGTTTGCAGGCTGACGCCCTGAGCAGCAGCCAATGCGCCAACCAGCCTGCAATAAAGGCTTCTAGCCATCACGCAAGTGCTTGAAAACCTTAAATTTCTATCTTCCCACCGACAGCGGTGACGGCTACTCTGCCGCCCCATGATTCGACGCCTACTACCCCTGCTCTGCTGTTTCACAGCCCTTTCCCTGCACGCCGCACCCGCCACTTTCGCCGAGGCCAAGCGCCTGGCCTGGCCGCTGTATGAGCAGCAGTCCACCGAGTTCTATTGCGGCTGCAAGTACAGCGGCAATCGGGTCGATCTGCGCTCCTGTGGTTACACGCCGCGCAAGAACGCCAATCGCGCCCAGCGCATCGAGTGGGAACATATCGTCCCGGCCTGGGTGATCGGTCATCAACGTCAGTGCTGGCAGAAAGGCGGCCGCAAGAACTGCGCGGCCAACGATGCGCAGTTCCGCAAGGCCGAAGCCGATCTGCACAACCTGGTCCCGAGCATTGGCGAGGTTAATGGCGACCGCAGCAACTACAGCTTTGCCTGGCTGCCGCAGAAGCCGCATCAATACGGCCGTTGCGAGACGGTGGTGGACTTCAAGGCGCGCAAGGTGATGCCGCGCCCGGCCATTCGCGGGATGATCGCGCGCACCTATTTCTACATGTCCGACCGTTACAAGCTGCGCCTGTCGAAACAGGACCGGCAGCTCTACGAAGCCTGGAGCAAGGCGTACCCACCCAAGGTCTGGGAGCAGCAACGCAACCAGCAGGTAGCCTGCGTGATGGGCTGGGGCAATCCTTATGTGGGCAAGGTGGATATGAGCCGCTGTGCGCGCAAGCGGGCTTAGGGCGCAGGATACGAAGGGTCGCGGCTGAAGCCCCTCCCACAGATGCGGGAGACTTGTGGGAGCGGCTTCAGCCGCGATTAGAACTTCTACCGCTGCCCAAACCGCCCTGATGCTTTTGTCCGGCACATCGTTCAGATGCAATCCGGGACGCTCACAGCATCGCGGCTGAAGCCGCTCCTACGGGTGTGCGTTGCAGCGTGGCGGGCTACGAAAGGCGCTGTAACTCGCGCCGCACCATGTTGGCGAACTCCGGTGGGCTGAGCTGGTAAAGCTCCTGCGCCACCCAGGGTAGCCAGCGCCCTTGCAGCTCGGCCTTGCGCGCCAGCAGGCGCTGGGCCTCGGCTTCGGCGCGGGCCTGGTGCTCGCGGTGGTAGTCGGCGCGGCTCGGTTTTTCTGTGCTCACAGCGCAGCCCTTTTCCTCATATCGAGCAGAGCAGGCATAATCGCCGCCTGTTCGCCCATTTCGACCGTCATCAATGCGCATCCACGTCAGTTTCATCGACCGCGTCGGCATCACCCAGGAAGTCCTGGCGCTGCTTGGCGGGCGTAATCTGAACCTCGATGCGGTGGAGATGGTACCGCCAAACGTTTATATCGACGCACCGACCCTCAGCGCGGCGGTGCTCGAGGAACTGCGTGGCGCGCTGCTGCAGGTGCACGGCGTGCAGAGCGTGGAAGTGGTGGACATTCTGCCCGGCCAGCGCCGCCGCCTGCAGCTCGATGCCCTCCTCGCGGCCATGCCCGACCCGGTGCTAGCGGTGGATGATCGTGCCACCGTGCTGCTGGCCAACCCGGCGCTGGTGGATATGTGCAATCGCCCCCCCGAAGGCCTGAGCATCGCTGCGCTGTTCGCCGATGACGCGCTGCAACAATCGCTGCTCGCCGCCGGCTTCCATCAGCCGCTGCGCGAGGTGCATTTCGCCGGCCAGCCGCTGCTGCTCGATGCCCAGCCGATCACCGAGGACGGTCGCCTCACCGGCGGCCTGCTCACCCTCTATGCCCCGAGCCGCATGGGTCAGCGTTTGGCTGCACTGCATCATGACCATGCCGAGGGCTTCGACTCGCTGCTTGGCGAGTCGGCACCGATCCGTGCCCTCAAGGCTCGTGCCCTGCGTGTAGCCTCGCTGGATGCGCCGCTGCTGATACACGGCGAAACCGGTACCGGCAAGGAGCTGGTGGCTCGCGCCTGTCATACCGTCAGCGTGCGCCGCACTGCACCGTTCCTGGCACTTAACTGCGCCGCCCTTCCGGAGAACCTGGCCGAGAGCGAGCTGTTCGGCTACGCCCCTGGCGCCTTTACCGGCGCCCAGCGCGGCGGCAAACCGGGGCTGCTGGAGCTGGCCAACCAGGGCACGGTGTTTCTCGACGAGATCGGCGAGATGTCGCCCTATCTGCAGGCCAAGCTGCTGCGTTTTCTCAGCGACGGTAGCTTCCGCCGCGTAGGTGGCGACCGCGAGGTGAAGGTGGACGTGCGCATCCTCAGCGCCACCCACCGTGACCTGGAAAAGATGGTGGCCGAAGGCAGCTTCCGTGAGGATCTGTTCTACCGACTCAATGTGCTCAACCTGGAGGTGCCGCCGCTGCGCGAGCGCGGCCAGGACATCCTGCTGTTAGCCCAGCACTTCATGGCCCAGGCCTGCGCGCAGATCCAGCGCCTGCCCTGCCGCCTGGCGCCCGCCACCTTCCCGGCGCTGTTGGCCGGGCGCTGGCCGGGCAACGTGCGCCAGTTGCAGAACGTCATCTTCCGCGCCGCCGCCATCTGCGACAGCAACTGGGTGGAGATGGATGACCTGGATATCGCCGGCACCGAAGTGGCGCCGAAGGTGGAAGGGGAAGTCGCCAGCCTGGAACAGGCCATGGACGAATACGAGAAGGCGCTGCTGGAAAAGCTCTACGACAGCCACCCCTCCAGCCGCCTGCTGGCCGCACGCCTGGGCACCTCGCACACCGCCATCGCCAAGCGCCTGCGCAAGTACGGGATTCCTGGCAAGCACTGACCCACTCGCCCTACGCCATCGCCCAGCACTGTAGAGTGGGTTAGGCGCCTGTCTTAGATACGAAAATCCCGCAGGGTCAGATGCTCCATAACCCACCATCGGCGCAACGCGGAAGATCGCTCGGTGGGTTACGCAGCGCACCACCACCGCGCTGTCAGATCGTTCATCGATCAGCGCCGCTAACCCACCCCACAGTTCTCGGCGTTGAGTCAGATTGGCGTGGTGCTGGTCGGCACCTTGATCACCCCACAGGCTACACGCGCACCGCCGCCGCCCAGGGGTTGCGGGTGATCGGCGTGATTGTCGCCGCCGGCGTGGATCATCAGCGAACGGTTATGCAGGTCTTGCAGGCTCTTGAGCCGCGGTGCCAGCACCGGCTGGCTGGCGCTGCCATCCTCGGTGACGAGCAACGCCGGCAGGTCGCCGAGATGGGCATCGTCTTCCCAGGGGAAACCGTGGCGGCCGGCGTTCTGCGGGTCCCAGTGGCCGCCTGCCGCGCCAGCTGGTGTCAGCTTGCCGTCCACTTCGGCAGCGTTGCAGTTGGCCTCGGTGTGCACGTGGAAGCCATGCACGCCCGGTTCCAGGCCTTGTAGATCGGGGGTGAAGACCAACCCATAGGGCGACTGGCTGATGGTCACGCTGCCGACAGGCGCGCCTGTGCCGTTTTCGGTGGCCTGTTCGAGGGTCACGGTGACTGTCTCGCTGGCCTGCAGGCTGGTGGCGCCGAGCAACGCGAATGCCAGGGGAATCAGGGATCTCATGGTCGATCTATCTCCTTGTTTATGAAGCCTCCCAGTTACCGACCCTCAATGGCCTTGAGCGGTTCCAGTTAGATAACGTATCGATATCATTACACCGTAACGATTAAGCAACAAATGAGTGAAAGCCACGCCCTGTCTGGTGCGACTTCGACTTTTCCATTTACGACGCCCGGATTCGTAGCGATATCGTTCCAGATGACTGTATACAACCCCTGATAATATAATTAAGTATTTGATTTTATTGAAAATTTATACTTTGGCACCGGCATTGCAAACGCTCCCACAACCTGCCCGCCACCTAGAAGCGGGCACCATTACCCCCTGAGGAATTGACATGAGCGAGTTGCGTTTCACCGCCGATCACGAATGGCTGCGTCTGGACAACGATGGCCTGGTTACCGTCGGCATCACCCATTACGCTCAGGACGCGCTCGGCGACGTGGTGTATGTGCAACTGCCGGAAGCCAAGTCCTACGCCCAGGGCGAGGAAGTGGCCGTGCTGGAGTCGGTGAAGGCCGCCAGCAACATCGTCATGCCGCTCGATGGCGAGATCGTCGAAATCAACGCCGACCTGGAAGGCAGCCCGGAACTGGTCAACGAGTCGCCGCTGGACAAGGCCTGGTTCTTCCGCATGCGTCTGGCCGACAACGCCGTGCTGGCCGACCTGCTGGACAAGGCCGGCTATGATCGTCTGTTGAACGCCAACGCCGACGCCTGAGTGACCGCCATGACCAAGCTCGATACCCAGAACGAATTCATCGCACGCCACATCGGCCCGCGCGATGCCGACACCGCCGCCATGCTCGAACTGCTCGGCTACGATTCGGTCGATGCGCTGACCGGTGCCGTGATCCCCGAGAGCATCAAGGGCACCAGCATCCTCGGCGAGCAGCCGGGCCTGTCGGAAGCCGACGCCCTGGCCAAGATCAAGGCCATCGCCGCCAAGAACCAGCAGTTCAAGAACTACATCGGCCAGGGTTACTACGGCACCCATACGCCGAGCCCGATCCTGCGCAACCTGCTGGAAAACCCGGCCTGGTACACCGCCTACACCCCGTACCAGCCGGAGATTTCCCAGGGCCGCCTGGAAGCGCTGCTGAACTTCCAGACCCTGATCAGCGACCTCACCGGCATGCAGATCGCCAACGCATCCCTGCTCGACGAAGCCACCGCTGCCGCCGAGGCCATGACCTTCTGCAAGCGTCTGTCGAAGAACAAGGCCGCCAACACCTTCTTCGTTTCCCAGCACTGCCACCCGCAGACCCTCGACGTGCTGCGCACCCGTGCCGAGCCGCTGGGCATCGACATCGAAGTCGGCGACGAAGCCGCCATCACTGACGCCAGCGCCTACTTCGGCGCCCTGCTGCAGTACCCGGCCAGCAACGGCGACATCTTCGACTACCGCGCCCTGGTCGAGCGTTTCCACGCCGCCAATGCCCTGGTGGCAGTCGCCGCCGACCTGCTGGCCCTGACCCTGCTCACCCCGCCGGGCGAGTTCGGCGCCGACGTCGCCCTGGGCAGCGCCCAGCGTTTCGGTGTGCCGCTGGGCTTCGGTGGCCCGCACGCCGCCTACTTCGCCACCCGCGACGCGTTCAAGCGCGACATGCCGGGCCGCCTGGTCGGCATGTCGGTCGACCGTTTCGGCAAGCCGGCCCTGCGCCTGGCCATGCAAACCCGCGAGCAGCACATCCGCCGCGAGAAGGCCACCAGTAACATCTGTACCGCTCAGGTGCTGCTGGCCAACATCGCCAGCATGTACGCCGTGTACCACGGCCCGAAAGGCCTGACCGAGATCGCGCAGCGCATCCACAGCTTCACCGCCATCCTCGCCCTGGGCCTGACCAAGCTGGGCCACAGCGTCGAGCAGCAGCACTTCTTCGACACCCTGAGCATCAAGACCGGCGCCAAGACCGCCGAGCTGCATGCCAAGGCCCGTGCTGCCGGCATCAACCTGCGCGAGATCGACGCCGAGCGTCTGGGTCTGTCGCTGGACGAAACCACCGACCAGGCCGCCGTCGAGGCGCTGCTGAACCTCTTCGCCACTGACCAGGCTGCACCGGCCGTCAATGATCTGGCCGCGCAGATCGCCAGCCGCCTGCCGCAAGGCCTGCTGCGCCAATCGGCGATCCTGCAGCACGAAGTGTTCAACCGCTACCACAGCGAAACCGAGCTGATGCGCTACCTGCGCAAGCTGGCCGACAAGGACCTGGCCCTGGATCGCAGCATGATCCCGCTGGGCTCCTGCACCATGAAGCTCAACGCCGCCAGCGAGATGATCCCGGTCACCTGGCCGGAATTCGGCAACCTGCACCCGTTCGCTCCGGTCGAGCAGGCTGCGGGTTACACCCAGCTGACCACTGAGCTGGAAGCCATGCTCTGCGCCGCCACCGGCTACGACGCCGTGTCGCTGCAGCCCAACGCCGGTTCTCAGGGCGAGTACGCCGGTCTGCTGGCCATTCGCGCCTATCACCTGAGCCGCGGCGACGATCAGCGCGACATCTGCCTGATCCCGCAATCGGCCCACGGCACCAACCCGGCGACCGCCTCCATGGCCGGCATGCGCGTGGTGGTGACCGCCTGTGATGCGCGCGGCAACGTCGACATCGCCGATCTCAAGGCCAAGGCCGAAGAGCACAAGGATCGCCTGGCCGCGATCATGATCACCTACCCGTCCACCCACGGTGTGTTCGAGGAAGGCATTCGCGAGATCTGCCAGATCATCCACGACAACGGCGGCCAGGTGTACATCGACGGCGCCAACATGAACGCCATGGTCGGCCTCTGCGCGCCGGGCCAGTTCGGCGGCGACGTGTCGCACCTGAACCTGCACAAGACCTTCTGCATCCCGCACGGCGGTGGCGGCCCGGGCGTCGGCCCTATTGGCGTCAAGTCGCACCTGTCGCCGTTCCTGCCGGGCCATGGCCACATGGAACGCAAGATCGGTGCAGTCAGCGCCGCGCCGTTCGGCAGCGCCAGCATCCTGCCGATCACCTGGATGTACATCACCATGATGGGCGGCAACGGCCTCAAGCGTGCGTCGCAGATGGCCATCCTCAACGCCAACTACATCGCCCGTCGTCTGGAAGAGCACTACCCGGTGCTGTACTCCGGCGAAGGCGGCCTGGTGGCGCACGAGTGCATCCTCGACATCCGTCCGCTGAAAGACAGCAGCGGCATCAGCGTCGACGACGTGGCCAAGCGCCTGATCGACTTCGGCTTCCACGCCCCGACCATGTCTTTCCCGGTGGCCGGCACCCTGATGATCGAGCCGACCGAGAGCGAGTCCAAGGAAGAACTGGATCGCTTCTGCGACGCCATGATCGCCATCCGCGAGGAAATCCGCGCAGTCGAGCAAGGCCGTCTGGACAAGGACGACAACCCGCTGAAGAACGCCCCGCACACTGCCCTGGAACTGGTCGGCGAGTGGCACCACGCTTACAGCCGCGAGCAGGCCGTCTACCCGCTGGCGAGCCTGATCGAGGCCAAGTACTGGCCGCCGGTAGGCCGCGTGGACAACGTCTACGGCGACCGCAACCTGGTCTGCGCCTGCCCGTCCATCGAGGCGTATCAGGACGCGTAAGCGCGATGAACCTCCCCTCTCCCGCTTGCGGGGCGAAAGCGGAAAAAGCGAAGCACCGCTTCGCCCGCTTGAGCGCGCTGAGCTCTGCGAAGGGCTGGGGCGCGGAGCGGGGGCCGGGGGAGAGGGCAAGACGGTTCACGCCCCCTCTCCCTAGCCCTCTCCCCGAGGGTGGAGGGAACCGTTCTTCGCTTCATCCAGTTCCTTTCGGCTCCCCTCACCGGGGCGGGCCGACTGCATCCCGAAAAAAACGATAAAGAGGGCCTCACCATGTTCAGCAAGCACGACCAACTGCAGGGCTATGACGATGCCCTGCTCGCGGCAATCCAGGCCGAAGAACAGCGCCAGGAAGACCATATCGAGCTGATCGCCTCGGAAAACTACTGCAGCCAGCGCGTGATGCAGGCGCAAGGCAGTGGCTTGACCAACAAGTACGCCGAAGGCTATCCGGGCAAGCGCTACTACGGTGGCTGCGAGCATGTGGACAAGGTCGAGGCGCTGGCCATCGAGCGCGCCAAGGCCCTGTTCGGCGCCGACTACGCCAACGTCCAGCCGCACTCCGGTTCCTCGGCCAACAGCGCCGTGTACCTGGCACTGCTGAGCGCGGGCGACACCATCCTCGGCATGAGCCTGGCGCATGGCGGCCACCTGACCCACGGCGCCAAGGTGTCGTCATCGGGCAAGCTGTACAACGCCGTGCAGTACGGCATCGACGAGAACGGCCTGATCGATTACGACGAAGTCGAGCGCCTGGCAGTCGAGCACAAGCCGAAGATGATCGTCGCCGGTTTCTCGGCTTACTCGCGCGTGCTGGACTTCCCACGTTTCCGCGCCATCGCCGACAAGGTCGGTGCCCTGCTGTTCGTCGACATGGCCCATGTCGCCGGCCTGGTCGCGGCCGGTCTGTACCCCAACCCGGTGCCGTTCGCCGATGTGGTCACCACCACCACGCACAAGACCCTGCGCGGCCCGCGTGGCGGCCTGATCCTGGTCAAGGCCAACGAAGAGATCGAGAAGAAGCTCAACTCCGCCGTTTTCCCCGGCGCCCAGGGTGGCCCGCTGATGCATGTGATCGCGGCCAAGGCGGTGTGCTTCAAGGAAGCACTGGAGCCGGGCTTCAAGACCTACCAGCAGCAGGTGATCGACAATGCCCGCGCCATGGCGGCAGTGTTCGTCGAGCGCGGCTATGACGTGGTCTCCGGCGGCACCGACAACCACCTGATGCTGATCAGCCTGGTCAAGCAGGGCCTGACCGGCAAGGCGGCTGACGCAGCCCTTGGCGATGCCCACATCACGGTGAACAAGAACGCCGTGCCGAACGACCCGCAGTCGCCGTTCGTGACCTCAGGCATCCGTATCGGCACGCCGGCGGTGACCACTCGCGGCTTCAAGGAAGGCGAATGCCGGACCCTGGCCGGCTGGATCTGCGACATCCTCGACGACCTGGAAAACCCGGCCGTGATCGAGCGCGTGCGCGGCCAGGTCGCCGACCTCTGCGCCACCTTCCCGGTCTACGCTGACTGATACCCGACTGACCACGGGCCGCGCGGCGGCCCCAACCGGTGCGCGCGGCGCACCCAACAGGAAATCGACATGACCCCTGAAACTCTCGCCAAGACTCCGCTGCACGCTCTGCACCTCGAACTCGGCGCGCGCATGGTGCCCTTCGCCGGCTACGACATGCCCGTGCAGTACCCGTTGGGCGTGATGAAAGAACACCTGCACACCCGCGACGCCGCCGGCCTGTTCGACGTTTCGCACATGGGCCAGATCCTGCTGCGTGGCGAGCACGCCGCGCGCGCCCTGGAAACCCTGGTACCGGTGGACATCATCGACCTGCCGGTGGGCATGCAGCGCTACGCCATGTTCACCGATGCCCAGGGCGGCATCCTCGACGACCTGATGGTCGCCAACCTGGGTGACGACACCCTGTACCTGGTGGTCAACGCCGCCTGCAAGGATCAGGACCTGGCCCACCTCACGAAGCACATCGGCGAGCAGTGCCAGATCGAGTGCCTGTTCGAGGAGCGCGCCCTGCTCGCCCTGCAAGGCCCGAAGGCGGTCGAGGTACTGGCGCGCCTGGCACCGGAGGTGAGCAAGATGACTTTCATGCAGGTCGCCCGCGTGCGCCTGCTGGGCAGCGAGTGCATCGTCAGCCGCAGCGGTTACACCGGCGAAGACGGTTTCGAGATTTCCGTCGCCGTCGACCAGGCCGAAGCCCTGGCGCGCAGCCTGCTGGCCGAAGTGGAAGTCGAGGCGATCGGCCTGGGTGCGCGCGACTCGCTGCGCCTGGAAGCCGGCCTGTGCCTGTACGGTCACGACATGAGCAGCGCCACCACGCCAATCGAAGCCAGCCTGCTGTGGGCCATCTCCAAGGTGCGTCGTGCCGATGGCGAGCGCGCCGGCAACTTCCCGGGCGCCGAACGCGTGTTGGAGCAGCAGCAAAAAGGCGTGGCGCGCAAGCGCGTCGGCCTGCTACCGCAAGAGCGTGTACCGGTGCGTGAAGGCGCGGAAATCGTCGATGCAGACGGCCAGGTGATCGGCCAGGTGTGCAGCGGCGGCTTCGGCCCGACCCTCGGCGCGCCGGTGGCCATGGGTTACGTCAATGCCAGCCACGTCGCCATCGACAGCGACGTCTGGGCGGTGGTGCGTGGCAAGCGCGTGGCGATGAAAGTGGCCAAGACCCCGTTCGTGCCGCAGCGCTACTACCGCGGCTGATCCGCAAGGCAGCCCTGCGCTGTAGGAGCCGCGCCTCGCGGTGAATGCGTCGAAAGACGCAAAAGCTTCGCCTCGGGGCGAGGCTCCTACATTCATTGCGCGCGCTCTGCTCCGTAGCCCGGATGCAATCCGCGGATGCCCTGAAAAGCTCCCGGATTGCATCCGGGCTACGTCGTTTCTACCCCCTGATCCGCTCATAGGGCACCCGCTCGCGCCCGGCGCGCAGCGTCTGTGCCCACCAGTTCAACTGCACCAGCGTATGCGCCAGCGCCGAGTTGGCGCGCCGCGGCTCGCTCAGACGGCCCTGCTCATCGAACTGTTCCCAGGCATTGGTGAAGCTCACCGAGCCGCGCACCGTCATCGCATGCAGCTCCGCCAGCACCTGGCGCAGTTGCTCCACCGCGCGCAGCCCGCCGGACACCCCGCCATAACTGACGAACCCCACCGGCCGCGCTTCCCAGGATGCCGGTACCTCGTCGATGAACTGCTTGAGCGCCGCCGGATAGCCGTGGTTGTACTCCGGTGTAACGATCAGAAAGGCATCGGCGCGCAGCAACTGCTGCAGCGATTGATGCCGACGCTCGGCTAACTCCAGTGCCTCGCCGGGCTGGCGAAACATCACGGCCGGATCGACCAGGCTCAGCTCGAATTCGCTGCGCTGCTCGATCTGCTCACGCGCCCAGGCCACCACCTGGTCGCAGAAGCGCTCTTCTCGCACGCTGCCGTAAATCAGTACCAATCGGATGCGGTCCTGCATGGAATTGCCCTCGGTGTTGTCTATCAAGGCCAGCGAGGGTAAAACCTCAACTTAACTTAAGGTCAAGAGGGATTTTCCATGTCCATTCACGAACGCCCACTGAGCGTCGGCCAGATGGCTGAACGTAGCGGCGTGGCAGTTTCCACCCTGCATTTCTACGAAGCCAAGGGGCTGATCCACAGCCAGCGCAATGCCGGCAACCAGCGACGCTACCGGCGCGATGTACTGCGCCGCGTGGCGATCATCAAGGTGGCGCAGCGCCTGGGCATTCCGCTGGCAGATATCGGCGCGGCACTCGCCACCCTGCCCTGCGACCACATGCCCACGGCTGCCGACTGGCAACAGCTCTCGGCGCAGTGGCAGCGCGACCTGAATGCGCGTATCGAGCAACTGACGCGGCTACGCGACCAGCTCACCGGCTGTATCGGTTGCGGTTGCCTGTCGATGCAGGACTGCCCACTGCGCAACCCCAGCGACGAACTCGGCGCACAGGGCGCTGGCGCGCGATTGCTCGAAACGGATTAATCGTCCAGGCAGTTGCGCCTGTTGCTGAACACCTCGCGGCGGATGTCGCGCACGTCCAGAGAGATCGCCGGCACCTGCGGCAAACGCTCGACCAGTGCACGCACAACACGCCGCGACAGCACCCGCTTGTCGTCATCGCTGCGCCCGGCCAGCACGTAGAAGATCAGGTGCACGAACAACCCCGGCTCGCCACCCACGCAGTGGTGCTCGTACAGGCCCAGGCGCACCTTGACCTCGCCGGGCTGGAACAGTCCCGTGTCAGCCGCCTGGTCGTGCACCAGCTGCACCAGCTCCTGCGGCGCGATCAGCTCACTCACCTCGCGGGCGGCTTCGATCAGGCAATGCGGCATGGGCAAACCCTTGATGTAAGTGAATTTGTCATACGTTATCACACAACGAATTCGATACCAGCTGGTTTACCAGCTCTGCGCAGAACCACGCCGCAAGCCCGCGACATCGCCAATAGCGCCGCTACATGTGGAAAACCTACTCAGACTTTCGTCTAGCAATGCGTTGACAAGCGATAAAAAGGCTGTCGATAATCCAGCAAGTTGTATGACGACATATGACAACGATAACAACAAGAATCAGGGCCATGACATGACTATCCTTGCCTCTCCCTCAGCGCAGCAGCCCTTCGCCTGCTCGGCATCCATCGCCGCCACACGCCATAGAACCGGATTCGCCGGAGGCTGACGTCAGCCACCAGCAATGACCGGCCGCGTTCGGCCGGGCTATCGCCCTCTACGGGGGCAAACACAACATTCCCATCATGCAGGTCCTGATGCAGACCAGCAGGGGATGGTTCGTTCAAAAACTGGGAGCACAACAACAATGACCGCACGCAACATCATTCCATTGGCCCTGCTCGGCAGCACGGCTCTGGCCCTGGTTATGCCGACCACCACGCACGCTGCCGGCTTCGTCGAAGACGCCAAGGTCACCCTCGGCCTGCGCAACTACTACTTCAACCGTAACTACCTGAACGGCACCGACCCCGTGATCCGCGGTGAGCGCCAGGGCCAGGCCGAAGGATGGACGCAGAACTTCATCCTCGATGCCCGCTCCGGCTACACGCAGGGCACCATCGGTTTCGGTCTTGATGTACTCGGCCTCTACAGCATCAAGCTGGACGGCAACCGTGGTGCGGCCAACACCCAGTTGATGCCGATCCACGACGACGGCCAGGCCGCCGACCAGTTCGGCCGCACCGCCGTAGCTGCCAAGGCCAAGATTTCCAAGACCGAGCTGAAGGTCGGCGAATGGTTCGCCGTGCTGCCGATCCTGCGTGCTGACGATGGTCGTTCGCTGCCGCAAACCTTCCAGGGTGCCCAACTGACCTCCAGCGAGATCGATGGCCTGACCCTGTACGGCGGCCAGTTCTGGAAGAACAGCCAGCGCAACGACGCCAGCCGCGAAGACATGTCGTTCAATGGCGTGGAAGGTGATGACTTCAACTTCGGTGGCGGTGAGTTCCGTTTCAACGGCAACAACACCATGGTCGGCGTCTGGCACGCACGCCTGGAAGACGTCTATCAGCAGAGCTTCCTGCAGTTGACCCACAGCCAGCCTGTCGGTGACTGGGTACTGGGCGCCAACCTCGGCTACTTCAACGGCAAGGACGAAGGCGCGGCCAAGGCCGGCGACCTGGACAACAAGGTCTATCAGGGTGCGCTGTCGGCCAAGAGGGGCAACAACACCTTCCAGGTCACCTACCAGCGACTGAGCGGTGATACCAAATTCCTGCGTATCGACGGCGCCAGTGGCGGCACCCTGGTCAACGACGGTTTCCTGTCTGCTTTCGACAGCCCCGAGGAACGTTCCTGGCAGCTGCGTCATGACTACAACTTCGCCGGCCTCGGCATCCCGGGCCTGACCCTGATGAACCGCTACACCAGCGGCTCCAATATCCATGCCGGCGGCCGTACCGATGCCGAAGAATGGAGTCGTGAAACCGAACTGGCCTACACCATTCAGGAAGGCACCCTGAAGAACCTGAACGTTCGCTGGCGTAACTCCGACGTCCGCCGTGACGTTGGCCAGGATCTGCACGAGAACCGTCTGATCATCAACTACCCGCTGTCGATTCTGTAATACCGGACGCATCACTGCGTCCTATTGACTCCTGTGTGTTAACGGCACTTTATGCCCGTCCTCGTGACGGGCTTTTTTTGCCTGCCAACTTTGACGCTCCCTGCGCAACGTTAACCCGTAGGGTGCGCCGTACGCACCGGCTTACACGCCATCAGCCGGCACGCCCAGTTTCAGCGCAAGCGCCCGACCATCTGCGCCAGCACGGTCAACACATCATGCCCCAGCTGCTGCGAGCGTGCGCCATTCCAGCCGGTGCGCGGCTGCGGGTTGTCGTCGTGGTCCTTGAACGGCATCTCGATGGTGAACGACAGGCAATCGAAGGCCTGGCCGACGGCGTTGCAGGCCAGGGTCAGGTTGGCTTGACCCGGCTCGTCACGCGGATAACCGAAACGGGTCTGAAACTCGGCGCCGATACCTACCAGACGATTGCGGAAGTCTTCTTCCAGCGCAGCCAACCGTGGGGTGTAGCCCGGATTGCCCTCACAACCGGCGGTGAACACGTGAGGTATCTCTTCGTCGCCGTGGATATCGAGGAACAGGTCAACGCCAATACGCTGCATGTGCTGCAGCACGAACAACACCTCGGGGCTGCGCTCGGAGCTGGCTGACTGCCAGGCGCGATTGAGGTCCTGCCCGGCATGGTTGGTGCGCAGATGACCGCGATAGGCACCGTCCGGGTTCATGTTCGGCACCAGATAGAACTCTGCCTGGCTCAGCAGCGCCTGGACCTCGGCGTCATGCGGATTCTGCAAACGCTCGATCAGCCCTTCCATGAACCACTCGGCCATGTGCTCCCCCGGATGCTGCTGGGCGATGATCCACAGTTTGCGTGGTGCGGCAGCCTGCCCGCCAATGCGCAGTAGCTGGATATCACGGCCTTCCAGGCTTCTACCGCTGGCCACCAGTTCAGCGCCGCGCTCCAGCGCGTTGGCGATCAGGCGTTCATGCCGCGCTCGCGGGTAAGGCTCGAAATAAGCGAACCAGACGCGCTCGTGCTCGGCCTGCAACTCGAAGTGCAGTTGCCCGTCCTCATAACGGGTGGGCACGCGAAACCAGTCCTGCTGATCGTAGCTGGCCACGGCCTGGTAACCGTCCCAGGCGCGGTTGTAGGCCGACTGCCCGGCATTGGTCAGGCAGAAGCCATGACCCTGGCCAGGTTGCAGACCATCGACCTGAAAGTGAAACCACTGGAAATGGTGGCTGTTGAGGTCCGGCCGCATGGCCAGCATTACGCGCTGCGGGTCGCAGGCGTCGACGACCTGAATGTTGCCACTGTCGAAATCCGCACTGATCTTCATGACTGCCTCGTAAGCGAAATCAGCGCTCAGGATTGCAGTTCATGACGCGAGTGTGAAGTCGCACCGCGACAGACTGATCAACGACGGCGAACTATGGTGTCCAGGGTCAGCCTAATAGCGACTTGCCCTGTTTCCCGCCTACGGAGTTTCTGCCATGCCCAGCCCTATCAACCTGCGTCACGCTACCACTGCCCTGCTCGCCCTTGCGTTGCTGGCGGGCTGCGCCGGGCGTGAACCTGACTCCAGCGCGCCGGAAAAACAGCCGCAGGTGGAACAGCCCATCACCCAGACCGAACAGGACCAACTGCGCCAGCAGGCCCAGCGTGGTGATCTGGAAAGCCAGTTCCAGCTCGGCAGCAGCTACTTCGTCGGCCAGCCGGAAAAGAACCTCAAGCAGGCCGAATACTGGTGGAAGCAGGCCGCCGACAAGGGCCACGCCATGGCCGCGGTCAGCCTGGCCTACCTCTATACTGGCCGCGACGCCCCTGAGTTCGCCAACCAGCGCGACATGCTCAAGTACCTCAACCAGTCAGCCGCTGCGGGCAACCCGATGGCGCAGCATGTATTGGGCAACCTCTACCGTCGCGGTGAAGGCGGCGTACCACGTGACCCTGACCAGGCCCAGCGCCTGTACCAGAGCGCCTGCCAGCAGCGCTACGAGCCTTCCTGCGCGGCGCTGGGCCAGCAGTGACGAAGGTTCAGACGTAACAGGCCACCTCGACGTTGTAGCCATCGGGGTCAAGCACGAAGGCGGCGTAGTAACCATATTCTTCGCGCAGGCCGGGCCGGCCATTGTCTTCGCCACCGGCCTGCAACGCCGCGGCATGGAAGGCTTGCACTGTCGCCTGGCTGTCGGCACGCAGGCAAAAATGCGTCAGCGGCTCACACTGACCACGTCCGGGGGCGGCACTGAGCAGGTAAAGCACGGCCTGCTCCTCGGCCTGCGGACCGAAGCCGGCGGCCAACCCAGCACCATGCTCGCCGTCGTATTTCAGTTCGTAGCCCAAAGGCGCCAGGGCCGCCTGATACCAGGCGCGACTGCGGCGAAAGTTGGCCACGGTGATACAAAGATGGTCGATCATCGAAACCTCACCATAGGTTTTCAGGCTGCGCACAGCCCTTCGCGCAGTTGTTGGAAGCCCACATGGCCGAGGAAGCCGCCAGCGCCCTCAACCGTCATGCCCTGCTCGATCGCATGAGCGAAACGCGCCGCCGGATCGTTGGCGAGTCGAGCCAGGTGGCGGGCCAGATACGGGTAGTCGTGTCGCAGATCGAACAACTGGTGGTAGTCGACCCAGCGGCCGACACCGCTCAGGTAGGCATCCGCCAGACTGCGTCGCTGACCCAGCAGCCAGTCACGCTCGCTGAGCAACCGATCGAGATAACGACAGCCCGCCTTCACCTGTTCTGCGCCGAGGCTGCGCAACAGCTCGCGCTGCGGCTCGTCCAGCTCAGCCTTTTCATAAGCCAGCCACAGCGGGTTGAAGGCGGAGAAAAAGTCGCTCACCAGGTAGGACAGCATCTGGTTGAGTGCATCGAATTCGTCGCTGCCCTGGCGTGGGCCCAGCGGCGTCTCCACCGACCGCGCCGCCAGGTTCAGGAGAATGGCCAGGCTCTCGCTCAGGAACTCGCCATTCTCCAGCAGCAGCGTGGGCGTCTGATAGAGCGGGTTGATCCGCTCGAAAAGCGGGTCCCAGGGTTGCTCGAGCATCTCGACCCGGCACAGGCGATAAGGTTGGCCGAGCCACTCAAGGGCTACGATCGAGCCGAACGAACAGCCTTGCGGAACGCCGTAGAACAGTATCGGTTGCATAAGGGGTGCTCCTTGTCTGCTGATGGCCGACACGCCTAAAGCGTCGACCTGCCTCCAGACTAAGAGCAAATTAGGCTATATTCAGCCCTAATAAAATCGCCTACCGCTGTTTTTGTTGAGTGCGCGCGCAGCAAGACAGCCAGGGGCTTGATCGGTGCGCACAGCGCCCCCTACGGAGCCTGCGATCCCCCATGAACAGCCCCACCACCCGCGTGCTCGCCCTGTTGGAGCTGCTGCAAAGTCATGGCCAGCTCAGCGGCCGCGAACTGGCCGAGCGCCTTGAGGTGGACGGCCGCACCCTGCGCCGTTACATCCGCCACCTGGAGGACCTGGGAATTCCGGTGACCAGCGAGCGCGGCCGGCACGGTGGTTACCGCCTGGTGGCCGGTTTCAAGCTGCCGCCTTTGATGTTCACGGCTGAGGAAGCTCAGGCGGTGGCGCTGGGCCTGCTGGCGACGGCCAATCTGGGCCTGGCAGAAACCGCCGTGGCGGTGGCCAATGCCCGCGCCAAGCTGGAGCGGGTAATGCCCAAGGGGCTGCAGCAGCGGGTGCGCGCCCTGAGCCAGAGCGCCATTCTGGATCTGCCGCGCAGCCGCGCCAATGGCGACCAGCAACTGCTAGCCGAACTCGCCGCCGCCGCCGAGGCGCGCCGTCAGGTGCGGGTGAGCTATTGCAGCGATCAGGGCCAATGCAGCGAGCGCGAGGTCGATCCCTACGGTTTGGTGTTCCGCCAGGGCTTCTGGTACATGAGCGGCTACTGCCACCTACGCCAGGCGGTGCGTTCCTTCCGTCTGGATCGGCTGCGCGAAGTACGCGCCCTGGAGAGCCACTTCGAGCGGCCGGAAGCCTTCGATGCCGCCGCCCACCTCAATACCAGCATCGCCACCCTGCCACGAGCCTACCCGGTGAGTATCCAGCTGCACACCGACCTCGCCGGTGCCATCGCCGAACTCGGGCACAACGCCGGTCTGCTGATGCCCGAAGGCAATAGCGTGCGCCTGACCACCAGCACCGACAGCCCGACCTGGTTCGCTCGCCTGCTGCTACGCCTGTCCTTCGACTTCACCATCGAACAGCCGGTCGAGTTGCGTGAGGCCGTACGCCAGCAGGCGCAACGCATGCTGGAACTGGTCGCGCGCTAAGGATGGTCTGGTACGCACCAGACCATCGCGCAGTCCCCGCTCGCTAGCAGGCCGTTGAAAAACGTAGGCGAGGCAAGCCAGTGCAATACCGATGGCGGCCCCACAAAAACAGGCGAAAAACGGCCGGGGTCGCGCTCGACTTTACGTGTTGTAAATGAGCATTTTGAGCCTGTTTTCAACGCAGCAATGGCAACGCAGGTAGTTTTTCAACAGCCTGCTAGGGCTGCAGATCGAACAGCGCCTTGCCGCTTTCCATGTCGCTCGGCGCAGAGAAATGCTCGTGGAAGATCAGCCAGCGGCCGCCCTGGCGGCGCAGGCACTGGGTCACGCGCATCCAGCAGGTCTCCAGCTCGCCCTTTTCATTGCTGCCGCCGCAATGCAGCAGGTAATGGGTCACGCCCAGATCGCCGCTGGCAGTGAAGGTCGGCTCGTGCGGTTCGAACATCCCCGGGCCACTGCACATCTCCATACAGGCCTGCCAATGCGCCTGGTACGCCGGGCGCCCCTGAAAACGCAACGGGCCGATGGCATCGTAGGACACCACGTCCTCGACGTAGTGACTCATGATGCGCGCCACGTCCTTGCTGCGGCAGGCTTCGGTCCAGTCGTTCAGGGCATCTTGCAGTTCGTGCTGACTCATGTCGTTTCTCCTTCGCTGAGGTTCAGGCCTTGTGGCCGCAGCAGTCGTGGGTGGGCGCGGTCTGTTCGTACTCGTCGTGCAGGCGCGTCCAGTTGAGCCCCTTGCCGTCCAGATCGGGCATGCCGTCCCAACCCTCGCCGCGGCCAAAAGGCGTGAAGTCGAGGAAATGGAAACTGCTCATCAGCATCTCCACGCCTCGGCCATAGGTGGAATAGGTGTGGTAGATCTGCCCGCCGTCGCGCAGGAACACGCTGACACCGGGCTGCTCGCCCTGGATGTGATAGGTCAGGCCCAAGCGCTCGAGCTCGTCCTTGTCGCGGTAGTTGTATTCGACCGGCGCGACCTGCTCGTCGGTGGTGGCGTGGTAGTCGTAATTGAAGCGACTGCCGTAGGAGCTATACCAGGGCAGGGTCCAGCCCATGCGCCGTTTGAACGCCTCGAGATCTGCCAAGGGCGCGCGCGAAACCAGCACCAGGTTGGTGTCGCGGGCATGCAGGTGGGCCTGGTGGCCAATGTTGTCCACCAGGCAGGAACAGCCGTCGCAGCCCTCGCCGCGATCCATGTGGTACATGAAGTGGTAGACGATCAGCTGGCTGCGCCCGTGGAACAGCGCCTCCAGACCGACCTCGCCCTGCGGGCCGTCGAAGCGGTAATCCTCTTCCACCGGCACCATGGGCAGGGCACGGCGGGCGCGGTTGAGCGCGTCACGTTGGCGGGTCAGCGCCTTTTCCTGCTCGAGCAGCGCCTTGCGAGCGGCCAGCCATTGCTCACGCGTGGCGACCTCGGGGACATAGTGGCGATCCATAGCGGTTCTCCCGGTTGATCGAGCCTGCCGGCTCAGTGCTGAGCGGCCTGCAGTTGCACCGGCTGGATATCCAGCTCGCGCACCGGGCGCACTTCCACGCAGCCGACACGGGCGGCGGGGATGTGCCCGGCGAGCTGGATGGCCTCATTGAGGTCGCGCGCCTCCACCAGATAGAAGCCGGCCAGTTGCTCCTTGGTTTCGGCGAAGGGGCCGTCGGTGATCGCCAGCTTGCCGCCGCGCATGCGCACGGTGGTGGCGGTCTGCACCGATTGCAGCGCCTCGGCGGCGAGCATGCGCCCGCTCTCCTGTACTGCATTGGCGTAAGCGAAGCACTCGCTGTCATGCGGGCTGTCGGGGGAGCTGTGCAGCTCCTGTTCGTTGGCGTAGACGAGGCAGAGGTATTTCATGACGCACTCCAGTTCCTTGGCGGGTGGGTACTGGATAGTCGAACGCAGCGAGCGCATTTCGACATTGGCCGCAAAAACATCACAGAAGCCGACGAACGGTAGGGTGCGCCGTGCGCATCAGCCTCTCCGTACTCCTTGCGCACTGGCGATTAGACGTCTGCTGGCAACCTCGGTGCGCGCAGCGCACTCTACTCGGGGACTTCGACGCTGACGTGAATGGCGTCGTGGCGCCAGAACTCCAGGTCGCAGTCGATGATGCGTCCGTGCTGATCGCGGTTGACCCGGGTAATGCGCAGCGCCGGGCTGCCGGGCGCCACCTTGAGGCTGGCCGCGGCTTCGGCGTGCAGCGCGGTGGGTACCATGTCGAAGCGCACGCGACCGTAGTGGATGCCGTACTCGCTGGCATACAGGTCGGTCAGCGAGCGAGTCAGGTCGAACTCGAGAATGCCGGGGAAGTAGGCCGGATTCAGGTAGTGCTCGACATATAGCACCAGGCGCCCGTCGATGCGCCGCGCGCGGCACACCTGATAGACGCTCGACAGCGCCGGCAGCTCCAGCACCTGACAGATCTGCGCGGAGGCCGGCATCAAGCGCGCACTCAGGACCTCGGTAGCCGGTACCCGCCCCTGCTCGGCGACCATGGCGTGGAAGTGGGTACGTACCAGAGGGTTGTAGGCCACCCGTTGCGGCGAAACGAACCAGCCACGACGCTCCTCGCGATAGACCAGCCCCTGCGCCTCCAACTGGCCGAGCGCCTCGCGCAGGGTGATGCGCGTGGTATCGAACAACTCACTGAGCTTGCGCTCGGCCGGCAACTTGCTGCCGGAGGGCAACAGGCCCCGGTCGATCTGCTCCTGCAACGCGCGGCAGATGATGGTGACGGCCCGTGGCGCTTCTTCGCGCATCAAAATTTCCCCTTTTGGACTAGTCCAGCCCCATGACAGGGCAAAAGTCACTTGCTCAGACGGGTTACAAGCCTAGGCAGTCTAGATGACTGATAGATGACAGCCATGCTGCAAGCACGCCGCATGCCACCGTCACATCCACTCACGGCCCGCGAAATCAGCTACTTATCCATGGTCTACGCTTGATGAGCGCGCCAGTTGACTGCACCTAGACATCTGCCAGCCGTGGCCGGACATAAAACTGTCACCGAAGGCGCTTAGATTGGCTCGGGTATTGCTGATCTAGACCAACACTCTCACTGCAAAGGAGTTTCCAATGAAACAACTGCTGCTGGCTTCACTGATGGGTTCGGCCATCGCCCTGGCGACCTCCGCCATGGCCGAAGGCACCGACTTGCAGGCACTGGAACAGGCTGCACGCGCCGAGGGCGCGGTGAATAGCGTGGGTATGCCCGACAGCTGGGCCAACTGGAAAGACACCTGGGCGGACCTGGCGCGCCTCTACGGCCTCAAGCATCAGGACACCGACATGAGCTCGGCGCAGGAAATCGCCAAGTTCGCCGCCGAAAAGGAAAACGCCACCGCCGATATCGGTGACGTCGGCGCCGCCTTCGGCCCCATCGCCGTACAGCAAGGCGTGACCCAGCCGTACAAACCGAGCACCTGGGCGCAGATTCCGGATTGGGCCAAGGACCAGGACGGTCACTGGATGCTGGCCTACACCGGCTCCATCGCCTTCATCGTCAACAAGCAACTGGTCAAGGACATTCCACGCTCCTGGGCCGACCTCAAGACCGGCACCTACAAGGTCTCTGCCGGTGACGTGAGCACCGCTGCGCAAGCCGTGAACGGCGTACTGGCCGCTGCCATCGCCATGGGCGGCAACGAGAGCAACGTGCAACCGGCGCTGGATTTCTACGGCGAACTGGCCAAGCAGCGTCGCCTGTCGCTGGCCAACCCGACCATCCAGACCCTGGAAAAGGGTGAAGTTGAAGTCGGCATCGTCTGGGACTTCAACGGCCTGAGCTACCGCGACCAGATCGACCCCGAGCGCTTCGAGGTGCTGATCCCGTCCGACGGTTCGGTGATCTCCGGCTACAGCACCATCATCAACAAGTGGGCGAAGAACCCCAACGCCGCCAAGCTGACCCGCGAATACATCTTGAGCGACGCGGGGCAGATCAACCTGGCCAAGGGCAACGCCCGTCCGATCCGCGCCGAGCACATCGAACTGCCGGCCGAGGTGCAGGCCAAGCTGCTGCCGCAAGAGCAGTACGCCAAGGTCCAGCCGATCAAGGATGCCGCCGCCTGGGAGGCCACCTCCAAGGCCCTGCCGCGCCTGTGGCAGGAGCACGTGATCATCAATATGAATTGATGCCCGCCTCCCCGTCATTGATTCGTAGTCCGGATGAAATCCGAGGGCACGCTCACATAAGAAGTGACTGAACACGATCAGTCCCCTCGCCCCTCAGGGGAGAGGGTTAGGGAGAGGGGAAAACGGGCGGTCTCACTATGTTCTGCCCTCTCCCCCAACCCCTCTCCCATAAATGGGAGAGGGGAGCTGATCGCGCACAGGCTAAGTGAGTAGCGTCAGGGTCAATTGCAGAAAGTGCCCCGGATTGCATCCGGGCTACGAGCGAACGAGAGAAACCGATGAAACACAACGTCATCCTGGTGGTACTGGATGGCCTGAGCTATCAGGTGGCCCAGCATGCGCTGGGCCACCTGTTGGCTTACTGCCAGGCCGGGCGCGCCGCGCTGTACAAGCTGGACTGCGCACTGCCGGCGCTGTCCCGCCCGCTCTACGAATGCATCCTCACCGGCGTGGCGCCCATCGATAGCGGCATCGTCAACAACGATGTGGTGCGTCTGTCGAATCAGCGCAGCATCTTTCATTACGCCCGTGATGCCGGCCTGAGCACTGCCGCTGCGGCCTATCACTGGGTCAGCGAGCTGTATAACCGAGCGCCCTTCCAGGCCGCCCGCGACCGCCACACCAGCGATGAGTCGCTACCGATCCAGCACGGCAATTTCTATTACGCCGACCATTATCCGGACTCGCACCTGTTCGCCGATGCTGACAGCCTGCGCCAGCGTCATAGCCCCAACCTGCTGCTGGTGCACCCGATGAACATCGACGACGCCGGCCACAAGCACGGCCTCGACAGCTCGCAGTACCGCAACGCCGCGCGCATGGCCGACGTGCTGCTGGCCGAATATATCCAGACCTGGCTCGACGCCGGTTACCAGATCCTGGTGACCGCCGACCACGGCATGAACAACGACCGCAGCCATAACGGCGTGCTGCCGGAAGAGCGCGAAGTACCGCTGATCGTCCTCGGCAGCGCCTTCAGCCTCGACCCGGCGGCTCGCCCGCAACAGACCGAGTTATGCGGCACCATCTGCCAGCTACTCGGCGTGACCCACGACAAACCCTGGTGCAGGGAGCTGCTTGCATGAAGTCATCCATCTCCAGCAAGGGTTGGGCACTGCTGTGCCTGGTGCCCTTCGCCCTGTTCTTCTTCGCCTTCCAGATCGCGCCGCTGGTCTGGGTGGCGAGCAACAGCCTGAACACCGCAGAAGGCTGGGGCCTGGGCAACTTCCAGCAGGCCTTCTCCTCGGCCTTCTACCGCCAGGCCATGCGCCACAGCCTGGAGGTGGCCTTCTGGTCGAGCCTGTTCGGCATCGTCATCGCCATCATCGGCAGCTATTCGCTGCGCCAGGTCAGCAGCCGCCTGCGCGACTTCGTCATGGCCTTCTCCAACATGACCAGCAACTTCTCCGGGGTGCCGCTGGCCTTCGCCTTCATCATCCTCCTCGGCTTCAACGGCGCGCTGACCATCCTGCTCAAGCAGATGGGGGTGATCGAGGACTTCAACCTCTATTCCAAGACCGGCCTGATCGTCCTTTACACCTACTTCCAGATTCCCCTCGGCGTATTGCTGCTCTATCCGGCCTTCGACGCCCTGCGCGAAGACTGGCGCGAGTCGGCCGAACTGCTCGGCGCCAGCACCTGGCAGTTCTGGCGGCACATTGGCCTGCCGGTGCTGACCCCCGCGCTGCTCGGCACCTTCGTCATCCTCCTGGCCAATGCCCTGGGCGCTTACGCCACGGTCTACGCGCTGACCACCGGCAACTTCAACATCCTGCCGATCCGTATCGCGGCGATGGTCTCCGGCGACATCTTCCTTGACCCGAACATGGCCAGCGCCTTGGCCATGGTGCTGGTCGGCCTGATGACCCTGATCACCATCGTCCACCAATGGCTGCTGCGCCGGAGCTACCATGTCACCCGCTGAAAAACGCTCGCCGCTGTTCCACCAACTGGTGGTCTACCTGCTGTTTCTGATCCTGCTGCTGCCGCTGCTCGGCACGCTGGTGTACTCGCTATCCACCAGTTGGTCGGCGACCATCCTGCCCAGCGGTTTCACCTTCAAATGGTACGTGGCACTGTGGAGCGATGCGCGCTTTCTCGCCGCCTTCGGCCGCTCGCTGCTGGTGTGCTTCGGTGCCCTGGCGCTGGCGCTGCTGCTGATCCTGCCGCTGCTGTTCGTGGTCAACTACCACTTCCCCAGGCTGGACGGCGTGATGAACGTGCTGATCCTGCTGCCGTTCGCCATTCCGCCGGTGGTGTCCTCGGTGGGCCTGATGCAGCTGTTCGCATCCGGCCCGCTGCCGATCCTCGGTACGCCATGGATCCTCATCGGCTGCTACTTCACCATCGCCCTGCCCTTTATGTACCGAGCGATCACCAACAACCTGCAGGCGATCAACCTGCGCGACCTGATGGACGCCGCCCACCTGCTGGGTGCCAGCACCTGGCGCGCGGCCTTCATGGTGGTGCTGCCGAATCTGCGCAAAGGTTTGATGGTTTCGGTGTTCCTGTCCTTCAGCTTCCTGTTCGGCGAATTCGTCTTCGCCAACCTGCTGGTGGGCAGCCGCTACGAGACGCTGCAGGTGTACCTGTACAACATGCGTAACGACAGCGGCCACTTCACCAGCGCCCTGGTGATCTCCTATTTCATGTTCGTGCTGCTGATGACCTGGGCAGCCAACCGTCTGAACAAGGACAAATCATGAGTTACCTGAATATCCGCGGCCTGCACAAAAGCTACGGCGCAACGCCCATCTTCACCGACATCAACATCGAGATCGGCCAGGGCCAGTTCATCACCCTGCTCGGCCCGTCCGGCTGCGGCAAGTCCACCCTGCTGCGCTGCATCGCCGGCCTGACCGCAGTCGATGGCGGACAGATCCTGCTGGGCGGCGAGGACCTGGTACCCGTGGCGCCGCAAAAACGCGGCATCGGCATGGTGTTCCAGAGCTATGCGCTGTTCCCCAACATGACCGTGCAACAGAACGTCGCCTTCGGCCTGCGCATGCAGAAAGTCCCAGCCGCCGAGGCCAGCAAGCGCGTCGCCGAGGTGCTGGAACTGGTGGAGCTCAACGACTACGCCAATCGTTACCCGCAACAGCTCTCCGGCGGCCAGTGCCAACGCGTGGCCCTGGCTCGCTCACTGGTCACCCGCCCGCGCCTGCTGCTGCTCGACGAACCACTGTCGGCGCTGGATGCACGCATCCGCAAGCACCTGCGCGAACAGATCCGCGCCATCCAGCGTGAACTGGGCCTAACCACCATTTTCGTCACCCATGACCAGGAGGAAGCGCTGGTCTTGTCTGATCGAATCGTGCTGATGAACGGCGGCCAGATCGTCCAGAGCGGCGACGCCGAAACCCTCTACACCGCGCCAGCCGATGCCTTCGCCGCTGGCTTTATCGGCAACTACAACCTGCTCGATGCCGAGGCTGCCAGCCGCCTGCTCGGCCAACAGATCGGCAGCCGCGTGGCGATTCGCCCGGAAGCCATCCACTTCGCCGACGGCGGCATCGAAGCGCAGATTCGCAGCCACAGCCTGCTCGGCAACGTGATCCGCTACCGCGTCGAGGCCCGTGGCGTGGAGCTGCTCGTGGACGTGCTCAACCGCTCCGCTGCCGACCTGCACCACGATGGCCAAAGCGTCAGCCTGGCCATTGGCGCCGATGCGATCCGGGAGGTGGCGTGATGGCCCTGGCGATTTTCGATCTCGACGAAACCCTGATCCACGGCGACTGCGCCAGCCTGTGGACACAGGAAATGGTGAAGATCGGCTGGGCCGATGGCGACTCCTTTATCGCCCACGAACAGGAGCTGATGCGCCAGTACGCCGCCGGCACCCTGGCCATGGAGGACTACATGGCCTTCACCCTGTCGCCGCTGGTCGGCCGCACGCCCGAGGAGGTCGCCCATGTGGTCGAACCCTTCGTCGAAGACGTGATCGAGCCGATCTTCTACAGCGACGCCAGTCGTACGCTGGCGGCACACCGCGCTGCGGGCGATCGCCTGCTGGTGATCTCGGCGTCGGCGCATTTCTTGGTCAGCGCCATCGCCGAGCGCTTCGGCATCGACGAGGTATTGGCCATCGACCTGGAGCTGCAGCATGGCTTCTACAGCGGCCGTACCGAAGGCGTACTGACCTACCGCGAAGGCAAGGTGATCCGCCTGGAAAGCTGGCTGATCGAACAGGGCGAAAGTCTGGTTGGCGCCAGCTTCTATTCCGACTCGCGCAACGACCTGCCGCTGTTGCGGTTGGTCGACAAGCCCTTCACCGTCAACCCCGACCCGACCCTGCGCGCCCACGCCGAACAGGCCGGCTGGCCGATTCTCAGCTGGCGCTGATCCTGTCGTAGGATGTCGCGGGGCCGCCCAGGCCGTGCGCACCGGCGTCCTCTGATGCGTGGGGCCCGCTGTTTCAAGGTGCGCACGGCGCACCCTACCCGGCCCCGTGGCACCCTACTGGCTCATGATCCCTTCGCAGGCCTCAATCAGCGCCGCCGCCAGCTCCCGCGCATAGCCGGGCAGCTGGTTGCGCGCATGCAGGGCTACTTCCACTGGCGCCACTGGGGCAAAACCTTCGGCCTCACCCAGTTCGCGGTGTGCGGCAGTGATCAACCGGCGCGGCAACAGGGTCAGACCCAGCCCGCCTTCGGCCGCGGCGCTGACGCCGGGCAGGCTGCTGCTGACATAGGCGATGCGCCAGGGTTTGCCCATGGCGTCCAGCGCGTGAGTCATCTCCAGACGGTACAGGCCATTGGGCGGAAACACCGCCAGCGGCACCGGGTTACGCGCCAGCACCGGGCGCGTTCGGCTGTCGAGCCAGGCCAGTGGTTCGGCCCAACTGGCCAGGCCCTTGGCGCTGCCGGCGCGCTGCTTGATCAGTGCCAGATCCAGCTCGCCGGCATTGAACGCACGCCACACGTCATGACTGAGGCCGCTGGTGATCTCCAGGCGAATACCCGGATGGGCATCGGCAAAATCGGCCAGGTAGGGCGTCAGGCTGTTGGCGGCGAAATCGTCCGGCACGCCGAGGCGCACTTCGCCTTCCACCGCACTTTGCCCCAGCGCCAGCATGGCTTCGTCCATCAGTGCGACGATGCGGTTGGCGTAACCCAGCAGGCGTTCGCCCTCGGTGGTGGTCACCACGTAGCGGCCACTGCGGTCGAGCAGCTCGGCGCCAAGCTGCTCCTCCAGACGCCGCACCTGCTGGCTGACCGTGGACTGGGTCAGATGCAGGCTGGCAGCCGCGCGGGTGAAACCACCGGTCTGCACCACGGCGAGAAAACTGCGTAACAGCACCGGATCGAGCATGTCGCCACCCATCATGAAAGCCACTGACAGGCATTCTACTATTTAATTTCCGAATCCAGCCGCGAATTCCTATAGTGCATGGGAGCCAATTTTCCGCGCCGGGAGCCATCCCTGCGCCATTCACCCGCCGAGGCAACCTCTCGATGAGCAAATCGCCCTACTACTACGCACCGCATGGCGGTCACCCAGGTCAGGAGCAACTGCTGACCGACCGCGCCATGTTCACTGAAGCCTATGCCGTGATCCCCAAGGGTGTGATGCGTGACATCGTCACCAGCCACCTGCCGTTCTGGGACAACATGCGCATGTGGGTCATCGCCCGTCCGCTGACCGGCTTCGCCGAAACCTTCTCGCAGTACATCGTCGAAGTCGGCCCGAACGGCGGCAGCAACAAGCCTGAGCTGGACGCCACCGCCGAGGGTGTGATCTTCGTCGTCGAAGGCGAATTCAGCCTGACCCTCAATGGCACCCAGCACGCCATGCGTCCGGGCAGCTACGCCTTCATCCCGCCGCAGAGCGATTGGTCGCTGCGCAACAACAGCAGCCAAGCCGTGCGCTTTCACTGGCTGCGCAAGGCCTATCAACCGGTCGAAGGCGTGCCTTACCCGGAAGCCTTCGTCACCAACGAGCAGGACATCGAGCCGATCGTCATGCCCGGCACCGAGGGCCGCTGGAGCACCACGCGCTTCGTCGAGATCAGCGACATGCGCCATGACATGCACGTCAACATCGTCAATTTCGAGCCGGGCGGCGTGATCCCCTTCGCCGAAACCCACGTCATGGAACACGGCCTGTACGTGCTCGAAGGCAAGGCGGTGTACCGCCTGAACCAGGACTGGGTCGAGGTCGAGGCCGGCGACTTCATGTGGCTGCGCGCCTTCTGCCCGCAGGCCTGCTACGCCGGCGGCCCGAGCCGCTTCCGCTACCTGCTGTACAAGGATGTGAACCGCCAGATGCCGCTGACCCTGGGCGGTCTGAAGCGCTGAGTGATACCCCACTCGTAGGGTGCCCGTGCGCACCAGCAGAACCGAGGCATCGGTGCGCGCAGCGCACCCTACGAAGCGGCTCCTGGGTAGAGATAAAAAAGAAAGGCCACCCCGAGGGGTGGCCTTCTTCATTCATGCAACGCCCGATCAGCTATGGCGGATCAGATGGTCGAAGGCGGACAGCGATGCCTTCGACCCCTCGCCCATGGCGATGACGATCTGCTTGTACGGCACGGTGGTCACGTCACCGGCGGCGAACACGCCAGGGATATTGGTCGCGCCCTTGGCATCGACGATGATCTCGCCGAAGCGGTTGAGCTCCACGGTGCCCTTGAGCCAATCGCTGTTGGGCAGCAGGCCGATCTGCACGAAGATGCCTTCCAGCTCGACGGTGTGCAGCTCCTCGGTGGTGCGATCCTTGTACACCAGGCCGTTGACCTTCTGACCGTCGCCCTTGACCTCGGTGGTCTGCGCGCTCTTGATCACGGTCACGTTGGGCAGGCTGCCCAGCTTCTTCTGCAGTACAGCATCGGCACGCAGGGTGTCGGCGAATTCCAGCAGGGTCACGTGGGCGACGATGCCAGCCAGGTCGATGGCTGCCTCGACGCCGGAATTACCGCCGCCGATCACCGCCACACGCTTGCCCTTGAACAGCGGGCCGTCGCAGTGCGGGCAGAAGCACACGCCCTTGGCCTTGTATTCCTGCTCGCCGGGCACCCCCATCTCGCGCCAGCGTGCGCCGGTGGAGAGGATCACGGTCTTGGCCTTGAGCGACGCGCCGTTCTCGAACTTCACTTCGTGCAGGCCGCCTTCGCTGCTGGCCGGCACCAGAGCCGAAGCACGCTGCAGGTTCATCACGTCGACTTCGTATTCCTTGACGTGTTCTTCCAGAGCGCGCACCAGTTTCGGGCCTTCGGTTTCCTTGACGGAGATGAAGTTCTCGATGGCCATGGTGTCCAGCACCTGACCACCGAAGCGCTCGGCGGCAATCGCGGTACGGATACCTTTACGCGCGGCGTAGATGGCAGCCGAAGCACCGGCCGGGCCACCACCGACTACCAGTACGTCGAAGGCGTCCTTGGCGCTCATCTTCTCGGCGTCGCGGTTGGCAGCGCCGGTGTCGATCTTGGCAAGGATTTCCTTCACTTCCATGCGACCGGAAGCGAACACCTCACCGTTCAGGTAGATGCTCGGCACAGCCATGATCTGGCGACGCTCGACTTCTTCCTGGAACAGCGCACCGTCGATGGAGACGTTGCGGATATTGGGGTTGAGCACAGCCATCAGGTTCAGCGCCTGGACCACGTCCGGGCAGTTCTGGCAGGACAGCGAGAAATAGGTCTCGAACTCGAACTTGCCTTCGATGCTCTTGATCTGCGCGATGGTGTCGGCATCCAGCTTCGATGGGTGACCACCAACCTGCAGCAGCGCCAGCACCAACGAAGTGAACTCGTGGCCCATGGGAATACCGGCGAAGGCGACGCCGGTGTCTTCACCCGGACGATTCAGGGCGAAGGACGGACGGCGGGCATCGCTGCCGTCGGTCTTGAGAGTGATCTTGTCGGTCAGGCCGACGATGTCCTGGAGCAGGCCGAGCAGCTCCTGAGATTTCGCGCTGTCATCGAGGGACGCGACGATCTCGAACGGCAGGGTGACCTTCTCCAGGTAGGCCTTCAACTGGGCTTTAAGATTGGCGTCCAACATGGCGGAAATTCCTCAAATACGAAAATTCGGGCAATAAAATGCCCGGACGGATCGCGCCCGGGCATCGGGCACCACAAGGGCCGGTTAGTGGCCCTGACAGCGCAGGTAGCAATTGCAAAACGGAATTCAGAGCGTCGCGAGCGACGGCCAGGCAAGGCGTAATCTGGCGAGGGCGCGGAGTGTACTGAAGTACATGACAAGCCCGAGTCTGATTACAACGCTGCCTAGCCGAGCGCAGCAGCTCTGAAGCCGTTTTTAGATCTTGCCAACCAGGTCCAGCGAAGGAGCCAGAGTGGCTTCGCCTTCTTTCCACTTGGCCGGGCAAACCTGACCCGGGTTAGCGGCGGTGTACTGAGCAGCTTTCAGCTTGCGCAGAGTCTCGGAAACGTCGCGAGCGATTTCGTTGGAGTGGATTTCCAGAGTTTTGATCTGGCCTTCCGGGTTGATGATGAAGGTGCCACGCAGCGCCAGGCCTTCTTCCGGAATGTGCACGCCGAACGCATTGGTCAGCTGGTGGGTCGGGTCACCGATCAGCGGGAACTGAGCCTTGCCAACAGCCGGCGAAGTTTCGTGCCATACCTTGTGCGAGAAGTGGGTGTCGGTGGTCACGATGTAGACCTCGGCACCGGCCTTCTGGAACTCGGCGTAGTTGTTGGCAGCGTCTTCGATTTCGGTCGGGCAGTTGAAGGTGAAGGCAGCCGGCATGAAGATCAGCACGGACCACTTGCCCTGCAGGGACTGCTCGGTGACTTCGATGAACTCGCCAGCGTGGAAAGCGTTGACCTTGAACGGTTGTACCTGAGTGTTGATGAGGGACATCTCTGACTCCTTCTGAGGTTTCTGTGAGGGTTTGAAATTTACAGGACGTATCTTAGCGACCTAACGAAAAAAAGCTTATTGATTACGGCCATGATATTGATTGAATGAGCCAATCGTTGACCAAGCCCGCGCCAGGCGCGGGCTAGAGCTCTTGCTCAGACAAGATCGGGATCGATAAGCAGCGCAATTTTACCTGCAACCTGATTTCCGGCGAGTGTCTCGAATGCCGCTTCACTGTCTATGAGGGCAAAACTGCGCTCGAGTTGCGGCTTCAACCGCCCTTCTGCGAACAGCGGCCAGACCTGCTGCTGCAGATCGTGCAACAGGTCGGCCTTGAACGAATCGTCGCGATTGCGCAGGGTCGAGCCGATCAGTTGAACGCGCTTGCCCAGCACCTGGGCCAGGTCCAGGGTGGCCTCGCGTCCGCCCATCAAACCAATATTGATCCAACGACCATCACGGGCCAGCAATTCCAGGTTGAGCGCCGCGTACTGCCCGCCAACCGGATCGAGGATCACATCGAACGGCCCGAAATCACGCAGCGCTTGCAGGTCTTCGCCTCGCAGGGCGCCACCCTGGGCACCGAGCGCTTCGCAGTAGGCCAACCGTTCTGGTGAGCCGACGCTGACCCAGCAAGGGCTGCCGAATGCCTTGCACAGCTGGATGGCGGCCGAACCGACGCCGCTGGCGCCGGCATGCAGCAGAACCTTCTCACCGGGACGCAGGGCCCCGAGCAGGAACAGATTGAGCCAGGCGGTGGCATATACCTCGGGCACCACAGCCGCCTCGACCAGGCTCAAGCCTTCTGGCACCGGCATGGCGTGGCGAGCATCGAGCACCACCTCTTCGGCCATGCCACCGCCCGCGAGCAGACAGCAGACGCGATCTCCCACCTGCCAGGCGCTGCCAGCACCGACTTCGACAACTACCCCGGCGCACTCCAGGCCCAACGCCTGGCTCGCACCGGGTGGCGGCGGATAAAGCCCGGCGCGCTGCAATAGGTCAGCCCGGTTGAGCCCAGCGGCAGCCACCTTGACCCGAATCTGCCCTGCATCACAGGTCTGCGCCGGTTGTTCCAGCCACTCTGCACGCCCTTCGACGCCTTGCAATGCCTTCATGCTGCCTCCATAGTGCAAGTGAACCGAGCCCAGCGCAGACCGCCGGGCTTTCGCCTAGCGCCAACGGAACCTGGCGCCCTCAAATACGGCCTAATATGCGTTATCAACTGCCACTACGTCGAATCAGCATGAAGCGATCTCTTGCAAGCACCGCCCTCGCCCTCGTCCTCGGCTTCAGTGCCTTGCCGCTGGCGGCCAAGACCACCACAGCGACCAGTTGGGACTATCTGCAGCCGGATCGCGAGCAGGTGATCGCCAGCCTCAACGTAGTGGAGCTGCTGCGCCGCCATCACTACAACAAGCCGCCGCTGAACGACGAACGCTCGATTCAGATCTATGACAACTACCTGAAGTTGCTCGATCCATCTCGCAGCTATTTCACTGCCGCTGACATCGCCGAATTCAATCAGTGGCGCAGCAAATTCGATGATCTGCTGAAAAGTGGCGACCTCGAGCCAGGGTTCACCATCTATCGCCGCCACCTGACCCGCATGGAAGAGCGCCTCAACTACGCGCTGGCGGAACTGGGCAAGGGCGTCGACAAGATCGACTTCACCGTCGACGAGCAGTTGCAGGTCGATCGCGAGAAAGCGCCCTGGGCCAAAGACCGTGCTGAACTCGACGAACTGTGGCGCAAGCGTGTCAAAGACGAAGTGCTGCGCCTGAAGATCGCCGGCAAGGAAACCAAGGACATCCAGGAACTGCTGACCAAGCGCTACAAGAACCAGTTGGCGCGCCTCAAGCAGACCCGTGGCGAGGACGTGTTCCAGGCCTACATCAACGCCTTCGCCACCACCTACGACCCGCACACCACCTATCTGTCGCCGGATAATGCGGAAAACTTCGACATCAACATGAGCCTGTCGCTCGAAGGCATCGGCGCCGTCCTGCAAAGCGACAACGAGCACGTCAAGGTGGTGCGCCTGGTGCCTGCCGGCCCGGCCGAAAAGAGCAAGCAGATCGCTCCGGCAGACAAGATCGTCGGCGTCGCCCAGGGCAATGATGAAATGGTCGATGTGATCGGCTGGCGTCTGGACGAAGTGGTCAAGCTGATTCGCGGCCCCAAAGGTTCCACCGTACGCCTGGAAGTGATCCCGGCCAGCAACCCGCCCAGCGACCAGACCAGCAAGGTGGTCACCATCACCCGCGAAGCGGTCAAGCTGGAAGAGCAAGCTGCCAAGAAGAAGGTTCTGGACCTCAAGCATGATGGTCGTGACTACAAGCTCGGCGTCATCGAGCTTCCGGCCTTCTATCTCGATTTCAAGGCCTTCCGCGCTGGCGACCCGAACTACAAGAGCACCACCCGTGACGTCAAACGCCTGCTCGACGAGCTGCAGGCCGAGAAGGTCGACGGCGTGGTCATCGACCTGCGCAACAACGGCGGTGGCTCGCTGCAGGAAGCCACCGAACTGACCAGCCTGTTCATCGAGCAGGGTCCCACCGTACTGGTACGCAACGCCGACGGCCGTGTCGACGTGCTCGCCGACGAGAACAAGGGCGTCTACTACACCGGCCCGCTGGCCGTATTGGTCAACCGCCTGTCCGCATCGGCCTCGGAAATTTTCGCCGGCGCCATGCAGGATTATCACCGCGCGCTGATTCTCGGCGGCCAGACCTTCGGCAAGGGCACGGTGCAAACCATCCAGCCGCTCAACCATGGCGAACTGAAACTGACCTTGGCCAAGTTCTATCGTGTTTCCGGCCAGAGCACTCAGCATCAGGGCGTGATTCCCGACATCACCTACCCGGACGTGATGGACACCAAGGACATCGGCGAAAGCGCGCTGCCCGCGGCTCTGCCCTGGGACAGCATTCGCCCGGCGATCACTCCAGAACTGGACCCGATCAAGCCTTTCCTGACCGAGCTCAAGACCCGTCATGACCTGCGCACGGCCAAGGACCCGGACTTCGTCTTCACTCGCGACCGTCTGACCCTGGCCAAGAAGCTGATGGCGGAAACCACCGTCAGCCTTAACGAGCAAACCCGTCGGGCGCGCCAGGCCGAAGTCGAAGCCAAGCAACTGGCACTGGAGAACAACCGCCGCCAGGCCAAGGGCGAAGAGCCGCTCAAGGAACTGGAGAAAGAAGACGAGGACGCACTGCCAGTCGCCGATGAGAAGAGTACGCCGGAGGACGACGCCTACCTGGCAGAGAGCGGACGCATCCTGCTCGACTACCTGGGCCTGAACCCTTCCCTGGCGCTGCATTGAGGCGACCTATCGAGCGTCATCAAATCGTCATCGAACTGTCGTGAAATAAAGGGCCGGCCATAAGCCGGCCCTTTCGTTTCCGGCAGATCGAGAACACCATGACCGTCACCGAGCAGTTGAGCGCGCTGGGCAACATCCTCGCTCACGGCGACCTCAGTAGCCTGTTCCAACCTATCGTCTCGCTGTCCGAACAGCGCATTCTCGGCTATGAGGCCCTGACCCGTGGCCCCTCCAACAGCCCACTGCATTCGCCACTGACATTGTTCGCCGTCGCCCGTCATGCAGGGCGCCTGAGCGAGCTGGAAATGGCTTGCCGCAAGAGCGCCTGCAGAGGCTTCAGCGCACAGGGCCTGGACGGCAAGCTGTTTCTCAACGTCTCGCCGGAGTCGCTGCTCGACCCCAGCCATCAACCAGGGCGTACCCTGAAATTGCTGCAGGCTTTCGGTATTCCACCAAGCCAGGTGGTGATCGAACTCACCGAGCAGTCCCCCACCGAAGACTTCGCCCTGCTCGATAACGCCCTGCACCACTACCGCGCCATGGGCTTTTCCATCGCCCTGGATGATCTCGGCGCAGGCTACTCCAGCTTGCGCCTGTGGTCGGAGCTGCGCCCGGACTACGTGAAGATCGACCGCCACTTCATCGATGGCATTCATCAAGATGCAGTGAAGCGTGAGTTCGTCGGCTCGATCCTGAAGATGGCCGAGGCCTCGCGTGCTCAAGTGATCGCCGAAGGTATCGAACTGCCAGAAGAGCTGGCCGTACTGGCAGAGATGGGGGTCGACCTGGTGCAGGGCTATCTGCTCAGCAGGCCGCAGGAAAAGCCGCCACGCGATGCCCGGCAACTGCTGCCCCAGGTCCTGAGCAATCACGTCAGCCTAAGTGAGGACAGCCATGACCTCAGCGCCCTGCTCAACGACCAGCCCGCGGTCGATCAGCACACGGCCATAGCTGAAGTGCTGGACGTATTTCGCGCCCAGGCCAACCTCAACTCCCTGGCCGTACTGGACACGCAACGCCAACCGGTCGGTATCGTCCACCGTCACTCGCTGTCCGAAGCGCTGCTCAAGCCCTTCGCCACCGATCTGTTCGCGCGCAAACCCATCAGTCGCCTGATGAGCCAGGACTTTCTCGCCGTGGAACTGACGCAGTCCCTGCAGAAGGTCAGTCGCCTGCTCACCAGCCGCGCGCGCCAGCGCATCGAGGAAGATTTCATCATCATCCAGAACGGACGTTACCTGGGCCTGGGCCGGGTCATCGACGTGCTCAAGCTGATCACCGAACAGAAGCTGCAGCAGGCCCGTCACGCCAATCCGCTTACGCTGCTGCCGGGTAATGTACCTATCCAGCAATGCCTTGGCCGCCTACTGCAACAGCAGCGCGAAGCTGCGGTGTGCTACGTGGATCTCGACAGCTTCAAACCCTTCAACGACCTCTACGGCTATGCCAAGGGCGACGAGGTGCTGCTATGCCTGGCGCAATGCCTTAATGATCGGGTCGATCCGGCCCGCGACTTTGTCGGGCATATCGGCGGCGACGACTTCATGCTGGTACTCGGCTCGACAGACTGGCGCGAAAAACTTGGCAAGCTGATCGAGGATTTCCAGAATCAGTGCCGACGCTTTTACCGCGATGAGCACCTTCAGGCCGGCTGCTTCATTGCCCACAACCGCCACGGCCAGCGCCAGGAATATGCGCTGCTGTCGCTTTCGATCGGCGTGGTGCACGTAAAAGCGGAAGATTGCGCCCAGCTCGATGCCTCGCGCCTGGCCGAACTGGCCTCCGAGGCCAAGCGCCAGGCCAAGGCCGTGCCTGGCTACAGCCTGCATATTCTGCAAGGCTCAACGGCCTGAGCGCGTAGCCTCGTTCGCCATGGCGGCATAGCGCTCGGCGACTTGCAGGTCTGCTTCCAGCCCGGGAGCACCGTCGCGATAGAGCTGACTCAGACGACTGGCCGCCAGAGGATGGCCGGCAGCCAACGCCATTTCCCACCAACCTACGGCTTGCGAGGCATCCGGCGCCTGCCGGGTATCGCCCTGCAGGGCCTGCACGCCTAACTGATAGGCGGCCTTGCCGTCACCGCCATTGGCGGCCAGGCGCAACAACCTCAGCCCTTCCTCACGCGCCCCCAGGCCCTGCCCCCTGAACAGCAGAATATGGCCGTAAAAGCTCTGTGCCGCGCGGTCGCCGAGATTGGCCATGCGCCCGTACTGGCCCTGCATCCATTGCCACACACGTGGCTGACGCAGCGCCGCGGGCCAGTGAAACAGGCGCCGGGCCAGCCAGTAGCCAAGGCGTGCGCGCACCTGCCAGAGCAACCTAGACATCGGCGGGGTAGTCGAACTCGAACACCCTGACCACCTCGGCAGCGTGCCAGGATGCAGCTGCCACACCATCGGAAGCGCCACTGAAGCGTCCCAGGCTCGTCACGCAGTCGAAGAATCCGGTACGTGGCAAGCGACTGGCGCCCTGGCTGATCACCAGAGCGCTGCGCAACGGACGCTCGGCGCGAGCATCCAGCGCCGCCAGATGCTCCAATGCAGCGGTCAGCGTCTGCATGGCCGGCGTGGGCAGATCGAGACGTTCGATCAGCGCGCGGTAGGTCAATAGATGACGCTGACGGCGAGCCTCGTCCAGCTCCGCCAGTAGCGCCTGCCAGTGTTGGCGACTGATACGTACGCTCAAGACCAGCCCTCCAAGCCCAGTTCCCAGGCCAGCGAGCGCATGATCGCGGCATCGGGTTGACGCTCGCCACTCTCGATCATCGCCAGGTAGTGCGGGCTGATGCCGACGCTGCGCGCCAGGCTCTCTGCCGCCAGCCCCTTGGCCTCGCGCAGTGCACGCAGTTGATCGAGCGCTGGCCGCTTGGCCTCGACCGGCAGTTCAACGGCCTTGGGCTCTGCCGCTGGCTGGCGCCCTGCGGTCTGCAGCAAGGTCTGATACTCGGCCCATGGCAGCACCGCGTATTCGGGTTGGCCATCGCGAGCAATGATTTGCACACTCATGAGTCTCTCCGTTGGAAAGCAGGGCCGACGATCACGACCCCTTCCTTGCACGCGGCCATCTTAACAGGCGTGTAGCGCCTGGGGCGTGATCTATACTGCCGAGGTATCAGGTTCCCACACTGCGGCGCCAGCCGTATCTGCGCAGAAACGACCCCGTAAACCTGGGGTGGGGAGTCGCCTTGAGAAGGTCATGCGCATGGTCGCTCGGGTTGTTGAGCAACTTCTGTAGCGCCGAAAGCCTGATGTGGGGCTACGGTCCGGCCGACTCCATGCCTTATGTGGGCCTCGCACAACAGCAAGTGCGACACGGGTTGGCCTACCAGGTCAGTCAGGAAATAAGCAAACGCTTCGAGCTGCCCGTCGAGTTTGTCGAGACGCCCAACAATCGACTGGAACCCTATCTGCAACAGGGCCGCCTGCATCTGATCTGCAACACCAACCCCGAGTGGGTCAGCCAACCGCAGCAGTATCATTGGTCACCGGCACTTTATGACGAGCAGGACGTCCTGCTGCAGCGCATGGACCAACCAGAGCTCACCGGCCTTGCCAGTCTTTACGGCAAGGTGCTTGGCACCAGCCTCGGCTACATCTACAGCCAGCCCCTGATGAGCGCATTCAGCACTGGCCAGGTCGCCAGGCAGGACGTACGCGATCTGGATACCAGCCTGCACATGCTCGACAGGCAGCGCCTGGACGCGGTGATCGACATGCAGCGCAATCTGGCCTACAAGCTCGCTCAGCATCCGCAGATGCAGCTGCGCTTCAGCCCCTGGGTAGTGCAGCGCTATCAGGTCTACTGCGCGTACAGCAGCCACCTGCCCATCCCTGCAGATCGACTGGACGCCCTACTGCTGGAACTGCGCGATCGACGCATGATCGGCCAGTGGCTGGATGAAGCGCTCAGGAGTGCAATGGATCGACCCGCTCCGCTGTCGGCAGGTGCTCGATGAGCGCCAAACGTTCCGGGCTTTGTTTGTCGCGCCAAGCCCTGAAGGCTTCGAGCTCGCCATGCCAGGTGCGCATTACCCAGGCCAGCACGGCCAGGTCATCGACGAAACCGACCCCGACCAGCCAGTCGGGAATGGCATCGAAGGGGGTAATGAAGTACAGCAGCGCAGCCACCACCATCAACAGCGCCTGACTGCTGATCTGCCGGTACTCTCCCTTGAACCAGGCCAGACTGAGTGCACGCAGCAGTTGCAGGTCCTCTTTCAGAGCGGCGAAGCGTTGGCCTTGTGGTGTGCGCTTGTCAGCCAGTGCGCGGAGCAATTCCGGCAACCGGCCTTCACGCAGGAAGCGGGCAGCCAGCGGCAGGTAACGCGTCAGTTTCCACGGTGTTTTCATTCGGCCTCCTCGGCAAGCCAGGCAGTATCAGGGCTTGCCTCGCTTATCCACCGAAGCTGTGGATAAATCTGTGCAAAGTCTTTCGACAAGCTTATCAAAGCCCCGTGGCATGGGGCCTGGGCTTAGATCGGATATTTTTTATACAGCATATAAAATCCATGAAAATCAACAAGTTGCTGATTGACATGAGCGCGACTCAGTTGTAGCTCAGACTTGTTAGGAATGTTTCCCATAATGTGCATAAGCGTAACACCCTGACCTCCACATCCTTGCTTACACCCCCCCAGAAACGACAACGCCCCGTCAAGACGGGGCGTTGTAAACGAGTACCGAGTGTTACTGCTCGGTCGGCTCGGCGGCCTGATCCTTGATACCGATCAGTTCCAGATCGAACACCAGTACCGAGTTGGCCGGAATGGCCGGGGATGGGCTCTGCTCGCCATAAGCCAGCTCGCTGGGGATGTACAGCTTGTACTTCTCTCCGACGTGCATCAGCTGCAGGCCTTCGACCCAACCCGGGATCACGCCGCCAACCGGCAGATCGATGGGGCTACCGCGAGCGACGGAACTGTCGAATACACTGCCATCGGTCAGTTTGCCTTCATAGTGAACGGTCACTACGTCGCTTTCCTTCGGCTGTTCGCCGTCGGTTTTCTTGATCACTTCGTATTGCAGGCCAGAAGCGGTGGTGACCACACCTTCGCGCTTGCCGTTCTCTTCAAGGAATTTCTTGCCAGCTTCAGCGGCTTCCTTGTTCAGCGCAGTCATGCGCTCTTCAGCACGGTTCTGCAGGAAGGAGAAAGCCTCGATCATGTCTTCGTCCTTGATGCGCGGCTCCTTCTTCGCCAGCGCGTCCTCGATACCCTGAGCGACGGCCTTGGAATCCAGGTCATCCATGCCTTCCTCGGACAGACTACGCCCCATGTTCAGGCCAATGCCGTAGGAGGCTTTCTGCGCCGGGCTCTTGAGTTCGACTTCGCTGGTTTGCGAATCGCAACCGGCAAGCACCAGGCCCACCAGGGCAACCGCTGCCGCCAAACGATGCTGTTTCATGCTTGTTCCTTGTAGATGCGCCCGAAGGCCGTCGAGTGAAAGCGCGAGCTTAGCAGTACGCCGCAATCACTGGCTACGGCATAGGAGCCGAGCAATGCGCATAAGTTCAAGCAAACAAAGGATTTTTTCGAAGATTTCAGCGGATGCCGAAGCGTTGTCACAGGAGGGGATGAAGCGAGGAGAAGAATGGCGCAGCGGACGGGACTCGAACCCGCGACCCCCGGCGTGACAGGCCGGTATTCTAACCGACTGAACTACCGCTGCGCGTAACTGCGAGATTGGTGGGTGATGACGGGATCGAACCGCCGACCCTCTGCTTGTAAGGCAGATGCTCTCCCGGCTGAGCTAATCACCCTTCACTCTCGAAGTGGGGCGCATTCTAGAGAGCGATCCGGACCTTGGCAAGCCCTCTTCGCAAAAAAATTTATCGCCGCAGCAAGAACTTAGGCGAGGCCAGCGAATTTCCTCAGTGGCTCGTTGTCAGGGTTGGCCTGAGCACGCCAGCGGAGAATAATGCGCGCTCTGTGCCGGCGGAGCGATCATGATCCTGTTGATGGCCCGCCACCTTCATCCGTCGCTGCGCGCCGGCTTTCCCCAACGGGAGAGCGCAAGGACGGCGCCAACCTGCGACCTCATCATCAATGGAGAATCAACCGCTCATGTGGTTTCGTAACCTGCTGGTCTACCGCCTCACCCAGGACATTCCTTTCGACGCCGAAGCACTGGAGACCGCACTGGCCAGCAAGCCGGCACGTCCCTGCGCCAGCCAGGAGCTGACCACCTACGGTTTCACCGCCCCCTTCGGCAAAGGCGCCGATGCTCCGCTGGTGCATGTCAGCGGTGATTTCCTGCTGATCGGCGCACGCAAGGAAGAGCGCATCCTGCCGGGTTCGGTCGTGCGCGACGCGCTGAAAGAGAAGGTCGACGAAATCGAAAACACCCAGATGCGCAAGGTGTACAAGAAAGAGCGCGACCAGATCAAAGATGAGATCGTCCAGGCCTTCCTGCCGCGCGCCTTCATCCGCAAATCCGGCACCTTCGCCGCCATCGCGCCGAAACAGGGCCTGATTCTGGTCGACAGCGCCAGCGCCAAGAAGGCCGAGGACCTGCTCTCCACCCTGCGTGAAGCCATCGGCTCGCTGCCGGTGCGCCCGCTGTCGGTGAAGATCGCGCCCACCGCCACCCTCACCGACTGGCTGAAGAACCAGAGTGCTGCCGAAGGCTTCTTCGTCCTCGACGAGTGCGAGCTGCGTGACACCCACGAGGACGGCGGCGTGGTGCGCTGCAAGCGCCAGGATCTGACCAGCGAGGAAATCCAGCTGCACCTGTCCACCGGCAAGCAGGTCACCCAACTGTCGCTGGCCTGGCAGGACAAGCTGTCGTTCGTGCTCGACGACAAGCTGACCATCAAGCGCCTGCGTTTCGAGGACGTGCTGCAGGAGCAGGCCGAACAGGACGGCGGTGACGACGCCCTGGCTCAACAGGACGCCAGCTTTATCCTGATGATGATGACCCTGGTGGAATTCCTGCCGGAGCTGTTCACCGCACTTGGCGGCGAAGAAATTCCGCAGGGCATCTAAGGCAAGACGCAGGCCTGAACAGGTAGGAGCGGCGCCCCGCCGCGAATCAGGGCGGGGCGCACTGTGAGAAGCCTCCCGGAGGCGGGGCTGCTACCAAAGGCAGCTTTGGAAGCCTTATCCGATCGACCTCAGACCAGTGACTCGAGACTTTCGGTAAAGGCACTGGCGCCCTGCTCGGCCGAACTGAAGTTGTGGCGCATAAAGGCGAACAGCTCGCGCCCACAACCAATCGCCTGCGCAGGCCGCGCGGCCGGCTCGCGCGCTGCGAATTCGGCCTCGTCGATCTGCAGCAGCAATTCTCCCGTCGTACCATCGAGGCGTATCAGATCGCCGTCACGCACCCGCGCCAGCGGCCCGCCATCGAAAGCCTCCGGGCAGACATGAATGGCTGCCGGGATCTTGCCCGAGGCACCGGACATGCGCCCGTCGGTGACCAGTGCCACCTTGAAGCCGCGATCCTGCAGCACACCCAGGTAAGGCGTCATCTTGTGCAGTTCCGGCATGCCATTGCTGCGCGGCCCCTGAAAACGCACCACGGCGACAAAATCGCGCTCCAGCTTGCCGGCCTTGAAGGCTTCGACCAGATCCAGCTGATCCTCGAACACCAGCGCCGGCGCTTGCACCACCTGATGCTCGGGTGCCACCGCAGACACCTTCATCACCCCACGACCAAGGTTGCCCTGCATCAAGCGCAGGCCGCCTTCTGCCGAGAACGGCCGCGCCACGGGGCGCAGCACGCTTTCCTCCAGACTTTCGGTCGGACCGTCGCGCCAGACCAGCTTGCCGTCTTCGAGGAAGGGCTCGCGGGTGTAGCGCGACAGGCCACGTCCGGCCACGGTGTTGACCTCTTCATGTAGCAAGCCGGCGTCGAGCAACTGACGGATCAGGAAGGCCATGCCGCCTGCGGCCTGGAAGTGATTGATGTCGGCCTTGCCATTGGGGTAGACGTGGGCCAGAGTCGGCACCACTTCGGACAGGTCGGCCATGTCCTGCCAGGTCAGCAGAATGCCGGCGGCGCGGGCGATTGCCGGCATGTGCAGGGTATGGTTGGTGGAGCCACCAGTGGCATGCAGGGCAACGATGGAGTTGACCAGGCAACGCTCGTCGACGATCTCGCCGATGGGCATGAAACTCCCGCTCTGCTTGGTCAGGCGCGTGACCTGCTGCGCGGCCTCACGGGTCAGCGCATCACGCAGCGGCGTACCCGGATTGATGAAGGATGCGCCAGGCAGATGCAGGCCCATCACCTCCATCAGCAACTGATTGGTATTGGCCGTGCCATAAAAGGTACAGGTGCCCGGCCCGTGATAGGCGGCCATTTCCGCAGCCAGCAGCTCGTCGCGAGTCGCCTTGCCCTCCGCGTAGCGCTGGCGCACATCGGCTTTCTCCTTGTTGGACAGCCCCGAGGTCATGGGGCCGGCCGGCACGAACATGGATGGCAGATGACCGAAGCGCAGCGCGCCCATCACCAGCCCCGGCACGATCTTGTCGCACACCCCCAGATAAAGAGCGGCGTCGAACATGTTGTGCGACAGCGCCACGGCGGTGGACATCGCGATCACCTCACGACTGGCAATGCCCAGCTCCATGCCCGGCTCACCCTGCGTGACGCCATCGCACATGGCCGGCACGCCACCGGCGAACTGCCCCACCGAGCCCAACTCGCGAAGGGCCTGCTTGATCTGTTCGGGAAAGGTTTCGTAAGGCTGATGGGCCGACAACATGTCGTTGTAGGCGGACACGATGGCCACGTTGGCCGCATCCATCAGGCGCAGGGTCTGCTTGTCGTGACCGCTGCAACCGGCGACGCCGTGAGCGAAGTTGGCACACTGCAGCTTGCCACGTTGCGGCCCCTCACTGGCGGCCGCACGGATCATCTCAAGGTAGCGCTGGCGCGTGGCGCGGCTGCGCTCGACAAGACGTTCGGTAACTTCAACAACGCGGGGATGCATGGGAAATCTCCAGGCTAGCTTCTAGCGTCTGTTCGTATTTACAACAAAATACTGCCACTCAACGGGCTTGATTTCTAGAGCAATGGGAATAATCTTGTAATTACAACAACAAATTAACGAGACCCTCACCATGACACTACGCATCGCCATCAATGGCTTCGGCCGTATCGGTCGCAACGTGCTACGCGCACTCTATACCCAGAATTATCGCCAGCACCTGCAGGTCGTGGCGATCAACGACCTGGGCGACAGCGCGATCAATGCCCACCTGCTGCAATATGACAGCGTCCACGGCCATTTCCCTGAAGAAGTTAAAGTGGACGGCGAAAGCCTGTGGATCAAGGGTGACCGCATCGCTGTCAGCGCCATTCGCAATCCGGCCGAGCTGCCCTGGAAAACTCATCAGGTCGATGTGGTGCTCGAATGCACCGGGCTGTTCACCGAACGTGACAAGGCCGCCGCGCACCTCGCGGCCGGCGCACACAAGGTGCTGATCTCCGCGCCTGCCAAGGGTGCCGACGCTACCGTGGTATATGGCGTCAACGAGCAGGTGCTGACACCTGACATGCAGATCATCTCCAACGCCTCCTGCACCACCAACTGCCTGGCGCCGATGGCGCAGGTGCTGCATCGCGAACTGGGCATCGAACAGGGGCTGATGACCACCATTCACGCCTATACCAACGACCAGAACCTGTCCGACGTTTACCACAGCGATTTGTACCGTGCGCGTTCAGCGACCCAGTCGATGATCCCGACCAAGACCGGTGCCGCCGAAGCGGTCGGCCTGGTACTGCCGGAGCTGGCAGGCAAGCTCACCGGCATGGCCGTGCGGGTGCCGGTGATCAATGTGTCGCTGGTCGACCTGACTGTGCAGGTCAAGCGCGAGACCACTGCCGAGGAAATCAACGCCCTGCTCAAGGCCGCCAGCGAGAAGTCCCCGGTGCTGGGCTACAACGCGCTGCCGCTGGTGTCCTGCGATTTCAACCACAACCCGCTGTCATCGATCTTCGATGCCAACCACACCAAGGTCAGCGGCAGGCTGCTCAAGGTCATGGCCTGGTATGACAACGAATGGGGCTTCTCCAACCGCATGCTGGACAACTGCCTGGTTCTGGCCCGTCTGCACTGAACGAGGAGGCTCGATGAGCCGTATCAGCTTCACCCATGCCCAATTGCCGGCACGTAAGCGCATCGCCCTGGTGGCGCACGACCACTGCAAAGGCTTCCTGCTGGACTGGTGCGAGCGTCAGCGCGACAAACTGGCTCGCCATGAACTGGTGGCAACTGGCACCACCGGCCTGCTTTTGAGCAAGCGTCTGGATTTGCCGGTGGAAAGCATGATCAGCGGCCCGCTGGGCGGCGACCAGCAGATCGGCGCGCGCATCGCCGAACAGCGCGTGGACATGCTGGTGTTCTTCTGGGACCCCTTCGAGCCACAGCCACACGACCCGGATATCAAGGCACTGCTGCGTGTGGCGGCGGTGTGGAACATCCCGGTAGCCTGCAACGAGAGCAGCGCCGACTACATGCTCAGCAGCAGCCTGCTGGAACAGCAGCACGAATACCGTATTCCTGACTATCAGGCTTATCTGGCTGCACGCGGCTAGGGTATCGCTATCCTTCGCGGCGCCTGGCTGCCGGGCACGCGACTAGAAATCCACCTTACCCCGCCCCGCCTTGATCGCCCCGCGCTTGCTCTTGCCGTCCAGACGGCGTTTTTTCGAGCCGAGGGTCGGTTTGGTCGGGCGGCGTTTCTTTTCCACCTTGCCAGCGCTGCGGATCAACTCGGCAAGGCGCTCGAGGGCGTCGGCGCGATTCTGCTCCTGGGTGCGGTACTGCTGCGCCTTGATGATCACCACGCCGTCGGCGGTGATACGGCTGTCAGCAAGCGTCAGCAGACGCTCCTTGTAGAACGACGGCAACGACGAGGCCTGACTGTCGAAGCGCAGATGCACGGCACTGGACACCTTGTTGACGTTCTGCCCACCTGCGCCCTGGGCACGGATGGCGGTCAGTTCGATTTCATCATCGGGAAGGTGAACACTGTTGGAGACGATCAGCATGGCCATGATTTCTTGAAAGGCATGGGCATCAGGATACCCGCCATAGCTGTAATCTTTGCTTGAAATTTCCCCACGGCATTCGCTCGGCACCTCGGCTAACGTAGCGGCCTGTCTTTTTTCGGAAGCACTCGATGGACTCCATAACCCAGGCGGTACTCGGCGCCAGTATCCAGGGCGCATTGCTCGGTCGCTGGCAGGGGCGCAAGGCACTGCTTTACGGCGCGCTGCTCGCCACCGTTCCCGATCTGGACGTGGTCATGGAATACGGCGATGCCGTGGCCAACATGACCTACCATCGCGGTTTCAGCCACTCGCTATTCGTCCTCAGCGGCTTTGCCCTGCTGCTGACCTGGCTGGCCAGACGCTTTCGCCCTCACCCCGGTTACTCGGCCAATCGCCTGCTGCTGACGCTGTGGCTGGTGCTGATCACCCATCCCTTGCTGGACGCCTTCACCAGCTACGGTACCCAGCTGTTCTGGCCGCTGATGCCTACACCCACGGCCTGGTCGAGCCTGTTCATCATCGACCCGATGTATACCGTGCCGCTGATAGCAGCGGTGGTGATCAGCCTGTTCACCGGCCTGCGCGAGCAGAGTTGGCGCGTACCGGCCGTGGCGCTGGCCGTATCGACGCTGTACATCGGTTTCAGCCTGGCCGGCAAATTCATGGCCGAGCAACGTGTAGAGCGCGAGCTGGCGCGCCAGGGCATCCAGGCCGAACAGCTGTTCACCACACCGACGCCGCTCAACACCCTGCTGTGGCGGGTCATCGTGCTCGATGGCGAGGACTACCACGAAGCCCTGGTCGGCTGGTTCGATGATAAGCCGCCGCAACTGCAACGCCTGCCGCGCGGCACGCACCTGCGCGAGCAACTGACGGACTCGCCCATGCACCAGCGGCTGGAGTGGTTCACCGGCGGCGTGCTGCGCTACGACCAGGTGGGTGAGCGTTTGATCGTCACCGATCTGCGTCTGGGCATGACCGGCTTTCATCCCTTCCGCTTCGACTTCGCCCGCCTGCAGGACGGCCAATGGCAGGTGCACGAGCGCATCGACCGCCTGCCCTTCGAACGCGGCGAAGCCGAACATCTGGCCCTGCTGTTCAAGCGCATCTGGCAACCGCAGCTGGAGATTCCACTGCTGGCCTGGGCCGGCGAGTTGCAGAAACCGCTTTTAACTGAGACTCGCTCGCACTGACAGCGTTACTATCGGCGTCCACTCTTATTGAGGCAGGACGCCTGCAATGCTGTTTCGCCGCTTCGAATCCCTGATCGACGTCTTCAAACCAAGCCCCGACGCCGCCCCGCCAACCGGCATGCTGCGCTTCTACGGCCACTACCTGAAACAGGTGTGGCCGCTGATGCTGGCAGTGCTGATCATCGGCTTCTTCGCCGCCCTGATCGAAGTCGCGCTGTTCAGCTTCCTCGGCCAGTTGATCGACATGGCCCAGGCCAGCACGGATGCCAGCAGTTTCTTCAGCGAGCACCAGAGCGAGCTGTGGTGGATGCTGCTGGTGGCGCTGATCATCCGCCCCGTGGTGTTCGGCCTGCACAACCTGCTCACGCACCAGGCAGTCAATCCGGGCCTGACCAACCTAATTCGCTGGCAGAACCACCGCTACGTGCTCAAGCAGAGCCTGAGCTTCTTCCAGAACGACTTCGCCGGGCGCATCGCTCAGCGCGTGATGCAGACCGGCCCTTCGCTGCGTGACTCGGCCATGCAGGTGATCGACGCACTGTGGCATGTGGTGGTCTATGCCGGCAGCGCGCTGTACCTGTTCGCCGCCGCCGATCTGCGCCTGGTGGTGCCGCTGTCGCTGTGGATAGTCGGCTACAGCGCAGCGCTCTGGTACTTCGTGCCGCGCATCAAGGCGCGCTCGGCGGCCGCTTCCTCGGCGCGCTCGAAGGTCATGGGGCGCGTGGTCGATGGTTACAGCAACATCGCCACGCTCAAGCTGTTCGCCCACTCGCAGGAAGAGGAAAGCTACGCCCGCGAAGCCATGCAGGATCTGCTCGACAAGTTCCGCCTGCAGTCACGCACCATCACTGCCCTGGACTTTCTCATCACCTGCCTCAACGGCGTGCTGATCGTCGGCACCGGTGCGCTGGCCCTGTGGCTGTGGAGCCAGTCGCTGATCACCACTGGCGCCATCGCCCTGGCACTGGGTCTGGTGATCCGCATCAACAACATGGCCGAATGGATCATGTGGGTGGTCAACGGCATCTTCGAGAACGTCGGCACCGTGCAGGACGGTATGCAGAGCATCGTTCAACCACGCCTAGTGCTCGACCACGCAGATGCCAAACCGCTGCAGGTGACGCAGGGCGGCGTGCGTTTCGAGGACATCCACTTCCACTACGGCAAGAAGGGCGGCGTGATCAGCGGCCTGGACATCGCCATTGCACCCGGCGAGAAAATCGGTCTGGTCGGCCCCTCCGGCGCCGGCAAGTCGACCCTGGTCAACCTGCTGCTGCGCCTGTACGACCTGGAAAGCGGTCGCATCCTGATCGACGATCAGGACATCGCCACGGTGACCCAGGAAAGCCTGCGCGCCAACATCGGCGTGGTGACCCAGGACACCGCCCTGCTGCACCGTTCGATCCGTGACAACCTGCGCTACGGCAAACCCGGTGCCAGCGACGACGAGCTCTGGGAGGCAGTACGCAAGGCCCGCGCCGATGCCTTCATCCCCACCCTCGATGACAGCCAGGGCGGACGCGGCATGGATGCTCAGGTCGGTGAACGCGGCGTGAAGCTGTCCGGTGGCCAGCGTCAGCGCATTGCCATCGCCCGCGTGCTGCTCAAGGACGCGCCGATCCTGGTGCTGGACGAAGCTACCTCGGCACTCGACTCGGAAGTGGAAGCGGCGATTCAGGAAAGCCTGGACAGCCTGATGGAAGGCAAGACGGTGATCGCCATCGCCCATCGCCTGTCGACCATCGCACGGATGGATCGGCTGGTGGTGATCGATCAGGGGCAGGTCATCGAAACCGGTACCCACGCCGAGCTGATCGCTCACGGAGGCCTGTATGCGCGCCTATGGCAGCATCAGACCGGTGGTTTCGTTGGGGTGGAATAAGGGAACTCCCCTCTCCCGCGCGGGAGAGGGGCCGGGGGAGAGGGTATGCCAGACAGCTCCGAGTTGACTGAACAACCCTCTCCCCAGCCCTCTCCCATAAATGGGAGAGGGGGCAGACCGTGCCTAAACGAAGCTATTTAGCCCAGCAGAACTATTCAGCAGCCGGCTTCTTGCGCTTGAGCGGCGCGCTACCATCGGCGCTGACCAGCACAGAAGGTTTGCCAGCCGGACGCGGGCCGGTCTTGCGCTTGGAGGCGGTGGCTTTCTTCGGGTCTTTCTTCTCGGTCTTTTTCTTCTTGCTGCCAGCTGCCTTGCCGGACGCCTTGAGGTTCTTCGGCCCCTGGTAGATGCCTTTCAGCTCCTTGATGGTGCGACGCTCGAAACGCTGTTTGAGGTAGCGCTCGATGCTCGACATCAGGTTCCAATCGGTGTGGCAGATCAGCGATACCGCCAGGCCTTCGCCCCCGGCGCGGCCGGTACGGCCGATGCGGTGCACGTACTCATCGCCGGAACGCGGCATGTCGAAGTTGATCACCAGATCCAGGCCTTCGACGTCCAGACCGCGCGCGGCCACGTCGGTGGCCACCAGAACCTTGACGGCTCCCTGGCGCAGGCGGTCGATGGCCAGCTTGCGATCCTTCTGGTCCTTCTCGCCATGCAGCACGAACGCCTTGACCCCGGCGGTCACCAGCTTGCCGTAGAGACGATCGGCCTGCACACGGGTGTTGGTGAAGACGATGGCCTTGTCATAGGCCTCGTTGGTCAGCAACCAGTCGACCAGTTGCTCCTTGTGGTAGTTATGGTCGGCCGTGATGATCTGCTGGCGAGTACCCTCATTGAGCTGGCTGACGCTGTTGAGCATCAGGTGCTGCGGGTCCTTGAGCACCTTGGCGACCATCTCGCGCAGGCCATTGCCGCCGGTGGTAGCGGAGAACAGCAGGGTCTGGTGCGGGCCGCAGGCCTCGGCAAGGCGCTGGGCGTCCTCGGCGAAGCCCATGTCGAGCATGCGGTCGGCCTCGTCGAACACCAGCACCTCGACCTCGTTCAGCGGCAGGTTGCCGGCGTTGGCGTGCTCGATCAGACGGCCCGGCGTGCCGATCAGAATATCGATCTTGCGCATCATCGCGGCTTGCACCTTGAAGTCCTCGCCACCGGTCACCAGGCCGGCCTTGAGGAAGGTGAACTGAGCGAAGCGTTCGACTTCCTTCAGCGTCTGCTGCGCCAACTCGCGGGTCGGTAGCAGGATCAGTGCACGAATGCTCACGCGCTGCTGCGAGCTGCCATCACCGAGCAGGCGATTGAGCAACGGCAGGACGAAAGCGGCGGTCTTGCCACTGCCGGTCTGGGCGATCACCCGCAGGTCCTTGCCCTCCAGCGCAGGCGGAATCGCTGCCGCCTGCACCGGAGTCGGCTCGACGAAGTTAAGCTCGGCCACGGCTTTCAGCAGGCGTTCATGCAGGGCGAATTGGGCAAACACGGGGGCACTACCTCAAAGAAATCGACAAAACGATGCATAGCCTAACGGTTTCCGCCGTCGGGGCCGAATTTCTTTGCATGAAACTCGCGTTCAGGCGACGACGGACGGCTGTCTGGAGTCGCTATCCGGCAGGAGCGGGCCGGAACCGGGAGCGCGCGCCGGATATCCAATCTGTATCCACCCGAAGAGCGCTGCCCCATGCCCATGAAATCCCAGACCACTCTCAGTATCGGCCTGTGCGTCCTGTTGGCCGCGTCGCCAGTGCTTGCCAACCCGCCTCCCGGCAAAGGCAAACCGGGCCAGCATGATGGCGTCCAGATCGATCTGCGCGGCCCGACCGTGGATGTTGGAAGGGTGCGCATCATCCTCGGCGACAATCGTCAGTTGATCGGCCCGACCTCCTCCCTGCCACCGGGCATCGCCAAGAACCTGGCCCGCGGCAAACCACTGCCACCGGGTATCGCCAAGAACTTCGACAGCCGCCTGATCTCGCGCCTGCCCTATTACGAGGGCTACGAATGGAAGCAGATCGGCCGTGACGTGGTGCTGGTCGCCATCGCGACCGGAATCGTCTACGAAATCCTGCGCAACGTTCTCGACTGAGAGACTATCGCGCGGCCACCCGACAAGCGGTACGGCGCGCGACGAACTTGTCTCGGCGGCGCCACTCCAATTTTCAGATGGCCCGCCGAGGTGCAATGATGAACCCGTCACTGATCTATCACGTCACTTCGAGCCTCGATGGCTACATCGCTCGCCCCGATGGGCGCATCGACTGGTTCGACTCGCTACGCCAGGCCGATGAAGAATATGCCTTTCAGTACTTCTACTCCGGCATCAACGCACTGCTGATGGGCCGAGGCACTTACGAGGCCCTCCTCAAGCGCGGTGGCCCATGGCCCTACCCCAGCAAGCCCTGCGTGGTGCTGACTCGCCTCGCCCTGCCGCGCGCCGCAGACGAAATCCAGCTGACCCACTGCACGCCTGCTCAAGCCATGGCGGCATTGAACGAAGCCGGCTTCCAGCGTATCTGGCTGGTCGGTGGCAGCCTGCTGGCGGGTAACTGCTACACCGCCGGGCTGATCGACGAGGTGGTGATCAATCTGGTGCCGCACCTGCTCGGCGCCGGTATCCCGTTGCTGGCCACGGGCATGGAACGCAGCCTGACCCTAAGCGACCAGCGCCGCTTCAACAGTGGCACCCTGCAGGTGCATTATCGGGTGCAGAAGCAGGCCAATGTGCCGACGCAGATCCCCGCGCCGCGTATCAACGTGGCCTGATGCTCTCGCGCTGCTGCTTGCGCAGCAGCCGAGCGCTGTCCCAGCCAACCAGCAGCACAGCTCCCCAGATCGGCAGATAGGTCAGCCATTGCCCGCTGTCGAAGCGCTCGCCCAGCACCAGCAGCGCCACGGCGAACAACAGCACCGGCTCGACATAACTGAGAATGCCGAACAGCCCCAAGGGCAACAACCGGCTCGATGCCATGTAAGCGGCGAACGCCAGGGTGCCGATCAACGCCATCAGCGGTACCAGCAGCCATAGCAAGGGACGATCGCTGAACGCCCCCACCGAGCCGTATGCGATGATCAGCCAGATCGCCAACGGTGCCAGCACCAGCATCTCCAGCACGAAACCGGACAAGGCATCCAGGCGCATCCAGCGGCGCAGCATGAAATAAGGCGGGTAACCCAGTGCGGTGATCAGCGTCAGCCAGGAAAACGCCTGGGTACGCCACAACTCGTGCAGCACGCCGAGCATGGCGCAGGTCACCGCCAACTGCTGCAGCGGGCGCAGGCGCTCGCCGTAGAACAGCCTACCGGTCAGCACCATCGCCAACGGCAGCAGGAAGTAGCCCATGGACACTTCCAGCATGTGCCCGGCCAATGGCGCCCAGAGAAACAGCCCCCACTGCACGCCGATCAGCGCCGCTGCCAGCGGGCAGGCGGCCAACAACAGCGGCTCGCGACGCAGACGCACGAAGGTCTCGCGCAGCAAGCTGGTCTGCCGCGCCAGCAGTACCAGCAGCAAGACCAGGGGAATCGACCAGAGCACACGCTGAGCGAATATCTGCACGCCATCGAGCGGCGTCAGCCACTGCACGTAGCCAGGCAACACGGCAAACAGCATCGACGCGCCAACCGATAACGCCACACCCCGCCCGGACAGTTGCATCAGTGCACCTCGGCAGGCGTACGACGCGTGCGTCCCAGACTGACCAGCGGTAGCGAAGCGGCAATCACCACACCGCCCAAGGCCAGGCGCAACAGGTCAGCGTCGTGATTCCAGATCAGCAGATTGACCAGCAAGCCGGCAGGCACCAGTGCGTTGTTCATCACCGCCAGGGTGCCGCCATCGACCAGGCTGGCGCCTTGGTTCCACCAGTACAGTCCCAATCCGGACGCAACCACACCAAGCCAGACCAGCACGCTCCACTGCAGTGCGGTGCTCGGCAGTCGCTCGCCGTTGCCCAGCAGCAGGAAGGCTGGCAGCGCAATCAGCAGCGCGCCCAGGTAGAAGAAACCAAAACGCTTGTATTGCGGCTCGGTGGAGGGGTATTTGAGCAGCAGATGCTTGTACAGCACCTGCCCGGCGGCGAAGGTGAAGTTGGCCACCTGCAGCAACAGAAAACCGAGCAAAAAGCCGCTGCTGATACCGTCGTAGCGGATGATCCCGGCGCCCAGCACCGCGACCAGCGCAGCCAGTAGTGCCCAGGGGTTGAATCGGCGATTGAGGGCATCCTCGATCAGCGTCACATGCAGCGGCGTGAGGATGGTGAACAGCAGCACCTCCGGCACCGTGAGCACCGAGAAACTCAGGTACAGGCAGACATAGGTGATGCCGAACTGCAGGGCACCGATCAGCAGCATGCCGCGCACGAACGCCGGAGCATGACCGCGCCAACGGGTCAGCGGCACGAACAGCAAGCCGGCAATGACGATGCGCGTCAGCACCGCAAAATAGCTGTCGACCCGACCGGCCAGGTACTCACCGATCAGGCTGAAGGAAAACGCCCACAGCAGGGTCACTATCAGCAGATATCGCACAGCCACCTCCCAAGGAAGGCGGCGACCTTAGCGCGTTCCCCTGCGCCGGACAATCCATGCGCCGGACTGCGCTGTCCAGCCAGATAAAAAAGCCGGCCACTTCGTCACGAAGCGACCGGCATAGCACGCCCACTAGCGGGCGCTCAGGAGAGTCGGATCGGCATCAGGCCACTTCAGCCATCTTGGCCTTGGCCTGAGCCAGGCCTTTTTCGCTGAACTCGGCGCCCAGGTTCAGGCCTTCGGCATGGATGAACTGCACGTCATGGATACCGATAAAGGCCAGTGCCTGGCGCAGGTAGGGCTCCTGATGATCCAGCGCGCTACCGGCGTAGATACCACCACGGGCGGTGAGCACGAAGGCACGCTTGCCGGTCAGCAGGCCCTGGGGGCCGGTTTCGGTGTACTTGAAGGTGACGCCGGCGCGCAGCACATGATCCAGCCAGGCCTTGAGGGTACTGGGGATGGCGAAGTTGTACATCGGCGCAGCCAGCACCAGCACATCGGCAGCCAGCAACTCATCGGTGAGTTGATTGGAGCGGGCCAGGGCAGCCTTCTCGGCATCGTTCTGCTGCTCGCTCGGAGTCATCCAGCCACCCAGCAGCGTGGCGTCGAGATGCGGTACCGGCTCGGCCGCCAGATCACGCACCTGGACCTGATCAGCCGGGTGCGCAGCCTGCCAGTTGGCGATGAACTGCTGGGTCAGTTCGCGGGAGACCGAACCTTGCTGGCGGGCGCTGCTTTCGATTACGAGAATACGGGACATGTCTGAGGCTCCATCGAGGTGGTTACGAGTCGATGGAACACAGAGTAGAGATACGAATTTCGATTAAAAAGCGCAAATATCCGCTTATATATATCGACTAAATTGATTTATCGAGCCATCGCATCTAGGCTTTCATCACTTCAGATTGCAGGTCAGGTTGATCCGCAGGCGAATCACGCTACGGGTGAACTTGACCGTCATGTTGTTGCTGGCGCCAGGCGCCAACACGCTACGCCGGGTACGTGGCGCTTCCGGGCCATTGCGGAACACCGCGCTGCACTCAGCCTCGCTCTGGCCATAGTTGTAGAGCATCAGCGCGGCCATGTTGTGGTCGATTTCATGGGTGGTCGCGGACACCTCGGCGCCGTTGAACTGCTTTTCCACCTCGATGGGATAGGTATGGGCGGCCAGCGGTAGAAAGGCGAACAGCAAGCAGATTATTTTTTTCATCGGTGCTCTCCAACATGGGATCGCCAGTGTAGGTGGAGATCGTCGGCGATAACAGCCGATTCAAGCAGGATGATGTTATGAAAGCTCCTCGTGTAACCCTGGATCAATGGCGCACGCTGCAGGCCGTGGTGGATCAGGGCGGCTTCGCCCAGGCTGCCGACGTACTGCACCGCTCGCAATCCTCGGTCAGCTATACCGTGGCGCGCATGCAGGAACAGCTCGGCGTACCGCTGCTGCGCATCGACGGGCGCAAGGCCGTGCTCACCGAGGCCGGCGACGTGCTGCTGCGCCGTTCGCGGCAACTGGTCAAACAGGCCAGCCAGCTGGAAGATCTGGCTCACCACATGGAACAAGGCTGGGAAGCCGAGGTACGCCTGGTGGTGGACGCCGCCTACCCCACCGCCAACCTCGTCCGTGCCCTGACCGCCTTCATGCCGCAGAGCCGCGGCTGTCGTGTGCGCCTGCGTGAGGAGGTGCTGTCTGGAGTAGAGGAAGTACTGCTCGAAGGCACTGCCGACCTGGCCATCAGCGCGCTGAACATCACTGGCCACCTCGGCATCGAACTGGGTGAAGTGGAATTCGTCGCCGTCGCCAACCCGGAACACCCACTACACCGCCTGCAACGCGAGCTGAGCTTCCAGGATCTGGAAGGCCAGATGCAGGTAGTCACCCGTGACAGCGGCCGACTGCAGCCGCGCGACGCCGGCTGGCTCGGCGCGGAGCAGCGCTGGACGGTGGGCAGCCTGCCGACCGCACGCACCTTCGTCAGCAGCGGCCTGGGCTTCGCCTGGCTGCCGCGCCATCTGATCGTCCGCGAACTGCAGGATGGTCTGCTGAAACCTCTGCCCCTGACTCAGGGCGCTATCCGCAAACCGCGCTTCTTTCTCTACAGCAACAAGGAACGCGTACTCGGCCCGGCCACGCAGATTCTCATCGAGCTGATCAAGAACTTCGATGCCGCCCCTCTGGACGCACCCTTCGCCGCACCGCAGTCGACTAACTGAGAGCCCCGCCATGCCCTACTTCGACAACGATGGCTGTCAGCTGCATTACGAAGAATACGGCCACGGTTCGCCACTGCTACTGGTGCATGGCCTGGGCTCGAGCACGCGCGACTGGGAGTACCAGATCCCCGTACTGAGTCAGCACTACCGGGTGATCGTTCTCGACATTCGCGGCCATGGCCGCTCGGACAAACCACGCGAGGCTTATCGCATTGCCGACTTCGCCGAGGATGTCGTCGCCCTGATCGAACACCTGCATCTGCCGCCGGTGCATCTGGTGGGCATCTCCATGGGCGGCATGATCGGCTTCCAGCTTGGCGTCGACCGCCCCGAACTGTTGCGCAGCCTGACCATCGTCAACAGCGGCCCGGAGGTGAAGGCCAAGAGTGCGCGGGACTGGCTGGAGATCGGCAAGCGCTGGACGCTATCGCGTCTGCTCAGCCTGGAAACCATCGCCAAGGCGCTGGGCAAGTTGTTGTTCCCCAAGCCCGAGCAGGCCGAATTGCGGCGCAAGATCGAAGAACGCTGGCCGCAGAACGACAAGCGCGCCTACCTCGCCAGCCTCGACGCGATCATCGGCTGGGGCGTGCGGGAACGCCTCGATCGCATCACCTGTCCTACCCTGGTGATTACCGCCGACCACGACTACACGCCTGTTGAACGCAAGCGCGAGTACGTGGCAGAAATGCCCAACGCGCGCCTGCTGGTGATCGAAAATTCGCGCCACGCCACACCACTGGATCAACCGGAACGCTTTAATAACGCCCTGCTCGCCTTTCTCGGCGAAACTGCCAACAAGGAAAACTGACCATCATGCTCAAGCAACTCGTTCTCGCCACCGGCGCCCTGCTGCTGTCGACCAGTCTGCTCGCCGCGGAAAACCCCAAGGTGTTGCTGACCACCAGCCTCGGCGAAGTGGAAATCGAACTGGCCGCCGACAAGGCGCCGATCAGCACGCAGAACTTCCTCAAGTACGTCGACAGTGGCTTCTACAACGGCACCCAGTTCCACCGGGTGATTCCGGGCTTCATGGTTCAGGGCGGCGGTTTCGATGCCGACATGCGCCAAAAGGACACCGACGCACCGATCAAGAACGAGGCCGACAATGGCCTGCATAACGTTCGTGGCACCCTGGCCATGGCTCGCACGCAGGTACGCGATTCGGCCACCAGCCAGTTCTTCATTAACCACAAGGACAACGCCTTCCTCGACCACAGCTCGCGCGACTTCGGCTACGCCGTATTCGGCAAGGTGACCCGTGGCATGGACGTGGTGGACAAGATCGCCCAGGTGCCCACCGGCAACCGCGGCATGCACCAGAACGTACCGCGCGAGCCGGTGCTGATCATCGATGCCAAGCGTCTGTAAGACACTGATGTAGCCCGTAGCCCGGATGCAATCCGGGAGGATTGCATCCGGGCTACGATGCGTGAATTGCCTGAAACGACAAAGCCGCCCAATCGGGCGGCTTTGTCATTGAACGGTGACGCTTATTTTTCCACGAAGGCGCGCTCGATCAGATAATCACCCGGCTCACGCATGCGCGGGGAAATCTTCAGACCGAAGCTGTCGAGCACTTCGCTGGTTTCGTCGAGCATGCTCGGGCTGCCGCAGATCATGGCGCGGTCGTCCTGCGGATTGATCGGCGGCAGGCCGATATCGGCGAACAGCTTGCCGCTGCGCATCAGGTCGGTCAGACGGCCCTGGTTCTCGAACGGCTCGCGGGTCACGGTCGGGTAGTAGATCAGCTTGTCCTTCAGGGCATCACCGAAGAATTCGTTCTGCGGCAGATGCTCGGTGATGAACTCGCGATAGGCGACTTCGTTCACGTAGCGCACGCCATGAACCAGGATCACCTTCTCGAAGCGCTCGTAGGTTTCCGGGTCCTGGATCACGCTCATGAACGGTGCCAGACCGGTGCCGGTGCTGAGCAGATAGAGGTGCTTGCCGGGGTTGAGATCATCGAGCACCAGCGTGCCGGTGGGCTTCTTGCTGATGATGATCTCGTCGCCTTCCTTCAGGTGCTGCAGCTGCGAGGTCAGCGGACCGTCCGGCACCTTGATGCTGAAGAATTCCAGATGCTCTTCCCAGTTCGGGCTGGCGATGGAGTAGGCGCGCATCAGCGGGCGGCCATTGTCCTGCTGCAGACCGATCATCACGAACTGACCATTCTCGAAGCGCAGGCCCGGATCACGGGTGCACTTGAAGCTGAACAGCGTATCGTTCCAGTGGTGGACGCTGAGCACGCGCTCGACGTTCATATTGCTCATGATGATTTCCTCGAAGAACTTCAGCGCCAAAGGCGCGATTGCGCGGCATTCTATTCGCGGCAACAATATCTGTTAAGTGGATTATCAAGATATAGGTTATCGGTTATATCGATATGCGATTTACTCTCAGACAACTTCAGGTATTCGTCGCCGTGGCGCAGCATGAAAGCGTCTCGCGCGCCGCGCAATCGCTCGCATTGTCGCAGTCTGCGACCAGCACTTCGCTGACCGAACTGGAACGCCAATCCGACTGCCAGCTGTTCGATCGCGCCGGCAAGCGCCTGGCGCTCAATGCCCTGGGCCGGCAGTTGCTACCCGAGGCGGTGGCCCTGATTGATCAGGCCCGAGAGATCGAGCGTCTGCTGGGGGGCAAGAGCGGTTATGGCTCGCTGAACGTCGGCGCCACCCTGACCGTGGGCAATTACCTGGCCACCCTGCTGATCGGCAGCTTCATGCAGCGCCATCCCGAATGCAGGGTGAAGCTGCAGGTGCATAACACCGCTCATGTGGTGCAACAGATCGCGCATTACGAACTGGACCTCGGTTTGATCGAAGGCGACTGCCAGCACCCGGACATCGAGGTGCAGCCCTGGGTGGAGGATGAGCTGGTGGTGTTCTGCGCGCCGCAGCACCCACTGGCCCTGCGCGGCAGTGCCAGCCTGGAGGAGCTGACGCACGAAGCCTGGATTCTGCGTGAGCAAGGCTCGGGCACGCGCCTGACCTTCGATCAGGCCATGCGGCATCATCCGCGCAACCTGAATATCCGCCTGGAGCTGGAACACACCGAGGCAATCAAACGCGCCGTGGAGTCAGGCCTGGGTATCGGTTGCATTTCGCGTCTGGCGCTGCGCGACGCCTTTCGTCGCGGCAGTCTGATGCCAGTGGAGACGCCGCAGCTAGACCTGCGCCGGCAGTTCTACTTCATCTGGCACAAGCAGAAGTACCAGACAGCGGCGATGCGCGAGTTTCTCGAACAATGCCGCGCGCTGACTGCTGGCGTCAGTCGTAGCGATCAGATCGTGCTGCCGCCGATCGTCTGAGTGGCTTGGCTGAGCAGAATGATCGCTCAGACCGGCATGCGGTGGATCGCGGACAGGTTCTCACTGCGCAGGGATCGACTCCATCTGCTGCAACAACAACGCTGCCTGGGTGCGTGTACGCACGCCCAGCTTGCGGAAGATCGCCGTCACATGCGCCTTGACCGTCGCCTCGGATACGCTCAACTCGTAGGCGATCTGCTTGTTCAGCAGGCCTTCGCAGACCATGGTCAATACGCGGAACTGCTGCGGCGTCAGGCTGGCGAGGCCGGCACTGGCCGCCTTGGCCTCAGCGGAAACCGGGGCACTGTCTTCGTCCAACGGTGGCCACCAGGTATCGCCATCGAGTACCTGACGCACGGCCTGCTGCAGGGTTTCCAGCGGGCTGGATTTGGGGATGAAGCCGCTGGCACCGAACTCACGGGACCGGTTGACCACGGACGCCTCTTCCTGAGCGGAGATCATCACCACAGGAATCTGCGGGTACTGCCCGCGCAACAGTACCAGGCCGGAGAAACCATAGGCACCGGGCATGTTGAGGTCGAGCAGGACCAGGTCCCAATCACTCTTGGCGGCCAGGTGGCCTTCAAGCTCGGCGATGCTGGCAGCTTCGACCAGACGCACTTCAGGTCCCAGGCCCAGGGTCAATGCTTGTTGTAGCGCGCTGCGAAACAGCGGGTGGTCGTCGGCAATCAGGATTTCGTAGGCGGCCATTGGCAGATCCTGTTCTTGTTATGAGTGGCACTGAGGTGAGTATGGCAGTGCTTTTCGCCTGAAGACCCGCTCAAGCCTGCTCATTGAGCATCACAGACTCCCCACTCGGACCGACGGCGGCGCTCAGCATGCCGAGCTGTGGCGGGGTGGTCAAGCTCAATGCTTTGCGGCACGATGCGCAGCTTTCCTGCCGAGACGCCCTGATGCGAAGCCAAGCCCTGCGCGCTGACCTGTTGATGCTGATTACCGCGATGATCTGGGGCAGCGCCTTCGTCGCCCAGCGTCTGGGCATGGATAACATCGGCCCCTTCCTTTATACCGGCCTGCGCTTCGCCCTCGCCTGCCTGGTCCTGTTGCCGGTGCTGGCTTTGCTGCAACGTCGCTCGCAGCGCCCCGCTGCACCGCTGAACCGCAACCTGCTGGTGGGTGGCGTGATCATGGGTCTGGCGCTGTCGCTGGGGATCAATCTGCAGCAGGTTGGCCTGCTGTTCACCACGGTGACCAACTCAGGCTTCATCACCGGGTTGTACGTGATCGTGGTACCGATTCTCGGCCTGCTGATCGGCCAACGCAGCAGCGCCGGCATCTGGTTGGGCGCCAGCCTGGCAGTGGTCGGCATGTTCCTGCTCAGCGTCGGCGAAGGCTTCACCGTGGCCTCCGGCGACTGGTTGCAGTTGGCTGGCGCCTTCGTCTGGGGCGTGCATGTGTTGCTGGTGGGATTCTTCGCCAGCCGTCACGACCCGCTGCGCCTGGCTTTCATCCAGTTCGCCACCTGCGCGGTGATCAGCCTGATCCTGGCGCTGGTGTTCGAGACCGCGACACTGGACGGCATCATTGCCGCTGGGCCGGCCATCCTCTACGGCGGTGTGTTCGGCGTGGCGATCGGTTTCACCCTGCAGGTGGTGGCGCAGCAGCATGCCATCGCCTCGCATGCGGCGATCATCCTCTCGCTGGAAGCCGTATTCGCTGCCATCGCCGGCGCCCTGTTGCTGAGCGAAGTGCTGGCACCGCGCGGCTATCTGGGTTGTGCGCTGATGTTCGGCGGCATGCTGCTGGCGCAGCTGTGGCCCAAGCCGCTGCCCAGCGAACTCAGCGGTACGTCTGCAAACGCTGGTGCAGAGCGTCGTTGAGATCCAGCGGCAGACGCCGTTTGGCAGCCAGGTAGTGCTGGCTGAACACATCGAGATAATCGTCCAGCGCCTCGCCGGCACGCAGGTCGCCAGCCAGCTCCAGGCACATGGCGGCCACCTCGGCGGTGCACAGGTGCTCGCCACGAGTGGAGCGACGCAGGCGATAGCGCGATAGCTGCGCCGGCGTCAGGCTCAGCACCGGTAGCGCATCCAGATAGGGGCTCTTGCGAAACATCTTGCGCGCCTCGGTCCAGGTGGCATCGAGCAGCACGAACAGCGGCCGCTTGCCGGGCGCAAGCCGCACCTCCTCCACCACGCGCTGCGGCGCCACGTACTCACCGGGAAACACCAGATAAGGCTGCCACTGCGGATCGGCCAGCAACTCCAGCAGCGCCGGGTCGACGGCAGTGCGCGTCCAGCCGAAGGCGTGGGTTTCAGGCACCACATCAGCGATCAGCCAGCCGGTATTGCTCGGTTTCAACGCCTCGATGTCATGCATCACCAGGCACATGGCGGCATTGGCCTCGACCTGCGGGCGCCAGGCGCACAGGCAATGGGTCGGCTGCACCCGGCAGTGCGGGCAGCGCTCGGCGCGCGAACCACGGGCAATAAAAGGTTTGAGGCTGCGCGCCAGGCGCTCTGTGCGCAGGCGGGCGACGGCATGTGGGGCTGGATGGGTCATGGCGGGAGCAACAGCGAACGGGGGTGGGATTCTACCACCCCCGTTCGCCGCTCAGATGGATCAGAAGGTATGGTTCAACGCCAGGCCGATGAAGTGGATGTGGGTGTTGTACTCCCCGGTGTAATTGCCACCGTTGCCGGTGCAGCGCACGCCGCTATCCTGGTACAGCCCGCCGGCGCCTGGCACCCAGCCGGCCGGGGAGCAGCCGTCCTGGTAGTCCATCTTGCCGCTGGAGAACTGCACGTAGCTGTAGGCGAAGTCCAGCGAAGTATCGCGCATCACCTTGTAGTTGGCGCCGAACGACAGCCAGTAGCGATCCGCATCGGGAAAGGCCGGATGACGTAGCTGCGGAGAATTGACCGGCGAGCGGTCGTAGGCAACCCCCGTGCGCAGCAGCAGGTCATCGCTGTACTGGTAGTTCATGCCCAGGGAGATCTTGTAGCTGTCCTTCCAGTCCTGCTTGACGCTCAGGTCGCCCTCGGTCACGCCATTGAAGTAGGGATAGCCGGCCACCTGATCGATGCCGATACGCACTTCGTCGAGCCGCGAGTGGCGGGTGAAGGTCAGATCCGCCATCAGCGCCACCTTGTCGTTGAGCTGATGGAAGGCGTTGAAGGAGAGCATCTCCGGCGTGTCGATGGCGGTCTTGCCCTTGGAGTTTGGGTGCAACCTGGAGCCGGCGAAATCGCCAGGGTTGACCCAGTTGTCAGGGTCCAGCACCTGCCCCAATGCATCGGCTGGCGGCAAGGTGATGATGCCGAGATCGATGCCACCGCTCAGATCGGTATCGGGTGAAGGCACGCTGCCGGACACGCCGGCGAAGCTCCACTTGGTCTCACCCTCAAGGGTGTGGCGAATGTTGGAACGATAGGACACGCCAAAGCGCGTCGAGTCGGTCGGTTCCCACATGTAGCCGATATTCCAGCCAAAACCCCAGTCATCACCCTTGACCCGGAAATAGCCGTCGCCCTGGACGTTGTCGGCGAAATTCTTCGCCACGCAGTCGACGAAAGCGTCATCGGCCTGACCGTCGCAACTGCTGATCTCACTGGGCACATTGATGCCGTATAACAGCGGAATGGCGAACTGACCAAGCGGTGATGCGGCCAGCTCGGTCAGTTCCTGATTGGCGGTGACGAACTGCCCAGCCAACTGCCGCGACGCACCTTTGACATCCGCCGCACCGCGCTGCACCGACTTGATGTACTGCGCCGAAACACCGAAACCGATGCTGTGGTGTTCATTGAACCGAAAGGCAATGCTCGGGTTGAAGGTCACCGTCTCCAGGCTGGCCGACTGGATGCCGTAGCGCCCGGCCCAGTCCTCCTTGTAGTCGAGCTTCGCGCCGAACGGGGTAAAGATGCCCAGACCGATCGTCACCCGGTCGTTGATCTCGTGGGAAAAATAGAAGTTGGGCGCAGCGGCGGCATCGGGCAGGAACTCGCCGGCATCGCCCGACACCGGATTGCCGAACACATCGCGGCTACCCTTGTCCTCGTAATCGCCGTCCGGCAGCAGAATGCTCAGACCGGAAGTCACCTGGGTGCCCTTGAGCCGGGCTAAGCCAGCGGGGTTGTAGAAAATGGTCGAAGGGTCGGCCGCCTCGGCACCGTTGGCATGTGCCGAACCCTGCGCCGCCACCGATTGCGAACCGAAGTGATAACCGGATGCCTGCACCTGCGCAACGGGCAAAACCAGTAAACTGCCGACCATCACCCGCGATGGCCAGCGCCGAAAGAGCATTGTCATTGTTATTCTCCTGCACGCTGCTTGAACACCGCGCAGTCCTTCCTGCACCAGCGGCAGACTTCAGGCAGGTCTGTACTGGCGACGTCCGACTGCGACGGCGGCTCAATGTCTGTGACGTGCAGGTTTGGCCGATGATCCCCGGCCTTTGGTCGTGGTGACGGGCGGCGGCCAAAGGCCAGCATGTCTCCATCGGTAACACTTTGTTTCACGCGGGCAAATGGCCAGCGGCGCGAACATTCGCTGCGACGCCCTGTCCAACCCCTCGTCCCCGCTTTCAGGAGTCACATGACATGCTGCGTTACATCCTCCCCGCTCTCGCGCTCAGCCTGATGCTTCCCACTGCCCAGGCAGCCTCGCTGAAGGAGATGGAGCTGACTCGCACCCTGGAGCAGGTCGCCCGACAGAGCAGTGAAGGCACGCCGCGGGCGATCAACGAGGACATTCTCGATCAGGGCTATACCGTGGAAGGTCACACGCTGATCAACCACCTCAGCGTGCGCGAAGCGCATGCGGCGCAGATGCGCGGCAACCCCGATACGGTGCGCAGCCAGCTCGCGGCCAGCGTCTGCCGCAATCCGGGTTATCGCAGCCTGCTGGCGCAGGGCGCGCAGCTGCGTTATCAGTTCAGCGAGTATCGCAGCAACCGTCCGGTCACCGTGGAAGTGTTCGACAAGAGCGACTGCGGTCTCTGAAGCAGGCGAAAACTCAGCCCCGTTCCGCTCGCCGCTGCGCCTCATCGGCGCGCAGCTCGGCGAGCAAGGCCTCCATATAGCGCGAACGTCGTACGCCGCCCTCGAGGCGACGTCGACATTCATCCTCCAGGCTCAGTTGATTGGTTCGCGCCGCCTGCTGAAGCATGCGATAGAGGTCCATTTCGATCTCCAGAATCAGCTTGGGCATACCTGCCTCTCCCTTCCTATCGACCCATTCAGCCGACTCAACGCAAGGAGCGAGCATCCCCCCTCCCTGCCAGAGCCGCCTGTTCCACAGCCGTCAGCCAGGCGTCGACCGATACGCCGAGCACCTCGGCCACACTCTGCAGCACGTGTGCCCAGGTACAGCCATTGGCGAACAACATGCCGGCTTCGTCGAACGTGCCACCACGGTTGCGGTAACCAAGCGCGCGGCACGTAGCGGCATCGCCCAGCACCGTCGCCAGATGCCCCAAGGCCACTTCCGGGCGCATGTGGCTAAGCAGCACGCGCCGCCGACAGGCTACCGGGAACAGCGCCTCACGCTGAGCTGCGCTGGCCACGCTGGCGGCCTCCCAGGCATCGCGCGGTACACGAAAGCGTCCCGGTTCCTGCAAGTAAATCAGACGCCAGGCCACACCCTGCTCACTCAGACGAACGGCGGCGCGGCGCATCTCGCGCAGCTGATAGCTGCCACTGGCAATCAGCAGCACTGGCTCGCCCTCGCCCTGCGCATCGACCAGCAATGCTCCATCACGGGCCAGTTGCTTAGCCTGTTCGACTGTAAAGGCGCAGGGTTGTTCACGCTTGGCTACCACCAGGCACGCAAGCCGGCCGCGCTCCTGATAGATGCCAGGCAGCAGGGCCAGCAGCGAGTTGTGATCGGCCGGCAACAGCACGCGCATGACATCGTGCATTTCGCCCAGCAGTGCCTCGCAGAAGGTGGTGTCCTGATGCGATTGCTGGTTCTTGCCGTTCTCCCAGGTGTGCGAAGTGGCCACCAGCGGCCAGCCCAGCCAGCCGGCTGGACGCCCCGCCTCCTTCTGCTGGCGTGCGAAGATCAGACTCTGGCGCACGGCGCCGAGCATCTTCACGCAAAACGCCTCGTAGCTGGCCACCAGATTCAGGCCGCCCTGATTGGCGAGACAGGCTGATACCACGGCCTCCTCATTGAGTGCGGTGATCACCGCGCCATGTAGCGACTCCAACTCGCTCTCGGGTTGGCTGACGCGATGCTTGAGCGCTGCCAGCACACCGCTCAGACGGTTGCTGGCCAATTCGTCCGGGTTGCCGACACGCGGCCGCAACTGCGGGTTGGAGCGCACCAGATCGACGAAATAACGATCCAGCGCACTCATGGGCGAACAGGGCCGATCATGAAAATGCAGCGCCGGCTGTACCGGTTGCGACGGTTGACGCCGTGCCAGCGGGTTGTCCCGTTCCAGCACACGACCCTTGCGGCTGGCGAACAGATTGCAGGCGTAGGACAACGTCTGCGGCTCTACCCACAAGGCCGCAGCATGCTGGTTGAACAGCTCGCGCGCCTGCGCGTCGAGAGCCGGGCTAGCCGGTAGCGGCAGGTTATGAGCGGCGTTGCTGCCAGCGCCGAAGAAACCATAGCCCTTGGTGGTTTCGGCAATGCCGTAGGGCATCGGCAAGGGATAACCGATCAGCTCGCGGTTGAGTTCACCCACTCGATGCGTCAGGCGCTGCTCCATCTCCCACAGCGAACAGACGAAAGCTGCCGGATCACGCCCATCGAAACTCAGGGGATCGAAGCCGCAACCGCGCAGGTGCCGACGAAACCCTTCCAGGCCCTCCAATGTACCCAGCTCAGTACGCTGCTCGATACGCCGGCCGTTAGCGATCATCACCGGTAGCGCCACGCCACAATCCTCGGCACGCCACCAGCGCGGCATCCAGTCGCTGCCGCGCTGCTCCTCGGCGGCGCCGTCGGACAGGAACGCCACCAGCTTCTCCCCCGGCAATGGCAGATGCGCGTACTGCAGCTCAGCGAAGCCGAGGTATCCGCCTTCGGCGATACCGCCAGCGGTATGCGGATTGACGTGACTGCCCAACGGCACGCCAGGGCTGCCGTCCGCCGCCTGGGCGTAGCTGTAGAAATCCGCCGCCAGGCGGCTCATGCCCGCCTCATCACAAGCGTAGCGCGCGGCCTGCTCTGGATGCTGGTTGCCGGTCAGCAGGTTCAGCGCCTCGATTGCTGCCACGCAATGGCCCTGCCCCATCAACCAGCCGCGCGTCTCACCGGTCAGGGCATTGAGTGCCAGGTAGCCGGCATAGGCCGGCACCATGTTCAGCGCGCCACCGGTATGCCCTTCCGGCACCTCCTTGAAATCATCGGCCTGCAGCGGCTGGCCATCGAACCTCACGCGTCGCGCATAGGTCATGTGCACCACCAGCCACAGACCGGCTGCGGTCAGCGAATCCAGCGCGTGCATCAGGCGGTAAACGCTCGGCAAGTCAGGCTGCAAACCGCCCTGCACCAGCTGATGGGCAAGACGAAAGACCGCAGCGCAGGTCTGCGGACTATGCTGGACAGGTCCGTGGCCAGCTTGCCAGCGGGCAAAGTCGGGGTATTGCTGGGCGTGCTGAACCAAGGTGGCAGCGTCGGGCAATAGCTGGGTCATGAGTGCTCTCCTGAATGTTTGCCTGCAGTTTAGGTATCGCTACGAGGCACCCGCTGACCTGCATCAAGACTCGCTCCGGTTCGAAGCGGCAGACTCGTCTCAAGATCACGACAAGGAAAAAACCATGGCTCTGCTCACTTTTCTCGGCGCGATTCAACAGGTCACCGGCTCCTGTTACCTGGTGGAAAGCCGCGATGGCGCCAAGGTGCTTCTCGAATGCGGCATGCATCAGGGACGCCGCCAGGAAGAGGATCTGAACCGCAGTGCATTTCCTTTCGACCCGAGCAGCCTGGATGCGGTGGTGATCTCCCACGCCCACCTCGATCACAGCGGGCTGCTGCCGCGCCTGGTCGCCGAAGGCTATCGCGGCCCGATCCACGCCACCGAGGCCAGCTGCGAACTGCTCGAGCTGATGCTGCTGGATTCGGCCTTCCTGCAGGAGAAGGACGCCGAATGGGAAAACCGCTGGCGCGCACGCCAGGGCAAGCCGGCGGTCAAGCCGCTATACACCATCGCCAATGCCGAGCAGGCGCTCAGCCAGCGCCGCGCGCATGCCTACGGCACAGCGGTCGAGGTTGCCAAGGGCGTGCAGGTCACCTTCCACAATGCCGGCCATATCCTCGGCTCGGCCATCGTCGAGATGCAGGTAGAGGATCACCATTTGCACCGTCATCTGGTGTTCTCCGGCGACCTGGGCAACACCTGCTCGCCGCTGATGCAAGCGCCGACGCAACTGAACCAGGCAGATGTGCTGCTGATGGAGTCGACCTACGGCGACCGTGACCATCGCCCCAGCGACGAAACCCTGGAGGAGCTGGCCGACATCCTGCAACAGGCGCACAAGGAAGGCGGCAACGTGCTGATCCCGTCGTTCGCCGTCGGCCGCACCCAGGATCTGATCTATTACCTTGGCCGCTTCTATCAGGAAGGCCGTCTGCCACAGCAGGCCGTGTTCCTCGACAGTCCCATGGCGATCCGCGCCAACGCCATCTACAGCCGCTTTCATGACCAGTTCGCGGCTACCGATCGCGCGGCACTGGCAGCCAAGGGTGTCAAGCGAGTCGAGGACTGGCTGCCAGTGTTGCGCTGCACGCCAACCGCCGAAGAATCGATGTCTATCAACCGGATCAAGAGCGGCGCGATCATCATCGCCGGTGCCGGCATGTGCAATGGTGGGCGTATCGTCCATCACTTCAAGCACAATCTCTGGCGCGAGAACTGCCACCTGGTATTCCCCGGTTTCCAGGCCAAGGGCACGCTGGGTCGTTTGATCGTCGACGGTGCGGAAACGGTCAAGGTGCTGCACCAGCGCATCGCGGTGAAGGCCAAGGTGCATACCCTGGGCGGTTTCTCCGCGCACGCCGGGCAAACGCAACTGCTCGACTGGGCCAGCCGGTTCGCGCATCACCCCGAGCTGTACCTGGTGCACGGTGAGCTGGAGAAGATGCAGGCCCTGCAAGCCGCTCTGCGCGAACGCCTGAACTGGATCGCCAACATTCCCGAACCCGGTGAACAGATCGCCCTGTAATCGGCGCTTACGAAAAGCTGGCAACGAAACGGCAGACTGCCTGTGGCAAGCTGCTCAACACTCCATAATCAAGGAACCGGCCACCGCGAGAGGCTACTCGCCTCTCACAGGCCAAGAAGAGGAGAGTTTCCATGCCCTTTGAACCGGACGACTATCTGTCGCGCCACGTGCAAACCAGCGAGGTCGACCTGAGCAGCAAGGTGGAGGAGCTGGTAGCTCTGGCAACCCCGAGCAACAGCCCCAACCTGGCGTTGTACCGTGAAATGCTCACCACGGTGATCCATATGGCCCAGGCGGATCGTAACCGCTGGGACGCCAAGATCATGATGCAGACCCTGCGTGAGATGGAGCATGCCTTCGGCGTGCTGGAACAACTGAAACGGCGACGCAAGGTCACGGTATTCGGCTCGGCACGAACACCACCCGATCATCCTCTGTACAGGCAGGCTCGCGAGCTCGGCGCATTACTGGCATATCGCGATCTGATGGTGGTCACGGGTGCCGGTGGCGGCATCATGGCAGCAGCCCATGAAGGCGCCGGTGCGGAAAGCAGCCTGGGCTTCAATATCACCCTGCCCTTCGAACAAACCGCCAACGCGACCATGCGCGGTAGCCATCACCTGCTGTCGTTCCACTTCTTCTTTCTGCGCAAGCTGTTCTTCGTCAAGGAGGCCGATGGCCTGGTGCTGTGCCCCGGCGGTTTCGGCACCCTCGACGAAGCGCTGGAAGTGCTGACCCTGATCCAGACCGGCAAGAGCCCGCTGGTGCCCGTGGTACTGCTCGACCAACCGGGCGGTAGCTACTGGGAAGATGCACTGGGCTTCATCCGTCGTCAGCTTGGCGATAACGGCTATATCCTGCCTACCGATCTCAACCTGATGCACCTGGTCTACAGCGCCGAAGAGGCGGTGGATGAAATCGCGCGCTTCTACCGCAACTTCCACTCCAGCCGCTGGCTCAAGGATCGCTTCGTGATTCGCCTCAATCATCCGCTCAACGAGGCAACTCTGGCCAAGCTGGACAGTGACTTCGCCAGCCTGTGCAAGGAAGGTGGCTTTACCCAACAACCCTACTGCGAGCAGGAGCGCGACGAACCGGAACTGTGCCACCTGACCCGTCTGGCTTTTGCCTTCAACGGTCGCGACTATGGCCGCCTGCGCGCGCTGCTCAATGTAGTCAACGAGCCGGAGAATTGGGCAACCTGAGCTGACGTGCTGCCGTAGCCCGGATGGCATCCGGGGGTACTGAGCTCTCGCCATTCCCGGATGGCATCCGGGCCACGTAAAGCAAGAAGCCCAGCATTGGCTGGGCTTCTTCTTACTGCATGCCTATCAGGCGTTACCGGCGACCTTCATCCGCGCCGCCTGGGTGAAATCGAGCATGCGCTTGAGCGGCTTGATCGCCTTGGGAATCAGCGCCGGGTCGACATGAATCTCGCCGGAGCCCTGACGCAAGCCGGTCAGCACGCGCTCCAGCGTATTCATCGCCATCCACGGGCAGTGCGCGCAGCTACGGCAGGCGGCGCCATTGCCGGCGGTTGGCGCCTCGATAAAGGTCTTGTCCGGGCATAGCTGCTGCATCTTGTAGAAGATGCCGCGGTCGGTGGCGACGATGAAGGTGGAATTCGGCAGGGTCTGCGCCGCCTTGATCAACTGGCTGGTGGAGCCAACCGCATCGGCCAGTTCGACCACGTTCTGCGGCGATTCCGGGTGCACCAGGATGGCGGCGTCCGGGTAGAGTGCCTTCATGTCCAGCAGCTGCTTGGACTTGAATTCCTCATGCACGATGCAGGCGCCATCCCACAGCAGCATGTCGGCGCCGGTCTCGCGCTGGATGTAGTTGCCCAGATGCTTGTCCGGCGCCCAGATGATGGTCTCGCCGTTGTCCATCAGGCTCTCGACGATCTCCAGCGCGCAGCTGGAGGTCACCACCCAGTCGGCACGCGCCTTCACCGCTGCCGAGGTGTTGGCGTAAACCACCACGGTGCGCTCCGGGTGCTGGTCGCAAAAAGCCGAGAACTCGTCCACCGGGCAACCCAGATCCAGCGAGCAGGTCGCCTCCAGGGTCGGCATCAACACGCGCTTTTCCGGGTTGAGGATCTTCGCCGTCTCGCCCATGAACTTGACCCCGGCCACCACCACGGTCTGAGCCGGGTGCTGATTGCCGAAGCGGGCCATTTCCAGGGAGTCGGAAACGCAGCCACCGGTTTCCTCGGCCAGCGCCTGGATCACCGGATCACAGTAGTAGTGCGCCACCAGCACCGCGTTCTGCTTCTTCAGCTCAGCGGCGATTTCGCGGCGATAGAAGGCCTCCTCCTCGGCGGTCAGCGGCTTGGGCTGTTTGGCATCGAGGTGGGCTTGAACCAGAAGGCGTTCGGAAATCTGCGTCATATCATCGAACCTGCGGCGCTCTTGAGCGAGCTGCGAGTATACCCCCTGGTTGCCCATCACCACAGGCGGGGCAGTATCGGCCAGAGGGCTTTTCCGAGAGCAAAAAAAAGCCAGTCTCACGACTGGCTTTTGCGATCTGGTGGGTCGTGTAGGATTCGAACCTACGACCAATTGGTTAAAAGCCAACTGCTCTACCAACTGAGCTAACGACCCAACGCGAGGCGCATGATACTGATTTAATTCAGGAAATCAACACTTCGCGAAAACTTTTTCAGAAGTAGCGCGTCGCATCAGGCACACCGGCAGCAGCGAAACCGGCTGCACGCAGGCGGCAGCTGTCGCACTTGCCACAGGCGCGGCCGTCATCATCGGCCTGGTAGCAGGAGACCGTGAGTGCGTAATCCACGCCCAGGCGCATACCGGCCTGGATGATCTCGCCCTTGCTCATTTGCTGCAGCGGTGCGCGGATGACAAAGCCCTGCCCTTCCACACCCGCCTTGGTCGCCAGGTTGGCCATACGCTCGAAGGCGTCGACGAACTCGGGACGGCAATCCGGGTAGCCCGAGTAATCAACCGCATTGACGCCAATGAAGATATCACGCGCTTCAAGCACCTCAGCCCAGCCCAAGGCCAGCGCCAGGAACACCGTGTTGCGTGCTGGCACGTAGGTGGCGGGAATGCCTTCGGAGGGTGATTCGGGCACGGCGATGCTGCTATCGGTCAACGCCGAACCACCGATACCATTGAGGTTCAGGCCGATCACCTTGTGCTCGACCACGCCCAGCTGCCGCGCCACACGCTCGGCTGCCTGCAACTCGGCGCGATGACGCTGCCCATAGTCGAAGCTCATGCTGTAGCAGCTGTAGCCCTCGGCCTTGGCCATGGCGACCACGGTGGCCGAGTCCAGGCCACCGGAAAGGAGGATGACCGCTTTCTTGTCGTTCATGTTCAGTGTCCCGGCTCATCGTTCCAGAGAATCTTGTGCAGCTGCAATTGCAGGCGTACGGGCAGGTTGTCAGCCACGATCCAGTCTGCCAGCGCACGTGCATCGACCTGTTTGTGGCTGGGCGAGAACAGCACCTCACCGGCACGAGCAGCCAGGTCATACTCGATCAATTTGGATACTGCCCAGTCGTAGTCTTCACGCGAGCAGATGACGAACTTGGCCTGATCGTTTCGTGTCAGCCACTCGATGTTCTCGTAGCGATTGCGCTGCACTTCGGCAGAGCCAGGCGTCTTCAGATCGAGCACCTTGCTGACCCGTGCATCGACCGCTGAGACATCAAGCGCACCACTGGTTTCCAGCGATACCTCGTAACCGGCATCGCACAGGCGCGCAAGCAGAGGGATACAGTTGGGTTGAGCCAGCGGCTCGCCGCCGGTGACGCAGATGTAGCGCGGCCGATAGGCGGCCACCTGGTCGAGGATACTGTCCAGCGTGACGATCTCGCCGCCACTGAAGGCATAGGCGGTGTCACAGTACTGACAGCGCAGGGGGCAGCCGGTAAGGCGCACGAATACCGTCGGCAAGCCAGCGGTACGCGTTTCCCCCTGCAACGAGTAGAAAATCTCGGTGATGCGCAGGGTTTCTTGCATGGTAGCCACGAGCGTGATGACGAAACAGGCCATCCGCTTCCGTTGCGTGGAAAGACAGGAACGCCGGCAGCGGCCGACGTTCGACAAGGCATGGCGACAAGGACATCAGCCGAGCTGAAACCCCACCTCGCATGCGAGCGCTCATTCTAATGGATCACGTGAGGCCAGATAAGAAAAACCCGCGACGAGCGCGGGTTTTTCGTCAATTGCTGGCTTACAGCCGCTGCAAGTCGCGCTGGGCCAATTGCGCGGCCGAACTGCCAGGATACTGGGCGATGACCTGCTGCAGAATGCCGCGCGCCTTGTCGTTGTTGCCCAGGCGACGCTCGACGTCGGCCAGCTTGAACAGCGAATCCGGCACCTTGGCGTGACTCGGATAGGCCTGGCTGACCTTGGCAAAGGCTTGACCGGCTGCTTGCAGATCACCCTTGGCCAGGTTCACTTCGCCCAGCCAATACTGCGCGTTACCCGCGTACTGGCTGTTGGGATAACGATTGAGAAAGGCGCTAAACGCCTGCGACGCCTTGTCGAAGTCCTTGGCCTTGATCAGGTCAAAGGCAGCGTCGTAATAGAGTTTTTCCTTGGCCGGATCACCCGGCTCGGCGCTGGCCTGCTGCTGTGCGGCAGGTGGCGTCGGGGTGCCATTGGCGTTTACCGCGCCATCGGCTGAATTCTGTGCGGGAGCTCCACCGGCAGCGGCGCCGGAGGAAATGCGTTGGTCCAGATCCTGGTAACGCTCCAGGCCTTCCTGCTTGAGGCGCTGGATTTCATTCTGCTGCTCTTCGACCATGCCACGCAGCTGCGCAATTTCCTGCTGCATCTGCTCAAGCTGGTTGAACAGCATGCCCTGCGCAGAAGCGGGTGCTTGCGCACCCGCTCCGGCGTAGGCGCCGGCCGTACCATAACCCGCCGGTGGATAGCTGCTGCCCTGTTGCATGGAGCTGCTTTCCAGTACGGGAACCTCCGCCATCGCCGCAAGCGGCAAGGCGAGTGTCAGAAGGGTCAGGATACGGCGGCAATCTCGCATGGCAGCTTACTTACGCAGCTCTACGCGACGGTTCTGAGCCCAGGACTGCTCGTCGTTGCCAGTGGCAACCGGACGCTCTTCGCCGTAGGAAACCAGTTCCAGCTGAGCCGGGGAAACGCCCTGCAGAACCAGGTAGCGTTGAACGGCCTTGGCACGACGCTCGCCCAGAGCCATGTTGTACTCACGGGTACCGCGCTCGTCAGCGTGGCCTTCCAGAACGACGCGAGCGCCGTTGCCTTTCAGGTCCTTGGCGTGTACGTCCAGAGCGCGCATGGCTTCGGCCTTCAGGTCGGAGCTGTCGTACTCGAAGTAGAAGGTGGTGATAGCGCGCAGAGCAGCTTCTTCGCTCAGGCTGCCATCAACAGCGCCAGTGTTGGCACCGTAGCCAGCGTTCGGGTCAACAGCGCCTTCGCCAGCAGCGTCGCCGCCTTTGGAGGAGCAACCTACAGCAACGGCGAGAGCCAGGGACAGTGCAGCGAACTTACCGAATTTCAGCATTTCCATCATGTAACTCCTAATGAACCCCAGTTGTGTTAAGCAAAAAGGTGTAGCGCCGCATCAGTTCAGGTAAGGGGACCAAGAAGGCTCTCGAACTTCGCCTTGAGCGGTAGGAAGAGGGAGCCTCACGCGTCCATTGGTGGACGCCAACATCAAGACTCCCCGGCCCTGCTGGCGGGTGGCGTAGATTAGCATGGTGCCATTGGGCGCAACAGTGGGCGACTCATCCAAACTTGTGTCTGAAAGAATACGCAAACGGTTGGTTTCCAGGTCCTGTGCAGCCACCTTGAACACGGTGAAGCCATCCTGACGATGAATCATCACCAGGGTCTTCTCATCAGCCGACAATTTCGGGTTGGCGTTGTAGTTACCGACGAAGGTCACTCGCTCCACAGCCCCGCTATTGATGTTGGTCTTGTAGATCTGCGGCTTACCCGCACGATCCGAGGTGAAGTAAAGGGTCTGACCGTCCTTACCCCAGAAGGGTTCGGTATCGATGGCGTAATGGTTGGTAATACGGCGCATCTGCCGGCTGCCCATATCCATCACGTAGATTTCCGGGTTGCCATCGCGCGACAGCACGAAGGCCAAGCGATTGCCATCCGGCGACCAGGCCGGCGCGCCATTGAGGCCTTCGAAGTTGGTGATCTGCTCACGACGCCCGGTGTCGATGTGCTGGACGAAGATGCGCGGGCGACGCTGCTCGAACGACACGTATGCGATACGGCGGCCATCCGGCGCGAACGACGGCGACAGGATCGGCTCGCGCGATTGCAGCAAGGTCACCGCACGGGCACCGTCGTAGTCGGAACGCTGCAGGGTGTAACGGGTGTTGTTGGTGCCCATGCGCTCGGCAGTGACATACAGCAGGCGCGTGGAGAATGCTCCCTTGACGCCGGTGAGCTTCTCGAACGACTGGTCGGCGATATGGTGAGCCATATCGCGCAACTGATCGGTGCCACCACCGACATTGCCGGTCATGACCTGTTGCTCGGTACTGACGTTGAACAGCGCGTACTGAATCTGCAAGCGGCCACCATTGGGCACGATATTGCCGACCAGTACGTATTGGGCGCCGAGCGCTTTCCAGTCGCGGTAGATCACTTCGCGGGCCTGGGTCGGCAGGCTGATCATGTTTTGCCGCGGGATCGGTTCGAAGTAGCCGGAGTTGCGCAGGTCGTTGCCGATGATCTGCGACATGTCTTCAGGCAGTACCGAACCACCCTGCCAACCGAACGGCACGACAGCAATGGGTGTGGCGCGGTCAGCGCCCTGGGAGATCACCAGCGGGTCGGCCGCCTGGACGCTACCGACCAGCATGACCAGCCCCAGCAGGGCGATACGAATCAGGTTGTTCACAGAGCTCAATCCTCCGGTTTGAAAATAACGCGTCGCTGCCTGTACATACGGTCGAAGGTAGCGCGATCCAATTGTTGCATCTCGGGAATACGCCCGACGTTACGCACAGCTGCAACGGCCGAGCTGTCGAACGGTGCATCGCCACTGGAGCGCGATACACTGGCGTTGGTCACGGTGCCATCGGGCAGCATCTGGATCAGCAACTCGACGCTCATGCCTCGACGCGCCGACATCGGCCGCTGCCAGTTCTCGGTGATCAGCTTGATGATCAGATCATCGAGGTTGCCGGCCACCTGGTCACCATGAGTCTCGGCCAGCGCCTGCTGGTTCTGCACATTGTCCGACAGCAGCTCGGCCAACGCTGCCGCCTTCTGATCCTCGGCGGCCTTGCGCCGTGCATCCTCGGCGGCTTTCTTCTTCGCAGCTTCGGCGGCTGCCGCTTTTTTCTTGGCCTCTTCTGCAGCGGCCTTCTTCTTGGCCTCTTCAGCGGCTTTCTTCTTCGCCTCTTCCTCGGCGCGCTTCTTGGCGATATCCGCCTGACGCTTCTGCTCAGCGGCCTTATCGGCCTCGGCTTTCTTCGCCGCCTCGGCCTTTCGAGCTTCTTCGGCCTGCTTTTGTTCCTCGGCTTTCTTGGCCGCTGCTACCTTCTGCGCTTCGGCCTGGGCCTGCTTCTGCTCCTCGGCTTTCTTCTGTTCCAGCCGCTCGGTCTCGAACTGCGGCGCCGAGGTCTTCTGCGCCTCGCCTGCAACCTTTTGCGTGGTCTGCGTAGTGGCCTGGCTCTGTGACTGCAACTGATACAGCGTAGCCTGCACCACTGGGCGCGCCGGTGGCAGCTCCGGGGTGAAGGCGAAGCTGACGAACAGCATGGCGAACATCAGGACATGCAGACCCACCGCCCAAACCACGGGCCAGAAGTAGCTTTCCGATTGCGAACGCTCGGCTTGCTGCATCAGGGAGCCTCGGTAATCAGTCCGACGTTGCCCACGTCGGCCTGCTGCAGACCGCCCATGGCCGACATCACAGTGCCGTAATCAACCGTGCGATCACCGCGCACGAATACCTGCACCTGCTTACCCTGACGACGGTTCTCGGCAATGATCGCCGACACGGCCTGAGTCATCTGCTCGAGGGTCGAGGCACGCTCCTGCTCGGTGTCGACGTCGACCTCGCTGCCCATGTTCCAGTAGTAGGTCTTGTCGGCCTTGATGGAGATGGTTAGTACCTGCGCGTCGTTGTCCTGCGGCAGCGCTTCACTGCTGACCTTGGGCAGATCGACCTTGACGCCCTGATTGAGCATCGGCGCGGTGACCATGAAGATGACCAGCAGTACCAACATCACGTCGATGTAGGGCACCACGTTCATCTCGGCGACCGGTTTGCGTCTGTTGCGAATTCTCGCCATGGTTAAAACCTGTCCTCTTCGCTCGCCTTAGTCTTCCGAGGTGTGCACTTTGCGGTGCAGGATGGCCTGGAACTCGTCGGCGAAGGTGTAGTAACGACCGATCAGCATCTCGCTGCGGGCAGAGAAACGGTTGTAGGCAATGACCGCCGGAATCGCCGCGAACAGGCCGATGGCAGTGGCGATCAGCGCTTCGGCAATACCCGGCGCGACGGTAGCCAGCGTGGCTTGCTGCACCTGGGCCAGGCCGCGGAAGGAGTTCATAATGCCCCATACGGTACCGAACAGGCCGATGTACGGGCTGGTGGAGCCGACAGTGGCGAGAAACGGCAGCGCGGTTTCCAGCTTCTCTTCCTCGCGGGAAATGGCCACACGCATGGCACGCGCCACGCCGTCCATCACCGCATCCGGATCTACGCCCTGCTGCTGACGCAGACGGGAGAATTCCTTGAAGCCGGCACGGAAGATCTGCTCCAGACCGGAATCCGGATCGGGGTTGCTGCCGGCCTGGCGATACAGCTTGGACAGGTCGATGCCGGACCAGAAACGATCCTCGAAGTTGTCCAGAGCACGCTTGGCGGCGCGGATGGCATTGCTGCGCTGGAAGATCATCACCCAGGAAATGACCGAGGCGGCCACCAGGGTCAGCATCACCAGCTGAACCAACAGACTGGCGTTACTGATCAGACTCCACATCGACATATGGTCAACGGCGTTAGCTTCCACGCTTACTCTCCTGCTGCAATTGGACCCGGCGCCTGCGTCCCGGCGAACGCGTGTCGCAGGGTTTCGGGGATAGCCCGGGGTTTCAAGTTGTCGGCGCGCACACAGGCCACCAGGAACTGCCCTTCGCAGAGCAGCGCATCATCCGCAGCCCGCCTGACCTGTTGACGAAAGCGCAGGCTGGCACGGTTCAATTCGATCACTTCGGCGCTGATCACCAGTTCGTCATCCAGGCGCGCCGGCGCGTGATAACGCGCCTCGGCCGAATGCACGACGAACAACAGGCCCTCACCGGCAAGCGTCGACTGGGCATAACCCAGCTCACGCAGGCGCTCGGTGCGAGCCCGCTCCATGAATTTGAGGTAGTTGACGTAGTAGACGATGCCGCCCGCATCGGTATCTTCGTAATAGACCCGGCAGTGGTGGCTGAACGGCTGGACTCCGTTTTGCGCGCGCATACTCTAGTCCCCGGCCTGCTGCTTGCCAATCCGGGCTGGTAACAATTTTTTCGTCATTCGTCACCTGCCGCGAAAAGATCGCCAGCGACCTGCTCGCCAGCGCGCTTGGGAATGTTCAGCCCGAAGTGCAGGTAGGCATGGCGAGTGACCACACGCCCGCGCGGCGTGCGCATCATGTACCCCTGCTGAATCAGATACGGCTCGAGCACATCCTCGATGGTATGGCGCTCTTCCCCTATCGCTGCCGCCAGACTGTCGAGCCCTACCGGACCGCCGTCGAACTTCTCGATCATGGCCAGCAGCAAGCGGCGGTCGGAATGATCGAAACCGCGCTCGTCGACATCCAGCAGATTCAACGCCTGATCGGCGGTCAGCTGCGTGATATGGCCGTTACCGCGCACTTCGGCAAAATCGCGCACACGACGCAAAAGGCGGTTGGCAATACGCGGCGTACCACGCGCACGACGGGCAATCTCGTAGGCTCCCTTGGCCTCGATGGGCAAGCCGAGAATCCCGGCTGAGCGCGAGACGATGGTGGCCAGGTCGTCGATACCGTAGAACTCAAGGCGCTGGACGATACCGAAGCGGTCGCGCAGCGGATTGGTCAGCATGCCGGCACGGGTGGTGGCGCCAACCAGGGTGAAGGGTGGCAGATCCAGCTTGATCGAGCGGGCCGCCGGGCCCTCGCCGATCATGATGTCGAGCTGAAAGTCTTCCATGGCCGGATAAAGGACTTCCTCAACTACCGGCGAAAGACGGTGAATTTCGTCGATGAACAGTACATCGCCGCTTTCCAGGTTGGTCAGCAGCGCAGCCAGATCACCCGGTCGCTCAAGCACCGGGCCGGAAGTGCTCTTGATCGAGCTGCCCATTTCCTCGGCGATGATATTGGCCAGGGTGGTCTTGCCCAGGCCCGGCGGGCCGAAGATCAGCGTATGGTCGAGTGCTTCCACCCTACCCCGCGCAGCCTGGATGAACAGTGCCATCTGTTCGCGCACGACGGGCTGACCGATGTAGTCGGCCAGACGCAGCGGACGAATGGCTCTGTCCTGCTGCTCTTCGCGCTCACGGGGGCTGGCGGTAATCAGGCGATCGGCTTCGATCATCAATAAGGTTCCACTAAACCATGCCGCGCAGCGCGCGTCGGATCAAATCTTCACTGCTCATACCATCTTCCTTGACGGCGGCAACTGCTCGGCTGGCCTCCTGCGGCTTGTAGCCAAGGGATATCAGGGCACTGACGGCATCATTCTCCGCGCTTGAGACTGCCTGAGCCAGTTGAGGTTCCACCACCAACGGCGCAATGGACGGTATCGACTCCCAGGCCTTGAAACGATCCTTGAGCTCGACCAGCAGACGCTCGGCGGTTTTCTTGCCCACTCCAGGTACCTTGACCAGCGCCGCCGTGTCCTGGGCCTGCACGCAGCGCACCAGCTCATCGACCTCGAGCCCAGACATCAGCGCCAACGCCAGCTTGGGACCGACGCCATTGAGACGAATCAGCTCGCGAAACAGCTCACGCTCGCGCTTTTCGAAGAAGCCATACAACAAATGCGCATCTTCACGCACCACCAGGTGAGCGTGCAGGGTCAGCGGTTCGCCCACCGCAGGCAGACGATAAAGGGTCGTCATCGGTACTTCCAGCTCATAACCGACGCCATTCACATCCAGAAGCAAATGCGGCGGCTGCTTCTCCGCCAGAGTGCCGCGCAAACGTCCGATCACCAGTGTTTTCCTTTAATCCGATTACAAACGAAGACGGCCGCCACGCCGCTTGGCGCCAGCAAGCCCGTGGGGAATGAGACTCTGTCGGTGATGGGCGTGGCACAGGGCGATGCCCAGGGCATCGGAGGCGTCGATCTGCGGCTTCTGCACCAGCTTGAGCAGATGCATGACCATCATTTGCACCTGCTGCTTGTCCGCCGCACCGGTGCCAACCACGGCCTGCTTGACCTGGGTCGCGGTGTATTCGCTGATTTCCAGCCCCGCCTCCACCGCTGCGACGATAGCGGCGCCACGCGCCTGCCCCAGCTTGAGCGCCGAGTCGGCATTGCGCGCCATGAACACCTGCTCGATACCCATGGTCACCGGACCATGGGTGCGAATCACCTCGCTGACGCCGCGAAAGACGATTTGCAGACGTTCGGCCAATGGCCCGTTACCCGTGCGAATGCAGCCTGACGCCACGTACTCGCAACCACGCCCGGTATCGCGCACCACGCCATAGCCGGTAATGCGCGAACCCGGGTCGATGCCTAGAATCAGGGTCATATCAGCAACTGTCTATTTATCCAGTTGGCGAGTATACGGGGCTCCTCATACGCCGTCACTCGTGACGCACCTGAGGAAGCAGAGAAAACCGTAGAAGGGCGTAGGGTGGGCTAAAGCGGATCGCCGTCCGGCCCACCCTACGCATCCGGGCGACAAGCTGCTTCAGCCAAGCTGTTCCATGATCTCGTCGGCGACTTCGGCGTTGTGGTAGACGTTCTGCACGTCATCCAGGTCTTCGAGCATGTCGATCAGCTTGAAGACCTTCTGCGCAGTTTCCAGATCGGCAATCGGCGCACTGATCGAGGGGATCATGGCGATTTCCGCTTCCTCGGCTTTGAAACCAGCGGCGCTAAGTGCTTCGTTGACGGCATGGAACTCGGTGAAGCTGGTCGACACCAGGCCCGAACCGTCCTCGCCCATTTCCACATCGTCGGCACCGGCCTCCAGAGCCGCTTCCATCAGGGCATCTTCATCGACACCCGGCGCAAAGCTGATCTGCCCCTTGCGGTCGAACATGTAGGCGACCGAGCCGTCGGTGCCGAGGTTGCCGCCGCATTTGGTGAAGGCATGGCGTACTTCGGCGGCGGTGCGATTGCGGTTATCGGTCATCACCTCGACGATGATCGCCACGCCGCTCGGTGCATAACCTTCGTAGCTGAACTCGACAACATTGTCGGCTTCGTTGTTGCCGGCACCACGGGCAATGGCGCGGTCGATCACGTCACGCGACATGTTGTTGGTCAGCGCCTTGTCCACCGCCAGACGCAGACGCGGGTTGTCCGCCGGGATCGGACCGCCGTGCTTGGCGGCGACCGTCAGTTCACGAATCAGCTTGGTGAAGATCTTGCCGCGCTTGGCGTCCTGACGCCCCTTGCGGTGCTTGATGTTGGCCCATTTGGAATGACCAGCCATAACTCACTCCATCTATAAGGTTTCACAATTGCCGGGGCGTAAGCACTTGAGTCTCTCCACCCCATAACGAAGAAGCCTGGGATCACCAGGCTTCTTTTGCAGGCTTATTCGGCCTTGGCTTGCTCGCGCAGGCGGATGTGCAGCTCGCGCAGCGACTTGTTGTCGACGACGCCCGGCGCCTGAGTCATGACGCAGGCTGCGCTCTGGGTTTTCGGGAAGGCGATCACTTCGCGGATCGAGCTGGCACCGGTCATCAACATCACCAGGCGATCCAGGCCGAAGGCCAGGCCGCCATGGGGCGGTGCACCGTACTTGAGCGCATCGAGCAGGAAGCCGAACTTCTCCTGCTGCTCTTCTTCGCTGATGCCGAGCACGCGGAACACGGTCTGCTGCATGGCCTTGTCATGAATACGGATGGAGCCGCCACCCAGTTCGGTACCGTTGAGCACCATGTCGTAGGCGCGCGACAGCGCGGCAGACGGGTTGGCCTCCAGTTCCTCGGGGCTGCAGCTCGGCGAGGTGAACGGGTGGTGCATGGCGGTCAGGCTGCCATCGTCGTTTTCCTCGAACATCGGGAAATCAACGACCCACAGCGGCGCCCACTCGCAGGTCAGCAGGTTGAGGTCATGACCCAGCTTGATGCGCAGCGCGCCCAGGGCCTCGCTGACGATCTTGGCCTTGTCGGCACCGAAGAACACGATATCGCCATCGACAGCGCCCACGCGGTCGAGGATGACATTGATGTTGTCCAGCGGGATGTTCTTGACGATCGGCGACTGCAAACCGTCAACGCCGGCAGCACGCTCGTTGACCTTGATATAGGCCAGGCCCTTGGCGCCGTAGATGCCGACGAACTTGGTGTAGTCGTCGATCTGCTTGCGCGGCATGCTCGCACCGCCCGGTACGCGCAGCGCGGTAACGCGGCATTTCGGGTCGTTGGCCGGGCCGGCGAAGACCTTGAATTCGACGTCCTTGAGCTGGTCTTCCACATCGACCAGTTCCAGCGGAATACGCAGGTCCGGCTTGTCCGAGCCGAAGCGGCGCATGGCTTCGGCCAGGGTCATGTGCGGCAGCTCGCCGAACTCGACATCGAGCACTTCCTTGAACAGGTTGCGCACCATGGTCTCGGTGATGTCCATGATGTCTTTTTCGTCGAGGAAGCTGGTCTCGATGTCGATCTGGGTGAATTCCGGCTGGCGGTCGGCGCGCAGGTCCTCGTCGCGGAAGCACTTGGCGATCTGGTAGTAGCGGTCGAAGCCGGCCACCATCAGCAGTTGCTTGAACAGCTGCGGCGACTGCGGCAGGGCGAAGAAGCTGCCGGCGTGGGTGCGGCTCGGCACCAGATAGTCGCGCGCGCCTTCCGGAGTGGCGCGAGTCAGGATCGGCGTTTCGACGTCGAGGAAACCGTTGTCATCAAGGTAGCGACGGATGCTCGAGGTAATGCGCGAACGCAGCTTGAGCTTCTCGGCCATTTCCGGGCGGCGCAGATCGATGAAGCGATAGCGCAGGCGGGTTTCCTCGCCAACGTCGGTGTATTCATTGAGCGGGAACGGTGGGGTTTCCGCTTCGTTGAGCACTTCCAGTTCATAGCCCAGCACTTCGATGGCACCGGACGCCATGTTCGGGTTGACCGCACCAGCCGGACGCAGGCGAACCTTGCCGGTGATCTTCACCACGTATTCGCTGCGCACGCGGTCGGCCTTGGCGAAGGTCTCGGCACGATCAGGATCGAATACCACCTGAGCCAGACCTTCACGATCACGGATATCGAGGAAGATCACCCCGCCATGGTCACGGCGACGGTGTACCCAGCCGCAAAGGGTGATTTCCTGGCCATCCAGGCTCTCGTTCAACTGGCCGCAATAGTGGCTGCGCATCATGATCGTGTTTCGCTTCTCTAAGGTCTTGGATAGGTCAGGCAGCCCCCAACGCCCTGGGTAGGAGCTACACCGCGGCGAACGTCCAACCCTACGCCGCGCTTCGATAAAGAGCGGGATTATATAGCGTAAATCGTCATGACGCAGCCGCTCGGCAGATGCCTTCTATAATGAACAGCGCCTCCTGCCTGGAGAATGACCATGGCCCAAGCCCATCGCAGCGACCTGTCCAGCGATCTGCTGGAAGACTTCCGCCTCGACGCAGCCGAGCAGTTTCCCCGCTGCGAGCAACTGCTGATCGAACTGGAACGAGCACCAAAGAGCTCGGAACGGCTGCGCGAGCTGTTTCGCCTGATCCATACGCTCAAGGGCAATCTGGGTTACGTCGAGCTCAACGAGCTGATGCCGCTGCCACAAGCCATGGAGGACGTACTCGATGCCCTGCGCTCGGGACACCTGACCTTCGACAGCCTGCTCGGAGACATACTGCTGCTCAGCCTCGACCATCTGCGTGCCCAGGTCGCTCAGGCGCTGGACGGCGCCGACACAGCCCCGGATAGCCCACAGGTCAGCCAGCTGTGCAGCGCGCTGCAGGCGCTGGCCATGACGCCGAATGAGCGACAGACCGAGGTACGTCTCGAGCTGCTGCAGCAGATAGACCCCAACACTCGCCTGCAGCTCACCGAAGAAGCGCAACCTAGCCGCATCGAAGCGCTGCTGGCACGCCACGCGATCGTGATCCAACCCGACCTGCAGTTCTTTTGCGCGCTGGCCGAGGCTGCCGAACAGCGCTCCCCCTACTGGCGAGGCCGCAACCTGCGCCTGCTGGAACTGGCACTGAGTATCAATGCAGCGGGCGGATACGCCGAACAGCCGCAGCAACTGGCGGCCGCAGTCTGCCTGCATGACATCGGCATGGCCTTCCTGCCGCTGGAGCTTCTGCACAAGCAAAGCCATTTCAGCCGCGAAGAACGTCGCATGATGCAAGGCCATCCGCGCCTGGCCAGCGACCTGCTCAAACGCATGCCAGACTGGTCGGTGGCCATGGAGATCATCATGCAGCACCAGGAACATGCCGATGGTTCTGGCTACCCCAAAGGCCTGCGTGAACGGGAGATAGCCCCAGGCGCACTGATCCTGCATATCGTCGATGCATTTGACGCGAGGACCCATGAACGCGCGCATCAGACGTTGAGCAAACGCCCATTGCTACGCGCCATTCTCGAAATCAACAACCTTGCCGGACAGCAATTCAGCGCCCATTGGGTGGAGGTATTCAATCGCACCCTGCAGCAGAAGCCGGGGCTGGCGCACGACTGATCGGGCATTGCGCCACGCACAGGGCTGACGCCGCGCCAGGGCCGAGATTTATTGGCCGCAAATGAACCGTCCGCTATCAATAGCCTCTAAACATCGCTTTCATTGATATAAGCCAAGATCATCACGAAGCCCTGCGTGTTAGGCTCTCACCAACACTGCGGGATAGACACCCCGGGCTCACCTGAAAGGAGAAAAACCATGGAAATCAATATCGGAATCGCCGAACAGGATCGCGCCGCCATCGCCGAAGGCCTCTCGCGCCTGCTGGCTGACACCTACACCCTGTACCTGAAGACCCATAACTTCCACTGGAACGTCACCGGTCCGATGTTCAACACTCTGCACCTGATGTTCGAAGGCCAGTACACCGAGCTGGCGCTGGCGGTTGACGCAATCGCCGAACGAATCCGTGCACTGGGCTTCCCGGCGCCAGGCACCTACGCCGCCTACGCCCGCCTGTCCTCGATCAAGGAAGAGGAAGGCGTACCCAGTGCCGACGAAATGATCAAACTACTGGTGCAAGGCCAAGAGGCTGTCGTACGCACTGCGCGCGGTATTTTCCCGCTGCTGGACAAGGTCAGCGACGAGCCGACTGCCGACCTGTTGACCCAGCGCATGCAGGTGCACGAGAAAACCGCCTGGATGCTGCGCAGCCTGCTCGCTGCTTGAGACGCTCAGAGGCCCGGTGATCCGGGCCTTTTCATTAGGCATGCAGCCTCGCCCTGATCTATGCTCTGGCCATTCGCCATTGAGTTTCCGACATCCATGAGTCAGCCAGCCAAACCGCCCAGCATCATCGACCTGTATCCGGAAGAAACCCGCGAGGCGGCCGAGCTCCTGAAGCAAGCCGTGCCACTGATGATGCGCCACGATATCCCGCCGAACCCGGTACATTATGCACTCTGGTACACCTACAGCAGAGGCAGTGAACCAGAGCTCAACCGCCGCCTGGACAAGGTGGTCGAGGACTTCGACGTGTTCCCGCCGGAAACCGCCAGCCGGCTGTTTCGCGATTACATCATCCGCGGCGAGCTGGAGGAAGCTCGCGCCGGCCAACAGCAGGTAATCGAGCTGGTCGATGATATCGAAGGCGACGTCTCACGCAGCGTGATTGGCGGCCAGCACTACCAGCAGAGCCTGAGCCAGGGTCTCAGCGCACTGCAGGAACCCATCATCGACGATCTACCCAGCGTGCTCAGCGACCTGCAGGAAAGCACCCAGCTGATGCAGGATCAGCAGGAAAAATTCCTCTATCGTCTGCGCGCCGCGCAGCAAGAGATCACGCATCTGCGCAGCCAGCTGGAACGCGCGCATCTGGCAGCAACGCTCGACAGCCTGACCCGCGTATTCAATCGCCATGCCTTTACCCGCCTGCTGGAGCGAGCCCTGAACGAATCACAGCAGGGCCTGGCGCTGGTGATTCTGGATATCGACCACTTCAAGCAGTTCAACGATCAATACGGCCATCCACTGGGTGACCGCGTACTGCAACACGTCGGGCAACTATTGCGTGACCTGCTGCCACCGGAGGCCTTTGCTGCGCGCTACGGCGGCGAAGAGTTCTGTGTGGTACTGCGTAACTGCACCAACCTCAACGGAGTCCTCGATTTCGCCGAACAACTGCGCCACAAGATCCAGTCATTGAGGGTCAAGGTAAGGCGCACGGACCAGATTCTGGACAGCATTACCGCATCCTTCGGCTGCGCCATGGCTGAAGAAGGCGACACATTCGAATCTCTGCTCACGCGGGCCGATGACGCGCTTTATCAAGCCAAACGCGCCGGGCGCAATCAGGTCCACCCGATTACCAGCGAAACGATGCTAAGCGCTTGATTTGAGAAGCCCCCGCCTTTGCTGTTAAATAGCCTTGCACGCCGCATTACCGCTCTGCGGCGTCGCCAACCCTGTATACCGGCGCGCGTCGTTGCCGTTCGACTGGCAACCTTGAAGCACGCTCTCTCCGCAATACCTTGAGTCATCATTCAATCAGTGAGTTCATCGAAGATGTTGAAGATTGCCCATCTCGTGACAGGGTTTGCCGCCCTGCTGCTGTCTGCCGTCCCCGGTTTTTCCACTTCGCTCCTGACCACCTCGGATGCCATTTATCTGGCCCTGATCGGCCTGCTCAACCTGCTTGCCGCAGCGCAACAACAGAACGTTCACGCCGCGCGGCAACAACTGCAGGGGCTGTCATCGGCACTATTGATACTGGCTGCCGTGGTACAGAGCCTGATCCTGCTTGCCCCGCTGCCCAGCATCGGTAGCCAACCCGCCATCTGGTTACCGCTTCTGGCCTTGGTCGTTGCCGTGGCGCTGAGCCTCGCAGCACAGCTGGGCACGCAGCCGCGCAGCGCAGACCGACGCCCGCCCGTGCAACAAGCCAGCGCCAGCACCAGCGTGACTCCAGATGATCGCGAGACTGGTACGGTCAAGTGGTTCAATACGTCCAAGGGGTTCGGCTTCATTTCCCGCGACTCGGGTGACGATATCTTCGTGCACTTTCGCGCCATTCGCGGCGAGGGCCACCGCGTACTGATCGAAGGCCAACGCGTGGAGTTCTCGGTCATGCAGCGTGACAAAGGCCTGCAGGCGGAAGACGTGATTGCAGCAGCCCCTTCGCGGCGCTGAGCAGCACGCAAAGAAAAGCCCGGGAAACCGGGCTTTTTCATATCAGTAATGAGGTGGCGGCGCTTCGTCTTCGGCAATACCCGCCTGACCGCTCAACTCCTCCTGGCGCCGCGCCAGAACCGTCAGTTGCAGTTGCATCCGCTCGATGCGTCTGTTCTGCTCGACCAACTCATCGCTGAGCGCCTGAATGGTGTCATCCTGAAAAGCCAGGCGGCTTTCCAACTCCATGATCCGCGACTCGAGGCTCATGCTGGCTCTCCGGCAAACTGAAAATCCTCGGTCAGCACCAGGCGCAGCTTGTCGATGACCTGTCCCACCTGCTGCCCTGCGTAAGGCTGCGCCGGATGCCGCCCCCAGACCGGTGCGGGCCAAGCGACATCGTCACGCCGGCGCACGATCACATGCATATGCAGCTGACTGACCACATTGCCGAGCGTGGCCACGTTCATCTTGTCGGCGGCAAAAGTGTCCTTGAGGATCTCTGCCAGCAACGTGGTTTCCTGCCACAGTTGACGCTGATCGTCAGCGTCGAGCTGGAACAACTCGCTGACCTCCTCACGCCGAGGCACGAGGATGAACCAGGGGTAGTTGGAGTCATTCATCAGCAGCAAACGACACAGGGGAAAATCCCCGACCAGCAGGCAGTCCTGCTGCAGACGCGAATCCAGAGCGAACATGACGGCTCTCCTCCTTATAAAGGGATCAATCAAGCGTAGCCCCCAGCAAGGGCCAAACGATGGCGCGCAGCATACGCTGGCTCAGTCGAGACTTCATCCGGCGGCTACGCACCAACGCAAGGCAGCCCGGACGCACACGCACCGCAGACGTGCACCATTTTGTTTCTTCCCGTAATAGACAGTGCCAGACGTTACCGGAGCAGCGATATGAACGCAGGCGATATCGCCTGCCGCTGGCCAGACGCGAAGAACTGACATCGCTCAGGCAAACCCGCGCCAGACGTGGGATCAGCGTCGCTACTCGACGCATCGCATGCCAGAAAATCAAGGTTTTAGCGGTGCATCCAGGTTTTGAGCACGACTTTTGCTATCTGTGAAAGCAATGCTCGGCGAGCCGTGCAGTCGATCAATAACAGTGGCCCCAGGCACCTCAGAGCCGCGAAAGCGTTGGCATAACGAAACGCAAGGACAGAGCTACAGATTTGCGACATTCCTCCTAATGCGATGCGACACCAGCATGAACGAAGTCGTAATGAATAGACTGCAACTATCGCCAATATTGGCTGCGTGCTATAAGTTAGCGCCGACACAAAAAGAAAGAGCCGCCCATATAACAAAACAGTGGGCAGCGCAACTCTTCTAAACCAAAGGAGCAATCACGATGCAAGTGATGAAGTGGAGCGTAATCGCCCTGGCAGTAGCCGCGGGCACCAGCCAACTGGCTTTCGCCAGCGCGCAGTCCGAGTCCAACGGCTTTGTCGAAGACAGCAGCCTGAACGTTCTGAGCCGCAACCTGTACTTCTACCGCGACTTCCGCAACGCAGGCCCAGACCTCAACGATGATCCTCAAGAGTGGGGTCAAGGTTTCATCGCTACCTACGAGTCCGGCTTTACCCAGGGCACCATCGGCTTCGGCGTTGACGCCATCGGCCTGCTGGGCATCAAGCTCGACAGTGGCAAGGGCCGCGCCGGTTCCGGCTTGTTCCCCACCGGCAGCGACGGTCGCTCGCAGGATGATTACTCCGAAGCGGGTGGTGCAGTAAAACTGCGCCTTTCCAATACCGTGCTGAAATACGGCGATCAGTTCACCGCTCTTCCGGTTCTGAGCACTGACGACAGCCGCCTGCTGCCTGAAGTAGCTGAAGGCTTCCTGGTCACCAGCAATGAAATCGAAGGTCTTGAGCTGCATGCAGGCCGCTTCACCGCCATCAACGCACAGGCCCAGACCTATCACGACAGCCTCGGCCTGAAAGGTGCCGACGTATTTGGCGGCAGCTATAGCTTCACCGATGATCTGTCGGCTGCGCTGTACTACTCCGACGTGGAAGACTCGTTCAAGAAGTACTACGGCAACCTCAACTACACCTTCGGTATCAGCGAAGATCAGTCCCTGAACTTCGACTTCAACATCTACAAGACCGATTACGATAAAGAGTACACCAACACCGGCAAGAGCGAAGACAACACTATCTGGAGTCTCGCAGCAGCCTATAACCTGGGTGCTCACACTGTGACTGCTGCTTATCAGAAGTCCCATGGTGGCTACACCTTTATCAACGACGATGGCGACGCCGAAACCCGTGGCTACGACTACGGCGTTGACGGCGGCGGCACTGTGTGGCTGGCCAACTCCGTACAGCGTTCGGACTTCAACAGCAAAGATGAGAAGTCCTGGCAGCTGCGTTACGATCTGGACTTCGCTGACTTCGGCGTCCCCGGTTTGAAGTTCATGGCGCGCTATATCAGTGGTTCGGGTGCTGATACTGGCACTACCAACAACGGTAAAGAGTGGGAGCGCGACATTCAGGTTGGCTATACCGTTCAGAACGGTCCGGCCAAAGACCTCAACATGCGCGTTCGTCAAGCCACCTATCGCAGCGGCGACGGTGTCTACTACGGTTCTCCGTCGATCGACGAAGTTCGCGTAATCCTCGAGTACCCGCTGAGCATCCTGTAATTTCAGGACTCTGTTAGCGCTCGAATAAGAAAGGCCCGGGAAACCGGGCCTTTTCTTTTTATTCAAGATTTACAATGGGAGAGCATAAGTACCCGTCACATGCGCCACCAACTCATTCTCATTCCCAGCCGAATATAACGAAACCTCGCAAACTGCCTGACGCCGACTCAAGCGTAATATGCGCGCCTCGGCCAACAAGTCCACCGGCTGGGGTTTGACCAGAAAGTTGATGTTGAGATTGGACGTCACCGCCATTTCCACTCGGCCTAGACGCCCTAGCACCACGGCATACATCGCCGCATCCCCCAGCGCCATGATGGTCGGGCCAGAGAGGGTGCCGCCCGGACGCACCAATTTGGCGTGAAAAGGCACACGCGCCAACACACCGTCTTCATCGAGGCGGTCGATCCGCAGATCGATATCCTCGGCCATCGGTAGCCCAGCTCGAATCAGGCTCTGAACCTCAAGCGCAGTCAATCCCACTCTTTAATCCTCCCGGCACGTGCAGCAGCACTTTCGCGCCTGCACCCGTCCTGTACGCCACTGTATAGGCACCGTACAATGCCGGCCTATTCCAAGCCCTAGCAACCGACAGAACGGCCAAACATGCGTACCAGTCAGTTCCTGCTCTCGACCCTGAAAGAAACCCCTTCCGATGCCGTGGTGATCAGCCACCAGCTGATGCTGCGTGCCGGCATGATCCGCAAGCTGGCCTCTGGCCTGTACACCTGGCTGCCGATGGGCCTGCGCGTACTGCGCAAGGTCGAGACCGTGGTGCGCGAGGAAATGAACGCCGCTGGTGCGCTGGAGGTGCTGATGCCAGCCATTCAGCCGGCCGAGCTGTGGCAGGAGTCCGGTCGCTGGGTGCAATACGGCCCCGAGCTGCTGCGGGTCAAGGACCGTCATGATCGCGAATTCTGCGTCGGCCCGACTCATGAAGAAGTGATCACCGACCTGGCCCGCAACGAGCTGAACAGCTACAAGCAGCTGCCGATCAACATGTATCAGATCCAGACCAAGTTCCGTGACGAGATCCGTCCGCGCTTCGGTCTGATGCGTGGCCGCGAGTTCATCATGAAGGACGCCTATTCCTTCCATGCCGACCAGGCTTCCCTGCAGGAAACCTATGACCGCATGCACCAGGCCTACTGCAACGTGTTCAGCCGCCTGGGCCTCAACTTCCGCCCGGTACAGGCCGACACCGGCTCCATCGGCGGCACCGGCTCGCATGAGTTCCACGTACTGGCCGATTCCGGTGAAGACGATATCGCCTTCAGCAATGTCTCCGACTACGCCGCCAATATCGAGAAAGCAGAAGCCATCCCGCGCGAGAAAGAGCGCGGCGCTGCGACCGAAGCAATGCGTCTGGTCGATACCCCTGATACCAAGACCATCGACGCGCTGGTGCAGGGTTTTGGCCTGGCCATCGAGAAGACCATCAAGACCCTGGTGGTGCACGCTGCCGAGGAAGGCAAGCTGATCGCCCTGATCGTCCGCGGCGACCACGAGCTGAACGAGATCAAGGCGGCCAACCTGGAGCTGGTGGCAAGCCCGCTGCAGATGGCCAATGAAGCCGAGATTCGCGCTGCCATCGGCGCCGGCCCCGGCTCACTGGGCCCGGTCAACCTGCCGATCCCCTGCATCATCGACCGCAGTGTGGCGCTGATGAGCGATTTCGCGGCCGGAGCCAACATCGAAGACAAGCACTACTTCGGCGTAAACTGGGAGCGCGACCTGCCGCTGCCAGAGGTTGCCGACCTGCGCAATGTCGTCGCCGGCGACCCCAGCCCGGATGGCCAGGGCACCCTGGAAATCAAACGCGGCATCGAAGTCGGCCACATCTTCCAGCTCGGCACCAAGTACAGCGAGGCGATGAACTGCCAGGTGCTCGGTGAGAATGGCAAGCCGGTCACCCTGACCATGGGCTGCTACGGCATTGGCGTATCGCGCGTGGTGGCTGCTGCCATCGAGCAGAACTTCGACGAGCGCGGCATCCGCTGGAACGACGCCCTGGCACCGTTCCAGATCGCCCTGGTACCGCTGCGCTACGAAACCGAGCAGGTGCGCGAGGCCACCGACAAGCTGTATGCCGAGCTGACCGCCGCAGGTTACGAAGTACTGCTGGATGATCGTGACAAGAAAACCAGCCCCGGCATCAAGTTCGCTGACATGGAGCTGATCGGCATTCCGCACCGCGTGGTGGTCAGCGACCGCGGCCTGGCCGAGGGTAACCTCGAGTACAAGAGCCGTGCCGAGACCGAAGCCCAGGCCGTGCCATTGGCCGAGATCCTGCCCTTCCTGCAAGCCCGTATCAGCCGCTGACCGCGCCCTACCGAGAAATCATGCACACGAGCAACAACCTTCGCCTGACCGGCGCCGCCTTGTGCGGCGCCCTCTTGATCAGCGGCTGCGCCAATCAGCTGCCGCAACGCAGCGAGCATGAGGAGCGCATCGAACGCAAGCTGCTGGATCACCAGCTGCAGATCGATGCTGGCGAACCCAAGGTGCTGGAGCTACCGCAACGCCGCGTGCGCGTGCATGACCAGAAAAGCTACGAGGTCACCGCTTTCGAGGTGACCCGCCGCTACGACCGCTACACCCCCTACCAGCCCTGGCGCGAGATCTATGAAGTACCGATGGGCGCGGTAGCGGTGGTTGCGGGCGTGGGGGCCAACATACTCAACGTCGTGCTGCTCGGCAGCCTGCCGGAAACCGCTACCCGTGGCTGGATCAGTTACGGTATGGCCGGCCTGAACCCCTTCATGAACGTCGAGTCGAACGGCCGCGCCGAGCAGAACCTGGCCAGTATCGATGAGCTGCAGCGCGACCGGCGCATGGAGTACACCAACCTGCCCTGGTCCGAACGCCCGGTGCAGGTCAAGGCTGGCGACCAGCAATTCGAACTGCTCACCGACAGCAGCGGTGTACTGCGCCTCAACCTGCTCGACAGCCCGTTCAGCGAACAGGACATCGCGCGTCTGAACATGCTGCAACTGAGCGTCGAAGATCGCCTGGGCGACGATGTCGCGCGTGCGGAAACGACCCTCATGGTCAGCCATACCCTGCGCGGCAAGCTGCGTGAAGCGCATGACCTGATCTTCGACGACCTCGAAGGTGGCGATGTTGACCAGTGGGTGCACCGAGTCAAACGCCTTTCCGATCTGGGGCTGGAAGAAGAGGCCAGCGAACTGGAGCAGAGCCTGATCGAGCTGACCCGCAACGATCCCGAACTGCAGGATGCCTTTCTCAAGGCACTGCTCAAGGATGCCGGACGCCTGGCTGCCGATCCGGCCAACTGAGCCCCACCCCAGGTCCTTAGGGTGTCGTGGAGCAGTCCAGGCGATGCACGGATTCCACCGCCTGTCGTGGCGCGCGGCGCACCTACCGAGTGGCGTTGCTCGCTATACCATCTGCAATCCTTGCTTGCGCCGCGGCGGCGGGAAAGCGGCTTCGAGCAAGGCCAGGTCATCCGCACTCAGGTTAATCGAAGCCGCCGCAGCATTATCGCGTAGATGTGCGCTGCCCACGGCCTTGGGAATGGCGATCACACCCTCCTGCCTGAGCACCCAAGCAAGTGCGACCTGGGCCGGCGTCATCCCATGCCGTTGGGCCACCTCGAGCAATGCCGGCTCGTGCAGAAGCGTGCCGGCCTGACCTAGCGGACAGTAAGCCATCAGCGGCATAGCGGTGCGCTGCTGCCAGGGCAGCAGGTCATACTCGATACCGCGCGCCTCCAGGTTGTACAACACCTGATTGGTCCGGCACGCAGGCTGATCCAACTCCAGCAGATCGTCCAGATCGAAGTTGGAGACGCCCCAGGCACCGATCTTGCCCTGCTCGCGCAGCCGCTCGAAGCCTTCGACGGTCTCCTCCAGCGGGTAGCGCCCGCGCCAATGCAGCAAGTAGAGGTCGATACGTTCGCAGCCCAGTCTTTTCAGACTGCGCTCACAGGCCGCCTGAACGCCATCCCGACTGGCGTTGTGCGGATACACCTTGCTGACCAGAAACACCTCGTCCCGGCGCCCGGCGATAGCCTTGCCCACCACCAGCTCCGCACCACCCTCGCCGTACATCTCGGCGGTATCGATCAGACTCAGGCCCAGATCCAGCCCCTCACGCAGCGCCGCAACCTCACGCGAGCTTTGGCGATCATCTTCCCCCATGCGCCAGGTTCCCTGGCCTATCACCGGTACCTGCACACCGGCCAACTCAATTCTGCGCATCGATTTCTCCCATATGGGTGGTGACCAGGTCGTACCCCTCTTCGAGCCACTGCACGAGGCACAGCCCGTGGCCAAAGGGATCGCTCAGCGTTACCAGGCGTCCCCAGTCATATTCGTGGATGTCGCCCTCCTGCCGAGCGCCGGCAGCGACCGCCCGTGCCAGTGCAGCATCCAGATCACCGACGACCAGATCCAGATGCAGTGGCATCCAGTGGCGGCGGTAATCACGTTGCACGCCAGCCTCGAGGCAGGGTCGAGTGGCCGCGGCCTTGTGCAGCAGATAGAGCGGTACAGCCGCGCCGAGCATCTCGACGACCGTACCGTCGAACAGCACACGCCCGACACTGAACCCGAGCGCTTGCTGGTAGAACGCAACCGCCGCCGACAGATCGGGAACATCGAGGTTGAGCAGCAGCCGCATGATCAGAGCGGCTTGAGCAACAGCAGCAGGGACACCGGCTGCACACTCTCGGGATGCAGCGGCTCCTGCAGCCACTCCAGGCGCCAGCCGGTTTCACCGATGAGCGTCAGCCAGGATTGCAGCGTGCGGAAGAACCAAGGCATCGGCGCCTGGAAACCCTCGCCGAAACCGACGAAATCCTCGACCCGCCAACCGTCCTGATAAGGCTCGCCATGGCTGGCCCGCCACGGGTGCAGGGTCTGAATCAGCAGACTGCCCCCCGGTGCCAGCAAGCCGTGCAAGCTGCGCAGGATAGGCTGCAGCGGCTCTTCGAGCAGGGCGAAGTTGCAGACCAGCACCTCGAAACGCCCGAGTTGCTCGGCATGCTCCTCCAGCTCGGCATAGCCACAGACCCGATACTGACTGCGCCCGTCGCACGCGGCGCGAGCCGCCTCGATCAGCGGCGCGGAGGCATCCACCCCGACCGGTTCGATACCGTGCTCGGCCAGGCCCCGACACAGCCAGCCCTCGCCGCAGCCGATGTCCAGGACCCGCTTGGGTTGCAGCGCCAAGACAGCCTGGATGATCGCAGCATCGGTGACCAGGCGCCGGCTTTCGATGCGCTGCTCACGCACCGCAGCAGCCCAGGCGTCGGCATTGGCCTGCCAGCTTTGCTGAAGCTGTTCTCGGTGGTCGCGCTGCATGCTGATTCCCTGCATTTGTGCGTTGCAGCGAGTCTAGCGCTAATGAGCCAGCCCGACACGCTTTGCGTCAAAACCGCCAGCCAGCCCCGTTCACAGCAGCTAAGCTGATAATAAGCAGACGAGGCGCCAGCGGCCGTCTCGTGTTTTCCGTGGAGCAGATAGGCCAAGCCGGTGGACTATGGGCGCGTTATGGCAATCGGATCCTCAGCACCGCGAACTTGCGTCGAACGTCTTGCCGGCGGTCGACGACAAGCCGGCCCCGCGGCCACGCCGCTGGCGCCTGGTGCTTTACCTGCTACTGGCATCGGTGTTGGCCGCTGCAGCCGCGCTGCTGTTTTTCGAACTGCGTAGCGCGCACTTCCAGGCCCGCGAGTTGAGCCGCTATGCCGCTACCCTCACTTACCGCGTCGAGCCTGGGCCCAGCCCGGATATTCTCTACCCCGCTGACGGCCCCTTCGACAAACGTCAGGGTTACGCCTACCTGCCACTGATGCTGGAGCGCCTGCAGCAACGCGACTTCCTGATCAGCGAGCAGGCCCGCTTCTCGCCGGCGCTGATGGCCTACAGCCGTCGCGGCCTGTTCCCGCCCTTCATCGAGAAAAGCCAAACCGGCCTCAGCATCAGCGATTGCCGTGGCACACCCTTCTATGAGTTCCGCTATCCACAACAGGGTTATGCCGATTTCGCCAGCATTCCACCGTTGGTAGTCAGCAGCCTGCTGTTCATCGAGAACCGTCATCTGCTGGATAGCGATCAGCCACTGGCCAACCCCGCGGTAGACTGGCCACGATTCACCATGGCCGCACTGTCGCAGATCGGCAAGCTGCTCGATGTGCAGGATCAGTCCGCCGGCGGCAGCACCCTGGCGACCCAGCTGGAGAAATACCGACACTCTCCCGATGGCCTGACGCTGTCGGCGAAAGAAAAGCTGCGGCAGATGATCTCCGCCAGCGTGCGAGCCTACCAGCAGGGACCGCAAACCCTTGAAACGCGCCAGACCATCGTGCGCGACTACCTCAACAGCGTACCGCTGTCAGCCGCCCCGGGGCATGGCGAGGTCCATGGCCTGGCCGATGGCCTGCGCATCTGGTACGGCGCGGATTTCGAGCGCAGCAATGCACTGCTCGACCCAGGCCGCACGCCCGACGCCAGCATGGCTGAGCGTGGCCTGGCCCTGCGCCAGATGCTGTCACTGATGATCGCCCAACGCCGTCCCTCCTACTATCTGGCGCAAGGGCGCAAGGAGATGGAAGCACTGACGGAGAGTCATATCCGCCTGCTGGCTGCAGCGGGGTTGATCGACGCAGAGCTGCGTGACGCGGCGCTGACGCAGAAGCTGCAATACCGCGACTGGCAACAGGAGCCCAATCTACGACCGGTGGAAAGCGACAAGGGCATCAGTGTGGCCCGTTCACGCCTGTCCAACCTGCTGGGCATGCCCCTGTATGATCTGGACCGCCTCGATCTGGCCGCACGCAGCACCCTGCAACGCGATCTGCAGCAGGAGACCAGCACCTACCTGCAACGCCTGGCCGACCCGGAATTCGCCGGCAAGATAGGCCTGTTCGGCGAGCGCCTGCTGTCCCCGGAAAAGACCTCCGAGGTGCGCTACAGCTTCACCCTGTTCGAGCGCACGGCCACCGGCAGTCGGGTGCGTGTGCAGACCGACAGCACCGACCAGCCTTTCGACATCAACGAAGGCAGCAAGCTGGAACTGGGCTCCACCGCCAAGCTAAGGGTACTGGCGACTTATCTGGAGATCATCGCCGAGCTGCATCAGCGCCACTCCGACAAGAGCCCGGCCGAGCTGCGTAACGTCGAGATCGCCGAGCAGGACTACCTGAGCCGCTGGACCGTCGCTTACCTGCAAGCCAACCCCGGCACCGAGCTGGCCAGCATGCTGGAGGCCGCGCTGGAGCGGCGCTATTCGGCCAGCCCGCACGAACGCTTCTTCACCGGCGGCGGCCTGCACACCTTCGGTAACTTCCGCCGCGAGGACAACGGCCGCAACCCGACCCTGCGTGAATCGCTGCGCGAGTCGATCAACCTGCCGTTCGTCCGCCTGATGCGCGACCTGGTGCGCTACAGCACCTATCAGAACAGCGCCGAGCTGCTCAAGGACGACAAGGACCCACGCCGCCAGGAATATCTGCAACGCTTCGCTGACCAGGAGGGGCGTACCTTCTTGCTGCGTTTCTGGCGCAAGTACCAGGGCCAGCCGCAGCAGCAGCGCCTGGAGACCTTCATCAGCGGCTTGCGCCAGACCTCTGTGCGCCTGGGCGCCGTGCACCGTTACCTGCTGCCGCAGGCCGATGAAGAAACCTTCGCCGCTTTTCTGCGGGCGCAACTGCCACAGGAAAAACTCACCGATCAACGCATCGCGCGTCTGTACAAGGACTACGGCCCTGGCGCCTACAGCCTGCCGGATCAGGGCTATATCGCTCGCGTGCATCCATTGGAACTGTGGCTACTGAAGTATCTGATCGACAACCCGCAGGCCACCTTCAGCGACGCCGTGGCAGCCAGCGTCGACGAGCGCCAGGAAGTCTATGGCTGGCTGCTGCGCACCCGGCACAAGAGTGCCCGCGACAGCCGTATCCGCATCATGCTGGAGGTGGAGGCCTTTTCCGATATTCACCGACGCTGGAAGAACCTCGGCTATCCCTTCCAGCACCTGGTGCCCTCCCTGGCCACCGCCCTGGGCAGTTCCGGTGACCGGCCGGCAGCGCTGGCCGAGCTGATGGGCATCATCCAGAACGACGGCATTCGCCAGCCGGTACTGCGCATCGACGAGCTGCACTTCGCCGCCAACACGCCCTACGAAACGCGGGTCGAGCGCAACACCCACGGCGCCAAGCGGGTAATGCACTCGGAAGTTGCGGCCGCGCTGCGCAATGCACTTTCCCAAGTGGTCGAAGGCGGCACCGCAAGGCGCTTGCAGGGCACTTTCCAGCTGCAGGACGGGCGTGATCTGACCCTGGGCGGCAAGACCGGCACCGGCGACAACCGCATCGAAAGCGTCGGTGCAGGTGGACGGGTGATCAGCTCACGGGCGATGAACCGCACGGCCACCTTCGTGTTCTTCCTCGGCCCGCGTCACTACGGCACCCTGACCGCATTCGTACCGGGACGAGAGGCAGAACGCTTCACCTTCACCTCGGCCCTGCCGGTACAGGTGCTCAAGGGCATGGCGCCGATCCTCGCCCCCTACCTCGAACCAGGCAGCGCCACGCTCTGCAACACTCCGCTGAGTGCAGCGCAGATCAGCCGGCAGTAATACCTGGTAACCACGACGACCAGTGACTGGCGAAACCCGGCACCGGATATGCAGTCCATGGCAGCATCATCCGTTACCGTTCATGAGTATCGCCGATGCCCTCATCCTGGTTCGCCCTGCTCCGCCGCCGTCGCCTGAGTCTGATTGTGATGGCCTGCCTGCTGGTGCTGCTACCGATTGGCTGCGCCAAACTGGAGCAGACCGAGCGCGAGCTGGTGTTTCGCATCGAACCCGGCACCGCCCGCTGGTTCAGCGGCCTGCCCGCAGGCATCGAGGACGTGCAACTGCAGTCACCGGACCTGACGGCCGATGAAAGCCTGCATGCCTGGTGGTGGCCAGCCGCGCGCAAGGATGCTCCGGCACTGCTCTACCTGCACGGTTCACGCTGGAACCTGACCGGCCAGCTGTTTCGCATCGAACAGTTGCATGCCATGGGCTTCTCGGTATTGGCGGTGGACTACCGCGGCTTCGGCGAAAGCCGTGGCGCCCTGCCCTCCGAGCGCAGCGTCTATCAGGACGCCCTGATCGCCTGGCAGCATCTGGTGCGCCTGCAGCCAGAGGCGGACAAACGCTTCATCTACGGTCATTCCCTGGGCGGCGCCGTGGCGGTCAACCTGGCGCACGAGCTGGCGGGCGAAGATGAAGCAGCGCAGGCCGCCGGTCTGATCGTCGAGTCCAGCTTCACCAACCTGGGTGATGTGGCGGCCGCGGTGACCAATACCTCGTTACCGGTGCGCTGGCTGCTGTCGCAGGAGTTCGATTCGCTGGGCAAGATCGGCGAGGTGGGTATCCCGGTATTGATCGCCCACGGGCGCGACGACCGCTATGTGCCGTCGCGCTTCAGCGAGGCGCTGTTCGCCGCCGCCAACGAACCCAAGCAATTGCTGCTGATCGATGGCGCCAACCACAACAACGGCCTGCGCATGGCGGGCAACAGCTATCGGCAGGCGTTGCAGGCGCTGGGACTCGAACTCAACTGATGGGGCTGAACGACCTCAGGACTTGAACTGCTGCAGATAGAGTTCCTCGACCTTGGCCCGCGCCCAGGGCGTCCTGCGCAGGAAGGCCAGGCTCGATTTGAGGCTCGGCTCGTGCTTGAAGCAGCGGATATCGATGCGCCGGGCCAGGCCGTCCCAGCCCAGGCGCTCCACCAGGGCGCTGAGGATAGCCTGCAGGGTGAGGCCGTGGAGCGGGTCTTTCGCGGTCATGGGGTAGCCTGTGCGGGTTCGGGAAGTCGGGGCCGCCACCTTAGCCAAAGGCGGCCATCGGCGAAAGCCCGCTCAGCCGCTCGCCGTCGGCGAGTCGCCGGCGACATCGGCAGCGCCGCGCACGCCCTCCTCGAGATAGCCCAGGTTGGCCTCGCGGATCTGCTTGGCCGCCTCGTCGTAGAGAAACGGCAGGAACATGAAGCGCCGCCCGCGAGTCACCGGCAGCGCCTCGTGCAGCAGCGAACAGGCGAACACCACGGCACCGCCCAGTGGCGCGCTGTACAGCGCCGCGCCGAACTCGGGAAAACGCAACCAGCCGCCCTCGTACTCGCCGCTGTTGAGATACAGCGAGACGGCGAAGCGGCGATGTGCAGTGCCCTTGGTGGTGTTGTCGCGGTGCGGGCGGAAGTGCCCCTCTTCCTCGGCGTCGTAACAGCCAATCAGGTAGCGCTCCATGCGCGAGACCTTGAACTGGAAGGCACGCTCGATCTGCGGCACCAGGCGTTGGTGGATACGCAAGGCGCAGGCCTCGCGTAGGGTTTCGTCCTCCACCAGACAGTCGCGCCGGCTCTTGTGCGTCTGGCCGATCACTTGCACGGTCTTGCCGTCGATGTCCTGCATATAGCCGGAGGGCTCACCACCGCGCGCCCGGTAGTAGTCCATGAGCTCGCGGCACAGGCTCGGCTCGAAGATCCGCGGCAGCACCAGCACCGGCGCCTGGAACGCCGCGCGGCAGGGCGCGCCAATCTGCGGCAGGCTGTCCAGCACCTGTGTCAGCGCCTGCAGGTGCACCGCCGCGTCGCCGGCGAAGGGCAGCACCGCCAGCACCCGCAACATGGGGTCGAGCACGTAGCTGACGCGCTGGTAGCGGCCGTCCTCGCGGCAGGCGCCGTACAGGCGGCTGACCTGGCGGTCGACGTCCCAGAAGTAGCGCATCCCCGGCAGCGACTCGACGACGCGCTGCAGGCGCGCATCGTCGGCATCTACGGAGACGCCGAAGAAGGCCAGGTTGAGGTCGTCGAAGCGCTGACGCTGCTTGCTCAGCCCGGCGAGCAGCGCCTGACTGACGGGGTCGGCGGCCGAGGCGAAGAAGCACAGCAGGATGTAGCGCCCGCCGACCGTGTCGAACACGAAGCGCTGCCGGCTCTGCGTGGAACAGACGAACCAGGGCGCGGCCTCACCGACGCCGAGTAAGTTGTTGGCCATGCCCGGGCCCTCCGCGCGACTGAGGGAAAGCGGCCCCTGTCATAGGGAACTCAGGCCTAAGCATAGGCCAGAACGATGGCAGGACCTCATCTGCCGGGTTCCGTGGCGCTGACCGACCCGCAGCGCAGGCATGAAAAAGGCGGTGGTTGCCTAGGCAACCACCGCCTGTGTCGTCACTGCCTGGGGATCAGACCGACTGGTATTCCTTCTCCGCTTCGTCGAAACGCTGCAGCATCGTCTTGCTCGGGCCGTTGCCGATACGGCTGAAGATGACGATGGCCAGGGTAGCGAGGATGAAGCCCGGAATGATCTCGTACAGACCCAGACCAATCCAGTTTTTCCACACGATCACGGTGGCGGCACCAACCAGCATGCCAGCCAGGGCGCCATTGCGGGTCATGCCCTTCCACAGCAGGGACAGGATGACCACCGGACCGAACGCAGCGCCGAAGCCGGCCCAGGCGTAGGACACCAGACCCAGTACGCGGTTTTCCGGGTTGGCCGCCAGGGCGATGGCGATCAAGGCGACCAGCAGTACCATGGCGCGGCCGACCCAAACCAGCTCGGTCTGCGAGGCGTCTTTACGCAGGAAAGCCTTGTAGAAGTCTTCGGTCAGCGCACTGGAGCACACCAGCAGTTGGCAGCTCAGGGTGCTCATCACCGCAGCCAGGATGGCGGACAGCAGGATACCGGCGATCCAGGGGTTGAACAGCAGCTTGGCCAGCTCAATGAACACGCGCTCCGGGTTCTCGCCGACCGGGCCCGCCACCTCAGGGTGTGCCGCGAAATAGGCGATACCGAAGAAACCTACGGCAACGGCACCCGCCAGGGTCAGGATCATCCAGGTCATGGAGATACGGCGGGCAGCCGGGATCGACTTGACCGAATCGGCGGCCATGAAGCGCGCCAGAATGTGCGGCTGGCCGAAGTAGCCCAGGCCCCAGGCCATCAGCGAGATCACACCAACGAAGGTAGCGCCCTTGAGCATATCGAAGTTGGTGGCATCGACCGCCTCGATGGCGACCATGGCCGGATCGAAGCCGCCAGTGGCGATCATCACCACCACCGGGGTCAGGATCAGCGCGAAGATCATCAGCGTGGCCTGCACGGTGTCGGTCCAGCTCACTGCCAGGAAGCCACCGATGAAGGTGTAGGCGATGGTCGCCGCGGCGCCGGCCCACAGCGCGGTCTCGTAGGACATGCCAAAGGTGCTTTCGAACAGGCGAGCACCGGCCACCACGCCGGAAGCGCAGTAGATGGTGAAGAACACCAGGATCACCAGTGCCGAGAAGATGCGCAGGATGCGGCTGTTGTCTTCGAAGCGATTGGTGAAGTAGTCAGGCAGGGTCAGGGCGTTGCCGTTGTGCTCGGTCTGCACGCGCAGACGGCCGGCGACGAACAACCAGTTGAGGTAGGCACCGATCACCAGACCGATGGCGATCCAGCTTTCCGAGATGCCGGCGATGAAGATCGCACCCGGCAAGCCCATGAGCAGCCAGCCACTCATGTCGGAGGCACCGGCGGACAATGCGGTAACGAAGCTTCCGAGGCTACGGCCACCGAGGATGTAGTCGGAAAGGTTCTTGGTGCGCAGATAGGCGATCAGGCCGATCAGCACCATGGCTGCGATGTACACCACGAAGGTGACGAGCATTGGAGTACTAGCTGTCATTTTGGGGGGCTCCCCTCTCGTTTGTTGTTCTCGGGCACCGTGCCCTGATTGGCAAAGTGCACCCGCTTTTGCGGATGCGGGGCTCCGGTCTCTCTTCCTCGTCACATCGATATCGAGTGAGCACGATCGAGGCATATACCGGTGCAGTGAAATCTCCACGATCTCGTCAATGCATCGGCAAGTGCCTGGGCACTTTCCCTGACCTCCCTGGCTTGCGCCTGCGGCCACCGAATCGCGTCACCACCGCAGTTCGACTGCAAGAACTTCTCTTATCGGTCTAGCCCAGCAATGCTGGTCTGACCAATAGACGCAGACAAAAACGGTCGTAACGAAAGTGAAGGGCGGAATTTAGTGGCAGAAGCGAACGGGCTTCTTGCTGAAAGCTCTGGAGTTTTTACAGAAATCTCCGACTCAGGGAGCTTCCGGCAAACAGCTGTTTCGACCCTTCGCCGATAACCTGATCGCTCGATCAGCCATTGTCAGGCTGGCGAAAAGGCAGATAGCTTCGCGCCTCTTGCGCGTAAACCCGCACGCCAGAGCGCTCCTGCTCGAGAAAGTCGGCAACGGCAGCATGCAGTCCCGGGTGACGCAGATAGTGCCAAGAGCGAGTAAGAACCGGCTCGAAGCCTCGGATCAGTTTGTGCTCGCCCTGCGCCCCTGCATCGAAGCGCTGCAAACCTTCGGCGATGGCCAGCTCCATGCCCTGATAGAAGCAGGTCTCGAAATGCAGCCGGTCGAATTCAGCCAGACACCCCCAGTAGCGGCCATAGAAGGTATCACCATCGACCAGGCTGAAGGCCATGGCCAGCGCACGGCCACGCTGCGTCGCGAACACCACCCGAATCATCTCGGGCATGCGTTCAGCCAGCAGACTGAAGAAATCCCGCGTCAGATAGGGCGCCTGGCCACGTACGTGGTAGGTGTTGGCGTAGCAGTGATAGACGAAATCCCAGTCCGCCTCACTCAATTCGCGGCCCAGACGCCTGTCGAACTCGATGCCCTGCCCCGCCACCTGTTCACGCTCCTTGCGCATCTGCTTGCGTTTGCGCGAGCTGAGCGCATCGAGAAAGTCCTGGAAATCCCGGTAACCCCGATTGTGCCAATGGAACTGGCAACCCAAGCGCTCCAGCCACCCCGGTCGCCGCACCATCACGGCATCACAGGCCGGACTGGTGAAATTGATATGCAGGCTCGACAACTCTTCCTGGCTCAAACCAGCCGTCAGCGCGTCAAGCAAATCCCCGGCCGCATGGGCATCACCCAGCAAGCGCGCCCCGCTCACCGGCGAGAACGGCACGGCGCCCAACAGCTTGGGGTAATAGCCGATTCCGGCGCGACGACAGGCATCGGCCCAGCCGTGATCGAACACGTATTCGCCGTAGGAATGCTGCTTCAGATACGCCGGCAGCGCCGCCTGCACCTTGTCGTGCTCATCGCACCAAAGCCGGTGTGAGGGCTGCCAACCGCTGCGGCCGCCAACGCTGCCGCTGTCCTCCAGCGCACTGAGAAAGGCATGACGAAGAAAGGGTTGTGGCTGCGCCAGCAGTCCGTCCCATACGTCCGCGGGCACAGCATGAAGCGAGTCGATGATGGTGAGGGGCATGACCTGAGTCCCAGAAGCCAGACTGCAATATATCTCTAACAAGGCGCCAGCAAGATGACTGCCGGCTTATTAACCCTCAAGCTTATCGGGAGTCATCATGCGTAGATCATTGCTTGCCCTCGGTGTTGCCATCAGCTTCGCTGCTCCTAGTACCCTCGCAGCGCCTGGTATCGTTCATCCCTTCCATGCCGCGCAGGCAAAAGATGCGCCGAATGAAGTGCACATGGCTGTCGAGATTCCCGCCGGCAGCATCACCAAATATGAGATCAACGAGGAGGGCTTGGTCTTCGTCGACCGTTTCCAGTCGATGCCAGTTGCCTATCCGGCCAATTATGGCTCGCTGCCACGCACCCTGGGTGGCGACGGTGATCCGCTCGATGCGCTGGTACTCACCCGCGAAGCGCTGCATCCAGGCGTGCTGATCAAGTTCCGCCCGGTCGCGGTGCTGAGAATGATCGATGGTGGGGAGGCGGACGAGAAGATCATCGGTGTCCCCAGCAGTGATGTCGATCCTACTTACGACAAGATCCTCGATGTCGATGACCTGCCACTGATCGAACGTCAGCGCATCGAAGCTTTCTTTAGCGTCTACAAGCAGTTGCCGGAAGGTCGCAAGAAAGTCGAACTCAATGGCTACGGCAATGCAGCCGAGGCGCGACAGCTTATCGAAGAAGCACTGGAGCGTTTCCAGAAGCAAAACTGATCGTAGCGAGCAGAGAGCCCCAGCAGGTCTGGGGCTTTTTTGTTCAGTTGAAATGTATGGCGAATGAAATGGCGATGTTTTCGGTTACATGCCGCCAAGCTGGAAACAATAAAAAACCCCGCACATGGCGGGGTTCAAAGGAGCAATCAGGTATTACTTAGAACGCATACTGAGCACGGAAGACCATGCCGTCACCGTCGTCGTCGCCATTTGCGTTGGTGGAGTTGTCGACCTTGGCCTTGACGTAGACACCGCTGATCTTGACGGAGTCGTTGACGTACCAGTTGACACCCAGGTTGTGGACCTTGGCTTCGATGTCACTGATAGCCGCACGAGCACCGTTATCGTCATCTACCGACAGGTGGTCATAACGATAGAAAAGCTCCCAGGCGCCAATCTGCTTGTTGCTGGGCTTGATGCTGTCGAACTTGCCGAGCTTGTAGCCACGGGCTTCACCGGTCAGGGTGTATGCAACCTGAGCGTAGTAGCCATCACCTTCAATATCGTCGAAGGCAGCGCTGTCAGCTTCCATTTCACGCTTGATGTATTCGCCTTGAATCGAGAACGGGCCCATGGCGAATGCTGCTTCAAGACCGAGGGCGCTGTCGTTGTCGTAGGAGCCTGCCGGCGAAACGTTGGTACCACCCAGAACCAGACGGTTGCCGTTGGTACCAGCATCGTTACCACCGCTGGTGCTCACACCACGCATACCCATACGGCTGCGAATACGAGCGTCGAACGCGGTGTCGGAAAGGTCACGCTGGGCGTAGTTGACACCGAAGTGCAGAACGTTGCCGGCTTCGTGCATCGGAGCGAAAACACCGCGTACGTTGAATTGCTTGGTGCTTTCACCATCGACATCGTTCTGGTCCTTGGCACTCAGACCGAAGGAACCGTACAGCGAATCACCTGCGCTGCCAGAAACCTGGATACCGAGACCGTTCTGATGGGCGTTGGCCCAGTCAACCAGATCGTAAGCAGCGGTACGTTCCTGAGCGGTAACCCACTTGGAACTCGTGGCTTTTTCAAGACCGAATTCAGGGTCGAAACGACCTACCTTGATGGAGACCGGAGCGAAACCGTTGTAGGCGATGGAAGCTTCATCGAAGTAGCCATCTTCAGAGCTGCCGGCATTGTGAGAGAAATCGTAGCTGAAGGTGTAAGCCCAGTCCTTGTAGACATAGCCCGACAGCTCGAGGAAGGCGCGGCGGAAGTAGGCAGCATCGGCATTGTCACCGTTCACGGTATAGATGCCGTCGAAGGTGCTGTAGTCAGCTTGCAGACGGCCGCCAATCTTGAAACCGAACTGCTTGTCGGTGGTACCGACTTCCAGACCGCCTTTGGTCTTGATCACGATATCGGCGCCGTCAGTGGTGACGGTACCGGCGAAAGCCTGGGCGGAAACGGCCAGGGCCAGGGCGCTGGCTACGAAACCGGCGAAGTGCTTACGGATCATCGAGAAATTCCCCTGTTGGACTTTTAGTGTTGAAAACACCCGAGCCACTGGCTCGTTCGTGCTGGGGGAATCTTGGCGAGGGGTTATTTCAGCTCAGTTGCCGATATATAAAGATTTGATGACAGCGGAACTTTTTACTTCTACTGCTTATAAGCAATTCAAGAGGGATGAAAGCGCGGTCCCAGCAGGATGATGGTGGCGCCTGCCAGGCACAGCACAGCGCCCAACCAGTCGCTGAGCATCGGCCGGGTCTTTTCGATCAGCGCCAGCCACAGCAGCGATGCGACGATATATACACCGCCATAGGCGGCATAGGCGCGACCGGCGAACGAGGCTTCGACGCGGGTCAGAATCAGGGCGAAAACCGCCAGGCTGAGCAGCCCCGGAGCAATCCACCAGGCGCTGCGATCGAGCCGCAGCCACATCCAGAAGGCGTAACAACCGGCGATCTCGAACAGGGCAGCCAGCAGGAACCATAGATAGTTGATCATCCTCGCTCCTTAACCGCGCAAAGCACCTTCGCGCTCCCAGGCGCAGCGCACGCGCAGTCCACCCTCCTGCGGGCTGTGAAAGCCGCTATCGGACTCCCAACGAAAGGTGTGCATGCCATTGAGTTCGGTTTCCAGGTGCACCACCGCGCTGGCCCAGTACAGGCGCTTGAGCAGCGCCTCGAAAGCTTCGATCCACAGGTTCCACTCGTACTCGACCGCGCCATAGCTGGCGCCGAAGTGGATCACCTGGGTCTGGTACAGGCCGGCACCGGGCAAGTCGCAGAAGGAAAACATCTCACGACCAAGAAACGGCCAGAGTTCGCCGGCCGGCAACTCGGCCAGCACGCCATGGTTGGTTTCACGGCGCAGGCGACGCAACTCGGGGTCATCCGAGGGCCAGTCGCGGATGCAGCCATAGACGATGGATTCGGACTCCACACCGGCACTCCTGAAAAAGCAGAACGCCTTCTAACACAGCATGCCTGGGCAAGAAAGGAACTGGCGCGAATTCTTCAGCGAGACTGACGTCGGCTACGCCCCAACAACCAGGCCACCAGTGTCATCACCAGTGCCAGCGCGGTGAGTACCGCGAACGGCAGGCGGTAGCTGCCAGACAGGTCACGTGCCAGCCCGGTGAGAATGGGCGTCAGACAGCCCAGGCTATAGCCGGTGAACAGCATCATCGCCGTCCAGCGGCTGACCGCCAGTGGCGAGCCGGCCTCGTAAAGCGGCAGCACCAGCGACAAGGCGAAAGAGCCGCCCAGCGAGAAGCCCATGATCACCGCCCACAATTCCGGCACCAGGCGCGGCATGAAGGTAACCATCGCCAGGCAACCACAGGTGATCGCCCCGCACGCCAGCAGCAATGGATAACGGGCGTTGTAGCGCTGCGCCAGCCAGGGCAGCAGGAAGGAACTGGGCAAACCCATCAGCATCGAAATGCTCAGCAGCGAGTTGCTGCGCAGCAGGCTCAGCCCCGCTTCGTGATAGCGCGCCACCACCCAGGTCGCGATGGCATAGAACAAGCCCGCCTGAATGGCGAAGAAGCAACTGATCAGCCAGGCGCGCGGCTGGCGCCAGGGCAGACCACCGCCTTCATGCTCGTCAGCAGCGCTGGCCTGATTGGGCAACCACAGCCAGAGCATCACCCCGAACAGCGCCGGTGCCGCCCATACCGCCAGCCCCAGATGCCAGGCATCGCCGAACAGCGCCGTAGCCGGAGCCGTGAGCACCGCACCGCCAGCACCACCGATGGCCATACCCAGCGAATACCAGCCCACCACACGGCCCATCTGGCTGGCGAAATGGCGTTTGATGAACCCGGACAGCAAAGGCCCGGCAACCGCGATGGCAGCGCCCAAAGCGATGGCGCTGCCGATCAGCACCGCACTCTGGTGCGCGGCCAGACGCGCCAGCAACGCCAGGCCGATCAGTCCAAGGCATAGCACGATGGTGCGTTCGAGGCCCCAGCGCATCGCCAGGCGCGGCGCCAATGGCGCGAGCAGGCCCATGCACAGCACCGGCAAGGCGGTGGTCAAACTGATGAAGCTGCGGCTCAGCGAGAGCTCCGCAGCGATGCGCTCGATCAGCGGTGCAAGGGAAGTGATACCGGGGCGCAAGTTGATCGCCGCCAGCACCAGGGCCACTAGCAACAGGGCCCGAGGGACAGGTTTCACGAGTTATCCGAGGTCATGACGGCAGGCAGGCCGGGGTGGCCACCCTACCCCTGCAGGCCATGCCAGGCAAGCCTGCAGGTGCAAATAACTGACCCTGTGGTCAGCTGACGGATTTGACCTTGCCACGCATTTTCTCGGCCATGCTGGCCATCTCGTCGTACAGCGCCTGAGGGTTCTTCTGCTTCAGCGCCCAGGCCATACGGCCCATTTCGTGGGGCAGGATCATGAAGCTGCCCTCGGCCATCTCATCATGGATGTAATTGGCGATATCTGCCGCGCTGATCGGTGAGCTCTCCAGCAGCTTGCCCACCTGAGCCTTCATCGCCGGAGTCGGGCCACGGAAGGAATCCAGCAGATTGGTCTGGAAGAACGACGGACAGACCACATGCACGCCGATCTCCAGTTGGCGCAGCTCTACCAGCAGACTTTCCGAGAGTGCCACCACGCCCGCCTTGGCGACGTTGTAATTACTCATTCCCGGCCCCTGCATCAGCGCGGCCATGGAGGCGATGTTGACGATCTTGCCCTTGCTTTTTTCCAGCAGCGGCAGGAATGCCTTGCAGCCTTTGACCACGCCCATCAGGTTGATCGAGATCTGCCAGTCCCAGTCCTCCAGTGACAACTCGCTGAAGAAGCCACCGGAGGCAACACCGGCGTTGTTGACGATGATATCGATGCCGCCGAACTGCTCCTCGCAGGCCTGGGCCAAGGCGGTCAGCTGGCTGTAGTCACGCACGTCGCAGCGACGGATGAAGCCGTCGCCGCCGGCCTCGCGCACCAGCTTGAGGGTTTCTGCCAGACCAGCCTCGTTGACGTCAGCCAGCGCCAGGCGCCAGCCCTCTTGCGCCCAACGCAGGGCAATTTCGCGTCCCAGGCCGGAGCCCGCGCCAGTGATCATCATGCGGTTTTGCATAGCAGCCCTGCCTTCAATGTTTGGTTGCAATGGCTGCCAGTGTAGCGAAGGCAATAAAGCTCCCGCGCCTTCATCAGACTTATGAATAGGCAGGGCAAATCGCGGTCAAGCCTTATTGCGCCAGCGCCAGATCAGCCAGGTGTAAACGGCCAGGTTGACCAGCACGACGATGGCACCCAACCCGATCTGGATCTGTGGCGTGAGCCCGGCCGGATAGATCAGCGGTATCAGGTAGTGCTCGATGAAGCCGCCGTCATAACCCGCCTGTCCGGCCATTCGGCGCAGCTGGTTTTCCCAGGGCGTCAGCGGGCACCCCAGATGCAGACACTCCACCACGATGCCCCAGGCCACTGCAGGCGGGTGTAGCCAGATCAACCGCGGCCAACGCAGCAGCAGCAAGCCACCCAGCAGCACGAACAGAATGAAGCTCAGGTGCACCAGTACCAGAGCGTCGGCAGCCATGCGCCAAAGCATCGCGGCTCAGTCCACCACGAACAGGCGCGCACCGGACGCTGTCGAGGAACGATGGGCCTCGGCGCCATCAGCCACCTGGTAGCTCATACCGGGCTTGAGCACGAATACCCGGCCATCCTCAAGCTCGGTGGTCAGCTCCCCTTCCAGGCACAACAGCACATGCCCTTTCTGACACCAGTGGTCGGCCAGATAACCCGGTGAATATTCGACCATACGCACACGCAGCGCACCGAACTGGCAAGTACGCCAACGTGCCACGCCACGCTCGCCCGGATGTTCGGTCACTGGTATCGCCGCCCAGTCCGTCACGCCAAAGGGAATATCACTGATCTGCATCGCCCGACTCCATCGAAATAGAGCGCCACCTTAACGCAGCCACCCCTGGGCGAAATAAATAGAAAGAGACTTTCCATAAGACAATATCAATTGACCACCACTATCAAGACCATGCAAAGGCCACATTTCCCGACACTGACGAACAGGACTAGCCTCTCTCACATGACGAAATGATTCTCAACGAGGTGCATCATGCTCAAGACCCTGACCTTCACCATCATGCACTTCTGCATCGCCTTCGCCGTTACCTACGCACTGACCGGCAGCGTTGCGGCCAGTAGCCTGGTGGCGGCTATCGAACCGCTGTGCAACTCCGTGGGCTTCTACTTCCACGAGAAGGTCTGGCAGCGTTTCGAGCGCCGTCGCCAGCCGTCGGCGGAGCGCCCCAAGCATGCCTGGCTGCATCATCACGCCTGACTGAACAAGCCTGCAATCGGCCAGGCGCGGGGGACGCCTACCCCAGTTACTCAAGTTTTCCTGCGATAAGGCAGGATAGTCTGGCACTTTGCCCAGCTTGCTGCTGTCATAAGCCAGCTGTTCAATCCAGACGTTCTCTTATTCAAAGGGACTTACCACATGCCCAGCCTTGCCCGACTCGCCGCCTTGCTCGGTGGCCTGGCCTTCTGTGTCTCAGCGATGGCCGCCGATGTGGATGCGGAAAGCTATGGCTATCCACTGGCCAACCCGTTCGAAGCGACCATCGCCACCACACCGCCCGAACTGCGCCCGACGCTGCCGGCCGACGGCGACATCAGGCAGCGCGACTACTCGGTACGCCTGCGCCCGGACCGCGAATTCGAGCTGCTGGACAACTTCTGGCCGGTGACCAAGCTGCACTATCGCCTGGCCCAGCAGAAAGGCCGTGCACCACTGATCTTCATCATCGCCGGCACTGGCGCGCACTATGCCAGCGGCACCACCGAGTACCTGAAGAAGCTTTTCTACGGCGCCGGCTTCCATGTCGTGCAGCTGTCGTCGCCGACCAGCTATGACTTCATGGCAGCCGCCTCGCGCTCTGCCACGCCGGGCTACAGCCCAGACGATGCCGACGACCTGTACCGCGCCATGCAGGCCGTACGCGCCCAGCATCCGAAGCTGGAAGTCAGCGAGTTCCTGCTGACCGGTTACAGCCTCGGCGCGCTGCATGCCGCCTTCGTCAGCCAGATCGACGAAACCCGCCGCGCCTTCGATTTCAAACGCGTGCTGCTGCTCAACCCGCCGGTCAACCTCTACACCTCCATCACCAACCTCGACAAGCTGGTGCAGACCAAGGTGCAAGGCATCGACAACAGCACCAACTTCTATGATCTGGTGCTGGGCAAGTTGACCCGTTACTTCAATGACAAGGGCTATCTGGATATCAACGACGCCATGCTCTATGACTTCCAGCAGTCAAAAGAGCGGCTCTCCGACGAACAGATGGCCATGCTCATCGGCACCTCGTTCCGCTTCTCGTCGGCCGACATCGTGTTCACCTCGGACCTGCTCAACCGCCGCGGCCTGATTACCCCGCGCGACTACCGCATCACTGAGAGCACAAGCCTCACGCTATTCTTCCAGATGGCCCTGCGCTGCGACTTCGATTGCTATATCGCCGAGCAACTGATGCCCATGTGGCGTGCTCGCCACGATGGCGGCAGCCTCAACCAGTTGGTCGACAAGAGCAGCCTGTATGCGCTGGAGGACTATCTCAGAGGCAGCGACAAGGTCTCGGTGATGCACAACGCCGACGACCTGATCCTTGGCCAGGGTGACATCGGCTTTCTGCGCCGCACCTTTGGCGACCGCCTGACCCTTTACCCGCGCGGCGGGCACTGCGGCAACCTCAACTATCGCGTCAACAGCGACGCCATGCTGGAGTTCTTCCGTGGTTAAACACAGCACGCTCATCATCGCCCTGCTGCTGGGCAGCGGGCAGGCACTGGCCGAAAGCAAGGTCGATGCCGACGGTTTCACCAACCCGCTGCAGAATCTGCAGTTCAACCCAGGACTGGATCAGCAGGAGTTCGAACGCGCCTCCAGTGACGCCCTGCAGGTCTATGACCCGCTGGAGTCGTGGAACCGCCGCGTCTATCACTTCAACTACCGCTTCGATCAATGGGTGTTCCTGCCCGTGGTCGACGGCTACCGCTACGTCACACCGAACCTGGTGCAGACCGGCGTGCACAACTTCTTCAACAACCTCGGCGAGATTCCCACGCTGGCCAACAGCGTGCTGCAGCTAAAGGGCAAGCGGGCGATGAACAGTACCGCGCGATTGCTGTTCAATACCATCCTTGGTGTCGGCGGTATCTGGGACCCGGCGACGAAGATGGGCCTACCCCGGTTGAGCGAAGACTTCGGCCAAACCCTGGGCTACTACGGCGTACCCGCAGGGCCTTACCTGATGCTGCCGCTGCTCGGGCCATCGAACCTGCGCGACACCGGCGGGCTGGTGGCGGACTACAGCCTGGAGAATGCGGTCAATTACCTCGATGTGGCCGACGCCAGTCGCAGCAATCCCGGCATCACCGCACTACGCATCATCGACACCCGCGCCAATACCGGCTTCCGCTATGGCCAACTCAACTCGCCGTTCGAGTACGAGAAGATTCGCTACTTCTACCACGAGTCGCGCAAGCTGAAGATTGCCGACTGAGCCCTCGGCCATGCATCGAATTTATCGATGCATGGCCCGCAAAATTTCCACCCAAACATCGATTGAATGCGACTAGCATGGCGTCATTCCTACCTTTCAAGGAGCCCGCCATGACTTCGCAACGCCGCGTCATCAGCATCCAGCCAGGCCAACCCGCCTCGGACGGCGCCGGAGTGCGCCTCAACCGCGTGATCGGCGGACCGGGTCTGGAACGCTTCGACCCCTTCCTGATGCTCGACGAGTTCTCCACCGACAATCCCGACGACTACATCGCCGGCTTCCCGCCGCACCCGCATCGTGGTTTCGAGACCATCACCTACATGCTCGAAGGGCGCATGCGCCATGAGGACCATCTGGGCAACGTCGGCCTGCTCGGCAGCGGCGGCGTGCAATGGATGACCGCTGCGCGCGGCATCATCCACAGCGAGATGCCCGAGCAGGAGTCCGGCGCCATGCGCGGCTTCCAGCTGTGGCTCAACCTGCCGGCCAAGGACAAGTTGGGTGAAGCGGGCTACCGCGACATCCCAGCCACCGACATCCCGCGCATCAACACGGCGTCCGGCGCCGAGGTGGTGGTGATCGCCGGTGAATTCGATGACGGCGAGATCCGCCAGGCCGGAGCCGTGCAGCGTCCGCACACCCAGCCTCAGCTGTTCGACCTGAACCTGCCGGCCGGCAGCCAGGTTTCACCGCGCCTGGCCGATGGTCAGCGGGTCATGCTGTACGTTTACCAAGGCCTGCTCGAGCTGCCGGAGGCCAGTACACAACCGGTCAGCGCCGGGCGCCTGGTGCGCCTGTCCGACGAGGGTGAGCTGCACCTGGCCAGCGCCCATGGCGCGCGGGTATTGCTGATCGCCGGCACACCACTGAACGAACCCATCGTCCAGTACGGACCGTTCGTGATGAACAGCCGCGAGGAAATCGAGCAGGCCATGCGCGATTTTCGTGATGGTGTGCTGGCCTGACGCGCCTCAAGCGGAATGGGCGACCTCGGCCAACCCGAGAAAACGGCAGAGGTCGGCCTTGCGCGTCATCGCATCCTGATAACCCAACTCGATCAGTTCACTGCAGTAGCCGGGCTCGAACAGCAGGTAACTGAGTACGCCCGCACCACCGGCCTTGGTCGCCCCCGGGCCGCGCAGAAACAGTCGCAGCGCCTTGGGCAGCTCACGCTGATGGCGCGCGGCGATCTGATCCAGCGGCTGGCTCGGAGCAATCACCAGCACGTCCACCGGGTTCAAACCCAACCCACGCGGACGCCGCTCCGGCGGCACCAGTGCGCTCATCTGGTTGAGCCGTTCGAGCAGCTCGATGTCCGTCTCCAGATTGTCGATAAAGGTACTGTTGAGCATATGCCCGCCGATCTGCGCCAGGCTCGGCGGTCGAGTGCTGATCACGCGCGGCAGCGCGGCATCGGGTTCGAGCTGGGCGTTGCCGCTGACACCGATTACCAGCACGCGGCTGGCTCCGAGATGCAGTGCCGGGCTGATCGGCGCCGCCTGGCGCACTGCGCCGTCGCCAAAATACTCGCGGTTGATCTTCACCGGCGGAAAGATCAGCGGGATCGACGCACTGGCCAGCAAATGGTCAAGCTGCAGACGCGTTGGTACACCGACGCGACGATGGCGGAACCAGGGATCGATAGTGGCGCGGCCCTGATAGAAGGTCACCGCCTGACCACTTTCGTAGCCGAAGGCAGTCACTGCTACCGCCCGCAGCTGGCGATGGCGCACGGCCGCAGCGATCCCGGAGAAGTCCAGCTCGCGCTCCAGCAACTCACGCAACGGCGAACTGTCGAGCAAGGCCACCGGAACATCGCGCCCCAGGCCAAGCAGGCTATGACCAATGAAACGCGCCGCCTGACGCAGCACGCCGGGCCAGTCGCTGCGGTACACCATATGGGTGTGAAAGCCTTGCCAGACCGAGGTCAGGCGCCGCACGGCTTCGCCGAACTGCAGCGCGCCACAGGCCAGGCCAACGGCATTGATCGCCCCGGCCGAGGTCCCGACAATAACCGGAAAGGGATTGTGCGAGGCGTCCGGCAACAGGTCGGCAATGGCTGCCAACACCCCGACCTGATAGGCCGCCCGCGCCCCGCCACCAGAGAGGATCAGCCCGGTAACGGGCGCATCGTGGCGGGCAATCACTGTCATCGAACGATCCTGTTTTTCGTTGCAGTATAGATGCGCTACTTGCGCTTACCGTACAGCTTCGGCTCGCCTTCGGGGCGCGTCTTGAAACGCCGATGCGCCCACAGGTACTGCTCCGGGCAGGCACTGACCACCTGCTCGACCCACTGGTTGATACGCAGGCAATCGGCCTCCTCGCTCTCGCCGGGGAAGCCTTCGAGCGGCGGATGGATCACCAGACGATAACCGCTGCCATCGGCCAGACGCTGTTGGGTGAAAGGCACCACGCGCGCCTTGCCCAGGCGGGCGAACTTGGTGGTGGCGGTAACCGTGGCCGCCTGAATACCGAACAGCGGCACGAAGATGCTCTGCTTGCGGCCGTAATCCTGATCCGGCGCGTACCAGATCGCACGGCCGGCACGCAGCACCTTGAGCATGGCGCGAATGTCCTCGCGCTCGATGGCGCTGGCGTCGAGGTTGTGGCGTTCGCGGCCACGGCGCTGGATGTAGTCGAACAGCGGGTTGTCATGCTCGCGGTACATGCCATCGATGGTGTGCAATTGACCAAGCAGCGCGGCGCCGATCTCCAGGGTGGTGAAGTGCACCGCCATGAGGATCACGCCCTGCCCCTCGGCTTGCGCCTGCTGCAGATGCTCGAGGCCTTCGACGTGCGCCAGTCGCGCCAGACGCGCCTTGGGCCACCACCAGCTCATGGCCATCTCGAAGAAGGCGATACCGGTGGAGGCGAAGTTCTCCTTGAGCAGGCGCTCGCGCTCGGCAGCGCTCTTGCCAGGGAAGCAAAGTTCCAGATTGCGCGCAGCGATCTGCCGGCGCGAGCTTGCCGTGCGGTACATCAGCCAGCCCAGTGCTCGCCCCAGTTTCAACTGCAGGCCATAAGGCAGTTGCACCACCAGCCACAGCAATCCGAAGCCCAGCCACAGCGGCCAGAAGCGCGGATGAAGAAAATAGGCGCGAAAGCGGGGGCGATCCATGAGACGTTTCCGATCACTTACAAAGCCGCGCATTCTAACGCAGTTTTCCCGACCGGCTCGCTGGCATCACTGCCGCAGGAGCAGGTCACGACAGCGAATCGACAGCCAAGCCTTCGCCTCGCCCCCGGCTCGCTGACGCGCGCGGCTTGCGGCATGCGGGCTATCTCGTTATAAGTCCGGCATCTTTCGACTCGCCAGAAGGCCCATCGCCCCACCATGAGCCAAGCCGACCTCCTCGCCCAAGACCCCGTATTCCAACTCAAGGGCAGCATGCTCGCCATCACCGTGATGGAACTGGCGCACAACGATCTCGAACGCCTCGACGCGCAACTGACGGAAAAAGTCGCCCAGGCCCCGGCCTTCTTCAGCAACACGCCGCTGGTGCTGGCCCTGGACAAACTGCCGGAAGGCGAAGGTGAACTGGACCTGGCCGAACTGATGGCCGTCTGCCGCCGCCATGGCCTGCGCACCCTGGCCATCCGCGCCTCGCGGGAAAGCGATGTCGCCGCTGCCGAAGCCATGGATCTGCCGGTACTGCCGCCCTCCGGTGCACGCGAACGCCTCCTCGATCCAGCGCCAAAGAAAATCGAAGAAAAACCGGCCGAACCCGAGCACAAACCCAGTCGCATCATCACCAGCCCGGTGCGCGGCGGCCAGCAGATCTATGCCCAGGGTGGCGATCTGATCGTGCTGGCACCGGTCAGCGCCGGGGCGGAACTTCTCGCCGATGGCAACATCCATGTTTACGCGCCCATGCGTGGCCGCGCCCTGGCGGGCATCAAGGGCAACACCAAGGCACGGATTTTCTGTCAGCAAATGGGCGCCGAAATGTTGTCGATCGCCGGCCATTACAAGGTTGCCGAAGACCTGCGCCGCGACCCGCTGTGGGGCGATGCAGTGCACGTCAGCCTGTCGGGTGACGTGTTGAACATCACCCGCCTTTAACGGATACTGCGGCCACTTTTTACGGACACAAAAAGGGCATCTGGAAGCCTTTAAAGGCCCCAGATTCCCGCGTTATCTTCATTTTTTGGGGTGAATCACCTTGGCCAAGATCCTCGTAGTCACTTCCGGCAAAGGTGGCGTCGGTAAAACCACCACCAGCGCTGCCATCGGTACCGGCCTCGCCCTGCGCGGGCACAAGACCGTCATCGTCGACTTCGACGTCGGCCTGCGTAACCTCGACCTGATCATGGGCTGCGAACGCCGCGTGGTGTACGATTTCGTCAACGTCGTCAACGGCGAAGCAACCCTGACCCAGGCCCTGATCAAGGACAAGCGCCTCGAGAACCTCTACGTGCTGGCCGCCAGCCAGACCCGTGACAAGGACGCGCTGACCCAGGAAGGCGTCGAGAAGGTCATCACCGAGCTGTCGCAGAATTTCGAATACGTGGTCTGCGACTCGCCAGCCGGTATCGAGAAAGGTGCTCACCTGGCGATGTATTTCGCCGACGAAGCCATTGTCGTGACCAACCCGGAAGTGTCCTCGGTACGTGACTCCGACCGCATGCTCGGCCTGCTGGCGAGCAAATCGCGCCGCGCCGAGAAAGGTGAAGAGCCGATCAAGGAACACCTGCTGCTCACCCGTTACAATCCCGAGCGCGTCACCAAGGGCGAGATGCTTGGCGTCGAAGACGTCGAGGAAATCCTCGCCATTCGCCTGCTCGGCGTGATCCCCGAATCCCAGGCCGTGCTCAAGGCATCCAACCAGGGCATCCCGGTCATCCTCGATGACCAGAGCGATGCCGGCCAGGCTTACAGCGACGCAGTTGATCGCCTGCTCGGCAAGGACGTGGCGCACCGCTTCCTGGATGTGAAGAAGCAGGGCTTCCTGCAGCGCCTGTTTGGAGGTCGAGAATGAATATTTTTGACTTCTTGCGTTCGCGCAAGAAGGAAACCACCGCATCCATCGCCAAAGAGCGCCTGCAGATCATCGTTGCCCACGAACGTGGTCAGCGTAGCCAGCCGGACTACCTGCCTGCCCTGCAGCAGGAGCTGGTGGAAGTGATCCGCAAGTACGTCAACATCGAATCGGACCAGGTCCAGGTCGCCCTGGAAAACCAGGGCAGTTGCTCGATTCTGGAGTTGAACATCACTCTACCGGACCGTTAATCGAGACCGGTTGCGCTCACGGCGGCTTCGGCCGCCGTGTTCGTTTGTAGCAACACGCACCTGTAGGAGCGGATTCATCCGCGAAGCTTCTACAGGCCAACAGCATCGCGGATAAATCCGCTCCTACACCAGCCCACACACCATGCCGCTAAGCCAGATCGAAATTCTCCACCAGGACGCCGCCCTGCTGGTGATCAACAAGCCCACCCTGCTGCTGTCGGTGCCCGGCCGCGCCGATGACAACAAGGATTGCCTGGTCACCCGCCTGCAGGAAAACGGCTACCCGGAAGCGCGCATCGTGCATCGGCTGGACTGGGAAACCTCCGGCATCATCGTCCTGGCTCGCGATGCCGACAGCCACCGCGAGCTGTCCCGGCAGTTCCACGACCGTGAAACCGAGAAGGCCTACACCGCCCTGTGCTGGGGCCAGCCACAGGCCGACAGCGGCAGCATCGACCTGCCGCTGCGCTACGACCCGCCGACCAAACCACGTCATGTGGTCGATCACGAACTGGGCAAACATGCTCTGACCCACTGGCGCGTCATCGAGCGCTGCGGCGACTGGTGCCGGGTCGAGCTCACGCCCATCACCGGACGCTCGCACCAGTTGCGCGTGCATATGCTGTCCATCGGTCATCCGCTGCTGGGCGACCGCCTCTACGCCCACGAACAAGCCCTGGCCGCCCATGAGCGCCTGTGCCTGCACGCCAGCATGCTCGCCCTCACCCACCCGCAAACCGGCGAGCGCATGCGTTTCGAGTGCCCCGCGCCGTTCTGATCCTGCGCCTGCGCCGAGGCAGCCCGATGCCCTCATCCATCTCCTGTTTCGGCACGCTCAGCGCTCGACATGGAAGGTGTGAGCATCGGTAACACTGCCTGAGCGAACCAGAAAAAAGTTGGCTTTACAGACAAGTCAGCGCTGCCAATCCTGCTATCGGACATGCTCCTGTTGCGATCGTTTGCAGGAGGGCGACCGCCCTTTGATTTCCCGGAACAGAGCCTTATGGCATCGGCTCCGGGAAGTGCCTGACAAGGCGATGCTCAGTGGTTCATCGACATGGACGCAGGCAGTGGCATCGGGATGCTCGAAAACAATAACGAAGAACAGCTCATCCAGTTGCAGCGCATTGGCAAGCACTACCGGCTGGCCGACACGGCACTGCCCGTCCTGCAGGACGTGAATCTGCTGATCGAACGTGGGGACAGCTGCGCCCTCATCGGCCGTTCCGGCTCGGGCAAGAGCACCCTGCTCAACGTCCTGGGCCTGCTCGACCGCCCCGACACGGGCAGCTACCACCTCAATGGCATCGACGTCGCCCAGGCCAGCGCGGACGACCTGGCCGCGCTACGCAACCGCCTGATCGGCTTCGTCTTCCAGAGCTTCAACTTGCTGCCTCGGCTCAGTGCGCTGGATAACGTCGCCCTGCCCCTCACCTATCGCGGTATTGCCCCGAAGCTGGCCCGCGAGCAGGCACATGCCATGCTCGAGCAGGTCGGCCTGGCAGAACGCAGCAAGCACCGCCCGGCCAGCCTTTCCGGCGGTCAGCGCCAGCGCGTCGCCATAGCCCGGGCCCTGATCGGCGATCCCGCGCTGATCCTTGCCGATGAGCCGACCGGCAATCTGGATGCTGCCACGGCCCAGGACATCATGAAGCTGCTGATCGAGCTCAACCTGCGCCAGGGCGTCACCCTGGTCGTGGTCACCCATGACCCCGGCATCGCCAGCCGTCTGGGGCGTCAGATAGAAGTGCGTCAAGGGCGCCTGCACGAGTCGAGCGGCCAATGATCGCCGTCATGCCGGAAACTGGCGGCCCGACCGTCAGCCAGATCCTGGGCGAAGCCATCGGCAGCCTGCGCACCCTGGGCAGGCGCGCCTTGCTGGCCCTGCTGGGCATCGTCATGGGCAGTTGTTCGGTGGTCGCCCTGCTCAATATCGGCGGCAATGCCGCAACGCAATCGCTGGCGATCTTTCGCAACCTGGGCAGCGATATCCTGATCCTGCAGCTACCGCCCCTGACGACGGGGCATGACGGCCTGCCGCTGCGGCTGGATGCAGATTCGCTGCGCCAGGACATGCCCGCCATCGCCAACCTTGCGCCGGTGATGAGCTACGGCGCGCCGGCGATCTTCAATGGCCAGCAGAGCAATGCCAATATCATCGGCACCATCCCCGAACTGTTCACCGCCGCTGCTCTGTCCGTGGAGGCTGGCCGGGCGCTGTCGGGCTTCGATCGCCGGGAAACCTATGCCGTGATCGGTGCCTCGCTGGCACAGGCGCTGAGCCAACCCAACGCACCGCTCAAGCTGGGCGACCGAGTGCGCCTGCATGCCTATCAGTTCCAGATCGTCGGCATACTCAAGCAGGAGGCGCCCGGCCTGCTGCTGCCGTTCAATGCCAACGAAACCCTGTTCATTCCGCTCGAAGGCATGCCACGCCTCGATCCCAATGCGCGGCTCAGCCATGTAGTGGCCCGCGCCAACAGCGCCGAGCAGGTGCCACTGGCCGGTGAACAACTGGTCGGAGCCGTGACGCGACGTATCGCCGGCGATGTCCAGCCGAACCTGGTCTATGCGCAGCAGGTACTGGCAGGCATGCAGCAGCAAAGCCAAACCTTCACCTACCTGCTCGCCGCCCTTGGCCTGGTTTCCCTGTTGGGCGGCGGCGTGGGCGTGATGAACGTGATGCTCATGAACGTCAACGAACGCCGCCGGGAGATCGGCATACGCCTGGCGTTGGGCGCACGCAGACGCGACATCCGCAACCTGTTCCTGGTCGAAGCGGTGGCCTTGACCAGCGTCGGCGCGCTGTTCGGTGCAGCCCTGGGGGTGGCCGGCGGCTGGGGTTACGCCCAGCTCTCGGGCTGGGCCTTCTCGCTGGAGCCCGGGGCACTGCCTCTGGGGCTCGGCAGCACCGTGCTGGTTGGTCTGTTCTTCGGCCTGCATCCGGCCATGACCGCTTCACGCCTGCAACCTGTGGAAGCCTTGCGCGATGAATGAACGGCTGCTCCTCGCCGTACTCCTGGCCATGGCCTGCGCTCCTGCGCAGGCCTGGCGTGAGGAGCCGCTGACCCCTTCGGCGCCCAGCATGCCTGCCGCGCCAAACCCGATTCTGCTCAGCGAGCAAATGACAGATCTGTCCCTGCTCGATGCGGTCTTTCTCGGGCTGCGCAACAACCGCTCGATCAAGAGCGCCTATCTGTGGCGGGTCGCCGACAAGTTCGACCTGCGGGTAGCAGAGGACGTTTTCAGCCCTAAGCTGTATCTGTCCAGCTACTACCGGGCTTCTCGCAGCAGTGAGGACCGTGAGCGCCGTGGCGAATTCGGCGCGACCAGCACACTGCTGAGCGAGTACGGCACCCTGTTCAGCCTCGGCTGGAGCAACAATCACAGCGAAGCCAACGAGGCTGGCTGGCGCCGCAACGACGGAGTCGACTTCAGCATCATCCAGCCGCTGTTGCGCGGCGCCGGGCGAGAGGTCACCACCGCGCCCCGGCAACTCGCCCGCCTCACCGAGCAGGCCAATCGCCTCGGCCTCAAAGCCAACATTTCGCAGACAGTCTCAACAATCATCTATGCCTACCGCGACCTGCTGCGGGCTCAAGAGCAACTGCGCATCGCCAAGACGGCACTGCAACGTTCCCGGGAGTTGCTGGAGGTCAACCGGGCCATGATCCAGGCCGGGCGCATGGCCGAATTCGATGCCGTACAGACCGAAGCCAGCCTGGCTACCCAGGAGCTGAGCGTGGAAGAAGCTGCCAATCAGGTGGATACCAGCCGCCTCGATCTGTTGCGCCTGCTCGCCCTGGATCTCTCCTCGCCGGTGCGGGCGACCGATTCCCTGCAGGCCGAAGCGATAGCGATCGACCCGAGCCTGGCCATACGTCTGGCCGAACAACAGCAACCCGATTATCTGCGCCAGTTGATCCAGCGCCAACAGGCGGACATCAACCTGCTGCTGGCCAAGAACCAGAGCCAGTGGGACCTCTCCGTCGAGCTCGGTGCCAACCAAGCCCGCGATCGCTATGGTTCATCCAATGACAGCGGCGGGGAGAGACGCTGGGACAGCTATGCCGGGCTGCGCCTGGACATTCCCATCGGCGACCTGAGCCGACGCCAGGGCGAAGTGCATGCCCGGATCAACGTCGAGGATCAGCAACTGCAACTGGAAGAAAGCCGGCAGACGCTGATACGCAACGTCAAGGATGTGGTGCGTGACCTCGGCACCCGCTGGCGGCAATACGAGATCGCCCAACGCGGCGTGGAGCTGTCCCAGCGCAAACTGTCGATCGAACGGGACAAGCTGGCCGCCGGGCGCTCCAGCAACTTTCAGGTGCTCAGCTTCGAGAGCGATCTGCAGAACGCCGAGAACGCCCGTCTCAACGCGCTGATCGCCTACCTCAACGCACAGACGCAGTTGGATCTGACCCTGGGCATGACGCTGGAAAGCTGGGAGATCATCATCAATGACCATTGAATCGACGCGCCGGCGCAGGCTACGCCTGGCAATCGCCGCACTCGCCCTGCTGCTCGGCGTAACCGCGCCACTGCTCCTGCAGACCCGCCCGGACGCCAGCGTCGAGCCAGCCTCCGGACACTGGCAGGCCGTGCAACCCAGTGTCCTGGAACATCGCATCGGCCTGGTCGGGCGCATCGAGCCAGAGCGCACACTCACCATCAGCGCGCCCTTCAACGGCAATGTCGCCAGCCTCTTAGTCGAGCCGGGGCAACGCGTCGTCAAAGGCGAACGCTTGCTCGAAATGAACGCCAGCGAACTGGAGACACAGGTACGCGAAGCCCTCTCGACCCTGCTCAAGGCACGGCGCAACGTGCGTGAACTGCAGGACTGGGAAAACGGCCAGGAAGTCAGCCGCGCCCGGCGCGCGTTGCGCAGCGTGCAGATGAGCCTGGACGGCAACGAGCAGAAACTCAAGGAAACCCAGGCTCTGCACGAAAAGGGCATCGTGCCACGCAACGAGCTGGAAGACCTGCAAAGGCAGACCCAGCTCCAGCGCCTCGACCTGCGTGCGGCGCAAGCCGAACTGGAAAGCGCGCTCCAGCGAGGTCAAGGCGAATACCGACAGATCGCCGAAATGGAGCTGACCAATGCCGAGGTCAAATATCAGGCACTCAAGCAGCAACTGGCGTCGCGCGAGGTACTGGCGCCGTTTTCCGGCATCGTCGTGCAAGCGCCCGGCATCAGCGCCGAGGAGGTGGCCAGAGGCCCCATACAGGCCGGCAGCCGGGTCAGCCAGGGGCAACCCTTGCTCGGCCTCGCCAGCATCGAGGGGCTGAAAGTCATCGCGCGGGTCGCCGAACTGGACGTCAATCAGCTTCAGGAAGGCCAGCCGGTGGAGGTTACCGGCGACGGCTTCGAGGGGCAGCAGTTGCACGGCAGCCTGAAGGTGGTTGGCGGGCAGGCGCTCACCAGCACCTCCAGCGGCAGTGCGCAGTTCGAGGTGGTGGTGGTCATCCCCGCGCTGGATGAGGCCCAGATGCATAGGGTCAGGCTCGGCATGAGCGCCAAGCTGAGCATCCTCACCTATCACAATCCCGCAGCGCTCGTGGTGCCCAGCGCCGCCATGCGTCGCGCTGGGGGCAAGTGGCTACTCGACTACCGCAGCACACCCCAGCATCCCGTCAGCGTGGTCGAAATCGAGGCCGGTCGTTCGATGCCTGAGGGGCTGGAAGTCTTCGGACTCGAGCCCGGTTACGTACGAGTCCCCAACTGATCCCACCGCCCCATCCATTGGTATGGATCGGCGACAGGCGGTGTGTAGCTTCTTCCCGGTTACTCGCAGTTGATCGATCGGTCAGCAGTCCTACCCATCCTTGGCTGGGGTTTTCTTTCGCCACGGAAGATTACCTTAGAGGCAGACAACGAGCCCGCCGATTGCACCGCACGGTCTGCATATCGCTCAACTCGAACGGTCCTGCCAACACATAACGGGGAGCTTGAACCAGATGGAACTGCTCGCTAGGCAACTCTTTATTCGCTCCTGTTTTCTATCTGGGCGCAATCACATCACGCCTAGGCATGTTGCGGCCTCCCACTCTATTTCTTCAGCCATTACACCCGGCAAGAAATAAGGACGTTTCACCACGATTCGGCGAACTTTTGCTTCGCCTGCAAAACAGTCAACTGCATGCACATGGCGACACCTGCATGAAGTTAGCTGTATCCCGAGCGCCTGCCTGAAAAACACTCGGGACTGTTCGGGAAGTTCGGGCTGGAAGAGATAGGTCAGTGTTTTGTTGTGCATCTCGTAACAGCCATACATACAACAACAATCTGTTAGTGAGGAAACAATGAAAAACCATAAACTGTTTGCCGCCATGGGTGCCCTGGTGATCGGCCTGGGTGTATCGAGCATGGCCTCAGCTGCCACCATTACCGGCTCCACCTTTACCGCGACCGGAACCATTGGCGTTTCCGGGCCTTCGTCCTTCGGCGCCACGGTGAACTGCAACGTCGTCTTCAATGGCAGCGTGGATGCTGGCGGTGCCAGCGCCAGCATCACCGGCGTAACCGTCAGCGGCAGTTCGCTGTGCACACAGGCGAAAATCACCGGTCTGCCCTGGACGCTGACCCCCACCACCAGTTCCGACGGTGGCAATACCTGGGCCGGCACCGTTTCCGGCGTGGGTTTCACCATTGCCGGGGCTCCTCCCTTTATTCCGGCTTCCAACTGCGCAGGCCCGACCACCATCAACGCGCAATGGATCAACTCCAGCAACAACCTGAGCATCACGTCCGCACAGTCCCTGGCGGGTGGCTGCACCGTACGCTCGCTGAGCGTCACGGCGCCGGGCATTTCGGTCAACTGATCCAATCGACCGACAAGAAGTAATAACTCGCACGCTTGTTAAGAAATTCCACAAGCGTGCGAGTTATCGAATAAAAGTTCTCCCTACAAGAGATCAGCCATGCAAAACAATAACAAAGCAGTATCTGCCAGAACCTATCGAACACTCTGCATTGCCACACTGACCGGTTCGATTCTTATCACTTCACAAGCCCATGCCGGCGCATTCGGCGTACCAACTTACGGCACCCCTGGCTGGGGTCGTGCATTTGCTGGCGGTTCGATGTGGAAGAACGACCCCAGCGCCGCGTTCAATAACCCAGCGGCCATGGCCTTTATTGATCAGAATATTGCCCAGGTATCCGTGCACCACGCACGTGTCAGCTTGAAGTTCAAAGGTAATGTTTACGACTATCAAGGCGACTTGCGCGCGAATCGGGATTTTGAGCGCGATGCGGATGGCAACCCAACAGGCGGCATTATCGATAATGGCGCCGTTACCAATGACGGCGGCCAAGGCGGCTTCGCTGCAGTGCTGCCCACCAGCTTCCTGGTCATGCCGATCAACGATCGGCTGAGCTTCGGCCTGAGCCAGGTAGTGCCTATGGGGGCCAGAACGACCTGGGATCGCGACTGGAAAGGTCAGGACTTCGCTGTCGATACCAAGATCGAAACGGTTGGTCTGACCGGCTCGCTGTCGTTCAAGGTCAACGATACCTTCGCGATTGGTGGTGGCGTCATCGTTCAGAACACCAAAGGCTTCATCAGTCAGAACATCGATCTTCTGGCCGCTGCTGGCACACCCACGTCAGAGCTGAATATAGGCCTTCCCTCGGGTCTCAGCGATGCCCTGATCCGTGTCAAGGTGGACAATACCTCCTTTGGCTGGTTTACCGGCATCGCCTGGAAACCCACCGATCGCGACACTCTGGGCCTCAATTACCATGCCCGCATTCGTAACAAGCTCGAGGGCAAGTACAACTTCTATGCGGATGAGTTCTCCCGGTTCCTGATGGACGACCCGTTCTTTGGAAGCGACCAGACAGCCGTCGAGCAGGCCTTTCCCGGCCTGAGCCTGAATTCAAATGGCGCCAATGCAAAGTCCCGCCTGGATGTACCTGCCAGCGCTACACTCGACTGGGTGCATGAGTTCAATGACCGTCTCTCACTGGGTGCCAGCGTCACCTGGACCCAGTGGTCATCATTCAAGAATCTCACCCTGAAATCCAACGGCAACACCCTGGTGGCAATCCCCTACAACTACAGGGATAGCTGGATGTACTCGATTGGCGGCGATTACCGCGCTACCGATCAGCTAATTCTGCGTGCAGGCGTGGCCCTGGATCAGACGCCAACGCGCAACTCCACCCGTGATGCTCGCATCCCCGATGGCGACCGCACCTTCGTCTCTCTCGGTGGCAGCTACCGCTTCGCCACCGAACCCAATCTGAGCCTCGACGTGGCCTACTCCCGCCAGTTCGTCGACAAGGCGCGCCTGCGCACCGTCAACCAGGATCGCCTGGGCGGCGCACGCGCGGATGGCGAAGTGAGCGCCAGGGGAGATGTGTTCAGCCTATCAGCCACCTACAAATTCTGATTTGCAGCTTACGGATACCGGCGGTTCGGGGCTCTGTCGGTATCCGTTTTTTGTTCCGGGGGCCCCATCACCTGATGCGGCCGTTCCTCACGCAATATTGCGGTTCTCTATCCGGGCCATGCACGCGCCGCTCTGCCAAGAACAGGCAAAACGGTTACACTGCGCCATCGCTGCCCGGAGTGATACATGCGCGAAGAACTGATTCAAGGCCTGCTCGATTTCCTCAACGCCTCGCCGACCCCTTTCCATGCCACCACCAGCCTGGCCATGCGCCTGGAAGCCGCCGGTTATCGTCACCTCGACGAGCGCGCAACCTGGCACACTGAAGCTGGCGGCCGCTATTACGTGACCCGCAACGACTCCTCGATCATCGCCTTCAAGCTTGGCAAGCGCCCGGCCGTGGACGGCGGTATTCGCCTGGTCGGCGCGCATACCGACAGCCCATGCCTGCGCGTCAAGCCAAACCCGGAGCTGCAGCGCCAGGGCTTCTTCCAGCTCGGCGTGGAAGTCTACGGCGGCGCCCTGCTCGCCCCCTGGTTCGACCGCGACCTGTCGCTGGCCGGCCGCGTAACCTACCGCCGCGACGGCAAGGTCGAAAGCCAGCTGATCGACTTCTATCAGCCCATCGCCGTGATTCCCAGCCTGGCCATTCACCTCAACCGTGAGGCCAACCAGGGCTGGGCGATCAACCCGCAGAACGAGCTGCCGCCGATCCTGGCCCAGCTCGCCAGCAGCGAAACCGCCGATTTCCGCGCCCTGCTCGCCGAACAGCTGGCCATGGAGCACGACTTCAACCCGGACGCGGTGCTGGATTACGAGCTGAGCTTCTACGACACCCAGAGCGCCGCCATCGTCGGCCTCAACCAGGACTTCATCGCCAGTGCACGCCTGGATAACCTGCTGTCGTGCTACGCCGGCCTACAGGCGCTGATCGACGCAGACGACGAGGAAACCTGCGTGCTGGTCTGCACCGACCACGAAGAAGTCGGCTCCTGCTCGGCCTGCGGCGCCGACGGCCCCTTCCTCGAGCAGGTACTGCGCCGCGTGCTGCCAGACGGTGACGCCTTCGTGCGCACCATCCAGCGTTCGCTGCTGGTATCGGCCGACAATGCCCACGGCGTGCACCCGAACTACGCCGACAAGCACGATGGCAACCACGGTCCCAAGCTCAACGCCGGCCCGGTGATCAAGATCAACAGCAACCAGCGCTACGCCACCAACAGCGAGACTGCCGGCTTCTTCCGCCACCTCTGCCTGGAGAACGAAGTGCCGGTGCAGAGCTTCGTGGTGCGCAGCGACATGGCCTGCGGCTCCACCATCGGCCCGATCACCGCCAGCCAGCTCGGCGTGCGCACGGTCGATATCGGCCTGCCCACCTTTGCCATGCACTCGATCCGCGAACTGGCCGGCAGCCACGACCTGGAGCACCTGGTGAAAGTGCTGACGGCCTTCTATTCCAGCCCTGAACTCCCTTGAGGTTCTGACGCGATGATCGAACACATCCGCAACAGCCTGCAGGAGGCCCAGCGCGCGCTGGAGGCCTTCCTCGCCAACGAACAGACCCTGGGCAACATCCAGAAGGCCGCCGAGCTGCTGGTCGAGAGCTTCGAGAACAAGGGCAAGGCCTTTTCCTGCGGCAATGGCGGCTCGATGTGCGACGCCATGCACTTCGCCGAGGAGCTGACCGGGCGCTACCGCAAGAACCGTCCCGGCATCGCCGCCGTGTCGATCAGCGACCCAAGCCACATCAGCTGCGTGGCCAACGACTTCGGCTACGACTTCATCTTCTCGCGCTATATCGAATCCCATGGCCGCGAAGGTGACGTACTGATCGCCATCAGCACCAGCGGCAAGAGCCCAAACGTGGTCAAGGCTGCCGAAGCCGCCAAGACGCTGGGTGTGAAGGTGATCGCCTTGACCGGCAAACCCGGCTCGCTGCTGGAAAGCCTGGCCGACGTGTGCATCTGCGCCCCGGGCGGCGACTTCGCCGACCGCGTGCAGGAACTGCACATCAAGACCCTGCACATTCTGATCGAGCTGATCGAGCGCAAGCTCAGCCCGCAGAATTACGCCTGAACCCGGGCGCCCCGCTCGCTAGCGGTCGATCACCTGCCCGCGCATCGGCGCCAGGCGCGCCAGCAGGCGGTTCTGCGCTGGCGTCGGCACGCCCTCGGCCTCCATGGCGTCCTGCAGGTGCTCGACCAGGGCGTTGAAGTCGCTGGGGGTCAGGCGCAGGCCCTTGTGGCTCTCCTCCATGCTGTCGCCGGTGTAGACGCAGGGGCCACCGCTCTCGAAGCACAGCTGCTCGATCAGCTTCTCGCGCAGACGCTCGATGTCGATGTCGAGAAAATGCCGGGCGATGCGCGGATCGCGCGCGGAGCCCAGCAGCATGCTTTCGACGATCCGCACGATACCGGGCTCCTCGCCCAGGGCGCGGTACAGGCCATCGTCACGCGGCGCCTGCTGGGCGCAGGCCGCCAGCAGCAGCGGCAGGCAGAGCATGGCCAGGCGCATGTTCAGAAACTCCCCTGCACGGACAGGTATACACCGTCCTGGTTGTCCAGCGTGGCGATCTCGCCGAGCCGCGCGTAGGCCAGCACCACAGCCAGGTTCTTGCTCGGGAAGTAGCCGACGAACAGATCGGCCCAGTCGCTCTCGCCGGCAAAGCTCAGGTTGTCGGGTTTTTCCCGATACTCGATACCCACTGCCCAGTGCCGATCCAGCAGCACCGCCACCGAGCCTTCCTTGAGCCAGGAATGGCGGTCGCGACGGTCGCCGCCGAAGCCCAGCAGGCCCAGTTCGTTGGCCCGGCTGTAGCGCAGGTTGGCGTTGAGCAGCAGGTTATAGCCGAATGCGCCGCCGAGAATCAGCCGGCTGGCCGCCAGGTAGCCGTCGCTGTCCTCGCGGCGCTGCGCGCCGACCAGGCTGGGCACCAGGAAGTCGCGCTGACGCTTGTGCTGCAGGCCGAGAGAAATCTGCGGCAGACGGTCGTAGATCAGGTCGCCGGCCAGGCGCAGCTTGAGGCCGACCACGTCCTGGCTGAGGCTGTTGTCCGGCAGGCGCAGATCACGCGCCAGGGTGCCGAGGTCGAAGCGCTGGCGCGCGTAGGACAGCTCGATGCGGTTACCGTAAGCCGCCGCCACGCCGGCCACGTCGAGGCGGTAGTCGCCGGTCTCGACGCGGGTGACGAACACGTCCGCGCCCCATTCGCCGCGCTCTCCGTAACCGGCCAATACCGCCCAGGGCATGATCCCGCCGCCGGCGGCGCCCTCCAGGCTGGTGGCACCGCCGGTGACCAGCAGGCGGCCTTCGCCGGCAACTGCCAACTCGCCGCACAGGCACAGGCCCAACAGATAAGTGAGTCGCATGCTTCAGTGCACCTTGGCCAGAGGAGAGCGATACGGTTGCGCCAGCCAGGCCTCGAAAGCCTCGGCGGCCAGCGGTCGACTGATCAGATAGCCCTGTGCGGTATCGCAGTGCCAACGTTGCAAAAGATCCAGGCCGGACGCCAGTTCGACGCCCTCGGCCACCACCTTCAGGCCCAGGCTGTGGCTCATTTCGATGGTGGAACGAACGATCACCGAGTCCTCACTGTGATCGTCCAGCTCACGGATGAAACTCTGGTCGATCTTCAACTCCTGCACCGGCATGCGCTTGAGCTGCGCGAGCGAGGAATAGCCGGTGCCGAAATCGTCCACCGACAGGCCGATGCCGTAGCCGCGCAAGCCGTGCAGTACCTGCAACGCGCGCTCGGGGTCGAGCATCACTCCGCTCTCGGTGATTTCGAAGATCAATTGCTCCGGCGCCACCCGGTAGCGTGCCAGCAGTGCGCCAACGCGCCCCGGCAGCTCGGCGTCAAGCAGGTCTGTGGTAGAGATGTTCAGTGACAGCTGTACCCAGACGCCGCGCCCGTCCCATTCCTGCAGCTGGCGCATGGCCTCCTCGATGACCCAGGCAGAGAGTAGCTGGATGCTGCCGGTGCGCTCGGCCAGCGGAATGAATTCACCGGGCGATACCATGCCCAGCTGCGGATGCTGCCAGCGCAGCAGCGCCTCGGCCTGGCGCACGAGGCCCTCGCGGATATCCAGCTTGGGCTGGTAGTGCAGCAGCAATTGGCCCTGCGCGGCGGCGTGGCGCAGATCGCGGATCAGGCGGACCTGCCGCTGCTGGGCGGCGTCGCGGCCCTGCTGGTAGAGCTGCAGGCGACCGGGTTGCTGGGCGGCGTCCTGCATGGCGATGCGCGCACGGCGCAGCAGATCGTCCGGCGTGTCACCGTCGGCCGGGTAGGCGGCGATGCCGATACGGCAGTCCAGGGCGACGTCCATGGTGCCGATGCGCAGCGGCTTGAGCAACAGCTGGTGCAGGCGGTCGGCGCTGGCCACCGCGCTGTCGCCATCGCACTGTTCCAGCAGCAGGAGGAACTCGTCGCCCAGCAGGCGCGCCAAGCTGTCGCCGGGGCGCAGGGTCGCTTGCAGGCGCCGGGCCAGCTGCTGCAGGGCCAGGTCGCCGCCGCCCTGGCCGCAGCTCTCGTTGATCGCGGCGAAGTTGCCCATACCCAGGTACAGCAGCGCGGTGGGTCGCCCGGCGGTGATCGCGCTGCCCAGCCGCTCCAGGGCCAGGGTGCGGTTGGGCAGACCGGTCAGCACATCGTGCAGGGCGTTGTGCGCCAGCTGCCGCTCGCGCTCGGCGATGCCGCGCTGCATGTCATTGACCGCCAGCGCCAGCAGGCCAAGCTCGTCGCTGCGGGCCAGGGCCACCGGCTGTTGATAGTCGCCACGGCCGATGCGCTGGGCGGCAGCGGCCAGATCGCGCACCGGCCGCGACACGCTGCGTGCCAGCAACAGCGCGCCGACCAGCGAGGCGAGCATGGCCCCCAGGCTGATCAGCAGGATGCGCCGATCCAGCTGTGCGAACGCCGCCTCGGTTTCGCCGAGGGACTTGTGCAGCAGCGCCTCGACGCGATAGCCGGGGCCGCTGGCCAGTTGCAGATGCTGGCCGAAGTAATGCTCGCTGCCGCCGTCGAGACGCTGCGGCATCGCGCCGGCGGCCTTCATCTGCGCTTCCAACAGGGCCTGGGCGCTGGCCGGCAGAGTACTGATCCAGGTCGGCGCCGCACCGTCGCGACTGGCCACCAGGCTCAGCTCCAGGTGGGTCAGCTCACGCAGTTGCAGGGCGAATTCGCGGTCCACGGCAAAGCCCATCAGCACTCGGGCGATCGGCAGCGGTGCGCTCACTGTGGCATCCACCAGCAGATATATCTGCCTGCTGATGGGCAGCAGGAACAGCCGCGCCCCGTCGCGTTGTGGCAGCTGCAGCTGGCCGTCGAGACGGGCCAGCGCCTCGGCGTCGATGTCCGGGTCGGTGCTCACCTGCAGGCTGCCGTCCAGCCCCAGCAGGAACACCGCGTCGGCGTTGATGCGCGCGCCCTGGTTGGCCAGTGCCGAGCGGATGGTCGGCGCATCGCCGCTGGCCACCGCCTCCTTGAAGCCGAAATCGGCCGCCAGTACCTGGGCGGCCTGCTGCAGCTGGTCGCTGCGCAGCGCCAGCAGTTGCTCGAAGACGAGGCTGCCGACGTTCAGCTGCTCCTGCGCCTGGGCGCGCACTGCGGCATCGGTGGCGGCCTTCACCGCGACATAGAGGGCGCCGATCACCACCAGCAACAGCAGGATGAGGACGCCGCTGATGCGCGCCTGGAAGCTACTGCGCAGCATCTTCGGCGGCCTTCCTGAAAGCCTCGCCGAACGTGCTCGGCGCCGGCGGCGCGGGCGGCTCGGCAGGGCCGCTGCTGGCCAGGGTGAACCGCTGGCTCAGCGTCTGCGCCTGCACCTGCAGCTCGCCGGCGGACTGCGGCAACAATTGCGGATTACCCGGGTGCCAGAGGGTCACGGCGTAGCGACCGGCCGGCAGCCCGGCGATGGTCGCGCGACCGTTCTCGTCGCTGACGGCGAACCAGGGATCGTCGGTGACATAGATATAGCCAAGCATCCAGTCGTGGATATTGCAGCCCAGCACCACCAGCCCGGGCTTGTCGAACAGCACCGGCTCGCTCGGCGTACCCTGGTACAGGCGCAGCTCGAAACGCTTGGCCGGCGAAAAGGAGTAGACCTGATGGCGGATATCGTCGCTGTTGGGGAAGGACACCAGGGTGCCGGTACGAACCGCCAGCACATGGGGCTGGAACTGCTTGTCGCGCTGATCCATGAGCGCCGACGTTGGAGCCTGGGATCCGTCCAGCGGGCCGTTCAGGCTGATCACCGCATCGGCCAGCGGTTGGCCGGCGGTGTCTAGCAGATCGGCATGCAGCGCAGCGGCATGCGCCGGGCCGGGCAGGACCAGGGCGGAGAACAGAACGAGGGGGAGCAGGCGGGAATTGCGACCACTCATGCGCGAGCCTTGGCCCGAGCCGGCGGCCGGGGCGTCCACAGGATTACATGCCATCTTGGCAACCGAGTTTGGCGTACGGAATTAACAGCCTAGCTGGCCGGCGGCGAACCGGCCAGCAGCAATTGGCCAGCAGCGGCGCTATGCAGCGCGCAGACGTTTCGGGGTCAGGCCCATATAGCGGCGCATGGCTGTGGTCAACGCACTCTGGCTGGAGAAACCACATTCCTCGGCGATACGCACCAGCGGCAGGTTGCTCTCGCGCAGCATGCGCGCGGCGCGGTCGAGGCGGGTCTGGAGCAGGTACTGGTGTGGCGTGAGGCCGACGCTGTCCTTGAACTGGGCGTGGAAGTGGCTGGGGCTAAGGCACATCTCGTGCGCTAGCTCGGCGACGCTGATACGCCGTGCCAGGTGCTCGCCGATGTAATCATCCAGGCGCTGCAGATCCAGTGCCCCCTGCGGCTGCCGGCGCTGCTCGCCAAACAGACGCAGGTGCAGAGCACGGAGCAATACGCCGCCGAGAGAACGCGCGAGGATGGAGTCGCTGCCGTAGCGCTCCAGCTCTGCGCCGGCATAGCTCAGCAGGTGCTGGAAATCGACATCAAGGGCGGGATAACGCGGTGTTTCGAACAGACGGTGGAGCAGCTCCAGGTCTTCGCTGGGGGTGTCCTGTTCGTCCAGATCGAGAATCAGCATGCGGTTGTCGCCCATGCCGGCGAACTGGTGGGCGGCATCGCCCGGGACCAGGCAGGCGCGCATACGGCAGACTTCCCCACCGCGGCCGCCGACCTCGAATTCGGCGCGGCCGACCAGGGACATCACCAACTGGTGATGATCATGGGCATGTTCATGGGCCTGTTCATCCAGGCGGATCACACGGGCTTGCAGCATCGCAAAAGACTGGCAGCACGAAACAAGGGTTGCACTTTACTCCTTTCCAAGGAAAAACGCCGCAACCACCTATCAGCGAAATGGTTGCACCTATAGCAACCAACGCACCAATTCGCAGCTCTGGACAGCTTCAGGCCCTATTACCGTGCACCCGATCAATCCCGCTGAACCGCATTACACAACCTCCGACGAATGGCAGGAGAGTTGCTTCGCTACTCTCGACCGCCCCTGACAAGCGAACCCCGATGAGCGATGCCGCCCTCATTTTTCTGACCCTGCTGGTCGCGCTGCTCACATTGAGCTACTGGCTCACCCACCGCGCGGAGAATCGCCAGTTGAAAGCCAGCAAACAGGCGGACACCGAGATCGTGCAGCGCTGCCTCGACCTGCTTCAGGCTCTGCAGAAACATCGTGGGCTGGGCGCACAGCAGGACGCCGCGAGCGTCGCGCAGCGCAATACGCAGGCGCAGCAGCTGGATCAGCTGTGGCTGAATTGGCCCGGCGCCAGCATGCAGCTCCCTCCGCTGCAGCAACACTGGCCGCAGTTGCGCCGCAAACCCGCTGACTTCGATGCCCACTGCCGACTGATCGAAACACTGCTAACGGTGATCGAACAACTCGAAGATCGCCTCTATCGTCAACATCACCCCAGAATTCGCGGGCTCGGCGAGGCCTGCCGCTCGCTAGAAGACCTGGCCAGGCTGCGCGGCCTGGCGGTACGCGCGGCCAATTACGAGCGCTGCCCGCCTGGGCTGCAGATGCAACTGCGCTTTCTCTGCAACCGCATGCTCGATCAGGAGCAGGACTCGCATCTGCTCGCGCTGATCGAGCGCCTGCAGAGTGACCTGATCGAGTCGGCACAGATTCGCCTGGCGCCCGGTGAGTGCTTCGCACTGCTCACCCCACTGATCGAGCAGCGCCTGCAAGGCATTCGCCTGAGCCTCGACTGAAACGTTGAAAAAATCCTGCACTCGCCCCATGTAGCTACCAACGTACACGCAAAGGTGCTCCATGAACGATCAGGACAACACCCCCGAAGCTGTCGAAGTTCACGTCAAGGCCGATAGCACCGGCCTGGTACTGCCCGCACAGCAGTTGCCGGACAAGCTCTACATCATCCCCATCCACAACCGCCCGTTCTTTCCGGCGCAGGTGCTGCCGGTCATGGTCAACCAGCAGCCCTGGGGCCGCACGCTGACTCGCGTCGGCAATACCGAGCATAAATGCCTGGCAGTGTTCTTCGTCGACACCCAGCCGGACGAACATGGCGAGTTCGACCTCGATACCCTGCCAGAGCACGGCACGCTGGTGCGTGTACATCACGTCAGCGAGGAAGGCGGCAAACTGCAGTTCGTCGCCCAAGGCCTGACCCGCGTGCGCATTCGCGGCTGGCTCAGCCGCCGCGGTCCGTACTTGGCCGAAGTGGAATATCCACAGGCGCCGAACGATCCGCGTGACGAGGTCAAGGCCTACGGCATGGCGCTGATCAATGCGATCAAGGAGCTGCTGCCGCTCAACCCGCTGTACAGCGAGGAGCTGAAGAATTACCTCAATCGCTTCAGCCCCAACGACCCGTCGCCACTCACCGATTTCGCCGCCGCCCTGACCACCGCCTCCGGCCACGAGCTGCAGGAAGTGCTGGATACCGTGCCCATGCTCAAGCGCATGGAAAAGGTGCTGCCGCTGCTGCGCAAGGAAGTGGAGGTCGGCCGCCTGCAGAAAGAGCTGTCGGCCGAGGTGAACAAGCAGATCGGCGAGCGCCAACGCGAATTCTTCCTCAAGGAGCAGCTCAAGCTGATCCAGCAGGAGCTGGGCATCAGCAAGGACGACAAGAGTGCCGACCGTGAGGAGTTCCTCGCCCGCCTCGAAGGCAAGACCCTGCCCGCACCGGCCCAGAAGCGCATCGACGAGGAGCTGAACAAGCTGTCGATCTTGGAGACCGGTTCGCCGGAATACGCCGTCACGCGCAACTACCTGGACTGGGCCACCGCCCTGCCCTGGGGCGTTCACGGCGAGGACAAGCTCGACCTGGGCCGCGCACGCAAGGTGCTGGACAAGCACCACGCCGGCATGGACGACATCAAGCAGCGCATCACCGAGTTCCTCGCCGTCGGCGCCTTCAAGGGTGAGATCGCCGGCTCCATCGTGCTGCTGGTCGGCCCGCCCGGTGTGGGCAAGACCAGCATCGGCAAGTCCATCGCCGAATCGCTCGGCCGGCCGTTCTACCGTTTCTCGGTGGGCGGGATGCGTGACGAGGCGGAGATCAAGGGCCATCGCCGCACCTACATCGGCGCCATGCCCGGCAAGCTGGTGCAGGCGCTGAAGGAAGCCGAAGTGATGAACCCAGTGATCATGCTCGACGAGATCGACAAGATGGGTACCAGCTACCAGGGCGACCCCGCCTCGGCGCTGCTGGAAACGCTGGACCCGGAGCAGAACGTCGAATTCCTCGACCATTACCTGGATCTGCGCCTGGATCTGTCCAAGGTGTTGTTCGTCTGCACCGCCAACACCCTCGACTCCATCCCCGGGCCGCTGCTCGACCGCATGGAAGTGATCCGCCTGTCCGGTTACATCACCGAGGAAAAACTCGCCATCGCCAAGCGCCACTTGTGGCCCAAGCAGCTGGAAAAGGCCGGCGTGCCGAAGACGCGGCTGAGCATAAGCGATGCAGCGTTGCGTGCGGTGATCGAAGGCTATGCCCGCGAGGCCGGCGTACGCCAGCTGGAGAAACAGCTGGGCAAGCTGGTGCGCAAGTCGGTGGTGAAACTGCTGGAGGATCCCGAGGCGAAAATCCGCATCGGCGCCAAGGATCTCGAGGAAGCCCTCGGCATGCCGGTGTTCCGTAACGAGCGGGTGCTGGCCGGCACCGGGGTGATCACCGGCCTGGCCTGGACCAGCATGGGCGGCGCCACCCTGCCGATCGAGGCGACGCGCATCCACACGCTCAATCGCGGCTTCAAGCTTACCGGCCAGCTCGGCGAAGTGATGAAGGAATCGGCGGAGATCGCCTACAGCTACGTCAGCTCGCATCTGAAGCAGTTCGGCGGCGACCCGACCTTCTTCGACCAGGCCTTCGTCCACCTGCACGTGCCGGAAGGCGCTACGCCCAAGGACGGCCCCAGCGCCGGCATCACCATGGCCAGCGCCCTGCTCTCCCTGGCGCGCAACCAGGCGCCGAAAAAGGGCGTGGCCATGACCGGCGAGCTGACCCTGACCGGGCAGGTGCTGCCCATCGGCGGCGTACGCGAGAAGGTGATCGCGGCGCGCCGGCAGAAGATCTTTGAGCTGATACTGCCGGAGGCCAACCGCGGCAGTTACGAGGAACTGCCGGACTACCTCAAGGAAGGCCTGACGGTGCACTTCGCCAAGCGTTATGGCGACGTGGCCAAGGTATTGTTCGACTGACCGTGGTGCGCACGGCGCACCCTACGGCTCGCGTGCCGCCCCCCGGTGCGGCTATGCTGGGCCAGTTTTTGTTCGACTGGAGTTCCTCATGCACGCCACCTTGCGCCTGCTTGCCCTGCCCGCCCTGGCCCTGCTTACGGCCTGCGCCCATCAATCCGGCACGCTGGAATTGAAGAAGGACCGGCAGTGTCCGCTGACGCTGAACAAGGGTCAGCAACTGATTCTCAGCCTACCGAGCAACCCCACCACCGGCTTTCGCTGGGAGGTGCGCGACGCCGCGGCGAACGTGCTGCAAAGCCTTGGTCCGGAGGTGTACAGCAACCCGGAAGATGCCGGACTGGTGGGCGCTGGCGGCATCTCGACCTGGCGCTTTACCGCGCGCGAGGCAGGTGAAGGCAGGCTGCTGCTGACCTACCAGCAGCCGTGGGAGCCGAACGTACCGCCAGCGGAAACCTTCGAGTGTGAACTGCGGGTGAAGTGAGCGGAACTGCTTCTGTGGGAAGGGCTTTGGCCGCGACGGCTCGAAGCGAATCGCCGCTAAAGCGCCTCTCGTACGCTACCCATTCACGGCGCGTTTTACTCCCCCCTGCAGACTGAAATTAACAAGAGGCGCAGATGCGCCCCTCGTTTCCAACGTTTCGCGGCTGAAGCCGCTCCTACATAGGTCGCGTACGCCTCTGATTGTAGGAGCGGCTTCAGCCGCGAATACCGCTATCCGGCCAGACTCAGCTCTTGAGCCGGTAACCGGTCTTGAAAATCCAGCCCACCAGCAGGATGCACAGCGCCAGAAAGCCCAGCACCATGGCCAAGCTGACGCCGACGTTGACGTCGGACACGCCGTAGAAGCTCCAGCGGAACGCGCTGATCAGGTACACCACCGGGTTGAACAGGGTCACCGTCTGCCAGGCCGGCGGTAGCATGCTGATCGAATAGAAGGCGCCCCCGAGGAAGGTCAGCGGTGTGACGATCAGCGCCGGGACGATCTGCAGCTTCTCCCAGCCATCGGCCCAGACGCCGATGATGAAGCCGAACAGGCTGAAGGTCAGTGCCGTCAGCACCAGAAACGCCGCCATCCAGATGGGATGCTGAATCTCGAAATCAACGAACAGACGCGCCGTGAGCAGGATGATCAGGCCGAGGATCACCGACTTGGTCGCCGCCGCGCCGACATAACCGATCAGAATCTCCAGATAGGACACCGGCGCCGACAGCAGCTCATAGATGCTCCCGGAATACTTGGGCATGTAGATGCCGAACGAAGCGTTGGAAATGCTCTCGGTCAGCAGCGCCAGCATGATCAGCCCCGGAATGATGAAGGCGCCGTAACTCACACCCTGCACCTGGGTCATGCTCGAACCGATGGCCGAACCGAACACCACGAAATACAGCGAGGTGCTGATCACCGGCGTGGCGATGCTCTGCAGCAGGGTGCGCCAGGTGCGCGCCAGCTCAAACAGGTAGATAGCCTTGATGGCGTACAGGTTCATGCGCGCGACTCCTCCAGCAGTGACACGAAAATTTCTTCCAGCGAACTCTGGCTCGACTGCAGATCCTTGAAGTCGATACCGTGCTGCGCCAGGTCACGCAGCAGTTCGGCGATGCCGGTGTTCTCGTGCTGGGCATCGAAGGTGAACACCAGGGCATGGCCCTGATCGGCCAGCTCCAGGCCGTAGCGCGCCAGCTCGGCCGGTACGCAGGACAACGGCTGCTGCAGGTGCAGGGTCAGCTGCTTCTTGCCCAGCTTGTGCATCAGTACCTGCTTGTCTTCCACCAGAATGATCCGGCCCTTGCTGATCACCCCGATGCGGTCGGCCATCTCCTCGGCCTCCTCGATGTAATGGGTGGTGAGGATGATGGTCACGCCACGCTCACGCAGGCGCCTGACCATGTTCCACATGTCGCGGCGCAGTTCCACGTCGACACCAGCGGTAGGCTCGTCGAGGAAGAGAATCTGCGGCTCGTGCGAAAGCGCCTTGGCGATCATCACCCGGCGCTTCATGCCGCCGGACAGCTCCATGATCTTGGCGTTACGTTTGTCCCACAGCGACAGGTCCTTGAGCAGTTGCTCGAGGTAGGCCGCATCGGGCTTCTTGCCGAACAGGCCACGGCTGAACTTGACCGTCGCCCAGACGGTTTCGAACACGTCGCTGACCAGCTCCTGCGGCACCAGGCCGATCTGCGAGCGGGCTGCGCGGTAGTCACGGACGATGTCCTTGCCGCCGACCAGCACCCGGCCCTCACCCGGATTGACGATGCCGCAGATGATGCTGATCAGGGTGGTCTTGCCGGCGCCGTTGGGGCCGAGCAAGGCGAAGATTTCGCCCTGGCGAATGTCCAGGTCGATGCCTTGCAGGGCAGGATGCCCGGACGCATAGATCTTGTTCAGTTGCTGAATAGAGATGACCGACTGCACGGTGAGAGTCCTTGCCTGCGGAAAAACCACATAGTGTAGAGCCTGACCAGCCAGACAAGGCAAGTGCATTATTGGTGCGCAGTAGAAAAGCCTCGGGCCGGTAGGGTGCGCCGTACGCGCTGAGTAACGTACCTGTCTTGGTGCGCACAAAGCTCCCTACCCAAGGCAGAGTGGGATAACCCGGCGCGCTTGTGGCGCGCCGGTGCTGCAGGTGAGGTTTAGGGAGAAACGGCCGTAGCGCTTGTGGCGTTACGGCGATAAGCGTGGCGACGGACGCGCCACACGAATGGGTTACAGCGGCGTAAGCAGCTTGCCGGTGGCGATAAAGGCACGCAGGTTGTCCAGTACCAGATCAGCCATCTGCTGACGCGTCTCGACACTGGCGCTGCCGACATGCGGCAGCAGCACCACGTTGTCCAGCTCGTGCAGCGCCGTCGGAACCAGTGGTTCGCGCTCGAAAACATCCAGTCCGGCACCCCCGATGACCTGCTGCTGCAGTGCAGCGATCAGCGCCGCTTCATCGACCACCGAACCGCGCGCCACATTGATCAGAAAGCCATCCGGCCCCAGCGCTTCGAGCACCTCGGCGTTGATCAGATGATGGGTGGCCTTGCCGCCCGGACAGGTCAGCACCAGAAAATCCGCCCAGCGCGCCAGCGCCAGCAGATCGGGTTCGTGCTGGTAAGGGCTGCCTTCGACCGCACGGCGATTGTGGTAACGCACCGGCATGGAGAACCCCGACGCACGCATGGCTACCGCCTCGCCGATGCGGCCGAGGCCGACGATGCCCAGGCGCTTGCCGCTTACTCGACGCGCCAGCGGGAAGCCCGTGGTGCTACTCCAGGCGCCGCTGCGCACGAAGCGATCAGCCTCGGACAGGCGCCGCGCGCTATCGATCATCAGGCCCATGGCCAGATCGGCCACGCAGTCGTTGAGCACGTCCGGCGTGGTGCTGAGCACGATGCCACGGTCCCGCAGCAGCTCCAGCGGATAGGGGTCGTAGCCCACGCCGAAACTGCAGATGGCACGCAGATTCGGCAGCAGCGCGAGCTGGTCAGCCGTACAGCCGAAACGTGCCGAGGACACCATGTAGATGAACTGCTCACCCTGCTCACGCAGGAACGCCAGCGGCTCGGCCTGTTGCCACAGCGCGCTGACCTCGTATTCCTCGGCCAGCTCGCGGTTGAAACGCTCGCTCAGCGGGCCGATCTGCAGCACCTTGGGTTTGCTCATGGAACCTCCTGTCTCGAATGTACGACTTACCAGGCTGTTGAAAACCTACCTGCGTTGCCATTGCTGCGTTAAATACAGGCTCGTGCGCGAGTCCGATCAAAATGCTCATTTACAGTTCGTAAACTCCGCTTTTTCGCCTGCATTTGCCTTGCACTGGCTGCCTCGCCTACGTTTTTCAACGGCCTGTTACAGCAATTTGCCCGGATTCATCAGCCCGGCCGGATCCAGCGCCTGCTTGACGCGGGCCATCAACTCCAGCTCCAGCGGCGCCTTGTAGTGCTGCGCGGCCAGGCGCTTGGACTGGCCCAGGCCATGTTCGGCGCTGATGCTACCGGCATAGTGCAGGGTCTGGTCGTAGATCAGGCGCATGATCGCTTCGGCCTGCGCCTTGAACGCAGCATCCGCGGCGCCGACTGGCTTGCTGATGTTGTAGTGCAGGTTGCCATCGCCAACGTGCCCGTAGGCCACGATGCGCACACCGGGAAACGCCTGCTGCAATACAGCATCGGTAAGCGCGATGAAGTCGGGAATACGGCTGACCGGCACGCTGATGTCGTGCTTGAGGCTCGGCCCCTCGTGGTTCTGCGCTTCCGAGATGCCCTCGCGCAACGCCCACAAGGCGCGTACCTGCGCATCGCTGGCGGCGACCACGGCATCCAGCGCCAGGCCATGCTCGAAGGCAGCGCCGAGGCCCTCTTCCAGCAACTCGTTCAAGGGCGCGTTGGGCTGGGTGTCACTCAGCTCAATCAGCACGTACCAGGGATGCGCGTCGGCGAACGGATCGCTGACACCGGCGACATGACGCAGGACGAACTCGACGCTTTGCCGCGACATCAGCTCGAAGCCGGTCAGGCGGTCGCCACACAGACCGCGCATCTGCCCGATCAGCTCGACGGCCGCCTGCGGGCCGGGCAGCGCTACCCAGGCGGTGGTCAGGCTGCGCACAGCAGGGAACAACTTGAGCACGGCAGCGGTGATGATGCCCAGGGTGCCCTCGCTGCCGATGAACAGGTGCTTGAGATCGTAGCCGGTATTGTCCTTGCGCAGCCCGCGCAAGCCGTCCCAGATGCGCCCATCGGGCAGCACCACCTCCAGGCCCAGGGCCAGGTCGCGCATATTGCCGTAGCGCAGCACCGCAGTGCCGCCGGCATTGGTTGCCAGGTTGCCGCCTACCGTGCAGCTGCCCTCGGCGCCCAGTGACAGCGGGAACAGCCGGCCGACTTCGGCGGCGGCCTCCTGCAGCTGCTGCAGGATCACCCCCGCTTCGACGGTGATGGTGGCGTTGGCCACGTCCACTTCGCGGATGCGCTTCATGCGCGTCAGCGATAGCACGATCTGCGAACCGGTATCGTCCGGAATCGAGCCGCCGCACAGGCCGGTATTGCCACCTTGTGGCACCAGGGCAACGCCGGCCTGCGCGCACAGGCGTACCACCGCAGCAACCTCCTCGGTCGAGGCCGGACGCAAAACCGCAGCCGCCTGGCCACGGTAGGCGCCGCGCCAGTCGCTGAGGTAGCTCTGCATGCGCTCGACGTCAGTGATCAGGCCAGCCTCGCCGACCGCCTCGCGCAATGCCTGGAGCAGACTATCGGACATGCTGCTCATCTCAGGTCACCGGCGCCGGGTTGAACAGCACCAGGTCGTTGTGCAGGCGCAGGTGCTCGGCGCAGGTCTGCTTGCGCCCGCTGGCCACGTCCAGATAGAGCTGGAAGATGTGCCAACCCATTTCCTCCAGCGTCATGCGACCGGAAACGATCTGCCCGGCGTCGACGTCGATCAGATCTGGCCAGCGCTCGGCCAGCTGGGTACGCGTGGCCACCTTGATCACCGGCACCATGGACAGGCCATAAGGCGTGCCACGACCGGTGGTGAAGATGTGCAGGTTCATACCCGCCGCCAGCTGCAGCGTGCCGCAGATGAAGTCGCTGGCCGGCGTGGCGCAGAACCAAAGACCCTTGCCACGAATACGCTCGCCCGGCGCGACCACGCCGGCAATCGGACTGTTGCCGGACTTGGCGATCGAACCCATGGCCTTCTCGACGATGTTGTTCAACCCGCCCTTCTTGTTACCCGGCGTGGTGTTGGCGCTGCGGTCGGCCATGCCGCGCTGCAGGTAGCGGTCGTACCAGTCCATCTCGCGAATCAGCGCATCGGCCACCTCGACACTGGCGGCGCGCGGGGTGAGCAGGTGGATGCCGTCACGCACTTCGGTGTTTTCGGAGAACATCACGGTGGCGCCGGCGCGCACCAGCAGGTCGGCGGCCACGCCAAGGGCCGGGTTGGCGGTGATACCGGAGAAGGCGTCGCTGCCGCCGCACTGCATGCCGACCACCAGCTCGGCAGCCGGCACGGTCTCGCGACGACGCTGGTCGAGCACTTTCAAGCGCTCCTCGATCATGCCCATGATCTGCTCGACCATGCCGGTGAAGCCGGTGCCGGAATCCTGCAGACGGAACAGCCAGTCTTCCTCGTCCATGCCGTTGGTGAGCTGGTCGCCATCCATCAACTGGTTGGCCTGCAGCTTCTCGCAGCCGAGGCTGATCACCAGCGCCTGGCCACCCAGGTTGGGGTTGCGGCTGATGTTGTACAGGGTGCGGATCGGCACCACGGCGTCCGGCGCGTTGATCGCCACGCCGCAGCCGTAGCTATGCGACAGCGCCACTACGTCGTCGACGTTGGGGTACTTGGGCAAGACTTCCTTGCGCACGCGCTCGACCACGTGATCGAGCACGCCGACCACGCACTGCACGGTGGTGGTAACGCCGAGGATATTGCGGGTGCCAACGCTGCCGTCCGGGTTGCGGAAGCCCTCGAAGGTATAGCCTTCCAGCGGCTCGCCGGGCGAGGTCTTGATGGTCGCCTTGGGCAGGTTGTCCAGCACCGGCGGCTCGGGCATGCGCAGCACCTGCTCGGTGACCCAACTGCCGGCGGCAATGGGTTTCAGCGCATAGCCGATGACCTCGCCATAACGCACCACTTCTTGCCCTTCGGCGATATCCACCAGCGCCACCTTGTGGCTCTGCGGGATACCTTCGATAGCCGTCAGGCCATCGTCGAACTGGCCGCCTGCGGCAACGCCCTGGTCATTGACCACCACACCAACGTTGTCGGTCGGGTGCAGGCGGATATAGCGGGGCGAATCCTGATGGGGAATCAACTGCATGCTGCGTGCTCCTGTTGTGCGCTCAGGAAGCCGAGCCGGACGTGGCGTCCAGCTCGACCCTGTGAATACGACCGACGATCAGGCCGAAGCTCACGACCGCCAGCAAGGCATTGAGGCCGACATAGGCCAATGCCCAATCGAATGATCCGGTACGGCTGACCAGGTAGCCGATAACGATAGGTGTGGTGATCGCTGCCAGGTTGCCGAAGGTGTTGAACAGCCCGCCGGACAAGCCGAGGATCTGCCGGGGCGAGGTGTCGGCCACCAGCGTCCAGCCCAGCGAGCCAAGACCCTTGCCGAAGAAAGCCAGGGCCATCAGCGCCACCACGGCGGTGTCGCTCTCGACGAAAATGCACAGCACCAGGGCGCTCGACAGCAGCAAGCCGAGCACCATCGGCAGCTTGCGCGCCAGGGTCAGTGAATGACCACGGCGCAGCATGCCATCGGACAGCAGCCCGCCGAGCACGCCACCGACACACCCGCTGATGGCCGGCAAGGCGGCGGCAAACCCGGCACCGAGAATACTCATGCCGCGCGCCTGCACCAGGTAGACCGGAAACCAGGTCAGAAAGAAGTAGGTAATGGCGTTGTTGCAATACTGGCCAAGGTAGATGCCGATCATGGTGCGCTGGCGCAGCAGCAGCCCCAGGTAGCCCCACTGCGAACCGCCACTGCCACCACGCTGCCCTTCCAGATCGATCAGCGCCCCGCCCTGTTCCAGGTGAGCAAGCTCGGCCGCGTCGATACGCGGGTGCTGACGCGGGCCGTGCAACTGTTTGAGCCAAACGAACGACAGCGCCAGGCCCAGGCAGCCGAGCACAATGAACACCGCTTGCCAGCCCATGGTTTGCACCACCCAGCCCATCAACGGTGCGAACAACGCCGTGGCGGCGTACTGCGCCGAACTGGAGATGGCCGTGGCAGTAGCGCGCTCGGCGGTGGGAAACCAGGAGGCGATGATCCGCGCGTTGCCGGGAAAGCACGGCGCGCTGGCAAAGCCCACCAGCAGCCGCAGCAGGAACATCGAGGTCACCGCCCAGGTGGTCGGCAGCCAGCCGACAAAGCCTTGCAGCAAGGTCAATACCGACCAGATGAACAGCGCCAGGGTATAGACCGGCTTGGTGCCGAAGCGGTCGAACAGCCAACCGCCGGGAATCTGCCCGATCACGTAGGCCCAACCGAATGCCGAAAAGATATAGCCGAGCGTCACCGCGTCGATGCCCAGCCCGGCCTGCATCGCCGAACCGGCGACGGAGAGGCTGGAGCGATCAGCGAAGGTGATGGTGGTGACCAGAAACAGCATCAGCAGAATGCTGTAGCGCACACGACCCGGTTTGGCATCTGGCATCGGCAAGGCTCGTGAGACAGAAGGAAAGGTTCAGCCTCTAGGGTGGGCCGGCCGGCGTTCCGCGTCAGACAAGGTCATCAATCCGTAGGGTGGGCTTTGGCCCACCCTACGGGACAGTAGGATCACGGAACGACGTCGGACTTAGCTCAACGCACCAGGCAGGGCTTCTTGTTATTGAAGGTCCAGCCCGGAATCAGATACTGCATGGCCACTGCGTCGTCACGCGCGCCCAGGCCCTTGACCTGGTACAGCTCGTGCGCCTTGGCCAGCGCATCCCAATCCAGCTCAACGCCCAGACCCGGCGTTTTCGGCACCTGGACCAGGCCACCTTCGATGCGCAACGGGTTGCGCGTCAGATACTGGCCGTCCTGCCAGATCCAGTGGGTATCGATGGCGGTAACTCGGCCCGGCGCCGCCGCGGCGACATGGGTGAACATGGCCAGGGAGATGTCGAAGTGGTTGTTGGAGTGCGAGCCCCAGGTCAGGCCCCAGTCGTTGCACATCTGCGCCACGCGTACGGAACCGGCCATGGTCCAGAAGTGCGGGTCGGCCAGCGGGATATCCACCGATTGCAGGGAGATGGTGTGGCCCATCTGCCGCCAGTCGGTAGCGATCATGTTGGTCGCAGTGGGCAGGCCGGTGGCACGGCGGAACTCAGCCATCACCTCACGACCGGAGTAACCGTTCTCGGCGCCGCACGGGTCTTCGGCATAGGCCAGCACGCCATGCAGGTCACGGCACAGGGCGATGGCCTGATCCAGCGACCAGCCGCCATTGGGGTCGAGCGTCACGCGAGCATTGGGAAAACGCGCAGCCAGGGCACGAATCGCCTCGACTTCGGCTTCGCCATGCAGCACGCCGCCCTTGAGCTTGAAGTCGTTGAAGCCATAGCGCGCATGCGCGGCCTCGGCCTGTTGGACGATGCTTTCCGGGGTCAGCGCGGTCTGGTTACGAACTCGCTCCCAGGTGTCATCGGCATCTCGCTCGTCGCGGTAGCCGAGATCGGTCTTGTCCTTGTCACCGACGAAGAACAGATAACCGAGCATTTCCACCGCATCGCGCTGCTGGCCTTCGCCTAGCAGTGCAGCCACCGGCACACCGAGGTGCTGGCCGAGCAGGTCGAGCAACGCGGACTCCAGCGCGGTGACGGCGTGGATGGTGATGCGCAGATCGAAAGTCTGCAGGCCGCGACCGCCGGAATCACGATCGGCGAAGGCGCGGCGTACCTGATTGAGCAATGCGTTGTAGTTGCCGACCGGTTGGCCGACGAGGATCGAGCGAGCGTCTTCGAGGGTCTTGCGAATGCCCTCGCCGCCAGGGACTTCGCCGACACCGACATGGCCGGCGCTGTCCTTGAGAATGAGGATGTTGCGGGTGAAATACGGGCCGTGGGCTCCGCTCAGGTTGAGCAGCATGCTGTCTTGACCGGCGACCGGTACGACTTGCAGCTCGGTGATCAGCGGAGTGCCGACAGCGGCAGAAATCTGTGAAGTCATGAGCGTTACCCTGTTGTTCTTATGCGGGTTCGACAATGGTTCAACGCACTCGCGCCCGGCCTGCCGGAGCGCAACTGGGCCGCTCGCCAAGGCGAGCGGCCATCTACGGTGTTACTGCGCGCCTTGCGCTTCGATCAGCTTGGCCAGGGCTTCGTACTCGTCCGGCAGCAGATCGGTCAGCGGAGCACGTACCGGACCGGCGTCGTAACCGACGATCTTGGCACCGGCCTTGACGATGCTCACGGCATAGCCGGCCTTGCGGTTGCGGATGTCCAGGTACGGCAGGAAGAAATCGTCGATCAGTTTGCCAACGGTGGCGTGATCTTCCGCGGCGATGGCGCGATAGAAGGCCATGGCGGTTTTCGGGATGAAGTTGAACACGGCCGAGGAGTAGACCGGTACACCCAGGGCCTTGTAAGCCGCAGCGTAGACTTCAGCGGTCGGCAGGCCGCCGAGGTAGGTCAGGCGCTCGCCCAGGCGGCGACGGATCGACACCATCAGCTCGATGTCACCCAGGCCATCCTTGTAGCCGATCAGGTTCGGGCAGCGCTCGGCCAGTTGCTCCAGCAGAGTGGCATTGAGGCGGCAGACGTTACGGTTGTAGATCACCACGCCGATGTTCACCGACTTGCACACCTGCTCGACATGAGCGGCAACACCGTCCTGCGAGGCTTCGGTCAGGTAGTGCGGCAGCAGCAGCAGGCCCTTGGCGCCCAGGCGCTCGGCTTCCTGCGCCATCTGGATGGCCACGCGGGTCGGGCCGCCAACGCCAGCCAGGATAGGTACGGACTTCTCGCAGGTATCCACGGCAGTCTTGATCACGGCGCTGTATTCATCCGGCGCCAGGGAGAAGAACTCGCCAGTACCGCCGGCAGCGAACAAAGCGGAAGCACCGTAAGGCGCCAGCCACTCGAGGCGGCGTACGTAGCCAGCCTGGTTGAAATCACCGGCGGCATCGAAGTCGGTCACCGGGAAAGACAGCAGACCAGAGGAGAGGATGGACTTAAGTTCTTGTGGATTCATTATGCGAACACCCTAGTAAAGCGAGTTGTGAGGAATAGCGTCAGCCGCAGCTGTAGAGATACGTTATCGTACAACAATAAAAAAAACACCAGTTTTTATATCGTCCGTTCGTCGAAGATTTACCCGCCCTCGCCCACCTCGCCGGAAAACCGCTACACAAGCGCAAAGCTCAGACTAGAGCAGGCTCCATGATCACGCCAGAAGAAATGGCAGCGCAATCATCATTAGCCATGAGCGGCGTTGACAGGTCAGGAACAGGCTGGTACTAATTTCACCAAGTCATACGACAACCTATGACATTCCAATAAAAACAAACGAGGCCAGGTCATGTCACAGACCTTCACTGCCGCTACATGCTGCCAACCTGCGCATCGCCACATCGATGCCAGCGCTCGCCAGCACAGCACTGCCTGCACTGGCTTCGTCGCCATCTTTGCCCATGCTCTCATCCATTGCAGCGCGGATCGCCTGATGATCCCGGTGCAAGACTGAACCGTACCTTCGCCATTGCGGCCGAGGGCCGCACCAAGTCTGGAGCCCCTGCCAAGATGTACGAAGCCTCCCGCAACAGCACACCTCAGATAGTCGAGATGCAGGTCATCCCGGTCGCCGGCCATGACAGCATGTTGCTCAACCTGTGTGGCGCACACGCCCCCTACTTCACGCGCAATCTGGTGCTGCTCAAGGACAATACCGGGCACATCGGCTGTGGCGAGGTCCCCGGTGGCGAAGGCATCCGTCAGGCACTGGAACGCTGCCGCGAGCTGGTGATCGGGCAATCGGTCGGCCGCTACAACCGCATACTCAATAGTCTGCGCCAGGCCATCGCCGGGCCGGCCAAAGGGCCTCAGACCACCCAGCATCAGGTCACATCCGAATCCGAAGCACGCGTGCTCAAGCAGCCCCACGAAATCAATCTGCGCCTGGACAACGTGATCACCGCGGTCGAGGCTGCCCTGCTCGATCTGCTCGGCCAACATCTGAATGTGCCGGTCTGCGAACTGCTCGGCAGCGGCCAGCAACGTGATCATGTGCCGATGCTCGCCTACCTCTTCTATATCGGTGAGCGCCAGCGTACCGACCTGCCCTACCTCGCCGGCAAAGGCTCGGCGGATGACTGGTATCACCTGCGCCATCAGGCCGCGCTGACACCGCAGGCCGTCGCCCGCCTGGCCGAGGCCGCCCATGCACGCTACGGCTTCAACGACTTCAAGCTCAAGGGCGGGGTGATGCGTGGCGCCGAGGAGATGGACGCGATCCGCGCGATCAAGGCGCGCTTCCCCGATGCACGCGTCACCCTGGACCCCAACGGCGCCTGGTCACTGGATGAAGCCATCGCCCTGTGCCAAGGCCAGAACCATGTGCTGGCCTACGCCGAAGACCCTTGCGGCCCGGAGAACGGCTATTCCGGCCGCGAGATCATGGCCGAGTTCAAGCGTGCCACCGGCATTCCTACCGCCACCAACATGGTCGCCACCGACTGGCGGCAAATGGGCCACTCGCTGCGCCTGGAGGCGGTGGACATTCCGCTGGCCGACCCGCACTTCTGGACCATGCAGGGCGCCGTCCGCCTGGGCCAGGTGTGCGAGGAATTCGGCCTGACCTGGGGCTCGCATTCGAACAACCACTTCGACATTTCCCTGGCCATGTTCACTCATGCCGCCGCGGCCGTGCCTGGCCGCGTCACCGCCATCGACACGCACTGGATCTGGCAGGAACGCGAAGAGCGCCTGACCCGCGAGCCGCTGCATATCATCGGCGGCCAGGTGGAGGTTCCCAACAAGCCCGGCCTCGGTATCGAGCCGGACATGGAGCGGATCATGGCCGCTCACGAGCTTTACAAGAAGGTGGCCAACGGCGCGCGTGACGACGCCATGGCCATGCAGTACCTGGTTCCGGGTTGGCAGTACGACCCGAAACGTCCCAGCCTCGGCCGCGACTGACTCGCGCGGCTTTCATCCCAACCCGGAGTATTCCAATGAAAAAAACATTCCGCGCCTCCCTCCTTTCTGCCCTGGTCGGTATGGGTGCCCTGGCCACTCATTCCGCCACCTTCGCCGATGAGGTCAAATGGCCGACTCGTCCGGTGCAGGTGGTGGTGATCGCCAACCCCGGCGGCGACACCGACTTCAACGCCCGCATGATGGCCAAGTACTTCAACGAGATCACCGGCAAGACCATGGTGGTGACCAACGTCGCTGGCGGCGGTGGCACCCTGGCGGCCGAACAGGTCAAGGGCGCAGCCGCGGATGGCAACACCATCCTCTTCACCCATCCGGGTCAGTTGATCGTCAACGAAGTGGCCGGCCTGACCGAAGACAGCTACGAGACCTTCGATGTCGCCTGCATCGCGGGCGTCGACAAGAGCACCGTATTCGTCGCCTCCAAACAGTCCGGCGTGACCAGCATGCAGGACCTGGTGGACAAGTCGAAAGCCAACCCCGGCAGCATCACCTATGGCACCGAGATGGGCAGTTTCTCGCACATCCAGGGCCTGATGCTGGAGAAACTCACCGGCGCCAAACTGAAGATGGTTGACGGGGGCACCGTATCCGACCGCGTGGTCGGCATGCTCGGCGGTCGTCTGGACATGGGCGCCATCACCTATGGTTCCGTACAGGACTATGTGCAGGGCGGGCAGATGGTCGCGCTGGGCCAGCCCAACGACGAACGCAACGCCATGCTCGGCGAGGTCCCGACCCTCAAGGAGCAAGGCCTGGACATCACCATGGATAAGCCCTACGTAGTGGCCTTCCCGAAAGGCACCGACCCGGCGATCGTGAAGAAGATGTCTGACATCATGAAGCAGATCACCGAGCAACCTGCTTACGCCGAAGACCTGAAGAAATTCAAGCAACCGGTCGCGTTCTACGGCACCGAAGAGGCCAAGCAGATTCTGGCCAAGACCCGCGAAGACTTCATGCAGTTCAAGGATGAACTGCGCAAGGCCAAGTAAGCCACAACGCAGCGCCGGCCCGATCGATTCGGACCGGCGCAGCACCTCAGAACATCGAGGTACACGATGAACACCCTGAACAAGAAAGAACTGATCATCGGCCTTGCCATGCTCGGCGCCAGCCTTGCCTATCTGGTACTGGCACAACAGCTGCCCGGGCATGATGGCGTCGATGCGGCCACCGTGCCCAAGCTGCTGGCCGGGCTACTGTCGCTGCTGGGCGTGATGCAACTGATCAGCGCCTTTGCCAAACCCAAGGCTGCCGCCGAATCCGCAAGCCCGGTGCCGACAGAAGCTGAAGAGCAACCTGCCGACGTCATAGAACCCAAGACCGTCCTCAAGACCCTCGGCCTGATCCTCGGCTACATGGCTCTGCTCGGCCCTGTGGGCTTCCCGATCATGACCGTGGTTTACCTCTATCTGCAGTTCCTCGTGCTGACGCCGGTAAACCAGAAAGCCAGACACCTGACCTATCTGCTGATCGCCGTCATCTGCTCTGCGCTCATTTTCCTGCTGTTCCGCGAGGCCTTCGACCTGATGCTGCCCGCTGGCCTGCTGAACAACTTCATCTGAGGATCGACCATGCTCGAATTACTGCAGCAAGGCTTCGGTGCCGTCTTTTCACTCAACATCATGATGCTGATGGCCGTCGGCGTGGCCATGGGCATCGTCTTCGGTGCCGTGCCCGGCCTGTCGGCCACCATGGCCGTGGCGCTGTGCCTGCCGCTGACCTTCACCATGGGCCCGCAGGCCGGCCTGTCACTGCTGGTCGCGCTGTTCATCGGCGCCACGTCTGGAGGCCTGATCTCGGCGATCCTGCTGAAGATTCCGGGAACGCCTTCATCGATCGCCACGGTATTCGACGGCGGCCCGCTGATGGAACAGGGTCATGGCGTCAAGGCGCTGGGCGTGGGCATCGTGTTCTCCTTTCTCGGTACCATCTTCAGTATCGTCGCGCTGATGTTCATCGCCCCGCAGCTGGCCAAGGTGGCGTTGAGCTTCGGCCCGCATGAATACTTCGCCATCGCGGTGTTCTCCCTGACCCTGATCGCCACCCTGTCGGCCGGTTCCATGGTCAAGGGCCTGTTCGCCGGTGCGCTGGGTATTGCCGTATCCACCGTCGGCATTGCCCCGGTCGAGGCAGTGCGCCGCTTCACCTTCGGTGTCAGTGAGCTCAACGGCGGTTTCTCCATGCTCACGGTGATGATCGGCATGTTCGCCGTGGCCGAGATCATCAAGCTCGCCGAAACCGGGCGTCATGCCGTGCAGGGCAAGGCCAGGTCGGTGAGCATGAAGAACATCAAGGGCTTCGGCTTCTCGCTGAAAGAATTCCGCGAGCAACTGCCGAACGCCGGTCGCTCCGGCATCATCGGTCTGGGCATTGGCATCCTGCCGGGTATCGGCGCCGGTACCTCCAACCTGGTGTCCTACATTATCGCCAAGAAACGCGCGAAAGACGGTCACACCTATGGCAAGGGCAATATCGGCGGCGTGGTCGCCAGCGAAACGGCCAACAACGCCGGTATCGGCGGCGCCATGATGCCGCTGATGACCCTTGGCATCCCCGGGGACACCGTCACCGCGATCATGCTCGGCGGTTTCCTGATCCACGGCATCCAACCAGGCCCGCTGCTGTTCATCAGCCAGGGCCCGCTGGTGTACACCATCTTCGCCGCGCTGATCGTTGCTACCTGCATGATGCTGTTCATGGAGTTCTACGGCCTGCGCCTGTTCATCAAGCTGCTCGACGTACCCAAGCACATCCTGCTGCCGATCATTCTGGTGCTGTGCGTGGTCGGTGCGTTCGGCCTGTCCAGCCGCCTGTTCGACGTCTGGTCGATCCTGCTGTTCGGTCTGCTCGGATACGCCTTCGTCAAGGCCGGCATGCCAGCGGCGCCATTCATCATCGGCTTCATCCTCGGCCCGATGGCAGAAACCAACCTGCGTCGTGGCCTGATGCTGTCGGACGGCAGCTTCGCCGAGTTTTTCACCAATCCGATTGCCGGCACCTTCCTCGGCTTGGCCCTGGCGTTCGTGCTTTGGCAAGTGTTCAGCGCGCTACGTCCCAAACCCAGCGCGATCAACGAGATCCTGCGTACCTGATCCCCTCCACCATGCCGCCCCCTCTGCCCGGGGGCGGTTCTTTTCTGACTCCCACCTCTGTGCCTCTAGCAGGCTGTTGAAAAACTACCTGCGTTGCCATTGCTGCGTTAAAAACAGGCTCGTGCGCGAGTCCGATCAAAATGCTCATTTACAGCTCGTAAACCCGAATGCGGGCCCAGTGCTTTTTTCGCCTGTTTTTGCGGGCCGCCATCGGTATTGCACTGGCTGCCTCGCCTACGTTTTTCAACGGCCTGCTAGCCCTCTACAACGCCAACTGAAGCGGCTTGAGCAGGATAATGGACGCGCTCATTGATCCAGGTCTAATCTAATCAACCACTAGATTGATACCCGGAATGAATCAATGTTCGACCTGGCCCAACTGCGCTGCTTCACCACCCTGGCCGCCGAGCTGAATTTCCGTCGCGCTGCCGAGCGCCTGAACATGACCCAGCCACCGCTGAGTCGGCAGATCCAGCTGCTCGAACATCAATTGGGCGTGACGCTGTTCACCCGCAGCACTCGCTCGGTTGCCTTGACGGCGGCTGGCCGCGCCTTCTTCGTCGAAGCCCAGGCGCTGCTCGATCAGGCCCACCGTGCCGCGCAAAGCGCCCGACTGGCCGCCATCGGCGAAAGTGGCGCACTCACCATTAGCTTCGTCGCCAGCGCGGTGTATGACGTGCTGCCACGCGCGATAACTGCGGCCAAACGTGAGCGCCCTGGCGTCGATATCGCCTTGCTGGAAATGAGCACCTTCGAACAAGTGCAGGCATTGCGCGCACGGCGCGTGGACCTGGCTATCGTACGGGCGCCCTTGCAGCAACCCGGGCTGGTCAGCGAATGCCTGCTGCGCGAACCCTTCGTGCTGGCCGCGCCCGCCGCGCATCCACTGGCGCAGCACGAAAGGCCGACCCTGGAGATGCTCCATGGTCAGCCTTTCATTCTTTACGCGCATACCGCCTGGCAGCCCTTCAACGAGCTGCACACCGGCCTGTTTCGCGCCAGCGGCATCCAGCCTGAATTCGTTCAGGCGCTGGGCTCGACCCTGACCATCCTGTCGCTGGTCAATGCCGGCATGGGGCTGGCACTGGTACCACGTAGCGCCAGCGCCATTCGCTTCGAGCAGGTACGTTTCCGCGAGCTACCGCTACCCAAGGGCGTATGCGGGGAGCTGCATCTGGTCTGGCGCGACGACAACGACAACCCGGCCTTGCCATCATTGATCGCTGCCGTGCGTCAGGCCGCTCGCGACATCTATCCGCAGAACTGACGCTTCAAGCGCGTTTGACAACCTCCGCCTGCTGCACCGTCCAACCGGCCACCTGCTCGCTCAGGCTAAGACCCAGGCCCGGACGAGTCGGCACCAACATGCGCCCGTCGCGAATCTCCAGGCGCTCGTTGAACAGCGGCTCCAGCCATTCGAAGTGCTCGACCCAGGGCTCGCGCGTATGGCTAGCGGCCAGGTGCACGTGCAGCTCCATGGCGAAGTGCGGCGCCAGGGTCATGCCGGCCTGCTCGGCCAGGGTCTGCACGCGCAGGTACGGGGTGATGCCGCCCACGCGCGGCGCATCGGGCATGAGGAAGTCGGCGCCGCGCTGGCGAATGAACTCCCAGTGCTCGGCGGGGCTGGTGAGCATCTCACCGGTGGCGATCGGTGTATCGAACTGGCGCACCAGCTCGGCGTGGCCTTCGGCGTCGTAGCAGTCCAGCGGTTCCTCGATCCAGATCAGATCGAAGGGCTCCAAGCGACGGCACATGCGCCGCGCGGTCGGGCGATCCCATTGCTGGTTGGCGTCGACCATCAGCGGGAAGCTTTCACCCAGGTGCTCACGCACCGTGCTGACACGGTGTATATCCAGCGCCCAGTCAGGCTGGCCGACCTTGAGTTTGATACCGCCAATGCCCTTCTCGCGAGAAATGTCGGTGTTCTTCAACAACTGGTCGAGCGGCGTGTGCAGAAAGCCGCCGGAGGTGTTGTAGCAGCGCACCGAATCACGATGGCTACCGAGCAGACGTGCCAGCGACAGGCCACTGCGACGCGCCTTGAGATCCCACAGGGCAACGTCGAAGGCGCCGATGGCCTGGGTCGCCAGGCCGCTACGGCCCACCGAGGCGCCAGCCCAGCACAGCTTGTCCCAGAGCTTGGCGATATCGCTGGGGTTCTCGCCGATCAGGTTAGGCGCCACTTCCAGGGCATGGGCGAACTGACCGGGGCCACCGGCGCGCTTGGAATAGCTGAAGCCCAGGCCACGGTGACCGTCGCGGGTTTCGATCTCGGCGATCAGGATGGCGATCTCGGTCATCGGCTTCTGCCGGCCTGTGAGCACCTTGGCATCGCTGATCGGGTTGGCCAGCGGCAGCGCTACCGAGCGCAGGCTGAGCCAGGTGATACGGTCATCGTCGGCGCATGGGGTGGCGTTATCGGTCATGACATCTTCCTCGTGATGAAACTCGGCGCCCCAGTTGGGCCGCCGAAAATGGACAACCCGAGTCAGATTAAGATGATTGCGCAATCATTCAAGCATCAGGATTGCCCACCGACGCCAGGCCTGTTCAGGGCCATTTGCCCGACTCGTCTAGACATTTCACAAATCTGCAACATTCACCGTCTACGCTGAATATGTCCCGCTCCGCCTGACCTCCGAGGCATCCCATCATGTTCCTGCAAAAATCCCTGCGCGCGCAGATTCTCGCCCTGCTCGGCGGCAGTCTGGCGCTGATCCTGATCACCGCCTTGGCATGCTTCAGCGTCCTCTCCAGCGGCATTCAGTCCTACCGTGGCCTGCTCGATGGGCCGCTGGAGTCTTCGCGACTGATCGACGCGGCCAACGTCGAATTCAAGATCCAGGTGCAGGAATGGAAGAACGTCCTGCTGCGCGGCCAGGACAACGCCAACCTGCAACGCTACTGGAGCCAGTTCGAAGCGCAGGAGCGCAAGGTGCAGGACATTCTCGGCCAGTTGACCCAGGTCGCCGCTGCCGACCCGGCGTTGAAAACGCAGGTCGAACGCCTGCGTAGCGAACATCAGGCGCTCGGCGGCAATTACCGCAAGGGCCGCGACGCCTTCGTGGCCGCCGGTGCCGATGCCAGGGCCGGCGATGAAGCCGTCAAAGGCATCGACCGCGCCGCCAGTGAGCAGATGACTGCACTGGTCGAGCAGTTGCGCCAGAACAGCCTGAGCCAGGCCGAGCAGATCAACGCTAATGCCGCGCGCACCATTCTCAGCGGCACCATCGTGATGCTGGCCGCCGCCCTGGTCATCGCCGTATTCAGCCTGTGGCTGGTCAATCGCAATCTGATCATCCCCATCCGCCACCTGATCGGCCATGTCGACCAGCTCAGCCAGGGGCGCTTCGGCCAGCGCGTGGAAAGCACGCGGCAGGATGAGCTGGGCCTGCTGGCGCGTGCCGCGAACACCCTGCGCGACTTTCTCGCCAGCACCAGCGATCGCCTGCACCAGAGCACGCAGAACCTCGACAACGCCAGCAGCGAGCTGAACGCCATCGCCTCACGCATGACCGAGGGCGTCAGCGAGCAGTTCGAGCGTACCGATCAGGTCGCCACTGCCATGCACGAGATGTCCGCCACCGCCCAGGAAGTAGCGCGCCATGCCGCTGACGCCGCGCACGCGGCCAACGATGCCGACGACTCGGCGCGCCAGGGCAGCACGGTGATGCAATCGACCATCGCCACCATCACCGACATTCGCGGCGAGATCGCCAACACCGCCGAGGTGATCCGTCGTCTGGAAAGCGACAGCGGGCGTATCGGCAAGGTGCTGGAGGTGATCCGCGGCATCGCCGAGCAGACCAACCTGCTGGCCCTCAACGCCGCCATCGAAGCCGCGCGCGCCGGCGAACAGGGCCGTGGTTTCGCCGTGGTCGCCGACGAGGTGCGCACCCTGGCCCAGCGTACCGCCGAGTCCACTGCCGAGATCAACCAGATCATCGACACCGTGCAGAACGGCGCACTGAATGCCGTGCGCGCCATCGAGAGCGGCCAGCAGCGCAGCGAACAGGGCGTGACCCAGGTCACCGAGGCCGGCGCCATGCTGCAGCGCATCACCGAGGCGGTGGAGGCCATCCGCGACATGAACCAGCAGATCGCCACCGCCGCCGAAGAGCAGACCTCGGTGGCCGAGGACATCTCGCGCAACCTCACCGAGCTGACCGCCATCGCCAGTGCCAACCAGGACAACGTCGAGCGCACGCAGAAGGCCAGCCGCAACCTGCATGACATGTCCGGGCAACTGGGCGAAGTGACTCGCCGTCTGGGCTCCTGAGCCAATCTGCGAACCGGCGTGGCACGCAGCGCGCGGTTCGCCCCGGCGCCGACAGCCTGCGCAGCAGAATGGACGCCGTAATGCAGGCTGCGGCCCTCCCGCTCGCTGGCGGGGAAAGTACACAGGGCGGACAAGCATTCGACATGTCCGCCCCCACTGAGAACAGGCAAACGACAAAAGGTCGCAATTAACCCTTGCTATTTATGTAATAGGAATTATTCTCAGTTACGTAATGACGGCCAAGGAGACCTGCCATGACCTACCTGATCGATGCCTGGCTGGACCGCCCGCATCCCTACCTGCGCATCCTCAACCGCGAAACCGGGGAAGTCTGCGCCATGCTGGAAGAAGAAGCGCTGGACGAGCTGCGCGACCAGGGCGACCTGGACCTGCACGAGCTCAGCTCCAGCGAGCCCATCGTGCTCAAAGAGCTGGTGCGCAGCCTGTTTCTGTACTGCTACGCACGGGCCCTGCGCCCATCCTGAAAGACAAAACGGGGCACCCTGTCAGCAGGGTGCCCCGTTTCGTTGGATCAGGCTGCCATGTAGGGTGCGCTGTGCGCACCGAAGCGACAGCTTGCGTCCCAAGACTTACAGAATATCCAGCAGCTCTACATCGAATACCAGCACACTGTGCGGCGGGATGCTGCCGACACCCTGGGCGCCGTAGGCCAGCTCGCTCGGCACGTGCAGGCGCCATTTGCTACCGGTGCCCATCAGTTGCAGCGCCTCGACCCAACCCGGAATCACACCACCAACCGGGAATTCAGCCGGCTGGCCACGCTCGTAGGAGCTGTCGAACACGGTGCCGTCGATCAGCGTGCCGTGGTAGTGGGTACGCACCTGATCCTCGGCGGACGGCTTGGCGCCCTCGCCAGCGACCAGCACTTCGTACTGCAGGCCGGAGGCCAATACGGTCACGCCTTCGCGCTTGGCGTTTTCGGCCAGGTAGGCACGACCTTCGCCAGCAGCGGCTTCGGCCTTGGCGGCCGCTTCAGCCTGCATGATTTCGCGGATGACCTTGAAGCTGGCGCCGAGCTCGGCCTCGGAAACACGACTGGCCTGGCCGCTGAACGCGTCGGTCAGACCGGCGAGGATGGCAGTCAGGTCAACGCCGGGCGGCGGGTTGTCGCGCAACTGACCACCGAGTTGACGACCGATGCCATAGCTGACGCGACCTTCATCGGAGGACAGATCGGGGCTGAAGTTGAGTTCGGACATGAAAGGCTCCGCTTGGGGCTATGAAAAAGGCCGGCCAGACTAGCACAGATACAGAGCTCGGCGTTGCTCGCCGCGGGTACCTAGGATGTTCCCGGCTTACGCCCACGTCGGCAGCGCTCGGAGCAGTAACGCACCTCCTCCCAGCAGCGCGCCCACTTCTTGCGCCAGCTGAACGGTAGCCCGCAGACCGCACAGGTCTTCACCGGCAGCTCGCTCTTCTTCACAGCATTTCTCCGGCGTCGAGTTTCGCCAACAGGTGCTCGCCCCAGTCCCACAGCGCCTGCTGCTTGGCCTCGGTCATGCGCGCCAGGTTGCGGTAGACCATGCCGATACGCGGGTTACGCTCCAGCGGCTCGCGATGGCGCATGAGGAAATGCCAGTACAGGGCGTTGAACGGGCAGGCCGACTCGCCAGTGCTCTCGCTCACCTTGTAGCTGCAGCCTTGGCAATGGTTGGACATGCGCTTGATGTACTGGCCGCTGGCGCAATAGGGCTTGGAGCCGAGGTAGCCACCGTCGGCATGCATCACCATGCCCAGGGTGTTGGGCAGTTCCACCCAGTCGAAGGCGTCCATGTACACGGCCAGGTACCAGTCGCAGATGGCCTTGGGCGCGATCCCTGCGAGCAAGGCGAAGTTGCCGGTGACCATCAAGCGCTGGATATGGTGGGCGTAGGCATGTTCCAGGGTCTGGCCGATGGCCTGACGCATGCAGTTCATCCGTGTCTTGCCGGTCCAGTAGAACTCCGGCAGCGCACGTGAATTACCGAAACGGTTGCCCTCGGCGTACTCCGGCATGCGCAGCCAGTAGATGCCGCGCACGTACTCGCGCCAGCCGATCAGTTGACGGATGAAGCCTTCGGCGGCGTTCAGCGGCACGTCGCCGGAGCGATAGGCCGCCTCCACCTCGGCGCAGATACGGCGCAGATCGAGCAGGCCGATATTCAGCGCGGCGCTGATGCGCGAGTGAAAGAGAAAGGGTTCGCCATCGGCCATGGCGTCCTGATAGTCACCGAAGTCGGCCAGGCCTCGGGCCAGAAAATGCCGCCAGAGGCGCTCGGCCTGTTCAGCCGTTACCGGGTAATCGAAACCCTCCAGGCTGCCGTAATGGTTGGCGAAGCGCTGCCCAACCAAGGTCAGCACGTCACGCGTGATGGCGTCAGGCTCGACGCGCAGTGGCGCGGGTGGGCGCATGCCTTTTGGCAAGGCTTTGCGGTTGTCGGCGTCGAAGTTCCAGGCACCACCTTCAGGTGTGCCATCTGGGTTGAGCAGCAGCCTGCTGTCACGGCGCATCTCGCGATAGAAGAACTCCATGCGCAGCTGCTTGCGCCCCTTGGCCCAGGCAGCGAACGCATCGCGGCTGCAGAGAAAGCGGCTGTCCTGATGCCAGTGAATCGGCACGCCGCAATGACGTAGCGCCTGCTCTAGGCGCCAGTCGCCGCACTCGGTCAGATGCACCTCGGCAGGATCGAGCCGTTGCGTCCAGCGCAGCAGCTCACCCGGCAACGAACCACTGTTATCAGGATCATCCAGAGTCACGTAGTGCACCTGCAGGCCCTGCTCACGCAAGGCTTCGGCGAAATGACGCATGGCGCTGAAGATCAGGGCGATCTTCTTCGGGTGATGCGGCACATGGCTGGCCTCTTCCATCACCTCGGCCAGCAGCACGTGATCATGGTCCGGGTCGACGTCCTCCAACGCACCAAGACCGTGGGTGAGCTGGTCACCCAGAATGAGAATCAGACGACGAACACTCACAGCAGCACGATCTCCATGTTCGGGTGGCGGCGCAGGTGGCTGAGCAGAATGTGATAGGTGTCGAGGTTGAAGCCGCCACGGCGCTTGGCCAGTAATGGCTCGACCCGCTCGAAACGATCTACCGTGCCAAGGTGGCGCCATTGATCGAGCACGTGCCACTGGGTCAGGCCGTGCTGCTCGTCGCGCTCGACCAGCGCGACCGGCCCGCTCCATGGCCAGGCTTGGGTTCGCAGGTGCTCGACGCTGGCGAGCAACCGCGTATCGTGCATCTGGCGCGACTCCTCGCCACAGCAGGCGCCAGCACAGCGCCCAAGCTGATAGGCGAAGCAGGCACCATCGCCCTCCTCCAGACCGAGGACACGCAGGCACAGGTGTCGTTGCCGCGCCTGCTCAAGCAGCCACTGGCGCGCGTGATGGCGCGAGCGGAACAACCCGGCCTGCCTGAGCCCTGGCGTCAAAGCCTGGTGCTGGAGCAGTTCGATGCGCAGATCGCCAGGCTCGCCCGCCAGCGCCCAGGTCAACAGCTCGCGCTGCTTGCGCAGACGACGGTTGTACAGGGGTTGCAGACGCTTGATCTCGGCAGACTCGAACAGCAGAGCCCCCAGCTCACCGGCCGTGATAGCCACCTGCACATCACGGATCTGCTGCACCATCTGCAGGCTGCGGCGGTCGCGGTGATCGTTCTGAAAGTGCGACATCACCCGGCGGCGCAGATTGCGGCTCTTGCCCACATACAGTTGCGCACCACCGTCGCCCAGGAAGTAATAAACACCCGGACGTTCCGGCAACTGGGCGAAACGCTCCGCGGCCAGCAACGGAGGCCGCGCTGCGCTTCGCAACTGATGCCCCAGCGCCGCCGGAGCGACCTGCTGCAGTAAATGCCGAGCCAGTGCCAGAACGGCCTCCGCATCCGGCACGGCGCGATCACGGAAGAAACGCGTGATGCCAAAATGCGCACATAGCGCATCGAAGCCGGCGCTGGCCAGTTCCGGCAGCGCCGCTCTGGCCAGGCGCTGGGTGCAGAGCTGTTGCGGACGCTGCGCGTTCCAGTCAGGCAGCACGCGACGCAAGAACGCCAGACTGAATCGAAGATTGTGGCCCACCAGTATGCGGCCGCGAATGGCAGCGGCTATCGCTTGCGCCTCGCTCTCGATACGCGGCTGGCCGCGTAATTCCAGTGGATGCAGACCACTCAGGCTGAGCAACTGCGAGGGCAGCGCGACACCAGGCTCGAACAGCCAGTGCAAGCGCTCTGCGACACAACCCTCAGCATCGACCTGGATGATCGCCAGCTCCCAGATGGCATCACGTGCCGGGTGGGCTCCGGTGGTCTTCACCTCCACGACTGCCAGGGCCCTGCCCTGCAACGTGGCGGCCGGTGCGAAGGCAGCCGTCACCAGCCAGAACGGAAGGCGATGGGCACGCGCAGGCTGTTGTCAGCCGATGGCATGCCGCACATCTCGTCATGGACCGAGCTGTGCACCAGGAAGAATGGCAGCCCCGGCATTTCCTGCAGCACGTCACGCGCATGTTCTATCGAACGCAGGTTAAGCGTACTGCCCTGGTCGGTAAGAATCGGGTGGGCGCGTCCTTCCATCCGCGCCTCGAGCAGATAAATGCCACCCTCCAGGGAGATCAGATTGAGTTCATCAACGCGCCCGGCTTGAGCGTGAGCGGACAGATCATGCAGATTCATCGGGCTTACCTCCTGCCCTTAACTATACAAGAACTTATACAAAATTCATTTTTGTACAATAAAGAAAAAGCTCAAGCCCAAAAAGCAAAACGCCCGTCACGTTCGGACGGGCGGTTGTGAAGCGGTCTCGGGTCAGTCGTGCTTGGTGACCTTGTCCAGATAGCCCATGGCGAAGGCCGAGCCAACGAACGTCAGGTGAATGATCACGTACCATTTCAGGTACTCCAGATCGTAGTTCTTCGCATCCATGAACACCTTGAGCAGGTGGATGGACGAAATCGCCACGATGGACGCCGCCACTTTCATCTTCAGCGAACTGGAATCCATCTTGCCAAGCCAGCTGAGCTTCTCGGTGCCTTCGTGAATATCCAGACGCGAAACGAAGTTCTCGTAGCCGGACAGCATCACCATCACCAGCAGCCCGCCGACCAGGGCCATGTCGATCAGCGACAGGAGCTTCAGGATCACGTCGGCTTCGGCCAGGGAAAAGATCTGCGGCAGGATGTGGTAAAGCTCCTGGAAGAACTTGACCGACAATGCCAGCACGGCGAGAGAAAGACCGAAGTAGATCGGCGCCAGCAACCAGCGCGATGCGTACATGGTGTTTTCGATGAAGCGTTCCATGGAGAACTCACTGAGGGAGGGAAAATCGCGGCGAGTATACCCATCGCCCAGCATCAGCAGAAGATGCCCGCCCCACTGTGGATAACCACAGCCCTGCAGTCTCGCTCAGTTGGCCCTGGCGCGCCTTGCTTCAGGCGTTTCAGCTCTGCCCGTCAGTCTCGGGCCGCCGCTGAAATGCACCGCCATGGCTGTGGCGTTCGCCGTTGACACGACGCAACTCGGCCTGCAGATGCAGACACCAGATCGGCGGTTCGCAGCATTCTACGTAGCCTTGCAGGGCCAGGCTCTCGGCAATCGCCGTAAGTGCCCCTTCAGCGACAGAAGGCCCATAGAACGGGCCCTGAGCCTTGATAGCCGAAGGCTGTGCTCCCGACATACCGGCAGCGCAAAGCAGTGTCCAACGTCCGTTGTCTCCTGCCAGCGGCTTGATCACGCACTCGATGCGGGTGACCAGGCCCAGGCATTGACGGGTGAGGCAGAGGCTGCGCGACATGGCGGCGACCCTCGCGGAATCCAGGCTCCAGCCTACACCCCGAGTGGTCGCACTGTGAAGGCCAAAGTTATCCACGCAATCTGTGGATAACTCTGTGCATGAGGCGTGAGCAAGAATGCCTGCGCGCTTTGTCCCGGGCAATCCGGGACAATCGTGCAAGATATGATCAGCTCGCCGCGCCCTCACCCTCGCCTTTCTTGCGCCGTGGTGCCTTGGCCGGTTTCGCCGCTGCCGCCTCGGCTTCGGCTTTCGCCTTGTCGGCGTCGGCCGGTTTGGGCTCTTCTTCCAGCCCGATCTCGGCGATATCGCGCAAACGCTCGACCACACGGGCGTTGACGCTGCCTTTGGGGAAGCGACCCTTTTCGTCCGGGTGCCCGGCCGCCTCGCCGACCAGCAAGCTCAACGCTTCGTCGACATGGCGCACGGCATAGACGTTGAACTGGCCGGCACGCACCGCATGCAATACGCGGTCATCGAGCATCAGGTTGGCGACGTTGGAGTGCGGGATGATCACCCCCTGCTCACCAGTCAGGCCGCGCGCCTCGCACAGGCGGAAGAAGCCTTCGATCTTCTCGTTGACGCCGCCGACCGCCTGCACCTCGCCGAACTGGTTGATCGACCCGGTGATGGCGAAGCACTGCTTGAGCGGCGTGCGCGACAACGCCGAGATCAGCGTGCACACCTCGCCGAGCGAGGCGCTATCGCCATCAACGTAACCGTAGGACTGTTCCAGGGCGATACTGGCGGAAATCTCCAGCGGGAATTCCTGGGCGTAGCGGCTGCCGAGAAAGCCGGTGAGGATCATCACCCCCTTGGAGTGGATCGGCTGGCCAAGGCTGACTTCACGCTCGATGTCGACGATGCCGCTGCCGCCCGGATAGACGGTGGCGGAAATCCGCGCCGGTACACCGAAGGCCGAGTCACCGACCTCCAGCACGGTCAGACCGTTGCACTTGCCGACAGCGGCACCGCAGGTGTCGATAAGGATGATGCCGGCCAGCATGTCGTCGATGATCCGCGCCGACACGCGTCCGGTACGCGTGGCCTTGGCCTTGAGCGCGCGCTCGATATGGCCGACGTCGGTGATGCTTTCCCCGGCAAGCTGGCGAATGAAGTCGGCCTCGCTGACCAGCTGGAACAGGTCACCAATGCGCGCTGACAGGCGTCCCTGGTGCTCGGCCAGACGCGCGCTGTGAGTGGCCAGGCGCGCCACCGCGGCGCCGGTCAAGGGCGCCATGCCCTCTTCCGAGGTACGCGTTTTCATCAGTTGCGCGAATTGCTCAAGACTTTCTTCGGCAAGCGGGATGTCCTCGTCGAAGTCGACCAGTACGCGGAACATCTCCTGGAAGTCCGGATCGGCGTCCTGCAGCGCGTAGTAGAGCTGACGCGAGCCGATGATGATGACTTTCAGTTGCAGCGGAATGACCTGCGGGTTGAGCGTGACGGTCGCGATGCGGCCGAGGTCGCCCAGCGGCGACTCCATCTTCAACTGGCGCGAATGCAGGGCGCGCTTGAGCGCTTCCCAGACGAAGGGCTCGCTGAGCAGTTTTTCCGCCTCGACCACTAGGTAGCCACCGTTGGCGCGGTGCAACGCCCCGGGACGCAGCTGACGATAGCTGGTGTACAGCGCGCCCTGATCGGAGCTGTACTCGATGCGGCCGAACAGGTTGTCGTAAGTCGGGTGCGACTCGAACACCACCGGTGCACCGCCATTGGCGTGGTGACCGACCACCAGGCTTGGGCAGTACATTTCCTCCAGCAGCTTGCGCAGTTGCGGGTCGGCCTTGTCGACATCCACCAGTTGCTCGACGGCGGTTTTCAGCAGGTTGATCTGCATGGCCTGCAGATAGGCGCAGACGCCGGCGTTTTCCGCGTATTTCTCCGACAATGGCGCCAGCAATGGCTGCAACGCGACGGTGATGGTCTCTTCATTGAGTTGACGCAGCAGGTTGCTCGACTCGCGCTTCCACTGCGGCAGGCTGGCCAGCTCCTCGTTCAAGCGCTCTTCCAGCGCGGCGATATCGGCATGGAAACGCTCGCGCTCGGCCTCCGGCAGCTGAGCGAACTCGGCTTCGTCCAGCGCCTTGCCGTCAGCCATCGGGGTAAAGGCGATATTGGTGCTGTCGCGGTACAGGGCCACGCCCTTCTCCAGCGACAGCTTCTCGATCACGTCCAGCGCCTGGTCGTAGCGCTTGTTGAAGCTGCGATCGATGGCGCTTTTCTTCTGCTGGTAGGTCGGCGTTTCGAACACCGCCGGGAAGGTGGCCAGCAGATTGTCGATCAACTGGTTGATATCGGCGATGAAAGCACTCGCGGTGCCGGCTGGCAGCTCCAGCGCGCGCGGCTCGCGCGGCTCGTCGAAATGATTGACGTAGACCCGGTCGGCCGGCGTCTCCATGCGCTTGGCTTCGGCCTTGAGGTAGCGCTGCACGAAGGAAAAACGTCCGGTACCGGGCTCGCCCATGACGAACACGTTGTAGCCGGGGCGCGGCATGGCCACGCCGAACTGCAGGGCCTCGACCGCGCGGGCCTGGCCCAGTACGCCGCGGAAGGGTTCGAGATCATCGGTACTGCTGAAGTTGAACTGCTCGGGGGCGAAGGGGCGGGTCAGTGAGTCGGGGGCAAGGCGCAAAGCATCGAGGCTACGCTTGGACATTGGCGATCCTTATAGCGGGCGGAAGTTTCCGCAAAACATGGGGTGATTCTGGGCCTGTGGCGCGAAAGGGATCAAGGCTTGATTCATGGCAATACGCTAAATCGGGTCTGCGATAAGCTTTCATGCATTCCTCTACAAGGCCTGCGGCCGCGACGGGTAGCACCACAATCGGGAGCCTTGCCTATGAGTGCCTTTCAGGAAATCGCCGCCCTGCTCAGCCTGTCTGCCCTGCTGGGCATGCTCGCCGTACGGCTGCGCCAGCCACTGATCATCGCCTACATCCTGGTCGGTATCGTCGCCGGCCCTGCCGCGATGAATCTGGCCGGTGATCACAGCTCGATCAGCCTGTTGTCGGAAATCGGCATCACGGTGCTGTTGTTCGTCGTCGGCCTCAAGCTGGACATGCACCTGGTGCGCACTCTGGGTGCCGTCGCCTTGGCTACCGGCCTGGGGCAACTGAGCTTCACCATCATCGCCGGCCTGGTCCTGTGCCGCCTGCTCGGCCTGGACTGGGTCAGTGCCGGTTACGTGGCCGTGGCGCTGACGTTCTCCAGCACCATCATCATCGTCAAGCTGCTGTCGGACAAAGGCGAGATCGACTCGCTGCACGGGCGTATCGCCATGGGTTTTCTCATCGTGCAGGACATCGCCGTGGTGCTGGCCATGCTGGTCATCAGCCTGTATCAACCGGCCGGCAGCGAAAAGATTGGCTTGCCGCCACTGGCCTTGCTCGGCACGCTACTGGCCAGCCTTGTGCTGCTCTACCTGTTGGTGCGCTTCGCCCTGCCACGCCTGCTGGCGCCCATGGCCCGCTCGCCGGAATTGCTGATGCTGGTGGCGATCGCCTGGGGTACGCTGCTGGCCGGCGGCGCCGAGGCACTGGGGCTGTCCAAGGAACTGGGCGCATTCATCGCCGGCTTCTGCCTGGCGTCGACGCCACTGCGTGAAGCCATCGCCAGCCGCCTGACCAGCCTGCGTGATTTCCTTCTGCTGTTCTTCTTCCTGCACCTGGGCATTCAGCTGGACTTCTCCTACCTGCACCAGCAGATCGGCAGCGCTGTGCTGCTGTCGCTGTTCGTGCTGATCGGCAACCCGTTGATCGTCATGGCCATCATGGGCGCGATGGGCTATCGCAAGCGCACCGGCTTCATGGCCGGGCTGACGGTGGCGCAGATCAGCGAGTTCTCGATCATCTTCGTCGCCATGGGCATCAGCCTCGGCCATGTAGGCAGCGCGGCACTGGGGTTGACCACCCTGGTGGGGATCATCACCATCACGCTGTCCACCTACCTGATTCTTTACTCGCAGCCGCTGTTCGAGCGCCTGTCGCCCTGGCTCGGGATATTCGAGCGGCGCGTCGCCCACCGCGAAAACGCCCAAGACAATGCCCCGGACCAGACCCAGGCCGAGGTCATCGTCTACGGACTGGGTCGCTACGGCCGCCAACTGGCGCATCGTCTGCAGGACGGTGGCTTACGCGTGCTGGGCGTGGACTTCGACCCGCAGGCGCTGGCCAGCGCCCGCCGAGCAGGCCTGGCGGTGTGCTATGGCGATGCCGAAGACGCCGACTTCATCGCCCATCTACCCTTGCAACAGGCGCGGGCGCTGGTCAGCACCATCCCGCAGCGCGAGGTCAATGCGCTGCTATTGCGCGCTGCACGAAGCGCCGGCTTCCGCGGCAGCGTGACCCTCAGCGCCTTCCGCGAAGGCGATCTGGAAGCCTTTACACGCGCCGGCGCCGCCAGCGTCCTGCAGCCCTATATCGATGCCGCCGACTCAGCCGCCCGGCGCCTGCTGCAAGAAGTGGAGCAACCGCTCAGTTGAACTGCGCACAGCCCAGGCAGTATTCGGCAACCGGCAGGGCTGCCAGGCGCGCCGCTTCGATCGGCTCGCCACAACACAGACACTCGCCATAACGCCCTTCGGCCAGGCGCTGCTGCGCCTGGCGCACCAGCAGCAGGCCATGTTCGGCCTCGGCCAGCAGGGCTTCGAGCACTTCGTCGTTCTGCCGCTGCTGCGCCTGCTCGGCGAAATCCGCCGAATGGCTGCGCCCCAGATCGCGGCGAATCGCCTCGGCGCGGGTGGCGTAGTCATGCAGCAGAGCGTCCAGCACATCACGGTGAGCCATGAGCAATCTCCTTGCGTTGAAGAGCGCTCAGTGTGATGCGCAACGCGGAGCTCGTGACTGACGCCGGTCAGCACTTGCGCGAAATGTCTTGTTCGACTGCCTTGACACCAATCGACAGCCTGGCCAAAGCTCGGCCATCGCCATGACCAGAAGAACAGCGATCTTGAAACGGATATTCGCCGTCCTTGCCCTGAGCCTCAGTCTTCCCCTGCATGCCGCCACGCTCGCACAACTGGCCAACGACCCCTACTGGATCGCCCTCGGCCACTACGAGACCGGCAAGCTCGGCGGCTGGCGCAGCTATGTCGATGACGACGATTTCTTTCTCGCAGAAGATGGCGACAGCAACCCTGCGGCCGAACTGCAGGCGACCCTGAAGGCCCTGTACCAACCCGCTGAACAAGGCGACCGCCACCCGCAATGCGTTTACCCAGCGCGTACCCGCTGGCTCAAGGTGCAATTGCAGCTCGATGACCTGCCCAGCCCCGACTGCGCCGAATACCGAAACTGGTTCGCCGACGTCAATCCGCACAGTACGGTGCTGGTGTTCCCGGCGGCCTACCTGAACAGCCCCTCGTCGATGTTCGGCCATACCCTGCTGCGCATCGACCAGCCCGATATAGACAGCCACAACACCGCGTTGCTGAGCTACGCGCTGAATTTCGGCGCCTTCATCGAAGGTGACGACAACAGCATCCTCTATGCCTGGCGTGGCCTGATGGGCGGCTACCCCGGCCTGTTCGCCCTGGTGCCGTACCGCGAGAAGCTCAGCGAGTACAACCGCCTGGAAAACCGCGACCTGTGGGAATACCGGCTGAACCTCACGCCGGAAGAAACCGCGCGCATGGTCGAGCATGTCTGGGAGCTCAAGCAGATCCGCTTCGACTACTTCTTCTTCGACGAGAACTGCTCCTACCGCCTGCTGGAGCTGCTGGAAATCGCCCGCCCCGGCATCGAGCTGACCGAATACTTCCCGCTGACTGCCATCCCCACCGACACCGTGCGCGCGGTCAAGGATGCCGGGCTGATCGAACGAATCGACTATCGCCCCTCGCGCGAGCGCGAACTGCTGGCGCGCGCCGAACCACTCGATAGCGACGAACAGGCGTGGGTCCTGCGCCTCAGCCAAGACCCGACGCTGCTTGATGACAGTGACTTTCTCACCCAGCCAGCAGAACGCCGCGCGCTGATCCAGGACGCTGCCTTCCGCCTGGTGCGCTACCACGCCAACGATGAAGAACGCAGCAGCAACGCCCAGCGCAGCTTCCAGTTGCTCGGCGCGATCAATCGCAACCCGCCGCCTCCCCTGGAAGTCGAGCGCCCGCCACTGTCCGAGGAAGGTCACGAGTCGCGCACCTGGCAACTGGCCGGCGGCAGCCGCGACGATCGTGCCTTCGCCGAGTACGGCCTGCGCATGGCCTACCACGACCTCAACGACAACCTCGATGGCTTCCCCCTCGGCGCACAGATCGAGATCCTCCAGCTCAAGCTGCGCCAGTACGAGAACAACCACTGGCAACTGCAACGCCTGGACCTGGCCAACATCCGCTCGCTGACTCCGCGCAATGCCCTGCTGCAGCCGCTTTCCTGGCAGGTTGGCGGCGGTCTGGAACGGGTGCTCGGCGAAGATGGCGACACCCAGCTGGTCGGCCATATCAGCGGCGGCGCTGGCGCCACCTGGCAGCTACACGAGGACCTGCTCGGCTTCACCCTCGGCACCGCGCGCCTGGAATACAACGAGGATTTCGCTGCCGTGATCGCCCCGGCGCTGGGCTTCAACAGCGGGCTGCTGTGGCGCAACCCGTTGGGTAACCTGACATTGGAGGCGGCCGGCGATTACTTCCACAACGGCGAAGTGCGCCGGCGCCTGTCGCTCAACCAGCAGTGGGAAGTCTCACGCAACCTCGGCCTGCGCCTGAGCGCCCAGCGCGAGTTCAGCCAACTGGCCAGCCCGGTCAATGAAGTGAAGCTGGAGCTGCGCTGGTATCACTATTGATCGAACCAACGCAGTGACGACAGGCTTCTATACTGAAATTCCCGCCACACGTTTCAGGAGAGTCATCATGCGTCGCACGCTCATGTTTCTCGCCGCAACCCTGATCAGCCTGCCACTATGGGCCATGCATTGCCCGCAGGACATGGCCAAGATCGATGCATTGCTGCAAAGCGATCCACCTGCCGACCCAGAGGTACTGGCCAAGGTGCAGGAGCTGCGCGCCGAAGGCGAAGCCCTGCATAAGGCCGGCGATCATGCCGAGTCGGTCAAGGTGCTGGGCGAAGCCCTCGACCTGCTGGCCGCCAGCGAATGAATCACGCTGGGCTCGCTCAATAACCGCTGTACAGCAAGCCCAGCGCGACCTGACGCACCTCCTGCAAATCCACCGGTTTGCTCAGGCAGGCCGAAGCGCCGCGCGCTTTGGCATCCTCGAACAACCGTGCATCGGCCACCGCGCTGATCACCATTACCGGCACATCACGCAAACGTGGATCAGCGCGCATCGCGTCTAGAACATCCAGCCCATTGCCGTCAGGCAGGTCGATATCCAGCAACACCAGTGCCGGCTCGCTTTCCTGCAATTCAGCCAGTGCCCGCTGGCATGAACTCACGCCCCTGACCTCGGCAAACTCACGCAACGATGCCTGCAGAATCTTCATGCAGGCGGGGTGATCTTCCACGCACAGCACCTGCACCAGACTTTGCACGGCCTGCGCCGGCACCTCGGCAGTCTCGTCACCGAGCACATCAGGGCTGGCCGCACTGGGGATGTCGAGCCAGAAACGACTACCGACACCAGGCTCGCTACGCACGCCGATTTCGCCTTCCATCAGCGTGGCCAGCTCACGGCAGAGCACCAGCCCGATGCCGGTACCGGGAATATTCGAGCTCTCCCGGCCGAGACGCTGGAACGGCTGGAACAGCTGCGCCTGTTGCTCGCTGGAAAGACCCGGCCCAGTGTCGTCAACCCACAAGCGCACACAATCGGCACGCACCTCGTAGCCCATGCGGATCATGCCGCGCGGGCTGTTGTACTTGATCGCATTGGACAGCAGGTTGAGCAGAATCTGCCTTACCCGCCGCGGGTCGCCCTGTACGAACAAGGGCGGATTGGCTGCCTCCATCACCTGCAGTTGCAGCTGTTTCTGCTGCACTTCGGGCTGCACCAGCTCCGCACAACCGCTGAGTAGCGCACCGATTTCGATCGGCTGGAACTGCAGCTGCTGGCGCCGGCTCTCGATGCTCGACAAGTCGAGAATGTCATCAACCAGCGACGTGAGATGACGGCTGGCGCTGACGATCTCACGCGCGTAATCGGTCTCCAACCTGGCGTCCTGCTTGTCCTGCACCTCCATCTCGATCAACTGGGCGAAGCCATGGATGGCGTTGAGCGGCGTGCGTAGTTCGTGGCTCATGCTGGAGAGAAAGCGACTCTTGGCCTGGCTGGCCGCGAGCGCTTCAAGGCTGGCGTGACGCAGTTCTTCCTGCACTTGTTTGAGCCGAGTGATGTCGACGTGCGTACCGGCGATGCGCAGCGGCCATCCACTCTCGTCACGCGCCAGCACCTTGCCACGGCTGAGCAGCCAGAGGTAATCGCCGCGGCAATCGAGATAGCGGTATTCGGCGTCGAAATACTCTTCGCCCTTATCAGCGAATAGCTTGCGCAGGTGACGCAAACGTTCCAGATCATCGGGGTGCACGCGCTGGTTGAACTCGCTCAGCGTCAGGTGCTTCGCACCCAGGCCAAAACGCCGTACGAAGCGCTCGCTGAGATCGATGGTCAGGTCAGTGGTGTCGATCTGCCAGAGACTTTCAGTTGTACTCTCCAGCACCAGTTGCAGAATGCTTTGCGCCTCCTGCCGTTCATGCTCGCTGGCCTTCAGCTGCTTGCCGGCCTGCTGCACGGCGTCAGCCAGGCGACTGACCTCGGCGATATGACTGTCCGGCACGGCTGGTAAATATTTGCCCTGTCCCAGGCTGGTCGCCATGTCGACGATGCCATCGATGGGCTCGGCCAGTTGCTTGCTGAGGTTGCGCGAGCGCAGCCACATCAGGGCGAAGAACAGCAGATAGAACGCTGCCAAGCCGGCAATCAGCAGATAGCCGATCTGCATGTAACGCTCGGCCAACTGGTTGGTGTCATGGAAGATCTGCCCCTCGTCCACCACCAATAGCAAGCGCCAGCGGGTTTGCGGAATTTCGCTCCAGGCCACCAGTTGCTTGCGGCCGCCGAGTAGCACTTCCTGCACGTTGCCATTGCCCTCGTTCATCGCCTGCAGCAATGGCTCCATACCCTCGCGCTTGGCCAGGTTGAAGTCCTCGGGCTTGAGTACCTCACGACGCACGGCCTCTTCATAGGAGTACTGGGTCAGCTCACGCAGACCGAAATCCAGCTCCCCTGCCTTCGGCAACGCCATGATGTTGTGGTCATGGCTCACCAGCATCGCGTAGCCCTGCCAGGGCACGTTGAGCTCAGCGATCTCGCCCAACACCTGGCTGACGGTCACGTCCAGACCGACCACCCCCTCGAGAAAGTCCTCGCGATACACCGGGGCGATGGCCGACATCATCCATCCCAGGCCTGCCGGGTCGAGGTAGACCTCGGTCCACATAACCTTGCGCTCGGGGTTGTGCTTGGCGTCGGCGAGGTAATAGAAGTTGTAATCGGGTATCACCATGTCGTGGGGATACTGCGCGGGCGTATCGAACCAGGGATAGATACGGTTGTAGCTGTCCCAGCTATTGAAATACAGCGCAGCGACCAGCGGGCTGGCCTGCTGGATCGAACGCATCAGCGGATCGAGTTGCGAAAGACGCATGACCTTGGCGTGATCCTGCTGAGCAAGTGGCGTGCTGTTGGCATAGAAGGATGCTGCGCGCCCGTCATCGCTGCGGGTATAGAACACACCACTGTCAGTGACTGCATGGCGTTGGCGCTCAAGCTCATCGGCCTGGAAACGGGTATCGAGCAGCGCTTTGTGAGCGCCGTCGCGGTACACCTGCACCAGTGACTCGATAGAGCGCAGACGTCCGTCGATGATCTGCGCTTCGCGCAACGCGGCGCTGGCCAGATCCTTCACGGCCGTTTCCTGCAGATGCTCGATCTGCGCGTCACGAATCGCCTGATTGCTCAGCAGATACACCGCGATCAGCACCGATTCCACCAGAATCAGCGGGATCAGCGCGCTTTGCACGAACGCTCGCCAGATCCACTGACGTAGAGGGTAGCGGCTAGAACTCGGCATTACAGCTCCTTTGCAGAGGACGCAGGCAGATGCGAGGCGCCATAATAGCTTCCCGCGATGGAATCCGCAGTCGACGCTGAGGAACCTTTGCCGTACACTCGACGTCCTATCTGTAACCGAAAAGTTTTGGGGCCGATTAGGATTCGACGCCGGTAGCGAAGCTCGAGGTGCATGCCGACTTGGTAACAGAAGTCGTAAATCAACTGTTGCAACTTTCTATAGTTGCCAATGACGAAAACTACGAGGGCTACGCTCTCGCTGCGTAAGCGGCGCGACTAGTCCTTCTGGTAGCTTCGGCTCCAGCGATCACTAGGGGATGCCTGTAAACCTGAAGTGATTGTCATGCAGAACAGGATCGCCGCGTAGTACGTTGTGGACGAAGTGGCTAAAACTTACACAACTCGCCCAATGCACCCTGCCCGTCGGGCGGCTGAGGGTTAACTCAATAGACACGGCTAAGCATGTAGTACCGACAGTGGAGAACTGGCGGACGGGGGTTCAAATCCCCCCGGCTCCACCAATTGAAACAAACATGAAACCCTTGACGCCCTTCATGAGAGTCAAGGGTTTTGTGTTTTCAGGGCATCGACTTTCCTCTAGGGCACGGCGGCTGTGCCGGTGTTCAGAGCAAAGCCCGTCGAGCCCACAAACAAGCCGCGATGCCCGGCTCGCGCTCATCCCCTGAAGGTGTGGCAAATGCTACGCAGCACGCCCGCGTCCAACGCCAGCAGTATCTGGGCGCCGATCAGCAATAACTGCGCAGCACGAACAGCGAAGTACTCACGAGAAGGGCAACTCAGAAATTTGCCGCCTTGCACCCTGCTGCCCTCGCATCTGCAAACGCCCTGACATTCGCGAATGCCTCGCCGAAGTAGGCTTCGTAACTGTGCTTTTCGACATAGCCCAGATGCGGCGTACAGAGAATGCGCGGATGGGTCAGCAGTGGATGATCGGCCTGTAGGATCGGCTCCTGCTCGAACACGTCCAGCGCCGCCTGGCCAGGACGGCCACGGTCCAGCGCGTCGAGCAGCGCCCCAGGGGCGATCAGCTCGGCGCGGCTGGTATTGACCAGCAACGCATCAGGCTTCATTCGCGCCAGATCGGCTGCGCTTACACAATGCCGCGTGGCGGGCACCAGGCGCAAGTGCAGAGTGAGAATATCGGATTGTTCGAAGAAAGCTTCGCGCGACGGCGCCGCCTTATGGCCTTCGGCCACGGCGGCCTGGCGCGAGGCCTCGCTGCCCCACACCAGCACACGCATGTCGAAGGCGCGCGCATAACGCGCCAGGCGCTGGCCGATCTTGCCGTAGCCCCAGATGCCCAGTGTCTGGCCATACAGACGCTGACCCAGGTTGACCTGCCAGTGCCCGGCATACAGGCCGCTCATGGCCTCGCGCAGCTGACGCCGGGCATTGAGGATCAGCGCCCAGGTCAGTTCGGCTGCAGCAATGGGTGAGCCGGTGCCCTCGGCGACGGTCACACCGCGCTCGCGGCAGGCGTCCAGATCGAGATGCGGCCCGGCCCGCCCGGTCTGGCTGATCAGCTTCAGGTTCGGCAAGCGTGCCAACAGTGCTGCGTCGATGCGCGTGCGCTCGCGGGTCAGCACCAGCGCCTCGGCATCGGCGAAGCGCTCGGCCAGCACGTCCGGGTCGCTGACGGCATCGTGATACAGGCGGACATCGAAGCCCTCCAACAGCCTGAAGCAATCGAGCTGCTGCACGACGCGCTGATAGTCATCCGGTATCACGATACGCATGCCAAGTCTCCGAATCAGGCCTCGCTGGCTACGGGGCTCTGCTGACGGCGCGCACGCCAGGCGCGCCAGAATGGCAGCACGATCATCACCGCCACCAGCGCCCAGACCACCCAGGTGATCGGGCTGGCGTAGAGGATACCGAGATCACCGCTGGACAGGGACAGTGCGCGACGCAGGTTCTGCTCCATCATCCCGCCAAGGATGAAGCCGAGCAGGATCGCCGACAGCGGGAAATCCAGCTTGCGCATGACGTAGCCGAAGATGCCGATGGCGATCATCAGGTACAGGTCGAAGGTGGTCGCATGCACCGCGTAAACGCCGATGGCAGTGATGATCGCCACCGCTGGCACCAGTGCCCAATAAGGCACGGCCAGCACCTTGGTGAAGACCCTGATCATCGGCACGTTCATGATGATCAGCATGACGTTGGCGACGAACAGCGAGGCGATCAGCCCCCAGACGATGTCCGGCTGGTGCTGGAACAGCAGCGGTCCAGGAGTGATGTTGTACAGCGTCAGGGCGCCGAGCATCACCGCCGTGGTGCCCGAACCCGGTACGCCGAGGGTCAGCATCGGCACCATGGAGCCGCAGGCAGCGGCGCTGTTGGCGGTTTCCGGTGCGGCCAGGCCGCGCAGGTCGCCATTGCCGAACTTGTTGTCCTTCACCGCCATGCGCTTCTCACTCATGTACGACACCGCGCTGGCCAGGGTCGCGCCGGCACCTGGCAGCACGCCGAGGACGAAACCGACCACGCCACTGCGCAGGTTGGTGGCCAGGACGAAACCGCCCTCCTTGAGGCTGAACAGCATGCGCCCGCTGGCCTTGATCGCCTTCTGCCCATGATGGGTACGCTCGAGCAGCACCAGCAGCTCACTGACCGAGAACAGCCCCAGCACCAGCACCACGAACTGGATGCCATCGGCCAGGCCCAGGCTGCCGAAGGTGAAGCGATAGACGCCGCTGTTGGCGTCGATGCCCACGCACGACAGCAGTAGGCCGATCAGCGCCGCGACAGCAGTCTTCAGGGGTTTGTTGCCGGCCATCCCGGCCAGGCAGGTGATGGCGAAGACCATCAGCACGAAATATTCGGCGGGGCCGAACGCCACCGCCCACTTGGCCAGCAACGGTGCGAACAGTACGACGCCAGCGGTAGCGATCAGACCGCCGATGAACGAACTCCAGGCCGACAGGGAAAGCGCGACACCAGCCTGGCCTTGACGGGCCAGCGGGTAGCCATCGAGGGTGGTCATCACGGCGGATGCCTCACCCGGAATGTTCAGCAGGATCGAGGAAATACGGCCGCCGTATTCGCAGCCCAGGTAAACCGCCGCCAGCAGGATCAAGGCGGTTTCCGGCGGCAGCCCCAACGCGAAGGCAACGGGAATCAGCAGGGCCACGCCGTTGATCGGGCCAAGGCCTGGCAGCAGGCCAACGACGGTGCCGATCAAGGTGCCACACAGGGCAGTAAGCAGGTTGTAGGGGCTCAGCGCCACGCCGAAGCCATGGCTGAGATAACCGAGAGTATCCATGGGTTCAGCTCTCCAGGGTCGAAAGGATGCCAAGCGGCAGCGGGACGGCAAGGGCTCTGTCGAACAGCAGATAGAGGCCGATGGCCAACACCAAGCCGCTGATCAGGCTGTGCAGCCAGCTGCCGCCATACAGACGCGCCATGCCGATGCCGAACAGCACGCTGGCGGGGATGAAGCCAATGGTTTCGAAGAGCACGGCATAGCCAATCATCAGGCCGAGAAAGACCAGCGCCTTGACCATCACTTCGCGGTTCAGGGGCGGCTCTTCGCCCTGCACGTCACCGGCCGGCTGGAGCAGCAGTTGCAGGCAGCCGAAGGCGATCAGCAATAACAGCAGCAACGGGAAGGCCTTGGGCCCGACTGGCTCGTAGGAAAACGGGGCGCTGTAACCCCAGGCGAAAAATCCCAGGATGCAGCAAAGCAGCAGGGTCACCCCCGCAAAGATACGGTCATGCATGTGGATGCGCTCCAGAACGCTGCGCCGTCAGTGACGGCGCATGGAAACTCTGTTACTCGACCAGGCCGAACTCGCGACCCAGCTTGCGGTACTCCGCGACCTGACTCTTGACCAGCGCATCCAGCTCCGGTCCGGTCACGTAGTAAGGCAGTACATCGCGGTCGGCCAGGTAGGCCTGGAAGTCGCTGGAAGCGGCGAGCTTGGCGAAACGCTCCTGCCACCAGGCCACGTCCTCCTCTTTCACGTCAGGGCCGAGGAAGTAACCACGGATCAGCGGCCACTGAATCTCGTAGCCCTGCTCACGTGCGGTGGGGATCGAAGCCAGATCACCGCCCAGACGCTCCTCGCTGAAGATCGCCAGGGTGCGAATCTTGTTGCCCTGCTGCGCGCGAATCTCGCTGGCGCTGCCGGTGACCAGGTCCACATGACCGCCCATCAGCGCCATGTAGTGCTCGGCACCACCTTCGAACGCCGCATAACGCAGCTCGCGCGGATCGACACCCGCGGCGCGGGCCAACAGGGCGATTTTCACCCAGCCCTGGCCGCCGACACTGCCGCCGCCACCAACCACGATGCTTTTCGGGTCTTTCTTCAGCGCCTGCACCACGTCATCGAGGTTCTTGTAGGGCGAATCGTCACGTACCGCCAGGGTGCCGTAATCGTTGCCGACGGTGGCCAGCCACTTCACCGCGGTCTCGTCGAAACGACCGTATTTGCCCAGGGCCAGGTTAAGCAGCGAGGCGCCGGAAAAGGCCACCAAGGTGCCGGGTTCGGCACGGCGGTTGGCGGCAATCGAGTTGTAGGCCACGGCGCCGATGCCACCAGGCATGTAGGTCACACGCATCGGCGACTTGAGCAGGCCTTCATCCTTGAAACCAGCCTGGGCCAGCTTGCAGGTCAGGTCGAAACCGCCGCCTGGTTTGCTCGGGGCGATGCACTCCGGACGGGAGGGTTCACCAGCCAGTACTGAGCCACTGGCAAGCAATACGGCGAGGGACAGCGGCAGAATGCGGCGGAGAAAGCAGGTGATCATGATGGGTTCCTCTTATTGGTCTTGTATGTACAGCCGATGCATTACCAGAGCGGCACGATATAACTCAGGATCAGGCGATCCTCGTCCAGGTCGCGGACGAAGCTTGAGCGGTAGGTGGCGTTTCTCCAGGTCACCTTGAGATTCTTTAACGGGCCATCGCTGAAGGCGTAGGCGATATCGGTGTTGCGCTCCCACTCACGGCCCTCGCCGCTCGCCAGATCGACCTGGTCACCGCGCACGTAACGGGTCATGAAGGTCAGGCCAGGGACGCCGACCTTGGCAAAGTCGAAGTCGTAGCGCAGTTGCCAGGAACGCTGGTCGGGGCCAGCGAAATCGTTGATCTGCAGGAAGTTGGTCAGGTAAGGCGTGGCGCCGTTGACGTAGGTGAAGCCATCGTCACCCAGCATCTTCTGGTAAGCCAGGCCCAGGGAGTGGCCTGCGACGCTGTAGGTGAACATGGCGTTGATGACCTGGTTGTCGATGTCGCCCACCAGTTTCCGTCCGGCCTCGGTGTTGTTGAAGTAGCGCAGGTCGCTTTTCAGCTTGCCGGCGCCCAGCGCCAGATTGTGCTGCATGCCAAGGAAGTGCTGGCGATAGACGTCGCTCAGTTCGGCGTAGTGATAACTGGCAAGCAACTGCGGGCTGATCGCATAGTCGACACCGCCGAAGCGCAACCCATCACTTTCCGGGCTGCCGCCGAAACGGCCGTTCTTGTTGTTCAGCGTCAGCTTGTCGGAGCCGGAGACATTACGCTGCACCACGCGGTCGATCTCACCCAGGGTGAAGGTGGCGCGTTCGAGATCCTTGCTCTGCAGCTGCCAGCCTTCGAACACCTGTGGCAGCAGGCGCGAGTTGCTGTACTGCAGGTAAGGCATCTTCGGTAGCAAGGTGCCCACGCGCAGCTGGCTCTCGGCGAAACGTACCTTGCCGGTCACGCCGAGCTTGCTGTAGTCGTCCTCGGGGCGATTCTTGCTGTCGCGCGGCAACAGGTCGGTGCCGCTGCGATCGGGCGAGGAGTCGAGCTTGATGCCCAGCATGCCGATGGCATCGAGGCCGAAACCCACGGTGCCCTGGGTGTAGCCGGATTCCAGGTTGAGAATGAAGCCCTGCGCCCATTCTTCGCGTTTGTTCTGCCCGGCATTCTCGCGAAAGTCGCGGTTGAGGTAGAAGTTGCGCAGCTCCAGGCTGGCCTTGCTGTCTTCGATGAAACCGGCAGCGCTGGCACCGACGGCAGGCAGCGCCATGACCGTCATACCGATGACGGAGCAACTGAGGGATTTTTTTCTTGTCATTGTGGTGGCCCTGGGGGTGTGGTTGTGGTGAAGCGAAATCAGCTGCCGGTGCGCCTCAGGCTGGGGATGTACACCTCACCCGAGAACAGGCGACGGGCCGTGCGCACCAACGAGGCGCGCAGGTTCTCGGGGTTGCCATCTGCGGCAGGCTGCAGGGAAACCTCGATCTGCCCGCCCGGATGCTCCAGGCGTACCAGCGCCTCGCCTTCGATAGGCGCGACGTCGTGGGCGACGCTGCCGGGCAGCGCGCAGGCCGTGGCCAGGCCGATGGCACCAGTGGCGGCGACCGAGCGGTGGCAGGTATGCGGCATGAAATAGCGCACGCTCAGCGTGCCGCCGTGGCGTGCAGGCGCCAGCAGTACCGGCTTGGGGATGACCATCTGCGACACGTCGCCGAGGCCCATGGCCAAGCCGGCCTGCAGACGGATGCGTTCCAGGCGCTGGAGAAACGTGCTGTCGGCGTCCAGCTCGGCGGGCGACTCGTAGCCGGTCTTGCCCAGTGCCTCGGCATGCATCAGCACCATCGGCATGGCCATGTCGATGCAGGTGGCGACGACGCCATCGAACTCGTCACGTACGCGGCCGGTGGGCAGCAGGCGGCCGGTCTTGGCACCAGCGGCGTTGAGGAAGGTCAGCTTGATCGGCGCGGCCGTGCCGGGCACGCCGTCGATGGCGGTGTCGCCGTCATAGCGCACGCGACCGCCCGGGGTCATCACGTCGGAATCGACGAAGGTGTTGGTATTGAGGTTGCGGATGCGCACCCGGGTCATCGGCGAGCCGGCATTGACCAGGCCGTGCTCGATGGCGAAAGGGCCGATGGCGCAGAGCATGTTGCCGCAGTTGGGCGCGGTGTCGACGCGGCGCTGGGTGACCATGACCTGCACGAAGAGGTAGTCGACATCGGCGTCCGGATGCGGCGAGCGGCTGACGATCGCCACCTTGCTGGTCTGCGGGCTGCCGCCGCCGATACCATCGATTTCCAGCTCGTGGCCCGATCCCATCAGGCTGAGCAATACCTCGTCGCGCTGTTGCGGGTCCGTGGGCAGGTGGTTAGCCAGAAAGACCGGCCCTTTCGAAGTACCGCCTCGCATGAGTACACAAGGTACCGTCCGCATGATGCCTCCAACGCAATAAAACCAATGATTGTTGCTTTGCGTCGATTATGAGGAGCGGATATTTATTCTGTAAAATGCATATATTTCGATATTTATTCCATTTTACGCATTAATGCGTGTGTGTATTTCCTCGCTTGCCAGTGCTGAACCGAAAGACTAGGGTTCATTGCTAACTTTCAAACAAAAATACGCACGACTGATAACCCAAGCGCATGAATTACGAACTGCAAGACATCCGCGCTTTCGTGAAAATTGCCGAATTCGGCAACTTTCACGAGGCCGCCAACGCCATCCATCTGTCGCAGCCGGCGCTGACCCGACGCATGCAGAAGCTGGAAGAAAGCCTCGGTATCCAGTTGCTGGACCGCACCACGCGCCGCGTCAGCCTGACCGCCGTGGGCCGGGATTTTCTGCCCAAGGCGCAGCGCCTGCTGGACGATTTCGAGCGTTCTATCCTCGGCATCCGCGAGCTGGCCGAGCGCCAGTCCGGCCAGGTCACCCTCGCCTGCATCCCGACCGCAGCCTTCTACTTTCTGCCGACGGTGATCCGCGCCTTCAACCTGCAGTACCCGAAGATCCGCATCCGTATCCTCGACCTCAGCGCCCATGAAGGGCTGGAAGCAGTGATTCGCGGCGAGGCGGATTTCGGCATCAACATGCAGAGCGGGCAGAGCGCAGAAATCGACTTCACCCCGCTGGTCAACGAACCCTTCGTACTCGCCTGCCGGCGCGATCATCCCCTGGCCAAGCAGCCGGAAGTGGCCTGGCGCGAGCTCAGCGACTACCGCCTGATCGGCGTCGGCCGCCTCAGTGGCAACCGCGTGCTGCTCGATCACGGCCTGGCCCATCTCGACTGGCGCCCAAGCTGGTTCTACGAGGTGCAACACCTGTCCACCTCACTCGGCATGGTCGAGGCCGGCCTGGGCATCGCCGCCCTCCCCAGCCTGGCGATGCCGGCCGAGGATCATCCGATCCTGGTCAGTCGCCCGCTGGTCGATCCGGTGATCAGCCGTACCCTGGGTCTGGTGCGCCGTCGCGGCTCTTCACTGTCGCCGGCGGCCGAACAGTTCGTCGAAACCCTGTTGCGGCAATGGCCGAGCTACACCTCCATTGGCACCAGCAATCCCGCCGAACTCGAAAGCTGAGCTATCGCCAGGGCCGGCGCCATGGAGGCCGCCGGTCCGACGCGCTTTCATCAGCAACCAGCGAGCAAGACAGGCCGCCGAAAACCCGGATAATGGCGGCCATTTTGTTTCGCTCGCTGGTATTGCCCCATGGAAATCAAGGTCAACTTTCTCGACAACCTTCGCCTCGAAGCCAAGTTCGATGACTTCACGGTGATCGCCGATCAGCCGATCCGCTACAAGGGCGACGGCTCGGCGCCGGGGCCGTTCGACTATTTCCTGGCCTCCTCGGCGCTGTGCGCGGCGTACTTCGTCAAGCTGTACTGCCAGACCCGCGACATTCCCACCGAGAACATCCGCCTGTCGCAGAACAACATCGTCGATCCGGAGAACCGCTACGCGCAGATCTTCAAGATCCAGGTCGAGCTGCCAGCGGACATCTCCGAGAAGGATCGCCAGGGCATCCTGCGCTCCATCGACCGCTGCACGGTGAAGAAGGTGGTGCAGCAGGGCCCCGAGTTCATCATCGAGGAAGTGAAAAACCTCGACGCCGATGCCCAGGCGCTGCTGATGCCGGTGAGTGACACCACCACCTACATCCCGGGCAAGGACCTGCCGCTGGAGCAGACCATCGCCAACATGTCGGGCATCCTCGCCGAGCTGGGGATGAAGATCGAGATCGCCTCCTGGCGCAACATCGTGCCCAACATCTGGTCGCTGCACATTCGCGATGCGCAGTCGAACCTGTGCTTCACCAACGGCAAGGGTGCGAGCAAGGAAAGCGCCCTGGCCTCGGCCCTGGGCGAGTTCATCGAGCGGCTGAACTGCAACTTCTTCTACAACGATCAATTCTGGGGCGAGGACATCGCCAGCGCCGAGTTCGTCCACTACCCCAACGAGCGCTGGTTCAAGCCAGGCCCGAAGGACGCGCTGCCCGAGGAGATCCTCGATGAGCACTGCCGGGCCATCTTCGATCCGGACGGCGAGCTGCGCGCCTCGCACCTGTTCGACACCAACTCGGGCAACACCGCGCGCGGCATCTGCTCCCTGCCCTTCGTGCGCCAGAGCGATGGCCAGACGGTGTATTTCCCGTCCAACCTGATCGAGAACCTGTACCTGTCCAACGGCATGAGCGCTGGCAATACCCTGGCTGAAGCCCAGGTGCAATGCCTGTCGGAAATCTTCGAGCGGGCGGTCAAGCGCGAGATTCTGGAGAACGAGCTGTGCCTGCCGGACGTGCCGCAGGACGTGCTGGCCAAGTACCCGACCATCGTCGCCGGCATCCAGGGTCTGGAGGAGCAAGGCTTTCCGGTACTGGTCAAGGATGCCTCGCTCGGTGGCGAATTCCCGGTGATGTGCGTGACCCTGATGAACCCGCGCACCGGCGGCGTGTTCGCCTCCTTCGGCGCGCACCCGAGCCTGGAAGTGGCGCTGGAGCGCAGCCTCACCGAACTGCTCCAGGGCCGCAGCTTCGAAGGGCTCAACGACCTGCCGCAGCCGACCTTCGACAGCCTGGCGCTGACCGAGCCGAACAACTTCGTCGAGCACTTCATCGACTCCAGCGGCGTGGTGTCCTGGCGCTTCTTCGGCGCCACGCCGGATTTCGACTTCGTCGAGTGGGATTTCTCCGGCGAGGGCAGCGACTCCAACGAGCAGGAAGCCGCAACCCTGTTCGGCATCCTCGAGGACATGGGCAAGGAAGTCTACGTGGCCACCTATGACGACCTCGGCGCCAACGCCTGCCGCATCCTGGTGCCGGGTTATTCGGAGATCTACCCGGTCGAGGATCTGATCTGGGACAACACCAACAAGGCGCTGCTGTTCCGCAAGGACATCCTCAACCTGCACGCCCTGAGCGACCGCGAACTGAAGTCGCTGCTGCGCAACCTCAACAACACCGAGGTCGACGACTACACCGACATCACCACGCTGATCGGCATCGAGTTCGACGACAACACGGTGTGGGGCCAACTGACCATCCTCGAGCTGAAGCTGTTGATCAACCTGGCGCTGAAGAAATACGACGACGCCAAGGAGCTGGTCGAGGCCTTCCTGCAGTACAACGACAACACCGTCGAACGCGGCCTGTTCTACCAGGCGGTCAACGCCGTGCTGGAAATCCAGCTGGACGATGAGCTGGAGCTGACCGACTACGAACACAACCTGCGGCGCATGTTCGGCAACGAGCGCATGGACGCGGTGATCGGCTCAGTAAACGGCAGCGTGCGCTTCCACGGCCTGACGCCGACCAGCATGAAGCTGGAAGGGCTGGACAAGCACCTGCGCCTGATCGACAGCTACAAGAAGCTGCACGCGGCCCGCGCCAGGGCCGCGGGGCTGGCCGGCTGAGCATGGCCAGCGAGCGCCTAACTCAAAGAGTCGCCGCGCTGATGCTAGCCGCCGGCTACAGCCGCCGCTTCGGCGGCGACAAGCGGCGTGCGACACTGGCCGACGGCCGCTCGCTACTGGCGGCCAGCCTGACCCTGCCCTGCTCGATGCTCGAAGAGGTCTGGCTGATGCTGCGCCCGGACGAAGCGCCAACGGGAATGGACCTGCCAACTGGCGTACGAGTCGTACAAAACGCGGCGAGCGCCCAGGGTATGGGCCACAGCCTCGCCGCTGGCGCTGAGCGTCTACTGGCTGAATCCAACGCTGATGCCGTGGCGATCTTTCTCGCCGATATGCCGGCGATTCATCGGGACAGCCTGGAAACCCTGATCGCCCACTCCAGCGCGAACAACATCGTACTGCCCAGCTATCGGGGCAAACGCGGCCATCCGGTGCTGTTCGGCCGCGATTTCTGGCCGCAGCTCGCTACGCTGAGCGGCGATGTCGGCGCCAGACCGGTGCTGCAGCAGAACCCCAACGCCGTGCGCATCGTGGAACTGGACGACCCTGGCGTACTGCAGGACATAGACACCCCGGCAGACCTGTCTCAGCTCTAGGTCCTCCAAGGGGTTCACTCGCCACAACGCAGGCGGCGGGTTTCACCCGCCCTACTGCCCAGCCTGATGCAGCAGCACCTCACTCAACGCCTGCGCCGCGCTGGAAAGTTGATGCCCGGCCTGATGCAGCAGGCCGACACGACGCGATACCTGTGGCTCGCTGAGCGGCAGGCAGCACGCGCCGAGCTCTTCCATCTGCTGCCGGCACAGTTGCGGTACGGCGCTGACGCCAAGGCCTTCGGCAACCATACGCCCGACCGTCACCAACTGGTGGCTCTCGAACGCCACCGGCAGCTTGCCGTGACGCGCGGTGACGCTGTCTTCCAGCAGCAGGCGTACCGCCGAGGGGCGTTGCAGGGTGATGAAGGGCTGCTCCAGCAACTGTGCCCAGGTCAGCGCTTCGTGGTCGGCAAGATTGCTGGCTGCCGGCACCACGGCAACGAAACGGTCCTCGTACAGCGGGGTGAACTGCAGGCCATCGAGGGTCGCCGGCTCGAAGGCGATGCCCAGCTCGACGCGACCGTCGCGCACCATCTCCATCACCTGTTCGTTGATCACGTCGTGCACCGCCACGTTGACCCGTGGGTAGGCGTCACGAAAGGCGCGTAGCGCCGCCGGCAGGCGGTTGCCGGCGAACGACGGCATGGCCGCTACCGCCACCTTGCCCATCTGCAAAGTGAAGTGCTGGCGCAGCAGGTCCTCGGCGTTGTCCCAGTCGGCCAGCAAGCGCACGGCAATCGGCAGCAGCGTCTCGCCCTCGGGCGTCAGCGCCACGCTGCGGGTGGTGCGCACCAGTAACTGGCCGCCAAGCGATTGCTCCAGGTTCTTGATCGCCAGGCTCAGTGCCGGCTGCGACAGGTGCAGGCGCTCGCAGGCCTGGGCGAAGCTCAGGCTCTGTGCCACGGCGAGAAAGGCGCGTAGCTGCTTGACGGTCATTGATTTATTTACCTGATCAATCAAGAGGAAAAACAAACTTAACAAATAAGCTCGCAGCACTGAAGCTTGACCGCAGCCTGGCAGTGCTCCTGCCCCATAACGACAAAAGAGAGGCAGCCTCGAATGAGCGGACTCGACAAACGCGTCGGCAGCTATGAAGAAGCCCTGCACGGCCTGCAGGACGGCATGACCGTACTGGCCGGCGGTTTCGGCCTGTGCGGCATCCCCGAGAATCTGATTGCAGAGATCCGCCGCCGTGGCGTGCGCGACCTCACCGTGGTGTCCAACAATTGCGGCGTCGACGGTTTCGGCCTCGGCGTGCTACTGGAGGACCGGCAGATCCGCAAGATGATCGCCTCCTACGTCGGCGAAAACGCCCTGTTCGAGCAGCAACTGCTCTCCGGCGAACTGGAAGTCGAACTCACCCCGCAAGGCACCCTGGCCGAGAAGCTGCGCGCCGGCGGCGCCGGTATCCCTGCCTTCTTCACCGCCACCGGCTACGGCACCCCGGTTGCCGAAGGCAAGGAGGCGCGCGAGATCAACGGCCGCCACTACATCCTCGAACCGGCCATCACCGGCGACTTCGCCATCGTAAAAGGCTGGAAGGCCGACCATTTCGGCAACGTGGTCTACCGCCACACCGCGCAGAACTTCAACCCGGTGGTCGCCACTGCCGGGCGCATCACCGTGGTCGAGGTCGAGGAGATCGTCGAGCCCGGTGAACTCGACCCCACGCAGATTCACACGCCCGGTATCTACGTCGACCGGCTGATCTGCGGCAGCTTCGAGAAACGCATCGAAAAACGCACCCTGCGCGCCTGAGGAGAGACCAGCATGGCACTGACCCGTGAACAAATGGCCCAGCGCGTGGCCCGCGAACTGCAGGACGGTTTCTACGTCAACCTCGGCATCGGCATCCCTACCCTGGTGGCCAACTACGTGCCCGAAGGCATGCAGGTGATGCTGCAGTCGGAGAACGGCCTGCTCGGCATGGGCGCCTTCCCCACCGAAGACGAAGTGGACGCCGACATGATCAACGCCGGCAAGCAGACGGTCACCGCGATCAAGGGCGCGGCGATCTTCGACTCGTCGCAATCCTTCGCCATGATCCGTGGCGGCCATGTCGACCTGACCGTGCTCGGCGCCTTCGAGGTGGACGTGCGCGGCAACATCGCCTCGTGGATGATCCCCGGCAAGCTGGTCAAGGGCATGGGCGGCGCCATGGACCTGGTGGCCGGCGCCGATAACATCATCGTCACCATGACCCATGCCTCCAAGGACGGCGAATCCAAGCTGTTGGAGCATTGCAGCCTGCCGCTGACCGGCTGTGGCTGCATTCGCAAGGTGCTGACCGACCTGGCCTACCTGGAGATCGAAGACAACGCCTTCATCCTGCGCGAGCGCGCACCGGGCGTCAGCGTCGAGGAAATCGTCGCCAAGACCGCCGGCAAGCTGATCGTTCCCGAACACGTACCGGAAATGAGCTTCTAAGTTGTCTACCGTTCTGTAGGCGCCACCACGCACGGCGCCTACGGAACGTTTTTTAGCTATGTCCTACACACTGTAGGAGCGGATTCATCCGCGAAGCTTTTTCCGCTCTACCGCGCCAAGAGGATTCCCCATGCAAGACGTCGTCATCGTTGCCGCAACCCGCACCGCCATCGGCAGCTTCCAGGGCAGCCTGGCCGATATTCCCGCGCCGGAACTCGGCGCCATCGTCATCAAGCGCCTGCTGGAACAGACCGGCCTCGACGCGGCCCAGGTCGATGAAGTCATCCTCGGCCAGGTACTTACCGCAGGCTCCGGCCAGAACCCCGCACGCCAGGCCGCCATCCGCGCCGGCCTGCCCCATGCCGTACCGGCCATGACCCTGAACAAGGTCTGCGGCTCGGGCCTCAAGGCCCTGCACCTGGCTGCCCAGGCCATTCGCTGCGGCGACGCCGAGGTCATCATCGCCGGCGGCATGGAGAACATGAGCCTGGCCCCCTACGTGCTGCCCAAGGCGCGCACCGGCCTGCGCATGGGTCATGCACAGATGCTCGACAGCATGATCGTCGACGGCCTGTGGGACGCCTTCAACGACTACCACATGGGCATCACTGCCGAGAACCTGGTGGAGAAATACGGCATCAGCCGCGAAGCCCAGGACGCCTTCGCCGCCGAGTCGCAGCAGAAGGCCGTGGCTGCCATCGAAGCCGGTCGCTTCGACGCCGAGATCACTCCAGTGCTGATCCCGCAGCGCAAAGGCGACCCCGACGCCTTCGCCCGTGACGAGCAGCCGCGTGCCGGCACCACCGCCGAATCCCTGGCCAAGCTCAAACCCGCATTCAAGAAGGATGGCAGCGTTACCGCCGGCAACGCCTCCAGCCTCAACGACGGCGCCGCTGCCGTGCTGCTGATGAGCGCAGCCAAGGCGCAGGCGTTGGGTCTGCCCGTGCTGGCGAAGATCAAAGGCTATGCCAACGCCGGTGTCGACCCGGCGATCATGGGCATCGCCCCGGTTTCCGCCACCCGCCGTTGCCTGGACAAGGCCGGCTGGAGCCTGGCCGATCTGGACCTGATCGAGGCCAACGAGGCCTTCGCGGCCCAGGCGCTGTCGGTCGGCCAGGAGTTGGGCTGGGATGCAGACAAGGTCAACGTCAATGGCGGCGCCATCGCCCTCGGCCACCCCATCGGCGCCTCGGGCTGCCGCGTGCTGGTGACCCTGCTTCACGAGATGATCCGTCGCGACGCGAAGAAAGGCCTGGCGACTCTGTGCATTGGCGGTGGCCAGGGCGTGGCACTGGCCATCGAGCGCTAATGAGGATCACGTCAGGTGGATTGCGCTTCACCGCTGTGCTGGATGTAAGAAGCGACATCCACCCTACAAGCTGAATCACCGTAGCCCGGATTACCTCCGGGCTACACCAACCAGCTCGGCCTCGGCCGGGCTTTGTAGTATCCAGTGCAAATCAGAGGCGTAACCAACCTCGAATGCCTGGTTAAAGCCCTTACACAACCATAAGAAAGAGGCATCACCCCATGTTCAACACCCTCACCCGCATGAGCGTGAGCCTGGTACAGAAGTACCTGCCCTCACCGTTCGTGTTCTCTGCGCTCCTGACCCTGGGAGTTCTACTGGCTGGTATCTTCTCTACCGGCCAATCGCTACCGGCCATGGTGCAGCACTGGAGCGGCGGTTTCTGGACGCTGCTCGGCTTCGCCATGCAGATGTCGCTGATCTTCGTCACCGGCCACGCCCTGGCCAGCGCACCGATCATCAATCGCCAACTCGACCGTCTGGCCGGACTGGCACGCACACCCGGTCAGGCGATCATCATGGTCACCCTGGTGGCGCTGGTCGGTTGCTGGGTCAACTGGGGCTTCGGCCTGGTGATCGGCGCGGTGTTCGCCCGCGCCCTGGCACGCAAGGTCGATGGCGTCGACTACCCGCTGCTGGTGGCCTCGGCCTACTCGGGCTTCCTGGTCTGGCACGGCGGTCTGGCCGGCTCGATTCCGCTGTCCATGGCCACCGGAGGCCCGGATCTAGCGCGCATCACTGCAGGCGTGCTGACCGATCCGGTGAGCATCACCGAGACCCTGTTCAGCCCGTTGAACCTGACCATCGTGGCCCTGCTGTTCATCGGCCTGCCGCTGCTCAACCGCGCCATGCACCCGCGTCAGGGCGCCAAGGTCGCCGACCCGGCCAAACTGGTGGAATCGCGTGCAGAGCTGCCGGCTCGTGAAACCCCGGCGCAGCGCCTGGACGACAGCCGTATCCTCGGTCTGGCACTGGTGGCCATGGCCGGTATCTACCTGTTCAACCACTTCGCCACCAAGGGCTTCGTGCTTGGCCTCGACGTGGTCATCGCCATCTTCCTGTTCAGCGGTCTGCTGATGCACGGCACCCCGGAGCGCTACATGCGCGCGGTGGACGAGAGCGTGCGCGGCATCGGCGGCATCGTCCTGCTGTTCCCCTTCTACGCCGGGATCATGGGCATGATGATGGGCGCCAACGCCGACGGCATCTCCCTTGGCAGGCAGATCACCGAAGCGTTCATCTCCTGGTCCTCGGCTGACACCTTCCCGCTGCTGGCCTTCCTCAGCGCTGGTGTGGTCAACGTCTTCGTGCCGTCCGGTGGTGGCCAGTGGGCCGTGCAAGGCCCGATCATGCTGCCGGCTGCTCAGGCACTGGGCGTCTCGCCGACCGTTACCGCCATGGCGATTGCCTGGGGCGACGCCTGGACCAACATGATCCAGCCGTTCTGGGCACTGCCGCTGCTGGGTATCGTCGGCCTCGGCGCACGCGACATCATGGGCTACTGCCTGATCATGCTGCTGTACTCGGGCGTGGTGATCTGCGGCGCGTTCTACTTCCTCGGCTGACCAGGCAGCGAGGCCTTGCAGGGTGGGCTGGGCGGGGATCCGCTTCAACCCACGCTGACTAACCCAGGTGGGCTAAAGCGGATCGCCGCCCGGCCCACCCTACTGGCCGAACGTTCACCTTTTTACCCTCTCGCGATCAACTCCCTGTGAAGCCTCGCGAGCTAGAGCGATGCAAGGCAGAAGGAGGCGAGCAACGGTCGGAGTCGCGGGCGACTGTACTTTTGTACATGAGCATTGCGAGCTTGCTTCTAACGCAGCAGCGCCGACGCGCAGCAAGCTGTGCCTAACTCAATCCCCCATCAGCCCCTGCGCCTTGGCCATGGCCACCGCCTGGGTGCGTCTTTGCACGCCGAGTTTGACGTTGATCCGCCGCGCATGGGTCTTGACCGTGTGCAGCGAGATGAACAGACGATCGGCGATTTCCTGATTGGAACAACCCTGCGCGATCAACTGCAGCACCGCCAGCTCCCTCGAGCTGAGTAGCGCAGTACCGGCACTGGCCGGCTCATCCAAGCGCGGCGCCGGATCGAACAGGCGCTGATGCAGGCTCTGCCCAGCCTCACTCGGCAACAGGCGCTCGAGCCACTGCGCCTGACGCTGTTGCAGCTCCTGCAATGGCCGCAGCAGGCGCAGCTGTCGCGCCTCACCAAGCGCCTGCTGCAACAGGTTATCTGCCTGCTCCACCTCGTCCTGCATGAGCAGCGCTTCGGCCAGACTGACTCGACATTCGCAGGCCAGGCTGCGATGCCCGGCGAGCTGGCATTCCTCCAGCAGCAGGCGCAGAGCATGCTCAGCGGCAGCGTGGTGGCCGAGCAACAGGTCGCTCAGCGCCAGGTAGCGACGCAAGCGCGGCAACAGATCGTAGAACTCGGAAGGCGCCAGTTGCTGGCGTTGCTGCAACTGCTGCAGGGTCTGGGCGAACAGCTCACGCGCACGCCCGGTCTGCCCCTGACGCAGCAGCAGGCGGCCGGCCTGTAACTGCAGCACACAGCGGTAACGCACCTCCGGCACATGCGACCACTGCATCGTCCGCTCGGCCCGCTGCAACCACTGATGCGCCTCGTCCAGATCGCCACGGCTTTCCGCCAGTTCCAGCATGCCGAGGTAGCCGGAAATGATGTAGGCATCCTCGCAGTGCTCGGCCTCCTGCAGCCCCAGGCGATATGCCTGCTGCGCAGCATCGTCGAGGCCCTGGCGGGCCAGCAGGCTGGCCCGCACCAATAACAGGCGAGCGACCACCGGGCTATGGTTGAAGCGTTCGCTTAGCAGCGCCAGGGACTGTTCGGCGAGTTCCGCGGCGCGCCCGGCCTCGCCACGCATCTGCAGCAGCAGGCAGTGATCGGTATTGAGCAAAGCCTCGAAAATCAGGCTGCCATTGAGCCGCGCCAGGCGCAGGCCCTGATCCAGCGCCTGCTTGGCCTGGTCCAGCGCATGTTCGGCCATATGCTGCTGGGCCAGCGCCTGATAACAGAGCACGCGCTGCGACCAGCTGCCCTCGTCCAGCATCTGCAGGGCCTGTTCGCAGTGCATCCGGGCATCGCGGCGCCCGCACTGGCGCGCCAACACGCCCGTCAATGCCTGCCAATGGGCGATCAGTTTGCGCTGGCGGCGCTCATCCGGTTGCGGCATGAAATGCGCCAAGCCCTGGATGCAGTCGGCCGCTTCATCGAAACGGGCACAGATAATCAGGGCCCAGGCCTGCAGCACGATCAACCGCGGCGAGCTGGCAAACAGCCAGGCCGGCAGTTCTTCGCGCCATTGCAGGAACTGCGCGACAGAGTGCCCCTGCAGCAATTGCTCCTGGCTGAACCGTTGCAGGTAGTTGACCGCGACCTCGACCTGCCCTGCCAGCAGGGCGTGTTCGACGGCCTCGCGAATATCGCCGTGCTGAGCGAACCACTGGCAGGCGCGCACATGGATCGGGGCCGGCGCCGGCGCACCCGGCAGAAGACGCAATACCTCGGCCAGCGGTCGCCACAGGCGGAACCAGGTGCCGCTGCTGTCGAGACTGCGCACGAACAGCTGTCGTCGTTGCAGTTCGCCGAGCAGCTCACTGCCTGGGCCCTCCAGCAGATGCTCGCAGAGCGACCGGGAAAAACGCGGCAACAAGGCCAGTGCATGCAGATCGCTGCGCAGCTCTTCGTCCAGATCGGCCAGCACCTCGCGCTGTACGTAATCGCGCAGCAGCGGGCAACCAGCCTGCAAACGCTGACGTAGCGCATCCTCGTCGACGTCGAGCAGCAGCAGACGAATCGCCGCCAGCCAGCCTTCGCTGCTGTCCAGCAGAGCCTGCCGCACGTCTTGCGCCAGCGTCACCTGCAGCGCCGCCAACAGTTCATTCAGTGCCGCGTCATCCAGCGCCAGCTCTTCGCCCTTGAGCTCCAGCAAATCGCCCTGCAGCAACAGACGCGGCAGGTTCCAGGCCGGTGTGCGGCGACTGGCGACCCACCAGGTAACCTGCTGCGGCGCCGCAGCGAACAACCGGTCGAGGCAGGCATCGAGCTCATCGTCAATCTGTCGCGGGTAGTCGTCGATAAAGATCCACAAGCGCCCCGCGCGCTCATGCAGCCGATCGATCAGCCCCGCTTCACCGCCATCGTCGAACGGCAACTGCATGGCTGCGGCCAGTCGCTTGCACAGCTGCGTCGGCGTCAGGCTGCGGCCACCGAGATCGAGCCATACACGCTCGACGGCGGCTGGTGTGTGGCGTGCACACTGGCCGAGCAGCACACTCTTGCCGGTACCGGCAGGCGCGCACAGCAAGCGCAGTCGCGACTCGCTGGCGAGCAGGCGCTGCAGCAGGGCTGGACGGGAAACCACACAGGGTGGCAGTCGTGGTAGATCGGCAGGTTGCACCTGCAACGCACTCGGACGGGCGATGGCAAGGGTAGGCATGGCAGCGGTTCTCTCTGCTTGTCATTGTTGAACCACCAGACGATGGTACCCCGCTTACCGCGTGCGACCACCCCTTGGCGCTTATGGCGCGAGATTCACGTGAAAGAGGCGCACAGAAAAAAGCCGGCGGCGCACAAGGCGACACCGGCTTGCTTCGAGTTGCTTAGTGCTCAGCGCACGCCGGCGTTACGCAGGGCTGCCGGAGTGAAGTCCTTGGCCGAGGCCTGGGTACCGTACTGGATCGACATCTTCTCCTCGTTGGCCATGCCGACGGCGACGTAGCGACCGGCGATGACGTCGTACAGTGCTTCCAGGGCGTAGACCGGGATCTTCTGCGCGTAGTGCTGCAGCAGCATGGCCTCGCCGACACGCCAGAGCTGGCCGCGACCGTCATAGTGCTCGGACAGGGCGATCTGCCAGGAGTCCTCGTCGACATAGAAGCGGCGCTTGGCGTAGATATTGCGCTCACCGGACTTCAGCGTCGCCTCCACTTCCCACACACGGTGCAGCTCGTAGCGGGTCAGGTCCTGGTTGATGTGCCCGGCCTTGAGGATGTCGGCGTACTTCACGCTCGGCAGCGCCAGGCGGTAGTTGTTGTAGGGGATGAACAGCTCGCGCTTGCCCACCAGCTTCCAGTCGTAGCGATCCGGGGCGCCGTTGAACATGTCGAAGTTGTCCGAAGTACGCAGACCGTCCGACGCGGTGCCCGGGCCATCATAGGCCACCTGCGGCGCACGCCGTACGCGACGCTGACCGGCGTTGTACAGCCAGGCCATGCGCGGCTCGGCCACCTGGTCGAGCGAGTCGTGCACCAGCAGCACGTTGCCGGCCAGACGCGCCGGCGCGGTGACTCGCTGCTTGAAGAACAGCAGTGCGTTTTCCGCCTTGGCCGGATCGATATCTGGGATGTTGTCCGGGAAGGCCACTTCATCCTCGAAGTTCACCAGGGTGTAGGAGCCGTTGGTCTGCGGCGAGGCCTGCACGATGCTGCGCTTGAGGTTGCCACCGCGGTAACGGGTGATGTGGTTCCACACCACCTCAAGGCCGTTCTGCGGAATCGGGAAGGCGTAATAGCGGCTGTCGGTGAAGCCGGTCAGACCGTTGCCGCCATCACGCAGGCCGGTCTTCAGCGCGCTGGTTTTGGCCGCAGCGTTGATCGCATCCGGCACCACCGTGCTGCGGTGCGTCGGGTACACCGGCATGCGATAGCTTTCCGGATAGCGCGCGAACATCGCCAGTTGCCCGGCCGACAACTGGTCGCGGTACTGCTCCAGGTTCTGCGCGGTGATGGTGAACAGCGGCTGCTCGCCAGCGAAAGGGTCACTGAGAAAACCGCGTGCATCGACCTGCCCGGCATTGCTGGCCAGACCGCCCGTCCAGGCGGGGATGGTGCCAGCTGCGTTGCCGGCCATCTCGCCGCCCAGCGGGGTCAAACTGGTACCGAGCTTGGCTGCTTCCTGCTCGCTGACCGCGGCCAGCACACCGCTGGCCAGCAGGCTCAGGGACAGCGCGCCGAGCATCTTCAGGGTTGTATTCATCTGCATTCCTCAACTGATCCTGTTGGCCTAGAAGCTCACGCCGAAGCTGAGCGCCAGGAAGTCGCGGTCGACCGCGGTGTTGTACTCGCCACCGAAGAAGTCGGTGTACGAGAGGCTGGCTGTATAGGTGTTGCGGTAGTCGGCATCGACCCCGAAACTCACCGCCTTGGCACCCTCGTTGAAAAGGCCGTTGGGGCCATAGCCGTCGACGTCATGCGACCAGGAGACGTTCGGCTTGAGGTTCACCCCGGCGAACACGTTGCTGTACTCCCAGATACCGCGCACCCGGTAGCCCCAGGAGGTGCTGGTGACGAAGCCGTGAGTGTCGCCACGAAATCCGTAGGCACCGAACAGCGAATCACGGCCGTAGCGCAGGTCTTCACGGCTCTCCAGCCCACCGACATGGGCCATGCCGATTTCGCCCACCAGGGTGAAGCGCCCGGCGCCCATCACCTGATCGAAGAAATGGGTGAAGGTGGTCTGTACCTGGGTGACTTCCTTGCGCCGGTAGCCGACGTTGTCCTGCCCTGGGCCGGCCACGACAGGGGCAGTTGCTCCATTGGTGATCGGGTTGAGCAAACTCAGGGTCATGTCGGTGGTGTTGATCTGCAGCGGCAGGTTCGGCCGGTAGCTGATCTCGCCCGCCCAGGCCGTGCCGGTGGGCAGCGTGGTGGAGAAGCTCAGGCCGTAGAGACGGATGTCCTCCGGATACTCCAGGTAATAGCGGCCATTGCCGAGCATCACGCTCTGCGCCAGGCCCTGGCCACTGCCAGGTGCAATAGCATTTGCCGCCGTGATGATCCCCAACAACGAATCCAGCGTCGCCTGCCCGGCGTTCTGCGTGCTGACGATGGGCGTGCGGCTGTGGTAGTTCATGAAGTAGGCGCCGTACTCGGTCTCGTCACCGAGCCAGCGCAGGGCCAGGCCCCACTGGCCGCTATCACGCGCATCACGATCACCGGCACGCGGCAGGATCACCCCTTCGCTGTCGACGCGAAAGCCCTGCCCGAACGCGGCGGCAATCGGCTGCAGCGGCGCGATGGCCGGCGAGCCGATGTGGTAGCCGTTGTCGCAGCCATCGGCGGCCACATCGGCGGTGGAGAAGAAGGTGCCGCAGTTGTCGATGATGGTCTGGTCCCACTCCAACTGGTAGAAGGCCTCCATGCTCAACTGATCGGTCAGGCTCTGCGACAGGTAGAGCATGTTCACCGGAATCAGACCCTCCTTGATCTCCGCACCTGGGCGGCGGAAGGCGGCCACGTCGATCGGGTTGATAGCGTTGATGCTGTTGCCGATGAAGGTGCTCTCGCCCCAGCTCACCACCTGCTTGCCGACCCGCACCGTGCCAGGCAGATCGCCAATGGCGTAGTTGTGGTAGAGGAAGGCATCGAGAATTTCCGCCCCCGAAGACTTGGCGCCCTCCTTGCGATTGCTGTCGTCGATATCCTTGAACAGGCGGCTTTCATCCTTGAGTTCGAAGTCGTACCAGTACTTGCCGCGCACGAACACGCCGGTATCACGGTACTTCAGCTCGAGATCGTGGATGCCCTTGAAGATCTTCGAGAAGGTCTCGCCCTTCTTGAAATTCAAGCGCCCATCGTCACCAGTCTGCGCCTGGCCCTGGCCGCCGTTGTTGGGGCCGATCAGATCGCGATCCGGACTGCGCATCGACCAGCTGGCGCCGACCGACAGCGAGCTGTCGAACTGCCCTTCGATCTCACCGATATTGAAGTTGACGGCCTGTGCCGGTGCGACAAAACCGACGGCGACGGCCAAAGCCAAGGTGTGCGGCTGGAATAGTCCGGGCCCTGTTGTTCTTGTCATGCGGGTCTCCTGAAGTGGGGTGCAACTGCAGGGAACCCTACGCAGCGACCACACCTCGGATAAGCGCACCAAGGAGGGATTTCATCTGTCGCCCGAAAGGATGAATGGCGCCCTGGCGCGGGGCGCAGGCCGCGCCACTCAGCCTGCTGAATGACGGGGTATCAGGAAGGTGGGGAACTTTTTATCGGCAGACCGTGCTGCCCAATGCGCCACGGCTCTGAACTGTAGGAGCGGCGCACCACCGCGAACAAGGGCCGCGAAGCCCGGACAGCTCCGCCACCAGGCAGGGCCGTAACGAAAGCCGCCCGGAGCGCCTAATCCGATCGCCATCGACAGAGCCCGGAATCGGGCTCTGCCTGGTCGATCAGTTGCTGCTGGCCGCCAGTTCGCGCAACAGGACCTCGTGGAACAGCACCGGCGCTTCGACCTGCGGCGAATGGCCCAGCTCCGGCCACTCCACCAGCTTCGCGTCGGGGATCGCCTCGGCGGTCTTGCGTCCCAGTTCCGGGTAGTTGCCAAGGCGCTCGGCGACATCGGCAGGCGCGCGGTTGGCGCCCGGCGCGGTGCGATCCTTACCACCGATCAGCAACAGGGTCGGCGCCTTGATATTGGCGAACTCATGCACCACCGGCTGAGTGAACAGCATCTCTGCCGTCTGCGCCTGGTTCCAGGCGACGACCTCCTTGCCCGGCCCGCTGTACATGCCGTTGAGCATGTCCACCCAGCGGTCGTACTCGGGCTTCCACACACCGTTGTAGTAGAACTTCAGCTGGTAGTTCTTGATGCCGTCGTAGGAGGTCTTCAACTCACCTTCGTAGAGCTGGTCGACCGTCATGTAGGGCACGCCCTCCGCCTGCCAGTCCTCCAGACCGATAGGGTTGACCAGCACCAGTTTCTCGACGCGCGAGGCATGGCTCAGGGCATAACGCGCGGCCAGCATGCCGCCCATTGAATGACCGATCACCGTAGCCTTCTCCACACCCAACGACTCCAGCAGCGCGTCAGTATTGCTGGCCAGTTGGCCGAAGCTGAACTGATAGCCACGCGGCTTGCTCGAGCTGCAGAAACCGATCTGATCCGGCGCGATCACTCGGTAGCCGGCATCGCTCAGGGTCTTGATGGTCGCCTCCCAGGTGGCGCCGCAGAAATTCTTGCCATGCAGCAACACCGCCGTGCGGCCATTGGCCTGGCCGGCTGGCTTCACGTCCATGAAGCCCATCGACAGATCCTGCTGCTGCGAACTGAATTCGAAGCGCTGGATCGGGTGGGGGTACTCGAAACCTTCCAACTGAGGGCCATACCCCGCCTGCGGCGAAGCCTGGAGCGCGGAGAGGGGAAGAAGGCTGGCGGAAAGTGTCGCGATGAGCAGGGTTTTCGTCACGGGCGCATTCCTGTATCGGGTTCAATGCTGAACGCCCGCTACGACCAGACGCAGGCGTAAAGAAGCGATCGACTATAGCAACCGACCTCCACCGCTAAGGCAGCAATGCATTGCAGGATATGACCGAAAACCTTGAGATAGAGCCTTTCAACGTTGCTCATGGCTCCGAGCGGATCGCTCAGGCGTTCAGCGCCAGCGATCGAGCAGATTCACCGCCAGCCGGTCCAGCCAGCCCCACAGGCGCTGTTGCGCTCGGCGCCACCAGGGGCGCTGGTGCCAATCATCGAGGGTGATCTCGCGGCTGACGCCAAAGTCCTCGATGAAGCTGGCCGTCACTGCCCGGGTAAAATCCGGGTCCAGCGCCTCGACATTGGCGTCGAGGTTGAAACGCAGGTTCCAGTGGTCGAAGTTGCACGAGCCGACGCTGACCCAATCGTCCACCAGCACCATCTTCAGGTGCAGAAAACGTGGCTGGTATTCGAAGATGCGCACCCCGGCCCTGAGCAACTTGGGGTAGTAGCGCTGCCCGGCAAAACGCACCGGCGGATGATCAGTGTTGCGCCCGGCCAGCAGCAGGCGCACCTCGACACCGCGCGCCGCAGCGCGGCGCAGGGCGCGGCGGATTTTCCAGGTCGGCAGGAAATAAGGAGTGGCCAGCCAGACGCGCTGCTTGGCGCCCTTCAGCGCGCGCAACAGCGACAGCAGAATGTCGCGATGCTGCGCCGCATCGGCATAGGCCACGCGCCCCAGACCAACGCCGGCCGGCGGGCATTCAGGCAGGCTCAGCGGTATCGGCTGATAACTCGGGCGCCAGGAAAAGCGCGCCAGCCACAGTTGCTCGAACAGCTGCTGCCAGTCGCCCACCAGCGGCCCTTCGATTTCCACCATGGCTTCGTGCCAGGGACTCCGAAGCTCGTCTGGCAGCCAGAACTCATCGGTGGAGCCGGTGCCGCCAACATAGGCCAGGCGCTGGTCCACCAGCAGCAGCTTGCGGTGATCGCGATGAAAGTTGCGGATACCCCGCCGCCAGCGCACCGGGTTGTACCAGCGCAGTTGCACACCGGCGGTCTGCATGCGCTCACGTAACGCGATGCCCAGGCCTGCCGCACCGTAGGCATCGAACAGACCACGAACCCTCACCCCACGCTCAGCCGCTCGGCACAGCGCGTCGACCAGACGCTCGCTGCAGCTGCCGTCCTCGATCAGATAAAGCTCGATTTCCACCTGCTGCTGGGCGCCCTCGATGGCTGCCAGCATACGCGGGAAAAACACCGGCCCGTCCAGCAGCAATTCGAAGCGATTGCCGCCTCGCCAGGGAAAGATGCTGCCGCGCGCATGCACGCTCAACGCGCCGTGAAGATCAGCACGGCGCCCACCGGCACCGACAGGCTGATGGCCGGCAGTTCGGCGATTTTACGCAGCGCCTCGACGCCGCTGGCCAGGGCGAAATCTTCGGCGTGCAGCACCAGCGGCGCCAGGGTCACCACCTGGAAGCGGCGATCATCCAGCCGCGTCACCAACAGTTCGCTGTGCAGCTCGCGCGTGCGCTCGTTGAGGGTCAGTTGCAGGGGCAAGCGCAACTCCAGCTGCGCCCCGGGTGCCAGGTCGGTGAGTTGCGGCAGGTTGACCTGTGCGCTGATGCGCGCCTCGGGCAGACGCGAAGTATCGAACAGCATGGTGCGCAGGCGCTCGTCACGCAGCGGGATACCGGTGCTCAGCGAGTCAAGATCCACGCGCAGGCGCGCGCGACCATCGGCCGCGATCTGCCCGTGCAGGGTGAGAAAGCGATGCACCTCCGACTGACTGCCGGAATGGGTGGAGATGAACGACAGCCGCGAGGACTCGTTGTCCAGATACCAGTCGGCGTGAACGGGCAAGGCAGCGGCAAGCAACAGGGCGAGAAGCGAACGGCGCATGAGAACTCGAAAAACGGCATGACCAGGCGGCAACGATAGTCGCCAGCGCGAGCCTTGCAAAGCCCGGCGCCCACAGCACCATAGGGCGGGTGCAACCCGCCGCATCCGAGGTGGCGGGTTTCACCCGCCCTACTTGCTCGGCAACAACTGACAACCCTGCCGCTCGCTCAGCCAGGCCGCGCTGTGAGTGCGGCCCAGCCCGGTGGCGGTGACGCGTTTGGCGCCTTCGTCATCGAGCAGGCTGCTGATCGGCACATACTGCCTCACATAGCCTTCACAGTAGGCCGCCGGGTTGCCGCTGACGTAGCGGCAGGAGCAGTACTCCTTGGCCGTATAGGCGCCGATGATGTCGGGGAAGGCGGCCAGATGGGCGCGATTAGGCCAGGCCCAGGCCAGCAGCAGGACCAACAGTAGCACCAGCGCGCTGCGGATCGGATGGCGACGAATCATGGCTGCACCTCTTCGGCGAAGGCCGCACGCACCCGTTTGAGCATCTCGTTGTGCTGGAAGCTGCCGTCGCGGTCATCGGCGTAACGCACCACCAGCAGGTTTTCTTGTGGCATCACGTACAGCCCCTGCCCCCAATGCCCGAGCGCAGCGATGGTATCGGCCGGTGCATCCGGCCAGGGCCGCGTGCTGCCTGGCAGTTCGGCGTTGAGCCACCAATGCCCGCCTGGCACGGCATCACCCGGCTTGGCCAACTGCGGCTGGTAGCCAGCGAAAGGCGTGGATACGAAATCGACCCAGGCAGCCGGCAGCAACTGGCGCTCGCCCCAGCGACCGCCGCGCTGCATCAGCAGGCCGACACGGGCCAGGTCGCGCGCGCTCAGGTAGGCATAGGACGACGCGACGAAGGTGCCGCTGGCATCGCGCTCCCAGGTCGCGCTGGTGATACCCAGCGGCTCGAACAGCGCTGTCCAGGGATAGTCAGCGTAAGCCTGCTCGCCGACCATGCCGCGCAACGCGGCAGCCAGCACGTTGCTGTCGCCACTGGAATAACGAAAGCGCGTGCCCGGCACGGCGTCCGCCGCATGCTCGGCGGTGAAGGCCGCCATGTCGGTGCGGCCGCGGGTGTAGAGCATGGCCACCACCGAGGATTTCAGCGGCGCATACTCGTAATCCTCTTCCCAGGCCAGGCCCGAGGCCCAGTTGAGCAAGTGACCGATCTTGATCTGCGGATGCTCGGCCATCGCCGGGTAGTACTGCGCGGCCGGTGCATCGAGCTTGAAGCGCCCCTCGCCGTAAGCGACGCCGAGGGTGGTGGCGAGCAGGCTCTTGGCCATCGACCAGGTCAGGTGCGCGGTCCGCGCCGTGGTTGGTTCGGCGTAGCGCTCGTAAACGATCTGCCCGTCGCGTATCACCAGCAGCGCATCGGTACGCACGCCCGTGCGTTCGACGTCATCGCGTTCCGGAAAGGCATACTGTTCGAGCTCGGCCAACGCGGCGCTCTCGACGCGGGGTTGGCTCTGCCAGTCGGGTTGCGGCCAGTTCTGCGCCTGGGCGGTGCTGGCAGCCAGGCTGAAACCGAGCGCCAGGCTCAATCGACGAAGCAAGGAAATAGGCATGGGCGGCCTCGATCAGAAATCGTGGCGCACCCTAGCATGGCCATGATGACGGCTTGAAGCGACGAAAACGCCATCTCTCACCTTCATTTGGGCAGTTGGTAATCCTCAGGCCCCATCAGGTCGAGACCGCATTCCAGATTCTCGATCCAGTAGAGGAAGGCGCTGATCATTTCCGCGCCGACGAAGGGCCGGCCGTGCTGCGGCACAATCATTTCCACATCCATCTGCCGCACCATCGCCGCCCACAGGCGACAGGCCTTGTTACCGGCCATATAACGGCGATGGAAGCCTTCCATGTTCGGTACGTGGTTGACGAAGTCGCGCACCGGCGAAGCGTCGTCGACCATCGAGGCCCCCATGTCACCGGAGAAAAGGATCTTGCTCACCGGGTCATAGACCTGGAAGTTGCCCACCGAGTGAAGAAAGTGCGCCGGCACGGCCTTGAGCGTGCATTTGCCCAGCGGGATGCTCTGGCCACGATCGGGCAGCGCGATGATGCGATCGAAGGTGTTGATGCCACGGCTCAACACCAGGTAGTTGGCGGTCAGGTGCGGCAGAAAACGCGCCCACAGCTTGGAGCAGATCACCCGCGCGCGGGTGTGCAACAGCCACTTGTCCAGCGAGGCGATGATGTCCGGGTCCTGGTGCGAGGCAAAGATGTAGGTCAGGTCCTGCACCGGAATGTGCTTGGACAGTTCCAGCGACAGCGGCGTGTAGGTCAGATCACCACCCGGATCGAGCAGCAGGTACTGCTCGTTGTCGGTGATCAGAAACTGGTTGGATTGCACGCCTTCGCCGCTGACCAGGTCATCGAACATCAGGCATTGGTGGCTGCCGTTATCGAACAGCACGATGGGCTCGCGGCGCATGGAAACCTCTTGGATGATTCGCGAGGCAACCTTAAGTGCACGACCGCCAGCCGGTACTGATATGGATCAACGGCCGGCGACAATCCGCCGCGCTTTCTCCAGACGCTTGCTGCGCGCCGCCTCGGCGATGCGCAGCAAGCCCTTGTCGCGCTGCCACAGCTCGGCCCAGTGCACAGGGCCGCCGGCAAAGGCCACCGCCAACTCGCCCGCCAACGCCTGCTGCTCGGCGAACAACCCGGCCAGCAGCAGATGGGTAGTGGGCGCATCGGGCGCCTGCCGCGCGACCTCGGCACAACCGGCCAGCAGCGCCTGCAGGCGCAATAGCAGCGTTTCAGGCCAGGCACAATCGCGCCCCACGCCAAACTGCCAGGCGACAACAGCGGTAAGTACGTGCACGTCTTCCAGAGTGCGGAAGGGCTTGACGTAGTCGTCCCAGCCGTCGCCGGCCAGGCGCTCGCCGTGGGCCTGTTCCAGGTGCAATCGCGCATGGCCGATATCCGGCATCAGCGGCAGCGCCGGCAGTGGTTCGATACGTACACCCGGCGCGCCCTGGCGCACCACGCCCAGAGCCAGACGCGGCGCCTGCCCCTCGTCCTCCTCGCGCGCCGCCACCAGCAGCCAGTCGGCGCATTCGGCGGCGGTGACGAAATCCTTGCGGCCGGTGATCTGCAGGCCGTCGATACGCGTGTTCATGTCCGCCGGGCGGGTGCTGCGGTTCTCCGTCACGCACAGGGCGCCTGCTGTCCAGGGCGCCGCCGGCCACAGCATGCGCAACGCCGCCTGATAGCCGGCGAGAAAGGCCAAGCCCGGTGTGGCCGCCTGCAAGCCCCCCACCAACGCCAACTCGAAAGGCTGCGGCGTATCCCCCAGGCGCGCCAGCAGGCGAGCGTACCAGTCTTCCAGGCCGGCTTCGGCAGCCAGGCGTTCGATGGGCTGAAACAGACTCGACCAGGGCATCGTGGGCCTCCGCTTGGCAGCGCCAGGTGCGCCGTCACATAAGCATCAAAAAAGCGTCACGGTGGTGACACCGCAGCTACCTAGCCTGAGCTTGCCCAACAAGATCGACCGGCTGCAAGCATTCAGCCGGCACACGGAGGATCTGGCATGACTCAAACCGCTCGCCGTCTGCAGGCCGAACGTCTGCAAGGCCCCGCCGCCCTGCGTGAAGCTCAGGCCTTGCGCTACCGCGTATTCAGCGCGGAATTCGATGCCAAGCTCAACGGCGCCGAACTGGGTCTGGACATGGACGACTACGACATCCACTGCCGCCATATCGGCGTGCGTGACCTCAATAGCGGCGAACTGGTCGCCACCACTCGCCTGCTCGATCACCAGGCCGCCGCGGGCCTCGGTCGCTACTACAGCGAAGAGGAATTCGCCCTGCACGGCCTGGCCAAACTGGAAGGCCCGGTGCTGGAAATCGGCCGCACCTGCGTCGATGTCGCCTACCGCAACGGCGCCACCATCGCCGTGCTCTGGGGCGAACTGGCCGAGGTACTCAACGAAGGCGGCTACCGCTACCTGATGGGCTGCGCCAGCATCTCCATGCAGGACGGCGGCATCCAGGCGCATGCCGTGATGCAGCGTCTGCGCGAACGTTACCTGTGCACCGAACACCTGCGTGCCGAGCCCAAACATCCCCTGCCGCAACTGGATCTGCCGGGCAACGTCATCGCCGAGATGCCACCACTGCTCAAGGCCTACATGCGCCTGGGCGCGAAAATCTGCGGCGAGCCCTGCTGGGACCGCGACTTCCAGGTGGCCGACGTGTTCATCCTGCTCAAGCGTGACGAGCTGTGCCCACGCTACGCTCGGCACTTCAAGGCGGCAGTCTGACAGCTACACTTGCATCCCCTGCGCCGGCCCTGTAGACAGAGGCCGGCTTTTTTCATCTGGAGTCCTGCATGCCCCGACTGCGCCTGGCCCTGCGCCTCTTTCATCTGGCCCTGGTAATCGCCTTCGGCACCTTGCTGGCCGGCATCGTCAGCCTGTTCGAGCGGGTGGTTCGGCACGACCTGATGCCGCTGCGCCAGCGTCTGACGCGCTGGTTCCTGGCGCGCCTGGGCCGCGCCCTGCCATTTCGCGTACGGGTCGAGGGCGAGCTGCCGACGCAGCCGATGCTGTGGGTCAGCAACCATGTGTCATGGACCGACATTCCGCTGTTGGGCGCCCTGCAGCCGCTGTCCTTCCTGTCCAAGGCGGAGGTGCGCGACTGGCCGGTCGCCGGCTGGCTGGCACACAAGGCCGGCACGCAGTTCATCCGCCGCGGTGCGGGCGACAGCAGCCAGGTCGGCCAGCAGCTCACTCGACATCTGCAGCAGGGTCATCACCTGCTGATATTTCCCGAAGGCACTACCACCGACGGCCTCGCGCTGCGCACTTTCCACGGCCGCCTGCTGAGCAGCGCCATCGACAGCGGCGTGGCCGTACAACCCGTCGCCATCCGTTATCTGCGCGACGGTCAGCCCTGCCCCGTGGCGCCCTTTATCGGCGACGACGACATGCTCTCGCACCTGCTGCGCCTGCTCTCGAGCTCGGCCTGTGAAGTGGAGATCCGCCTGCTCGCGCCGATTCCCAGCGAATCACGCAGCCGCAACGAACTGGCCCGGCACAGCCAGGCCATCATCGCCAGCGCCCTGCTGCTGAATGCAGCCGAGCAGGAGCAGGCCGAGGCGGCTTGAGCGCATTCAGTCAGCCGGCGGCACGATCAAGGCGTCGCTGTCGACCGACGCCAGCAGCTGGCTGGCCACGCTGCCGAGGAAGAAGCGCGAAACGCCTTCACGGGCGTGGGTGCCCAGGACCAGGAGGTCCGCTCCGGAGTGGCGCAAGGCCTCGCCAATCACCCCTTCCGGTGAGCCAATCTGTACCAGCAAACGCTCGTGACCCAGCTTCGCACCGACTGCATCGAGGCGCTCCACCAGTTGCTGACGCAGCAGCTCGCGCTGGTTCTCCAGCACCTCGGCGCTGATGCCGGCTTCCATCATCGCACCCGCCGCCACCGGCTCGACCGCACTGGCCACATGCAGGTTGTCCAGGCTCGCCAGGCCCAGCTCACGCGCCCGGTTCAGAGCCTGTTGCGACGTACGCGACAGGTCCATCGCCAGCAGCGCATGACGATACTCGTGGGTTACCGGGCCATTGACCCGCAGCACCGGCAGATGGCTGCTGCGCACCACGCGTTCGAGCGTGGTGCCGACGAAGAAGTCGCGCAGCGCCGACTTGCGATGCGCGCCCACCACCAGTAGATCGGCGCCCATGCCCTGCGCGCTCTCGACGATCACCGCCGCGGCCTCGCCAGTGCCCACGATCACCCGCGGAACGCTGCCGGCCTGCTCGCCCAGGCGTTCGGCCTGCGCCTGCAAGAGCGTCTCGGCTTGTTGCACCTGACGCTGCACGTGCGCGGCCGGCGCATCGTCATCGATCACATGCAGAAGACTCCACTCACCGCCACCCTGACGGCGAATCAGTTGCACGGCGCGCTGCACCGCATGCGCCGAACGCTCAGACAGGTCGGTCGCTACCAGAATCTTGATCATCTCGTTTCCTCCATGGGTTTAACACCGCGTTACATTCAAGCGCCTCTCGACTCCGTACTCCTTGATGCAGGTCAGGCCCGACGCGGTAAAGCGGACTAGGGTAATCAGGACTGCTCACTGCCCGCCGGATGGCGGCCGACAAGCTCAGCCCGGCCCAACCAAGGAGACGCACCGCATGGGCAATGCCCCCTCACAACATAGTGACCACACCTGGCACGGTTTGACTGCACAACAAGCGCTCGACACGCAGCACAGCACCACCAGCGGTCTCAGCCAGGACGAAGCCGAACTGCGCCTGCAACGCCACGGCCGCAATCGTCTGCCACCGCCGAAACGGCGCGGCCCGTTGCTGCGCCTGCTGTACCAGTTCCACAACGTGCTGCTGTACATGATGATGGCTGCCGCCCTGGTCACCGCCCTGCTCGGCCACTGGGTCGATACCGGGGTGATCCTCGCTGCGGTGCTGATCAACGTGGTGATCGGCTTCATCCAGGAAGGCAAGGCGGAGAATGCCCTCGACGCCATCCGCAACCTGCTGTCGCCGCACGCCCTGGTCATGCGTGGCGGCGAACGCCGGGAGATCGACGCCGATCAGCTGGTACCCGGCGACATCGTCCTGCTCGCCTCCGGCGACAAGGTGCCGGCTGACCTGCGCCTGATCAGCGTGAAGAACCTGCTGGTGGAAGAAGCGGCGCTGACCGGCGAATCGCTACCGGTGGAAAAATCCCTGGCCCGTTGTCAGGCCGATGCGGCGCTGGGCGACCGCCGCTGCATGGCCTATTCCGGCACCCTGGTGGCCAGCGGTCAGGCTAGCGGCGTGGTGGTGGCCACTGGCGCGAGCACCGAGCTGGGCCGCATCGGCGCCATGCTGCAACAGGTGCAGGCGATGACCACGCCGCTGCTGCGGCAGATCGAGCAATTCAGTCGCTGGCTGGCACTGGCCATCCTGATCTTCGCCATGGCTACCTTCGCCCTCGGCACCTTCTGGCACGGCCAGGACCCGGCCGAGATGTTCATGATGGTGGTGGCGCTGACCGCTGCCGCCATCCCCGAAGGCCTGCCGGCACTGATGACGGTGATTCTCGCCCTCGGCGTGCAGCGCATGGCCGGGCGCAACGCCATCGTGCGGCGTCTGCCAGCCGTGGAAACCCTCGGTTCGGTGACGGTGATCTGCTCGGACAAGACCGGCACCCTGACGCGCAACGAAATGACCGTGCAGCGTCTGGTCACCGCCAGCCGCGTGCTCGACGTCAGCGGCATCGGCTATGCCCCGACGGGCGCCTTCCATCTCGATGGTGCACTGCTGGAGCCGGATGCCGCGTTACTGGAAATCGCCCGCGCCGCTACCCTGTGCAACGACGCCCAGTTGCAGCAAGACGCGACGGGTAGCTGGCGCTTGCAGGGCGACCCCACCGAGGGCGCGCTGCATACCCTGGCTTTGAAGGCCGGGCTGGAGACCCCGACGCTGAAACTGCAACTGCCGCGTAGCGACAGCATTCCCTTCGAGTCCGAGCATCGCTTCATGGCCAGCCTGCACCATGACCATCAGGATCATGGCGTGATCTTCCTCAAGGGCGCGCCGGAGCGCCTGCTGGAGATGTGCAGCGACCAGCGCGATGCCGACGGCGGCGTGCAGCCGCTGGACGCCGACTACTGGAGGCGCCAGGCCACCGACCTGGCCGCCCGTGGCCTGCGCCTGCTGGCCATCGCCAGCCGCAAGGCCTCGGCCTCCCAACGCAGCCTGAGCTTCGCCGATGTGGAGCAGGACATGACCCTGCTGGCCCTGGTAGGCATCATCGACCCGCCGCGCGAGGAAGCCATCGCCGCCGTCGCCGAATGCCAACGCGCCGGTATCCGGGTCAAGATGATCACCGGCGACCACGCCGAAACCGCCCGCGCCATCGGCGCCCAGTTGGGCATTGGTATCGACATGCCAGCGATGACCGGCGCCGAGCTGGAGCTGCTCGACGAGCGCAGCCTGCGCGAGGTGCTGCCCGGCGTCGAGGTGTTCGCCCGTGCCAGCCCGGAGCACAAGCTGCGTCTGGTACAGGCCATGCAGGCCAGTGGCGAAGTGGTGGCGATGACCGGCGACGGCGTCAACGACGCCCCGGCTCTGAAACGTGCCGACGTCGGCGTGGCCATGGGCGACAAGGGTACCGAGGCGGCCAAGGAGGCGGCCGAAGTGGTGCTGGCCGACGACAACTTCGCCACCATCGCCGGCGCCGTGCGCGAGGGCCGGGCGATCTACGACAACCTGAAGAAGTTCATCCTCTTCGCCCTACCCACCAACGGTGGCCAGGCGCTGATCGTGATCGCCGCCATCCTGTTCCAGCTGACCCTGCCACTGACCCCGGCGCAAGTGCTGTGGATCAACATGGTCACCTCGGTGACCCTGGGCCTGGCCCTGGCCTTCGAACCGGCCGAGTCCGGGCTGATGGACCGTCCGCCGCGGGCACCAGACGAACCCTTGCTGTCGGGCTTCTTCGTCTGGCGCGTGTTGCTGGTGTCGCTGCTGATGGCCGGCGCCGGCATTGGCCTGTTCCTCTGGGAATTGCAACAGGGCACCGGGCTGGACAGCGCGCGGACCATGGCACTGAACGCCGTGGTGATGTGCGAGGTGTTCTACCTGATCAACAGCCGGCGCATCTTCGCCTCGGTGCTCAGTTTCAAGGGCCTGTTCGGCAGCCGCGCTGTGCTGCTGGCCATCGCCGCCTGCCTGCTGCTGCAGGCGCTGTACACCTACGCGCCACCGATGCAGCGGCTGTTCCACTCCACCGCACTGGATGCGGCGCAGTGGGCGCGCGTGGTGCTGGCCGGGCTGGCGGTGTTCGTCATCGCCGAACTGGAGAAGTGGCTGATCCGGCGTTGGCACCTGCAGCCGAGCGGGTGACCGCGGTGCGCACGGCGCACCCTACGGAGCTGACGCTATCGCCCCGTCCCAAGGGCGCAGGCAACAGTGTGGGAGGCGCTTTAGCGGCGAGCTTTTACCATGGCCATCGCGGCTAAAGCCCCTGCCACGAGGGCCCGCTCAAACCAGCTCACGTCGCTCACTTTGGGCGAAGGTCATCAGTTCGGGGTAGAAGGCGCGAAAATCCTCGCTCAACGGCTCGTACAGCCGCTCCAACTCCGCCAGGCTGCCGTCGAGCAACTGCGGCCGCGACAGCCGTCGCTGCATGCCGGCGATCACCTGCTCCAGCACCGCGAACTCGCGGTAGCTGCCCAGCCAGTCCTGCGCCGCCATGCGCGGCGCCATCAGCGCCAGGCGCCCTGGCAGCTCGGCCTCGGCGGCCAGTACCCGGTACACCTCGCGGGTGAAATGGTCCAGCGGCTGCGCCGCATACTCGGCCCAATCGCGGGCCAGGCAATGGTCGAAGAACAGGTCCAGCAGCATGCCGGCCGTGCGTCGCCGCGCGGCGGGAAACCGGGCACGCGCGCGTGCCTGCAGCGGGTGGCTGTCGGTAAAGGCGTCGATGCGCCGGTGCAGGCGGATGGCCGCTTCGATCTCTGTCGGCCAGCGTCCGGCCAGGGGGCCCTTGACGAAGTCGCCATACAGGCTGCCGAGCAGTTGCGGCGGTGCGTCGCCGCCAAGATGGAGATGGGCCAGATAGTTCATGACACGAGCTTACCGCCCTGAGCAGGACAATCGAAGCCGTTGATGGAGACTATTGGAACAATCGATCTGTATATCGTCCAGAGACGATATAAGGTTCGCCCCATGACGATACACACCGACACCGCCATGGACATCGACACCATCATCAAGGCCCTCGCCCACCCAGTGCGCCGCGACATCCTCGACTGGCTGAAGGAGCCCGAGCTCAACTTCGCCGAACAGGATCACCCGCTGGAGATCGGCGTGTGCGCCGGCAAGATCTTCCTGCGCACCGGGCTGTCGCAATCCACCGTTTCCGCCCATCTGACCACCCTGCAACGCGCCGGTCTGGTGACCAGTCGCAAGGTCGGCCAGTGGCATTTCTTCAAGCGCAACGACGAGCTGATCCAGGCTTTTGTCGAGCGTCTCGGCCAGCAACTCTGATTTGACCTTTCCCTCGGAGAAACCACCATGCCCACACTGTTCGACCCCATCCAGATCGGTGATCTGCAGCTGAACAACCGCATCATCATGGCACCGCTGACCCGCTGCCGCGCCGACGAAGGCCGTGTGCCCAACGCGCTGATGGCCGAGTACTACGTGCAGCGCGCCTCGGCCGGCCTGATCATCAGCGAAGCCACTGCCGTCACGCCGATGGGCGTGGGCTACCCGAACACCCCCGGCATCTGGTCGGATGCGCAGATCCGCGGCTGGAGCAACATCACCCAGGCGGTACACGCCAACGGCGGCAAGATCGTCCTGCAGCTGTGGCACGTCGGCCGTATCTCCGACCCCATCTACCTGAACGGCGAACTGCCGGTCGCCCCCAGCGCGATCCAACCGGCCGGCCACGTCAGCCTGGTGCGTCCGATCAAGGACTTCGTTACCCCGCGTGCGCTGGAGACCGAAGAAATCGCCGATATCGTCGAGGCTTATCGTCAGGGCGCCGAGAACGCCATGGCCGCCGGTTTCGATGGAGTGGAAATCCACGGCGCCAACGGTTATCTGCTCGACCAGTTCCTGCAGAGCAGCACCAACCAGCGCACCGACCGCTACGGCGGCAGCGTCGAGAACCGCGCGCGTCTGCTGCTGGAAGTGACCGATGCAGCCATCTCGGTATGGGGCGCCGGCCGCGTCGGCGTACACCTGGCACCGCGTGCCGATTCACACGACATGGGTGACGCCAACCGCGGCGAAACCTTCGGCTACGTCGCTCGCGAGCTGGGCAAACGCGGCATCGCCTTCATCTGCGCTCGCGAAAAAGCCGACGACGACAGCCTGACGCCGCAACTGAAGAAGGAATTCGGCGGCGTATTCATCGCCAACGAACGCTTCACCAAAGATCAGGCCAACGCCTGGCTGGCCGAAGGCAAGGCTGATGCCGTGGCCTTCGGCATCCCCTTCATCGCCAACCCGGACCTGCCCGAGCGCCTGGAACAGGACGCCGCGCTGAACGAGCCGCACCCGGAAACCTTCTATGGCTCCGGCCCGGTCGGCTATATCGACTATCCGCGCCTGTAAGATCGCAGCTGATGCACCTCCCGCAAGCGATACCCTGCGGGAGGGGCTTTAGCTGCGACCAATAAACGAACGCCCCGCATCGCGGGGCGTTCGTTTATCGAGATGGTGGCACTCAGCGCTGATTGATCTGCTGCTGCAGATTCACCACCTGGCTCTGCAGGGTATTGATGTTGCGCGTCATCTGCGCACGGAAAGCATCGAACTCGGCGGTATTCGGACCGGCACTGGTGGCCGGGCGGTTGTCCAGCTCGCTGCGCAGCACCAGCAGATCCTGCTCCAGGCTACGGATCGATTGCGCCGGATTGCCCTGCTTCTTCAGCGCATAGATATCGCCACCGAGGGCCTTGATGCGGGTATCGAGCTTGGCCAGTTCGGCCTGGGTCGCCTTGGCATCCGCCTGGGCGGACTTCAGCGCTGCCTGCTCGGTGGAGAGCGCCTGCAGACGCTTGTCGAAGTCGGCGCTGGCGCCGATGCCACTCTTGAGCTCCGCACCCAACTGCTCGATGCGCTTGTCCAGCGCCGCCTGCGCCGTGGCACTCTGCTGTTGCTGCTTGCCCAGCTCGGCCAGGCGATTTTCCAGCTGCTTGACCTGCAGTTTGAGTGCCTCGCTGCCGCTGGTGACGTTGGACTCGGTGGCCACCACCTTGCCGGAAATATCCTGAATTCGTCCGGCCGCCTCTTCGCTGATGCGCGCGAAGCTTTCCTGGGTCGCCACCAGGCGCTGCTCCATCAGGCCGATCTGCTGCAGGCTCCACCAGCCCAGGCCGGCCAGGGCGAAACTCAGCGCACCAACCAGCGCCCACAGCGGCCCGGTACTGGCGCCCTTGGCCACTGCAGCCTTGCTGCTGGTGACACGGCTGCTGCGCGGGGCCGGCTCCTCACGCGGCTCGGCGAAATCCTCACGGCGCTCCGGAGTCAGGCTGGGCAGATTGTCGAGTTCGTCGTTGGCGTCGTTACGCATGGTCGGACCTATGGTTGGAACGAATGAACGGAAATGCCGCGCAGTATACCGATTCGCCATTACACCATCAGCGTCGCGCCAAGCAGGTGCGCGGCGCACCGACGAAGGGCGCGACAGGGCCATCGACTCGCCTGCAGCCCAGCAGTTCCGCAAAACATGAACTGGTACGCACTTTGCTTTTTCTCCCGTCGTGAACGAGCCGATAGCGCGTCGCTCACAAGCCAGCAGGCGGCCTGAAAGTTCTGCAAAGCAATACAACACGAACGGGTGTTACAGCCGCAGGGAAGAGGCTGTTCAGGTTGCGGAAGGTGTGGAACACCGAAGTCCGTGACCCTTCAACCAATCGGGGGAAGTGGCAATGGAACTGAACAAAGAAGTACTGGACTGCATGAAAGCGCTGCGTCGCCGTCTACGCGAAGAGCAAGACGTGGACATTCGCCTGAGCCAGCCCAACGCGGTCGGCGCCATGCTCGATGGCAGCCTGAAATCCGACGATGAAGAAACCCGCCGCCTCGGCCAGCGCCTGGCCGAACTGTCCGATCAACCGCAGCGCGCATCGGTCACCCCACTGGCCGCCGTCGAGATACCGGTCGGCGCGCCAACCGGCTCGGTACGCATCTATCGCGGCCAACGCATCTACGCCTGAGGTCCCATCTGCGCCTGCCACCAGGTGCAGAATTCATCCAGTGCGTCCCACAGACTGGCCCGGGGTTCGTAGCCAAGGTATTCGCGGGCACGGTCGATGTTCAGGGAGAAATCCCTGGCCATCACCGCCACACCAAGGCGAAACAGACTCGGTTCTGGCCGCCCCGGCAGCATCCGACACACGCCTTCGTTGAGCGTCGCCGCGGCGTAAGCCAGCGGGAACGGCACATGCCGCGTCACCGGCGGCAACTCAAGGCGGCGCAGCACGTAATTGACCACATCCCATAGTGGCACCGGCGCGCCGTTGCTGATGTTGTACACCTGGCCGAGCGCCGCCCCGCCCACTTGCAACGAGCTGAGCAAAGCGTCGTTAAGATTGTGCACATTGGTGAAGTCGACCTTGTTCAGACCATTGCCGATGATCGCCAGACGCCCCTTGCGCTGCATGCCGATCAAGCGCGGGAAGATGCTGGTATCACCCGCGCCGGTGACGAAGCGCGGACGCAGGGCGATCACCTCCAGGCCGAACTCCTGCGCGGCGAACACCTGCTGCTCGGCCAGGTACTTGGTCTTGCCGTAGTGATCGGAGAAGCGCTTGGGCACCTGCTCCTCGCGAATATCGACATGGGACTTGCCATCGAAATAGATCGACGGTGAGGACAGATGCACCAGGCGCCGCACCTTCTGCTTGAGGCAGGCATCGACGACATTCTCGGTGACCGTGACGTTGGCCTGATGAAAATGCGCATAGTCGCCCCACACGCCCACCGCACCCGCGCAGTGCACCACGGCCTCGACATCCCGGCACAGCGCCTGGGCCAGTTCGGCATCCCCCAGATCGCCCTGGACGAACTCGGCGCCGCGCTTGATCAGATGCTGCACGCCCTCGGCACGACGGCCGTTGACCCGCACATCCAGGCCCTGTTCGAGCGCGAAACGAGCGAAGCGCCCCCCGATGAAGCCACTCGCGCCGGTGACCAGAATCCTCATCGCCATCCCCTACCATTGATTCTTGTAGTTGCCGCACTCTAGCAGCGCTCGATCCCCGCTGCCCTGTCGGTAACGGCCAGAATACCGACCCACCAGGCCGCACTCACCTGGCCAGGCGCACCCTACGGACCGGGTTGTACCTGCACCAGCGCGCCGCCGGCTGCGCGACGCAGGCGTTCGGTCAGCTCGCCGAGCAACTCGCCGCCATTGCGCCAATGGTGCCAGTACAACGGCACATCGATGCAGCGCTCGGGCAGCAGATCCACCAGCCTGCCGCTGGCCAGTTCCTCGCGCACCTGCAGTTCCGGCACTAGGCCCCAGCCCAAACCGCCCTCAGCGAGACGCACGAAACCTTCGGACGAGGGGCACAGGTGATAGGCAAAAGCACCGGTGACACCGAGGCCCGCCAGATAACGATGCTGCAACTGATCATCCGGGCCATAAACGATGGCCGGCGCACGCACCAGCGCGTCAGCGCTGACGCCAGCGGCAAAATGCCGGGCGATAAAGGCCGGGCTGGCCAGTGCGCGATAGCGCATCGCCCCCAGCGCCAGACTGCGCGCACCTGCCACCGGGCGCTCGGCAGCACACACGCAACCGGCCACTTCGCCCGCTCGCATGCGCTTGAGGCCGACTTCCTGATCCTCCACTACCAGCTCCATCAGCACCTGCTGGGTGGCACAGAACTCCGCCGTCGCCGCCGCCCACCAGGTCGCCAGGCTGTCGGCGTTGATGGCGATGCGCAGACGCTCGGGCAAGGCCTGCTCATCCAGCCCCGGCACCTGGCCTTGCAGGTCGCGCTCGAGCAGGCGCACCTGCTGCACATGGTTGAGCAGACGCCGGCCGATTTCGGTGGGCGCTGGCGGTGTCGCGCGCACCAGCACCGGCTGGCCGACACGCGCCTCGAGCAACTTGATGCGTTGCGACACCGCCGACTGCGACAGCCCCAGCACCTGCGCCGCGCGTTCGAAGCCGGCCTGCTCCACCACCGCCGCCAGGGCGGCGAGAAGTTTGTAATCGAACAATCGATTTTCCTAATGAGTGATCAGCAATATTGGTTTCTCTTATACATCCACACACAGCAGACTCGCCAGCATTCAACCCAATCAGGAGCCCGCCATGTCTGGCGAAACCAACCTCGCACGCCTGCTGCAGAGCATGACGCCGCAGCTCAATCCCGGTCAGTACGTGTTCTGCTGTGTCCCGGCCGAGCATGACTGCAGCGCCCTGCAGCCGGTCGCCAGCATGCGCGAGCCTGAAGGTCTGAGCCTGGTTCTGACGCGCGAAGTCGCTGATGCCCACGACCTGCACTACGACTACGTCGCCGCCTGGATCACCCTTGAGGTGCATTCGTCGCTGGCTGCCGTGGGTCTTACTGCTTCCTTCTCCGCCGCCCTGGCGCAGGCCGGCATCAGTTGCAACGTGGTCGCAGGTTTTCATCACGACCATATCTTCGTGCCCAGCGAACGAGCCGAACGAGCGCTGTCCACCCTGCGCGCCCTGTCGGCGGCGTCCATTCCGGAGCCGACATAATGTGGCAGAGCTACAGCAACGGCCTGCTGGTGGCCATCGGTCTGATCATGGCCATCGGTGCGCAGAACGCCTTCGTCCTGGCGCAGAGCCTGCGCCGCGAACATCATTTGCCAGTGGCAGCCCTGTGCATCGTCTGCGATGCCCTGCTGGTGGCCGCTGGCGTGTTCGGCCTGGCCACCCTGCTGGCACAGAGCCCGACCTTGCTGGCCATCGCCCGCTGGGGTGGCGCCGCCTTCCTGATCTGGTATGGCAGCCAAGCGCTGCTACGCGCCGCGCGCCCGCAATCGCTGCAGGCGGCCGGCAGCGAACCGCGCTCATTGCGCGCGGTGCTGCTCGCAGCGCTGGCGGTCACCCTGCTCAACCCGCACGTCTATCTGGATACGGTACTGCTGATCGGCTCGCTCGGCGCCCAGCAACCTGAACCTGGTGCCTATGCCGCAGGCGCGGCCAGCGCGTCCTTTCTCTGGTTCAGTACCCTGGCGCTCGGCGCCGCCTGGCTGGCGCCCTGGCTGGCCAGGCCACTGACCTGGCGCCTGATCGATCTGGGCGTGGCGGCGATGATGTTCACAGTGGCGGCGCAGTTGATTCTGGGTGCGTTGTAAGGTTCGCAGTCGCGCATAATGCGTCTGGCCTATTACGCCAGGAGCAACAATGGATACCCTGCATGCGATGCGCGTGTTCGTCCAGGTGGTCGAGCGCGGCAGCTTCACCGCTGCGGCCCAGGTGCTGGATCTGTCCACCGCGCAGGTATCGCGACTGATCACCGAGCTGGAGCAACATCTCGAGGCACGCCTGCTGCAGCGCACCACGCGGCGCCTGGCGCTGACCGAAACCGGCGAGCGCTATCTGGAGCGCTGCCGGCAGATTCTTGGCCAGATCGACGAAGCCGACGCCGAAGCGCGCGGCGCGCATCACACCCCCAGCGGTCGCCTGCGCGTGCACACCATGACCGGCCTCGGCCTGCAGCACCTGACGCCGTTGATCGCCCGCTACGCCGAGCGTTATCCACAGGTGGTGGTAGAGCTCACCCTGGCGCAACGCACCCCGGATCTGCTCGAAGACGGCCACGACGTGACCGTCGCCTTCGCCCGCGACCTGCCGGACTCGCAACTGGTGGCGCAACGCCTGGGCCCGGTCTACAGCGTACTCTGCGCCGCCCCCAGCTACCTGGCCCAGCATGGCATCCCGCAACAGCCGAGCGATCTGCAGCAGCACCGCTACCTGCGCCTGACCGACCCGCTGTACCGTGGCCAATGGGATTTCGGCGACGAGCAACTGGAGGCGCTGCCGGCCGAATGCTTCCAGGTCAACGTCGCTGAAGCTCTGGTCAAGGCGGCCCAGGCCGGCATGGGTTTCTGCCTGCTGCCTTCGTTCGTCGCCAGCCAGCCGCTGCGTGAAGGACGCCTGCTGCGCATCCTGCCGCAGCACCGGCTGCGCGCCCTGAACATCTATGCGATGTATCCGTCGCGACGCTTTCTCGATGCCAAGACCCGCACCTGGGTGGAGTTCCTCAAGGCCGAACTGCCGCCGCTGCTACGCGCTGACGAAGCGGTACTGGACGACGCGCAATACTGGGCGACGCCTGCAGGATTGTTGCGCGATAGGTAATGGTCATTCACCCGGAACGCGCTTTTTCGCACCTCGATGCCTCACTAGGATGACTTCGAACCCACGAAGAATCCCAAGAGGATCGCCCCCAATGAAGAACCTTCTCACTGCCACTGTCCTGTCCCTTTCTACTCTGCTGGCCACTCAGGCCTGCTTCGCCGAAGAGTCGGCGGCTTTCGTCGCTCATCAACAGGCCCACCAGCAACAGCCGCACGCCACAGCCACCCAGCAGGCGCAAACCGCGAGCACGCAGAGTACCGGCCAGCACGGCTAAACCCAGGCTTACCTGGCGCCGGCCGCGCTCCTGACCGGCGTCCCTCGGGCCGCTGACACGGCCCTTTTTCCTGCATCGAGGCCATCATGAAACGTATCGCCTGCCTGCTCGCCCTCGGCTGCGCCGCTACCCTGGCACATGCCGAAACGCCCGAGCACTACCACTACGGCATGCACCTGGACATCGCCAAGGTCATCAGTCAGACCCTGCCGCACGGCTGCGAAGCGGGTGAAGCCCGCATGGTCTATCTGGACTCCAAAGGTGAACAGCACACCCTGATCTACCAACGTACCGGCGAAGACTGCCGCTACTGACCACCTCAAATGCCACACATCCTGGCTCTACCTGGACCGCACGAACTCGGCGCTGAAGCGACCACCATCCGGGCGCGTGAAGGTCTCGTACATCCGATCCCCCTCGACCCTCAGCTGCAACTCCTTCGTCGTCCTGACGCCACCGACCCAGTTGGGAAAGGTGGCGCCCTCGACCCGGTTACCGGCAAAACGCCCTTGCTCGTCGACGCTGTAAGTGCCAAAGAAGCCGATGCTCGACGCCATGGCACGGCGATTTTCTTCGTCGCTGCCGCCGCCGCGCGCGTCGGATGCAAAACGCGGCGTATCGCCGTCGGTCAATACTTCGACGAAATGCATGTCAGGCGTGAATACCAGCATGCCTTGCGGGTTGTCACCGTACGGACGCTCGATCCTGTCATCTGCTTCCAGGGTGGCGGAAACCATGCGCCAGGTGCCTGCCACCTGGTTGATTGCACCCGCGTCGGATTCGCTCTCGCTGGCCGTGGCGCTCAGGGTCAGTGCCAGCAATCCGGCCACCAGTGCTGGCCGCGAAAAGAACCAGCCCCTGTCAGCCAGTTCAATCCACAGGGAGGCTCGGGTGCTCTGCTCGATCTTCATCGGTAATCTCCTTAAAGGGTGAAACCGATGGTATGAGGCGGGTCGAACTATGATAAGACGCACCAATACGAACGCCCCCGTGAAGAAAGTTCACCAATGAGCAACGCCAGCCTCCCCGATCTCAAGGCCTTCATTCAGGTCGCCCAGCAGCGCAGCTTCCAGAAGGCCGCCGATTCCCTCGGGGTATCGCGCTCCTCTCTCAGTCACGCAATCAAGGGGCTCGAACAACGCCTGGGGGTTCGCCTGCTGCACCGCACCACCCGCAGCGTGGCCGTGACGGAGGCTGGGGAACAGCTGCTGCAGCGTCTGACGCCGCTGCTTCGGGAGCTGGACGACGCACTGGATGCGGTCAGCCATGGGCCCGAGGAACTCGCCGGGACCCTGCGCATCAATGCCAGCAAGGGCGGCGCGCGCTGGCTGCTCGAGCAGGTGATACCGATTTTCCTGCAACGCCATCCTCACGTGGAGCTCGACCTGGTCAGCGAGGGCAGGCTGGTGGATATCGTCGCTGAGGGCTTCGACGCCGGTGTGCGCCTGGCCGAGTCGGTCCCCAAGGACATGGTGGCGGTACCCTTCGGCGGTGACGTGCGCTTCGTCACCGTCGCCTCACCGGCGTATATCGCCACCTTCGGGCGTCCTGGCACGCCTGACGAGCTGCGATCTCATCACTGCATCCGCCAACGCATGCCCAGCGGCAAGCGTTACCGCTGGGAGTTCGAACGGGGCACGCAGCACCTGGCGCTCGATGTACCGGGCGCATTGAGCCTGGATGACAACGACTTGCTGGTCGAGGCCGCCTGCCGCGGGCTGGGTATCGCCTACGTCCCACAGGCTTTTGCTCGCAAGGCACTGGAGAAAGGCAAGCTGGTCTTGCTGCTGGAGGACTGGACGCCGCCTTGCCCGGGCCTGTGTCTCTACTATTCCAGCTATCGCCACGTTCCGGCGCCGTTGCAGGCCTTCATTGCCATCCTCCGCGAACGGGCCTAGAAGGCTGTTGAAAAATCACCTCGGCTTTGGCCTCCCGCGCCCTAGCGCCTGCATCCAGGCAGTCGTTGCCTGCGCTTCTCAACTGCTACAGCGGCTGGCTCCCGACGACCGGGAGCCACGTTGCTCCGATGATGCGGTCTATGCTGAACAGGTACTACCCAGTCGCGATGCGTTCGAAGCGCAGCTCGGCACCATTGTGAGCCCAGGCACAGGGGTAGCACCATGGTTGCACCATGATGACGCAGCACCTCGGCAAACTGGATTGGGCGAATCCTTCGCTCTTGCCCGAATCGAAGCTGCAAAGTGTGGTTGATACCCTGCAGATCAAGGAGCACAAGGGCTACAGCGTCAATCTTGAGGGTGAAATGAACGTCCGTCGGGACGCCACCCAAATTGGTTGCACCTAGTTGCACCAGATACCAAAGCAGGTTTAATCTCCCGCAGCTTTTTTGTTGCCCGCCATCCCTGGCAGCAGCCCCTAGGGCCGTCGCAAGCGACGCCAGAAACTGCTCCAGGCAGTTTCACCCTGTACAACCGACAAAAATAGGACACCCCTATGGCCACCACCACGCTTGGCGTAAAACTCGACGATGCTACCCGCGAGCGCCTGAAAAAGGCCGCTGCGCAGATCGACCGTACGCCGCACTGGATGATCAAGCAGGCGATCTTCAATTATCTGGAGCAAGTCGAGAGTGGCCTGACACCCGCCGAGCATGCCGGCCTGGCCGCTGCCGCCGGCGAAGAAGCGCTGGAGTCGCTGACCGAGCAGGGCCTGCAGGTGTTCCTCGATTTCGCCGAAAGCATCCTCCCGCAGTCGGTGCTGCGCGCCGCCATCACCAGCGCCTACCGCCGCCCGGAAACCGAAGTGGTGCCGATGCTGCTGGAGCAGGCGCGCCTGAACAAGGAGCAGGCCGAGGCCTCGCAGAAGCTGGCGCTGGGCATCGCCGAGAAGCTGCGCAACCAGAAGAACGCCAGCGGCCGTCAGGGCCTGGTGCAGGGTCTGCTGCAGGAGTTCTCGCTGTCGTCGCAGGAAGGCGTGGCGCTGATGTGCCTGGCCGAAGCCCTGCTGCGCATCCCGGACAAGGCCACCCGCGACGCGCTGATCCGCGACAAGATCGCCAACGGCAACTGGAGTCAGCACCTCGGCCAGAGCCCGTCGATGTTCGTCAACGCGGCCAGCTGGGGCCTGCTGATCACCGGCAAGCTGGTGTCCACCCACACCGAAGCCGGCATGACCTCGGCGCTCAACCGCATCATCGGCAAGAGCGGCGAGCCGGTGATCCGCAAGGGCGTGGACATGGCCATGCGCCTGATGGGCGAGCAGTTCGTCACCGGCGAGACCATCGCCGAGGCCCTGGCCAATGCATCCACCCTGGAGGCCAAGGGTTTCCGCTACTCCTACGACATGCTCGGTGAAGCCGCGCTGACCGAGGAAGACGCCAAGCGTTACCTGGCCTCCTACGAGCAAGCCATCCACGCCATCGGCAAGGCCTCCCACGGTCGCGGCATCTATGAAGGCCCGGGCATCTCGATCAAGCTCTCCGCCCTGCACCCGCGCTATAGCCGCGCCCAGTACGAGCGCGTGATGGACGAGCTGTACCCGACCCTGCTGGGCCTGACCCAGCTGGCCAAGCAGTACGACATCGGCCTCAACATCGACGCCGAGGAAGCCGACCGCCTGGAGCTGTCGCTGGATCTGCTCGAGCGCCTGTGTTTCGAGCCAAGCCTCGCTGGCTGGAACGGCATCGGTTTCGTCATCCAGGCCTACCAGAAGCGCTGCCCGTATGTGATCGACTATGTCATCGACCTGGCCAAGCGCAGCCGTCATCGCCTGATGATCCGCCTGGTCAAGGGCGCCTACTGGGACAGCGAGATCAAGCTGGCTCAGGTCAATGGCCTGGAAGGCTACCCGGTGTACACCCGCAAGCCGTACACCGACGTGTCCTACCTGGCCTGCGCCCGCAAGCTGCTGGCCGCGCCGGAAGCCATCTACCCGCAGTTCGCCACCCACAACGCCCACTCGCTGTCGGCCATCTACCAGTTGGCCGGGCAGAACTACTACCCGGGCCAGTATGAGTTCCAGTGCCTGCACGGCATGGGCGAGCCGTTGTACGAGCAGGTGGTGGGCAAGATCGCCGACGGCAAGCTGAACCGCCCGTGCCGCATCTATGCACCGGTGGGCAGCCATGAAACCCTGCTGGCCTACCTGGTACGCCGCCTGCTGGAAAACGGCGCCAACACCAGCTTCGTCAACCGCATCGCCGACCACAGCATCTCGCTGAAAGACCTGGTGCTCGACCCGGTGCTGCAGGTCGAGCAGATGGCCGCGCAGGAAGGCGCCATCGGCCTGCCGCATCCGCGTATCGCCCTGCCGCGTGACCTGTACGGCAAGGCCCGGGTCAACTCCGCCGGCCTGGACCTGGCCAACGAACACCGCCTCGGCTCGCTGTCCTCGGCGCTGCTGTCGTCCACCAATCTCAGCTACGTCGCCGAACCGATGCTCGGCTGCGATGCACCTAACCCGGGCGAGCCGGAGCCAGTGCGCAACCCGGCCGATCACCGTGACCTGGTCGGCCACGTGCGCGAAGCCAGCGTCAAGGATGTCGACAGCGCCATCCTCTGCGCCCTGGCCAGCGGACAGATCTGGCAGTCCACCCTGCCGACCGAGCGTGCCGCCGTGCTGGAACGCGCCGCCGACCTGATGGAAGCCGAACTGCAACAGCTGATGGGCCTGCTGGTGCGTGAGTCCGGCAAGACCTTCGCCAACGCCATCGCCGAAGTGCGCGAGGCGGTGGACTTCCTCCGTTACTACGCGATCCAGGCACGTAGCTTCGGCAACGACAGCCACCGCCCGCTGGGCCCAGTGGTGTGCATCAGCCCGTGGAACTTCCCCCTGGCGATCTTCAGTGGCCAGGTGGCCGCCGCATTGGCCGCCGGTAACACCGTGCTGGCCAAGCCGGCCGAACAGACCCCGCTGATCGCCGCCCAGGCCGTGCGCATCCTGCTCGAAGCCGGCGTACCAGCCGGTGCCGTGCAGCTGCTGCCGGGCCGTGGCGAAACCGTCGGCGCGCGCCTGGTCGGTGACGAGCGCGTGCGTGGGGTGATGTTCACCGGCTCCACCGAAGTGGCCGGCATCCTCCAGCGCAACATCGCCGGTCGTCTCGACGCCCAGGGCCGCACCATCCCGCTGATCGCCGAAACCGGCGGCCTCAACGCCATGATCGTCGACTCCTCGGCCCTGACCGAGCAGGTGGTGATGGATGTGGTCGCCTCCGCCTTCGACAGCGCCGGCCAGCGCTGCTCGGCCCTGCGCGTACTATGCGTGCAGGACGACGTGGCCGACCGCGTGCTGACCATGCTCAAGGGCGCCATGGCGGAGTACACACTCGGCAACCCCGAGCGCCTGAACACCGACATCGGCCCGGTGATCGACGCCGAAGCCAAGGCCGGTATCGACACCCACATCGCCAAGCTGCGCGAGAAAGGCCGCAAGGTCACCCAACTGGCGCGCGTCAACAGCGAGGACATCAAGCGCGGCACCTTCGTCGTGCCGACCCTGATCGAGCTGGACAGCTTCGACGAGATGAAGCGCGAGATCTTCGGCCCGGTGCTGCACGTGGTGCGCTACCAGCGTGCGGACCTGGGCAAGCTGCTGCAGCAGATCAACGACAGCGGCTACGGCCTGACCCTCGGCGTGCACACGCGCATCGACGAGACCATCGCCCAGGTGGTCGGCACGGCCAAGGTCGGCAACCTGTATGTGAACCGCAACATGGTCGGCGCCGTGGTCGGCGTACAGCCGTTCGGTGGCGAAGGCCTGTCCGGCACCGGCCCGAAAGCCGGTGGCCCGCTGTACCTCTATCGCCTGCTGTCAACCCGCCCGCAGGAAGCCGTCGCCCAGTACCTGCAGCAGGCCGAGGTGCAGACCTTGCCGGTGCCGAGCGAGCTGGACAAGGTGCGCACCGCCTTCGCCGACTGGGCAGGCAAGCAGGAGCCGGCCATCGCCGCGCTGTTCGAGCAGTACCGTGCGCTGTCGCAGAGCTACAGCAGCCATACGCTGACCGGCCCGACCGGCGAACGCAACAGCTACACCCTGCTGCCGCGCGAGCATGTGCTGAACCTGGCCGACGAGCGCAGCGATCTGCTGGCGCAGCTGGCTGCCACCTTGGCAGTCGGCAGCCGGGCGATCTGGCTGGACAGCCAGCGCGCGCTGTACAGCGAGCTGCCGAAAGAGGTGCAAAAGCACATCCAACTGGTGGCCGACTGGAACAGCGTCGACGTGGAACTGGACTCCATCCTCCACCACGGCGACTCCGATCAGTTGCGCGCGGTCAGCGAGCAGGCGGCGCAGCGCAAAGGCGCCATCGTCGGGGTACACGGGCTGAACAAGGGCGAGACCGACATCGCCCTGGAACGTCTGCTGGTGGAACACGCCCTGAGCGTCAACACCGCGGCAGCTGGTGGCAACGCCAGCCTGATGACCATCGGCTGATCGCAGCCGATAACGCCGTGGAAAGCTGGATGAAAGCTTTCCGCGGCATGCTGCACCCACACAGCGCAACTGCCTGCAGGGGCTACCCGCCCGGCGCTGTGTTCTCTCCTCCTGACCTTAGGGTCTGCGCCAGCCTATCCGGTCGGTGCGTCGAGCGGGGCCAACCGCCCCGCCCATCCCCTCTCCCCGCGAACAATCCATCGCAACTGGCCATCATTGCGTAACAGAAAGTTCGGACTATGTTGATTGGACTGGCGCCTCCCCGTGCCAGACAGAGCTGCATTCCTGACGCTCATCAGGTGCTCGACAACGCTTGGAACAAGGATGTGCGTTGACGAATCCTGACTATTGATTCAAGTCAGGATGCTGTGCTCGCCAAACGCGCTCAATACCTATGTCCCCTCGTGACACGGAGGTAATTGAGATGTCTGATTCGACGCAAAAACTCCGCCTTGGCGCGCTGATCGCGCTGGTCGTCGGCTCCATGGTCGGCGGCGGTATCTTCTCGCTACCCCAGAACATCGCCGCCAGCGCCAGCGCCGGCGCCACCCTGATCGGCTGGCTGATCACCGGTGTCGGCATGCTGACGCTGGCGTTCGTGTTCCAGACCCTGGCCAACCGCAAGCCCGAACTCGACGGCGGGGTGTACGCCTACGCCAAAGCCGGTTTCGGCGACTACATGGGTTTCTCCTCAGCCTGGGGCTATTGGATCAGCGCCTGGATCGGCAACGTCAGCTACATGGTGCTGCTGTTTTCCACTTTGGGTTACTTCTTCCCGGTGTTCGGCGAAGGCAACACCCTGCCGGCGGTGATCGGCGCCTCGGTGCTGCTCTGGCTGCTGCACTTTCTGGTGCTACGCGGGATCAAGGAAGCGGCCTTTATCAACACCGTGACCACCATCGCCAAGATGCTGCCGCTGGCGCTGTTCATCGTCATCGCCGCCATCGCCTTCAAGATGGACGTGTTCACCGCGGACTTCTGGGGCCGTGGCAACAGCGAGCTGGGCAGCGTGATGGATCAGGTGCGCAACATGATGCTGGTCACCGTCTGGGTGTTCATCGGCATCGAAGGCGCGAGCATCTTCTCCGCCCGTGCCGAGAAGCGCAGCGATGTCGGCAAGGCCACGGTGATCGGTTTCGTCGGCGTGCTTCTGCTCCTGGTGCTGGTCAACGTCCTGTCCCAGGGCATCATGGCCCAGGCCGAACTGGCCGGGCTGAAAAACCCGTCCATGGCCGGCGTGCTTGAGCAGGTGGTCGGCCCCAGGGGCGCGCAACTGATCTCCATCGGCCTGATCGTCTCGCTGGCCGGTGCCTTGCTGTCGTGGACGCTGCTGTGCGCGGAGATTCTCTTCGCCAGCGCCCGCGACCACACCATGCCCGAGTTCCTGCGCAGGGAGAACGCCAACCAGGTTCCGGCCAATGCGCTGTGGCTGTCCAACGGGCTGATCCAGCTGTTTCTGATCATCACCCTGTTCAACGCTTCCACCTACCTCAGCCTGCTGTACCTGGCCACTTCGATGATCCTGGTGCCCTACTTCTGGTCCAGCGCCTACGCGGTATTGCTGGCGGTACGGGGCGAGACCTACGAGAACGCCGGCGGCGAGCGCAACAAGGACCTGCTGATCGCGGGCATCTCCACCCTGTACGCGGTTTGGCTGGTGTACGCCGCCGGCGTGCAGTACCTGCTGCTCTCGGCGCTGCTCTATGCCCCTGGTGCGATCCTCTTCGCCAAGGCCAAGCGCGAACTGGGGCAGCCCATTTTCACCAGCGTCGAGAAGATCATTTTCGTCGCCGTACTGATCGGTGCCGCCATCGCCGCCTACGGGCTGTATGACGGTTTCCTGAGTCTGTAAGAGAAGGAGTTCGACATGTCCAAGAAAGCCCTCGGCGTTCATTCCGAAGCCGGCAAACTGCACAAGGTGATGGTCTGTTCGCCAGGCCTCGCCCACCTGCGCCTGACCCCAGCCAACTGCGATGAACTGCTGTTCGACGATGTGATCTGGGTGTCGCAGGCCAAACGCGACCACTTCGACTTCATGACCAAGATGCGCGAACGCGGCGTCGAGGTGGTGGAGATGCACAATCTGTTGGAAGAGACCGTCAGCGATCCCAACGCGCTGAAGTGGATTCTTGATCGCAAGATCACCCCCAACAGCGTAGGCCTGGGCCTGCAGAGCGAAGTGCGTTCCTTTATCGAAGGGCTGGAGCCACGCAAGATCGCCGAGTTCCTGATCGGCGGGGTATCCGGCGCCGACCTGGCCAAGCACAAGGATTCCGAGGCGGCGAAGATGTTCAACGCCTACCTCGGTGAAGCCAGCTTCATCTTCCCGCCGCTGCCCAACACCCAGTTCACCCGCGACACCACCTGCTGGATCTATGGCGGCGTCACCTTGAACCCCATGTACTGGCCAGCGCGCCGTCAGGAGACCCTGCTCGCCAGCGCCATCTACACCTTCCACCCGGACTTCGCCAATGAGCCCTTCGAGATCTGGTACGGCGACCCGAACCAGGACCACGGTTCGGCCACCCTCGAAGGTGGCGACGTGATGCCCATCGGCAACGGCACCGTGCTGATCGGCATGGGTGAACGCAGCTCGCACCAGGCCATCGGCCAGGTGGCGCGCGCACTGTTCGCCAAGGGTGCGGCCGAGCGGGTAGTAGTCGCTGGCCTCGGCCGCTCCCGCGCGGCCATGCACCTGGATACCGTGTTCAGCTTCTGCGACCGCGACCTGGTCACCATCTTCCCGGAAGTGGCCAACTCCATCGTGCCCTTCACCCTGCGCCCGGACGAGAGCCGACCAGGCGGCATCGACGTACGCCGCGAAGACAAACCCTTCGTCGACGTGGTCGCCGAATCCCTCAACCTGAAGAAGCTGCGCGTGGTGGAGACCGGCGGCGACGCCTACGAGGCCGAGCGCGAACAATGGGACGACGGCAACAACGTGGTCTGTCTGGAGCCCGGCGTAGTGATCGGCTACGACCGCAACACCTACACCAACACCCTGCTGCGCAAGGCCGGCGTCGAGGTCATCACCATCAGCGCCAGCGAACTGGGCCGCGGTCGTGGCGGCGGCCACTGCATGACCTGCCCGATCATCCGCGACCCCATCGATTACTGAACAAGCCAGCCACGGCGGTGATCCGCCGCCGGGCCCGTTTCAAGCTGCCCACAAGGAGAGAGAACCATGGCTTTCAACATGCACAACCGCAATCTGCTCAGCCTGATGCACCACAGCACCCGTGAGCTGCGCTACCTGCTCGATCTGTCGCGCGATCTCAAACGCGCCAAGTACACCGGCACCGAGCAGCAACACCTGACCCGCAAGAACATCGCGCTGATCTTCGAGAAAACCTCGACCCGTACTCGTTGCGCCTTCGAGGTAGCGGCCTACGACCAGGGCGCCAACGTCACCTATATCGACCCCAACTCCTCGCAGATCGGCCACAAGGAGTCGATGAAGGACACCGCCCGCGTGCTCGGGCGCATGTACGACGCCATCGAGTACCGCGGCTTCAAGCAGGAAATCGTCGAAGAGCTGGCCACCTATGCCGGCGTGCCGGTGTTCAACGGCCTGACCGACGAGTACCACCCGACGCAGATGCTCGCCGACGTGCTGACCATGCGCGAGCACAGCGACAAGCCGCTGCACGACATTGCCTACGCCTACCTGGGTGACGCGCGCAACAACATGGGCAACTCGCTGCTGCTGATCGGCGCCAAGCTCGGCATGGATGTGCGCATCGCCGCGCCCAAGGCGCTGTGGCCCAGCGAGGAACACGTCGCCGCCTGCCGAAAATTCGCCGAAGAAAGCGGCGCGCGCATCCTGCTCACCGAAGACCCGAAGGAGGCGGTCAAGGGCGTCGACTTCGTCCATACCGACGTCTGGGTGTCCATGGGCGAGCCGGTGGAAGCCTGGGGCGAACGCATCCAGGAGCTACTGCCCTATCAGGTCAACGCCGAGATCATGAAGGCCGCCGGCAACCCACGGGTGAAGTTCATGCACTGCCTGCCGGCCTTCCACAACAGCGAGACCAAGGTCGGCAAGCAGATCGCCGAGCAGTATCCGCACCTGAAGAACGGCATCGAGGTCACCGAAGATGTGTTCGAGTCGCCCTGGAACATCGCCTTCGAGCAGGCAGAAAACCGCATGCACACGATCAAGGCGATTCTGGTGGCGACCCTGGCTGATATCTGACGCTGCACGCTTGTCTCCCCTCTCCCATTAATGGGAGAGGGGCCGGGGGAGAGGGTCTGGCCGGCAACGCAGTCATGTAGCCGGATGAAATCCGGGAATGGTCTGTTCCACTGCCCCGGATTGCATCCGGGCTACGAACACGAACAAGGAGAACACCATGCGACTCGTCATCGCCCTGGGCGGTAACGCCCTGCTTCGCCGCGGTGAAGCCATGACCGCGGAAAATCAACGAGAGAACGTACGTATCGCCTGCCAGCAGATCGCCAAGGTGGCACCCGGTAACGAGCTGGTCATCGCTCACGGTAACGGCCCGCAAGTCGGCCTGCTGGCCTTGCAGGGCAATGCCTATGACGCGGCCAATCCCTACCCGCTGGACGTGCTCGGCGCCGAGACCGAAGGCATGATCGGTTACATGATCGAACAGGAGCTGGGCAACCTGCTGCCGTTCGAAGTGCCCTTCGCCACCCTGCTCACCCAGGTGGAAGTGGACAGCGCCGACCCGGCGTTCAAGAAACCGAGCAAACCCATCGGCCCGGTCTACAGCAAAGAGGAAGCCGAACGCCTGGCCGCCGAGAAAGGCTGGAGTATCGCCCCGGATGGCGACAAGTTCCGCCGCGTGGTGGCCAGCCCGCGCCCGCAGCGCATCTTCGAAATTCGCCCGATCAAATGGCTGCTGGAAAAGGGCAGCGTGGTGATCTGCGCCGGCGGCGGTGGCATCCCGACCATGTACGACGGCAACCAACTGCGCGGCGTCGAGGCGGTAATCGACAAGGACCTGTGCTCGGCGCTGTTGGCCGAGCAGCTCAATGCCGACCTGCTGGTGATCGCCACCGATGTCGACGCGGCCTATGTCGATTGGGGCAAACCCACGCAGAAATCCATCGCCGAAGCTCATCCCGACGCCATCGAAGCGCTCGGCTTCGCCGCCGGTTCCATGGGTCCGAAAGTGCAGGCCGCCTGCGAGTTCGCCCGCAATACCGGCAGCAGCGCAGTGATCGGTTCGCTGGAAAATATCGAAGCCATCGTCCAGGGTCGTTCAGGCACGCGCATCAGCCTGGACTGCAAGGGCATCGTCTATCGCTGAGAGGGCACAATCATGTTCACCCCCGGTCACCTGCACCGCGACAATAACGACCGCCCCGAGCACATGCGCCTGCTGCCACCCTTCTCGGTGGACTTCTACTACGAAGTCCGCAAGGACCCGGAGCAGGGGCCGATGCTGCACATGCGCCTGGTGGGCGAGGTGGACGGCAAGCATTTCGAGGAGGAATTCGAACTGCATCGCGACGTCGCCTTCAACTTCGCCAGCGTCGCCACCCGCATCGCTGCCCGCCATGGCCTGCACCCCAACGCTAGCCCGGTGATGCGCGGCCATGACGAGTACGACAAGGTGTTCGCCGACATCCGCGCCAAACTCAACGCCCAACCGGGCGAACCGGTAAATCTCGACCACATCCTATGACGTAGCCCGGATGCAATCCGGGGCTCTCGCTCATTTCCCGGATTGCATTCGGGCTATGCCTCTACCCGTAGGGTGCGCCGCGCGCACCGATGCAGTTGCTCAGGTCAGCGGATACTCCGACGTGCATGGCCTCAAGAAGTGATAGCACCTCAAGACTCCCGCCGAACTGCCGATCCACCCAACATGGCTCGATAACTAACTGCGCGTGCAGGACAGCAGAAACCAAGGGATGTGGAAATGACAAACTTCAGCGTGGAAGGCCTGCTGGCATACCGCTCTTTCAAGGCGGGCACGGCAAGTTCCATTATTCAGCGCAACGTCGATCAACCCAAATCATCTGGCCTACAGAGCGTTGCCACTGATCTGGGCGTGAAGGTAACGCTCTCTCCCACAGCCACGAAGATATCTTTGCTACTCAAGAGCGAGTCCGCGGGTAAGGCCAGCGCGGCAGTTGGGTTCGACGAGTTTCTGGAAAGCAACCATCGGCAGGTCAAGGCTCATGGCAAGAATGCCGACTTCCTCAAGGAAGTACCTCAGGACCCGAGCCCAGAACGGCAAGCGCTGGCTCAGCAAGCAGCCAACTATCTTCTCAGCCACCACTACGGTGAAGAGAAAATCCATAGCCGTCGCTCGGCGGAAAACCCGTTCGCCGCACTGGACCGGGTCACGCTTTCAAAAATCTCCTTCGATGACTCAGGGCTGTTTACTGCGGCAGAGCGCCAAGTCGCGTTTCTGGAAATGACCAATCGCGACATACTATTTCGCAATGCCACCTATGACCTGGCCGACGAGCTGCAACGGCGAGACGGTTCCGCCCCCTGGTTCCAGGTAACCGCCTTTCTGCGCGACGCACAGTTGATCGGCACCATGAGCGAGGGAGAGAAGGCCTGGAGAAACTGGCCACCAGCAGCCGAGCTGGAGGCCTTTGCGGCGTCGATGCTGCGCAATGACCCCTGCCGGGAACCGACCTTGCCCGAGTATCAGAACCTCAATAACCAGGACAAACCCATCCTGGCCTACATGGTTGGCAAGGATGGTTCAGGCAGTTGGCAGAACGTCGCAGTTGAAGATCTGGCCTCGGACACCTTGCCCCTCAGGCTCATCCATTCCCTGATTGAAAAGAACAAAGCCACCCAACCCGAGCACCCGTGGTTGTCGCTCTACCTGAGTATCGACAACCTGGGGAGATAGGGCGCTGTCGAGGTGAACCTCTGAGAGCTCGCCCAGCCAGAGAAAAAACGCGGCACTCGTAGGGTGCGCCGCGCGCACCGATGCGATCAATTCAATCGAAGCAACTACCGGGACGCTCGGCCTGAGCGGCTCCTACTCGCTCTCAGGCCTGCATCGTCCAGCCATGTACACCCATCGCCGCCTGGCGCCCTGCCTCCGAACGGGTCGGGTGCGGATGGCAGGTCAGCGCGATGTCCTCGGCCGAGGCGGAGAACTCCATGGCCACGCAATACTCGCCGATCAGTTCACCTACGCTCGGGCCGATCATGTGCACGCCGAGGATCTGGTCGGTATTGGCGTCGGCGAGGATCTTCACGAAGCCTTCGGTCTCGTGGTTGATCTTCGCCCGGCTATTGGCGGTGAAGGGAAACTTGCCAACCTTGTAGGCACGGCCTTCGGCCTTCAGCTCCTCCTCGCCCTTGCCGACGCTGGCCACTTCCGGGCGGGTGTAGATCACTCCGGGGATCACCCCATAGTTGACCTCGGCGGCGTGCCCAGCGATGCGCTCGATGCAGGCCACCGCCTCGTCTTCGGCCTTGTGCGCCAGCATCGGCCCGGAAGTCACGTCGCCGATCACCCACACGCCCGGCACGCCGCTCTGGTGCTTTTCGTTACCGAGCATGCCGCGTTTGTCGGTGTTCAGGCCGACGCTCTCCAGCCCGAGCCCTTTGGTATACGGACGCCGGCCGATGGCCACCAGTACGTAATCGGCCTCCAGGGTCTCGCTCGCGCCGCCTGCTGCCGGCTCCAGCGTCAGGATCACGCCGGACTTGCTCGTCTTCGCGCCGGTGACCTTGGTGCCCAGCTTGAAACTCATGCCCTGCTTGCTCAGGGTGCGCTGCAGGGTCTTGGCCGTCTCGCCATCAAGACCGGGGCAGATGCGCTCGAGGTACTCCACCACCGTGACCTGGCTACCCAGGCGGCGCCACACCGAGCCCAGTTCCAGGCCGATCACCCCGGCGCCGATCACCACCAGGTGCTTCGGCACCTCGGGCAACGCCAGCGCACCAGTGGAGTCGAGGATGCGCGCGTTGTCGATCTCCACACCCGGCAAAGGCGTCGGTTCCGAGCCGGTGGCGATGACGATGTTCCTGGTTTCCAACAGGCGTTCGCCGCCTTCGCTCAGTTTCACCTGCACTCGCCCCGGGCCATCGATCCGCCCCCAGCCCTTGACCCACTCCACCTTGTTCTTGCGAAACAGAAACTCCACGCCCTTGGTCAGCGCTTCGACGCTATCGGCCTTCTGCTTCATCATCTGCGCTAGGTTGAGCGTCGGCGTGACCTCCACCCCCAGGGCACTCAATTCACCACCGGCAGCAGCCTCGTAGAGTTCGGATGCATGCAGCAAGGCCTTGGACGGCATGCAGCCAACGTTCAGGCAGGTACCACCGAGGGTTTCACGCCCTTCCACGCAGGCCACCTTCAGGCCTAATTGCCCGGCGCGAATAGCCGCGTTGTAACCGCCGGGGCCCGCGCCGATGATGACCACGTCATAGCTGCTCATAGCTTTGTCCTCGAATCAGGGAAGTTTGCCGGCCACAGCAGCCGCGACGGCTGGGCGCACACGCAAGAGATGGAAGAATAGAAACGCCAACACGGCGAACAGCGCATTCAAGGCAACCATAGGCCAGGCCGAGCCATCCTGCAGGGCACCGAGCAGCAAGCCGGCCAGGGTGGCGCCCGCCATCTGCGAGAAACCCATCAGCCCCGCAGCCAATCCGGCACGCTGCGGATTGGGAATCACCGCACCAGCCACGGCAGCCGGCAGTAGCATGCCACCGCCCAGCGTCACCAATACCTGCGGCAGCGACAGCACCAGCAGCGATAGGCCGAACAGCAGATAGATCGCCAAGGTCAGCAACGACCCGAGCAGCACCAGCGCGACGCCGATGCCCACCACCTTCTGCGGCCCCAGGCGTTGCACGTTGCGCAGGGTGAACAGGGCACCGCCGAGCAGACCGGAAACGATCAAGGCGAAGGTCAACCCGTACTGCGCCGCGCTCATCCCCAGCAGGCCGATATACACCGACGAGGAACCAGCCACCACGACGAACATCGAGCCGTAGGTGCAGGCAATGGTCAGCGCCAGCGCGCGGCAACTGGGCCACACCTGCAGGTAGCTGGCCAGCAGGCCCTTGAGTCGTCCTGCCTGCGGATCGCGCTGCAGATGGCTCTCGCGGTAGCCGGTAAGCACCGACAGCAAGGCCAGGCTGCCAAGTACCAGGGTCGCCAACAGCGGCGCACGCCAGCCGCCGAACTGGGTAAGCAGGCCGCCAACCACTGGCGACAGGACGATGGCCGCGAACATCCCCAACACCGTCAGCGCCAGGGCCGGCCCTGCCTGTTCCTGCCAGACGTCACGGACGATGGCTCGCGCCAGCACCAGCGCTGCACAGGCGCCCAGCCCCTGCAGCACGCGCATGCCGATCAGCACGTCGATGTTCGGCGCCAGCAGCATGCCCAGGGTCGCCAGCAGATAAAGGCTCAACCCGGCAAGCAGCACCGGACGGCGTCCGAGCCGATCCGACAGCGGCCCGAGCAGCAACTGGCCAAGGCCAAAGGCGCCGACGAACAGCGACAGCGCCAACAGACTGCTACCAGGCTCGGCCTCCAGCCCGCGCTCCAGCTCACCAAGAGCGGGAATCAGCAACTGCGTGGAGGTCTCCCCCAACGCAGTGAGCAGCATCAGGATGATCAACAGAACACGGGAAGGCTGCATGGCGAAACTCCGATCGACAGCGACTGGCGGCTATTTATATTTCGATCATAATATGAAACATTGAATGTCGTCCATCATATTTATCTGGAGCCTGCATGACCGCCTTATCCCGAGACGCCCGCCTCGCCACCTGGATTGCCGAGGAACAGGCCATTCGCAATCAACTCGCCGCTCCCGGCACCCTCAGCCTGGCGGAGGTGGCCGCCATGACGCCGATGGACTTCTTCGACGGCATCGGCCGCGGCGACCTGCCCTCCCCGCCGATCAACGCGGTGCTCGACTTCACCCCGGTGCAATGGGCCAGCGGCCTGTTCGTCTTCCAGGGCACGCCCGATCAGCGCCACTACAACCCGCTGGGCAGCGTGCATGGCGGCTACATCGCCACGCTCCTCGACTCCTGCATGGGCTGCGCCGTGCATACCCTGCTCAAGACGGGCCAGGGCTACACCACCGCGGACCTGCGGGTGAGCTACATCCGCGCGCTGCGCAGTGAAGTCGGTCCGGTACGCGCCGAAGGCCGCATCATCCATGTTGGCCGCTCCACCGCGCTGGCCGAAGGCCGACTGTACGATGTCGACGAGCGCCTCTACGCCGTCGCCTCCACCACCTGCCTGATTCTCGACATGAACGCGCCGCGCCAGAACAGCGACGCAAGTGTAAGATGACAGCCAGCATCTGATAGACGAGAAAGCCCATGCGCTATTCGGAAGACCACAAAGCCAAGACCCACCAACGCATCATCGAGGAGGCGGCCCTGCGCTTTCGCCGCGATGGCGTCGGCGCCACCGGCCTGCAGCCGCTGATGAAGGCACTGGGCCTGACCCATGGCGGTTTCTATGCCCACTTCAAGTCCAAGGACGATCTGGTGGAAAACGCCCTGCGCCATGCGGTGGAGGAACTGTCCCGCAGCACCGAGGCGCTGGCGAAGGATGCCGAGGCATCGCTGCCACGCTTTATCGCCAGCTACCTGTCCAGCGCGCATCGTGCCAACCCCGGTGCCGGCTGCCCGCTGCCGACCATGTCCGCCGAGCTTGGCCAGCGTGGCGAGGCCAGCGAAACCACCGACGCCCTGGTGCGCGACCGCCTGGCCCTGATCGAGGACAACCTCGGCGGCGATGATGCCGCCGAGCAGAGCGTACTGCTGCTCTCGAGCATGGTCGGCGCCCTGCTGCTATCGCGCAGCGTCAAGGACCCGGAGCTGTCCGACCGCCTGCTGAAAACGACCCGTCGCCTGCTGATCGAGCAGACGCAAGAGCAATAACGGCTGGCACCTGGCGCTTACGTAGGGTGCGCTGTGCGCACCGGGGTTGCTCAGTTCCAACGAGGCTCCGTCCGGTGAAGAGCGCGAACCATGCCCCGTGCGCACGGCGCACCCTACAATCGCACGCCGCCGGATATCACTTGTAACGCGCAGCCGCCTGGCTGTGCGACAGGTTCGGCCCAAGCACCGCGCGGGCAGCGACGAAGGCATCCCAGTCGGCTGCATCCGGCAGCGAGGGTATGGTCACCCGTTCGCCCTGATCGAAACCGGCCAGCGCCGCATCGACCATCTCGCCCACTTCCATGATCATCGACGGCGGCAGCGCCGAGGCATCGGTGCCGCTGCGCTCCCAGATCTCGGTGCGGGTCACGCCCGGCAGCACCGCCTGCAACTGCACGCCCGAACCACGCAGTTCGCCAGCCAGGGTCTGGGTCAGGCTCAGTACATAGGCCTTGGTCGCGCTGTACACGGCGTTGAACATTTCCGGCGCCAGCGCCACCACCGACCCAAGGTTGATGATGCCGCCACGCCCCACCGCGGAGAAATTGGCTGCAGCCGCGGCCGCCAGGCGCGTCAGTGCCACCACGTTGAGCTGGATCATCGCCTCGGCCTGCTCCAGATCGGCAGCAGCCAATGGGCCATTCATGGCGATACCGGCGTTGTTGATCAGCAAAGCGATGTTCGAGTCCTCGCGCAGGCGCTTTTCCACCTTGAGCACATCAGCCTTGCTGGTGAGATCCGCCGGCATCACCTCGACCGCAACGCCGTACTCGGTGCCCAGGCGCTTGGCTAGCGCATCCAGGCGCTGGGCATCACGCGCCACCAGCAGCAAGTCATAACCACGCCGAGCCAGACGCTCGGCGTAGGTGGCACCGATGCCGGACGAGGCACCAGTGACCAGGGCGGTTCCGAAGGTGGATTGAGCATTCATGGCAAGTCTCCTGGGTGGGGTGAAGAGTGAGAAGTGATCCTCTCACCAATAAGATTACGGTCATAATTTAAATATCATATTACGACCATAATCAAACTAATCAAGCACACCTGTGAGAAAGCATCGCCGCAGCCGCCAGACGGTTGCGCACCAAGTTATGGCCGTTTTTGTCCTTGTGGTCAGAAAACAGTGCAGCACATGCACCTGAATGACCCTGAAAAATCCGCGCATCCGATTGATTTGCAACGGATATGAGCAATCAAGAGAATTGGCGCCGTTTTTGCTCTAGCAGCACCAGCCTGACCAGGCGGACAGGTTTCAACAACGCCGGGAGCATTTTGAATATCGCTCTGCGACGGCCCTAAAGCTGTCCGCCATAGATGGCAGGCCTCAAAAAATCGCCGGGAGCGATTTTTGACGTCGGCTCCGCCGACGGCCCGCAAGGGTGACCGCCAGGGATGGCAGGCCACAAAAACCATAACGACACGTCTTAACCACCAGGAGCTTTCATGAATCGCACTCTCTCTTCGCTGGCGCTCGCCGGCGGTCTGCTGGCAGGCGGCCAGGCCATCGCCGGTGACCTGCTGCAGTGGCAGAACAACAGCCTGACCTACCTCTACGGCCAGGACTTCAAGATCGACCCCGAGATTCAGCAGACAGTCACCTTCGAACACGCCAGCGGCTGGAGCTTCGGTGATCTGTTCCTGTTCGTCGACGTGATCAAGTACAACACCGATGCCACCAACGGCGCCGGTGACGGCCATACTTTCTATGGCGAGTTCAGCCCGCGCTTCTCGCTGGGCAAGATCACCGGTGCCGACTTCTCCTTCGGCCCGATCAAGGACTTGCTGATCTCCACCACCTACGAGTTCGGTGAAGACGACGTCGACTCCTACCTGATCGGCCCGGCGGTCGACCTGGACATCCCCGGCTTCGACTACTTCCAGCTCAACACCTACCTGCGTACCACCGACGGCAGCCGCGCCGGCAGCAACGTCTGGCAGATCACCCCGGTGTGGAGTTACACCATCCCGGTCGGCGAATCGGACATTCTCATCGACGGTTTCATGGACTGGGTGGTGGACAACGACAACAATCGCCGTGGCGACTACCACGCCAACCTGCACTTCAACCCACAGATCAAGTATGACCTGGGCAAGGCGCTGAAATGGGGCGAGAAGCAGCTGTACGTGGGTATCGAGTACGACTACTGGAAGAACAAGTACGGCATCAAGGACGGCGGTTTCGTCAGCGACAACTTCGTCGGCTCGACCGATCAGAACACCGCCAGCCTGTTGCTCAAGGCACACTTCTAAGACGCGCCTGCGCGCTTACTGGCCAAGGTCGCAGTAACTTGCGACCTTCTGCCAATGCCATCGGGCAGCCTGACGTGTTTAGCTGCCCGGCATCACCAGACCTTCACCCAAGGATGGACGATGCCACCGCGTATCCTGCTGCTTACCTGCCTCGCCATGCTGGCCTTCGCCGGCAACTCGCTACTGTGCCGCCTGGCGCTGCGTGAAACGGAAATCGACGCGGCCAGTTTCACGGCTATCCGCCTGCTCTCCGGCGCCCTGACGCTGTGGCTGCTGCTCAAGCTGAGGCAGACCGGGCACCCCATCGCCGGCAATTGGCCCGGCGCGCTGGCGCTGTTCACCTATGCGGCGGCCTTCTCCTTTGCTTACCTGCAACTGGATACCGGCGTCGGCGCCCTGCTGCTGTTCGGCGCCGTGCAGTTGAGCATGCTGCTGTGGGGCTTGCTGCGTGGTGAACGCCTGGGGCTGGGTGCCAGCCTCGGTACAGCGCTGGCCACGGCAGGCCTGCTGGCACTGCTGCTACCCGGCGCCAGTGCGCCACCGCTGCTGGCGGCCTTGCTGATGCTGCTGGCCGGCGTTGCCTGGGGCGCGTACTCGCTGCTCGGGCGCGGCCAGGGTGATCCGCTGGCCGTGACCACCGGTAACTTCCTGCGGGCGGCACCGCTGGCCGTGCTGCTGGCGCTGGTGCTGCTGCCGCAACTGAACTGGGATGGGCCTGGCCTGTTCTACGCGGTGTTGTCCGGCGCCCTGACCTCGGGCGTGGGTTACGCCATCTGGTACAGCGCCTTGCCCGGCCTGCGCGCCAGTCAGGCCGCCACGGTACAACTGAGCGTGCCGATTCTCGCCGCGCTCGGTGGCAGCCTGTTGCTGAGCGAAGCGCTGTCGCTGCGCCTGACGTTGAGCGCTGTCGCCGTGCTCGGCGGTATCGCGCTGGTACTGGGCAGCCGGCAACGTGCCGGGAGCTAATGGCGCGTGCAGTGGTCTTCTATCCTGAACCCATAACGTCCAGGGAAGATCACCATGCACCGTCTGCTTCGTCTTTGCCTCGTTGCCCTGCTTGCAGCAGGCCTGAGCGCCTGCGCCAGCCTGGGCAATCGTGACCCGCTGCGGGTCGATCTGGTCGGCCTGGAACCCCTGCCCGGTCAGGGCCTGGAGGTACGCTTCGCGGTCAAGCTGCGGGTGCAGAACCCCAATGACAGCGCGGTGAGTTTCAACGGCATGGCACTGGATCTGGATGTGAACGGCCAGCCGCTGGCCAGTGGCGTCAGTGACCAGAGCGGCAGCGTGCCACGTTTCGGCGAGACGGTCCTGAGCGTACCGGTGAGCATTTCAGCGTTTTCGGTGATGCGTCAGGCGTGGGGCGTGGCGGGTTATCAACCTGGCCAGGAGGTGCCCTACATGCTGCGTGGCAAACTCGCCGATGGCCTGTTCGGCACCCGCCGCTTCAGTGACAGCGGTATCCTGAACTGGCCGCAACCGCCAAGCCCCTACTGAAGCAGGAGCCGGCGGTTATATGGCGATCAGGCCGCCTGACGGTTGTTGCGCGAAGCTACTCGGCGGTGACAGGCATCACCGAAGGCCTGGAAGATCTTCACCGAATCCGGGTTCTTCGCCGCCTGCCATTCCGGGTGCCACTGCACCGCGAACAGGAAGGGGGACAGGCTCGGCGCGTGGATAGCCTCGATCAGGCCATCCTCGGCGGTGGCCAGCACTTCCAGTCCCTTGCCCAGGTTGCGAATGGCCTGGCCGTGCAGGGAGTTGACCTGAATCTCGTCCTTGCCCATCAACTCGGCGAACCAGCTGCCAGCCACCGGCCGCACGCTGTGGCTGGCTGCGTACTGCACCTCGACCGGATCATCGGGGTTTTCGCGATGGTCGTTGAAGCCGGGCTCGGCGTAGACCTTCTGGTAGATGTCGCCGCCCAGCGCCACGTTGATTTCCTGCATGCCACGGCAAATACCGAAGATCGGCAGACCGCGAGCGATGGCGGCACGAATCAGTGGCAGATCGAACAGGTCGCGGTCGCGGTCTTGGCTCTTGTTCGGCGTTTCGTTCTCCTGGCCATAAAGCGCCGGGTCGATGTTGCTGCCGGCACCGGTGAGGTAAACACCATCGGCCATATCCAGATACTGCTCGAGATCCTCGATGCCACAGCAGGTGGGCACCAGTACCGGCACGCAACCGGAGAACTCGACCAGAGGCTGGATGTATTTGTGAGTCATTACTTGATAGTCGTGGCCCTTGCGCTCTTGAGCGCCCATGGACATCAACACGACGGGCTTGCGGAGATTGTTCTTGCTGGGGGTGCTGCGGATCTTGTTGTCGGACATACGTCACCTTGGGACAGGCCGGGCCTATCGTTGCTGTGCAGACCGGTAGCCAGCAGAACACTCTGCTGTAGCTCCTGTGGTCTGTTTGGCTAACCCCGTGCACCGAGGCTCATCCTGAGCCTGAGTGCCGCCTTCCGACGGCGGCTCGAACCGGGTCAACTCCATCCAGAGAGGAGGCTGCAGCGACGCTGCCCGCTACCCGGTTCGGCAACGGAATCTGCAGCCAGTCTGCCCGAGCCGTAAAATATGTCAAACAAATCTGCTCAAGATTTTCTGGTAATCCATTTATCGCACAACAAGTGAACGCCCATTGGAAGGCGCTCCAAGGGCAAGCCAGGCAAACTACCACCTGGCAAGAAGTCCAATATTTAAAACACCCGTATCTCGAGGCTGCACGTCCTAGAGCGGCGCCCGCGAACAAAACCCTATATAATCTGCGGTTTCTCACCTGTACCGAGGACACCCCTTGACCGCTCTGCCGCCCTGCCCCAAATGCAACTCCGAATACACCTACGAAGACGGCGATCAACTGGTCTGCCCCGAGTGCGCCCATGAGTGGAAAGCCGGCGAGAATGCCGACGGCGGTGATGACGCGCGGGTAATCAAGGACTCGGTCGGCAACCTGCTGCAGGACGGCGACACCATCACCGTGATCAAGGACCTCAAGGTCAAGGGCTCGTCACTGGTGGTCAAGGTTGGCACCAAGGTGAAGAACATTCGCCTGGTCGACGGCGATCACGACATCGACTGCAAGATCGATGGCATCGGCGCGATGAAGCTCAAGTCCGAGTTCGTACGCAAGGTGTGATCCGATAGCGCCTTTCGCGCGTTCCTCATGGAAATTGGCTAGCCTCAATTAAGGCCGGTCATGAGGAACGCCACCATGCGCTATCTGCTGCTTGCTCTAATGGCTCTGAGTACCTCGCTGGCAGCACAGCCCTGGCGGGTAGTGGGCGACGAACAGTTCGCCCCCTACAGTTTCGTCACCGCCGAGGACGATACGCCGCGCGGGCTCGACGTCGAACTGGTCGATGCGGTACTGCGCGAAGCGCAGGTGCCCTACGAAATCCGTCTTTACCCATGGGAACGCGTCAAGCGCATGCTCGACCGCGGAGAAGTACAGATGGCCTTCCAGTTCGCCGGCACGCCGCAACGTCAGCAGCAATACGAGCTGGTTGGACCGCTGCGCAGCGGCTCGACGGTGTTCATGACCACCGCCAAGACCGCGATCAGCGACTGGCAGACGCTGGATGACCTGTCGCCCTACGTGATCGGCCAGGTTCGCGGCTATGCCTATGAAGAGGATTTCGACCGCGCCGACCTGGCCCGCGACACCAGCGCGCAGAACCCACGGCAACTGGTATCGATGCTGCTGGCCGGACGCATCGACATCATCGTCGGCGACCATACCCAACTGCTTTATTTCATTCGCGAACAGCGCGCCCTGGAACAGGTGCGCGTGCTACCTCGCCCGCTGATCCAGATGCCGCGCTTCGTCGCCTTCGCCAAGAGTGATACCGAGCGCGCCCGGCAGTTTTCCGAGGCGCTGGCGCGCCTGCGCAAGGCCGGCAAGCTGGGTGAGATTCAGCAACGCTGGCACCAGTGACGCGCTACTGCACCGGCAGGAAATTCAGCAGGAACAGGCTCTGCGCATAGTTGGCGCCCATGCGCCGGTAGCGCTCTTCCAGCACATGGGTGAGCAGATCAAGACGCGCCACCATCTTGCCGAACTCCACTGCGTAGCTGAGGTTGTTGCCCTGTTCGGAGAACTCGTTGGAGAGCAGCAGCGGCCGGCCCGTGGCATCACGGCGCTGCGAAAGCATCCAGCCGGCCTTTTCCAGATTGCGTGCGGCGTTGTGGATGAATTGCGCATTGAAGCTGTCGGTCAGGTAGAACTCGGTACGGCCGCCGTGAGCCGTCACCAGCATGCTGCCGATGGCATAGGTGAAGGCCGCCACGCGGTCGCCCTGAAAGGCCGGGCTCAGCGAATAATCCAGCGCCGCAACATCACGCCGGCCACCCAAGGTCGGCCAATCCTGATTGTGTTCGATGGCGTACTGGATGGCACGCTCGGCAGCGGCGGCATCAGGCAGGGAGTTCTTGCGCCACTCGCGCGGGTTACGTTGGTACAGCTTGTTCATCAGCCGATACAGGCTGTTGAGGTTGTTGCGCATGGCCAGGGTCGCCATACGGTCGACGTCGGTCTGCAGCAGCTCGGCCGGTTTGACCGGGTTACGCGTATGCACGATGGAGTCGTTGTCCAGGCGCCCCGTGCAACCACCCAACAACAACAGCGCAGCCAACCCCGGCAGCAGCAGCCGTTGCCAAAATACCGAGCTGTTGATTGGCCTGCCGTGTGCAGCAGACGCTGGCCTCGCTCCCATGCAGAGGTTCCCTGGCTGGCACGCGCCCCAATGGCGCGCGCAACACTCAGAACCTCAGTAAAGCGCAAAAATTCCACGCTGCCTGTGCCCTGGCGCATAAACCGTGCCGATCAACGCTCGGCACGGCAGAAAAATGCGCCGGTTCAGGCTGGGTTGGCGGCCCATTGCTCCAGCCGCGTCACGCTTTCGCGGTAGGGTTTGAGACTCTTGGCCAGCAGGATGATCGACATCAACACCGCCAGGGTGGTGACGATCAGCAGCGAGTAGCGCAGCGCGTTGTCGTCGGCGAAGACGAAATCGGTCACCAGCGCCACGGCGGTCGGACCAACGCCCAGACCGATCAGGGTGATGACGAACAGATAGATGGCCGACGCCTGGCCGCGCATCGAGTTGGGCATGATTTCCTGGATCGCTGCCGGCGCCACGCCGAACGGCATGCTCAGACAGAACACTGCAGGCGCCAGCAGCATGCTGGCCCAGAAGGCGGTTTCCATCAGCGGGAACAGCACCACCATCGGCAAGGCACCCAGCGCAGCGTACAGGCCGACACGCATGTTGGCGTCGCTACGCCCACGCTTGGCCATCAGGTCCGCCAGGCGTCCGCCGAAGACGATGCCAAGGCAGCCGAAGACTGCAACGATGCAGCCATAGACGATGCCAACCTGGCCGGCGTCCCAGCCGTAGGTGCGAATGTAGAAGGTCGGCACCCAGGCAGCACTGCCGTAACCGGCGAAGGCCAGGCCGGCGAAGCCGAAGTTGTGCAGCAGCACAGTGCGACGGTTGGCGCGAATGTAGCGTCCCACTTCACTGAGCGGCACCGCCACGCCAGCCCCGGCACCACGTCGGGCAGGCTCCTTGACCGCCAGCATCAGCAGGGTGAACAGCACACCGGCGACACCGAGAATGAGGAAGATCAGTTGCCAGGGGCGCACCTCGCCCAGCACCGGCAGGGTCACGTCGCCTTGTGCCGAGGCAAACTGAATGACCAGGCCACCGACCAGAAAGGCCAGGCCCGAGCCGAGGTAGACACCCATGGAATAGACGCTGATGGCCGTGGCCCGGCGCTCGGCGGGAAAGCTGTCGGCAATCAGCGAATAAGCGGCCGGCGACAACGCTGCTTCGCCCACGCCCACACCGATGCGGCACAGCAGGAACTGCCAGTACAGCTTGGCCATGCCGCAGGCGGCGGTAGCGGCACTCCAGAACAGAATGCCGACGGCGATCAAGCCGCGCCGGCTGCGGGTATCGGCCACTCGCCCCAGCGGAATGCCGCATACGGTGTAGAACAGGGCGAACGACAGGCCCATCAGCAGGCTCATCTGCGTATCGTTGATCGCCAGATCGCGACGGATGGGCTCGACCAGCAGATTGAGGATCTGCCGATCGACGAAGGACAGGACATACGCCACCATCAGGATGGCAACAGTGGCCCAGGCTCGGGCACTGGAGGGATAGCCGTTATTGTTGTTATGCACGGACGCTCTCCTCGGCACCGCAGAACGCGACGCGCGACGTTTGAAAGAAGCGCCAGCTTAGGACGATATAAACGGCGGTGAGTATCGCTCGAAGGTGTTATCAGGTCGGCGAATGCTTCATACCCGCCGAGGCGAATGGCTTGCCTCGGCGGCCATCAGACTCTCAGATCATCAGTGGCGCCCGCTCGCACAACACCTTCAAGGCCGCCGCCCAGTCGGGATGATCGTTCAGGCAGGGCACCAGTTGCAGGCTCTCGCCACCAGCCTCGACGAACTGCTCGCGACCGCGGTCGCCAATTTCCTCCAGGGTCTCGATGCAGTCGGCGACGAAGGCCGGACACATCACCAGCAACTTCTTCACGCCCTGCGCGGCCAGCTCGTCGAGACGGCTCTCGGTATAGGGCTCAATCCACTTGGCACGTCCCAGACGCGACTGGAAGCTCACCGACCATTGCTCGGGGCGCAAGCCCATGCGCTGGGCGAACAGTTCGGCACTGCGCAGGCATTGCGCGCGGTAACAGTTGGCCAGCACCTCGGGCGAGGCGCTGCGGCAGCAATCTTCGCCTTTCAGGCAATGACCGCTGGGATCGAGCTTGTGCAGGTGGCGCTCCGGCAGGCCGTGAAAACTCAGCAGCAGGTGGTCGAAATCCTGCTCCAGATAAGGCTTGGCGCTGGCCACCAGGGCGTCGAGGTATTCCGGCTGATCGTAGAACGGCGGCAGAGTGGACAGACGCATGTCCAGGCCGCGCTCGCGCACCACCCGCTTGACCTCTTCGATCACCGTAGTGGTGGTGCTGTCGGCGAACTGCGGATACAGCGGCGCCAGGGTCACTTCACGGATGCCCTGCGCAGCCAGACGCTGCAGGGTCGACTCGATGGAAGGCTCGCCATAACGCATGGCCAATTCCACCGGGCCCTGGGTCCAATGAGCCTTCATCGCTTCCTGCAAACGGCGACTGATTACCACCAGCGGCGAACCTTCGTCCCACCAGATCGAGGCGTAGGCGTGCGCCGATGCGGCAGGACGCTTGATCAGAATCAGCGACACCAGCAAACGACGCAGCGGCCAAGGCAGGTCGATCACGTAGGGATCCATCAGGAACTGATTGAGGTAACGGCGGACATCGGCTACTTCGGTGGACGCGGGCGAACCCAGGTTAACCAGCAACAATGCGTGATCGGTCATGCGAAATCCTAGTCATTGATGGCCTAGCAGATCCGCCAGGGCCACATCCAGATGGGTAAAACGGAAACTGAAACCCGCTTCCAACAGGCGCGTCGGCACGGCACGCTGGCCGCCGAGCAGCAACTCGGACATCTCGCCGAGTGCAGCGCGCAGGACGAAAGCCGGCGCCGGGAAAATCGTCGGGCGGCTAAGTGCCTGGCCCAGCGCCTTGCTGAACTCGGCATTGCGCGCGGGTAACGGCGCGCAGGCATTATAAGGACCGCGAGCGTCGCCCTGCTGCAAGAGAAAATCGATCAGGCCGATTTGATCGGCGATATGAATCCAGGGCATCCACTGTCGACCATCACCGATGCGGCCACCCAGGCAGAGCTTGAACGGCAACAACAGGCGTTTGAGCATGCCGCCATCCGGGCTCAGCACCAGACCGGTGCGCACCAGCACCACGCGAATCCCCAGGTCCTCGGCGCGTTGTGCAGTTTCTTCCCAGGCCCCACACAGCTGCGCGGCGAAATCATCGGTGACCTGCGGCGTATCTTCACTCAGCTCACGTTCACCGCCGTTGCCGTACCAACCCACTGCCGAGCCCGACAGCAGCACGGCGGGGCGCTGCTGGCGCCGTTGCAGCCAGGTCAGCAGCTGCTCGGTCAAACCGATACGACTCGACCACAGCAGCGCCTTGCGCTTGCTGCTCCAGGGGCGGTCGGCGATGGGGGCACCGGCCAGATTGATCACCGCGTCCAACGGCTCTTCAGCCAGCTCCTCAAGCCGGGCAATGCCTCGAACATTGGCCCCACAGAGGCGCGCGACCTTGCTTGGCTCACGGCTCCAGACGGTCAGGAGGTGGCCCTGCTCGGCCCAGTGTGCGCAAAGCGCTCGTCCGATCAGACCGGTACCGCCGGTCAGCAGGATATGCATGGCATCGTCCTCGCATGGCAATGGAAGAAACTTCACCTTTAGTCTGGTTCATGACGCGCACACGTGCCTTTATTGAATGCCGTGTTTGTCCTAAACCTAAAGCAAGGGAGCGCCACTTTCGGCGACAGCTATACATGAAAACACTCTTGTATAGCTTTTGTCCAAGCCTTAGCCTGTAAAGCATTCAGCGCTGACGAGGTAACCATGAACGCACCCATCGCCATCATTGGCACCGGCATCGCAGGGCTATCCGCCGCCCAGGCCCTGCATGCCGCTGGCCGGGACATCGAACTGTTCGACAAGAGCCGTGGCAGTGGCGGGCGCATGGCAAGCAAGCGCAGCGACGCCGGCAGCCTGGATCTTGGCGCGCAATATTTCACCGCACGTGACCGCCGCTTCGTCGAGGTGGTGCAGCAATGGCAGGCCCGCGGCTGGGTCACCGAATGGCAGCCGAGCCTGTACAACGCCCAGGACGGCCAGCTCAGTGCATCGCCGGATGAGCAAGTGCGCTGGGTTGGCTGCCCACGCATGAGCGCCATCACCCGCGCCATGCTCGGCGCGCTGCCGGTCAAATTCAGCTGCCGCATTACCGAAGTGTTCCGTGGCGACCGCTACTGGAGCCTGCTCGATGCCGAAGGCAACAGCCACGGTCCTTACAGCCACGTCATCGTTGCCACCCCCGCCCCACAAGCCAGCGCCCTGCTGGCGGCCGCACCGAAATTGGCTGGCGTCGCAGCGAGCGTGATCATGGACCCGACCTGGGCGGTCGCACTGGGTTTCGAGAGCCCCCTGGACACTCGCGTCGAGGGCTGCTTCGTGCAGGACAGCCCGCTCGACTGGCTGGCGCGCAACCCGAGCAAACCTGGCCGCGATAGCCACCTCGACACTTGGGTGCTGCACGCCAGCAGCGTCTGGAGCCGGCAGAATCTCGATCTGCCCAAGGACGCGGTGATCGAACAGTTGCACGGTGCCTTCGCCGAGCTGATCGGCTGCGCCGTGCCGCCGCCGAGTTTCACCCTCGCCCATCGCTGGCTGTATGCACGTCCGGCACAGGCGCATCAGTGGGGGGCGCTGGCCGATGCCGATCTGGGCCTGTATGCCTGTGGCGACTGGTGCCTGTCGGGGCGGGTCGAAGGCGCCTGGCTCAGCGGCCAGGATGCTGCGCGTCGTCTGCTCGAGCACCTGCAATGAGCCACCCCAACAACAGGCCTGCAAAACGCCGCCTCAACCCGCGCAAACTGCTGCTGTCGAAATGGACAGCCGCGCAGCCGCAGAACCGCGAGCGTCATTTCCTGGTGACCGAGCTGATCCGCGACGAGCAAGACAACATCCTCGGCGTCGAGCTTCAAGCGGTACTCACCCAACGCAGCCAGCAACTCGACTGGCGCCAGTTGCAAGACAGCGAGTACTGGCTGCAAGGCTGGCGCTGACCCTCCCGCGATACCTGGCGGCGGCCCCTCGACTGACGCCGCCTGCCTGCACAGAAAAACCAATACCAAACCTGTACAAAGTATTTGACTTGTATAACTGCACACCTATGATAGAAACAAGTTGTACATGGATAACTCCATGTACAAGGTCTAACGAGGTCAGGTTATGCAAGCGAGCAAAGCCAAACTGGGTATCAGCGCCTGCCTGCTGGGTGCCGAGGTCCGCTACAACGGCGGCCACAAGCTGTCGCGCCTGTGCAGCCGCAGCCTGACCGAACACTTCGATTTCATCCCGGTCTGTCCCGAAGTCGGCATCGGCATGTCGATCCCTCGGGAGCCGATTCGCCTGGTCGGTGATCCGCAGTCACCACGCGCTGTCGGCACCGTCGACCGCACGCGCGATGTCACCGATGCCCTGGCCGCCTACGGCGAACGCATGGCCACTGAACTGCAGGGCATCAGCGGCTATATCTTCATGCAGCAGTCACCGTCCTGCGGCCTGGAGCGGGTCAAGGTGTATCAGGAAGGCGGACGCCCGAGCGAGCCGGGGCGCGGCATCTTCGCTGCTGCCTTCTGCGCGCGGTATCCGGACCTGCCGGTGGAAGAAGACGGCCGCCTCAATGATCCGGTGCTGCGCGAGAACTTTATCACCCGCGTCTACGCCCACGCCGAATGGCAGCGTCTGTTGCAGCAAGGCCTGACGCGTCGCGCGCTGATCGCCTTCCACTCGCGCTACAAGTACCTGCTGATGGCCACCGACCCGGTGCGCTACAAGACGCTCGGGCGCATGCTCGGCGACCTGAACCAGCATGATCTGGGCGAGCTGGCGCCGCGCTATTTCAGCGAACTGATGAGCGCGCTGAAGAAATGCGCCACCCGTGGCACCCACAGCAACGTGCTGCAGCACCTGAGCGGCTATCTCAAGCGTGCGCTCAGCCCCGACGAGAAGCAGGAAATGCAGCAACTTATCGGTCAATACCGCGACGGCATCGTGCCGCTGGTGGTGCCGCTAACGCTGCTCAAGCACCACTTCCGCCGTCACCCGGATCGCTACATCGCCGAGCAAGCGTATCTGCAGCCGCACCCCGAGCCACTCAGCCTGCGCAATGCGCTGTGATGCCATGACCAGCGAAACCATCGCCGACGACGAAGTCGGCCACGACTACCGCCAGGCACTCGACGAGGGCTACCTACCGATTCGCGAGGTAGCCCGCAGCACCGGCATCAATGCCGTGACCCTGCGCGCCTGGGAGCGCCGCTACGGGCTGATCGTGCCCTACCGCACACCCAAGGGACACCGCCTCTATTCACCGGCCAACCTCGCACGCATCAACGCCATTCTCGCCTGGCTGGCTCGCGGCGTTGCCGTCGGCCAGGTCAAGGCGCTGCTCGATCATGAGCAGGTACCGCAAGCAACCCACACCGACAACTGGTCACGTCAGCGCAACGAGCTGCTCGGCTGCATCGTTCAGTTCAGCGAGCGGCGCCTGGATGATCGCTTCAACTCGGCACTGGCGCTCTACCCGGCCAGCACCCTGGTCGAACAACTGTTGTGGCCGCTGCTCGGTGATCTGCGCCAGCGCTGGCAAGGCCAGTTCGGCGCACGCGCCGAGCAGGTGTTCTTCCTCTCCTGGCTGCGCAGCAAGCTGGCCACCCGTACCTATCACTGCAATCGCCAGGTCGGCGGCGCGCCACTGCTGCTGATCAACCTCGGTGAAGCGCCAATGGAGCCGGGCCTGTGGCTGTGCGCCTGGCTGGCCAGCGCCAGCGATTGTCCGGTGGAGGTCTTCGATTGGCCGCTGCCGCCCAATGAACTGCTGACGGCGCTGGAGCACATCGCCCCACGCGCCGTGCTGTTGTACGCCGAAGAAGCGCTCGACGGCGCCCTGGTGCGCCGCCAGTTACCCCGTCTGGCCGAACAATGCCCGGTGCCGCTGCTGCTCGCCGGCCCCGCCGCTCACATTCACCGCGACTCGCTGACTGGCCTGGAGTCGGCCAGCGACCCGCTCGCCGCGCACGCCTGGCTATTGCAACAGGGCTTGCTCGGCACCCAAGAGGTCACCCCATGCAGCAACTGATGTGGTTTCGCAGCGACCTGCGCACCCAGGACAACACCGCCCTGAGCCGCGCCATGAGCAGCGGCGCGACCATCGCCCTGTATCTCGTCACGCCTGGCCAGTGGCAGCGCCATGACGATGCTGCGAGCAAGGTGGACTTCTGGCTGCGCAACCTGGCGGAGCTGAGCAAGGCTCTGGCGGCGCTCAATGTGCCGCTGCTGGTACGCCACTGCCACGATTGGAGCGAGGCGCCGGTGCAGGTCGCCGAGGTCTGCCATGAACACGACATCAGCGCCGTGCATGTCAATGAGGAGTACGGCATCAACGAGAGCCTGCGCGATCAGCAGGTCTGCGCCTACCTCGGCCAGCAGGCCATCGCCTGGCACAGCCACCTCGATCAGCTGTTCTTCAAACCTGGCAGCGTACTGACCCGCTCCGGCGGCTACTTCCAGGTCTACAGCCAGTTCCGCAAGGTCTGCTACGAGCGCCTGCACACGGCCCTGCCGGTATTGATCGCCCCTCCGAAGGCGCAAACGCCGCTGGCCATCGGCAGTGACGCGATACCCGAAACCGTAGAGGGTTTCGCCACACCCAGCGCCAACCTGCGCCTGCTCTGGCCCGCCGGAGAGGAGGCTGCCCTGCAGCGCCTGCAGCGCTTTAGCGAGGAGCAGGTCACCTACTACAAGGACGAACGCGACTTCCCCGCCAAGCCTGGCACCAGCCAGTTGTCGCCCTACCTGGCCGTCGGCGTCGTATCGCCGCGCCAATGCCTGCATGCCGCGCTCGCGGCCAATCAGGGCGAGTTCGACAGTGGCAACCCAGGCGTTGTCACCTGGATCAACGAGCTGCTCTGGCGTGAGTTCTACAAGCACACACTGGTCGGCTACCCACGGGTATCGCGCCACCGTGCCTTCCGCCTGGAAACCGAGGCGGTGCCATGGCGCCACGCCCCGGAAGATCTGGCCGCCTGGCAAGAGGGCCGCACCGGCCTGCCGATCATCGATGCGGCCATGCGCCAACTGCTGGCAACCGGCTGGATGCACAACCGCCTGCGCATGATCGTCGCCATGTTCCTGACCAAGAACCTGCTGATCGACTGGCGCGAGGGCGAGCGCTTCTTCATGCGTCACCTGATCGATGGCGACCTGGCGGCGAACAACGGCGGCTGGCAATGGAGCGCCTCCACCGGTACCGATGCAGCGCCGTACTTCCGCATTTTCAACCCGATCAGCCAGTCGCAGAAGTTCGATCCCGAAGGCCAGTTCATTCGCCAGTGGGTGCCAGAGCTGGCCGGCCTGAACAAGCGCGATATTCATGACCCGTCCGCACTGGGCGGCCTGTTCGCGCCCGCCGGTTACCCACGCCCGATCGTCGATCTGTCGCGCTCGCGTGAACGCGCCCTGACGGCGTTCAAGAACCTGTCTGCGCGGGAGGTTCCGGCATGAGTGCATTCCTTCATGACTTCGCCGAGCGCTTCGCCGCGCTGAACAAGGACAACCTTAGTCTGCTCGGCGAGCTGTACAGCGACGACGTGCAGTTTCGCGACCCATTGCATGAGGTGCACGGCCTGACGGCGGTACGCCGCTATTTCGCCGAGCTGTACGCCAATGTGGAAGCGCTGCATTTCGAATTTCACGGCTTCGATCAGGTCGCCGAGGGCGAAGGCTACCTGCGCTGGACCATGCGCTATCGCCATCCGCGCCTGCGCGGCGGTGCCGAGATCGCCGTCGAAGGCTGCTCGCACCTGCTCTGGCGCGAGCGCGTCTATCAACACCGAGATTATTTCGATGCCGGCGCGCTGCTCTACGAACACCTGCCGCTGCTCGGTAGCGTGATCGCCTGGCTGAAACGGAGGCTGGCATGAAACGTATCTGGCTCACTGGCGCCAGCAGCGGCATCGGCGCCGCACTGGCCGAAGAATTGCTGAAGGCCGGCCATCAGCTGGCACTGAGCGCACGCAGCAGTGGCCCACTGCAGGACTTCGCAGCGCGCTATGGCGATCAGGTACTGGTCGCCCCAGGTGACCTGACCGATGCCGAGCAGGTACGCGCGATTGGCGAGCGCATCGCTCGACACTGGGGCGCGCTGGATTGCGTGATCCTCAACGCTGGCACCTGCGAATACGTCGACGTGCGCCAGTTCGAGGCGGCGATGATCGAACGCGTGGTCAGCGCCAACCTGTTTGCCGCCAGCTACTGCATCGAAGCCGCCCTGCCCCTGCTGCGCCAGGGCGAGCGCCCACACCTGGTCGGCGTTGGCAGCTCGGTGACCTTCATGCCGCTGCCGCGCGCCGAAGCCTATGGTGCCTCCAAGGCCGCCATGCGCTACCTGATGCAGACACTGCGTATCGACCTGGCCAGCGAGGGCATCGACGTCACCCTGGTCAGCCCGGGCTTCGTCGACACGCCCCTGACGCAGAAGAACGACTTCCCGATGCCCATGCGCTGGCCGGTCGAACGCGCCGCACAGTACATCGCCGAGCGCCTGGACAAGCGCCCGCACGAGATCGCCTTTCCCACTCCCTTCATCGCCGTACTGAAACTGCTCGGCAGCCTGCCCAGCAGCCTGCAACTGGCCATAGGTCGCCGCCTGGCGCGCAACGAGGACAACGCATGAAAATCGCCATCGTCGGCAGCGGCATCACCGGCCTGACCTGTGCCTACCTGCTCAATCGCCAGCACGACATTCAGGTGTTCGAGGCCAGCGACTGGATCGGCGGCCACACCCACACCGTCGACGTGCAGGTGGAGGGGCGCAGCTACGCCATCGATACCGGTTTCATCGTCTTCAACGACTGGACCTACCCCAACTTCATTCGCCTGCTGGAGCAGATCGGCGTCGGCTTCAAGCCCACCGAAATGAGCTTCTCGGTCAGCGACCCGGCCACCGGCGTGGAGTACAACGGCCACGACCTCAACACCCTGTTCGCCCAACGCAGCAACCTGCTGTCGCCGGCGTTCTGGGGCATGCTGCGCGACATCCTGCGTTTCAATCGCCAGTCGCTGGACGACCTGGCCAACAACCGCATCAGCGCCGACACCACGCTCGGCCAGTACCTCGACAGCAACGGCTATGGCCGGCGTTTCATCGAGCATTACATCGTACCGATGGGCTCGGCCATCTGGTCGATGTCACTGGCCGACATGCTCGGCTTCCCGCTGCAGTTCTTCGTGCGCTTCTGCAAGAACCATGGCCTGCTCTCGGTCAGCGACCGGCCGACCTGGCAGGTGATCGAAGGCGGCTCACGCAGCTACGTGGCGCCGTTGACCGCCAGTTTCGCCGAACGCATTCGCCTCAACTGCCCGGTCAGCCGCGTCGTCCGCGATCAGGACGGTGTCACCCTGCACAGCGCTGCCGGCAGCGAGCGCTTCGACAAGGTGATCTTCGCCTGTCACAGCGACCAGGCCCTGGCACTGCTCGAGCAGGCCAGCGAGCAGGAGCGGGACATTCTTGGCGCTCTGCCCTACGCCAATAACGACGTGGTGCTGCATACCGACACGCGCCTGCTGCCCAAGCGCAAGCTGGCCTGGGCCAGCTGGAACTATCGCCTGGGCGGGCCGCGTGAACAGATGGCGGCGGTGACCTACGACATGAACATCCTGCAGGGCATCGACAGCGCTACCACCTTCTGCGTCAGCCTCAACCAGACTGCCGCCATCGACCCGAACAAGATCCTCGCGCGCTTCCAGTACGCCCACCCGCAGTACAGCCTGGCCGGTACCGCGGCCCAGGCACGATGGGAAGAGTTGCTCGGCGCGCAGCACACTTACTACTGCGGCGCCTACTGGGCCAACGGTTTTCATGAAGATGGCGTGGTCAGCGCGCTGCGTGTGGCACGCGCCTTCGGAGAGACGCTCTGATGCACAGTGCCCTGTACAGCGGCTGGGTGCTGCATCGCCGCTTCGCCCCGCGCGCCCATGCCTTTCGTTATCGCATGGGCCTGCTGTACCTCGACCTGAGCGAGCAGGCGCAGCTGTTCGCCCTGTCAAAGCTGGCCGGCTCCGGCCGCTGGGCGCCATTCGCCTTTCGCGAGAGCGACTACCTGCCCGAGTCCACCCGCCAGGGCGTGGCACTGCATGAGGCGGTGCGCGATCGCGTGGAGCAGGCACTGGGCACACGCCCGCAGGGTCGCATCTGCGTGCTGACGCAGCCGCGCAGCTGGGGCCTGGCCTTCAATCCGGTGAGCATCTTCTACTGCCATGACGCTGACCAGCGACTGATGGCAATTCTCTGTGAAGTCAGCAATACGCCGTGGCGTGAGCGTTATCACTACGTGCTGCCGGCAGAGGGCGAAGGCCGCCATCAGGTCAGCGTCGACAAGGCCTTTCATGTCTCGCCCTTCCTGCCGCGCGAGCTGGAATATCGCATGAGTTTCAGCGCCGTAGGCGAACGCCTTGGCGTGCACATGGCCGACTGGCAGGGCGAAACCAAGATGTTCGATGCCAGCCTCAGCCTGCACCGCGAAGGCCTCGACCGCGCCAGCCTGCACCGCTACCTGCTCAGTTTCCCCTGGATGACCGGCAAGACCCTGGTCGCCATCTACTGGCAGGCGATGCGCCTGCTGTTCAAGCGCATCCCGATTTTCGACCACAAGCCCGCGGAAGGCAGCTTCCGTGTCGCCCGCCCGCAAGTGAAGGACATGCCCCATGAAAAGCTCTAGCCTGAATCCCACCAGAAGTCTGGTACGCAGTGGCAACGGCATTGGCGCCGGTCTGTTGCGGCGCGCCGTGATACGCCAGTTGCAGAACCTGCACCACGGCCTATTGGTTATCCACGAGGCGGGCGACAGCCTGCACTTCGGTAACCCGCAGGCCAGCCTGCGCGCCGAAATTACGGTGCATGACCCTGCAGTCTGGGGTCTGGTGGCGGGTAACGGCTCGATCGGCTCGGGTGAGGCCTATATCCATGGCTACTGGAGCACGCCGGACCTGACGGCGGTGATCCGTATTTTCGTCGCCAACCTCGATGTGCTTGATGCCATGGAGGGTGGCCTGGCGCGCCTCGGCCGGCCGCTGATCCAGGGCCTGCACTGGCTCAATCGCAACACCCGCAAGGGCTCGCGCCGCAATATCGCCGCGCACTACGACCTGGGCAATGACCTATTCGAACAATTCCTCGACCCGACCATGATGTATTCGGCCGCCATGTTCGCGAACGAACACGACAGCCTGGAGCAGGCGCAGCTCAACAAGCTTGAACGCATCTGCCAGAAACTTGCACTGCAGCCTACGGACCACTTGCTGGAGATCGGTACCGGCTGGGGCAGCATGGCCATCTATGCCGCCACTCATTACGGCTGCCGGGTGACCACCACCACCTTGTCGCGCGAGCAGCACGCCCATACCGAGCGACGCATTCGCGAACTGGGCCTGGAGGATCGCGTCACCCTGCTGCTGGAAGACTACCGCGACCTCGATGGCCAGTACGACAAGCTGGTCTCCATCGAGATGATCGAAGCCGTCGGCCATCGCTTCCTGCCCACCTATTTCGAGCAGTGCGCGCGCCTGCTCAAGCCCGACGGGCTGATGCTGCTGCAGGCCATCACCATCCGTGATCAACGCTACGAACAGGCCTGCAAGTCGGTGGACTTCATCCAGCGCTACATCTTCCCCGGCGGCGCCCTGCCCTCGGTGCAGAAGATGCTCGACGTGGTCACCCGGCATACCGACTTCAACCTGCATCACATGGAAGATTTCGGCCTGCACTACGCACGTACCCTGCGCCTGTGGCACGACAACCTGCGTCACGCGCGGCAGCGCCTGGAGCAGTTGGGCTACGACGATTACTTCTATCGCCTGTGGGAGTTCTACCTCTGCTATTGCGAAGGCGGCTTCCTCGAACGCACCATTGGCACCGCGCAATTGCTGCTGGCCAAACCGGCCGCACGCCCTGCGCCTCTGTTAGGAAACTTCGATGCCTAAGCTGATCGCCAATGCCCTCCTGTTCCAGCTCGGCTGGCTGGTCTGCGTCTTTGCTGGCGACAGCCCCTGGCTGCTGGTGGTGGCACTGATCATTGGCGTGCACCTGCTGTGGGTCAGCAGTTGGGCGGCCGAAGGCAAGCTGCTGCTCAGCGTGTTTCTCGCCGGCAGTGCGCTGGACAGTTTTCTGCTCAACCTCGGCGTGTTCGATTTCGGCGAGGAGCGCCAACTGATCCCCCTGTGGCTGGCCTTGCTCTGGCTGTTGCTGGCCAGCACACTGAACCACTGCCTGGCCTGGACTGCCCAGCCCTGGTGGCGAGCCAGCCTGCTCGGCGCAGTTGCCGCACCGCTGTCCTACTACGGCGGCGCCAAGATTGCCGGCGTCGCGCTGCCACTGGGTACCTGGCCAACCCTGGCGATCTTCGCGCTGGTCTGGGCCGTGGTGATGCCGGTACTGCACGGCTTCGCCAAACTCTATCGTGCGCAATACGAGCAGAGCCTGCGCAGCCGCCGCTCGGCCTAGCCGATAACCACTGTAGGAGCGGCGCCTCGCCACGAACCACTTCGGCTCGGGTTCGAGAAGCTTCGCCCTGGGGCGGGGCTCCTACGAAAAGCGGCTTGCGGCCTGCTGAACTGGCGGCACTGACCACTGCACCCTGTCAGCCCAAGCCCCGCGTATCCACTGCATGGCGTACACTGCCGCGCAATGAGCCAGACCATCCCCCATACCCAACTGCCAACCGAGCCCGAGATCAGCTGCAGCACCTGCGCAGCTTGCTGCTGCCAGCTGGAAGTGATGCTGTTCGGCGATAACGACGTGCCGCAGCATTTGATCGATACCGACCAGTGGGGCAGCGAAGTGATGCGTCGCCTGGACGACAACTGGTGCGCGGCGCTGGACCGCAACAGCATGCGCTGCACCATCTACGAGGTGCGCCCACTGATCTGCCGGGAGTTCGAGCTGGGTGCGGCCGAATGCCTGGAAGAGCGCCAGGGCATCGCTCAGGCCTATCAATAATCTGTCGATTTCGCTGAAGTAGAGCGCCGGGCAAGCCTTACGTCGGCTACCTCATCAGGCCAGGCTCAATGCGCACAGCCTATGTGCCAGGCGGCTCAGCAGAAAAGCAAAAGGCCGGGCAGATGCCCGGCCTTTTCGGATACAACACTCAACCAGCAACAGAGGCTCAGAAGCTCATGCGGTAATGCACGGTGTAGGCTTCCGCGCCGTCATTGGGGTTCTTCAGGCCCGCGTTGGAATAGTGAATGGCACGCAGACCAATCTCCTGTCCCGCGAAACGCAGGCCGACACCGATGCGATCTTCGAACTGAAACGACGAGCCCAGATCGTTGCTCTCAAGCTCGGTACTGGAGAAGGCCGCAACACCGATGCCGGCTTCGATGTACGGACGCACGTTCTGCCCGGCGAACTCGTAAACGAATACCGGCGCGAAAGAAACACTGTGGTTGCTCGCCGTGTCGTCGCCATCCCAGTAGGTGTAACCCAGGTCCCAGTAACCAGTCAGACGTCCATAGCTGCTCTCCAGCCAGCTGTGGTTCCAGTCCCACTGAGCGCCCAAGCGATAAACCATGGTGGAATCGCCACTCTGACCAATAGCTGCGGTTACGTCCGCAGCCTGCGCAGCACCCATAGTTCCGAACGTCAGGGCCGTAGCTGCGGCAAAGGCATATAACTTCTTCATGAGTCATTCCTTGTATAGCGGGAGGTTTTTATCAGGCTCGTTACAAAAATATAGAAGTATTCGATATCAGAGAAAGCCCAAACCGAAAAAAATTCACTATATCGATAGCACTTCGGCCGTTTCATTCAACAAAATCGGCAATACGCGGCAAAGCTGCGCAGTGTTTCCGCTGCTCCAATAGCAAGTGGCCTGAGCGGGCGCGGTTGCCAGCATGTCGTGCTGAGCGAGCAAACGCTGCAGCTGCCGCGCCACTGCCGCGCCGGTATCAATCAGAGTCACCGAAGGTGGCACAAGCTCGCCCAACAGCGGACGCAGAAAGGGGTAATGGGTGCAGCCGAGAATCAGCGTGTCACAGCCTTCGGCCAGCAGCGGCGCCACATATCCCTGCAGCAGTTCGCGCGTGGCCGGTGCCTGCAGCTCGCCGGCCTCGATGCATTCCACCAACCCCGGACAGGGCTGGGTGATCACCCGCACATCATTGGCGAAGCGATCGAGCAGTGCAGCGAACCTGGCGCTCTTGAGCGTACCGGTGGTTGCCAGCACACCGACCACGCCACTGCGGGTCGCCGCAGCCGCCGGCTTTACCGCAGGCTCCATACCGACGATGGGCAAATCCGCATAACGTTCGCGCAGCTCGGCGGCAGCTGCGGCCGTGGCGGTATTGCAGGCCAGCACCAGGGCCTTGGCACCCTGCGCCAGCAGGTGCTCGGTGATCAGCACGCAGCGTTCGCGAATGTATTCCGGGCTTTTCTCGCCGTAAGGCACATGGCCGCTGTCAGCGACGTAAAGCAGCGACTCGTTCGGCAGCAACTGGCGAATCTCGCGCAGCACCGACAGGCCGCCGACGCCGGAGTCGAAAACGCCAATCGGCGCCTGCGACTGACTCATTTCAAATCATCCCCACGGCTACGCAGCCTATCGTTAGCGCCCACCGCACACCTCGCAAACCGGATCGCGCTTGACCCGCAGTTCGCGAAAGCGCGTGCCCAGCGCATCGATCAGCAGCAAGCGCCCCACCAGCGGCTCACCGAAATCTGCCAGCAGCTTGAGCGCCTCCAGCGCTTGCAGGCTACCGACCAGCCCCACCAGCGGGCCGACCACGCCGGCTTCGCTGCAGGTCAGCTCGGCTTCGCTACCGTGGCCGTACAGGCAGTGGTAGCAAGGGCTGGCGGCGTTGCGCGGATCGAACACCGAGAGCTGGCCTTCCAGGCGGATCGCCGCACCGGACACCAGCGGCTTGCCCGCCGCGACGCAGGCGGCATTGACCGCTTCGCGGGTGGAGAAATTGTCCGAGCAGTCCAGCACCAGGTCGACGGCGCTCACGGCGGCGGCCAGCGAGTCGGCGTCCAGCGCCTGGCGATGCGGCACCAACGTGATATTCGGATTGATCGCCGCCAGCCGCGCCATGGCTGAATCCACCTTGGCCTGGCCGATGCTGGCGGTGTCGTGGGCGATCTGCCGCTGCAGGTTGGTCAGGTCCACCGTATCGAAGTCCGCCAGGTGCAGCTCGCCGACGCCAGCGGCCGCCAGATACAGCGCCACCGGCGAGCCCAGACCGCCCATGCCGACGATCAATACACGGCCCTGTTTGAGCCGCAGTTGGCCTTGCACATCGATCTGTTTCAGCAGGATCTGCCGGCTGTAACGCAGCAGCTCATCATCGCTCAGCATCTGATCACTCACGGTCGAAACGTCCCAAACTGATGCGTTCATGACCACCCAGGTCACGCCGGCTATTGACCTCGACGAAGCCGCCCTCGCTGAGCAAGCTGCGTACGGCCTCGGCCTGATCGAAGCCATGCTCCAGCAGCAGCCAGCCACCGGACAGCAGGTGCTGCGGCGCGGCCTGGATGATCGCACGAATATCGTCCAGCCCGTCGCTGCCGGCGATCAGAGCGCTGCTCGGCTCGAAGCGCACGTCGCCTTCGTTCAAGTGGCGGTCATCGGCGCGGATATAGGGCGGGTTGCTCAGGATCAGGCCATAACGTTGTCCGCTCAGGGCAGAGAACCAATGGCTATGCAAGAACGCTGCGTTACCCAGTTGCAGGCGCTGGCGATTGCGCTCGGCCAGGGCCATGGCGTCCTCGACGCGATCTACACCGGTCACCTGCCAGGCCGGACGTTCGCTGGCCAGAGCCAGGGCGATGGCACCGGTGCCGGTGCCCAGGTCTAGCACGGCCAGCGGCGTGGCCGGCAGCAGCTCGAGCGCGGTCTCCACCAGCAGTTCGGTGTCAGGGCGAGGAATCAGGGTATGTGGCGCCACTTCCAGATCGAGGCTCCAGAAGCCCTGATGACCGAGGATATAAGCGACCGGCTCGCCCTGGCGACGGCGTTGCAGGTGGTTCTGAAACAGGGACAGTTGCTCGTCATCCAGCTCGCGCTCCGGCCAGGTACGCAGGTAGCTGCGCGGCTTGCCCAGCGCGGCAGCCATCAACAACTCGGCGTCCAGTCGTGGCGTGGGCGAGTCGGGCAGGTCAGCGGTGTCGAGCAGGGATTCGATGGTGGCCATGTCGTTCTCGTAGCCCGGATGCAATCCGGGAAATCGGTCCCCGGATTGCATCCGGGCTACGGTGCGCACGGCGCACCCTACGCGGCGCCAGCCATGCGCACCGCTGCACTCAATCGCCCAGGGCCGCCAACTGGTCGGCCTGGTACTCGGCCAGCAGCGGCTCGATGATGGCGTCGACGCCGCCGGCGATCACGTCGTTCAGCGAATACAGGGTCAGGTTGATGCGGTGGTCGGTCACCCGGCCCTGCGGGAAGTTGTAGGTGCGGATGCGCTCGGAGCGGTCGCCCGAGCCCACCAGCAGCTTGCGCGTTTCGGAGATTTCCTTGTGCGCCGCCGCTTCCTGCTGGTCCTGCAGCTTGGCCGCCAGCCAGGCCATGGCCTTGGCGCGGTTCTTGTGCTGCGAGCGCTCTTCCTGACATTCCACCACGGTGCCGGTGGGAATGTGGGTGATGCGGATCGCCGAGTCGGTGGTGTTGACGTGCTGACCACCGGCGCCGGAGCTGCGGTAGGTGTCTACGCGCAGGTCAGACGGGTTGATCTCGATGGCCGCCTGCTCGTCCGGCTCCGGCAATACCGCCACGGTGCAGGCGGAGGTGTGGATGCGCCCCTGGGATTCGGTTTCCGGCACGCGCTGCACGCGATGAGCGCCGGACTCGAACTTGAGCTTGGCGTAGACGTTGTCACCCTCGACACGGGCGATCACTTCCTTGAAGCCGCCGTGCTCGCCCTCGTTGGCCGACAGCACCTCGACGCGCCAGCCCTGCCTCTCGGCGTAACGCGAGTACATGCGGAACAGGTCGCCGGAGAAAATCGCCGCCTCGTCACCGCCGGTGCCGGCGCGCACTTCCAGGTAGACGTTACGGCCGTCGTTGGGATCTTTCGGCAGCAGCATGCGCTGCAGCTTGTCTTCCAGGGAGACCAGCGCTTCCTTGGCCCGGGCCACTTCCTCTTCGGCCATCTCGCGCATGTCCGCGTCGCTGTCCTTGAGCAGCGCCTGAGCACCTTCGAGGTCGCTCTGCACCTTGCGCAGCTCGCGGAAGGTAGCGATCACCGGCTCGATCTCGGCGTATTCCTTGGAATAGGCGCGAAACTGCGTCTGCTTGGAAATCACCTCGGCATCGCCGAGCAGCGCCGTCAGTTCCTCGAAGCGGTCGCTGAGGTTGTCCAGCTTGTTCAACAGTGAAGCTTTCATTGCAGACCTTTGTCCTGCGGCGCGCTCTCATCGAGGGCGAACAATTCCTGGGCCAGGCTGAGCGCGTCGACGCGCCCCTCGGCAGTAAGTTTCTTCATGCGCACGCTGGGTGCGTGCAGCAGCTTGTTGGTCAGGCCACGGGCCAGCTGCGCCAGCACGTCTTCGGGATTGCTGCCGTTGGCCAGCATGCGCTGGGCCTTGGCCAGCTCATCGTCGCGCAGGCGCTCGGCCTGCTGACGGTAGGCCTTGAGCACATCGACTGCGGCCAGCTCGCGCAGGCGCTGCATGAAGTCTTCGGTGCCGGCAGCCACCAGCTCCTCGGCAGCCTGCGCCGCGCCCTGGCGGCTCTTGAGGTTTTCCTCGATGACCTCGTGCAGGTCATCGACGGTATAGAGGTAGACGTCCTCCAGCTCACCCACCTGCGACTCGATGTCGCGCGGCACGGCGATGTCGACCATGAAGATCGGCTTGTGCTTGCGTTTTTTCAGCGCACTTTCCACCGCGCCCTTGCCGAGAATCGGCAACTGGCTGGCAGTGGAGCTGATAACGATGTCGCTGTGCGCCAGCTCGTCGGGAATGTCCGAGAGCAGCACGGCATGCGCACCGAACTGCTCGGCCAGCTGACTGGCGCGTTCCAGGGTACGGTTGGCGACGACGATGCGCTTGATGCCCTGGTCGTGCAGGTGACGCGCCACCAGGCTGATGGTCTCGCCGGCGCCGATCAGCAGCGCCTGGCTGCGGTGCAGGTCGGCGAAGATCTGTTTGGCCAGGCTGACCGCGGCGAAGGCCACGGACACCGGATTCTCGCCGATGGCGGTATCGGTGCGCACGGTCTTGGCGGTGCTGAAGGTGGCCTGGAACAAGCGCCCCAGCAACGGCCCGACGGTGCCGGCCTCACGCGCCACGGCGTAGGCGGACTTGAGCTGGCCGAGAATCTGCGGTTCGCCCAGCACCATCGAGTCGAGCCCGCAGGCGACGCGCATCATGTGCCGAACCGCGTCCTCCTCGCTGTGCACGTAGGCGCAGGCGCGCAATTCGTCGACGCTCAGGCGGTGATAGTCGGCCAGCCACTGCAGCACTTCATCGCTGCTCAGCTGATCCTGCTCCAGGTACAGCTCGCTGCGGTTGCAAGTAGAGAGGATCGCCGCCTCGCGGCTGGGCGTCAGCCGACACAGCTGCTGCAGCGCCTCGACCAGTTGCTCCGGGGTGAAAGCAACGCGCTCGCGCACCTCTACCGAGGCGGTCTTGTGGTTGATACCGAGGGCGATAAAGGCCATGCAGGGTCGCTGAGGGGCAATACGGGAGCCGGCAATTGTCCTACTTCGCCCCCGAGAGAACAACTCCCGCGACCTATTGTCCCAATAGACAGTTCGCCGCATCGTCCTGGCCAGTGGGCTTGCTCCAAGGCTTGTGTCATGATGCCGCGAACGTCGCAGGGCACGAGCCAGCACGGCCGTCGCCCCGGAATAACGCACGACAAGGCACTATGAACAGACCCCTCGCGTTGCTCACCGCATTCGCCTTCCTCAGCGGCTGCCAAACCTTCGCCCCCAGTGAGCCGGACGGTACGCCGCCGGTACAGGAAGCCGATCAGACCACCCAGCTGGAACCGAGCGAATACGGCTCGTTCAGCCAGGAAACCCTGTTCGCCCTGCTCACCGCCGAGCTGGCCGGGCAGCGCAATCGCTTCGACATTGCCCTCGGCAACTACGTGCAGCAGGCCAACGCCACCGGCGATGCCGGCGTCGCCGAACGCGCCTTCCGTATTGCCGAGTACCTCGGCGTCGAACAGGCCGCGCTCGACAGTGCACTGATCTGGGCCAGGAACGCGCCGAGCAACATCGACGCCCAACGCGCCGCCGCCGTGCAGTTGGCCCGCGCTGGCCGTTACGACGAATCCATGACCTATATGGAGCAGGTGCTGCAGCGCCAGGGCGATACCCACTTCGACTTTCTCGCCCTGTCTGCCGCAGAAACCGACCCGGATACCCGCGCCGGCCTGCTGCAGGGCTTCGACCGCCTGCTGAGCAAGAACCCGGACAACAGCCAACTGCTGTTCGGCAAGGCCATCCTCCTGCAACAGGACGGCCGCGCCGAAGAGGCCCTGGAGCTACTCGAAGACAGCGCGGCGAGCAGCAACGAGGTATCGCCGATCCTGCTGCGCGCCCGTCTACTGCAGAGCCTCGGCCGTGGCAAAGAGGCCATGCCGATCCTGCAGAAAGGTATCCGCAACAACCCCGACGACAAACGCCTGCGCCTGACCTACGCGCGCCTGCTGGTCGAGCAGGATCGCCTCGACGACGCCAAGGGCGAGTTCGCCAAGCTGGTGCAGGAAAACCCCAACGACGACGACCTGCGTTTCTCCCTGGCCCTGGTGTGCCTGGAAGCCGAAGCCTGGGAAGAGGCCATCGTCTACCTCGAAGAGCTGGTCGAACGCCGCAGCCATGTCGATGCCGCGCACTACAACCTCGGCCGCGCCTACGAAGCGCTGAACGACAACGACAGCGCTCTGCAAGAATACGCCCTGGTCGGCCCGAGTAACGACTACCTGCCGGCCCAGCAACGCCAGGCCGAACTGTTGTTCGCCCAACAGCGCAGTGAAGAAGCCAGCGCACGCCTGGCCCAGGCACGTAGCGCGCAACCGGATTACGCCATCCAACTGTACCTGATCGAAGCCGAAGGCCTGAGCAATCGCCGCCAGGTCGAGCCGGCCTGGAAGGTGATCAACGAAGGCCTGGAGCAGTACCCCAACGACCTGAACCTGCTTTATACCCGCGCCATGCTCGCGGAAAAGCGCGATGACCTGGCCCAGCTGGAAACCGACCTGCGCTATATCATCCAGCGCGAGCCGGAACACGCCATGGCGCTCAACGCCCTCGGTTACACCCTGGCCGACCGCACCACGCGCTATGAAGAAGCACGCGAGCTGATCGAGAAAGCGCACCAGCTCAACCCGGACGACCCTGCGATTCTCGACAGCCTCGGCTGGGTCAACTATCGCCTGGGCAACCTCGACGAGGCCGAGCGTCTGCTGCGCCAGGCTCTGGAGAAGTTTCCCGACCACGAAGTCGCTGCCCACCTCGGCGAAGTGCTCTGGGCCCAAGGCAAGCAGCGCGACGCCCGACGCGTCTGGCGCGACGCCCTCAGCGCAACGCCCGATAGCCCCATTCTGCGTGACACGCTGTTGCGCCTGACCGGTTCCGAGACTCTTTGATGCTTCGTCACCTACTCGTATTCAGCCTCATCGCCCTGCTCGCCGGCTGCGCCGGCCTCACCTCGCGCGAAGCGCTGGAAGGCCAGGGCGACCCAGCCCAGTGGAAAGCTCACAAAGAGCAGATCACGCAGCTCGATGGCTGGCAGATCAATGGCAAGATCGGCATCCGCGCCCCGCAGGATTCCGGCAGCGCCACGCTATTCTGGCTGCAGCGCCAGGATTACTATGACATTCGCCTGTCCGGCCCACTGGGCGGCGGCGCCGCGCGCCTGACCGGGCGCCCGGGTGACATCCTGCTGGAAGTGTCCAACCGCGGCCGCTTCCGCGCCGAATCCCCCGAGGCACTGCTGCGCGAGCAACTGCGCCTGGATCTGCCGGTGTCCAACCTACTCTGGTGGATTCGCGGCCTACCCGCCCCGGAAAGCCGCAGCCGCATCACCCTCGATGGCCAAAGCCACCTGGCGCAGCTGGAACAGGACGGCTGGAAGGTCGAATACCAGCGCTACACCGAGCAGAACGGCTACGCCCTGCCGGAGCGCATGAAGCTCTACGGCCAGGACCTGGAAGTGACCCTGGTGATCAAGGACTGGCAGCCGCGTCAGTTGGGGCTGTAAGCCGAATTACAGCCATAAGTCTGAGGCTTCCATGGACAACTCCCCCTCCCATTTATTGGGGCACGCCTAGTGGAGAGGGCCGAGGGTGATGACGTCTGCTCGGCGTTGCCGCAAAGCCCCTCTCCCCCCCTCTCCCGCAGCGGGAGAGGGGAGACAAGCCCCTAACACAACTTTTCAGCGCACCCCATGACCAACACCGCCATCCCCAGCCACGCCGAACTGATCCTGCCCGCCCCCGCCAAGCTCAACCTGATGCTGCACATCCTCGGCCGCCGCGCCGATGGCTACCACGAGCTGCAGACCCTGTTTCAGTTTCTCGACCACGGCGACGAGCTAGGTTTCAGCGTCCGCCAGGATGGCGAAATTCACCTGCACACGCCCATCGAAGGCGTACCGCATGACAGCAACCTGATCGTGCGCGCGGCCACAAGGCTACAGGAAGCCAGCGGCACAAAGCTTGGCGCCGATATCTGGCTGGACAAACGCCTGCCCATGGGCGGCGGCATCGGCGGTGGCAGCTCGGACGCCGCCACCACCCTGCTCGGCCTCGATCACCTGTGGCACACCCAACTGGGCGAAGAGCGCCTGGCCGAACTGGGCTTGGCCCTGGGCGCCGACGTACCGGTATTCGTGCGCGGTCGCGCGGCCTTCGCCGAGGGCGTTGGCGAGCGCCTGACCCCAGTCGAACTCGAGGAGCCCTGGTTCCTCGTCGCAGTACCGCAAGTCTTTGTCAGCACAGCAGAAGTTTTCGGCTCGCCCGAGTTGACACGCGATACGCCGCCCATTAAAGTTCGCAGCCTTCTTGCGGGGGGTGGTCGAAACGACTGCCAGCCGGTTGTAGAGAAGCGTTACCCTGAAGTTCGTAACGCTTTGATCTTGTTGAACAAATTTGTTTCAGCTAGATTGACCGGCACTGGAGCTTGCATATTTGGGAGCTTCCCAAATCGGGACGATGCTGATAAAGTCGCCCGCCAACTTCCAGGCACTCTGCCGAGCTTTGTCGCTCAAGGTCGCAACATTTCGATGCTGCACCGCAGGCTCCAAGCATTGGCCAAGAAGTGAATGCTCAGCATTCGGTTATACGATACAGGGGCGTCGCCAAGCGGTAAGGCACCAGGTTTTGATCCTGGCATGCGTTGGTTCGAATCCAGCCGCCCCTGCCATAACCTCCCCCGGGAGGTATCGAGAACCGAGTCAACAAGCGTTCAACACAGAATATAGGGGCGTCGCCAAGCGGTAAGGCACCAGGTTTTGATCCTGGCATGCGTTGGTTCGAATCCAGCCGCCCCTGCCATTTTCCATACCCATCCAGGTATACCCCCAGCCGGCAGGTACTGCGCGTGTCCAAGATGATGGTCTTCACGGGGAACGCAAACCCCGATCTGGCGCGACGGATCGTTCGTCAGCTGCACATTCCCCTCGGCGATGCTTCGGTCGGTAAGTTCTCCGACGGCGAAGTCATGATCGAAATCAACGAGAACGTTCGCGGTAAGGACGTCTTCCTGATTCAGCCGACCTGTGCACCCACCAACGACAACCTGATGGAACTGGTAGTGATGGCCGACGCCTTCCGCCGCTCCTCGGCGACTCGCATCACTGCAGTCATCCCCTACTTCGGTTATGCCCGCCAGGATCGCCGTCCGCGTTCCGCGCGCGTGGCAATCAGCGCCAAAGTGGTTGCCGACATGCTCACCGTGGTCGGTATCGACCGCGTGCTGACCGTCGACCTGCACGCTGACCAGATCCAAGGCTTCTTCGACATTCCGGTGGACAACATCTACGGTTCCCCGGTCCTGGTCGACGACATCGAAGACCAGCGCTTCGACAACCTGATGATCGTCTCCCCCGATATCGGTGGCGTCGTTCGTGCCCGCGCCGTGGCCAAGAGCCTGGGCGTCGACCTGGCGATCATCGACAAGCGTCGCGAGAAGGCCAACCAGTCCGAAGTGATGCACATCATCGGTGACGTCGAAGGCCGTACCTGCATCCTGGTCGACGACATGGTCGACACCGCCGGTACCCTGTGCCACGCCGCCAAAGCGCTGAAAGAGCGCGGCGCCGCCAAGGTCTACGCCTACTGCACCCACCCGGTGCTGTCCGGCCGCGCCATCGAGAACATCGAGAATTCCGTCCTGGACGAGCTGGTGGTCACCAACACCATCCCGCTGTCCGCTGCGGCGCAGTCCTGCTCGCGTATTCGCCAGCTCGACATCGCCCCGGTCGTCGCCGAAGCGGTCCGCCGCATCAGCAACGAAGAATCGATCAGCGCCATGTTCCGCTAAGCGGAACTGGCCAGATCACACTGCCCCGCCTCGTGCGGGGCTTTTTGCCCTACCGCCCGAGGCTGGTCGCAAGCTACAAGGCGGTTTGGTTATTTTGGAGAAGTGAAATGACTGTTGAATTTGCCCTGAATGCCGAAGTGCGTTCCGACCTGGGGAAAGGTGCGAGCCGCCGCCTGCGTCGTAACGTGTCCATGGTTCCTGCCGTGATCTACGGTGGCGACAAAGCCCCGCAATCGATCAGCCTGCTGGCCAAAGACCTGGCCAAGCTGCTGGAAAACGAAGCGGCTTTCAGCCACGTTCTGAGCCTGGACGTTGCCGGTACCAAAGAAAGCGTCGTGATCAAAGCCCTGCAGCGCCACCCGGCCAAAGGCTTCGTCCTGCACGCTGACTTCCAGCGCGTCGTTGCCGGCCAGAAGCTGACCGCCCACGTACCGCTGCACTTCATCAACGAAGCAACCGCCGTTGGCGTGAAGCAGCAAGGTGGTGAGATCTCCCACACCATCAACGAAGTCGAAGTTTCCTGCCTGCCGAAAGACCTGCCGGAATTCATCGAAGTCGACATGGCTGCCGTAGAAGTTGGCCAGACTGTCCACATGTCCGACCTGAAGCTGCCGAAAGGCGTTGAGCTGGTTGCTCTGGCTCACGGTAACGACCTGGCTGTCTCCAACATTCACGCTTCCCGCGTGAAGGCTGAAGACGAAGAAGGCGCCGCCGAGTAATCGCAGCGCGGAACCCGCCCGGCAGGCGATCACGCCGGGCGATTTCCTCAAAAGGGCTCCTGTATGACTGCCGTACAACTGATCGTTGGCCTGGGTAACCCCGGCCCCGAATACGACCAGACCCGGCACAATGCAGGGGCCCTATTCGTTGAGCGCGTGGCCGAGAGCCAGCGCGTCAACCTGTCTGTAGATCGCAAATATTTCGGCCTGGTGGGCAAGTTCAATCACCAGGGACGCGAAGTTCGTCTGCTCATCCCCACCACCTACATGAACCGCAGCGGCCAGTCCGTGGCGGCCTTGGCCAATTTCTTCAAGATCAAACCCGAAGAAATCCTGGTGGCCCACGACGAACTCGACATGCCACCCGGCGTCGCCAAGCTCAAACAGGGCGGCGGCCACGGTGGGCACAACGGCCTGCGCGACATCATCGCCCAGCTCGGCAACCAGAATAACTTCCATCGCCTGCGGCTCGGCATCGGCCACCCGGGGCACGCCAGCCTGGTATCCGGCTACGTGCTCGGACGCGCCCCACGCGGCGAACAGGACCTGCTCGACAAGAGCATCGACTTCGCCTTGGACGTCCTGCCGGAAATACTCGCCGGCGACTGGACCGTGGCCATGCGCAAACTGCATAGCCAGAAGGCCACCAAGTAACCATCTTTTACCGAGGGACACATCATGGGATTCAACTGCGGCATCGTCGGCCTGCCCAACGTCGGCAAGTCCACCCTGTTCAACGCCCTCACCAAATCCGGCATCGCGGCGGAGAACTTCCCCTTCTGCACCATCGAGCCGAACAGCGGCATCGTGCCCATGCCCGACCCGCGCCTGGATGCCCTGGCCGAGATCGTCAAGCCCGAGAAGGTCATCCCCACCACCATGGAATTCGTCGACATCGCCGGCCTGGTAGCGGGCGCGTCGAAAGGTGAAGGCCTGGGCAACAAGTTCCTCGCCAACATCCGCGAGACCGACGCCATCGCCCACGTGGTGCGCTGCTTCGAAGACGACAACGTCATCCACGTCGCCAACAGCGTCGACCCCAAGCGTGACATCGAGATCATCGACCTCGAGCTGATCATGGCCGATCTCGACAGCTGCGAGAAGCAACTGCAGCGCGTGGCCCGCACCGCCAAGGGTGGCGACAAGGAATCCGTGGCGCAGAAGGCCCTGCTGGAAAAGCTCATCCCCCACCTCACCGAAGGCAAGCCGGCGCGCAGCCTGCTCAAGGACCTGGGTGACGACGAGAAGCGCCTGGCCAAGACCTTCCACCTGCTCACCACCAAGCCGGTGATGTACATCGCCAACGTCGCCGAAGACGGCTTCGAGAACAACCCGCACCTCGACGTGGTCAACGCCATCGCCGAAGCGGAAGGCGCCATCGTCGTACCGGTGTGCAACAAGATCGAAGCCGAGATCGCCGAACTGGACGATCTCGAAGAAATGCAGATGTTCCTCGAAACCATGGGCATGGAAGAGCCGGGCCTGAACCGCGTGATCCGCGCCGGTTACTCGCTGCTCAACCTGCAGACCTACTTCACCGCAGGCGTGAAGGAAGTGCGTGCCTGGACCGTCAAGGTCGGCGCCACCGCCCCGCAATCGGCTGCTGCGATCCACACCGACTTCGAAAAAGGCTTCATCCGCGCCGAAGTCATCGCCTACAACGACTTCATCCAGTACAAGGGCGAAGCCGGCGCCAAGGAAGCCGGCAAATGGCGCCTGGAAGGCAAGGACTACATCGTCAAGGACGGCGACGTGATGCACTTCCGCTTTAACGTTTGATCGTTGGGAGCAGTGCATAGACAGAACCCCGCTTTGACGGGGTTTTGTTGTTTTTGGGGTGGGGAATTATCGGATTACTTCGCTATCACACTCTGGTTTTGCTTGAGACGTCTTGAGACTGTTGAACCAGTTCGTAACGATCTTCTCCGCTTTTTTCCATGGGCGGATTCTTGCGGTTAGTCGGAAAGCACGACAGAGTTAAGCCTTCTTTGAACTGCAATGTTGATTACGTCATGACTGAACGCTCCACCAGCTCGTCTGGTCAGCCGGAGGAGAATTTCGCCAATAGTGAAGGCTGGATTTCATGGCGAAACCTCGCCACTGAAGCCATGGAGCGCTTTTACGAGCAGCTTACTGCGAATGTTTCCGGATTCCCGGGCTTGGTGGGCTACGAGGCAGCGGAGCGTGCAAGGGCAGCTAATGGGAACCTTGCCTGGTCTTGGGGGGCAGCTGCTGAGATTCAGGAAACTATCAATACGGTAAATTCGTGGGGGATGCACCTGCATGATTGGTGCGCTTGGAATGCCGTTGTGGAGTCATATGAGACAGATGAAGATAGAGGGCAGCTGCTGCATCACTTCGTTGAGCCACTAGCTTTCTTCTGCATGCATCAACCTAGCGCAGTCAGTGATCGCCTGATGCTTCTTACCGAGACACTGTTACATCAGGCCAACCGTCTTGTAGAGCCAGGCTACGTTGATCGCCTTGACCAGGATCGCTTGAGGCCCGGACAAGGGCTTCGGCGCTCTGATCGTAGAAAGCAGGTCATTCGCCTCGGTCAGCGCTGGACACGATTTAACGTGTTCCTAGCTGCCTTGGATACGATGAATGACTCGGCCTATCGAAAGCTTAGCCGCAATTTCCGCGACCTATCTGTTCACTCGTTTGCGCCTAGATTCATGGTCGGGCAAATCATGCGTGCAGTTCGTTCAATTGAGCCTTTGCAAGAGACCGTGAAACAACCGGGCGGCGGCTACCTACTTGTAGATCATCCGACCAAGAAATGCGTGAGCTATACAATAGGGGTGCTGGAGCCGTTTCCTCTCAACGATGCATGCTCAGCTAGCCTTTCTGAGCACCAGAAAGTAGTGACCGCTATGAGTGCATTCTCTCAGCTGCTTGAGGAGATATGCGACAGCATGGATGCAATACCAGATCGTCTGTCGGGGCAGTCGTAGGCCAGGACAAGAAAGGGACAGTTCGGGGACACCGCCCCAAATAAAAAGGGGCTAGCTTGCGCTAACCCCTTGAAATTTATGGTGGCTACACCGGGACTTGAACCTGGGACATCAGCATTATGAATGCTGCGCTCTAACCAACTGAGCTATGTAGCCAACGGCGCGCATTGTCCGCGTCTCGCCTACCGCTGTCAACCCCAGATCATCGATAAATTTACGTTTTATCAAGCGGTTAGGCTTCAGTGGTGGCGATGCGCTCAATCGCTCGTTTCTGAGCCTGCGGCTGACCTCTCAACCGCTCGGACGGTGCTTGCGGGGCTGTCGGGCGATGCCGGAAAATCCGCCTCCAGCAGGCTGCAGCGCCGCCGTGTGCTGGCCAACGAACCAGGAGAACACCTTGAGAGCGAGAGACGATTTCGACGATCTGCGGGCGGAGCGTGATATGCCGACGCACTACCGCAACGAACCCAACCACCATGCCGGGCTGTGGAAGCAGATCGCGATTGGCATCGTCGTCGGCTACAGCGTGCTGGGCGTCATCAGTGCGGTTGCCTGGATGATCATTGCGCGCTTCATGCTGGGCGATCTGTCCATCACGCTGCCGTAACAGTCACATCTCTGCACCAGCGGACGTACTGACGATGGGGTTGGTACTTGCCATCCCCTGCCCGCCTCTTCATCCTGCCCCATTGTTTACCCAACGAGCCCTATCATGACGCCCATCCAGAATATCGGCCTGGCGCTATTCGTGTTGCTTTCCATTGGTTTCGCCATCGGTCACAAGACCGAATGCGGTGATGGCCGTGTGGTGGAGACCTATCTGGCCAAGGGGCTGGCCTCGCAGTTGCTGGGGCATGATCTTTGCCAGCAACCCTGAACACCCTTCATTAAGGAATGATGTGATGAAAAAGTTCGCCTTGCTTGTCAGCTTTGGTCTTCTCGGCGCCTGCGCCAACCTGGGCTCGCAGCCACCGGTGCCGGTCACTTCGCCGGTGGTGCAGGCCTTTCGCGACATCTGCCTGCAGACGGCGCCGAGCTTTGCCGAGGCGCATCGCGTGGCGCGGCAGCATGGCGTCACCGAGATGACCGATATGGGCTTCGCCACCGTCGGCTTCAATGCGGACAAGAGCCTGAGCATTCAGGTCAAGGTCAGCCACGAATGCGTGGTAACCAGCGAGGCGCAGGAGGATGACAGCCTGACTCGCCAGTTGCTCAGCGCCGCGGCGATCAATGCCGGCACCACGGTGCCGCGCAAGGTGCCGGTGAAGATGATGATCGCCGGGCAGCCGTTCATCCTCATGCATGATCGCGTAGGCGGTGAAGCCTTCGTGATGTTGAAGCCGGAGTGAAAGAACTGCCATCCTCTCCCCCGAGCCACGTTCGACGAGGGTGGCCGGCAGACTTACGGCGTTTTCAGCCCTCTCCCCCAACCCCTCTCCCATAAATGGGAGAGGGGAGCAAAGCGCGCAGGACCTTATGTAAACAGCGTTACGCTGATCGGGGGTATTTTCAGGCGCTTTTGCCAGGCCGCGTGGCCAGCAGCAGGCCGCCGAAGATCATCGCTGCGCCCAGCCAGTGATAGAGCTGCAGGCTCTCGTTCAATAGCACCCACCCCAGCAATGCGGTGAATACCGGCATCAGGTAGTTGGTCAGCGCCGCCTTGGCCGCGCCGATTACGCGGATGCCGTGGTTCCAGGCCAGGTAGGCCAGCAGCGAGGCGAACACGGCGGTGTAGGCGACGGCCGAGAGGTTGGCGGCGTTGATTGCCAGATGCGCGCCCTGGCTCAGTTCATATAGATAGAACGGCAGAATCAGCGGTACGCCAAGCAGGATGAACACGCCCAGCAATGCCAGCGGCGGGATCGGCTGCAGGTACGCTGACCAGCGCCGTAGCAGCAGCGAGTAGAGCGCCCAGTCGACCACCGCCAGCAGCATGATCAGGTCGCCCTGGTTGAACGACAGGCTGGCCAGGCGGCTCCATTGCCCCTGGCTGATCAGCACCGCCAGGCCCATCACCGCCACCAGCATGCCCCACCAGGCGCGGCGTGCCGGCCACTCGTTGAGCAGCAGCCCGGCGCCGATGAAAGTCACCAGCGGCAGGCAGGTGTTGACCAGCGAGATGTTGATGGCTGCCGTGGTCTGCGCCGCGCTGTAGAGCAGCGAGTTGTAGCCGGCGATGCCCAGGCCGCCGAGCACCAGCAGACGCCAACCGGCAGTGCGCACCGCCACGCGATGACGCCATAGCGGCATGGCGACGAAGGGCAGCAGCAGCGCCAGGGCCAGGCACCAGCGCCAGAACGACAGGGTGAACGGGGCGATCTCGCCCGCGAAGGCGCGCGCCACCAGGGCATTGCCGGACCAGCAGAGGTTGGCCAGCAACAGGCCGAACAGCGCCAGCGGGCGCGAATGATTGAGTGCGTTCATAAGGCGACGCGACATTTATCTGAGTGGGGGTTGGCCGGCTGTGCGCGGTCACCGAGCGGGCAGTGCTGAGCGATCATTGCGTAGCTTCCGAATCAGTCGGCTTTGCACCATACGGAGGCACGCAATGCTTGGCAAGGTGGCGGACCGTAGGGTGCGCCGTGCGCACCAACCCTGCAGTGACACCATCGTGGCTACGACTGCATGGATGCAGGAGGTAGAGCGAAGCAGGATGCCCGAGCCGAAAGCCCCTCCCACGAATCGGCCAGAGCCAAACCGCGGGAGGCGCTTCAGCGGCGAGAGTTGCAGTATCTCGGCGTATTCGGTGCGCGCGGCGCACCCTACGGCCGTCAACGCCGACTGCGGCGGCGCAGCGGGCGACTAAGCAGCCAGAGAATCAGCAGCACGCCGGCCAGAATCACTGCGCTGGCGCCCCACTGCATCGGCCCGGCCAGGCGGAACAGCTCGGCCGGGTGCAGGCTGGGCGCGCGGATCATGCGCGCTTCGGCAGCCGAGCCGCTGGTGGGAATATCGGCCAGGCCGTCGCCATCGAGATCCGGCAGGCTGCGGATATGGTCGAGCAGCACCTGCCATTCCTTGAGTTCCTGCACGCCTTCCTTATCCGGGTCCTGGTCGATGATGGCGTCTTCGATACGCGGCAGCGGGCGGCCCTCGGCATCCTTGGGGATGACGTTGAGCAGGCCCTTGGTCAGGTCCGGCACCAGCCAGGTGAAACTGCCGACGTAGCTAGTGGCGCCGATGCTGTAGAGGCGCGTGTCGTTCAGGTCCAGGTCACGGTAGCCGCCGTGCGGATCGCCGATTTCGATGCGGCTGACGCGGTCGAACGGCACGCGCCAGGGGTTGTAGGTGAAGCGCACGCCGGAAACCCGCGGGTAATAGCTCTGGCTGTCACGCAGCTGGTAGGCGAGCAGCAGCACTTCCAGCAGTGACTTGATTTCGCGCGCGCTGATGTAGGCCTTGATCATCGGGTAGCCCGGTTCGTCGTCGAACTGGCCGATGCCCAGCGGGGCGATGCGAAACAGGTCGGAGACGTCCTGCACGCCATTGCGGCCCTTGAGCAGGTCATCGCGGATGGTGCCGTTGCCGGTGAAGGCCAGGTCGGCATCGACGGCATGACGCAGCGCATCGGTAACCAGGTTGGCCAGGGTCTGATCGGTGAAATCACGGCCCAGGCTCTGGTCGACCTTGGCCAGCGGCTGGTCGAAGCGATAGCCCTTGGGCGTCAGCATGCGCTCGCTGACCACCTGCTTGAAGTCTTCGACCTTGGCGGTGATGGTCGCGTCGCCGACAATGCTGTCGTTGACGGCGTGCAAGCGATAGTCGCGCACACGTGGCACGCCGTCTTCACCCAGGCTCATGCGCAGTTCGCCGAGGTACTGGATCTCGGAGCCCGCCTGCACCACCGGGGTACGCCCACCCACCAACACCGGCTGCGGCAGTGCCACATGCGAGTGGCCGCCGACGACGATATCAATGCCCGGCACCTGCTCGACCAGCTCCACTTCCTCGCCGCGCCAGTTGCCATCGGCCTGCTGGGTAACGCCCATGTGCGAGAGCAGGATGACCACCTCGGCGCCCTCCTCGCGCAGCTTGTCCACGGTTTCCCTGGCGGTGGCGACCGGGTCGGCGAAGGTCACCGGTTTGATCATCGGGCTGACGGCCACGGCGTTGTTGCCGAGCAGGCCGAACAGGCCGAAACGAATGCCGCCGCGCTCGATCAGCTTGTACGGCAGGATGCGCCCGGCCTCAGCGTGCGCCTGCAGGCTGTCGTCGGCCTTGCTCGCGGCATCGAAACGCATGTTGCTCGACAGCAGCGGCAGCAGCGCATCGCCCTTTTCCTTGTGCGCCGCGCTGATCATCGCAGCGAGGCCGGCCGGGCGGAAGTCGAATTCGTGGTTGCCGATCACCGCGGCGTCATAGCCCAGCTCACTCATCAGGCGCAGTTCGCTGCCCATCTCGCGGGCAATGGTGTGAAACAGCGTGCCCATGGTGAAGTCGCCGCCGTCGAGCAACAGCAGAGGTTCTTCACCGGCTGCTGCGCGGCGCTCATTCAATAACGTGGCAAGCCGGGCGACACCGCCAACAGTGTCATCATCGTTCACCGTCGCCGGGCTGTATTCATTGTTGGGGCCGAAGCCGAGCAGGCGCGACTGCCAGTCGTTGCTGTGCAGGATGGTGAAATGGCGCTCGGCGGCGACCAGCGGCGTCGCACTCAGCAGGCCGGCGAGCAGGAGGGTGAGGAACAGGCGCATGGACGATCCTTGACGATGACTGCGCACAGTATGGAGCAGGCCATGACGCCAGGCAGCGACCGATCGAGACGCACTTTGTCGCCAATCGAGTCAGACATTCATTGCCCCAGATCAGCCTCAACCCAGACGGCGGGACTAAGCTGTAATCAGGACTGCGAAGTGGAGAAGCGCCATGGACCACTATCACCTGATGTTGATACTGCTGATCGGAGGCTTTCTGCTGCTGGGAGTCGGCTTCAACTTTCGCGAACACGAATGGGGCGTACGCGTGCTGGGTTTGGGCGTATTGCTGATGCTGGTGCCGATTGCGTTGCGGGTGCATCTGGCGTTGGCGTAACCCTAGGGTGCCCATGCGCACCGGGCAACATCGATGATGCCGGGATTCATTCGGGCAGGGTGTTGCGAACAGCCGGTGCGCGCGGCGCACCCTACGGGGATCATCGCCAGGTGATTGGAGAAAGGCGGCGCGATGTGTCGTAGGGTGCGCCATGCGCACCGGGGGATATGGGTCCCTACGGTTTCTGCCAGCGCTCGGCGGCGCTCTGGTCGCTGCAGCGGCCCTCGACCCAGCGCGGGCCTTCGCTGGTGTCTTCCTTCTTCCAGAACGGCGCGCGGGTCTTCAGGTAATCCATGATGAAGTTGCAGGCATCGAACGCGGCCTGACGATGGGCGCTACTGGTGCCGACAAAGACGATGGGCTCGCCCGGCTCCAGGCGGCCAATGCGGTGGATGATCTCGATGCCCAGCAGCGGCCAGCGCTCACGCGCCTCATCGGCGATCTTGGCCAGCGCCTTTTCGGTCATGCCGGGGAAGTGTTCGAGGAACATGCCGCCGACTTCGCGACCTTCATTGAAGTCGCGCACGTAGCCGACGAAGGTGACCACCGCGCCGATGCCGAGGTTGGCGGCATGCAGGGCGTTGAGCTCGGTGCCGGGTTCGAAGGGTTGGGCTTGGACGCTGATGGTCATGGGGATCTCGTTTGCAAAGGACGCTGGTCAAGGGCAGGCGGCTTGGAGAGATTGGTGGGCTTAAGCCCACCCTACGCGTGGTACATCATCGCGGCTGAAGCGGAACGCCGCCCGGCCCACCCTACAGCTGGATCGGCATCAGCCGCCGGTAACGGTGGGGAAGAAGGCGACCTCGTCGCCCTCGGCCAGCGGTTCGTCAAGACTGCACAGTTCCTGGTTGCGCGCACACATCAGGTTCTGCTCGCCCAGCACTTCCCATTCGCCGCCACGGGCGACCAGGTGCAGGCGCAAGTCGTCGAGGGTGGCGAAGTCGCCGCTGAGTTGTTCGTCGTCACGGCCCAGGGTTTCACGGTAGCGGGCGAAATATTGCACGCGGATCATGCTTGTTCCTCCAGCTTGTAGTGACCGCTCTTGCCGCCGAGTTTTTCCAGCAGGCGCACCTGCTCGATGACCATGCCGCGATCCACGGCCTTGCACATGTCATAGATGGTCAGCGCGGCGACGCTGGCGGCAGTCAGTGCTTCCATCTCGACACCGGTTTGCCCGGACAGTTTGCAACGCGCGGTGATATGCACGGTATCAGCGCCTTCGGCGCTGAGTTCGACCTTGACGCCGGTGAGCATCAGCGGGTGGCACAGGGGGATCAGATCGCTGGTTTTCTTCGCGGCCTGGATGCCGGCAATGCGCGCCACGGCGAATACGTCGCCCTTGGGATGCTCGCCGGCGACGATCATCTGCAGGGTGGCGGGCAGCATGCGCACGCGCGCTTCGGCGGTGGCTTCGCGGAAGGTGGTCGCCTTGTCGGTGACGTCGACCATGTGCGCGCGGCCTTGGGAATCGAGGTGGGTCAGCACGGGAAAGCTCCAGACGGGAATCGACCGATTGTAAACCTGCAGGTCAGGATTTCGTAGCCCGGATGAAATCCGGGGCCAGAGGCAGCAAAAATCCCCGGATTTCATCCAGGCTACGCTTCTGTAGGAGCGGATTTATCCGCGATCATCGCGGCTGAAGCCGCTCCCACGGGACTTGTGGCGATTCGTTAATGCAGACTAAAACGCCCCTGCTCTTGCGAACAGGGGCGCGGGTGTTTCACAGCCCGAGGGTTACATATGGGTTTCCGCGTACTCCGCAAGGATCGAGCGCGGTACGCCTTGCAGGGTGATGTGCACGCCGTGCGGGAAGTCCTTGAAGCGTTCGGTGAGGTAGGTCAGGCCCGAGCTGGGCGCTGACAGGTAGGGGGTGTCGATCTGCGCCAGGTTGCCCAGACACACCACCTTCGAGCCGTTGCCGGCACGGGTGATGATGGTCTTCATCTGGTGCGGGGTGAGGTTCTGGCATTCGTCGATGAGGATAAGGCTCTGCTGGAAGCTGCGCCCGCGGATGTAGTTGAGGGATTTGAACTGCAGCGGCACCTTCTGCAGGATGTAGTCGACGCTGCCGTGAGTGCTCTCGTCCTCCATATGCAGCGCCTCGAGGTTGTCGGTAATCGCGCCGAGCCAGGGCTCCATCTTCTCCGCCTCGGTGCCGGGCAGAAAGCCGATCTCCTGATCCAGCCCCTGCACGCTGCGGGTGGCGATGATGCGCCGGTAGCGCTTGCTGACCATGGTCTGCTCGATAGCCGCGGCCAGCGCCAGGATGGTCTTGCCGGAGCCGGCGGCGCCGGACAGGTTGACCAGGTGGATGTCCGGGTCGAGCAAGGCGAACAGCGCCAGCGCCTGATGGATGTCGCGCGGTTTCAGGCCCCAGGCTTCCTGGTGCAGCAGCGGCTCCTGATGCATGTCGAGGATCACCAGCTCGTCGCCCTTGATCGCCTTGATCCAGCCGACGAAACCCTGTTCATCGAGGATGAACTCATTGACGTGAACCGCCGGCAGGTTGTCGATGAGTTGCACGCGATGCCAGGTGCGCCCGTGGTCCTGACGGGTGTCGACCTTGCTCACCCGGTCCCAGAACGAGCCAGGCATGTCGTGATAACCCTTCGACAGCAGCGAGACGTCATCGACCAGTTGGTCGGTGTGGTAGTCCTCGGCGTCGATCCCGCAGGCGCGCGCCTTCAGGCGCATGTTGATGTCCTTGGTCACCAGCACCACGGACAGGCCGGGGTTGCGGGTCTTCAGCTCCACCAACTGGTTGATGATCTTGTTGTCGTTGAGGTTTTCCGGCAGCCAGGTCACCGGCGCCGCACTTTTACTCATAAGGATGGAAAGACGACCGCAGGGGCCGCTCTTGCCGCGCTGGATGGGTACCCCGTACTCGACGTCCTCGGGCTCCGCCCCGGCGAGAATCTGATCGATCAGGCGGATGGCCTGGCGACATTCGGCGGCGACGCCGTGCTTGCCGGATTTCAGTTTGTCGAGTTCCTCCAACACCGTCATCGGGATCGCGACGTGGTGTTCTTCGAAGTTGAGCAAGGCGTTGGGATCGTGAATCAGGACGTTGGTGTCGAGAGCGTAGAGGGTTGGAGCGGTGGGCTTGGAGCGTCCGTGGTCATCCATACGTCGGTCACCTTCTTGTAGTAGCCAGGCGACGCAATACCAGGTGCGGTGCTGCGCCGGACAGAGACCGCCGACTTTTTTCAGGTCGGGGCCGAAAGGTGGCAAGCAAGGTGAGGGCCAATGGCCGCCACCTGTCTGCAGGTTTCGGCGGTCTTGCTTTTTTATTACTCCAATTCACATGACAGAAAAACGTTTTTTTATCGCCACACAGGTTTATTTGCAGAGGCGACAGATAGTGCTTGGCGAGCCGCCAGCACCCCGTTAAAGTCCGAAGTCCTACCTGCTGTAACTCGCCTCCCTTACCCGCTCCCACTTGCAGCATGCCGCGCCAATCAGGTGCAAGTAACGCTTCGCCCCTGCTCATTGCTGGCAACCGCTTCGCGAGCAAAGCTCGCGCCTACAACAGCCGCGCAGCGGTTCTTCTCAATCACCCCGATAGGTGGTCTTGCCGTCCCCTGACCTCTAGAATCGCCGTCACGCTTTCTGGAGACTCCGCACATGCTGATGGTGATTTCACCGGCCAAGACCCTCGACTACGAGACGCCGCCTGCCACCCCGCGCTTCACCCAACCCGAACACCTCGACCACGCCCAGGAGCTGATCGCCCAGCTGCGCGACTTCAGCCCGGCGCAGATCGCCGAGCTGATGGGCCTGTCGGACAAGCTCGCCGGCCTCAATGCCGCACGTTTCGGCAGCTGGGAGCGACCGTTCAATCCGTCCAACGCCAAGCAGGCGCTGCTGGCATTCAAGGGCGACGTGTACACCGGGCTGAACGCCGAGGATTTCTCCGAAGAAGATTTCGACTTCGCCCAGACTCACCTGCGCATGCTCTCCGGCCTTTACGGTGTGCTGCGCCCGCTGGACCTGATGCAGGCCTATCGCCTGGAAATGGGCACCAAGCTGGCTAACGTGCGCGGCAAGGACCTGTATGCCTTCTGGGGCGAACGCATCAGCGGCTGGCTGAACGAAGCGCTGGCCGCCCAGGGCGACGACGTGCTGCTCAACCTGGCCTCCAATGAGTACTTCGGCGCGGTCAAGCGCAAGGCGCTGAACGCACGCCTCATCGATACCGAGTTCAAGGACCTGAAGAACGGCCAGTACAAGATCATCAGCTTCTACGCCAAGAAGGCCCGTGGCCTGATGGCGCGCTACGTGATCAAGGAGCGCCTGACCAACCCCGAGGGCCTGAAGGACTTCAACTATCAGGGCTACCGTTATTCGGCCGAGCATTCCAAGGCCGACAGCCTGGTTTTCCTGCGCGACCAGCCGCAAGACTGACCCTACACCGGCCAACCCCATGCACCGCTCATCGGCTGCTGCATGGGTTCGGCCACTGCGCTTGTCGATCCCCGCCTTCCCCGCCCTGCCGCTTCGTTGCACCCTGAGCGCTGCGCCTGACAAAAATTCCCTCGCCGTTGCGTTTGATTCTCAAAACCTGTTTGGCATCACAGTTTCAGCGCGAGCGCACTTTCCACAGAACTTATTGCCCCGTTAAGTTATCGGATAGTTTCGAGCGCATTAATGGACATATTGCCATCATGCATTTTGCAACTTGCCATTATATTGCAATCAAATTAGCCGTTCAGCTTCGGTTCAGCTTCAGGACGAACGGTAGGAACTATCCGAAAGGGCCGCTACTCATACAGCCCGTAACACATTTCAATACATAACTTTCTGATCACTTGAAACTGCCAGATAGCGAATTAACTTTCGCTGGACAGCTTCACCCGAAGAAAAGTTCGTGTATGTCAAAGGGAGATATAGCAACCCGTCACAGTACCGAGATAGAGGTCTCAAGCGAGGCGGCAGCGACAACATCAAAGGGCCACCTTTCAATATAAAGGCCCACATTTGGTGCCACTTCCGGCGCCCCACTCTATTTATGCCTGAATGAACTTGCTCGTATTAAAGCAGCAAGTTCACGGACTAGTTTTGGCCATAAGGCCAGTATTTGAAACTGCATCGAACGGACGAGGTGAATACCATGCGAATCAGTATCTTCGGTTTGGGTTATGTAGGTGCCGTTTGTGCCGGCTGTTTGTCGGCACGCGGTCACGACGTGATTGGCGTGGATATCTCCGCGAACAAGATCGACCTGATCAACAACGGCAAATCGCCCATCGTTGAACCGGGTCTGGAAGAACTGCTGCAACAGGGTCTGCGTCAGGGTCGCCTGCGCGGCACCACCGACGTCGCCGCTGCCGTTCTGGAAAGTGATGTGTCGTTCATCTGCGTCGGCACGCCGAGCAAGAAGAACGGCGACCTGGAGCTGAACTACATCGAAGGCGTGTGCCGCGAGATCGGCATGGCCATGCGCGACAAGAACGAGCGCCACACCGTGGTGGTACGCAGCACTGTGCTGCCGGGCACTGCCAAGAACGTCGTACTGCCGATCCTCGAGGACTGCTCGGGCAAGAAGGCCGGTGTCGATTTCGGCCTGGCGGTGAACCCCGAGTTTCTGCGTGAAAGCACCGCGATCAAGGACTACGACTTCCCGCCGATGACCGTCATCGGTGAGCTGGACACCGCCTCCGGCGACCTGCTGGCCAGCATCTACGAAGAACTCGACGCCCCGATCATCCGCAAGGACATCGAAGTCGCCGAGATGATCAAGTACACCTGCAACGTCTGGCACGCGGCCAAGGTCACCTTCGCCAACGAGATCGGCAACATCGCCAAGGCAGTCGGCGTCGATGGCCGCGAAGTGATGGATGTGGTCTGCCAGGATCACAAGCTCAACCTCTCCAAGTACTACATGAAGCCCGGCTTCGCCTTCGGCGGCTCCTGCCTGCCCAAGGACGTGCGCGCGCTGAACTACCGCGCCGGCAGCCTGGACGTGGAAGCGCCGCTGATCGGTTCGCTGATGCGCAGCAACGCCGCCCAGGTGCAGAAGGCCTTCGACATCATCGCCAGCCACGACTCGCGCAAGGTCGCCCTGCTCGGCCTGAGCTTCAAGGCCGGTACCGATGACCTGCGCGAAAGCCCGCAGGTGGAGCTGGCGGAAATGCTCATCGGCAAGGGTTTCGACCTGAGCATCTACGACCGCAACGTCGAGTACGCGCGCGTGCACGGCGCCAACAAGGAGTACATCGAGTCGAAGATCCCGCACGTCTCCTCGCTGCTCAACAGTGACCTGGACGACGTGGTGGCCAAGGCCGACATCATCGTCCTGGGCAACAGTGACGAGCGTTTCGCCAAGCTGGCCGAGCAGGCGCCAAGCGGCAAGCGGGTGATCGATCTGGTCGGTTTCATGCCCCACGCCAGCAATGGCGTGGCCGAAGGCATCTGCTGGTAAGGACCCGAACGTACCTGCGCGCCCCGCGCGTGCAGGTACTCGGAGACGCATATGGACAAGCTCAAGAACGGCCTCAACCAAGCCAGCGGCTGGATGCTCTATCTCAGCCTGCTGATGCTGCTGGCACTGGCCCTGCCACGCACGGTGTTCGACCCCGAAGCGCGGGATTTCATCCTGCTCATCGGCATCGTCGGCATCTGGCGCTATTCCATGGGCGCCATGCACTTCGTGCGCGGCTGCCTGTTCCTTTACCTGGTCTACCCCTGGTATCGCCGCAAGGTTACAAAACTCGGCAAGGACGCCGACCCCTCTCATGTGTTCCTGCTGGTCACCAGCTTCCGCATCGAGGCGCTGACCACCGCCATGGTCTACCGCTCGGTGATTCGCGAAGCCATCGACTGCGGCTATCCGTGCACCGTGGTGTGCTCGATCGTCGAACTCTCCGACGAGCTGCTGATCAAGAACCTCTGGGCTCAGGCCGAGCCGCCGGCGCATGTCACCCTGGACATCGTGCGCATCCCCGGCACCGGCAAGCGTGATGGCCTGGCCTATGGTTTTCGCGCCATTTCCCGGCAGATGCCGGACCGTGATGCGGTGGTGGCGGTGATCGACGGCGACACCGTGCTTGAGCCTGAAGTGGTCCGTAAATGCGTGCCCTGGTTCAAGCTCTTCCCCAACGTCGGCGGGCTGACCACCAACGAGTTCTGCGAGGTACGCGGCAGCTACCTGATGAGCGAGTGGCACAAGCTGCGCTTCGCTCAGCGCCACCTCAACATGTGCTCGATGGCCCTCTCCAAACGGGTGCTGACCATGACCGGGCGCATGTCGGTGTTCCGCGCCAGCGTGGTGACCGACCCCGAGTTCATCCGCGACGTGGAAAGTGATCACCTGGAGCACTGGCGCCTGGGGCGCTTCCAGTTCCTCACCGGTGACGACAAATCCAGCTGGTACAGCCTGATGCGCCTGGGTTACGACACCTTCTACGTGCCGGACGCGGCGATCAACACGGTTGAGCACCCGCCGGAGAAGAGCTTCATCAAGGCCAGCCGCAAGCTGATGTTCCGCTGGTACGGCAACAACCTGCGGCAAAACTCGCGCGCCCTGCGCCTGGGCATGGGTCGCCTCGGCGCCTTCACCAGCCTGGTGCTGTTCGACCAGCGCGTGTCGATGTGGACCTGCCTGCTGGGCCTGTGCGTGGCGATCATCGCCAGCATCAAGTACAGCCTGATGTACCTGCTGATCTATCTGCTGTGGATCGGTAGCACGCGGCTGATCCTCACGCTGCTGCTGATGCTCTCCGGCCACCGCATCGGTCCGGCCTACCCGGCGCTGCTCTATTACAACCAGATCGTTGGCGCGATGGTGAAGATCTACGTGTTCTTCCGTCTCGACCAGCAATCCTGGACGCGCCAGAACACCAAGCTCAACCGCGGCCTGTCCAGCTTCGCCAACTGGTTCAACAGCTGGTCGTCGCGTGCCATGACCTTCTCTGCCTCCTGTGTCTTCATCGCCGCGCTGCTGGCGCTGGTGTGACCGTACTCGAATAGGAATTAGCCACCATGAACTCCGTCGCCAATCACAACGTCGTCCATGAGTCCGAGGCCCAGCGCCAGCATGCCCGCGTCAAGCTGCCAGGGCGCTTGCGCTTCACCAATGCCAAGGGCGAACGCATCGACGCACGCCTGCAGGATGTCTCTGCCGGCGGTTTCAGCTTCACCAACGAAAAGACCACGCACAAGGTCGGCGATTTCCATCGCGGCCAGTTGCAGTTCCAGCTCGACAGCCTGGTGCTGGGCCTGGACGTGGAGTTTCAGGTCAACTCGGTACAGCCGGAGCACAACCGCGTCGGCTGCCAGTTCCACGGCCTTGGTGCTCGGGAAGCCGCCGCCCTGCGCCACCTGATCAGCGCGCATCTGGCTGGTGAACTGGTCAATGTCGGCGAGGTGCTGCACATCCTCCAGCGCGACAACTTCACCAAGGCGCGCAAGAACGGCGCAGGCGGTGGCATGGGTATGTTCGGCCGCCTGCGCGCCGTGACCTTCAGCGGCGCGATCTTCCTCATCGGTCTGGCCGCCTTCGGCTACATCGGCAAGTCGATATACGGCCTGTACTTCGTCACCCACGCACAGTCGGCGCAGATCAGCCTGCCGGCGCTGCAGGTGACCATGCCGCGTGAAGGCAGCGTGCAGAGCCTGGCGCAGCAAGATGGCATCGTCGAGAAAGGCGCGCCAATCGCCACCTTCACCACCAGCATGCTGGAAATGCTCAAGGGTCACCTGGGTGAGGACCAGCTCGAACCGAGCCAGATCGAAGCGCTATTCGCCCGCGAGATGCAGGGTACCCTGACCAGTCCGTGCAACTGCAAGATCTCTCGCCAATTGGTGGCCGACGGTCAGTTCGCCAGCAAGGGCGACGTGATCTTCGAACTGGTACCGCAGGACGGCATCGCCACCGTCAGCGCCAGCTTCCCCTACCGCCATCTGGAACAGGCGCGCCCCGGCACGCCAGTAACCTTCAAGGTGGCCGGCGAAGACCAGGCGCGTCACGGCGAGATCGTCAGCAGCGCCCTGCATGACGGCGGCCTGAGCTCGGACATCCGCGTGGTGATCAAGCCGCAGGACACCCTGCCGGCCAGCCTCGCCGGCCAGCCGGTGGACGTGGTCATCGACCGTGGTCCGTCGCTGGGCTGGCTGGTCGACCGCGCCGTCGCGGCAGGTCGCTAAGGAGGTCACGCCGTGAGCATGCCCCTTCTTCGTCCCGCCCTGCTCGGCCTCGCCGTCAGCGCCACGCTGGCCGGCTGCGCCGGCCTGCCGGATGAGCGTCTGGCCCGCGAAGCCCTGCAGAGCGGCGACCAGCAGACTGCCGAATGGCATTTCCGCCAGCTCGCCGAGATGGGCTACAGCGACGCGCAGATCGGCCTGGCCGACATCTACGCAGCCGGCGGCCAGACCCAGGATCTGGATGAGGCCGAGCGCATCTACCGCCAGGCTCAGGATGGTTCGCCACGCGCCAACGCGCGCCTCGGCAAGCTGCTGGCGCGCAAGCCCGGCAGCACCCTGGCCGAGCGCCGCGAGGCCGCCGAACTGCTGGAAAGCGCAGCCCAGGCTCGCGAGCCAAGCGCGCTGCTGCCGCTGACCGAACTCTACCTGTTCTATCCACAGGACTTTCCCGCCATGAACATCGCGCAACGTATCCAGGACTGGCGCCAGCAGGGTCTGCCGCAGGCGGAACTGGCGCAGATCCTTCTGTATCGCACCGATGGCACCTACGACCAGCACCTCGGCGAGATCGAGCGCATCTGCCAGGCGCGCCTGGCCAGCAACGACGCCTGCTACGCCGAACTGGCCACCGTGTACCAGAAGCAGAACCGCGAAGACGACCGTCAGGCGCTGATCGACCAACTGCTCGCGGGCTACCGCGCCGGCAATGTTTCACCCAACCAGGTCGAGTCCGTGGCTCAAGTCCTCAGCGACCCTGAGGTCGGCCAGCCGCAGCCGCAGCAGGCACAGGACCTGCTCGAGGCGATCGCACCGAATTATCCGGCCGCCTGGGTCAGCCTGGCGCGCCTGCTTTACGACTATCCGGGGCAAGGCGATATCGACACCCTGCTCGGCTATCTGGAGAAGGGCCGCGAAGCTGCCCTGCCACGTGCCGAGCTGCTGCTCGGCCGCCTGTACTACGAAGGCAAGCTGCTGCCGCAGCAGCCGAAGAAGGCCGAAGAACACCTGCGCAAGGCCGCGCCCAGCGAACCCAGCGCCAATTACTACCTGGGGCAGATTTACCTGCGTGGCTACCTCGGCGAGGTCTATGCCCAGCAGGCGCTCGACCACCTGCTCAGCGCTGCGCGCGCCGGCCAGCTCAGCGCCGACTTCGCCCTGGCGCAGATGTTCAGCCAGGGGCGCGGGGTCAAGCCCAACCCGGTCAACGCCTATGTATTCAGCCAACTGGCCCTGCCGCGCAACACGCCGCCGACCTTCGAGCTGGCGCACGAGGTGGCCGAGAGCCTGACCCCGGCACAACTGGCCGAAGGCCAACGCCTGCTGCGCGAGGAGCGCGATGCCCGCGGCATCGTCCTGCAGCAGCAGGCCGCCCTACAGGCCAGCCAGCCATGAACAAGGATGCACGCATGCAGCTAAACCGTATCGTCAGCCAATTGGGGCTGAGCGCCAGCCTGCTGGCAGCCAGTGCTGCCTGGGCGACGGATGCACCGAAGAATTTCGGCCTGGATGTGAAGATCACCGCGCAATCGGAAGACGACCGCGACCTCGGCACCCGCGAGGGTGGCGACGTCAGCGGTATCGGTCTCGACCTGCGCCCCTGGGCCTACGGCGAACGCGGCAACTGGAGCGCCTTCGCCATGGGCCAGGCAGTGACCGCCACCGACACCATCGAAACCGACCCGCTGCAGGACGACGGTGAAGACAGCACGCAGCGCAGCGACGCCCGCCAGCCGGACAAAAGCTATCTGGCCATGCGCGAATTCTGGGTCGACTACGCCGGCCTCACCGCCTACCCCGGCGAGCACCTGCGCGTCGGCCGTCAGCGCCTGCGCAGCAACGAAGGCACCTGGTGGGACACCAACATCGAGGCGGTCAACTGGCGCTTCGATACCACCCTGCTGCAAGCCAACGTCGGCGTCGCCGAGCGCTTCTCCGACTACCGCACCGACCTCGATGACCTGGCCCCCGAAGACGAAGACCGTCGCCACTTCTTCGCCGGCCTCGACTACCAGTGGACGCCCGGCCACCGCATCGGCGCCAAGCTGCATCACAGCCGCGACGACGGCCGCCTGGCCAATCCCGGCGAGCGTGTCGACGAGCTGAGCAAGCGCTACACCGGTGACCTGACCTGGTTCGGCCTGCACGCCGACGGCGGCTTCTTCGAGCGCAATTCGCGCAACCGTCTCAATTACTGGGCGCAGCTGACCTGGCTGCAGGGTGATACCGATCAGTTGCAGCAGCAAGTGGTCGGCAGCGACCGCATCGCCACCGGTTCGCGCAGCCAGGACGTCGACGCCTGGGCCATGGACCTGGGCCTGCGCTACAGCCTCGATGACAACTGGAAGATCGGCGCCGCCTATGCCCGTGGCAGCGGCGGTGGCGACGAAGGCAAGTCGCGCCAGTTCATGCAGACCGGCCTGCACAGCAACCGCGCCAACTTCACCGGCGTCGAATCACGCCTGCACCGCTACGGCGAAGCCTTCCGCGGCGAGCTCTCCAACCTGCAGGTGGCCAGTGCCTTCAGCTCCTGGCAGCTGGGCCAGGACTACGACGCCAGCGTCGTCTATCACCGCTTCTGGCGCGTCGATGGCGACCAGGACGTTGGCGACAGCGGCATCACTGCACCGCTGGTGGCCGGCGAGAAAGATATCGGCCAGGAAGTCGACCTGGTGCTGACCCGCTACTTCAAGCAGGGCCTGCTGCCGGCCACCGTCGCCGAACAACTGGAAGACCGTTCGGCCCTGGTACGCCTGCGCGCTGGCGTGTTCCTGCCGGGCGACGCCTACGGCAGCGGCACCGACTCGGTGATGCACCGCGCCTTCGTCGACTTCATCTGGCGCTTCTGAGGGATCGGATCATGCAACCCAACGGCTTAGCCCTACCCCTGCTGCTCGGCGCGCTGTGTCTCACAGTGCCCCTGGCCCAGGCCAACCCGACGCAGCACCAGTTCGACTACCGCGTGCGTAGCGCACCGGCGGACGAACTGCATATGGAAGCACCCACGCTGCCGGATCTGTCCGGCTACACCAAGGAGGCCGTGCTGGCCAAGATTCCGCGTGAGAAACGCGGCCAGGTGGTGGTGCGGCGCATGCTGCGCCAGGACGCGCTGAAGGACTTCACCGGCGGCAACGAACGCCTGCGCGAATGGATCAAGCGCCAGCAAGGCATGCCCCAGGCGATCTTCATCGAAGGTGGCCTGGTCACCGCCCAGGACATCGCCAAGGCGCTGCCCGACAGCCAGTTCGCCGAACAGGAACCGGGCGTGTACCTCGCCCGCCTGCCCATCGTCGTCGCCGAAGGCGCGGCGCTGCACGTCGGCAAGGAAACCCGCGAACTGCGCCTGTCGCAGGAGCGCGGCTCGTTTCTGGTCAACGATGGCCTGATGTTCCTCACCGACACCCGCGTCACCGCCTGGCGTGAGGCCGATAACGGCCCGGCGAGCATGCGCGACAACGGCAAGGAGTTCCGCCCGTTCCTGGTTTCCTGGGGCGGCAGCGAGCTGTATATCGCCAGCAGCGTGCTGACCAGCCTGGGCTACGACAACTCCAAGTCCTACGGCGTGTCGATCACCCAGTACACGCCGAACATGCACGAGCGTCTGCAACGCGAGGAGCCGACCGGCTGGCTGATCGATTCCGAGTTCGTCGACCACTGGTACGGCTTCTACTGCTACGAAGCGCAGAACGTAGTGATCAAGGGCAACACCTACCGCGACAACATCGTCTACGGCATCGACCCGCACGACCGTTCGCACGGCCTGATCATCGCCGAGAACAAGGTCTTCGGCACCAAGAAGAAGCACGGCATCATCATCTCGCGCGAGGTCAACGACAGCTGGATCATCAACAACGAGAGCTACGACAACAAGCTCTCCGGGGTGGTCATCGACCGTAACAGCGAGCGCAACCTGATCGCCTACAACCGCGTGCACGGCAACCATTCCGACGGCATCACCCTGTACGAGAGCGGCGACAACCTGCTGTGGGGCAACCAGGTGCTGCGCAATCAGCGCCACGGCATCCGCATCCGCAACAGCGAGAACATCCGCCTCTACGACAACCTATCGGCGATGAACCAGCTGACCGGTGTGTACGGCCACATCAAGGACCTGTCGGACACCGACCGCGACCTGCAGCTGGACCCGTTCGACACCAAGATCTCGATGATCATCGTCGGCGGCACCCTGGCCGGTAACGGCTCCAGTCCGATCAACATCGACTCGCCGCTGTCGGTCGAGCTGTACCGCGTGAAGATGCTCGCGCCGCGCAAGAGCAGCGGCATCCAGCTCGCTGGCATCCTCGGCGAGAAACAGGACGAAATCCTTGACCTCATGGTGCGCCAGCGCCTGCCCGTGCTGATCGATCCGATCGAGCCCGAGCCGATGACCAACTGACGAGGCCTCCCATGACTGCACACACACTCAAGACCCTGGCCCTGGCAGTGACTTGCGCCGCATTCGGCAGCGCGCTGCAGGCCGAAGAACGCCAGGCGCCGCAATACCAGGTGGAAGATTGCTGCTCGCTGTGCCCGGCTGCGCACGACGCCAGCCGTTACACCACCAACTACATGAAGAACTTCGTCACCCTGATGGATGCCGACGAGGGCTGGCTGTTCCGCAGTGTCGAAGACCTGCGCACCGAATTCGGCACCAGCGAAGTCGGCTACCAGCGCCTCAAGGAACTGCGCGACGGCCTCAAGCAGCGCGGCGTGGAACTGGTGGTGGTCTATCAACCGACCCGCGGCCTGGTCAATCGCAGCAAGCTGCGCCCGGCCGACTACCAGCGCTTCGACTACGACAAGGCGTTGCGCAACTACCGCCAGGCGCTGACCCGCTTCGAACAGCTGGGTATCTGGGTGCCGGATCTGACGCCGCTGACCGACGAGGATAGCGACAAGGAGTTCTACTTCCGCCGCGACCAGCACTGGACGCCCTACGGTGCCGAGCGCACCGCACGCCTGGTGGCCGAGACGGTCAAGCGTATCCCCGGCTTCGAAGATATTCCGCGCAAGGAGTTCGTCACCGAGCGCGTCGGTCTGATGGGCAAGACCGGCACCATGCAGAACGTCGCCAGCCAGCTGTGCGGCACCGGCTATGCGGTGCAATACGTCGACCAGTTCGTCACCGAGCCCAAGAACGCCAGCGATGGCGACGCGCTGTTCGGCGACGACAGCAGCCCCAAGATCACCCTGGTCGGCACCAGCCACAGCGGCAAGAACTACAACTTCGGCGGCTTCCTCGAAGAATACCTGGGCACCGACGTGCTCAACGCGGCCTTCCCCGGCGGTGGCCTGGAAGGGGCGATGATCGAGTACCTGGCCAGCGATGCCTTCCAGAACGACCCACCGAAGGTGCTGATCTGGGAATTCTCACCGCTCTACGACCTGGCCTCGGACAAGATCCACCGCCAGTTGATGGCCAGCCTGAACAACGGCTGCAGCGGCCAGACCGAGCTACTCGCCAGCGAGAAACGCCTGCATCCGGGCAGCAACGAGATACTGGTCAATGGCGAGAACAAGCTGCTGACCCTGCGCGGCAACCGCCACCAGCTCGACCTGCGTTTCAGCGATCCGTCGGTCAAGCGCGTCGACGCTACCATCTGGTACCTCAACGGTCGTCGCGAACAGCTCAAGCTGGAGAAGCCCAATACCGTCGATACCGACGGGCGCTTCGCCGTGGAACTGCGCGACGAACCGGGCTGGGGTGATCAGAACTTCTTCGCCCTGGAAATCCAGAAGCCCGAGGACAGCGCCGACGACCTGAAAGTCCAGGCCAGCCTGTGCCAGCGCCCTAGCGGGCCCAACCAGCAGGTCGCGCAGCACAGCGCGAACGACTGAGGAGGCCATCATGCCCAAACGACTCGCTCCACTCACGCTCATGGCGCTGCTGCTCAGCGGCCCAGCCTTCGCCGCGCTGCAACCGCCGGCGGGTTACTACGCCGCCGTGGGCCAGCGCGAGGGCAAGGCGCCCATCTGCCCGGCGGTGCCGCAGCCGTACACCGGTGAGCTGCAGTTCACCAGCAAGTACGAAGGCTCCGACAGTGCCCGCGCCACGCTCAACCGCAAGGCCGAGAAGAACTTCCGCGAGCAGACCTCGCACATCACCCGCCTGGAAAAGGAAGCCGGGCGAATGATCACCGGTTACATGCGTACCGGTCAGCCGGAGCGCCTGGAATGCGCCATCGAATGGCTGGATCGCTGGGCCAGCGCCGATGCGCTGGAGTCCGAGCAGTTCAACCACACCGGCAAGTCGATGCGCAAATGGGCGCTGGGCAGCCTGGCCGGCGCCTGGCTGCGCCTGAAGTTCTCCGAATCGCAGCCGCTGGCGGCCTACCCGCAGCAGAGCGCACGCATCGAGGCCTGGTTCACCCGCCTGGCCGACCACACGGTGCGCGAATGGAGCGACCTGCCGCTGCGCAAGATCAACAACCACAGCTACTGGGCGGCCTGGTCGGTGATGGCGGTGGCGGTAATCAGTGATCGTCGCGACCTGTTCGACTGGTCCGTGGGCCAGTTCCGCATCGCTGCCAATCAGGTCGACGACGAAGGCTACCTGGCCAACGAAATGCGCCGCAGCCAACGCGCCCTGGCCTACCACAACTATGCCCTGCCGCCGCTGGCGATGATCGCCGCGTTCGCCGAGGCCAACGAAGTCGACCTGCGCGGTGAAAACCACGGCGCCCTGCAGCGCCTGGCCGAACGTGTGCTGGAAGGCGCGCGCGACCCGGCTGCGTTCGCCCAGCGCACCGGCGCCAAGCAAGACATGAGCGAGCTGCGCAAGGACTTCAAGTACGCCTGGCTGGCGCCCTACTGCAGCCTCTACGCCTGCAGTGAAGAGACCCGCGAACTGAACCAGGAGATGGGGCCGTTCAACAGCTTCCGCCTCGGTGGCGAGGTGACCCAGGTATTCGAAAAACCGTAGGAGCGGCTTTAGCCGCGATTTTCGCGGATGAATCGGCTCCTACGGGACGTAACAAAACAAACCCTCCGTTCGCGGGGGGAAAGGGGGGCGCTGCCCCGGCTGTTCACGGAGAAGCACGGATGGTCTTTTCATCCAACGTCTTTTTGTTCCTGTTCCTGCCGATTTTTCTCGGCCTGTACTATCTGTGCCCGAATCGCGGGCGCAATCTGCTGATCCTGATCGGCAGCTACACCTTCTACGCCTGGTGGCGGGTGGATTTCCTTCTGCTGTTCGCTGCCGTGACGCTGTGGAACTACGTCTTCGGCCTGCGCATCCATGCCCACGCCGGCACCCAGGCGGCGCGCCGCTGGGTGGTGGCCGGGGTGGTCGGCAACCTGGCCACGCTGGGCTACTTCAAGTACGCCAACTTCGGTGTGGCCAATATCAACGCCGTGCTCGAATCGATGGGGATGGAGCCCTTCGTCCTCACGGCGGTGATCCTGCCGATCGGTATCTCCTTCTACATCTTCCAGTCGATCAGCTACCTGATCGACGTGTACCGCCGCGACACCGAACCGACGCACAACCTGATCAACTTCGCCGCCTTCATCGCCCTGTTCCCGCAGCTGATCGCCGGCCCCGTGCTGCGCTACAAGGACCTGGCCGACCAGTTCACCGACCGCACGCACAGCCTCGACAAGTTCAGCGAAGGCGCCACGCGCTTCATGCAGGGCTTCGTCAAGAAGGTGTTCATCGCCGACAGCCTGGCGCCGCTGGTGGACCACTGCTTCGCCCTGGAAAACCCCAGTACCGGCGATGCCTGGCTGGGCATGATCGCCTACACCGCGCAGCTCTATTTCGACTTCTCCGGCTACAGCGACATGGCCATCGGCCTGGGCCTGATGATGGGTTTTCGCTTCATGGAGAACTTCAACCAGCCCTATATCAGTCAATCGATCACCGAGTTCTGGCGGCGCTGGCACATCAGCCTGTCCACCTGGCTGCGTGACTACCTGTACGTGCCGCTGGGCGGCAATCGCCATGGCACCTTCAACACCTACCGCAACCTGTTCCTGACCATGCTGCTGGGCGGCTTCTGGCATGGCGCCAACTGGACCTTCCTGATCTGGGGCGCCTGGCACGGCACCTGGCTGGCCATTGAGCGGGCGCTCGGCGTGAAAGCCGCACCGATTGTGTTCAACCCGCTGAAATGGGCCTTCACCCTGCTGCTGGTGATGCTCGGCTGGGTGATCTTCCGCGCCGAGAACCTGGAGGTGGCCGGGCGCATGTACGCCGCGCTGCTGCCCTTCGGTGACTGGCAGTTGAGCGAGCTGACCCTGGCACACATCACCGGGCTGCAGATGGTCACCCTGGTGCTGGCCTGGGTAGTGATCGCCGTCAATGGCGCCCGCCAGTTCCTCACCAGCCGCAGCCATGAGCCGGGCCTGACCCTGGCCAGCGCCGGGGTCGCCCTGCAGGCCGTCGACCTGCGTCTGGTGGCCCTGCGCGGCGCCCTGCTGCTGTTGTTCTGCGCCTCGCTGCTCAAGCTCTCGGCGCAGAGCTACTCCCCCTTCCTCTACTTCCAGTTCTGAGCGGAGGCCAAGCATGAATCGCCCCATCAAGACCCTGTATGTCGCGCTGTTCGCCCTGCTGCTGTTGCCGGTCAGCCTACTGGCCCTGAGCAAGCTCGGCGGCTACAGCATACCGGCGCAGCCGAGCGTGCTCGACGGCGGCCTGGCCAAGAGCATCGAGCATCACTACGACGAGAACTTCCCGCTCAAGCAGGCCGGTATCAACCTGTGGGCCGCCGTGGAATACCTGGCGTTCGGCGAAGGCCGTAGCGGCCTGGTGATCGGCGAAGACGGCTGGCTGTACTCGGACGAGGAGTTCGACCCGGTGGTCGACGGTCAGAGCCAGCTGCGCGACAACCTGGCGCTGATCCGTGGCGTGCAGCGCCAACTGGAAGAACGCGACATCCAGCTGCTGCTGGCCATCGTCCCGGCCAAGACCCGCCTGTACCCGGAGCACACCGGCAGCCATCGCCCCAGCGCTCTGCAGCGCAGCCTCTATCCGCGCTTTCACCGCGCCGTGCGCAACGCCGGGATCGCCGCACCGGACCTGCTCGCACCGCTGCAGGCAGCCAAGGACGAAGCACCGATGTTCCTGCGCACCGACACCCACTGGACCCCGGAAGGCGCCGACGTCACTGCCAAGGCGCTGAGTGAAGTGGTGCGTAGCGCCATGCAGTTGCGGGGCGAGCCACAGCAGTTCATCACCGAAACCGTGGAAACCCGCACGCATCAGGGTGACCTGACGCGCTTCCTGCCGCTGGCTCCCCTGTTCGAAAGCCTGATGCCCCAGGCCGACCGCCTGCAGCAACGTGAAACCCACGCCGCCGAAGGTGGCGGCGACGACCTGTTCGGCGACAGCGACCTGCCGGTGACGCTGGTCGGCACCAGCTACAGCGCCAACCCCGCCTGGAACTTCGCCGGGGCCCTGCGTGAACACCTGCAGCGTGACCTGGCCAACCACGCCGAGGAAGGCGGCGGACCGCTGGTGCCGATGCTCAAGTACCTGCAGAGCGAGGACTTCGAGAACAACCCACCGCAACTGGTGATCTGGGAGTTCCCCGAGCGCTACCTGCCGATGACCAGCGATTTCACCGATTTCGACCCGCAATGGCTCGCCGCACTCAAAGACGACGGCGAGCGCCAGGAGCTGGCCGCTGCCAGTCACTGATTCATCCCCCAAGGAGGACTATCCGATGAACAACACGCAAACCACCCTACGCCGCTTCACGCTGGGCGCCTGCGCCCTGGCCCTGGGCCTCGGCATGCTCCAGACACAGGCCGATGACGGCGCCCTCTACGGACCCAAGGCGCCCAAGGGCTCGGCCTTCGTCCGCGCCTACAACGCCAGCAGCGCCGAGCTCGACGTCAGCGTCGGCCAGACCCAGCTCAAGCAGATCTCGCCGCTGGGCTCGAGTGACTTCAAGTTCCTCCCGGCCGGCAGCTATCAGGCCCAGGTCGGCAACGCACAGATGGCGGTGGATCTGGAGGCCGCGCGTTACTACACCCTGGTCAGTCAGACCGGCGCCGAGCCGCGCCTGGTGGAAGAGCCGCCCTTCACCAGCCGGCAGAAAGCCCTGTTGCGCGTACAGAACCTGACTGACAGCACCCTCAGCCTGAAGACTGCCGACGGCAAGACTGCCGTGGTCGCCGACGTCAAACCCGACGGCCGTGGCGACCGCGAGATCAACCCGGTGAAGGTCGGCCTGGCGCTGTTCGAGGGTGAACGCAAGGTCGCCGACCTCAAGCCGGTGACCCTGGAGCGCGGCGAAGTGGTCAGCCTGTTCGTCACCGGCGGTCAGGGCAAGTTGTCGCCGGTGTGGGTCAAGCGCCCCATCGACGGTTAAGGCACTGAGTTTCTAGAACAAGGAAAACGGCGGGTACACGTCGCACCGACACGACACGGGCAAACCACTTGATCAATCGCTCAGGAGAGACACAACCATGACCCCCATCATCCTATCCGGTGGCAGCGGCTCGCGACTCTGGCCTCTTTCGCGCAAGCTGTATCCCAAGCAATTCCTCGCCCTGACTGGTGAGCAGACACTGTTCCAGCAGACCCTGCAGCGCCTCTCCATCGAGGGCATGCAGCCGCCAGTGCTGGTGGCCAACCAGGAGCACCGCTTCATCGTCCTCGAGCAACTGGAGCAGATCGACCTGCAGGCACAAATGCTGCTGCTCGAGCCCTTCGGCCGCAACACCGCACCGGCCGTGGCCATGGCCGCCCTGCAATTGGTCGCCGAAGGTCGTGACGAACTGATGCTGGTACTGCCGGCCGATCACGTACTGGACGATCAGCAAGCCTTCCGCCAGGCCCTGGCGCTGGCCACCGTGGCCGCTGAAAAAGGCGAAATGGTCCTGTTCGGTGTGCCGGCCGACCGCCCGGAGACCGGCTACGGCTATATCCGTGGCCAGGCCGACGGCACCCTGCCCGATGGCGTGGCGCGCGTCGCCAACTTCGTCGAAAAACCCGACGCCCAGCGCGCCACCGAGTACGTGAGAAGCGGCGACTACTACTGGAACAGCGGCATGTTCCTGTTCCGCGCCAGCCGCTTCCTCGAGGAGCTCAAGCACCACGACGTGGATATCTACGACACCTGCCTGCTGGCACTGGAACGCAGCAAGCGCGAAGGCACGCAGATCGCCATCGACCCGGCCACCTTCGCCTGCTGCCCGGACAACTCCATCGACTACGCCGTGATGGAGAAGACCAGCCGCGCCTGCGTGGTACCGCTGGCCGCCGGCTGGAACGATGTCGGCAGCTGGTCGTCGATCTGGGAAGTGCACGACAAGGACGAAGCCGGCAACGTCACCAAGGGCGACGTGGTAGTCGAGGACAGCCGCAACTGCCTGATCCACGGCAATGGCAAGCTGGTCTCGGTGCTCGGCCTGGACGACATCGTCGTGGTGGAAACCAAGGACGCCATGATGGTGGCACACAAGGACCGCGTACAGGACGTCAAGAAGCTGGTGAGCAAGCTGGACGCGCAAGGCCGCTGCGAGACCCAGAACCACTGCGAGGTGTACCGCCCGTGGGGCTCGTACGACTCGGTGGACATGGGTGGCCGCTTCCAGGTCAAGCACATCACCGTCAAACCGGGCGCGCAGCTCTCCTTGCAGATGCACCACCACCGTGCCGAGCACTGGATCGTGGTGTCCGGCACGGCCAAGGTGACCTGCGACGACCGTGAGTTCCTACTCACCGAGAACCAGTCCACCTACATCCCGATGACCTCGGTGCACCGCCTCTCCAACCCGGGCAAGATCCCGCTGGAGATCATCGAAGTGCAGTCCGGCACCTACCTCGGCGAAGACGATATCGAGCGTCTGGAAGACGTGTACGGCCGTAGCGATGCAGTAGCTGTCGGCGCCGCACACTGAGCTGTTCGTAGCCGGATGCAGTCCGGGTCGATATCGGCCCCGGATTGCATCCGGACTACGTCCTTGTTCATCCGAGGCATATGCAGTGAGCTCCCCTCTCTCATTCATGGGAGAGTGGTTGGGGGCAGAATACGCCCATGCCATTGAAGGCTCTGCCTTCCCCGCTCCCTTCCCGCCAGGTGAAGGAAGCTGTCACACCCTGCGACAGCCCACGCGGTTACCCTGACCTGAGAGCTTGTGTAGGATGAGTGCAGACTCCCCAAAGGACTGCGCTCATGCTGTTCGGCATCGTACTCGTCATCACCTGGCTGATCCTGCTGATCCGCTATCCGACCAAGGCGCTACCGGTGTCCATGGCCGCGCTGGTCGGTCTCGGCCTGGTGGCCACCTGGGTGATCTGGCAGGAAAGCCGCGACGAGCGCTACCTCGCTCATCTCGAACTGCGCCTGAGCTACGACCCGCAGCGCTGCCCCGCTGATCGCCCGCTGGCCATCGACCTGAAGAACGGCAGCGACGCCGCCCTGCTGGAACTGCGCTGGGAAGTCGCTGCCTACCGTCCCGGCAATGCCACCAACCTGGCCCAGCGCCTTTACGAATCGCCACGCTACAGCGGCCCCGGTGAACTGCTGCCGGGTGCCAGCTGGAGCGACTGCATGCCCCTGCCCGACCTGCGCAGCGGCTATCGCCCGGCTACGCTGGAGTTTCGCGCCGAGCGCCTGCAAGGCAAGTTCATCCGCTAGTCAATGCCTGGAGCGAACCGTGACGTAGGGCGGCCTCACGAGCGCAGCGAGTAGCCCGCCGAGCCAAACCAAGCATGGCAGCACAACGTCAACGGCGTACTGCTTCGCGACGACTGCATGGATGCAGGAGGTAGAGCGCCGCAGGAAGCCAAAGCCGAGTGCGCCCTACCCCTCCACCCACATCCTCAGCGCGTAGGGCGGACTCAGGAGCCTAGGCGAACAGTCCGCCATCACCTCAAGCCAAGCCTGCTAAGCTGCAACCCCATTCGCGTCTCAGGGAGTCCCGCGCATGCCCCAACCCAGCGTCCTTATCACCGGCTGCTCCAGCGGCATTGGCCGCGCCCTGGCCGACGCCTTCAAGGCGGGTGGCTACGCCGTCTGGGCCACGGCGCGCAAGGAGAACGACCTCACAGCGCTTGAGCAAGCCGGGTTCAACGCGGTGCAGCTCGACGTCAACGATGGCCAAGCGCTGCAACAGCTGAGCGCTCGCCTGAGCGAGGAGATCGGCGGCCTCGATGTGCTGATCAACAATGCAGGCTACGGCGCCATGGGCCCGCTGCTCGACGGTGGCGTGGAAGCCATGCAGCGGCAGTTCGAAACCAATGTCTTCTCCATCGTTGGCGTGACCCGCGCGTTCTTCCCGCTGCTGCGTCGCAGCCGTGGCCTGGTGGTGAATATCGGCAGCGTTTCCTCGGTGCTGGTGACGCCCTTCGCCGGTGCCTACTGCGCCTCCAAGGCTGCCGTGCATGCCTTGAGCGACGCGCTGCGCATGGAGCTGGCGCCCTTCTCCATCGAGGTGATGGAAGTGCAGCCCGGCGCCATCGCTTCCAGCTTCGGCGCCAACGCCAGCCAGCAAGCCGAAGCGCTGATCCGTGAAGACTCGCCCTGGTGGCCGCTGCGCGAGGGCATCCGCGCCCGCGCCAATGCCTCGCAGGACAACCCAACTCCGGCCAGCGACTTCGCCGCACAACTGCTGGCCGCCGTACAGCGCGACAAACGCCCGCGCCTGCTACGCCTGGGTAATGGCAGCCGCGCCCTGCCGCTACTCGCCACGCTGCTGCCCAAGGCGCTGCTCGAGCATGTTCTGCGCAAACGCTTCGGCCTGGTGCAAAGCCTGTGAGCCAGAACCTGCAACTGCGCTACTACGCGGCTGCGGGGATAGTCGCGGCGATCGTGCTGAACCTGCTGCTGCGCACCTTCGTGCGCCTCGGCGGCGTGTTTACTACATTGCTGATCGCCGCCGTCATTGCGGCCGGTTTGGCGCTGGTGTTTCACTGGCGCCAGGGTCGCGCGCCCAGCAGCGCTGAGCGCTGGCGTTTCACCCTGCTCTATGGCGGCGTGCTCGGGCTGCTCTATCTCGGCCTGCTGGGCATGATGGTCCTGCAGGACACGCCCAGCCCCATGGGCCTGTTTCTCTTCAGCCTGCATTATCTGTGCTACCCAGTGCTGGCCTGGCTGGCGTTTTCGCCACGCCATGGCCGCTGATTTTTCGTCAGGATGACTTCGCCATGCTGCATACCCTCGCCGTCGCCAACTACCGCTCGATCAACAGCCTGATCCTGCCGCTGGGCCGGCTCAACCTGATCACAGGCGCCAACGGCAGCGGCAAGTCCAACCTCTACCGCGCCCTGCGCCTGCTGGCGGAAACCGCGCAAGGTGGCGTGGTCAACGCGCTGGCGCGCGAAGGCGGGCTGGAGTCGAGTTTCTGGGCCGGGCCGGAGAAGATTTCCCGGCGTATGCGCAGCGGTGAGGTGCCGGTGCAGGGTGGGCCACGACAGAACGTGATGCGCCTGCGCCTGGGCTTTGCCGGCGAGGATTTCGGCTACTCCATCGCCCTTGGCCTGCCCGAGCCAAGCAGCTCGGCCTTCGCTCTCGACCCGGAGATCAAGCGCGAATGCATCTGGGCTGGCGCCAGCTACCGCCCTGCCTCGCTGCTGGTGGATCGCGCTGGGCCCATGGTGCGTATGCGTGAAGGTCGCAGCTGGCAGGTACTGGCCCAGCACGTGCCGAACTACGACAGCCTGTTCGACCAGATCGGCAACGACCCGAATTGCCCGGAAGTTTTCCAGCTACGCGAAACCATTCGCCGCTGGCGCTTCTACGATCACTTTCGCAGCGACGCCGAGGCACCCGCGCGCCAGCCGCAGCTGGGCACGCGAACACCGGTACTGCACCACGATGGCCGCGACCTGGCCGCCGCCCTGCAGACCATCCGCGAGATAGGCGACCGCGAAGCCCTGGATGCCGCCATCGACGACGCCTTTCCCGGCAGCCGTCTGCATATCGACTTTCAGGCCGGCGGACGCTTCGCTGTGGAACTGCGTCAGGAAGGTTTGCTGCGCCCCTTGAGCGCTGCCGAGCTGTCCGATGGCACGCTGCGCTACCTGTTGCTGGTGGCCGCCCTGCTCACGCCGCGACCACCGTCACTGATGGTGCTCAACGAACCGGAAACCAGCCTGCACCCGGATCTGCTGCCGGCACTCGGGCGCCTGATCATCGCCGCCTCGAAGCAAACGCAGGTGTGGGTCGTCTCTCACGCCAGCCGGCTGATCGCCGCGCTCAAGGAAAGCCCCGACTGCAACACCCTGGAGCTGGACAAACAGCTCGGTCAGACCTGCATACGCGGCCAGGGCATGCTCGACGAGCCGCCCTGGCACTGGCCGGATTGAGACGTCCGTAGGGTGCGCCGCGCGCACCGGCTTCTGATCGCTATCCGCTCCGGTCCTGCACTGCGCACCCTACTCGTTCTCACAGCCCGTCGAGATAGCGCTCGACATCCAGCGCCGCCATGCAGCCGGCACCGGCCGAGGTGATCGCCTGGCGATAGACCGAATCGGCCACGTCACCGGCGGCGAACACGCCAGCCACAGTGGTCGCGGTGGCATTGCCCTCGCGCCCACCATTGACCACCAGATAGCCGTCTTTCAGCGCCAGTTGGCCTTCGAACAAGCTGGTATTGGGGGTATGGCCGATGGCAACGAACAGACCATCCACCTTCAGCTCGCGGTAAGCGCCGCCATATTGTTTCAGGCGCACACCGGTGACGCCGCTGGCATCGCCCAGCACCTCGTCCACCTCGGCATTGAGCTGCAGCTCGATCTTGCCTTCGGCAATGCGCGCGCGCAGCTTGTCCTGCAGGATCTTCTCGGCACGGAACGTCTCGCGGCGGTGAATCAGGGTTACCTTGCTGGCGATGTTGGCCAGGTACAGTGCCTCTTCCACAGCGGTATTGCCGCCACCGACCACCGCGACCTCGCGGCCACGATAGAAGAAGCCATCGCAGGTCGCGCACGCCGAAACACCGCGGCCCATGAACGCCTCTTCACTGGGCAGCCCCAGGTAGCGAGCGCTGGCGCCGGTGGCGATGATCAGCGCGTCGCAGCTATAAGTGGCGCTGTCGCCAACCAGGGTGAATGGCTTGCCGGCCAGATCCACGGCGTTGATATGGTCGAAGACGATCTCGGTCTCGAAGCGCTCGGCATGCTCCTGCATGCGCTGCATCAGCGCCGGGCCGGTCAGGCCATGAGGGTCACCCGGCCAGTTGTCCACCTCGGTGGTGGTGGTCAGTTGGCCGCCGGCCTGGATACCGGTGATCAGCAGCGGTTTCAGATTGGCGCGTGCGGCATAGACAGCAGCGCTATAACCGGCAGGACCGGAACCCAGAATGATGACGCGGGCATGACGAACGGCAGACATCGCTAACTCCTTGCAGGCCCACAGGGCCGGCAGGCCAGAATAAAAAGGGACTCTCGAAGCACTAGGGGAAGGCTTGGAAGGATGAGAGCCCCGCAAAAGAGAAACTGGGCGCAAGGCTATCGAGGCGGCTGGCGAAGCGGAAATATCCATTGCCAATTCCGCGAATAGAGTCCGCCTATGGCTGTCGAGTTGAACCTTGCCCCATGGCTGAACTTTCACCGCGCAGGCAAAGTCGGTATGGTCGCGCGCATCAACCACTCAGGAGACCGCCATGCCCGCCGCTCCCGTCCTGTCCGGCCCGCAATACCTGCGAGAAGGCCTGAGGCTGGTACTCAGTCCCGGCCTGCGCCTGTTCGTATTGCTGCCGCTGGCGATCAATCTGATCCTGTTCGTCAGCATGATCAGCTTTGCCGTGCAGCAGTTCAGCGGCTGGGTCGATACCTTCATGCCTTCCCTGCCGAACTGGCTGAGCTTCCTGCAGTACATCCTCTGGCCACTGTTCGTGGTGCTGGTGCTGCTGATGGTGTTCTTCACCTTCACCCTGCTGGCCAACATCATCGCCGCACCGTTCAACGGTTTTCTCGCGGAGAAGGTCGAAGTGGTGGCGCGCGGTGAAGATCATTTCCCGCCGTTCAGCTGGGCCGAACTGGCAGCCATGGTGCCGCGTACCATGGGTCGCGAAATGCGCAAGCTGGCGTATTTCCTGCCACGCGCCATCGGCCTGCTGATCCTCAGCTTCATCCCGGTGCTCAACCTGGTCGCCGCGCCGCTGTGGTTGCTGTTCGGCGTGTGGATGATGGCCGTGCAGTACATCGACTACCCGGCGGACAACAACAAGATGAGCTGGCAGGACATGCTCGCCTGGCTGCGCGAGAAGCGCTGGCAGAGCCTGAGCTTCGGCGGCATCACCTACGCCGCCCTGCTGGTCCCAGGGCTGAACATCCTCATGATGCCGGCCGCCGTGGCCGGTGCCACGCTGTTCTGGGTGCATGAGCGCGGCGAGCAGGCGCTAGGTTCGCGCAAGAACATCGTGTAACGCCTGCATCGACGCCTGCGACTCGCGCTCGATGCGCCGGCGCATGAACAGGCCATTGGCCAGGCGCATCGGCCAGCCGGGGAAACCGTATTCGAGGGTGCGCACAAACTCGCAGCCTCCCTCGACCGCCACGCACTCGTAGGTGAGCAGCAGGTGCAGGCCATGGTCGCCCAGCGCACTGGCCTGCCAACGCTGGGCCGGCTGATAGTCGAGCACGTCCCAGCGCAGATGCCCGGCGCGGCCGCCGGCATGAATGTCTTCCTCGAAGCGCTCACCCGCGAGCAAGGCCCCTTCACGCCCATAGATGTGCAGTGACGATGGGTGCCACTGCGGCCAGTGACTCGGCGCCGCGGCATATTCCAGCACGCACGCAGCAGGCCGGGCGATGCGAATGCGGTGCTGCTGGCGGTTCTGCTCATGGATCGCCTCAGGCTCCCAGTGCAGGGTGCCGTACAGCCAGTCCATCAGCGGATGGACGATGCCGAAGTTGCACGAATGCATCAGCTCACGGCGATGATGCAGCGCATGCAGGCGGCGCATCTGGCGAACCCAGGGCAAACGCGAAAGCGGGTGCTCGGCCGGCAGGTGCTCGCAGGCATGTACCACTTCGTAGCTCATGTAGCCCAGCAGCATGCTACCGGCGAACAGCGCGGCGAGGTTGCCGTCGAGATGGGACAACAGCCACCAGGCGGCGAACAACGGCAGGCTGTAGAGCACGATCAGCCAGGCCGGAAAGAAGATCACACGCCAGTCGCGCGCCGTCTCGTAGGGCATCAGCGTCTCGACGAAGAAGCTGTGGTGATCGCCGGTGTGGCGTTTGTAGAAGAGTTTTCCGAAGCGCGTCTTGTTGTGGCCGAGGCGCTTGTGCACCTGGTATTCGCCCCAGCTGAAGAACAGCAGCGTTGCCGGCACCAGCAGCCATTGCCAGGGCGCCACCGCCTCCAGCGTGCTCCCGAGCAAGCCGATGCAGAGCAGCCCGTAAGCCAGTACGAATGCGGCATGCAACCAGGGGTTGTACCGCGGGTGGATGGCAGCCCGGTAATCGCTGCGAAAAGCCTGGGCATTGTCATTGTTGTAGGCCATGGCGCTCTCCTGTGGATTGACAGCAGTCTAGGCCCGGCCAAATCATTCGAATAATGGATATTTGAAAAGAGCATTATCCGTGATAACGAATTTACGTCAGCTCGACCTCAACCTGCTGCTGGTCTTCGACGCCCTGATGCAGGAAGGCAATCTGACCCGCGCCGCCCAACGCCTGCACCTGAGTCAGTCAACTGTGAGCAACGCCCTCGCCCGCCTGCGCCAGCAACTGGGCGAGGAGCTGTTCCAGCGCACCGCCCGCGGCATGACCCCGACCGCGCGCGCCCTGGCCCTCTACCCGCCCGTACGTCAGGCGCTGCAATTGCTGCAGGCCGGCCTCGGCCCCGCGGAGCCCTTCGATGCCAGGGCGCCGCACGTGTTCAGCCTGTCGCTCAACGACTACGCCCAGGCCGCGCTGCTGCCGATGCTGCAGGCGCATCTGGCCCGCGTCGCGCCGCTGGTAGAGCTGGTAGCGCACAGCGACGACGCCGACAACCTGCTGCCGCGCCTGGAAAGCGGCGCCCTGGACCTGGCCATCGACTACCTGCACGTCGACTCGCCCGACCTGCATTACGCGCCCCTGCGAGAAGAAGCCCTGGTGGTGATCGGCCGCCAGGATCATCCGGCCTTCGTCGGCGGCCTCAGCCTCCAGGATTACCAAGAGGCTCGTCACGTGATCGTGACCCCGCGCGCCGGTCGCGGTTCGCCGCTGGAAATCGTCCTGGGCTCGGCCAAGGTCAGGCGCCAGGCAGCGCTGCACCTGCCCAATTACCTGCCGATTCCGGCCATCGTCGCTCACACCGATCTACTCGGCACCATACCCGCGCGCCTGGCCGAAGCCTTCGCACCGCTATTCGCCCTGCAGGTGGCGCCGCTCCCCTTCGACATGCCGGCCGTGCAGATCAGCCTGATCTGGCACCGCCACCAACACCATGACCCGGCGCACCTCTGGCTGCGAGAACAACTTCACGGCCTGCTTTCCTGACATATAAACGCAATCGAAACGTCATGTTCACTACATGACCTAGGCAGAGACTGCTTACATGAACGCACCTTCTCTGCACATCGCGCTGATCAGCGAAACCTTCCCGCCGGAAATCAACGGCGTGGCCAATACCCTCGGCCGCCTGGTCGACGGCCTGCGTGGCCGTGGCCATCGCGTACAACTGATACGGCCACGCCAGGAGGTCGATCAGGAGCAGGACGCCGACAATGACCTGCTGCTCACTCGCGGCTGGCCGCTGCCCGGCTACCCCGGCCTGCAATGGGGTCAGTCATCCCTGCACAAGCTGCTCAGACGCTGGCAACGGCAGCGACCGGACGTGCTCTACATCGCCACCGAAGGCCCGCTTGGCCTGTCCGCTTTGCGCGCGGCCAGGCGCCTGGCGATCCCAGTGGTCAGCGGTTTTCACACCAATTTCCAGCAGTACACCGGGCACTACGGCATCGGCCTGCTGACCCGAGCGATGACCAACTACCTGCGCTGGTTCCACAACCGCACGCAGATGACGCTGGTGCCGAGCATCGGCCAGAAGGTCGATCTTGAGCGCCGTGATTTCGAGCGCCTGGCCCTGCTTGCCCGTGGCGTCGACAGCCAGTTGTTCCACCCACGCAGACGCTGCGACGCCTTGCGCGAAAGCTGGGGCCTGGGGCCGGATGACCTGGCCGTGCTGCATGTAGGTCGCCTGGCGGCAGAGAAGAATCTCGGTCTGCTGGTCAAAGCCTTCCACGCCCTGCAGACGGCTCACCCGCAGCGCCGTATGCGCCTGATCCTGGTCGGCGACGGACCACTGCGCGCCAACCTCCAGGCGCAACTACCAGATGCGCTGTTCTGCGGCCTGCAGCGCGGTGAAGCGTTGGCCACACACTACGCTTCGGGCGATCTGTTCCTGTTCCCCAGCCTCTCGGAGACCTTCGGCAATGTGGTGCTGGAGGCCCTGGCATCGAGCCTCGGCGTGGTGGCATTCGACCAGGCTGCGGCCGCTCAGCATATCCATCACGGGCACAACGGCATGCTCGCCCGCCCTGGCGACGAAGCCGGTTTCTGCGAAGCCGCCTGCGAGTTGCTGGACGATGCGGAAGTCTTCCGCCGCATCCGCCTCAATGCCCGCAGGCATGCCAGCCACCTCAGCTGGGACGGCATCGTCGCGCTGTTCGAACAGCACCTGCGCAGCGCCATGCAGCCGGCGCCCGAGCGGACGAAGCCGGTAAACATCGACACCCCAGTGGCGATCCCGAGCAAAACGTCGGAGCACTGACACACTCCCCGTAGGGTGCGCCGTGCGCACCGCGAACCTGACGCGATACCGAGCATGTTCGCGCGGCGCCACCTCAACCAGCGGACGTAAAAAAGCCCCGATGTGCCGGGGCTGAAAACGGGGCGCCGGATCGCGACGCCCGCCAGAAACGGACTCAGACCAGCGTGGTCAGCGCATCGCGGCTGAACGGCAGGATGTCCTGCTCGCGGCCTTCACGCACCTTCAGCGCCCAATCCGGGTCGACCAGCAGCGCGCGGCCCACGGCGACCAGATCGAACTCCTCCTTGTTCAGGCGCTCGAGCAGATTCTCGAGACTGGCCGGCTCGGCCACCTTGTCGGTCTTGACCATGAACTGCAGGAACTCGCCATCCAGGCCGACACTGCCGACGGTGATGGTCGGCTTGCCAGTGAGCTTGCGTGTCCAGCCGGCCAGGTTGAGGTCGCTGCCTTCGAACTCCGGCTCCCAGAAACGGCGCGTCGAGCAATGGAAGATGTCCACGCCCGCATCGGACAGCGGCTTGAGGAAGGCCTCCAGCTGCTCCGGGGTCTGCACCAGGCGTGCGGTGTAGTCCTGCTGCTTCCACTGCGAGAACCGCAGGATGATCGGGAAGTCCGGGCCGACCGCAGCGCGCACCGCCTGGATCAGCTCGATGGCAAAACGCGAACGCGCTGCCAGGTCACCACCGTACTGGTCGGTTCGCTGGTTGCTGCCTTCCCAGAAGAACTGGTCGATCAGGTAGCCATGGGCGCCATGAATCTCCACACCATCCATGCCGATGGCCTTGGCATCGCGCGCAGCCTGGGCGAAGGCGGCGATCACCTCATCGATATCGGCCTGGGTCATGCCATGCACGACCACCTGGCCGTCCTTGATCTTCTCCATCGGGCCAAAGCCCGGCACGCTGGCATCCGGCTCGGTGCCCAGCTTGCGCACGTTACCCACGTGCCAGAGCTGCGGAACGATCTTGCCGCCTTCGGCATGCACGGCGTCGACCACCTGCTTCCAGCCGGCCAGGGCGTCTTCGCCGTAGAAACGCGGCACATTCGGATAACCATTGGCGGCCTTATGACCGACGGTAGTGCCCTCGGTGACGATCAGCCCCACGCCCGCAGCCGCACGGCGACGGTAATACTCGATGACCTTGGCATTGGGCACACCACCGGGCGAAAAGGAGCGGGTCATCGGCGCCATGACCACACGGGTCGGCAGCTCCAGGTTACCGAGGCGGAACGGGGCGAACAGGGCTTGAACGGGAGCGCTCATCATCTTTCCTCTGGGGTTGAACGGTAATCAGGCCTGCAGCAAACGCTCCAGGCGGGTGACGAAAGCTTCCAGCGGCTGCAGGTTGCGCCCCACCTTGAGACGGGCGAGCACGCCTTGCCAGGCGTCGCTGATGAAGGTAGCGAGGTTGCCGCAGTCCTCGTCGGCCGGCAGTTCACCGGCGGCCTGCGCCTGCTCCAGGCAGTCGCGCAGGATATCCACCGAGGCCTGCTGGATGGCCGCGACCTCGGCACCGATGGCCGGCAGCATCTCGCTCATCTCGAAACTCAGGCTGCCGATGAAGCAGTGGTACTGCGGCGTCTCCTGGCGGGCGAAGTGCGCCAGCAGGTCGCGGTAATAGCCAAGGATGCGTGCACGCGGGCTCAATGCTGGGTCATTAAGCGCCTGGGCATAGCGCGTCAGGCGCGGCCGATAGATGAAAGCTAGCGCCTGCAGGGCGAAATCTTCCTTGCTGGCGAAGTAGTGATAGAAGCTGCCCTTGGGAATCCCGGCCGCCTGGACGATCTCCAGCACGCCGGTGCCGTGATAACCGCGCCGGGTCATCACCGCCGAGCCCTTGCTGAGGATCAGGTCGCGCTTGTCGAGTCGAATGCTGTTCATGACGCCGAGCATATGACCGGTCGTCTCGCTCGGCACAGCACTATTGATGCTGGTGATTAAGCACCACAACAAACGGCGCCAGAAAACGTAGGAGCGAGCTCTGCTCGCGAAGCCGTTGGCTTACAGAATTCGCGAGCAGAGCTCGCTCCAACAGATCAGGACTGCAGCCAGATCAGCGAAGCGAAACGTCCGGTGCGGGCACTGCGGCGATAGGAGTAGAAGCGCGGGTCGTTGTAGGTGCACAGGCCACCGCCGCTGACGGCGGTGACGCCGATGGCAGCCAGGCGGATACGTGCCAGTTGGTAGATATCGGCCATGAACCTGCCGGCATTGGCGCTGGGCACGAATGCGCTGGCAGCCCCGGCGTGCTGTTGTACGAAGGCCTCGCGTACTTCAGCCCCCACTTCGAACGCGGCCGGGCCGATGGCTGGGCCAAGCCAGACCAGCAATTCCTGCGGCGCGACGTTCATCGCCTGCACGGTCGCCTCCAGCACACCACCGGCCAACCCGCGCCAACCCGCATGGGCAGCCGCCACACGCGTACCGGCGCGGTCGCAGAACAATGCCGGCAGGCAATCGGCGGTCATCGCCGTACAGGCGATACCAGGGGTGGCCGTCCAGTTGCCATCGGCTTCGATGACCACCGCCGGATTGGCTTCGGCCACCACTATGCCGTGCACCTGGCGCAACCAGGCTGGCTGGCAACCCAGGGCATCGACCAGATGCTGACGGTTGCTCGCCACCGCAATCGGGTCGTCCTCGACATGATCGCCCAGGTTGAAGGTATCGAACGGCGCCGCGCTGACGCCGCCGCTACGGGTGGTGACGCAGGCGCGCACGTTAGCCGGCGCAGGCCAGTCGGGAGTCAACCAATCGTGGGCACTCACCCGACGAAAGCCTCGCGATCCTGGCGCAGCAGGGTCAGTAGCCAGACCAGATCATCCGGCAGCTCCGACTCCCACTTCATGCGCTTGCCGGTAGCCGGATGATCCAGCTCGAGAAAGCGTGCATGCAACGCCTGCCGCGGAAACTCCTTGAGACTCTGCACCAGCGTCGGGCTGGCGGCTGGCGGAATGCGGAAACGGCCGGCGTAGACCGGATCGCCCACCAGCGGGTAGCCAACGTGGGTCATGTGCACACGAATCTGGTGGGTACGCCCGGTTTCCAGCTTGACCCGTACATGGGTGTGCGAGCGGTAGCGCTCGAGCACGCGGTAGTGACTGATCGCCGGCTTGCCGCCATCGGTCACTGCCATACGCTGACGCTGGCTGGAGCTGCGGCCAATCGGCGCATCGATGGTGCCGCCGGCGGTGATCACGCCGATGCAGATGCATTCATAGATGCGGCTGACGCTGCGCTTCTGCAGTTGTTCGACCAGATTGGTCTGCGCCTGCAGGGTCTTGGCCACCACCATCAGGCCGGTGGTGTCCTTGTCCAGACGATGGACGATGCCGGCGCGCGGCACATTGATGATGTCCGGTACGTGGTGCAGCAGGGCGTTGAGCAGGGTGCCGTCGGCATGCCCCGCGGCCGGGTGCACCACCAGACCGGCTGGCTTGTCGATCACCAGCAGGTGTTCGTCTTCATAGACGATGTTCAGTTCGATGTCCTGCGCGATCCACTCGCCCTGCGCTTCCTGCTCGGCATCCAGTACCAGCGTCGAGCCAGCATGCACGGTGTCGCGCGGACGCGCCACGGCGCCATCGACAGTCAGGCGACCTTCCTTGATCCAGGTGGAAAGGCGCGAACGGGAGAACTCGCCAAACAGCTGCGCAGCCACCTGGTCGAGGCGTTGACCGCCCTGTTCAAAGGGGACAATGGCCTGGAGTTGGATCAGCTGTTTGTTTATAGAAGTCATCTTCGGCAACGGCGGGAGCCTGGCCTTTGGTTTCGGCGACAGGCTTGTGGTTAAATACGGCGTCTTTGCCCCAGGGTTTTCCGGGGGCGCTCATCATAACAGGACGGCCGCGCGGCCGTCACAGGGACGCAAGCCGCCATGCAAGTGAAACACCTGCTGCTGATCGCCATCCTCGCCCTTACCGCCGCCTGCTCCTCCAAGCAGCCGGAGGTCGATGAAAACCTCAGCGAGGTGGAGCTGTACCAGCAGGCCCAGGCCGACCTGGACAACCGCAGCTACACCCAGGCCATCGCCAAACTGAAGGCGCTGGAGTCGCGCTATCCGTTCGGGCGCTATGCCGAGCAGGCGCAGCTGGAGCTGATCTACGCCTACTACAAGAATGCCGAGCCGGAGGCCGCCAAGTCGTCCGCCGAGCGCTTCATTCGTCTGCACCCGCAGCACACCAACGTCGACTACGCCTACTACCTCAAGGGCCTGGCCTCCTTCGACCAGGACCGTGGCCTGCTGGCGCGCTTCCTGCCGCTGGACATGACCAAGCGTGACCCGGGCGCCGCGCGCGACTCCTACAACGAGTTCGCTCAGCTCACCAGCCGTTACCCGACCAGCCGCTACGCCCCGGACGCCAAACAGCGCATGATCTACCTGCGCAACCTGCTGGCCGCCTATGAAGTGCACGTCGCCCACTACTACCTGACCCGCCAGGCCTACGTCGCCGCCGGCAACCGTGGCCGCTACGTGGTGGAAAACTTCCAGGAAACCCCGTCGGTCGGTGACGGTCTGGCAATCATGACCGAGGCTTATCAGCGCCTGTCCCTGGACGACCTGGCTGCCACCAGCCTGGAAACCCTCAAGCTCAACTACCCTGACCATCCGAGCCTGGAAAGCGGCGAGTTCGTGCCGCTCGAAGAGGAAGCCGACAACCGCTCCTGGCTGGCCAAGGCCACCCTGGGCCTGATCGAAACCGACACGCCGCTGCCGCCGGGCGAAACCCGCGCCAGCCAGGACGTGGTTCGTCAGTACGAGGAAGCCGAGCAGCAGATACCGCGCGAACTGCAGCAGGACGCCAAGACCGGCGAAACCGCCAAGAAGCGTTCGATCTGGAGCTACCTGACCTTCGGTCTGTTCGACTGATCGACACGTCAACGCAGAAGGGAGGCCACGGCCTCCCTTTTTTCTGCCCACGGATTTTATCCTGGCTACGGGCTCACCTCCGACTTGCAGCCCGTCCCCTCGGAATCAGCTCACAGCCTGCCACCGCCCCCCTGTGCCGATGGTCTCAGCTTGGCTAAACTGCCGGCTTTAACCGGATAAAAGAGCACACCATGGGCCTGTTCCGCCTGCTGTTCTGGGTTGCAGTGATCTTCGCCGCAATCTGGATCTGGCGTCGCTTCATCAGCAAAGCCAAAAGGACTCGACCCACCGAGGACACCGCAGCCCCCATGGTGCGCTGCGCGCACTGCGGCGTGCACATTCCCAAGACCCAGGCGCTGAGCCAGGATCAGCAGTGGTACTGCAGCCAGGCCCACCTCGAACAAGGCCCGCACACCGGTGACCGCTGATATCAGCGCACCCGGCAACACCCAGGGGCGACGCATCCTCAGGCTTTATCACTTCTATCGCCTGAGCATCGGCCTGGCGCTGATACTGATGATCTCCAGCAACCTCGACGAGCAGTTGCTGGACGTCGTGCATATCGAGCTGTTTCGCACCGGCAGCTGGGTTTACCTGATCCTCAACATCTTCATCGCCGTACTGGTGCAGAAACCCAAGCACCTGATGCAGCTGTTCAGCCTGGCGCTGGTCGACGTGATCTTTCTCTCGGCCCTGTTCTACGCCGCCGGCGGCACGCCCAGCGGCATAGGCAACCTGCTGGTGGTAGCGGTGGCCATCGCCAATATCCTCCTGCGCGGACGCGTTGGTCTGCTGATCGCCGCCGTCGCCGCCATGGCGCTGATCTACCTGACCTTCTACCTCAGCCTCAGCCGCCCGGCTGCCGCCGCCCAGTACGTGCAGGCTGGCGCCCTCGGCGCGCTGTGCTTCGCCGGGGCGCTGTTCATCCAGGGCATCACCCGCCGCCTGCAGGTCAGCGAGAACCTGGCCGAGCAACGCGCGGCCGACGTGGCCAACCTGGAAGAGCTCAACGCGCAGATCCTGCAGCGCATGCGCACCGGCATCCTGGTACTCGATACCCAGCATCGTGTGCTGCTGGCCAACCAGGGCGCGACCCAACTGCTGGGGCGCGGCGAACTGACCGGCAAGATCATCGACCCACACAGCCCGGAGCTGGTCAAACGCCTGCAACAGTGGCTGCACAACCCGACCCTGCGCCCGGACAGCCTGCAGGCCCAGGTCGATGGCCCGGTACTGCAGCCCAGCTTCATTTCCCTGCAACGCGGTGACCAACAGCACATCTTGGTGTTTCTCGACGACATCTCGCAGATCGCCCAGCAGGCGCAGCAACTCAAGCTGGCCTCGCTCGGCCGCCTGACCGCCGGTATCGCCCACGAAATTCGCAACCCGCTCGGCGCCATCAGCCACGCCGCGCAATTGCTGCAGGAGTCGGAGGATCTGCACGGCCCGGACCAGCGCCTGGCGCAGATCATTCAGGATCACTCCAAGCGCATGAACCTGGTGATCGAGAACGTCCTGCAACTGTCACGCAGGCGCCAAGCCGAACCGCAACTGCTCGACCTGAAGTACTGGCTACACCGCTTCGCCAGTGAGTTTCGCAGCTCGGCACCGGCTGACCGGCAGATCCACCTGGAGACCCAGGGCGGCAGCCTGCAGACACGCATGGACCCGCACCAGCTGACCCAGGTGCTGACCAATCTGGTCCAGAACGGCCTGCGCTATAGTGCCAAGCAGCACAAGATCGGCCAGGTCTGGCTGCGCCTTTTCCGCGACGAGAACAGCGACCTGCCGGTGCTGGAAATCCTTGACGACGGCCCCGGCGTGCCGCCCGAGCAGGAACAGCACATCTTCGAGCCTTTCTACACCACCGAGAACAAGGGCACCGGCCTGGGCCTGTATATTTCTCGCGAGCTGTGCCAAGGCAACCAGGCCCGCCTCGACTATAAACCTCGTGAAGGGGGCGGCAGTTGCTTCCGTATCACCTTCGCCCATCCGCGCAAACTGAGCTGAGCATGAACCGTCAGAGAGCCCTGATCGTCGACGACGAACCCGATATCCGCGAGCTGCTGGAAATCACCCTCGGACGCATGAAGCTGGACACCCGCAGTGCCCGCAACGTCAAGGAAGCGCGCGAGTGGCTGGCACGCGAGCCGTTCGACCTGTGCCTGACCGATATGCGCCTGCCCGATGGCACCGGCCTGGATCTGGTGCAACACATCCAGCAGCGCCACCCGCAGGTTCCCGTGGCGATGATCACCGCCTACGGCAGCCTGGACACCGCGATCAACTCGCTCAAGGCCGGCGCCTTCGACTTCCTCACCAAACCGGTGGACCTCGGTCGCCTGCGCGAACTGGTCGCCACCGCCCTGCGCATTCGCTCCCCCGAAGGCGAGGAAACCCCGGTCGACAGCCGCCTGCTCGGCGACTCGCCACCGATGAAGTCGCTGCGCAAACAGATCCAGAAACTCTCGCGCAGCCAGGCGCCGGTCTACATCAGCGGCGAATCGGGCAGCGGCAAGGAACTGGTCGCACGCCTGATCCATGAGCAGGGCCCGCGCGTCGAACAGCCGTTCGTACCGGTCAACTGCGGCGCGATTCCCTCGGAGCTGATGGAGAGCGAGTTCTTCGGTCACAAGAAAGGCAGTTTCACCGGCGCCATCGAAGACAAGCAGGGGCTGTTCCAGGCGGCCAATGGCGGCACCCTGTTCCTCGACGAGGTCGCCGACCTGCCGCTGCCGATGCAGGTCAAACTGCTGCGAGCGATTCAGGAAAAAGCCGTGCGCGCCGTCGGTGGCCAACAGGAAGTGGTGGTCGATGTGCGCATCCTCTGCGCCACTCACAAGGATCTGGCAGCCGAAGTTGCTGCTGGCCGTTTCCGCCAGGACCTCTACTACCGGCTCAACGTCATCGAACTGCGCGTGCCGCCGCTGCGTGAGCGTCGCGAAGATATCGCTCAATTGGCTGACGTGATGCTCGCGCGCCTGGCCGATGGCACTGGCCTGGCCGCCGCCAAGTTGCATCCCGATGCCTTGGAGAAGCTGAAGAACTATCGCTTCCCAGGCAACGTGCGCGAGCTGGAAAACATGCTCGAACGCGCCTACACCCTGTGTGAAGACGACCAGATCACACCCAGCGACCTGCGCCTGGCCGATGCCAGCGGCCCTGGCAACGAAGGCGGCGAAACCAGCCTGGCGCAGATCGACAACCTCGAGGATTACCTTGAGGACATCGAACGCAAGCTGATTATGCAGGCACTGGAAGAAACACGTTGGAACCGCACGGCGGCGGCCCAACGTCTGGGCCTGACCTTCCGCTCGATGCGCTATCGCCTGAAGAAGCTAGGTATCGACTGAGACAATACGCCGCTCACGCTTGTGTAGGAGCCAGCTTGCTGGCGATCAAGCTAGTCCGTTTCATGCCCCGCAATCCCTTGATGCGGGGATGACGAACCACTAGTGCAACCGCCCCGCTGGCGCATAAGGCGCCGGATCGATGATCGGCTCACGCCCCAGCATCAGGTCGGCCAGCAATTGGCAGGATGCCGGCGCCAGCACCAGCCCGTTGCGGAAATGCCCGCAGTTCAGCCATAAGCCGGGATGCGCAGGCAACTCCCCGATAAAGGGAATGCCCTCCGGCGAGCCGGGTCGCAGGCCAGCCCAATGCCCCACTACTTCTGCATCCTTGAGTGCAGGCAGCAACTCTTCGGCTGACGCTTTGAGGCTTGCCAGTGCATCATCGGTCGGCGTCTTGTCAAACCCAGCGTACTCCAAGGTGCTGCCAACCAGAATATGTCCGTCGCGCCTCGGGATCGCATAGCGCCCCTTGGCCAGCACCATGCTCGGCAGAAAATCCTCGGCGCACTTATAGAGAATCATCTGTCCTTTGACCGGCTCGACGGGTAATTCCAGACCAAGCGTCCGCAGCAACTCGCCACTCCAGGCGCCAGCTGCCAACACCACACGCTCGGCGCGAATCTCACCAGCCTCGGTGGTTACACCGCAAATCTGTCCGTCCTCCTGAATAAAACCAGTGACCGGGCAGTGCTCACGCAACTCCACGTTCGGCATCGCTGCCAAAGCCGCGCGCAGCGCCTTCACCAACCTGGGGTTACGCACATTAGCCACACCCGGCATATGAATGGCATGTGCAAACCCATTCCCCAGAACGGGCACGCGCTGATACGCCTCAGCCACATCCACCAAAAACAGCGGCCGACCTTCACGCTCAGCCCAGGCCAGCGCTTCGGCCTCGTCGTCCAGATCCAGCCAGTACAAACCGGTGACATGCACCTCGGGATCGATCCCAGTCTCATCCAGCAACCGCTGACCGAAGCCCGGATAGAAATCCTGCGACCAATGCGCCAGCGCCGTCACCGCTGCACTGTAGCGCCAGGGGTAGAGCGGCGACACGATACCGCCGCCAGCCCAGGAGGATTCGCTGCCGACCCCCTGACGATCCACGAGCAGTACCTCTTCACCCACCGATGCCAACAAGTTGGCAGACAATAGCCCCAAAGCACCGCCCCCGACCACTAACGCTCGCCCCACATCGCCCTCTCAATTTGCCAAGACAGTCAATCACTACTAAACCTTTACCTGTGCTAGGAACGCACGCAACAAAATGTAAAGGACTATACCCATGAAACGATCCTCACAGTCGGCCTTCAGCCTCTATGAACTTCTTGTCGCGCTGGCAGTGATCAGCATCGGCACCTCGCTAGCCATCCCCAGCCTCGCAGCCTTGCAACAAAAAAGCGAACGTGAGGCACTGCGCAATCACCTGCATGCATCACTCCATCATGCCCGGCTACAAGCCGTACTACACAAAACAAGCGTAGAACTTTGCGGGTCCCGCGACGGAGTGACCTGTGGCCGCGACTGGAGCCAGGGCTGGCGCATGCAGTTGATGCACACCCCGGATCAAGCCATGCAAATCCAGCAACATCGCAGCAAAACACCGCTACGCTGGGCGGGTTTCGACTCGCGCATACGCTTCCATGCCAACGGCACCAGCCCGTCCAGTAACGGCCGTTTCTTTCAGTGCAAAGGCAACGCAATGGCCTGGCAACTGATCCTCAATCGACAAGGACGAGTACGCCTGGCAAACCATCTGGAAAACCTCGAAGAGGCCCATCGCTGCCCGGGCTGAACACACCCTGTAACCAGTCATCCGCTCCAGTCAGCCAGCCGTCCTGCCATGGCAGACAGACAAGCGACGCTATCGCAGTATTCGCTCGGACGTCCATTAGGAGCAAAACATGTCACACCACCCTGACATGCGAGGATTCAGCCTGATAGAACTGATGATCGTGCTGGCATTGCTGGCTATCGCAGTAGGCATCGCCATACCCAACTTCGCCCGCTTGGTTGCCAACAACCAGATCGAAGCGCAGGCGCAGACACTCAACAGCCTGCTGCAATTCGCTCGCTCGCAAGCGGTGGTGCGTCGCACCTCGATACGGCTGCGTAACGATAACGCCAATAACTGGATTGTCGAGAACGCTTCAAATAACACCGCACTGCGGCAGGAAAGCTTCAACCCTCAGCATGCCAGCATCACCAGCAGCCTGGCGCCGGTAACGCTGACCTTTACTCCAAACGGCACAGCCGAAACCGCAGATTTCGTCATCTGTCGTGACGGTAACGCTGCCTTTGCTTATCGGATCGAAGTGCAGCCCAGCGGCAGCACAAGGCTTTTGCCACGCGGCAAGGACAATCAGGGCAACGATCTGGGAGACTGCCAACCATGACCCTGCGCCATACACAACGCGGTTTCAGCCTGATCGAAGTGCTGGTCACCCTAGTTCTTCTCACCGTTGGCATGCTGGGCCTGGTGGCCATGCAGGGCCGTGGCATCCAGTTCACCTCGGACTCCGTGGCGCGCAACAACGCCGTAATGCTGGCTACCGAGATCATGGAAAAGATCCGTGCCAATCCCGACGCCCGTGATGACTACATGATCAACTCACTCGAAGCAGAGGGTGTATGTGGCGATGCAGCTATTCCGGCCAACAATGTGGCCAGGCAACTGACATGTTGGAGCGAAAAAGTGCGCATGCTGATGCCCGGCACTGCCGGTGATGATGCTGATGCAGCCGTAGTGCGCAATGCCTTCTATATCTGTCGCTCCCAGGTACCTGGTGCCTGTGCGGCTGGCTCCACCGTCGAGGTTCAGGTTGCTTGGCGCTCCAATGGCGAGGCCTGCAGCAACGGCGCCGATCCCTTTGTCTGTACCTTGCGCCTGCGCGGAGAACTCTGACCATGCACAAGCAACATGGCCTTTCCATTATCGAAATGATGGTTGCCCTTCTGATCAGCAGCTTCCTGATCCTGGGTATCACTCAAGTTTACCTGGACAACCGCGAGAACACGCTGTTCCAGCAGAGCCAGGGACAGAATATCGAAAGCGCGCGTTTCTCCATCCTGCTGCTGGAAGAAACGCTGACCAAAACCGGCTACCGCCGTCGCCCTGATGAAACCATGGAGGCCGCCTTTCCTTCTGCGAATGTCGGCAACTGCGGTGCCATGGCTGCCGGCGAAGTTGTCACGCGCATTGACGCAACCAGCTTCTGTATCCGCTACCAGCCAGCCTTTCCGGGGGCACGTACCTGTAGCGGCGACCTGATTGCCAACATTCCAAATGATCCCTACGTCGACACTGATCCGGTCGTCGAAATCTTTCAGCTCACCGATGGTGAATTACGCTGCAACGGACAAGCCATCGCCACAGGCATAACAGCGCTGAACTTCGATTACGGCGTCAACTACAACGATGACAAGCGCATCAGCGAATACACCTCCGAACCGGCCGAGAACGCACGCGTAAGAGCCGTGCAATTCGCCATCATGGCCGCCAGCCCGACAGAAGTCGGCAAGAGTGCCGGCAGCCCGGTCTACGAATTCTGGTTCGGCAATGCCCCCAATGACAAACGCCTTTACACCATGCTCTCCAGCAGCACCAGCATGAGGAACCTGATGCCATGAACAACAACCGCCACTATCAAATGGGGCAGCGCCAGCAAGGTATAAGCTTGCTCATTGCATTGATCTTTCTGCTGGTCATCACGGTTCTGGCCATCGCCAATATGCGTGAGGTCAGCCTGGAGTCGCGTATCACTGGCAACATGATCGAGCAAAAGCAACTGCTCAACGTGGCGGAAGCCAGTGTGCGCGATGGTGAGCGCAGAACGGTTCAGCGTGGTCCCCAGGAACCGACCAGCACCTGTGAAGGCATTGCCGCCGGTACGCTTTGCCTGCTCGACAAAGAGCCCGCCTACGCCATAGACGCAACCAACAAGCAAGTCTATTCCCCGGACGACAACACTGAACTTTACGGCGACGCCACCTGGTACGCGCAGATCGCACCTGGCGGCGAACTTCAGGGCGAGTCGGAAAACCCTGAATACGGAAACATGCTGCTCGGCATTGGCGTATTCCGCTACGAGGTAAACGGCATGGCCAGTAATAACGGTTTGAATAGCGCGGTGCGCTCGACCATCGCCCTCAACTCCAAGGGCCGAGTCGAAAGCAACTGATGCAGTCTTGCACAATTCGAGAACCTTCCTCATGAAAAGCCTCAAACATTCCAATGCGCTGCTCAGTACGCTCGGTTTCTTTATCTATTTCTCTGGAACCTTTTCAGCAAGCGCAGCAGCACTAAACGTCAGCCAGAAACCCCTGATCCTGAGCGAGACCGTTGCACCTAACTTGATCCTGACCCTTGATGACTCGGGCAGCATGCGCTGGGCGTTCGTTCCGGACAACATCAACGGCGAGTTCGATAGTCGCCGCGGCAAGTCCGCCGATTTCAACCCCATGTACTACAGCCCCAATGTCACCTACAGGATACCGACTCGCTACGACATCAACGGCAACGTATCGTCGACACCCTACACCACCAGTTTTACTCAGGCCTACAACCATGGATTCGTTCAGAGCCGTGGGAACTTTAACTTGAGTAACAGCTACCGGGTCACCTGGAGCTACGACCCGCGCACCACGTTAGCGAACAACACAGCGTACGGCTACAGCAGCACGAACAACCGTTTTGCCCGAAACCCGGCGACCGATTTCTCTGCAAGCGTATTCCGAACCAGCAACGGCACCTCAACTGTCACGACCCCAGGCGGCATCACTTTCTCGATCAACCGCACGGGTTCGAATAGCTGTACGGCTACAGCGACGATGGCGGGTGTTTTTACCAACCTGGCAGCCAACTGCTCTCGCACAGCCAGCAATACCTATACGGGTTCATTAACAGAGGTCGCGGTACCGGCCTATTACTATATTCTGGATAGAACGTTGGCCGGCTGCGCCAACGCGGCCAGCAACAACGAAAACTGTCAGAAACTGGTTTTCGTCACCAGTACCTCGGGCAAAGTTCGCCCAGACGATGCCAGCTCGGGCGCCGATGAGCGGCAGAACTTCGCCATCTGGTATTCGTTCTACCGCAACCGCGCGCTGGCCACCCTTAGCGCGGCCCAGATAGCCTTCGCCGACCTCCCGCCGGAAGTGCGTCTGACCTGGCAGAGCCTGGGCAGCTGCACGAGCTTCACCGGTAATAATACAGGCAACTGCTACGATAACCGCTTGCGCGAATATAATAGCGCGCACAAGGGACAGCTGTTCGGCTGGCTGCAGGACCCTCCCTTCAGCCAGAGCACCTACCTGCGTCAAGCCATGCGCCGCGCCGGTGAATTTCTGAAAACCAACGTCGCCTGGCAGAAATATCCCAACGACAGCAGCCAGACCAACAATACTGGCAACACCTACGCTTGCCGCCCCAGCTATCACATCATGATGACGGACGGCATCTGGAACGACGGTTTCAGCAGCCCTAGCGATGATTTCCGCTCAGACGACTCCAGCTTCACATTGCCCAACGGCACCACTTACAACGGCAGCCGCGCGCCTTATGCCGACAGCACTGAAAAAACCGTTGCAGACCTAGCCATGCACTATTGGGCCACCGATCTGAACACCAACCTGAGCAATGACCTGCGTCCGTATCTGCCATTTCGCAACGATAACGATCTGACCGCACAGTTCTGGGATGCCCGCAATAACCCGGCAACCTGGCAACACATGGTCAACTTCACGATGGGTCTAGGGCTGACCAGCTCACTCAATCAGACCAACATCCCCTGGGATCCGACCCAGGGCACTTTCGGCGGCACCGGCTACAACAACCTGCGTAACGGCACGGAAAGCTGGCCCGCAGCAGGGACCGACAGCGTCAACAACGTCTACGACCTGTGGCACGCTGCGATCAACTCTCGAGGCGAGTTCTTCAGCGTTGATAGCCCTGATGCGATGGTTCAGGCATTCCGCGACATCCTCAACCGTATCGCCGACCGAACCTCGACGGCAGCGCGTCCAGCAGTTTCGGCCTCGTTCGTGTCCGACAATGACGGCAACGCCATCCAAAGCAATGTCTACGCCACCCAATTCAATAGCACCGACTGGAGTGGCCAGATTTTCAAGAGCCTGCTTAGTGTGGACGGCCAGGTCACTGAACTCTGGAATATTCAGACCGCCAACCAAGGTATTAATCCCAACAGTCGTCGCGTCGTGATGGCAGACGCCAGCAACAACACCACCGGTTTCAAGGACTTCAACTGGACCAATTTAGGAACGATGCAAGACCTACTCAACATCAACCCGGAAAGCCTCGTCGGAGCTCGAGACTCACGCGGTCAGGCCCGCGTTGACTATATCCGCGGCGAGCGCGGCAACGAGGGCGATAACAGCCCAGCGTTCCGTAAACGCAATAGCCGCACCGTAATGGGCGATATCATAAACTCGAGCCCGGTAGTGGTGGGTACCCCTGCTTACTTAGCCTATCTAGCCGATGCAATAGAGGATCCCACGGGCACCCGCGCCGGCTATCAGGGGTATGCAGCTTTCCGTGAAGCGAATCAGAAGAGTAATCGTAGGGAGATGGTCTATGTCGGCGGCAACGACGGCATGCTCCATGGCTTCAATGCCAGCACTGGTGTTGAGGAGTTCGCCTTCATTCCGACTGACGTGATCAAGAATCTCTACCGTCTCACCGGGCAGAACTACGTTGGTGCAGAGCATCGTTATTTCGTTGACGGAACGCCGATCGTGCGCGACGTCTATATGGGCGATGACACTGGCTGGCGTACCGTGCTAGTCGGCACGCTGCGCGCGGGTGGTCGGGCGCTCTTCGCGCTGGATATCACCGATCCGTCCCAGATCAAACTGCTCTGGGAGTTTGGTACCGCCGAGGATACCGACCTCGGCTACACTTTCGCCCAGCCTGAGATTGTTCGACTTCACACGGGCGAATGGGCAGTTCTACAAGGCAATGGCTATGACAGTGCCAACGATAGGGCGGCGCTGCTGATCATCGATATCAAGACAGGCGATCTGATCAGGAAAATCACTGTCCCCGACACCGTAGAGAACAACGTCACGTTGGCTAATGGCCTGTCGAGCGTGCGTGGCGCCGACAATAATGGGGACGGTCTGGTGGATTACGCCTACGCGGGTGATCTGCAGGGTAATCTGTGGCGCTTCGACTTGGTTAAGGCCTCCCCTAGCCCCGACACTCCGGTAGCGGTCGACCCATTCGCGCGAACCAACACCGAAGTCTCCAGCACGACCAATAACGACTTCAAACTGGCCTATGGCAACCGTCCATTGTTCGTCGCCAGGGACAAGGCCGGCAAGCGCCAGCCCATCACCATCCAGCCGTCAATAGTGCGTCACCCGACCGGCTATGGTTACTTGGTTCTGGTGGGCACCGGCAAGTATTTCGAAGCCAGCGATGCAAACGTCGACACCAGCCGAGCCATGACCCTCTACGGCATCTGGGATCGCAAGACCAAGCGGCAGAAAACCGATGTCAACACGGCACTTGCCGGTAGTCGCTTCACATCATCGACGGGAACTACGCTTGGCCGCCTGAAAGAGCAAAGCTTTATCGAGCAACAAGACAATGTCGTGATCGGCGACGACGTTCAGAGTGCCAACCGTGACATCAAACTACTGAGCGATGGTATTCCTCAGTGGTACCGGACACCCGCTCCCAACGAAACACTGAGCATCCCGAACGACGACAGTGCAGTCAATCAGTGGGGCTGGGCATTGGACATGGCAGTTACCAATACGTCTGGCACTGCGCGCCTGGAAGGCGAGATGATCATCAACAACATGACCGCCAGCGGCTCGATTCTGTTCCTCAGCAGCCTCACGCCAAATCAGGATCCCTGCCAAGCAGGTGCGGATACCTGGCTCTATGGTGTGGATGCCCATACGGGCGGTCGCACACGCTTCAACGTTTTGGATCTGAACGCGGACCGCATGGTCAACTCGACCGACGAGTACAATGCCAATGTCGTCTCCGGCATGCGCTTCCCTGCACTGGGTGGTTTCACCCTGGCGCCGGGTAACAAGGTGTTCGGCAGTGACGGAGCGTCAAACCCCTTCACCGTGGGCGATGACCCCAATAGCAGTGGTCGTCAGAGCTGGCATATCGTGCCCGAGGAGTTTCAATGATCCAGCATAAACAGAAAGGCTTCAGCCTGATCGAACTAATGCTCGCTGTGGCGATCATTGGCATCCTGGCGGCCATCGCCATCCCCAACTATCAGGACTACATCACCCGTAGCAAGAGGGCTGAGGGCATGGCACTGCTGCAGGAAATGGCAGCACGGCAGGAACGCTTCTATGCTCAGAACAACCGCTACGTGACCACACCTCAAGATCTGGACCTGCTGGTCTCCAATCAGGCAAGCGTCATCAATGCTGACGCTGCAGGAGCCAGGGTGCGATCGGAAAATGGTTATTACTTGGTAGGAGTATCCCGTACCAACAATGATGGCGGTTATACACTGACGGCCGAGCAGACCATCGGCGACGGCCTCTGTGGCAACCTGACCCTCACGGCCGTTGGCATCAAAGGCAAGACGTCCACCGGCTCTAATGCCAAGACGGTAGATCAGTGCTGGCGCTGAGCAGCCAAACACAAGAAAAAGGCGATCCTCAGATCGCCTTTTTCTTTTCCGTCAGAGCGCTTTCACCCTCAGCTCCTTCGGCATCGAAAACGTAATGTTCTCCGGCCGCCCATCCAGCTCAGTCTCCCCTAGCGCGCCCCAGGTGCGCAGTTGCTCGACCACGCCGCGTACCAATATTTCCGGCGCGGAAGCACCCGCAGTGATGCCGATCCCATTCACCCCATTGAACCACTCGGGCTTGAGATCCTCGGCCCCGTCGATCAGGTAAGCCGGAGTGCCCATGCGCTCGGCCAGCTCGCGTAGGCGGTTGGAGTTGGAGCTGTTGGGGCTGCCAACGACCAGCAGCACGTCGCACTCACTGGCCAGTTGCTTGACCGCATCCTGACGGTTTTGCGTGGCGTAGCAGATATCGTCCTTGCGTGGACCGCCGATGGCCGGGAACTTGGCGCGTAGGGCGTCGATCACCTTGCTGGTGTCGTCCATCGACAGGGTAGTCTGGGTGACGAACGCCAGATTTTCGGGGTTGCGCACCTGCAGTTCGGCGACGTCCGTCTCGTCTTCCACCAGGTAGATGGCGCCGCCGTTGCTGGCGTCGTACTGGCCCATGGTGCCTTCGACTTCCGGGTGGCCTTCGTGGCCAATCAGGATGCACTCACGGCCCTCGCGGCTGTAGCGCACCACTTCCATGTGCACCTTGGTCACCAGCGGGCAGGTAGCGTCGAACACCTTGAGGCCACGCCGGGCCGCCTCGTCGCGCACGGCCTTGGAAACGCCGTGGGCACTGAAGATGACGATGACGTCGTCCGGCACCTGATCCAGCTCTTCGACGAATACCGCGCCGCGGGCACGCAGATCCTCGACCACGAACTTGTTGTGCACCACTTCATGGCGCACGTAGATCGGCGGGCCGAACACTTCCAGGGCGCGGTTGACGATTTCGATGGCGCGATCGACGCCGGCGCAGAAGCCTCGGGGATTGGCGAGTTTGATATGCATGCTGGCTGTCTCGGTATTGATCGGGGATCGCACGACGCGATGGGTCGATCCCGGAAGATACAGCCTGCGCGGGATAAGCGCAGGCTGCAACAAGAGCTTCGCGGCTGAAGCCGCTCCTACAAGAGCGGCAGCACGGGCTAGAGCGCCTTGACCTCGATGATCTCCACATCGAAGGCCAGCACCTTGCCGGCCAACGGATGATTGAAGTCGATGGTGACCTGCTTGTCGTCAAACGCCTTGACCACGCCCGGCAGCTCGGCATTGGCGGCGTCGTTGAAGATCACCAGCAGGCCTTCGGAAAGCTCCATGCCCTCGAACTGGCTGCGCGGCATGATCTGCACGTTCTGTGGGTTGGGCTGGCCGAAGCCCTGCTCCGGCTGCACCTGCACGCTGCGCTTGTCGCCAGCCTTGAAGCCATACAGGGCCTGTTCGAAGCCAGGCAGCAGGTTGCCGTCGCCGACCTTGAAGGTGGCCGGCTGCTTGTCAAAGGTGCTGTCGACCACATCGCCGTTTTCCAGTTTGAGGGCGAAATGCAGGGTCACTTCCCTGTCCGGACCGATGCGTACGTCTGTCATTGCGCAGCCTCCTTCGCGGACTTGTCGCTCTTGAACATATCCAGCGCCAGCAGGATGGCGCCGATGGTGATGAAGGTGTCGGCCAGGTTGAACGCCGGGAAGAACCAGCGGCTCTGCCAGTGCACCAGAATGAAGTCGACCACGTGACCAAGCACCACGCGGTCATACAGGTTACCCAGCGCACCACCCAGGACCATGGCCAGCGCCACGGCCAGCAGAGTCTCGTGGCGCTTGAGGCGCTTGAGCCAGATAACCAGCACGACGCTGACGACGATGGCGATGGCGGCGAAGAACCAGCGCTGCCAGCCGGCGGCATCGGCCAGGAAGCTGAATGCGGCGCCGGTGTTGTAGGCCAGGGTCCAGTCGAAGTAGCCCGGAATGACCTCAATGCGCTGGTACATGCTCAGCGTGCCCTCGAAGATGTCCTTGGTCACCCGGTCGGCGACCAGGATCAGCACGCTCAGCAGCAGCCAGGGCAGATGCCCGAAACGCGAAGACTCAGGCATGCTTGCGCACCTCACCCTCGCCTTCGATGTTGCTCACGCAACGGCCGCACAGCTCCGGATGCGCGGCATGGCTGCCGACGTCGGCGCGGAAGTGCCAGCAACGGCCGCACTTGGCGTGGGCGGACTTGAGGATCTTCAGCTTCAGGCCTTCGACCTCGGTCACCACCGCATCGGCCGGCGCATCGGCCAGCGGTGCGGTCTGCGCCGCCGAGGTGATCAGGGCGAAACGCAGCTCGTCGCCGAGCTTGGCCAGGTCGGCCTGCTTGGCGTCGTCGCAGAACAGGGTGACCTCGGCCTGCAGGCTGGCACCGATGGCCTTGGCCGTGCGCAGGTTCTCCAGCTCCTTGTTGACCGCTGCCTTGACCTCCATGACACGGTCCCAATAGGCACGATCCAGTTCGAAGCCTTCCGGCAGGCGCTGCAGACCGACGTACCAGGTGTTGAGCATCACCGACTCGTTGCGCTCGCCCGGCAGGAACTGCCAGATTTCCTCGGCGGTAAAGGCCAGGATCGGCGCGATCCAGCGCACCAGCGCCTCGCTGATGTGGAACAGCGCGCTCTGGCAGGAGCGGCGCGCCACGCTGTCGGCAGCGGTGGTGTACTGGCGGTCCTTGATGATGTCCAGGTAGAACCCGCCCAGCTCCTGCACGCAGAAGTTGTGCACCTTGGAGTAGACGTTCCAGAAGCGGTAGTCGGCGTAGGCCTCGATGATCTCTTCCTGCAAACGCAGGGCGGCGTCGACGGCCCAGCGGTCAAGGTCGAGCATCTGCTCAGGCTGCAGCAGGTCCTTGGCCGGATCGAAACCGTTGAGGTTGGCCAGCATGAAGCGCGCGGTGTTGCGGATGCGGCGGTAGGCATCGGCGCTGCGCTGCAGAATCACCTTGGAAACGGCCATCTCACCGGAATAGTCGGTGGAAGCGACCCACAGGCGCATGATGTCGGCGCCCAGGCTGTCGTTGACCTCCTGCGGCGCGACCACGTTACCCAGCGACTTGGACATCTTGCGGCCGTTCTCGTCGACCACGAAGCCATGGGTCAGCAGCGCCTTGTACGGCGCGTGACCGTCGATGGCACTGCCGGTCAGCAGGGACGAATGGAACCAGCCGCGGTGCTGGTCCGAGCCTTCTAGGTACAGGTCGGCGCGCGGACCGGTGGTGTGGCCGAGGCCGTGCGAGCCACGCAGCACATGCCAGTGGGTGGTACCGGAGTCGAACCAGACGTCGAGAGTGTCGTTGATCTTGTCGTAGTCAGCCGCTTCAGCGCCAAGTAGCTCGGCAGCGTCAAGCTTGAACCAGGCTTCGATACCTTCCTGCTCGACACGCTTGGCGACCTCTTCCATCAGCTCGACAGTGCGCGGGTGCAGCTCGCCGGTGGCCTTGTGCAGGAAGAACGGGATCGGCACGCCCCAGTTGCGCTGACGCGAGATGCACCAGTCGGGACGGCCGGCGATCATGCTATGCAGGCGCGCCTGGCCCCAGGCCGGGACGAACTGGGTCTGCTCGATGGCGGCCAGCGCGCGATCACGCAGGGTACCGCCCTGCTTGGGCTGAGTGTCCATGCCGACGAACCATTGCGCAGTGGCGCGGTAGATCAGCGGCGTCTTGTGGCGCCAGCAATGCATGTAGCTGTGCTGGATCGGCTGGTGCTTGAGCAGCGCACCGACTTCGGCCAGCTTCTCGACGATGGCCGGGTTGGCCTTCCAGATGAACTGGCCGCCGAAGAACGGCAGATCCGGGGTGTAGACGCCATTGCTCTGCACCGGGCTGAGGATGTCGTCGTTGCTCACGCCGTAGGCTTTGCAGGTACGGAAGTCGTCCTCGCCATAGGCCGGCGACGAGTGGACGATGCCGGTACCGGCGCCCAGCTCGACGTACTCGGCCAGGTACACCGGCGAGAAACGCTCGTAGAACGGATGGCGGAAACGGATCAGCTCCAGCGCCGCGCCCGGCGCGGTGGCGATCACCTGACCTTGCAGGTCGTAGCGCTGCAGGCAGGACTCGACCAATTCCTCGGCCAGCAGCAGGATGCGCTCGCCGGTGTCGACGAGGGCGTAGGTAAATTCCGGGTGTACGTTGAGCGCCTGGTTGGCCGGGATGGTCCAGGGCGTGGTGGTCCAGATGACGATGGCGGTCGGCTTGCTCAGCTCGCTCAGACCGAAAGCGGCGGCCAGCTTGTCTGCGTCCTCGATGGGGAAGGCGACGTCGATGGCATCGGACTTCTTGTCCTGATACTCCACCTCGGCCTCGGCCAGCGCCGAGCCGCAGTCGAAGCACCAGTTCACCGGCTTCAGGCCCTTGAACACGAAGCCCTGCTTGACCATCTCGGCCAGGGCGCGGATCTCGCCGGCCTCGTTGGCAAAATCCATGGTCTTGTAGGGGTTGTCCCAGTCGCCCAACACACCTAAGCGGATGAAGTCGGCCTTCTGCCCTTCGATCTGCTCGGTGGCGTAGGTGCGGCAGCGCTCGCGAGTCAGGTCCGCCGGCTGGTTCTTGCCGAAGGTGGTTTCGACCTTGTGCTCGATCGGCAGGCCGTGGCAGTCCCAGCCCGGCACGTAGGGCGCGTCGAAGCCGGCCAGGGTCTTGGAGCGGGTGATGATGTCCTTGAGGATCTTGTTCACCGCATGACCGATATGGATGCTGCCGTTGGCATAGGGTGGGCCGTCGTGCAGGACGAACTTCGGCCGATCTTCGCCAATCTTGCGCAGCTTGCTATACAGGCCAATCTCGTTCCAGCGCTGCAGGGTCTGCGGCTCGCGCTGCGGCAGGCCGGCCTTCATCGGGAACTGGGTATCGGGCAGGTTCAGCGTAGCTTTGTAGTCGGTCATTTCGGGCTCTTCATCAGCGGGTGGCTCTGCCAATATTCACGGGCAGCGGCGATATCAGCGGCAATCGCCGCCTTCAAGGCCTCGAGCGAGGCGAAACGCTGCTCATCACGCAGCTTGTGGTGGAAAGCCACCGAGAGGCGCCGGCCATACAGATCGCCGGCAAAATCCAGAAGGTGCACTTCCAGATGGGCGCGGCCGTCACCGGCAACGCTGGGGCGCACGCCGATATTGGCGACGCCCGGTTGAATCACGCCATCGATTTCGCAGCTCACCAGGTAGACCCCGGTCAGCGGCACCTTGCGCCGCTTGAGCTGGATGTTGGCAGTGGGTGCATCGAGCTGGCGGCCGAGCTTCTGCCCGTGCAACACCCGCCCGGCGATGCGAAACGGCCGACCGAGCAAGGCTTCGGCCAGCTCGAAATCGCCATCGGCCAGCGCCTGGCGCACGCGCGTGCTGCTGACCCGACCGCCGAGCACTTCGACTGTGGTCGAGGCATCGACGCTGAAGCCATGGCGCAAGCCTGCGGCCTTGAGGAATTCGAAATCCCCGGCACGGTCGCAGCCGAAGCGGAAATCGTCGCCGATCTCCAGATCCTTCACGCCCAGACCGTCGACCAGCACACGCTGGACGAACTCGGCGGCCGACAACTCGCGCAGGCGGCGGTTGAAGGCCAGGCACAGCACCATATCGACGCCTTCGGCGGCCAGCAGGGCGAGCTTGTCACGCAGACGGGTCAGGCGCGCCGGCGCGGTGTCCGGGCCGAAGAACTCACGCGGCTGCGGCTCGAAGATCACCACGCAGCTGGGCACGGCCAATTCCGCGGCACGCTCGCGCAAGCGCGCCAGGATGGCCTGGTGCCCACGATGAACGCCGTCGAAATTACCGATGGTGACCACACAGCCCCGCGCCTGGGGCTGCAGGTTATGAAGACCTCGAACCAGCTGCATAGCACGCTTCTTGTTCACAAAGTGGCCGATTATACGCACAGCAGGCCATGCACAACAGGCATCGCGATACGTGAAACCGCTACAGGGCCCGCCGGGCAAAATCGCGCGGACGGAAGCCCAATATGAGCAGCATGCCGAAGTAGGCGACCAGCCCAGCAGCCACCAGCGCGCCGAGACGCAACAGGCGCACGAGCATTTCCCCTTCCGCCCAGGCTGGCATGACCTGCAGCAGCCCCAGTAACACGGCGACCATCACCGCCACCGCGACCACCAGCTTGAGCAGAAACAGCCCCCAGCCCGGCAGCGGCTGGAAGATATCGACACGGCGCAGCTGCCAGTACAGCAGGCCGGCGTTCAGACAGGCCGCCAGGCTGATCGCCAGCGCCAGGCCGACGTGCGCCATATTCAGACCAAAGACGAACAGCGCGTTCATCGCCTGGGTCGCCAGCAGGCTGACCACAGCGATTTTCACCGGCGTCTTGATGTTCTGCTGGGCGTAGAAGCCGGGCGCGAGGATCTTGATCAGAATCAACGCCAGCAGGCCGACCGAGTAAGCCACCAGTGCCCGCTGGGTCATCAGCGCGTCCTCTACACCGAACTTGCCGTACTGGAACAGCGACACCACCAGCGGCTCGGCGAGAATCGCCAGCGCCAGGGTGCAGGGCAGCACCAGCAGAAAGCACAAACGCAGACCCCAATCGAGCAGGCGGCGGTACTCGTCGCGATTCTTGCTCGCATAGGTTTTCGATAGCGCCGGCAGCAGGATGGTGCCCAGCGCCACGCCCAGCACGCCCGAGGGAAGCTCCATCAGGCGGTCGGCGTAGTACATCCAGGATACCGAGCCGGCCACCAGGAAGGAGGCGAAGATGGTATTGATGATCAGAGAAATCTGGCTGACCGAGACGCCGAAGATGGCCGGCCCCATCTGCTTGAGCACGCGCCAGACGCCCATGTCACCGAAACTCAGGCGCGGCAGCACCAGCATGCCGACCTTCCTCAGATGCGGCAGCTGCCAGAGCAACTGTGCCAGCCCGCCGACCAGCACCGCCCAGCCCAGGGCCATGATTGGCGGGTCGAAATAGGGCGTCAGAAACAGCGAGAAGACGATCATGCTGACATTGAGCAAGGTCGGCACGAATGCCGGTACCGAAAAACGGTTCCAGGTATTGAGCACGGCCCCGGCCAGCGATGACAGGGAGATCAGCAATATATAAGGAAAGGTCACCCGCAGCAGATCGACCGTCAGCTCGAAACGCTCGGCCTCATCGGCAAAACCCGGAGCTGTGGCCCAGACAATCCAGGGCGCTGCGAGCACGCCGATGGCCGTGACCAGCGCCAGCACCAGGGTCAGCAAACCGGAGACGTAGGCAACGAAAGTGCGCGTGGCCTCCTCGCCCTGCTGCATCTTGTACTCGGCCAGGATCGGCACGAAGGCCTGCGAGAATGCCCCTTCGGCAAAAATACGGCGCAGCAGATTGGGCAGCTTGAACGCCACCACGAAGGCATCCGACGCCACCCCGGCACCGAAGGTGCGGGCGATGATGGTGTCGCGCACGAACCCCAGCACGCGCGAAACCATGGTCAGTGAACTGACGGCAGCCAGGGACTTGAGCAGATTCATGGGGTATTTCGGCTTCCATAAAGAGGTGCAGTAGCGGACAATCCGCCGCCCAACGAAGGCGTCGAGTGTAGCGAGCCACCACTGGTCAGGCCAGCACAGGAAAGCGTCATCAGACTTGACAGCAGGCAGATGGATCGGCATGATTCGCGGCCTTATTTGTCGTAACCCCCCAGTTTTCGAGGAGCTTGACGGTGGCCAACTCACCTTCTGCCAAAAAACGCGCCAAACAGGCTGAGAAGCGCCGTAGCCATAACGCCAGCCTGCGCTCGATGGTTCGTACCTACATCAAGAACGTGGTCAAGGCTATTGCTGCCAAAGATCTCGAGCTTGCCAAGACCGCTTACACCGCAGCCGTTCCGGTCATCGACCGCATGGCTGACAAAGGCATCATCCACAAGAACAAAGCCGCTCGTCACAAGAGCCGCCTGAACGCGCACATCAAGGCGCTGGGCGAAGCTGCTGCCGCCTAATCGCGACAGGTTCTTGAAAAGCCGGCCCTGGAGGCCGGTTTTTTATTGCCCCGAGTTCACGATCAGCAGCCCATAAAAAATGCCCGCCTCCTCAACGGAGCGCGGGCATTTTTGCCTATGCCTACCAGAATCAGCCGCGAGCAGCCTTGATCACTTCGATATAGGGCTCGGCATTACGCTGATCCTGAATCAGCGCGATGAAATCGTTGCCCTGCGCATCAGTGGCCGAGAGGTCATAACCTGCAGCAACGAAGAAACCCACGAAGCGCTCGAAGTCATCGATACGCAGACCGCGATAAGCCTTGATCAGCTTGTGCAGCGAAGGCGGTGTGGCGTCCGCTGGTTCCACTGCAAGGAACAGCTTGATCGAGTCATCGCTGATTTCTTCGCCAATCACCTGCTTCTTGTCTTTACGCATCGCCCGCTCCCGCCAGCATTACAGAGGGCCGGCAGTGTACCGCCGAGCCGCGCGCGGCTCAACGCGCAGCCGGGCAGGCTAGCACGCGAACAATCGACACGACAGCCGACCTAGGTCATGCCGCGCCCAGTGAACTGCCTCCTATAATGCGCCAAGCCACTAGGGAGCCAGCATGTCACGTCCATCGTTACCGCTGTTCGCCGCCTGGCGCCAGACACTGCGCGCCGGCTACTCGTGGAAGGCCCTGCGCGGAGACCTGAGCGCTGGCCTGACGGTGGGCATCATCGCCATTCCGCTGGCCATGGCACTGGCCATAGCGGTGGGCGTTGCGCCGCAGCATGGACTCTACACCGTGCTGATCGCCGCGCCGCTGATCGCCCTGTGCGGCGGCTCGCGCTTCAATATTTCCGGCCCCACCGCCGCCTTCGTGGTGATCCTGCTGCCGATTACCCAGCAGTACGGACTCGGCGGCCTGCTGCTGTGCACGCTGATGGCCGGCGTCATCCTGATCTCTCTGGGCCTGCTGCGCGCCGGCCGCCTGATCGAGTTCGTGCCCTACCCGGTAACACTGGGCTTTACCGCCGGCATCGGTATCGTCATCGCCGTCCTGCAGATCAAGGACTTGTTCGGCCTGCACCTGGCCGGCGCGCCACAACATCTGCTGGAACAGGTGAACCTGCTGGTGCGCGCCCTGCCCAGCCTGCAACCCGGCGATACTCTGGTTGGCGTCGCTTGCCTGGCGACACTGCTGATCTGGCCACGCCTGGCGCCGAAGATTCCCGCCCACCTCGTTGCCCTGGCGGTTGGCGCGCTGCTGGCGCTGGCTCTGGAACGGCTCGGGCTGCCTGTGGCGACACTGGGCGAGCGCTTCAGCTATCAGCTCGACGGTATCGATCATCCCGGCATTCCGCCTTTCCTGCCGGACCTCGCGCTACCCTGGAACCTGCCAGGTCCTGACGGCCAGCCGCTGGTATTGTCCTTCGAACTGATCCGCCAGTTGCTTGCCCCGGCATTCGCCATCGCCATGCTCGGCGCCATCGAGTCACTATTGTGCGCGGTGGTGGCCGACGGCATGACCGGCAGCAAGCATGACCCCAACGCCGAACTGATCGGCCAGGGCCTGGGTAATCTGGCCGCGCCCTTCTTTGGCGGCATCACCGCCACCGCTGCCATCGCCCGCACGGCAGCCAACGTGCGAGCAGGTGCGTTTTCCCCGATAGCAGCACTGATCCATGCCGGCGTGGTGCTGGCGGCCATTCTGCTGCTCGCACCGCTGTTCAGCTACCTGCCGATGGCGGCTCTGGCGGCGCTACTGCTGATGGTGGCGTGGAACATGAGCGAACCCCACCATGTTGCCCACACCCTGCGCATCGCCCCGCGCAGCGATGTGCTGGTGCTGCTGACCTGCCTGGTGCTGACGGTGCTGTTCGATATGGTGCTGGCCGTTGGCGTCGGCCTGCTGCTGGCAGCCGGGCTGTTCATCAAGCGCATGAGCGAGTTGACCGATACCGCTGCGCTGAGCCGGCAGCAACGTCAGGCCCTGCAGGATCTGCCCGAGCACGTGCTGGCTTACGCCATTCGCGGCCCGCTGTTCTTCGGCGCGGCAGAGAAGGCCCTCAGCGTGCTACGCCGCTTCACGCCCGGCGTGAAAGTGGTAGTGGTCGATATCAGCGCAGTGCCGCTGCTGGACATGACCGCCCTGGCGGCGCTGGACAACGTGCTGCGCGACTATCGCCAGCAGGGCCTGGCGCTGATCCTCAGCGGCCCCACTGCCCAGGTACGCCTGCAACTGCGGCGTGCCGGCGTGCAGCGCCGCGAAGGCGAGCTGGCATATGTGCGGGATCTGGCGCAGGCGCGGGAAAAGGCCTTGCGCTGGCTCGAGGCGAGCCACGACACGCAGCACGTCACGTAGGGTGCGCCGTGCGCACCGGGGGAAAGGTGCAGCGCACCCTACGCGTTAAGACCGCTTACAGCCCCTTGACCGCGTAGATGCCGGCGGCGTTACGCCAGTAGCCCTTGTAGTCCATGCCGTAACCGAAGATATAACGGTCGATGCACTGCAGGCCCACGTAGTTGGCCTTCAGGTCGGGGCGCGCCTTGCGCTCGTGCTCCTTGTCGATCAGCACCGCCGTGTACACGGCACGCGCGCCGGCATGGCGGCAGAAATCGATGATCGCGCCGAGGGTATGCCCTTCGTCGAGGATGTCGTCGATGATCAGCACGTCGCGGTCGATGAACGACACTTCCGGCTTGGCCTTCCAGAACAGCTCGCCACCGCTGGTTTCGTTGCGATAACGGGTGGCGTGCAGGTAAGACGCTTCCAACGGGAAGTTCAGTTTGGTCAGCAGCTTGCCGGAGAAGATCAGCCCGCCATTCATCACGCAGAACACCACCGGGTTGCGCTCAGCCAGCTCGGCGTTGATCTGGCTGGCGACCTTGTCGATGGCCGCTTCCACCTCGGCTTCGGTGAACAGGCAGTCGGCTTCCGCCATGATTTGGCGAATGTGCGCGAGATCGGCGGACATGATGTGTTCTCTCTTGATCGGGCTGATGAATGGCGGCGAACAGCCTGAAAGCTGATCGAGCCGTCAAATAAAAGCGGGCAAAGGTACAGACCCGGGCAACGCTTGCCAAGTATCGACTGACCAGCGTAGCCGATGCACGGCGCAGGTTGGCGTGACTCATCAGTCACCCACCACTTGGCATGAGCAATGCTTTAATCTAACGCGATTTTTCCCAGAGCCCCGTTGGAGATCCCAGCCCATGCCCACTCGCGAGATCCGCCACCCGCTGATCCGTCACAAGATCGGCCTGATGCGCCGCGCCGATATCAGCACCAAGAATTTCCGTGAGCTGGCCCAGGAAGTGGGCGCCCTGCTGACTTATGAAGCCACCAACGACCTACCGCTGGAAGCCTACGACATCGAAGGCTGGGCGGGCACCGTGCAAGTCGAGAAGATCGCCGGCAAGAAAATCACCGTGGTTCCGATCCTGCGCGCCGGCATCGGCATGCTCGATGGCGTGCTCAGTCTGATCCCCGGCGCCAAGGTCAGCGCCGTGGGTGTGGCACGCAACGAGGAAACCCTGGAAGCGCACACCTACCTAGAAAAGCTCGCGCCGGAAATCGACTCGCGCCTGGCGCTGATCATCGACCCGATGCTGGCCACTGGCGGCTCGATGGTCGCCACCATCGACCTGCTGAAGAAAGCTGGCTGCAAGGACATTCGCGCCATGGTCCTGGTCGCCGCGCCAGAAGGCATCAAGGCGGTCGAGAAGGCTCACCCGGACGTGACCATCTTCACCGCCTCCATCGATCAGCGTCTGAACGAACACGGCTACATCATTCCGGGCCTGGGCGATGCCGGTGACAAGATCTTCGGCACCAAGCAGAAGGACGCCTGACATGTCGCAAACGGAATTCAACGATCCGCTGTGGCGCCAGGGCATTTCCGGCGCACAGATGCTGTTCGTGGCCTTCGGCGCCCTGGTGCTGATGCCGCTTATCACCGGCATGGACCCCAACGTCGCGCTGTTCACCGCCGGCATCGGTACCCTGCTGTTCCAATTGGTGACCAAGCGCCAGGTGCCGGTTTTCCTGGCCTCCAGCTTCGCCTTCATCGCACCGATTCTGGCGGCCAAAGGCGAGTTCGGCCTGCCGGCGGTGATGGGCGGCGTGATCGCGGCCGGTGTGGTCTACATCCTGCTCTCGGCGCTGGTCAAACTGCGCGGCCCGAGCTTCATCGACCGCCTGCTGCCACCAGTGGTGATCGCTCCGGTGATCATCTCCATCGGCCTGGCGCTGTCGCCGGTAGCGGTGAACATGGCCATGGGCAAGGCCGGTGATGGCAGCATCGAACTGGTGCCGTACAGCACGGCGATGATGATTTCGATGCCGGCGCTGATCACCACCCTGCTGGTGGCAGTGCTAGGGCGCGGCATCTTCCGCCTGGTGCCGATCCTCGCCGGCATCGCCGTTGGCTGCGCCATCGCCGCGGTGCTCGGCGTGATCGACACCAGTGCCGTTGAACAAGCCGCCTGGCTCGCCATACCCAACTTCGTCACCCCGGAGCTGCACTGGGGCGCCATTCTGTACATGGTCCCGGTCGCCCTGGCGCCAGCCATCGAGCACATCGGCGGCGTGGTGGCGATCGGTAACGTCACCGGCAAGAACTTCGTCAAGAAGCCAGGCCTGCACCGCACCCTGCTCGGTGACGGCCTCGCCACCTCGGCAGCCGGCCTGTTCGGTGGTCCACCCAACACCACCTACGCCGAAGTCACCGGCGCGGTGATGCTGACCAAGAGCTACAACCCGAAGATCATGACCTGGGCTGCGGTATTCGCCATCGCCCTGGCCTTCATCGGCAAGTTCGGTGTGGCCCTGCAGAGTATTCCGGTCCCGGTGATGGGCGGCATTCTCTGCCTGCTGTTCGGCTCCATCGCCGTGGTCGGCCTCAACACCCTGATTCGCCACCAGGTCGACCTCTCCGAAGCGCGCAACCTGATCATTGTCTCGGTGACCCTGGTGTTCGGCATCGGCGGCATGGTCATCGGCGGCAAGGAATTCGCCCTGTCAGGGATTTCCCTGTGCGCGATCACTGCGCTGCTGCTCAATCTGGTGCTGCCCGGTGGCGCTGGCTGGAAACAACGGGAACCGGAAGAAGCCTGACTCCGCCGCCCAATAAAAAGCCCGCGAGCAGATCGCGGGCTTTTCGTTTGCAATGCCAGAACCTACCAGCCGACACCGAAGCCAAGGGTATAGCGGGTTTCGTCCAGATCGCCCTCGGCACCACTGACGATATCCTTCTCGGCCTTCATGTTCAGCGACGCCCAGTCGGTCACCTTGTAGCGCAGACCGACCTCGGCATCCAGGCTGTAGTCCGCCGCCCCACTGAGCGGACGCCCGAGCTCACCGACACTGAACAGCTCGACGGTCTTGCCGATCAGGTAGCGGTTGTAGTCCCACTTCACGCTCATGGCGTAGAAGCGATCCTGCTCGCCATTGCTGTAGCGGTAATCGCTGCGGTTGGCCAGGGTAGCAATGGAGAACGCACCCAGCTCGTCATCCCAGAACTGGTAACCCGGGCCGGTACCGAGAGTGCGCTGACGCTCCACCTCTTCGATACGGTCGCGCTTGTACTCGAAGCGCCCCTGCCAGAACCATTTTTCCGTGAGGAAGCGATCGAGCGCGTACTCGGCGCTCCAGTTGTCGGTACTGACAACGTCGTCTTTCAGCTCGCGGTTGTAGTCGGCAAGCGCATTGTGCCGCCAGAGACCGTGGCGGGCCTGGGTCTTGATATCGACGTCGTAATCATCAGAGTCGCGCTCGCCGCGCTTGTAGTCGAGACCAAGGTCGATGTTGCCCTTCCAGGTGAAATCCTCCACCAGCGGCTTGGGCTTCATGATCTGTTCGATCTGCGACAGCTCGATGGTCTTCGGCGACTCGCCATTGGCCAGGGTGACCTTGCCCGGCTCAGCCGCCAGCAGCGACTTGGCACGCTCGCCATCTACCGGCCCGAGCTTGACCAGCAGTTCGTGATCACTTTCCAGGGTGGCGATTTTCTTCCAGTCCAGCGGGATGGAGCCACCGTAGTCGGTTTCCAGCAGCAGTTTGCTGCCGTCGAAGAAGCGGATGGTGCCGGAGAGACGGTCACCGTTCTTCAACCAGACGGTATCGGCGAAAGTGGCGGAACTGCACAGAGCGATGCTCAGGCCTAGCAGGGACAGCGATGTAGAGCGCGACATAAGTTGGGTAATGGCGTTGGTGGGCGAAAGCCGGGCATTATCCGCAACCCCGGCGCCAGAGCAACAGCTGACCGGGCCGAATACGCAGAGTTCAGCTTTTTCCGTCGGGCGGCGTGCCGCCCGACGGCATCACCACCCCACGCCGATACCGATCAGATAATGCCGATCCGAAACCGTCTGCCCTGGGGCTCGCAACTGATCCAGCTCGTACAAAAGCGATAAGCGCGCCCATTGGTTGAGGCGGTAGCGCAGGCCGAATTCGCTATCGAGCACGTAGTCGATTTCTTCGATATGCGGGATCTGCAGCTGGGCATTGGCATAGAACTCCAGCCGCGTGCCCCACAGCAGGCGCTTGTAATCCAGCTCCAGCGAAGTGGTATTGAACGCCAGATCGGCAACGTCCGACTCCAGACGCACGCGATTGAACTGGCCGATCAGGTCGAAACGCCCGAGTTCGTCATCCCAGAAGCGATAACCGGGGCCGGTACCGACGATGCGCTGGCGATCGACAGTCTCGAATTCGTCCTCGGCCTGCTCCACGCCCACCCGCCAGAACCAGTGCTCGGTGAAAAAGCGATCGAGGTCGTACTCCAGTTCCCAGTTGTCCTCGACCTTTCTGTCGTTCTTGGTTTCACGCTCCAGCTCGCCACTGAGCACATGGCGCCAGCGCCCGTGCTCGACACGGGTATTGCCCTTGAGCTTCCATTCATCGACATCGTTCTGGTTGCGCTTCATGTCCAGCTTGGCATCGAGGTTGCCTTCCCAGAGACGGTCCTCCAGCAGCGGCCGCGGCGGCACCAGGCGTTTGATCTGCGCCAGCGGCAGGGTGTACTCGCGCTCGCCTTGCACCCTTACCATACCGCTACCAGCAGCCGACAACCTTTCGCTGCGTTCGTTGTCGAAGCCGCTAAGGCGCACCAGCAGGGGCTTGTCCGAACTGAGGGTATCGATATCCTTCCAGTCGATCAGCACCTGGCCGGCATATTTGGTCTTGAGCGCCAGCTTGCCGCCGTCGAGGAGGATGATCTCACCACTGAGTCGATCACCGTTGTCCAGCCAAACGGTATCGGCCCAGAGCGGGGCTGCCAGGGTAAAAAGGAACAAGGCGATCAGTACGCGCATGATAAGGACGAACCCTATGGGCAAGACGAAACCGCCAGAGTCTGCATGGCAGGCACCACCACCGGCAAGCGTCGAGGCGCGTCGCGAAGCGCTGTATCTGGTATTGGCACAGGTACCGGAAGGCAAGGTCGTCAGCTATGGCGAACTGGCCCAGTTGGCCGGTCTTGGCCGCGCTGCACGCTGGGTTGGTCGTACGCTGAGCCAATTACCGAACGGCACCACGCTGCCCTGGCATCGGGTGATTGCCGCTGGCGGACGCCTCAGCCTGGCTGCCGGCAATCCTTCCGGGGCCGAACAACGGGCGCGCCTGCGTGCGGAGGGCATCAGCATCCTGAACGAACGGGTGGATATGCGCCGTCACGGCTGGCGTCCGATGGAGCACAGCAGTTAGAGTGCGCCCTACCAAGACTCCCCCCAGCCCAGATTCGAGCCTGATGCCACGCAAATCCTGGCGAGAAGCCCTCGCGACCTACGCCAACCCCGCCACACTGGCGCTGCTGCTTCTGGGCTTCGCCGCCGGCCTGCCCTACATGCTGGTGTTCTCCACCCTGTCGGTATGGCTGCGCGAAGCCGGAGTGGCGCGTGAAACCATCGGTTTCGCCAGCCTCATCGGCCTGGCCTACGCCTTCAAATGGGTGTGGGCGCCCATGCTCGACCAGTGGCGCCTGCCATTGCTGGGCAAGCTTGGCCGGCGCCGCTCCTGGCTGGTGCTGTCGCAAGGTCTGGTAGCCATCGGCCTGATCGGCATGGCCAATTACGACCCGCAAACGCACCTGTCCTCGCTGATCGCCCTCGCCGTACTGGTGGCCTTCGCCTCGGCCACTCAGGATATCGCCGTCGACGCCTACCGACTGGAAATTCTCGGCGACGAACATCAGGCCGCGCTGGCTGCCGCCTACATGACCGGTTACCGGGTGGCCGCGCTGCTGGCCACCGCCGGCGCGCTGTATTTCGCCGAAGGCTTCGGCTCGACCGCCAAGGACTACCAGTTCAGCGCCTGGACCGGTACCTATATGCTTTTCGCCCTGCTGATGCTGCCAGGCCTGCTCACCTCCATCTGGATGCGCGAGCCGCCAGCACCGCCGCACATCCATGTCGCGCCGCCCAAGCACGGATTTTTCCACCAGTTGCTGGCAATCAGCGCGGTCATCATGCTGATCATCGCCGTGCCGACCATGTTCATCCAGTTCTACCAGAGCGATCTGGTGCCGATGCTGCTCGGCGACGTCGGCATGCAGGAGCTGCTCTACAACGACCGCGCCTTCCTCCGCGCCATGCTCTACAGCACCCTGGCCTGCGTCTGTGCATCCGGGCTGTTCTGGGGCGGGCTGGCACCGGTGCTGAAAACCGCGGCAGCGAGGTACGGGTTCTTCCACCAGTTACTTTCCGTGCTGCTGCTTATCATCCTGCTGATCGCCATCCCGGCCATGGTCACCCAATTCTACGAAAGTGACCTGATGCTGCTGTTCCAGGGCCAGATAAGCCTGCAGGAATTGCTCTACTACGACCGCGCCTTCCTGCGTGCGCTGCTCTATACCCTGCTCACCAGCCTGTCGATCTCCAGCCTGTTCTGGGGCGGTATGGCCCCGGTGCTCACGCCGATCAACGATTTCATCGTGCGCTACCGCTGGCAGGCACTGCTGCTGCTGAGTCTGATCGCCACTTATCGCCTGTCCGATACCGTGATGGGCGTGATGGCCAACGTTTTCTACATCGACCAGGGTTTCACCAAGGAGCAGATCGCCAGTGTCAGCAAGGTATTCGGCCTGGTGATGACGTTGCTCGGCGCCGGGGTCGGCGGCCTGTTGATCGTGCGCTTCGGCATCATGCCGATTCTGCTGATCGGTGCAGCCGCATCGGCGGCCACCAACCTGATGTTCATGCTGTTGGTGGGCATGGGCCCGCACCTGAACATGCTGATCGTCACCATCAGTTGCGATAACTTCAGCGCCGGCCTGGCCACCTCGGCGTTCGTCGCCTATCTGTCGAGCCTGACCAACCTGAAATTCTCCGCCACCCAGTACGCCCTGCTCAGCTCCATCATGCTGCTGCTGCCGCGCCTGATCGGTGGCTATTCCGGCGTGATGGTGGAAAGCCTCGGCTACGCCCACTTCTTCCTCGCCACGGCGCTGATGGGTATACCGACACTGCTGCTTATCGTTATCCAGTGGCGCCGCGACAAACGCCAGCCACTGCCGGATGCGACTCCACCTGCGCTCGACAAGGCCTGATTGGCAGACAGAAAAAAGCCCCGGATCGACCGGGGCTTTTCATTTCAGCGGCCTTACTCCGCTTTGGCCAGATGCACCACGCGCTGCGGGAACGGAATGCCGATACCCGCCTCGGTCAGACGCTCCTTGGCCAGCTCGGTAAAAGAGAAGGTCACCGGCCAGAAGTCGCCAGTCGCCACCCACACGCGCAGCGACAGGTTCACCGCACTGTCACCCAGCCCAGTGACGAATACCACCGGCGCCGGCTCGACATGCACGCGTGGGTCTTGGGCAATTTCCAGCAGCACCTCGCGCGCTTTTTTGATGTCGCTGGAGTAATCGATACCGATATTGATGTCGGCACGCCGACGCGGCTCGCGCGAGTAGTTGGTGATGTGGCCGTTGGACAGCGCACCATTGGGCACGATCACCACCTTGTTGTCCGCCGTCTTCAACGTGGTATGAAAGATCTGGATGCTATCGACGCTGCCGGACACCCCCTGCGCCTCGATCCAGTCACCCGCGCGGAAGGGACGAAACAGCATGATCAGCACGCCGCCTGCGAAGTTGGCCAGGCTGCCCTGCAACGCCAGGCCGATGGCCAGACCCGCCGCACCGATCATGGCGATGAACGAAGTGGTCTCCACACCGATCATCGACGCCACGCTGATCAGCAGCAGAATGCGCAGCACGATGCTGACCAGACTGCTGATAAAGCTGCTCAGCGCGCGATCGACCTTGCGCGCTTCGAGCATGCGCCCGATGCTCGACGTCAGCCGACTGATCAGCCACCAGCCTACCAGCAACGTGATCACGGCCAGGGTCAGCTTGCCACTGTACTCAAGCACCACCGGCAGCCAGGCCTCGGACAGCTTGACCAGTTCGTCGACGTTCATCTCCATAGGGGTACTCCCGTTTTCCTGTGCATGAAACGAAACCGCCATGGCATGCCATGGCGGTCAAAATGCTATCAACCTAGCCTGCGACGCCGCAGCGCCGCAAAGGTTCAATCGCGGAAGTTGTTGTACTGCAGCGGCATGCCGAAGTCATGGCCACGCAGCAGGGCGATGGCTTCCTGCAGGTCGTCACGCTTCTTGCCGGTGACGCGCACCTGCTCGCCCTGGATGGCGGCCTGCACCTTGAGCTTGGCGTCCTTGATGTGGGCGACGATCTTCTTCGCCAGCTCCTTGTCGATACCTTCACGGAAGGTGACTTCCTGCTTCATCACCTTGCCCGAGGCGTAGGGCTCCTTGGTTTCCATGCACTGGCAGTCGATCTTGCGCTTGATCAGGCTGCTGCGCACGATATCGAGCATCTGCTCGAGCATGAACTCGGCTTCGGCGGTCAAGGTCAGTGCCTTGTCCTTGCTCTCGATGCTGCATTTGCCACGCAGGTCGAAACGGCGGTCGAGCTCCTTGATAGCATTGTCGACCGCATTGGTCAGTTCGTGTTTGTCCAGTTCAGACACGATGTCGAACGAAGGCATGAGTGGGCTCCTGATGGACGGCGCGATCCTCTTCACGGAGTGAACGCGCCTGACTTGACGATAACTATGGCGGGCCCATTATATCCAGACTGATACGCGCCGTTTGGCGTCCTTCCTCTCTGTCTGCGAGCCAGCCACATGCCCAACCCCCATCTCAGCATCCTGGTGGTGGACGACGCCAAGTTCTCCAGCGCCATGATCGGTCGTGCACTGAGCCAGGCCGGCTATCAGGACGTGCGTTTCGCCAGCAGCGCCAGCGAAGCGCTGCAGTTGCTCGAACAGCGTCCCGCCAGCGTGCTTCTGGCCGACTGGCTGATGCCCGAGATCGACGGCCTGGAGCTGACCGCGCGGGTGCGCCAGCTGGACGAGACCGCCGACCACTACACCTACATCATCCTGCTGACCGGCAAGGAAGGCGAAAACGTCCTGGGCGAAGCCTTCGACCGTGGCGTCGATGACTTCATCAGCAAGGCGGCAATGAACGAACAACTGGTGCCACGCGTGTACGCCGCGGATCGCCTGTGCAACACCCTGCAGCGCCTGCTGCACGAGAACCGCATGCTCACGCAGAACATCGCCAGCCTGGAGCGGCGCAATCTGGTCGATCCGCTCACCGGCCTGGGCAACCCGCGCTATCTGCGCCAGAAGCTCACCGACAGCCTGCGCCAGATCGAGTCGCGCGGCGGCGCCGTGTGCTACCTGCTGATCGGCCTGCAGGACGCCGGTCAGCTGCGCCACCAGTACGGTGACCGCTTCTTCAACGAGCTGCTGCATGGCGTTGCACGGCGCCTGCAGCAGCTCGTCAGGCCACTGGACGTGTTGACGCGCCTGGACGACAACCACTTCGGCCTGATCACCCTGCTCGACGACCTGCACGAGTGCTCGCCGAGCAGCTTCAAGCGCCTGCACGAAGGCCTCAACTACAAAGCGTTCAAGACCAGCGAAGGGTTCATTACGCTGAAAGCCGGCATCAGCCTGGTCGGTCTGGACGCCAAGGCGCTGCCCACCGACCCCGAACAACTGATTCAGCATGCGCAAAATCTGCTGCCAGAGTCTTACGCCAGCGGCCGGGTAGCAGCCATGCGCCTGCCTCTGCCGTGACCTGGCACATCCTCGGCGCTGGCAGCCTCGGCAGCCTCTGGGCCGCACGCCTGGCCCGTGCAGGCATGCCGGTCAGGCTCATCCTGCGCAACCGGCAACGCCTCGAAGCCTATCAGCAGGCAGGCGGCCTGACGCTTATCGAATCAGGCCAGGCTCAGCAATACGCCATTGCCGCGGAGTTGCCGCAAGCCGATACGCCCATCTATCGCCTGCTGCTGGCCTGCAAGGCCTATGACGCGCCAAGCGCGGTGGCGACCGTCGCTAAGCGCCTGGCGCCTGGCGCCGAGCTGCTGCTGTTGCAAAATGGCCTGGGCAGCCAGGATGAAGTTGCCCAACGCCTACCCAAGCAACGTTGCCTGTTCGTCTCCAGCACCGAAGGGGCTTTTCGTCCAGCCGATTTTCAGGTGGTGTTCGCCGGCAATGGCCACAACTGGCTGGGTGACCCCAGCGATCCCCAGCCACCAACCTGGCTGCACGAACTGCAGCGCGCGGGCATCGTTCACCAGTGGAGCCCGGATATCCTCACGCGCCTGTGGCGCAAGCTGGCGCTGAACTGCGCGATCAACCCGCTCACCGTACTGCATGACTGTCGCAATGGCGGCCTGATCGAGCACCCTGCCGAAGTCGCCACCCTGTGCATCGAACTCGACGAGCTGCTGCAACGCTGCGGCCAGCCCGCAGCCGCAGAGAATCTGCATGAAGAGGTACAACGCGTGATCAGCGCCACGGCGGCGAACTACTCCTCCATGCATCAGGACGTTGCACAGGGGCGTCGCACCGAGATCAGCTATCTGCTTGGCTACGCCTGCGCCGCGGCGCAGCGTCATCAACTGCATGTGCCGCACCTGCAGCATCTGCAGCAGCGCCTGCTCAGGCATCTCGACGACCGTGGCTTGCCCTTGAACTAGCGGCCCGAGCCGTGGCAATGACTGCCCTGGCGCGCTAACCTGCCGTCCTCACTCGCCACAACGATAACCTCATGAGACTGCGTCAGCGCCTCGAAAACCTGCCGGTGGGCCGCAAACTGCTCGCCGCACTGCTGGTGTTGCTCGCCGCCGTGATGCTGGTGGCCAATCTGGCTTTCATCAGCGCAGCCTACTGGATCACCCAGGAAAGCATGGCGCCACAGGCCCTGCACACCCTCGGCCGGCTCATTGCCAGCCCGACGCTGAGCAAGGAAGCCTTGCACTCGTCCGCCTCGGCCGAAGCCCTGCTCAAACGCCTGGACGATTACGCGCCCCTGCGTGCAGCGGTTATCTACGACAGCAATGGCAACAGCCTGGCACAACTGCAACGCGGTGAAAAACTGCAGCTACCGCAGCAACTGAGCCATCTGCAGAACTGGCGCGAAACGGCCTTTCGCACCAACCTACTGGTCGACCTGCCCCATCCCAGCGGTCGCCCCGGCGCCCTGCTGCTGGTGGCTTCCAGCGAATTGCCTGGTGCCTTCTATACCGGCACCCTGACCGCGAGCCTGGTGATTCTGGCGTTCAGCGTGCTGCTGTGGATGCTGGTGGCCAGGCAGATCAAACGCCTGGTGACCAAACCCATTCGCCGCCTGGAAGAGTTGTCACGCCAGGTCACCCGCGAAGAGAACTATGCGCTGCGCGCCAATCGCGGCAATCAGGACGAGATCGGCAGCCTGGCCGATGCGTTCAATACCATGCTGATGCGCATGGAGGCCCGCGAGCAGCAGCTCAAGCGTGCCCGCGACGACGCCCAGCAGGCCTTCGATCAGGCGCAGAGCCTGGCCGAGGAAACCCGCCACTCCAACCGCAAGTTGGAGCTGGAAGTGCAGGTCCGCAGCAAGATCGAGAAGAAACTCACCGGCTTTCAGAACTACCTCAACAGTATCATCGACTCCATGCCCTCAGCGCTGATCGCCCTCGACGAACAGCTCTATGTGACGCAGTGGAATCAGGAGGCCAGCGCCCTGTCCGGGACGCGCCTGGAGGAGGCGCTGAATCAGCCGGTGTTTCTCGCCTTCCCGCCACTCAAGCCGTTCCTACCCCAACTCAAGCGCACCGCCGAACAGCACAAGGTGGAAAAGATCGAGCGCGTGACCTGGCACAAGGACGAAGAGCCCCACCACTACGCCCTGACCTTCTACCCGCTGATGGGCAGCGCCGGACGGGGCGTGGTGATCCGTATCGACGACATCACCCAGCGCCTGGCCCTGGAGGAAATGATGGTGCAATCGGAGAAGATGCTCTCGGTCGGCGGCCTGGCGGCGGGCATGGCGCATGAAATCAACAACCCGCTCGGTGCCATCCTGCACAACGTACAGAACATCCGCCGGCGCCTGTCGCCGGGCCTGGAAAAGAATATCGAACAGGCCGAACAGGCCGGCGTCAGCCTGCCTGCCATTGAGCACTATATGGAGGCCCGTGAGGTACCGCGCCTGCTCGACGGCATCCAGCAGGCCGGCCAGCGCGCCGCCAAGATCGTCAGCCACATGCTCAGCTTCAGTCGCCGCAGCGACCGCCAGCTATCGCCCTGCGATCTGCCGGCGCTGATCGACCAAGCTCTGGAGATCGCCGGTAACGACTTCGACCTGACCGACAGTTTCGACTTCAAGACCCTGGAGATCGTGCGCCAGTTCGATCCGCTGCTGGGCCCAGTGGCCGGCACCGCCAACGAACTGGAGCAGGTGCTGCTCAACCTGCTGAAGAACGCCGCCCAGGCCATTCACCAGCGCGACGAGGATACCGAGCCCGGCCGCATCATCCTGCGCACTCGGCAGGCCGGTAGTTGGGCAGAGGTCCAGGTGGAAGACAACGGCACCGGCATGAGCGAGGCGGTGCGCAAACGCATCTTCGAACCCTTCTTCACCACCAAGGAGGTGGGCCAGGGCACCGGACTCGGCCTGGCGGTCTCCTACTTCATCATCACCAACAATCATAAAGGGCAGATGGAAGTGCACTCCACGCCGGGCCAGGGCACCTGTTTCACCCTGCGCCTGCCGTTGGCCTCGCTGCCCGATCACACAGGACTCTGAGACATGGGCTTTCGCCTCTCGAAGATCTACACCCGCACTGGCGACAAAGGCGAAACCGGGTTGGCCGACGGCCGACGGGTCGGCAAAGACCACCCACGCATCGAAGCCATAGGCGAGTTGGACACGCTCAACAGCCAGCTCGGCCTGCTGCTTGCCGAACTGGATGATGCCGCCACGACCTGGCCGGCACTCAAGGAGATCAGCGAGGTGCTGAGCCCCTGCCAACACCGCCTGTTCGACCTCGGTGGAGAACTGGCGATGCCCGAGTACCAGGCCTTGCAGCAGGTAGAAGTGCAGCGCCTGGAGACGGCCATCGACAACTGGAACGAAGAGGTCGGCCCACTGGAAAACTTCATCCTGCCCGGCGGCTCCAGGCTGATAGCCCAAGCCCACGTCTGCCGCAGCCTCGCGCGCAGCAGCGAGCGCCGCTGTCAGCACCTCAACGCCGTGGAACCGCTACGTGGTGAGGGCCTCGCCTACGTCAACCGCCTCTCCGACCTGCTGTTCGTCGCGGCCCGCCTGATCGCCAAACGCCAGGGCATCGCCGAGGTGCTGTGGAAGGCGGCAGACAAACCCTAAAACCAGAAACTTGAGCGTAGGGTGCGCCGTGAGCACCTGAAATACTGCGATAGCTGCTCGGTGCGCACGGCGCACCCTACTACGGCCAGAACGCGCGGATTCCGGCCACGCCTTGGGCGCCGATCTGCCAGGCGCGCTCGATATCCGCCGGGCCTACGCCGCCCAGCAGATAAGCCGGCAGGTTGAAATGAGTCAGCATCTCGCTTGCAGCGTCCCAGCCCAGCGGCTGCGCCTCGGGATGAGTCGCGGTCGCCTGCACGGCGGATAGGGTGACGAAATCCACGCCCATCTGCATGGCCAGCGACAGCTCCTCGGCATTGTGGCAGGACGCCGCCAGCCAGCGACCCTCAGGGAAAGGGCGGCCGCCAGCGGCATACTTGCGCAGCTGTTCAGCCGTCAGGTGCCAGCCAGCCGCGGGAAAATCGCCCAACCACTCCAGCGGTCCCTTGAGCATCAGTTGCGCCTTGCCGGCACACAGCCCTTGCACGTCGACAGCCAGATCGCGGTATTGCGGGTCGAACATGTTCGGCGCGCGCAGCTGTATCAGCCTTACCCCCTGCGCCAGAGCACTGCGGATGCCGGCAAGCAGCTCACTCGACTGCAGGCCATCCGGGGTGATCAGGTAGCGCTCCGGCAAGCGCGCGGCAGCGACTATGGGTTTGTTGGCGGCGGGGAATTCGTATTCCAGCAACTGCCGTTCGTTGACCCAGGCCAATGGCTGGCCCTCGGCACCATGCGGCTCGCCACTGAAGGCCGAGACTTCCCAGACGTCCAGCAACACCTGCTTGTCCGGGTAGTCGTGGCGAATCTGGATCAGCGGGCGCGCAGCCTGCGGACGAATCCCCAGTTCCTCCTGCAGTTCACGATCAAGGGCGATCCGCACCGCCTCACCGTCCTCCACCTTGCCGCCGGGAAACTCCCACAGACCGCCCTGGTGTTTGTCATCGGGTCGCCTGGCGATCAGGATGCGTCCATCGACACCCCGAATCAACGCTGCTGCGACATGAACGCGCTTCACCCCCTTACCTCCTGCAATGCTGCCTGATACCAGCGCCGGAACGCCGGCCAGCGGTAGATGGTTTCGACATAGGCTGCTGCCGTTGTCGGTAGCGCCACATGATAACTGCGCAGACGCGCGGCGACCGGCGCATAGAAGGCATCGGCAATGCTGGCCTGACCGAACAGATAGTTGCCTGAAGTGGCGAAGCGCTCGCGGCAATCGGCCCAGATCGCGCAAATACGATCGATATCGGCCTGCGCCGCGTCCGGCAGCTCGGTCAGCGCCTTGTCACGCGCCAGATCCATCGGCAGGTGGCTGCGCAGAGCGCTGAAGCCACTGTGCATCTCCGCACAGACACTACGCGCCAAGGCGCGGGCCTGGCGATCCTGCGGCCATAGCTGCACCTCGGGGTAGCACTCGGCCAGATATTCGGCTATCGCCAGCGAATCCCACACCGGTCCCTGCTCGGTGAGCAGCACAGGCACCTTGCCGGTGGGCGAATGACGCTGCAATTGCGCGCGGCTGTCGGGCTGATACAGGCGCACCAGCACTTCTTCACATTCCACTCCAGCCAGCTCGACAGTCAGCGCGGCGCGCAACGACCAGGAGGAATAGTTCTTGTCGCCAATCACCAGTTTCAGTGCCATCTCGCGCGTCCTCGGGAATGAAGTCACTCGACGTTAAAAGCCTGCCTCCCGAATAGCAAATTCCCGCGCGTCATGGGGTCATGAGGCGCGGGAATACGGACGAGCAGGACGCGATCAGGTGCGGTATTCGGCGTTGATCTTGACGTACTCGTGGGACAGGTCGGTGGTCCAGATGGTCTCGCTGCAGGTGCCGCGTCCCAGCTCGATACGGATGGTGATTTCCTCACGGGCCATCACCGCCGCTCCCTGCTCTTCGGTGTAGGTGGTTGCACGGCAACCCTTGCTGGCGATGCAGACTTCGCCGAGGAACACGTCGATCTTGCTCACATCCAGTTGCGGTACGCCGGCATAGCCGACAGCAGCGAGGATGCGTCCCCAGTTCGGGTCGGAGGCGAACAGTGCGGTCTTGATCAGCGGCGAGTGGGCCACCGTGTAAGCCACGTCCAGGCACTCCTGATGGGTGCCACCAGCATTGACCTGAACAGTGACGAACTTGGTCGCACCTTCGCCGTCACGGACGATGGCCTGCGCCACCTCCATGAACACCTCGAACACGGCCTGCTTGAGCTTGGCGAACAACTCGCCGGAGGCCTCGGTGATTTCCGCCAGGGCCGCCTGGCCGGTGGCGATCAGCATGCAGCAGTCGTTGGTGGAGGTATCACCGTCGATGGTGATGCGGTTGAACGACTTGTTCGCCGCGTCGCGCACCAGATCCTGCAGCACGCCCTGAGCGACCTTGGCGTCAGTGGCGATGTAGCCGAGCATGGTCGCCATGTTCGGCCGGATCATGCCGGCGCCCTTGGAGATGCCGGTCACGGTGATGGTCACGCCATCATGCTGGAACTGCCGGCTGGCGCCCTTGGGCAGGGTGTCGGTGGTCATGATGCCGGTGGCAGCCGCTTCCCAGTTGTCGGCCTTGAGATCATCCAGCGCGGCCTGCAATGCGGACTCGATCTTCTCCACCGGCAGCGGCTCGCCGATCACACCGGTGGAGAACGGCAGTACGGCGCTTTCGGTTACACCGGTCAGCTCGGCCAGGCGTGCACAGGCACGGCGCGCACGGGCCAAGCCATCGGCGCCGGTACCGGCATTGGCATTGCCGGTATTGGTCAGCAGATAACGCACTTCACCACCCAGGCGCTCGCGAGTGATCAGTACCGGCGCCGCACAGAAGGCGTTGGTGGTTGTCACCCCGGCAATACGCGAACCTTCGGCACAGCGCATCACCACCACATCCTTGCGCCCGGGACGCTTGATGCCGGCTGAGGCGATGCCCAGCTCGAAACCAGGAACCGGGTGCAGGGTAGACAGCGGGCCAAGACCAACAGCCATAAGGTGAGCTCCTTGTGAGACGTTGCCGACCGCCAGGCGGTCTGAAAGATGGTAAAACGCCGCGAGCGGCAGAGCCGTCGCGGCGTCATCGAGGGCGGCGACAGCATAGCCGAAGCCCTCTCTACTGCAAGCGCCTTTAGCGGCGCGCAGCTGCCATGATCAGCCGATCTGACCGTGGCAGTGCTTGTACTTCTTGCCCGAGCCACAAGGGCACGGTTCGTTGCGGCCGACCTTCGGCTCGGCGCGTACTGGCGCTGCAGCCACAGCGACGTCGCCCTCTTCGCCATTGCTCTCTTCAGCCGCCAGGGCCGAAGCGTCAGCGTGCTGGAACTGCATGCGCTCGGCCATCGCTTCAGCCTCGCGACGCAGTCGGGCTTCTTCTTCGGCCGGATCTTCGCGACGTACCTGAACGTGGCTGAGCACGCGAATGGTGTCGCGCTTGATCGACTCCAGCAGCTCCTGGAACAGGGCGAAGGACTCGCGCTTGTATTCCTGTTTCGGGTTCTTCTGCGCGTAACCGCGCAGGTGAATACCGTGACGCAGGTGGTCCATGGTCGACAGGTGGTCTTTCCACAGGTCATCCAGCACGCGCAGCAGAATCTGCTTCTCGAAGGTACGCAGGGCCTCGGCACTGGCCTGGGTTTCCTTTTCGTTGTACGCGCTCAGCAGCTCGGCCAGGATGCGCTCACGCAGGGTTTCCTCGTACAGCTTGTCGTCTTCATCCAGCCACTGCTGGATCGGCAGCTTGATGCCGAAGTCGCTCTGCAGCGTCGACTCCAGGCCAGCCACGTCCCACTGCTCTGGCATCGACTGCGGCGGGATGTGGTTGTTGACCGCAGCGGTCAGCACTTCCTCGCGGAACTCGGCGATGGTGTCGCCAACGCTCTCGGCAGCCAGCAGGCTGTTGCGCATGTGGTAGATCACCTTGCGCTGCTCGTTGGCCACGTCATCGAATTCGAGCAGTTGCTTGCGCATGTCGAAGTTGCGGCCCTCGACCTTGCGCTGGGCCTTCTCGATGGCGTTGGTGACCATGCGGTGCTCGATGGCCTCGCCGGACTGCATACCAAGAGCCTTCATGAAGTTCTTCACCCGATCCGAGGCGAAGATGCGCATCAGGTTGTCTTCCAGCGACAGGTAGAAGCGGCTGGAACCCGGGTCACCCTGACGGCCGGCACGACCGCGCAGCTGATTGTCGATACGACGCGATTCGTGGCGCTCGGAAGCGATCACATGCAGGCCGCCGGCTTCGATCACCTGCTGGTGACGCTTCTGCCACTCGCTCTTGATCTGCGCGATCTGCTCGTCGGTCGGGTTTTCCAGCGCCGCGACTTCCACTTCCCAGTTGCCACCGAGAAGGATGTCGGTACCACGACCGGCCATGTTGGTGGCGATGGTCAGCGCGCCCGGACGACCGGCCTGGGCGATGATCTCGGCTTCCTTGTCGTGGAACTTGGCGTTGAGCACCTTGTGCTCGATACCTTCCTGATTCAGCAACTGGCTGACGTACTCGGAGGTTTCGATAGTGGCGGTACCAACCAGGATCGGCCGGCCCTGGGCCTGGCAGTCCTTGATGTCGGCGATGATCGCCTGGTACTTCTCTTCCTGGGTCAGGTAGACCAGGTCGTTGAAGTCCTTGCGCGCGACCGGCTTGTTGGTCGGGATCACCATCACGTCCAGACCGTAGATCTGGCGGAACTCGAAAGCCTCGGTGTCGGCGGTACCGGTCATGCCGGACAGTTTGTTGTAGAGACGGAAGTAGTTCTGGAAGGTGGTCGAGGCGAGGGTCTGGCTCTCGGCCTGAATGTTCACCCCTTCCTTCGCTTCGATGGCCTGATGCAGGCCCTCGGAGAGGCGGCGACCTGGCATGGTACGGCCGGTGTGCTCGTCGATCAGGATCACCTGACCGTTCTGCACGATGTACTCGACATTGCGATTGAACAGCTTGTGCGCACGCAGGCCGGCGTAAACGTGAGTCAGCAGACCGAGGTTGTGCGCGGAATACAGGCTCTCACCCTCGGCCAGCAGGCCTGCAGCGGTGAGCATCTCTTCGACGTACTGGTGGCCGGCCTCGTTGAGTTCGACCTGGCGCGATTTCTCGTCGACCTTGTAGTGACCTTCCTGAGTCACCACGCCTTCCTCTTCCTCGATGTGCTGCTTGAGGCGCGGGATCAGCTTGTTGATCTCGATGTACAGCTTGGAGCTGTCCTCGGCCTGACCGGAGATGATCAGCGGGGTACGCGCTTCGTCGATGAGGATGGAGTCGACTTCGTCGATCACGGCGAAATTCAGCTCGCGCTGGAACTTGTCTTCCAGGCTGAAGGCCATGTTGTCGCGCAGGTAGTCGAAACCGAATTCGTTGTTGGTGCCGTAGGTGATGTCAGCGGCGTAAGCGGCGCGCTTCTCTTCCGGCGGCTGGAAGGGGGTGACGATACCCACGGTCAGGCCGAGGAACTCGTACAGCGGACGCATCCAATTGGCGTCGCGGCGGGCCAGGTATTCGTTGACCGTGACCACGTGCACGCCCTTGCCGGACAGCGCGTTGAGGTAAACCGCCAGGGTACCTACCAGGGTCTTGCCCTCACCGGTACGCATCTCGGCGATCTTGCCTTCATGCAGGGTCATGCCGCCGATCAGCTGCACATCGAAGTGGCGCATGCCCATCACTCGCTTACCGGCCTCACGGGCCACGGCAAAGGCTTCGGGAAGCAGCTTGTCGAGGGTTTCGCCCTGAGCCAGACGGCCCTTGAACTCTTCGGTCTTGCCACGCAGTTGCTCGTCCGAGAGGGCGATCATCTGCTCTTCGAGGACGTTGACGGACTGCACCGCCTTGAGCAAGCGTTTGACTTCACGCTCATTCTTGCTTCCGAAAAGTTTTTTAAACAGAGGCGCAAACATATCGACAGGATCTTCCGGCGAATGGATGGAGGTCGGCGCAAATCGCGACCTGGCAGCCAGCATGGCTGCGGGCGAAGGGGGCATTCTACCCGGAAAACTCAGGGAGGAAAGTGACGTTGTCAGCCCGTTGCTGCCGTGTGATGGCGCAGGCCACGCATCCCCGGTCAGCCAGGGGCGCGGCGTGAAACTTTATATGGGGATGAATGCTGGCAATTCAAGGCCAGCCATCGCCGTTGACTCACTCGACGCCGTTGGCTCGTGCGATATAGAGGGCGGGATTGACCTGTCGGCCATCCTTGCTGACTTCGAAGTGCACGTGATAACCGGTGGAGCGACCACTGCGGCCGACCTTGGCGATGGTCTGGCCGCGCTGCACCAGATCGCCGATCTGCACGGTATTGCTCTGGTTGTGGGCATAGAGCGTGACGTAACCATCCGTGTGACTGATTTCCACGGTATTGCCGTAACCATTCTTCCTGCCGGAAAAAGTCACCACACCCGCCGCCACCGAAACCACGTCACTGCCAGGCTTGGCCGCGAAATCGATGCCCTTGTGGACACTGGCGCGGCCGGTCAGCGGATGCACACGACGGCCGAAAGGTGACGATACATAACCTTGCAAGACCGGGCGACCGGACAGTGTTTCCGCTTCACTCAGGCGGCGCTCGCCAAGCAGTTGCTCCAGCACTTCCAACTGCTGCTCACGACTCTCCACGCGCAGCGCCAGCTCATCCAGGGCGTTCATGAAAGGCGGCGGCGCATAGGCCGAAGCCCCCAGTGGATCTTCCGCGCCGCCCTGACCGACACTGAGGGAGAAGTCGAACTCACCGGCGTCCAGTTCCGCCAGTTCGGTGAGGCGCTCACCCAGGGCATCGAGCCGGGTGAGACGCGCCTGCAGCTCGGCAACATGCACAGCGAAGGCGTCGAGCTGACGTTGCGCGTCCTGGCGCACGGCGCCGACCTGCTCGCGCTGCTGGTCGAGGGCTTCGACCAGCGAGGTGTCGACCACAGGTTCGGCGGTCAACCACTTGGCGCCCATCGCAGCACCGGCAGCAAGGCTCAGGACCAGGAGCAGGACGACCGAGAGCAGCAACCAGCGCAGGTCCAGATTGATCGTTCGCGCCGAACCGTGACGGCTATTGAGCAAGATGATATGCAATGGCTTCCCCTTTTCGCAGAACACAGGCCGGTAGCACGCTCTGCTACCATGACGGCTCTGCAACTTAAGGCTTCCTGCCATGACGTTTCGTCCCTTGCCGGCCCAGGCACCCGCTAAGCTGTTACGCGAAGCCAAGCCCCTGAAAGCGCTGTTCGGTCAGGCGCAACGCCTTACCCACCTGCAGCGTCTTGTCGATAGCCAGCTGCAGCCTGCTGCCCGGGAACACTGTCATGTAGCGTCCTGGCGCGACGGCTGCTTGTTATTGATCGTGACCGATGGCCACTGGGCAACACGCCTGCGTTATCAGCAAAGAAGACTGCAACGACAACTGCAGGCACTTGAAGAATTCGCGACCTTAACGAAAATCATGTTCAAGGTGCAACCTCAAGGCGGCCAGAATCGTGGAACCGGTCGCACCTTGCACTTGTCGAATAGCGCCGCACAAAGCATCCAGGCAACGGCCGAAGGTATCAGCGACCCCAGGCTACGCGCGGCACTCGAGCGCCTGGCCAGCCACACGCAGAAAGACCAATAAGCCCCCGCTCCGCTCGTCGGTAAAACTCGTTTCGAGGCAGGCGCCAGACAAATGGCGCCAGAGACCCTCTCCCCAAAGTCCCACTCCACAGAGTGACCGGCCATAAAAAAGGCCACCCGAAGGTGGCCTCAAATAAAGCTGGAAAAGAGAGTTGGTTTACACCGCCGCAACCGGGCGCATGTAAGAGATCGGTGCGAGCTTGGCGTCCTCGAAGGTCACCATTTCCCAGGCATCGGTCTGTTCGATCAACGTACGCAGCAAACGATTGTTCAGCGCGTGACCAGACTTGAAGCCCTTGAACTCGCCGATCAGGCTGTTGCCCAGCAGGTACAGATCGCCGATGGCATCGAGAATCTTGTGTTTGACGAATTCGTCCTCGTAACGCAGGCCGTCTTCGTTGAGCACACGATATTCGTCGACCACGATGGCGTTTTCCACACTGCCACCGAGTGCCAGGTTCTGCGAACGCAGGAACTCGATGTCACGCATGAAGCCGAAGGTGCGGGCCCGGCTGACTTCCTTGACGAAAGACGTGCTGGAGAAATCCACACTGGCGCTCTGCGTACGATTGCGGAACACGGGGTGATCGAAGTCGATCTCGAAGCTCACCTTGAAGCCGTCGAAAGGTACGAAGGTGGCGCGCTTGTCGCCCTCCTCCACCGTCACCTCACGCAGGATGCGGATGAACTTCTTCGGCGCTTCCTGCTCCTGCAGGCCAGCGGATTGAATCAGGAATACAAAGGGACCAGCGCTACCATCCATGATAGGTACTTCGGACGCGGAGAGCTCGACGTAGGCGTTATCGATGCCCAGGCCTGCCATGGCCGAAAGCAGGTGCTCTACCGTATCCACCTTGACATCACCATTGATCAACGTGGTCGACATGGTGGTTTCACCGACATTCCCGGCCAGCGCGCGGATTTCCACGACGGGGTCGAGGTCGGTACGACGAAACACGATACCGGTATCCACCGGTGCCGGCTTCAGGGTCAGGTAAACCTTCTCCCCCGAATGCAGGCCAACGCCGGTGGCACGGATGATGTTCTTCAGGGTGCGTTGTCTGATCATGGCTTGGCCGCTATATCGCTAGTTGCGAACTGTTTTCAACAATGGTCGGGAATGATAGCAGAACCGACCTTTGCTGAACACCAATCACCCATATACTCCTGATAAATTCCATCAATCAGCCTGGCGACGCAGGAAAGCCGGAATATCCAGGTAATCGAGGTCGTCCTGGGTATTGAGCTTGGCTGCAGTGGCCGCACCGCCATGACTCTGGCGCTGCACGGTGGGACGCTCGTAGTCCTTGTAGTTGACCGACTGCTCGCTGCGCGGCTGCGCGGCAGGCTGCTGGGCAACCGGCTGGCTGACGGCGACCTGAACGGTGTTGTCGACCACCTTCACCGGCTTCTCCATGCGCGCGCCGAGGCCGGTAGCGACCACGGTAACGTGCAGCTCGTCGCGCATGTCGGCGTCGATCACGGTGCCGACCTTGACGGTGGCGTGCTCGGAAGCGAACTGCTCGATGATGTTACCCACGTCGGAATACTCACCCAGCGACAGGTCCGGACCGGCAGTGATGTTCACCAGAATGCCGCGCGCACCCTGCAGGTTGACGTCTTCCAGCAGCGGGTTGCGGATCGCCGCTTCGGTGGCTTCGCGCGCACGGTTCGGACCGCTGGCGCAGCCGGTGCCCATCATGGCCATGCCCATTTCGCTCATCACGGTTTTCACGTCGGCGAAGTCGACGTTGATCATCCCCGGACGCTTGATGATGTCGGAGATACCGCGCACGGCGCCGGCCAGCACGTCGTCAGCCTTGGCGAAGGCGGACAGCAGGCTGGCGTCCTTGCCGAGGATGGTCAGCAGCTTTTCGTTGGGAATGGTGATCAGCGAGTCGACGCTCTCGGACAGCGCGCGGATGCCCTCGTCGGCGATGACCATGCGCTTCTTGCCCTCGAACGGGAACGGACGGGTCACCACTGCCACGGTGAGAATGCCCAGTTCCTTGGCCACCTCAGCGATCACCGGCGCAGCGCCGGTGCCGGTACCGCCACCCATGCCGGTGGTGATGAACACCATGTCAGTGCCTTGCAGCACTTCGGCGATGCGCTCGCGATCTTCCAGCGCGGCCTGACGACCGACTTCCGGATTGGCACCGGCACCCAGGCCCTTGGTCACGCCCGGGCCGAGCTGCAGCACGGTACGTGCGCCGATGTTCTTCAGCGCCTGCGCATCGGTGTTGGCGCAGATGAACTCGACGCCCTCGATGTTGCTGACGGCCATGTGATTGACTGCGTTGCCGCCGCCACCACCGACACCGATTACTTTGATTACCGCGCTTTGCGGAATGTTATCTACTAGTTCGAACATGATCCCTCTCCTTCCTTTCTAGTTGTAACGCCTACTGCAAATTTAGAAATTGCCTTGCACCCAACGCTTGATGCGTTCGAGTACCGGGGTTTTGTTTTCGTCCTGGTAAGGACTGCCCACCGACATGGAAATGCCGTCGTTCTGCTTCTGCAGCCCGTACAACAGCAAACCCACACCGGTGGAATAAATCGGGTTGCGCACCACGTCGCCCATGCCCTTGACGCTGTGCGGTACGCCCAGTCGAACCGGCATGTGGAAAATTTCTTCGGCCAGTTCGACCGCGCCTTCCATCTTCGCCGTGCCGCCGGTCATGACGATGCCGGCCGGGATCAGGTCTTCGTAACCGCTGCGGCGCAGCTCGGCCTGCACCAGGGTGAACAGCTCGTCGTAACGCGGCTCGACCACTTCGGCCAGAGACTGGCGCGAGAGATCACGCGGCGGGCGATCACCGACGCTCGGCACCTTGATGGTTTCGCCGGCACCGGCCAGCTTGGCCAGGGCGCAGGCGTAGCGGATCTTGATTTCCTCGGCGTACTGGGTCGGCGTACGCAGGGCCATGGCGATGTCGTTGGTGACCTGGTCACCGGCAATCGGGATCACCGCGGTGTGGCGAATCGCGCCTTCGGTGAAGATGGCGATATCGGTGGTGCCACCGCCGATGTCCACCAGGCACACGCCCAGCTCCTTCTCGTCCTCGGTCAGTACCGAATAAGCGGATGCAAGCTGCTCGAGGATGATGTCGTCGACTTCCAGGCCGCAGCGGCGCACGCACTTCTCGATGTTCTGCGCGGCATTCACGGCGCAGGTGACCACGTGCACCTTGGCCTCCAGGCGCACGCCGGACATGCCCAGCGGCTCGCGCACGCCTTCCTGGTTATCGATCACGTAATCCTGGGCCAGGGTGTGCAGCACGCGCTGATCCGCCGGGATGGCCACAGCCTGCGCGGCGTCGAGCACGCGCTCGATGTCGGCCGGGCTCACTTCACGATCACGGATGGCGACGATACCGTGGCTGTTGAGGCTGCGGATGTGATTGCCGGCCACACCGACGAACGCGGAGTGAATGCGGCAGCCGGCCATTAGCTGCGCCTCTTCCACCGCGCGCTGGATCGAGGCCACGGTGGACTCGATATTGACCACCACGCCCTTCTTCAGCCCGCGCGACGGATGGGTGCCGATACCGACGATTTCCAGCTGGCCGTCGGCCGTCACCTCGCCCACCAGCGCCACCACCTTGGAGGTGCCGATGTCCAGGCCAACGATCATCTTGCCGCTCTGCGCGCTATTCATTAGTCCAGCCTCTCCTCAATTCACTTTCTGCTCGGCCGCGGCCGGCTCCACCGGCTCACGCCAGGCCACGGCCAGGCCGTTGGCATAACGCAGGTCGATGCGCGCGATGTTCGCGCTCTGTTCTTTCAGTTCCCGCTCATAGATGGCGGCGAAACGACGCATTTTTTCCACCACGTGATCACGTCCCAGCAGGATGTCGATGCGCTGGCCGCTGGCGTTCTCGGTAGCCGAGAGAAACCAGCTGCCGCGTTCGCGCAACTGCAGCCCGACCACGGTGAAGCCCATCGGCCGCAGCAGTTGGCTGAGCATCTGGTACTGCTGCATCACCTTCGGCTGCGCCCGCTTCGGGCCGGACAGCTGCGGCAGATGCTGGTAGTTGTCCAGCTCCTGTGGCGCGAAGGCCTGACCCTGGTTGTTGAGCAGCGCCTCGTCACCCCAACGGGCGATGGGCAGTTGTTCCTCCAGACGCACGTCGATCTGATCCGGCCAGACACGACGCACTTCGGCATGGGCGATCCAGGGCATGCGCTCGAGCTCCTCGCGCATGCCGCGCAGGTCGGCGCTGAAGAAGCTCGCCTCGATATACGGCGCGATCCGCCGCTGCACCGCCTGCTGACTGACATAAGCCAGATCACCCTGCACGCTGATGCGGGCGATCGGGCGGTCGGCGTAGGGCAGCAGACGCAACGCGCCCTCGTAGGCGCCAAAGCCCAGACCAACCAGCAGCAGCGGCCAGAGCAGCCGTCCCACCCAGGAGAAATCCGCCTTGGGCATGCGCAGGCGCATCGGCTCCTTGGCCACCAGACGGCTGGCGCCACGCGGCGCGGCCTTGCCGCGTTGCGGAGCCCTCAGCGAGTCCTGATGACGCAGAGCGATGCTCATCGCTTAACCCCTCGCCGCGACGCTGTCAGCCAGGATCGCCATCACCAGTTGCTGGAAATCCAGACCGGCAGCACGCGCGGCCATTGGCACCAGGCTGTGGTCGGTCATGCCCGGCACGGTGTTCACTTCCAGCAGCCAGAACTGGCCGCTGGCATCCTGCATCACGTCGGCACGCGCCCAGCCCTGAGTCCCCACTGCCTCGCAGGCACGCGCGGTCAGCTCTTTCAGTTCCGCCTCTTTCTCGGCCGACAGGCCGCAGGGAATGCGGTACTGGGTGTCATCGGCCAGGTACTTGGCGTCGTAGTCGTAGAAGGTGTGCGGCGTGCCCAGGCCAATGGGCGGCAGCACTTCGCCACGCAGCACGGCGATGGTGTATTCGGGACCGGCGATCCACTGCTCGACCAGCACCTGGCTGTCATAGCGCGCGGCGTCCTGCCAGGCAGCGGTCAGCGTCTCGACGCTGTCGACCTTGGCCATGCCGATGCTGGAACCTTCATGGGCCGGTTTGACGATCAGCGGGAAGCCCAGTTCGGCAGCTGCCGCTTCGCAGTCGGCCTGCGAAGTGAGCACGGCGTGGCGCGGCGTCGGCAGGCCAAGGCTGTGCCAGACCTGTTTGGTGCGCAGCTTGTCCATCGCCAGCGCCGAAGCGAGGATGCCGCTGCCGGTGTAGGGGATGCCGGCGCACTCGAGCAGCCCCTGCATGGAGCCATCTTCGCCACCACGACCGTGCAGCACGATAAAGGCGCGGTCGATCTTCTCGCTGTTCAAACGAGCCAGGAAATCATCGCCCACATCGATGCCGAAAGCGTCCACGCCTGCGGCCTGCAGGGCGCTGAGCACGGCATTGCCGGATTTCAGCGACACCTCGCGCTCGGCGCTCTTACCGCCGAACAGCACGGCGACGCGGCCGAAGCCCTTGGGATCGAGGGTACTGTGCAAACTCATTTCGACTCCCCCACGAACAGCGGGTGTTTGATCAGTTGCGGTGCCACCGCGCCGATATCGCCCGCGCCCTGGCACAGCAGGATGTCGCCGGCACGCAGCAGCGGTTTGAGCAGCAGCGCCAGGTCGGCGCCACGCTCGACGTAGATCGGATCGAGCTGGCCACGCTGACGGATGCTGTGACACAGCTGGCGGCTGTCGGCACCGGGAATCGGCTCTTCGCCAGCCGGGTAGACCTCCACCAACAGCAGCACATTGGCTTCGCCGAGCACCTGTACGAAGTCGTCGTACAGATCACGGGTACGGCTGTAGCGGTGCGGCTGGTAGACCATCACCAAACGGCGCTCCGGCCAGCCGCCACGCACGGCCTTGACCACTGCGGCCACTTCACGCGGGTGATGACCATAGTCGTCCACCAGCATCACGCTGCCACCGTCGACCGGCAGTTCGCCGTAGACCTGGAAGCGCCGGCCTACACCCTGAAAGCCCGACAGCCCGGCGACGATGGCGGCATCGTCGATGCCTTCGTCGGTGGCGATGGCGATGGTGGCCAAAGCATTGAGGACGTTGTGGTTGCCCGGCATGTTCACCGACACGTCGAGCGGCTCGCAGTCCGGGCGCAGCACGGTGAAGTAGGTACGCATGCCTTCCTGGCGCACGTTGATCGCGCGCACGTCGGCGTCTTCGGCAAAGCCGTAGGTCACGGTCGGACGGCCAACCTGCGGCAGCAGCTCGCGCACCACCGGATCGTCCACGCAGAGCACGGCGAGGCCGTAGAACGGCAGGTTGTGCAGAAACTCGATGAAGGTCTTCTTTAGCCGGTTGAAGTCACCGCCATAGGTGCTCATATGGTCGGCGTCGATGTTGGTGACCACCGAAACCATCGGCTGCAGATGCAGGAAGCTGGCGTCGCTCTCGTCCGCCTCGGCGATCAGAAAACGGCTGGAGCCCAGCTGAGCATTGGTGCCAGCAGCGTTCAGGCGGCCACCGATGACGAAAGTCGGGTCCAGGCCACCAGCAGCGAACACCGAGGCCAGCAGGCTGGTGGTGGTGGTCTTGCCATGGGTGCCGGCCACCGCGATGCCGTGACGGTAGCGCATCAGCTCGGCGAGCATCTCCGCACGCGGCACCACCGGGATACGCCGCTCCAGCGCGGTGGCGACTTCCGGGTTGCTGGTGTTGACGGCACTGGAGACCACCAGCACGTCGGCTTGCTCGGCATTCTCGGCAGCGTGACCAATGAAGATCTGCGCGCCGAAGCTTTCCAGACGCTCGGTAACGGCCGAGGCCTTGAGGTCGGAGCCTGACACTTCGTAGCCCAGGTTCAGCAGCACCTCGGCGATACCGCACATGCCCACGCCGCCGATACCGACGAAGTGGATACGGCGGATACGGCGCATGCGCCGCACTTCGGCCTTGACCGCAGCGGGAGACTTAGCCACGCATCACCTCCTGGCAGATATCGACCACCGTGCGGGTGGCATCGGGCTTGGCCAGGCGACGCGCGGTGGCGCCCATGACATTGAGTTTTTCCAGGTGCATCAGAACCTCGGTGAGCTGCGCGGCAAGCTGGGCCGCGTCAGTGGCATGTTGCGCAAGAAGGACGGCCGCGCCCTCCTTCGCCAGATATTCGGCATTGCGGCTCTGGTGGTCGTCGATGGCGTGCGGCAGTGGCACGAGAAACGACGGCAGCCCCGCTGCGGCCAGCTCGCTGACGGTCAGCGCACCGGCGCGGCAAACCACCAGATCGGCCCAACCATAAGCACGCGCCATGTCCTTGATGAAAGGCGCGACCTCGGCTTCGACCGCGGCATCGCGATAACGCTCCGCAGTGATTTCGGCATGTTGCTTACCGGCCTGGTGGAACACCTGCGGACGTAGGTCGGCAGGAATTTTCTCCAGCGCGGCCGGCAGCAATTTGTTCAGCGGCTCGGCGCCCAGGCTGCCGCCCAGCACCAGCAATTTCGGCTTGCGCCCGACCAGCGGCTCGCGCGGCGTTTCCAGGAAAAGCTCTTCACGCACCGGGTTACCGGTGGTGCGGCGCTTGTCGGAAGCACCGAAGGTGTTCGGGAAGGCCTCGCAAATGCGCGTGGCGATACGCGACAGCAGACGATTGGCGGTACCGGCCACGGCGTTCTGCTCGTGAATCACCAGCGGCACGCCAGCCATACGCGCGGCCAGACCGCCGGGACCGGTGACATAACCGCCCATGCCAAGCACGCACACCGGCTGCAGCTCACGCACGATGCGACGCGCCTGCAGCAGAGAGCGCAGCAGCTGGAACGGCGCCTTGAGCAGCGACAGCTTGCCCTTGCCGCGCAGACCGCTGACGTTGATCAGGTGCAGCGGCAGGCCGGCCTGTGGCACCAGCTCGTTCTCGATGCCACGCGGCGTGCCCAGCCAGTGCACGGCATAACCACGGGCCTGGAACTCGCGTGCGCAGGCCAGCGCCGGGAATACGTGACCACCGGTGCCGCCGGCCATGATCAGCACGTTACCGCGCATGGCTGACCTCCTCGGCAAAATCCGCTTCGGTGAAGTCCACGTCCTCGTTACCCAGCACGTTGCGTCGCTCCCACTCGATACGCAGCAGCAGCGCCAGACTGACGCAGCAGATCACCAGCGACGAGCCGCCGTAGCTGAGGAATGGCAGGGTCAGCCCCTTGGTCGGCAACAGACCGGTATTCACGCCGATATTGATCAGGAACTGACCGATCCACAGGAAGGACAGACCGTAGGCCACGTAGGCGGAGAAGAACTGCTTGGCCTTCTCGGCCCACAGACCGATGTACAGGCCGCGCACACAGACGAAGACGAACAGCCCTAGGGTCGCCAGCGCGCCGACGAAGCCCAGCTCCTCTGCCAGTACCGAAAAGACGAAGTCGGTGTGCGCTTCCGGCAGGTAGAACTGCTTCTGAATGCTGTTACCCAGACCGACACCGAACCACTCGCCGCGGCCGAAAGCGATCAGCGCCTGGGTGAGTTGGTAACCTGCGCCATACTGGTCGGCCCAGGGGTCGGTAAAGGTGATCAGACGCTGCAGACGGTACTCCTGGGTCTGCACCAGGACGAACACCGCACCGACAGCCAGGGCCACCATCAGGCCGAAGCGCAGCAGGCCGACGCCCCCCAAAAACAGCATGGCCATGGCCGAGCCCATCATCACCACGGTGGCGCCGAAGTCAGGCTCCAGCAGCAACAGGCCTGCCATTGGCAGCAGCACGACGAAAGGCTTGAAGAAACCGGCCCAGCTCTCGCGTACCTCTTCCTGACGGCGCACCAGGTAACCGGCCAGGTAGACCACCACAAACACCTTGGCGATCTCCGACGGCTGCACGTTGAAGGCGCCGAAGCCGATCCAGCGCCGCGCACCGTTGACCTCGCGGCCGATGCCCGGCACCAGCACCAGCACCAACAGGGCGAAGGCCACCAGCAGCATGATCCAGCCGTAGCGCTGCCAGATGTTCATCGGCACCATCAGCACCACGCCCGCGGCACCAAGACCGATCACCAGATAAATCAGATGGCGAATCATGTGATAGAGCGGGCTACCGGTCTGCGCCGCGGCCACTTCCGAAGACGCCGAAGCGATCATAACCAGGCCGAGGCCGAGCAGGCCCAGGCAACCGGCCAGCAGCGGGAAGTCCAGATCGAGGCCACGACCCAGTAACGGCGAGGGACGAATCTGCAGGAAGGACAACATCAGACGAGTCCCTCCACAGCCTGGGCGAACAGGCGCCCGCGCTCTTCGAAGTTCTTGAACATGTCCAGGCTGGCGCAGGCCGGCGACAGCAGCACGGCATCACCGGCCTCGGCCAGATCGCTGCAGCGCTGCACGGCTTCTTCCAGGCTCGCTACTCGCACCTGCGGTACGGCGTCACCCAGGGTGTCGGCCAGACGCTGAGCATCACGCCCCAGTAGCACCACCGCACGGCAGAAACGTGCGACCGGAGCCTTCAGTGCGGAGAAGTCGGCGCCCTTGCCATCGCCACCGGCGATCAGCACCAGCTTGCCGGCGATATCGGCACCGAGACCTTCGATGGCCGCCAGCGCGGCACCGACATTGGTGGCCTTGGAGTCGTCGTAATAATTCACCCCAGCACGCTCGCCAACCCATTGGCAGCGGTGCGGCAAACCGGTGAACAGGCGCAGGGTCGCGAGCATGGCCTCCATCGGCAGGCCCACGGCATGACCGAGCGCCAGCGCCGCCAGGGCGTTGGACTGGTTATGCGCGCCACGAATTTTCAGCTCACTCACCGGCAGCAGCGCTTCGAAGCGAAACGCCAGAGACTTCTCGCCGTTTTCCTCGAGCAGGCCAAAGCGCTTGAAGTCCGGCTTGCCCAGGCCGAATTCCCAGCAGGTCACCTGGTCGGCGATCAGCGGGCGTGACAGGGCGTCGTCACGGTTGATCACCACCTGACGGGCACCACGGAAGATCCGATGCTTGGCCAGGTGATAGGCCGGCAGACCGCTGTAACGGTCCATGTGGTCTTCGCTGATATTCAGGCAGGTGGCCACTTCGGCATTGAGCTGATCGGTGGTCTCCAGCTGGAAGCTGGACAGCTCCAGCACGTACAGCTCGACATCGTCGGCCAACAGATCCAGCGCCGGCGTACCGAGGTTGCCGCCCACGGCGACACGCTTGCCGGCGGCAGCGGCCATCTCGCCGACCAGGGTGGTGACGGTGCTCTTGGCGTTGGAGCCGGTGATGGCAACGATGGGCGCCTTGGCATGGCGGGCGAACAGGTCGATATCGCCGGACAGCTTGACGCCGCGCGCCGCCGCCTCGGCCAGCGCCGGTGTCGATACCGCCAGGCCCGGGCTCACGTAGAGCTCCGAGGCGCGGCAGAGGAAGTCCACGTCCAGCTCGCCGCAACGTACTTCCACCTGCGGGTAGTCACGCTTGAGCGTCTCCAGCTCCGGCGGGTTCGCGCGCGTATCGGCCACGGCAAAGCGCACGCCCTGCTGCGCCAGGAAGCGCACCAGGGACATGCCGCTCTTGCCGAGGCCGACAACGATGCGGAACTGGTCGGAAGCGATCAATGACACGCTCTATTACCTCAGTTTCAGGGTGGCCAGGCCGATCAGCACGAGAATCACGGTGATGATCCAGAAACGGACGATCACGCGCGGCTCAGGCCAGCCCTTGAGTTCGAAATGGTGGTGAATCGGCGCCATGCGGAACACGCGCTTGCCGGTCAGCTTGAAGCTGGCGACCTGGATGATCACCGACAGGGTTTCCATGACGAACACCCCGCCCATGATGAACAGCACGACTTCCTGGCGCACGATCACGGCGATGGTGCCCAGTGCGGCGCCGAGCGCCAGCGCACCGACGTCGCCCATGAACACCTGCGCCGGGTAAGTGTTGAACCACAGAAAGCCCAGGCCGGCACCAACCAGCGCGGCGCAGAACACGATCAGCTCACCGGCGCCCGGCACGTAAGGAATCAGCAGGTACTCGGCGAAGTTCACGTTGCCCGACAGGTAGCAGAAGATCGCCAGCGCACCGGCCACCATCACGGTGGGCAGGATGGCCAGGCCGTCGAGGCCGTCGGTGAGGTTCACCGCATTGCTGGTGCCGACGATCACGAAGTAGGTCAGCACCACGAAGCCGGCGCCCAGAGGAATGGCGACGTCTTTCAGCAGCGGCAGGATCAGGGTGGTCTCCACCGGGCTCTGCGCAGTCATATAAAGGAAGACGGCGGCAGCGAGGCCGAACACCGACTGCCAGAAATACTTCCAGCGGCTCGGCAGCCCGCGCGAGTTCTTCTCGATCACCTTGCGGTAGTCATCGACCCAACCGATGGCACCGAACAGCAGCGTCACGGCCAGCACCACCCAGACGTAGCGGTTGGACAGGTCGGCCCAGAGCAAGGTGCTCACGGTGATGGCGCTGAGAATCAGCGCACCGCCCATGGTCGGCGTGCCTTTCTTCGACAGGTGCGATTGCGGGCCATCGTGGCGCACCGCCTGGCCGATCTGCCGCACCTGCAGGGTACGGATCATCCACGGGCCGAGCCACAGCGACAGCGCCAGGGCGGTGAGCACGCCGAGGATGCCGCGCAGGGTCAGGTACTGAAAGACCGCGAAGCCCTTGTGAAACTGTTGCAGGTACTCCGCCAGCAGCAGCAGCATTTAGTGAATCTCCCCAGATACGCCACACAGCGCCGCCACGACCTTGTCCATGGCTGCGCTGCGTGAACCCTTGATTAGTAGTGTGCTGCCGGCCTGTTCGGCGCGAAGCGCTTCGATCAGCTCGGCTTGATCGACGAAGTGACGGCCTTTTGAGCCAAACTCCTCGACCGCAAAACGCATCAGCGGGCCAACGGCATACAGCGCATCGACCTTGCCCGCGGCATGGCGGCCGACATCGCGATGGCCCTGTTCAGCCCACTCGCCCAGCTCGCCCATGTCTCCCAGCACCAGGACGGTGCGACCGGAGAAGGCGGCGAGTATATCCACCGCCGCACACATGGACACCGGGTTGGCGTTGTAACTGTCATCGATGACTCGCACGCCGTTAGGCGCCAGCTGCGCTACGGCGCGGCCCTTGACCGGTTGCAGGCTTTCCAGCCCCTGAACCATGGCGACCAACGGCATGCCCAGGGCATGAGCAGCGGCGCAGGCCGCCAGGGCGTTGGCCACGTTGTGTTCGCCGAGCAGGTTGAGCTGAATGCGCGCGCTACCGACCGGGCTGCGCAGGGTGAAGCCCTGGCAACCGCGCTCGTCGCGGGCCAGGTCGCTGCCGTGGAAGTCGGCGCGAGTGTCGCGCAAGGCAAAGCTCAGCACCTTGCGTCCGGCAGCACGGCGCTGCCAGGTGATGAAAGCCTTGTCATCCAGATTGAGCACGGCCACGCCATCGTTCGGCAGGCCTTCGAGAATCTCGCCCTTGGCCTCGACGATCTTTTCCGGACCGCCGAACTCACCCACATGGGCATTGCCGGCATTGGTGATGATCGCCACCTGCGGCCGGGTCAGGCTGACGGTGTAGGCGATCTCGCCGACATGGTTGGCGCCCAGCTCGATCACCCCGGCGCGGTGCTCCGGCGCCAATTCGAGTAGGGTCAGCGGCGCGCCCAGATCATTGTTGAGGTTGCCGCGAGTGGCCAGCACCGCACCGTTCAGACCGGCGCGCAGAATGGACGCGAGCATCTCCTTGACGCTGGTCTTGCCGCTGGAACCGGTTACCGCAGCCAGCGGGCCGGTATAGGCCTGTCGATTCAGCGCACCTAGTTGACCGAGCGCCAGACGCGTGTCGGCCACCAGCAATTGCGGCAACGGTGCATTCTCCACCTCACGCTCGACCAACGCGGCGACCGCCCCCTTGGCGGCAACGTCGGCCAGATAATCATGACCATCGAAGCGTGGGCCGGTCAGCGCCACGAAAAGCTGACCTGCAGCGATGGTGCGGCTGTCGGTGCCAACCGCGGAGAACGCCACATCGGCACCAATCACGCGAGCGTTCAGGTCGGTAGCGACGTCGCTGAGCAACCATGGCTTAAGCATGCGCTGCCTCCCAGGCCGCCAGGGCCTTGTTCGCTTCGATCAGATCGGAGAACGGCTGACGCACGCCCATGATTTCCTGGTAATCCTCATGGCCCTTGCCAGCCAGTACCAGCACATCGGCGGCTTCAGCCTGGGCAATCAGCCGCGCGATGGCATCGCCACGGCCGTGAATGAACTGCACCTGCTCCGGCGCTTTGAAGCCAGCGCGGATATCGGCAACGATCTGTGCCGGCTCTTCCGTACGCGGATTGTCATCGGTCACCCACACCGCATCGGCCAGCCGTTCGGCAACCGCGGCCATCAGCGGGCGCTTGCCACGGTCACGATCGCCGCCGCAACCGAACAGGCAGACCAGACGCCCTTCGACGTGTGGACGCATGGCTTCGAGAACTTTCTCCAGGGCATCCGGGGTGTGCGCGTAGTCGACCACCACCAGCGGCTTGTCGCCGCCACCGAGACGCTGCATGCGGCCCGCTGGCCCCTGCAGTTGCGGTAGGACCTTGAGAATCTCGTCCAGGGCATAGTCCAGCCCCAGCAGCGCGCCGACCACCGCCAGCAGGTTGCTCAGGTTGAAACGACCGAGCAGATTGCTGCGCAGCATGCCTTCGCCACGCGGCGTCACCAGGCGTGCACGCACACCGTGATCGTCGAAGTGCGCTTCGCTGCAATAAAGGAAGGCGCTGGCATCGCTGAGGCTGTAGCCGATCAGGCGTGACTCGTGCGTTTGCGCGGCCAGCTCACGACCAAAGGCGTCATCAAGATTGATCACTCGGCAACGCAGGTTCGGCCAGGCGAACAGCTTGGCCTTGGCTGCGCCATAGGCCTCCATGCTGCCGTGGTAATCGAGGTGATCGCGCGACAGGTTGGTGAACACCGCCACGTCGAACTCCAGAGCCGCGACGCGGCCCTGATCCAGACCATGGGAGGAAACCTCCATCGCCACGGCGCGCGCACCGGCCTGCTTGAGCGACGCCAGGGTGGCCTGCACCCCGACCGGATCGGGGGTGGTGTGCTTGCCCTGCTCCAGCGCGCCATGGAAACCGGTGCCCAGGGTACCGACGATGCCACAACGCTGACCGAGCAGATCCAGTGCCTGAGCCAGCAACTGGCTGACGCTGGTCTTGCCGTTGGTACCCGTAACACCGATCAGGTGCAAAGCGCGGCCCGGCTCACCGTAGAAGCGCCCGGCAATGGCCGAAAGCTGGCCGGCCAGCCCCTTGACCGGCACCAGCACAGCACTTTCAGCATGCATGGGTGCAGCGCCTTCGGCCTCGAAGGCCACTGCCGCAGCGCCGCGCGCAATGGCATCGGCGATATGCACACGGCCATCCTGCTGGGTACCCGGCACGGCCAGGAACAGATCACCCGGACGCACCTTGCGGCTGTCCAGAGTCAGTTCCCGAATCAGCACGCTGCTTTCGGCAGCTGGCAACAGTTGATTGAGTGGCATGGGCATCAGTTACGCCCTCCCTGGCCAACGGCGGCCATCTTCTGCTCGGGCGGCGGCAGATTGTCTGGCGCAATGTTCATCAAGCGCAGCGAACCTGCCATCACCCGGCTGAACACCGGTGCGGAAATCAGGCCGCCGTAGTAGGCACCCTTGCCGGGCTCGTCGATCACCACCACCAGCGCGATGCGCGGGTCCTGCGCCGGGGCGAAACCGGCAAACAGAGAGCGGTAGGAGTTGGTCTGGTAGCCCTTGGCGCCAGCATTGGTCTTGCGCGCGGTGCCACTCTTGCCCGCGACGTGGTAACCCGGAACCTGGGCACGGAACACGCCTCGCGGCGCCTCGACCACCTGCTGCAACATGCCCTGCAGGGTCTTGGCCACGTCGGGCGACATGACCTGCATGGCGCCCGGCTTGCTGTCCACGCGAATCATCGACAGCGGCGTCATGCCGCCACCGTTGGCCAGTGCGGCATAGGCATGCGCCAGTTGCACCGCAGTCACCGAGAGGCCATAGCCGTAGGACAGCGTGGCGGTCTCCGCCTGCCGCCACTGGCGGTGATTGGGCAGATTGCCAACCCGCTCACCCGGGAACCCGAGGCCGGTATCGCGACCGAAACCCAGGTTACTCAGCACGTGATAGATATTCTCTCCGCCCACGTCGAAGGCGATCTTGCTCATGCCAACGTTGCTTGAGTTGATCAGGATACCGGTCAGATCCAACGCCGGACCTTGCGTGCGGGAAACGTCGCGAATGCTGTAGCGGCCGATCTGCAGAGTGCCGTTGCCGACCTGAACGATGTCGCTGGGTTTCCAGCGACCGGTCTCCAGCGCAGCGGACATCGACAGCGGCTTGATGGTCGAACCAGGCTCGAACACGTCGATCATGGCGCGGTTGCGCATGGCTGCCGGGGTCAGGTTGCGACGGTTGTTCGGGTTGTAGGTGGGATGGTTGACCATCGCCAGCACTTCACCGGTCTTCACGTCGACCATCACCAGGCTGCCGGCCTTGGCATCGTTCTCCAGCAACGCATTGCGCAGCTCGCGATGGGCCAGGTACTGCAGGCGCAGATCAATGGACAACGCCAAGGCCTTGCCAGCCTTGGCGTTCTGCGCGACCTGAACGTCCTTGATCAACTTGCCACGCCGGTCCTTGAGCACCTGGCGCTTGCCCGGCACACCGGCCAGCCAGTCTTCGTAGGCCAGCTCCATGCCCTCACGACCCCGGTCGTCGATATCGGTGAAGCCGACGACATGAGCCGCCACTTCGCCAGCCGGATAGAAGCGGCGGAATTCTTCGATGGCATAAACGCCCGGGACTTTCAGGTCCAGCACACGCTGACCGTTCTCCGGGGTCAGGCCACGCACCAGATACATGAACTCGCGCTCCTTGTTCTGCTCAAGACGCGCGGCGAAGTTGACGGGATCCTGGCCGAGTGCGGCAGCCAGCGCCGGCCACTGCTCACGACCGGCCTGCAGCTCCTTGCCGTTGGCCCACAGCGTGGTAACAGGGGTACTGACGGCCAGCGGCTCGCCATTGCGGTCGGTGATCAGACCACGATGCGCCGGGATCGGGATATGCCGCACGCTGCGAGCATCGCCATGGGCCTTGAGGAAGTCATGGTCGAGCACCTGCAGGTCGAGCATGCGCCAGGCGATGGCGCCTACCATCAGCGCCAGCAGCACCAGCACCAGGCGGAAGCGCCAGGGATAGAGTGCGCCTTCGAGCCCGATCATGGACGCACCATGCGCACGGCGGCAGGGTCAGGGATGTGCATTTTCAGCTGTTCAGTGGCCAACGCTTCGATGCGGTTGTGCGCGGTCCAGGTACTTTGCTCGAGAATCAGTCGTCCCCACTCGGCCTGCGCCTTGTCACGCACGCTCAGCTCGCCGTACAGCTCATTGAGCAACAGACGATTCCAGTGCGCGCTGTAAGACACCGCCACAGCGGAAATCAGGATGGCGATGAACAGCAGCAGCATCAGGAAGCTGCCGCTGGGCATGGATTTGATCAGCCGGCGGCTCACCGCAATTTCTCCGCGATGCGCATCACCGCGCTGCGCGAGCGCGGATTGGCCTTGAGTTCGGCCTCAGCGGCGTAGACCGGTTTGCCGATCAGTTTCAGACGCGGTTCGAAGGCTTTTGGAATGATCGGCAGATCACGCGGCAGCTTGTCCGCCTCGCCCTTGGCCTGACGCTTCATGAACTGTTTGACGATACGGTCTTCCAGCGAGTGGAAGCTGATCACCACCAGGCGGCCACCGACCTCAAGCGTTTCCAGCGCCGCTTCGAGACCGCGCTCGAGATCACCGAGTTCGTTGTTGACGTGGATGCGGATGCCCTGGAAGGCACGCGTCGCCGGGTTCTTGCCCTTTTCCCAGGCCGGATTGGCCACGGTCAGCACTTGGGCCAGATCGGCAGTGCGGGTGAACGGCTGCTCGGCGCGGCGCTGCACCACGGCGCGCGCCATGCGCTTGGCGAAACGCTCTTCGCCGTAGTCCTTGAGCACGCGGGCGATTTCGTCTTCACCCGCCGTGGCAATCCAGTCAGCGGCACTGACGCCGACATCCGGATTCATGCGCATGTCCAGCGGGCCGTCATTGAGGAAGCTGAAACCACGCTCGGGATCGTCCAGCTGCGGCGACGACACGCCGAGATCCAGCAGAATGCCGGAAACCTGACCGGAAATGCCGCGGACAACAGCTTCGTCGCCAAGTTCCGCAAAACTGCGCTGCACAACGACAAAGCGGCCGTCTTCGGCCGCCAATGCTTCCCCGGTGGCTATCGCCAGGGGATCCTTGTCGAACCCCAAGAGCCGTCCGTCTGGCCCGAGCTTCTGCAGGATCAGCCGACTGTGTCCGCCACGCCCGAAGGTGCCGTCCATATAACGACCATCACCGCGCACAGCCAGCCCCTCGACAGCTTCGTCGAGCAGCACGGTGATATGGCGGAAGTTGCTATCGGTCATGGTCACAGGATCAGGTCACGCAGGTCATCGGAAAGGGCACCGGGCTGCTTGATGGCAGCGAGGTCGGCTTCGGCTACGGCATTCCAGGAATCTTCATCCCAGAGTTGAAACTTGTTCAGCTGGCCGACGAGCATCGCTCGCTTGTCCAGCTTGGCGTATTCGCGCAAACGCGGCGGCACCAGGAAGCGGCCACTGGCGTCCAGCTCGAGATCGACAGCATTACCGATCAGCAGACGCTGCAGGCGGCGGTTCTCTTCACGGAAGGAGGCCAGCTCGCGCAGCTTGTTCTCGATCAGCTCCCACTCGGCCAGGGGATAAACGCAAAGACAGGGGTCGACGGCGTCGATGGTCACGATGAGCTGGCCACTGCAACGCGCAACGAGCTCGTCACGATACCGACTCGGCATCGCGAGGCGCCCTTTGGCGTCGAGACTGATGGCGTTAGCTCCGCGAAACACGGCTGCGCTTCCCCTGTAATTAGCTTTCCATGCCCAAAAAAACCCACTTCGTGCCACTTCTTACCACTTGCGCACACTATAGGAACGCGCACGCCCCACCGTCAAGGCGCTCCAGAAGGGAAAAATCCTTACAGGACGGAGATTTAGCGAACAAAAGCGAGGGGAAAAGGGATGCCGGAACCGGCTTTTGACAGACAAATCTCAACCATTCCAGCCAGCTGAAATTCGAACTTAAAGTAATTTGTTAAGAGTAAGAATTTTTCGGTATCAGACAGGAGGGAGATAGAAGCACAACGCGAGAAAGGAAGGAGGAGAGTCGATCTGTAAGCCGGGTTCTGTCGAGGACAGTCATTCCTCTACGGCGTACATCACTGCACGCCTTTAGCAACCTACCCGGTTCCAGCGCGGGCCACGCCGATGGAACCCTATTTGGTCTTGCTCCGAGTGGGGTTTACCTAGCCACGGACTGTTGCCAGCCGTGCGGTGCGCTCTTACCGCACCTTTTCACCCTTACCGGCGCCGAAACGCTTAGGCGGTTATTTTCTGTGGCACTTTCCGTAGGCTCACGCCTCCCAGGCGTTACCTGGCACTCCGCCCTATGGAGCCCGGACTTTCCTCCCCCTTCTTGCGAAGGCAGCGACTGTCCGATCGACTCTCCGCCGGCAAGGGTACCGGGCGTGATGGCAAGCTGCAAGCCAGACTGATAGCGGGTGAATCAAGCCTTACGCTCCAGAGCGACCTGATAGAGCAGATTCTTGCGCACCCCGGTAATCTCCGCCGCCAGCGCCGCTGCGCGCTTGAGCGGCATTTCCGCCATCAACAGATCGAGCACACGCAGGGCTTCGGCACTGACTGCGTCCTCGCCTTCCGGCGCCTGCCAGCCTGCCACCAGCACCACGCACTCGCCGCGCTGCTGATTGCTGTCTGCGCCCACCCATTCGCATAGTTCGGCCAGCGGCAACCCCTGCAGAGTCTCGAAGGTCTTGGTCAGCTCACGCGCCAGCAATGCAGGGCGATCACCGCCAAACACATCTCGCATATCCTGCAAGCACTCGAGAATACGATGTGGCGCCTCATAGAAGATCAGCGTGCGTGGCTCTTCGCGCACCTGCTCCAGACGCGTACGGCGTCCCACCGCCTTGGCCGGCAGAAAACCTTCGAAGATGAAGCGATCCGAGGGTAGACCAGCTGCCGACAGCGCGGCGATCAGCGCGCAGGCGCCCGGCACCGGCACCACCGCAATCCCTGCAGCGCGCGCCTGGCGCACCAGGTGGTAACCCGGGTCGGAAATCAGCGGCGTGCCCGCATCGGAAATCAGCGCAACATCCTCACCGGCCTGAAGGCGCGCCAGAAAGCGCCCGCCCTGGTCGCGCTCATTGTGTTCGTGACAGGCAGCCAGCGGCGTCTCGATTCCAAAATGCTGCAGCAGGCGCACCGAATGCCTGGTGTCTTCAGCGGCGATCAGCGCCACCTCGCGCAAGATCCGCAACGCCCGCGCGCTGATGTCATCCAGATTGCCAATGGGCGTGGCGACCACATATAGGCTGCCTGGCTGGACGCTTGAGACGGCGGGCTGACTCACTGGAAACACCTCGTTAATTGAAAGAGCGCTCATTCTAGCCGGTTCCGCCCCTGCGGCATCGCACGGATGTCGCCCCTTGGGTACAATCGCCGCTCGTTTTGCTCAAGTATCAGGATGACCCGATGATCGCTAGCCTGCGCCCTCTTTCTGCTCTTTTCCTGGCCGGCCTGCTCGCCGCCTGCGCCAGCTCGCCCTCCAACAACCTGGGCCAGCTGCCACGCACGCCACAAGCCAGCATCGAGCAGATGCTCCAGCAAGCTGACGAGAGCAAGCCGGAACAGGCTGCCCTGCTGCGCCTGTCCGCTGCCGACCAGAGCTATCAGCAGAACGATGTAGCCCGCGCCACCCGCATTCTCGAGCAGATCGACATTGCCAGCCTGCAACCCGCGCAACAGATCTTCGCCAGCACCCTCAAGGCCGAGCTGGCCATGGCCCGCAAACAACCCAAGAGCGCGCTGAAAGCGTTGCAGCACCCTAGTCTCGAGCGCTTGGCTGAGCTGCCGGTCGAGCAGCAGATTCGCACCCAACTGGTCCGCGCGCGCGCCCTGGAAGCCGACGGCCAGACCCTGGCCGCCGCCCGCGAACGCGTATTCATCGCACCGCTGCTGAGCGGCCAGGTCGCGACCGACAACCACGAGAACATCTGGGAGCTGGTCTCCAGCCTGCCGCCGCAAACCTCTGCCGGCGCCGACAGCGACCTGGCCGGCTGGCTGGAATTGGCGCGAGTGACCAAAAGCGGTGCCACCCTCGAACAGCAACAAGCAGCCATCGACCAGTGGGTCGCACAGAATCCGCAACACCCGGCCGCCGAGCAGTTGCCCGAAGCACTGAGAAAACTGCGCGAACTGGCCAGCCAGCCGCTGACCCGCGTCGCCCTGCTGCTCCCCCAGGAAGGCCAGCTGGCCAGTGTCGCCCGCGCCCTGCGTGACGGCTTCCTCGCCGCTCATTACGAAGCTCAGCAGGCCGGGCAGAACCCACCGGAAATCAAGCTCTACGACAGCTCCCGGATTGGCTCGCTGGATGCCTTCTACCAACAGGCACAAGCCGATGGCGTACAACTGGTGGTCGGTCCGCTGGAAAAACCACTGGTCAAGCAACTCAGCGACCGCGAGCAACTGCCAATCACCACCCTCGCCCTGAATTACAGCGACGCAGGTCAGGAAGGCCCGGCGCAACTGTTCCAGTTCGGCCTGGCCGCCGAGGACGAAGCCCGCGAAGTGGCTCGCCGCGCCTGGAATGACGGCATGCGCCGCGCCGTGGCCCTGGTGCCGCGCGGCGACTGGGGCGACCGCGTACTGGATGCCTTCCGCCAGAGCTGGCAGGCCCAGGGCGGCACCCTGATCGCCGCCGAACATGTCGACCAACCGGTGGAACTGGCCCGGCAGATCGCCGACCTGTTCCAGCTGCGCGAAAGCGAAGCGCGCGCGCGCCGCCTGCAGAATACCTTGGGCACCAGCCTGGATGCCCAACCGGCGCGCCGTCAGGACATCGACTTCATCTTCCTTGCGGCCACCCCGCAACAGGCTCAGCAGATCAAACCGACCCTGGCCTTCCAGTACGCCGGCGACGTGCCGGTCTACGCCACCTCGCATCTGTTCACCGGTGCCCATAGCCAGGCCCAGTACCAGGACCTGGAAGGCATCCGCTTCTGCGAAACGCCCTGGCTACTCGACGCCCACGCGCCATTGCGCCAGGAAGTCAGCAATCAGTGGCCGCAGGCCGGCGGCAGCCTCGGCCGTCTGTATGCCATGGGAGTCGACGCCTACCGCCTGGCGCCACGCCTGGGCCAGCTCAAGGCCCTGCCTGACTCGCGCATCGACGGCCTGTCGGGCAGCCTCAGCCTCAATGCCACGCAGCGCATCGAGCGCCAACTGCCCTGGGCCGAGTTCCGTGGTGGCCAGGTTCAGCGCCTTCCTGACAGCATCAATTGAGTGCACACAACGATCTGGGGCGAGCCGCCGAACAGGCGGCTCGCCAGCATCTGGAACGTAACGGCCTGCGCCTGATCGAACAGAACTGGAGCTGTCGGCGTGGCGAGCTCGATCTGGTCATGCTCGACGGCGATACAGTAGTATTCGTCGAGGTCCGCGCCCGTCGCCACAGTGCCTGGGGCGGCGCCCTGGAGAGCATCGATGCGCGCAAGCGTGGCAAGTTGGTCATCGCCGCAGAACTCTTCCTACAGCAACAGTCACGCTGGGCCCGCTACCCCTGCCGCTTCGACGTGGTCGCCATCAGTACCGACGGTGCCACTCGCCTCGACTGGATCAAGAACGCCTTCGATGCCTGACGGCCGTAAATTCAAGGTTTAACCGATGGACATGCAATCCCGAATCCGCCAGCTCTTCCAAGCCAGCATTGACACCAAGCAGCAGGCCATGGAGGTTCTGACTCCATACATCGAGCACGCCAGCCTGGTGATGGTCCAGGCCCTGCTCAACGAGGGCAAGATCCTTTCCTGCGGCAACGGCGGCTCCGCCGGTGATGCCCAGCATTTCTCCTCCGAGCTGCTCAACCGTTTCGAGCGCGAGCGCCCCAGCCTGCCGGCCATCGCGCTGACCACCGACAGCTCGACCATCACCTCCATCGCCAACGACTACAGCTACAACGAGATCTTCTCCAAGCAGATCCGCGCACTCGGCCAACCGGGCGATGTACTGTTGGCGATTTCCACCAGCGGCAACTCCGCGAATGTCATCCAGGCCATTCAAGCTGCACATGATCGTGAGATGACCGTCGTCGCCCTCACCGGCCGCGACGGCGGCGGCATGGCCTCGCTGCTGCTGCCGGAAGACGTCGAAATCCGCGTTCCAGCCAAAGTCACCGCACGCATTCAGGAAGTCCATCTGCTGACTATCCACTGCCTCTGCGACCTGATCGACAGTCAATTGTTTGGGAGTGAAGAATGAAGCGTTCCGCCCTGATTCTGGCCGCCCTGGCCGTTACCCTGACCCTGGCAGGCTGTGGCAGCCGCAGCATCGGCAACAAGATCGATGACCAGTTCCTGGGCCCGGAAGTCGCATCGCGCATCAGCAATGCACACGCCGACCTGTCCAGCCCGACCTCGCGCATCGTGGTTACCAGCTATAACGGCGTGGTGCTGCTCGCCGGACAAACCCCGCGCAGCGAGCTCAAGGATCGCGCCGCTCAGACCGCCCGTGGCGTACAGGGCGTGAAGAAGGTCTACAACGAGTTGCAGGTACAGCAACCGGCATCCCTGCTGGCACGCAGCAACGATTCGCTGCTGACCACCAAGATCAAGACGCAAATGCTGGCTGACAGCAGCGTACCGAGTGCACGGGTCAAGGTCGTGACCGAGAACGGCATCGTCTACCTGCTCGGCCTGGTCACCCGCGAAGAAGCCAACGCCGCTACCCGCGTGGTACAGAGCGTATCGGGGGTGCAGCGGGTTGTGCGCCTGTTCGAATATACCAACTGATTCGAACGCAGAAACGACAAGGGCGCCCATGGGCGCCCTTTTCATTGCTCACTTGACCACTTTCAGACTTGGCCGGCCACTGGGACGCGATGGCTCGCCGCCGGACGGCCCATCATCATCCGGCTCTGGCTCTTCCGGACCACCCGCAACCGACGGCTCCATATCGAAGACCATACCTTGACCGTTCTCCCGCGCGTAGATCGCCAGGATCGCCGCAACCGGAATGTACAGGCTGTGCGCGACGCCACCGAAGCGCCCTTCGAAGCTCACCGCCTGATTGTCCATATGCAGGTGTCGCACAGCACTGGGCGAGGCATTGAGCACGATCTGACCATCGCTGGCGAAGCCTGGTGGCACCTGCACGCCCGGATACTCGGCACTGACCAGCAAATGTGGCGTGCAATCGTTATCGACGATCCATTCGTAGAGGGCGCGAACCAGATAGGGACGACTGGAATTCATGGTTTCCTCCTTCTCAGCGCATCGCGCGCTCGGCAGCAGAAAGACTGGCCTGAAAGGCCTCACGGACGAACTGACGCTCCATATAGTCGAGCAGCGGCTTGGCCGGACGCGGCAACTCGATACCCAGAACCGGCAAACGCCAGAGAATGGGCAGCAGGCAGCAATCCACCAGACTCAGCTCGTCGCTGAGGAAGAATGCCTTGTCCGCGAACAGCGGCGAGACGCCGGTCAGGCTCTCGCGCAACTCCTTGCGCGCCAGTTGGCGCTCGGCCTCCTTGCTGCGCTTGTCGAGAATACGGTCGACCAGCACGCACCAGTCACGCTGGATACGGTGCATCAGCAGACGACTGTTGGCGCGAGCAACCGGATAGACCGGCAGCAATGGTGGATGCGGGTAACGCTCGTCCAGATACTCCATCACCACGGACGATTCGTACAGCGCCAGGTCACGATCGACCAGCGTTGGCACACTGCCGTAGGGATTGACCTCGGCAAGCTTGGGCGGACAACGGCCCTGCTCGACATCGATGATCTCGACGCTGACACCTTTCTCGGCGAGCACCAGACGCACGCGATGGGAATAGTGGTCGGCGGGGTCGGAGTAGCAGGTCAACCTATTGGTCACCGCCATGGCGATCCTCCTCGCTTTTTTTGATTTTGCAGAAACACGAAGAATTGCCCAAGGCAATTCTTGAAGTTGCACGTGACCACACCGCAAGGTGGCCACCTGGAATGGCGGAGCACAAAAACCTGCGCGCCCATAAGGGCGCGCAGGTGTATGCAGAGAACTGCAACGGCTTAATGCACGTCCTTCCAGTACTCACGCTTGAGCAGGTAGGCGAACACGAAGAAGAACGCCAGGTACAACAGCACATAGGTGCCGATGCGCTGGGACTTCAGCTTGACCGGGTTGGCCGAGTAAGCCAGGAAGGTCACCAGGTTCTTGATCTTCTCGTCGAACTCGGCCTCGCTCAGCTTGCCGGTATTCGGCTCTACGGTCAGCTGATCGCAGGCTTCGTGAGTGATCGGCGCGCCAGTCAGCGGGTCGAACTGCTTCTTGCCATCAGTGACGACCTGAACCTGCTTGCAGCCGATCACCTGATTGCCCTGCAGGCTGACCAGCACATTGGGCATACCCACGTTCGGGAACACCTTGTTGTTGGCGCCCAGCGGACGGCTCGGATCTGCGTAGAAGGTGCGCAGGTAGGTGTACAGCCAGTCGTTGCCACGCACACGAGCGACCAGAGTCAGATCAGGCGGCGCTGCACCGAACCAGGCCTTGGCATCATCCGGCTTCATGCCGATCTTCATGTGGTCACCGATCTTGGCGTCGTTGAACACCAGGTTGTCCAGCATGATTTCGTGCGGGATGCCGAGGTCGTCGGCAACACGCTCGTAACGCTGGTACTGAGCCGAGTGGCAGCCCATGCAGTAGTTGGCGAAGGTACGCGCGCCGTCCTGCATGGCAGCCTTGTCGGCCAGATCGATATCGACCTTGTCCAGCGGGTAGTTGCTGGAAGCGCCCATGGCCAGAGCCGGCAGCGCAGCGAAAACAAATGCAGCGAAGAGCTTTTTCATCAGCCAGTCACCCTTTCCGGAACCGGTTTGGTCTTCTCCATCCTGGTGTAGAACGGCATCAGGATGAAGTACGCGAAGTACAGGAAGGTGCACACCTGCGACAGCAGGGTACGACCCGGGGTCGGTGCCAATACACCCAGCACACCCAGGATGACGAAGGAGATGCAGAACACCACCAGCCAGATCTTGCTCATCCACCCCTTGTAGCGCATGGATTTGACCGGGCTACGGTCGAGCCAGGGCAGCACGAACAGAACGGCGATGGCTGCACCCATGGCGATTACGCCGAGCAGCTTGTCCGGCACCGCACGCAGAATCGCGTAGAACGGCGTGAAGTACCAAACCGGGGCGATGTGCTCAGGTGTCTTGAACGGGTTCGCCGCTTCGAAGTTCGGTTTCTCGAGGAAGTAACCGCCCATCTCCGGGAAGAAGAACACCACGAAGCAGAACACGAACAGGAACACCACTACGCCGACGATATCTTTCACGGTGTAGTAAGGGTGGAAGGCGATGCCATCGAGCGGCACACCGTTCTCGTCCTTGTGCTTCTTGATGTCGACGCCGTCCGGGTTGTTCGAACCGACTTCGTGCAACGCCAGGATGTGCAGCACGACCAGGCCAAGCAGAACGATCGGCAGTGCGATCACGTGCAGGGCGAAGAAGCGGTTCAGGGTGATACCGGAGATCAGGTAGTCACCACGGATCCACTGGGTCAGGTCGTCGCCGATCACCGGAATGGCACCGAACAGCGAGATGATCACCTGGGCGCCCCAGTAGGACATCTGGCCCCAGGGCAGCAGGTAGCCCATGAAGGCCTCGGCCATCAGCACCAGGTAGATCAACATGCCGAAGATCCACACCAGCTCGCGCGGCTTCTGGTAGGAGCCGTAGAGCAGACCGCGGAACATGTGCAGGTAGACCACCACGAAGAACGCCGAGGCGCCGGTGGAGTGCAGGTAGCGCAGGATCCAGCCGTACTCGACGTCACGCATGATGTATTCGACGGAGGCGAACGCGCCTTCAGCCGAAGGTTCGAAGCTCATGGTCAGCCAGATACCGGTAACGATCTGGTTGACCAGCACCAGCAGCGCCAGCGAGCCGAAGAAATAGAAGAAGTTGAAGTTCTTCGGGGCGTAGTACTTGGAGAGATGGTCTTCCCACATCTTGGTGGCGGGGAAGCGCGCATCCACCCATTCCATGAATTTGCTCATCACGCGTTCTCCTGGTCCACACCGATGATGATCACATCATCCGTTTCGTAGGTGTGCGGCGGCACTGGCAGGTTCAGCGGTGCAGGCTGTGCCTTGTACACGCGACCGGCGAGGTCGTAACGCGAACCGTGGCAAGGGCAGAAATAACCACCCACCCAGTCCGGGCCCAAGTCTGCCGGGGCTACTTCCGGGCGGAAGGACGGCGCACAACCCAGGTGGGTGCACAGGCCTACCAGAATCAGCAGCTCTGGTTTGATCGAGCGGGTTTTCTTGTCCACGTATTCCGGCTGCACGGAGGCAGCGGACTCGGGATCGGCGACGCTGCCTTCGATCTTGGTCAGATTGGCCAGGATCTCCTCGGTACGGCGCACGATGAACACCGGCTGACCGCGCCACTCAGCAACCATCTGCTGACCTGCCTCGATCTTGCTGACGTTCACCTTCACCGGTGCACCGGCCGCCTTGGCCTTGGCACTGGGGAACCATGACCCCACGAACGGAGTCGCAGCACCTACCGCTCCTGCTGCACCCACCACGGAGGTGGCTGCAACCAGGAAGCGACGCCGGCCTGCATTCACGCCGTCATTGCTCATTCAGTCGTCTCCCATCAGCTTTGTGGCCTGTTGTTCAGGCCTCTACTAAGTAAAAATCGGGCCGCGCAAAAAATTCGCCAAATGGTAAAGAAAAGCCCCTTTTCTGACAAGGTAATTACCCCCGAAGAGACTGGCGAAAGCCTTGACGCGTGCGGCTTGCGCGTCTGCGGCACGTTGTCGCAGCACTTTGCCACGCCCATAAAAAACGCCCAGCTCCGTAAGGAAACTGGGCGCTTTTGGAAGCGTAGTCGCGATTAACGCTTCGAGTACTGCGGACGCTTACGCGCTTTACGCAGACCGACTTTCTTACGCTCGACTTCACGGGCGTCGCGAGTAACGTAACCAGCTTTACGCAGCGGGCTGCGCAGGGTTTCGTCGTACTCGATCAGAGCGCGGGTGATGCCGTGACGGATGGCACCAGCTTGACCACTGACACCACCACCAGCAACGGTGACGAAGATGTCGAACTTCTCGACAGTCTCGGTCAGCTCCAGCGGCTGACGCACGACCATGCGAGCGGTTTCGCGACCGAAGAAGGTATCCAAGGTGCGATTATTGATCGAGATGTTACCAGTACCCGGACGCAGGAAAACGCGCGCGGTTGCGGTCTTGCGACGGCCAGTGCCGTAGTTTTGAGTCGCCGACATAATGAACTATTCCGTTAAATCTTCAGTTCTTGGGGCTGCTGAGCGGTGTGCGGGTGAACTGCACCCTTGTACACCTTCAGCTTACGGTACATGTCGCGACCCAGCGGGTTCTTCGGCAGCATGCCTTTGACCGCAGTCTCGATCACGCGCTCAGGAGCACGAGCGATCAGCTTCTCGAAGTTGATCTCTTTGATGCCGCCCGGGAAACCGGAGTGGGAGTAGTACTTCTTGTCGCTGGCTTTGGCACCAGTTACACGCACCTGCTCGGCATTGATCACGACGATGTAGTCGCCGGTATCAACGTGCGGGGTGTACTCAGGCTTGTGCTTGCCACGCAGACGGCTCGCGATTTCGGTGGCCAGACGACCCAGGGTCTTGCCAGCAGCATCAACGACGAACCAGTCGCGTTTTACTGTTTCCGGTTTAGCAGTAAAAGTTTTCATTCTTTATAGCCTCAGGGGCCGCCCAGCAAAAATAGACGGCGGATCTTACTGGATAGTGCGTACTTTGACAAGTCAAAGGCAGCCGCATACGGACGCTATCGGGGGCTCGGGTCAGCGCGTCCACAATACGGCAAGATTCTTCGGCAGGCGGCGCATCACTTCCACCGCAGAAAGAGGTGCCGGATTATCCTGATTGCGAAAAAAATTTCAACCTGCTTGTATGACTCTTTTGCCAAGGGAGTACTCCATGGAATACCGCAAGCTGGGCCGAACCGATCTCGATGTCAGCGCACTGTGCCTGGGCACCATGACCTGGGGCGAGCAGAACAGCGAGAGCGAAGGCCATGCTCAGATCGAACGAGCCAAGGCCAGCGGCATCAACTTCATCGATACCGCCGAGATGTACCCGGTGCCGCCGCGCGCCGAAACCTACAGCAAGACCGAGCAGATCATCGGCAGCTATTTCAAGCAGCGCGGCGACCGCGCTGACTGGATTCTGGCCAGCAAGATCGCCGGCCCCGGCAACGGCATCAGCCATATCCGCGACGGCCAGCTGAAATTCAATCGCCAGCACATCGTCGCCGCCCTGGATGCTAGCCTCAAGCGCCTGCAAACCGACTGGATCGACCTGTACCAACTGCACTGGCCGGAACGCCCGACCAACTTCTTCGGCCAACTCGACTACAAGCACAAGGACGTTGAATTCACACCACTGGAAGAAACCCTGGAGGTGCTCGACGAACAGGTCAAGGCCGGAAAGATCCGCCATATCGGCCTGTCCAACGAAACCCCGTGGGGCACCATGAAATTCCTGCAGTTGGCCGAAAGCCGTGGCTGGCCGCGCGCGGTGTCGATCCAGAACCCTTACAACCTGCTCAATCGCAGCTTCGAAGTGGGTCTGGCGGAAGTGGCGATTCGCGAGCAGTGCGGCCTGCTGGCCTACTCACCGCTGGCCTTCGGCATGCTCAGCGGCAAATACGAAGGTGGTGCCCGTCCGGCTGGCGCACGCATCAGCCTGTTCAGCCGCTTCGCCCGCTACACCAACCCGCAATCGGAAGCGGCCTGCTCACGCTACGTGGCCCTGGCCCGCGAGCACGGCCTGGACCCTGCGCAGATGGCCCTGGCCTTCGTCACCGCGCAGCCATTCGTGACCAGCAACATCATCGGCGCCACCAGCCTGGCGCAACTGGATAGCAATCTGGCCAGTGCAGAGCTGAAGCTCTCCGAGGAAGTGCTCGCGGGTATCGAAGCGATCCACAAGGCGCAACCCAGCCCCGCACCTTAAAAGAGGGAAGGCTGATCGCGCCTGGCATCGCGTCGCGAAGCCAGGCGATCAGCCAGGCGAGTCGGCTCGGGCAAACGGTGACGCCTGACGCAGGACATCACCAGTTCGGGCACTCGCTCGAGGCTGACCCGATTGCCCGGCGAGACGATCAGCGGCCGCACGCGGTCCTTGCTGCGCAACACCCAACCGATCTGCTCGCCCCTACTGCTCAGCAGCTCGACACAAGCACCACGCGCCTCGGCCAGCTCGGCGTGATGCCCCGTGAGAATCTTCTTGGCCACACCAATGGTCGGCAAGCCGCTGACCACCCCCAAATGCGCGGCGATGCCCAGGCCGCGCGGGTGGGCGATGCCATGGCCGTCGACGAAGATCAGATCCGGCTCCTGCGGCAAGCCAGCCAAGGCCTGCAGCAAGGCCGGCAGTTCGCGAAAGGACAGCAGCCCTGGCACGTAGGGCATGCTGGTGGGGATGCGCACCACGCATTCGGCCAGCGGTTCCAGAGTATCGGCGTCCAATAGCACCGCGGCAGCGCGAGTGATGGCGCCGCCCTCCTCGAACCCGACATCCACGCCCGCCAGGTGATGTAGCGGCGGATGATCGTCTTCTAGTCGTACTTGCCGGGCCAGTTGCGTCTGCAACTCACGGGCAGCCGCCGGGCTGCCATCCCAGTCCGCGAACGGGGATGCAGCCAGATCGCTCAATCGGGTCATGAAGCTCTCCAGACATTTCTGCCTTGGAGCCGCAGGACGACGTCTGAGTTCGCCCCGCGAATTACACCAGCGAGCGGGAAATGATCTCCTTCATGATCTCGTTGGTACCGGCGTAGATGCGCTGCACCCGCGCATCGGCCCAGGCGCGCGCCACCGGATATTCCCACATGTAGCCGTAGCCGCCGTGCAGCTGCACGCACTCGTCGAGCACCTTGCACTGCAAATCGGTGGTCCAGTACTTGAGCATCGCCGCCGTCGGCACATCGAGCTTGCCTTGCAGGTGCAGCTCCAGACAACGGTCGATGAACACCCGACCGACCTGAATCTCCGTCGCCATCTCGGCGAGCTTGAAGCGGGTGTTCTGGAAGTCCGCCACGGCCTTGCCGAACGCCTTGCGCTCACGGGTGTAATCCAGCGTCCACTGCAGCGCGGCCTCCGCCGAAGCCAGGGCGCCGATGCCAACGGTCAGGCGCTCCTGCGGCAGCTCCTGCATGAGGTAGGCGAAGCCCATGCCCGGCTGCCCCAGCAGATTCTCCTTGGGCACGCGCACGTCCTGGAAGAATAGCTCGGAGGTGTCCTGCGCCTTCATGCCCACTTTCTCCAGGCGCTTGCCCTTGGAGAAGCCCGGCGTGCTGGCTTCTACCAGGAACAGGCTGGTGCCCTTGGCACCCGCCTTGGGATCGGTCTTGGCCACCACGATCACCAGATCGGCCAGCCAGCCATTGGTGATGAAGGTCTTCGAGCCGTTGATGACGTATTCGTCGCCATCGAGCACGGCGGTGGTCTTCACGCCCTGCAGATCGGAGCCCGCGCCCGGCTCGGTCATGGCAATGGCCGTGACCATTTCACCGCTGACCAGCTTGGGCAGGTAGTGCTGCTTCTGCGCCTCGCTGCCGTAATGCAGGATGTAGGGCGCGACGATGTCCGAATGCAGCGAGAAACCGATGCCGGTCAGCCCCAGGCGCCCGATCTCTTCGATCACCACGGTACTGTAGAGAAAGTCAGCCGCCATGCCGCCATATTCTTCGGGGATATGCGAACACAACATTCCCGCCTCGCCTGCCTTGTTCCATAGCGCACGGTCGATATGCCCGTCCTTTTCCCACTGATGGTGATAAGGCACGGCTTCCTGCTCGAGAAACTTGCGCACGCTGTCACGAAACAGTTCATGGTCGGAGCTGAATAGGGTTCTGGGAATCATGGCGCTACCTGTGTCTGGGGCGGGAGGAAAAGCATGGCCTCGACTTTAGCCAAGCAAACGCTTGGTCGCACTGGACACAAGCGCCAAAAAATAAGACGATCCAGCCGCTACATGACCACTTAGCCTTGAACAAGAATAAATACTTATGGTTATTCCAGAGCCGCGCACGGCGTTGCGCCGTGTCAGCATTCTCGCCACCGACGGCGTCTTCGCCTCCACCCTGATGCAAGCCAAGGACTTCTTCCACATGGCAGGCATTCGCTATGCCAAGCAGCAGGGCCTGGGCTTTGAGCCACCGTTCGACATCCATCTGGTCAGCCCGGATGGACTGCCCGTAAACAGCTTCAGCAAGGTCAAGGTGCCGGTAGATGGCGGTCTGGACAGCTGCGACGTGATCATCCTGCCTGCCTTCTGGGACGATTTCGACGCACTCAGTCGTCGTTATCCACAGGTACTGGACTGGCTCAAACGCCAACATGCCAGCGGTACGGCGATCTGCGGCGAGGCCAGCGGGGTGTTCTGGATGGCCGAAGCGGGACTACTCGACGGCAAGGAGGCGACCACTTACTGGCGCTTCTTCCGCGAGTTTGCCGAGCGCTTCCCCAAGGTGTTGCTCAATCAGGACAAGCACCTGTCCGATGCCGACAACCTGTACTGCGCAGGCGGCGTCACCTCGGCCTGCGACCTCTATATCTATCTGATCGAGCGTTATTGCGGCGCCGGCGTGGCCCAGGGCGTGGCACGCGACATTCTCTACGAGGTACAGCGCAGCTATACGCCGGGGCGCATCGGCTTCGGCGGGCAGAAACTGCACCAGGACGTCACCGTGCTGCAGATCCAGCATTGGCTGGAGGAGCACTATGCCGACAAGTTCCGTTTCGAGGACGTGGCCCGCGAGCACGGTATGAGCATCCGCAATTTCATGCGTCGCTTCCAGAGCGCCACCGGCGACAAGCCCCTGCACTACCTGCAGCGCCTGCGCATCGAAACCGCCAAGAGCCTGCTGTCCTCCACCCGCAAGAGCATCAAGACCGTCAGCTACGAGATCGGCTACGACGATGCCAGCTTCTTCGCACGCCTGTTCCGCCAGCACACGGGGCTGTCCCCCAACCACTACCGCCGTCAGTTCCAGCAGCAGCCCCAGTGAAATCGCGCAGGCGCCGTTCGCCGCGCCTGCGGCGATTCGGTAACGCCTTGCACTAGACGATCTGTCTACCAACCCGCCACACCCACCAGAAGATTGGGTATCAGCCCAACCCGCTGCCAGTAGAGTGCTTACGTGGTCGGCCCGCCTACGCGTGGCAGACACGCAAGACCGTGCGCTGGATGCGCCTCTACAACAACAATAACGATGGAGAACGCCATGGGAATCTCTCGTGCGCTGCGCCTGTGCGCCATTGCATCGCTGGTGCTACTGACAGCCTGCACCCCGATCAAACGCTTCGGCGCCAACCAATCGCTGCGTTTCATGGAAAACAACCTGGTCGGCCCCATGCTCGAAAGCCATGACGCCGACATGGCCTGTTATTCCGGCGCGTCCGTCGCCCCCCTCATCCAGTCCACCAGCGGCATGGGTGCCGACAACCAGCAGTTGCTGACCCTGCTCTACCTCACCGCCGCTACCTGTGCCGAGCAGACCGCCTTCGAGCAGGAGCTGCGCTACCTGCGCGCCTCACGCAGCAAGCAGGTCGAAGAGGCACAGGATGCACGCATCACCCAGAAGCGCTATGCCGAGCTGGCAGCACGCCGCCAATACCAGTCGTACCGGAACTTCGCCAACTACTACGAGCAGCGCTTCGACATCCGCATCGGCGACAGCTGCCCGACTTTCGACCAGGACATCGACGAACTGATCTACCTGCTGGGCCTGATCCAGGGCCTGCAAGCCATCCAGAACGACATCAACTCGCAGAACGCCGTCGGCGTGCCCAAGGACATCGCGGCCAAGACCGAGCGCGCCATGACCTGCCTGGACAACGAGAAGTGGTGGGGTGCCCCGATGGCGGCGCGCGCTCTGGTCTGGAACATGCTGCCGGGCAGCGGTGAGGGGCAGAATCCCTGGCAGGTGCTCGAGCAGTCGCGACAGATCGGTGAGCGTCGCGGCGTACGCCTGGCCCACGCCCTCTACGTGATCTCCGCCACGGCGAAGAACGATGAGCAGCACCTGCGCAGCGCGCTGAGGGCCTTCGGCTCGACCCAGGCGGGGAACAGCAGCTTCACCCTCAACGAGTCGTATGCCCAGGTCGATGCCATCAGCAGCAGCACCGTCATGAACAATGCCGATCGCTACTGGACGACCAATGCCGGCACACGCACGCCAATCGGTGGCCTGCTGCGTTTCTGGGACGAGAAGCAGCAGCCGGTCGATACCGCCATCGAGATCGACGACCTGCTCTAGTCAGCTCGTCACAAGCCTTCCCGCCTCAGCGGCATGACCCGGAGTATCCGCCATGAAGTGTTCCAACCTCGCCGCCCCCGCTCTGCTCTGCCTGGCACTGGGCGCCGCCCCCCAGGCCTTCGCCCAGAGGATCTGCGTGTTCGACATCCTTGGCGCCCAGGGCGACATCTACAGCCTGATGAAGGACTACCAACTGGCTGCCAACAATTTCGGCGCCAGCCTCGAGCTCAAGCCCTACACCGACGAGAAAATCGCTGCAGAAGACTTCAAGGCCGGGCAGTGCGATGGCGTGATGATCATGGGCTTGCGCGCCCGTCAGTTCAACGGTTTTACCGGCAGCCTGGAAGCACTGGGCGCCCTGCCCAGCTACCAGGCGCTGGAAACGGTGATCACCACCCTGAGCTCGCCCAAGGCCAGCAAGTTCATGACCAGCGGCCCCTACGAAGTGGCAGGCATCGTGCCCATGGGCGCGGCCTACCTGTTCGTCAACGACCGCACCATCGACAACATCAGCAAACTGTCGGGCAAGAAGTTCGCGATCATGGACTACGACAATGCACAGGCGAAGATGGTGCAACGCATCGGCGCCCAGCCAGTCGCCTCCGATGTCACCAACTTCGCCGGCAAATTCAATAACGGCTCGGTGGATGTGGTCGGAGCGCCTGCGGCCGCCTACAAACCGCTGGAACTGCAGAAGGGCATGGGTGAACGCGGCGGCGTGGCGCGCTTCCCGGTGCTGCAACTGACCTATCAACTGGTCATCCGTCCTGACCGCTTCCCCGAAGGCTTTGGGCAACAATCACGCGAGTTCGCCCTCAGCCAGTACAGCCGCGCCATGAGCATCATCACGCAATCGGAAAGCGAGATCGACAAACACTACTGGATCGACATTCCGCCCGAGGACATGGAGAAGTACAGCGTGATGCTACGTGAGGCGCGCATTTCGCTGACCGAGGAAGGCATCTATGACAAACGCATGATGGCGGTGATGAAACGCGTGCGCTGCCAGATCGACTCGGCCGATGCCGAGTGCGCCCAGAACCTCGAATAACAATAACGAAACGGGGCGTGCACGCCCCGTACTCCGCCTTGACCGTAGAGCCTGCCATGCCTATTGCCTCGACCATGACCAGCGATGATCAGCCTGCACCAACCCAGACGTTCAGACGGCCTCTGTTTGGCCGATGGCTTGCCACCCTGCCGGTCTTTCTCCTGCTGACCCTCACCCTGGTCATAGGCACCGGGGAAATGCTCCATGGCCAACTTCTGCGCATGGGCGAGCGTCTGTTCGGTGATCCGGCTGCCGGCGTGCAGTACTTCATGCTGCGCGCCGACCCGATCACCCCGACCTGCGACCCCGCCCCCGACATCGATGCGCTGCTGGCCAGACAATCGGCCCAACCCAGCAGCGATATCGACGACCTGTTCGATGCTGCCGAGGTCGATCCGCAAGCGCAGCGCAGCGCCCTGGAACGTGCCGCTCAACTTTGCGCGCAGCGGCATACGCTGCACGCGGCCGTCGTCGCGCACATGACGCCTGAACTGAAACTGTTCCGCAGCCTGGAGACCTCGTTCTTCGGCATCTTCCGCTTCGGCACCGACAACCGCGCCCTGCTCCTGCTGCTGCTCATAAGCATCGCCGGCGTCACCACCACCCTGCGCCGTCATCACATCTCGCTGCGCCCCGCCAAGACCCGGCTCGATCATCGCGTCTCGGCTGCCGGTATGGTCATCGCCAACGCCTTGCTGGTGTATTCCTGCAGCCATTACCTGCATACCCTGCTCAACGCCGACCTGCCACTGAGCAGGCCCTATCTCAACGGCTTGTGGATCGCGCTATTCAGCTGTCTGTGCCTGATCAGCGCCTACCACCTGCTGAAACCACCGGCAGACGCCAAACCTGGCGGCAACCTGGGGCTGGCACTGCTCGCCACACCGCTCTACGCCATCATGGCGATCAGCTCCTTCACCTCGTTCTCGCTGCAGGGTCACTATGGCGGCATCGCCATCTACCTGGGCCAGCTCGTCGAGCTGTCGGGCATCTTTCTCAACCTGGCCCTGTTCATCTGGGCCGGCATGCTGCTCAAGCAGACCAATGTGGTCGACCGCTTCCTCGATCTGGTCCGCCCCTGGCGTCTGTCGCCGGAGCTGCTGACCTGGATCCTGCTGATCGGCGCCGCCGTGCCGACAGCCTACACGGGCGCCTCGGGCATCTTCGTCATCGCCGCCGGGGCCATCATCTACCGCGAAGTGCTGCTCTCCGGGGGCCGCCGTCAATTCGCCCTGGCCGTCTCGGCAATGTCCGGCTCGCTCGGCGTGGTACTACGCCCCTGCCTGCTGATCGTGGTGGTCGCAGCACTGAACAAGCAGGTGACCACGGCCGAACTGTACAACTGGGGGATCGCCGTTTTCGTCCTGACCTCGTCGCTGTTCTTCATCGCCTCGCAGGTGCTGCGCCAGCAGCCAATCAACATCGCCCACCCACGTGACGCCATACCCGCCATGGCCCGCGCTGTGGTGCCGGTGGCACCCTACATTCTCATCGCCATCGTGGTGGTCTGGATGTACAGCTACCTGCTCGACACCCGCCTGAACGAGTTCACCGCACCGGTGATGCTGCCGGTCATCCTGCTGGTGGTGCTGATCTTCGACAAGCTGCGCGGCGAATCACTGGTAGAAGCTCCAAGCGCCCGCCCCCTCGAGAACGATCAGGGCAACAGTCAGCGCAACTTCAGCCAGGCCGTGGGCGCCGCCACTTACGACACCGTTGGCCATATCGGTGCGCTGACCCTGTTGATGGCCTTGTCGGTATCCACTGGCGGAGTGATCGAACGTTCCGGTCTCATGGAACTGATCCCGCAGGACTTCCAGAGCATCTGGCTGGCACTGACCGCGTTGATGGTCGTGCTGTTCCTGATCGGCATGGTGATGGACGCCTTTGGCGTGGTGATCTTGGTATCGGCCACCATTGCGCCGATCGCCTATGCCAACGGCATTCACCCGGTGCATTTCTGGATGATCGCTCTGACGGCCATGGAACTGGCCTACCTGTCACCGCCCGTGGCGCTGAACCACCTGCTGGCCAGACAGGTGGTGGGCGAGGCGGAAATCGCCGCCGCCAATGAAGAGGTGCGCGACAAGGGTTTCTACTACCGCTATGAGCGCTGGATCCTGCCGATGACGGTGATGATCGTGGCACTGCTGATCGTCACCTATGGCGGTGAACTGATCGTCCAGCACGGTGCGCAGACGCTGGAGGTAGGGCGGAGCTGGTTGCCACAGTGATCAAGCCATGCCCACCCCGAACGGGGTGGGCGGTTTCGCTCAGGGGCGGTGCGGACGGCTGAGGAACTCGTGCGACTGCATTTCCAGCAAGCGGCTCAGCGTGCGCTGGAACTCGAAGCTCAGGCGGCCGCCGGTGTAGAGGTCCTTGAGTTCCACCTCGGCGGAGATGATCAGCTTGACGTTACGGTCGTAGAACTCGTCCACCAGGTTGATGAAGCGCCGCGCCATGTCGTCCTTGGCCACGCTCATCTGCTCGACATTGGCCAGGATCACCGCATGGAAGATCTTGCCCAGCTCGATGTAGTCGTTCTGGCTGCGCGGGCCATCGCAGAGCTCGCGAAACTCGAACCAGGCCACGTCCTCGCACACCCGCACGGCATGGATCGCGCGGTTCTCGATCATCAGCGCCTCGTTCTCCACCATATGGGTGCAGTCCGGCAGCAGGCTCTGGAAGCTCTTGCGCAGGCTGTCTTCAGCTGCCTGCCCAAGCGGGAAGTGGAACAGCTCGGCCTGCTCCAGCGCGCGCAGGCGATAGTCGACGCCGCTGTCGACGTTGACGATATCGGTGTGCTCCTTGAGCAGGGCGATGGCCGGCAGGAAGCGCGCGCGTTGCAGGCCGTCCTTGTACAGGCCGTCCGGCACGATGTTGGAAGTGGCTACCAGAGAAACACCGTTCTTGAACAGCTCTTCCATCAGCGTGGCGAGAATCATGGCATCGGTGATATCGCTGACGAAGAACTCGTCGAAGCAGATCACCCGCGCCTCGTCGGCGAAACGCTTGCCGATGATGGTCAGCGGGTTCTTTTCGCCCTTGAGGGTCTTCATTTCCTCATGCACGCGCTTCATGAAGCGGTGGAAGTGAGTGCGCATCTTCTGCTCGAACGGCAGCGCATCGAAGAAGGTATCGACCAGGTAGGTCTTGCCGCGCCCGACACCACCCCAGAAATACAGGCCCTTGACCGGCCCCTGCGGCTTCTTGCCGAACAGCTTGCCCATCAGCCCGGATTTGCTCTGGTCGCGCGCGATCAGATCGTCGTACAGACGCTGCAGATGGCGGACGGCATTTTCCTGGGCCGCATCATGGAAGAAGTCGGGCCGCTTGAGATCGGCCTGATAACGCTCTAAGGGGGTCATGATTCGTTAGCCGGGCAAGTAAAAACGGGGGCGTCACTTTAGCGACGCCCCCGTTGATTGGCAATCGGTGCAAGCTAGGCACACTCCCTCTCCCATTTATGGGAGAGGGTCGGGGAGAGGGCAGGCCGACGACGCGGCGCACCGGACAACCCTACCCCCAGCCCCCCGGAACCGGGAGAGGGGAGCAAAAGCCTCTTCATTCCTGCGGCGCCAGCGCCTCACGCAGACGGACGATGGCATCTTCCAGCGCCTGGCCATCGGCGAACTCTGGGCTGCTCGCCACGCTTTCACCGTCGACCCAGACCGAGAACACCCGGCCTTCAGCGCGCACATCCAGCGGCTCGCCGGATTGCAGGCGCTTGTTGACCATGCCGGCCGACTTACCATCGGCGAAGGATTTCGACAGCAGCAGTTGTTCACCATCGGCATCCAGCAGACGGAAGCGGAAGCTGCCGTCTTCATCGCGGAAGCTGACGAAGCGTGCACTCTTGGCGGATTTCTTCTTCTCGCCAGTAGCAACCTGCACCTGCTCACGGAACGAGCGCAGGCCCACCGCCTCGCGCAACTCGCCGAGGAACGGCGTGGCGATCTTGCGCGCCTTGGCTGCACCAGCAAGGAGAATGTCCTCCAGATCGGCCGGCTTGGCGATCAGCGCGTTGTAACGCTCGCGCGCCTCGCCCAGGGTGTCTTCGAGCAACTGGTACAGACGGTTTTTTGCCTCGCCCCAGGCCAGGCCACCTTCCAGCTCGGCGCGGAACTCGGCCTGTTGCGCGTGGCTGGCGAAGGCCTGGTACAGGGTGAACAGGTGCGAACCCTCGGCATCCTTGGGCTCACCCGGCAACCTGGAGTCGGTGACGATGCGCGCCACGGCGTCCTTGAGCTGCTTGCCAGTGCCGAACAGCGGGATGGTGTTGTCGTAGCTCTTGCTCATCTTGCGCCCGTCGAGGCCGGGCAGCGTAGCCACCTCTTCCTCGATCACCACCTCGGGCAGGACGAACAGGTCCTTGCCCTTGCCGAACAGATGGTTGAAGCGCTGACCGATATCACGCGCCATCTCCACGTGCTGGATCTGATCACGACCGACCGGCACCTTCTGCGCGTTGAACATCAGGATGTCTGCCGCCATCAGCACCGGGTAGCTGAACAGGCCCATGGTCACGCCGGCATCCGGGTCTTCGCCCTGTTCGACGTTCTTGTCCACCGAAGCCTTGTAGGCGTGGGCACGGTTGAGCAGGCCCTTGCCGGCAACGCAGGTGAGCAGCCAGCACAGTTCGGGAATCTCGGGGATGTCGGACTGGCGGTAGAAGGTCGCCTTGTCGGTATCCAGGCCCAGCGCCAGCCAGGTGGCTGCGATTTCCAGGCGCGAGCGCTGAATGCGCGCCGGATCATCGCACTTGATCAGCGCGTGGTAGTCGGCGAGGAAGTAGAAAGAGTCCATCTGCGGGTCGCGGCTGGCAACGATGGCCGGGCGGATAGCACCAGCGTAGTTGCCCAGGTGCGGTGTGCCGGTGGTGGTGATACCGGTAAGGATACGGGTGGTCATAGTAATTCGCTTGTCTTGCTGCAATGACGTGGCAGGCCTTCATTTGCCGTCACTCCCGCGAAGGCGGGAGCCTGGGTGCTGCGGCCCTCTGGGTTCCCGCCTACGCAGGAATGACGGTTTTATAAACGCGGCAGAAGAAGATCCTTCAGATCCGTCAGCTTGCCGTGAAAAAAGTGACCGCATTCTGCCACTTTCAGCAGCTCATGGGCACGCCCGAGATTGGCCGACCAGTCATATACGGCCTGTGGCTCAACCACTTCGTCGGCATCGGGCTGGATCACCACCAGCGGGCACTGGCTGGCCGGCGGCGTCTCGGCAGTCAGGCGATGCACCGCCGGCGCCACCATGAACAGCTTGCTCGGTACCTGCCCCTGCGCTTCCAAGCGCGCACCCAGCGCCGCGGCGACGAAACCGCCGAAGGAAAAGCCCAGCAGCGTGACGGGCAGGTTCGGATATTCCTCCTGCAGCCAAGCGGCCACTGCTTCTGCGTCGTCCACCTCGCCGGTACCCATATCGTGGCTGCCGGCACTGGCGCCGACGCCGCGATAATTGAAACGCAATGTGTGATAACCACAGTCACGCGCGGTGCGCTGCAGGGTGCTCACCACCTTGTTGAGCATGGTGCCGCCCTGTACCGGGTTGGGATGACAGACCAGCGCCACGCCTCGGGCGTCCGGTACTTCCAGCAGAAGGGCTTCGAGTTGACCCACCGGGCCTTGAATGAAAAGAGGGGTTTCGCGACTGAGCAACACTGAACTCCGTGACCCCGCAACGGGTCGACTCGTCTAGCAAACTGCCTGCGAGGTAAACGTATACAGCGCAGGTTCGAGCCGCTAACGTAAAGCAAAGCCGTTTTGAGAGGAAGGACTCGTGGAACAGACCGTTACAGCCTGGTTGATACCCGCCCTGACCCTGGTGGTCGGCATCGCCGTGGGCTTTCTGCTCGCCCGCCTGGCCCCCAATGCTGCACCGGGCCGTACGCAGCGGCAGATGGATGAAATGCAGGCACGCTTCGAGGCCTACCAGAACGAAGTGGTGACCCACTTCAACACCACCGCCAGCCTGGTGAAGAAACTCACCCAGAGCTACCAGGACGTGCAGGAGCACCTGTCCGACGGAGCCAACCGCCTGGCCCTGGACGAGCTGACCCGTCAGCGCCTGCTGGCCACCCTGAACAGCACAGAAGCCGGCGAAAAGCGCGAGCGCCTGACTCCACCGAAGAACCACGAGATGCCCAAGGACTATGCGCCGAAAAGCGACGGCCCTGGCATGCTCGACGAGAGCTACGGGCTGAAGAAGTAACCTGCCAGCCAGAAATACCGAGCCCCGCGATTGCGGGGCTTTTTTATGGTTCTTCGCATAGTTTGGAGGCAGTGCGGGTTGACACACCGGACTGGCAAGTTTGTGTGCGTATCACTTACTGACTTAGCACTATCCATTACCGCGTCGCCTGAACGTTTGGGTTGCGCCCCTTACGGGCGCCACCCATCAGGCCAGGCGGCGTGTGAATGGAGAGTGTCAAGTCATCGAAAGCTCACACGTAATTGCCAGCCCGGTGTCAAGCGTATCCTCCTCGCGAAAATGCGAAGAACCTTTTTATTAGGTAAAGATCGCCGGCTCCGCGCGTGGCCAGGAATGAAAAAGCCCCGCATCACTGCAGGGCTTCTCGTTCAGCGCAAGAACGTCAGATCGAGCCGCGGCTGCGCAGCAGATCCAGCACTGCCTTGACGCCCTCTTCGACCGACTGCGCCTGGGTGTCGATCACCAGATCGGCATCCAGCGGCACGTCGTAGGGGAAGCCTTCGCCGGGGATATTGTCACCACCAGCGGCGTACAGCCCCTGCGGGTCACGCTCGCGGCAGATCTGCGGCGAGGCCTGGACGTAGACGGTAACCATGCGTTCGGCACCGATCAGCGCCTTGGCCTGCTCGCGACCTTCGGCATCCGGAGCGACAAAGGCGGCCAGGGCGATCATGCCGGCCTCGTTGAACTGACGCGCCACATGGGCGGCGCGGCGCCAGTTCTCGGCACGGCCGGCACGATCCTGCGGCAGGCCCTTGTTCAGGTCATGGCGCAGGTTCTGGCCATCGAGCACGTACACGGCGCGGCCCATGTCGAACAGCTTGCGCTCCACGGCGTAGGCCAGGGTGCTCTTGCCCGCGCCAGACAGGCCGCTGAACAGCACGGTGGCCGGCTGCTGACCGAAGCGCGAAGCACGCTCCTCGGTCGATACATGCGCCAGGCGGCCGTGCTGACCGCCGCCATGGGCGACCGGGTCGGCGATGATCATGCCGGCACCGACGGTGCCATTGGTCAGGCGGTCGACGACGATGAAGGCACCGGTGGTGCGATTGTACTCGTAGCCGTCCAGGGCGATCGATGCATCCAGCGCCACCTTGACCCGACCGATCTCGTTGAGCCTCAGCTCGCTGGCAGCCCCCTGCTCCAGGGTATTCACGTCGACGCGATGCACGATGCTCGGGATCGAGCCCGGCACGTAGCTGGTCGCACGTTTGATGTCGTACTTCTTGCCCGGCAACATCGGCTCTTCGCCCATCCATACCAGCATGGCCTCGAAGCTGTCGGTGACCTGCGGACGGTTGTCGGCATGCACCAGCATGTCGCCGCGCGACACGTCGATCTCGTCTTCCAGGGTCAGGGTGATGGCCTGGCCCGGCCCGGCATGTTCCAGTTCGCCCTCGAAGGTGACGATGGACTTGACCTTGCTGGTCTTGCCCGAAGGCAGCGCCATGACCTCGTCGCCCTTGCGCACGACGCCGCTGGCCAGGGTGCCGGCGAAACCGCGGAAGTTCAGGTTCGGACGGTTGACGTACTGCACCGGGAAGCGCAGGTCATCGAAGTTGCGGTCGCCAGCGACTTCGACGGTCTCGAGAATCTCCATCAGCGACTGGCCGCTATACCAGGGCGAGCGCTCAGACTTGTTGACCACGTTGTCGCCCTTGAGCGCCGACATGGGCACGAACTCGAGGGTGGTCGGGCGCAGGTTGATCTTCTCGGCGAAGGCCAGGTAGTCGGCCTTGATCTGCTCGAACACGCCCTGATCGAAGTCCTTCAGATCCATCTTGTTGACGGCCACGACGATGTGCTTGATGCCCAACAGGGAGGCAATGAAGCTGTGGCGCTTGGTCTGGGTCTGCACGCCGTAGCGGGCGTCGATCAGGATGATCGCCAGGTCGCAGGTCGAAGCGCCGGTGGCCATGTTGCGCGTGTACTGCTCATGGCCGGGGGTGTCGGCGATGATGAACTTGCGCTTGGCGGTGGAGAAATAGCGATAGGCCACATCGATGGTGATGCCCTGCTCGCGCTCGGCCTGCAGGCCGTCGACCAGCAGTGCCAGGTCGATGTCATCGCCGGTGGTGCCGACTTTCTTCGAATCCTTGGTGATGGCTTCCAGATGATCTTCGTAGATCATCTTGGAGTCATGCAGCAGGCGGCCGATCAGCGTGCTCTTGCCATCGTCGACGTTGCCGCAGGTAAGAAAGCGCAGCAGTTCCTTGCGCTCGTGCTGGGCCAGGTAAGCGAGAATGTCCTGGCCGATCAAATCGGATTGGTGACTCATGGTGCGCGATCCTCAGAAATAGCCCTGACGTTTCTTTTCTTCCATCGACCCGGCGGCATCGTGATCGATCACGCGGCCCTGGCGCTCGGAAGTACGGGTCAGGAGCATCTCCTGGATGATTTCAGGCAGGGTCAGCGCCGTGGACTCCACCGCACCGGTCAGCGGGTAGCAGCCGAGGGTACGGAAACGCACCATCTTCCTGGTGATACGCGCCTTCTCTTCATCGGACAGGTGCTCGAGGATGCGCTCGTCATCGATCATGATCAGCGTGCCGTTCTTCTCGATCACTTCGCGTTCGGCGGCGAAGTACAGCGGCACGATTGGAATCTGCTCCAGGTAGATGTATTGCCAGATATCAAGCTCGGTCCAGTTCGACAGCGGGAAGACGCGGATCGACTCGCCCTTCTTGACCTTGCCGTTGTACACGTTCCACAGCTCGGGGCGCTGGTTCTTCGGGTCCCAGCGGTGCTTGCTGTCGCGGAAGGAATACACGCGCTCCTTGGCGCGCGACTTCTCTTCGTCGCGGCGCGCACCACCGAAGGCGGCATCGAAACCGTACTTGTCCAACGCCTGCTTGAGGCCTTCGGTCTTCATCACGTCGGTGTGCTTGGCACTGCCGTAGGTGAAGGGGTTCATGTCCTGCGCCACACCATCGGGGTTGATGTGGGTCAGCAGTTCCAGGCCATATTCACTGACCATCTTTTCGCGAAAGCGATACATCTCCTGGAATTTCCAGCGCGTGTCGACGTGCAGTACCGGGAACGGCAACTTGCCAGGGAAGAACGCCTTGCGGGCCAGGTGCAGCATCACGGCTGAATCCTTGCCGATGGAATAGAGCATCACCGGGTTGTCGAATTCGGCGGCCACTTCACGAATGATGTGGATGCTTTCCGCCTCCAGCTGCTTCAGATGGGTCAATTTGTCGAGCATGGCTACTCACGGTTTGCTGTTATGGGGCCGGCGGGCCGTGGACGAGCGCGCACTCTACCACAGCGTCTGCTTATACTCAGGACGCCGGTTAGACCGAAACGATCTAGCGTTATACCTGCCCGTACGGGCGATTCAGATCGGGTTGGGGCAGTCGATGAACAGGTGTTCGAGGGCGAAACGCCGTGCCAGATAATCCCCCAGCGCCTGCACGCCGTAGCGCTCGGTGGCATGATGGCCAGCAGCGATGAAGCTCACGCCATTCTCACGCGCACTATGGAAAGTCTGCTCGGAGGCCTCGCCGGTCAGGTAAAGGTCGACACCGGCAGCAATCGCCTGGTCGATATAGCCCTGCCCGCCACCCGTGCACCAGCCGACGCGACGGATCAGCCCGTCGCCCTCGACCAGCAGCGGCTCACGCCCCAGCGCTTGCTGCACGTGCCGGGCGAAGTCGGCCGCGCTCATCGGCTCCTCCAGCGAGCCAACGAGGCCAACGGTGCGCGGATTCTCCGGTTCGAGCGGGCCCTCGACGACGATGCCCAACTGCCGTGCGAGCTGCACGTTGTTGCCCACCTCGGGGTGCACATCCAGCGGCAGGTGATAGGCCAGCAGGCTGATGTCGTTGGCCAGCAGCGCTTTCAGGCGACGCTGTTTCATGCCGGTGACACAGGGGTTCTCACCCTTCCAGAAATAGCCATGATGCACCAGCAGCACATCAGCCTCGGCCTCGATGGCCGCCTCGATCAGCGCCTGACTCGCGGTGACGCCGCTGACGATGCGGCTGACCTGCGGACGACCCTCGACCTGAAGGCCATTGGGGCAGTAATCATTGATACGCGACGCGTTAAGAAAGGCGTCAGCTTCTTCCACTAGCGTGGACAGGGCAATGGCCATGAAGATTCCTCACAAGCTGTTGCGGGCCGCTGCCTAATTGGCGAGCACCTCACTATAATGCGCCACCTTAAGGGCCGAATTTGGCCCCCGCAACCCTCAGGATTGTCTCGATGCCCCAGGCACTGCGTTTTCTCGGTTGGCCCCTGCTGGTCGGTGTGTTGTTCGCACTGCTGCTGATCCAGCGCTACCCGGAATGGGTCGGCTTGCCACGCCAGGAAGTGCAGCTGGTACAGGCTCCGCTCTACAGCCGCCTGCAGGAAGGTCCGGTGTCCTACTCCGAGGCAGTCGATACCGCATCGCCAGCAGTGGCCAACCTGTACACCACCAAGCTGGTGAGCAAACCGGCTCATCCGCTGTTCGAAGACCCGACCTTCCGCCGTTTCTTCGGCGACAACCTGCCACGCCAGCAGCGCATGGAGTCGAGCCTCGGCTCGGCCGTACTCCTGAGCCGTGAAGGCTATCTGCTGACCAACAATCACGTGGTCAGCGGCGCCGACCAGATCGTCGTCGCCCTCAAGGACGGCCGCGAAACCCTGGCACGGGTGATCGGCAGCGACCCGGAAACCGACCTGGCCGTATTGAAGATCGACCTGCCCAATCTCCCGGCGATCACCCTGGGGCGCTCCGACAGCATTCGCATCGGTGATGTGACCCTGGCCATCGGCAACCCTTTCGGCGTCGGCCAGACCGTGACCATGGGTATCATCAGCGCCACCGGGCGCAACCAACTGGGCCTCAACACCTACGAAGACTTCATCCAGACCGATGCGGCGATCAACCCGGGCAACTCTGGCGGCGCGCTGGTCGATGCGCACGGCAACCTGGTGGGCATCAACACGGCGATCTTTTCCAAGTCCGGCGGCTCGCAGGGCATCGGCTTCGCCATCCCGGTGAAACTGGCCATGGAAGTGATGCAGGCGATCATCGAGCACGGCCAGGTGATTCGCGGCTACCTCGGTGTCGAGGTGCAACCACTGACGCCAGAGCTGGCCGAGTCCTTCGGCCTCGATGGTCGCCCCGGCATCGTTGTCGCCGGTGTCTATCGCGACGGCCCGGCGCAGAAAGCCGGCCTGCAGCCTGGCGACCTGATTCTCAGCATCGATGGTGAGCCGGCCAGCGACGGTCGCCGCTCGATGAATCAGGTTGCGCGTACCAAACCGGGCGACAAGATCCGCATCGACGTGTTACGCAACGGCAAACCGCTGCAGCTGACCGCCGAGATCGGTATTCGCCCTCCCGTTAACGGCAACTGATCGGCGAGCAATTTCAAGTGGGAACTTTTCTCGATTGAGGTTATTGTAATGTTATTACATTAATACCAACCATCCGGAGACTCCCCCTTTGCGCGTCACTACCGCCTTGCTTGCCGGCAGCCTGTTAACACCCTGCGCTCTTGCCGCCGAATCTCCGGCCCAACTGGCTGACAGCATCATCAGCGCCCCCAGTGAACAAGCCGATGGCCCTGTGCAGGGCTACCGCGCCAAACGCTCATCCAGCGCCACCCGCACCGACACGCCGATCAGCGAAATTCCCCAGGCCATCAGCGTGGTCCCCGCCCAGGTGCTGGACGATCTCGGCAGCAGCCGTATCGACCGCGCCCTGGATTTCGCTGGCGGCGTCTCGCGGCAGAACAACTTCGGCGGCCTGACCTTCCTCAACTACAGCGTGCGCGGTTTCACTACCGGCGAGCTGTACCGCAATGGTTTTGCCATCAACCGCGGCAGCTACAGCTCGCCGGACGCATCGGCCATCGAGCGCCTGGAAGTGCTCAAGGGGCCGGCGGCAGCCCTCTACGGCCGCGGCGACCCAGGCGGGCTGGTCAATATCGTCACCAAGCGCCCGCAACTGGAACCCTTCACCCAGTTCAAGGCCAGCGCCGGACGCTGGGATCGCTACCGCAGCAGCCTCGACGTCAATACGCCGCTGAACGAGGACGGCACCCTGCTTTCGCGGGTCAACCTGGCAGTCGAAGACAACGGCAGTTTTCGCGACCACGTCGGCAACCAGCGACAGATCATCAACCCGACCTTCAGCTGGCAGCTGTCGCCCGACACCCTGCTGATGATCGACAGCGAGCTCTCGCGCACCGACTCGGTTTTCGACCGTGGCATTCCCGCCGTCGACGGCAACATGGGCTCGGTCAAGCGCTCGACCTTTCTCGGCGAACCCAACGACGGCAAGATCCGCAACGACAACCAACTGCTGCAGGTCAGCCTCGAGCACTACCTGAACGACGCCTGGAAACTGCGTCTGGCCAGCCATTACAGCCAGGGCACGCTGGATGGCAACAGCTCCGAGCCTTCGCGCCTGATTGGCGATCAGGTCACGCGCTTCTATCGTGAGCGCAGCTTCGAATGGAACGACAGCATCACCCAGGCCGAGCTGCATGGGCAGTTCGAGCTGGCCGGCTGGCAGCACCACACGCTGCTGGGCCTGGAGTACGAGAACTACCGCAACAGCCAGAAGTATCCGCAAAGCGTCACCGGGCTGGGCTATGGCCAGGACATCTATAACCCGATCTATGGTCAGCCCAAGCCCCCCATCGTCAATCCCAACGACTTCCACGAGCACACCGAAAGCTACGCCCTCAACCTGCAGGATCAGATCAGCTTCAATGACCGCTGGAGCGGCCTGCTCGGCGTGCGCCTGGAGCGTTTCGAGCAGACCGCACTGAACCGCAGTAGCCGCGTCAGCAACGAGCAAAGCAAGGATGTCGCCACCCCGCGCGCGGGCGTGCTCTATCAGCTGACGCCAGAGGTCGGCGTGTTCGCCAATGCGTCGATGTCGTTCAAACCCAATGCCATCGGCGCCCAGGGGCAGGTGTTCAAACCGGAGAAGGGCCTCGGCTACGAAACCGGCCTCAAGCTCAACCTGCTCGATAGCCGCCTCGGCGCCACTGTGGCTCTGTTCCATATCGACAAGGAAAACGTGCTGACCGCCGACCCGAACAATCCGGGCGACAGCATCGCCGCCGGCAAGGCGCGCAGCCAGGGCGTGGACCTGCAGGTCAGCGGCCAGCTCACCGATGCCCTACGGGTGATCGGCGCCTACGCCTACATCGACGCCGAGGTAACCAAGGACAACAGCATCCCCGAGGGTAGCGATCTGCTCGGCATCGCCCGCAACAGCGCCAGTTTGATGAGCGTCTACCAGTTCCAGGGTGGCTCGCTGCAGGGCTCGGAACTCGGCGCCGCAGTCAACTACGTCGGCGACCGTTCCGGGCAGACCGGCAGCAACTTCGAGCTGCCGGCCTACACCACGGTCGATCTGCTGGCGCGCTGGCAAGCCACCAAGGACCTGAACCTGGGCCTGAACCTCAACAACCTGTTCAACCGCAAGTACTACGAACGCTCGTTCAACAACGTCTGGGTAATGCCCGGCGACCCTCGCAATCTCAGCGTCAGCCTGACCCTCAACCTTTGAATCGGAGATTCACATGCGTATTCCTGCCTACCTGCTTCTCGCCGGCCTGTTCGCCAGCAGCAGCGCTCTCGCCCACGGTCTCTGGACCGAAGAGCGCCGCGGCAATATCGAAGTCGTCTACGGCCATGGCGCCGAGGACGATGCCTTCAAGGCGGAGAAGATCAGTGGCGCCTGGGCCTATGACGCGGCAGGTCGAATGATTCCGGTGACAGTCGAACGCCTGTCTGACCATGCCCGCCTGCAACCTTTGAAGAAACCCGCGGTGCTCGGCGTGGCCCTGGACAATGGCGCCTGGTCGAAGACCCCGGAAGGCCAATGGATCAACCAGGGCCGCAGCCAGGTGACGAACTCGACCCAGTCGCTGCACACCTACAAGTACAGCCTGGCGATCTACAGCGAGGGCGCCAAGCTGCCCGACCTCGAGCCGCTGAAACTGGTCATCGTTCCGCAAGTCGATCCGCTCAAGGTCGGCCCCGGCAAGCCGCTGCCGGTGCGCGTGCTGGTGGACGGCAAGCCGATGGCAGGCGTCGAGCTGGTCGGCGACTATCGCGGCGCACCGCATCAGGTCAACGCGGTAACCGATGCCGAGGGCCGCGCCCAGGTAACGGTGCGCAACGAGGCACTGAACATCATCAGCACCTCGGTCTATGTACCGGTGGAGAACGACCCGAATATCGAGAGCCGCGGCCTGTTCACCTCGCTGACCTTCCTTGGCCAACCGCACCACGAGTAATCCCCCTCTGCACCATGAAAAAAGCCGGTGACGCTGACGCGTCACCGGCTCTCTTCAGAGCCGCCTGGATCAAAGGCTTTGCAGGGCGTCCAGCAGGGCCTGGTTCTGCTCCGGGGTACCGATGGTGATACGCAGGAACTGAGCGATGCGCTGTTGCTTGAAGTGACGCACGATCACCCCCTGCTCACGCAGCCCGGCTGCCAGAGTCGCGGCATCCTTGTCCGGATGACGGGTGAAGACGAAGTTCGCTGCCGAAGGCAACACCTCAAAGCCCAGCCCCTGTAGACCGGCGACCACCGCCTCACGGCTCTCGATCACCTGCTGGCAGGTTTTCTCGAAATAAGCGCGGTCCTCGAACGCCGCCGCAGCACCCGCGATGGCCATGCGATCAAGCGGATAGGAGTTGAAGCTGTTCTTGATCCGCTCCAGCGCCTCGATCAGGTCCGGATGACCGACCGCGATACCCACGCGCAAGCCCGCCAGAGAGCGCGACTTGGACAGGGTCTGGGTGACCAGCAGGTTCGGATACTTGTCGACCAGGGCGATGGCCGTCTGGCCGCCGAAGTCGATATACGCCTCGTCTACCAGCACCACGCTGTCCGGGCTGTTCTGCAGCAGACGCTCGATGGCCTCGAGCGGCAGCAGGCAGCCGGTCGGCGCATTGGGGTTGGGGAAGATGATGCCGCCATTGGGCCGGGCATAGTCCTCGACGCGAATCTGGAACTGCTCGTCCAGCGGCACCTGCTGGTACTCGATGCCGTATAGGCCGCAGTACACCGGATAGAAGCTGTAGCTGATATCCGGGAACAGCAGCGGCGCCTCATGCTGGAACAGGCCGTAGAAAGCGTGCGCCAGCACCTCGTCGGAGCCGTTGCCGACGAACACCTGAGTCGGCTGCACGCCGTAATACTCAGCCACCGCCTGCTTCAGGCGGTCGCTGTTGGGGTCCGGGTACAGGCGCAGGTTGTCATTGACCTCGGCCTGCATGGCGGCGATGGCTTTGGGCGACGGGCCGTAGGGGTTCTCGTTGGTGTTGAGCTTGACCAGCTTGCTCAGCTTGGGCTGCTCACCCGGCACGTAAGGCACCAGGTCCTTGACGAAGGGGCTCCAGAATTTGCTCATCTGCCCTTCTCTCCTCGAAATACGTTGCATGGGCGATGGATATCGCTTCGTTCAACCTGCGAAGCGTGATCCCGTAGGGTGCGCAGTGCGCACCAAAACATTCACAAGGTGCGTACGGCGCACCCCACCCTCAGGGCTTGATGCGGTACTCGGCGCTGCGCGCATGCGCGGTCAGCGACTCGCCACGGGCCAGCACCGAAGCGCTTTTGCCCAGCTCCGACGCACCATCCGGCGAGCAGAAGATGATCGACGAGCGCTTCTGGAAGTCGTACACCCCCAGCGGCGAGGAAAAACGAGCGGTACCGGAAGTGGGCAGCACGTGATTCGGGCCAGCCACGTAATCACCCAAAGCTTCTGCGGTATAACGGCCCATGAAGATCGCACCAGCATGGCGAATCTCGGGCAGCCAGGCCTCTGGGTCGGCGACCGAAAGCTCCAGGTGCTCGGGCGCGATACGGTTGGCCACCTCGATGGCCTGCTCCATGTCAGCCACCTGGATCAGCGCACCACGGCCCTCCAGCGAAGTGCTGATGATCTCTGCACGCTCCATGGTCGGCAGCAGCTTGGCGATGCTCTCGGCGACGCGATCGAGGAAGTCAGCATCCGGGCTGACCAGGATCGACTGGGCGTCCTCATCGTGCTCGGCCTGGGAGAACAGGTCCATGGCGATCCAGTCCGGATCGGTCTGGCCATCGCACACCACCAGGATTTCGGACGGGCCAGCGATCATATCGATACCGACCTTGCCGAACACGTGGCGCTTGGCGGTGGCGACGTAGATATTGCCGGGGCCGACGATCTTGTCCACTGGCGGCACGCTCTCGGTGCCATAGGCCAGTGCAGCCACGGCCTGGGCGCCGCCGATGGTGAACACGCGGTCGACACCGGCGATGGCGGCAGCGGCGAGGACGATCTCATTGATCTCGCCGCGCGGGGTCGGCACCACCATCACTACCTCGGGTACGCCGGCGACCTTGGCAGGAATCGCGTTCATCAATACCGAGGACGGATAGGACGCCTTGCCGCCCGGCACGTAGAGGCCGGCGCGATCCAGCGGGGTGACCTTCTGCCCCAACACGGTGCCGTCGGCTTCGCTGTAGCGCCAGGAATCCTGCTTCTGCTTCTCGTGGTAGCTGCGCACGCGCTCGGCGGCCACTTCGAGAGCCTGACGCTGCTCGGCGCTGATACGGGTCAGGGCCAGTTCCAGACGCTCACGCGGCAGGATCAGGTCGGCCATGGCGGCGACCTCCAGGCCATCGAAGCGCTGGGTGTACTCGACCAGGGCGGCATCGCCGCGCTCACGCACGGCCTGGATGATTTCCAGCACGCGCTGGTTGACGCCATCGTCGGAGACGCTTTCCCAGGACAGCAGATGATCCAGATGACGCGCGAAGTCCGTGTCGGCAGCGTTGAGTCGGCGGATGGCAACGGGTGCGGTCATAGCGAAAGCCTCATCTAAATGGCGTTTTCTCGGGCGCCCGTAATGTAGCAAGCCCACCGTGCGGGCACCCAAGAAAAATGGCTATGACACGGATAGGCTGCCGCGACCAGAAGTCGCGGTGAGGAATCAGCCTTGGTGTCGCGCCTCGATGGCGCCACGCAGGGTATCGATCAAGGACTGGATGCGCGCGTGCTGCATCTTCATCGAGGCCTTGTTGACGATCAGGCGCGAGCTGATGGTGGCGATCAGCTCCTGCGGTTCCAGGCCGTTGGCACGCAGGGTGTTGCCGGTGTCGACCACATCGATGATCTTGTCAGCCAGGCCCACCAACGGCGCCAGTTCCATCGAGCCGTACAGCTTGATGATGTCGACCTGACGACCCTGCTCGGCGTAGTAGCGCTTGGCGACGTTGACGAACTTGGTGGCCACGCGCAGGCGGCCTTTCGGCTCCGGCGCACCGACCTTGCCAGCCGTCATCAGCTTGCACTTGGCGATCTGCAGATCCAGCGGCTCGTAGATGCCCTGGCCGCCATATTCCATCAGCACGTCCTTGCCGGCGACACCGAGGTCGGCCGCGCCATGCTCGACATAGGTCGGCACGTCGGTAGCACGCACGATCAGCAGGCGCACGTCATCCTGAGTAGTCGGGATGATCAGCTTGCGGCTCTTGTCCGGGTTCTCGGTCGGCTCGATACCCGCCGCCGCCAGCAACGGCAGGGTGTCATCGAGAATGCGGCCTTTGGACAGGGCGATGGTCAGCATGGAACGGTTTCCTTGAGCGGAAGCGGCCTCCCGAGAGGGGTGGCCACACTATCTGCGATCTCGCGAGCTAGAGTCATGCAAGGCAAAAACAGGCGAGGAAGCGGAGTTTACAAGTTGTAAATGAGCATTCCGAGCCTGTTTTTAACGCAGCAGGACCGACGCGCAGCAGATCGCCATCAACCCGGCACGCGGCGGATCTTGGCGCCGAGCAGCTGCAGCTTCTCTTCGATGCACTCGTACCCACGGTCGATGTGGTAGATGCGGTCGATCAGCGTATCGCCCTCGGCCACCAGCGCGGCCAGCACCAGGCTCGCCGATGCACGCAGATCGGTGGCCATCACTGGCGCGCCCTTGAGCTTGTCGACACCGGTAACCACGGCCGTGTTGCCTTCGACGAGGATGCTGGCGCCCATGCGCAGCATCTCGTAGACATGCATGAAGCGGTTTTCGAACACGGTTTCGATGATGGTGCCGGTGCCTTCGGCCACCGCGTTCAGGGCGATGAACTGCGCCTGCATGTCAGTGGGGAACGCCGGATATGGAGCAGTACGCAGGTTGACGGCCTTGGGGCGCTTGCCCTTCATGTCCAGCTCGATCCAGTCCGGACCGGTGGTGATTTCAGCACCCGCTTCCTGCAGCTTGGCCAGCACGGCCTCCAGGGTCGAAGGGTCGGCGTCCTTGACCTTGACCCGACCACCGGTAACGGCTGCGGCGACCAGGTAGGTGCCAGTCTCGATACGGTCGGGCATGACGTTGAAGCGCGCGCCATGCAGGCGCTCGACGCCGTCGATGATGATGGTGTCAGTGCCGGCGCCCTGGATCTTCGCGCCCATGGCGATCAGGCAGTTGGCCAGGTCGACCACCTCAGGCTCACGCGCGGCGTTTTCCAGCACGCTGCGGCCCTTGGCCAGGGTCGCGGCCATCATGATGTTCTCGGTGCCGGTCACGCTGACCACATCGAAGAAGAAGTGCGCACCGCGCAGGCCGCCTTCCGGCGCCTTGGCCTTGATGTAGCCACCTTCGACATCGATGATCGCGCCCATGGCCTCGAGGCCACGGATGTGCAGATCGACCGGACGCGAACCGATGGCACAACCGCCCGGTAGCGCTACTTCCGCCTCACCGAAGCGCGCGACCATGGGGCCGAGCACCAGAATCGAGGCGCGCATGGTTTTTACCAGCTCGTAAGGCGCGACCAGCGTCTTGATCGCACGGGCGTCGACTTCCACCGCCAGCTTCTCGTCGATCACCGGCTCGATGCCCATGCGACCGAACAGCTCGATCATGGTGGTGATGTCGTGCAGGTGCGGCAGGTTGCAGATGGTGACGGGGGCGTCGCCCAGCAGGGTGGCCGCCAGAATCGGCAGAGCAGAGTTCTTCGCACCGGAAATGCGGATTTCGCCATCGAGGCGAGCGCCGCCGGTAATGATCAGTTTATCCATAGGAATCTCGTCGCCCGTAGGCTCAGGAACGCGCGGCCCAATCGGCCTGGCTGAAGAATTTCATGGTCACGGCGTGGATGCTGCCATCAGCGATCCAGGCATTGAGGTGGGCATAGATCTGCTGCTGACGCTTGACCGGGCTGAGGGCGGCCAGTTCGTCGCTGATCAGGTTGAGCTGGAAGTTGCAGCCTTCGCCTTCGACTTCCACCTGGGTATTCGGGAGTTTTTCCTCTAGGAGGCTTTTTACTTCTGCAGCCTGCATGCTCGACCTCGACTGACGCATTCGGGCACCTGAGCCCGCGGGTCGGCCATCATACAAAAAAGCCTCCCGCCTGCGAACCCCGCCAGTGGCGGCACTGACGGAACGACGGAAAAGGGTTCACTGTTGCAGCGGCAGCAACTCCAACAGACCACTGACCTGAGCGATCTCGCGCATGTCGTCGGGCAGCGCGCTGATGGTCAGCTCACGCCCGGCCTTGCGTGCATCGCGCATGAACGCCAGCAACAGCGCCAGACCGACGCTGCTGGACTTTTCCACTGCGCTGCAATCGAGCGCCAGACGCGTCACGCTGCTGGCGGCAATCAGGCGCGCACCCTGCTCGCGCAGCAGCGGCCCGGTGCTGTAATCGAGCACACCGCTGAGCTGCAATTGCCCAGCGGCGCGTTCGGTGATGCTCGCCTGACTCACGACTCGCCTCGGGCCTGGCGAGCACGAGCCACGGTATCGGCCCAGGTATCGATGACCTTGTCCAGATCGTTGCGGTTGTTCTGCATCGATTGAGCGAACTGATCGCGGAACAGCTTGCCCACGTTGATCCCGTTGATCACCACGTTGCGCAGTTTCCAGGTGCCGTCCTGAGACACCATGGTGTAGGACAGTGGATAAACCACGCCCTTGCCATCACGGATTTCCATACCGACCGAAGCGCGCTCGCCCTCAGCCTTGCCGCTGGCCGGCAGCACACGAATGTCCTGATTGTCGTACTCGAGCAGGGCATTGCCATAGAACTGCATCAGGCTGCGCTTGAAGTTTTCCTGAAAGCGCGTCATCTGCTCGGGCGAGGCCTGGCGCGAGTAACGCACGGTCATCACGCCACGGGCAACGCCATCGACATCGACCACCGGGCCGAGGATCTCGTTGAGCGACTCGTAGAACGCATTGGGATCGCTGCGGTAGCGGTCCTTGTTGGCCTTGAGATCAGCCAACAGGGTGTCGGTGGTCTGCTGCACCACTTCATGGGCGCTTGGCGCAGCGACGGCCAATAGCGGCATGGCAGCCAGCAATACCAGCAGGGAATTACGCACGGTCTTGAACATGTCAGGAGCCCTCATCAATTGGCTTCATCTTTATTGACCGAATTGAGCAGGAATTTGCCAATCAGGTCTTCCAACACCAGCGAGGACTGCGTGTCGTGGATGGTGCTGCCGTCCTTGAGCACCTCCTCGTCACCACCAACGCTGATGCCGATGTACTTCTCGCCGAGCAGCCCTGCGGTCAGGATCGACGCAGTGGAATCCTCAGGCAGGTTATTGACGCCGCCATCGAGCTCCAGGGTCACCCGCCCCATGTAACTATCACGATCCAGATCGATTGCAGTGACCTTGCCGATGCTCACCCCGGCCATGGTCACCTTGGCACGTACGGTAAGCCCGGCGATGTTGTCGAAATAGGCATAGACCTTGTAGGTATCGCCCGCGCTGCCGACGCTCAGGCCGCTGACGCGCAGGGCCAGCAGCAGCAGGGCCAGCACGCCGGCCATGAGGAACAGGCCGACACCAATCTCCAGCGTGCGGTTTTGCATCAGAAGTCTCCAAACATCAAAGCGGTCAGAATGAAATCCAGGCCAAGCACGGCCAACGAGGCATACACCACGGTGCGCGTGGTCGCGCGACTGATGCCCTCGGACGTGGGCTCGCAGTCGTAGCCCTGGAACACGGCGATCCAGGTCACCACGAAGGCGAAGACGATGCTCTTGATGACGCCGTTGAGCACATCGTCATAAAAGGAAACACTGTTCTGCATGTTGGCCCAGAACGAGCCCTCGTAAACGCCCAACCAATCGACCGCGACCATCGCCCCACCCCAGATGCCGACGACACTGAAGATCATCGCCAGCAGCGGCATGGAGATGAAGCCGGCCCACAGACGCGGCGCAACGATGTACTTGAGCGGATCGACGCCGATCATCTCCAGGCTGGAGAGCTGCTCGGTGGATTTCATGTTGCCGATTTCGGCGGTGAGCGCCGAACCGGCACGCCCGGCGAACAGCAGCGCGGTGACTACCGGGCCCAGCTCACGCAGCAAGGTCAGGGCGACCATCTGCCCCACGGCCTGCTCGGAGCCATAACTGACCAGGATGTTGTAGCCCTGCAGCGCCAGCACCATGCCGATGAAAATGCCGGAGACGACGATGATCGCCAGCGACATCACGCCGACCGCGAACAGTTGCTTGATCAGCAGCTGCAAAGGCTTACCGGCGCGGCTACGGCCGAACAGCGCCCCGACCAGAAACAGCACCGAGCGCCCCAGCGTCGCCACTACATCGATACCCGCACGACCGAACAGCCGCAGCCGCTCGAGCGGTGAAATTCTGCGCATCAACCTCTCCCCAACAGATCTTCGCGATAGTCCGGCGCTGGAAAATGGAACGGCACCGGGCCATCCGGAATACCCTTCATGAACTGACGAATGCGTGGATTATCCGACTCCATCAGTTCGGCCGGCGTGCCCTGCCCCAGGACCTGCGCATCACCGACGACATAGATGTAATCGGCGATACTCGCGGTTTCCGCAAGGTCGTGAGAGACCACCACGCTGGTGATACCCAGTGCGTCGTTGAGCAGGCGGATCAGGCGTACCAGCACGCCCATGGCGATGGGGTCCTGACCGACGAACGGTTCGTCATACAGCAGAATCTGCGGATCGAGGGCAATGGCACGGGCCAGCGCCACGCGGCGCTTCATGCCACCGGACAGTTCGTCCGGCATCAACTCCAGCGCCCCACGCAACCCAACGGCCTGCAGCTTCATCAGGACGATGTCGCGAATCATCTCTTCAGGGAGTTTGGTGTGTACGCGCAACGGGAACGCCACGTTCTCGAAGACGTCGAGATCGGTGAACAGGGCGCCACTCTGGAACAGCACGCCCATCTGCTTACGCATGTCGAACAGTTCGTCGCGCGAGAGCTTCGGCAGGCTGACGCCGGAAACGCGAACGTCGCCAGCGGACGGGCGCAGCTCGGCGGCAATCAGGCGCAGCAGCGTCGTCTTGCCGCAGCCGGAAGGCCCCATGATGCCGGTAACTTTACCGCGCGGTATGCGAATATCGACCCTGTCGAAGATCGACCGCGCGCCGCGCTGAAAGCTGACGCCCTGCAACTCGATCGCGTACTCGTGCTCGGCGCTCATCTGAACTCCTTGAAAATCAGGCCTTCCTGGCAGACGCCGCCTCCAGAAGCGAGGACACGCGCCAGCCAGAGGGGCCAAAATGGCCGCAAACTATAGCAGTTGCCGAACATGCCGCCCAATAGCACCACGGCGCAGCGTTCAGACTTGCGACAGCTTCGGCACTACCCTGCATACGGCAAAGGTGAGCACGACAAGCTTTTCCGTTTATAATCCTCGTCTTTTTTCGCCCGACAGCCTTGCCCAGCATGAACCAGACCCGCGACCTGATTGATTCCGCGCAGCGCACCATCCGCCTCGAACTTGAAGCGGTACAGGAGCTATTGCCCCGCATCGATGCCGATTTCATCAAGGCCTGCGAGCTGATTCTCAGTTGCAAGGGACGTGTGGTCGTGGTCGGCATGGGCAAATCCGGGCATATCGGCAACAAGATTGCTGCGACCCTGGCCAGCACCGGCACCACATCTTTCTTCGTCCATCCGGCAGAAGCCAGCCATGGCGACATGGGCATGATCACCAAGGACGACATCGTCCTGGCGCTCTCGAACTCGGGCTCGACCGCCGAGATCGTCACCCTGCTGCCACTGATCAAACGCCTCGGCATCCGCCTGATCAGCATGACTGGCAATCCCGATTCTCCGTTGGCCAAGGCCGCCGAGGTCAATCTCGATGCTCGCGTCTCGCAGGAGGCCTGCCCACTGAACCTGGCGCCGACCTCCTCGACCACCGCCAGCCTGGTGCTGGGTGACGCACTGGCCATCGCCCTGCTGGAAGCGCGCGGCTTCACTGCCGAAGACTTCGCCTTCTCCCATCCGGGCGGCGCCCTTGGCCGGCGCCTGCTGCTCAAGGTAGAGAACGTCATGCACGCAGGCGATGCACTGCCACGCGTGCGCCGCGGCACCAGCCTGCGCGACGCTCTGCTGGAAATGACTCAGAAAGGCCTGGGCATGACCGTTGTACTGGAAGAAGACGGCCGCCTCGCCGGCATCTTCACCGACGGCGACCTGCGCCGCACCCTGGACAAGGGCATCGACGTGCGCCAGGCCATGATCGACGAGGTCATGACTCCGCACGGCAAGACCGCTCGTGCCGAGATGCTCGCAGCCGAGGCCCTGAAGATCATGGAAGACCACAAGATCAATGCGCTGGTGGTGGTCGACGACCTGGACAACCCGGTCGGCGCCCTCAACATGCATGACCTGCTGCGCGCCGGAGTGATGTGATGAACGACCTGCTGCAACGCGCCCGCGCCATCAAACTGGCGATCTTCGACGTCGACGGCGTGCTTACCGACGGCCGCCTGTACTTCCTCGAAGACGGCAGCGAATTCAAGACCTTCAACACCCTCGACGGCCACGGCATCAAGATGCTGATCAACTCGGGCGTGCGCACCGCCATCATCAGCGGGCGCAAAACCCCGGTGGTCGAGCGCCGTGCCAACAACCTGGGCATCCAGCACCTGTTCCAGGGCCGCGAGGACAAACTCGTGGTACTCGACGGCCTGCTTGCCGAACTCGGCCTAAGCTATGAACAGGTCGCTTATCTTGGCGACGACTTGCCGGACCTTCCGGTCATTCGCCGGGTCGGATTGGGCATGGCCGTGGCCAGCGCCGACAGCTTCGTCCGCCAGCACGCCCATGGCGTAACCCAGGCACGCGGCGGCGACGGTGCGGCACGGGAATTCTGCGAACTGATCATGCGTGCCCAGGGCACACTGGATGCGGCCCAGGCCGCCTACCTGTAGAGAACAGCATGCCGCGTAAAATCCTCAACACCCTGATCTTTGCTCTGATTGCAGTCGTCGTGGCCGCACTCGGTTACTGGAACCTTGCCCCGGACAGCGCACGCCAAGCCCAGCGGGCCAGCGACGACAACGTCGTTGACTTCTATGCGGTCGGCGCGCGCACCGTGCAGTTCCAGGATGACGGCAAACTGCACTACCGCATGACCGCGGACAAGCTCGAGCACATCAAAAGCACCGACATCACCCTGATCGACGCCCCCAAGCTGGAGCTCTATCGCGGCACCGAACTGCCCTGGGAAGTCACCAGCCAGCGCGCCGAAGTCTCGCCTGGCGGCGTCGAGGTAGAACTGATCGACGACGTGCGCATCGCCCGCACCGACGCCAAGAACCGCCCCACCGTTATCACCAGCAGTCGTATGACCGTTATTCCTGACAAGGAATATGCGCAGACCGAGCAAGCCGTTAGAATCGTCGCGGCCAACGGGGTGACCACGGCACAAGGAATGAAAGCGTACTTGAATGACGGCAGGATGCTCCTGCAGTCCAACGTAAGAGGCCAGCATGAGGTTCGTTAATACCCTCCCCCTGATTCTCAGCCTCGGCGCCGCATTGGGAAGCGCGGCTGCCTGGGCACTGCCATCGGATCGTGATCAACCGATCCGCATCCAGGCCGACAGCGCCGAACTGGATGACCGGCAAGGTGTAGCCGTCTACCGCGGCGACGTGATCATCACTCAGGGCACCCTGAAGATCACGGGTGACACCGTCACCATCACCCAGACCGCCAGTGGCGATATCGACGTTTTCACCTCGGTGGGCAACCTGGCTTATTACGAGCAGAAGCCGGCCGTGGACAAGGACATCGTCAAGGCCTACGGCAAGACCATCCAGTACTTCGCCAGCAATGAGCGCATCGTACTGATCGACCAGGCCAAGGTGATTCAGGAAGGCAATACCTTCGAAGGCGAGAAGATCGTCTATGACACCCGCCGCCAGATCGTCAACGCCGGCCGCGCAACAGGCGGCAACGTCAGCACGCCGCGCCCGCGTATCGACATGGTCATCCAACCGAAGAACAAACCCGCGGATCAGCAGCAGTAATGGCCATTCTCAAAGCCCAACACCTGGCGAAAAGTTACAAGAGCCGCCAGGTCGTGCGTGACGTCAGCCTGAGCATCGAAAGCGGTCAGATCGTTGGCCTGCTCGGCCCCAACGGCGCAGGCAAGACCACCTGCTTCTACATGATCGTCGGCCTGGTACGCGCCGACCAGGGCCGCGTGCTGATCGACGACCTCGACGTCAGTCATCAGCCCATGCACGGTCGCGCGCGCGCTGGCATCGGTTACCTGCCGCAGGAAGCCTCTATCTTCCGCAAGCTGTCGGTGACCGACAACATCATGGCCATCCTGGAAACGCGCAAGGACCTGGACCGCGCCGGGCGTCAGGCGGAACTGGAAAGCCTGCTGCAGGAATTCCATATCCACCATATCGCCGACAGCCTCGGCATGAGCCTGTCCGGCGGTGAAAGACGCCGCGTGGAGATTGCACGGGCTCTGGCGACCAACCCCAAGTTCATCCTGCTCGACGAACCCTTTGCCGGGGTGGACCCGATCTCGGTGGGCGATATCAAGCAAATCATCCATCACCTCAAGACCAAGGGCATCGGCATCCTGATCACCGATCACAACGTGCGCGAAACCCTGGATATCTGCGAGACCGCTTACATCGTCAACGATGGGCAGCTGATCGCCGAAGGTAACGCCGAGACCATCCTCGCCAACCAGACGGTGAAAGAGGTATATCTGGGCCACGAATTCCGCCTGTAGGTCGCCCACTATTTCGCTACAGAAATATTGCAACCCCTAGGCAAAAACGAGAAATTCAGGCATATAATTTGCTTCCTGGCGGCGCTTCGGCGCCCTGATGTGGAAGGCGTAACTCGCCAGTAAATTAAGGTCTGCAATGAAACCATCGCTAGTCCTCAAGATGGGCCAGCAGCTGACGATGACCCCGCAGCTGCAACAGGCTATCCGCCTCCTCCAACTGTCTACCCTGGACCTGCAACAGGAAATCCAGGAGGCACTGGAATCCAATCCCATGCTCGAGCGCCAGGAAGACGGCGACGACTTCGACAACAGCGATCCGATGGCTGATGGCGCCGAAAGCGCCACCCCGACTCCGAGCAAGGAAGAGAGCTACCAGGAAACCGCCCCTACGGTGGACAACCTGGAAGAAGGCGAGTGGGGCGAGCGCATTCCCAACGAGTTGCCAGTCGACACGGCCTGGGAAGACATCTACCAGACCAGCGCCAGCAGCCTGCCCAGCAACGATGATGACGAGTGGGACTTCACCACCCGCACGTCCAGCGGCGAGAGCCTGCACAGCCACCTGCTGTGGCAACTGAACCTGGCGCCCATGTCGGACAAAGACCGGCTGATCGCCGCCACCCTGATCGACTGCATCAACAACGACGGTTACCTCGAAGAAACACTCGAGGAAGTGACCGAATCCTTCGACCCCGAGCTGGATGTCGAACTGGACGAAGTGGAAGTGGTACTGCACCGCATCCAGCAGTTCGAACCGGCGGGTATCGGCGCCCGCGACCTGCGCGAATGCCTGCTGCTGCAACTGCGCCAGCTGCCTGCCGGCACAGCCTGGCTGAGCGAGACCCAGCGCGTGGTCGGCGACTATCTGGAGCTGCTCGGCAGCCGCGATTACGCCCAGCTGATGCGCCGCACCAAGCTCAAGGAAGACGAACTGCGCCAAGTCATCGACCTGATCCAGCGCCTCAATCCACGCCCGGGTTCGCAGATCGAATCCAGCGAGCCGGAATATGTCGTGCCTGACGTGATCGTGCGCAAGCACAACGAACGCTGGCTGGTGGAACTGAACCAGGAGGCAATGCCGCGTCTGAGGGTCAACCCGCAGTACGCCGGCTTCGTCAAACGCGCCGACTCCAGTGCTGATAACACCTTCATGCGCAATCAGCTGCAGGAGGCACGCTGGTTCATCAAGAGCCTGCAGAGCCGTAACGAAACGCTGATGAAAGTGGCCACGCAGATCGTTGAGCACCAGCGCGGCTTCCTCGACTACGGCGACGAGGCGATGAAGCCCCTGGTGCTGCACGACATCGCCGAAGCGGTGGGTATGCACGAGTCGACGATTTCACGCGTTACCACGCAGAAATTTATGCACACCCCACGTGGCATTTACGAGCTGAAATATTTCTTCTCCAGCCACGTCAGCACCTCCGAAGGCGGCGAATGCTCGTCCACCGCGATCCGCGCGATCATCAAAAAACTGGTTGCAGCAGAAAACGCGAAAAAGCCGTTGAGCGACAGCAAGATCGCTGGTTTACTGGAGGCACAAGGCATCCAAGTCGCCCGTCGGACGGTCGCCAAGTATCGCGAGTCCCTCGGCATAGCGCCCTCCAGTGAGCGCAAGCGACTGATGTAGGCCAGATCGACTGAAGGCCTCAGGCCTTCAGGCCAACGTGTTCCGGCGGCGGGTCGAACCAGACCCGTCTCTTACACAAGGCAACAAGGAGAAAGCGGTATGCAAGTCAACATCAGTGGACATCAGCTGGATGTGACCGACGCCCTGCGTGACTATATCGGCGAGAAACTGGGCCGACTGGAACGCCACTTCGACAAGATCACCAACGTACAGGTGACCATGGAGGTCGAAAAACTCAAGCAGAAGATCGAAGCCACCCTGCACATCGCCGGCGGCGAAGTCGTCGCCAACGCCGAACACCAGGATATGTACGCTGCCATCGACCTGTTGGCCGATAAACTCGACCGTCAACTCATCAAGCACAAGGAAAAGCAGCTCGAACGCCTGCAAGGCGCCACGGCCCGCTAACATTCCCTATCCATGATCCGACTTGAAAATATCCTGACCCCCGGCCGTTCCCTGGTGAACGTGCCGGGCGGCAGCAAGAAACGCGTGCTCGAACAGATCGCCAACCTGGTTGCGCGCGATCTGCCCGACCTGGATGCCCAGGACATATTCGAAAGCCTCATCGCCCGCGAGAAGCTCGGCTCTACCGGCTTCGGCAACGGCATTGCCATTCCCCACTGCCGCCTGGCTGGCTGCAGTGCCCCGATCAGTGCAGTCCTGCACCTGGAGACGGCAGTCGATTTCGACGCCATCGACGGCGTGCCGGTCGATCTGCTGTTCGTGCTTCTGGTGCCGGAGGCGGCCACCGATGCCCACCTCGAACTGCTGCGCCAGATCGCCAGCATGCTCGATCGCCAGGATGTACGTGAACGTCTGCGCCAGGCCAACAGCGGCGAAGATCTCTATCAGGTCGTCGTGGACATTCAGAACGGTCAATAAACATGCGCCTGATCATCGTCAGCGGTCGCTCGGGCTCGGGCAAGAGCACCGCCCTCGATGTACTTGAGGACAACGGCTTCTACTGCATCGACAACCTGCCGGCCGGCCTGCTGCCGGATCTTGCCGAGCGTTTCCTGCCGCATAGCGACATGCTGCTGCCACAGGTGGCGGTCTCCATCGATGCGCGCAACCTGCTGAGCCAGCTCCAGCGCTTCCCGGAACTGCTCGACGAAGTGCGCAAGCGCAACATCCGCTGCGACGTGCTGTATCTCGACGCCGAAGACGAAACCCTGCTCAAGCGCTTTTCCGAAACCCGTAGACGCCACCCGCTGACCAACGACAACCGCTCGCTGGCCGAGGCCATTTCTTACGAAAGCCAGCTGCTGGCACCGATCACCGACCGGGCCGATCTGAAGATCGACACCACCCGCCTGAATCTCTACCAGCTGCGCGACACGCTCAAGCTACGCCTGCTGGGCCAGACGCAGACCGGTACCGCCTTTCTCGTCGAATCCTTCGGTTTCAAACGTGGCATGCCGGTGGACGCCGACCTGGTGTTCGATGCGCGCTGCCTGCCCAATCCCTACTGGAAGCCGGAACTGCGCGACCACTCCGGGCTGGATCAACCGGTGATCGACTACCTGGCCGCGCAACCGGAGGTCGAGGAGATGTATCAGGACATCCTCGCCTACCTGGAAAAATGGCTGCCACGCTTCGCCGCCAGCAACCGCGCCTATGTGACCATCGCCATTGGCTGCACCGGTGGTCACCACCGCTCGGTGTACCTGGCCAACCGCCTGAGCCAGGCACTCAAAGACTCGCTGAAGAACGTCCAGGTGCGTCACCGCGACCTCAGCTAAGGAATCCTGCCGCGATGCCAGCACGTGAAATCACCATCATCAACAAACTTGGTCTGCATGCCCGTGCTGCAGCCAAGTTCGTCGGTGTAGCGAGCACCTACCCTTGCCAGGTGCGCATCGGCCGCAGTGCCGAAAGCCTGGTAGACGGCAAGAGCATCATGGCGGTGATGATGCTGGCTGCCGGCAAGGGCACCAATGTGCACCTGCTGACCGAAGGCGAACAGGAGCACGAGGCGCTCGCTGCACTGGTCGGCCTGATCGAAAATTACTTCGACGAAGGTGAGTAGAAAGTCTTGGAGGGCAGTGTGCACGCCTCCCGCTACGCCAAGGCCGTATCCAGCACCATCATTAGACAAAAGCCCAGCACCAGCGCCAGACTGGCATCGCCTGCATGACCATTGCCATGCGCTTCGGGAATGATTTCGTGGATCACCGCGAACAGCATCGCCCCCGCAGCCAATGCCAGGCCCCAGGGCAACAGCATGTGCGAAACGCCGACCAGCCAGGCGCAGAGCACCGCGAACAGCGGTTCGACCAGGCCTGACGCCGCACCGATCAGTACCGCCTTGCCACGTCCCATCCCGGCACTGGCCAGCACCAGGGCGACGATCAGGCCCTCCGGTACGTCCTGCAGGGCGATGCCGATCGCCAGGCCATCGGCGCCACTCAAGCCCGCTCCCGCTGCCACGCCAACCGCCATGCCCTCGGGTACGTTGTGCAACATGATGGCGATGACGAACAGCAGTGTGCCAGGCGCCAGAACGCCCCGTTGCAGTTCGGCCGCGCCGATGCTCTGCCGTTGCGCCAGCACGCGGCCCAATCCCAGCAGGGCCGCGGCGCCCAGCAGCAGGCCAATGCTGGCCAGAGCCCCAGCCCCCCAGGACGTGAAACCCTGATCGCCGGCAACCTCGAGCGCCGGTACCAGCAGCGAGAACACCGTCGCCGCCAGCATTACACCGCCACCGAAGCCCAGCAGCCTGTCGCGCCAGCGCCCGGACAGCTCGCCCATGAACAGCACCGGCAAGGCGCCGACCGCCGTGCCGGTGGCGCACAGCACGCCGCCCTGCAACGCCCGTAGCAATTGTGGCTGAACCGTCTGGTCGATCAGCACGGCAACCTGGATGAACAGCAGCAGACTGCCACACAGCAGAATCACGCCGCCGAGCAGATAGCGCAAAGCCCGGCCATTGAGGTCGGGTAAGGAAGTGAGCAAGGTTCGCATCGTGTTCGCTATCCGCCTGTTCAGCTCAGGGCCTGTCGGTATCGGTGCGCCACTTCGTCCCAGTCGATGACGTTGTAAAAGGCGCCGATGTATTCCGGCCGACGGTTCTGGTAGCGCAGGTAGTAGGCATGCTCCCAGACGTCCAGCCCCAGAATCGGCGTGTTGCCGTGCATCAACGGGCTGTCCTGATTGGCGCTGCTTTCCACTACCAGTGTCCTCTGCGGCGTTACGCTCAGCCATGCCCAGCCGCTGCCGAAACGGCTCAGCGCGGCCTTGGTAAAGGCCTCCTTGAACGCCGCGAAACCACCCAGCTCGGCATCGATCGCCGCCGCCAGTTCGCCAGCAGGCTTGCCCCCTCCGGAAGGCGACATGACCGTCCAGAACAGCGCGTGGTTGGCATGCCCCCCGCCCTGGTTGATCAATGCCCCGTGCAGGCTTGGCGGCATCTCGTCCAGGCGAATCAGCAGCTCTGCCACCGGTACTTCTGCATAGGACGTTCCCTCCAGTGCCGTGTTCAGATTGTTTATGTAGGTCTGATGGTGCTTGCTGTAATGGATTTCCATGGTCTGCGCATCGATATGCGGCTCCAGGGCATCGTAGGCGTAAGGCAGTGGCGGCAGGCGATGAGGCATGAGCGTTCTCCTTCAGTGATAGTAGCGGCCATGACTGGCAGGTTTGACGGTGGGACCTTGCCAGGCATGACGCTGCGTGGCTCCTAGCAAGCGATCGGTGCGCGGGAAGGCGCCGTGCTCGCTGATGAACTGCAACAGCTCCACGTAGGTACGGCGGCTGTGATGCAGGGCGATCTCGCGCAGCGCCTGCGGCCGCTGGCTGTCAGCCAGGGTCTGGAGCAGGCGCTCGTGGCTGGCGCAGAGGTTTTCCGCGGCCTCCTCCGGTTGCCCCAGCGCCAGGTGCAGATCGGCCAGGTTGTGATGGGAAATCACAAAGGCCGCCACCGCCATGTTGTGATCAGGCCAGCGCCCGAACATCACCTGAGCCTCTGCCAGCGCCTGCAGGTAGAGCTCGCGAGCCCGTACCCAGTCGCCCTCGGAGAAACAGCGGTTACCGGCTTCGATGGTGGTTTTCCAGTGCTCCATGACAGACCTCCTGATGAGAGCCTTTCCACGCTCTGCCGTCTCGACCTGCACGTGCCAATAACGTGCACTGACTGCATGGCCGAACCTGGCGCGTGAACAGACGCCGAAAAGAAAGCGGCTCAGAGGCCGCCTTCGGTGAGTTTTTCCGGATTAAGCAGTTGCTCGAGTTGCGCTCGCGACAGATCGGTGTGCTCCAGTGCCACCTCGATGATCGGCCTGCCCTCGCGGTAGGCCTGCTTGGCGATGTCGGCGGCCTTGAGATAGCCGATCAGCGGATTCAGCGCCGTGACCAGGATCGGATTGCGCTCCAGCGCCTCCCTGAGCTTGGGCTGGTTGACCTTGAAGCTGGCGATGGCGCGGTCGGCCAACAGGTGACTGACGTTGCTCAGCAGTTGCATGCTGTAGAGCAGGTTGTCGGCGATCAGCGGCAGCATCACGTTCAGTTCGAAGTTGCCGGACTGTCCGGCGATGGCGATGGCCGCGTCGTTGCCAATCACCTGCGCCGCGACCATGGCCGCCGCCTCGGGGATCACCGGATTGACCTTGCCCGGCATGATCGAGGAGCCGGGCTGGAGGGCCTCCAGTTCGATCTCCGCCAGCCCCGCCAGTGGCCCCGAGTTCATCCAGCGCAGGTCGTTGGCGACCTTCATCAGCGAAACAGCCGTGGTCTTGAGCTGCCCAGAGACGGCCACAGCGGTGTCCTGCGAGCCGATCAGCGCGAAGAAGTTGCCCGCGGTGGTGAAGTTCACGCCGGTCAGGCCGCCCAGCTCACGGCAGAACTGCTCAGCGAAGCGAGGATGGGCGTTGACTCCGGTACCCACGGCGGTGCCGCCCTGCGCCAGCGCTTGGAGGCTCGGCTGCAGCGCGCGCAGATGCTCGATATTGGCCTGGATCTGCTGCCCCCAACCGTCCAGCACCTGGCTCATGCGCACCGGCATGGCATCCATCAGGTGGGTGCGGCCGGTCTTGATGTAGGGCTGAACCTCCAGCGACTTGTCGCACAGCACCTTGAGCAGATGACCGAGCGCCGGCAGCAGGCGTTCATGCAACTCGATGGCGGCACTGACGTGAATGGTGGTGGGGATGATGTCATTGCTGCTCTGGCCGCAATTGACATGATCGTTGGCGCTGACCTGGTCACCAAGAATGCGGCTGGCCAGGGTGGCGATCACCTCGTTGGCGTTCATGTTGGAACTGGTGCCGGAGCCGGTCTGGAACACGTCCACCGGGAAATGCGCCATGAAGTCGCCTTCGAGCAGCTGCTGGCAGGCCGCAACGATGGCATCGCCCATGGCTGGGTCGAGTTGCTGCAACTCGACGTTGGCCCGCGCGGCAGCGGCCTTGGCCAGAATCAGCGCACGGATGAAGGGTGCCGGCATGCGCTGCCCGGACACCGGGAAGTTGTTGACTGCGCGCTGGGTCTGCGCACCATAGAGCGCCGTGCTCGGCACCTGCAGTTCGCCCATGCTGTCGCGCTCGATACGGAAGTCACCGCGGGTGTCACTCATAGGAATGTCCTTGTGCCGATTCATGGAATGAGAGGGAGGGTTGCAGGCGCAGGGTCGCCAGACGATTGAGCAGGAGGTTCAGGCTGCGCTGACGAGGAATATCGTTGGCCTGTTGCTGCATGACCCGCAGGGGCCGGTAGGCACGATCCAGGCAGAGGGCACGCCAATGCCAGGGCAATGCCGGGTCAGAGGCGGTGTCGAGTAACAGCGCCAGCGTGATGCGCGAGACCCGCCAGGCATCCAGCAGGCCGCGCTCCACCAGTTGCCGCCCGTGCCATTCGTGGAAATCGAGCAGGCGGGGTTCATCGGGGCGCAGAGCGCAGCGCACGAGAAAGCCCTGCCAATGCCAGCAGTTCAAGCAAGGCGTGAAGAAGGGATAGAACATGGGTGTCCACCTATCAATGAAATGATATTTATTCTCTTTTGAGAAAAATAATCAATACACAGAATATGTGGACTTTCATTCGGAAGCTGGTCCGCTCTCACCTGAGTCGGACCGCAGCTTGCGGGATACGCGCGGCCCGCAAGGCCGCGCGTTACTTACTGTCAGAGAATGGCGGCACTCAGCTACCGGCGACAGTCATCTTCTCGATCAGCACCGAGCCCGTGCAGATATTGCCGCGACGCTCGAGATCACGACCGACTGCAAGGACCTGACGGAACATGTCGCGCAGATTGCCGGCGATGGTTACCTCCTGCACCGGGAACTGGATCTCGCCGTTCTCGACCCAGAAGCCCGCCGCGCCACGCGAGTAATCGCCCGTCACCAGATTCAGCCCCTGGCCCATCAGCTCGGTGACCAGCAAACCGCGGCCCATGCGACGAATCAGCGCCTGCTGATCCTCGTCACCATGGGTGACGAACAGGTTGTGTACGCCACCAGAGTTGGCGGTGCTCGGCAGGCCCAGTTTGCGCCCGGAATAGGTGCCGAGCACGTAGGACACCAGCTCGCCCTTTTCCACGAACGGCTTGGCGTAGGTGGCCAGGCCATCGCCATCGAAGGTGGCACTGCCGAGCGCACGTGGCAGGTGCGGGCGCTCGTCAAGGGTCAACCACTCGGGAAACAGGCGCTGGCCGAGGGCTCCTTCGAGGAAGGAGGACTGGCGATACAGGTTGCCACCCGAAATCGCCGCCAGCAGGTGGCTGAACAGCCCACCAGCCAGCTCGGCGGCGAACAGCACCGGCACTTCGCAGGTCGGCACTGGGCGTGCCCCCAGACGGCTGACCGCACGCTCGGCGGCGCGCTGGCCGATACCCTTGGCATCGGCCAGCAGTTCGCCCTGACGATTGACGTCATACCAGTAGTCGCGCTGCATCTGCCCTTCACCTTCGGCGATCATCACGCAACTCAGGCTGTGGCGGGTGCTGGCGTAACCGCCGACGAAGCCGTGGCTGTTGCCATATACGCGGCAACCTTGATGGGTGTTGAGGCTGGTGCCATCGGCGTTCTTGATCCGCGTGTCAGCCGCGAAAGCCGCGGCTTCGCAGGCCAGCGCCTGCTCCACCGCCTGTTCCGGGGTGATCGACCAGGGGTGATAGAGATCGAGCTCAGGCAGCTCACGGGCCATCAGCGCGGCATCGGCCAGGCCGGCGCACTCGTCCTCGCTGGTATGTTTGGCAATCGCCAGGGCTGCCGCCACGGTCTCGCGAATGGCTTCGCTACCGGTGGCCGAGGTGCTGGCCGAGCCCTTGCGCTGACCCACGTACAGGGTGATGCCGAAACCCTGGTCGCGATTGAATTCGACGGTCTCCACTTCGCCCTGCCGCACCGTGGTGGACAGACCCTGACCAGCCGATACCGCCACTTCACAGGCACTGGCACCCTGGCGCCTGGCTTCGGCGAGAATGGCCTCGACCTGCTCCTGCAGCACAGGCAAGGCCTGCGGCCCGATGCGTTCTACTTCACTCATAACCACTCCCGATTCTCTTGGCGCAGGCACTCTTTATACGAAATCCAAGGCCTGCTCTCGACTGCCCGCCCGCGGGCCGGCAGTCACGGTTACTGCTATCATGGCGGCGTTTCCCTCTGGACCCACCCCATGTCTGATTCCTACGACGACTTCTCCCTGGAGAAGAGCAAATCCCAGGTCAAACGCGAACTGCATGCCCTGCAGGACCTTGGCGAGCGACTGACCGCACTCAAGGCGGATCTGCTGGCCAAGATGCCGCTGACCGATGCCCTACGCCGCGCGCTCGCCGAAGCGCCGAAACATACCGCCAATGCCGCGCGCAAACGTCACATCCAGTTCATCGGCAAGCTGATGCGTGAACAGGATGTCGACGCGATCGTCGCCATGCTCGACCAGGTGGACAGCTCCACCCGCGAGTACAACGAACGCTTCCATGCCCTCGAACGCTGGCGTGACCGCCTGATCGCCGAAGGCGACAGCGCGCTGGAAAGCTTCGTCGAGCTCTACCCCGAGGCTGACGTCCAGCACCTGCGCGGCCTGGTCCGTCATGCTCAGCACGAAGCCGCGCGTAACAAGCCACCGGCTGCCGCGCGCAAGGTGTTCAAGTACATCCGCGAGCTCGACGAAATCCAGCGCGGCCTGCGCTGAACCTGCTTCGCTTTACGCACCGGTGCCGCCAACGGTGATCGCGTCGATCTTCAGCGTCGGCTGGCCGACGCCCACCGGCACCGACTGACCGTCTTTGCCGCAGGTGCCGACGCCGCTGTCCAGGGCCAGGTCATTGCCGACCATGGATACGCGGCTCATGGCCTCCGGGCCATTGCCGATCAAGGTGGCGCCTTTGACCGGCGCAGTGATCTTGCCGTCCTCGATCAGGTAGGCCTCACTGGTGGAAAAGACGAACTTGCCGCTGGTGATGTCCACCTGGCCGCCGCCAAGGTTGGCGCAGTAGATACCCTTCTTCACTGAACGGATGATTTCCTCCGGGTCACTCTCGCCCGCCAGCATGTAGGTATTGGTCATGCGCGGCATCGGCAGGTGCGCATAGGATTCACGACGACCGTTGCCGGTGGCGGCCACACCCATCAGGCGGGCGTTGAGCTTGTCCTGCATGTAGCCCTTGAGCACACCGTTCTCGATCAGCGTGGTGCATTGGGTCGGCGTACCTTCGTCGTCGACGCTGAGCGAGCCGCGACGGCCAGCCAGGGTGCCGTCATCGACGATGGTGCACAGGCTGGAAGCGACCTTCTGCCCGACCTGACCGCTGTAGGCCGAACTGCCCTTGCGGTTGAAGTCGCCTTCCAGGCCGTGGCCGACCGCCTCGTGCAGCAGCACGCCGGACCAGCCGGCGCCCATCACCACCGGCATGCTACCTGCGGGTGCTGCGATGGCTTCGAGGTTGACCAGCGCCTGGCGCAGCGCCTCGCGGGCGTAGCCCATGGCGCGGTCTTCATCGAGGAAATAGCGGTAGTCGGTACGTCCGCCGCCGCCATGGCCACCGCGCTCGCGGCGGCCGTTCTGCTCGACGATGACGCTGACATTGAAGCGCACCAGCGGGCGGATATCGGCGCTGAGGCTGCCGTCGTGGGCCGCCACCAGAATGCGATCCCAGACCCCGGCCAGGCTCACGGTGACCTGCTTGATGCGCGGGTCGAGCGCGCGCGTGGCACGATCGATACGCTGCAGCAATTCGACCTTCTCGGCGCGGCCCATCACGTCCAGCGGGTTGCCCTCGGCATACAACTGGGTCACCTGCGGGCTGACGAAAGCCTGCACGCGGCCCTGCTGGCCGGCACGCGAGATCGAACGTGCGGCCTGGGCAGCTTGCGTCAGCGCATCGAGGCTGATGGCGTTGCTGTACGCGAAACCGGTTTTCTCGCCGGACTGGGCACGCACACCGACGCCCTGATCAAGGTTGAAACTGCCTTCCTTGACGATGCCATCCTCCAATACCCAGGTTTCCGAAACCTGGCTTTGAAAGTACAGGTCGGCGGCATCGATGCCGGGACCTGCGACTTCGCCCAGTACGCTGCTGAGGCTGTCGAACGTCAGGTTACCGGGCGCAAGCAGATGCTCGCTGACGGATTGCAACATCGTATTCATGGTCACTCCACAACGATCGGACGCGGTACGTCCGATGAAAAGAATCGGCGGTGCTGCTGCACCGGCATGCGTTGGCGAATGTTCGCCTGCTCGGCGGCATCGCGGGGGGCCAGCAAGGCCCCCTCCCCCTGATCCTGCTCGACCAGCACCTGACCCCAGGGGTCGATGATCGCCGAGTGACCGAACGTCAGACGCTGACCGGGGTGCTCACCACCCTGCCCGGCCGCCAGGACATAGCACTGGGTTTCGATGGCGCGGGCACGGGTCAGGACCTGCCAATGCGCGGCACCGGTCACGGCGGTGAAGGCTGCCGGTACGCTGATCAGCTCGGCGCCGGCTTCGCGCAGTGCACCGAACAGCTCAGGGAAGCGCAGGTCGTAGCAGACCGTCAGGCCCAGGCGCCCCACCGGTGTATCTGCCACCACGACGCGCTGACCATGGGCAAAATCATCGGACTCGCGATAACGGCCACGGTTGTCGGCCACGTCAACATCGAACAGGTGCAGCTTGTCGTAACGGGCCACACGCTCGCCCTGATCGTCGATCAGCAGTGAGCAGGCGTGCGGTTTGCCGTCAGCATCATCGTCTGGAGGCAGCGGCAAGGTGCCGGCCACTATCCATAAACTGAGGTCACGAGCAGCGCGTTTCAACCAGGGCAGGATCGGTCCCTCGCCCAAGGCCTCGGCGCGACCGATGGCAGCCAGGTCGCGGCGGCCCATGGCAGCGAAATTCTCGGGCAGCACGGCGAGGCGCGCACCACCCTGTGCGGCACGCTCCAGCATACGGCGAGCCAGGCGCAGATTGGTTTGCACGTCGTCCTGGCTGACCATCTGGATTACAGCGAGATTCATGGCGGCACTCTTTGCGGCTTGGTGTAACAGCCTACGCCAAGACGCAACCTCATTGCGGTTTTTCGAAGGGTTTGTCGAAGCTGATCTCCGGGTCCTGCATCGGGCCCTTGACGTCGTACTGCACACTGGCGAAGCGGGCGACCTTGTCACCGAGCAATTTATCCACCACGAACAGCGCCCCACCAACCGCCGGGGCGCCGACGATCAGCGCCGCCAGCGGCAGGTTGTTGGTCACCGGCAGGGTCACCAGCAGCTTGGCATCGATGCGCTCGTTGCGCATGTCGAGATTGCCATTGAGCTCCAGGTTGCTCGAAGGCCCACTCAGGGTGATTGGCTCATGCGTCACGAACAGGCCATTGGTCGCCTGCAGGTTACCCTTGACCCGGTCGTAACTCAGCCCCTTGCCCAGCAGGTCGGAGAAATCCAGACGCAGGCGGCGGCCAATGGAGTTGAAGTTGAGCAGGCCAAACACGCGCAGCGCCTGAGCCGAGCCCTGCACTTCGACGAACTGACCTTTGCGCAGCGAGGCATCGAGATTGCCGGAGAAGCGCTTGAGCGAGAACCAGGCAGGCGAACCGGGCCAGTTACCGTCGGCGTCCACCCGGAAACTTTCACTGGTGACGCTGGGGGCGAAATCCCAAGCCTTGAGAATATCGCTGAGATCCTTGCCCTGCAGGCGCCCCTTGTACCAACTGCTGGTGTTGCCCGGCGTACCACGCCAACCGGCACTACCGCCGATCTTCAGCCCTTGCAGGTCGAGGTCGAGCTCCTCGAAGCGCACGCCCTGCTCCTCCGGACGCACCTTCAGCGACCAGGCGCCCAGCACCTTGTCACCGCGCTGCACGCGCGCGATGGCGATATCCAGCGCCGGAATCTGACTGGGGTCGAAATCGGTCAAGGGATCGGGCGCATCGCTGGCCTTCGCCGCCTCGGGGTCCGGCGCCGGCAAGCGCACATGCTGCAGATCGATACGAATAGGCGCTCCCTCGGCATCAGCCAGCAGCACACGCCCCGTCGCCAGCTCGCTGTCGAGCTGCAAGGCCCAGCCCTGAGCTTCTCGTTCCAGGCCAAGCGTCAGTTGCTCGACCTCCTGACCAAAGCCGCGGAAACGCCCGATATCCAGCCGCGCACTACGCAGCAGACGCTGGCTGTCAGCGTCCACCTTGACCGGATGATCGGTGCCCAGCTGCTTCCAGGCATCCAGGTCCAGCTCGTCCAGACGCCCACGCACTCGCAGCCCCTGGCCGGGCGGCAAGCCGGCAGCGCCGCCACCAAGCACCAGTTCACCGCGGCCATCTGCCAGCGCCCCCGGGGGCGCGGCCAGACTCAGGCTGACCAGCTCGCCATAATTCGCCCAGTAACGACGCTCGCGCCCGGCAAGGGTCATGCGCCAATCGGTATCACGCTCCTGCTGCGCCGCCTTGCCGAAGGGCGCCGGCAGATCGATCGCCACACCGCGCAGGTTGGAATCGACGCGCAGCTTGCTGTCATCGCCATCCAGGGTCAGGCGCAGGCGATAAGGCAATAGTCCGCTGGCCGGTAGTTTCGCCGGCCCACCCAGCCACTGGCTGAGGGTATCGACCTGAACCTGCCCACGTAGATCGAACAACGTACGCGCCTGCCCACGTGCGCCCTCGGCGCGGATATTGCCGCGCACCTGGCGCCCGAAGACCTCGGCGCGAACGTCCGGCGCGCTGAGCCCGGCAGCGCTGTCGAAGCGAAACGCCCCCTGCACCTTGCTCAGTTGCAGGTCGGGATTGGCCAGTTTGAGGTTGGCACCCTCGGTGGCGAAGTCCACCACCACACCGGGCGGCTGTCCTTTCTGTAACGGAATATCCAACTGCAGGCGCCCGGCCAGAGGCCCCTCGCCCTGCCAGCCGTCGAAGATTTCCGCTGTTCCCAGTGGTGCCTCTTGCAACAGCTTGATGGCACCACTCAGGCTGCTCTGCACCTCACCATCGAGCTGCAGGCGCGGCGGCTTGCCGTCGTGCAACAGCGGAATATTGGCCACGACATTACTGACTGTGCTTTCCTGCAAGCGCCCGCTCTGCAGACGCACGCGCACTGCATCATCCTCGATCAGCACCTCACCCATGCCCTCGCGCAGCGACGGCCAACCGGGCTGGAAGGCCAGCTCGGCATCCTTGACCTTGAAGAACAGGCTGAGGCTGCGTGCCCCCAGCGAGGCCCCCTTGTTCAGCGAGCCCTGATACTGGAAGTAGCCTTCTTCGACATGGCCAGCACGAATGGCAGTCTTCAGCCATTGGTCGAGCTCGGCGCTCATACCCGGCGCGCGACTCGGCAGGTACTTCTCGGTGTAGGCCGCATCGCCGTCACGCATGCCGACACGCAGGTCCATGTAGTCCTCGGCCTCTGGGTCGCGCAGCAGGCGAATCAGCATGTCACCGGCGACCTGTCCCTCCTCGCCGTCGACGCGCATGTAGGGGCTGTACAGGGTCAGGCCTGTTTCACTCCAGTCCCAGCTCAACCGCGCCTGGGCATGGCGATAGCGCCAGGGCTTGGGGAACAGTTGATCCAGATGCAGCGCGAAATTCTCGCTGTTCAGGCGCAGCTCACCCTGGAACATATTGCCCGAGGCACTGCCACTGACGTTATCGGCAGCCGGCGCACCGTGGTAGGCCTGAACGCCCACCCTGTCCAGATTGGCGGCGAACTGCAGGCTCTCGGCGCCTTCACGCTGCGGGTAGTAGTCGAGCAACAGGTTGTTCACCGCGCCCACCGGAGCCAGCGCGACCAGAACATCGCGGGCCTGGTCGGGCATCGGCATAAGCGCCTGCACCAGCGGCGCCCAGGCCGCCAGATCGAGGCGATCGGCGCTCAGCGCCCAGCGCTCGTCGGTTTCGCCTTCATCGCTCTGCTTCAGATTCAGGTGTAGCTCGCCGATGCGCTGCTCACCATGGGTCAGGGCCAGGGAGTCGATCTGCGCCCGCACGCCCTGCTTGTCTTGAGAGAAGAAGGCATTGAAGGCCAGGTCCTTCAGCGTCACTGCCTCATGCTTGGCCTGGCCGCCGACCAGCTCGGGGGCATGCAGACGCAAGGCGCCCTTGTCCAAGGCCAGGCCACGGCCCTCCAGCCACAGCTCTCCGCCTGCCTGCAGACGCTGTAGCTGCCAGTCACCGAGCAGCGATGCCGGCAGCCAGGTCGCCCAGTCGCTCTGCGGCAGGCTCAGATAAAGCTCGGACTGCGCCTCGCGCCAGGTCCTGGGCTGCATGCGCGTGCGCAGTCGCAGCGCCACAGGCTGACCATCAGGCAACAGCAGGCGGCCGTCGAGGCGCTGACTGTTGCTGCCATAGCGCAGGCTCAGGTTGACGTAGCTGAGCAGCAGCGGCTGCTGATCGAGCGGCTGCAGCACCACGCGACTGTCGAGCAGACTGATGCGGTGCACGATCTGCAACTGCTCCAGCAACTGTTCGACATTCAACTCGGGACCGCTGCGCTGTGGCACCCCTTGCAGCTGCCAGCCGCCATCGGCGTTCTGCTGCACATTCAGCTGCAGACCGTCGAACTGCAGGTGAGCGATACGCGGCTGGCGGGCCAGCAGGCTGCCGCCCACATCCGGCACCAGTCGTACGCGCTCCAGGCTCAGGCCGTCCTCTTCGCTACCCAGGCGCACGTCATGCGCCTCCAGCACCGGGGCAAAGCCCTGCCAGCGACCTTCGAGGCGACCGATCCGCACCGGTACACCCAGCTGCGCCGTGGCACGATCTTCCAGTTCGAGCCGATATTCAGCCACCAGCGGCACCAGCTCTCGGCCCAGGCTGACATACAGCGCAGCCAGCACCAGCAAGGCGGCACAAAGACCCAGGCCCCAGCGCAGCAGCGCCGTAAACAGGCGCGCCAGGGCGTTCACCTCGACAGCCCCCGTGCTCAGAGCAGCACCACGTCGTACTGTTCCTGGGAATACATGGTTTCCACCTGGAACTTGATGGTACGTCCGATAAAGGCCTCCAGATCGGCGACGTTGCCCGACTCTTCATCGAGCAGGCGATCGACCACCTTCTGGTTGGCCAGCACGCGATAGCTTTCCGCCTGGTAGGCGCGGGCTTCACGCAGAATTTCGCGGAAGATCTCGTAGCAGATGGTCTCCGGCGTCTTCAACTTGCCGCGCCCCTGGCAGGCACTGCAGGGCTCGCAGAGAATCTGTTCGAGGCTTTCGCGCGTGCGCTTGCGGGTCATCTGCACCAGGCCGAGTTCGGTGATGCCGATGATGTTGGTCTTGGCATGATCACGCTCGAGCTGCTTCTCCAGGGTACGCAGTACCTGGCGCTGGTGCTCTTCGTCTTCCATGTCGATGAAGTCGATGATGATGATGCCGCCCAGGTTGCGCAGACGCAGCTGGCGGGCAATGGCCGTGGCTGCCTCGAGATTGGTCTTGAAGATGGTTTCTTCGAGGGTGCGATGACCAACGAAGGCACCGGTGTTGACGTCGATGGTACTCATCGCCTCGGCGGGATCGACCACTAGGTAACCGCCGGACTTCAGCGGCACCTTGCGCTCCAGTGCGCGCTGGATTTCGTCCTCGACACCGTACAGGTCGAATATCGGCCGCTCGCCAGGATAGTGCTCGAGACGATCAGCGATCTCCGGCATCAATTCGGCGACGAACTGGGTGATTTTCTGGAAGGTTTCCCGCGAGTCCACGCGAATCTTCTCGGTCCGCGGGCTGACCAGGTCACGCAGGGTGCGCAGCGCCAGGGACAGATCCTCGTAGATCACCGTGGGCGCCTTGCAGTTCTGGATCTGCGCACCGATCTGGTCCCAGAGGCGGCGCAGATAACGGATGTCGATCAGGATTTCATCAGCACCTGCACCCTCGGCAGCGGTGCGCAGGATGAAGCCGCCGGCCTCCTCGATGCCTTCGGCGGCGACGCAATCGGCGACCACCTGCTTGAGGCGCTCGCGCTCTGCTTCGTCTTCGATCTTCAGGGAAATACCAACATGACTGGTGCGTGGCATGTACACCAGATAACGCGAAGGGATCGACAACTGAGTGGTCAGACGCGCCCCCTTGCTGCCGATGGGGTCCTTGGTGACCTGCACCACCAGGCTCTGCCCTTCGTGCACCAGGGCGCTGATCGGCTCCACCGCAGTGCCCTCGCGGGTAGAAATCTCGGAAGCATGAATGAAGGCCGCACGCTCCAGGCCAATATCGACGAAGGCCGCCTGCATGCCGGGCAGCACGCGCACCACCTTGCCCTTGTAGATGTTGCCGACGATGCCGCGCTTTTGCGTGCGCTCGACGTGCACTTCCTGCAGCACGCCGTTTTCCACCACCGCCACGCGCGACTCCATCGGCGTGATATTGATCAGAATCTCTTCGCTCATGCATCCATCCTGGTGATCATGCCGGCCGGGCCACTGCACCGCCCCGCGGACTCAAGCTTTCGGGCACGTCCAAAAAACTACCTATGCTGCCACCGCCTGGGGTTTAACGCGGCCCTTGCGTCGGCAACTGCCAGCAGGCAATACCGAATTCGCCAAGCAGCTCTGCAGTTTCGCACAGCGGTAGACCGACCACTGCCGAATAGCTGCCCTGCAATTGGTTGACGAACACGGCCGCCAACCCCTGGATACCATAACTGCCCGCTTTGTCACATGGTTCGCCGCTGGCCCAGTAGGCCTCGATTTCCGCCTCGCTGATAGGACGAAAGCTCACGTCGCTGCTGACCACTCGCGCCGCCTCGCGGCCACCACCGACCAACGCCACGGCCGTCAGTACCTGATGGCTGCGCCCGGACAGGGCCTGCAGCATGGCGCGCGACTCATTGAGGTCCGCCGGTTTGCCAAGAATGCGTCCATCGAGCACCACAGCGGTGTCGGCGCCCAACACCACGGCATCGTCACGCCCGCCCAAGGCGAGCAGACCGGCGCGCGCTTTCTCATGCGCCAGACGCTCTACATAGGCTGCTGGCGGCTCATCTGGCAATGGGGTTTCGTCTATCGAAGCGATTTGCGTGACGCAAGGCACAGCGATCTGAGCCAGCAATTCACGGCGACGGGGCGAGGCGGAGGCCAGAAACAGCTCGGCCATGCGGGTATCTCCCTTGGCGAACCGCGGCCAGCCGTGCGGCAGGCCGCGTTCAGTTGACGTTGAGGCGCAGGTGCAGACCGCGCAGGATGGCGCAGATCCAGGGCCACAGCAGAGCGCTGACCAGTGCCGGCAGGACGAAGGCCAGGGTTGGAGGACGACTACCGGTCAGGGCATTGAGCCACAGCTGAACCAGCTGGGCGAGACCGAACACCACCATCAGCACCATGCTCTGCTGCCACATGGGAAACATGCGCAGGCGCTGGTGCAAGCTCAGCACCAGAAAGGTGATCAGGGTGAGAATCAAGGCGTTCTGCCCGAGCAGCGTACCGAACAGTACGTCCTGCGCCAGGCCAAGAATCCAGGCGGTGGTCATGCCGACGCGATGCGGCAGGGCCAGTACCCAGTAGGTGAGAATCAAGGCGACCCACAGCGGGCGACCGATCTGCATGAATTCGGGCAACGGCGAAACACTGAGCAACAAACCGAGCGCCAGGCTCAGCCAGATCACCCAGCCGTTACGGGGCTGTACGCCAGCCATCAGTTGGTCTCCTGTGCAGGGGCGTCAGCGGCCGGTGCGTCAGCGGCCGGCTCGCCACTGCGCGCCTGCTCGGCTTCGCGGTCGGCGGCTTCCTGGGCCTCGGCGGAATCGTTGGCGCGCTGCTCGGGCGTGCGCCGGTCGGAGAACACCAGCAGCAGGTAACGGCTGCGATTGAGCGCAGCGGTCGGTACGGCACGGACGATGGCGAAAGGCTGGCCGGAGTCATGAATCACTTCCTTGACCGTGGCCACCGGGTAGCCGGCCGGGAAGCGCTGGCCCATGCCGGAGCTGACCAGCAGATCGCCCTCCTTGATATCGGCGGTATCGGCGACGTGACGCAGCTCCAGGCGCTCCGGGTTGCCGGTGCCGACGGCAATGGCACGCAGACCGTTGCGATTGACCTGCACCGGGATGCTGTGGGTGTTGTCGGTGAGCAACAGCACGCGCGAGGTGTAGGGCATGATCTCGACCACCTGGCCCATCAGCCCGCGAGCATCGAGCACCGGCTGACCGAGGAACACGCCATCCTTCTCACCCTTGTCGATCAGGATGCGGTGGGTATAGGGGTTGGGATCAACGCCGATCAGCTCACCGACCAGCACTTCCTCGTCCACCAGCGCGGCGGAATTGAGCAGTTCGCGCAGACGCACGTTCTGCTCGGTCAGCGCTGCCAGCTTCTGCAGGCGGCGCTGCAGCAGCAGGGCCTCGGCCTTGAGCTTCTCGTTCTCGGCCATCAGTTCGCTGCGCGAGGAAATCTGCTGAGTTGCCCCATCCCAGACGCGTACGGGCACATCGGCCAGCCAATAGAAAGGCGTGAGCACCAGCCCCATCTGGCTGCGCAGCGGCTTGAGCGTCTCGAAGCGGGCATCGACCACCATCAGCACCGCCGACAGTACGGCAAATACCAGCAGACGAATGCCCAGCGAGGGACCTTTGGCGAAGAGCGGCTTAATGACCTGCTCCTCGTGCGCCACAGGGGCGGAAAGCGCGCGAATTCATGCGAAAGGCAAACCGGTCAGGCGAAGGTTGGGCCGAGTGTACTGCAATGCTCGAATATGCGCGTGCCGCCCGAAGGCGGCACGACAGCGAGCCACTAGCGAACCCCTTACTCGGTGGAGAGCAGGTCCATGGCGTGGCGGTCCATCATTTCCAGGGCCTTGCCGCCGCCACGAGCGACGCAGGTCAGCGGGTCTTCGGCGACGATTACCGGCAGGCCGGTTTCCTGGGAGAGCAGCTTGTCCAGGTCACGCAGCAGCGCGCCACCACCGGTCAGCACCAGGCCGCGCTCGGCGATGTCCGAAGCCAGCTCGGGTGGCGATTGCTCCAGCGCGCTCTTGACCGCCTGGACGATGGTCGCCAGGGATTCCTGCAGCGCTTCGAGCACCTCGTTGGAGTTGAGGGTGAAGCTGCGCGGTACGCCTTCAGCCAGGTTGCGGCCGCGTACGTCGACTTCACGGATCTCGCCGCCCGGGTAAGCAGTACCGATTTCCTGCTTGATGCGCTCAGCGGTACCTTCACCGATCAGCGAACCGTAGTTGCGGCGTACGTAGGTGATGATGGCTTCGTCGAAACGGTCGCCGCCGACACGCACGGATTCGGCATAGACCACACCGTTCAGGGAAATCAGGGCGATCTCGGTGGTACCACCGCCGATGTCGACGACCATCGAACCGCGCGCCTCTTCGACCGGCAGGCCGGCACCGATGGCAGCGGCCATCGGCTCTTCGATCAGGAACACTTCCCGGGCACCGGCACCAAGGGCCGATTCACGAATGGCGCGGCGCTCGACCTGGGTCGACTTGCACGGCACGCAGATCAGCACGCGCGGCGACGGCTGCAGGAAGCTGTTCTCGTGAACCTTGTTGATGAAGTACTGCAGCATCTTCTCGCAGACGCTGAAGTCGGCGATCACGCCGTCCTTCATCGGGCGAATCGCGGAGATGTTGCCAGGCGTACGGCCGAGCATGCGCTTGGCCTCGGTGCCGACGGCCACGACGCTCTTCTGGTTGCCGTGGGTACGGATCGCGACCACGGACGGCTCATTCAGGACGATACCGCGCTCGCGCACATAAATAAGGGTATTGGCAGTCCCCAGGTCGATCGACAGATCGCTGGAAAACATGCCACGCAGTTTCTTGAACATTAGGAAGGGACCCTAGGCAACGCGTGGGTGAAGGCCAGGCGCGGAAAAACGCGCAGGTAAAAAGTGCGGCAAACTCTAACAACGGCAGGGATTTTGAGCAAGGCGGCAATATGGTAGATTGCCTGTTTCTCCGGGCCTTGTAGCTGCGCATCGCGGCCTTTGACCGCTGGCTCGCGACATCCGTTCCCTGCAGCCGCTTACCGATGCCCCTCTGTCACACTTCCACTGGAGAACCCCCGATGGCGCTTGAACGCTCCGAGGTGGAAAAAATCGCCCACCTGGCCCGCCTGGGTCTGAACGAAGGCGATATTCCGCAAACCACCGAGACCCTGAACAGCATTCTCGGTCTGATCGACCAAATGCAGGCCGTCGACACCCAGGGCATCGAACCCCTGGCCCACCCGCTGGAAGCGACCCAGCGCCTGCGTGCCGACGTGGTCACCGAGAGCAACCAGCGCGACGCCTACCAGGCCATCGCCCCGGCTGTGGAAAGCGGCCTGTACCTCGTGCCGAAAGTCATCGAATAAAGGAAAGGGCTCGACATGCATCAACTGACCCTGGCCGAGATCGCCCGTGGCCTCGCCGACAAGCAATTCTCCGCCGAAGAGCTGAGCCGCAGCCTGCTGGCGCGCATCGCGCAGCTCGACCCGCAGCTCAACAGCTTCATCACCGTCACCGCAGATCTGGCCATCGAACAGGCCAAGGCCGCGGACGCCCGTCGTGCTGCCGGCGAAAACAGCCCGCTGCTCGGCGCACCGATCGCCCACAAGGATCTGTTCTGCACCAACGGCGTGCTGACGTCCTGTGGCTCGAAGATCCTTACCGGCTTCAAGGCCCCCTACGACGCCACCGTGGTGGAAAAACTCAAGGCCGCCGGCACCGTCACGCTGGGCAAGCTGAACATGGACGAATTCGCCATGGGCTCGGCCAACGAGTCCAGCCACTACGGCCCGGTGAAGAACCCCTGGGACACCAGCCGCGTACCGGGCGGCTCCTCGGGTGGTTCGGCCGCAGCGGTCGCTGCACGACTGCTGCCGGCCGCCACCGGCACCGACACCGGCGGCTCGATCCGTCAGCCGGCTGCGCTGACCAACCTCACCGGCATCAAGCCGACCTATGGCCGAGTCTCGCGCTGGGGCATGATCGCCTACGCCTCCAGCCTCGATCAGGGCGGCCCGCTGGCCCGTACTGCCGAAGACTGTGCGCTGCTGCTGCAAGCCATGGCCGGCTTTGACACCAAGGACAGCACCAGTGTCGATCAGCCGGTGGATGACTACCTGGCCGCCCTCGCCCAGCCGCTGGCCGGCCTGCGCATCGGCCTGCCGAAGGAGTACTTCGGCGCCGGCCTCGATGCACGCATCGGTGAGAAGGTGATGGCCGTGGTGGAAGAGCTGAAAAAGCTCGGCGCCACCGTCAAGGACATTAGCCTGCCGAACATGCAGCACGCGATCCCCGCCTACTACGTGATCGCACCGGCCGAGGCCAGCTCCAACCTGTCGCGCTTCGACGGTGTGCGCTTCGGCTACCGCTGCGAGAACCCGAAAGACCTGCAGGACCTGTACAAGCGCTCGCGCGGCGAAGGCTTCGGTGCCGAGGTCAAACGGCGCATCATGGTCGGCACCTACGCGCTGTCCGCCGGCTACTACGACGCCTACTACATCAAGGCCCAGCAGATTCGCCGGCTGATCAAGAACGACTTCGTCGCCGCCTTCAAGGACGTCGACGTGATCCTCGGCCCGACCACGCCGAATCTGGCCTGGAAGCTCAGCGAGAAGAACGCAGACCCGGTGTCCGCCTACCTGGAAGACATCTACACCATCACCGCCAACCTGGCCGGCATCCCCGGCCTGTCGATGCCAGCCGGCTTCGTCGATGGTCTGCCGGTGGGCGTGCAGTTGCTCGGCAACTATTTCCAGGAGGGTCGTCTGCTCAATGTCGCGCACCAGTACCAACAGGTCAGCGACTGGCATAAACACGCACCGAGCGGCTTCTGAGGAAGGATCAAGACATGCAATGGGAAACCGTGATCGGGCTTGAGATCCACGCTCAGCTCAGCACCCAATCGAAGATTTTCTCGGCCAGCGCCACTACCTTTGGCGCCGAGCCCAACACCCAGGCCAGCCTGGTCGACCTCGGCATGCCCGGCACCCTGCCGGTGCTGAACGCCGAAGCCGTGCGCATGGCCTGCCAGTTCGGCCTGGCCATCGACGCCGAGATCGCCGAACGTAACGTCTTCGCGCGCAAGAACTACTTCTACCCGGACCTGCCCAAAGGCTATCAGACCAGCCAGATGGATCACCCCATCGTCGGCAAGGGCTTCCTCGACATCACCCTGGAAGATGGCACCGTCAAGCGCATCGGCATCACCCGTGCGCACCTGGAAGAGGACGCTGGCAAGAGCCTGCACGAAGACTTCCACGGCATGAGTGGCATCGACCTGAACCGTGCCGGCACGCCGTTGCTGGAGATCGTTTCCGAGCCGGACATCCGCTCGGCCAAGGAGGCCGTGGCCTATGTGAAGGCCATCCACGCCCTCGTGCGTTACCTGGGCATCTGCGACGGCAACATGGCCGAAGGCTCGCTGCGCTGCGACTGCAACGTCTCGGTGCGCCCGAAAGGCCAGGCAGAGTTCGGCACCCGCGCCGAGATCAAGAACGTCAACTCGTTCCGCTTTATCGAGAAGGCCATCAACCACGAGGTACAGCGCCAGATCGAACTGATCGAGGACGGCGGCAAGGTGGTGCAGGAAACCCGCCTGTACGATCCGAACAAGGATCAGACCCGCTCCATGCGCAGCAAGGAAGAAGCCAACGACTACCGTTACTTCCCCTGCCCGGACCTGCTGCCGGTGGTGATCGAACGTAGCTTCCTCGACGAACTGCGCGCCGGCTTGCCCGAACTGCCTCCGCAGAAGCGCGAGCGTTTCGAAAGCCAGTTCGGCCTGTCCACCTACGACGCCAGCGTACTGTCTGCCAGCCGCGAACTGGCCGATTACTTCGAGGCGGTGGAGAAGACCTGCGGCGATGCCAAGCTGTCGGCCAACTGGGTGATGGGTGAGCTGTCCAGCCTGCTCAACAAGGAAGGCCTGGAGATCGAGCAGTCGCCAGTGTCTGCCGAGCAACTGGGCGGCATGATCCTGCGCATCAAGGACAACACCATCAGCGGCAAGATCGCCAAGATGGTCTTCGAAGCCCTGGCCGCCGGTGAAGGCGCCAGCGCCGACGAGATCATCGAGAACAAGGGCCTCAAGCAGGTTACCGACTCCGGCGCCATCGAAGCCATGCTCGATGAAGTGCTGGCCGCCAACGCCGAGCAGGTCGAGCAATACCGCGCCAGCGATGAAGCCAAGCGCGGCAAGATGTTCGGTTTCTTCGTCGGCCAGGCCATGAAAGCCTCCAAGGGCAAGGCCAACCCGGGGCAAGTGAACGAACTGCTGAAGAAGAAGCTCGAAGGCTGAGCCAGGCCGGCTCGCTCACGCTAGCTGCAACGACGCCGGGCTCGCCCGGCGTTTTTCATGGAGACCGCGAACATGACGATGCGTAGCCCGGATGCAATCCGGGAACCTTCACTGCCCCGAATGGCATCCGGACTACAGACATGGGCACTGCTCGGTGCGCTCGCCCTGCTGGGCGGCTGCTCCACCTTCGGCGGCGGCTCAGGCAGCAGCGAAACCGGCAAGGCCTCCTATTACGGTGACCGCCACCACGGCCAGCGCACCGCCAGCGGCGAACGCTTCGATCAGAACGCGCTGACCGCGGCGCATCGCACCCTGCCGTTCGGCACACGGGTACGGGTCACCAACCTGAACAACGAGCGCAGCGTGGTGCTGCGCATCAACGACCGCGGCCCCTTCGTGCGCGGTCGCGTCATCGACGTTTCCCGCGCCGCCGCCGTGCGCCTCGACATGCTGCGCGCAGGCGTGGTGCCGGTCAGGGTCGAGGCGCTGGACTGAGGAACAATTGGCAACAAAATCTTTCTGCGGCCCCTGGCGGCCAATAATGTCATCGCTACACTAGCCGCACTTTTTTCGGAGCTACCCTGCAATGACCCTGATGACCTATGTCTACCTGATCGCCGGCCTGGTGCTGCTGGTTGCCGGCGCCGAGGTGTTGGTACGCGGCGCCGCCAAGCTGGCCGCACAGTTCGGCATTCCGCCACTGGTGATCGGCCTGACCGTGGTGGCCTTCGGCACCAGCGCGCCGGAAACGGCGGTCAGCGTGCAATCGGCCTTCAACGGTAGCGGCGACCTGGCCATCGGCAACGTGATCGGCAGCAACATCGCCAACGTTCTGCTGATTCTGGGCGTGACCGCCTTGGTCGCACCACTGGTCGTCTCACGCCAGCTCATTCGCCTCGACGTACCCATCATGATCGGCGCCAGCCTGGTCACCTTCGGCCTGGCCTGGGATGGTGAACTGAGCCGTTTCGATGGTGCCTTGCTGTTCGCCGGCGTGCTGGCCTATACCGGTTTCCTGATCTACAGCGCGCGCAAGGACAAGGGCGGCGACGATGACGAATTCGCCAAGGAATTCGGTCTCGACGAGGCGCCCAAGCCCTATGCCTGGGCGATCAACCTCGGCCTTATCATCGCGGGCCTGGTGCTGTTGGTGGTGGGTTCCAACTTCCTGGTCGAAGGCGCCGTGCAGCTGGCGCGCGCACTGGGCCTGTCCGAGCTGGTGATCGGCCTGACCGTGATCGCCATCGGCACCTCACTGCCGGAGCTGGCCACCTCGATCATCGCGGCGTTCAAGGGCGAGCGCGACATCGCCGTGGGCAATATCGTCGGCAGCAATATTTTCAACCTGCTCTGCGTGCTGGGCCTGGCCTCGCTGGTGTCGCCGGCAGCCATTCCAGTGGCCGCCAATGCGCTGGCTTTCGACTTCCCGGTAATGATCGCGGTGGCCGTGGCCTGCCTGCCGATCTTCTTCAGCGGCTACCGCATCAACCGTTGGGAAGGCTTGCTGTTCGTGGGCTACTACGTGGCCTACACCCTGTATCTGGTGATGTTCAGCACGGGCCGACCGCTGGCTCAGACCTTCGGTGACGCGATGATCGGCTACGCACTGCCGCTTACCGCCATCACCCTGGTGATCATTGCCGGGCGTGCCTGGCACAAACAACGCGGCGAGCAGGTATGAGCATGAGTGATAACCATGATCGCGGTGTGCAGGTGCGCCGTGAGGTGATGGGCGACGCGTTCGTCGACCGCGCCCTGGGCAACGCCACCGAGTTCACCCAGCCGCTGCAGGATTTCGTCAACGAGCATGCCTGGGGCGGCGTGTGGACGCGCAGCGGCCTGCCGCGCGCGACCCGCAGCCTGATCACCCTGGCTGCGTTGACCACACTGAAATGCCCGCAGGAACTCAAGGGCCACGTGCGCGGCGCGCTGAACAACGGCTGTACGGTCGAAGAAATCCGCGAAACCCTGCTGCACTGTGCGGTGTATGCCGGCGTGCCGGCCAGCATCGACGCCTTCCGCGCGGCACAGGAAGTGATCGACGAGTACCAGAGCAACTCCAGTTCGTAGGATTTGCCGTGCGCACCAACCATCACCGCCATCGGTGCGCACGGCGCACCCTACACAGGCTGGTAGCCGCCCTCTCCTAGATCCAACCACCCCATTGCAACAGCAATAAACCGACATTGGTGGTGACCACTGCCGCCAGGGTGGTGATGACGATGATCGCTGCCGCCAGCTCATGGTTGGCGCCCACTGCGCGGGCCATGACGAAGCTGGCCGCCGCCGTCGGGCTGGCGAAATAGAGAAACAGGATCGCCAGATCCGCCCCACGAAAGCCCAACAGCCAGGCGCCGAAGGTGCTCAGCAGCGGCAGCCAGACCATCTTCATCATGCCCGAGCCGATGGCTGTGCCGCTGCTGCGGCGCAACGACGCCAGGCTCAGGGTGCCGCCAATGCAGATCAGCGCCAGCGGCAGGGTCATCTGCGCGAAGTACTCGGCCGAGGTCAGGAACCACTGCGGTAGCGGGATCTTCCAGTAGGCAATCGGTACCGCCAGCAGCACGCCAATGATCATCGGGTTGGTCACGATGCTGCGCGCGATGGCCTTGGCACCGGGTTTCACGCCCGGGCTGTAGATGGCCAGAACCACCGCCGAGAGCGCGTTGTAGCAGAGGATCACCAGTGCGGCGAGCAACGAGCCGACCGACAGGCCGTAGTCACCGTACATGCTGGTGGCCAGTGCCAGGCCGACGATACCGTTGTTACCGCGGAAGGCCCCCTGGGTGTAGATACCACGATCCTCGAACGGCACCCGCCAGATCGCCCAGGCCCAGGCAACGAAGAACGACGCGGTGGTGGCGAGAAAGAAGTAGCTCAGCAACTGCGGCTGCATGGCCGCATCCAGGTCCGCCTTGACCACACCGAGAAACAGCAGGGTCGGCATGGTGCCGCGAAACACCAGGCTCGAAGCGGTATCGATGAAGGGCGTATCGATCCAGTGCAAGCGTTTGAGCACCACGCCGAGAAACAGCATGGCGAACACGGGCGCGGTGATGGCAAGGGTTTGTGCAGCGACGGCGAGCATGACGACACCAGCAGGTTGTCTGACGACCTATGTTAGCTGGCTAAGCATTTATCTGCTATGGGCAAAATCCGCGCAGTCGGCATCCGTAATCCGGGGCGCGGCTGCCCCCCGGATTGCATCCGGGTTACAACGACCTCAGCGGCGAACCGGGCGTTTCTGCAACTTGCGCTGCAGGGTGCGGCGATGCATGCCCAGGGCACGGGCGGTGGCGGAGATGTTGCCTTCATGCTCGGCCAGCACGCGCTGGATGTGTTCCCACTGCAGGCGGTCCACCGACATCGGATTTTCCGGCACCAGGCTGTCGAGGTCGGCATGCTCGGAAAGCAGCGCGGTGAGCACGTCGTCGGCATCGGCCGGTTTGCACAGGTAGTTGGCCGCGCCACGCTTGATCGCCTCCACCGCGGTGGCGATGCTGGAATAGCCGGTGAGGATCACCACACGCATCTCGGCGTCCAGCTCCAGCAGCTTGGGCAGCAGCACCAGACCGGAGTCGCCCTCCATCTTCAGGTCGACCACGGCGTAATCCGGCAGGTCGTCCTTGGCCAGGGCCAGGCCTTCTTCGGCGCTGGAGGCGGTAGATACGCGCAGACCGCGGCGGCTCATGGCACGCGCCATCACGCGGGTAAAGGTGGGATCGTCATCGACCAGCAGCAGATGGGGCTGCTCTTCGCCTTCGAACAGGGATTCGTCGCTCATGCTGGGTTTTCCTTGTCAGGCCACGCCATAGGCTCGCGGCAACTTCAATTCGGTGAGGGTGCCGCCTTCTTCATGGTTATACAACTTAACCGTGCCACCAGCACGGGTCACGCTGGCCTGGCTGAGGAACAGCCCCAGGCCGAACCCCTTGCCCTTGGTGGTGAAGAAGGGCCGGCCAAGCTGCTCGGCGATGGCCAGCGGCACGCCGGCACCGTGGTCGCGGATGCTCAGGCGCAGCCACTGGTGGTCCCAGTCCAGGCGAATGTCGAGTTTGTCCGGGCAGGCGTCGGCAGCGTTGTTGAGCAGGTTGAGCAGCGCCTGGGTGAGATCGGCCGGTGGCATGATGCGCGGCGGCGTGCCGCGGCCCAGGCACTGATAGCGGTAGCTGGCCTCGGGACGCATCAGATGCCAGCGATTCAGAGTGGTTTCCAGCCATTCGACACAGGATTGCTCCACCACTGCCTGACGCCGATCGTTCTCGGCGGCACGCACCAGTTGCTGCAGGGTGTACTTGCACAGTTTGACCTGCTCCTGCAGCAGGGCCAGGTCATCCTGCAGCGCCGGCTTGTCGCGATACTCCTGGCGCAGCTCCTTGAGCAGCACGCTCATGGTGCCCAGCGGCGTACCCAGCTCATGGGCGGCGCCAGCGGCCTGAGTGGCCACGGCCAGCAGTTGCTGGTCACGCAGGCTTTCTTCGCGGCGTTCGGCGCGCAGCTCGTCCTGGCGACGCAGCTCCTCGGCCATCTTGGCAACGAAGAAGGTGATCAGCGCAGCAGACAGGGCAAAGCTCAGCCACATGCCGTAGACCAACAGGCTCTCACGCGCTGCCGGCAGCTCGAGCGGATGGGTCCACACCAACAGCAGGGTGTAACCGGCCAAGGCCAGGCCGGCCAGGACGATGGTGAACATCCACGGCAGCGTTGCCGCGGCGATGGTCAGCGGCACCAGATAATAGGACACGAAGGGGTTGGTCGAACCGCCCGAGTAATACAGCAGCACGCTGTGAATGATCAGGTCGCAGCCCAGCTGCACGGCGTACTCGACTTCGGTCACCGGCCAGGGGCCACGCAAGCGCATGGCAGTACCCAGGCACAGCAGCAGAGAAACGCCGAGGGTGACCGACAATTGCAACCAGGGTAGCGGTAGCATGCCCGACTTGTAGGCGAGACCGACCGAGCCAGCCTGAGCGGCCAGCACCAGAATACGGATAAGGGTCAGACGCCAGAGATTCTGGCGACTGGCGGAGAGTAACTGCACGGGTTCGAGCATGGCGACTCCATTGGTTGCGCCGAGTATAACCAAGCCTGGCGCGGCCTTCCGCCGCTGCGGCAACCGGACGCACACCTGACCAACGCCCTAGATGAAAAAAGTTGTAGCGGCGTTAACCCGGATCGCGACTCGGCTTCGTCTAACCTCGGGAAACGGCCAAAAGGCCATCGAAAAAGGAACCGCACCATGCGCACCATGACCCGTATCGCCACCGCCCTCGCCCTCACCGCCGCCAGCCTGGCCAGCACCGGCCTGCTGGCCGCCGAGGCGCGCTACAACCAGATCGCCCTGCGCGCCGAGGTCAACCAGGAAGTGGCACACGATCTGATGCACGTCACCCTCTATACCGAAGCGCAGCACACCGACCCGGCCAAGCTGGCCGCCAAGATCACCACCACCCTCAACAAGACGCTGGAACAAGTGCGCCAGGTGCGTGGTGTTTCGGTCAAGCTCGGCAGCCGCCACAGCTACCCGGTGTATGACGACAAGGGCCAGAAGATCACCGCCTGGCGCGAGCGCGCCGAGGTGCGCCTGGAAAGCGCCGACTTCGCCCGGCTTTCCGCATTGACCGGTGAATTGCTGCAATCGATGAAGATGGCCGGCATGGATTTCAGCATCGCCACCGACACCCGCAAGACCCGCGAGGACGCCATGCTCAAGGACGCCGTGAATGCCTTCAGGGCACGCGCGCAGCTGGCCACCGAAGCGCTTGGCGGCAAGGGCTACAAGCTGGTCAGCCTGAACCTCAACACCGGCGGTTTCCAGCCGCCGATGCCGATGCGCGCTTACGCCGCCAAGGGCATGGCGATGATGGAAGCAGCGCCTGCGCCAGAAATCGAAGCCGGTACCAGCCAGGTCACGGTCAGCGCCGACGGCGTCATCGAAGTGCAGATGCCCTGAATCACGCTCCGCAACAAAGCAGCGCCGTTATCGCCAGATAACGGCGTTTCGCCATCTTTTCTCTGCAACATTTTCATAAATGCGACAGCAAATTACAGCACTGTAGCGCTAACCATTTCCCGTACAGCGCCCCTCTTGCCTCGGGCACAAGGCCTGCATAGTTTCGGCGGTGGTCTCCACAAGAGGCTCCTCAAGGACCACAACCACAACAACGATGAGGTCAAGATGCGCAAGAACGCCATTCTCCAGGCTTTACTTACCGCTGGGCTGATCGCCAGCGCTCCCCTCGCCAGCGCCGCCAACCTGGTGTTCTGCTCCGAAGGCAGCCCCGCCGGCTTCGACCCCGGCCTGTACACCACCGGCACCGATTTCGACGCCGCCGCGGAAACCATCTTCAACCGCCTGACCCAGTTCGAGCGGGGCGGCACCAAGGTCGAGCCCGGCCTGGCGCAAAGCTGGGAAGTGTCCGAGGATGGCCTGGTCTACACCTTCAAGCTGCGCCCCGGGGTGAAGTTCCACACCACCGAGTACTTCAAACCCAGCCGCGAATTCAACGCCGACGACGTGCTGTTCACCTTCGGCCGCATGCTCGACAAGGACCATGCGTTTCGCAAGGCGTACCCCACCGAGTTCCCCTACTTCACCGACATGGGCATGGACAGCAATATCGCCAAACTGGAGAAGCTCGATGACCTGACCGTGCGTTTCACCCTCAACGAGGTGGACGCAGCCTTCGTGCAGAACCTGGCGATGAGCTTCGCCTCGATCCAGTCCGCCGAGTACGCCGATCAGTTGCTCAAGGCCGGCAAGGCCGCCGACATCAATCAGAAACCTATCGGCACCGGCCCCTTCGTGTTCAGCCGCTACCAGAAGGACGCAGTGATCCGCTACAAAGGCAACCAGGACTACTGGAAACCCGATGACGTGAAGATCGACAACCTGATCTTCGCCATCAACACCGACTCGTCCGTGCGCATGCAGAAACTGCGTGCCGGCGAATGCCACGTCACCCTGTTCCCGCGCCCGGCCGACATCGCCTCGCTGCAGCAGGACGCCAAGTTGCAGATGCCCGAGCAGGCCGGTTTCAACGTCGGCTACATCGCCTATAACGTCACCCACCCGCCGTTCGACAAACTGGAAGTGCGCCAGGCGCTGGACATGGCGGTGAACAAGCAGGCGATTCTCGATGCCGTTTACCAGAATGCCGGGCAGCTCGCGGTCAACGGCATGCCGCCGACCCAGTGGTCGTATAACGAAGACATCAAGGACCCGGCCTTCGACCCGGAAAAGGCCAAGGAGCTGCTCAAGGCTGCAGGCGTCAAGGAAGGCACCGAGATCACCCTGTGGGCCATGCCGGTACAGCGTCCGTACAACCCCAACGCCAGGCAGATCGCTGAAATGCTGCAGGCCGACTGGGCCAAGATCGGCATCAAGGCGCGCATCGTCAGCTACGAATGGGGCGAGTACCTCAAGCGCGCCAAGGCCGGCGAACACGACGCCATGCTGATCGGCTGGAGCGGTGACAACGGTGACCCGGACAACTGGCTCGGCACCCTCTATGGCTGCGACGCGGTCGACGGCAACAACTTCTCCAAATGGTGCTTCGAGGACTACGACAAACTGGTCAAGGCCGCCAAGCGCACCACCGACGTGGCCGAACGCACCGAGCTGTACAAGCAGGCGCAGGTGATCCTCAAGCGTGAGGTGCCGATCACGCCGCTGGCCCACTCCACCGTGTACCAGCCGATGCGCAAGGAAGTGCAGGACTTCCGCATCAGCCCGTTCGGCATCAACTCGTTCTATGGTGTAGGTATCGGCAAGTAACAAACCGCATCGGCGCCCTGAAAGGGGCGCCGATTGCAGGTCGTTCAACCAGGAGTCACCATGCCTACCTTGCCCCTACTGCGCGGCGGTCTGCTGTTTGCCGCGCTGCTCGCTGCTCAGGCCCAGGCGGCCAACTTGGTGGTGTGCAGTGAAGCCAGCCCGGAAGGGTTCGACATCGTTCAATACACCGCAGCTACCACCGCCGATGCAACGGCGGAAACCCTGTTCGAACGCCTGGTGGCCTTCGCCCCTGGCAGCACCGAAATCGTCCCGGCATTGGCAGAAAGCTGGGAAATAGCCGATGACGGCCTGAGCTACACCTTCACCTTGCGCAAGGGAGTGAAATTCCACGCTAACAAGGATTTCACGCCAAGCCGCACATTCAACGCCGACGACGTGCTGTGGAGCTTCCAGCGCCAGCTCGATCCGGCTCACCCCTGGCACAAGCTGTCGCTGCGCGGTTTCCCCTATGCCGAGGCCATGGGCCTGGCGCAGTTGATCAAGCGCGTGGAAAAGCTCGACGGACACCGCGTGCGCTTCGTCCTCAAACACCCGGAGGCGCCCTTCCTGGCCAACCTGGCCATGGGCTTCGCCTCGATCTACTCGGCCGAATATGCCGACCATCTGCTCGCAACGAACCAACCCGAACGCCTGAACAATGCGCCCATCGGCACCGGGCCTTTCGTTTTCGAGCGCTACGCCAAGGACGCCCAGGTACGCTTTCGCGGCAACCTGGATTACTGGGGCGGCGCGCCGAAAGTCGAGCGACTGATACTGGCCATCACCCCCGAGCCCAACGTGCGCCAGCAACGCCTGAAAGCCGGCGACTGTCAGATCGCCCTCTACCCGCGCCCCGTGGATATCCCGGCGTTGAAGGCCGACCCGAAACTGCAGGTACTGGAACTGGATTCGCTGCTGACCGCCTATATCGGCATCAACACCCGCCACCCGCCGCTGGACGATGTGCGTGTGCGTCAGGCGTTGAATCTGGCGTTCGACAAAGCCGCCTACATTCGCGCGCAGTATGGCGAAGGCAACGCCACACCGGCCGTGGCGCCTTACCCGGCGACGCTCTGGGGCCATGACCCCGCGCTCACCGACTGGCCGCACGATCCCGAGCGGGCCCGCCAACTGTTGGCCGAGGCTGGTCACGCTGATGGCTTTGCCCTGTCGATCTGGACCCGCCCCGGCGGCGGACCGACCAATCCCAACCCGGGTATCGGCGCGCAGATGCTGCAGGCCGATCTCGCCGCCATCGGCATTCGCAGCGACATTCGCGTATTCGAGTGGGGCGAGCTGATCAAGCGCGCCAAGAATGGCGAGCACGACCTGGTGTTCATGGGTTGGGCCGGCGACAACGGCGACCCGGACAACTTCCTCACCCCCAATCTGTCCTGCGCCGCGGCCGAGAGCGGCGAGAACCAGGCAGGCTGGTGCGACAAGGCCTTCGATGCCCTGATCACCCAGGCACGCCGCGAGCCCGAGCAGAGCAAACGCGCCGCGCTGTATCGCCAGGCGCTGGCGATCTTCCATGAGCAGACGCCGTGGATTGCCCTCGCCCACCCCAAGCAGTTCGCAGCGCTGCGCAAGGGCGTCGAAGGCTTCGTGCTCAGCCCGATGGGCTCGAACAACTTTTCCAGGGTGAACGTGCCATGAACGGCCATGGCTCGATCCCGATGAAAAGAGCTTACGGCCCGACCTAGGCCTGGTTAAACGCCCAGACCGAAGGGGTCGTCCACCGAATGGCTGGGTTGGGTAAACCAGCGCGGGCCGTCGGCGGTCATGTAGAAGTGGTCTTCGAGACGGATACCAAACTCGCCCGGCACGCAGATCATCGGCTCGTTGCTGAAGCACATGCCCTCTGCCAGCGGAGTGTCATCGCCGCCAACCAGGTAAGGCCCCTCGTGAATGTCCAGGCCGATACCGTGACCGGTACGATGCGGTAAGCCTGGCAAGCTGTAGCCAGGCCCAAGCCCTGCGGCCTGCAGGCTACGCCGGGCCGCGGCGTCCACCGACGAACAGGGCGCCCCCAGGATGGCTGCCTCGAACGCCGCCTGCTGCGCGGCTTTCTCCTTGCTCCAGAAGTCGCGCTGACGCGCGCTGGGCGTGCCGAAAACGTAGCTGCGGGTGATGTCCGACAGGTAACTGTGCACCTTGCAGCCGGTGTCGATCAGCACCATGTCACCGTCCTTGAGACGCTGCGCATGCTTGACCCCATGCGGAAAGGCACTGGCTGCGCCGAACAGCACGATGCAGAAGGTCGAGCCAGGCGCACCGACACGGCGATGCGCCTGGTGGATGAACTCGGCAACTTCGGTGGTGCTGATACCTTCATGGAGGATGCTCGCAGCGGCCTTGTGCACTTCCAGGGTCATGTCCTTGGCGCGCTGCATCAGGGCGATTTCGGCAGACGATTTGCATTGGCGACAAGCCGTGGTGATGCCGCCAGCATCGACGAAGCGATAACCGCTGGTCAGTTGGCGAATGCCTTCAAACATGAAAAAAGGCAAAGAAGAACAAAGACCTACCTTCGGCGGCGCACCATCATTGGGCAATATTCCCAGGCGCTTCAGGCAATCCAGAAGCAGCGCATAGGGGCTTTCGTGCTCCTGCCAGGTATTGATCACGCCGGGCACCACCTGGAAATCGCGCACCGTGCCTTCCTCGAACGCCGGCGCCAGATACTCCAGTGCACCGCTGGCCGGCAGAATCGCCCCGACCATACGTTCGCTGGGATGCCACTGCACACCAGTGAAGTACTGCAGGTTGCTGCCGGCAGCCAGAAACAGCGCGGCGATATCCTGCTCGCGCATCAACGCCTGAGCGCGGTCGATGCGCGTCTGGTATTCAGCCTCAGTGATCGGTTCAGCGCCGGCCATCATGTTCTGCAGGCGCGCCAAAGCCTGCTCCGGCGTACTGCCACCCACTCCCAGTGTCATCTGCGCATCCTCGTCTGGCGCCCACGACGACCATCGTCACCGGGCAATTTGCTGCGGCAAAATTTAAGTGCAACTTAAATTTCGGTCAAAGATTTTTTCAGCTGTACTTAAAAAGCGCGCCGGCATCGGGCTGAAGTCCCTGCGCCTCATGGGTATACTGCGCTGACCCGAACAGCGAGCCACCTCCATGACCGCAGATCGCATTGGCGAACGCTTGCGCCGCTACCGGCGGGCCGCCGGCAAGACCCTCAATCAGGTAGCGGCAGACGCAGGCCTGACCGCCAGCTTCCTGTCCCAGGCAGAACGCAACCTGACCGGCGTATCGCTATCGTCGCTGGCGAGCATCGCCAAGTCACTCGATGTACCGCTCAACGTGCTGTTCGATCAGCCCACCCAGGCGCAACCGGATTCTCACGTCAACGAACGGGTGCGCTACACCGTAGGCGGTCAGTTGCTGGCCTACGAGCGCCTGTCCAGCTCATTTCCCGGCAACTCGATCAACGCGGTGAAGATGAACATTCCGGTGGGTTATCAGTCTGAACTGATCGCGCATGAGGGCGTGGAATTCTCCTACGTGCTCAGCGGGCAGATCGTCTACACCATCGAGGGTCGCGACTACCCCCTCGGCCCCGGCGACTCGGTGCATTTCGATGCCGGCAAGCTGCATCGCCTGGCCAATACCGCCGATGCCCCGGCCGAAGTGCTGACCATGACCACCATGGCGCTTTTCGGCGATCACCCCGCCAGCGAGTGATTTTTTGCCCCAATTCAGGGCGAATATGCGCAATGTTAGTGCTGCTTAATTTTTGTTGACCACAATTTCAGCATGACTTAATTTCGAGCCCGACCCGGTGGGCTACCCGCCTTCACCGCATACCGAGCTCGCGCTGCACCGAGGCGCGAACAAAAAGAAAAAAGAGGTTCGCATGCGTATGTCTCCCCTGTGCAAGGCCCTGCTTACCGCAGGACTGCTCACCAGTGCTTCGTTCGCCCACGCCAGCAACCTGGTGTATTGTTCCGAAGGCAGCCCGGGCGGTTTCGACCCTGGCCAGTACACCACCGGCACCGATTTCGACGCGGCCTCGGAAACCATCTTCAATCGCCTCGCCGAATTCGAGCGCGGCGGCACCAAGGCACAACCTTCACTGGCTACCTCTTGGGACATCAGCGAGGACGGCCTGACCTACACCTTCCACTTGCGCGAAGGGGTCAAGTTCCATACCACCGACTACTTCAAGCCGACTCGCGACTTCAACGCCGACGATGTGCTGTTCACCTATCAGCGCATGCTCGATCGCAACCACCCGTTCCGCCAGGCCTACCCCAGCGAATTTCCCTACTTCACCGATATGGGCCTGGACAAGAACATCGCCAAGATCGAGAAGACCGACGACATGACCGTGGTCTTCACCCTCAATGCCGTCGACGCCGCCTTCGTGCAGAACCTGGCGATGAGCTTTGCCGCGATACATTCGGCCGAATACGCCGACCAGTTGCTCAAGGCAGGCAAGGCCGCCGACATCAATCAGAAACCCATCGGCACCGGCCCGTTCGTGTTCAGCCGCTATCAGAAGGACGCGGTGATCCGCTTCAAGGGCAACCAGGCCTACTGGAAACCCGATGACGTCAAGATCGACAACCTGATCTTCTCCATCAACACCGACGCCTCGGTGCGCGCACAGAAGCTGCGCGCCGGCGAATGCCACGTCACCCTCAACCCGCGCCCTGCCGACCTGCAGAGTCTGCAGGCCGACAAGAATCTCAATGTACCGACCGAGCCTGGCTACAACGTCGGCTACATCGCCTACAACGTCACCCGCGCGCCGTTCGACAAGCGCGAAGTGCGTCAGGCGCTGGACATGGCCGTGAACAAGGCGGCCATCATCGACGCCGTGTACCAGGGCGCCGGCCAGCTGGCCGTGAACGGCATGCCACCGACCCAGTGGTCCTACGACGAGTCGATCAAGGATGCCGCCTACGACCCGGAGAAAGCCAAGGAGCTGCTCAAGGCCGCTGGCGTGAAGGAAGGCACCGAGATCACCCTGTGGGCCATGCCTGTGCAGCGGCCCTACAACCCCAATGCGCGGCTGATGGCCGAGATGCTGCAAAACGACTGGGCCAAGGTGGGTATCAAGGCGCGCATCGTCAGCTACGAGTGGGGCGAATACATCAAACGCGCCCATGCCGGTGAACACGACGCCATGCTGATCGGCTGGACCGGCGACAACGGTGACCCGGACAACTGGCTCGGCACCCTGTACGGCTGCGCCTCGGTAGACGGCAACAACTTCTCCAAGTGGTGCGACAGCGAATACGACAAGCTGGTGGTCGCCGCCAAGCGCGTCACCGACCAGGAGCAACGCAGCGAGCTGTATCGTCAGGCCCAGGTCGTTCTCAAGCGCGAAGTGCCGATCACGCCGATCGCTCACTCCACGGTCTACCAACCGATGCGCAGCAGCGTCGAAGGCTTCCAGATCAGCCCCTTCGGGCGCAACAGCTTCATCGGTGTCAGCAACAACTGATAGCCCGTTGCGCGACCGCCGCTGCGCGAGCGCCGTTGAACGACGCCCCGGGCAAACGCCCGGGGCACGTCGTGATCGAACAGCTAACCTGCAACATGCTCGAAGGAATCGCCAGATTTCCAGGCTGTTCGATACCGTTCTGATTAGGAGTTACCCACCGCCATGCTGAGCTTCATTGCACGCCGCCTGGGCTTGCTGATCCCCACCTTCTTCGGCGTCACCCTGCTGACCTTCGCGCTGATCCGCCTGATCCCCGGTGACCCGGTGGAGGTGATGATGGGCGAGCGCCGCGTCGATCCGGAAATGCACGCTCAGGCCATGGAACGCCTGGGGCTGAACAAGCCCCTGTATGCGCAGTATTTCGACTACATCGGCCAGCTCGCCAGCGGCAACCTGGGCGAGTCACTGCGCTCGCGTGAAAGCGTGTGGAAAGAGTTTCTCACCCTGTTTCCCGCCACTGTCGAACTGGCCCTGGCTGCCTTGCTGTTCGCCGGCACCCTCGGCGTGATCGCCGGGGTAATCGCTGCACTCAAGCGCGGCTCGCTGTTCGACCACGGGGTGATGGGCATCTCGCTGACCGGCTATTCGATGCCGATCTTCTGGTGGGGCCTGCTGCTGATCATGTTCTTCTCGGTGGGCCTGGGCTGGACGCCGGTATCCGGGCGTATCGACCTGCTCTACGACATTCCGCCGGTCACCGGCTTCATGCTGATCGACACCCTGCTTTCCGAAGAGCAAGGTGCCTTCGTCGACGCACTGCGCCACCTGATCCTGCCGGCCATCGTGCTCGGCACCATTCCGCTGGCGGTGATCGCGCGGATGACCCGCTCGGCCATGCTCGAAGTGCTGCGCGAGGACTACATCCGCACCGCGCGCGCCAAGGGCCTGTCGCCGACGCGGGTGGTCTTCGTGCATGGCCTGCGCAATGCCTTGATCCCGGTGCTGACCGTGTTCGGTCTGCAGGTTGGCGCCCTGCTGGCCGGCGCAGTGCTGACCGAAACCATCTTCTCCTGGCCGGGCATCGGCAAGTGGCTGATCGAAGCCATCGGCGCCCGCGACTACCCGGTGGTGCAGAACGGCATCCTGCTGATCGCCTGCCTGGTGATCCTGGTCAACTTCACCGTGGACATCCTCTATGGCCTGGCCAATCCACGTATTCGCCATCAGAAGTGAGGAAGGCGTGATGAATCGACAGACCCTAGGGGCGCGCGGGGCCGCCCAGGCCGTGCGCCCCAATAGCGGCGACCAACCATCGGTGCGCACAGCGCACCCTACCCAGGGGGTATGCCCATGACTGCAGCTACCAGCCTCGACCAGAGCCTGCTCTATCCCTCGCCGCTGAAAGAATTCTGGCAAGCCTTCAGCCATAACAAGGGTGCCGTCTGTGGCCTCGGCTTCATGCTGCTGATGGTGTTCTGCGCGCTGTTCGCGCCCTGGTTCGCGCCGCACCATCCCAGCGAGCAGTATCGCGATTTCCTGCTCACCCCGCCGGTCTGGCTGGACGGCGGTCAGTGGCGCTTCCTGCTCGGCACTGACGAGCTGGGCCGCGACCTGCTCTCGCGCCTGATCCACGGTGCACGCCTGTCGCTGCTGATCGGCCTGGCTTCGGTGGTGCTGTCGCTGCTTCCCGGCATCCTGCTGGGCCTGGTCGCTGGTTTTTTCCCGCGCCTGCTCGGCCCTGGCATCATGCGCCTGATGGACATCATGCTGGCGCTGCCCTCGCTGCTGCTGGCGGTGGCCATCGTCGCCATCCTCGGCCCAGGGCTGATCAACACCATTTTCGCCATCGCCATCGTCTCGCTGCCCTCCTACGTACGCCTGACCCGCGCGGCCGTGATGGGCGAGTTGAACCGCGACTACGTCACCGCTGCGCAACTGGCCGGCGCCAGCCTGCCCCGGCTGATGTTCTTCACCGTGCTGCCCAACTGCATGGCGCCGCTGATCGTGCAGGCCACCCTGAGCTTTTCCTCGGCGATTCTCGACGCCGCCGCGCTGGGTTTTCTCGGCCTCGGCGTACAACCGCCGACACCCGAGTGGGGCACCATGCTGGCCTCGGCGCGCGACTATATCGAACGCGCCTGGTGGGTGGTGACCCTGCCTGGCCTGGCGATTCTGCTTAGCGTACTGGCGATCAACCTGATGGGTGACGGCCTGCGCGACGCCCTCGACCCGAAACTGAAGAACGCCATCTGAGGAGGGCCATATGCACAAGATGATCTCGGTGCGCATGGCGCACCACAGCTGCGCAGCGTGGACGGGAGAAGCATCGCTCACCCTACGCACGGAGGGCGCCCGATGAGCCTGCTGGATATCCGCAACCTCTCCGTACGTTTCGGCGCGGCCGACGCCGTGCCGGTGGTCGACGGGCTCGATCTGAGTGTGGAAAAAGGTGAAGTGCTGGCCATCGTCGGCGAGTCCGGCTCCGGCAAGTCGGTGACCATGATGGCGCTGATGGGCCTGATCGACGCGCCCGGTATCGTCCAGGCCGATTGCATGCAGTTCGACAGCACCGACATGCTGCGTCTGAAGGGCCGGCAGCGTCGGCGTATCGTCGGCAAGGACCTGTCCATGGTCTTCCAGGACCCGATGACCGCGCTCAATCCCAGCTACACCGTAGGCTTCCAGATCGAGGAAGTGCTGCATCAGCACCTCGGTCTGAAAGGCAAAGCGGCGCGCGCTCGCGCCCTGGAGCTGCTGGAAAGGGTCGAGATACCTGGCGCTGCCAGTCGGCTCGATGCCTACCCGCATCAGCTCTCCGGCGGCATGAGCCAGCGCGTGGCAATCGCCATGGCGATTGCCGCCGAACCCAAGCTGCTGATCGCCGACGAACCCACCACTGCGCTGGACGTGACCATCCAGGCGCAGATCATGGAGCTGCTGCTGGATCTGCAGCGCGACCAGGGCATGGCCCTGGTGCTGATCACCCACGACCTGGCCGTGGTGGCTGAAACCGCCCAGCGTGTCTGCGTGATGTACGCCGGGCAAGCGGTGGAGCTGGGCCAGGTGCCAGCTCTGTTCGATGCGCCCAGTCATCCCTATACCGAAGCCTTGCTCAAGGCGATCCCCGAACACAGCGCCGGTGCCAGCCGCCTGGCGACCCTGCCCGGTATCGTGCCCGGCCGTTATGACCGCCCACAGGGCTGCCTGCTGTCACCACGCTGCCCCTATGTGCAGCCGCGTTGCCGCGACGAGCGCCCAACCCTGGACGCACACGAGCGAGGCGCCGCGCGCTGCTTCTTTCCTCTTGTCCCCCCGGCGGAGGTGGCCTGATGAGCACCGTACTTCAAGCCCGTGAGCTGACCCGCCACTACAGCGTCTCGCGCGGCCTGTTCAAACCCGCGGCACTGGTGCAGGCGCTCAACGGCGTGTCTTTCAGCCTGGAGGCCGGCAGGACCCTGGCGGTGGTTGGCGAGTCCGGCTGCGGCAAGTCCACCCTGGCCCGCGCCCTGACCCTGATCGAAGAGCCCAGCGCCGGTAGCCTGCAAATCGCCGGACGCGAGGTGGCCGGCGCCAGCCATGCCGAGCGCAAACAGCTGCGCCGCGACGTGCAGATGGTGTTCCAGAACCCCTACGCCTCGCTAAACCCGCGGCAGAAGATCGGTGACCAGCTGGCCGAACCGCTGCTGATCAACACCGACCTGTCGCGTGCCGAGCGCCGTGAGAAGGTGCAGGCGATGATGCAGCAGGTGGGGCTGCGCCCCGAGCACTACCAGCGCTACCCGCACATGTTCTCCGGTGGTCAGCGCCAGCGCATCGCCCTGGCCCGCGCCATGATGCTGCAGCCCAAGGTGCTGGTGGCGGACGAGCCGACCTCGGCGCTGGACGTGTCGATCCAGGCGCAGGTGCTCAATCTGTTCATGGACCTGCAGGAGCAGTACCAGACCGGCTACGTGTTCATCTCGCACAACCTTGCGGTGGTGCGCCATGTCGCCGACGACGTGCTGGTGATGTACCTAGGCCGCCCGGTGGAGATGGGCGCGGCCGAGGCGCTCTACGCCCGCCCGCTGCACCCCTACACTCGCGCCCTGCTGTCGGCAACGCCGGCGATTCATCCCGATCCGGACAAGCCACGGATGAAGATCAGTGGCGAGTTGCCCAATCCGCTGAACCCGCCATCCGGCTGTGCCTTCCACAAGCGCTGCCCGCATGCCGACGAACGCTGCCGCGGCGAACGCCCTGAGCTGCGCCTGATCGATACGCGGCAGGTGGCCTGCCATCATGTGGAGCGGATCGTCGACTAGCAGGCCATGGCGCGCCGCGCGGTAGGGGCTCGCGGCACACCCTACAGGTCAAATGCCAGCCACCGGTCCCAAGCGATGGATTGAGCGGCGCTACATCATGGCGTCGGCGGCAGCGTCAACTCGATGCTTTCGGCCAACGAATCCTCCAACCGCTGCAACTCCACGCCGACCGCGGCGGCGTCGTCGGCCAGGGTTTCGGCGATATGCAGGAACTCCGTCGTAGCTTCGACGAAGGCCAGCACCACCATGGGGTCGAAGCGCGTGCCGCTGGCCGCGCTGATCTGCGCCACCGCCTGCGCCGGGCTGATGGGTGGCAGGTAGGGATGCCGACAGCTCAGCTCTTCGAAGTGCCCCACCAGCGCCATCAGCCGCGCCGAAAGCGGAATCTGCTCGCCGAGCAGCCCCTGCGGATAGCCTTTGCCGTCCCAGCGCTCGTGCTGGCCATAGACGATATCCTTGGCATCGGAGAGAAAGTTGGTGACGCTGCCCAGCTTGCGCTCGGCTCGCTCCAACGCGTCCCGGCCGGCGATCACCCCCTCGCTCAGCAGACGCAGGTCATTTTCATCCGGCTCGCCGTGGCTGAGCAGCACACGATCCGGCAGGGTCAGTCGGTCGATCACATGCAGCATGGCCGACTTGCCCAACTGGGCGATGCGTTCCTCGTTCAGAGACTCCGACAAGGCAGGCTGCTGCCGCGCTAACGCTGCGGTCAGGCAGGTCATGTAGCGCTCGATACGCTCCAGGCGACGACTGCTCGGGTTGTCACGCATGACGGCAACGCTGGCCATGGCCTCGATGGTGACATCCTGCAGGTTCTGGATATCGCGCGTACGGCGCTTGACCTCGAGCTCCAGATACTCGCTCTTGTCACGCAGGTAATCGGTGGCCGCCTTGAGCTGCAGCTGCGCTCGAACACGCGCGAGCACGATGGGCGCACTGACCGGCTTGGTGATGTAGTCGGCAGCGCCGAGGTCGAAGCCCAACTGCTCGTCAGCGGCATCGCTGCGACCGGTGACCAGGATCAGCGGGATATGGCGGGTCTGCGGATCGGTCCTGAGCCCACGACAGAGCGCGTAGTCGTCCTGCCAGCCCAGCAGAATCAGGTCTGGCTGCGGTCGCGACCTGGCGGCGTGCAGCGCCTCCTCGCTGCCAACCAGCCTTACCTGGTAGCGGTCGGCCAACAGCGCGCCGAGGCGCTGGCGCGCGTCGACTGCATCGTCCACAACCAGAATCAGTTCCTGCTCCGGTCTATCGAGCATCCCGCGCATGGCGATCTCCGTTGGCACTTGCCTATCCATCATTAAAGGCGCTGGGCCGCAGTTGCGCTCAGGCCGTCATACAAATGACCTCGACAGGGCTTTGAAAGTGCAATGCGGATTGGCAGAGCGGTGAACGCAGTCGACAATCGTCAGCAAGATCGTCAGCACAAGGGCTGCTCCATGCTTGACCAGGAACGCTGTTGGCAGGCCGTTTGCGAACGTGATGAGGCGTTCGACGGGCGCTTCGTTTTCACCGTACGCAGCACCGGTATTTACTGCCGGCCGAACTGTCCTGCGCGGCGACCACGGCGCGACAACGTCAGCTTCCATGCCGATGCAGCCAGTGCCGAGGCAGCCGGCTTTCGCCCGTGCAAGCGCTGCTCACCGCAGGGGCAAAGCCCAGCGCAGCAACTCGATGCGCTGGTTGCAGCTGCCTGTGCGCTTCTGAGTGGCGAGCAACGCCTGACGCTGCCGCAGCTGGCGGCACGCATCGGCCTGTCGCCATCGCATCTGGCCCGGGCGTTCAAGGCGCGCACCGGGATGACGCCCAATGCCTGGGCGGCGGCGCAGCGCCGCCAACGCCTGGATGCTCAATTGCCAGAGGCAGACAATGTGCTCGATGCTGCCCTGGCTGCCGGCTATTCTGGGACCCGTGCGCTGTATGAACAGCCTCAGGCAATGAGCCCCGCGCAACGTCGCCAACGCGGCGCTGGCGAGCGCCTGCGTTACAGCATTGCTCCCTGCCCGCTCGGCCAGGTGCTGCTGGCCACCAGCGACAAGGGCGTTTGCGCCCTGCTGTTTGGCGATAAGCCGCAAACGCTACGCGTCGAACTGCAACAGCGCTTCGCCGCCGCCCAGCTCGAAGAAGATGAACAGGGTCTGCGCAACTGGCTGCAGCAAGTGCTGGCGCAACTCGAAGAACCCGAGCGCGCCGCCCATCTGCCCCTGGACATTCGCGGCACGGCCTTTCAGCAACGGGTCTGGCAGGCGCTGCAGAACATTCCCAGTGGCGAGACCCGCAGCTACACCGATCTGGCCGGACAACTGCACAGTCACCCACGGGCGATTGCCCGTGCCTGCGCCAGCAATGCCATCGGCCTGCTGCTGCCCTGTCATCGCGTGGTGGCCAGCGATGGTAGCCTCAGCGGCTACCGCTGGGGACTGCAGCGCAAGCGCCAATTGCTGGAGCAGGAACAGTCGTAGGGTGTCGCGGATTCGCGGTGCGCGCGGCGCACCCTACCCTTCGATGCGCACAAACGGCCGTAGGGTGCGCCGTGCGCACCAGTGCTCCTGGGGCTTCTATACCAGCATCGCCTTGGCCACATCGGTGCGCGTGCCGCGCCCGACCAGTTGCTCCACCAGGGTCAGGGCAAACGCCAATGCCGTTCCCGGGCCCTGGCTGGTAATGCAGTTGCCATCGACCACCACCGCCTCATCGACGAAGGTGCAACCGCTCAGTCGATCACTGAACGCCGGATAGCAGGTCATGCGCCGCTGCCTGAGCACCCCGTAGCTCTGCAAGGCCAACGCGGGCGCAGCGCAGATCGCGGCGAACAGCTCGCCCGCCTTGGCCTGCTTGCGAACGCGCTCGGCCAGCGGTTCGAAGTCAGCCAGATGCTGCGCACCCGACATGCCACCGGGCAGGACGATCAGGTCGAAGTCCTGCGCCAACACGTCAACCAGCATGGCATCGGCGGTCAGTCGGGTGCCGCGGGCGCAGGTGATCATCCTGCGCTCTTCGATACTCGCTACCAGTACCTCGATATCGGCGCGGCGCAGCACGTCGATCAGCGTCACGCATTCGAGATCTTCGACACCATCGGCGACTGCAATCAGTGCTCGCTTGCTCATCTCACCACTCCTTCAGACAGAAAATGAAACTGTCCAACTGGTCATAAAAAGACACGACAGACCGTAAATTCACCCGGCAAAACCTTGCTGGTATGATGCGCGGCTTTTGCCAGATCGAGCAATTTTCCGGCCTGCATGGACGGATGTGCTTTGCTTTGTGCAGATCAATTTCGGCGCGCTCGCGCCTCGGGGAGCCACCATGCTGGAAAGACTGTTCCAACTCAAAGCCCATAACACCACGGTGCGCACCGAGGTACTGGCCGGGATCACCACCTTCCTGACCATGGCCTACATCCTCTTCGTAAACCCGGAAATGCTGGCCAAGACCGGCATGGACCACGGCGCGGTGTTCGTCGCCACCTGCCTGGCTGGCGCCATCGGCTCGCTGATCATGGGCCTGCTGGCCAACTACCCGATCGCCCTGGCGCCGGGCATGGGCCTCAACGCCTTCTTCACCTACACCGTGGTGATGACCATGGGCTACAGCTGGCAGACCGCTCTGGGCGCGGTGTTCCTCTCCGGCGCGATCTTCTTCCTGTTGTCGATCTTCAAGATCCGCGAGTGGATCATCAACAGCATCCCCCTGGCGCTACGCGCCGGGATCGCCGCCGGCATCGGCCTGTTCCTGGCGATCATCGCACTGAAGAACGCCGGCATCGTGGTCGATCATCCGGCCACCCTGGTCAGCCTTGGCGACATGAGCAAGGGCGGCGCGCTGCTGGCCTGCCTGGGCTTCTTCGTAATCGCCGCCCTGGCCTATCGCAAGGTCACCGGCGCGGTGATGATCGGCATCCTGCTGGTCACCGGCCTGTCCATTGTCCTCGGCCTGTCCGAGCTGCAGGGCGTGGTGTCGATGCCACCGTCGCTGATGCCGACCCTGCTGCAGCTGGATATTGCCGGCGCGCTGGATATCGGCCTGATCAGCGTGATCTTCGCCTTCCTCTTCGTCGACCTGTTCGACACCTCCGGCACCCTGGTCGGCGTGGCGCAAAAGGCCGACCTGCTGGACAAGGACGGCAAGATGCCGCGCCTGGGCCGCGCCCTGCTGGCCGACAGCACCGCGACCATGGCCGGCGCCGCGCTGGGCACCAGCACCACCACCAGCTACATCGAATCCGCTGCCGGCATCAGTGCCGGCGGGCGTACCGGCCTGACTGCCTGCGTGGTCGCCGCGCTGTTCCTCCTGGCCCTGTTCTTCGCTCCACTGGCTGGCGCCGTGCCGGCCTATGCCACCGCGCCTGCACTGCTGTTCGTCGCCGTGCTGATGATGAGCAGCCTGGCGCAGATCGACTGGGACGACCTGACCGTAGCCGCCCCGGTGGTGGTCGCCGCACTGGCCATGCCGCTGACCTTCTCCATCGCCAACGGCATCGCGTTCGGCTTCATCGCCTGGACCGCAGTCAAGGTACTGGCCGGCCGCTGGCGCGAACTGAACCCGGCGATGTGGGTGCTCTCGGCCCTGTTCATCGTCAAACTGGCCTACTTCGCCTGATCGACCGATAACGGCGTACTGCTTCGCGAGTACGCCCTACGCTGCACCCCGGACCATCTGCGTAGGGTGGGCCGGGCGGCGTTCCGCTTCAGCCCACCGTCAGCGCTCGTCATGAGTGTTGCCACGCTACGCGTGGGAACGCCTCCCCGGACGCTCCGCGTCCCGCACACCAATTATCGCCAGCCGGGCACGGCAGCATCGCCTCCGCTACAATGGCGCCCCGTTTTTCTGCCCCATGAGTGACCGATGAGCCGCCCCGCATTCGACCCCGCCACCTACGACGCCCAACTCGCCGAGAAGAGGGCCCTTCTGGTCGAACTGCTGGCGCCCTTCGGCGCGCCGGAGCCTGCGGTGTTCGACTCGCCGCGCGAGCACTACCGCATGCGAGCCGAGTTCCGCCTGTGGCGTGAAGACGGCCAGCGCCACTACGCGATGTTCGCCCCGGGCGACAAACACACGCCGATCCTGCTCGACGACTTCCCCATCGCCAGCCTGCGCATCAACGAGCTGATGCCGCGCCTGCGCGCTGCCTGGCAGGCCAGCGAAGCGTTGTCGTTCAAACTGTTCCAGGTCGAGTTCCTCACCACCCTGGCCGGTGATGCGCTGATCACTCTGGCCTACCACCGCCCGCTGGACGACGTCTGGCAAGCCGAGGCGGAAAAGCTGGCCGCCGAGCTGAACGTCAGCCTGGTCGGCCGCTCCCGCGGTCAGCGCCTGGTGATCGGTCGCGACTATGTGGAAGAAGAATTGACCGTAGCCGGGCGCAGCTTCCGTTATCGCCAACCGGAAGGCGCCTTTACCCAGCCCAACGGCAAGGTCTGCGAGAAGATGCTGGGTTGGGCCTATGACGCCCTTGGTCAGCGCGACGATGACCTGCTGGAGCTGTACTGCGGCAACGGCAACTTCACCCTGCCGCTGGCCACCCACGTACGCCGCGTACTGGCCACCGAAATCAGCAAGACCTCAGTGAACGCCGCCCTGGCCAACCTGGCTGATAACGGTGTGAACAATGTCGAGCTGGTGCGCCTTTCCGCCGAGGAGCTGACCCAGGCGCTGAATGAGGTGCGCCCGTTCCGCCGCCTGGCCGGCATCGACCTCAAGAGCTATGAGTTCGGCAGCGTCTTCGTCGACCCGCCGCGCGCCGGCATGGACCCGGACACCTGCGAGCTGACTCGCCGTTTCGAGCGCATCCTCTATATTTCCTGCAACCCGGAGACCCTGGCCGCCAACATCGCCCAGCTCAACGATACTCACAAGGTGACGCGCAGCGCGCTGTTCGACCAGTTCCCCTACACCCACCATATGGAAGCGGGTGTGCTGCTGGAGCGGCGCTGAACCGCCCCTCGTAGCCCGGATGCAATCCGGGTTTGCCTGCTGCCCAGTGGCCGAACGGCTCAGCGTGACAAGCCGCGCAACGCCCACCAGGCCAGCCCGGCCGACACCACTTCGAGCAGCAACGCGTAGAGGTTGAAGGTCTGCTGTGCGCCGCCGTCCAGCCACAGCCCGGCAATGCGCGCCAGCGCCAGCGAGCTGTACAGCAGCACCAGCAAAAGCAGCGCCGGGCGCAGCAAATCCATGCGCAGCAGCGCCATCGCCAGATAAGCCGCCAGGCCCAGTTGCAGCCCGCCATAATAGGCACGCACTTCGGTCACCGCCGCATTGCCCATCAGCAACGCGCCGCTGAAGCTGGCCATTTCCTCGGGCCGTATGAAGTAGGCCAGCCCCAACACGAGCAAGGCAGCGATCTGGATCGACAGGACGATTCGGGCAAACAGCATCGGCGGCTTCCAGGCAATGAGTGGCTGCCGCCAGCATAGGCCGCCACTGGTCGCGACGCATAGTCGCAATGGCTTGGGCAGCCGCTATGTCGGCGCTATGCTGAGCGCTCGATTATCTGGAGCCTTGCCATGCGTCGTTCCCTGCTCGCCCTCTGCCTCTTCACCAGCCTGGCTCATGCCAGCGAGCCCCTGACCATCGATGTGCACCGCGATGCCAACTGCGGCTGCTGCAAGGCCTGGATCAGCCATCTGCAGGACAATGGCTTCACCGTCAACGATCATGTCGAGGCCGACATGAGTGCGCTCAAGCAGCGACTGGGCGTGCCGCCGCGCCTGGCCTCCTGTCACACCGGCGTGATCGACGGCAAGTTCGTCGAGGGTCATGTACCGGCCGCCGACATTCTCAAACTGCGTGAGCGCGTGGATCTGATCGGCGCTGCCGTACCCGGCATGCCCGTGGGCTCGCCCGGTATGGAGTATGGCGACCGTGTCGATGCCTATCAGGTCATCGGCCTGGATCGCGAGCGCCAGGATCAGTTGCTCAGTGACTACCCGGCCAACTGAGTCGGGCACGGGGGGCAGCTACACTGCAGCGATCAGCAACCAGGGAGTGCCGCCATGCGCTGGCAACGCGGTAGACGTAGTGACAACGTGGTGGATGCGCGCGGCCGTTCCGGCAGGCGCCTAGGCGGCGGCCTGAGCCTCGGCGGCGTAGCGGTGATCGTCATTGTCGGCCTGCTGATGGGCCAGGACCCGCTGCAGATTCTCGGCCAGATCGCCGGCCAGGCCACCCAGCCGCAGGTTACCCAGACGCAGAGCGCGCCAGCGGCGAATGACGAGCAGAGCGAGTTCGTCCGCGCCATCCTCGGCGACACCGAAGACACCTGGCGCGAGCTGTTCCAGCAGGCCGGCCAGCAGTATCGCGATCCGCAACTGGTGCTGTTCTCCGGCGGCGTCAATTCCGCCTGCGGTTTCGCCAGTTCGGCGGTTGGCCCCTTCTACTGCCCCGGTGATCAGCGCGTGTATCTGGACATGGCGTTTTTCCGCGAGATGGAGCAACGCTTCTCCGCTGCCGGCGACTTCGCCCAGGCCTACGTGATCGCCCATGAAGTCGGCCATCACGTACAGACCCTGCTGGGCGTATCGGCCAAAGTCAACGCGGCGCGCCAGCGCGGCGAGCGGGTCGAAGGCGATGGCGGCCTGCTGGTGCGCCAGGAACTGCAGGCCGACTGCCTGGCCGGAGTCTGGGCCCATCATGCGCAGCGACGCCACGATTGGCTCGAGGCCGGCGACCTGGAAGAAGCCCTCAACGCGGCCAGCGCCATCGGTGATGACCGCCTGCAGAAGCAGTCGCGTGGTCAGGTAGTGCCGGACGCCTTCACCCATGGCACCTCGCAGCAGCGCGTACGCTGGTTCAGCACCGGCTTCGAGAGTGGTCAGCCGGGCCGTTGCGACACCTTCAAGGTCGCGCGACTGTAACCCGCCGGCTCACACCACGAAGCGCTTGCTCCACCAGGCAAAGCCGCAGGCAGCAGCGCCGCACAGGGCGATCACCAGCGCCATGGGCATGGCCGAGCCATCGTGCAGGAAAGCTACCAGCGCCGAAGCGCTGGCCGCCACGCTGAACTGCATGCTACCCAGCAGCCCGGAAGCGCTGCCGGCATGCCGGCCCTGCCCGGCCATGGCGCAAGCCGTGGCATTGGGCAACACGCAACCGAGGCTGGCGACGCAGATGAACAACGGAATCAGCAGCGGCCACAGCTGCGCCGGTTGCCACAGCGCCAACGCCAGCAGGCACAGGCCGCTGGTCAGGTACACCAGCACCATGCGCCGCAGCCACAGCGCCGGGCCGCCGCGCAGCACCAGACGCGCATTGACCTGCGCCATGATCACGAAGCCTGCCGCGTTGCTGCCGAACAGCCAGCCATAATGCTCGGCCGGCACGCCGTACAGCTCGATGAACACGAAGGGCGAGCCGGCGATATAGGCGAACATGCCGGCCATCGCCACACCGCCGGCCAGGCTGTAGCCCATGAACGGTGCATTGCCCAACAGCGCGCGGTACTGGCCGAAGGCGCCGCTCAGCGGCGCCGGTTGCAGATGCTGCGGACGGGTCTCCGGCAACCACAACAGCACGGCCAGCAGGCACAGGCCGGAGAAAATCGCCAGGCTATGGAAGATCCACGGCCAGCCCAGCGTGTTGAGCAGCAGCCCGCCCCCCAGAGGCGCGAGAATCGGCGCCAGGCCCATCACCAGCACCAGTTGCGAGAACACCTTGGCCGAAGCCAGTGGATCGCACAGGTCGCGCACCACCGCACGGGTGATCACCATCCCGGCGCAGCCGCCGAGGGCCTGGACGAAGCGTGCCGTCACCAGCCATTCCAGGTTCGGTGCCAGGGCACAAGCCAGCGATGCCACGGTGAACAACGCCACCCCGACCAACAGCGGCACGCGGCGACCGAAACGATCCGCCAACGGCCCGTAGAACAGCTGGCCAATGGCGATACCGACGAAATAGGCCGCCAGCGACAGTTGAATATGTTCGACGTCGGTGCCGAATTGCTGGGCCAGCGTGGGGAAACTTGGCAGGTAGAAATCGATGGCCAAGGGGCCAAAGGCGCACAGCGCGCCCAGGATCAGCAGGGTTCGCAGGTTCATGAATAATCCGCAAAATTGTTAGCCGGCTAATCATCTCACCGACCAGGCCGCAGATGAAAGCGCGGATCGCCGAACGACGGTTCGCGCTTATCAATGCGGCGGCTGTTCTTCCCTGGCCTTGCCGCGCTGGCTCACCCGCTGCGCCGCCGACTCCACCAGCAGGTAGAACATCGGGATGAGGAAGGTGGCCAACAGCGTGGCCGCGAGCATGCCGCCGATCACCCCGGTGCCGATGGAGTGGCGACTGGCCGAACCCGCACCGGAGCTGATGGCCAGCGGCACGCAACCGAGGATGAAGGCCAGCGAAGTCATCACGATGGGGCGGAAACGCAGCTTGGCCGCCTCCAGCGCCGAGTCGAAGATGCCCTTGCCTTCGGCGCGCAGCAGCACGGCGAACTCGACGATAAGGATGGCGTTCTTCGCCGCCAGACCGATCAGGGTGACCAGGCCGACCTGGAAGTACACGTCGTTCTGAATGCCGCGCAGCCACACTGCGAGAATCGCCCCGAACACCGCGAACGGCACGGCGGTGACCACCGCCAACGGCAGCGTCCAGCGCTCGTACTGCGCGGCAAGAATCAGGAAGACCAGAATCAGGCCGAAGACGAAGGCCTGGGTGCCCGAACCCTGAGTCGCCAGTTCCTGGTAGGCCGAGCCGATCCAGCCCAGGCTGTAGTCCTCACCCAGCACCTCATCGGCCACTTCCTGCATCGCCGCCAGTGCCTGCCCGGAGCTGTAACCCGGTGCCGGGCCACCGAGGACCTTGGCCGAGGGATAGACGTTGAAACGGTCATAGGAGTCCGGCCCGAGGATGCGCCGCACGCGCAACAGGGTCGACAGCGGCACCAGATCGCCACTGCTGGAGCGTACGTAGACCTGGCCAAGATCTTCCGGCTTGCGGCGGAACTCCGATTCCGACTGCAGGCTGACCTGCCAGGTACGTCCGTAAAGGGTGAAATCGTTGACGTAGTAACTGCCGAAGGTGGCCTGCATCGCGGTGAACACATCGCTGACGCTGACGCCCAGTGCCCGCGTCTTGGTCCGATCCAGATCGATGTAGTACTGCGGCACGTTGGCGCTGAAGGTACTCTGAATGCCGGCCAGCTCCGGTCGCTTGCTGGCGGCCTCGACGAAGGCTTGGACCTTCTCGCCGAGCTGCTCGACGCTGCCACCGGAACGATCCTGAATGAAGGACTCGAAGCCACCGGTGGTACTCATGCCGGTGATCGGCGGTGGGTTGAACGACAACACCAGGCCATCCTTCTGCGCGGCGCCCATACCCATGAACTCGCGCGTCAGATTGCGCGCATCGAGCTCGGGCGTGGTGCGCTCGCTCCAGTCCTTGAGCGGCACGAAGGACACCCCGGCGTTGCTGCGCACGCCGAAGGTGAGCACATCGAAACCGGCGAAGGTCACTACGTCTTCGACTGCCGGATGCTCCATCAGCTGCTGACTCACCGCCCCACTCAGCGCCTCGGTGCGATTGAGCGAGGCGGCCGGCGGCAGGTAATAGGCGTTGATCACATAGCCCTGATCCTCATCGGGCACCAGCGAGCCGGGCACCCGTGAGAACAGCAGCATGATCAGCGCGATCATGCCGCCGAACAGCAGCAGGCCGACCAGCGAACGCTTGAGGAAGAAACGCACCCCCGCGCCATAGCCCTCGGTGGCCCTGTCGAAGAAGCGGTTGAAGGCGCGAAATGGCGCAGCCGGTTCATGGTGGCCAGGTTTGAGCAACAAGGCGCAGAGTGCGGGCGAAAGCGTCAGGGCGACGATGCCGGAAATCACCACCGACACCGCGATGGTGATCGCGAACTGCTTGTACATCTGCCCCGCCAGGCCGCCGAGAAAACCCACCGGCACGAACACCGCGCAGAGCACCAGGACGATGGCGATGATCGGCCCAGTGACCTCCTCCATCGCCTTGATCGAGGCCTCGCGCGCATTCAGCCCCTGAGTGCGCATCACCCGCTCGACGTTCTCGATCACCACGATGGCATCGTCCACCACGATGCCGATGGCCAGCACCATGCCGAACAGGGTCAGCAGGTTGATGGAGAAACCCAGCATGTACATGCCGGCGAAAGTGCCAACCAGCGACACCGGAATGGCCAGCACCGGAATCAGCGTGGCGCGCCAGTTCTGCAGGAAGATGAACACCACCAGCACCACCAGCACCAGCGCCTCGAAGAAGGTGTGGATCACCTCTGTGATCGAGACCTGGACGAACTTGGTGGTGTCATAGGGGATCTTGTAGGCGATGCCCTCGGGGAAGCGCTTGGCCAAGCGCTGCATGGTGCGTTCGACCGCCTCGGCGGTGTCCAGGGCGTTGGCGCCGGGCTGCAGGTAGATGCCGAAAGCGGCGTTCTGCTGGCCATTGAGGGTGGTGACCAGCGAGTAGTCCTGCGCACCCAGCTCGACCCGCGCCACGTCCTTGAGCAGCAGGCTGGCACCGGTATCGTCGGTACGCAGGATGACGCTCTCGAACTCCTTCGGATCGGTGAATCGCCCTTGCGTGGTGACTGTGTATGTGAAGTCCTGCGGTTCCTTCAACGGTTGCTGGCCGAAACTGCCGGCGGCGAACTGCGAATTCTGCTCGCGAATGGCGTTGACCACATCGGTCGGTGTCAGGTTGTACTGCGCCAGCTTGTCCGGGCGCAGCCAGATGCGCATGGAATAGTCCTTGGAACCGAACTGGCTGGCATCGCCAACGCCCTTGAGGCGCTTGAGCTCGTCAATGACGTTGATCAGCGCGTAGTTGCTGATGAAGATCGGGTCGCGCGAATCATCCGGCGAATAGAGTGTGATCACCTGAAGAATGTCGGACGACTTCTTCTCCACCTTCACACCCTGGCGGCGCACTTCCTCGGGCAGCTTGGCCAATGCCGCCTGCACCTTGTTGTTGACGTTGATGGTGGCCTGGTCCGGGTCGGTGCCGACCGCGAAGTACACCGTAAGACTCATCGCCCCGCTGCTGGAGGAGTTGGACAGCTGGTAGATCATGTCCTCGACGCCGTTGATCGCCTGCTCCAGCGGCGCCGCCACGGTTTCAGCGATGACCTGCGAACTGGCGCCAGGGTAAGCGGCGCTCACCGACACCTGCGGCGGCAGGATTTCCGGGTACTGAGCAATGGGCAACGCGCGCATCGCAGCCAGGCCGGCGAGCACGATGACGATGGAGATGACGGTAGCGAACACCGGACGGTCGATGAAGAAGCGCGAGATCATGGTCGTTACTCCTGCGCCGGACTGGCTGGCGTGGCTGCCTTCGCCTCCTCGACCTGCACCGGGCTGTCCGGTCGTACCTTGGCCAGACCGTCAACTATCACCCGCTCACCATCGCTGACACCGGCCAGAATCACCCAGCGGCCGCCAGCCGTATCGCCCGTGGTGACCTGGCGCATGCGCGCGACGCTCTGCTCGTCCACCACATAGACGAAGGTGCCACGCGGCCCCTGAGCGACGGAGCGCTCCGGTACGGTGATGGCGTTGGGACGGGTCAAGCCCTTGACCTGCACGCGCACAAACTGCCCGGGCAGCAGCTTCTGCTCGGGGTTCGGCACCACGCCCCGGGCGCTGACGGTGCCGGTACCGCGGTCGATCAGGCTGTCGGTGAAATCCACTTCGCCCGCTGTCGGATAGGCCGAGCCATCACCGAAATACACCTCGACACTGAGTTTGCCGCTGCTCGGTGGCACCAGGCTGCCTTCGGACAGTTCACGGCGCAGGCGCTCGGCCTCGGCGTCCGGGTAGGCGAAGTTGACGAAGATCGGGTCGAGCTGGGTGATCTGCGTCAGCAGGCTGGCACTAGGGTCGCCGGCGACGATCAGGCTGCCTTCGGAGACGCTTTCCTTGCTGGTGATGCCGGTGATCGGCGCCTTGACCGTGGTGTAGTCGAGGTCGATCTGGCGCGACTGAACCTCGGCCTGGGCCGCCTCGATATTGGCCTTGCTCTGCTCGAAATTGGAGATGGCATTGTCCAGTTCGCTCTCGCTGGCGAAGCCCTTCTTCTGCAGTTCACGGATGCGTTTGAGGTCGCGATCGGTCTGGCGAAAACGCGCCTGTTCCTGCGCCAGCGCGCCCTTGGCACGGGCCAGGGCAGCCTCGTAAGGGCGTGGATCGATGCGAAACAGCACCTGATCCTTCTGCACCCGACTACCCTCCTGATAGGTGCGTTCCTGCAGGATGCCGCCGACCTGGGCCCGAACCTGCACCTCTCGGTAACCGGTGGTTCGCGCTGGATATTCCAGCACGATGGGCAGTTCGCCGGCCTTGATCTGCTCGACCGTCACCGCTGTTGGTGGCGCGTCGGCAGCCTCGATGCTCGCGGCCAGCAGGACCAGGCTGAAGGGCAGGCAGAAACCGACCAGACGAACGAAGGGCATGAGGCATTCCTCTCCTTGGCTAGACACGGGACAGAAGCAGGACAACCAAGCCCGCCACCAGCAGGCGGGGCAAAATCGGTAAACTCGGCACAATCTGAGCCTAGTTCCAATTAACCGGATCGCCATGCGTAGAACCAAAGAAGATGCGGAGAAAACCCGCTGCGCCATCCTCGCTGCTGCGGAACAGTTGTTCCTCGAGCGTGGGGTCGCCCATACCAGCCTCGAGCATATCGCCAGACATGCCGGGGTTACGCGCGGCGCGGTTTATTGGCACTTCCAGAACAAGGCGCACCTGTTCCACGAAATGCTCAATCAGGTACGCCTGCCGCTGGAGCCGCTGGCCCAGCAACTGGCGGCGGTCGATGGCCTGTCATCGCTGCAGCTGCTGCGCGATCTGTGCATAGAAGCCATGGCCAATCTGGTGCTCGACGAACAGCGCCGGCGCATCCTCACCGTGCTGCTGCGCCGCTGCGAGTTCACCGAGGAACTGCGCGAGGCCGAGGAGCGTCATGAGACCTTCGTCAATCAGTTCATCGACCTGTGCGAACAGCAGTTCGCCCTGTCGACCGTGCAGCCATACCTGCAGCCGGGCATCACCCCGCGCCTGGCCTCACGCACCTTGCATGCACTACTCGTCGGCCTGTTCAGTGACTGGCTGCGCGATCCCAATCTGTTCGATGCCCAGACCGATACCCCGGCGATGATCGACAGCTGCTTTCGCGGCCTGCTGCGGCAGTGGCCTTAGCAGGCCCGAGCTCTACGCGGGGGCAACCTCGTAACCCTCTTCACGAATGGTGGCCTGTATCTGCGCGGCATCCAGGTTGCCCTCCACTCGCACCAGGCCCGCGGCCAGATCGACTTCGACTCTGGCCGTCTGCTCCAGCGCCTGGATCGCCTGGGTGACAGCCCGCACGCAATGACCGCATGACATTCCGCTAACCTTGAATTGTTGCATTGCTGACTCCTTGAATCAGTGGTCGATGGGCGTAGTCTCGACCTTGCCACGATGGCAAGGTCAAGCCCTTGCTTCATGTCACCCGCGCCGTTTTCTGCATGAGGACCTTGCCATGCGCCTGCTCTGCCCCGCCCTTGCCCTGCTGCTGGTGCCTCTGGCTCAGGCAGAACCACTGGCACCGCTGCCCTCGACCAGCCAGGGAGAAGGCTACGCGGTGCTGATCGTCTCGCGCGAACGCCTGGAGGTGGCCACCACCTGTGAGGTGGCGCTGTATGTGCACGATCAGATGGCCGCCCGCCTGCATCAGGGCCAGTCGGTGTCCTTCAACCTGCCGCCTGGCCGCGTCTCACTGCGCCTTGGCCTGACCGGCACCGGTCCCTGTCAGGACGGTATCAACCAGCTCGCCGGTCAGTCGCTGGAACTGCAGGCCGGCGAGGTGCGCCGCTATCGCATCGCCATGGGCAGCGATGGCCTGCGACTGCATGCCGCGCCGATGCTGAACTGAAGACTTGACCTTGCCATGGGGGCAAGGTTGATCCTGTAGCCACGACGCTACAGGGAACCAAACCATGACCACCTTCGACCTACCCATCCAGGGCATGACCTGCGCCAGTTGCGCCGGTCGTGTCGAGCGCGCGCTGAACAAGCTGCCGCAGGTAAGCAGCGCCAGCGTCAACCTGGCCAACGAGCAGGCACGCGTCGAAGCCCCCGCAGCCAGTCTGCCCCTGCTGATCAGCGCCATCGAAGGAGCCGGTTACAGCGTGCCCAGCCAGCCGCTGGAGTTGGCCATCGAGGGCATGACCTGCGCCAGCTGCGTCGGTCGTATCGAACGCGCGCTGGGCAAACTGCCGGGTATCAGCCAGGTCGCCGTCAATCTCGCCGATGAGAAGGCGCGCCTGCAGGTATTCGCCGGTTTCGATCCGCAACAGGCGCTGAAGGCGGTGACCGCCGCCGGTTACAAGGCCAGCCTGCTGGACAACAGCCCGGCCGCGGATCGGGCACAACGCCGTTTACAGCGGGAACGCCTGACGCTGCTGGCCGCTATCACCCTGACTCTGCCGCTGGTGCTGCCGATGCTGGTCGAGCCCTTCGGCCTGCACTGGATGCTGCCGGCCTGGGTGCAATTCCTGCTCGCCACGCCGGTGCAATTCATTTTCGGCGCGCGTTTTTACCGCGCCGCCTGGCAGGCGCTGAAGGCCCGTGCCGGCAACATGGATCAACTGGTGGCCATCGGCACCAGCGCCGGTTACGGCCTGAGCCTGTACCAATGGGCCGTGACACCAGCCGGGCAGATGCCACACCTGTATTTCGAGGCCTCAGCGGTGATCATCAGCCTGATCCTGCTCGGCAAGTACCTGGAAAGCCGCGCCAAGCGCCAGACCGCCAGCGCCATCCGCGCGTTGCAGGCACTGCGCCCCGATCACGCAGTGCGCCTGGTGGAGGGTCGTGAAGAACGCGTCGGCATCGACGCGCTGGCACTGGGCGACCGGATTCTGGTCAAGCCCGGCGAACGCTTCCCGGTCGACGGCCAGGTGCTGGAAGGCAACAGCCATGCCGACGAAGCGCTGATCAGCGGTGAAAGCCTGCCGGTGGCCAAACAGCCAGGCGACAAGGTCACGGCTGGCGCCATCAACGGTGAAGGTCGCCTGCTGGTGGAAACCACTGCCCTCGGCGCCGAAACCGTGCTGTCACGAATCATCCGCCTGGTCGAAGACGCCCAGGCTGCCAAGGCGCCGATCCAGAAACTGGTGGACAAGGTCAGTCAGGTGTTCGTCCCGGCGGTGCTACTGGTCGCCCTGGCCACGCTGCTGGGCTGGCTGGCGTTCGGCGCATCACTGGAAAACGCCCTGCTCAACGCCGTCGCCGTACTTGTCATCGCCTGCCCCTGCGCGCTGGGCCTGGCCACGCCGACCGCGATCATGGCCGGCACTGGAGTCGCCGCGCGTCATGGCATCCTGATCAAGGACGCCGAAGCACTGGAAGTGGCGCACGCCGTGCGGCACATCGCCTTCGACAAGACCGGCACTCTCACCGAAGGCAAGCCGCGCATCGTCCATATCGGCCTGGGCGCAGCCGACGAGGACGAACTGCTGCGCCTGGCCGGCGGTCTGCAACAGGGCAGCGAGCACCCGCTGGCCAAGGCCGTGCTGCAGCGCTGCACCGAACAGCACATCACGCTGCCGGCGCTGAGCGACAGCCGCGCGCTGGCCGGGCGCGGTATCGCCGGCGAAATCGAGGGTCGCTCCCTGCAACTGGGTAGCAGCCGCCTGCTGGAGGAAAACCAATTGCAGGCCGACGCGCTGACTGCATCCGCGCACACCTGGGAAGCCGAAGGCCGCACGCTGTCCTGGCTGATCGAAACCGGCAGCACGCCACGCCTGCTTGGCCTGCTGGCGTTCGGTGATCAACTCAAGGACGGCGCCGCCGAAGCCATCGCCGAGCTGCGCGAGCAGGGCATCACCAGCCACCTGATCAGTGGCGATAACCAGGGCAGCGTTGCAACAGTGGCTGGCGTTCTGGGCATCGATAAGCCACACGCCCAGGTGCTACCAGCGGACAAGGCGCAGCTGATCGGTGAACTACGCCAGCACGGTACCGTGGCCATGGTCGGCGACGGCATCAACGACGCACCGGCGCTGGCCGCTGCGGATGTCGGCATCGCCATGGGCGGCGGCACCGATGCCGCCATGCACGCGGCCGGCATCACCCTGATGCGCGGTGACCCGCGTCTGGTACCGGCCGCGCTGGAGATCAGCCGGCGCACCTATGCCAAGATCCGCCAGAACCTGTTCTGGGCCTTCATCTACAACCTGATCGGCATCCCCCTGGCTGCCGCTGGCCTGCTCAACCCGATGTTCGCCGGCGCCGCCATGGCGCTGTCCAGCGTCAGTGTGGTGAGCAATGCGTTGCTGCTCAATCGCTGGAGACCGCGAGCATGAACATCGGCCAAGCCGCCAAGCACACCGGCCTCAGTGCCAAGATGATTCGCTACTACGAGTCCATCGACCTGCTGCCCCATGCTGGGCGGTCGGAGAGTGGTTACCGGCAGTACAACGCGGGTGATCTGCACCGCCTGGCCTTTATCAAGCGGGCGCGGGATCTGGGCTTTTCTTTGGAAGAAGTCGGCAAGCTGCTGGCGCTGTGGCAGGACAAGCAGCGCGCCAGTGCCGATGTGAAGGCGCTGGCCGAGGAGCATATCGCCATGCTTTCACGCAAGATCGCCGAGATGAGCGCCTTGCGAGATACGCTGGTGGATCTGGCGAACAGTTGCCAGGGCGACAACCGGCCAGACTGCCCGATCCTGAAGGGCATCGAGCAGGGCATAAGCTGTGGCGCACCAAGCTGCTCGCATGGGAGTGAGGGCGTTTCGTAGCCCGGATGCAATCCGGGGGAATGCGAGCGTCATTTTCGGGCGCAGCGAGGCCCACAAAGCCAGGTGCGCGCGGCGCACCCTACGGAGTGGAGCCCTCTCAGCGCATCCAGGGCGGTATCGGTTCGGCGTCCTTGGGTTCGTCTTCGGCGTTGAGCAGGGCCTGCTTTTTCGCTTCCTCGGCCAGAGCGGCCTTGATCTCGCGCATCACCGCGTCGATGTCGGCAGCGTCCTCGGGCTCAGCGAACTCGCCGGTCAACGCCGTATCGGGCAGCAGTTTGCCAGCCTCGTACAGCGCCCACATTTCCTTGGCGTACTTGGTGTACTTGAGCTCCGGGGCAAACTGGCCGAAGTACTCGGCCATGTTGCGTACGTCACGTTCGAGCATGCTGAAGGCATGGTTGTTGGCGGCGGCATCCACGGCTTGCGGCAGATCGATGATCACCGGGCCTTCGGGGCCGAGCAGCACATTGAACTCCGACAAGTCACCGTGCACCAGGCCGGCGCAGAGCATCTTGACGATCTCCTGGATCATGAAAGCGTGAAATTCACGCGCGTCATCCGGGTGCAGGTCGACGTCATTGAGCCGCGGCGCAACATCGCCCTCGCCATCACCCACCAGCTCCATCAGCAGCACGCCGTCGAGAAAGTCGTAGGGCTTGGGAACACGCACACCGGCATTGGCCAGGCGAAACAACGCAGCGACCTCGGCATTCTGCCAGGCCTGCTCCTGCTCCTTGCGCCCATACTTGCTGCCCTTGGCCATGGCCCTCGCCTGACGGCTGCCACGCACCTTGCGGCCTTCCTGATACTCGGAAGCCTGGCGAAAACTACGTTTATTGGCTTCCTTGTAGACCTTGGCACAGCGCAGCTCGTCGCCACACCTCACCACATAGACCGCTGCTTCCTTGCCACTCATCAGTGGTCGCAGCACCTCATCCACCAGGCCATCCTCGACCAGGGGTTCAATACGTTTGGGCGTCTTCATCGGTGTGGATCACGGGTCCTTTCTGACGGAGAAAATGATTATGGCGCCATCCTCGCATAGCCAGAGGCGTATGCCGACAATTGATCATCATGCACTGACCAGATGACGCCTGAGCGCCTCGATGGCATAGCGCACTTTGGCCGGTTGCGCATCGCGCCGTGGCGTGACGATATGCAGGCCGATAGGCTCGAGTTGCCAATCCGGCAGCAGCGGCAACAGTTCGCCGCGAGCCAGCAGTTCACGGACTTCCGGCTCCGGCTGCAGCGACACGCCCATACCCGCCAGGGTGAATTGACGCGCGGCCAGGATGTTGTTGCAGCTGATGCGTGTCTCCAGCCGCAGGCGCTGCTGCACTCCACCGGGGCCAAGCAAGGTCAGGTGCTGGCTGCGTTCCAGATGTAGGCCGATCCAGTCGAGCTTGAGCAATTGCGACGGTTCGATTGGCAAACCGACGCGTGCCAGGTAGGCCGGAGCGGCGCACAGGATCATCCGCCAATCGGTCACGTAACGGGCTACCAGGCTGGAGTCCTCCTGGCGGCCGACACGGATGGCGAGATCGATGCGCAACTCGATCAGGTCGATCTGTTCATCGTGAAAGAACAGGCTCAGGCTCAACCCCGGATGAGCACTGAGCAATGGCGCCAGCGCTTCGCTCAGCAGCGGTCCGGAAAACCCGACCGGGGCAGCGACACGCAACTCGCCTACCGGCGCATCACGCTGCTCTGCCAGGCGCTGCTCGGCTTGCTCGGCCAGTTCGACTATCTGTCGGCAGCTTTCATAGAACTGCGCACCCGCCTCGCTAAGGGTCAGCTTGCGGGTGGTGCGATGCAGCAGCGTGACGCCAGTAGCCTCCTCCAGTCGACGTATCTGCTGACTGACCGCCGAAGCCGTCATGCCCATGGCTTCGGCAGCCGCGACCATCGAGCCCTTCTGCACCACGGTGGCGAACAACGCCATGCGCTTTAGCTGCTCCATTATGAAGCCCCACTTAATTATCTATGTGCATCAGGCCACTTTTTCCGGGGTTTATCCAGCAGCGATCATGTGTTCATCGTCACTATTGGAGATTACCCCAATGAAAATCGCACTGATCGGTGCCACTGGTTATGTCGGCGCGCCGCTGCTGCAAGAAGCACTGAGTCGCGGTCATCAGGTCACCGCACTGGTACGCCAGCCAAAAAAGCTGAACGCACACCCGCAACTCACCGTCGTTGAGGCGGACGTTCACGACAGCGCAGCACTGACCCAGCAGTTGCACGGCCACGACGCGGTAATCAGCGCCTTCAACCCAGGCTGGGGCGTGGCGGAGATTCGCGAGCAGTTCATCGCCGGCAGCCGCTCGATCATCGCGGCGAGCAAGCAGGCAGGCGTCAAACGTCTGCTGGTGGTCGGTGGTGCCGGCAGTCTGTACGTCGCCCCCAACGTGCAATTGATCGATACACCGGACTTTCCGGCCGAGTACAAGGAAGGCGCCGAGGGTGCGCGCCAGACGCTGGAAATCCTGCGCGGCGAACAGGATCTGGAGTGGACCTTTCTCTCACCAGCCGCGCTGCTCGTACCAGGCCCACGTACCGGCAAGTTCCGCCTGGGCCGGGACGAGTTGCTGATGAACGGTAATGAGCCGGGCAGCATTTCGGTGGCCGACCTGGCCGTAGCACTGCTGGACGAAGTCGAGCAGCCGCAGCACATTCGCCAACGCTTTACCCTGGCGTACTGAACCACGCCGCGCTGTCGCAACACGGCAGCCACACGGAAATACACAGCCCAAGAGGATTTTGCATGACCCTATTCAGCAGCAGTGCCTTCGTCGCTACCGATACCCCGGCGCGCTATATCAGTCGTCTGTGCAAGCACTTCGCACACAAGATTCCAGTCAGCTTCGACGAGCACCAGGGCCGTATCGAGTTCGGCGCCGGTGTGGCGACCTTGAAGGCAGAGAACCAGGGCTTGCGCCTACAGGTGGAAAGCGCCAGCAGCGAAGACCTGCAACGCCTGGAGGGCGTGGTCGGCAGTCACTTCGAGCGCTTCGCCTGGCAGGAGGAGCTGACCCTGGACTGGCAGCCAATCTGACCCTCAAAGCGCATCCAGCCGAGCGCGCAAACGGCGCAACACCGCCAGCGACTCGGGATTGTCGCCATGCACGCAGAGGCTGTCAGCCCGCAGCCGCAGCGGCTTGCCATCGATGTCGGCAAAGGACTCGCCGCTGGCAATGGCCAACGCCTGGTCCAGAATTCGCTCGAGATCATGGTGCACCGCGCCGCTGAGCCGGCGCGGCGCCAGTTGCCCATCTGACAGATAGGCGCGGTCGGCGAACGCCTCGAACATCAGCGGCACATCGGCCTCGTCGGCCAGACGCAACTCCCGATCGTTGTCAGCCAGCGCCAGCACCATCAGCGGCAAGCCCTTGCGGTAGCTGGCACAGGCATCGAGTACTGCGGTGAGCAGCGCATCATCACGAACCAGATCGTTGTACAGCGCACCATGCGGTTTGACGTAAGCCAGCTGACAGCCGCGCGCTCGGCAAAAGGCATCCAGCGCCCCCACCTGATACAGCACCAGCGCGCGAACCTCTTCCGGCGAGCACTGCAGATGGCGCCGACCAAAGCCCTGCAGATCCGGATAGGAAGGATGCGCGCCAATGCTCACGCCATGCGCCACCGCTAGCTCGACGCTGCGCGCCATGATCAGCGGATCGCCGGCATGGAAGCCGCACGCCAGGTTGGCCTGATCGATCAGCGGCATGGCCAGTTCATCGTCGCCCATGCGCCAGGCACCGAAGCCCTCGCCCATGTCGCAGTTGAGAAGAATAGGGTTCATGCCGGCAGCTTAGAGCGCCTGGAAAGCCTGCGTAAAGCCCGAGCAACACTCGAGAATTAATCGCATTTACAAAATTTACACCTGCCTGCAGCCCAACCACCGCGGCCTCTCCAGCCGGTTGCCATGCCCATCGATATCATCCGCAATTGAACCTTATATGCAAATCACTATCATCCCGGCCGTTTGCAACCGTTCCGCCTGCACCCTCTTACTGCCAGGAGTAGATCGATGTCCGCCCTCAATTCCCGCACCGCTTTGGCCAGCGCCATTGCTCTGGCCGCCAGTTTCGGCGCCCAGGCCAACGAGCCTATCGCCCTGGGCGATGTGGTAGTCAGTGCTTCCGGCTTCGAACAGAAGATCACCGAAGCCCCGGCCAGCATCAGCGTGATCAGCCGCGAAGAACTCCAGCAGAAGCGTTACAGCAACCTGGCGCAGGCACTGGAAGACGTGGAAGGCATCGACGTACGCCAGGGCACCGGCAAGACTGGCGGTCTGAATATCAGCATTCGCGGCATGCCCAGCGACTACACCCTGATTCTGATCGACGGCCGTCGCCAGAACACGGCAGGCAACGTCACGCCAAATGGCTTCAACGAAACTGCCACCAGCTTCATGCCGCCGATGTCCGCGATCGAGCGTATCGAAGTGATCCGCGGGCCGATGTCCACGCTCTACGGCTCCGACGCCATGGGGGGCGTAGTCAACATCATCACCCGCAAGGTGGCCAAGGAATGGGGCGCCAGCCTGAGCCTGGACCATACCTTCCAGGAAAACCGCGATTACGGTGAAGCCAGCAACACCAGCCTCTATGCCAGCGGCCCGCTGATCGACGGTCTGCTGGGCCTCGCCGTGCGTGGCAGCCTGTATGACCGCGGCGAGTCGAACCTGCAGTTCGACAACGACAGTACCGTCAGCAAGCGCGGTGCATCACCTGTCGAGGGGCGCAACACCACCTTCGGCACCCGCCTGACACTGACCCCGAATGACGCCCATGACTTCGTTCTCGATTTCGAGCGAGGCCGCCAGGTCTACAACAATGACGACTGCCAGCTGGGCAATCTCGACGGCAAGAATGGTGGCAGCGCCACCGACGGCTGCACCACCAACGCCCCGTTACGTGCCAATGGCTACAAGGATGAACTGCGCTTCGAGCGTGATCAGATCGCCCTCAGCCATATTGGGCGTTTGAGCTTCGGTACGCTGGAAAGCAGCATCACCCACAACACCACGGAAACCTTCGGCCGTACCATTCCAGGCAACCCGATTGGCAACGCTTACACCGGTTTCCCGTCGATCATCATCGGAGACGACCGCAAGCTGAAGTCGACCGACCTGGTCGTCGACACCAAATTGGTAGCCCCGGTGGGCGACGCTCATATCGCCACCGTCGGCGCGCAGTGGTGGGATGCCAAGGTCACCGACGGCATCGCCGATGAAGATTTCCAGCAGACGTCCTGGGCGCTGTTCGCCGAAGATGAGTGGCGCCTGCGTGAAGACCTGGCGCTCACCCTGGGCGCGCGCTACGAGGATCATGAAGCCTTTGGTGGCCATGTCAGCCCGCGCGCCTACCTGGTGTGGAACACAACAAACACCTGGACCCTGAAGGGCGGCGTAAGCCGCGGTTACAAGACCCCGACACTCAATCAACTGCATAGTGGCATCAACGGCGTGACCGGCCAGGGCTCGACCATTACCATCGGCAGCCCCGACCTGGATCCGGAAATCACCACCAACACCGAGATTGGTGCGTACTACGACAACCTCTCCGACTTCAACGCCAACGTCACCCTGTTCCACAACAAGTTCAAGGACAAGATCGACGACGGCACGCCGTTGGCCAACTGCTTCTACGCTGCTAATCCGAACCAGCCAGGCTGCGTCAGCTATGGCTCGGGCTTCACTCAGGAGAACTTCGCCCAGAGCGTGAACATCGGCGAAGCCGTCACCAAGGGTGTCGAGGTTGCAGGTCGCTGGGAATTCGCCCCGGCCTGGGCACTGGCCGTCAACTACACCTACACCGACAGCGAGCAGAAGAGTGGCATCAACAAGGGCGCGCCACTGACCAATACACCGGAGCACATGGCTCACGCCCGCCTGAGCTGGGCAGCCAATGATCGCCTGACGCTGTGGTTCAAGGGGGAATACCGCGGCGAACGTGCTCGCTTTACCGACCGCTACGAAAACCTGACGGCGGCAAACAAGGTCCTGTATGACGCCGCTGGCGACCTGAAGGCCTATGAGGTCTTCCACCTCGGTGGCTCGTTCAAGGCCTCGGAGAACGTGACGTTCAGCGCCACGATCTACAACCTGTTCGACAAGGACTTCACGAGCGGCAGCTACTACACCACCAACACCGGTGCTACCGGCTGGGCTTCCGACTACACGCAGATCGCGCAGTCCACCAGCGGCACCCTCGAAGAAGGCCGACGCCTGTGGCTGTCGACGGTTATCGAGTTCTGACCACAACCGCGTAAAGCAAAACGCCAGCCCTAGGGCTGGCGTTTTGTTTCTGGACCGCCGTGCGCACCAGAACTATCGAGTGGTACGCAGGATGGGACGAGGCAAATGCACCCTGGCCCCTCTAGCTGCCTTACAGGTAGTAGGACTTCAGCGGCGGGAAGCCGTTGAATTCCACCGCGCTGTAGCTGGTGGTGTAGGCGCCGGTGGACAGCCAGTACAGTCGGTCGCCGCTGGCCAGGTTGAGCGGCAGGCCGTACTTGTAGTTCTCGTACATGATGTCGGCGCTGTCGCAGGTCGGCCCGGCGATCACCACTTCTTCCATCTCGCCCTTCTTCTCGGTCCAGATCGGGAACTTGATGGCTTCGTCCATGGTTTCGATCAGGCCACTGAACTTGCCGACGTCGGCATACACCCAGCGCTCGACTGCAGTGCGCGACTTGCGCGCCACCAGCACCACTTCCGAGACCAGCACGCCGGCGTTGGCGATCAGCGAACGGCCCGGCTCGAGGATGATTTCCGGCAGTTCGTCGCCGAAGTCTTCCTTGAGGAAGCGGGTGATTTCCTCGGCGTAGGTTTCCAGATCATTGGTGCGCTGGATGTAGTTGGCCGGGAAGCCGCCGCCCATGTTGATCATCTGCAGGGTGATGCCGTCTTCTTCCTTGAGGCGCTCGAAGATTACCTTGACCTTGGCGACGGCCGCATCCCATACGTCGATATCGCGCTGCTGCGAGCCGACATGGAAGGAGATGCCATAAGGCACCAGGCCCAGTTGCTTGGCCAGGATCAGCAGGTCCAGGGCCATGTCCGGCTGACAGCCAAACTTGCGCGACAGCGGCCAGTCGGCGCTGGTGGAGCCTTCGGTGAGGATGCGCACGTAGATCTTCGAGCCCGGCGCGGCCTTGGCGATGTTGCGCAGGTCGGCCTCGGAGTCGGTGGCGAACAGGCGCACGCCCTTGTCGAAGAAATAGCGGATATCGCGGGATTTCTTGATGGTGTTGCCGTAACTGATGCGCTCCGGTCCAACGCCGGTGGCCATCACCTTGTCCAGCTCGTAGATCGAGGCGATGTCGAAGCTCGAGCCCTTGTCGCGCAGCAGCTCGATGATCTCGGTGGCCGGGTTGGCCTTGACCGCGTAGTAGATCTTGGCGAACGGGAAGCAGTTGCCCAGTTGATCGTAGGCATCGGCGATGATCTGTCGGTCGATCACCACGAATGGGGTTTCGTGTTGATCGGCGAACGCCTTCATGCGCTGGAAAGTGGCGGGTGCGTAATAGTCTTCGACCTTGATCGACATGCTGGGGACTCCAATGGCAAAACCGGGAACACATTGATTCGGGCAGCAGAACCGCTTACAGGTTCCGCTACGTGTCGGGGCTGGCCGCGCTAAACGCTGGCCTGAACGTCTGACAGTTTCCCCACTTTGGTTCGCCTACTTCCCAAGGCATGTCGCCGAGCATCACCGGTACCGACCATTCGCCGGCCGGCAACCTCTCGTCGTCAGTACTTGAGCCGGATGGATCGTTTCCAGCATGGACGTTCGGGCGCGGACTTTAAGACCATGCGCCCCTCAGATCAACCGGAAATTCTTCCTAATTTCATCTCGTTCCGGATATCACACAAAACGTTCTGAAATGCTGAACAGGCGGGCCTTTCAGCCAGTTTGGCGCAGCCGTGTTTCAGTGCCATTGCAGCACCAGTTCGTCCACCTGGGCGAAGCCCTGCAGATGGCGCCGGATCACCTCCTGCAACTCGTCCAGTTCGGCTGCGCTCGGCGCGGTGCAGGCCAGATGCAAGGCATGCTCATCGGCCTGCAGCACGCACTCGCCAATGGAGAAACGCAGCAGGCCCTCATGCTCGCTCCAGCGCGCCTCGATCTTGTGCGAGAAGTGCTTGCACAGGCGGCCAAGCAGACGTGGCGCCTGGCTGCTGGGGAAACGGCTGTGGCTATTGGGCATGAGGTGGGGCTTCCTTGAGCAGAGGGCTATCGGCCAGCACCAACGGCTGGCCGAGCGAGCAGTGTTCAATACGTGCTTCGATGGCGTAGGCGCGGCGCAGCCAGGCCGCGTCCAGCACCTCGGCGGGCGTGCCGAAGCGGTAAGCGCCGCCGGGCGCCAGCAACAGCAGGTGAGTGCAGAAGCGCAGCGCCAGATTGAGATCATGACAAGCCACCAAGGCAATCGCCTGCTCGTTACGGCAGCGCTCGGCAACGCAATCGAGTACGCGCAGCTGCCAGTGCAGGTCGAGCGCGCTGGTGGGCTCGTCGAGCAGCAACAGTTGCGGCTCGCCTACCAGCGCCTGCGCCAGGCCGAGCAGTTGCCGCTGACCGCCGGATAGACGATCCATGCGCTGCAGGGCCAGATGCTCGATGCCCAGGCGCTGCAGAATCGCTTCGACCCGCGCAGTCAGCTCGTGCGACGCAAGTTGTGGACAACGCGCCCGCGCCGCCGCCAGCAGACTTTCGTAGGCCAGCAGCGACACCGCCTGCGGCAATTGCTGCGGCAGGTAGGCCACCTGCGCCTGCTGACGCCAGGGCGGCACGCCGCTCAGCGTTGCATCACCCAACCGCGCTTTTCCCTGGCACGCCTGCAAACCGGCAATGGCGCGCAGTAGCGAGGACTTGCCGACGCCGTTCGGGCCGAGCACGCCCACCAGGCTGCCGGCTTCCACGGCCGGCAGGGTCAGATCCTGCAGGATGCTGCGCGCGCCATAGCTCAGCCCCAGCCCCTCGATCAACAGGCTCATAGGCTGCGCCCCCGAGCCAGGATCAGGCCGATAAACAGCGGCACACCGACCACCGCAGTGACCAGCCCCACCGGCAGGATCACCCCGGGCAGCAGCGCGCGGCTGGCAAGGGACGCCAGCGACAACAGCAAGGCGCCAGCCAGCGCACTGCCGGGCAAATAGAAGCGGTGATCCTCGCCCAGTAACAGACGCGCCACGTGCGGGCCGACCAGACCGATAAAGCCGACCTCGCCAACGAAGGCCGTGGCAACGCCAGTCAACAGGCTGACCCGTAGCAGCACGAAGGTGCGCAGGCGGCCGACGCGAATGCCCAGGCTGCGCGCCTGCTCCTCGCCGCCGCGCAGGCTGGTCATGGCCCAGGCCTGGCGCAGCGCCAGGGTCAGGCACAGGGCAAGCACCACCGTCACCAACGCCACCCGCTGCAGATCGGCACGCGCCAGACTGCCCAGGGTCCAGAACACGATCTGCTGCAGTGCATCGGCATCGGCGAGAAACTGCAGCAGCCCGACCAGCGCATTGAGCCCGAACAGCATGGCGATACCGAATAGCACCAGGGTATGCAGCGCCTCGCCCAGCACCCGCGCCACCAGAAGCAGCAGCAGGCAGGAGATGAAGGCGCAGACGAAAGCCGCCAGCGGCAGCAGCAAGTCGGCGCCGAGCCCGGCCAGGTTGGGCCGCAGCAGGATCACCAGCGCCGCGCCGAGGGTCGCCGCCGCGCCGACGCCGAGGGTAAAGGGGCTGGCCAGGGGGTTGTTCAGTGCCGTCTGCATCTCCGCGCCGGCCAGGCCCAGGCTGGCGCCCACCACCAGCGCCATCAAGGCGTAGGGCACGCGGATCTCCAGGATGATCACCGCCTGCGCGGCGTCCAGGCGCTGCGGCTGCAACAGGCCGCGCGCCACGTCCCACCAGCTCAGGCCAGCCGGGCCGGTAGCCAGATCGGCGATGAAACTGGCCAGCAGCAATGCCGCCAACGCGCCCAGGCAGGCCCAACGCCGCAGCACGGCACGCCGATAACCGAGACGTAACACCTGCTGCGCACTCACAGGCTGATCCAGTACTGGCCGTCCAGCGCCACTGGCTGGAACTCACCGTAGAAGCGCTCCAGCGTGCGCTGCGGATCGAGATCGGCAAAGGCTTCGGGATGCAGCCACTTGGCGAATACCTGCACCGCCACCACGTTGAACGGGCTGTTGTAGAAGCCGTGCCAGATGGCATGCGCCCTGCCCTCGCGCACGGAGCTCAGATGCTGCAGACCGCCACGCCCAAGCAGGCGCCTGAGCGAGGCCTGCGCCGCATCCGCCGCCACGCCCGGCCCCAGGGCGATATAGGTCGCGCCCTCGGCCAGGCTGTCGGCCGAGCCCACGGCGCTGGCGATATACAGCTCAGGCGGCTGGCTGAGCAACAGTTCCAGACTGATAGTGCCGGCATGACCCGGCAGGCGCTCGCGGGCGATATTGTCGCCACCGGCCTCGGCCAGCAGATCGGCGAACATACCGCGCGCCATGCTCTCACAGCAGCCATCGCCGAGGCCGGCGCGACTGTGCAGAAACACCTTGGGCGCGGCGCCTTGTGGCAAGCGTTCACGCACCGCAGCCAGCGCCTCGGCATGCGCCGCGTTGAACGCCTCGGCACGCACCTCACGACCCAGCGCCTGGCCGAGCAGGGTCATGCTGCGCGGCGTATTGGTCAGCGGCTGCTCGCGAAAGTCGACGAACAGCACCGCCACTCCGGCGCGCTGCAACTGCTCGATCAGCCGACCCTGGGTGCTGTCCGGGCCATGCCCGGACAGGCTGAAGATGGCCAGGTCCGGGCGCAGCGTCAGTACCTGCTCCAGGCTGAAGCTATCGGCCGCGCCCTGGCCGATACGCGGCACCTTGGCCAGCGCGGGAAAGGCCTGCTGGTATTGCCGCGCGCTGCCGGGATCGACCAGCGCCAGATCGGCAGGCATGCCCACCAGGCGCTCCAGCAACTGCTCGCCTTCGAGAATGGCCAGCACCGGCAGCAGACGGCCCTCGCCCAACACGATGCGCTCGGCACGCTCGGGTACCCGCACCTCACGCCCGGCCAGATCGGTCAACACCTGCGCCTGCACCGGGGCCAGCAGCGCCAGCCCCAGCAGTACTGCAACGACTGCTCGCCCCATCAGATTCGCCATGCCAGGCCCAGACGCAGCTCACGACCTGGCTCGTAGGAACCACGGATACCCTCGTAGTCCGGAATGTGCTCGAAGTCCTCGTTGCTGGCGTGATCCAGATACTGCTTGTCCAGCAGGTTCTTCAGCGTCAGGGTCACCGTCAGGCTCTCAGGCACGGCCTGCCATTCGGCATACAGGTCATGCACGCCATAGCCAGGCTTGGACACATCACCGACACCGGTATGCAGGGTGTCGATGCCGCGCACGAAACGGCCCTGCCAGCCGAGAGTGAGGTTATCGCTGGCGCGGTAGTCGGCGAAGCTGGTCCAGGTGTCGCCGAGGCTAGTGCCCAGACCGTTGTATTCGTAGACGTTGAGGCGCTCGCCATCCAGACGCGCGTCGTTGCGGTGGTAGCTCAAGCCCAGGCTGAGCTGCTGCCAGTGGTAGGCGGTGCTGAGCAGCACACCCTTGCTCTTCAGGTCGCCGAAGTTCTCATACAGATTGGGCCGGCCGATGGGATCGGCGATGGCATCCTTGATCCGGGTGACGTAGGCCTTGCCGCTCAGCTCCCAGCCACCGTCGCGGTAGTCGAACCCGACCTCGTCGGTACGCGCCTTCTCCGCCTTCAGATCCGGGTCGTTGCCGGACACATCGAGCTTGAAGGCATCACGCACCTGCGGGCCGCGCAGTGCCCGCGCCTGGCCGGCGAAAACGGCCAGTTCAGGTGTCAACTGGTAGCGCAGCCCCAGGTTGGGGCTGATGCCTTCCTCGGTGAAGTTCTGCTTGTCGCGGTCATCGAGCTTGTAGCGGTCGTAACGCAGTCCGGCGTCGAGCTGCAGACGCGAGGTGATCTGGTAGCGGTCCTGCAGGTAGACGCCGAGCACTTCGCCGTCTTCGTGATCCAGCTCTCGATCACCTTCTGGACCGAGGGTGGTGCGATCATCACGGTAGTCGACGCCATAGGTCAGCTGATGCGCGCCGAGGCGACTGGTGTTGCGCAGATCGAAGCCGGTGCTGCGGGTATCGCCGAAGTAAAGACCGAAGCGGCCGTCCTGCTCCAGCTCGTTGGTGGTGTGGTAGGTGGTCAGCTCGACATCCAGCAGATCGTTGTTCACCGGCTGCCAGGCATAGTTGAGCGTCCAAGTCTCACGTTCGGTACTCAGCGGATACAGACGGTTGAAGCTGCTCGGTATCCACTGCGGGCGCTGACTGCGCTCGCCCTCGTCGATGCGCTTTTCGTAGCTCAGGCGCAGGGTCTGCTCGTCCGTCAGCTTGCCCACCAGCTTGGCGAAGCCGAGCTTCTGCCGTGCCGCCGTACCCAGCACGTCGTCGTTGTTGCCGTCCTCAAAGTCGTTCTGATCCTGGTAGGTGGTCATGGCCAGCGCCGACCAGTTTTCATTGAAGCGACCGAACACGCTGGCGCTGCTCTTGTAGCCTTCGCCATTGCTGAAATAGCCGGTCTTGAGCAGCGCACCGAGTTGCTCGCCTTCGCGCAGCAGGTCGTCCGGGTCCTTGGTGACGAAGCGGATCGCGCCACCCAGCGCACCGGGCCCGGCAGTGGCATCGCCAGTGCCGGCCTGCACTTCGGCGCGCTTGAGCAGCTCCGGCTCGATGCCGATGCGGCCGGTGTGGTGGAAGGTCTGCCCGGGTTGGCTGGCGCCATCGATGCTGATGTTCAGCAGGGTGTCTTCCAGGCCGCGCAGGTAGAGCTTCTGCGCCACGCCAGGGCCGCCGGCCACGGACACCTCGGGGTTGGACTCGAATACTTCCTGCAGGTCGCTGGCCTGGTAGCGCTGCAGCTGCTCGGCCTCGACGCTTTCGTTGCGGTCGATGGCAGCGGCGGTGATCTCCTGCGCCTGCAACTCCAGCGCGGCATCGGCGCCATGCGCCTGCGCGGCGAGCAGACTACCGAAGGTAATGGCGCCGAGCAGACTCAGGCGATAAGGGCAGTGCGGCATGATCGATCCTCCCCAGGAAAGATGTGAATATTTCGCATTTGCGAATTCTCATCACAAGCACCTGAGCAGGGAATCACTTTTACAACTGTTACATCGCCGTGCGTGGCAGACGGATGTCCATGAGCAAACCGCCACCGGCGCGATTGCTCGCGCGAATGCTGCCGCCGGTGGCACTGACCTGGCGCTGCGCCAGCGCCAAGCCAAGGCCGAAACCGGCACGCTCGCTGCCACCACGGAAGAACGGCTGGAAGATGCGCTCCAGCCATTGCTCGGCTACGCCCGGGCCCTGGTCGGCAACCTGCAACAACCAGGCATCGCCCTCCTCGCTCAGGCTCACCTGCACCTGGCCGCCCGCCGGGGTGTGGTCCAGCGCATTGCGCACCACGTTCTCGATGGCCTGGCCCAGCGCCCGATTGCTGCTGCCATGCAGCGGCGCGCTGTCGGGCATCTGGCAGAGAATCTGCCGATCCGGGTACTCGAAACGCGCATCGTCGAGGATGCTGTCGAGCAGTTCGGACAGGTCCAGGTTCTCGTCACGCAGCTCGGGTCGCTCGTTCTCCAGCCAGCTCAGGGTCAGGGCATCCTCGACCAAACGGCGCATGCCGGCGCAGTCGTCGCGGATACGTTCGAGCAACTGGCGCTGGCCGCCATCCTGCTCGGCCAGGCTCACCGCCATCTCGATGCGCGTCAGCGGCGTGCGCAGCTCGTGGGACATATCCGCGAGACGCTGACGCTGGTCGATGATCAGTTGCCCGGTGCGCGCGGCCATGGCGTCGAAGGTTTCGGCCAGGCGCGCCAGCTCGTCGTTGCGCGAGCCCAGCAGCGAGCGCACGCGCACATCCAGGCGACCATCGCTGAACTGCCGGGTGGCCTGCTCCAGACGACCGAGCGGCTGCATCAGATGGTGGTAGAGCACCAGGCAGACGATCAGCATCAGCACCAGCGGCACCACCAGTTGCAGCAGCAGCTTGGCGTAATGCCAGTTGAGTCCGGGGCGCATGCGCTGCGGCAGGATGATCAGGAAATGGGTCCGGCCGTCGGCGAACGGCAGATCCATGATGGGGTTTTCCTGGAAGTAGAGGTGAATCTTCCAGCTCACGTCGCGGCCCAGGCCGAAGCCCTCGTAGAAGCGCTCGTTGAGCACGCTGCCAGCCAACGGTCGCACCTCGGATTCGACCACTGCCGCCCAGGTCTGCTCTTGCTGCTGCAGGGTAGTAAGCCAGCGCGCCAGGGCTTCATGATCGCCAGCGCGGTACATCGCCTCGGCCTGCTCGCCGTAGTGACGCAAGGTGCGCTGGTGCTCGGCATCGATGAAGCTCATGCGCTCCTCGGTCTGCCAGGCTACGCGGGCGATGATCCAGAACAGCAGTACGCTGCCCAGGCCGATGACCAGGCACAGCTTCCAGAACAGACGGTTATTCATGTGAAGGCGTAACCACGGCCGTGCAGAGTCTGCAGCCGGTCGGCGCCCAGGCCAGCCTCGCCCAGACGGCGACGGATACGGCTGATGTGCATGTCCAGGCTGCGGTCGTACTGGCTGTACTCACGCTCCAGCGCCATGCGGTACAGGTAGGGTTTGCTCAGCGCCTCACCGCGATGGCTGACCAGCAACCAGAGCAGGCGGAACTGCAGTGGCGTCAGCGCCAGGTCGCAGCCTGCGACACGCGCCTGCTGGGCGTGGCGGTCCAGTTGCAGTTCGTCGACCTGCAACTGGACCGCCTGGCCGACGCGCGCACTCTCCTGCGGGCGCGTGCGGCGCAACACGGCGTCGATGCGCAATTGCAGTTCGGTGATGTTGAAAGGCTTGGGCAGGTAATCGTCTGCACCATGGCGCAGGCCGCGAATGCGCTCCTCCTCAGCCCCGCATGCGGTGAGCATGATCACCGGAGTCTGCTGTTGCTCGCGCAGGCGGCGCAGCACGGAAAAGCCGTTGACGTCCGGCAGCATTACGTCAAGCAGGAGCAGGTCCGGCGCCTCGCGCAGCGCCGTCTCCAGCCCCGCCTCACCCAGGTGACAGGCGCTGGTGGCATAACCCTGACCACGCAGCAGCTCGCCGAGCTGGGCGGCCAGGGTGCGATCGTCCTCGACGATCAGGATGCGAGCCAGGCTGGCGGTCATGTGGGTTACCCAGGCAATTAAGGCGAATGATTCTCATATATAAAAATCACTTCGGCAACTGCTGCCCGCGCGGCCCGGTCGATCACCCTCAATACACGTCGCGGCGGTAACGCCCTTCCTCGACCAGATCGTCCACCGCCTCATCGCCAAGTAGCTCACGCAGCACCGCATCCACGCCACCGGCCATGCCTTGCAGGCTGCCACAGACATAGATCGCCGCGCCCTCGGCCAGCCAGGCACGCAGGCGCTCGCTCTGCTCACGCAGCAGATCCTGAACATAGCGTTTCTCCGCCTGATCGCGGGAGAACACCAGATCCAGATGCTGTAGCTCGCCTGCGGCATGCGCCGCCTGCAGCTCGTCGCCACAGAAGAAGTCGCAAGCGCGGTTGCGCTCGCCGAACAGCAGCCAGTTGCGCCCCTGCCCGGCCAGCGCCCTTGCGCGCAGCAGCGAGCGCAGTCCGGCCAGGCCGGTGCCGTTGCCGATCAGGATCAGCGGGCGGTCGTCGTCCGGCAGATGAAAGCCGCCGTTGCGCCGCACCCGCGCCAGCAGTTGCCCGCCTGCAGGCAGATGCTCGGTCAGCCAGCCGGAACCGAGGCCAAGACTGCCGTCGGCCTGCACGGCCTGACGCACGATCAACTGCAGCATGCCATCGGCCGCCACCGAGGCGATGGAGTATTCCCGCGTACCCAGCGGCGCCAGGGCGTCGACCAGCGCCTGGGCATGCAGGCCGACCAGGTGCGCGAGGCTTTCCGGTAACTGGCGTTCGGCGAGAGCTTCGCGCAGGCTCATCACCTGACCATCGAGCGTCACCGGCTCGAGGCCGTCGCAGCCGGAGTGCTGCAGCCAGGCCTGCACGCGCGCAGAGGCATGGCGTGGATGAATTTCCAGAATGTCGCCGGCCTGCCAGGTGCTCTGCGCAGGCGGCGTCAGGCCGATGAAGAACACCGGTGCGCCCTGGCTGCCAGGATTGAGCAGGCGCCGCTCGGCCAGCGTCCAGCTTTGCCAGGGCGCCTCTTCGAAGCGAATCGGCGCAGCGCCGGTCAGCTCGCTCAGCTGCTGTTGCCAGCGCTGCAGCGCGGCCTGATCGACGCCATCGACCTCGACGCTGTCGAACAGGCGCTGCGCGCCCTGCAAACCCAGCCAGTCGTTGATACGCCGAGCGAAGCCGCAGAAGTGCTGGTACTGGCGGTCGCCCAGGGCCAGCATGGCATAGCTCAGTTGTTCGAGTGGCAGCGAGCCGCCCAGCACCCTGCGCTCGAAACCCTGCGCAGCGTCCGGCGCCTCGCCGTCACCGAAGGTGCTGACCACGAACAGTGCCTTGCGCGTCTGCCGCAGGCTGTCGGCATCGAGACGCGACAGCGGCTCGACCCGCACCGGGATACCCGCAGCCTGCAACTGCCCGGCGCTCTGCCAGGCCAGTTGCTCGGCAAAGCCGCTCTGGCTGGCAAAACCCACCAACCAGCCTTCGCCTGAATCATCCGTTTTCAGCGCACCGCGCGCAGCCAGCGCAGCGCGCTTCTTGCGCCGGCGATCCAGATAGAGCAGCCAGCCGGTAACGAAGAACAGCGGCATAGCCGCCGTGGCCAGCATCATCAGGATGCGCCCGGGCATACCGAAGTACTCGCCAACGTGCAGCGCGTAGACACTGGTCAGCAACTGCGCCTTGAAGCTCTTGTCGGCGTAGCGCTCGTGGCGACTGACTTCGCCGCTTTTAGGGTCGATCTGAAACTGGTTCAAAGCGCGCACGTGCTCGGCGCCATCGAGTATGTAGAAGACCGTCGCCGGCTGCCCCGCCACTGGCGGCAGGCGCAGGTTCCAGGCGACCAGCTTGGGCCCGGCGGCCTGCTGGATGCTCTGCCATACGGCGTCGTAGTCGACTTCCGGTGCAGGGCCACTGGGAGCCTGGCGACCGCCGCGGCCACGCTCGCCGCGCTGCTCGGGCGGGGTATCGGAGAGCATGCGCGTCAGCCCTTCGCGGTACCAGTCATAGGACCAGTAGAGACCGGTCAGCCCCGCGCAAAGATAGAACAGCAGCGCCCAGGTGCCCGCAACGGCGTGCAGATCCCAGTTGAAGCTGCGGCCTTTCTTCTTCCAGTCCAGAGTCAGCCAGGTGCGCCAGCTCGCGGCCTTGCGCGGCCAACGCAGGTACAGGCCTGACAAGCAGAAGAAAATCAACGCAATCGTACTGGCAGCCGTGACCTGCTTGCCCACTTCGCCCATGGCCAGGAAGCGGTGCAGCATCAGCATCAGGTGGAAGAAGTCCTGGCCAACGGGCTCGGCCAGCACCTCACCGGTGTAGGGGTCGAACACAACGCGCGGCCCCCGCCGCTCCCCCGGCGCAGGTACGAGAAAAGCGTTGCCAGGTCCGTCATGGCGACCATCGACCCATAGCCCGGTGACGCGATCAGCGGTAGCGGCCTCGATCTTCGCAGCCAGCTCGCCTGGCGTGAGATGCCCCTGCGCGCTGGGATGAATCTGCCAGCGCTCGGCGTTGAGTGCCCGGGTTATCTCGCCCTCGAAACTGTAGAGCGCGCCTGTAATCCCCATGATGGCCAGCACCAGGCCGGCGCTGATACCGAAGAACCAGTGCAACTGGAAGATGATTTTCTTGAACACGACGGAGCCACCCTTACCCTGACCCACTGCGACGGGCGGCCACTCTATATGGGAATAATTTTCATAACCATTCATTTACGCGATATTTACGCATCTGCGGCACTGCCCGGCAGCATCACCTACCGACCCATCTGAAAACCGATAGCCGCTCTCCGCCAGAGCTCGCAGTTATCGGTATAATCCCGCGTTTTACGGGTGCCGTGGCACCCTCAACGACTCCATCCAGGCACATATTCATGACCACCCAGGCCGCCGAAGTCGCCAAGCGCCGTACCTTCGCCATCATTTCCCACCCGGACGCCGGTAAGACCACCATCACCGAGAAGCTGTTGCTTATGGGCAAGGCCATCGAGGTTGCCGGCACGGTGAAGTCGCGTAAATCCGACCGTCATGCCACTTCCGACTGGATGGAGATGGAGAAGCAGCGCGGTATCTCCATCACCACCTCGGTGATGCAGTTTCCCTACCGCGAGCACATGATCAACCTGCTCGACACCCCAGGCCACGAAGACTTCTCCGAGGATACCTACCGCACCCTGACCGCCGTAGACAGCGCACTGATGGTGCTCGATGGCGGTAAGGGCGTCGAGCCACGCACCATCGCCCTGATGGACGTCTGCCGCCTGCGCGACACGCCCATCGTCAGCTTCATCAACAAGCTCGACCGCGACATCCGCGATCCCATCGAGCTGCTCGACGAGATCGAGGCGGTGCTCAACATCAAGGCCGCGCCGATCACCTGGCCAATCGGCTGCTACAAGGACTTCAAGGGCGTCTACCACCTGACCGGCGACTACATCATCGTCTACACCCCGGGTCACGGCCACGAGCGCACCGCAGTCAAGATCATCGAGAAGCTGGATTCCGACGAGGCCCGCAACCACCTCGGCGACATGTACGAGCGCTTCGTCGACGAGCTGGAACTGGTGCAGGGCGCCTGCCATGCGTTCGAACCTGAAGCCTTCCTCAAGGGCACGATGACCCCGGTGTTCTTCGGCACCGCACTGGGCAACTTCGGCGTCGACCATGTACTCGATGCCGTGGTCGACTGGGCGCCGCGCCCACTGCCACGTGCGGCCAACGAGCGCACTGTGGAGCCGACCGAGGAGAAATTCTCCGGCTTCGTGTTCAAGATCCAGGCGAACATGGACCCCAAACACCGCGACCGCATCGCCTTCATGCGCATCTGCTCGGGCAAGTACACCCAGGGCATGAAGATGCGCCACGCCCGCCTGGGCAAGGACGTGCGCGTCGGCGACGCCCTGACCTTCTTCTCCAGCGAGCGTGAGCACCTGGAAGAAGCCTACGCTGGCGACATCATCGGTCTGCACAACCACGGCACCATCCAGATCGGCGACACCTTCACCGAAGGCGAGAACCTGGGCTTCACCGGCATCCCGCACTTCGCCCCGGAACTGTTCCGCCGCGTGCGCCTGAAAGACCCGCTGAAATCCAAGCAGCTGCGCCAGGGCCTGCAGGAGCTGGCCGAGGAAGGCGCCACCCAGGTGTTCTTCCCCGAGCGCAACAACGACATCGTGCTCGGCGCCGTCGGTGTGCTGCAGTTCGACGTGGTCGCCAGCCGCCTGAAGGAGGAATACAAGGTGGAGTGCGCCTACGAGGCGATCAACGTCTGGTCGGCGCGCTGGATCGAATGCAGCGACGAGAAGAAGCTCAAGGAGTTCAAGGACAAGGCCTATGAGAACCTCGCCATGGACGGCGGCGGCCACCTCACCTACCTGGCCCCGACCCGCGTCAACCTCAGCCTGATGGAAGAGCGCTGGCCGGAGATCAAATTCCGCGCCACGCGCGAGCATCACTGACATCGAACAAGGCCCGCTCTGCGGGCCTTGCGCCATCTACTCATCCTCCTCCAGCGTCCAGGCCACCAGCGAGTCGCCCAGGCGCGTGCCGAACGAGCCATGCCCGCCGGCCATCACCACCACGTATTGCTTGCCGGTCTTTTCCGAGACGTAGCTGATGGGCGTGGCCTGGCCGCCTGCCGGCAATCTGTCCTTCCATAGCTCCTCGCCGGTGCGCATGTCGTAGGCGCGCAGGTAGTAGTCCAGCGTGCCACTGAGAAAACCCAGGCCACTGGCGGTAATCAGCGGGCCACCGAGGTTCGGCACACCAACGGTCAGGGGAATACCCAGTGGCGCGCTGTCGCGGCTGGTGCCGTTCTTGCGTTGCCAGACCTTGTCCATGCTGCGCAGATCCACCGCCGTGACATAACCCCATGGCGGCGCCTGGCAAGGCAACCCCAGCGGTGACAGGAAAGGCTCCAGGCTAACCATGTAAGGCGCGCCGAGGTTGGGTTGCAGGCCGCGCTCGCTGCCGCCGGCACCGGCCTGTTCGCCACCCTCCTCGCGTTTGACCAGGCGCGAGACGAAGGCCAGATAGTTCGGCGCGCCGAAGAGGATCTGCCGCTGCGGATCGACCGCCAGCGAGGGCCAGTTGAACACCCCGACGTTACCCGGATAGATAAGCGAGCCCTGCTCCGACGGCGGGGTGAAATCACCCTCGTAACGCAGGCGGTGGAACTGGATGCGGCAGATCAACTGGTCGAACGGCGTACCGCCCCACATGTCGCGCTCGTGCAGTGGCTGCTCAGGGGCATAGCTGAGCGCGGAGGCTGGCTGGGTCGGTGCGGTGAAGTCGCCCTCCACCGTGCCCTGCGGCACCGGTTGCTCGCTGACCGACACGATAGGTTCGCCGCTGCGCCGGTCGAGCACGTAGAGGTCGCCGCGCTTGGTCGCCTGGATAATCGCCGGCAGCGGCCCGTTAGGGCCTTCGATATCCACCAGGGTGGGCTGCGATGGCAGGTCGCGATCCCAGAGGTCATGGTGCACGGTGCGGAACTCCCAGCGTACCCGGCCGGTTTCCAGCTCCAGCGCCACCAGCGACGCAGTGAAGCGCTCCGCCTCGGGGCTGCGCTGCACGCCCCACTGGTCAGGTGTCTGGTTGCCCATGGGGATGTACACCAGGCCCAGCGCTTCGTCCGCCGTGGCGATGGTCCAGGAGTTCGGCGTGCTGCGCACGTAGGTCTCGCCCGCGGGCAAGGGCTCGGTGGCCCCGGGGCGACCGGGGTCGAAGTTCCACACCAGCTCGCCGCTGCGCACATCGTAGGCGCGGATCACTCCGCCCGGCGAATCCACCGAACCGTTGTCGGTCACCGAACCGCCGACGATGACCAGCTTCTCGGTGACCACCGGCGGCGAGGTGGGCAGGTAGACGCCCAGCGCGTCGTCGCCCAATCCCACCTTGAGATCGACCATGCCGCCCTCGCCGAAATCCTCGCAAGGCTTGCCGTCGTGCACATCGAGCGCGTACAGGGTGGCGTCGTTGGTCGGCAGGAACAGCCGCTGGGTGCAGCGCGGCGGTGCCTGCGGCGAAAGCTCGGGGGCCACGCCGTCTCGCGCCGCGATCAGGGGCCCGGCATAGGCTGCCGCATCGTGATAGGCCAGACCGCGGCAGGTCATGTGCTGGTAGTACTCGGCCTGGCGGTTGATGGCCGGGTCGAAGCGCCAGCGCTCCTCGCCAGTATCGGCATCCACGGCGATGGCGATGCTGTGCGGCGTGCAGATGAACAGGTTGTCGCCGATCTTCAGCGGCGTCACCTGATTGGTAATCTCGCCGGGGTCGCCCTCGCCAGGCAGATCGCCGGTGTGAAACTCCCAGGCCTTCTTCAGCCGTCCGACGTTGGCGGTAGTGATCTGCTCGGCGCTGGCGTAGCGTTCGCCGCGCGACGAGCCGCCATAGGCGGTCCATTCACTGGCCGAACGCCGGGTTGGCACTACGGCGGAAGCTGCCATGCGCGGCTCGTCGAAACGGCCGGGCAGGCGATGGTAATCCTGGGTCAGCGAATAGCCCGCCATACCCGCGCCCAGCAGCAGGCCGATACCCAGCATCACGCTGGCACCGTCACGCCAGGGTTGCCCAGGCGCGATGTGCCGGTTGATCCAAGGCAACAGTAGCCAGAGGCCGAGCACGCACCACAGGTCGATGCGCGGCGCCATCTGCCACCAATCGAACCCCACCTCGAAGACTGTCCAGGCCAGGCTCGCCAGCAACACCAGGGCATACAGCCACAGCGCCGCGCGCTGACGGCGATGAATCAGCACGCCCACCAACAGCAGGCCGAGGCCGGCCAGCAGGTAGTACCAGGAACCGCCCAGCCACAGCAGATAAGCGCCACCGAGCGCCAGCAGCGCGCCCAGAACGACTGTCGCCCAAACCGTAAGCTTGATGCGCAGGAGCTGCGCCTTGTTGTTGTCAGTCATTGCTCGCTCCCCGAAACGCTGCCCCCGGAGATCGGGGCCGTGATCTGTGGATGCGAAGTGAGGGATAGAGTTCAGCGATTCTGCGAGTAAGGCTGCACTTGCAAAGCCGTATGCTGGACGTGTCGCCACCCAACGCTCTACAGAGTGTAGAGAAACCGGCTGCTAATTGATCAACAGGTGGCCATCTTTAGCTGTGCAGGACAAGCGGAGCAGATCCGGTTGCGCCAATAGCCGCTCAGCAATTGCCGGCTCCAGCTCGGTGCGTATACGGCGCGCCAGGGCCCTGGCGCCGAAACGAATGTCATGCTCGCGACACAGCCAGGCGCGGGCGCTCTGCTCCACCTGTAGTGAGCGGCCCTGGCGGCCCAGGCGCTGGTTGAGCTTGTCCAGTTCGATATTCAGCAAGGCATCCAACCACTGCTCGTCGACACGCTCGAAGACCAGAATGCGGTCGAGGCGATTGAGCCATTCCGGCTCGAAACGCTCGTGCAGCACCTGCTCCAGCAATGCACCCTCGCCTTTCGGTGCCAGCCCCAACCAACGCCGCCAACCGCGCGTGAAACGCTCCCGGTAGCGCTGCGCCTGCTGCGCGCCGACGTTGCTGGTCATGAAGATCAGGCTGTTGCGGAAATCCAGGGTACGGCTGCCGGCGGTCAGGGTCAGCCGGCCATGTTCGAGAATGCCGAGCAGGCTGCGCAGCACTTCCGGGCTGGCCTTCTCCAGTTCGTCGAACAGTACGATGCCGGGCCGGCCGAAACTTCCGGCAATCGCTTCGGCATCGAACAGCGTGGTGCCTTCCTTGCTTCCGACGTAACCGGGCGGCGCGCCAGTCAACGCGGCGGCGTAGTGTTCCTGGGCCAGGGTGTGCATGTCGATGCGGCACAAGGCGTCGGCGCGACCATGGATAGCCTGGGCCAGCAGGCGCACGATCTCGGTCTTGCCGACGCCCGTCGGGCCCATGAACAGGTTGACCGCCAGCGGCCGCTCACGCTCGCCGATATCGGCCTTGATCACCTTGAGCATGGCCTCGACCTGCGCCAGCACCGCGTCCTGGCCGACGATACGCGAACGTAGCAGGGCCATCACGGCAGCGGGCTCGAAGAGGAAACGTGATTGCAGCCGGGTAACGCCTTGGTGCTCCAGGCGCTCACGGTTGCTGTCGATCATATCGTTGGCAAAAGGCATGAGACAGCTACCCGTAGGGTGCGCCGTGCGCACCAATGGTTCTCATGGTGCGCACGGCGCACCCTACACCACCCGCTCCTTGCCCGGATGCGGCAACTCGCCCACCGGGCAGTCAGCCACGCCGATGCTTGAGCGGGTGAGTTTCTCCACGTCCTCCTGGGCCTTCTGCGCATCCAGCACCCAAGTGCGGTAGAACTCGAACGGACAATCGGCCACGCCCTTGTCGCCGTCGCCGGAGTTGTAAACGCCGGTGTAGCCACGATGGAGCAGCTTGAACAGGTGGTTCTGCGACTGGTCATTGGCCCGCGCGTCGCGAATCTGCGATACCGACAGTTGAGCGTACTGGATGCCCATTTCCTCTTCACCGCATTCGCCCAGGGTGCGGCCGTCGAAGCCGATCAGCGCCGAGTGGCCGAAGTAGCTGTACACGCCGTCGAAGCCAGTGGCGTTGGCCACCGCTACGTAGCAGTTGTTGGCCCAGGCCATGGTCTTGGCCATCAGCACCTGCTGATCCTTGGCCGGGTACATGTAGCCCTGGCAGCGCACGATCAGCTCGGCGCCCTTCATCGCGCAGTCGCGCCAGATTTCCGGGTAGTTACCGTCGTCGCAGATGATCAGGCTGATCTTCATGCCCTTGGGGCCTTCGGACACATAGGTACGGTCGCCCGGATACCAGCCCTCGATGGGGCACCAGGGAATGCACTTGCGATAGCGCTGGACGATCTCGCCCTGGTCGTTGATCAGGATGAGCGTGTTGTACGGCGCCTTGTGCGGGTGCTCTTCATGACGCTCACCGGTGAGCGAGAAGATGCCCCAGGTCTTGGCCTCGCGGCAGGCGGCGGAGAAGATCGCCGTTTCCTCGCCGGGGATGGTAGCGGCGGTGGCCATCATCTCGTCCTTGTCGTACATGATGCCCATGGTGCTGTACTCGGGGAACACCACCAGGTCCATGCCAGGCAGGCCGAGCTTCATGCCCTTGATCATCTCGGCGATCTTTCGCGCATTGTCGAGCACCTCGGCCTTGCTGTGCAGGCGCGGCATCTTGTAATTGACGACGGCGACGCCGACGGTATCGGGGCTGCTGGAAATATCGCCGTGGCGCATGGCTGAAAATCCTCCGGTTGACGAGGTTTTGTGGGAGCGGCTTCAGCCGCGAAGTTTTCTCTGTGTGGCCGTTTATCGCGGCTGAAGCGCAATGCCGCCCAGCCGCTCCTACAGGAACGTTCTGCGAACTGGATTTCCGCCTTCGCGGGAATGACGGTGAAAACCCACGTCATCCCCGCGCAAGCGGGGACCCAATAAACAGCCTCAGTGACTGATCATCCACGGCCGTGCCGATGGGCTGGCCTTGAGGCCGTGGGGGTTGGCCTTGGTGCGTTCGACCGGTTTGCTCGGGCCGCAGCAACTGCAGCCGGCCGGGTGCTTGCGGTTGGCCTTGTACTCTTCCAGGCTCTGCGGCGCGTGGGCGCTGCGCTCGTTGGTTTCATGGGCGCGGCGCTGGCTGCCGGCCATGCTGGTCAACCCCGGTGCGCTGAGAATCACCCGCTCGCTCGGCGCGTCGCAGTACGGGCAGGCGCAAGCGGCGTCACGTTCGGCCATCGGCCGCAGCACGCTGAAGTCGCCGCAACTCGGGCAATCGTATTCGTAGATGGGCATGGCAAAACCTCGATAAATTCGGTGCGCACGGCGCACCCTAGGGTGGCCGTGCGCATGAGCATCACTTGTCGTAGGCGATGGGCAGGTCGATGCTGCCGTCAAGGAACTTGGTCGGGCCGCTGGCGCTGGGGTTGATGTCGAACTCGAAGATGTCGGTCGGCAGCCACAGCGTGGCGCAGGCGTTGGGGATATCGACCACACCGCTGATATGCCCCTGCACCGGCGCTGAGCCGAGTAGCGAGTAGCCCTGGGCCGGCGAGTAGCCGAACTTGGTCAGGTAGTTGATGGCGTTGAGGCAGGCCTGCTTGTAGGCCAGGTTGACGTCCAGATAGTGCTGTTTGCCGTCGTCGTCGACCGAGATGCCTTCGAAGATCAGGTAGTTGTTGTAGGTGGGCACGATCGGGCTGGGCTTGAAGATCGGGTTCTTGATGCCGTACTTGGCCATGCCGCCCTTGATCAGCTCCACCTTCATGTGCACCCAGCCGGCCATCTCGATGGCGCCGCAGAAGGTGATCTCGCCGTCGCCCTGGCTGAAGTGCAGGTCACCCACCGACAGGCCGGCGCCGTCGACATAGACCGGAAAGAAGATCTTCGAGCCGCGCGACAGATCCTTGATGTCGCAGTTGCCGCCGTGCTCACGTGGCGGCACGGTGCGCGCGCCGGTAGCGGCCGCCAGGTCGCGCGCCTCGCCCTTCATCTTGCCCATGTGCGCGGTGCTGGCGAACGGCGGGTTGGCCAGCGGCGGTACGCGGGTCGGGTTGGTATCGATCAGCGCCTGCTCGCGCTTGTTCCAGTCGGCGAGCATCTTGTGATCCGGCAGGCAGCCGATCAGGCCGGGGTGGATCAGGCCGGCGAAACGCACGCCGGGAATGTGCCGGCTCTTGGTGAACATGCCCTCGAAGTCCCAGATCGACTTCTGTGCAGAGGGGAAGTGGTCGGTGAGAAAACCACCGCCATTGTTCTTCGAGAAGAAGCCGTTGAAGCCCCAGAGCATGTCCTGCTTGGCGCCGATATCGAGCAGCTCGACGATCAGCAGGTCGCCCGGCTGAGCGCCTTTCACGCCCACCGGGCCGGACAGGTAATGCACGGTGGACAGGTCGACGTCACGCACATCGCTGGCGTCGTCGTTGTTTTTGATCGCACCGCCGGTCCAGTCGTAGGTCTCGAGGATGAAGTCATCGCCCGGGTTGACCCAGCAGGCCATGGGAATGTCCGGGTGCCAGCGGTTGTGCACCTGTTCGTTATCGGTAGCAGCCTGGTTGAGGTCGACCTTGATCAGGGTATCGGTCATGACTGAGCTCCATAAGACCTGTGAGGAATGCCGGCCTGTGCCGGGATACGCAGCCAGTCTCGAACGTGCGGGGGAATCGGCAAATACGTTGGATGACGTATGCCTTGGAGTCCGTATTCACGAGGGCTTCAGGCATTTTTCGCGGGCGCGAAAAAGCGGCCACTGCATGGAGAACACAGTGGCCGTAAAGCGGAAAACCAAGTGCTTGCACCTTCGTAGGAGCAGCTGGGCGGCATTCCGCTCCAGCCGCGATTCGCGGCTGAAGCCGCTCCTACATCGATCACACAGAAACCTACACCGACAGATAACGGCTGATGCTCGCCTCATCGACCTTGTCGCGGGTTTCCTCGACGACGAACTTGCCCTTCTCGATGACCAGAAAACGGTCGGCGATTTCCATGGTGAACGACAGCACCTGCTCGGACACGACGATGGTCAGATCGCGTATGTTGCGGATCTCCTTCAGGCTGCGGGCGATGTCCTTGATGATCGACGGCTGGATGCCCTCGGTCGGCTCATCGAGCAGCAGCACCTTGGGGTTGGTGGCCAGCGCGCGGGCGATGGCCAACTGTTGCTGCTGCCCACCGGAAAGGTTGCCACCCTTGCGGTGGCGCATCTCGAGCAGCACCGGGAACAACGCATAGAGATCGTCCGGCACCTTGCCCCCGGCGGAGGCCGGCAGTCCGGTCTGGATATTTTCCAGCACGGTCATGTGCGAGAAAATCATCCGCCCCTGCGGCACGTAGGCGATGCCGCTTTCCACACGCTGATGGGTCTCCAGTTTCGACACATCCTTGCCGTCCACGCGGATCTGCCCGCCCCACTGCGGCAGGATGCCCATCAGGCTCTTGAACAAGGTGGTCTTGCCCATGCCGTTACGGCCCATCACCGCGACGATTTCCTTCTTCGCCACGTCGAGGTTGAGCTCGTGGAGGATCTGGCTCTGGCCGTAGCCGGAAGCGAGGTTGCTGATCTGGAACATGTTTGTCACTCCAACATAGGCGGTGCGCACCGCGCACCCTACGGTCTGATACCCGGGTGTAGGGTGCGCCGCGCGCACCGTTTCGTAGCCATGACCATCAATGCCCCAGGTACACCTCGATCACCTTCGGGTTGCTCTGCACCGCGTCCATGCTGCCCTCGGCCAGCACCTTGCCCTGGTGCAGCACGGTGACGCGGTGAGCGATGCTTTTCACGAACTCCATGTCGTGCTCGATGACCAGCACCGAGCGGCCCTGGCTGATGCGGTTGAGCAGATCGGCCGTGGCCACTCGCTCGCTCACGCTCATGCCGGCCACCGGCTCGTCGAGCATCAGCAGTTGCGGGTCCTGCATCAGCAGCATGCCGATCTCCAGCCACTGCTTCTGCCCGTGCGAAAGCAGGTCGGCCTGGCGGTGCAGGTGATCGCCGAGCATGATTTCCTGCGCCACCTGCTCGACCCGCTCGATCACCTCCTGCGTGCGCTTGAAGAACAGCGCGCCGAACACCTTGCGCCCGGCCGGGTAAGACATTTCCAGGTTCTCGAACACCGTCAGGTTTTCGTAGATCGACGGGTTCTGGAACTTGCGCCCGACGCCCGCACGGACGATGTCGAACTCGCGCATCCTGGTCAGCTCACGGCCGTCGAAATCGATGCTGCCGGCGGTGGCGCGGGTCTTGCCGCAGATAAGGTCGAGCACCGTGGTCTTGCCGGCCCCGTTGGGGCCGATCACCACATGCACCTCGTTGCGGTCGACGTAGAGGTTGAGGTCGTTGACCGCCTTGAAGCCGTCGAAGGACACGGTCAGCCCCTCGATGGCCAGTACCGGCTTGGCGGCCTGAAAGCCTGCTGGGCTGTTCATGGCGTGGTCTCCAGTTCAGGGGTGGGACGCTTGCTGCTGGCAACGACCACGGGAGCCGGCGTAGCGACCGCCTGTGGTTTGCGCCGCAATCGCGCCAGCCAGCGCTTACCGTGGCTGTCCCACAGGCCGGCCAGACCATTGGGGAAATACATGACCACGACGATGAACAGGCCGCCCATCAGGTACAGCCACAGCTCGGGGAAGCTCTCGGAGAAATAGGTCTTGCCGAAGTTGACCAGTAGCGCGCCGTACACCGCACCGAGCAGCGACAGGCGCCCGCCGACCGCGGCGAAGATGACCATTTCGATCGATGGCACGATGCCGACGAAGCTCGGCGACATGAAGCCCACCTGCAAGGTGAACATCGCCCCGCCGATGCCGGCGAACGCCGCGCCGACGCAGAACACGAAGATCTTGAAACTGGCCACGTCGTAGCCGGAGAAGCGCACCCGTTCCTCCTTGTCGCGCATCGCTAGTAACAGTCGACCAAGCTTCGAGGCGATGATGAAACGGGCGATGAGGATGCAGCCGATGAGCAGCGCCGCACTGACGAAGTAGAGGATCAGTTTGGCCTCGTCGCTACGGATGTCCCAGCCCTTGAGCGTGCGCAGGTCGGTGATGCCGTTGACGCCACCGGTCAGCCCCTGCTGGCCGATGATCAGCACGGTGAGGATCAGCGCGATGGCCTGGGTGACGATGGAAAAGTACACGTCACCGACGCGGCGCTTGAACATCGCAATACCGATCACCAAGGCCAACAACACCGGCACCGCCACCACCGCGATCAGGGTGAAGCTCAGGCTGTGGAAGGGTTCCCAGAACAGCGGCAGTTCGGTGATCTGATTCCAGTCCATGAAGTCCGGGATGCCGGGTGTGGACTGGATCTTGGTGCTTTCCGGGTCGGACGCCTCGAGCTTGAGGAACATCGCCATGCAGTAACCGCCGAGGCCGAAGAAGATGCCCTGGCCAAGGCTCAGGATGCCGCCATAACCCCAGCACAGCACAAGGCCAACGGCGACGAAGGCGTAGGTCAGGTACTTGCCTACCATGTTCAGGCGGAAGGCATCCAGCGCCAGCGGAAACACCACCAGGATCAGCGCGGCGAGCAGCGCCAGGCCGATGGCGCCTTGCTTGCCGCCGAGCAGGCTTTCGTATGCGTTTTTCATCAGTTAATCCCCCTGCATACAAAAAGTCGCTTTGAACCGTAGCGAGCAGCCCCAGCTGCAAGAAGCCCGGAGCACAGCGACGAAGGCGTACACGCAGTACGTCGAGCAAGCGAGCACCGCGCGCCGCCGCAGATGCGGCGCGCAGTAGGTTGAAAGTGACTGTTCATTTGCGCACCTTGGCCGAGAACAGCCCCTGCGGACGCAGCATCAGAATCAGCACCACGGCGGACAGGGTCAGCACCTTGGCCATCGAACCACTGGTGAAGAACTCCAGCAGCGATTGCGCCTGGGCGATGCTGAACGCCGAGGCAATGGTGCCGAGCAGGCTGGACGCACCGCCGAACACCACCACCAGGAAGGTGTCGACGATGTACAGCGAACCTGCCGTAGGCCCGGTCGAACCGATGGTGGTAAAGGCCGCGCCCGCAACACCGGCAACGCCACAGCCGAGGGCGAAGGTCATGCGGTCGACGCGCTTGGTGTTGATGCCCACAGAGCGAGCCATCACCCGGTTCTGCATGGTGGCGCGCACCTGCAGGCCCCAGCGCGAGCGGTAGATCATCAGAAACAGCAGCGCGGTGAGCAGCAGGGTCAGGCCCATGACGAACAGGCCATTGCGCGGAATGTCGATGGCCTCGGTCGGGTTCCACGAGCCCATCAGCCAGTCCGGCAGCGTGGCGCTGACTTCACGCGCGCCGAAGATCGAGCGAAAACCCTGCTGCATCACCAGAGACAGCCCCCAGGTGGCCAGCAGGGTGTCCAGCGGACGCTGGTAGAGCTTGCTGATCATCGCCCACTCCACCAGCCAGCCGATGGCGCCGGCGATGAAGAACGAGAGGATGATCGCCAGGAAGAAGTAGTAAGGCCCGAAGGCCGGTGCATAACTGGAGGTCAGCGAGGACACCGCGAAGGTGGTGTAGGCGCCGATGGTGAGAAACTCGCCATGGGCCATATTGATCACGCCCATCTGCCCGAAGATGATCGCCAGCCCCAGAGCCATCAGCAGCAGCACGCAGAACACGGACAAGCCGTTGAACCCCTGCATGGCTGCGATGGCGCCGAATTCCGATAGCCATTCCATGTCGATGGTCTCCAGAAGAAAAGAGAAAAGCCGGTAGGAACCGGCTTGCCGGCGATTCATTGATCGCCAGCAAGCCGGCTCCTACGAGAGGGTGTTACTTACTGGTAGCCTTCCGGGAAGGGGTTCGGCTCGATCAGGTCGGACTCGAATACCACCTTGAACTGACCGTCCTTCTGCACTTCACCGATGCGGGTCTTGCTCCACAGGTGATGGTTGTCGTGCACCTTGACGTAGCCTTCCGGCGCGGTGTCCAGCTCGATGCCCGGGGAAGCGGCGACCACCTTGTCGATGTCGAAGCTACCGGCTTTCTCCACCGCGGCTTTCCACAGCCATGGGCCGAGGTAGGCGGCCTGGGTCACGTCACCGATCACCGCATCCTTGCCGTACTTGGCCTTGAAGGCTTCGACGAAGGCGGCGTTGTTCGGGTTGTCCAGGCTCTGGAAGTACTTCATCGAGGCGTAGAAGCCGGCCATGTTCTCGCCACCAATACCCAGCAGCTCGTCTTCGGTGACCGACAGGGTCAGCAGGGTCTGCTTGTCGGCGGTGACGCCGGCGGCTTTCATCTGCTTGTAGAAGGCGACGTTGGAGCCACCGACCACGGCAGCGAAGACTACGTCAGGCTTGCGCAGCTTGATCTTGTTGATCAGCGAGCCGAACTGGGTGTTGCCCAGCGGGTAATACTCTTCACCGACCACCTTGCCGCCGAGCACGTTCTCGATGTGCTTGCGCGCGATCTTCATCGAAGTACGCGGCCAGATGTAGTCCGAACCCAGCAGGTAAAAGGTCTTGGCGCCCTTCTCCTTGGCCACCCAGTCCAGGCCAGCGAGTATTTGCTGAGTCGCTTCCTGGCCGGTGTAGATGACGTTCTTCGACTGCTCCAGGCCTTCGTAGAAGGTCGGGTAGTAGAGCAGGCCGTTTTCCTTCTCGAACACCGGCAGCACGGCCTTGCGCGAGGCCGAGGTCCAGCAGCCGAACACGGTGGCGACCTTGTCACCGACCAGCAGCTTGCGTGCCTTCTCGGCGAAGGTCGGCCAGTCGGAAGCCCCATCTTCCTGAATGACCTTGATCTGCCGGCCGAGCACTCCGCCACTGGCGTTGATCTGCTCGATGGCCAGACGTTCGGCCTGGATCGAACCGGTTTCGGAAATGGCCATGGTGCCGGTGGCCGAATGCAGAATGCCGACCGTGACCTCGCTGTCGGTCACCGCCAGGCCGGTGGTGTTCACCTCGGCGCTGGCCACATGGCTGAACAGGCTGGCGGCCAGCAGCGAGAGCGCTGCCGCCCCCACCGCCAGCCGGCGGGGAAGAAGTCGAATCGGTTGAGAATCCATGGTCGTGCTCCTGTGCTGGTTATTCGTGCCGAACCACGCCGGCTTCGCAGCTAGGATGCGTTTGCCCTCACCGAGCGGGGTATACGCAGCATGACGTAAGGGCATACGTCATCTGACGTACAGCGCCCTGCGCCAGCCTGGTGCAAGCTGAGCGCAGAAAAACCAGGCAGACAGAAGCCCGCGCGCGCGGCAGAGGCCTCGCCGAGCCGGGGCATGGAAGTTGCAATTTCAGCCTGTAGGAGCGGCTGGGCGGCATTCCGCTTCAGGCGCGGAAACGCTTCGCGGCTGAAGCCGCTCCTACAATCCGCCTACGACCAGGACTTCGCCCGTGCAGCCAACCGGCACCCAGCGCATCATCAAGATTCGCCGCGACTACAACGCCTGGGTCGCCGACGAGACCATGGAGGACTACGCCCTGCGCTTCACGCCCAGGTCGTTCCGCAAGTGGTCGGAGCTGCGCATCGCCAACACCGCGCTCGGTGCCGTGTCGTTCCTCGCCCTGGAGGCCATCGGCGGCGCCCTGGCGCTGTCCTATGGTTTCACCAACACCCTGTGGGCGATCCTCGCGGTCAGCCTGGTGATCTTCCTCACTGGCCTGCCGATCAGCTACTACGCCGCCCGCTCCGGCCTGGACATGGACCTGCTCACCCGTGGCGCCGGCTTCGGCTACATCGGCTCGACCATCACCTCGCTGATCTACGCCAGCTTCACCTTCCTGTTCTTCGCCCTCGAAGCGGCGATCATGGCGCTGGCCCTGGAGCTGTACTTCAACATCCCGCTGGCCCTGGCCTATGTGATCTGCTCGATCATCATCATTCCGCTGGTGGCCTACGGCATCACCCTGATCAATCGCCTGCAGATGTGGACGCAGCCCGTGTGGCTGTTTCTGCTGGTGCTGCCCTATGTGTTCGTCATCGCCAAGAACCCCGAGGCGCTATCGGACTGGACTAGCTTCGCCGGCCGCGAAGGCGAGCCCGGCAGCTTCAACCTGCTGCATTTCGGCGCTGCCTGCACCGTTGCCCTGGCCCTGATCACACAGATCGGCGAGCAGGTCGACTACCTGCGCTTCCTGCCGGAGAAAACCCGCGCCAACCGCGTGCGCTGGTGGACGGCGCTGCTGCTGGCCGGCCCCGGCTGGATCATCCCCGGCGCGTTGAAGATGCTCGCCGGCGCCTTCCTCGCCTTTCTCGCCCTGCAGCATGAAATCCCAATGGAACGCGCCGCCGAGCCGACGCAGATGTACCTGGTGGCCTTCAACTACGTGTTCGCCTCGCCGCAATGGGCACTGGCGGCCATGGTGCTGTTCGTCATCGTCAGCCAGGTGAAGATCAACGTCACCAACGCCTACGCCGGCTCGCTGGCCTGGTCGAATTTCTTCGCCCGCATCACCCACAGCCACCCCGGGCGCGTGGTGTGGCTGGTGTTCAACGTGGCCATCGCCCTGATGCTGATGGAGCTGGGCGTGTTCGAGGCGATCGAGGAAGTGCTCGGCCTCTACGCCAATATCGCCATCGCCTGGATCGGCGCGCTGGTGGCGGATCTGGTGATCAACAAGCCGCTGGGCCTGTCGCCGAAATACATCGAGTTCAAACGCGCGCACCTCTACGACATCAATCCGGTGGGCGTCGGCGCCATGCTGATCGCCTCCCTGCTCTCGGTGCTCGCCCACGGCGGCCTGTTCGGCGACCTGGCGCAGGCGGCCTCGCCAGCCGTGGCACTAGGCTCGGCATTCCTGCTGGCGCCGCTACTGGCCTGGCTCACCGGCGGACGCTACTACATCGCCCGCGAGCGCCAGCCACACCTGCTCTATCCCCATACCGAAGCCGGCCAGGTGCAGTGCGGTCTGTGCAACAACCGTTTCGAAGAGCCGGACACTGCACACTGCCCCGCCTACGGCGCGCCGATCTGTTCGCTGTGCTGCTCGCTCGACGCACGCTGCGAGGATCGCTGCAAACCCAGAGCCCGCCTGAGTGATCAGCTCGACGACTTCATCGGCTGGCTGTTCCCGCGCGTTTCCATCCCGCGCCTGCACAGCCGTCTGGCGCAGTACCTGGGCCTGCTGAGCCTGCTGGTACTGATGCTGTTCGGCGCACTCGCGCTGATCTACAGCCAGGTATCGCTGAGCCTGCTGACGCAGGAACCGGAAGTCCGCCAGACCCTGTTCCAGGCTTTCCTCAAGGCCTTTCTGACCCTCTCGTTGTTCGCTGCCATGCTCGCCTGGTGGCTGGTATTGACCCGCGAAAGTCGCCGCGTGGCGCAGGAGGAGTCGGATCGACAGACCCTGCTGCTGATGCAGGAGATCGAAGCCCACCGCAAGACCGACGAAGCCCTGCAACAGGCCAAGGAAGCGGCGGAATCCGCCAACGCAGCGAAGAGCCGCTACGTCACCGGGCTATCGCACGAATTGCGCACGCCGCTCAACAGCATCCTGGGCTACACCCAGATCCTGCAGCGCGACGCGGCCATGCCGAGCCAGCACCAGGACGCCCTGGCCACCATCCTGCGTAGCGGCTCGCACCTGCTGTCACTGATCGACGGCCTGCTCGACGTGGCCAAGATCGAAGCCGGCAAACTGCACCTGGAACTGGCGGAAATTCCCTTCCCGGAGTTCATCGACCAGATCGAACGCATGTTCACCCCTCAGGCCGCCGAGAAAGGCCTGCGCTTTCGCCTCGAATGCATCGGCCGCATGCCGGCAGTGGTGCGTGGCGACGAGAAACGCGTGCGACAGATCCTGATCAACCTGCTGGGCAACGCCGTGCGCTTTACCGAGCGCGGCGAGGTGCGTCTGCGCGTGGGCTATATGCGCGAGACCGCCACCTTCGAGATCATCGACACAGGTATCGGCATCGCCCCGGAACAGATCGAGCGCATCTTCCAGCCCTTCGAACGCGGCGACCTGATGCGCCAGGACAACGGTGTCGGCCTCGGCCTGACCATCACCCGCATGCTCACCTCACTGATGGGCGGCGAATTGTCAGTACACAGCGAACCCGAGCAGGGCACACGCTTCCAGGTTCGCCTGTTCCTCTCCGAAGTACGGGTGCCGCAGGCGGTGGTACACGTCGAGCACGACATCACTGGCTACCAGGGGGAACGCCGCCTGATTCTGGTGGTGGACGATCATCTCGAACATCGCCGCGTGCTCGCCGGTATGCTCGAACCGCTGGGCTTCGAGGTGATCCAGGCCGCCAGTGGCCAGGAGGCGATTCGCCAGGTGGCGCTGCACAACCCGGCGTTGATCCTGATGGACCTGTCCATGCCGCAAATGGACGGCTGGGAAACCAGTCGCCTGATTCGCCGTAACACACGCTGCCAGGCGCCGATCATTGTGATCTCCGCCAATGCCTTCACCGACGACCGCGAACGCAGCGTCGCTGCTGACTGCGACGACTACCTGGCCAAACCGGTGTACACCCCGCAGTTGCTCGAACGCATCCAGCACCAGCTCGGTCTGGCCTGGCTGCGCCGCACCCAGGAGCAGTTGCCGCCGCCTGAAGCCATCACATTACCCGGCAGCGACGACCTGCAGGCGCTGCGCGAACTGGGCGCTCTGGGTTACGTGCGCGGCATCCAGCAACGCCTGGACGATATCGACCAGCGCGACCCGGCCTGCGCGGGCTTCACCGCCGCCTTGCGCCTACTGGTGAAGAACTTCCAGCTCGACGAATTCAACCGCCAACTGAAGGAGGCCGAACATGAATGCGCCGCTCCACCAGCCTGACTCGTGCTCGCCCGCCAACCTGTCGGCCGAGCGCGGCATCATCCTCATCGTCGACGACACACCGGACAACCTCGCGCTGCTCTCCGACGCTCTCGACGACGCCGGCTACATGGTGCTGGTCGCGCTGGACGGTGTAAGCGCTTTAGGCCGCATCCAGCGGCGTAGGCCCGACCTGATCCTGCTCGATGCGATGATGCCGGGGCTGGACGGTTTCGAGACCTGTCGGCGGATCAAGGCCGAGCCGAGCAGCGCCGATATCCCGGTGCTGTTCATGACCGCCCTGACCGATAGCGAGCACGTGGTGCAGGGCTTCGAGGCCGGCGGTATCGACTACGTGACCAAGCCGATCAACCCCGAGGAGGTACTCGCCCGTGTCGCCTCGCACCTGCGCACGGCGCGCATACTCCAGGCCGCGCGTGCTGCATCGAAGCCGGTCAGCCTCAGCCTCGACGATGCCCCCGCCTATGCCAGGCTATCGGCGCGCTTCCAGCTCACCGAGCGCGAAGTGCAGGTACTGCGCTGGGTAGCCTGCGGCAAGACCAACCGCGATATCGGCGACATTCTCGGCCTCAGCCCACGCACGGTGAACAAGCATCTGGAGCATGTTTACGTGAAGCTCGGTGTGGAAACCCGCACCGCCGCCGCCTCGGTAGCGTTGGCGGCAATGAGCGAGCGGGGATGACCCCCAGAGCACGCCAACGATGATCGAACCGGCGGGTTATGCTGCCCGATGCACCTGAGCAAACCGGGCACTGATGCCAATATCCAATAGCCGAAGCGTCCCCCATCCGCTACTCTCGTGCTTTCGACTACAGGAGTTCTCGATATGCGCGTAGCCCTTCTCTCACTGCTATTAGTCACAGGCCTTGCTCAAGCTGGAGTGCTGGTCAACTCGACGGTATGGGTCGTTGCACTCAAGTGCGACGGCTACCAACAGTGCTACGCGTCTAGCAACGGCTCCTACACCGGCAACCTCAATGGTGCGCGACGCTTTGACGATGCCGCTTCAGCCGAACGTTTTATCAGCAGCTTCACCAGCAGCATTCGCGACAAGAGCCCCCAGATTCAATCCATCGTTGAGCAGGTGTGCGTACAGCCAGCCGAAAACCGCACCAACGGCAAGCCCTGCTGAAGCGCCGCACTTAATGTGCGATCTGCTTCGGAGCCAACATGCCCCATCCCAATATCGTCATTCTCACCGGTGCCGGTATCTCCGCCGAGAGCGGCATCCGCACCTTTCGCGCCGCTGACGGACTCTGGGAAGACCACCGCATCGAAGAGGTGGCCACACCCGAAGGCTTCGCCCGCGATCCGGCGCTGGTGCAGCGTTTCTACGACATGCGTCGCGCCCAGCTGCGCGATCCGGCCATCGCACCGAATGCCGGGCATCTGGCCTTGGCCGAGCTGGAGGCCGCCTGGCAGGGCGAGTTTCTGCTGGTCACGCAGAACGTCGACAACCTGCACGAACGCGCCGGCACCAGACGCTTGCTGCATATGCACGGTGAGTTGCAGTCGATGCTCTGCAGCAACAGCCAGCAACGCTTTCCGCTACAGGATGACATGCCGGTCAGCCAGGCGTGCGCCTGCTGCGGGCTGGTCGGTACGCTGCGCCCGGATATCGTCTGGTTCGGCGAGATGCCCTATCACATGGAGCGCATCTATGACGCGCTGGAGCAATGCGAGCTGTTCGTCAGCATCGGCACCTCGGGCCATGTCTACCCGGCGGCGGGGTTCGTCGAGCAGGCGCGCCGGGCCGGTGCGCATACGCTGGAGATCAATCTGGAACCGAGCCTGTGCCATTCGCTGTTCGCCGAGAAACGCTATGGCCCGGCCACCGAACAGCTGCCGCGCTGGGTGGCGGAGCTGCTGGCGAGCTAAGAGTCGCAGCCTTGTAGGAGCCCCGCCTCGGGGCGAATACCCGATTCGCCGCGGGGCGCGGCTCCTACAATTTGCCCTAAGCCGGCAGCGGCGTCGACAGGCGCCGCCGCTTCGGCCGGCACCTCCGGCGCCGGGCTGAACACGCCATTGCTCCAGGCGTAGTAACCCAGGCCCAGCGCCAGCAGCAACGCCAGTATCCAGGGCCACACCACCGGTTTGTTGGCATAGGGATCGCGCAAAGCGCGATCGCTGCCCTTGGGTAGTTCCGCCATCTGCGTGAGCGCGGTGCCGAAGGGAATGCTGATACGCGCCTGGGCATTCACCGCCCAGCCGTTGCCATCGAGGATCGGCCCCAGGCTGCGCCGGCGCAGCTTGAACCAGGCCAGCAGCATCGACGGCCCGGAGATGGCCAGCAGCACGCCGAGCAGCAGCAGCGGAACCTGCCACCAGGCCAGCGACAGAATCCCCGTGACCACCGCCGCCAGTGCCGTGCCCAGGGCACCGACCGCCAGGCCGATGGCCGCGAAGATACCGGCGAACTTGGCGATATCGAAGGCCGGGGTAGGCGTGGCGGCTGGAGCAGACCCGGTTTCGCCGACCTTGGCTGCGGTCTTGCTGACCATGTCGGCGTCGCGACTGGCGGCAAGCTTCTGCACCTGATCGGACACCAGCTTGGAAACGCGTCGATACGGCGACCAGAACGCCTCGCGAATGCTGATCGCATGCTGTACCACCTTGACCACAGTGGCATCCCAGTCGTTACCGTCGCGGTCGTAGAACAGACCATGGCGACCGGCCTGCAGGTCGCCCTCGCTGCCGGCGGTCACCGCCACCACGATGTTCAGCGTCTCCTTGCCCCGTACCGGCTCGCCACGACGGGTGCAGGCGCAGTAGAGCAAAAAGCAGTCGCTGGCCGCCGCGACCTTGGCATGGGCCTCGACATCACCGACCTCAACCACCAGCTCGCAACTCTTGCCGTCGATATAGAGTACGCCAGCCTGGAACACGGCCTTTTCCTGCCGCGAATAAAAGGCCTGGAAAGACACGAAGTTGCGCAGCAGTCGGACCAGGCCATGACGCAGGCGAATCAACTTGTCCAGCTCGACCAACCCGTCCGCCGCTTCGGCCACGGTCTTGTCCTCTTCCACCAGCGCCAACAGGCGCGCTTCGGCCCCCTGCCCCACCAGTTCGAGAATACGTCCGCGCTCAAGCACCTCGGCAATCGCCACGTTCGGCGTCTCGGCGCGCCAGGCCAGGTAGTTGCCGCACAGCGCGACCAGGTGCTGCCACTGCTCACGCGACAGGCTGTCCTGCTCGCCATACACCGGCACCACCACACGCTGGCGGAATTCATCGATGGCACCCTGCCAGGCCGGGTTGAGGCCCTTGTGCAGCGGCAGCTCATCACCGTGCTGCACAGTTGCCAGAGGCAGGCCGGCAACTTCGCCGGCATCTGCCAGCGACAACGATGCCAGACGCACCAGCTCCTCTTCCTTGGCATTCATCAAGGCGGCGGCGCGCGGATCGAACTCGGCCATGGCCACGCGGGTGAAGTAATCGTCGATCTTGGCGCGCACGGCGCTCAGCGCCTCGACAGCGGCCACGGTACCCTCACCGAACGCATCCAGCCCCTGCTCGGCGGCACGCGCATGCCAGGCGTGCAACTGACGCGCCTGATCGAAGAAGGTGGTGATCTGTTCGGCGGCGACGGCAGGCTCGCCACTGCGGTCGGTCTGCGCCCCCAGGCAGGCGATGATGTCGGCAATGGCGGCCTTGAGTTCGGCATCGTCGGTAAAGGTTGCCGGTACCAGGCCGTCGCCGTTGGCCTCATGCGGCGGGAACAGCTTCGCCAGATCAGCGGTATCGGCAGGAGTCAGACTGTCGCCGTCGGGCCGGCCGAGCACGCCCAGCAGGCGCTGTGCAGCCAGACGCAGGCGTGCACCCGCGGCATCGTCGGTGAGCGACGACAGCTGCAGCGGCCCATCACGGAACAGCACGGCAGGGTCGGCCAGACGCGCCAACGTCCAATCGACCACATCGAGAATTTCCGGCGCGCGAATACGACCGTCATTGTTCAGGTCGATGTACTGCAGCATGCGCCGATCCAGCTCCAGGTTGTTCACCGGGCAGGCCAGGCTGGCCCAAAGCTTCTGATCCAGGCCACGCAAGGCGGCGAGGTCGGCGGGCGTTTCCAGTTGCACCTGATCGAAGCCGCCGGCACGGAAGAAGCGCCAGCGATGCGCGAGAGCTTGAGTCATCTACAGAAGGTCCTTTCTTTGTGAGGGCGACTGCGCCACGAAGCCAAAGGGGGGCATTGCAGCGCATCGGCGCACCACCCCCTTCAACAGACTCCGATTTGCCCGGCGCTGTTCAGCTCAGTGTAACCGAGGCAACGAACCCTGCGCTTATTGCGCCCCAACCCCCAGCGGCTGCGCCTCGGGCTGCTTGATCAGCGCATAGAGCAAGCCAGTGACCAGGCTGCCGACGACGATGGCGAGCAGGTACAGCAGCGCGTGATTGATGGCGTTGGGAATCAGCAGCACGAACAGACCGCCGTGCGGCGCCATCAGCTTGCAGCCGAAGTACATCGACAGCGCGCCGGTCAGCGCACCACCGGCAATACTGGCCGGGATCACCCGCAGCGGGTCCTTGGCGGCGAAGGGAATCGCCCCTTCGGAGATGAAGCACAGCCCCAGCACCCCGGCTGCCTTACCGGCCTGGCGCTCGCTCTGGGCGAACTTGCGCCGCGCCAGCACGGTGGCGATGGCCATGCCGATGGGTGGCACCATACCGGCCGCCATGGTCGCGGCCATCGGCGCATAACTACTCGAGGCCAGCAGGCCGACGGAGAAGGCATAGGCCGCCTTGTTGATCGGCCCGCCGAGATCGACGCACATCATGCCGCCGAGCAGCACGCCGAGCAGGATCGCATTGGTGCTGCCCATGCCATCGAGAAAGGCAGTAAGTCCTGCGAGCATGCCTGCTACCGGACTGCCAACCAGATAGATCATCACCAGCCCGGTGAACAGGCTGGCCACCAGCGGGATGATCAGAATCGGCTTGAGCGCCTCGACGCTGGGCGGCAGGCGCACCCAATGGGCGATGGCCTTGGCCGAATAGCCAGCGAGGAAACCGGCGATGATGCCGCCGATGAAGCCGGCCCCCAGCGAACTGGCCAACAACCCGCCGATCATCCCCGGCGCCAGGCCAGGACGATCGGCGATGGAATAGGCGATATAGCCGGCCAGCAGCGGCACCATCAGTTGAAAGGCGCTCTCGCCGCCAATCTTCATCAGCGCGGCAGCCAGGGTGCCTTCCTCCTTGAACGCCTCGATACCGAAGACGAACGACAGGGCGATCAGCAGACCGCCGGCCACCACCATCGGCAGCATGTAGGACACGCCGGTGAGCAGGTGCTTGTAGGGGCCGGTTTTCTCGGTACTGCTGGCGACGGCCTTGCCCTCGGGCGTGGCTTCGCTCAGCGGTCGCGCCTCGCTGAGCGCCCGTTCGAGCGTCTGTTGCGGTTGTTTCAGTGCCACACCGGTGCCACAGCGGTAGACCTTCTTGCCGGCGAAACGGCTGGTATCCACCTCGATATCGGTGGCCAGCAGCACAGCATCGGCCGCCGCGATGGCGGCATCGTCGAGCAGGTTGCGCGCACCGACCGAACCTCGGGTTTCCACCTGCAACTCTATGCCCATGCGCATCGCCGCCTGCTGCAGCGCCTCGGCGGCCATGAAGGTGTGCGCCACGCCGGTGGGACAGGCAGTGACTGCCACCAGCCGCTTGCGCGCGCTCGGCGCGGCGGCATCCTCGGCATAGGGCCGGGCCCGCTCGGGGGCTTCGCGCAGAAAGCGTTGCGGGTCGGCCAGCGCATCGGCCGGTGTGGCCTGCAGCAGGGGTTTGCCGACAAAACGGCCGAGCGCCAGCTCGCCGGTCTTGACCACCAGCACCAGATCGGCAGCGGCAATATCCGCCTCGCTCAAGGGCGCTCCGATGGCGCGGGCGTCGTGCACCTCGACACGGGTTTGCCAGCCCAGGCGCTCGGCTGCCGCCTGCAACAGACGCGAGCAGAGCACGCTGGTGACCTGCCCATTGGGGCAGGCGGTAACGATCAGCAGGTTCATGTCAGTGCCTCTTATTCTTCTATGGGGTGCAGTTGTACGGCCGCCTCGAGACGGGCAAGCTGCTCGCGATCGTGAATGCCGAAACCGATCTGGGTGACCGCCTGCGCGGCCACCGCCGTGGCCAGGCGCAGGGTGCGTTCGGCGGGCCAGCCTTCGAGCAGACCATGCAGGCTGGCCGCCAGCAGCGAGTCGCCGGCACCGACCGTGCTGGCCACCTCGACACGCGGCGGTACGGCGCGCAGGGCGATGTCCGGGCCATGCCAGTCGACACCGGCCGCGCCGCGCGACAGCAGCACATGCTCGATGCCCTGTACGCGCAGGCCCTGCACGGCGGCGGACAGATCGCTGCCGCAGACCTCGGCCAGTTCTTCCTCGTTGGGTTTGATCAGCCAGGGCGCGACGCTCAGCGCCGCACGCAGGGCCTCGCCACTGCTATCGACCGCCAGCGGCACGTCACTGGTCTTGATCTGCCGCAGCAGGCCGGCAAACCATTGCGGCGTCACCCCACGCGGCAGGCTGCCGGCCACCACCACGGCGTCATGCCCGGCCAGGAGCGGCTCCAGCTCATCCTGCAGACGTTGAAGGTGCTCGGTCTCGACCTGCGGGCCGGGGCCGTTGAGGTCGGTGATACAGCCGTCGGCTTCGGCCAGCTTGATATTGCTGCGCGTCTCGCCCGGCACGCGGACGAACAGGTCGTGAAAGCCGCGCTTGTGCATCAGGCTGTCGAACGGTGCGGCATTGGTGCGGCCGAGAAAGCCGCCGACACTCAAGGTATGACCAAGATCGGCCAGCACCTGGGCGACGTTCAGACCCTTGCCAGCGGCGTCGCTGCGCAGCTCATGGCAGCGGTTGATAGCACCGGGCTGCAGACGGTCGAGACGCAGGGTCAGATCCAGCGCCGGGTTCAGGGTCAGGGTCAGGATTCGGGCCATCAGTGCATCTCCGCCACCAGCGCCCGCACGGCGCTGGCACTGTCGAGGGTCAGGGCGCGGTCGGCCAGGGTTCGCGCCTGGCGGCTGTCCAGCTCACGCACACGCGCCTTGACCAGGGCAATCGAGCGCGGCGTCACGCTCAGCTCGTCCACGCCCAGGCCGACCAATAGCGGCACGGCCAGACGGTCGCTGGCCAGCTCGCCGCAGATGCCGACCCACTTGCCCTGGGCATGGGCAGCGGTCACGGTCATCTCGATCAGGCGCAGCACGGCCGGATGCAGACCATCGGCCTGTGCCGACAGCTGCGGATGGCCGCGGTCGATGGCCAGGCAGTACTGGGTCAGGTCGTTGGTGCCGATACTGAAGAAGTCGACCTCACGCGCCAGCACCGGCGCCAACAACGCCGCCGAGGGCACTTCGATCATGATGCCGACCTGCAGGTCGCGTACCTCGATCTCTTCGCGCAGCCGCTGCACCATGTCCCGCGCCGCACGCCACTCCTCCACCGAACCGACCATGGGGAACATGATCCGCAGCGGCCGGCCATCGGCCGAGGCGAGCAAGGCGCGCAGCTGGGTTTCCAGAATCTCCGGACGCTGCAGGCTCAGGCGAATGCCACGCACGCCAAGGAAAGGATTTTCTTCGGCCGGCATCGGCCAGTACGGCAGGGGTTTGTCGCCGCCGACATCCAGCGTACGCACCACCAGCGGGCGACCGGCCAGCGCATCGAGCACGCGTCGATACTCACGCTCCTGCGCGGTGTGATCCGGGGCCTGGGCATGCTCCATGAACACCAGCTCGGTGCGCAGCAGGCCCACCGCTTCCGCGCCCAGCTCCACCGCGTCGGCGGTTTCGCCGCTGGCACCGATATTGGCTGCCACCTCCACACGCACACCGTCGCGCGTCTGCGCATCGTTGAAGCGCGCGGCATGCGCCTGCTCGCGACGCTGCTGCGCCGTCTCACGTTCATGCAGCGCCTGGTCGCGCTCAGCTATATCCGGGGCGATGCGCAGCAGGCCGCTGTCGCCATCGAGCAGTAGCGGCGTGCCTTGCGCCAACGCCAGCACGCCATCGCCGGCACCGACCACAGCGGGAATCCCCAAGGCCCGGGCAATGATCGCGCTATGCGCGGTGGCGCCACCCTGCGCGGTCAGGATGCCGGCCACGCGCTGCCGGTCGAGGCCAGCGACGTCCGACGGCACGACTTCAGCCATCACCAGGATGTACGGCTCGTTCGGTTCGCTGGGCAGCTCGACGCCACACAGATGCGCCAGCACACGGTTGCCAATATCACGCAGGTCCGCTGCGCGCTCGGCCAGCAGTGGGTCATGCAGCGCTTCCTGACGCTTGGCCGCCGCCTCGACCTCGACCTGCCAGGCCGCTTCGGCGCTCGCGCCCTTGGCCAGGCGGGCGTCGACGTCTTCACGCAGCGCTGGATCGGCGAGCATGGCCAGGTGGGCACTGAAGATTTCCCGAATGCTCGCCACACCGGCGCCATCGACCAAACGCTGGATCTGCGCGGCGACAGCGGCCAAGGCTGCATCCAGACGCGCGCGTTCCTGCTCGACACCCAGGCCTTGCTCAGAGAAATCAAACGCCGGCGGCGTGCGCACCAACGCCGGGCCGATGGCGATGCCGGGCGAGGCACCGACCGCCTGCAGACGGCTACCGGCAGCAGGAGCAACCGCTTCGACCGGTTCCAGCTGCGCCGCGACCTCGGGCAGCGCTTCATTCAGCGGCTCGACCGTTTCGCCCAGGCCACTTTCCAGCGCGGCGCGAATGGCCGGCAGCGCGCTGTCGGCAATCGCCGGTTCGGCGCTGAATTCGAGCATCTGACCACGCCGTGCGCCCAGCGCCAGCAGGCGGCTGAGGCTCTTGGCCGAGACCCCGGCGCCCGTATCGCCAAGCAGGCGCACGCGTATGTCGCCCGCGAAGCCCTGCGCCAGTTCGCTCAGTGCCTTGGCCGGGCGCGCATGCAGACCATGGGCATTGAGCAGCGGCACGCTGAGGCTGGGCCAGTCCGGCGCTACCTCGCCACCCAGCGCCTCGATCACCTGGCGGCTATCGCTGGCTTCACTGAAGGCGGCCGCGCGACCACCGATCAGCACATCGCACAGGCGTTCCAGCGCCTGACGGTGCGCCTCGCCCTGGCTGGCCAGGCAGAACAGGCCGCGCAACGCCTCACCGCGAAAACTCAGCGGCTGCGCCGGGGTGACGAAAGCCAGGCCGGGCCGCTCGACACTGGCCTCGCTGTGCAGCCACCACAGGCCATCGCCCAGCGGCAGCGGCTCGCCACGGGCCAGCCCGAGGGCGAAGCCACTGCGAGCACAGCCGGCCTGGCGCAACAGGCGTGCGCCCTGCCAGAGCAATTCATCGAAGTCTTCGGCGGGCTGCGCCAGCGCCACCAGTTGACCGTCCAGCGCCAGCGCCTGCGGTGCACCCTGCAGCAGTTCGAGTATCTGCGCCGGCTCGCGGGCTTCACGCAGCGCCTGGCTCAGATCGCCCTCGCCCAGGGCGCGGGTCAGCAGTTGCAGCAAGTGCAGGTGCTCGTCGGATTGGGCGGCAATGGCGATGGCCAGGTAGACCTGCTGGCCGTTGCCCCAGTCCACGCCCGCGGGGAACTGGATCAGGCTGACGCCGGTGCGCAGCACCTGATCGCGGGTCTGCGGCGTGCCATGGGGGATGGCGATGCCCTGGCCGAGAAAGGTCGACCCCTGGGCCTCGCGCGCCTGCAGGCCTTCGAGGTAAGCCGCAGTGGCCAGGCCGGCACTGGCCAGCGCATCGCCGAGCATGGCCAGGGCTTCGCCCTTGTTCGCCGCCGCCCGGCCCATCTGGATTTGACTGGCATCGAGTTCGAGCATGGGTGCCTCCGGCTTGGATTCTTGTTCTGATTGAGAAGGGTGTTCACGGGTTCGACGCTCACTTATGCCCCCAAACACCCTCAAGACTAGCTGATGAACCGCATTGCTGAAACGTTTCATCAAACGCTGGCACCTTATCCGATAATGGGTAATCCTTGAAGCCCAGTCGTCGTCGAGTCGGTGTAGACTCGCCGCGTTCTCACGCTCGAAATCCTTTCCCTGCATGGTGCTGCGCCCGTGAAACTCAGCGACATCGCCCGCCTGGCACAGGTCTCGGTGACCACCGCCAGCTACGTGATCAACGGTCAGGCCGAACGTCGGCGCATCAGCCCCGCGACCGTGGCCAGGGTGCTGACCGTGGTCGAGGAGCATGGCTATCTCCCAGACCAGCAGGCCGCCAGCCTGCGCCGCGGGCAAAGCCGCTGCCTGGGTTTCATCCTGCCGGACCTGGAAAACCCCAGTTATGCGCGCCTGGCCAAGCTGCTCGAACAGAAGGCGCGCGCCGCCGGCTATCAGTTGCTGATCGCCAGCTCCGACGATGATCCGAACAGCGAGCGGCAGTTGCTCGAGCTGTTCCGCTCACGCCGCTGCGAGGCGCTGATCGTCGCCAGCTGCCTGCCTGCGGACGATCCGCTGTATCCGGCCATCGTCGCCGCCGGCCTGCCGGTGGTGGCCGTGGATCGCGCGCTGTCGCCCACCCACATCCGCTCGGTGGTCAGCGACGACGAACAGGCCGGGCGCACCCTGACCGAAAGCCTGCTGACGCCCAAACCCCAGCATGTCGCCCTGCTCGGCGCCCGTGCGGAGCTGGTCATCAGCCAGGCGCGCGAACGCGGCTTCCGTTCGGCACTGAAAGGTTTCGACGGGCGCGTCAGCGTCTACCACGGCGAGTTGTTCAGCCGCGCCTGCGGCTACCGACAGATGCAAACGCTGCTGGAGGAAGTCGGCTCGCCGGATGCGCTGCTGACCACCGCCTACGTGCTGCTCGAAGGGGTGTTCGATGCGCTACGCGAACAGAGCAGCGAGCAATGGCCTTCAGTGCGCCTGGCCACCTTCGGCGATACCCAGTTGCTGGATTTCCTAACGTTGCGGGTCAATGCCATGAGCCAGCAGCACGAACGCATCGCCGAGCGCGTGCTGGCCTGGACACTGCAGGCGGTGGAACACAACGACTATCAGCCCGGCATCGAGGCCATCGGCCGCAGCTTCAAGGACCGAACCTGAGAGTAGGGTGCGCCATGCGCACCGACTGTCGGAACAGGCCGGTGCGCGCGACGCACCCTACATCTAGCTTTGATGCATCCTGCTAACCACCCTGAATCCTCTGCAGCAGCGGCGCGCACTGGCTCGGCTCGTCGCCAGCGCTGGGTGCCACCAGCGCCAGCAGCCCAGCCGCTGGCGCCACCGCAATGCCCAGCGCTACCAGGCCAACACCACGCAGCGCCAGCGGCGTGGCCTGTACGCCTGGTGACGGCTCCTTGAACGTGCCGCGCACATACAGCGGCGAGCGCAGGGAAAAGATACGAAAGCCCTTGGTCGCGGGCGTGATGGTGAAGTTCAGCCGCTCGTTGGCGAAGTTGGCACTGCCGTCGACCTTGATCACCGCATTGTCGGTGTCGATGACGAACAGCCGCGTGCTCATCAGCCCCTGCTTGATGCCAAGATCCGCTGCCGCGCAGTGGATCTTCACATCCTCGTCGCCGAACAGCCTGCCGACCAGGTAGTTGCCGACGTTCAGCCCGGCGATTTCCATCAGCCCGCGACTCACCGCGCCATCGTTGATCAGCATCTTCAACTCGCCATCGGCGCTGCCGAGCAAAGCGGCCACCGAGTTGCCACGGCCGCTGATGCGTGCATCGCCGTTGAGCTCACCGAGGCTGGTCTGCATCGGCGCGAAGGTGGGAAACAGCTGCTTGAGCTTGAGGTCACGCGCGCGCAAACGCATCTGCCCCTGCAACGGCGTGGTCGCACCATTGAGCCGGATCTGCGAGTCGAGCACACCGCCGGCCATGCCGAAACGCAGTGGTTCCAGACTCAGCATGCCGTCATTGAGCACCACATGGGTGTCGAGATCGGTGATCGGTAACTGCTCACTGTGCACGATGTGCTTGCCGACAAAGCGCACATCGGCGTCCATCGCGCGCCAGCGGTCGGTGCGAAACTCGGAAACGGGTAGCGCCTTGTTCGCCGGCTGCACGTCCCGTTCGCCACGCTCGCGCTTGTCCGCGCTGGAGTCGGCGCCGATCAGCGGCGCCAGGTCACTGAACAGCAGTTGGTTGGAGGTCAGCCTCCCCGACAGTTTCGGCCGTGGCTCGCGGGCCACGAACGTCAGGTCGCCATGGATATCGCTGTCACCGATCTGACCATTGAAACCGAGGTAGCGAAAGATCGCCCCGTCAGCATCGTGCAGGCTGGCCTGCAAGCGACCGTCGGTGCTGTATGGCGGGGTGTCAGGCAAGGTCACGCCGGTTAGCGGATACAGCTGACCGAGGCTGGTGCCGGACAGACGCAAACGCAGATCCAGAGCCCCCAGATTCTGCGGATCGGTCAGGCTGCCAGCCAGCACGATACGGGTCGCGCCAATGCGCAGATCGGCCTGCAACGGGAACGGCTGCGACGCGTCATGCAGCGCCAGCAGGCCACCGACCTTGCCGTCACCGGTCAACGGCTGGCCACGGAAGCTGCCCTTGGTCTGCCAGGCGAAAGCGTAATCCTGGGCGCTGGCATTGCTCTCGGTCAGGCGCTCGGCCGCGCTCTTGCCGACGATATCAGCGAATGGGATCGGTTCGCCCAGCGGCTGGATAATTGCCTCCAGGCGGGTATTGCTGATCTTGTCGTCGACCTTCACCTGCCCCTTGTCGAAGCCGATGGTGCCGATATCCAGCGTCCAGGGGCTGGGCTGCCTGCTGTCGTCCGCCGCCTCCTTGCCCAGATCGAACACCCAGTTCGCCCGGCCATCGGCCAGGCGCTGCAGATCGGCGACCGGCGCGCCGAGTTCGATACTGGGGATGCTCACCGTCTTCCACAGCAGCGGCAGGAGCGACAGGCGTAAACGCACGCTGTCGAGACTGACGAAGGTATCGCCCTGCGCCCAGTCCGGGTTGCCCAGGCGCAACTGCTCGGCAGCAAAATGGGGCCAGGGTAGCCAGGCGCTCAAACCCTGCTGGCCAGCTTCACGCTGCCAGACCACGCGCAGATCGCCCTCGATGGCGAACGGCCGATTCAGGGCCGCAGAAACCTGTTCATTGATCAGCGGCCGCGCCCTATTCCAATCGAACAGCACCAGAAACAGCATCAACGCCGCCAGCAACAGCAGGAAAACGGCGAACAATGCGCCTACAAACTTGCGTAAATGGCGCACCCAGCGACCTCCTTATTTCACTGCCCGAGTGAAACGCGTCCATGTCCATACGACTGAAAAGATTCGCCAACGCTCCCTTGTCCTGGCGTGAAAGGGGAAAATAGCCGATTCTGAACGCCCGCTGGTGAGCAGACCAATGCGCCTGATCGACACCCATACGCACCTGGACTTCCCCGACTTCGACGCTGATCGCGACGAAGTACTCGCGCGCAGCCACGCGCTGGGCGTGCAGCGCATGGTCGTGCTTGGCGTCTACCAGGCCAACTGGCAGCGGTTGTGGCAGCAGGTCGAAAAGAATGAAGGCCTGTACGCAGCTTTCGGCCTGCATCCGGTCTACCTGGAAGACCACCACCCGCAGCATCTCCTTGAGCTGCACGACTGGCTGGGCAAACTGGCCGGGCACCACAAGCTGTGCGCCGTCGGTGAGTTCGGTCTGGATTATTACCTTGAACACCTGGATCGGCAGCGCCAGCAAGCGCTGTTCGAAGCGCAGCTGCGACTGGCCGCCGAGTTCGAGTTACCGGTGCTGCTGCACGTGCGCCGCGCCCATGCCGCGACCATTGCCACACTCAAGCGTTTTCGCCTGGCACGCGGCGGCATCATCCACGCCTTCGCCGGTAGCTATGAGGAAGCCCGCGAGTACATCAAGCTGGGCTTTCGCCTCGGTCTCGGCGGCGCCGCCACCTGGCCGCAGGCCAATCGCCTGCGCAAGGTGGTGGCGCAACTGCCGTTGGAGGCCATCGTGCTGGAAACCGACTCGCCGGACATGGCCCCGGCCATGCACCCGAACCAGCGCAACAGCCCGGAGTACCTGGCAGAAATCTGTGCCGAGCTTGCCGCGCTACGTGGCGTTACCGCCGAAGAGCTGGCTACGGCCAGCAGCCGTAATGCGGATGAGTTGTTCGGCTGGGCATAGACCGCACAGATGGTCAGGCAAATCCCCCTACACGACCGTCCGTAGGAGCCCCGCCTCGGGGTGAATGTTTCCAGATCGAGCCGCCCATGTTCGCGGTGGGGCGCCGCTAGAGCAACGGCCGCGGGAGTGCTGTGGGAGGGGCTTCAGCCGCGACGACTGCAAAGCATCGCTGCTAAAGCGCCTCCCACGCGGCGATCAGACCCGAAACGCGCCGATCAACTGCTTGAGACGCGTAACCAGCTCGCTCAGCTCGCGGCTGGCCTGCTCGGTCTGGCTGGCACCGGCAGCGGTGCGCTCACCCGCGTGGTTGATCTCGACGATGTTCTGGTCGATATCGTGCGCCACCGCCGTCTGCTGCTCGGCCGCAGCGGCGATCTGCTGGTTCTGATCGACGATCATGCCCACTGCGCCGAGGATGTTCTCAAGGGCCTGCTGCACCTTGGCCGACTGGCTGACCGTGCCATCCGCCATCTGGTGGCTGGCGTTCATCGCCTTCACCGCGGCACCGACACCGCCCTGTAGCTTGGCGATCATCGCTTCGATCTCTTCGGTGGACTGCTGCGTGCGCTTGGCCAGATTGCGCACCTCGTCAGCCACCACGGCGAAACCGCGACCCTGTTCACCAGCGCGCGCCGCCTCGATGGCGGCATTGAGCGCCAGCAGGTTGGTCTGCTCGGCTATGCCCTTGATCACATCAAGCACCTGGCTGATCGCCGCACTGTCGCTGGCCAGCTGGTTGATCACCGCCACTGACTGGTCGATTTCACCGGCAAGACGCTGGATCGCACCGACCTGCTGCTCGACCAACGCGCGGCCACTGACCGTCTCCTGATTCACGCTCTGCGCGCTACCCACCGCTGCGGCGGCGCTGCGCGCCACCTCCTGGGCAGTGGCGGACATCTGGTTCATCGCCGTGGCCACCTGCTCGATCTGTGCACGCTGACCGGCCACCGCCTGGTTGCTCTCGCCTGAAACCAGCTCGACACGATCCGCCTGGCCACCGACCTCGCCCACCGTATGCCCGACGCGCTCGATCAGGTCATGGATACGCACCACGGTCTGGTTGAACACCTGCCCCAGCTCGCCCAGCTCGTCTCGGCTCTGTGCCTGGAAGTTGGCCGTCATATCGCCTGCGGCAACCCTGTCCATCACCTTGCCCAGGTTTTTCAGGGTAGAGCGGGTGGAAACGTAGAAGCCGCTGTAGAGGTAGACGATCAACAGGAACACCACCACCAACGCCACCACCAGCAACACCATCTGCGCACGGTTCTCGGTCAGCCGCTCGCTCAACTGGCTATCGAGAAATGCCAGCAGGCCGTCGTTGAAGGCGTAGGTCTTGGCCATTTCCTGGCTGACCTGATCGTAGAACTGCGCCCAGGGCGTATCCAGGCTGTCGGCGATGATCACCTGATCCTCGAACAGCACGCCGCTGTCCTTCAGACTCTGGCGACTGGCTTCGGCCAGGCTGCCCAGCCCATTCTGCGCCGCGACGTTACCGGCCAGTGCCTCCTGCAGATTCAGGCCGTACTCGGCGTGCAACTTCTCCAACTGCAGCAGCAGGTCGTCGAACTTGGTACTGGCCGCGGAATTGAGAAAACCCTGCCCCAGGGAATAGGCGCCGATGGCACGGCCCTGGCTGAGCACATCGGTGATCTGCGGGGTGACGTTAGTGATCAGCTCGGTGATCTGCCGCACCTGGCGTTGCGGGTCCTGGCTCAACCCCGCCTGGCCGGCCACCAGCTTGATGAAGACCTGGGAGGAGCCCAGCAGCTTCTCGACGATGACGGTCTTGCTCTGCAAAGAGGTCTCGGCCTCTGCACTTTTCAGCTCGGCCAGCAATTCGTCGCGCTTGGCAACGAACTCCGCTGCCTGCTCGGCATCGCCGGTCACCGGCTGCAGCCCTTGCAGGCCGGCATTTAGCGACTGCTGCAGTTGATCTATACGCCCCTCCAGATCCCCCGCCTGACCGGACTGACCGATCATCGAGTTGATCTGCACCAGATCGTTGAGGCTCTCAAGTTCACGGCGCAGTTGTAGGCTGCTGCCGAGTAGTTCGAGGCTTTCCAGGGCAGTCTGGGTGCCGACGAACTGACGATAGGAATCGCGCACCAGATAGAAGTTGGTGACGAGCATGGGCAGGAAGAATAAAACGCTGATCAGGCTGAACTTCATGCCGAAGCTGAGGCGATTCATCAGCGCGATGGCCGGATACAACACGGTCTTCACTAGACGTCTCCAGTTGCCATTATTGTTATTGGTATAGCTCGAACGGCCGCAGAGCCTCTTACGGGCTGACAACGGCGTCCTGCGCAGCCCGACCTGTGGCGCGTGAATCTACGCGGCGAATACAGGCAGATAAATGTGACGAAAATCACCAAACAGGGTCGGCTACCGCCTCCTTATACCCCTTATCGACACCCGTCTCTGTAACTTAAGGTTAAACGCGCGCCCAGCGAATCCAGCTAAGGCCATGTAGGAGCCCCGACTCGGGACGAATGCTGTTTTGCTCTTACTCCGCCATTCGCCGCGGGGCGCGGCTCCCATAAAGCCAGCACGACGAAACAGAGAGGCTCAGGCTCTCGACGGGCACTTCTAGATGAATAACACCCAGACCGCGTAACCGGCGTACCAGACCACCGCAGCACGAATCAGCAGTTGCCACAGCTGATCCAGGGTATTGACGCCCTCCTCGCCCATCACCGGCGGCGGCATCTCACCGGCCGCACGTCCGGCCTTGATCACCAGTTGCGCGGCAGAAATGTCCCAGCTCAGCAACTCATGCAGCAAGGCGCGACTGACGGCGACGAAATTACCGACCAACGCGAAGCTGGAAGCCAGTACCCGCGCCGGCAGCCAATCGAAGGCGTGGCGCAGTTGCACGGCGCGCTCACGCAGGGCGGCTTGCTGCGCATGTTCGGCGCTCAAGGCCAACAGGCGATAAGCGAGCGCCGCCATGGGGCCGAGCAGCAGATACCAGAAGATAACGGCGAAAAAGCTTTGATAGGCCTGCCACAACAGATGCCCCTGAACCTGCTGCAGCAGTTCGGTCCCCTCTTCCGGCTGCAGTGCCAGATCACGCTCGGCCACGTGGTAAGCCGCCTGACCGTCACCGCGCCGCCAGGCGTCGCGAAACGGCCCCAACGCCGCCAGCAGATCACCACGCCCCAGGCTGTAGATCAGCACCAGCAAATGCACCGGAAATGCCAGCCAGCCATATGCCAGCGGTTTGAGGATCAGCAACAGCAGGCCCAGCGCCAACACCGGCAACAGCACCAGAATGGCCAGGCACAGCCACGGGGCCTGCTGCAGGCCGCCTTGTTGCAGGCGCTGCAGTTGCGCCAACCAGGGGCCGTCCTGCTGGATGCGCAGACGCCAGGCAGAAAATTTCTCGACCCATAGCACCAGCAGAATCACCAGAAAACTCATTGCTACCTCTCCTTCAATTCGGCGTGCAGACGCGACCAGTCGAACGCTGCCCCCGGGTCGGTCTTGCGCCCAGGCGCGATATCGCTGTGGCCACGGATACGCTGCGTCGACAGCGCCGGGTAGGCATCCAGCAACTGTCGCGTCAGCTCGACCAACCTGGCGTACTGAGCGTCGGTGTAGGGCTGATCATCCGTCCCTTCCAGCTCCACTCCTAGCGAAAAATCATTGCAGTTATCGCGCCCCTCGAACCAGGAAACCCCGGCATGCCAGGCACGATCGAGGCAGGAGACGAACTGCGTCAGCCCGCCATCACGCTCGATGAAGAAATGCGCGGAAACCTGCAGGGACGCGATCTCAGCGAAGAAAGGATGCTCGTGCACGGGCAAGCGGTTCTGAAAGAACGCCTGTACCTTGCCGGTGCCGAACTGCCCAGGCGGCAGGCTGATGTTGTGCACCACCAGCAGAGAGATCTCGCCACCGGGGCGAGCGTTGAAATTCGGCGATGGGCAGTGAGGGATGCCCTGAAACCAGCCAGTGGAATGGTCGAGCTGCATGTGGCACTCCTGAACGTGCCACCACTCTAGAGCAGGTGGCTACGGCGGCCAAGCGCGAGGCCGCAACAGGATGTGCAAAGGAGGAAAAATCGAGGATCACGACATGTATCAGCCGCGTCTCGCGGCGAATCCATATCGAGCACGCCGGAGGATTTAAACCGGGGCGGGGAGCCTACAGACCAGGCCGTTGCCAGGAGCGAAGGGCTCCCTGGCAACGATCAGCTGTGCTTGAGCTTGCGCAGATTGCCGATGACCGACTCCAGGGCGCGGTCGAACAGCAGCGCATCGTCAAGCAGGCGCACGGCGTTGCGACGGAACTCCACTGCCAGCGCGTTACGCGTCTTCTCCAGTACCTTCATGCCGGTGCGATTGACGAACACGTACTTGCCGGTGGGTTTGATGATGGCCGCCAGCTTGCAGCGCAGCTTGTGCTCTTCATCTTCCTGGATTTCCACCCAGCTACCCACACGCAGGCTGTCCACCTGCAGCAGCGCCTCGTCGTCGTCCGGGAGCACCACATCCGGCTCCTGCGGACGGGTCTGGCCCGGCGCGAGCAGAATGATCTCTTCGACCACCTCGACCATCGCCGGAGCGTCCTCGACCTCTTCGGCCGCCGGCAGTTCCAGCAGTGGCAGCTCGATGCCGGCTTCGCTCGGATCGGTGTGTGCAGCATCCTCGGCAACGACCGTCTCGGCTTCCGGGGCCGCGCGCTTGAAGCGCTGGAAGGCCTGCACATGCAGCACCTCCAATTGGCTGAAGAATTCGCTGGTAGAGAACGGATCGAACGCCGCACTGGCCATGCCTTCGCGCAGCGCCTTGAGCAAGCCCGGCACCAGCTCCAGCAAACGCAGACGCGCCTCGGGATCTTCGTGCGGGGCGACACTCCAGACCAGGTCATCCATGGTCTGCAGCGCAGCCTGCCATTCGTCCGACTCCACGCCATGCTTGAGACAGGTGAGCATCAGCACCTTGCTCCAGGCTTCCTGCAGCAACCGCACCACCACTTCCGGCAGGGTCTTGCCCAGTAGCCTCTCGTTCAGGGCATGTTCGACCTGACGGCGGGCCAGTTCGGCCTTGGCGCTGCCTTCCTCGGCATCGCGGGTACGCTGTTCGAGCAACTCACTACGACGACGCTCATCGCCAGTGAACGCCATGAACTCGGCCAACAGTTCGGAGAAGATCGCCGGATCATCGACGAAGTCGTTCAGCAGACGCTGCACCACCTGTTCGATCTTCTGATAAAGGCTGTCACGCTGCGCATCGTCCTGATCGACCCAACCCAGCGCAGCAGAGGCGATTTCATTGAGCAAGCGGCGCGCCGGATGGCTGCCACGGCTGAAGAAGGTCTTGTCCAGCACTGCAACCTTGAGCATCGGGATCTGCAGACGGCCGATCAGTGCCTTGAGCGAATCAGGCAGGGTGCGGTCATCGAGAATGAACTCGAACAGCATCGACACCAGATTGATCACATCTTCATCGACCTCGCCAACCACCCGCGCCTTGCCACTCTTGGCGCTGGCGCGCTCGAGCAATCGTTCGAGCTGGTCGCGAAGATCGAAATCTTCCACGTTGACCTGCGTCGGGGCACGCTGCTGCATGTGCGATAGCAGGCGCATCAGGTCGCTGCTGGTGATCGGCATTGCATCGGCTGTTTGAGCCCGGCGTGGCATCGCCGTGCCGCGCACTTGCGAGAGCAGATCCTGCAACGCACCGAACACTTCCTGCACACCCTGATCGGCGCCTTCGAGCAAGGGAATGCCTTCCTCGCCGGACGACTGAACATAAGTGGAAGCTGCCGGGCGCTGCTGACGGCGCGGCGGTGCGGATTTCAGCTCAGGCAACACGCCCGCGCTGACCAGCGCCTGATTGGCCTCGGCATACAGCATGTCGCAGCTGCCGAGCACGTACTTTTCGAACAGCTTGAGGATGATCAGCTTGACCTTGATCTCCACACCCAGGCTACCGCAGGCGTCGAGGAAGTATTCGCTGAGCAGGGTCGGGCCGAGCGGGTTGCTCTTGTCGTCCAGCTTCTTGCTGATCACCGCATTGAGGCGCGTGGTGAGATGACCCAACGCAACAGCGTCTCGGCTCATCACCTTGGCTACCATGGCGTCCAGCGCCACGGTTTCTTCCAGCTCGTCGTTCTGTACCAGGCTCAGGCTATCGAACGACACGGCATCCAGCGCTGGCTGTGGTTTGCCGATTTCGTACTGATTGAGATTGGCGAAGGACTCGAACACCTTCTGCAGAAAGCCGCGCTCGATGTTCTTGCGCTTCAGACGCAGGTCGCGCATGGCTTCGAAGAAAGCATTCTGCTCGGCATTGCTGGTCGCCCGATCCGCCATCTCGAAGAGGGTATCGTCAGCATTGTCGAACAGGCTCTGCAGGTTCTGCTTGAGCTGTTGCGCCGCTTTGTCACGCACCTGAATCAGCGCCACGGGCAGTCTTCCTACCGGCGAAGTTGGCGATTGCTCTGCGGTGGCCTTGTTCAGGTGCACCACATTCGCGTCGGTCTTCATTCTAGTCTCCCGCAGACTGCCCGAACTCGAGCTTCCTGGTCTGCACAGCGTCAACCGAGCGTCGTCCGTAACGTCAAAGGCCTGGCGTCAATAATGAAAAAAGTAAAGCCATTATAGGGAGGCTGCGCGCCATACCAAGCCAATTTTTCCTACAGACATGACCCAGATCACAGATAGCTACACGCCACCTCCAGACGGTAGCCAATACACGACAGCCGTATGTCTACAGCCTAACGCTGACAGCCCTGTGACGCTGCCCCGCTGGTCGGGCCGCACATGCCTCTTCTGACGCTGCATGCCGCAGCGAAATCCTTTGCCAGTCGATGCCTGCGAGCACACTCCAGCCCATTGCCCTGACCCTGCGTGCCTCTATAATCGCCGCTCGTCTACACCGGAGCCGATCATGCCCAACCTCACCCTCGCCGACCTCAGCAGCGAAATCGAAGCCAACGTCCGTCGCGCCCTGGCCGAAGACATGGGCAGCGGCGACATCACGGCCCAGCTGATACCGGCCGAGCGTCTGGCCAGCGCCCGCGTGATCACGCGTGAAGAGGCCGTGATCTGCGGCACAGCCTGGGTCGATGCGGTATTTCGCCAGCTCGACCCGCGCGTCGCGGTGCATTGGCAGGTGCAGGATGGTGACAAGGTCAGCGCCGACCAGACCCTGTTCCGCCTCGAAGGCCCGGCCCGCGCCCTGCTCAGCGGCGAGCGCAGCGCACTGAACTTTCTGCAGACCCTGTCTGCCGTTGCCACCCGCTGCCGTCACTATGCCGACCTGGTTGAAGGCACTCAGGTAAAACTGCTGGATACCCGCAAGACCCTCCCCGGCCTGCGCCTGGCGCAGAAGTACGCGGTGACCTGCGGCGGCTGCCACAACCACCGCATCGGCTTGTACGACGCCTTCCTTATAAAGGAAAACCACATCGCTGCCTGCGGCGGCATTGCCCAGGCCATCAACGCCGCCCACCAGATCGCCCCGGGCAAGTCGGTGGAAGTCGAAGTGGAAAGCCTGGAAGAACTGCGCGAAGCACTGGAAGCGGGAGCCGATATCGTCATGCTCGACGAACTGTCACTGGAGGATATGCGCGAAGCCGTAAGACTCACCGCCGGCCGCGCCAAGCTCGAAGCTTCGGGCGGGATCAATGACAGCACGTTGCGCGCGATCGCAGAGACGGGGGTGGATTACATCTCGCTGGGGACGCTGACCAAGGATGTGAAGGCGGTGGATTTGTCGATGCGGTTGGCCTTGTAAGCCACCGACTCACTGAAGGAGCTGCGCCTCACGGCGAATCAATATGGAGCCACCCCACCAGCCCCCAAAGCTCGCCCCTGTGCCCCCCTCCGCGCCAAGAATGCCGAGCCAGGTCAGGCTGTCGCCTTCCTGGCGGCGCCATCGAGAATATTAAAGAACACCGTTTCCAGTGAAACCGCAGGTTTGACCGTCAGAAGATGACCGCCCACCTGGTTCAACTGTGCAATGAAGGCCGGCAGCTCGGCCTGCAGCACTTCACACTCGAACTCACCCTCACGCAGCACACGCAGCGGCTCACCTATCGGCTGCGCGGCGTGATAACGCACCAGCATATCGTCAGCCCGCTCGGCAGCCAGCTCGCGCGGCGAGCGCACGGTCAGCAACTCACCCTTGTTGATAAAGCCAAAACGGTCGGCAATACGTTCCACGTCATGCAGCACATGTGAGGTGAAGAAGATCGCCCCACCCTGTTGCTTGAACTCGGTGAGGATATCCACCACATCCTTACGCCCGACTGGATCAAGACCGGAAAGCGGCTCGTCCAGCACCAGCAACCTGGGCTGCACGACCATCGCATGGGCCAGCGCTACCCGCTGAACATTACCCTTAGACAGTTCACGAATCCGCCGTTTGGCATTCATATCGACGGAGAAACGCTCCAGCCAGTGCATGCATCTGGCATCGGCGTCGCCCCCCTTGATCCCGTACATGGCAAGCCCCATGCGCAAGATTTCCAGCGGCGTGAACTGCTCGTAAAGAGCCGGCGTTTCGGGCACGTAGGCCAGGGGCGCACGAGCCGAAGCATTGCGCGCATCCACACCATAGATGCTCACCTGGCCCTGATAGTCGTTGATGATGTCGAGCATAACCTTGATCGTCGTGGACTTGCCGGCGCCATTAGGCCCGACAAAACCGAACACTTCGCCCTCGGTGAGCGCGAAGCTTATGTCCTTCAGCGCCCGAACCTCTTTGCCCTTGACACGAAACGTCTGGCTGACGTTCTTGAACTCCAGCACAGCACTCACTGCTGACTCTCCATACCGGGAATTTTCAGTTCTTTAAACTCGATTCGCCCGTCGCGTAACTCGTAACCAAGCCTCAACGGGTCTTGCGGGAGCATAGCCATCGCCCCTGAGTCGACCAACTGCTGCAAATCCTGCAAAGGACCATGACCCTCCTCGTAGCGACGCTGGGCAGCCCGCAGGTCGATCAACCCCTGCAGTCGCATCACTCGCTTGTCGAGCATCTCCCGCAGTTTGGGATCATGGGTCGTATCACGCTGTTGCATCAGGTAATTCAATGCCAAACGCTCATCTGCCAGCGCCTCGGCTCGCAACATGATTGCCATGCGTCGCAAGGTGACAGCGTTCTCCGGCCAGCGCTCTGCAGACAACTCCAGGGCCTGCACCGCCTGCGTCTTGTCTTTCTCGAAAAAAGCCAGGTTGACGCCATAGAAGAAGGGCGGGATACCGTCCCAGAAACGACAACTCATGGCCCTGCGCAATACCTCGTTACCCTCGGCAACCGCGCCGCCCCAGATCAGCAAACCGTTGGCCAGGTAATAGTTGTCTTCGTGGCAGGCATTGAGCTGGGCGACGACCACCTGCGCACGAACCAAATAATGAATGTCGGCTTGCCCCTGGTCCACAGCCGTGGCAGAGAGGCGTATGGCCTCCATGTTCGCAGCGAGAAAGCGATCACCCGCATAAAGCGCGGTCAAGACCGGGGCCGACACCACAACACGGTCCTTGACCGTAGCATTGTGAAAGATGATCGGCTGACCACTGCGCCACAGCACCGCAGCCACGAATGCCGCGAAACCGGCAAGAGCGAGCAGAAGACTCAAAGAGCGCTTGAACATGATCAGGCGAAACGCTTGCGCTGCAATACCCACACCGCCAACCAGAGGAAGGCGAAGGCGTATGCCAGACAACTGATCACCAGCACACCCAGGTCACTGGGCAGGAACTCCATACGACCGTAGAGGGCCGTCATGCGGATGTCGAGCGAGCCCAGGTCCGGCAGCAGGTAGCCAAGCACACCGACGCCGGCTCGGTAGCTTTCCGCGCCCTCGACGACCCAGGTTTCGCGCGTCAGCAGTTCGATGATGGCCGCGAAGGAGCGCGCCATCAGCATGAAGCCCAGCGTACCGATCAGCACGAAACTGGGCGTGGAGGCGACCATGGCCAGGAAGACAGCCAGCGCCGTCAGCACCAGCAGATCCAGCCCGATCAGCGCCACGGTCGCGACGTAAGGCCAGCCCAGCGAAACGCCGGTGGCCTGGGCGTAGTCTTCTCCGATCCAGACCACCAGCAGGCCGAGCGCAATCGCCATCACGATCAGCATGCACGCCATCAATATCACAACCGAAGCGAAGCGCCCCAACAGCAAACCCTGCCGGGCACGCGGATACGTCAGGGAAGAAAGAAAATAACGCCTGTCGAACTCGCGCGAGAGCAGTTCCTGCACCATCAGGACCATGATCAGCGGAAGGATCAGGCGCATCACCGACAGCCCAACGTCCAGCCCTACGGTTGCAGGTTGGCGGCCGCTGAACTCGGAGGCCATCCAGACTATAAGCAGCAGAAAAAAGAGCGATATACTAGCGAGCCAGAGAAAATGGGCTCGAAAAGCGAGCAGGACGCCCGAACGAAAATCAGAAAACATATGCAGAGGGTATCTGGACAGTGAAAAATTAACTGTTATACCGCAAACAGGATCGCTACATAAGCGCGCAGATCACTTCCGCGAGGAAGCCATGATCCACAAAGAGTTCTTGACGTCGGCTTGGGCATTGGCGTCGTTCGCCTTGGCGCGATACTCATTGAACTGAGGAATGGCGATGGCGGCAAGAATGCCGATAATGGCGACCACGATCATCAATTCGATCAATGTGAAGCCGGAATTTTTAGAACGCATAAAGCACGCGCCCCCACTTTCAAAATTTAAGCTTTACCAAAAAAAAGGCCGTGAAGATGCTCCCCCACGGCCTCGAACTTAGCAGTAACTAGAAAAATTACTGGAAGCTAACCAGTTGCCCGGTAGGTGCGTTTTCATCGCAGTTTGCGCTCAGGGATTGAGCACCAACAGTGCCACCTGTGCTGGAGGCACGGAAACCACGATAACTTGGGTTGGTAACAGTCACACTCTCGCCAGCATTGGCTGCACTGCACTGCGTATCGTTATAAACGGCATCGCCGTTGGCATCCACACCGATCTGAGCACAAGTCAGAGTAGTGCTGCGGCTACCAGTAGTGTGGCAAGCACCTACGTTGATCGCATTACGAGCCTCATCACAATTGTATGCGCCATAAACTCCCTTCGAGAGGTTAAGGCGAACGGTATCGCCCAGAATAGCGCACTCGGTGGTGGTAATAGCTTCACCACTCTCAATTGCAGCAGGAGCGGCAAAGAGAGAGGAACTGAAAACAACAGCAGAAGCGGCGAACAGAGCCAGCAGATTCTTTTTCATATCGGTCACCCTTAGCGCTGAGCGGCAGTCATAACGCTGATGGAGTTTTTCACATCAGCCTGAGCAGTGGAGTCGTTCGCCTTGGCGCGATACTCGTTGAACTGCGGGATAGCGATGGCGGCGAGAATACCGATGATCGCAACGACGATCATCAGCTCGATCAGGGTGAAACCCTTTTGCTTCTTCAGAGACTTCATGGATTAACTCCTATGTGGTTAAGGTCAGTGACCTGAGAAATACTTAGCAGGTCGCGTGCCAACTCTGAAATACCGCTTTTTCAAGGATATCCAGCGTCCTCCACCTATTCACATCACAGGAATTCGGCAGCATGTGACGCATTTGGTCACATCAGATAACTACGCTTGGGCCGAGACGTAATATGGGCTATATAAGCAGCATCAATCCTCGGATCAAGCGCCTGCATCATGAGCGATACCGCCCAACTCACCGGCCTCGCCCGCCAGCTGGTCAATGCCAGCCTTATCGACGAACGCACCGCCAGCCAGGCCTTTGCCCAGGCACTGCGCAACAAGATTCCGCTGGTGTCCTATCTGGTACAGAACAAGTTGGCCTCGAGCCGTGCCGTGGCCGAGATCGCCGCCGAGCAGTTCGGCGTGCCCTACTTCGACCTCAGCGCAGTAGACAAGGAGCACCAACCGAAGGATCTCGTCAGCGAGAAACTGTGCCGCCAGCACCGCGTGTTGCCGCTCTACCGTCGCGGCAACAAGCTGTTCATCGCTCTGTCCGACCCGACCAATCACCAGGCCCTTACCGATGTTCAGTTCAGCACCGGCATCAGTACCGAAGCCCTGCTGGTCGAAGATGACAAGCTGGGCGACGCACTGGACAAGTTTTTCGATTCCGGTACAAGCGGCATGGAAGATCTGGCTGACGTCGATCTGGACGGACTGGATGTCGAAGCCGTCAGCGATGAAGCGGACGATGCTGGCGCGGTTAACGATTCTGACGATGCGCCTGTAGTGCGCTTCATCAACAAGATGCTGCTGGACGCCATCAAGGGTGGCTCATCCGACCTGCACTTCGAGCCCTACGAAAAAGCCTACCGTGTACGTTTTCGCACCGACGGCATGCTGCATGAGGTAGCCCGCCCGCCCATCCAGCTAGCCAGCAGACTTTCCGCCCGCCTCAAGGTCATGGCCCAACTGGATATCTCCGAGCGGCGCAAGCCGCAGGACGGCCGGATCAAGATGAAGGTATCCAAGACCAAAGCCATCGACTTTCGCGTCAACACCCTGCCCACCCTCTGGGGCGAGAAAATCGTGATGCGGATTCTCGACCCCACCAGTGCGCAGATGGGTATCGATGCACTCGGCTATGAAGAGGAACAGAAAGAGCTGTACATGACAGCTCTGAAGCAGCCGCAAGGCATGATTCTGGTGACCGGCCCAACCGGCTCAGGCAAAACGGTATCGCTTTATACCGGCCTGAATATTCTCAACACCACGGACATCAATATTTCCACCGCGGAAGATCCGGTGGAAATCAACCTGGAAGGCATCAACCAGGTCAACGTCAACCCGAAACACGGCATGGATTTCGCCCAGGCCCTGCGCGCCTTCCTGCGCCAGGACCCGGACGTGATCATGGTGGGTGAGATCCGCGACCTGGAAACCGCCGAAATCGCCATCAAGGCCGCGCAGACCGGGCATATGGTGATGTCCACCCTGCACACCAATAGCGCTGCGGAAACCCTGACACGCCTGCGCAACATGGGCGTGCCGGCATTCAACATCGCCACCTCGGTCAACCTGATTATCGCCCAGCGCCTGGCGCGCAAACTCTGCAGTTGCAAGAAGGAAGTCGCACTACCGCGCGAGGCCTTGCTGAAAGAAGGCTTTCCTGAAAGCAAGATTGGCAGCTTCAAGCTTTTTGCCCCCAACGGCTGTGACAATTGCAAAGGCGGCTATAAAGGAAGGGTGGGGATTTATGAAGTAGTTAAAATCACGCCCTCCCTGCAACGCATTATCATGGAGGAAGGCAACTCCATCGAAATCGCCGCGCAGGCGAAAGCCGACGGCTTCAATGACCTCCGAACTTCCGGCCTGCTCAAGGCGATGCAGGGCATCACCAGCCTGGAAGAAGTCAACCGTGTGACCAAGGATTAATCCATGGCGGAAAAAGCACTGAAAACCAGCGTATTCGCCTGGGAAGGTACCGATAGAAAAGGCGGCAAGATCAAGGGAGAGATTTCCGGCCAATCTCCCGCACTGGTCAAGGCCCAACTGCGCAAGCAGGGCATCAACCCACTCAAGGTGCGTAAAAAGGCAGCTTCTCTTTTCAGCGCGGGCAAGAAGATCAAGCCGATGGATATCGCCTTGTTCACCCGCCAGATGGCCACCATGATGAAAGCTGGCGTGCCACTGCTGCAGTCGTTCGACATTATCGCCGAAGGCTTCGACAACCCGAACATGCGCAAGCTAATCGATGAGATCAAGCAGGAAGTAGCTGCGGGCAATAGCTTCGCCACCTCGCTACGTAAAAAGCCGATGTATTTCGATGACTTGTACTGCAACCTGGTCGACTCCGGCGAACAGTCCGGTGCCCTGGAAACATTGCTCGACAGGGTCGCCACCTATAAGGAAAAAACCGAAGCGCTGAAAGCCAAGATCAAGAAGGCCATGACCTACCCTATTGCGGTAGTCGTGGTGGCAGTGATCGTCACGGCGATTCTGTTGATCAAGGTCGTACCGCAGTTCGAGAGCGTATTCGAAGGCTTTGGCGCACAGCTCCCTGCCTTTACGATGGTGGTGGTCAACCTTTCCAGATGGCTGCAGGAGTGGTGGTTCCTAGTACTGTTCGCGATCTTCATCTCGTTCTACAGCTTCGGCCAGATGTACAAACGCTCGGAGAAGTTTCGCGACTCACTAGACCGAGCGCTGCTCAAAGCCCCCATCGTTGGCCCCATTCTGTACAAGGCTGTAGTCGCGCGCTTTGCTCGAACCCTGGCAACCACGTTTGCTGCTGGCGTACCACTGGTTGACGCACTGGACTCCGTGGCGGGCGCGACCGGCAACGTGGTGTTTCGCAATGCGGTCAACCGTATCAAGAATGATGTCTCATCAGGCTCGCAGCTCAACTTCTCCATGCGCAACACCGGGATTTTCCCAACCATGGCCGTACAGATGACCGCCATCGGTGAAGAGGCCGGTTCTCTGGATGAAATGCTGGATAAAACCGCCGGTTACTATGAAGAAGAAGTGGACAACGCGGTAGATAACCTCACCACGCTGATGGAGCCACTGATCATGTCTGTGCTCGGTGTGCTGGTCGGCGGCCTGATCATCGCCATGTATCTCCCCATCTTCCAACTCGGTTCGGTGGTTGGCTAAAACATGGCGTTCGACTTTATGGCCGACAATCTGTCGGCCTTTGTTTTTGCCTGTGCGATTTTCGGTCTACTGATCGGCAGCTTCCTCAACGTCGTGGTCTACCGTCTGCCGCTGATGCTGCTGCGCGATTGGCAAGGCCAGGCTCGGGAGGTACTGGAGTTACCGCCCGCCGCACCAGCAGAAACCTTCAACCTGCTTCTGCCCAACTCCTCATGCCCTGATTGCGGCCATGAGATAAAACCCTGGGAGAACATCCCGGTCATCAGCTACCTGTTTCTGCGCGGCAAGTGTTCGAACTGCAAGACACCGATCAGCAAGCGTTACCCCATCGTTGAACTGGCCTGCGGGCTGCTTTCCGCTTACGTCGCCTGGCATTTCGGTTTCACCTGGCAGGCCGGGGCGATGCTGGTGCTGGCCTGGGGGCTGCTGGCGATGAGTCTGATCGATGCTGATCACCAGATTCTGCCGGATGTACTGGTGCTGCCGTTGCTGTGGCTGGGCTTGATCGTCAATTACTTCGGGTTGTTCACCAGCTTGGAAGATGCTCTGTGGGGGGCGATTGCCGGTTACCTGAGCCTGTGGTCAGTGTATTGGCTGTTTAAGCTGATCACCGGCAAGGAAGGCATGGGTTACGGTGACTTCAAGCTGCTGGCGATGCTCGGCGCCTGGGGTGGCTGGCAGATTCTGCCGTTGACCATTCTGCTGTCGTCGCTGGTCGGGGCGGTGCTAGGTGTGATTCTGCTGCGCATGCGTGGCAGTGATTCCGGCACGCCGATTCCCTTCGGCCCTTATCTGGCGATTGCCGGGTGGATCGCCCTGCTGTGGGGTGATGTGATTACCGGCAGCTATCTGAAGTTCGCTGGGTTTTGAGCTAACCCAACAACATTCGTCACTCCCGCGAAGGCGGGAGCCCAGGAGTTATCCTGACTCCACAAGCTGGGTCCCCGCCTTCGCGGGGATGACGGATCGCGGCACACGCGATTCGCATCACATCGAAATCCCCCCTACAATCGCGGCCTTGAGCAGTAACGAGACCGCATTGGCGTTATGAAACCCTGGATACTCGGCCTGACTGGCGGCATTGGCAGCGGCAAGAGCGCGGTGGCGCAAGGCTTTATCGAGCGTGGCGTGCACGTGGTGGACGCCGACCATGCGGCGCGCTGGGTGGTGGAGCCGGGGCGCCCGGCGCTGGCCAGGATCGTCGAGCACTTTGGTGCAGGCGTACTGCAAGCCAATGGCGAACTGGACCGCGCCGCACTGCGCAAGCTGATATTTGCCGCCCCGGAGCAACGCCGCTGGCTGGAAGGCCTGCTGCATCCGCTGATCGGTCAGGAGATCGTTCAGGTGCTGGCGCGCGCAGAATCGCCCTATGCCATTCTGGTGTCACCACTACTGGTCGAGTCCGGCCAGCGGCAGATGACCCAACGCATATTGGTCGTCGACACGCCTGCCGAGCTGCAGGTGCAACGCACCATCGCGCGCGACCAGAGTTCCGAAGAACAGGTTCGCGCCATCATGCAGGCCCAAGCCAGCCGCGAAGAGCGCCTGCGCCATGCTCACGACGTGCTGGTCAATGATCGTGATATGGCCTGGCTGGACGCGGAGGTCGAGCGCCTGCACAACTTCTATCTGACCCTGCGTGGAGGCCAGCCATGACCATTACCGTTCAATGCCCAACCTGTAGCGCCCCCGTCGAGTGGAAAGCCGAAAACACCTACCGTCCCTTCTGCTGCGAGCGCTGCAAGCTGATCGATCTGGGCGCCTGGGCCGCCGAAGAACATGCGATTCCCGGCAATGACCTGGAAGACGAGATGTTCAGCGGCGACCTGCCGACAAGGCCGCATTGACGAGCAATCGCGGCTGAAGCCTCTCCTACGGTAGCGCCTACGGAACACCATCAGCATCATGCGCGCAGGCGGTGCGCACGGCGCACCTTACGGCACTCAGGGGCGCATGAAGGCGTAATCGCGATCATCGTCGAGGTTGTCGGCGAGAAACTGCAGTACGCTGGCCAGTTCCTGAGAGACACGCAGCGCCTTGTTCTGCTGCACGATTTCCGCCAGCAGCGCACGCAACACCATCAGACGCTCGAAACCCTGGGCCTCGCCGTCGCGCAAATCATCGTGCAGGGCGCTTCTGGCCCAACTGTGAATACTCATGTTCAAGCCCCTCGCAGGCGTTTTTCACAGCATGGCGGCAGGCCCGCTCTGATCATTGACGAAGATCAATCTCGGCCGCGCCATTCAATCGGCCAATACAACGCCATTCACTCGCCGCGATCACCCTCCTTCCAGGGCGCCTGCAGATAGCGGCTGCGGTTGAAGGTTTCCAGCCAGTCCGGGTAGAACACCACCAACGCGGTGACGATGGTGCCGTTGATAAAGGCCTCGGGGAACGCCACCAGCCACAGATAGCCGGCAAAGTCGTACAGCCAGGGCGGCATGGGGAACAGCCCGTCCATCCATAACAAGGCAAGGCCGCCGAGCAGCGTCATCAACGTCGCCAACGCCGCTGGAAAGAAACCGCAGAAGAAGATGTAGACGAACAGGTTACGTGGCTGCGCGCGCTCGACACGGATTGCGCACAGCTCGGTGACCAGCACCGGAGTCAACACCAGCAGCACGCCGTTGATGCCGAGCGAGGCCAGGTCCATGCGACCGATAGCCAGCAGACCAAGCTGCGCCGCCAGGCCAGCCAGGACGGCAAGTGGCCAATCAAGCAACAGGGTTACGGCGGTCATACCGATGAAGTGATAGGAAAGCCCAGAGTCGAAATCGCGGCGCACCAGCCAGAGTAGAAACAGCGCGAGCATGGTGCCGAACAGCAGATGCTGGCGGCGCAGATCACTGAACAGCTCGACCCAGGGCGTCCGTGTTATCGCCCAGAGCAGCGCCAGCCCGTAGACCAGCCAGCCGCCCAGCAAGGTAGAGAACGCCAGCAGGTTGGAAGCGATCATGCGCGCACACCCTCTCCTTCATTCATCGCCATGCCAAGCAGTCTACACCGGCACTCGGATTTGATTTTTCCGGCAGAGCAACTGTAACGGCGACTGCCCTGCCATTGATCGACAACAGCCCCCCCAAAAGCCCAGCTGGATTTCCACGCTCACTGGAACGACTGGAGCTGCAGGCACTGGCATGCGGGTAAGCGCTGCGGCTAAGCTTCAGACATGGACGATTCCGACTATCTGCGCTTACTTACGCACCAGGCCGAACAAGCCAATGCCTTCCTCTCCAACGCCAAGAAATGGGAGCGTGAGCGTTGGGTCTGTCAACGCCTGCTGCAAGCGCTGAACGTGCGTCACCATAGCGATGACTTCACTCCCAGCGGCCAGGAGCCGCCGGATGTGCTGTTTCGCGATGCCAACTTCGAAGTGTTTTTCGTGCTCGATGAAGGCCGGCGCCTCAATGACGAGTGGCGCGCCGAACTGGAGCGGCGCCGCAGCGCCTTTTCCCTGAGCCAGCTGGTACGCCGTGAAGCGCGCCCCAAACGCATTCCCGCCAGCGAAATGCAGGCGCGGCTGGCGCCGACCCTGCGCAAGAAGGCGCATAACTACCGCGAGCGTGGCATCGACCTCGGCGAACTCGACCTGATCGCCTTCGTCAGCCTCAAGCGCGCCGTGCTCGACTGCAACAGCCACTTCCCGCCCCCTACCGAATACCTGCGCCAAGGCTGGCGCTCGCTGTCGCTGGTTGGCCCGCGCTTCGCCCGAGTACTGTTCGCTCACCCGGACGCGCCGGATTTTCTACGGCAAAACCTCGGCCGCAGTCTGCTGTTCGACATCGGTATCGGCCTGTGAGCCCCTTGCAGGAATTACTCGCCGACGTGCCGCAAGTCGGCCAGGTGCGCTGGATAGGCGTGCGCCCCAGGGCGCGCGAGGCGATGCTCGAAGTCGTGGCCGTGGAAGCGCGGCGTGAAGCCGGCCTGACCGGCGACCACAGCCGCCCAGGGCCACGCAATGCGCGGCAGGTCACGCTGATCCAGTGGGAACACCTGGCCGTCGTTGCCGCCTTGCTCGGCCGCGATGCGCCCATGCCGCCCAGCGAGCTGCGCCGCAATATCGCAGTCGCTGGCATCAATCTGTTCAGCCTCAAGGGCCGGCGCTTTCGCATTGGCCAGGCGCTGCTGGAAACCACCGGTTGGTGCCAACCCTGCGCCCGCCTGGAGGAACGCCTCGGTCGCGGCACCTTCCAGGCCATGCGTGGCCATGGCGGCATTACCGCTCGCGTGATCGAGGGCGGCATCATCCGCCTGGAGGACACAGTAAGTGTGGAACCCCTCGAAACGATATCTGACCCGCAGGACAACGACGCTCGCCAAGGCTGGCGGGCACGCCTAGAATAGCCGCATTCAAGCAGAGGCCCACCCATGACCAGTCGCCTGAGCCCCGAAGACCAACAGAAAGTCGACCAATACCTGAGCGCACCGCAGCATCAGGTTGAACGTCAGCCGTTTCGCGTTTGGCGTCTGCTGACGGTGGTCATGGTCGTGACCATTGGCCTGGGCCTGCTGAGCCGCTTTCTGAGTCGACTGGTGCTATGAGCTGCCTTGCGCTCGCCCTCTCGCACTCACACCGTCTTTTTCAAAGCCTTGTGAGCAATATTCATGTCCCATCGCATCGTGATTGTCGGCGGCGGCGCCGGCGGTTTGGAGCTGGCCACCCGTCTGGGTAGAAAACTGGGCAAGAGTGGCGCGGCCCGAATCATTCTGGTCGACGCCAACCTCACCCACATCTGGAAGCCCCTGCTGCACGAGGTGGCTGCCGGCTCGCTGAACTCCTCGGAAGACGAACTGAACTACGTGGCCCAGGCCAAGTGGAACCATTTCGAATTCCAGCTCGGGCGCATGTCCGGCCTCGACCGTGCCAGCAAGAGCATCACCCTGGCACCGACGCTGGATGACGACGGCCAGGTACTGATGCCTGAACGCCGCATCACCTACGACAGCCTGGTCATTGCCGTTGGCAGCACCACCAATGACTTCGGCACGCCTGGTGCCGCCGAGCACTGCATTTTCCTCGACACCCGCGCGCAGGCCGAGCGCTTCCATCGCCGCATGCTCAGCCACTACCTGCGTGCACATGCCAACGAGAGCGAAGACGGCTCGAAGATCGATATCGCCATCGTCGGCGCTGGCGCCACCGGGGTCGAGCTGGCAGCAGAACTGCACCACGCCGCCAAGCAGCTGGCTGCCTATGGCCTCAATCGCATTCGCCCCGAAGACATGCGTATCACCCTGATCGAGGCCGGGCCGCGTGTACTGCCAGCCCTGCCCGAGCGCATCGCGCGGCCGGTGCATCAGACCCTGGAGAAGCTCGGCGTCACCGTACTGACCGGTGCGGCCGTCAGCGAAGTGACTGCCGACGGCCTGAAAACCGCCGACGGCAACTTCATCCCGGCCAGCCTGAAAGTCTGGGCTGCCGGCATTCGCGCACCCGGCTTTCTCAAGGATCTCGACGGCCTGGAGAGCAACCGTATCAATCAGCTGCAGGTTCGTCCGACCCTGCAAACGACGCTCGATGACGACGTGTTCGCCTTCGGCGACTGCGCAGCCTGTCCGCAGCCGGGCACTGAGGGCCGCAACGTGCCGCCACGCGCCCAGGCAGCGCATCAGCAGGCATCGCTGCTGGCCAAGTCACTACGCTTGAAGATCAGCGCCCAGCCGCTGCCGGAATACCGCTATCGCGATTACGGCTCGCTGATTTCGCTGTCAAGCTTCTCCGCGGTGGGTAACCTGATGGGCAACCTGACCGGCAGCGTCATGCTCGAAGGCTGGCTCGCACGGGTGTTCTACGTGTCGCTGTATCGCATGCATCAGATGGCCCTGTATGGCGTACCACGCACCCTGCTGCTGATGCTCAGCGATCGCATCGGGCGCAGCACCGAGCCGCGTCTAAAGCTGCATTGATAGCGGCCGCCATGCGGCCTTCTGATGCCCCTCTCCCCCAGCCCCTCTCCCGCAAGCGGGAGAGGGGAGACAAGCACGCAGCGCGATTCTAGTCTTGTAGGGTGGGCCTCAGCCCACGTCGACCAACGCTGGTGGGCTAAAGCCCACCCTACGGGCCGATGCTCAGTGATCGCATCGGGCGCAGCACCGAGCCGTGCCTGAAATGCGAGACGGCCAAGCACCGCGTAAGGCGCAGAAACGAAAAAGCCCGCACTAGGCGGGCTTTTTCGTTGTAGTGGTGGGTCGTGTAGGATTCGAACCTACGACCAATTGGTTAAAAGCCAACTGCTCTACCAACTGAGCTAACGACCCAAATATGGTCGGGGTAGGGGGATTCGAACTCCCGACATCTTGCTCCCAAAGCAAGCGCGCTACCGGACTGCGCTATACCCCGATAGGAAGTTGGCTCCGCGACCTGGACTCGAACCAGGGACCCAATGATTAACAGTCATTTGCTCTACCGACTGAGCTATCGCGGAACTTCGGTCTTCCAGCTCTGCTGCGCTTTGGCTTTCGCTTTACCGCTTCAGAGGCGCGCCATTTTACGTAGCAAAATTTCCCTGTCAACCCCTGCAAACTGCTTTTACGACAATGCTTTGCAGGCAAGCCATGGACTACTATATGTTTCATCGAACTGCGGCACGACGCAGGACGCGCCAGCCGACGACGCCAGCCAGGACAGTCCATGAGCAACCAGGACAAGCCCCCCATTCATCCCAAGGTGGTTAGCCTCGCCAGCCGCGGTATACAGCCGCGCTTCAGCGATCTGGTACAAGCCTGCCGCAAACTGGTGATGAATCGACTGGCGGAGCATCTGAGCGGTGTATTCGGCCAAGTCGATGACACCCTGTTCGAATGCGCCGAGAAAGCCGAGAACAACAAGGTGCAGACGTTGTTCTTCGATAACATGCGCGAGATCCGCCGCCAGCGACCACAGATCGAGCGCAGCTACCACCAGGCCATCGCCAACAATTTTTCCGATTTCCTCGACGGCAAGCTGCTGGATCAGACGCCGGCCGAAGTCGACCCCGAGCAATTGGCCCTGGTGCAGAACGAGGATTACGAAGAAACCCTGCAAGTCACCAATATGGTCAGCCGGGTCAAGGCACGCTGCACCCAGCCGCTATTCGCTCTGGAGCAGCGCCTGGCGCTGCTCAACAACGGCCAGAAGCTCGGCGAGGACAGCAACCCCTTCGGTCCACAGGCCATTGCCCAGGCGTTTCGCGATGCGCTGGCGCCCTGCCCCTTCCCACTGCAGATCAAGACCATCCTCTACATGCTCTTCGATCGCCATGTGATGCAGAGCCTCGATTCACTCTATGGCGCACTCAACCAGCGCCTGATCGATGCCGGCGTGCTGCCCAACCTCAAGTACAGCGCGCAGATCAATCAAAGCGTCAGCCGCCCCGACGCGCCTGCGCCAGAAGCCCCGGCGCCCCAACAAACAGCGGGCAGACCGGGTACGACGCCAGCGCCCGTAGAGCCGGCGCTGTTCGATCTGGATCTCAGCGCACCGCCGCCGAGCGATCCGGGCGCGCTGTTCAGCGGCCTGTCCAGCCTACTCGGCGAACACCGCCAGAGCCACCCGGACGCCCCGCTGCTGGGCGGCACACGGAGCATCGTCAGCTTCTCACCGCGCCAGGCCAGCCGTACCTACAGCGCCAGCGAACTGCTTGCCGCGCTCAATCGCATGCAACAGCAGTCGGCCCATGAACTGGCCCAACGCCTGCACCAACCGCAAGCCGTTGAAGGCCTCAAGGCCGACCTGCAGCAGCAACTGGAATCGCACAGCAGCCTGCCAGGCGACAGCAAGGTGTCCGATCAGGAAGCCGACGTGATCGACCTGGTTGGCATGCTGTTCGACTTCATCCTCGATGACGAGAACCTGCCGGACGCCTGCAAGACCGCACTTTCGCACCTGCATACGCCCTATCTGAAAATCGCGCTGCAGGACAAGGCGCTGTTCACCCAGCACCACCATCCGGCGCGACGCCTGCTCAACACCATGGCCCAGGCCGGCGTGCTCTATGGCAGCGAAGGTGACGAACGCAGCCTGCTGGCCAAGATGCAATGGGTGGTCGAACGGGTGATTCACGGTTTCAGCGGTGATCTGGGACTGTTCGACAGCCTGATCGATGAGTTCAACGAGTATGTCGAGACCCTGCGCCACAAGGTCGAACTGCGCGAGCGCCGCGCGGTCGAGGCGGCCAAGGGGCGTGATCGTCTGCTGGGGGCTCGCGAGCAGGCGCTTGAGGTGGTTCAGCGATGCGTCGGAAAGCGCGACCTACCGACAATCATCCGCAACTTCCTCGAACTGACCTGGGCCGACGTCCTGGTGTTCGTCCTGCTGCGCCATGGCGAACAGAGCGCGGAGTGGAAGCGCTCCTGCGAAGTGGCCGAACAGCTGGCCTGGAGCGGCACGCCGCTGGGCGAGGCCGAGGTGCTGCAGCTGCAGGAACAGCGCGTGCCGATGCTCAGCGACCTGCGCAAGGGCCTGGAATTGCTCGGTGGCTACCATGAGGACGGCATCCGCCGCCTGCTGCAGGATCTGGTGGCCTGCCAACATGCAGTCCAGGCCAAGCAGCCGCAGTTGGCCGCCCAGCTCAAGCCTACCCTGCCAGAAAGTCCCCTGGGCGCCATGCTCGGAGAGGATGCCGATCTGGCTCGCCAGGCACCTTTGCGCAGTAAGCTCTCGGCACGCGCACAAGCCCTGGCCAAGGAATTGGCCAGCGTCGAGTTCGGCACCTGGTTCGAGTTCGTCGAGGGCGGCAAGAGCCGCGTGCTCAAGCTTTCCTGGTTCAGCCCGACCACGCACAACTACATGTTCGTCGACCACAGCGGCCAGCGCGTTGCGATCAAGCCGCTGACCCTGCTGGCCAGCGAGATGGAAAAGGGCCTGGCCCGAATCGTGACACCCGAACGCGCGGCGCCCCTGGTGGATCGCGCGCTGACTGCCATTTACCGTGTGCTGCAGCGTTTCACCGGGCGCACGGCCGAACCCCGCTGAGGAATTTCCATGGAAGAGCGTCGTCAACACAGCCGCCATGGCACCGAAATGCAGCTGGAGGTCTTCGACCTGAACAGCGGCCAGCGCCTGGGGCGGATAGTCGACCTGTCTGCCGATGGTTTCATGCTGTTCAGCGACACCCCCCACACCGCCGACGCGGTGCTGGAATGCCGCCTGGTGTGCACCTCAGGTAGCGATGCGGTACAGGAAGTGCGCCTGGGCGCCGATTGCCTGTGGAGCCGCCCCGGCGCCGACGGCCAGCATTGTTGGGCCGGCTTTCATATCATCGATCTGGCCGAGGATCAGGCCAAGGCACTGGAGAGTCTGCTGGCCAGACTCTGAGCAGGTAGAGTGCGTTGTGTGCACCGATATTCCAGCGCAACCGGTGCGCACGGCGCACCCTACAAAACGGAGTCCGCAGGCTGACGCAGCCCACATGCCTCAACGAAAAACGGAGCCCGAAGGCTCCGTTTTTTCATCTGGCGAACACTTACTGCGCCAGCTTCTTGTAACGCACACGATGCGGCTGCGCGGCGGCATCGCCCAGGCGTTTCTTGCGGTCGGCTTCGAACTCGGTGTAGTTGCCTTCGAAGAAGTTGACCTTGCCGTCGTCCTCATAGGAGAGGATGTGCGTGGCGATACGGTCGAGGAACCAGCGATCGTGGGAAATCACCACGGCGGCGCCCGGGAAGTCCAGCAGCGCCTCTTCCAGCGCCCGCAGGGTTTCCACGTCGAGGTCGTTGGACGGTTCGTCGAGCAGCAGTACGTTGCCGCCCTGCTTGAGGGTCAGCGCCATGTGCAGGCGACCGCGCTCACCACCAGAGAGGTCCTTGACGAACTTCTGCTGGTCGGCGCCCTTGAAGTTGAAGCGGCCGACGTAACCGCGCGACGGCACCTCGTAGTTGCCGACCTTGATCATGTCGAAGCCATCGGAAATCTGCTCCCACACGGTCTTGTTGCCCTCGAGCATCTCGCGGCTCTGCTCGACGCTGGCGATCTGTACGGTTTCACCGATCTCGATGGTGCCGGAGTCCGGCTGCTCCTTGCCGGTGATCATGCGTAGCAGGGTCGACTTACCAGCGCCGTTACCACCGATCACGCCGACAATGGCGCCTTTGGGGATGCTGAAGGACAGGTCATCGATCAGCACGCGGTCGCCGAAGGACTTCGATACATTGTGGAAATCGATGACCTTGTCGCCCAGACGCGGGCCAGCCGGGATGTAGATCTCGTTGGTCTCGCTGCGCTTCTGGAATTCCTGCGACTGCATTTCCTCGAAGCGCTGCAGACGTGCCTTGGACTTGGACTGGCGTGCCTTGGCGCCCTGGCGTACCCACTCCAGTTCGGCCTTCATCGCCTTGGCGTGCGACGCCTCGGCCTTGGCTTCCTGAGCCAGACGGTTGGCCTTCGATTCCAACCAGCCGGAGTAGTTGCCCTCGTAGGGGATACCGTGGCCGCGGTCGAGTTCGAGAATCCAGCCGGCGACATTGTCGAGGAAATAACGGTCGTGGGTGATGGCCACCACGGTGCCGGGGAAATCGTGCAGGAAGCGCTCCAGCCAGGCGACCGAGTCGGCGTCCAGGTGGTTGGTCGGCTCGTCGAGCAGCAGCATGTCAGGCGCCGACAGCAGCAGGCGGCACAGCGCCACACGGCGCTTCTCACCACCGGACAGGTGCTCGATCTTGGCGTCCCATGCCGGCAGACGCAGGGCGTCGGCGGCGACTTCCAGCTGCCGCTCCAGGTTGTGGCCATCGGAAGCCTGCAGAATGGCCTCGAGCTTGGCCTGCTCGGCAGCCAGGGCGTCGAAGTCGGCGTCCGGCTCGGCGTAAGCGGCGTAGACCTCGTCAAGACGGGCCTGGGCCTGCTTGATCTCGCCTACTGCCTCTTCGACGATGTCGCGCACCGTCTTGCTCGGGTCGAGCTGCGGCTCCTGCGGCAGGTAGCCGACCTTGATCCCCGGCATCGGACGGGCTTCGCCGTCGATCTCGGTATCGACGCCGGCCATGATGCGCAGCAGCGTGGACTTACCGGCACCGTTGAGGCCCAGAACGCCGATCTTGGCGCCTGGGAAGAATGACAGGGAGATGTCCTTGAGAATTTCACGCTTCGGCGGGACAACCTTGCTGACCCGATGCATGCTGTAGACGTACTGAGCCATGGAGAACCTGACTGGTGAGAATGAGGGCTGAGAATGGCGGGCCTTGCAGACACTGCGATAACGTTGCGAGTGACGAAACCGGCAACGCCGACAGTCTGACCATCTGCTGCGCGCCGGCCTGGCCGCCGTATTACCGGCTGCAGGCAGTTTTCACCAAGCCTGCAGCGGGGCGTTTGCAGAGACCTTAGCCGCTGCCGGAGCGAACGCCAAGTACCGCGCGGACAGTTCACGCGCGCGGCGCAAAACTACCGGAATGTGCGTGGCAGGGCAAACCTACGTTCGTCGGCGCAGCTGGCACTTGGCCACGTTTGCAGGCATTCTAGCCGGCCCGCGCGAGCGCAGGCATGCCCGCGCGTCTCAACGCTTAAAATAGCCCAGCACTGGCTGCAGGTTCACAGAACGTGTCGACTCCCTCATCCCTGCCTTCCTCCTCCCCGGGCGAGTCGCGCGCAGCATTGCGCCGTGCACTGGTGGTGCTGGTGCTGGCGATGCTGGGATTGCTGGCCTGGCAGCTGACTCAGGAATACCGCCAGTTGCTCGATAGTCAGAAGCAACTGAGCCAGGGTTACAGCGCCCAACTGGCCAAGCACCTGAGTCTGAACATGCGCCTCAAGGCGCAGGCGGGCCAGGCAATGCTGCAAAGCAGCCCAGCGCGCGCTGGCGACGGCAGCGAATTGGTTACGGCATTGCGCAGCATTTTCCCAACCGTCAACAGCGTGGCCTGGCTCGATGCCAACGGGCAGTTGCTGGCCGACAGCGCCAGCGAGTCGCGCGACCTCAGCTTCATTCGCAGCCAGCAGCAACGCAGCGGCGCGGCGCCCTATCACTTCGCTTTCAGCGCACTGGACGGCGGCGCGCTCTACCTGCTGCTGCGTCAGCCTGACGACAGTCACCGAGTATTGCGCATGCGCGTCAGTGCGTTGCGCGGCTGGCTGCGCGAGCAGCACCAGAGCGAGCACAACTGGTTGCTCGAAGATCTGCTCAGTCACCGCGTGATAGCGCGTGCCGATGACCTGCAACAGACTGGCGGCATCATCGCTCCGGTTACTGCGGCAGAACAGGCACAAAGCCTGGAACTGATCACCCTGCCCGGCAGCGACTGGCAACTGCGCGCCCTGTTCGATGCAGAACGCGCCGGCAACGAGCTGATGCCGACCCTGGCCGGCAAGTTCCTGCTGTTCGCGCTGTGCAGCCTGCTTACCCTGCTGGCCCTGTACGGCCTGCAACGCGAGCAGCGCAGCCTGCAGCGCCTGAATACCGAAACACGCCGCTCGCTGCGCCAGGCCGCCAGCGCGCTCGGAGCCGTCGAAGAACGCATTCTGGTGACCCAGGCCGATGGCAAGGTGCGCTACCTGAACCCGCAGGCCGAAGCGCTGTTCGGGGTTCCCAGCGACGTGGCCGGGGAACTCCATCTGCTTGATCTGTTGCCCGATCTCGACCCGCTGCTGCTCAACAGCCCACAACTGAGCAGCGATCTGGGACCGGAGCTGATCAGAGTCGAAAGCGAGGGGCGCGAGCGACTGTTCGCCGTGACCCGGAGCGATATCAGCGAAGTCGGGCGTCATGCCGGTTACGTCTGGGTGCTGCGCGATGTGACCGATGAGCAGCAGGCCATGCGCGTACTGCAGGAAACCCGCAGGCGCTATCAGGACATCTTCGACGGCACCGGTGTTGCCCTGTGCGTGCTCGACCTTTCCGGCCTGCGCAGCCTGTTGCTGCAGCACAAGTTGCGCGATGCGGCGGGTCTGCAGCGCTGGTTGCAGGCCGATGCCGAGCATCAGCAACTGCTGGTCGAGCAACTGCGCATTACCGAGGCCAACCAGGTGGCGCTCAACCTGCTCGGGGTGAAGTCCACCGAACAGGCCTGGCAGCAACTGATCGACAACGGTCCGGTACAGCCCGACGATCTGTGTTACCGCCTGGCCGTGGCCGTGCTCGAGGGCCCCAACCTGATGGAGCTGGAAACCCAGCTGGTCACCGCACAAGGCTTGCAGCGTCACGTCTGGCTGGTGCTGCGCCTGCCGGAAATGCTCCAGGACTATCAGGCCGTCACCTTGAGCATCAGCGACATCACCAGCCGCAAGCGCATCGAACTGTCGCTGATCGAGCGTGAGCGCTTCTGGTCCGAAGTGGTTCGCTCGGTCCCCGACCTGCTCTACGTGCATGACATGCAGAACCGGCAGGTGCTGTTCAGCAACCACAGCCTCGGATTGCAGCTGGGCTATAGCGTCAGCGAGCTCAAGGCGATGGCCGGAGACTTCTGGGAGCAGGTACTGCACCCGGACGACAGCGACTACTACTGGCGCATTCGCAACCTGCAGAAAGTAGTCGGCAACGGCCTGCTGCTCGAATCGGTGCTGCGCTGGCGTCACCGCAGTGGCCAATGGCACTGGTTCAGCATCCGTGAGCAGGCTCTGGCGCGTGATGAGCGCGGTCGCGTCAGCCGGCTGATCGGCGTGGCCAAGGACATCACCGAGCAGATCGAGCGCAACCAGTCGTTGCGCGACAGCGAGCAACGCTACCGCCTGCTGGCGGAAAGCATCAGCGACGTGATCGTCTCCACCGATGACAGCCTGGCCCTGAACTACGTCAGCCCGTCGGTGGAAGCCATGCTCGGCTACAACGCCGAATGGGTGACGGCCAACGGCCTGCAAGGCCTGGCGGCCAACCCGCAGCAGCTCGCCAGCCTGTACCTGCTGCTCGAGCGGATTCGCGATTCGCTCGGCGAGCGTGACCGCCTCGAGCGTCTGCGCGAGGAGCTGCCGGATCAGCTGTTCGTCTTCGACTGCCTGCGCGCCGACGGCCACAAGATACCGGTGGAACTGCGCCTGGTGCTGATGTGGGACGAGAACGGTCGCTTCGAAGGCATCCTCGGCGTTGGCCGCGACATCAGCCAGCAACGCCGCGCGGAAAAAGACCTGCGCATGGCCGCCACGGTATTCGAGCATTCCACCGCGGCGATTCTGGTGACCGACCCGGCCGGTTACATCGTTCAGGTCAACAAGGCCTTCAGCCGCGTCAGTGGTTATTCCGCCGGCCAGGTGCTCGACCAGCTTCCCGGCATGCTCACCGCCGACCGCCAGCAGGCGGCGCACCTGCAGTACATCCTCGGCCAACTCAACCAGCGCGGCAGTTGGGAAGGCGAAGTGTGGCTAAAGCGCAAGGGTGGGGAGAATTTCCCGGCCTGGGTCGGCATTACCGCGGTGCATGACGAGGAAGGCGACCTGGTCAGCTACGTGTGCTTCTTCAGCGACATCAGCGAGCGCAAGGCCAGCGAACAGCGCATCCATCGTCTGGCCTACTACGACGCCCTGACCCACCTGCCCAACCGCACTCTGTTCCAGGATCGCCTGCACAGTGCCCTGCAGCATGCGGATCGACATGACGAATGGGTGGTGCTGATGTTCCTCGACCTCGACCGTTTCAAACCGATCAACGATTCGCTCGGCCACGCCGCCGGCGACCGCATGCTCAAGGACGTGGCCGTGCGCCTGTCGGCCTGTGTCGACGGCGACGACACCGTGGCGCGCATGGGCGGCGACGAATTCACCCTGCTGCTGCAGCCGCGCGCCACCCGCGAGGGCGCATTGAATCGCGCCATTCATGTCGCCGAGCAGATTCTCTCCAGCCTGGCGCGCCCTTTCGTCCTCGAAGGCCGCGAATTCTTCGTCACCGCCAGTATCGGTATCGCCCTCGCCCCGCAGGACGGTAGCGAGCTGAGCCAACTGATGAAGAACGCCGACACCGCGATGTATCACGCCAAGGAACGCGGCAAGAACAACTTCCAGTTCTACCAGGCCGACATGAACGCCAGTGCCCTGGAGCGCCTGGAGCTGGAAAGCGATCTGCGCCACGCTCAGGAGCAGGGCCAGTTCGTCCTGCATTATCAGCCGCAGTTCTCCGGCGACGGCAATCGCCTGACCGGGGTCGAGGCGCTGTTGCGCTGGAGTCACCCGACACGCGGCCTGGTGCCACCGGATGAGTTCATCCCGGTGCTGGAGGAGCTCGGCCTGGTGGTGCAGGTCGGTGAATGGGTGCTGGAGGAAGCCTGCCGGCAGCTCAAGGCCTGGCACGAGGAAAAGATCCGCATCCCCAAGATTTCGGTCAATCTGTCGGCCCGGCAGTTCGCCGAAGGCGATCTGAGCGCACGCATCGCCGCCATTCTGGCCAGAACCGGAGTAGCCCCGGCCTGCCTGGAGCTGGAGCTGACCGAAAGCATACTGATGCGTGACGTCGCCAGCGCGATGCAGACCCTCGGCAACCTCAAGCGTTTGGGCCTGTGCATTGCCGTGGATGATTTCGGCACCGGCTACTCGTCGCTGAACTACCTCAAGCAGTTCCCCATCGACGTTTTGAAGATCGACCGCAGCTTCGTCGACGGCCTACCCGATGGTGAGCAAGATGCACAGATCGCCCGCGCCATCATCGCCATGGCGCACAGCCTGAACATGATGGTGATCGCCGAGGGTGTGGAGAGCCAGGCCCAACTGGACTTCCTTCGTGAACACGACTGCGACGAAGTACAGGGCTTCCTGCTGGGCAGGCCCATGCCTGCACGTCAGCTCACTGCCCAGTTCAGCGGCGCAGCGCTGTTCATCCTCAATTGACGAGCGAGCCCTAGGTCCAACTCAGCATGAAGGCCATTTGTCAGGCTCATGACCGACCTTCATATGCCTGAATGCGACCTTTGCGGTAGAATCCGCCCCCTCTTTCTACCGCCCAGCTGATTTCAGGGGACCGCCATGTTCAGCCGTGATTTGACCCTCGCTCGTTATGACGCCGAACTCTTTGCCGCGATGGAGCAGGAAGCCCAGCGCCAGGAAGAGCACATTGAGCTGATCGCCTCGGAAAACTACACCAGCCCGGCGGTGATGGAAGCCCAGGGCAGCGTGCTGACCAACAAGTATGCCGAAGGCTATCCGGGCAAGCGTTACTACGGTGGTTGTGAGTACGTCGACGTGGTCGAGCAACTCGCCATCGACCGCGCCAAGGAGCTGTTCGGCGCCGACTACGCCAACGTCCAGCCGCACTCCGGCAGCCAGGCCAACAGCGCCGTATACATGGCCCTGCTCAACGCCGGCGACACCGTGCTGGGCATGAGCCTGGCCCACGGCGGCCACCTGACCCACGGCGCCAGCGTCAGCTTCTCCGGCAAGATCTACAACGCCGTGCAGTACGGCATCAACGACCAGGGCCTGATCGACTACGACGAAGTCGAGCGCCTGGCCGTTGAACATAAACCGAAGATGATCATCGCCGGCTTCAGCGCCTACTCGCAGGTACTGGACTTCCCGCGCTTCCGCGCCATCGCCGACAAGGTCGGTGCCTACCTGTTCGTCGACATGGCCCACGTGGCCGGCCTGGTCGCCGCGGGTCTGTACCCGAATCCGGTGCCGTTCGCCGACGTGGTTACCACCACCACGCACAAGACCCTGCGCGGCCCGCGCGGTGGCCTGATCCTGGCGCGCAAGAACGAAGAGCTGGAGAAGAAATTCAACTCCGCGGTATTCCCGGGCGGCCAGGGCGGCCCGCTGGAGCACGTTATCGCCGCCAAGGCGGTGTGCTTCAAGGAAGCGCTGCAGCCTGAGTTCAAGGCTTACCAGGCGCAGGTGATCAAGAACGCCCAGACCATGGCCCAGGTGTTCATCGACAACGGTTACGACGTGGTCTCCGGCGGCACCGAGAACCACCTGTTCCTGCTCTCGCTGATCAAGCAGGACATTACCGGCAAGGATGCTGACGCTGCCCTGGGCCGCGCCTTCATCACCGTCAACAAGAACAGCGTACCGAACGATCCGCGTTCGCCGTTCGTCACCTCCGGCCTGCGTATCGGCACCCCTGCCGTCACCACTCGCGGCTTCAAGGAAGACGAGTGCCGTCAACTGGCAGGCTGGATCTGCGACGTACTGGCCAACATCGGCAATGATGAAGTCGAAGGCCGCGTGCGTGAGCAGGTCAAGGCGCTGTGCGCGAAGTTCCCGGTCTATGCCAACTAAGAACCTATTCACGATCTAGCGAGCTAGAGCGATACAAGGCAAAAACAAGCGAGGAAGCGGAGTTTACAAGTGGCAAATGAGCATTCCGAGCTTGTTTTTAACGCAGTAGCGCCGACGCGCAGCAGATCGTGAACAGGTTCTAAGGCTCAGCCTGAAACAAAGAAGCCCGCCGATTGGCGGGCTTCTTTTTGCCTTCAATTTGCCTCAGGCCGGCTGTTTTACGTAGCGCGCCAGTTGCGCGTCACGGCTCATCACCTCGAGCGTGGCTGCCAGCACCTGCTCACTGGTAGCCTCGGCTTTGCTGAAGATGCTGCCGAAGTTGTCGTGAGTGACCTTGGCGAAGTGCGCACGATCCTGAGCCTCCACACCCAGCAAGGTGGCGTAGGCGTCCAGCGCTTCGCCCTGGCCCATGGCCATGTCTTCGGCAATCGAATCGAGCATGCCATTCATCGCCAGCATGGAGCGGCCGTTGTAGCCCAGCGCACCACTGGTGTCGCAACCGTTGGTACCGGAGGTCATGCCGAAGGTGGCATTACCCGAGGTGCCATTGGTGGTGGTGGCCAAGAAGTGCGGGGCCATGCCACGCTGCCCTTCGAACAGCATGTTGCCCCAGCCGCAGCCATTGCCGCCCGCAGCGTCGGCAAATGCGCCAACACTGGCCATGCTCAACAGGCCGAAGACCAAACCTTTGCCTAGCAGTCGCTTGCTCATGTCTATCGCTCCGCAATATCGAGTAATAAAAACTACACAAGGAGCTTTGGCGAGACTTGGCCACCTGTCAAACTCATGCGTCTCGGTTGCATCCTGCGACACAGGGACGAAGCACGGGGCCGTCAGCCTTGGCTATAGTGATGTAAATCCTTCAGGAGTATGGGCATGAGTGAATCAGCCAACGAGCGTCGGCGCTTTCAGCGCATTGCCTTCGACGCCCCCACCGTCATCGCTCAGGGTGAGCGGCAATGGTCGGCAGCTCTGCACGATATCTCTCTCAAGGGCCTGCTGATCAAGACCCCTCGTGATTGGAACGGGGACCCGAACCAGCCCTTCGAAGCCCTTATCGAACTGGGGGACGAAGCCAAGGTGAAGATGGAAGTGGTACTGACGCGCGCCCAGCCGCAGTCTCTCGGTTTCGTCTGCCGCCATATCGATCTGGAGTCCATCAGCCACCTGCGCCGCCTGGTCGAACTCAACCTCGGCGATGAACAGCTGCTGGAGCGCGAACTGGCGGCATTGGGCGAAGACGACTAGGTTCTATACGAAAAGTCGTCGAGCGAAGGTCAGGCGAGGCAAAAACCGGTGAGGAAGCGCAGTTTACGAGTGGTAAATGAGCATTCCGAACCGGTTTTTAACGAAGCATCACCGAGCGCAGACACTTTTCGTACAGAGCCTAGCAGTCAGTGGCGCAAGCAGGCAGCCTCTGCCTGTTCACGACGCTGGCGACGCGCCTGAATACGCTGCGCCTGGCGGCGTGCATCGCGCGACTCGATGGCCTTGGCGTCGAAGTTGAAAGCCCGGGAAAAGAAATCGAAGAACAGAAACATGATGGAGTCTCCTTCAGTGGATACGCCTTCATGCTGCGCGCCGATAGCCTGCTACCTATTGACCTCGGTCAATTTTCGCCGGTGCCTGATCGCGGCAGAACGCCGCAGTCCAGTAGCGCGGATGAAATCCGGTAAGAACAGCACCACAAAAGCCTCGGATTGCATCCGGGTTACGCCCTCCTCTATTCGAACAGCGCATCCAGCGCCTGCTCCAGGCGCGTAACGGCGACGATCTGCAGCCCAGGCGGCGCCTCCTTGGGCGCATTGCCCTTGGGCACGATGGCGCGCTTGAAGCCGTGCTTGGCCGCCTCCTTCAAACGCTCCTGACCACTCGGCACCGGACGAATCTCGCCGGACAGGCCGATCTCGCCGAACACCAGCAAGTCGTGCTGCAACGGCCGGTTGCGCAGACTGGAGATCACCGCCGCCATCAGCGCCAGGTCGGACGCCGTTTCCAGCACCTTGACCCCACCAACCACATTGAGAAACACGTCCTGGTCATAGGTCGGAATGCCTCCGTGGCGGTGCAGTACCGCCAGCAGCATGGCCAGGCGGTTCTGATCCAGGCCCAGGGTGACGCGACGCGGGTTGCCCAGATGACTGGTGTCGACCAGCGCCTGCACCTCCACCAGCATCGGTCGCGAGCCTTCCCAGGTGGCCATCACCACACTGCCGGGCACCGCCTCCTGCGCGCGGGTGAGGAAGATCGCCGAGGGGTTGGAGACTTCCTTGAGGCCCTTGTCGGTCATGCCGAATACGCCCAGTTCGTTGACCGCGCCGAAACGGTTCTTCACCGCCCGTAGCAGGCGCAAGCGACCGTCGGACTCGCCCTCGAAATACAGCACGGTGTCGACCATGTGCTCCAGCACGCGCGGGCCGGCCAACGCGCCTTCCTTGGTGACGTGGCCGACGAGAAAGATCGCCGTGCCGCTCTGCTTGGCGAAGCGCACCAGCAGCGCCGCACTCTCGCGCACCTGAGCGACGCCGCCGGGGGCAGACTGCAATTGCTCGGTGAAAATGGTCTGGATCGAGTCGATGACCATGACCTTGGGCTTTTCCTGGCGCACGGTGGCGATGATCGATTCGATGCAGGTTTCGGTCATTACCTTGAGCTTGTCCTGCGGCAGATCCAGCCGCCGCGCGCGCATGGCCACCTGCTGCTGCGATTCCTCGCCAGTGACGTAGAGGGCGGGAAAACGCGTGGCGATATTGCAAAGGGTCTGCAGCAAAATGGTCGACTTGCCGATGCCTGGGTCGCCACCGATCAGCACCACCGAACCGTCCACCAGACCGCCACCGAGCACCCGATCCAGCTCGCCGGAGGCGGTGGAAAAACGCGGGATTTCCTCGACACTGACTTCAGCCAGGGTCTTGATATTGGCCTTGTCGCCGGCCCAGCCAGTGCGCCCGCTGGGCGTGGCGCCCTCGACCACGGTTTCGACCAAGGTATTCCAGGCGCCGCATTCACCACACTGCCCTGCCCATTTGGGAAAGGTGGCGCCGCACTCGGTGCAGCCGTACATGCGTTTTGCCTTGGCCATTGCGATCAATCCTGCCGCTGAACGAAGGCTGGAACGATACCGAACAACTGGATAAATTTACAGACCACAGCCACTTTTCCCGGAATGCACATATGCAGATCCAACTGCTACCCACCAGTGCCGAACAGCTGCCGCTACTGGCCAACCTCTACCAGTTCTACGCCTACGAAAGCTCGGACTGGGAGCAAGAAGACGTGGAGACGGACGGTCGCTTCTACATCCACCACCCCCACCTGGAGCGCTATTGGCAGGAGCCGGACTGGAGTGCGCAACTGATACTGGCCGATGGCTTCATTGCCGGTTTCCTGCTGATCGAACAGAGCGAGTTACCCGGTCTTGATGTGCCGGAGTTCGCCGACCTGTTCATCCTGAAAAAGTATCGTCGCCAGGGCATCGGTCGCGCCCTGGTACAGCAGGTGATGGGCGACGGCAGGCCCTGGCTGCTGCGTTTCTACCGTCAGGATGAGTTGGCCTGTGCCTTCTGGCAGCAGCTGTTGAGCGAATGGCCCAGACCGGCACGCGCGGTGTGGACGAAAGAAGAGGCGGACGGGCTGCTCACTTATCTGATCAACCCGCCCGTACATTAAGGCCTTTCTGCTCCGATGGCGAAGTCAAGATGAGATCCGGGAAGGCCGGTGCGCGCGGCGCACCCTACCGGTAGCGATCTCGTAGGGTGCGCCGTGCCTGCCGCATTTTACGGGCATCAACCTCGACAGCCATTGCCACAACCGCAGCACTGCCCCGCCGCGCGTTTGAGCTGGCGCGCCAGTTCGTCCTTCATTGCCACGCGGTTGAGTTTCAGCGCACTGAGGGTGACGTCATCGAGCAACTCGATACCGTCCTCGATACGGCAGATGCGCTTGTCCAGCGCTTCGTATTCTTCGGCCCGGCGAGAGAACTGTTCATCGCTCTGCCGCAGACGCTGCAGTTCGTTGCGCAGTTCGGGAAAATCATGAACCAGCGGATGGTGGTCGACGTGCATGAGGAAGCCTCTGACAGGGAAGATAGTTCCAGCCTAGCGCTGCACGTCGACCGTTCATTTGATCCGGGTCAAGCACTGCCCGCCTTGCGCAGCAGATCGGCGATCTCGTCCTTGAGGCCCACACGCTGCAGTTTGAGCCCCTGCAAGGTCAGGTCGTCGACAGCCTCGCGACCGTCCTCTATTTCGTAGATGCGCTTGTCCAGCGCTTCATATTCGCCAGCCAGGCGAGGGAAGTGCGGATGACTTTGCATCAGCTTGCGCATGACGTCGCCTTGCTGAGGGAATTCGCGGGTCAACGGGTGATGTTCAAGCGGCATGGAGGACCTCCCCAGATAGTGTTCCTTTAGCCTAGTCGAAGCTGGGCTACGTGCAGCCAGTGAACTATCGGCAGACAAGACGTCAGGCAGCGAACTGCAACCGCGCCAGCATCAGGACATGAAATGTTGCAGCTTTTCTGCTTTTTCCACTGCGCTTGCGCTAAATTGACCGACCCTTAGCAACTTATCCCTCTACATGACACTCCTGATAGCGTTCGCTGTCCTCTCCATTCTGGTTTCGTTCATCTGTTCCATCCTCGAAGCCGCTCTGCTCTCCCTCACGCCCAGTTACATCGCTCAGCAGAAGGTCGCAAAACCGCAGCTGTACGAAAGGCTGAAGGAGCTCAAAGACAAGATCGACCAGCCGCTGGCGGCCATCCTGACCCTCAACACCGTGGCGCATACCGTTGGTGCTACCGGCGTTGGTGCGCAGGTGGCGATCGTCTTCGGTGACGGTTACCTGGGTATCGCCTCAGCGGTCATGACCCTGCTGATCCTGGTGCTTTCGGAGATTCTGCCGAAGACCATCGGTGCCCGTTACTGGCGTGCCCTGGCGCCTATCCTGCCCAGCCTGCTGCGGGCGATGATCCTGCTGCTCAAGCCGTTCATCGTCATGTCGGACCTGATCATGCGTCTGTTCGGCGGCAAGGAGCCGGAGCACGACATTCGCCAGGAGATCAAGGCGCTAACCCTGCTTGGCCGCGAAGTGGGCAAGCTCGACGAAGACGAGCAGCGGGTGATCAGCAACATCCTCGATCTGCACGAGATCCGTCTGCGCGACATCATGACCCCGCGCATCGTCTGCGAATCCGCCGCACCGGATGAATCGATCGCTGCGTTCAAGGCACGTGCCCGCGAGAGCCAGTTCTCCCGTTACCCGGTGATTGGCGAGGACGAGTCGCCGCTGGGCGTGGTGTTCCGTTATGACGCCCTGGCGGCCGAGAACGATGGCGAACCGATCACCCAGATCATGAAGCCGCTCAAGGTCGTGCCGGACAGCATGAACGTGGAAAACCTGATGACCCTGCTCATGCAGGAGCGTCAGCACATGTGTCTGGTGTACGACGAGTTCGGTAGCTGGCACGGCCTGGTGACGCTGGAAGACATCATGGAAACCATCATCGGCAAGCCGATTCTCGACGAGACCGACGATATCCCCAACATGCGCCGCTTCGCCAAGCGCCGTTGGGAACATCGACTCAAGGCAATCCGCGAAGACTGATCACCAGTAATTCTCCACCGCCACCTGACCCGGCCGCCGGGTCAGGCTCAGATTCAGGCCGCGCACCTTCAGACGCTGACGAATGTCGTCGATCATCTGCGGGTTGCCGCAGATCATCACTCGCGAATATTCAGGCGTCAGCTCGAGCCCGGCGGCGCGCTCCAGCTCACCCTTGTCGAGTAGCTCGGTGATACGTGCATTCAGCCAGCCCGGCGCTTGCTCGCGAGTGACCACCGGCAGGTAGGTGAGCTTGTGAGCGAATTCGGCCAGGTGTTCCAACTCGGCGAAACTCCGGATCAGCGGCTGATAAGCCAGCTCGGCGAAGCTGCGCGCGCTGTACACCAGCACGATACGCTCGAAGCGCTGCCACACCTCGAAGTCCTGCAGGATCGACAAGAACGGCGCGATGCCAGTGCCACTGCCGAGCAACCAGAGGTCGCGGCCATCGACGAAACGATCCAGGGTCAGAAAGCCGGTCGCCATCTTCTCCACCAGCAAGCTGTCGCCAACGCGCAGTCTGCTCAACTCGCTGGTGAACTCGCCGCCCGGCACCACGATGGAGAAGAACTCGAGGAACTCATCATGCGGCGCGGACACCAGCGAGTAGGCGCGCCAAACCACGCTGCCATCGGCTTTCTCGACACCCAGGCGTACGAACTGCCCGGCGCGAAAACGAAAGCCCGCATCCCGCGTGGTGCGCAGGGTGAACAGGCTCGGGGTCAGGCTGTGTACCTCAAGCAGCGTCTGACGGGTGAACTTGTCCTCGCTGACAGTCATAATCTCCCCCCTTCATTGAATACCCGTCCAGTCTGGCGCAATCGGCCAGCGACAAACACCGAAGGTTTGCATGCCTACTCTCGACACCCCCTTCGCCAGCCTCGAACTGCAGCGTCAGCCGCACCAGGCGAATGAGCCGCTCCAAGCCTTCGATGCCGCCGACGAATACCTGCTGGGTCATCTTCATGAGCAAGGTATCGAGGCAGGCAGCCGCGTGCTGCTACTCAACGACAACTTCGGCGCCCTCGCCTGCTCGCTGGCCGGACACTGCCAGGTGACCAGCAGCGGTGATTCGCACCTGGGCTTTCTCGCCCTGCAGAAGAACCTCGCCAGCAATGGCCTGAGTGGCGACGCAGCAACCTTTCTGCCGAGCTGCGAAACACCGCAAGGGCCGTTCGACTGGGTGCTGATTCGTGTGCCCAAGACCCTGGCACTGCTGGAGGAGCAACTGATTCGCCTGCATGGCCAGTTGGCGCCAAATGCCCGCGTGGTCGCTGGGGCGATGATCAAGCACCTGCCGCGCGCCGCCGGTGATCTGCTGGAGCAATACATCGGCCCGGTGCAGGCCTCGCTGGCAGTGAAGAAAGCCCGCCTGCTGGTCGCCACGCCTGAAACCAAGGCAACACCGCACTCACCCTACCCGACCCGCTACCGCCTGGATAAACCGGCGCTGGAGCTGGTCAATCACGCCAACGTATTCTGTCGCGACGGCCTGGATATAGGTACCCGCGCCTTTCTTCCGCATCTGCCACGTCATCTCGGGCGCGTGCGCGTCGCCGATCTCGGTTGTGGCAATGGCGTGCTCGGCATCGCCTACGCCCTGGGCAGCCCGCAAGCGGAACTGACGCTGGTGGACGAGTCCTATATGGCCGTGCAATCGGCGCAGGAAAACTGGCGGGCGGCCCTCGGTGATCGACCTGTAACGATCCGTGCTGGCGACGGCCTGGCCGAGCAGCCGGCTGACTCGCTGGATCTGGTGCTGTGCAACCCGCCCTTCCACCAGCAGCAGGTGGTCGGTGATTTTCTCGCCTGGCGCATGTTCCAGCAGGCCCGCGCGGCGTTGGTCACCGGCGGCGAACTGTGGATCGTCGGCAACCGCCACCTGGGCTACCACGCCAAGCTGGGGCGGCTGTTCCGTGGTGTCGAGCAGGTCGCGGCCAACCCGAAGTTCGTGGTGCTCAGGGCAAGAAAATAGGCCCCTACAAGGTCAGGGTGAACCGCGACAGCAAGGCGCCCGGCAAGGCCATCGAGCCTGACTGCCTGGCGCCGTAGGTGCCGCCTGGCAACAGCAGCTCCGGTTCGCGGGTCAGCGCCTCCAGTTGCGGGCCGAGGAAGTCGAACAGCGAGTCGTCGAAACGCATGGTGTTCAGCGGCGCCTGGATCTGCCCATCCTCGACCCAGAACGTGGCGAAGCGGGTCATGCCGGTCAGGCGCGCGGCGGGCAGGTCGGAGAAATTGCCGTACCACAGGTTGCCGATATACAGGCCGGTGCCAAGGCGTTGCAGCACGTCGGGCTCGTCCAACTCACCGCCTCGCATGTGCAAGGACAGCGGATATTCGCCACTGCATGCACCATTGGCGATCAACCCGTACTCGGCGGCACTGCGCGAGCTGACCAGGCGCTCACCAGCTCGCCCCTGGCTGATCAGGCGCAGCGGCTGGCGTGGCCCTTCGGAGGTGAAAGCCGGCGCCAAGCCACCCTCGATGCGTTCGTCGATCGTGAGCAACGGGCTGAGTTCGGCCTTGCCATTGAACAGACGCTGCAAGGGACTACCACCCGACGCCAGTGCCTGGGCGCCGAAGCCCCAGCAGCACAGGCTGACCAGTTCCTCCAGCGCAGCCGGCGTCAGATAGGCGCGATAGGCACCCGGCTGCAGCGCCTTGGCCGGACGCCCGAGAAACGCCAGTTGCTGTCGCGCGCCATCGAGTTTGCGAGCGAACGCCTGGGCGTCCCATTGCTCGCCGGCATAGGTGCTTTTCACGGCCTGGCCGTTGTCGTGGAACAGGCTGAACTCGAAATTGAAACTGCTCGCGGCGTACCAGCCGAAGGCGCCCCAGGAACTGGCGAAACCCTGGTACTGCGGCCCCACGGCCAGAAAGCCGACCAGGTCGAGGCCAGCAGCCGCAGCGACGATCTGCTGCGCCATGGCCGCGCTATCCAGGAGCGCCGCCTCGCCCGCCAACTCGCTGCGCCAGGCCTCACGATTCAAGCGCAGATAAGGGTCGTCACTCAAGGTTGGCAGCACGCCTCGCAGGCGCAGCACTATCTGCTGCAGGCGCGGCAAATCCTCATTGAGCACGCCACTGAGCGCCAGTTTGCTTTCGGCGTGGCGCTGGCCCTGGTACAGCGACAGGGTGACGTAGATCTGCTGCACATCGCCGGCCTGACGCACCTGGCCCTGGTTGAAACGGATAAAGCTGGAAACCTCAGCGCCGTAGGCCAGGGTGAAGCCCTCCTCGCCCACGACCTGCGCCTGCAGGTGCTCCAGCAACGCGCTGAAATGCTGACGTGCATCCATCAGGCAGCCCCTCCGAAAACGTCTATATCGGCGAAGACGCAGGCCGGCGAGGCATGCCCGACACGGATCACCTGGTTGGGTTCGCCCTTGCCGCAATAGGGCGTGCCCATCACCTCGAAGGTGCAGGCGTCACCTACCGCGTGCAGGTTGCGCCAGAACCGCGAGCTGATGCCGCGGTAATTGGGGTTCTTCACCACGCCCTTGAGTTCGCCGTTTTCGATCAACTGGCCCCATTCGCAGCCGAACTGGAATTTGTTGCGCGCATCGTCGATCGACCAGGAGCGGTTGTTGCTCATCAGGATGCCGCGCTCGATGCCGCCGATCAGCTCGGCCTGAGTCCTGTCACCCGGCTCCAGATTGAGATTGGCCATGCGGTCGATGGGCGGCCGGTTCCAGCTGCAGGCGCGGCTGTTGGCCACACCCGGCAGGCCGCTACGCCATTGCGACAGCGCGCCGCCGAGCGGACGCTGGAGAATGCCATCGCAGATCAGGTAGTGGCGCTGCGCCGGGCTGCCGTCGTCATCATGGCTATAGCTGGCCAGCTCGCCTGGCACGCCCGGATCGAAGGTCACGTTGAGCAGCGATGAGCCGTATGGGTAATGGCCGAAATCTTCCTGGCGAATGAAACTGGTGCCGGCGAAGTTGCGCTCGTCACCGAGGATGCGGTCCAGCTCCAGCGGATGACCGATGGACTCGTGGATCTGCAGGATCATCTGGTCCGGCATCAGCAAAAGGTCGCGCGAACCGTTCGGGGTGTTAGGCGCCAGCAGCAGCTGCAATGCCTCGTCGGCAATGTGCGCGGCGCTGCCGATCACGCCCAACTGCTGCAGTACTTCGGCACCGCCCTGGCGCGCCAGATGGGTGCCGCCGAAACTGCGGCTCTGGCTGTCGCCGTCATCGCTGGCGGTGACACCTACCTGCGGAAAGACGTAACGCTGGGCACGACGCAGGCAGGCGCCAGCGCTGTTGAGGTAGATCTGCTCATGGCAGGTGAAGGTCAGGCCAACATGGCTGTCGACCAGACGCGCATCCTGGGGAATCAGCGCCGACTCCGCCATCAGCAGCTCGAACCAGTGAGCGGCGCCCGCCAGCGGCTGCGCGTAACTTGGCATCACATCGTCGCTTTGCTCAGTGGGGTACGACAGGCTGGCGAGATCCAGCAGGTTATGTCCGACCATGGCACGGGCCATCAGCTCGGCGCGCTCCAGCGCAGCCTGCAAGCCGGCCTGGCTGAGATCGCTGGTGGCCGCATAGGCTTCGACACCGGCGATGCGCACGGTGAGCATGGCGCCGGCATCGTCGAGGAAGGAAGGCGCCTGCGCCACGCGCCGCCGCACCCAATAGGATTCCCGGCTTTCCTGCACATGGCGCAGCGACCAGAAATCAGCGCTGGATTTCAGCGCGGCGAAGCGGCGCTGCAGGGTATCGCTGAGGGCGAACATCGGGCCTCCTTGGCTGGCGACGAAAGGAGGCCAGTATGGGAACAAGCACGCGCCGGGATCAACCGCCGACCGGCAAGCAAAAGCCAGACGCCGTCCCGCTCCCGATCAGAAATCGACCGTGGCCGAGACCTTGAAAGTACGCGGCGCGCCCTGGGTCAGGTAGCCACCATTGGCCGAGGCCCAGTAGTTCTCGTCGGCGACGTTCTCCACGATCGCGTTGAAGGTCACGGCGCGCTGGTCCAGACGGGTCTTGTAGCGCGCGCCCAGATCGACGCGGGTCCAGGCCGGGATGCTGTAGTCATTGGCGGTATCGACATACTGACCACCGGTGCGCAACAGCAGGCCATTGAGGCTCAGCCCCGGTACGCCCGGCACATCCCAGTCGGCGCCGACATTGAACTGGAATTCGGGCACCCCGACGGCCTGGTTGCCATCGTTGGCCCCACCGGCCGTGCCACGCAACTCGGCTTCGGTCCAGGTCGCCCCGCCCAACAGGCGCAACCCGCTGAGTGGCTCGCCGAACAGGCTCAGCTCGATACCGCGGTTACGCTGCTCGGCATCCACGCCGTAGTTGCCGTTGCCGTCGAGTACACCTTGCGGCTGCTCGATGCGGAAAACGCTCAGGTTGCCCCCGAAGCGCCCCCAGTCGAGCTTCACTCCCACCTCGGTCTGCTTGGACCGGTACGGCGCGAACATCGTCCCGCTGTTGTTGGCGGCATTGGGCGCCGTCGGCCCCTGCTGCAGCGACTCCACGCGGTTGGCATAGAGCGAGAGGTACTCGGTGGGTTTGATCACCAGACCATAGGCGGGCGTGGTGATGCTCTTGTCATAACCAGGCGCGCGAATCCCTGTGGCAGCAGCCCAAGTGTCGGCAACGATATTCTGACGGCGCAAACCGAGCGTCAGCAGCACACGATCATCGACAAAACCCAAGGTGTCGGAGACAGCCAGACTCTTGTTCTGCACCTTGGCGGTGGTATCCGGGTCATGCAGATCGCCGGAAGGCAGACTGGCAGTCGGCACGGGCACGGGCAGCCCCTCGTACAGGTTGCCGTGCCCACGGTTGCCGGCGGTGGTGGACTCGAAGGCGTTGCGCTTTTCCTGCCAGATGCCGTTGGCCGCCAGATTGACCTTGTGGCTGACCGAGCCGGTCTGCAGATTTCCGCGCAGGCCGGTGGCCAGGCTCAGGGTTTCCTGATCGAGCGGCGAATACAGGCGGCCGATGCGGGCCGCACCATCGGCGCCATAGACGTAGTTGGAGGCGTACACACCGTTTTCCCGCGTGTACTTGCCGCCGCCAATCAGGTAGGCGGTCCAGGACGGCGACAGATCGTACTCGGCGCTGAACATGCCATAGCTGTCCTCCAGCTGCGACCAACTCCAGGGCTGCGCGTAGTTATGTTTGGAGTCAGGCACGGACGGCACCTTGCCATTGAGAGTGCTGGTGACGGTGGTGTTGGATTCGGTGGTCAGGTAGACAACTGAACGTCCCTCGTTGACGCGCTGCTTCTGGTAGCCAAGGTCGGCTGCCAGGCGCAGGCGCTCGCCACGGTAATCCAGAGCAACGGTGGCCAGGCTGAAGCGCGAATGCTCGTCGTCGACGGCCGTCTCGCCCTCACGCTGCGCCAGGTTGACTCGCACACCGAAGCGATTGTCCTCACCGAAGCGGTGCCCCAGATCGAGATGCCCACCCACGCGGCTGTCATTGGCGTAGTCCAGGGTGAAGCTGCGAGTCGGGGTGTCCTCGGCGCGCTTGGAGACCACGTTGATCGCCCCGCCGACGCCACTGCCGCCAGGCGCCACGCCGTTGATGAAGGCGTTGGCGCCCTTGAACACCTCGACGCGCTCGACCGACTCGGTGGAAATGATCTGCCGCGGCAATATCCCGTACAGACCGTTGAAGGCGATGTCGTCGCTGTACAGCTGGAAGCCGCGAACGACGAAGACCTGCGAGAAGTTGCCGAAGCCGTAGGACTGGCGCACGCCCGGATCGCTGGCCAGCACGTCGGCCAGGGTCTGCGCCTGGCGCGTTTCGATCAGCTCGGAGGTGTAGCTGGAAAAAGCGAAGGGCACGTCCTGCATGTCCTGGTTGCCCAGCAGGCCGATGTTCGCGCCGCGCGCCACCTGGCCGCCGGCATAGCTGGTCGGCAGGTCGCGGCGACCATCGAGCTGACCGCTGACGGTGGTAGCCCCCAGCTCCAGCACATCGCTGTTATCAGGACGCGGGATCAGCGTGACGGTGCCGTCGGCGCCGATACTGAAAGTCAAGCCGCTGCCCTGCAGCAACTGCTGCAGCCCTTCTCCGACGGAATAATCCCCCTTGAGTGCCTGGCGACCGCTGACCCCGCGAGTCAGGCTGGCGTCGTAGAGCAGGCGAATGCCAGCCTGCTCGGCAAAATCGGTGAGCGCCGAATCCAGAGGCTGGGCCGGGATGTCGAGCTCGACGGCCTGCACCTGCGCGGCAGTGAGGCCGAGGGAAAGCGCGATCAATGTCGGAAGGAAGGGAATCGAACGCATGCGGATGTCCTGTGCTCTGCTGGCTATTCATGCGAAAAAGTCGCATTTGCAGAAACAGAAGACGAAGGTAATTCGCATTCCTGAACCGGAGCAGCAAATATTTCGAAAAAAGATTCGCGGCATCACCCAGTCGTAGCCCGGATGCAATCCGGCGGCTGTCAGATAGGACGATCAGCCGTCGGACGACACCAGCAGCACGCCCGGCAAGTGAGTCAGCTTGACCGGCAGAGCGGTCTCGATGGCGCGCAGTAAGGCCTGTGGATCATCCAAGGCGAATACGCCGGTGACCTTCAGCTCACGCGCCGCTGCATCGAGAAACAGCACCTGCTGAGTTTGCTGGCGCTGCAACTCCTCGAATACTTCAGGCAACGGGCGATCGCGGAATACCAGCCGCCCTCGCTGCCAGGCCAAAGCCCGCGCGGCATCCAGTGGCTGGGGTGATTGCAAACGACCAGCCAGCCAGGCGATCTGCTCGCCAGCCTGAACGGCTTGTTCGCGACCGTCGGCGTCGCTGACCTGTACATGCCCCTCGCTGACCGCCAGCAACACCTGATCACCCAGCAGGTTGACGTCGAACCGAGTACCGGTGACGCGAATGCGCGCCTCACCGGCCTCGATCACGAAGGGGTGGACAGCATCGGCCGCTACCTGGAAATCGACCTGACCGCGATACAGACGCACTCGGCGCTGACCGTCTGCATCGGCGTTCCAGTCAAGAGCTGTGGCGCCATTGAGCTGCAGCCGCGAGCCATCCTCCAGCGTTATCTCGCGGATTTCTCCGGCCTGAGTACGTAAATCGGCATACCAGCCCGGCGGGGTCAACCACAGCGCCAGCAGCAGGCTGGCCGCGCTAGCCAGTGGCAGCGGCCAGCGCCGCTTGCGTCTGGGCATGGTCTGTACGATGGCAGCGGGCCGCTCGACTTGGCCGAGCAGCGCCCAGAGGTTTTCCGCTTCTGCCAGCGCCTTGGCATGCTCAGCACTGGTCCGGCGCCAGCGCTCCATCGCCGCGTGATCGGCGGCACTGGCCCGCCCGGAATTCAGCAGCACCAGCCACTCCCGGGCTTGGCTACGCAGATCAGCCTCAGTGGTCATCCATGCGTTCCTGGCAATATTCGAGGGCCTTGAGGATATAGCGTCCGGCCATGCTTTCCGAGACGCCCAAGCGCTCGCCGATCTCACGCTGGGTCAGGCCGTCCAGGCGATTCCACAACAGCGCCTGGCGCAGGTGTTCAGGCAATTCATGCATCAGTATTTGCAGACGAGCCAAACGGCGACTGTCCTCAATGGCGCGTTCGGGTTCGGGGAGTTCGCTTTCCAGCGCTTCATCGAGCGGTGCCGACTGCGGACGAGTCTGCTGTTGGCGATGGTGATCGATGAGCAGGTTGCGAGCGATGCGGTAGAGAAAGGCGCGCACGTTACCGATCTCCTCGGTACGACGCCCCTGCAAGCGCAGCCAGGTTTCCTGGCGCAGATCGGCGGCGAGCTCGCTGCAGCGTGTCTGCCGGGTGAAGAAGCGCAGCAGCTCCGAGGAATGACGTCGGAACAGCTCTTCAGGGGGCAGTGGATCGACAGGCAGGGACACGAAGGGTTCTCGGTGCCGGGAAAGCCCGAGAAAATATTACAAGCGCAAATGATTTTCAAATATATCCACTCGACCCTATAGGCCAAATGGCAATTGGCTGGATCGCCGGGCTCAGCCCGGCGCCCCCAACCCCGCCGCACTCATGAACTGGCGCAACAGCCAGGCCACGATACCCAGCGCAGTGACGCTGCAGGCCCAGATCAGCACCAGCCAACCCAGACGCTGCCACAGCGGCTTTTTATCCTGTTCGGCCTTGGTCATTTCACGCCCCTCAGTGGTAGCCATCATCCACCGTCACCTTGCCGCGGAACACGTAATAGCTCCAGGCGGTGTACATGAGGATGAAGGGGATAATGAACAACGCGCCCACCAGCATGAAGCCCTGGCTCTGCGGCGGTGCGGCGGCCTCCCAGATACTGATCGACGGCGGAATCACGTTCGGCCACAGGCTGATGCCCAGGCCGCTGTAGCCGAGGAAGATCAGCGCCAGGGTGAGCAGGAACGGCGAGTAGTTGGCGTTGCTGGCCACGGCCCGCAGCAGCGCCCAGGTGCACAGCAGCACCAACACCGGCACCGGCATGAACCAGAACAGGTTCGGCAGGCTGAACCAGCGCTCGGCGATCGCCGGGTGTTCGAACGGCGTCCACAGACTGACGATACCGGTCACGCCCAGCACCACGAATACCAGCGGGCGCCCCAGATCATGCATCTGCTGTTGCAGACGACCTTCGGTTTTCATGATCAGCCAGGTGCAGCCGAGCAACGCATAGGCAGCGATCAACGCCAGGCCGCAGAACACCGAGAATGGCGTCAGCCAGTCGAACGCACCGCCGGCGAAGCTGCGATTGACCACCTCGAAACCGTCGATATAGGCACCCAGTGCCACGCCCTGGAAGAAGGTGGCAGTCAGCGAGCCGCCGATGAAGGCCTTATCCCACAGATGGCGCTTGGCGGCCTTGGCCTTGAAGCGAAACTCGAAGGCAACGCCGCGGAAGATCAGCCCCAGCAGCATCAGGATCAACGGCAGGTACAGGGCGTCGAGTACCACCGCGTAGGCCAGCGGGAAAGCACCGAACAAACCGGCGCCGCCGAGCACCAGCCAGGTTTCGTTGCCGTCCCATACCGGCGCGACGGTGTTCATCATCACGTCGCGCTCGCCGTCGTCACGGACGAAGGGAAAGAGGATGCCGATGCCCAGATCGAAGCCATCCATCACCACGTACATCATCACACCGAAGGCGATGATCACCGCCCAGATCAGCGAAAGGTCGATACCCATGTTCAGCTCCTCTCCGGCAAGGTGTCGGTTTCGCCATCTTCCAGGCCTTCTTCGGCAGCCGACAGCGGACGCGCTGGCGTACGCGGCTTGCCAGGCCCACCCTCTGAGGTTTCCTTGCCCCCGTCGATCTTCGGCCCCTTGCGCACCAGGCGCAGCATGTAGCCGATACCCGCACCGAACAGCACGAAATAGACCACCACGAACAGCGCCAGAGTGAAGCCCAGCTGCGCCGCACTATGCCCTGATGAAGCATCGGCGGTACGCATCAGGCCATGGACGATCCACGGCTGGCGGCCGATCTCGGTGGTGTACCAACCCGCTAGGATGGCGATGATGCCGCTGGGGCCCATCCACACTGCCAGGTGCAGGAACGGCCGGCAGGTGTACAGCCGCTCGCCGCGACGCAACCAGGTGCCCCACAGGCCGGTGAGGATCATCATCAGGCCCATGGCGACCATGACGCGGAAGGTCCAGAAGACAATGGTGGAATTGGCCCGGTCTTCCGGCGGGAAGTCCTTCAGCGCCGGCACCTGCTTGTCCAGGCTGTGCGTGAGAATCAGGCTGCCGAGCGCGGGGATCTCCACCTTGAAGCGGGTTTCCTCGCGCTGCATGTCCGGCCAGCCGAACAGGATCAGCGGGGTCGGCTCGTCGCCGACGTTCTCCCAGTGGCCCTCGATGGCGGCGATCTTCGCTGGTTGATACTTGAGCGTATTGAGGCCGTGCAGGTCACCAATGAAGGCCTGCACCGGCGCCACTAGCAGGGCCATCCACAGTGCCATCGAGAGCATCTTGCGGATTGCCGGGTTGTCACGCCCGCGCAGCAGGTGCCAGGCCGCAGAGGCGCCAACGAAGAAGGCGGTGGCGAGGAACGCCGCCGTGGCCATGTGTGCCAGGCGATAGGGGAACGAGGGGTTGAAGACCACGGCGAACCAGTCCACCGGAATCACCCGGCCATCGATGATCTCGTAGCCCTGTGGCGTGTGCATCCAACTGTTGGAGGCGAGAATCCAGAAGGTCGAGATCAGCGTGCCGATGGCCACCATCACCGTGGAGAAGAAGTGCAGGCCCGGCCCGACGCGATTCCATCCGAACAGCATGACGCCGAGGAAGCCCGCTTCGAGGAAGAACGCGGTGAGCACCTCGTAAGTCAGCAGTGGCCCGGTGACCGCCCCGGCAAAGTCGGAGAACGCACTCCAGTTGGTGCCGAACTGATAGGCCATGACCAGACCGGAGACCACGCCCATGCCGAAGTTGACCGCAAAGATCTTCGACCAGAAGTGGTAAAGATCGCGGTACAGCGTATTGCTGGTCTTCAACCACAGCCCTTCGAGCACCGCCAGGTAGCTGGCCAGACCGATGGTGATGGCCGGAAAGACGATGTGGAAGGAAATGGTGAAGGCAAACTGGATTCGGGCGAGATCAAGCGCCTCTAGGCCGAACATGTCACATCCTCATTCAGGGTTATTTCGGCCCCAGCACGCAAAGCCGATCCATAGACTCCTGGTGTTGGAGTCAAACGAGCTGAAATTGTTCTTATGGGAGTGGTGTGCAGCCGAGAAGCTGCTGGGTAAAGCGCGAAAAGGCGTATTGACCTGGATCAATGCGCACTAAAAGACTAGCCGCTAAAGGCCTAACTGGCGCTGTGGTGATTTGCCGCGCGACAGGCCACCGCAGCGTTCACCGGAAACAGCACGCTGCGAGCGCTTGTCGCGTCTGAAGCTCCTCCCACAGCCAGGCGGCGCGCAAAAAAAGGCGGCCACGCACTACGCGGGCCGCCCGAATCACGGAGTTGCTTAGAGCCTGGTCACGACCTTGCGAGCTAGGGCCATACAAGGCAAAAACAGGCGAGGAGCGCTCGGAGTCGCGCTCGACTTTACGAGCTGTAAATGAGCAGTACTCGCTTTGCTCGCCCTCCGGGCCGCGCTTAAGCGCGTTAGCCGCAAGCGGCTTGCCGAGCCTGTTTTTAACGCAGTAGGGCCGACGCACAGCAGGTCGTGAACAGGTTCTTACATCGAGTGATCGCGATGACTTGCGACCACCCGTATTGGATTACCGCTCGAGGATTGCGGTCACACCCTGACCGCCTGCCGCGCAGATGGAGATCAGACCGCGCCCCTCTCCAGCTACCGACAGCAGCTTGGCCAGATTGGCGACGATGCGTCCGCCAGTGGCTGCGAATGGGTGGCCGGCAGCCAGCGAACTGCCCTTGACGTTCATCTTGCTGCGGTCGATGGACCCCAGCGGCGCGTCCAGGCCCAGGCGCTCCTTGCAGTACTCGGCGTCTTCCCAGGCCTTGAGCGTGCAAAGCACCTGCGCGGCGAAGGCCTCGTGGATCTCGTAGTAGTCGAAGTCCTGCAGGGTCAGGCCATTGCGCGCCAGCAGGCGCGGCACCGCGTACACCGGGGCCATGAGCAGGCCCTCCTTGCCCTGGACGAAATCCACTGCCGCTGCCTCGCCATCGCGCAGGTAAGCCAGCACTGGCAAGCCGCGGGCCTTGGCCCATTCCTCGCTGGCCAGCAGCACCAGCGAGGCGCCATCTGTCAGCGGCGTGGAGTTGGCCGGGGTCAGCGTGCCACGCGGTCCGCGCTCGAAGCAGGGCTTGAGGGTGGCGAGCTTCTCGGCGCTGATGTCCGGGCGCAGATTCTGGTCGCGGGCCAGGCCGAGAAACGGCGTCATCAGGTCATCGTGCCAACCCTCGGTGTAGGACGCCGCGAGCTTCTGGTGACTGGCCAGTGCCAGCTGATCCTGCTCGTCACGCGGGATGGCCCAGCGCTGCGCCATCAGCTCGCAGTGCTCGCCCATCGACAACCCGGTACGCGGCTCGCCGTTGCGCGGAATGTGCGGCGCCAGGTGGCGCGGGCGAATCTTCAGCAGGCTCTTTATCTTGTCGCCAGTGCTCTTGCCGCGATTGGCCTCAAGGAGAATCTGACGCAGCCCTTCGTTAACGCCGATGGGCGCGTCGGACGTGGTGTCAACACCGCCGGCGATGCCGCAGTCGATCTGCCCGAGGGCGATCTTGTTGGCCACCAGGATCGCCGCCTCCAGCCCAGTGCCGCAGGCCTGCTGCAGATCGTATGCCGGGGTTTCCGGCGCCAGGCGCGAGCCCAGCACGCACTCGCGGGTCAGGTTGAAGTCCCGCGAGTGCTTGAGTACGGCGCCGGCCACCACCTCGCCGAGGCGTTCGCCATGCAGATTGAAACGTTCCACCAGCCCTTCGAGGGCGCTGGTCAGCATCTCCTGATTGCTCGCCCTGGCGTAGACGGTGTTGGAACGGGCGAACGGGATACGGTTGCCGCCTACGATGGCGACCCGGCGCAACTGGGTCATGAGGACTCCTTGCTGGTCGAGAAATCGAAGAAACCTGTGGCGAACTATTGCCCGTCCGCCGGTTCCCAGAAACATGAGAGTGACACTGTAGCCTTCTGGCCGCACAGGCTAAACCTCAGACAGTTGCGAACATTGGCCGCCTTGCCGGCATGTGAGGCGACAGAGTCAATTGCGCTTTGCCAACTGCCGCGTACAGTGACACGACTTTCGATTCGCCCGCAGGAGCCCTTCATGTCCGATCGTTACCTCGCTTTCGCCAACTCCGCCACCGGCCGTCGCCTGGTTGGCGCCCTCGGCCTGCCGGCGCCTGTGCGCCTGGAACGCTGGATGGCCGGCCGCGTGCGACCTGTGGACGGCGCCCTGCTGCTCGGTGGTGAAGGCGAACTGCTCCAGGCCGTGATGCCCTTCGCCAACAAGCTCACCGATCAATTGTTCTCAGCTCGCGACGGCCAGCTCGACCTGCCCCGCTGGACCGCCGAGCACGGCCCCAAACTCAAGGCGCTGGTATTCGACGCCAGCCACCTGACCCGTTTCGAACAGCTGATCGAGCTGCGCGATTTCTTCCAGCCCACCTTCAAGGGGTTGGCCAATAGCCCTCGCGTGGTGGTACTGGGGCGTGCGCCCGAGTCGATCAAAGACCCGATCGCCGCCAGCGTGCAGCGTTCACTGGAAGGTTTCACCCGCTCGCTGGGCAAGGAAATCCGTCGCGGCGGCAGCGTGCAGTTGCTCTATGTCGGCAAGGGTGGCGAGCAACAACTGGAAGGCGCGCTGCGCTTCTTCCTTTCGCCCAAGAGCGCCTATGTCTCCGGCCAGGTGCTGCGCCTGGGCGCCTGCGGCGAACAGGTCAAGGACTGGACGCGCCCGCTGGCCGGCAAGAAGGCCCTGGTCACCGGCGCCTCGCGCGGCATCGGTGCTGCCATCGCCGAAGTGCTGGCCCGTGACGGCGCCGAGGTGGTGCTGCTCGACGTACCACAGGCGGCCGATGCGCTGCAGGCGTTGGCCGCGCGCCTGGGTGGGCAGGCGGTGACCCTGGACATCTGCGCCGAGGATGCGCCACAGCGCCTGGTCGAGGCGCTACCCGAGGGCCTGGATATCGTTGTGCACAACGCCGGCATCACCCGCGACAAGACCCTGGCGAAGATGAGCGATGCGTTCTGGAGCTCTGTGATCGACGTCAACCTCAAGGCGCCGCAGGTGCTGACCCAGGCGCTGCTGGACGCCGACAAGCTGCACGACAATGGTCGCGTGGTGCTGATCGCCTCGATCAGCGGCATCGCCGGCAACATGGGCCAGACCAACTACGCGGTGAGCAAGGCCGGCGTCATCGGCCTGGCTCAAGCCTGGGCGCCGGCCCTGGCAAAGAAAGGCATCAGCATCAACGCGGTGGCCCCCGGTTTCATCGAAACCCAGATGACCGCCGCCATTCCGCTGGGCATTCGCGAAGCCGGGCGACGGATGAACTCGATGAGTCAGGGTGGCCTGCCGCAGGATGTCGCCGAAGCCGTGGCCTGGTTCGCCCAACCGGGCTCGGGCGCGGTGACCGCGCAGGTGCTACGCGTGTGTGGGCAGAGCCTGCTGGGCGCCTGAGACCGCTGCGCTGGTGGGCTGAAGCGGATCGCCGCCCGGCCCACCCTACTGCCTGGGCGCACCCTACGACTTCACATCTTGCCCCGTTTGCGAAACTCCACCGGCGTTTCCCCGACCCAGCGCTTGAACGCGCGGTAGAACGTGCTCGGCTCGGAGAAGCCAGTGCGCTCGACGATCACTTCGATGCGCTCGTCGGTCTTGAGCAGTAGCTCCTTGGCCAGGCGACAGCGGTAGTCGGTGATCAGGTCGTTGAAACGCACCCCAGCCATGGCCAGGCGCTCGCGCAAGCGTCGCGCCGGCATGTTCAAGCGCGCTGCTACCTGTTCCAGGGTGGCGCCGCCATTGACCAATAACTCGGCGATCAACTCTCGCACCTGGCGCACCAGGTCCAGCCTCTCCACTTCCGCCAATTGCCGCCGCGCCAGCGACTCGTGCATGCGCAGCAATTCCGGGGCGGCGTGGCGCGAAGCCTTGTCCAGAACTGCAGCGTCGAACACTAGCGCGCAGTCCTCGGCGCCGAGGCGCACCGGGCAGCCATAAACCGCCTGATAGCGCTCAGCGGATGCGCCCTCGGCATGCATGAAACGCACTTCACGTGGGCGGAAATCGTTTTCGGTCAAGGCCGCGAACAGGCGGATCACCGCCCCTGCCAACATCTCCGGGAAATGACGCGGCGTGTCGGCCTCCACGCCCAACGTCAGCACGGCCATATCGCCGTCCACGTCCAGACGCGCGCTGAGGGTGTCGGAGAGCAGGCGCACGTAGCGCAGCGCGTGGCGCAAGCCAACGCCAAAGGTTTCGCTGGAGAGAAACAGGTATTCCAGAAGCAGGCCATGGAAGGCGGGCAGGTGCTGGGCCAGGTACAGGCCGACGTGCTCCTCGCCACACTCTTCGCTGGCAGCCTTCCAGAACGCGGCCTGGGCCGCATGGGGAAAGCGGCCAGCCGGCAGCCCGCCAGGAGGCAGGCCAACGCGCACCAGCACGCGGTCAGGATCGGTTCCGCTGGCACGCAGGGCATCGATTACCGGGCGCATCAGCGCCACATCGTCGGTCAGGTCACGCATGATTCCTGCTGTTCTTCTTATTAGTGAGCGTTTTTCGTGAGCGGCGCCATCTTAGCAGGCCATTGAAGAACTACCTACGTTGGCAATTCTGCGTTAAAAACGGCCTAAAAATGCTCATTTACACCACGTAAACTGCGCTTTCTCGCCCGTTTTTGCCTTGTCTTGCCTGCCTCGCCGACGTTCTTCAAAGACCTACCAGGGGCAGCGAGCCGCCGCGCGCAAACCACGTCGCAGACGGATTGGCTAGCCTGCCCACACGCTGGGCAGAACAGCCAATGCCAGCGCGGGTCTGAGGGTTAAGCTGCTGTCATTCATCCGCCAAGGAGTTCGCCGATGGCCATCGACTGGCTCGATCTCGATACACCACCTGCCCTGCCTGGCCTGTTCCTGCGCGCAGCCCTGCGTCGCAAGGTGACTGGCCGAAAGTTACCGAATATCGGTCTGCGCTGCCGTGTTGAGGTGGAGCCGCAGCACCTGGCGCGCTATCGCCAGGTGTGTACCATCGAAAACAGCCCGTACCTGCCGCCGATGTATCCGCATGTGCTCGCGTTCGGCCTGCAGATGAAGTTGCTCACCGACCGCCGCTTTCCCTTCCCGCTGCTGGGCCTGGTGCATCTGGAAAATCGTATCCGTGTGCTGCGTCCACTGGGTGGGCTGGGGCCGTTCCAGATCAGCGTGCAGGTCACCGACCTGCAACCGCACGACAAGGGCGCCACCTTCAGCCTGATCACCCGCTTGGAAGATCAGCTCGGCCTGCTTTGGGAAGGTGACAGCCGCATTCTCTGCCGCGCCCTGCGTCTCGAAGGGCAGGCGCCACTGCGCGCCGAACAGCCGCCGCTGGAACTGACACCACTGGCAGACTGGGACGCGCCTGCCGATACCGGCCGGCGCTACGCGCGTGTGGCCGGCGACTACAACCCGATCCACCTGTACGCCGCAACGGCGCGCCTGTTCGGCTTCCCGCGCGCCATCGCCCATGGCCTGTGGAACAAGGCGCGCAGCCTGGCGGCCCTGCATGCCCACCTGCCGCAGGCCGGCTACGTGGTCGAGGTGCGTTTCCAGAAGCCGGTGCTGCTGCCCACCCACGTGGCCCTGCAAGCCAGCGAGCCTGGCCCGAGCGGCCAGTTTCGCCTGATCGGCGAGAACGACACGCCGCATATGGCCGGTAGCTGGCAGCCGCTGGAAAGCTGATCTCCACTTCCTGTAGGAGCGGCTGGGCGGCATTCCGCTTCAGCCGCGAAATGGATCGCGGCTGAAGCCGATCCTACAAGTGGATAAAAGCACTCGGTAACTTGCAGCGCGCCCCGTTCAAGCCGAAGCTATGCGGCTCGAACGGAGCCGTACCATGAACCTTGCTGAACTCACCGCCCGCATGCACGCCATTCGCGATCACAACGACTGGCGCCGTTACCAGAGCCCGAAGAACCTGGCCATGGCCGCCAGCGTAGAGATGGCCGAGCTGGTGGAAATCTTCCAGTGGCTGAGCGAGGAGCAGTCGCGCCAGTTGCCTGCCGAACAGCTCGCCCATGCCGGCCAGGAAGTGGCTGACGTGGTGCTCTATCTCCTGCAGCTGTGCAGTGAACTGGGTATCGACATGAATCAGGCGGTGCTCGACAAGCTCGCCGACAACGAACGGCGCTTCCTCAAATGAGCGACCGCCACTTCGACGAACTCGCGACCCGCTTCGCCGAGAAGATCTACGGCGGCGCCAAGGGTGCCATCCGCCTCGCCGTGCTGCAGGCCGATTTGGCCGAGGCGCTGCCGGATCGCCCGCTACGCGTATTGGACGCAGGTGCCGGCCTGGGTCATATGAGCCTGTGGCTGGCCCAGCGTGGTCACCAGATTACCCTGGCCGAGCCTGCCGAACCCATGCTCGAAGGTGCGCGCCAGCGTTTTGCAGAAGCAGGCCAGAACGCCACGTTCATCCAGGCGCCCTGGCAGGAACTGCTCGGCCAACTGCAAGAGCCCTTCGATCTGGTGCTGTGCCACGCCGTACTGGAGTGGCTGGCCGAGCCGGCAGCCATCCTGCCGGTGCTGCACCAACTGACGGCCAAAGATGGCTGGCTGTCGCTGGCCTTCTACAACAAGGACGCGCTGATCTACCGCAACCTGCTCAAGGGCCATTTTCGCAAGCTGCGCAAGGAACACTTCGCCGGCGAGAAACAGAGCCTGACCCCACAGCGACCGGTCGACCCACGCGAACTGGCCACGCAACTCGCGGCCTACTGGCAGGTCGAAAGCCGTAGCGGCGTACGCGTATTCCACGATTACATGCCGCCGCAATTTCAGGCCAAGGCCGAACTGATCGACCTGCTGGAAATGGAACTGGCGCACCGCCGCCACCCCAGCTTCGCCGGCCTGGGTCGCTACCTGCACTGGATCTGCCGACCACGCTGAGCGCGTTGGACGAAGCCGGCAGTCCGGCGTAGCCTGAAGCCATCGGGGATGTCGCGCGCGACTACGGAGACAACCATGCGCACCGCCATAGCCATATTCATCCTGCCGCTGCTGGCCGCCTGCCAGAGCCAGAACCCGTACCAGGCCGAATCACTGCCGATGCCACCAGCACCGCCTGGCGCGGCGACGACCTTCGACCGCAGCGCCTATCCAGCGGCACCGCGCGACTACGGCCGCTACCGCAGCTGGAGTTGGCTGGATGGCCGTGCGCCAGGCGGTGATCAACTGGCCGACAGCGTCAGCGCCGGCCTCGACCAGTACGGCCTACGTCCGGCACTCAATGGTCCCGGCGACGTGTTGGTCAACGCCCGTATCAGCCAGGAAATCCGCCTGCGCCAATATCAGGACAACGTCGGTGGCTACTACGGCACCGGCAGCCACTGGGACCGCCGCTACGGCGCCTACGGTAGTGTCCCTATCATGCGCACCTACGAACAGAAAGTAGCGGTAGTGCGCATCGAACTGATCGACCCACGCGACCGCCAGGTGGTCTGGTCAGGCAGCGGCGAAGCCGTGGCCGGCAAGGACCAGGCGGCGCAGGCCGACGCCATGCGCGCGGCCATCCGCAGCGCGCTGGACGGCTATCCCCCCTATTGATCGACCGCCCCGGAGAGCATCATGCGTAACCTGTCCTACCTGATCCTGGCCCTGCTGCTGAGTGGCTGCGCCAGCGTCAGCCTGGAGCGCGACTTCGACCCCAGCCGCGACTTCGGCGCCTACCGCAGCTGGAGCTGGATGGACGACAAGCTCGCCTACCAACCCAATGATGCGCGCCTGAAGAGCGATATCACCGAGGCGCGCATCAGCCAGGCCGTCGCCGAACAACTCGACCAACGCGGCCTGCGCCAGGCAGCCGACGGCAACGGTGACCTGAAAGTCCAGAGCGTACTGATCGTCGACGAGCGCCAGGATCAGATCACCACCCAGTACGGCGGTGGCTGGGGCGGCTATTGGGGTGGCTATTGGGGCGGCCCGGCTTTCACCGAAACGCGCCGCGTGGACTACAAGGTCGCGACCCTGCAGATCGACCTGTACGACGCCAAAGACGGCAAACTGGTCTGGCGCGGCAGCGGTGAGCAGGTCATGCGCAGCCAACCACCGACGCCGGCCGAACGCGAACGAGCGATCCGCGAAACCGTTACCCAGGTGCTCTCGCAATATCCACCGCGCTGAACAAGGACCACCCGGCTTGAACGCACACCTGCAACACCGCCCGGCCACGGCCACCGACCTGGGCGACGTGGTCGGCTTCCCGCAGAACATCGATGAACTGTTCTTCTGCTACCCCAAGGCCATCTGGCCGCTCAACGTCGGCCAGCTCGCCGCCGCCATCGCCGAACGGCGCGAAAGCACCGTGGTGGAACTGGATGGGAAAGTCGCCGGTTTCGCCAACTTCTACCAATGGCAACACAGCGAGTTCTGTGCCCTTGGCAACCTGATGGTGGCGCCCTGGGCGCGCAGCCAGGGCGTGGCTCAATACTTGGTGGAAGTGATGGAACAGATCGCCCGCGAACGCTACAAGGCGCCGCTGATGAAGGTGTCCTGCTTCAACGCCAACGCTGGCGGCCTGCTGCTCTACACCCGCCTCGGCTACCAGACCGTCGGCATCGTCGAACGCCGAGGCCCGAATGGCAGCCGCGTGGCGCTGGTGCAACTGGAAAAAGCCCTGCCGTAACGCCTCGCCCCATCCTCCCTTCCTCGCTGGAGTTACCCATGAACCACATCAGTGGCTGGCTGCTGGCCCTGCCCTTCCTCGCCGGTGCGGTACTGCCATTGCAGGCCGGCATCAACGGCCAACTCGCCCGCCATCTGTCCAGCGTCTTCGCCGCGGCGCTGATCTCCTTTGCCGTCGGTAGCCTGGCGTTGTTGCTGATGACCCTGAGCCAGCGCGAGATGCCCGGGCCTGGTGCACTCAAGGAGCTGACCTGGTGGCACTGGAGCGGCGGCCTGCTCGGCGCATTCTTCATCGCCACCGCCGCCTTCGCCGGACCACGCGTGGGCGCGCTGCTGTTCATGGTGCTGGTGATCGCCGGGCAGCTGGCCATGGCCATCACCCTCGATCATTTCGGCTGGGCAGGCTTTCGTGAAGCGCCGATAACCTTCAGCAAGGTGGCGGGCTTGCTGCTGATTGTTGCCGGCATCTGGCTGATCCGCCGGGGGTGAAAAGTCATTGGCGTTGCAGCCGGTAGAAGAGATTGGGTTCGCTGGCCAGGTAAAGATTTCCCTGTGCATCGAAGGTGACACCTTCGGCCTGCGGCACACTGCCACGCAACCCTGCGAAACCTCGAAGCAGGGAACGGAAGCTGATCAGTTGCCCATCTTTGCCCAGTTCAATCAGCAAGCGCGATTCATCGCTCAGCAACACCAGGTGGCCAGTGCGCTCATCGAAATGTACAGACGATAGATCGCTCGCGAATATCCGGTGATCTATCCAGTCCTGGCGATCGATCACTTCAAGGCCGAACTCGCCCTGCAGGCTGCGTTTGAGACCACGAATCTCATAGAGCTTGCGCGGTGAGTGTTCCTTGACGACGAACAGACGGTCGCCAGCCCGGTCGTAGCCGAGCCCTTCAAAGCCCTGGTTGCCACTCAGATCGATGCCAAGGGTCAGTGCGCGATAATCGGCACGCAGCAAGGTACCCTCACGGTGCGGCACAGATACTGCGACCAACGCATGCTTGCGTTCCTCGGCCAGAAGCAACAGGTCATCACCGAGGTAGGTCACACCCTCGACATCTTGAAAGCCATGCAGGGGATAGCGGCCCAAAACCTCGCCATCGACGCTCAGCCTCAGCAATTGCTCCGGGTTGTTGAGCACGGCCCAGATCTGATGGCGGTCGTCGTCATAGCTAAGACCAGAGAAATTATCGGAAACGCCGACGACCGGCTTGGCATCGACCTCGACCCGATACTCCGGTAGCCACAGACTACGTTTAGCCCAGTCATCCTGATGCCAGGACGTCGTGATCCAGAAATAGAGACGGTCGTCCAGGTGCATCGCGTTCATCTGGTAGGCAGCCAGCACGGCCCCCAGCAGCAACGCCCATGTCCATGGACTCAGAACAGGAAGCTTTCCAAGCATCCCCTTGGCTGCGGACATCATCGCGTAGCGCTCGCATGAAGGTGGATGGGGCAGTGTGCGGCGGATTTGTTGCAGTCGTTCGAGACAGCAAAGCCTCGGGTCTGACTGCCTACAGAGCGGTGGGTTCGCTGCGAACGGGCGGCAAAGGTAACAAGGTGTTGAGAACCGAACGGCACAGGATGCTGGCCAATCGACACCCTTGCTGCAATCAAAAAGCGCTATGCTCACACGAGAGCATTCTGTGATCACAAAAATGACCGACGCCGAAGTACCGCGCCAGCCCAATACCTTCGCCCTGTGGCGTGAAGTGGATGACACTCGCATCCGTACGCGCCTGGGAGGTTTCTTCTACGTCCTCGCCTGGCTGCTGACCTGGGTATTCAGTGCGGCACCGGGCAGCCTGATGGTCAGCGGCGTGCTGGGCTGCACGGTGTTCGTCGTACTCCTGGCTGCGCGCCTGCTGCACCGCCCCGATGGCCTCGACAGCCCTGAACAGTTGCAGTGCTGGCTGGATCGTCACTGGGGTCTGATCCTCCTGACTTCGTTGTGCTGGGGCCAGGCCCATGCGCTGGCGGTGTACAGCGACGCCTACAATGACTCGGAAATGATCGCCACCCTGGCCACGGTAGCCTTCGCCACGGCAATGACCTTCAACTTCGCCATGCGCCGCGGCTGCGCCCTGCTGGCGCTGGCCCTGCTCTACCTGCCGGGCCTGACAGTGATGGCGCTGAATTGGCAGCAGAAGCATGCGATGCTGATCACCCTGACCTTCTACCTCGGCTATCTGATTCTGGTGTTGGGGCGAAATCACCGTGAATACCGCGCCACCCTCGATCTGGAGCTGAAGCTGCTGGAGCAGCAGAGTCAGCTCGATCTGCTCAGCCGCACCGACAGCCTGACCCAGCTGGGCAACCGCTATCAGTTCAACAACCTGTTCCCCAGCCTGGTGGCCAATGCGGTACGCCAGGGCGAGCCGCTGTCACTGGTGCTCATGGATATCGACTTCTTCAAGAAGGTCAACGACGAACACGGCCACGCCGGTGGCGATGCCTGCCTGAGCGCCTTCGCCGAACGCATGCGCCAGGTGTTTCGCCGTGATGCCGACGCACTGCTGCGTCTGGGTGGCGAAGAATTTGGCGTACTGCTGCCGGGCACCACCCTGGCCCAGGCGTGGGATCTGGCCGAACACTTTCGCCAGGAACTGGAAACAGAAGGCCTGATGCTGGCCGGCCAGCGCCTGGAGCTGACCACCAGTCTGGGCGTCGGCTGTTTCAGCAGCAGTCATGACGGCGACGCCGATGCCTTCTTCAAGCGCGTCGACGGTGCGCTCTATCGCGCCAAACGCGAGGGCCGCAACCGCCTGGTTGCAGCCGATCACTGAGAACGGACCTCAGGACTACAGCCTGAATTTGCCCATCTGCCCGGCCAGATCATCAGCCAGGCGGCTAAGGGTCTGGCAATCCTCACGGCAGACGCGCACCTCACCAGCAGTGGCGTGCGCCAGGTCGGCGATGCCCTGCACGTTGCGATTGATTTCCTCGGTCACCGAGCTCTGTTCTTCGGTCGCCGCGGCCACCTGAGTGTTCATGTCGCTGATGCGCTCGACCTGCTCGGTGATGGCGCCCAGCGACTGCCCGGTGCGCTGACTGGATTCGACGCCGGTACCGGTGGCCGATTGCCCCGCGTGCATGGAGCTGACGGCAGTTTCGGCGCCCTGCTTTAGGCGTTGAATCATCTGCTGGATCTCGTCGGTGGAGGCCTGGGTGCGGCTGGCCAGGGTACGCACTTCGTCGGCGACCACGGCGAAACCGCGCCCCATCTCCCCGGCGCGCGCGGCTTCGATGGCCGCGTTGAGCGCCAGCAGATTGGTCTGCTCGGAAATACCGCGGATCACCGCCAGCACCTGATCGATCGACGCGACCTGCTCGGCCAATTCGGTCACCGCTCCCGCCGCGCTGCCAATATCGGCGGACATGCGCTCGATATGGGCGATGGACTGGCCCACCACCTGACGCGCACTCTGCGCCTCGTCGCGCGCGCTGTGTGAGGACTGCGCGGCGTTGCTGGCGTTGCGCGCGATCTCCTGCACGGTCAGGCCCATTTCGTGCACGGCGGTGGCCACCATGTCGGTCATTTCCTGCTGTTGCACAGCACGCCCTGCAGTGTTCTCCACCACCCGCGCCACCTGGCCGACCGCGGTACGCAGTCGCTCGCTGGTGGCCAGCACATCGCCGATCAGATCGCGCTGACTGGCGAGAAAGCGGTTGAAACCCCGCGCCAGGTCACCCAGCTCATCGGCCCGCGATTCATCCAGGCGCCGCGTCAGGTCGCCACCGCCGCCACCGATCTCCACTAGCGCCTGAGTCACCTGACGGATCGGCCGCACCAGGCCGCGAGCCAGTAGCACCACCAGCCCCAGGAACAACAGTGCCACGGCCACACCGATCAGGCTGGTCATCAGTAGCGCCTGCCGCGCCTCGGCGTAGACTTCGCCCTCGGGCACTTCGCTGACCAGCAGCCAGTCGATACTGGCGAACCTCTGCGCCACGGCGAGAAAGGTCTCGCCATCACGCTCGAAACGTACCGCCCGGCTATCGCCTGCAAGCACCTGACGGCTGGCATCGGCGCCGAAGAGTTCGGCGAGCTTGCCACTGCCACTCAGCTCCGAACGCGGGTGCACCTTGATGCTGCCCTGGCTGTCGATGAGAAACACCTGGCCGCGCTCGCCGAAGCGGAATTCGCTGATCATCTTCGACATGTCCGCCAGGTTGTAGCCCAGGCCGGAAACACCAAGGGTCTTGCCACCGTGCTTGATGCGCTGGTTGATGAACAGCGTGGGCAGCCGCGTGGTCTTGTCGATATCGATTTCCAGCACCCGATCACGGTCGCTGTCGACCAGGCGATAGAACCACTGGTTTTCGGCCTGACTGCGATCGAGGGTACGCATCAGCCCTTCACCGGTGGTGTAGTTGCCACTGGCCAGAGCGACGATGGAAGTGGTCATGGCGTTCTGCTGGGCGCGCACGCCCTCCAGATAGCGCGCGAACTCGTCACGCCGGGCCGCGTCCTCGCCAGCGGCCAACCAGTCCTGTACCAGGCTGTTCTCGGCAATCGAGGCGTTGGCGGTGATCGGTGCGGTGAGAACGCGTTCCAGATCGTTGCGGATCGCCAGCACCCGCGCCGGCAAGGCCTCCTCAATCAGGTAGCGCTCGGTCAGGCGATTGACCACCGCCGAGTAGATGCCGACGACGATTAGAATACTGGCCAACAGGGCAGCGCCCATGCTGAGGATCAACTGCCACTGAATACTGCGTTGCCAGAGGCGCATGGAGGCTTCTCCCGGTTATTATTTTGAGCTCGCCGAACAATTGGATACAAAAATGTACACAAATTGCAAATCGGTTACCGCCAGATTTCATATCGGCGGCTCACGACCAAGCTTTATTCGCTCTAGGCGGCATTATTTGCAGGGATGATCAGGGCTCAGGCCAGAGCGGTCGGCACTCGCACACCGCCAGCGAGTCGCGTCACGGCCCTACGCTGAATTCCAGACGAGCGGTCTGGCCACCCTCGTCGAGCACGCTCAGTTGATGCCTGCCGCTGTCGAAGGCATGGTTGAAGGGCGCATCCAGCGCAGTGTCACCCAGCGGTCGGCCATCGAGGAACCACCAGCGCCGGCCACTTCCCCCTAGCGCCGAAAGGCTGAGCCGCAGTGGCTCGTGATTGCCTTGCGGGCGACGCAGACGATCACCATCGCGCACCCCGACGATGGACAGCGGCGCCACCTGGCTGCTGCGCGGTGGCGGGCAGCTTCGATCGACGCTCGGCAATCGTGCCGTGCGCTGCTCACGGCGTGGCAGCCAGGGTTCCAATGGCGCTGGCCACAAGGCCAGTTCACGCGCCTCGGCCCCGGAACAACCTGGACCAACGCGCCGCCCTTCAGCATTGAGCCAATAGCGCTCGCGCAGGCCGCTACCCAATGGCTGATCGGCTGCCAGCAACGTGGGGGGCGTGGTGCCTTCCAGCGTCCAGGCAAAGCGCAGGCGACGGCAGTTGGGATCGTCCTTGCTCATTGGCTGGCCCAACGGCCAGCAGATGGCGGCCACGCCGACCTCGGCCGGCTGCGGGTCGGCCGGTGCAGCGATGCCGCGTTGGCTGTCGCGATTGACCAGCAGATCATGCACCTGCAGCAGCAGCGGCGCGGCCGAGGCCAGGCCGAACTGGCCGGGCACCGGGGTGCCGTCCGGGCGGCCGATCCAGATACCGATCAGATGGCGCGGGCCGACGCCGATGGCCCAGGCATCGCGAAAGCCGTAGCTGGTGCCGGTCTTCCAGGCCAGGGTCGGGCGCTGCGCCAGTTGTGCGCGTGGGTCACGATCAGGCCGTGCCTGACCGCTGAGAATGCGCCTGATGATCCAGGCTGAGCCGGGCGACAGCAGGCGCCGTTCGCGCAGCTCATCACCCGGCTGTAGGCGAGGCTTGGCCGCCGTGCCACCTCGCGCGAAGGCGCTGTAGCCAGCCACCAGCGACTCAAGGCGCGAGCCGCCGCCCCCCAGGATCAGCGCCAGGTTCGGCTCGGCCAGCGCCGGCAGGCGAATCGGCACGCCGGCACTGCGCAGCTCGCCGGCGAAGCGCTTCGGCCCATAGGCTTCGAGCAGTTGCACGGCTGGCAGATTAAGCGAGGTGGCCAGTGCCTCGCTGGCCGACACCGGGCCGATGAAGCCGGCGGCGAAGTTGCCGGGGCGGTAGTCGCCGTAATGCCGCGGCACGTCCTGCAGCAGCGACTCGGAGTGAATCAGCCCGGCATCCAGGGCCATGCCGTAGAGAAAGGGCTTGAGCGTCGAACCAGGCGAGCGCAGGGCGCGCACCATGTCGACGTGACCGAAGCGCGCGGTGTCAGCGATATCCACCGAACCCAGGTAGGCGCGCACGGCCATGCTTTCGTGCTCCACCACCAGGATCGCCGCCGAGGTGCGCTCGGGCAGGCGCGCGCGCCAGCCGAGCAGCAGATCCTCCAGGCGCAGCTGCAAACCGGCATCCAGCGTAGTGCGAATCAGCGGCGGACTGCCGACGCGGTTCAGCCGCCGCGCCAGCAACGGAGCCAGGCTCGGCTCACGGCGCGGGGCGAGGAACACCGGTTCCTCCAGCGCTTCGTCCACCAGGGTCTGCGGCCATACCTGAAATTCGCCCAGGCGCCGCAGCACCTTGTCACGCGCGGCCTGGGCGCGCTCGGGGTGGCGGTCCGGGCGCAAGCGGCTGGGGGCCTGCGGTAGCACGGCGAGCAGCGCGGCGTCGGCGCGGGTGAGCTGGCTTGGCGGCTTGCCCAGGTAGCTCCAGCTCGCCGCCGCGACGCCCTCCAGAGTGCCGCCGAAGGGCGCACGATTGAGATACAGGGTGAGGATTTCGTCTTTGGACAGGTGCCACTCCAGCTGTGCGGTGCGCCAGAGTTGCTTGAGCTTGCCTGGCAGGTCACGGCCATGCGGATCGAGCAGCCGCGCCACCTGCATCGACAGCGTGCTGCCGCCGGACACCACGCGCCCGCCGGTGAGGTTCTGCCAGGCCGCGCGCCCCAATGCCAGTGGATTGATGCCGGGGTGCTGGCGGAACCAACGGTCCTCGTAGGTCAGCAGGGCTTCGAGGTAATAGGGTGAGACTTCTTCGGGCGTCACCGGGTAACGCCATACGCCGTCGTGGTCGGCGAAGCGCCACAGCGGCGTGCCGTCCTCGGCCAGCACGACGCGAGCCAGGTCGTCTTCGGGCAGAGGCAGCGGGAACAGGCGGTCGGCTAGCCAGAGCAGGACGAGGGGAAGCAGGAGGATAAGGAGCGCTCGCTGCCCTCTCCCCCAGCCCCTCTCCCGCAAGCGGGAGAGGGGAGCCGTTCGGCGTTTGGCATCAGTCATATCAACACCCGCCCACAACGAAGCCGCACCTATTCATCAGGACGAGCAACTTGGCGAATCTGTTCAAGTACCGCCTCCGTTTCGGCCAGCACCTGATGATTCCAGAAACGCAGCACACGATAGCCTCGAGTCTCCAGATAACGCTCACGATGTTGATCGTATTCCGTCTGCTGCTGGTGTTGGCCACCGTCCAGTTCGATGACCAGCCAGCTTTCGGTGCAGATGAAGTCGACGATATAGGGGCCAATGGGTTTTTGCCGTTTGAACTTCAGGCCCAGGAAGCGGTGAGCACGCAGGTAATACCAGAGCCGTTGCTCGGCATCGGTCATCTGGCGGCGCAGGCGTTTGGCGTTGTCGAGTAAGGTCATGGTTCCTCCTTGAACCTTTTTTGCCCTCTCCCCCAGCCCCTCTCCCGCAAGCGGGAGAGGGGAGCGATATGAGGTAAGCCTGATACCGAGTGCACCCTGCCTTGCAAGCCGTGTGACGCACATCTGACAGCTGACATGATCGGCTCCCTCTCCCATTCATGGGAGAGGGCTGGGGAGAGGGCCGCTCTTACCGGCCCCGCACCACCATCCCTTCCGGCGCACTGCCCAGCGCCTGCCAGCTCGGCCGGTACATGGACTCCACCTGCGGTGGCGGTACCCGATAGCTGCCAGGCGTCACGGCGCGGGCCAGATAGAGCAGATGGGTAGTGCCGTAGCCTTCCACGTCCACCGCCGCCACGTAGCGATCACCGCGATATTCCTGGTGCTTGATCCGCGCGTTCTGCATGGAGCGGCGCCATTCCTTGACGTTGCTACCAGCGTCATCGAGGCTCGCCGCGCTCTGCGCCAGGTTCTGGTTCTCCAGCTCCAGGCCAGCCGGCAGCAGGTCCACCACCAGCGCGTCCGGTACGCGCTGCTTGGCCCGCACAGCCAGGTGCACCAGTACCAGCTCACCGCTGTCCAGACGCTGTAGATCGAGCGGACGGCCGTCCATGCCAAGGTACTCGCGCTCGATGCTGAGGTTCTCGCCACCGGCGCGCGGCGCCTGAGTCGGGTAACCGGACAGGGTCAGTTGCTGATACAGCGTGGCGCTGCCGGCGTTGCTCACACTAAGCGGTTCGGCCAGTTCGCCACGCTCCAGCTTGATGCCGGGCTGCTGGTTGCTCAGCTCGAACTGGAAGGCGCCGCTGGTAAGCGCAGCGCTCCAAGCCTGCTCCGGCTTGCCGAGAATGCCGCGACCGGCGAGGAACAGCGAATTGCGCTCCTGGGTCGACAGCCAGCGCTGGCCAGCCAGCTCATCGGCCAGGTTGAACAGGCGCTGCTCACGCTGGCCCGCAGCCAGGTCGTGCTCTTCCAGCAGGGCGAGGATCAGCGCCTGGTCGCGCAGCGGACTGCCGTAATCGGCCATCCAACGTTCGCCATCGCGCTGCTGGATCAAGCCCTGATTCAACGCCTGCTCGGCACGCGGCGCATCGCCCATCAGCTTTAGTGCGGCGGCCAGTTGTACCAGCGGCAGGCCGGAGCGCGCCTCGCTGCGCCGGTCGAACAGGCTGCGCAGCGCGCCCAGCGGGGCCTGCTGACTGCGTGCCAGCACGTAGCCCGCGTAAGCCTGCACGGCGAAGCGGGTGTGGGCGAAGTCCTGGCTGTAGCTGGCCTCGATCAGGCTGCTCTGCTGCAGGTAGCGCAGCAGGCGATCACTGGCCTTCTTCAGCGCCTCGGCCGGTATGCCAAAGCCCTGCTCGCGGGCGCGCAGGAGGAAGTCGGTGACGTAGGCGGTGAGCCAGTATTCCTCTTCACTCTCGGCGCTCCACAGGCCGAAGCCGCCATTGTGACGCTGCATGCCGAGCAGACGCTCGATGCCCAGCTCGATGCTCTTGCGCCGCTGCTCGTCCGGCTCGCCTTCCAGGCCGAGGCGCTTGAGGCTGGCAGCATCGGCATACAGCGACGGGTACAGGCCACTGGTGGTCTGCTCCAGGCAACCGTAGGGGTAAGCCTTGAGCGCACGAATCTGCTCGCCGAGATTCAGCGGCGGTCGGCTCGACAGCGCCAGCACGGCCTCCAGGCCAGCAGGCTCGAACTGATTGAGGGTGCCCGCCGGCAGGCTCCAGGGCTCGCCCTCCCCCAGTACCGCGCGGAAGTGCTGCAACTGCGCCGGGTAAGCCGGACGGATGCCCAGTGTCCACTCACGGCTGAAATCACCCAGCGCCTCATTCGGCAGCACCAGGCCCTGCACCTCGACATGGATACGGCCCTGGCCCAGACCGCCCTCGGCGCGTACCGGAATACGCAGGGTGGTGCGCTCGCCATCCTTCAGGCTGATCGGCGATTCACCCTTGCCGAGCAGACGCAGTTGGCCTTCAACGCCCAGTTGCACATCGAGCTTCTGCTCGCTGCCGGACAGGTTGGTCAGGTCCAGCGCCAGGGTGGTTTCATCACCACCGGCGAGGAAGCGCGGCATCGACAGTTCGGCAATCAGCGGCGCTGCGACCACCGTCTTGGCTTCGGCCATGCCGAAGCGCTCGTCGGTCCAGGCCTGCGCCATCAGACGCAGCTCGCCATTGAAGTCGGGGATATCCAGGCTGACTTCACCTTCCCCTCTGTCGTCGAGCTTCAGTGCATCGCTCTGCAGCGCGACGATCAGCACGCTGGTATCCGGGCGCTTGCCACCGGCGGTGAGGCCGGCGTCACCGCCGAAGGCCAGGCTGGCAACACGCCCCTGCGCTTCGATCAGCTGACCGTAGATATCCAGCTGGTCAGCGCCATAGGCCTTGCGCCCGAAGAAGTTGGCGAAAGGATCGGGCGTGGCGTAGCTGGTGATGTTGAGGATGCCCACGTCCACCGCGGCGACCAGCACATGCACCTTGTCGGGGATGCTGCCGTCGGCGTTGCGCGCACTGACCTTGACCTTCAGCGGCTGCTTCGGACGCATTTTTTCCGGCGCTTCCAGGCTCAGCGCCAGCTTGCGCGGAGCGCGCTCCAGTGGCAGGTGCAGCAGGCCGACGGCGCGCTTCGGCGTGACCTGCGCCTTGCGCTCGCCAGGGCGAATCACCAGAGCACTGAGGTAGAGGTCGTGGCGTGCCCATTTCTCGTCGATGGGCAGTTCGAAGGTCTTGCCTTCAGCCGGCACGCTGATTTCCTGCCACCACAGCGGACCGTCGCTGGACTCGACCAGCAGGTAGCCGTTGCCGGCAGCCGGCGGGGTGACGGTGATCTTGGCCACGTCGCCCGCGGCGTAGGCAGGCTTGTCCAGCGCCAGCTTGACCTGGTCCGGGCGCACCGCGCCGCCGTCGGCGTTGTCCTGCCAGCGGTAGCCGGCCCAGAAGCGCAAGCTGCTGACCAGACCGGTCTGGCTGTCCACCACCTCGACCCGGTACGGGCCCCACTCCACCGGGAAGCTGACCTTGGCGGTACCGCCCGCGTTGATCTTCAACGGCTCATCGCTGAGGGTGAGGAACTTCTCGTTGTAGTTGTGACGCCAGCCTTCACCGTCGGAGAAACTCCAGAAGTAGTCGCGGCGTTCGCGCACCAGGCGCACGTTGAGGTTGTCGGCCGCCAGCTTGTTGCCGGCGGCGTCGGCCACCAGTATTTCGAACTCGGCCAGACTATCGGCGTCGACTTCCTCGCCGTCGAATAGGCCGCGCAGCCCCGGCAAACGCTCGGCGGGCCATACAGGCTGAATGATGCGGCGGGTAATCGGACGGCCGCCGGACTCCTGCAGGCTGGCCTGGAGGATCAAACGCAGCGGCGATTTGGCATCACCCCAGCGGTTTTCCGGAAGCAGTACGGCGCGTCCCTGGTCGTCGAGATTGACCTCGTCGAGTTCCTGATCCTGGCTCAGATCGGCCTCGGTGATGTCGCCGAACTGGTAACCCGGCAGGCTCGCCACCGCCTCGCGCAGTGGACGCACATAGAGCTGGCCGGTCAGACGATTGCCAGCGGCCGGCGCACCATAGAGGTAGCGTCCGGTCACCGCAAACTCGGCGCTGTCGCCCGGCGCGTAGGGCTGGTCCTGGCCCTTGAGCTCCAGGGCCATGCGCTCGGGCAGGAAGTCCTCGACGAGGAATTCGTAGAGCTGCGGGTTGCCGTCACCGAGGTCGAGCAGCAGTTGCCAGCGGCCGGTCGGGGCCTCTTCGGCGAGCGGCAGTTGGTACTGATAGAGACCATCATCGCCGGCATTCCAGACGAACTTGCGGCTTATCTGCTCGTCCGGACGGCGCACCTCGACGCTGACCGGCTGGGCCTTGACCGGGCTGCCGTCGGCATCGCGCAGCAAGCCGTTGAGCAATACGGTCTCGCCGGGGCGATACAGATCGCGCGGACCAAACACGAAGAACTGCAGGGCGTGCGCTTTCGGGCCGGTGATGTCGAACTCGGCCAGGTCCAGCGCCGGGCTGTTCAGGCGCAGCAGGCTGGTCTGCTCATCCTGCTTGGCCAGGAGCACCTGGGCCTTGGCTGGCAGCGGCAGTTGCGCATGGCCGGCCGAATCGGTCTTGCCTTCGGCCAGCAGCGCGCCATCGCCATCGAGCAGCTCGAGCTGCACACCGGACTGCGCCTTGCCGCCCTCCAGCGCCTGGGTGAAGACGTCGAGACGGTCGCGATAGCGATGCGCGGACAGGCCAATATCGCTCAGGGAAAACAGCGTCGCCGGCTGCGAATAGCTGTAGCTGCCGGCGACGCGCATCACCGCCAGGTACACGCCGGGCTGCTTGAACGGCTCCAGGCCGGCGATAGGCAGCAGCAGGGTTTCACGGGTGTTGCGCGCAGGGTTCAGGTCGAAACGCCCGCCATAGACCAGATCGGCCATCGGCAGCAGTTCGCGGGCTTCCCAGGTATCCAGGTTGCTGGCCCGGCCCCAGCGCGACAGAAAGCGCGGCAGCGCCTCGGGCTTGATGCGGAAAAACTCGACGTTGACCTTGTCGACGTTCAGCGCGATCACTGGCAGGCCTTCGGCCAGGCGGGTCGGCAGCAGTGAACCCCGGCTGGCGAAACCGACGCTGGCCTGCAGGTCGCGGGTTTCGAAACGGCTGACATGCTCTTTGGCGAGTTTGCCGCCATTGATCGACTTCAGGCCAGCATCGATGGTCAGCACCAGTTTGCGCTGCGGCTCCAGGTGGCGCAGGCGCAACTCGCTGAGGTTGTCGGTCAGCTCCCAGGCGCCGTCGACCTTGCCGGCAGTGCTGTCGACCAGGTGCAGGCGCTCGGCGAAGGGCTGGTCGGGGTCCAGCGGAATAGAGACAGTTACCGACAGCGCACTGGCACCGTCGAGCTGCACCTCGGAAACGTCGACCACCTCCAGCTCGCGCCCGGCGTAGCGCTTGGCCAGCGCGTCGCGGTCGACCGCTGGCTTGGGCGCCTGTGGCTGTTGCGCAGCAGGGGCAGCGGGGGTCACCGTGGCAGGGGGTTCAGAAGAATCACAGGCGCTGAGCAGGGTCAGCACCAAGGCCAGAAGCAGTCCTTTGTTCGGCATTGCGGGCTCCGGAATCAGGGGGCGCAGAGACCGACAACTATAGCCGAGGCGCCCTGCCGACGACGAGCCGTGCATAAGAATTCGCCAAGCCACTCACAGTCCTGAGGCGACGTGCGACCACCCCGGCGCTGTGCCTATAATCGGCGTTTTGTCGGAGTCGCCCATGTCCGCCCTGCTCGATGCCTGGCGCCACACCCCGACCCAGCGCAAGGTCTGGGCACTGGCGGCGCCGATGATTCTCTCCAACCTCTCGGTGCCGCTGGTGGCGCTGGTCGACACCGCCGTGGTCGGCCACCTGCCGCATGCCCACCAGTTGGCTGCCGTGGCGGTGGGTGGAAGCCTCTACACCCTGCTGACCTGGGCCATGGGCTTTCTGCGCATGGGCAGCACCGGTTTCGCCGCCCAGGCTGCAGGCCGCGGCGATGGCAGCGCCCTGCGTCAGGTACTGGCGCAGGGGCTGGGCCTGGGTGTACTGCTGGCCTTGCTCCTGGGCCTGCTGGCGTTGCCGTTCAGTCACGCCGCGCTGAGCCTGATGCAACCCTCGGCCGAACTGGATCAACTGGCGCGCCAGTATTTCCATATCCGTCTGCTCGGCCTGCCCGCCAGCCTGGCGACTTATGCCCTGATCGGCTGGCTGCTGGGCACGCAGAGCGCCCGTGGCCCGCTGGCCATTCTGCTGACGGCCAACCTGATCAACGTGGCGCTCGACCTGCTGTTCGTGCTCGGGCTCGAATGGGGTGTGGCCGGTGCGGCCTGGGCCTCGGTGATCGCCGAGTGGAGCGGCGCCCTGCTCGGCCTGTGGCTGGCCCGCGGTGCGCTCGCACACTATCCCGGCCACCTCGACAGTAGCGCGCTGAAACGCTGGAGCAACTGGCGCCCGTTGCTGGCGGTCAACCGCGATATCTTCATCCGCACCCTGGCGCTGCAGTTGGTGTTCTTCCTGATCACCGTGAAAGGCACGCGCCTCGGCGATGCCACGGTGGCCGCCAACGCGCTGCTGCTCAATGGCCTGACGCTGACCGCCTACGCCCTCGACGGTCTGGCCCATGCCGTCGAGGCCCTATGCGGCCATGCACTGGGCGCGCGTGATCGCGCTGCGCTGCGCCGTTCGCTGCTGGTAGCCGGTACCTGGTCGCTGCTGGCCAGCGCCGGCTTCGCCCTGTTCTTCCTGTTCGGCGGGCACTGGTTCGTCGGCATGCTCACCAATATCGCCGAAGTGCGCGAACTGGCCCTGAACTTCCTGCCCTATCTGGCGCTGCTGCCGCTGCTGGCGGTGTGGAGCTACCTGCTCGACGGTCTGTTCATCGGTGCCACCCGCGCCCGGGAAATGCGCGACGCCATGCTCATCGCCTTGGCGTTGGCCCTGCCGCTGGCCTGGGGGCTGCAAGGCCTGGGCAATCATGGGCTGTGGTTGGCATTTCTGAGTTTCATGGGGCTGCGCAGCCTGATATTGGCTGGCTATGCTTGGAAGTTGAGCCGTCGCGACCAGTGGTTCCCTTCCCCGGCATTAGGAGAGATCGCTCATGCTCAACGTCCCGCTGCCCGCCAATGAAGCCGAACGCCAGCAGGCCCTTGATCGCCTGGAACTGCTCGACACACCTGCCGACCCTTACCTCGATACCCTGACGCGCCTGGCGCACGACCTGTTCCAGGTAAAAACCGCACTGGTGACGCTGGTCGACCGAGATCGCCAGTGGTTCAAGAGCCGCCAGGGGCTGGATGTAGCAGAGACGCCGCGCAGTCTGTCCTACTGTTCTCATGCGGTATTGCGCGACGAACCGCTGATCGTCGAGGACAGCCAGGTGGACGAGCGATTCGCCGGTACCGAACTGGCCCGCGGCACGCCGGATGTGCGCTTCTATGCCGGCTGGCCGCTGCATGACGCCGATGGTCTGCCGCTGGGGACGCTGTGCCTGGCCGACCCGAAACCGCGTCTGTTCGGCAGTCAGGAGAGATGCCAGTTGCGCGACCTGGCCTACCTGACCGAAAACTATCTGCACCTGCAGCACTGCTCGCAACAGGCCAACGACCTGCGCGACGCCCTTAGCCGCGAGCAGCGCAAGGGCATGCTCGACCCACTTACCCAGTTGTGGAATCGCGCCGGGCTGCTGCACTTTCTGCCGCAGGAGCAGGCCACTGCCGAGCGCAACCAGCTGCGCCTGGGCGTTATCTATTGCGACCTGGACCACTTCAAGCAGGTCAACGACAGGCATGGCCACGATGGCGGCGACCACGTGCTGTGGGAAAGCGCGCGACGCATGAGCAGTGCCGTGCGCCCGCAGGATGTGGTGACCCGCAATGGCGGCGAGGAGTTCGTCATCCTCACCCAGGTGCACGATGACCAGGAATTGCTGCAGATCGCCGAGCGCATCCGCCTGGCCATCGCCAGCCAGCCGATGCTACTGGAGCACGCCCAACTGCAGCAGACCATCAGCCTGGGCTGCACGCTGCTTGGCCCCGGCGAGAGCAGCGTGGATGCGCTCAAACGCGCCGACCAGGCGCTCTACCGGGCCAAACATGGCGGCCGCAACCGCAGTGAAATCGCCCCAAGTTCCCACTGAAAGGAAGCAATCATGGCTGCCGCGTTCGTCGCTTACCTGCACTACCTGTCGATCTTCGCCCTGTTCGCCCTGCTCAGCATCGAACACGTGCTGTTCAAGGCGCCGCTGGATCTGTCCCGTGCGCGCAGCCTGATGATCACCGACCTGGTCTACGGCATCTGTGCCGGTCTGGTGCTGGCCACCGGTGTCGCCCGCGTGCTGTGGTTCGGCAAGGGCGCCGCCTACTACATGGGTAACAGCCTGTTGCATGCGAAGTTAGGGCTGTTCATCCTGGTTGGCCTGCTGTCGATCCTGCCCACGGTGGTGTTCATCAAATGGCGCAAAACCGTTAAGGCAGGCCAGGTGCCCACGCCGAGCGCTCGGCAGGTACGCCTGGTGACCTGGAGCATCCGCATCGAACTGCTGCTGTTGCTGGTGATACCACTGCTGGCGACGCTGATGGCGCGTGGCTACGGGATGATCGGCTGAATCTTCGGCTCGGTGCGCACGGCGCACCCTATAGTAGGGTGTGCCGTGCGCACCAAGGGCCTCAGGAAGCACCGTAGCCGGTTGCATCCGGGCTATCGAAGTTGCCGCTGACGGCTTACGAAGCCAGGTAGGACGAGCGGGTCAGCCCCAGACGCAAGGCATCGAGGAACTGCGTACGTTCACGGGCGCTGATCTTGGCGCTGGCCACCTTGTCGCGGTAGTGGGTCATCAGCTCTTCCGGCGACAGGTGCACATAGCGCAGCATGTCCTCGATGGTGTCGTGGGTCTCGATGCCGGCGTGCACCACGCTGCCATCGGCGCCCTGGTAGATGTTCACCGAGTCGGTATCGCCGAACAGGTTGTGCATGTCGCCAAGGATTTCCTGATAGGCGCCGACCAGGAAGATGCCCAGCACATAGTCCTCACCCTCGCGAATCTCGTGCACCGGCAGGCTGGTCTCGATCGACTGTTCGTCGACGTACTGACGGATCTTGCCATCGGAGTCGCAGGTCAGGTCCTGCAGTACGGCGCGGCGCAGCGGCTCTTCGTCCAGGCGTGACAGCGGCAGGATCGGCAGAATCTGGCCGATGGCCCAGGTGTCCGGCAGGCTCTGGAATACCGAGAAGTTGCAGATGTACTTGTCGGCCAGCTTGTCGTTGAGTTCGTCCAGCACCGCACGGTGCGAACGCTGACGCGCCTTGAGCTGGTTGTGCAGACGACGGCAGATGGCGAAGTAGCACTGCTCGGCCAGGGCCTTCTGCGCCAGGCTCAGCTTGCCGGCCGAATACTGCGCTGCCACTTCCTCGATGTAGTGGGTGGCGCGCCAGTAGGTTTCGGCGACCATTTCCGGGTCGCTGTCTTCCAGCAGCTCGATCAGCACTTGCAGCACTTCCGGCTGTTCGGCGCCGGCATCGATCTCCGGCACCTTGTCGTTGTGCCGCTCGACGTCGGTGACCTGCACCAGCAGCACGGCATGGTGCGCGGTCATCGCCCGGCCACTCTCGGAGAAGATGTGCGGATGGGGGATTTCCTGGCGGTCGCAGAACTCCTTGAGCATGTCGACCACGGCATCGGCGTAGTCCTGCATGTCGTAGTTGATCGAGCTGGCGTTACGCGAGTGAGTACCGTCGTAGTCCACGCCGAGGCCACCGCCGACGTCGATGTGATCGACCGGCAGGCCCATGGCGCGCAGCTCACCGTAATAGCGGATGGCCTCGCGGAAGCCCTTGCGGTAGTCGGCAATGTTGGCGATCTGCGAACCCATGTGAAAGTGCAGCAGGCGGATGCCCTGATCCAGCCCGGCAGCGCGGAAGCGCTCGACCACCTGCAGGATCTGCGCGGCGGACAGACCGAACTTGGACTTCTCGCCACCGGTGTCGGCCCACTTGGAAGATGCCAGCGAGGACAGGCGCACGCGCAGGCCGATCTGCGGCGCAACCTTGAGGTCAGCGGCCTCCTCGATCACCAGGGCGACTTCCGACTCTTTCTCGATGACGATGAACACGTTGTGGCCGAGCTTCTGCCCCATCAGCGCCAGGCGGATGAACTCGCGGTCCTTGTAGCCGTTGCAGACGATGGTGCCGCCCTTCGGCGCCAGTGCCAGCACGGCCAGCAGCTCGGGCTTGGAGCCGGCCTCGAGGCCGATGGAGACGTTCTGCGTGGCGATGATGTTCTCGATCACCGCTTCCTGCTGGTTGACCTTGATCGGGTACAGCGCGGTGTAACGGCTCTGGTATTCCAGGCGCTCGATACTGGCATCGAAGGCACCGGTCAGGCGGCGCACGCGATCTTGCAGAATGTCCGGGAAACGCACCAGCAGCGGCAGCGACAGGCCGCTCTGACGCAGCTCGTCGACCTGCTGATAAAGATCGATGGGCTGGCTGTCCGGCCCATTGGGACGCACTTCGATACGTCCGGCATCGTTGATCGAAAAGTAACCGGCGCCCCAATGGCGAATGCCATAGACACTACGGCTATCGGCTACGGTCCATTGGCTGCCGTCGTCTTTGCGGGTGCGTCGTGCGGACATCGGGTTCTCCCATGAGAAAAGCCTGACCTTGCTGGCGGCCAGTTTAGAAATTATGAAAGCAAGATGACATTTGCTCGGCGGTTGACCGCACGAGCATCGTCGAAGTTTAGAAAAGGACTTATCAGCCGCCGGACTTCTTCGCGGTAAATCCGCGTTTGCTCAGCTCAGCGAGCAACAGTTCGACATGATCACCCTGAATCTCGATCACCCCGTCCTTGAGTGCGCCACCGGTGCCGCAGCGTTTCTTCAAGGCGCTGGCCAGTTCCTTGAGCGGCTCCTCGGCCAGCGGCACGCCGCTGACGGTGGTGACGGTCTTGCCACCACGGCCCTTGGTTTCACGGCGCACACGGGCAATACCGTCGCCATCGGGAATGCGTGTCTGTTTGCAGATGCAGGCATCCACCGCCTGGTTGCAATCCGGGCAATGGCGACCGCCATCGGTGGAATAGACGAGACCGCTCAGGGCGGCAAATGAAGAGGCTTTCTTGACCACCGGCTTGTCCTCGTAGGGGTCAGGATAGCGACTGGCTGAACGGGTTCAGCCGCGAAGCCCCACTCAGGCAGGGGCAGCGCAAGCGGACAGACGTCCGCCGAAAAGGCCGCGCAGTGTAACGGCAAAGGCCAGGCTTGCTAAGACCAAATTTGCGTCATTGTGCGGCACTTTGGCGACGCTGTTCGCCATCGCGCACGGCGCGCTCGGAATCCGCGACGCCGTAGCGAGCTCGGCCCGTAGGGTGCGCCGTGCGCACCATGGTCCCACATCCGAGTAAAGCCGGTGCGCACAGCGCACCCTACGAGTTAGACGACACACAGGAGGCGAGACAAACACCCTCTCCCGCCCTTCGGGCACCCTCTCCCATAAATGGGAGAGGGACATCAGCTAGCCGCAGGCGGCCTGTTTATGGCCTTTTTATATAGCGCTCCAGCGCCGCCAACGAATCGGGGCAATAGGGCAGACGATGGGTTTCTTCCAGGGCCTGCTCGACGCTGATAAAACGCGCTTCCAGTACTTCTTCCGGCTGCAACACCAGCGGCGCGTCGGATACCGCCGAATAGGCCATGCACCACAGGCGACTTTCCGGGGCGTCATAGAGAAAGTGCGCATGCTCGACCAGTTCGGCATCGACGATGCCCAGTTCCTCGGCCAACTCTCGCTCGGCTGAGAGGCGGTAGTCCTCGCCCTCGAGCACCATGCCGCCGGCCGCCACGTCCCAGTAACCGGGATACAGCGCCTTGCTCAGGGTGCGCCGATGCACGCACAGCAGACCAGCCGTGTTGAACAGGAGAATGTAGGTACCGCGCCCGATCAGCCGGCGCTCGCGCATCTCGGCCCGGGAAACACCACCCAGTGGCCGATCATGCTCGTCGACCCAGGCCACCCGCTCGCGGTCAGAAGCAGCACGATGCGCCGCCTCCGCTGCCGAAATCGCGACCATCAACCCTGGCTCAGCAACTGACGCAGGTCGATCAGACCCGCATTGGCGCGGGAGATGTAGTTGGCCATCACCAGCGAGTGGTTGGCGAGAACGCCGTAGCCACTGCCGTTGAGGATCATCGGGCTCCACAGGGTGGCCTGCGCGGCCTCCAGCTCACGGACGATCTGACGCACGCTGACGGTGGCGTTCTTCTTGGCCAGCACGTCGGCGAAGTCCACTTCTATGGCGCGCAGCAGGTGCGCCAGCGCCCAGGCCTGGCCACGGGCCTCGTAGAACACATTGTCGATCTGCAGCCAGGGCGTCTCGTAGACCCCGCCCTCGCCCACCATGCCGGATTCCTCCGCGTCGTTGCCGACCTTCAGACTCTCGTTCAGGCGCACCTGCCCCACACTGGCGGACAGGCGTTGCGACAGCGAACCCAGGCGGGTGCCGGCATCGCCCAGCCAGTTGTTGAGGTTGTCGGCACGGGCATAGAACTGCGCGTCCTTCTGGCTCAAGCTGGCCAGGTAGCGATCCAGCGCCTTGATGCCTTCGCGATATTCGGACTCCGAGGCCGGCAATGCCCAGCTCTTGTTATCGAAGTGGAAGCGCGGCTCGGCCTTGGCCAGGTCGGGGTTTTCCGTGGACTGCGACTGCGAACGGGCGAAGTCCTTGCGCAACGCACGCGAAAAGTCGCGTACCTGCACCAACACGCCGTATTCCCAGCTCGGCATGTTGTCCAGCCAAAGGCCGGGCGGCGCGAGATCGTTGGACAGATAACCACCTGGCTTGTCGAGCAGCGTGCTGGCGACCTGCTTGAGGGTTTCCACCGAGGTGTAGCCGGTGACCATCTGCCGTTGCGCCTGCTGCGCCGAATTCTGCGCATGCTGCTGGACCTGGAAGGCAGACGGTTCCTGACTCCAGTACCAACCGACCACCAGGGCGATCAGCAGATAGACACCGATCAGACTGCCTAGAGCGCGAGCGATCAGGCTGCCGCCAGTGCGACTGCCCCCTGAGGTCTTGGCGGCGTCGTCTGGCGAGTTCGTCGCGCGATTCTTCCAATCCAGCATGGCAGTGTCCTTTTCAAACGAATTCGAGTGTTCGACCACAACCCGACCAACGGGTTGCGACCTGCTACGCACTATAAGGCAAGCCCACAGCAAAACGCAGGGCAGAGGGGCAAACTTACCGCTGGTAAGGGAAAACTACATTTCTGTCGCTTATTCGACAGAAATACCGACGCCAATTGATCGACGGCAATGTCAGCGCTTCCAGCAAGTGATAGCATCAAGCCACCACTGACTTAACCATCTATAGAAGTCGGCCCATGACCGAGCACCCGGATCCCAGTCGAGATCGCCTCAAGCACCATTTCGCCCAGCGCGTGATTCACCAGGCACGCCAGGTGCTGGAAGTCTGGCAGCGCCTGCAACGCAGCGAATGGAACGATGCCGGCATGGCTGAGCTGACCGAGGCCAACCTGCGACTGCTGCGTTACGCCGAGCGCTTCGAGCAGATCGAGCACGCGCAGCTGGCGCAAAGCATTGGCGTCAGCCTCGATGAAGTGGTGGAAAATCGCGGCCGCCTCAACAGCACGTTGATCGCCCGTCTCAATCAGGCCATGCAGCGCTTGTCGAGAACCGGTCTGCGGCATAGCGATGCCTTCGAACAGACCTTCCTGCCACCACTGCGCAAACCGGTGTACCTGGCCTTGCAGGATGCCCAGCGTGCCGAGCGTCTGGCCCAGCAACTGGATTTCTTCGGCCTGGCCGCGCAGGCCCTGGGTGATGAGCTCGCCTTCCGCGCCGCCATCAGCGAGCGCCACCCGGCGGCCATCGTCATGGACGTCGACTTCGCCGGTGCCGGCCTGGAACTTGCCAACTCGGTACAAGAGGGTCTGGAGCAGAAGATTCCGCTGCTGTTCTTCAGCCACTGCGATACCGACACGCCAACGCGCCTGGCCGCCGTGCGCGCCGGCGGGCAGGAGTTCTTCACCGGTTCGCTGGATGCCTCCAGCCTGCTCGAACGTATCGAGGTACTGACCCACGTCTCGCAGTACGACCCGTACAAGGTGCTGATCGTCGACGACTCAAAGGCCCAGGCGACCCATACCGAGCGCGTACTCAACAGCGCCGGCATCCTCACCCACACTCTGACCGAGCCGATCCAGGCGATGGACGCGCTGGCCGAATTCCAGCCGGACCTGATAATCCTCGATATGTACATGCCCGAGTGCAACGGCACCGAGCTGGCCAAGGTGATCCGCCATAACGACCGTTATGTCAGCGTACCGATCATCTATCTGTCGGCCGAGGACGACCTGGACAAGCAGCTCGACGCCATGAGCGAGGGCGGCGACGACTTCCTCACCAAGCCGATCAAACCACGCCACCTGATCGCCACCGTGCGCAACCGCGCGGCCCGTGCGCGCAACCTCAAGGCGCGCATGGTGCGCGACAGCCTGACCGGTCTGTACAACCACACCCATACCCTGCAACTGCTCGATGACGCCTGCTTTCGCGCACGCCGCGAAGAGCAGCCGCTGGCCTTCGCCATGCTCGACATCGACCACTTCAAGAAGGTCAACGACACCTATGGTCACCCCATGGGCGACCGGGTGATCAAGAGCCTGGCGCTGTTCCTCAAGCAGCGCTTGCGCAAGACCGACCATATCGGTCGTTACGGCGGCGAGGAATTCGCCGTGGTGCTGCCCGATACCGACGAGCAATCGGCGCTCAAGGTACTGGAGGAGATTCGCCAGCGCTTCGCCGAGATTCACTACCCTGCCCAGCCGCAGGACCTGTCCTGCACCTTCAGTTGCGGCATCGCCATGCTGCAACCGGGGCTGGATGGCAATGCCCTGTCCAAGCGTGCCGACGAGGCGCTGTACAAGGCCAAACATGGCGGGCGTAATCGGGTGGAATTGTACGGAACTCACACTACGCGCTAACTCGCCTTTCCACGCTATACGCCGAATTATAAAATCCAGCGCCACATTCGAACGCAACAAGAGAAATTGCACTGTCCCGGAGCGCGGCGGACTGATAAGCAGAACTCTATTGATCAGGGAAGAACATTTATGGCCACGATAAAGACTAACGACGTATCTACGCTTATCTACGATACGGCGTTCGCCCTGCAGTACGCATTCAGCTTCGGCATCACGGGCATGGTCGCCAGCCAGACTTATCGACTCGAAGGCGGCAATCTCGATTGGGGCAACCCATCGGTAAACATGAACGCCGGTAACCTGATCTCGAAGGCCATCCTCTACCGCAATACACCGGCCCATGATGGCGGCGGCAATAGCGTCGGTTTCGCCAATGGCAGCAGAAAGGCTGAGTTGACCGGCAGTAACTACACATACTCCAAGCTGGCCTGGAACGAAAACTACTCCGTCACCGACAATCAGCCGGGCTCCATGAGCAAGGACGTCTACAAGGAAAGCCTCGGCGCCAACCTCAATTTGCAGAAGTACGGCGCCGGCAAGCCACTCTCCATCAGCCAGGCACAGTCGAGCTATACCTACACTCAAGACGCATCGCTCAGCGGCGACAGCAGTTCAAGCAGGAAGGTCGGCTCCCTGGCCTTCACCGGACAGGCCGAATACAAGCAAAGCGCGGGCAGCCCTCAGCTCCAGTCACTCACTATCAACCGCTACACCGACAACTACAGCTGGAGCCAGAGCGAAAAGAACAATACGCCACAGGGCACTCAGAGCCAGAGCACAAGTTCATCCTACAATTTCGGCCTGACCAGCAAGGCCGGACTTACCTATGACGCCACTGCAGGCATGTTTACTCCAGCCAGCACGCTCGACAGCCTGACATACACCGGCAAGAACTCCTCGACCCAGTCATCGTTGGACAATTTCAACGGTTCGTTCCAGTCCACCGGCCTGTCCCCCAACGTGCTGACGGCACTTTCCGCCTATCTGACGGGGACGGGTGATTTGCAGGGCATACAACTGGCCCTACTGAGCGGCGACGACGTCATCACCGGCACCGATAAGCGCCACAACTGGCTCTTCGGCGGGGATGGCAATGACAGGATCACCGGCAATGTCGGCTCCGACGAACTTTATGGCGGGGATGGCGACGACCAGTTGTTCGGCCTGGCTGGCGACGATCAATTATATGGCGGCGCCGGAAACGATCTGCTCGATGGCGGCAAAGGTGTCGACATCATGGTCGGCGGGGATGGCGACGACCTTTATATCCTTGACGACATCCGCGAATTGGATGTGGATCAACCGAGATCACGAAAACACCTACCATGATTCCGGCAACGATACCCTGCGTATCACCTTCAAAGGCGGCAGCAACTCCGCTCCGGCAGTGATCGACCTGGGCGCGGTTAACCTGCTTGAAGTGGAAAACGTACAGATCGCCAGCAGCGGCCTGTTCGAGATAATCGGCAACGATGCCGATAATGTGCTTGATGCTGGCAAGACCACCAGCATCCTTCGCGGCGGCAAGGGTAACGACACCTACCATGTGGCCCACAGGAATGCACAGGTGCACGAAAACGCTGGCGAAGGCTGGGACAAGGTCATTTCCTCCGTTCACTTCACTCTCGGCGCGAATCTCGAAGAGCTTATCCTGACCGGCAGGGCGGCTCTCAACGGCACGGGCAACGCACTCAACAACATCCTGCGGGGCAACGACGGCAACAATATCCTCGACGGCGGCGCTGGTATCGATACCATGATTGGCGGCAAGGGTAACGACACCTATATCGTCGATCATGAGGACGATGAGGTCGTGGAAAACGACAAGGAAGGCACCGACACGGTCAAGGCCTCGGTCAGCTACAACCTCGATCTTACCGACGGCAGAAAAAACGTCGAAAACCTGATCCTCACCGGCAGCGACGATATCAATGGCACCGGCAACGGGCTGAAAAACGTCATCACCGGCAATGCTGGCAACAACGTTCTCGACGGCAAAGGTGGCGTCGACAGGCTGATCGGCGGCAAGGGTGACGATACCTATATCGTCGACCTGATCGTCAAGGGCACAGGTGCCAAGGCCACAGTGGCCCTCGAAGACAGCATCGTCGAGAAGAAGGGGGAAGGCGAGGACACCCTGCAACTGCGGGTCAGCCAGGATGTCTTGGACAGCCTGGGGGATGCCAGCAAGGCTACCACCCTGACCCTCGGCGCCAACCTGGAGAACCTCGATGCCCGCGGCACCAATAGTCTCTGGCTCAATCTGACCGGCAACGCGCTGGACAACGTGATCTGGGGCAATGCTGGCGACAATATCCTCAGCGGCGGTGCCGGCGACGATACTCTCCATGCCGGTGAAGGCGGGAAAAACGTGCTGATCGGCGGGACGGGGGCCGACACCATGTATGGCGGCGCAGGCGATGACACCTTCCGCTTTACCTCGCTCAAGGATCTCGGCCTGGGCGAAGGGAAGCAGGATGTGATCCACAACTTCACCAGCGGCCCCGATGCCGAGAGTGGCGACAAGCTTGACTTCAAGGCCCTCAAGGGCTGGAGCTTCAATGGCGTTGGCGAAGGGCATGCCGCCACCGGCACCAAGCAGCTCTGGGCGGTGCAGGAGGGCGACGACCTGATCCTCTACGGCAATAGCAACAAGGACCCCGCCGCCGATTTTTCCATCAAACTGGTCGGTGTCACGACGCTTGACAGCAGCGACTTCCTCTTTGGCTGAACAGGCCTAGCCCTTCTGGGCTCCTTGGCAATGCCGGGTAGGGACGATCAGCCCCACCCGGCAGGCGCCCCTGCTTCGTGGCCAACCCCATCAAGGCGACTGAGAGGCATCGACCACCTCCCCAAACCGCCCCCCACAGTCGCTCCCGCCCCACCAAGTAGCCCATTGCCATCACTCCATGGCCTCTGCTAAAAAGCACGCTCATTTGCGTCAATAAAAAGACGCCAGATTCTTCCGCCATCAGCGCGACGATTTTTCCACTGCAAGGATAGGGACTATGAGCATCCTCCCCGGGAATCAAACGGATTACACATTCAGCCGCGACGGCGGCGAGCTCGTCATCACCCGCAAGGACGATGGTACGGAAGTCGCACGAGAGGCCGATAACTTCAACGTGACATTTGCCGGCGGCGGCAGCGTCGACCTGAGCCAGAGTTTCGATAACCGGGTCGCCAGCTCCGACACCCTGTACTTCGGCACCCCTGCAAGCACGGCTCTCACGGGCGGCGGCTATGTGCTGGTATGGGAACACTACGGTTCCCGGGACGGCGATCCTGACGAAGGCGTCACCTTGCAGCACTACGATGCCTCCGGCAAATTGCTAAAGGAAACCAAGATTGTTTCGGGCGAAGCCGAAGACCCCAGCGTAACCGCCACTGCCGACGGTGGCTATTTCATCGCCTGGTCCACCGAGAGCAAGGGCAGCAGTTCGGTCCTTATCCAGCAGTTCGACAAGGACGGCAACGCCACTAGCAATGCGCAGACCGTTGCCAGCAGTAAAAGCGCGGAACTGGAGGATGTGGTCGTCAGCGTATTGCCCAATGGCAACTATGTGGTTTCCTGGGTTTCGGCTGTTGAAAAGAACGGCAAGGAAACCGGCGATCTATATCTGCAGGTGTACGGCGCCGACGGCAAGAAAATCGGCGCAGCACAGAAGGTCAACACCGAGACCGTCACCAATAGCACGCCTGACGACCAGATCATCCTGCCTCTGGACGGTGGCGGCTTCCTGGTGGCCTACACCCATGAAAGCGCACTACCGAACGGATACAGAAGCGACTTTTATGCGCGTGAGCTCAACGCCGACGGCAGCGCCAAAGGCGCTCCGCAACTGCTACACACCCTCGACACCGGCTATCCCAATGCCAGCTACTACTCCCTGATCAAGACCGACGATGGTTATCTGGCGAGCTGGGTAGCCAATGTCGACGCCGCCCCTATATTCGGCCGCACCCTGATAGCGCAGAAATTCGACAGTGCATTAGAGCCTGTCGGCGATGCAGAGGTCGTAATCCCAGTCGGCAACCCCAATGCCAACGATGCCAGCCTGACCCTGCTGGCAGACGGCACGTATTTGGCCGTCTGGTCTACATACAACTGGAGCGAAGGGAACACCACCTACGCCAAACTGCTGGACGCCGACCTCCAGCCTCGCGGTGACAGCTTCATCGTCAATGCCTCCGGCAGCTCGTACGAAGCCAAGGTCACCTCCCTGCCGGACGGCGGCTTTATCATCACCTGGACGAATGCCAACGAAAATGGCGACAGCGGCTCTTCTCTGTTCAGCCAGCGCTACGATGCCGATGGCAAACCAATCGGCAACGCCCTGACCCTGATCGAGGGTGGCGACGACAACGACGATCTGACCTGGATCGGCGATGATGATGTCATCCTCCGTGGAGGCGCCGGCGATGACCGGCTGACCGGCGGCAACGGCAGCGATATCCTTGATGGCGGCCAGGGTGACGACACCGCCATCTTTACCGGCGAGCAGGCCGACTACCACTTCGGCCTCGACAACCAGGGCAATCTGCAGGTCATTAACGGAGCCCAGCGCGACACTCTGATCAGCATCGAGCAGCTCCAGTTTGCCAACGGCGCCATCACGATCAACGAGGGTAGTCTTTCGCTGGAAAGTGGCCAGGCCGACTCCGAAACGCCTTCTACCACCACGCTGGCAGATGGCACCCAAGTGGTGGCCTGGAAGCAAGGCCCGGAAGTGCAAATCCAGCTCTTCCGTGATGGGAACTGGCAGCAAGCCATTGCAAGCGGTATTGAATACGAGCGCGGATCGTTGAACGTCGCAGCGCTGGGCGATGGTTTTGCTCTGGTCTGGGGAAACTACGAGGGCGATGCCTTTTATGTTCAACGCTACGATGCTGCAGGCCAGTCGGTTGGCCAGTCAATCGAGCTATCGCAGGTCGATCAGGCTCGAAATGTCGATGACATTTCAGTGACGCAACTGAAAGATGGCAGCTTTGTCCTCGCCTGGACCGAAGAAACTCCCGACCAGTCGATTCCAGATGAGTTTGACCAGGACGGTGAATACCTGGAAAGCGAGGGCCAAGCCTACATCCAGCTATTCAATGCCGACGGCAGTGCCAAGGGGCAGCCTATCGCTCTGGCCACCGGCAACCTGCAGGCCTTCGAACCCAGTGTCAGCGCCCTGCCGAGCGGTGGTTTTGTCGTTGCATGGGAATATGTAAACGACGCCAAAGAAAGCGAGGAAATCTACCTGCAGCGCTTCAAGGCCGACGGTACACCGGACGGTAAAGCCATTCAGGTCAACACCAGCACCAAGGGCGACCAAGGCGATCCGGAAGTAGTCACCCTCGCAGATGGCAGCTATGTCGTCACCTGGACCCGTGAAACCCACGATGACCTCAAATACAAGGACGAATGGGGCAATAACGTGGTCGAGGAACGCACCGTCGATACGCATATCTTCATGCAGCGCTTCAGCGCAGACGGCAAAAAGCTGGGTGGCGAGGCCCAGGTCAACAGCACGTCAGGTTTCTACAACGACCCGGCTATTACTGCCTTGGAGGGCGGTGGCTACGTCATTACCTATGCGACCAGTGATGAACGTGAGCTGTACAGCGGCCCTTCAAGGCTCTACGCACAGGTCTATGACAAGAATGGCTCCAAGGTGGGCGACGAATTGGTAGTCGCCAGCGCTCCCAACCAGGACTTCTTCCCCTCGGTAGCAGCCAGCGCCGACGGCGGCTTCCTGATCACTTGGGAAGCCACCGAGCGCACCGCCAACTATGGCGAAGGCAGCGGCGACATTTACGTCAAGCGCTTCGACGCCAACGGCAACTCCCTGACGCTCACAGGTGATGATGGCGATAATACACTTACATGGACCGGCAGCAGCGGCGTCACCCTCGATGGCGGCGCCGGTAATGACACCCTCACTGGCGGAGATGGTCATGACGTACTGATCGGCGGCGCCGGTAGCAACATGATGACCGGTGGCAAGGACAACGACCTGTATATCATCGAAAATGCCGACGACATCATCATCGAAGAGGCCGGAGGCGGCTCCGATACGGTCATGACCAGTGCCAGTTACACATTGGGCGAGCACCTGGAAAACCTGACCCTGACCGGCGACAGCCACATCGACGGCACTGGCAACAACGCCGACAACCGACTGGTCGGCAATCGCGGCAACAACATCCTGGATGGGGGCGCCGGGGCCGACACCCTGATTGGCGGCGAAGGCGACGACATCTATATCGTCGACAACCTGAAAGATGTGGTCATCGAAAAAGAGGGTGAAGGCACCGATACCGTGCGCGCCTCGGTCAACTGGACCCTGAGCGCCAACCTGGAGAACCTCGAGCTGACCGGCACCGCCAACCTCAATGGCACCGGCAATGCACAGGACAATAGGCTGACAGGCAACGATGGCAACAACACCCTCAACGGAGGCGCCGGCGACGACTATCTCGATGGCGGCAAGGGCGTGGACAGACTGATCGGCGGCACCGGCAACGACACCTATGTAGTCGACCTGATCCAGAAGGGCGCGGGTACCAAGGCCAGCGTCGCCCTGGAAGACACAGTGACCGAGGCAGCCAATGCCGGCGACGATGATCGCCTGATCCTGCGCGGAGAGGTACTGACCGAGAACTACTCGACCCTGACCCTGGGAGCTAACCTGGAGACCCTGGATGCCAGCCAGACCGGGCAAACCAGACTCCACCTGAACGGCAACGCTGGCGCCAACACCCTGATCGGCAACGATGCCGACAATATCCTCGACGGCAAGGCCGGCATCGATACCCTTATCGGAGGCAAGGGTAACGACACCTACGTGCTCGACCGCGCGGAAGAGTTGGATCTGGTAGAGGAATTGGCGGACGAAGGTAACGACACCCTGCGCATCACTTACAAAAATACCTCGAAGACCGAGACGCTACTCGTCGACCTGAGCCAGGACAACCTGCAACATGTCGAGAATATCCAGCTTACCGGTACCGGCCTGTTCGAGCTGATCGGCAATACCGCCGACAATATCCTAGACGGCGGCAAGAATGCTGCCGTGCTGAAGGGCGGTGCGGGCAACGACACCTATAGAGTCGGCCACAAGGACGCGCAGATCGTCGAACTGGACGGCGAAGGCGACGAGGACACCGTCGAATCCACCGTCCACTGGACTCTGAGCGAGAACCTGGAGAACCTCACACTGCAGGGCAAAGCCGCGATCAACGCCACCGGCAACGCGCAAGCCAACCTGCTGATCGGCAACGACGGCAACAACGTCCTAGACGGTGGCCTAAATTCCGCTGGCGTCGACACCATGCGGGGCGGCAAGGGCAACGACACCTATATCGTCAGAAACATCGGCGACATCGTGGAAGAAAACGACAAGGAAGGCACCGATACGATCAAGGCCCATGTCAGCTACGAACTCACCGACCATGTCGAGAACCTGATCCTTGAGGGCAGCGAACATATCGACGGCACCGGCAATGACGAGAAGAACGTCATCACCGGCAACTCTGGCGACAACTCCCTCGACGGCCGGGGTGGAGTCGACAAGCTGATCGGCGGTCTAGGTGACGACACTTACTTCGTCGACCTGATAGCCAAAGGCACTGGCGCCAAGGCTACGGTCGCCCTCGAAGACAGCATTGTCGAGAAGAAAGGTGAAGGTGAGGACACCTTGCAACTACGTATCAGCCAGGACGTCCTGGACAAGCTCGCGGACGCCGGCAAGGCCACCACCCTGGTCCTCGGCACCAACCTGGAGAATCTTGACGCCAGTGATACTGAAGATCTCTGGCTCAACCTGACCGGCAACGCACTGAACAACGTGATCCGGGGCAACGCTGGCGACAACATCCTCAGCGGCGGTGCCGGTGACGATACTCTCTATGCTGGTGAGGGCGGAAAAAACGTGCTGATCGGAGGCGCCGGAGCGGACATCATGCATGGCGGCGCAGGCGACGACACCTTCCGCTTCACCTCGCTCAAGGATCTCAGCATCGGCGAAGGCAAGCAGGATGTGATTCATGGTTTCAATGAGGCGGGAGTGGACAAGCTCGACTTCAGCGCACTCAAGGGCTGGAGCTTCAAGGAAGATGGCGTTATCACTGGCACCAAGCAGCTCTGGGCTGTGCATGACGGCAGTGACCTGATCCTCTACGGCAACAGCAGCGGCAACCTCGACGCCGACTTTTCCATCAAACTGGTCGGTGTAAGCGCACTAAGCGTGGATGACTTCATCATCTAGAACCTAGCCAACCGCTGGCTCCATCCCCGATGGAGCCAGTGCGACAAAGGTGGCAAACTGCCCGGCCGCCGACCAACCCGCCACCAAGTTCTTCGCCACCCCCTCGACGCTCCGGACTCCCACCATGCTGCGGTTATCGCAAACCGACCTTGAACGCACCCTGCTCGCCTGTCGTACGAGCTTTTTCGCGGTGGCGCTGTTCAGCTTCTTTATCAACCTGCTGATGCTGGTGCCCTCTTTCTACATGCTGCAGGTCTACGACCGCGCAGTGGGTAGTGGTAGCGAAGCCACGCTGCTGATGCTGACCCTGATCATGCTGTTTCTGATGATCAGCATGGGCGCCTTGGAGTGGGTGCGCTCACGTATCATGGTGCGCGTCAGTACCCGCCTGGAAAACGACCTGGGCGCTCGCCTCCACGATGCCGGCTTCAAACTGGCGCTGGACTCGGGCGGCGTGAACGCCACCACCCAGCCGCTCAGCGACCTCAACGGCCTGCGCCAGTTTCTCACCGGCAATGGCCTCTTCGCCTTCTTCGACGCGCCCTGGCTGCCAATCTACCTCGCCGTGATGTTTATCTTCCATCCCTGGTTCGGCTGGCTGGGGCTGGTGAGCGCACTGCTGTTGATCGCCCTGGCCATGCTCAATGAGCGCCTGACCCAGGCCCCCCTGCAGCAGGCCAATCGCGAACAACTGCTCGCCACCGACCTTACCGGCAAGAGCCTGAACAATGCAGAAGTCATCGCAGCCATGGGCATGCTGCCCAGCCTCCGCCAACGCTGGCTACAGCAGGTGCACAAAGTTCTGCTTCTGCAGAGCCTCGCCAGCGACCGCGCCGGCGCGATCAGCTCTCTGTCGAAAACCTTCCGCCAACTGGTGCAATCGCTGATCCTCGGCCTGGGCGCCTACCTGGCGATCAACCAGGAGATCAGCGCGGGATTGATGATCGCCGGCTCAATCCTTCTGGGCCGGGCCCTGGCCCCAATAGATCAGATGATCGGTGCCTGGAAGGGCTTTATCGGTGCCCGATCGCAGTATGCGCGCCTGCACGATCTGCTGGCCAAGGTGGCGCAAGAGCCCGACCCCATGCCGCTTCCCACGCCGCTAGGCAGCATCGCTGTAGAAAACCTTCACGCGGGCGCCCCGGGCAGTTCCCGGCCAATTATCAGGAATATCAACTTCCAGGTCACACCAGGCACCGCGGTCGGAATCATCGGCCCCAGCGGCTCGGGTAAGTCGACCCTTGCGCGCGCACTGCTCGGCATCTGGCCGGCGCTGGAAGGGCATGTTCGCTTGGATGGCGCAGACGTGAGCCAATGGCGACGCGAGGAACTGGGACGCCACCTCGGCTACCTGCCGCAGGACATCGAGCTGTTCGAGGGCAGCATTAGCGACAACATCGCCCGACTGGGCGAGCTGGATGCCGAGGCCGTCGTGGAGGCGGCGCGACTGGCAGGTGTGCATGAGCTCATCCTGCAGCTACCGCAAGGCTATGACACGCGCATCGGCGCAAATGGCGGCGGTCTTTCCGGCGGACAGCGCCAGCGTATCGGGCTGGCCCGGGCACTGTATGGAAATCCCAGGGTGCTGATCCTCGATGAGCCGAACTCGAACCTCGACGAGGCTGGGGAAAAGATGCTTGCTCAGGCACTGCAAGGTATGAAACAGCGCGGTAGTACCCTCTTCGTCATCACCCACCGTCCCAATGTGCTGGCGCAGCTCGACAGCCTGATCGTCATGAGTGCCGGCGAAATGCCCCTATGCGGCCCTCGCGACAAGGTGCTCAAACAGCTGCAGGTTAAGCCGGAGCCCAGCACCAGTGGCTCCCGGTTCACCGAGCCTCAGTAAGCCAACATGAATAGCCCCATGACCCCAAGCCACGCCCTCACTCCTCTGCCAATAGACGACAAGCCAATCCGGCGCCTGGGCTATGGCATTCTCTTCGTAACCTTTGGCCTGTTCGGCGGCTGGGCCACTCTGGCACCTCTGGATGGCGCCGCATTGGCCCCCGGGGTAGTGACGGTCAAGAGCTATCGCAAGACCGTGCAGCACCTGGAGGGCGGCATCGTCCACGCCTTGCATGTGCGCGATGGCGACCCGGTCGAGGCCGGCGACGTTCTTCTGGAACTCGACGACAGCCAGCTCCGTGCAGAGTTCGAGATGGTGCGCAGCCAGTTGATCGCGCTATTGGCCCAGAAATCCCGGTTGCAGGCCGAGCAGAAGGCTCACGACGGCGCCTTGCCGGTGCCGGACTTCGCCCTTGGCGATCCACGCATCCGGGAAGCGATGGCCAACGAGGAGCAGATTTTCCAGACCAGGCGCAGCAGCTTGTCCGGGGAAGTAAGCATTCTGGAAAAAACCACGGTGCAGCTTGAGGCGCAGATCGAAGGCCTCCAAACCATGGTGTCCAGCAAGCAGGAACTGGCCCGTTCCTATGCCGAGGAGATTGCCGATCTGCGCGCGCTGCTCGCCGAAGGCTTCATCGACATCCAGCGCCTGCGTGATCAGGAGCGCAGCTTGACCCGCCTGCGCAGTGAAATTGCCGAGCATCGCTCGGCAATGGCCCAGGCACGCTTGCGCATAAGCGAGACGGGCCTGCAGATCCTGCAACTGAACAAGGCCTTTGCCAGCGAAGTGGCCAGCCAGCTCGGCGACACCCACACCCGCGTGAGGGATCTGCGCGAGCGCCTCGCGGCCATCCAGAGCCGGCTCGAAAGGACGCGGATCGTGGCGCCGGAGTCTGGGATGGTGATAGGCCTTAGCGTGCACACGGTTGGCGGAGTGATCGGCGCCGGCACGCCATTGCTGGATATAGTGCCTGCCGAAGCGGAGCTCGTCGTCGAGGCACGCATAGCGCCAACTGACATCGACCGGGTAGCCATAGGCCGCCATGCCGACATTCGCTTCAGCGCCTTCAAGAGCAGCACCACCCCGGTAATCGAAGGACTGCTGACGCATATCTCTGCCGATCGCTTGATTGATACGGACACAGGTATGCCTTACTACCTCGGTCGTCTCGAGCTGACCGAAGAGGGCCGGGCCACCCTCGGGGGGCTGACCCTGCTGCCAGGCATGCCGGCGGAAGTGCTGATCAACACAGGCGAACGCACGCTACTCAACTACCTGATGCAGCCTGCCGGCGATGCACTGGCCCGCTCACTGATCGAGGACTGAAGCGTGCGCACTTCAATATTCAAGCTATCGGCCCTTGGGCTCTGTGTTCTAACGCACGCGAGCATTGCCATGGCCACCAGCACGCCCGTCGACCTATGGGACCTGTATATCGAAACCCGTAACGCGGACCCCAGGATACTCAGGGCTGGGGCGCTGGAAAAAAGCAGTGAAGGGCGCCAACGCGAAGCCCTGGGCCGCCTGTTGCCGCAACTCGGCGGCAACGCCAGCGTCAATCGTAGCCAGCGCGAGGACGACCTCGCCCGCAGCCGCTACAACGGCCAGGCCTACTCGCTCGGACTGAGCCAGCTGCTCTACGCACCTCAGGCGTGGCGCAGCTACCAGAAGTTCTCGGCCCTCACCAGACAGAGCACGTTTGAATACGAGGAGGCTCGCGTACAGGCGAGTATTGACCTCGCCGAGCGCTATTTTGCGGCACTGGCGGCCGAGGACGAGTTACGCCTGGTTCAAGCGGAACTGGACGCAACGGCGCGCAACCACGTACGGACTGAAGCACTGTTTGCGAAGAAGATGGCCAGAATCACGGATGTGCTCGAGCTTCAGGCCCGCGTGGACCTACTGAAAGCACAGGCCATCGAAGCGGCCAACCAGATTGAAATCGACCGGGAAGCCATTGCCGAACTGATCGGACGCTCGCTGGAGCAACCCCTGAAACGGCTCGCTGCGCAACCGAACTTCCTCCCACCGCAACAGAGCCGGGAGTTCTGGGTCGAGACCGCCTTGCGCAGCAACCCGGCCCTGCTGGCCAGGGGCCAGGCACTGGACGCCGCGCAAGCCGCCCTAGGCGAAGCGAAGGCCGAACACCTGCCAACCCTGGCATTGGACCTCAGCGCCCAGCGCAGCGATATCGGCTACGAAGGAACTGCAACGCCCCGCTCGGATACCTACGTTGCCTCCTTGGGCGTGCAGATTCCCCTTTACAGTGGTGGCTCGACCCAGGCCAGGGTTGCCTCACTGCATGCGGAACTCGATGCGACTCAGTACGAACACCAAGCCCTGCGCCGGCAGGTAGTGCGGGAGACGCGCACGGCCTACCTCAACCTCGAGGCCAGCCTGAATCGCGTGACAGCCTTGCAACTCGCCCTGGCATCCGCCGAGCGCTCACGGACTGCGACCGAACAGGCCTTTAGCTACGGAGTCATGAACGCCGTAGATGTCCTAAATAGCATCGAAATGGAGTTCCGCGCCAAACGAGATCTGCTGCAATCGCAATACAACTACATCACCAGTTTGTTAGTCCTGTATCGCTGGAGTGGGCGGCTCAGCGATACCGACATACGCCAGGTAAACAGTTGGCTGACAGCCTCTCAGTCAGCTCAATAGGTACTGGGGCGCCCGCAAAGCGTGACCCAGCTCACACCGTCATCAGGATGTAACCAAACCGCAATAAGCTCGCGGGCATCGTTCAGTCGTCGATCGAGCCCGTCATGCGCCTCAAGCTACTCACCAATCTCAATACTCTGCTGCTGGTCACCGTCTGCGTCGCGCTGGCGGCGACGCTCTGGTGGTCGCAGCGCGCGTTGCAGCAACCGGTGCAACTGATGGAGCGCTACCTGACGCTGTCCCAGCAGTTCCAGCGCGAGGTGGCCGACAACATTCAGGCCTATCTGGCCAGTGGCAACGCGGTGCAACACAGCAGTGCGACCCAGGCCATCGACGCCTTCGACGAATCCCTCGAACAACTGCCGCAACAATTGACCACCGAGCTGCGCTCAAGCCTTGAGCAACTGCGCGACTTCAGCGCCAATCAGCTGCTAGCGGCCGGCAAACTGGCCGGTGATCCGCAGGGGCTGCTGTTGCAGGCCGAACGCGAGATGCTCGCCGCGCTGGAACAACTGACCCAGTACGTCGCAGATGCCAGCAGCCCCGCCGCTGGTGACTACCGCAAACCGCTGCAGGAAGCCGGTTCGCGCCTGCTGAGGCTGGCCCACGCCCGCGAACGCTTCACCAACCAGGGTCGTAGTGAGCTACTCGGCGACGTCGAACGCGAACTCAAGGCTCTTGCTCAGCAGACAGAGGCGCTGGATAAGTTGCCGCTACTCGGCGTGCAGCAGGCCGACAGCTCAGCCAGCGTCGGTTTCGCTGCACTGCTAGGCCTGGATGAAACACAGCAGGAGCAACAGACGCAGGATCGTGGCATCGAACTGAAACGCGAACTGGGCACCCTGGTACGCCGCTACCCCAGCGAACTGCAGCGCACCCGCGAGCTGGTCGAGCAACGTCAGCAACTGGCCGTGACCACCACCGAACGCGTGACGCAGGTACAACAGGCACTGGCGGCGCTGGAGCCCCTGGTAAAAGGCGAATACGCGCGCATTCAGGGTGAGGTCCGGCTGATTCAAGGCCTGATGATCGGCCTGATCCTGCTGATCGCCCTGCTCATCGACCGCATCCAGCGGCGCCTGTCACAGGTACTCGAGCGCCTGGTACCGGCGCTGTCGCAGTGGGCCAAAGGTGATTTCGCGACGCCGATCAGCATCAATTCCCGCACCCGCGAGCTGCGCGATATCGAAGATTCGCTCAATCACCTGCGCCGCTATCTGGTGGAGCTGGTCGCCAGCATCCGCGGCCACGCCGAGCATGTCGCCGGCTCCAGCCGTACCCTGGCCGACCTCAGTGGCGGCCTGCACGGCGGAGCCGAACGCCAGGCCGGCGATACCGCCCTGATCCGCGACGCGTTGAGCGAGCTGGAAGCGACCATCGGCCAGGTCGCCCAGGACGCCAGCCAGACCGCCGACGCCAGCCGCGACGCCGACCGCGCCCTGATCCAGGGCCAGCAGGTCATCGGCCAGAGTCTGGAAGGGCTGCACGCCCTGGTCTCCGAGGTGCAGGACAACGCCCAGGCCATCGAACGCCTGGCCGACGAGACCGCCACCATCGGCAGCGTGCTTACGGTGATTCGCGGCATCGCCGAACAGACCAACCTGCTCGCCCTCAACGCCGCCATCGAGGCCGCACGCGCCGGCGAGGCCGGCCGCGGTTTCGCCGTGGTCGCCGACGAAGTGCGCTCATTATCGCAGCGCACCGGCAGCGCCACGGCAGAGATCCAGGATGTCATCGGCCGCCTGCAACAGGCTGCGCACCAGTCGGTACAGGCCATGCGGGCGCAGGTCGAACATGCCGAAGCTACCGCGGGCAAGGCCGAAGCGGCCGATGGTGCGCTGGACGAGATCGTCAACGCCATCCGTACCATCGCCAGCATGGCCGAGCGCATCGCCGAGGCCACCGCGCAGCAGAGCGATGCGGTCAGCGAGATTCGCGAACACGGCGAACGCATCCACCAACTGGGCGACGACAACCTCGGCCTGATCGCCAACGGACGCAGCGAGAGTGAACGCCTGCTGCACCTGGGTGGCCAGTTGCACAGCGCCGTACAGGCGTTTCGCGTCTAAGCGCCTGCGACACGGCAGCGCAGGCTTGATCTGCACGGGAACTCGACAAGGCCGGCCTTCTCCAAGGTTCCGCTCATCCCCGACAATCGACGCTCCGGCGCGGCGACGACGATACGGGTGGGCGCTTTCCGGTATCATGCCGCCACCTTTCGCCGAGATATTCGCCCGATGTCACTGCGTCGACTGCTGCTTCCCCTGCTTCTGCTCTGCCTGAGCCTGCCCGCCAGCGCCAACCTGTTCGACCAGCGCCCTGCTGCCTCGCCGATTGGCGCCCCCCTGAACAACAGCAGCGATTTTCTGCCGGTGCGTGAAGCCTTCAAGCTGAGCCTGGTGAGCAGCGATGCACAGGCAGTGACGCTGCGCTTCGTCGCGGCCGAGGGTTATTACCTCTATCGCCATCGTTTCAATTTCAGCGTCGAACCGGCGGACCTGGTGCTCGGCGACGCCCAATTGCCAGCAGGCGAGGCCAAGCACGATGAATTCTTCGGCGATGTCGAGGTGTACTACGGCGTGCTGGATATCCGCGTGCCACTGGACAATCCGGATAACCGCCCGCTGCGCCTGCAGGTCGGCTATCAGGGCTGCGCCGACAAGGGCCTGTGCTATCCGCCGGAAACCGAATATATCGAGATCGGTGATATGCCTGCCGCCACCAGCAATGATGTGGCGCCTGTCGCGACAGGCTGGAACTGGAAAGAGCTGGCGCTGTTCTTCCTCGGCGGTCTGGCGTTGACCTTCACCCCCTGCGTGCTGCCGATGCTGCCGATCCTCTCCGGCGTAGTACTGCGCGGCCAGTTGGGTGGCCTGCGCAGCCTGACGCTGTCACTGGCTTATGTCCTGCCGATGGCCGCCTGCTTCGCCATTCTCGGTACGCTGATGGGGCTGTTCGGCGCGGGCCTCAATCTGCAGGCTCGCCTGCAATCGGCTTGGGTATTGGTGCCTTTCGCCGCCTTCTTCGCCTTCTTCGCGCTGGCCATGTTCGGCCTGTTCGAGCTGCGCCTGCCTCGTTTCATCAGTGAACCGCTGGATCGCCTGGCAGGCAAAACCCATGGCGGCTCGCATCTTAATGCAGCCCTGCTCGGCGTGCTGTCCAGCCTGCTGGTCAGCCCCTGCGTCTCGGCGCCGCTGGCCGGTGCACTGCTTTATATCAGTGCCAGTGGCGATGCCTTGGGCGGTGGCCTGAAGCTGCTCGCGCTCGGCCTCGGTATGGGTACGCCGCTGGTGCTGTTCGCAGTTGGCGGTGGTGCGCTGCTGCCGAAAACCGGTACCTGGATGGTCAGCGTACGCAATGCCTTCGGCGTGCTGCTGCTGGCCGTTTCGGTCTGGCTGCTCGAGCGCGTGCTGCCGGGCAGTCTCAGCCTGGCCCTGTGGGGCCTGCTGGCAGGTGGTGTGGCAGTATTCCTCGGTGCGCTGGAGTTCGGCCCCAAGACGCATCGACAGAAGCTCGGCCAGATCGCCGGTCTGGCGTTGCTGGTCTATGCCCTGGCCGCCTGGGTCGGCGCCCTGCAGGGTGCGAGCGATCCGCTCAAGCCGCTCGGCCAGTTGCAGGCCGGTACCAGCCAGAGCAGCGCCAAGAGCGGTGCCTGGCAAACCCTGAGCAGCCCCGCCGAACTGGACGCCGCACTGGCCGAGGCCAAAGCCGACGGCCAGCCGTTGCTGCTGGACTGGTACGCCGACTGGTGCATCAGTTGCAAGGTCATCGAGCGCGAGGTGTTCGGCAATGCCGAAGTGGGCAGCAAACTGGCCGGCTGGCGCCTGATCCGCTTCGATATCACCGAAAGCAACGCCGCCCAGCGCGCCCTGCTGGACCGTTACAAGTTGTTCGGCCCACCTGCCATCCAGTTGTTCGCCGGCAATGGTGACGAATTGCTCGATCTGCGTGTCGTAGGTGAGGTCAATGCCGCCACTTTCGCAGGGCGCCTGGATCAGGCCAGCAGCCGCCAGGCAGGTCGTTGAACGCTGGCAACGCGATCATCGCCCGTTCTTTGCAAATGCCCTGGCAACGACCGAAACCAACGCTATAGTCATATTTCTGCCGCAAACAGCAGGCATCGTGTCGACTATTGCTGACATCGCGCAGCTGCGGCATAGTCCTGCGCAGCCTGAACAACAAGGAACGCGACCATGGCCACCCTACTGGTGCTGCACGGCCCCAATCTGAATCTGCTGGGCACCCGCGAGCCCGATAAATATGGCGCCACCACCCTCGCCGAGATCAATCAGGATCTGGAGCAGCGCGCACGCGAGGCGGGCCACCATTTGCTGTACCTGCAGAGCAATGCCGAGTACGAACTGATCGACCGCATTCACGCCGCAAAGGGTGAAGGTGTCGACTTTATCCTGATCAATCCTGCCGCTTTTACCCATACAAGCGTCGCATTACGTGACGCATTGCTGGCGGTGAGCATCCCATTCATCGAAGTGCACCTGTCCAACGTGCACAAGCGTGAACCTTTCCGCCATCACTCCTATTTTTCCGACGTTGCAGTAGGGGTGATCTGCGGCCTTGGCGCCAGCGGTTATCGGCTGGCCCTGGAAGCGGCACTCGAACAACTGACCGGGCGCGCCTGACGCGTAGCCTGGTAGACAAGTCCTACCTCACCTCTGGGAGTTGACCATTCATGGATATCCGTAAAGTCAAGAAACTGATCGAGCTGCTGGAAGAGTCCGGTATCGACGAGCTGGAGATCAAAGAGGGCGAAGAGTCCGTACGCATCAGCCGTCACAGCAAGCAACCGGCCTATGCCCCGCAGCCGATGTACGCGCCTGCACCGGCTCCGGTCGCCGCGCCTGTTGCTGCAGCTGCTCCGGGCGCTGAAGCCGCCCCGGCCGCCGCCGCGAAACTGAACGGCACTGTCGCTCGCTCGCCGATGGTCGGTACCTTCTACCGCGCCGCTTCGCCGACCTCGGGCAACTTCGTCGAAGTCGGTCAGACCGTGAAAAAGGGCGACATCCTGTGCATCGTCGAAGCGATGAAGATGATGAACCACATCGAAGCCGAAGCCAGCGGCGTGATCGAGTCCATCCTGGTGGAAAACGGCCAGCCGGTTGAGTACGACCAGCCCCTGTTCACCATCGTTTGATGCCCGGGGAGCCTGCAATGCAGAAGCTGGAAAAAGTCCTTATCGCCAACCGTGGCGAGATCGCCCTGCGTATCCTGCGTGCCTGCAAGGAGCTGGGTATCAAGACGGTGGCCGTGCACTCCACCGCCGACCGCGAACTGATGCACCTGGGCCTGGCCGACGAGTCCGTCTGCATTGGTCCGGCAGCCGGCGCGCAGTCCTACCTGAACATCCCGGCGATCATCAGCGCAGCTGAACTGACCGGCGCCACGGGCATTCACCCGGGCTACGGCTTCCTCGCCGAGAACGCCGACTTCGCCGAACAGGTGGAAAACTCCGGTTTTGCCTTCATTGGCCCGACCGCGAGCGTGATCCGCCTGATGGGCGACAAGGTATCGGCCAAGGAAGCCATGATCAAAACCGGCGTACCGGTGGTTCCCGGCTCCGACGGCCCGCTGCCGGAAGACGAGGAAGAAGCCCTGCGCATTGCCCGTGAAGTGGGCTACCCGGTGATCATCAAGGCCGCTGGCGGCGGCGGTGGTCGCGGCATGCGCGTGGTGCACAAGGAAGAAGACCTGATCAAATCGGCCAAGCTGACCCGCACCGAAGCCGGTGCTGCGTTCGGCAACCCGATGGTCTATCTGGAAAAGTTCCTCGGCAACCCGCGCCACGTCGAAGTCCAGGTGCTGTCCGACGGCCAGGGCAACGCGATTCACCTGTACGACCGTGACTGCTCGCTGCAGCGCCGTCACCAGAAAGTGATCGAAGAGGCTCCGGCTCCGCTGATCGACGAGAAGGCCCGCGCCGAAGTGCTCAAGCGCTGCGTCGATGCCTGCATCGAGATCGGCTACCGTGGCGCCGGCACCTTCGAGTTCCTCTATGAAGACGGTCGTTTCTACTTCATCGAGATGAACACCCGTGTTCAGGTAGAGCACCCGGTCACCGAGATGGTCACGGGTATCGACATCGTCAAGGAGATGCTCAGCATCGCTGCTGGCAACAAGCTGTCGATCAAGCAGGAAGACGTGAAGATCCTCGGTCACTCGGTCGAGTGCCGGATCAACGCCGAAGACCCGGACAACTTCATGCCCAGCCCCGGCAAGGTCAAGCATTTCCATGCTCCGGGCGGCAATGGCGTGCGCGTCGATTCGCACCTGTACAGCGGCTACAGCGTTCCACCGCACTACGACTCGCTGATCGGCAAGCTGATCACCTTCGGCAAGGACCGTGACGAGGCCATGGCCCGTATGCGCAATGCCCTGGACGAGATCGTGGTCGACGGCATCAAGACCAACGTGCCACTGCACCGCGACCTGACCCGCGACAAGGGTTTCGTCAAAGGTGGCGTGAACATCCATTACCTGGAAAAGAAACTGGGTATGGACAAGCACTGAGTCCATGACCTGCTGCGCGTCGGCGGCCCTGCGTTAAAAGTGACCGAGGAATGCTCATTTACAACAGTAAACTCCGCTTCCTCAGTCACTTTTGCCTTGTTCCGCTCTAGCTCGCGAGGTCATGACTGAAATGCTCAACAGGGGCTGCCTTCGGGCGGCCCCTGTCGTTTCAGCGGCCGAACTGGCAAGCCGCCCGCCCCTTCAAGTAAGCTGCGCGGCCAAACGCGCGCCCTTCATGAGGTTTTCCATGCCCTGGTTACAAGTCCGTCTCGCCATCACTCCTGAGCAGGCAGAAACCTACGAGGATGCCCTGCTGGAAGTCGGCGCCGTATCGGTAACCTTCATGGACGCCGAAGATCAGCCGATCTTCGAGCCGGATCTGGGCACCACCCCGCTGTGGTCGAACACCCACCTGCTGGCCCTGTTCGAGGCCGACACCGACGAGACCGCACTGCTCGCCCACGTGCAACTGCTGTGTGGCGGCGCGCTGCCGGAGCATCATGTCGAGCGCATCGAGGATCAGGACTGGGAACGCAGCTGGATGGATGGTTTCCAGCCCATGCGTTTCGGTCAGCGCCTATGGATCGTGCCAAGCTGGCATGCCGCGCCGCAGCCGGACGCGGTCAATCTGCTGCTCGATCCGGGCCTGGCCTTCGGCACCGGCACGCATCCGACCACCGCACTGTGCCTGGAATGGCTCGATAGCCAGAGTCTGGACAACTGCAGCGTGCTCGACTTCGGTTGCGGCTCGGGCATCCTGGCGATCGCCGCCCTGTTGCTCGGCGCGCCGCAGGCAGCGGGCACCGATATCGACCCGCAGGCGCTGGAAGCCTCGCGCGACAATGCTTCGCGCAACGGCATCGATCCAGCGCGCTTCCCGGTGTATCTGCCTGCCGATCTGCCACAGCAGCCTGCCGACGTGGTCGTCGCCAACATCCTCGCCGGCCCGCTGGTTTCCCTGGCACCTCAGATCACTGCGCTGGTCAAAGGCGGTGGGCGCCTGGCGCTGTCGGGTATCCTCGCCGAACAGGCCGAGGAAGTCCGCGCCGCCTACGCAAGCGCCTTCGACCTCGACCCAACGGCCGTCAAGGACGGCTGGGTGCGCATCAGCGGCGTCAAGCGCTGAACCGCGCGCAGTCGTTGCGTTAGACTAGCTGCTTGGATTTTCCGGACCCGCGCATGAGCGAAAGCCACGTCACCCAGTGCCCCAATTGCCGTACCAGCTTCCGCGTCAGCCAGGCGCAGCTGGCTGCTGCCCATGGCGCAGTACGCTGCGGTGCCTGCCTGCACGTGTTCAATGCTGCCGAACAACTGTTCGGCCCGCGTGCCGCCGCACCTGCGCCAGCGGCAGCCAAAACGGTGAGCGCTCCGACCACAGCCCAGCCCGACACACGCACCAAGCCGCCAGCGAGCAAGCCCGCCGACGATACCCTGTGGATTCATGACGACCTCGACCTGGACAGCCTCAACCTCGATGAGGAACTGGCCAGACTGGAGGAGCAGGAACAGCAGCTGTCTCAGCAGTTCCTCGCACTGGAACAGGCGCCGCGCTACGCCGAGAATTTCGGCAACCGCGCGACGGACGAACCCGACGAAGTGCATGACGAAGCCTGGGCCGAGGCCCTGCTGCGTGACGAGCCGGTGCAGCGCGAGCGCGACAGCTTCGAACTGCAACCGACTGACGAGCAGCCTGAACCGATCACTGCGCCTGAACCCAAAGCAGCCATTGAGTTCGTCCCTCCCGCCGCGCCCCGCAAGCAGCAGCCCATCGCCGATGACATCGACGAAGCCGTTGAGCCGCGCCTGGGTGATCTCGATGACGAGCAGACCGAACCGGAGCACCAGGACGAAGACCTGCGCACGGCACCTGAAGAACCCAAGATGGTGCGCAACGAGCCGGGGCTGCGCGAGGAACGTCTGTTCGAACTGGACGACGAACCCCTGCAACTCGACTGGCGCCAGCCACAGGGCACATCATGGGGCCGCCTGTTTGGCTGGGGCTTGCTCAATCTGCTGGCAGCTGGCGGCCTGCTGGCACAATACGTTGCCTACAACTTCGATGAGCTGGCACGCCAGGACCGCTATCGCCCCTGGTTCGAACAACTGTGCCCGAACATCGGCTGCGCCCTGCCCTCGAAAGTCGACATCAGCCAGATTCGCAGCAGCAACCTGGTGGTACGTAGCCACCCGGAGTTCTCCGGCGCACTGATAGTCGACGCCATCCTCTACAACCGTGCCTCCTTCGCCCAGCCCTTCCCGCTGCTGGAGATGCGCTTCGCCGACCTGGGCGGACAACTGGTCGCCAGTCGTCGCTTCAAACCCAGCGAGTACCTGGCCGGCGAGCTGGCCGGACAGAGCGAGATGCCACCGCAGACGCCCATCCACATCTCCCTGGACATCCTTGATCCGGGCACCCGCGCGGTGAACTACAGCCTGAGCTTCCACTCACCCGAGTAGTCTGAAGACGGCGCGACCCGTGGTCGCAGGCCTTCCTTCTAACTCCTGGCGATAAGCCCATAGCTGTTCAGAATTTGTTCAAAACGACCTTTATCCGGTCATCCAGAGCGGGTATCATGCCCACCCTTTCGCGAGCACCGACCCACCGCAGTTTCCCCTGAGGACACAGTGGAGGGCAGGTGTTGATCGCCCTTTGTCTCAACTGCGCACCAACAAGCAGGGACGCCCCATGTCGGCCCCACGTATTGGCCCTTACACATTGCCCAATCGGTTGATCCTGGCTCCCATGGCCGGCGTCACCGATCGCCCGTTCCGCCAGCTGTGCCGCCGTCTCGGTGCCGGCCTGGTGGTGTCGGAGATGGTCACCAGCGATGTGCGCCTGTGGAATAGCCGCAAGTCCAGCCTGCGTTTGCTGCACGCCGGTGATCCCGAGCCGCGCTCGGTACAGATCGCCGGTGGCGACCCGCAGATGATGGCCGACGCAGCACGCAAGAACGTCGAGTTAGGCGCGCAGATCATCGACATCAACATGGGCTGCCCAGCCAAGAAGGTCTGCAACAAGGCCGCCGGCTCCGCCCTGCTGCGTGACGAGCCGCTGGTACGGGAAATCCTCGCTGCCGTGGTCGGTGCGGTGGACGTGCCGGTGACCCTGAAGATTCGTACCGGCTGGGACCGCCAGAACAAGAACGGCATTACCGTGGCGAAAATCGCCGAAGATGCCGGCATTGCTGCACTGTCCGTACACGGCCGCACCCGCGCCGACCTTTATACCGGCGAAGCCGAGTACGACACCATCGCCGCCATCAAGCAGGCGATATCGATTCCGGTGTTCGCCAATGGCGACATCGACTCTCCACAGAAGGCCAAGGCCGTGCTCGACGCCACTGGCGCCGACGCCCTGCTGATTGGTCGCGCCGCCCAAGGGCGGCCATGGATCTTCCGTGAAATCGAGCACTACCTGCGTACCGGCGAAACCCTGCCGGCACCGAGCCTGCTCGAAGTGGAACGCATTCTGCTAGAGCACCTGGCTGCACTGCACGCCTTCTATGGCGAATTGATGGGCACGCGTATCGCCCGCAAGCATGTCGGCTGGTATCTGGCAACCCTGCCGGGCGCCAGGGAGTTTCGCGCCCAGTTCAACCGTCTGGACAGTACGGACGCACAGTGCGCCCACGTTCGCGCGTTCTTCCGCGAACGGCACAACGATGGAAACGAGGTGGCCGCATGACGTTGATGACAGAGACCCTAGTGAGTGGAATTGCACCCGTGAGTGACAACACCAGCCTTAAACAGCACCTGAACACGCCGAGCGAAGAGGGCCAGACCCTGCGCGGCGCCGTGGAGAAGGCGCTGCACAATTACTTCGCCCATCTCGAGGGCGCGGACGTCACCGACGTGTACAACCTGGTGCTCACCGAAGTCGAAGCGCCGCTGCTGGAAACCGTCATGAATTACGTGAAAGGTAACCAGACCAAGGCCTCCGAACTGCTCGGCCTGAACCGCGGTACGCTGCGCAAGAAGCTCAAGCAGTACGACCTGCTGTAACCCTGAACTCCCGAAAAGGGCGGCCCGCATGAGCCGCCTTTTTTGCTGATATCCCCGCTCTGATGGATAGTGAAATGACCGACCAGACCACCCTTCTGCCCGTCCGCCGCGCGCTGATCAGCGTTTCCGACAAGACCGGTGTCCTCGAATTCGCTCGCGAACTGGCCGCCCTCGGTGTCGAGATTCTCTCCACCGGCGGTACCTACAAGCTGCTCAAGGACAACGGCGTAGCCGCAGTGGAAGTGGCTGACTACACCGGCTTCCCGGAAATGATGGACGGCCGCGTGAAGACCCTGCACCCGAAGATCCACGGCGGCATTCTCGGCCGTCGTGCGCTGGACGGCGCGGTAATGGACGAGCACGGCATCAAGCCGATCGACCTGGTCGCGGTCAACCTCTATCCCTTCGAAGCCACCGTGGCCAAGCCTGATTGCGACCTGGCCGATGCCATCGAGAACATCGACATCGGCGGCCCGACCATGGTCCGCAGCGCGGCGAAGAACCACAAGGACGTCGCCATCGTGGTCAATACCGGCGACTACGCCGGCATCGTCGCCTCCCTCAAGGCCGGCGGCCTGAGCTACGCCCAGCGTTTCGACCTGGCGCTGAAGGCCTTCGAACATACCGCTGCCTACGACGGCATGATCGCCAACTACCTGGGCACCATCGACCAGGCAGCGGGCACCCTGTCCACCGAAGGCCGTGGCGCCTTCCCGCGCACCTTCAACAGCCAGTTCGTCAAGGCGCAGGAAATGCGCTACGGCGAGAACCCGCACCAGAGCGCAGCCTTCTACGTCGAAGCGAAGAAAGGCGAAGCCAGCGTTTCCACCGCCGTGCAGCTGCAAGGCAAGGAACTGTCGTTCAACAACGTGGCCGACACCGACGCCGCGCTGGAATGCGTGAAGAGCTTCGTCAAGCCGGCCTGCGTCATCGTCAAACACGCCAACCCCTGCGGCGTGGCCGTGGTACCGGAAGACGAAGGCGGCATCCGCAAGGCCTACGACCTGGCCTACGCCACCGACACCGAGTCGGCGTTCGGCGGCATCATCGCCTTCAACCGCGAGCTGGATGGCGAAACCGCCAAGGCCATCGTCGAGCGTCAGTTCGTCGAAGTGATCATCGCCCCGAAAATCAGCGCCGCCGCCCGTGAAGTGGTGGCCGCCAAGGCCAACGTGCGCCTGCTCGAATGCGGCGAGTGGCCGGCCGAGCGTGCTGCGGGTTGGGACTTCAAACGCGTCAATGGTGGTCTGCTGGTGCAGAGCCGCGACATCGGCATGATCGCAGCTTCCGACCTGAAGATCGTCACCCAACGTGCGCCGAGCGAGCAGGAAATCCACGACCTGATCTTCGCCTGGAAAGTGGCCAAGTTCGTCAAATCCAACGCCATCGTCTACGCCAAGAACCGTCAGACCGTGGGTGTCGGTGCCGGCCAGATGAGCCGCGTCAACTCCGCCCGTATCGCCGCGATCAAGGCCGAGCACGCTGGCCTGCCCGTACCAGGCGCCGTCATGGCTTCGGACGCCTTCTTCCCGTTCCGCGACGGCATCGACAATGCCGCCAAGGCCGGTATCACTGCGGTGATCCAGCCGGGTGGTTCGATGCGTGACAACGAGGTGATCGCCGCGGCCGACGAAGCCGGCATTGCCATGGTGTTTACCGGCATGCGCCACTTCAGGCACTAAAATCGGCCGCACTGAAGCCGGCATCTGCGTTGTTGCCCCAGGTTCCGCCAATGCTCATTGCCAGTCGGCAACTGCGCTTGTCGAAACCTGGGGCGCCTAGCATCTACCCGCTTCATCGCGACCTCGAAATTCGTAGGGTGGATAACGCTTTTCTTATCCACCAACCGGGCCAACGGCCCACCTCCACAAGGAGACAGACATGAACGTACTGATCATCGGCAGCGGCGGCCGCGAACACGCCCTGGCCTGGAAAGTGGCGCAGGACAAACGCGTCGAGAAGGTCTTCGTCGCCCCGGGCAACGCCGGCACTGCGGTGGAAGCCAAGTGTGAGAATGTCGCCATCGACGTGCTGGCCATCGAGCAGCTCGCCGACTTCGCTGAGAAGAACGTGCAACTGACCATCGTCGGCCCGGAAGCGCCGCTGGTCAAAGGCGTGGTCGATCTGTTCCGCAGCCGCAAACTGGACATCTTCGGCCCCACCGCCGCCGCCGCCCAGCTGGAAGGCTCCAAGGCCTTCACCAAGGATTTCCTGGCGCGTCACAAGATCCCGACTGCCGACTACCAGAACTTCACCGAGATCGAGCCAGCCCTGGCCTACCTGCGCGAGAAAGGCGCCCCGATCGTGATCAAGGCCGACGGCCTGGCCGCAGGCAAGGGCGTGATCGTCGCCATGACCCTGCAGGAGGCCGAAGACGCGGTGCGCGACATGCTCGCTGGTAACGCCTTCGGTGACGCCGGTTCGCGCGTGGTGATCGAAGAGTTCCTCGACGGCGAAGAAGCCAGCTTTATCGTCATGGTCGACGGCGAGAACGTGCTGCCGATGGCCACCAGCCAGGACCACAAGCGCGTCGGCGACGGCGACAGCGGCCCAAATACCGGCGGCATGGGCGCTTACTCGCCAGCCCCGGTAGTCACCGCCGAAGTACACAAGCGCGTGATGGACGAGGTGATCTACCCCACCGTGCGCGGCATGGCCAGCGAAGGCAACGTCTACACCGGCTTCCTCTATGCCGGCCTGATGATCGACAAGGCGGGCAAGCCCAAGGTTATCGAATTCAACTGCCGCTTCGGCGACCCGGAAACTCAGCCGATCATGTGCCGTCTGGAAAGCTCCCTGGTGCTGCTGGTCGAGGCTGCCCTGGCCAAGGCGCTGGACAAGGTCGAGGCGACCTGGGACCCGCGTCCGACCGTCGGCGTGGTGCTGGCCGCCGGTGGCTACCCGGGTGACTACGCCAAGGGCGATGTCATCGAAGGTCTGGATGAAGCCGCCAAGCTCGACGGCAAGGTGTTCCACGCCGGTACCGCACTGAAGGACGGCCAGATCGTCACCGCTGGTGGTCGCGTACTCTGCGCCACCGCCATCGGCGCCAGCGTTGCCGATGCCCAGCAGCAGGCCTACCGCCTGGCCGAGAAGATTCGCTGGAACGGCATGTTCCACCGTAACGACATCGGCTATCGGGCCATCGCCCGCGAGCGCGGCGAGGACTGATAAACAGGGTGCAGCCCGGTAAAAGGCGGCTTTTACCAGCAGAAAGCCTTAAAAATGCCTGGCTGCACCATGTTCCCGCGAGCAGATGCTTGGCTATAATCCGGCCACTCATTTAGAAGGATTTTGCCCGTGCGCCGGCTCAGGATTGCCATCGGACTACTCGCCAGCATGCTGTTTCTCAGCCTTGCGCTGACAGCCAGTGCGAACTCGGTCCCGCCAAGCGCGCACAGCTGGTCCTATATGGTCGACGCCAGCGCCCGCCTGGGCCTCGAAGAAGTCCGCGCCCAGCGCCAGCAATTCAAGCCCCTCAGCAAACAATCCTTTACCTTCCCGCCCAGTGACCACGCCGTCTGGCTCCGTGCCGAATTCGCACCGCAGCAGCAGCCCGCCTGGCTGTGGATATTCTCGCCGCGGGTGCAGTACCTCGATTACTACCTGCTGAGAGATGGCCAGCTGGAGCAGAACCTGCACACCGGCGAGGCCATGCCGCTGGATTCGCGACCGCTGCCGTCGCGCTTCTACCTGATGCCGCTGCCCAATGACGGTCAGGCCCGCGTCGCCTATGTCCGCCTGACCTCCAACCACCCGCTGATGACCTGGTTCAAGGTGATGGATCAGGCCGAACTGGTCAGCCTGGAAAAACCCGCCTACCTCTACGGCATGCTGTTCGGTGCTCTGCTGCTGCTGACCCTGTACAACCTCATCCGCTTCATCTACAGCCGCAGCGCCAGCGGCCTGTGGCTGGCCGGGGTGAACATCGGCCTGGCCGTGTGCTCGTCGGCCAACCTCGGCATTTTCGCCCAGTGGCTACCCAGCCTGGGCTACAACCAGTCATTGATCGCCGACCTCTCCGCACTGTTCGCCGCCTTCAGCGCCTTGGCCTTCGGCCTGAGTTTCATGCACGGCACCCCCGTGCAGCGCAGCCCGCTCAACCGCCTGCTGCAGGGCAATGCCTTGCTGATCCTGGCCTACGCCCTGTGTATTGCCGTCACCGGATTGTTCTGGTTCAGCTCGCTGGTCTACCTGCTGGTGGCCCTGAGTGCAATCAATCTGCTGCTGGTGAGCAGCCGGCACTGGCGCGCCGGTTATCAGCCGGCACGCCTGATCACCATCGGCATGCTGGTTTTCAACCTGGGCTTCGGCTTCTTCGTGCCGGTGCTGCTCGGCTTCGATCAGCTCAATCCGGGCTGGCTGGTGCTGGGCGTGTTCAGCGTTGCCACCCTGGCCGGCCTGATTCTCAGCGTGTCGCTGACCGAGCGGCAGCGGCAGATCCAGCGCGACACCCTGCAGGAAAGCACCGCCCTGGCCGCCAGCAGCGCCGAGCTGAAGGCCAAGGCCGAGTTCCTGGCCAAGATCAGCCACGAGATCCGCACGCCGATGAATGGCGTGCTGGGCATGACCGAGTTGCTGCTGGGCACGCCACTGTCGGCCAAGCAGCGTGACTACGTGCAGACCATCCACAGTTCGGGCAACGAGCTGCTCACCCTGATCAACGAAATCCTCGACATTTCCAAGCTCGAATCCGGGCAGATCGAGCTGGACGACGTGCAATTCGATCTCGGCGCGCTGATCGAGGACTGCCTTGACATCTTCCGCGCCAAGGCCGAACAACAGCGCGTGGAGCTGATCAGCTTCATCCAGCCGCAGGTACCCCGGGTGATCAGCGGCGATCCGACGCGCCTGCGCCAGGCCCTACTCAGCCTGCTGGACAATGCCTTCAAGCAGACCGACGAGGGCGAGATCCTGCTGGTCGCCGCACTCGACAGCAGCGACGGCCAGCACCGCCTGCGCATCGCCGTGCAGGACAGCGGCCGACCGCTGCTGCCGGAGGAGCGCGACGCCCTGCTCAACGCCGAACTGCAGAGCCGCGACTTCCTATCTGCCACCCGCCTGGGCGGGCGTCTCGGCCTGATCATCGCGCGCCAACTGGTACGCCTGATGGGCGGCGAGTTCGGCATCCAGGGCAGCGGCAACCAGGGCACCACCCTGTGGCTGACCCTGCCGCTGGACGCCGCCCGCCTGGAACAGCCGGAAACCGACCTGGACAGTCCGCTACAGGGTGCACGCCTGCTGGTGGTGGACGACAACGACACCTGCCGCAAGGTACTGATGCAGCAGTGCAATGCCTGGGGCATGCAGGTCAGCGCCGTGCCCTCCGGCAAGGAGGCCCTGGCCCTGCTGCGTACCAAGGCACACATGCGCGAATACTTCGACGCGGTGCTGCTCGACCAGGACATGCCCGGCATGACCGGCATGCAGCTGGCCGCCAAGATCAAAGAAGACCCGAGCCTCAATCACGACATTCTGATCATCATGCTCACCGGCATCAGCAACGCGCCGAGCAAGGTGATCGCACGCAACGCCGGGATCAAGCGCATCCTGGCCAAGCCGGTGGCAGGCTACACGCTCAAGACCACCCTGGCCGACGAACTGGCCCAGCGCCCCAACGACACGCCCGCACAGGCCGCGCCGACACCGGTGAGCACGCCGCTGAACGTGCCGACCGACTTCCGCATTCTGGTGGCCGAAGACAACAGCATCTCCACCAAGGTGATTCGCGGCATGCTCGGCAAGCTCAACCTCAAGCCGGACACCGCCAGCAACGGCGAGGAAGCCCTCAGCGCGATGAAGGCGCAGCCCTACGATCTGGTGCTGATGGACTGCGAGATGCCGGTGCTCGATGGTTTCTCTGCTACCGAACAGCTACGTGCCTGGGAAAAGAGCGAGAAGCGTCCGCGCACGCCAGTGGTGGCGCTGACCGCGCATATCTTGAGCGAACACAAGGAACGCGCGCGCGCTGTCGGCATGGACGGTCACATGTCCAAGCCGGTGGAGCTGTCGCAGCTGCGCGAGCTGATCGAACACTGGATCGCCGAGCGCGAGCTGCGCCGCCAGCGTGACGCGCTGCCACACTGATAGTCTTATTTACCTTCTCTGCCTTTCTGCGAGCCTGCCGCCATGGCGTCCGAGTTGTTCAGCCTGTACCTGAAGATGCTGGTGCTCTACAGCCCCTTCTTCGTCCTCTCCTGCTTCATCGGCCTCAGTCGTGGCTACACCCTCAAGGAGCGCAAGCGCCTCGCCTGGAAGGTGGCGCTGGCCACGCTGATCGCCAGCGTGCTGCTGTACCTATTCGGCAAGCACATCTTCACCCTGTTCGGTATCACCATCGACGCCTTCCGAATCGGTGCAGGCTCGGTGCTGTTCATCTCCGCCCTAGGCATGGCCCAGGGCAAGTCGGCGGTGCAGAGCGATAACGTGCAACAGGACGTGACCATCGTGCCGCTGACCATCCCCATCACCGTCGGCCCCGGCACCATCGGCGCCCTGCTGCTGATGGGCGCCAGCCAGCCGCACTGGGACGACAAGCTGGTGGCGGTGGCGGCGATCTTCCTCGCCAGCCTCACCGTGGGCGTGGTGCTGTACCTGTCCAATCAGTTCGAACGCCTGCTCGGCGACCAGGGGCTGCAGATCGTCAGCCGTTTGATGGGCCTGTTCGTCTGCGCCCTGGCCGCGCAGATCATCTTCACCGGGGTGAAGAATTACCTGGTGCCGTAACGCCGCGACGAGCGTATGACCGCCCCGGATTTCATCCGGGCTACGCCACTGGCGCCACGATCCCGTAGGGTGCGCTATGCGCACCGCGAGTCCTTAAAGTCTTGCACCATTCGCTTGCAGGCCAGCCCCACCTCGGTGCAACGCCTCTCGCCAAAGCCCCTGCAGTTGCCCTGAGAACCCCGAAAATAGAGGCCTACGCAAAACTGGCACCCTCATTGCTCTAGCAATTCCAACTTGGATACAAGATGGAATCTCTAAGCATGTCCAACGCACCTATCGCTTTCACCCTCGCGCAGTGGCAACAGGCCTACCGCAACGGCCAATCCCCTGCCGAACTGCTGCACGCCCTGCGCCTGGAACTGCGCAGCGATGACAGCGCCTGGATCGCCCTGACCAGCGAAGCGCAGCTCGATGCCCAGCTCGATGCCCTGACCCGCGCACTGGAAGGTGCAGCAGGTGATCTGAACAAGCTGCCGCTGTACGGCGTGCCCTTCGCCATCAAGGACAACATCGACGTCGCCGGCTGGCCCACCACGGCGGCCTGCCCCGAGTTCGCCTACCAGGCCCAGGCCGACGCTACCGTGGTCGCACGCCTGCGCGCCGCTGGCGCCATCCTTATCGGCAAGACCAACCTCGATCAGTTCGCCACCGGCCTGGTCGGCACCCGTTCGCCTCACGGCGCGGTGCCTAACAGTTTCAACCCGGATTACGTCAGCGGCGGTTCCAGCTCCGGTTCGGCCAGTGTGGTCGCCCGTGGCCTGGTGCCCTTCTCGCTGGGCACCGACACCGCCGGTTCGGGCCGCGTACCGGCGGGTTTCAACAATATCGTCGGGCTCAAGCCGACCAAGGGCTGGCTGCCCAATACCGGCCTGGTGCCGGCCTGCCGCACGGTCGACTGCATCTCGGTGTTCGCCCTGACCGTGGCCGATGCGCTGGCCGTGGCCACTATCGCCGGTGGCTATGACGCCGCCGACGCCTACAGCCGCAAGAATCCGAACAGCGCCAAGGTCGGCATGCCGGCCCAGCCGCGCCTGGCAGTGCCGGCCAACCCCGAGTTCTTCGGCGACAGCCAGAACCAGGCCGTCTATGAGGCCGCCCTGGGCAAACTGCGCGAACTGGGCGCCGAACTGGTGGAGATCGATTTCGCCCCCTTCCAGCAACTGGCCGAGCAGCTCTACTACGGCCCCTGGGTCGCCGAACGCACCGTCGCGGTGGAAGGCGTGAACCCCGAACACATCAACCCGGTGGTGCGCGGCATCGTCGACAACGGCCACAAGTACAGCGCCTGCGACGCCTACAAGGCCGAGTACATTCGCGCCGAACTGAGTCGCGTGATCAACGACGCCCTGGCCGGCTTCGACGCCATGGTGGTACCGACCTCACCAACCATCCGCACCCTGGCCGAGATGGAAGCGGAACCTGTGCTGTTCAACAGCCAGTTCGGCACCTACACCAACTTCACCAACCTCGCCGACCTGGCCGCCCTGGCGGTGCCGGCTGGCCTGCGCGCCGACGGTCTACCGGCCGGCATCACCCTGCTCGCCCCAGCCTGGCATGACCAGGCATTGGCGACCTTCGGTCAGCGCTGGCAGCAGGCCCTCGATCTGCCGCTGGGCGCCACTGGCAAGCCGCTGCCAGCGCAAACCGCCAGCGATAAACCAGCGCCGGGCTGCATCCGCGTCGCCGTAGTCGGCGCGCACCTGACCGGCATGCCGCTGAACTTCCAGCTCACCAGCCGCGATGCCGTGCTGGTGGAGCAGACCACCAGCGCCGCGCATTACCGCCTCTACGCGCTGCCCGGCACCGTGCCGCCCAAGCCAGGCCTGGCACGGGTCGCCGAAGACGGCGCCGAGATCATCGTCGAGCTGTGGGACGTACCGCAGGCGCGCTTCGGCGAGTTCGTCGCCGAGATCCCGCCACCACTGGGCATCGGCAACCTGGAGCTGGCCGACGGCCGCTGGGTCAAGGGCTTCATCTGTGAGCCCTATGCGCTGGATGGCGCGCGTGACATCACCAGCTTTGGTGGTTGGCGCGCCTATATCGCCAGCCTACAAGCCGCCAAGAACTGAGGAAGGGATAGCCCCATGTTCCATACCGTACTGATCGCCAACCGTGGCGACCAGCCGCGTAGCGGCGCAGCGACGAAGCCAAAGTGCCGGACGGGCGTAGCCCGTCACGGCGATCTCGCCACGGAGAACCGCCATGTTTGAAACAGTCCTGATCGCCAACCGTGGCGAGATCGCCGTCCGCGCCATCCGCACGCTCAAGCGCCTGGGCGTGAAAAGCGTCGCCGTCTACTCCGACGCCGACCGCAATGCCCGGCACGTACGTGACGCCGATATCGCCATTGCCCTGGGCGGCGACAAGCCGGCCGACAGCTACCTGCGTATCGACAAGATTCTCGCCGCCGCGCAGGAAACCGGCGCCCAGGCGATCTATCCCGGTTATGGCTTTCTCTCGGAAAGCGCCGAGTTCGCCGATGCCTGCGAGGCAGCCGGCATCGCCTTCGTCGGCCCGACCGGCGAGCAGATTCGCGAGTTCGGCCTCAAGCACAGAGCACGCGAACTGGCCGCCCAGGCCCAGGTGCCGATGGCGCCAGGCACCGGCCTGCTGCACAGCCTGGAAGAAGCACTGGCCGCCGCGGCAAGCATCGGCTACCCGGTGATGCTCAAGACCACCGCCGGCGGTGGTGGCATCGGCCTGACCCGCTGCAGCGACGCCGTCGCGCTGGAAAGCGCCTACGAAAGCGTCAAGCGCATGGGCGAGCAGTTCTTCAGCGATGCCGGGGTCTTCCTCGAGCGTTTCGTCGATCAGGCGCGCCACGTCGAGGTACAGATTTTCGGCGACGGTGCCGGGCGCGTCGCCGCCCTCGGCGAGCGCGACTGCTCGCTGCAGCGGCGCAACCAGAAGGTGGTCGAGGAAACCCCGGCGCCGAACCTGCCGCAGGCCACCCGCGAGCGTTTGCATGCCGCTGCCGTACAGCTTGGCGCGTCGGTCAACTACCGCAGCGCCGGCACCGTGGAATTCATCTACGACGCCGCCCGCGACGACTTCTATTTCCTCGAAGTGAACACCCGCCTGCAGGTCGAGCACCCGGTTACCGAGATGGTCACCGGCCTGGATCTGATCGAGTGCATGCTGCGCGTGGCTGCAGGCGATGCGCTGGACTGGCCCACGCTCGACCGCGCCCCGCAAGGCGCCGCCATCGAAGTGCGGATCTACGCCGAAGACCCGCTGAAGAACTTCCAGCCCAGCCCGGGGGTGCTCACCGATGTGCACTTCCCTGACGACGTGCGTGTCGATGGCTGGGTCAGCACCGGTAGCGAGGTGTCGGCCTTCTACGACCCGATGATCGCCAAGCTGATCGTGCATGCCGATACACGCGATGCAGCCATCGCCAAGCTGCAAAAAGCCCTGGGCGAAACCCGCCTGCACGGCATCGCCAGCAACCTCGACTACCTGCGCCAAGTGGTCGCCGACGAGCGTTTCGCCAAAGGCGAAGTGTGGACGCGTCTGCTCGACAGTTTTTCCTTCAAGGCCAGCGTGATCGAAGTGCTGGAGCCAGGCACTTACTCCAGCGTGCAGGACTATCCCGGCCGTCTCGGTTACTGGGACATCGGCGTGCCGCCGTCCGGGCCGATGGATGATTTCGCCTTCCGCCTGGCCAACCGTATCGTCGGCAACGCGGCCGAAGCGGCCGGCCTGGAATTTACCCTGCAAGGGCCGACCCTGCGCTTTCACAGCGACGCACTGATCGCCCTGACCGGCGCCGATTGTCCAGCCGAGCTGGATGGCGAGCCAGTGGCCTACTGGCAGCCGGTCGCGGTCAAGGCCGGCCAGGAGCTCAAGCTGGGCCGCGCGGTCAGCGGCTGCCGCACTTATCTGGCCGTGCGCAATGGGCTGGACGTGCCGCTGTACCTGGGCAGCCGCTCCACCTTCGCCCTCGGCCAGTTCGGCGGGCATGCCGGGCGCACCCTGCGCACCGCCGACATGCTGGCCATCTCCCAGCCCGAGTTGCCGGCCTGCACCACGCCCGCGCCAATCGCCCCGCCGCAGGCGGCGCACCCGAGCCTGATCCCCAGCTACGGCACCACCTGGAACATCGGCGTGCTCTATGGCCCGCACGGCGCGCCGGACTTCTTCACCGCTGAAGCCATCGAGGAGTTCTTCGCCGCCGAATGGGAGGTGCACTACAACTCCAACCGTCTCGGCGTGCGCCTCAGCGGCCCGAAACCGAGCTGGGCGCGGGCCGACGGCGGCGAAGCCGGCCTGCACCCGTCCAACGTGCATGACTGCGAATACGCCATCGGTTCGATCAACTTCACCGGCGACTTCCCGGTGATCCTGACCAAGGACGGCCCCAGCCTCGGCGGTTTCGTCTGCCCGGTGACCATCGCCAAGGCCGAGCTGTGGAAGGTCGGCCAGGTCAAGCCCGGCGACAAGCTGCGCTTTCATCCCATTGGTTTCCAGCAGGCGCAGAGCCTGGAGCAGGCGCAACTGGGCAGCATCGAGGCACTGGCGGCGATCAGCGCGGTGACCCTGCCGGCGCCGTCGCTGCAACCTGATAACACCGTTTCCGCCACCGTGCTGGCCGAGCTGCCCGCTGAAGGCAGCCGCCCGCGCGCGGTGTATCGCCAGGCTGGCGACGCCTACATCCTGCTGGAATATGGCGACAACGTGCTGGATCTGGCCCTGCGCCTGCGCGTGCACCTGCTGATGGAGGCGCTCAAGGCCGAGCCGCTGCGTGGCCTGGAAGAGCTCGCCCCCGGCGTGCGCTCGCTGCAACTGCGCTACGACAGCCGCGTGCTGCACCAGCGCACCCTGCTCGAACACCTGCTGCGCCTGGAGCGCCAGCTCGGTGATGTCGCCGAGCTCAAGGTGCCGACCCGGATCGTCCACCTGCCCATGGCCTTCGAGGACAGCGCCACCCTCGCTGCCGTCGAGCGCTACCGCGAAACCGTGCGCAGCGAGGCGCCCTGGCTGCCGAACAACGTCGACTTCATCCAGCGCGCCAATGGCCTGGCCAGCCGCGATGAGGTCAAAGACATCCTGTTTGATGCCAGCTACCTGATCCTCGGCCTCGGTGATGTCTACCTCGACGCGCCCTGCGCCGTGCCGCTGGACCCGCGCCATCGCCTGCTCAGCTCCAAGTACAACCCGGCGCGCACCTACACCGCCGAAGGCACCGTGGGCATCGGCGGCATGTACATGTGCATCTACGGCATGGACTCGCCCGGCGGCTACCAACTGGTCGGTCGCACCCTGCCGATCTGGAACAAGTACGTGAAGAACGCCCAGTTCGAGAACGGTCAGCCCTGGCTGCTGCGCTTCTTCGATCAGGTGCGCTTCTACCCGGTCAGCGAGACCGAGCTGGATGAGTTCCGCGAAGCCTTCCGCGAGGGCCGCGCGCAGATCCGCATCGAGCAAACCGAATTCGACTTCGCCGCCTACAACCGCTTCATCGCCGACAACGCCGCCGATATCGCCGCCTTCCAGCGCCAGCAGAAAGCCGCCTTCGAGGCCGAAGTCGAGCTGTGGAAGGACGACGATCCGAGCGCCGCACAAGCGCTGACCAGCACGAGCCATGACGACGCCGATCTGGACGGCCATCTGGTCGCCGCCGAGATGAGCGGCAGCGTGTGGAAGGTGCTGGTCGAGCCCGGCCAGCATGTGGAGGCCGGCACCCCGCTGCTGGTGGTGGAAGCGATGAAGATGGAGCTGGCGGTGACCGCGCCGGTGGCCGGCACGGTCAAGTCGCTGCGCTGCGCCCCCGGCAAGGCGGTGACGCCGGGCGATGCCCTGCTCCTGCTGACTCCGAGCGAGGCGGCCTGAGATGCAACTGGTCAGCCCGGCCAAGCGCGGCAAGGAGCGCCCGGAGAATCTCGCCGAGCGCATCTATGCCCAGCTCAAGGACGACATCTTCGAGTTTCGCCTGCTGCCGGGTGACCGTTTTTCCGAAGGCGAGATCGCCGAGCGCATGGCCGCCAGCCGCACACCGGTACGCCAGGCGCTGTATCGCCTGGAGCGCGAGGGCTATCTGGAGGTGTATTTCCGCAGCGGCTGGCAGGTCAAGCCGTTCGATTTCGCCCACTTCGAGGAGCTCTACGAGGTGCGCATCGTCCTCGAACTGGAGGCGGTCAAGCGCCTGTGCGAACGCCCCAATGAAGAGCTGCCGGATGCACTGGAACAGTTGCGTCGCACCTGGATGGTGCAACCCGAACAGCGCCTGCAAGACGGCCGCGAAGTCTCGCGTCTGGACGAGCGTTTTCACTGCCAACTGGTGGAAGCCGCCGGCAATCGCGAGATGGCCCGGCTGCATGCCGAAATCAGCGAAAAGATCCGAATTATCAGGCGCCTGGACTTCACCCAGGGGCCGCGCGTGGAACTCACCTACGAGGAACACGCCCGCATCCTCGGCGCGATCCTGTCGCGTCGCTGCGAAGAGGCACAGCTATTGCTCAAGACCCACATAGAGGTCAGCAAAGCGGAAGTGCGCAAGATCACCCTGCACATGCTGCACAGCGCCCGGCAACGGGCACTGCCGGCGCAAGGGTGACGTAAATGACCTTTGAATCACTGCCACCAATAACAACGCTGTCCACTTACTCACGATTGTGAATGGAGATCGCACCATGCAACGTCGCAGCCTGATCAAGGCCTTTACCCTTTCCGCTTCCATCGCCGCCATGGGCCTGTCCTGGTCCATCCAGGCCGCCGAGACCATCAAGGTCGGCGTCCTGCACTCGCTGTCCGGCACCATGGCCATCTCGGAAACCTCGCTGAAAGACATGGCGCTGATGACCATCGACGAGATCAACGCCAAGGGCGGTGTACTCGGTAAGCAGCTCGAAGCCGTGGTGGTCGACCCGGCGTCGAACTGGCCGCTGTTCGCCGAGCGTGGTCGTCAGTTGCTGACCCAGGACAAGGTCGCGGTGACCTTCGGCTGCTGGACCTCGGTATCGCGTAAATCCGTGCTGCCGGTCTATGAAGAGCTCAACGGTCTGCTGTTCTACCCGGTGCAGTACGAAGGCGAAGAGATGTCGCCGAACGTGTTCTACACCGGTGCTGCGCCAAACCAGCAGGCCATCCCGGCGGTGGAATACCTGCTCAGCGAAGACGGCGGCGCCGCCAAGCGCTTCTTCCTGCTCGGCACCGACTACGTCTACCCGCGCACCACCAACAAGATCCTCCGCGCCTTCCTCAACAGCAAGGGCATCGCCGACAAGGACATCGAAGAGGTCTACACCCCCTTCGGTCATAGCGACTATCAAACCATCGTCGCCAACATCAAGAAGTTCTCCGCTGGCGGCAAGACCGCCGTGGTTTCCACGGTGAACGGCGACTCCAACGTGCCGTTCTACAAGGAACTGGCCAACCAGGGTCTGGAAGCCACCGAAGTTCCGGTGGTGGCCTTCTCCGTGGGTGAAGAAGAACTGCGCGGCATCGACACCAAGCCGCTGGTCGGCCACCTGGCGGCCTGGAACTACTTCCAGTCCGTGGAGAACCCGGTCAACGAGAAGTTCGTCGCCGACTGGAAGGCCTACGCCAAGGCCAAGAAGCTGCCGAACGCCGACACCGTGGTGACCAACGACCCGATGGAAGCCACCTACGTGGGCATCCACATGTGGGCGCAGGCCGTCGAGAAGGCCGGCACTACCGATGTCGACAAGGTGCGTGAAGCCATGGCCGGCCAGGAGTTCGCCGCGCCGAGCGGCTTCACCCTGAAGATGGACGAGAAGAACCACCACCTGCACAAGCCGGTGATGATCGGCGAAATCCAGGAAGACGGTCAGTTCTCCGTGGTCTGGGAAACCGACGGCCCGGTTCGCGCCCAGCCGTGGAGCCCCTTCATCGAAGGCAACGACAAGAAAGCCGATACCCCGGTGAAGTCGAACTGAGGCAAAAGCCCTCTCCTGCAAGCGGCAACCACAGCTCGTCAATGGCTTGCAGTGCCGCTTGTCTCCCCTCTCCCGCTTGCGGGAGAGGGGCCGGGGGAGAGGGCCGCCGTAGCCCGGATGCAATCCGGGAAGCTCGCCCCGGACTTCATCCGGGCTACGCCAAGGACATCCTTATGCCCACTGCCCTTACCCGAATTTTCCTGAGCCTGCTGCTGTTGCTGCCACTGGCGGCGCAGGCTGGCGAGGCCGACGATTTCGTCGCCGCCAACGCCAGCAAGCAGGCCAAACTGCTGCAGGACTGGGCCGCCGCGCCCAGCCCAGAGCGTATACCGCTGCTGCAAGCCCTGCAGCAGGGCCGCATCGGCAGCGATGCCGACAAACGCGCATTCATCGAACAGGATGGCACCTGGCAAGCCGCCGATGGCGCAGCCGAAGCCAACGGCACGCCACGCAAACTGCGCCTGAACAATCGCCTGCGCGGCCTGATCGCCTTCGCCGTGGCCAGCCATCAGTTGCTCGACGACGATGCAGCCGTGCGCCTCGCTGCGGCCCAGCAACTGCAACGCAACACGCCGCCGGCGCTGCTGCCCTTGCTGGAAAACCGCCTGAGCATGGAAGCCGACGAGAACGTACGTGACGCCATCACCCTGGCCTTGGCCAACCTGCAGCTGGAGGCCAGCGACCCGGCCGTGCGCCTGGCCGCTGTGGAGCGCCTGGGCGAAACCGGCGACCCGCAGGCCCGCACGCGCCTGCAAAGCCTGCTAGATGGTGAGGAAAACGATGCCGCCGTGCGCACTGCCGCCGAGCAGAGCCTGGCCCAGGTGAAGAACAAACTGCTGATCGGCGAACTGCTCGGCCAGGCCTTCAGCGGCCTGTCGCTGGGTTCGATCCTGCTGCTCGCCGCCCTCGGTCTGGCCATCACCTTCGGCCTGCTCGGGGTGATCAACATGGCCCACGGCGAGATGCTGATGCTTGGCGCCTACACCACCTATGTGGTGCAGCTGAGCTTCCAGCGCCTGGCCCCCGAATACCTGACGCTCTACCCGCTGGCCGCGTTGCCGATCGCCTTTCTGGTCACGGCTTGCATCGGCATGGCCCTGGAGCGCACGGTGATCCGCCACCTCTATGGCCGGCCGCTGGAAACCCTGCTGGCCACCTGGGGCATCAGCCTGATCCTGATTCAACTGGTACGCGTCACCTTCGGCGCGCAGAACGTCGAAGTGGCCAACCCGGCCTGGCTCTCCGGCGGCGTGCAGGTGTTGCCAAACCTGGTGCTGCCCTACAACCGCATCGTCATCATCGGCTTCGCGCTGTTCGTCGTGGTGCTGACCTGGCTGCTGCTGAACAAGACGCGCCTGGGCCTGAACGTGCGTGCAGTGACGCAGAACCGCAACATGGCCGCCTGCTGTGGGGTTCCAACGGGGCGAGTCGACATGCTGGCCTTCGGCCTCGGTTCAGGCATCGCGGGTCTTGGCGGCGTGGCCCTGAGCCAGATCGGCAACGTCGGTCCGGACCTAGGCCAGAGCTACATCATCGACTCCTTCCTGGTGGTGGTGCTCGGCGGCGTCGGCCAATTGGCCGGTAGCGTGCTGGCGGCTTTCGGCCTGGGCGTGGTGAACAAGTTCCTCGAACCGCAGATCGGTGCGGTGCTCGGCAAGATCCTCATCCTCGCGCTGATCATTCTGTTCATCCAGAAACGCCCGCAAGGCCTCTTCGCTCTCAAAGGACGGGTGATCGACTGATGACCATGCCACTCAATCAAACGTTGCTGGCCCGCGCCAGCGCCAAGCTCGGCCCGCAGGTGTCCATCGCCATTGGCCTGCTGGTGCTGGCCGTGCTGCTCGCCATGCCGCTGCTGCACCTGCTGCCGGCTGACCATGCCCTGCACGTCTCGGCCTATTCGCTGACGCTGGTGGGCAAGATCCTCTGCTACGCCATCGTAGCCCTGGCGCTGGATCTGGTCTGGGGCTACGCCGGCATGCTGTCGCTGGGCCACGGCCTGTTCTTCGCGCTCGGCGGCTACGCCATGGGCATGTACCTGATGCGCCAGTCGGCGGGCGAAGGCCTGCCGGCCTTCATGAGCTTCCTGGCCTGGAACGAGCTGCCCTGGTACTGGTACGGCACCTCCAGCTTCCTCTGGGCTATGTGCCTGGTGGTGCTGGCGCCCGGCCTGCTGGCGCTGGTGTTCGGCTTCTTCGCCTTCCGCTCGCGGATCAAGGGCGTGTACTTCTCGATCATGACCCAGGCGCTGACCTTCGCCGGCATGCTCTTGTTCTTCCGCAACGAAACCGGCTTCGGCGGCAACAATGGCTTCACCGGCTTCACCCGCATCCTCGGCTTCGACATCACCGCGCAGAGCACCCGCGCCGCGCTGTTTTTCGCCACCGTGGTGTTGCTGGTGGGCAGCCTGTACCTGGGCTTTCGCCTGGCGCGTAGCAAGTTCGGCCGGGTGCTGACCGCCCTGCGCGATGCCGAGAACCGCCTGATGTTCTGCGGTTACGACCCACGCGGTTACAAGCTGTTTATCTGGGTGCTGAGCGCGGTGTTGTGCGGCCTGGCCGGTGCGCTGTACGTGCCGCAGGTGGGCATCATCAACCCCAGCGAAATGGCGCCGACGCAGTCCATCGAGGCTGCCGTATGGGTCGCCCTGGGCGGTCGCGGCACGCTGATCGGTCCGTTGCTGGGCGCCGGCCTGGTCAACGGCATGAAAAGCTGGTTCACCGTGGCCTTCCCGGAATACTGGCTGTTCGCCCTGGGCGCGCTGTTTATCGTCGTCACCCTCTTTCTACCCAAGGGAGTGATCGGCCTGCTGAAGAAGGAGAAGGATCAATGAGAGCCACTCCCCTGCCCGAGACCATGCTCGAAGCCGCCTTCGACCCCACCGCCCTGGCGCTGGACACCGGCAAGAACGTCGGCAAGGGCGTAAACGTCCGCCACGGCACCATCCTCACCCTGGAAGACATCAACGTCAGCTTCGATGGCTTCAAGGCGCTGACCAACCTGACCCTGTACATCGGCGTGGGCGAACTGCGCTGCATCATCGGCCCCAACGGCGCCGGCAAGACCACCATGATGGACGTGATCACCGGCAAGACCCGCCCGGACAACGGCGTCGCCTACTTCGGCGAGCAGTACGACCTGACCGCCATGAGCGAAGTGGAGATCGCCCAGGCTGGCATCGGCCGCAAGTTCCAGAAGCCCACGGTGTTCGAAGCGCTGACGGTGTTCGAAAACCTGGAGCTGGCGCAGAAGACCAACAAATCGGTATGGGCCAGCCTGCGCGCCAGGCTCAGTGGCGAGCAGAAGGATCGTATCGAGGAAGTGCTGACCACCATTCGCCTGGAAGCCTCGCGCAACCGTCCGGCTGGCCTGCTCTCCCATGGCCAGAAGCAGTTCCTCGAAATCGGCATGCTGCTGATGCAGGAGCCGCACCTGCTGCTGCTCGACGAGCCGGTGGCGGGCATGACCGACGCCGAAACCGAGTTCACCGCCGAGCTGTTCAAGTCTCTGGCACGCAAACACTCGCTGATGGTGGTCGAGCACGACATGGGCTTCGTCGGCTCCATCGCCGACCACGTCACCGTGCTGCACCAGGGCAGCGTGCTGGCCGAAGGCTCGCTGGAGCAGGTACAGAATGATGAGCGGGTGATCGAGGTTTATCTGGGTCGCTGAAAAGCCCCTCTCCCGCAAGCGGGAGAGGGGAGAAGGCTGGCGCTCCGTAGGGTGCGCCGCGCGCACCGCATGCTTAAGGACATCGATATGCTGCAAGTCCAACAACTCCACCAGTATTACGGCGGCAGCCACATCCTCCGTGGCCTGTCGTTCGACGTGAAGGTCGGCGAGGTCACCTGCCTGCTTGGCCGCAACGGCGTGGGCAAGACCACCCTGCTCAAGTGCCTGATGGGCCTGATTCCGGCCAAGGACGGCAGCGTGCAATGGGAAGGCAAGGCCATCACCAGCTTCAAACCGCACCAGCGCGTACACGCCGGCATCGCGTACGTGCCTCAAGGCCGCGAGATCTTCGGCCGCCTGACGGTGGAAGAGAACCTGCTGATGGGCCTGTCACGCTTTCCCGGCAGCCAGGCCAAGGCCGTGCCCGAGTTCATCTACGAGCTGTTCCCGGTGCTGCGCGAAATGAAGCATCGCCGTGGCGGCGACCTGTCCGGTGGCCAGCAGCAACAGCTGGCCATCGGTCGCGCGCTGGCCAGCCAGCCGCGCCTGTTGATCCTCGACGAGCCCACCGAAGGTATCCAGCCCTCGGTGATCAAGGAGATCGGCGCGGTGATCAAGAAGCTCGCCGCCCGTGGCGACATGGCCATCCTGCTGGTCGAACAGTTCTACGACTTCGCCGCCGAACTGGCCGACCAGTACCTGGTGATGAGCCGTGGCGAGATCGTCCAGCAGGGCCGTGGCGAGAACATGGAAGCCGAAGGCGTGCGCGGGCTGGTGGCGATTTGACCTGCGCCCGCCTGTGGGAGGGGCTTTAGCCGCGACCCGGTGATCGCCTCAGTCGCCGCTAAGCGCCCCCCCCCACAGAGGTTCGCTGCTCTACTCGGCGAAATCCGATCCCTCGCGCAGCAACTGGCGTTTCACGCTCTCAAGATGCAGATGCGCGCTTTCGGCGTTGCCCTGCAGCATCTGCCGGCACGCCGCACTGGCAATCGCCGGTGCCACAGCCTTCAACGGCCGACCGCTGGCCATGGCCTTGAGCTGCACCTCGGCAGCGCGCTCCAGGTAGTAGAGATCGTCCCAGGCTTCGGCAATGCTCGCCCCCAGCACCAGTGGACCATGGTTCTTCAGCATCACCACATCGGCATCACCTGCCGCGCGGGCGATGCGCTCGCCTTCGGCGTAGTCGAGCGCCAGGCCCTGGTAATCCTCGTCCACCGCCAGGCGCTCGTAGAACTTCAACGCGGTCTGCCCGGACCAGACGAAGGGCTCGCCCTCCAGCATGCACAGCGCCGTGGCGTTGGGCATATGGGTATGGAAGGCTGCCGTGGCGCGCGGATTGAGGCGATGCAACTGGGCATGGATGAAGAACGCCGTGGCCTCAGGGCGGCCATTGCCCAGCACCACGCGCCCGTCGAAATCGCAGATCAGCAGCGACGAAGCAGTGACCTCGGCGAAGGACAGCCCATAGGGGTTGACCAGAAACAGCTCCGGCCGCCCCGGCACCACCACGGAAAAATGATTGCAGATGCCCTCGCCCATGCCGAGCCGCGCCGCCATGCGAAAGCAGGCGGCCAGGTCGATACGCGCCTGGGCGATCACGGGGCTGTTCAAGCCTTCGCTGGACGCCACGGGGGCGGTGTTGATCTCGAATGCGTGGGCCATGGCTTCACTCCTGAAAACGGATGCCTCCAGCCTAGCCTGTGCACACACAGCGCCTAGGGACAGTTGTCAGGCATCGGTGAGCCAGACGCGCTGGCCCGGCCATTTCCGGCATCTGGCCCTACGGCACGCAGACGCTTTGTTCCTAAGGTGAGGCCATCCGCAACGGCCAGCCCGAGGTCATCATGAGCACACCGATCAGCAACCAGTACGTCCACGATCTGGATCGCCAGCACGTCTTCCATTCCTGGTCGACCCAGGGCGCCCTCAACCCGCTGGTGATCGCCGGTGGCGAGGGCTGCACGCTGTGGGATTACGACGGCAAACGCTACCTCGATTTCAGCAGCCAACTGGTCAACACCAACATCGGCCACCAGCACCCGAAGGTCATCGCCGCCATCCAGGAACAGGCTGGCAGCCTGGTGACCATCGCTCCGGCCACCGCCAACCTGATGCGCGGTGAAGCGGCCAAGCGCATTCTCGCCCGCGCACCAGCCGGTTTCTCCAAGGTATTCTTCACCAACGCCGGCGCCGATGCCAACGAGAACGCCATGCGCATGGCGCGCCTGTATACCGGTCGCGACAAGATCCTCTCCGCCTACCGTTCCTACCATGGCAGCACCGGCGCGGCCATCGTGGCCACCGGCGATCCACGCCGTGTACCCAACGAGTACGCCCGTGGTCATGTGCACTTCTTCAACCCCTACCTGTACCGCACCGAGTTCAATGCGGCGAACGAAGAAGAAGAATGCGCGCGTGCCCTGCAGCACCTGCGCCGGGTCATCGAATGCGAGGGGCCGACTGCCATCGCCGCGATACTGCTCGAGAGTATCCCCGGCACCGCCGGCATTCTGGTACCGCCAAAAGGCTATATGCAGGGCGTGCGCAAGCTGGCCGACGAGTTCGGCATCCTGCTCATCCTCGACGAGGTGATGGCCGGCTTCGGTCGCACCGGCTCCTGGCTGGCGCTGGAGCATTTCGGCGCGGTGCCGGATCTGATCGTCTTCGCCAAGGGCGTCAATTCCGGCTACGTACCGGCCGGTGGGGTGATGATTTCCCAGCCGATCTGCGAGTACTTCGACAACCACTTCTTCCCCGGCGGCCTGACCTACTCCGGCCACCCGCTGGCCATGGCCGCGATCGTCGCCACGCTGGATGCGATGACCGAGGAAGGCATGGTGGAGAACGCCCGTGATATCGGCGCACAAGTGCTAGGCCCGGGCCTGAAGAAACTGGCCGAGCGCTACCCGATGATCGGCGAGGCACGCGGCGTCGGCCTGTTCTGGGCACTGGAGTTCGTTAGCGACGTGCAGAAGAAGACGCCGATGCCGGCAGCGGTGATGCAGGAAATGAAGGCGGCGCTGACCGCGCGCGGGCTGCTCAGTTTCGTGGTGGAGAACCGCATCCATGTGGTGCCGCCGTGCATCGTCAGCGCCGCGCAGGTAAACGAGGCGTTGGCGATCTTCGACGAGGTGTTCGCCCTGTTCGCGACGCGCTTTGGCTAGATTTCTCCCCTCTCCCGCTTGCGGGAGAGGGGCCGGGGGAGAGGGTTTGCTCAACAATGCCGTGCAACCCTCACCACCCTCTCCCCAACCCTCTCCCATAAATGGGAGAGGGAGCTACAACCCAGCCAGTGCGTAGGGTGGATGTCGCTCTTCACATCCACCTGCGGTGGATCGATAAAGCGCGATCCACCCTACGACTCATAAACTCGCCAGCACCTCACCCAGCTTCTGCACACCCGGTCGAATGCGCTCGGCATCGATGGCATGAAAGCCAAGGCGCATGAAGTTGGTCGGTGCCGCGCCCTCGCCAAGGAAGAACTGCGCCCCGGACTCGATCAGCACGCTCTGCTGCGCCGCCGCCCAGGCCAGGCGCTGGGTATCGACGCCTGCGGGCGCCGCCAGCCAGCAGGCGCTGGCACCCGGGCTACCCATCGGCTGGCAATCGCTCAGGTCGCTGCGCAGCGCCTGATAGAGCAGCTCGCGGCGGCGGCAATGCTCCTCGCGAAAGCGCCGCAGGTGCGCGTCGTAATGCCCCTGGGCGAGGAAGTCGGCGAGCATGCGCTGGTTGTTCAGCGGCGGATGGCGGTACATCAGTCGGCGCAGGGCGCGCAGTTCGTCGATCAACTCGGCATCGGCGACCATGTAGCCGATGCGCAGCCCTGGCGAAAAAGCCTTGGACAGGCTGCTCAGGTAGATCACCCGGCCACTGCTGTCGCTGGCCTTGAGCGCCGGCAGTGGGTGATTGTCGAGATTGAATTCGGCGTCGTAGTCGTCCTCGATCAACACCTGGTCGTGCTCGCGAACCTGCCACAGCAGTTGCTCGCGCCGTGCCGCACTCATCGCCACACCGGTGGGCACCTGGTGCCCCGGCGTCACGTAGAGGTACTGGCAGTCATCCAGCCGGCGGTCCACCACCAGGCCCTGATCGTCGACATCCTGCAGGTGCACCTTGGCGCCGTGCAGGTCGAAGATGCTCGCCGCGTCGCGAAAACCCGGATTTTCCACACCAACTCGCACCCCGCGCGCCATCAGCAGGCTGGCCAGCAGGTACAGGGCGTTCTGCGAACCGAGGGTCACCAGGATCTCGTCGGCACGCGCCCAGATGCCGCGCTTGGGCAGCACACGGGTGCGCAGCTGCTCGATCAGTTGCTCATCGTCACGGTCGAAACGGTCGCCCAGCCACAGCTGGTCGCGCTCGCCGCTGAGGTTTTTGCGCGACACCTCGCGCCAGCGCTCCAGCGGGAACAGCTCACTGATCGGCTGGCCGTAAATGAACGGGTAGGTGAAGCGGCTCCAGTTGCTCGGGCGCAGCACGCCGTGCTTCAAACTGGGCTGCATGCGAAAGCGCGCGGTCCAATCCGGGGCAGTGGCAGCGCTGCTGGCGTCGGACTGCTCCAGCTTACGCAGCGGGGTCATGCGCAGCACCGCCTCGCCCGCCTGCCCGCAATAGTCCGGGTGCAGGTAGTAGCCACTGCGCGGGCGGCTGATCAGGTAGCCGTTGTCGAGCAGGCTTTCGTAGACCAGTGCCACGGTGTTGCGCGAGACCGACAGCTGCTGGGACAGCTTGCGGCATGACGGCAGCGGCTCATCGGCAGGGAAACCGCCACCGAGAATGGCCGATACCAACGACTCGCGAAGCTGCTCCTGAAGGCCGCGCTGACGGTCGAAATCGAGGTGGTAGAAGTGATCGATCATGGCGCCCTCCAACAGCCAAACAACCCTGTGATGTAGCAAGTAGCGCGCCACTGTCACTGGCCAGAACAAAGGCCGGAACTGCCCCTATCGCCGGCTCGCCAGGCCTCTCTAAGGTGAAAACGAAACCGCCGCCGAGCGGCCTGGACAACCCTTGTCGACACCTCTGGAGCACGCCCATGAAGCCATCGAACACCGATTCCAAACCCTTCGGCCTGCTGCGCAAGCTGGCCCTGGCCAGTTGCCTGGTCGGCGCCTCGCTGAGCGCCCACGCCGACCTCGACGAGATCAAGTCCAAGGGCGTGATGACCGTCGCCACCGAGGATGACTACGCGCCGTTCAACTTCATCGTCGATGGCAAGCCGGAAGGTTTTCACAAGGAACTGCTGGAGGACCTGAAGACCTACGCCAAAGCGCAGGGCTTCGACGTGAAGCAGGAAATCCTGCCCTGGACCGGCCTGCTTGCCTCGGTTTCGGCCGGCCAGTACGACATGGCCTTCACCGGCGCCCTGGTCACCGACGACCGCCTGCGCGTGTTCAACTTCGCCCCGCCCTTTGCCTCGGCGCAGCACTTCTACGTCAAACGCGCCGGTGACGACCGCCTCAGCGACATCGCCAGCCTGTGTGGCAAGACCGTCGGCCTACAGGCCGGCAGCGCCCTGCTTGCGCGCCTGCCGGAGCTGAAGAAGATGATGGCTGCCGAAGGCTGCGAGATAGGCACCGTGACCGAATACCCGTCCTACCCGGAGGCCTACGCCGACCTGGCCAACGGCCGTCTGGACTACGTGATCAACGCGCTGATTTCGGTCAACGACCTGGTCAAGACCCGTGGCGACACCTTCGCCAAGGGCATCGCCGTGTCCGGCGACGGCTTCGCCGCCTGGCCGGTGCCCAAGAGCAGCCCCGAGCTGCTGGAGTTTCTCACCGGCTTCATGACCGAGGTGCGCGACAGCGGTCGCCTGGCCGAGCTGCAGACCAAGTGGTTCGGCGAAGCCTTCCCGGCCATGCCCAAGGAGCCGATCACCAAGGTCGAGCAGTTCCACGAACTGGCCGGCATGTGACAGCGGGCCGCGGCCAAGTCTCTGACATGGCCGCATAGGGTGCGCCGCGCGCATCAGCCTCAAAGGTGCCAGCGCTTCGGTGCGCACGGCGCACCCTACATGCTCATCGCCAACGCACTGCCGTCTATCAGGGCCAGCCCTGGCCCTGACCTTGCTTGCAACACCCCATCCCTTTCCCTGGAGCCCGACATGAACGGACAAGCCTGGTTATTGCTGCTCGAAGGCGCCTGGACGACTCTGTGGATCTCCTCGATCGCCATCGCCCTGGGCGTCGTCATCGGTCTGGGCATTGCCCTGCTACGCATGGCGCGCATTCCCTTCGTGGAACAGGCGCTGGTGCTCTACGTGAGCCTGGCGCGCGCCACGCCGCTGGTCACCCTGGTGCTGTTCATCTTCCTCTCGGCGCCAACTTTCGGCCTGGCGATGGACCGCAACACGGCGGCAATCCTCGCCCTCACCCTGAACACCGCGGCCTTCAATGCCGAGGTCTGGCGTACGGCGTTCATTAGTTTCTCCCGTGAGCAGAAGGAAGCGGCGCTGGCCTGCGGCATGACCAACGGCGTGTTCTTCCGCCGCATCATGCTGCCGCAGATGATCACCAGCAGCCTGCCCGGCCTGGTCAACGAGATGTCCTTCCTGATCAAGAGCAGCCCGGCCATCGCGGTGATCGGCATCGTCGACCTGACCCGCGTGACCAACCGCATCAGCGCCGTGACCTACGAGCCGCTGCCACCGATTCTCGCCGCCGCCCTGCTGTACATGCTGATCATCGGCGTGCTGCTCAAGGTGCAGGCCGTTGCCGAGAAGAAAGCCAACCGACTGGCCATGTGAGGACGCGACCATGACCGAATGGAGCATCATATGGGAGGCGCGCGGCGCCTTCCTCAACGGCGCACTCAACACCCTGATCCTGTTCGTCCTGTCAGTGCTGGCGGCCTTCGTCATCGGCTGCTTCAGCGTATACCTGCTGGAGGGCCGCAACTGGCTGTCGACGCTGCTGCGCGGAGCGATCAACCTGATGCGCATGCTGCCCTTTCTGGTGCTGGCCTACCTGCTCTACTACGGCCTGCCGGCGCTGGGCATCAAACCCAGCGCCTGGGGCGCGGGCCTGGTGGCGCTGGCGCTCTATCACGCGGCCTACTTCGCCGAGATACTGCGCGGCGCGCGCCTGGTACTGCCGCTCGGCCAGGTCGAGGCGGCCAAGGCCCATGGCTTTCGCCCTGGGCGCCTGTACTGGCGGATCATCCTGCCGCAACTGGTGATCCGCACCCGTCCACTGCTCGGTAACCAGTTGATCTATGCGCTGAAGGACACCGCCTTTCTCACCATCATTACCGTGCAGGAACTGACCGCTGCAGCCAACTCGGTGCAGGCCACCTACTTCATCCCCACCGAGGCGTTCATCGTGGTCATCGCCTTGTACTGGATCATCAGCATCTGCCTGGAACTGGCGCTCAAGTGGGCGAGCCGGTTCGGCGCCAAACGAGGTTTCGAACATGCCTGACGTACCCGCGGTACAGATCGACAATCTGTCCAAGAGCTTCGACGGCGTCGAGGTGCTGCGCGACATCTCGCTGACCGTGAACAAGGGCGAGGTGGTCAGCGTGCTGGGCTCGTCCGGCTCGGGCAAATCCACCCTGCTGCGCTGTATCAACTGGCTCGAAGAGCCGGATCGCGGCAGCATTCACATCGCCGGCCAGCGCATCGGCGTGGATGCCCAGGGCAAGCGCATGAACAACCGCGACCTGGCGGCGATTCGCGCCAAAACCGGCATGGTGTTCCAGAGCTTCAACCTGTGGCCGCACCTGAACGTGCTGCAGAACGTCATGGAAGCACCAATGCAGGTGAAGAAGATGCGCAAGGACGAGGCCCGCGCCATCGCCCAGACGCTGCTGGAAAAAGTCGGCATGGAGCAGAAGGCCGAGGCCTACCCTTACACCCTCTCCGGTGGGCAGAAGCAGCGTGTGGCAATTGCCCGCGCCCTGGCCATGAGCCCGGAGGTGATCCTGTTCGACGAGCCGACTTCGGCACTCGACCCGGAGCGGGTCGGCGAAGTGCTGACGGTGATGAAAAACCTCTCCAGCGAGGGCTACACCATGATCGTGGTCACCCACGAAATGGAATTCGCCCGAGCGGTGTCGGATCAGGTGGTGTTCCTGGAAAAGGGCCTGCTGATCGAAAAATCCGCGCCAGAGAAGTTCTTCACCAACCCGGAAACCGAACGCGTGCGCAAGTTCCTCGAACTGTCCGCATGAATCCGCGGCCAGCTGTGGCGCGCGGCCTAACGGCCAAGGCCATACACTGATGCACCGCCCCAATAGGACTGTTCTCGCTGCGCCCGACAGTGGATGCAGGAGCAGGCCATGAATCCTGATAGCAAAACGAGGTTATCCATGAGCAAGGTGGCATTCATCACAGGCGCGACATCCGGTTTTGGCCGCGCCACGGCACGACGCTTCGCCGAGGCGGGCTGGGCGCTGGTGCTCAGCGGCCGACGCCTGGAGCGCCTGGAAGAGCTGAAGGCCGAACTGCAGGACAAGGTGCCGGTGCACATCGCTGCGCTCGACGTGCGTGATGCTGCGGCGGTGAAGGCGCTGGTCGACGGCCTGCAGGCGCCCTTCGACCGTATCGACGTGCTGGTCAACAACGCCGGCCTGGCGCTGGCCCCGGAGGCTGCGCAGAAGGTCGCACTGGAAGACTGGCACACCATGATCGACACCAACGTCACCGGCCTGGTCAATGTCACCCACGCGGTGCTGCCCAAGCTGCTGGCAATCGGCAAGGGCACCAGCATCATCAACATCGGCTCGGTGGCCGGCGAGTGGCCCTACCCGGGCGGCCACGTGTACGGCGCCACCAAGGCCTTCGTCAAACAGTTCAGTTTCAACCTGCGTTGCGACCTGGTGTCTACCGGCGTGCGCGTCACCGACATCGCACCAGGCATGGCCGAAACCGAATTCACCCTGGTGCGCACCAAGGGCAACCAGGCTGCCTCCGACGCGCTGTATGGCAGCACCACACCGCTGACCGCCGAAGATATCGCCGAGCAGATCTTCTACGTCGCCACCCTGCCCGACCATATCAACATCAACCGCCTGGAAATCATGCCGAGCCGCCAGGCCTGGTCGCCCTTCGCCATCGACCGCGATTGAAGAGCGCGCCTAGCAGGGCGGGTCATCGACACCGAACCCGCCCGTAGAGTGCGCCGTGCGGCCGCAGTAACTCCGCAACAACGCATACGTTCTGCCGATCCGCAGCGAGAGCACGCGTTTTCGGTGCGCACGGCGCACCCTACCAGATCGCCTTCAGCAGGCTTCCCAGCGACAACAGCACCAGCAACCCACCTACCAACACCCTTAGCGACAAAGGTTGCCAGCGCGGATACAGCCACTGGCCAAGCAGGTTGCCGGCCAGCGCCGGTAACGCAAGTTCCAGCGCCAGTCGCCACTGCGAGCCGGTCAACACGCCAGCGACACCCAACCCGATCAACGCAGAGAAACTGCTGGCCAGGAAGAACAGCACCGCCGTGCCACGCAATTGCCGCGCATCCAGACCACTGCGCAGCAGGTAGATCATCAGTGGCGGGCCACCGGCCGAGGCCATGGTCGTCGCCAGACCGGATGCCAGCCCTGCCAACCAGGCCAAGCCCTGGCCTAGCGCCTTACCAACGGGCGGGCGCCACAGCACCAGCAATCCACCACACAAGCAGAGCGAGGCCACCAACGGCGCCATGACGCCTGCAGGTAGCCATAGCAACAAGCATGCGCCCAGCGGCACCGCCAGCAGCATGCCCAGCAGCAGGCGCCCGAACACGCGCCCATGGACGGCGCGCAACGCGGCCGGCCATAGCGTCACGCTACAGGCCACGTCGAGAATCAACGCCACCGGCACCGCCTCGGCTGGCGGCAACTGCAGCATCAGCCCGAGCGCCATCAGCATGGCGAAACCGAAACCGCTGTAGCCGCGCACCAGGCCGGCGGCGAAGGCGATGATAAAAAACATGAGTGCTCCCAACGAATCGACGCTCGACTCTAGAACCGGGGAGACGCTTTGAGGCAGAGCCAGATGCAGCACCTCGACTGGCCACGTGAGCGTGCAGGCAAGCGCACCGACTTGGTTCAGGGCACGCCTCTTGCTTGCCCACTCGGTCAACTATCCCGTGGAACCCTGGCACTGATGAATCTGCCTGCTGCCCTGTTCACGCCAAGCTGGCCTGCCGAGCTGGAGCTGGCTTACGCACGTCACGGCGAACGCACCACACCAGTGCAGCGACGCCATGTCGGCCCACTTAGAGTGCAGAAGCATCTGTATGCCGAAGGCCCGGAGGTTTGCCAGCACATCATCGTTCATCCGCCCGGTGGCATCGCTGGCGGCGACACCCTGAACATCTCGGCCCGTGCCGGCGAGCGCAGCTGGGTACAGCTCACCAGCCCTGGCGCGGCCAAGTGGTACCGCGCAGCAGGTGTCGCCCGCCAGGTTCTGCGCCTGAACGTCGAGACCGGCGCCACCCTGGAGTGGCTGCCGCAGGAAACCATCATCTATGCCGGCGCTCAGGCCGAACTGCACACACAGATCGAGCTGCACGGCGATGCTCGCCTGTTCTACTGGGATATCGTCGCCCTCGGCCGCCCCGCCGCCGACGAGCGCTTTGCCAGCGGCCATTTCCAGGCCGTGCTGGATGTCCGCCGCGATGGCAAGCTGCTCTGGCACGAACGTCAGCGCCTGACTGGCGGCGACGGCCTGCTCGACTCGCCCATCGGCCTCGACGGCCAGCCGGTATTCGCCACCCTGCTGGTCAGCGGCGAGGTGAACAGCGCGTTGCTGGAGCGCTGCCGAGAACTGCAGATTGATAGCGTACGTGGCGATCTCAGCCAGCTCTCTGGCCTGCTGATCGCCCGCTGCCTGGCCAGCGAGGCGCTCAAGGCGCGTGCCTGGCTGATCGCCCTCTGGCGCCTGCTGCGCCCGGCGCTGCTGGGGCGCGAAGCAGTGCCACCCCGAATCTGGAATACCTGAGGCGGAGGCTGCCTGCAGCCACCCCATGAACTGGAGCGAACGATGGATCTGAGTCCACGCGAGAAAGACAAGCTGCTGATCTTCACTGCCGGCCTGGTGGCTGAGCGCCGCCTGGCGCGTGGGGTGAAGCTGAATTACCCGGAAGCCATGGCCTACATCTCCGCCGCTCTGCTCGAAGGCGCGCGCGACGGCCAGACAGTCGCCGAGCTGATGCATTTCGGCACCACCCTGCTGGCCCGCGATCAGGTGATGGAGGGTGTGCCGGAGATGATCCCGGAGATCCAGATCGAAGCCACCTTCCCCGACGGCACCAAGCTGGTGACCGTCCACCAACCGATCGCCTGAACCATGAGTTTCGACATAGTGAATGCCAGCGAAGCCGACCTGCCCGGCATCCTGGCCATCTACAACGACGCGGTGCAGCACACCACAGCAATCTGGAACGAGACCCTGGTAGACCTGGCCAACCGCCGTGCCTGGCTGGTCGAACGCACGGCGGCCGGCTTCCCGGTGCTGGTCGCGCATGACGCTGCCGGCGAGGTAGTCGGTTATGCAAGCTACGGCACCTGGCGCACCATAGAAGGCTTCCGTCAGACCGTCGAACACTCGGTCTACGTACGCGCCGACCAGCGCGGCCAGGGCCTGGGCCCCGCGCTGATGCAGGTGCTGATCGAGCGCGCTCGCGCCGCCAACCTGCATGTCATGGTCGCCGCCATCGAGTCGGAGAACGCAGCCTCGATTCGTCTGCACCAGCGCCTCGGCTTCATCACCACCGGGCAGATGCCCCAGGTCGGCCGCAAGTTCGGGCGCTGGCTGGATCTGACCTTTATGCAACTGATCCTCGGAACCAAGGAGTGACCCTGTGAGCGTGACACTGCAGCGACTCGATAGCACCAACTTCGCCAACTACCGCGAAGGCTTGAGCGTCCTGCTGCTCGATGCGATCAACGATGGTGCATCTATAGGTTTTCTCGCCGATCCAGACGAACGAGAAGCCGCTGAATATTTCGCCCAGGTGCATGCGGCCATGACGGACGGCTCTCTGCTGCTCTGGGTGGCCCATGAGCAGAGCCGCGTTCTGGGCAGCGTGCAACTGAGCCTGTGCCAGAAACCCAACGGACTGAACCGCGCAGAGATCCAGAAACTGCTGGTGCTGAGTACTGCACGTCGTCGCGGCATCGCCCGTCTGTTGATGCAAACCGTCGAGCAGGAAGCCGTGACCCGCAAACGCGGCCTGTTGTACCTCGACACCGAGGCCGGCAGTGACGCAGAACGGCTTTATCGTCACCTCGGCTACCAGTGCATTGGTGGTCTACCCGATTACGCCTGCGGCCCGGACGGCACCTACCGGGCCAATGCCATCTACTACAAGACGCTTGCGAGGCCTTCACCATGATTCCCGGCGAATACCAGATTGCCGACGGCGAGATCGAGCTCAATGCCGGTCGCCGCACCCTGACCATTTCCGTAGCCAACAGCGGCGACCGACCGATCCAGGTCGGCTCGCACTACCACTTCTTCGAGACCAACGACGCCCTGCTGTTCGACCGTGCTGCCGCGCGTGGCATGCGCCTGAACATCCCCGCCGGCACCGCAGTACGCTTCGAGCCAGGGCAGAGCCGTGAAGTGGAACTGGTCGATCTGGCTGGCGCGCGCCGGGTGTTCGGCTTCGCCGGCCGGGTCATGGGCGATCTATAGCCCGTAGGGTGCGCCGTGCGCACCAGCAACGACACAGATAGCAACGGTGCGCACAGCGCACCCTACGAGGACCTCCAATGAAGATTTCCCGCCAAGCCTACGTCGACATGTTCGGCCCCACCGTCGGCGACAGGGTGCGCCTGGCCGATACCGACCTGTGGATCGAAGTGGAAAAGGACTTCACCACCTACGGCGAAGAAGTGAAATTCGGTGGCGGCAAGGTGATCCGCGACGGCATGGGCCAGGGTCAACTGTGTGCCGCCGATGTGGTCGACACGCTGATCACCAACGCGCTGATCATCGACCACTGGGGCATCGTCAAGGCCGACGTCGGTCTCAAGGACGGGCGCATCGCTGCTATCGGCAAGGCCGGCAACCCTGATATCCAACCCGATGTGACCATCGCCATCGGTGCCGGCACCGAGGTGATCGCTGGCGAAGGCATGATCCTCACCGCCGGGGGCATCGACACCCATATCCACTTCATCTGCCCACAACAGATAGAAGAGGCGCTGATGAGCGGGGTAACCACCATGATCGGCGGCGGCACCGGGCCGGCCACCGGCACCAACGCCACCACCTGCACCTCAGGCCCCTGGCACATGGCGCGCATGCTGCAGGCCGCCGATGCCTTCCCGATGAACCTGGGCTTTACCGGCAAGGGCAACGCCTCGCTGCCCGAGCCCTTGATCGAGCAGGTCAAGGCCGGCGCCATCGGCCTGAAGCTGCACGAAGACTGGGGCACCACCCCGGCGGCCATCGACAACTGCCTGTCGGTCGCCGATCAATACGACGTGCAGGTGGCCATCCATACCGACACGCTGAACGAGTCCGGCTTTGTCGAAACCACTCTCGGCGCCTTCAAGGGCCGCACCATCCACACCTACCACACCGAGGGTGCCGGTGGCGGCCACGCGCCGGACATCATCAAGGCCTGCGGCTTCCCCAATGTGCTGCCGTCCTCGACCAACCCGACCCGACCGTTCACCAAGAACACCATCGACGAGCACCTGGACATGCTCATGGTCTGCCATCACCTCGACCCGAGCATCGCCGAGGACGTGGCCTTCGCCGAGAGCCGTATCCGCCGCGAAACCATTGCGGCAGAGGACATCCTCCACGACCTCGGCGCGTTCTCCATGATCAGCTCCGACAGCCAGGCCATGGGCCGCGTCGGCGAGGTGATCACGCGTACCTGGCAAACTGCCGACAAGATGAAGCAGCAGCGCGGCCCGCTGCCTGAAGACGCCCCCGGCAACGACAACTTCCGCGCCAAGCGCTACATCGCCAAATACACCATCAACCCGGCGATCACCCACGGCATCAGCCATGAAGTGGGCTCGATCGAAGTGGGCAAGTGGGCCGATCTGGTGTTGTGGCGCCCGGCCTTCTTCGGCGTCAAACCGACATTGATCCTCAAGGGCGGGGCAATTGCCGCCAGCCTGATGGGCGACGCCAACGCTTCGATCCCGACGCCGCAACCGGTGCACTACCGACCGATGTTCGCCAGCTACGCCGGCAGCCGTCATGCCACCAGCATCACCTTTATCAGCCAGGCGGCGTTCGACGCCGGGCTGCCGCAGCAGCTCGGACTGCAGAAGCAGATTGGCGTGGTCAAGGGCTGTCGCGAGGTGCAGAAGACCGACCTGATCCACAACGGCTACCTGCCGAATATCGAGGTCGATCCACAGAACTATCAGGTCAAGGCCGACGGCCAGTTGCTCTGGTGCGAGCCAGCCGAGGTGCTACCGATGGCGCAGCGTTATTTCCTGTTCTGATGCAAGAGCCGGGTGTTGCGCCCGGCTCTTATCGGTCTGTCAGGACGCCTGCTTCATCTCGTCGTAGGCGCTGAGATAGTCACCCGCCAGTTGCTGCTTCTCCTTGTCGCGAAGCAGCTTGCCGGCCATCTGGAAGAAGGTGTGTTCTTCTTCCTTGAGGTGGTGTTCGACCTTTTCCGCCAGGGCCTTGGCTTGCACCAGCCAGCTCGGGCTGCTGGGGTCGGTCTCCTCCAGGTCCTCGATCATTTCGTCCATCTGGTGATGCTCGGCGATCGCGTGGCGCGATAGATCCACGCCCGCGTCCTGCTGCATCAGGGGAATATAGAAATGGCGTTCTTCGGCCACCGAGTGCACGGCCAGTTCCTGCTTGAGCTGAGAAAACAAAGCGTGGCGTTCGGCGCTGTCGCCCTGGGTGGCGATCAGTTTCTGCGCCAGTTCGCGCTGGATATCGTGGCTGATGCGTAAGGCTTCGAAAATCGTCATGCAGGCACCTCTTCCTGAGTCACGGTCGTAGTAGCACTAGACCAGCAGCAGGTGAATAGGTGCCACACTGGCTCATCAACCCGACCTCAATACGCTCGATGGGGCAGAAATACATCGACTCCGGAAGCCTGTGACGCGGCCTGGTGAACGGCAATTGTAAAAACTCGCCAAGCCGTGAACCTCGCCATGTCATACCTCGCCACGAAACCTTATGATCCGGCTTCGTCACATGCGTAAATAAGCAGGCTGGCATTAACGAAAACACCCTCTATTCAGACTGTGCAATGACAGGGAATTTCGCAGAGTGCTGCTTGTCCTAACGTCCGGCCCAGAATTCTCTGGCAATGTTCATGGAAGATCAGGAATACCACAGGATGCCCACTACTCCATCTCGCCTGCTCAAGGGCGGCCTCTTCAACTTGGCAGGTCTTGTACTGCTCACAGCAACGGTCGTGCAGACCTCTTCTCGCGTGGATTTCCTGAAATCCGCCCTTCAGGCCGAAGGTAATGTCGCCTCCCTCAATGCAGGCGGCTCCCACCCGGAGATAGCCTTCACCGACGAAAGCGGTACCCGTATTTCCTACCCCCAAGGCGGTTGGATTTACGGCTATCAGGTTGGCATGCCGGTAAAGGTCTACTACCGGGCCGAGGCACCGGCCACCTCTGCCGTGATCGATGACTTCGGCGCACTTTGGGGAACCTCGGTCCTTCTTGGGCTGCTGGGCTCCGTCTTCATGGTCAGCGGGCTGCTGACCCTCTTCAGACGCGCGCCTCACGAAAGCGTCTGAGCAAACTTCACAAGGAAGCGAAAATGTCGATGATGACCATCCCCCTGCCCGTCAACCCCAGCCGCTGGGACTACGTCACGGCCAGTGGCGGCGGCCTGACCGTGGCCTTTGTTGCCGGTAGCGGCGGTTCGATAACCCTGCGTTCGCCAACCGGCGAGAACGTCAAACTACACTACAGCGGCATCGGTGCTGGCATTGGCATAGGGGCCAAACTGCCGCGCTTCGGCAAAGTGGATATCAAGATCAAGGGCAAGAGTGTCGGTGGAGTCGGGGCAGCAGAAGCCTTCCCCAGCGACGGCGCGGTGTTCGTCGCCGACGACCTCACGGCTGACGACCTCACCCGCGACGATATCGTCGGCCCCTGCATGTACGTGGAAGCAGGCGGGGGTGTTGCGCTAGGCGTATCCGCAACGGCCATGCTGTTCGGTCTGGACCCGAAGCTACTGGCGGCAGCGATGCTGGCGAATACAACTCCAGCAGCCAACCTCACCATCTCGCCGATACTGACCCGCAAGCTGATGCAGTCCGCGAGTGGAGCCCTGGTGATGGCAGGAGCCAATCTTGGCATCCAGGCGGGGATTGGCGGCGCAGTCTATATCGGCGCGCTGTTCTGAGGTTTCAACGCAACTGGCTGTCCTTGCTACCGCGACGGTTATAGCCGCTGTAGGCGGCGTTCTCTCGGTCGTGCTCGGCTTGGCAATTGACGCACAGGCGCACGCCGGGAATTGCCTGACGCCGGGCCTCGGGAATGACAGCATCGCACTCCTCGCAATGACGCAGGCTCTCACCCTTCGGTAGCTGGCTGCGAGCACGCGCAACGGCGTCCTCGATGCTGCTGTCGATCTGCTCCTGCACTGCGTCGTCGTTCGCCCAACCACCTGCCATGTTCGACCTCCTCGCACTCTCCGAACAGATATGCGCCCGGAGAATGCGAAGTGCAAGTGCAGCCGGTCGCGACAGGCTACTCGCGGACTTCCATGAACTCCTTGGCCCAAAGGATGTAGTCCTCGGGCATGGTGTACTTGTGGGTCAGCTCGGTGGCGTTGAGGTCGCACGGCTGCGCACCGCGCTGCTCACGCAGACAGTCGTAGGTGGCCTTGATCGCGGCGAAGTAGGCGGCGTGGCCGTTGACCACGATGCGCACGCCCAAACGCGCCAGGCGTTGGTTGTCGCGCAGCTCGGGGTTGCCGTAGGTGACCAGCATCAGCGGCACCTTGAGGCCTGCGGCGATCTGCTCGAGATGGGCGAAATCCTTGATCCCGACCAGGCAGATGCCGTCGGCGCCTGCAGCCTCATAGGCGCGAGTGCGGCGGATCACTTCGTCCACCTCCAGTACGCCGGCATGGGTACGGGCGATGATCGAGAGCTCCGGATCGACACGCGCCTCCAGCGCAGCGAGGATCTTGCCGACGCCTTCCTCGATGGAGATCAGGTCGGTGGACTTGCGGCCGAACTGGGCCGGCAGCAGGGTGTCTTCGATGGTCAGCGCGGCGACTCCGGCGCGTTCCAGCTCGACCACGGTGCGCATCACATTGAGCGCATTGCCGTAGCCGTGGTCGGCATCGGCGATCACCGGCAAACGCGCGACGCGGCCGATGCGCGCGGCCTGCTCGACGAATTCGCTGAGAGTGATCAGGGCGAAGTCCGGCGCACCGAGTACCTGCAGGGAGGCGACGGAGCCGCCGAGAATACCGACCTCGAAGTCGAGATCGGCGGCGATGCGGGCGGACATGGGATCGAAGACCGAAGCCGTGTGGTAACAGCGGTCGGAAGCCAGCAGGGCACGAAAGGCACTGCGTAGCTCATGGTGGGATGCACGTTGCAGGATGGGCATGGGGCGTATTCCAAAGTCGGTTGAATCGCTTTTTTCTCTTTTTAGTAATGGCGTAGACGTGACGAATGCTAGCGCAAGGCACTTGCTGCCAGCTTTCAAACGGACCGCCGTGGTCGATAACCAGCAAATTATCGGCCAGCCAGCTCCGCGGGCAGGGCCGGGAAGAAACCGCCACCGGTCAGCAGGCCGTATGCCATCCAGCCGGCGACCGCCAAATAGAACAGCCGTGGCGCCCAGCTCGCCAGCATCTGTTGGCTCGCAGCCAGCTGCTGCGCCTGCAGGCGGGCGAAACGCAGCAGCGCCTCGCCTGGCCGGCCGGTCGCTTCGCCGGTATTGAGCACGCCGATGAGCATGGCTTTGCCATGAAAACTCAGCCCGTCGAACGCCCGCACCAACGACTGCCCAGCCGCAACACGTGGTGCCAGGTTGGCGAAATCCCGCCGCAGCCGTGCATTGGTCACGGCATTGCAGGCACGCGGCAAGGCATCGAGCACCGGCATGCCCGCCTCCAGCAACAGCCCGAGGCTGTCGCAGAAGTTACGAATATCCGCTCGCAACTGCAGGCTGCCCAATATCGGCAGGGCCAGCAGAAGATCGTCGAGCGGACCTGGCTGATCGCTTCGCCACTGCTGCCAGCGTCGCCACAAAGCGCGCGCACCGAACAACAGCGCAGCCAGCCACAACACCGGCAGCAGAACGGCCGCCAGGTAACCTGCACCACTCAGGCTGCCAGCGACCAGAGAAGGCAAGGGCTTGACCGCCAGCGCCAGCAGCAAAACCCCGGCGGGCAGCAGAAGACGTGACTTCAACTCTGCGGCATGACGCGCCTGCTCATCGTAGCGCTGCGCCAGCTGCTCGTAGACATGCGCCAGTGCACCGGCTTCTTGCGCGGCGCGTATCAGGCCACTTTCCAGTGGCGTGAACACGCCACTCAACTGGCCGGAACTCGCCAGGTCGCGTCCACCGCCGACCATCTGCCGCAAGCGCTTCACGGCGGCCTCGTGGCGCGTGCCGAGATCCAGACTGAACAGCGCCCGATCAATGGGCACACCGGCCCGTTCCATCGCACCAAGGTGAGCGAACAAGTCGGCGCGACTGCGCAGATCGAGAGTGAGATGACGACGCGACATGATCGAACTCGGTAGATTTCAGCGCTCAGGTTAACCAGTCGTCACGCGAGGCGCTACGGAGCGATGGGCGGCATCGGCGCATGCGGCAGCCAACGCCCGAGGATCGCCGCGAGGCTGCCGTCCTCATGCATCTGCTGCAAGGCGCGCTGCCAGCGCACCACACGCACCACCGAAGTCTGCGGGGAGAAAGCGATGTAATAGGCCGAGCGCATGAACGGCACGTGCGCGGTGACGTCCTGCGGTTTGAGATCGACAGCAGCCAGCTCGCCAGCCAGGGTCAGGTCTTCGGTAGCAATCAGGTTGACCCGGCCATGCTTGAGCATGGTCACCATCTGTTTCGAACTGGGCACGCCGTAGAGGTTGGTAAAGCCCCTCGCGCTGAGGGTCTCGAAGGTGTACCACTGCTTGGGCAGCGCCAGTGGCCCGCTGGCCGCGGCCTGCTCCAAGGTGTCGATGACCAGGTCGCGCGACTTGAGCGAATAGAAGCTGGTGGTGCCGACCACGATGGGCCCGACCCACTGAAATCTGTTCTCGCGCTCGGCAGTACGCACGGTGGAAAACAGCGCGACATCTTCCTCCTGTTGAGCCAGATGCAATGCTCGCGTCCAGGGCATCAGTTCGATCTGACCGTTGTCGCCGGTGCGCGCCAGCAACGCTCTGACCACCTCGACGGAGAAACCGCTGGGCTCGCCCTCGCGCAAGAAGCTCATCGGCGGGGCATCCTCGGTGAGCAGACGCAGCTGTGCCGCCGCTGGAGCGCACAGCACCAGCAGCAGGATACACAGCCATTGATTAATACACTTGGCCATCACCGCCCCTCCCGCTTGCAGCCTAGCAAGACGTGGAGCGCCATGCAGCCGCTTCACTCGAGGCGCAGCAAATCGACCAACGTCCGCTCATCGACCGTCGGAAACCAGTGTCGATAGATCCGCTCCAGGCTACCGTCATGACGCATCTGCTGCAGCGCTTGCTGCCATCGCGCGACACGAGCGGCATCCGTCTGCAGGGAAAAGGCGATATAGGAGTCATTGGGCATCAGGTCGAACTGCGCCTGCAGCTGCCCGGCATGCATGCCCTGTTCGGCAAGCATGCCGTCGAGGGTCAGGTTGTTGGCCAGCAGCAGCTTGACCCGGCCATGGCGAAACATGCGCAGCATGTCCTGAGGCGTCGGCACGCCATACAGGTTATCCAGCTCCTGCTCACGCAGCAGTTCGTAGCTGTACCACTGCTTGGGCACCGCAAGGGTGCCGAGCTGGCGCACGTCGTCCAGGCTGGTGACTCGCAGCCCGGCATCCTTGTGCGTGTAGAAGCGCGTATAGCCTCGCGCGATCGGCCCGACCCACTGAAACTCGGCTTCGCGCTGCGCCGTGCGCACGGTAGAAAACAACGCGGTGTCGGCCTGATGACGAACCTGGTGGTAGCCGCGTGTCCAGGGCACCAGTTCGATGCGCGCCTGCTCACCGGTACGGCGGATCAACTCTTCGACCACCGCCACAGCCATGCCACTCGGCCTGCCATTCTCAAGATAGCTGAACGGTCGATAGTCTTCGGTATACAGCCGCAACTCGGCAGCCGTCACGTGGACGCAAAAACTGCAGAACAACAGAGCTGCGAGCAGGTACTTCAGGTTCATTGCACGCCACCGTCTAGAGCGCGCCCTACAGCGAATTCAGGGCGGCCAGGACAAGGATCATAAACCCGCGCTGTGCCCATCACCAAGGCTGTTGCGGCGCGGTCATATCGGCCAATTCCCTGGCGGTCAGTACCCGTGGCTCGAGCAACAGTTGCAGGCGTGAAATGGCGCGTTCGCCACTCAGGGCCCGATGCACCAGGCGCACCGCATGATCACCCATGGCCTGCGGCTGCTGAAGCAACAGGGCGTGAATCTGTCCTTGTCTCACGGCATCGAACAGCAGTTCGCCTCCATCGAAGCCGACGAAGTCCACCGTACCGGCCTTGCCCAACTGGCGCAGAGCCGCCAGTGTCGCCCGGCTGCTGGTGCCATTGGGGCTGAACAGGCCGTCGAGCCTGGGCAACTGCTCACTCAGGGCATCGGCGATGCGCTGGCGGTCATCACCCAGGTAGGTGTCGAATACCACCTGCAACCCTGACGCCTGTGCCGCCAGCAGAAAGCCGCGCTCACGCTCCTCGGTCGATTGCAGCCCGGGACGCAAACGCAACACCCCGACCCTGCCACCCTGCCCGAGACGCTCGGCCAGTTGTTGCCCGGCCAACTGACCTGCGAGGAAGTTGTCGGTCGCCACCAGCGCATAAGCGCCATCTCCCGCAACGCCGCGGTCGACATAGACGGTGGGAATACCTTCGTCACGCAAGGCCGCTATCCGGGTATCGATGGCATCGCCAGCCGGGGCGATGATCAGCGCCTTGCAGCCCTGTGCAAGCACACGATCTATCAGCTGCAATTGCACCTCGACGCTGCCCTCCTGGGTCGGGCCGCGCGTATAGAGTTCCAATTGCAGATCGTCAGCGGTGCGTCTCGCGCCGGCTTCCAGCTCGCTCCAGAACGCCGATGTGCCGGCCGGCACCATACCGATGCAGTCCCGCGCCCAGGCCGGCACAGGCGTCAGGAAAACAGCAGCCAGCAACAGGCAAATGAAAGGGATGATTCTTGGCATGTTCGACTCCCAGGCCTGCCATCACTTTAGCATCGCCAGCCAGCTCTTCTCTCCTGTCGGATGGCTGTCGACTCATACTTTTTCACATTCAAAACCGACGGTCGGGCTAGCCCTGGCGCGCCGGGCAGGCGATCATCGGCCTTCCTACGCAGACTCCAGCTACCATGACCGCCACTACTGACAGCCGTACCCCGACGCACAAGCCCCGCCCGCTGATCGACCTGGCCATCAGCATCCTGATTCCCTCGTTCATCCTGATGAAGCTCAGTGGCGAGCACCGCCTCGGCGCCGATGGCGCACTGATACTGGCCCTGGCGTTCCCGCTGGGCTGGGGCGCGTTCGAGCTGATCAAATATCGCAAATTCAACTTCATCGCCCTGCTCGGCCTGATCAGCGTAGCGCTGACCGGCGGTATCGGCCTGCTCAAGCTCGACACTCAGTGGCTGGCAGTCAAGGAAGCGCTGATTCCCGGCCTGATCGGCATTGCCGTGCTGGTCTCCACCCGCACCCGCTACCCGCTGATCCGCACCCTGCTGTTCAACAAGACGGTGCTCAATATCGACAAGATCCATGATCGCCTGGAGCAAGGCGGCCACGTCGAGCACTTCGAGACGCGTCTGATGCGCGCAACCTACTGGCTCAGCGGCACCTTCTTCTTCTCCTCGTTCATGAACTACGTGCTGGCCAAGTGGATCGTGGTCAGCCCGGCCGGCACCGAGGCCTTCAATGATGAACTGGGGCGCATGACCCTGCTCAGCTACCCGATGATCGCCATTCCCTCGATGATCATGCTGATGGCCATCTTCTACTACCTGTGGAAGACCATTCACGGCCTGACCGGCCTGAGCCTGGAAGAGATCATGGCCAACAGCGGCCAGGAATCGCAGTCCTGACCCCCGCCGGCCCTGCGGCCGGCGCGCTCCTGTCATGCTGAGTCTGTCCGCCTATCCGGCACTGTTTCTTTCTGCCTTCGGCGCGGCGACGCTGCTGCCGCTGCAGTCCGAAGCCGTGCTGGTCGCCCTCCTGCTGGCCGGCCAGCATCCGCTCTGGGCCTTGCTGCTGGTAGCTACCCTGGGCAATGTGCTGGGCTCCTGGGTCAACTGGCTGCTGGGCCGCTCCATCGAGCACCATCGGGAACGGCGCTGGTTTCCCGTCAGCCCGGCCCGCTTGCAGCAGGCGCAGGCCTGGTACGCCCGTTACGGGCGCTGGTCATTGCTACTCAGCTGGATGCCGGTGATCGGCGACCCATTGACGCTGGTCGCTGGTGTGATGCGCGAACGCCTGTGGATATTCCTGCTCATCGTCACCCTGGCCAAAGCCGGCCGCTACGCGGTGCTGGCAGCGCTGACCCTGACCTGGATATGAACATATCGGAACAATCGCTGACACAACTATTGAGGGGCGTCTGCATGCTTGCCAGTTGAGTACTGGCGGCGGCTCCCTGATACTGCGCAGCGCGCCGCGCGAGCACGATCCGCCAACGGCCGTTGCGAGCGGCCGGCAAGCCGGTGAACAGCCGCCTCGTCAGAGGCATACGGCCCCACTACCCCGGGCCTGGTGAGCGAGGAATAGCGGTGTCTGTCGTAGAAGCCAAACCCAAACTGAAGCGCAGCGACCTGATCTGGACGCTGATCGGGCTCAGTGCCGTGGTGCTGTCTGGCTTCCTGCTCTACCGCGAGTTGGCCAACATTTCCCTCGACCAGATCAAGGGCAGCCTCGAGGCGATCTCCCACATGAACTGGCTGCTCGCCGCCGCCGCCACCCTCGGTGCCTACTGGGCACTGGCCTGGTACGACCGCATCGCCGTCGCCCACCTCGGCAAGCAGATTCCCTGGCGTTTCATCACCCTGTGCTCCTTCACCACCTATGCCCTGGCCCACAATATCGGTGCCTCGGTGTTCTCCGGTGCCGTGGTGCGCTATCGCGCCTATCGCAGCAAGGGCCTGACGCCTCAGGAAATCGGCATCCTCATCGTCTTCTGCTCCTTCACCTTCGCCCTTGGCACCCTGCTGGCCAGCGGCTGCGTATTGATCGCCCAACCCGACCTGATCCACCGGGTCGCCAACATCACGCCGCTGGTCTCGGTGGTCATCGGCAGTGTGCTGCTGAGCCTGGTCGGCCTCTACGTGCTGGGCTCCTGGCGCCAGTTCAAACCCTGGACCCTGGGCAAGCTGCACGTGGAATATCCGCGCCTGCCTATCGTCGGTCGGCAGTTGCTAGCTGGCCCGCTGGAATTGCTCTGTGCGGCGGCGATCATCTATTTCGCCCTGCCAGCCGACAATCACCCCGGCTATCTGATCGTGCTCGGCGTATTCCTCGCCTCCTTTTCGCTGGCGCTGCTGTCCCACGCACCAGGTGGCCTGGGTGTGCTGGAAGTGACCTTCCTGGCGGCCCTGCCAGAAATTCCCGCCGCCGACGTGCTGGCCGCGCTGATCGTGTTTCGCGTGTTCTACCTGCTGCTGCCCTTCGCCCTGTCGCTACTGGTAGTGCTGGGCTTCGAGTGGAGCCAGTGGAAGAGCAAGCAGCAGAGCGGCAACCTGCCGTCCTGACGACTCGCCGTCGCCGCGCTACTGACATAGAATGCGCGGCCATTTTTGCGGCTCTGCGTTCCATGTCCTTTTCCACTCCTGCCCGCGCCTGCGGCATCGACTTCGGCACCTCCAATTCCACTGTCGGCTGGCTGCGTCCCGGCCAGGACAGTTTGCTAGCACTGGAAGACTGCAAGATCACCCTGCCCTCGGTGATCTTCTTCAACATCGAGGAGCGCCGCCCGGTTTATGGCCGCCTGGCCCTGCACGAGTATCTGGAAGGCTATGAAGGGCGTCTGATGCGCTCGTTGAAAAGCCTGCTGGGCTCCAAGCTGCTGAAGAGCGAAACCACCGTGCTGGGCAGCGCCCTGCCATTCAAGGACCTGCTCGGTTTCTTCATCGGCGAGCTGAAGAAGCGTGCCGAAGCCCAGGCTGAGCGTGCCTTCGAGGAAGTGGTGCTGGGCCGCCCGGTATTCTTCGTCGATGACGACACGGCTGCCGATCAGGAAGCGCAGAACACCCTGGTGGCCGTGGCGCACAAGCTCGGCTTCAAGGACGTGTCGTTCCAGTACGAGCCCATCGCAGCAGCCTTCGACTACGAGTCGAATCTGGACCGCGAGGAGCTGGTGCTGATCGTCGACATCGGCGGCGGTACCTCGGACTTCTCCCTGGTGCGCCTGGCACCCGAGCGCCACCACCTGGCCGAGCGCCAGGAAGACATCCTTGCCACCGGAGGCGTGCACATCGGCGGGACCGACTTCGACAAGCAACTGTCGCTGGCCGGCGTCATGCCGCTGTTCGGCTACGGCAGCCGGATGAAGAGCGACGCGTTCATGCCCACCAGCTATCACCTCAACCTGGCGACCTGGCACACCATCAACGCGCTGTACGCGCAGAAGACCCAGCTTGCTCTGCAGAACATGCGCTACGACATCGTCGACGCCACCGGCATCGACCGCCTGTTCGGTCTGATCGAACAGCGCGCCGGGCACTGGCTGGCGATGCAGGTGGAAGAGAGCAAGATCGCCCTCAGCGAGCAGGACGCACGGCCCATCGACCTGTCACGCGTGGAGCCGGGACTGGTCGCCGAGCTGACCCGCCCGCTGTTCGAGAACGCCATCGAGCCGCTGCTCGAACGCATCCGCGCCAGCCTCACGCAATTGCTCGCCGATGCCGGAGTCAGCGCCGATCAGGTCGACACCCTGTTCTTCACCGGCGGCTCCAGCGGCGTGCCGGCGCTGCGCCAGAGCGTGGCAGCCATGCTGCCCAACGCGCGCAGTGTGGAAGGTAATACCTTCGGCAGCATCGGCAGTGGCCTGGCCATCGAAGCGAAGAAACGCTACGGCTGAGGCATCTGACCGCCTCATTCTGTTTCCAAATGCTGCCCGTCCGCCGCAGCATCAGTTACAGGGTCTAGGTTTACCCGGTGTTCAATCAGCCCACCGGGTGATCGCCATGCTGAAGAAACTGCTGCTCCTCACCACCACACTTGGCCTGCTGCTGACCGCTGCCCTCGCCCAGGCTCACCATGGCTGGAGCTCCTACGACGCCGATCAGCTCCTGACCCTGGAAGTGCCACTACAGACCGTCAACTACCGCAACCCGCACGCCGACGTGAGCATCGAGCACGACGGGCGCACCTGGCAGGTGATCCTCGCCCCGATCAGCCGCCTGCAGGCGCGTGGGCTGCCGGAATCCGACCTGACGGCGGGCAAGACCGTGACCATAGTCGGCTACCCGCGCAAGGACGGCACCGCGGAGATCCGCGCCGAACGCATCATCGTCGACGGGCGCACCATCGAACTGCGCTAGATGGACAGTCTGATCGCCTGGGCCGCCTGGCTCGAAGCCACGGCGCTGGGCGAGCAGATGCGCAGCTCGGCACTGCTCTACCCGGCGCTCAACCTGCTGCATCTGCTTGGCCTGGTGTTGCTGCTTGGGCCCATGCTGCTACTCGATGCGCGTTTGCTAGGCGCCGGCCGTACTTTCTCCCTGCCTGCCGTGTCGCGGGCGCTGACGCCACTGGCAGTGTTCGGTCTTGTGTTGCTGCTTGGCAGCGGTTTCTGCCTGTTCGCCGCCGACGCGGGACCTCTGAGCGCCGATGGACTGCTACAACTCAAGCTGCTGCTGATTGCCATGGGTATTGGCAACGCCCTGCTGTTTCGCCAGCTATGGAGTGCTCGGCTGGGCAACTGGGATACGCACGCACCACTGTTAGGTCGGCTGCAGGCGGCGCTGTCGCTTCTGATCTGGCTGCTGGTGATGAGCCTGGGCCGCCTGCTGGCCTACTTCTAGCGCAGCGCGCTTTGACTTATCCTGCGCGCCTTTGCCCCCCGAACAGGAATGCCTCGATGAAAGCCCAGCTGGAAGAACTGATCGCCAAGATAAGCTCCGGCTGCCTGCCCGAGGACGAGATCGCCCGTATCGCCGACGAGGCCACCCAGGCTTACGCCGACCCGACCGCCTTCCTCGCCGCCAACCCGGACGTCAATTACGACGACGAATTCCCTATCCCGCTGGGCGAATGGGTGGTGGTCGGCAGCCTGCCGGATACCGTGCTGTTCCAGGCCGACAGCTATGAAGAGCTGTTCCAGCGCATCACCGAGTCCTTCGGCCCACAAGTGCAGTTCGTGCTCAAGCCCAAGCAACTGGCCAAGACCGAACCGCTCAAGGCGCTCAACCGTATTCAGGTGCAGCTCTCGGCGCTGTCGCCGGAAACCGGCGGCTATGTGCTGGTGGACTTCAGCGAACCGCTGGACGACGAGCTGCAGGCGGTACTGGTGTACGCCAGCGATCTGCCGCGGGTGATGGAGCTGGCGGTGGAAGTGGGCATCTATGCCGCGCCAGCGCTGGAAGCCTTGCAGGCAGAGCTGGCGGGGGAATAAGCCACCGTTTTTTCCCTCTCCCCAACCCTCTCCCATAAATGGGAGAGGGGGCTATCTGCAGCCAGAATCAAACTCGTGCTGCACTGCTCCCCCTCTCCCGCTTGCGGGAGAGGGGTTGGGGGAGAGGGCTGCCGCTCGCGGATTGCATCCGGGCTACAAGGCCCCACGCAGCGCCTTCTCGAACAACGCGCTGTACTGCGCGGCGCTGAAGGCGATGGGGTTGGTGCCGGCCGATGGATCGACTTCAGCCATGCACCCGACCTGCTCGATACGCGCATCGTCTATACCGATCTCGCCCAGGCTGTGGGCAATACCCACATCACTGCGCAGCGCCAACACCCACTCCAGCACCGCATCGAAGCCGCCGCCCGGCAACGCCAGGTAGCGCGCCATTTTCTCCATTTGCGGCTCGATCACCGCACGGTTGGCTACCAGCACGTAGGGCATCAGCACTGCGTTGAGCAGGCCGTGGTGGGCGTCGTACAGCGCTCCCAGCGGATGCGCCAGCGCATGCATGGCGCCGAGGCCACGCTGGAAGGCAGTGGCCCCCATGCTCGAGGCCACCAGCATCTGCAGCCGCGCCTCGACATCGATGCCCTGCGCCACTGCACGCGGCAGGTACTGCTGCACCAGGCGCATGCCTTCCAGGGCGATCCCCTCGGCCATGGGATGAAACAGCGGCGAGCAGAACGCCTCCAGGCTGTGCGACAGGGCGTCCATACCGGTGGCGGCGGTGATCTTGGCCGGCAGTCCGACGGTCAGTTCGGGGTCGAGAATCACCAGCGCCGGCAGCATGCGCGCGTGGAAGATGATGCGCTTGATATGCGCCGCGTCATCGGTGATCACCGAGGCGCGGCCGACTTCCGAGCCGGTGCCGGCGGTGGTCGGCACTGCCACCACCGGCGCCATGCCAGCGACATTGACCCGGCTGGCGTTGTCGCCGACGTCCTCGAAATCCCACAACGGCCGCTCCTGGCCGACCATCAGGGCGATGGCCTTGCCGGCATCCAGCGCCGAGCCGCCGCCAAAGGCGATCACCCCGTCATGACCGCCGGCCTTGAACGCGGCCACACCGTCCATCACGTTGGCGCCGGTAGGGTTGCCCTTGATCGCCGAGAACAGCCCTGCGTTCAAGCCTGCATCGCGACACTGACGCAGCGCCGCGTCGATCATCGGCAGCGCGGCCAGACCGGGGTCGGTGCACAGCAGCGGCGCGCGCATGCCGAGCTGACGGCAGGCCTCGGCCAGCTCGCTGATGCGGCCGACGCCGACGCGCATCGAGGTCGGGTAGTTCCAGTTCATACGGTACTGATCGAGAGTCATTGAACGCCTCACAGCTGAGTCTTGAAGTGGAAGGATTTCGGCCGGGTCAGTTGCTCATAACCGACCCTTGAGAGGGTGCAGCCGCGCCCGGAGTGCTTCACCCCAGTCCAGCCCAGACCGGGGTCGAGGTAGTCGCAGCGGTTGAGAAACACCGTGCCGGCCTCCACCCGATCAGCCAGGGCCATGGCGGCATCGACGTCGCGACTGAATATCGCCGCGGTCAGGCCGAACTCGCTGTCGTTCATCAGCGCCAGCGCCTCCTCGTCGCTGGCGACCTTCTGGATACCCACCACCGGGCCGAAGGACTCCTCGGTCATCACGCGCATTTCATGGTTGACGTTGGTCAGTACCTGCGGCGCCATGTAGGGCGTACCTGGCGCATCCAGGGGAAACTCGGCCGGGTCGATATGCGCCCTGGCGCCCTGCTCCACCGCCTCGGCGATCTGGGCGCGGACGAAGTCGGCGGCGTCGCTGCGCACCAGCGGGCCGAGGGTGGTCTCCGGGTCGTCCGAACGCCCCAGTTTGTATTGGCGTACCAGCGCCACGGCGCGCTCGACGAACTCATCGAAAAGCGACTCGTGCACGTAGATGCGCTCGATGCCGCAGCAAGACTGCCCGGAATTGAAGAAGGCGCCGTCGATGGCGGTTTCCACCGCGTGCTGCAGATCGGCGTCGGCCCGAACGTAGGCCGGGTCCTTGCCACCCAGTTCCAGGCCGACGCTGATGAAGCGTCCTGCAGCAGCGCGTTCGACCATGGCCCCGCCGGGTACCGAACCGGTGAAGGCAACGTGGTCGATACTCGGCGAGCGAATCAGCGCCTCGGTCTCGCCGTGGCTCAGGTGCAAGTACTGGAACACGCCTTCGGGCAGACCGGCCTCGGCGAAGGCCTCAACCATGCGTTCGGCACACAGCGGCGTTTGCGCCGAGTGTTTGAGCAGCACCACGTTGCCCGCCAACAGCGCCGGCATCACCGCGTTGACGGCGGTCAGATAGGGGTAGTTCCAGGGCGCGATGATCAACGCCAAGCCCAGCGGCTCGCGGCGAATGAAACGGGTGAAACCGGCCTTTTCCGGCAGGCGGATATCGGCCAGTGAGCCCTCGGCGATATCGGCCATATGGCTGGCACGTTCGACGAAACCACGGATCTCGCCGGCGGCGTAACGGATCGGCCGGCCCATCATCCAGCACAACTCTTCGGCCAACTGCGCCTCACGTGCAGCGAAGGCTTCGATGGCGCGCCGGCCGATGGCGATACGCTCACGCAGCGGAGTCTGCTTCCAGGCCTGCTGCGCCAGCTCGGCCTTGGCCAGCGCGACCAGCACCTCGGGATTGGACGCCAGATGACGCTCGACGTAGACCGAACCGTCGATGGGGGAAATGCATTGCAGTTTGCTCATAAGGTGCTCCGTAAGAGGAATCGCGACCCACGCGGTGGATCGCGTGCCGCGCTCGGCCCCCTCGCCCCTCCGGGGAGAGGGTTGGGGAGAGGGGGAGCGCTCAGATGATTTCGAAGTAGCGATCCAGCTCCCAGTCGCTGACATGGCGACGGTACTCGCGCTCTTCCCATTCGCGGCTGGCGGCGAAGTGCTCGACAAAGGCATCACCGAACAGTTCGCGGGCGGCCTGCGAGCCCTTCAGACGCTGCGCGGCGTCCCACAGCGTGCGCGGCAACGCCAGCTCCTCTGGATGCTTGACCGCGTAGGCGTTACCGCTGACCGGTCCGGTCGGCTCCCACTCCTGCATGACGCCGTACAAGCCCGAACCGATGGCCACCGAGAGCGCCAGGAACGGATTGCCGTCGGCGGCGCCGAGGCGGTACTCCTGGCGCTGCGACTTGTCGCTCCCAGGGATCACCCGCAGCGCTGCGGTGCGGTTCTCCACGCCCCAGGTGGCGTCGGTCGGTGCCCAGAAACCAGGGATCAGGCGCCGATAGCTGTTCAGGGTCGGCGCCACCATGCACAGGAATTCCGGCATCAGACGCTGCTGCCCGGCGAGAAAATGCCGCTGCAACTTGCTCATGTTGTGCGCCTGATCAGGGTCGTAGAAGGCCGACTTGTCAGTTACACGGTCGCGCAGCGACACATGGATGTGCCCGCTTTGCCCCGGATACTTGCCCGACCACTTGGCCATGAAGGTAGCCATAAGGCCGTTGCGCTGGGCCAGCACCTTCATGAAGGTCTTGAACAACGCCCCCTTGTCCGCCGCCGCCTCGGCGCGGTCATAGGCGATTGCCGCCTCGAGCACGCCCGGCCCGGTCTCGGTGTGCAGGCCCTCGATGGGGAAATCCATCGCCTCGCCCATTTCGAGAATCTGGTGATAGAGCTCGGCATGCACCGAGTTGCGGATCATCGAGTAACCGAACCAGTCCGGGGTGAATGGCTTCAGATCGCGAAAGCCCTTGGCCCGTGCCGAGTCCGGGGTTTCATCGAACATGAAGAATTCGTATTCCAGCGCGGCATAGGGCTCAAAGCCCATGTCCTGGCAGCGCTGGATCACCCGGCGCAGGGTACCGCGCGGGCACACCGACTCGGCCTGCTGATCGAATTCGGCGAGAAACAGCAGCATGCCGTTCTCGAAGGGGATCTCGCGGCAGGTGTGCGGCAGGATGCGCACCGGCGCGTCCGGGTAGCCACTGTGCCAGCCGGTGTATTGGGCGTTGTCGTAGAGCTGGTCCTTGACGTCCCAGCCGAGCACCACATCGCAGAAAGCGAAACCGTGCTCAAGGGCGGAGAAGAACTTGCTGCGGCTCATGTACTTGCCGCGCATCACCCCGTCGTTATCGAACAGACCGACCTTGACGTGGCTCAGGCCACGCTCCTCGACGATGCGCCGAGCATCGCCCAGGGTCTTTACATCCCGTGGTTTGAACATGCTAACCCCTGTGTCTTGTTGTTATCGCGGGCGGGTCAAGCGCAGGGCTGGGCATCCATGACCGGCCAGGCAAGGCCGACGACGCACGAGCGCAGCACGACGCGTGTGACAGCGTCCGTTTCAGGCTCATAGAGTGTGGTACAGGATTGCCGGGATGGCAGGGAAGCGGCGGGAAAAATCTGGCTGGCGCGATGCTGTGCGGGATAGAACCGCGCCCGTACCGCTCGGTACGGGCGCTCTGGCTCACTCAAATGACATCAACGATAAGGTGCCCCCGCCTTGGCCATCAGTGCGTTGTACTTCTTGAAGATATCCACCACCTTGGCGCAGCGCGGGCTGGTCTTGGCGATCTCGTCCCAGAACTTCAGCGCCTCGGCCTCCACCGTGGCCCATTCCTCGGCGGGGATGGAGGTCAGCTCCAGTTTGCCGCCCTCGACCCGCAGCTGCGCCTCGCCGCCCCAGTACCAGTGCTGACGGTAGTAGTTGGAACTGTCCATGCACAGTTTGAACAGGGTCTTGAGGTGCTCCGGCACTTCCGCCCATTTGTCCGAGTTGGCGAAGTAGGAACCGCACCAGGCGCCGGAGATGTTGTTGGTGAGGAAGTACTTGGTGACGTTGGCCCAGCCGACGGTGTAGTCCTCGGTGATGCCGGACCAGGCGATGCCGTCCAGCTCTCCAGTCTGGATCGCCACCTCGATGTCCTCCCAGGGCAGGGTCACCGGGATCACGCCGAAGCGCGAGAGGAACTTGCCGGCGGTAGGGAAGGTGAAGATACGCTTGCCCTTGAGGTGTTCGAGCTTGGTGATCGGCTCGACCGTGGCGAAGTGGCAAGGGTCCCAGGCGCCAGCGCCGAGCCAGGTGACGCCCTTGACCTCGCCATAGGCCTCGGCCCAGATCTCGTTGAGCCCGTACTGCTCGAACAGCACCGGCACATCGAGGCTGTAGCGGGTGGCGAAAGGGAAGTAACCGCCGAATACAGAGACGTCCACTGGCGCCGCAATCGAGTCGTCATCACTCTGCACCGCATCGATGGTGCCGCGTTGCATGGCGCGGAACAGCTCGCCAGTCGGCACCAACTGGTCGGCGAAATACAGCTGGATCTCCATCTGGCCATTGGCGGCCTTGTTGAAGGCGTCGATCGAGGGTTTGATCACATGCTCGGCCAGTGCCGCGCCGGCGTAGGTCTGCAATCGCCAGGTGATCTTCTTCGGCTCGGCGGCGTAAATATGCGCCGAGCCCAAGGCCGCGGTACCGACTGCGGCGGTTTTCAGGAAATCGCGTCTCGTACTCATGCTGGTCTCTCCGTAATGTCGATGCAGATGCAATACAACCGCTCAATGCCGCCATAGCTGACGGCCTTACCAGTGGCCGGACGATCCGGCTCGACTGCTGGCGCGTGGACGCGCCGATTTCCGTTGATCAACCGCCGTAGTGCAGTTGCGGCAACCACAGCGCCAGCTGCGGGAAGACCATGACCAGGGTCAGCGCCAGGACCATGATGAAGACGAAGGGTATGACCGAGACGTAGATGTCGCGCAGGGTCACTTCCGGTGGTGCCATCGCGCGCATGAGGAACAGGTTGTAGCCGAATGGCGGGGTCATGTAGGCGATCTGGCAGGTGATGGTGTAGAGCACGCCGTACCAGATCAGGTCAAAGCCCAGGGCACCGACCAGCGGGATGTAGAGTGGCGCGACGATCACCAGCATGGCGGTGTCGTCGAGGAACATGCCCATCACGATGAACGAGATCTGCATCAGGATGAGAATCTGCCACGGCCCCAGGTGCAGACTGTCGACGAAGAAGCCTTCGATGGCCTTGACCGCGCCGAGGCCGTCGAACACCGCGCCGAAGCACAGCGCGGCGAGAATGATCCACATGAACATGCAGCTGATGGCCAGGGTCTTGCGCAGCGTTTCCTCCATCACCTTGCCGCTCAGCCGCCCCTTGAACAAAGCCGCCAGGGTCGCAGCACTGGCGCCCACCGCCGAGCTTTCCACCAGGCTGGTGTACCCCAGCAGGAACAGCCCGGTCATCGACAGGAAAATGAACACCGGCACCAACCCGGCATTGAGCAGCCGCAGCTTCTCCTGCATGCTGATCTGCTCACGTTCGGCCTGTGCCAGAGGCGGGCCGAGATGCGGCTGCAGGCGGCAGCGAATGGCGATGTAGAGCATGAACATGCCGGCCATCATCAAGCCCGGAATCGCCCCGGCCAGCCACAGCTGGCCCACCGGCTGGCGCGCGATCATGCCGTAGAGCACAAGCACCACGCTGGGCGGAATGAGGATGCCCAGCGAGCTGCCAGCCTGGATCACCCCGGTGATCATGACCTTGTCGTAGCCACGCCTGAGCAGCTCGGGCAGGGCGATGCTGGCGCCGATGGCCATACCGGCCACGCTCAGGCCGTTCATCGCCGAGATCGCCACCATGAGGAAGATGGTGCCGATGGCCAGGCCGCCCGGCAGCGGGCCCATCCACACATGGAACATCTTGTACAGGTCTTCGGCGATGCCCGACTCGGAGAGCATGTAACCCATGAACACGAACATCGGCAGGGTCAGCAACGGGTACCACTTCATCAGTTTCATGGCCGCGCTGAAGGCCATCTCCGAGCCGCCATCGCCCCACAACAGCAATGCAGCAGCCGCAGCGACGAAGCCGATGGCGCCGAAGACCCGCTTACCGGTCAGCAGCAGCAACATCATCGAGGAGAACATCAACAGCGCGATCAGCTCGTAGCTCATCAGAGCGTCTCCCCACGGGCTGCGTACAGGTCCTTGAAGAAGGTGGCGACTGCCTGCAACAGCATCAGGGCGATGCCGAAACACATGACGATCTTGATCGGCGCCATATGGGGCGACCAGGCCGAGTAGCTGGTCTCCTTGTATTCGATGGCGTACTCGGTGGAGGAGATGCCGCCGATCAGCAGCATCACCAGATAGAAGATCAGCATCAACACGGTGATCGCATCGACCACGGCGCGGGTGCGCGGCGACCAGGCGCTGTAGACCAGGTCCATGCGCACATGAGCGTCGAGCTGCATCGAGTAGGCACCGCCGAGCAGGAAGTAGGCGACCATGAGGAACTGGGCGCTTTCCAGGGTCCATATCGATGGGGTGAAGAAGGTCTTGCTGATGGAGGAGTACAGGAGCACCGCCAGCATGGCGAAGATCAGGTACATGGCGAAACGCCCGACCCTCCGGTTGAATGCGTCCACTACCCGGACGAAAGCTCTAATGCCCTTGCGCATGCAGTTTCCTGCTTTTCTTGTTCGTTATCCCGTCAGCCTAGACGAAGATTCGCCAAAGCCAACCGCCCCGCCGAGCCATAGCAGGAAACGCGCCAGCCATTAACAGCCAGCGCTTCCACGAATAAAATCAAAGGCTTGGAAAATACCGTGCTAGAGCCTCAGCGCTGCAGAAAGGCAACGAGCACCGCAACGGTGCGCTGCGGCTCCTCCTCCTGGGGCACATGGCCAAGGTCGTCGAACAGCACCAACTGGCTGTCGGCGATGTCAGCGGCGAAACGTTCGGCATTGTCCGGCGGAATCAGCCGATCACGCCCACCCCAGATGATCAGCGTCGGCAATTGCAGTTCGCCGATGCGCTCATGCAGCTCGCCACTGGGGGCCTGGGCGAAGCGCTGACGCAAGGCCTGACGATTGCCGGCACGCAGGGTCAGCTGGTAGTAACGCTCGACCAGTTCGTCATCGACTTTGTCTGGATCGCCATAAACATTGCGCACGCTCGACTCGATCATGCTCCGCGGCAGCAAGCGGCTCATCAACGGCGCCAATGCCGGGATGCCGGCCAGACGAAAGCCTATCGGCACCGACTCGGCGTTGCGCGGATAGCCGGCTGCATCCACCAGCACCAGACGCGCGCTGCGTTCGGGATGGGCCAGGGCAAAGCGCCACGCCAACTGGCCGCCGAAACTGTTGCCGACCAGCACTACACGGCTCACCTGCAGATGATCGAGCAGACTGCGGAGAAAGCCTGTGTAGTGCTCGACGCGGTAATCACCATCGGGAAATGGCCCGGTCAGGCCGAAACCAGGTAAGTCCAGGCTGATCACGCGACGCTGCTTGGCCAGCTCTTTTACCCAACCGTCCCAGGTATGCAGGCTGGCGGAGGTGCCGTGCAACAGCAGGATGGGCTCGGGGTCATCGCGCCGCCCCTGATCACGCAGGTGCACCGACATTCCATCGATCTCGACGAACTGCGAAGGCGGTGGCGCCCAGCGCGCCTTGAGTTCGTCCAGCGGGAGATCCGGGGCCCAGCTGAGTGCGACGAAAGCGGCAAGGGTCAACCCGAACACCAACAGCAGGCCGAGCAGCGCATGGGCGAGGCGTTTCATCTGGGCAGTCCTGAATGGATCGGAAGCGCGATGCTAGCTGACCACCGCGAACACGCCTATCGCCCGGAAGAGGGAATCGCCAGACAGAACAATCAGAACCCTACCAGCAGCATCCACAACGGCAGTGAAACCGCCGCCAACAGCGTCGATAGCGAGATCGCCGCGCTGACGCTACGGCTGTCTTCGGCCGTACGGGCAAAAGCCATTACGTTGACCCCGCTGGGGCAAGCAGCGAGCAGCACCAACACGCTGCGCGCCGTCTCGTTCAGGCCAGGCAACTGGCCGCTGAGCCACCACACCAGCGCCGGGAACAGCAGCAGCTTGGCCAAGGCCACGCCCCAGGCCTCGCCGGTAGGACGCAGACGATAACGCGACAGGCTGGCGCCGAGCACGATCAGGGCACAAGGCAAGGCAGCCTGGCCCAGCCAGGTGATCGCCCGCCACAGGCTCTCCGGCACCTGCAGCCCGGACAGGTTGAGCAGTGCGCCCAATCCCAGCCCAATGATCATCGGGTTGGCCAGGTTCTTCAGCAGCGCGCGACCGTCGACACGCTCCTGACTACCGAAAGCGGCATAGAAACTGTGCAGGGAAAACAGCGTGAGGCTGTGAAACACCAGGATGGCGAACACGTAGAGCAGGCCGTCGTTGCCCATCAGGCTGGCGATCAGCGGAATGCCCACCAGCACGTTGTTGGAGAACGCCGCCACCAATCCCAGCGGCGTCGCCGTACCGCGACGCCAGTGCGCCAGTACGTTTACCGCGCCGAACACCAGCAGTACCGGCAGGTAGTAGGCCAACAGCAGCATTGGCGACAGACCTTCAGCCAGCGATGCCTTGGCGATACCGGCGAACAGCAGCGTCGGCATGAACAGCTTGAAGGTGATGTTGGCCAGACCGGCCGCCGACTCGTTGGTGAGCCACTGGCGCCAGCCGAGCAGATAGCCGAGAACGATCAGAGCGAAGATCGGCAAAATTGCCTGTGCCGCGAGCATTGCTGAGCCTGCCTCCAGGGAACTGCAAAAGAGGACGGATCGAGCACGACCCGCAAGGGTCGCCAAGCATACGCGCGCCCGGCATTCAGCGCGATGCCTGGCTAAACATTCGTCGCGACGCGTAACGCCCGCCCACAAGCCCCGAGATAGAGCCTTCCGATCGAGTATTGAGAGGGTCGATGTTCACTATCAGGCCAGTCAAGTTCTTATCTGCGCTCATGTCCTCAAGAATTGACTCCGACGCCACTTATTACTCCCCAAGGAGACATCGACATGAAAGCTCAACTGACCCTCGCCACTCTGGCCCTTAGTCTGATCACCACCAGCGTATTCGCCGCATCGAGCAGCGCGCCCTTCCCTCTGGTGGGCGAAGCCAAGGACAGCCAGGTACAACAGCAACCCATCGCACCGCTCGCCGAAGACGGTTCCGACCGCACGCCGGGTGCCCAGCGCATCCAACTGGTAGAGGGCGGCTATGAGCGTACTCCGGGCGCCCAGCGTGTTCAGCTGGCCGAGGGTGGTTCCGATCGCCTGATCAAGCAGCGTGGCCACACGGCCTGAGCCCTGTAGTCACACCCCCAAAGCCCGGCGCATGCCGGGCTTTTTTATGCCTTTCACGCGAGTCACGCCATCCCGGCAGCGGGTAAACGGTAGATCCAGATACGCCGCAGCACGGTCGCAAATTGTCCCCACAAGGTGCCGCAGTTGTAATGCTGACCATAGCGCTGGGCGATCAGGCGCACCTCGCGCGCCAGTTCGGCATAGCGCCGAGCCGGCAGATCGGGGAACAGGTGATGCTCGATCTGATGGCTGAGGTTGCCGGTCAGAATATGCAGCAGCGGCCCACCGGACAGATTGCTGGAACCACGCAGCTGGCGCAGGTACCAGTGCCCACGCGTCTCCCCTTCCAATACTTCGGGTGCAAACACCGCCGCCTTCTCGGTGAAATGGCCGCAGAAGATCACCAGAAAGGTCCACAGATTGCGCAGCAGATTGGCCACCAGGTTGCCGGTCAGTACGGCCAGTGCATTGGCGCCGAGCAGCACGGCCAGCAGCGGAAACGCCAGATAGTCCTTGCCCCACTGCCGCGCCAGCTTGGCGCCGAACTGACGCGCCAGCGGCCGTACTTCCTCCTTGCTGATGCGGCCTTTCACCAGCTTGTCCAGGCGCAGGTGCTGGATGGCCACGGCGTACTGGAACAGCAGCGCCTGGATCGTCACCCACAAGGGTTGCCAGCGGTAGAACGGCTTCCAGCGCTGTTCGGGGAACAGGCGCACCACGCCATAGCCGACGTCATCGTCCATGCCCAGTACGTTGGTGTAGGTGTGATGCACGTGGTTATGCGTATGCCGCCAGAAATCGGCCGGCCCGACGATGTCCCATTCGTACTGGCGCCCGGCGAATTCCGGGTCGTTCATCCAGTCGTACTGGCCGTGCATGACGTTGTGGCCCAGCTCCATGTTCTCGAGGATCTTGCCCAGCCCCAGCAAGAAGGTGCCGAGCAGCCAGGTAGGTGGAAACCAGCCCAGCATCAGCAGCGCACGTCCACTCCAGCAGCACAGGCGCACCACGCCACGCACACGGCGGATATAGCGCGCATCGGCCTCGCCCAGATCAGCCAGGGTGCGCTGGCGCAGAGCATCCAGCTCCTGGCCGAAGGCTTCGAGTTCGGCGGGGTTCAACTCACGATCAACACGAGCCGTCACAGATCGATCTCCACATCCCCATGCGGGGCGCTGACGCACAAGCGAATGGGTTGGTTGGGCTCGGCGAACAGCTCACCACTGCGCAGATCGCGCACCGTGCCGGCCAGCAGCAGGCAAGTGCAGCTGGTGCAGATGCCCTGGCGACAGCCATGAGCCGGGCGCAGCCCGCTGGCCTCGGCCTGCTCCAGCAGGCTGGCGTTGCCGTTGCCCGAAACCTGCTGGCCGCTGCGCGCAAAGCGCAGACGAACCTCGCCGGTATCGGCCTCAGCCAGCACCGGCAGTGGGCTGAAGCTTTCCGCCTGCAGGCTGCGCCCGCACCCGGCGTCGCGCCACCAGCCGCACGCCTGATCGACGAAACCACGCGGGCCGCATATCAACAGGTGCGCGCACGGCAGCGCCGCCAGCTGTTCGGCCGTCAGGCGGCCACCATCCTCACCACTGAAGGCCCAGCGCACCTGGAAGTTGGTGTAACGCGCAGCCAGCGCCTGCAGCTCTTCGGCAAAGGCCTGCTGCCCCCGGCGACGTACCTGATGCAGCAGCATCACCGGCGCAGAAAAGCCACGCGCCAGTGCATCACGCAACAAACCGAGCAACGGCGTGATGCCACTGCCAGCCGCCAGCAGCAACACCGCATTCTGCTCCTGCGGCCAGGCGAAATCGCCAAATGCCTGACCCAACTCGACCACCTCACCCACCTCCAGATGATCGAGCAGCAAATTGGACAGGCGCCCGCCCGGCTGGCGTTTGATCGCAAGCTCGATGCGCCCGTCGGCAGCCACTGACGTGAGACTGTAACTGCGCCCGTGACGCACGCCGTCCTGCTCCAGATACAGCTGAACGTGTTGCCCGGCTCGCCAGTCCTGCGCATTGCCGTTGCAGCGCAGCTCAAGTACCAGCATGTCGTCGGCCACCCAACGGCGCGCCTCGACCTGGGCGAACACGCGATTGAGGCGCAGTGCCGGGTGTAGCAGGCGCAAGCACAGATCGATATCTGCCTCACGCAACCAACCGACCGCACAGAGCCGGCGCAGCGGTTGCAGACCGCGAGCGACATGCCGCGCCAGTGACAGGGAAAGCAGAGCCATGAATGGATTCCAGTGAACACTTGTGCACAAGGCTGACAGATAGCCTGTATTTCAGTCAACAGTCGTTCACCGAACTACATCCGCGCGGTTCGACGCTGGCGCCGTGCATTTGCTAGAGTGCGGCATCGCTCAATGACCCGATTTCGCATGACGCCACGCGCCGAACAGAAGCAGCAGACTCGCCAGTCCCTGATGGACGCCGCCCTTACCTTGATGGAGAGCGGGCGTGGCTTTGGCAGCCTGAGCCTGCGCGAGGTGACGCGCGTTGCCGGTATCGTGCCCACCGGTTTCTATCGTCACTTCGCCGATATGGACGAACTGGGCCTGGCGCTGGTGGCAGAGGTGGGCGAAACCTTCCGTGCGGCGATCCGCCAGGTGCGCCGCCATGAGTTCGAGATGCGCGGCATGATCGACGCCTCGGTGCGTATCTTCCTTGCCGAAGTGGCTGCCAATCGCGCTCAGTTCCTCTTTCTCGCCCGCGAGCAGTACGGCGGTTCGCAACCGGTACGCCAGGCCGTTGCGGCCCTGCGCGAACGCATCACCAGCGACTTGGCCGCCGACCTCAAGCTGATGAATCGCATGCCGCACCTTGATGATGCAGCGCTCGACGTGGTGTCGGATCTGGTGGTGAAGACGGTATTCGCCACCCTGCCCGAACTGATCGACCCGCCCGCTGAAACCCTGCCGGTGCACCTCACGGCAGAAGCCAAGGTCATTCAGCAGCTGCGCTTCATCATGGTCGGTGGCAAGCACTGGCTGGGCCTGGGCAAGCCTTCCGAGTAGCGCGCACCACAATCGTGCACCAACAACGAAAACGCACCAAATAAATCCTGACCGCCTCGCCAAGTTATCCACAGCACGCAGAAATGCGCTGCCTTGCGCCACTCTCCAGCCTTGGCAAGCCACTTGCACTATTTCCGGGCACATTGCCCCGGAATAAACACAGATGCTGGTGATCCACGCCCGAATCGCGCCGCAGGCTGCTGCTGACGCCGAACTGGAACTGACCTTCGAAGCCCGTAGCAAAAGCCGTCTGCGCTGCTTCACCACGGCGGGCGAAGAGGTCGGCCTGCTCCTCGAACGCGGCCAACCGGCACTGGCCGATGGTGAGTTTCTGCAGGCCAAGGACGGACGCATCGTACGCGTGCGCGCCAAGGCCGAGCCGCTGCTGCATGTCACCTGCGCCAGCCCCTTCGAGCTGATGCGCGCCGCCTACCACCTGGGCAACCGCCATGTCGCCCTGCAACTGGGTGACGGCTGGCTGCGCCTGCCCGACGACTATGTGCTCAAGGCCATGCTCGAACAGCTCGGCGCCACTGTCGAGGCCATCGAAGCGCCCTACCAGCCTGAACAGGGCGCCTATGGCGGCGGCCACCATCACTCCCATCATGGCGACGAGGAATTCAACTACGGCCCGCGCCTGCACCAGTTCGGTGTGCGCAAGTGAGCCAAGCGCCGTCGCCCGCGCGTATCGGGGTCAGCTCATGAAGCCGGCCTGGGCACTGCTGCGCCTGGCCAGCCCGCAGCTGCCCATCGGCGGTTACAGCTACTCGCAAGGCCTGGAGTGGGCGATAGACAGCGGCCTGATCCAGGATGCCGACGCCGCCGAACGCTGGCTGGCCGATCAGCTCACGCTCAACCTCGCCCGCTTCGAAGCACCGCTGCTGCTGGCACATTGTCGCGCCGCGCACGAGGACGACTGGCCGCACCTGCAGGCACTGGCCGAACGGCACCGCGCCAGCCGCGAAACCCGCGAACTGGCCCTGGAAAGTCGGCAGATGGGGTACTCGCTGCGGCAACTGCTCGAAGGCCTGCCCGAGCTGGACGAAGCCGCGCGCGAACTGCTCGCAACCCAGCACGAACCGGGCCTGGCCCTGGCCTGGGCGCTGGCCGCACGCGCCTGGCAGATCACCCCGGACGATGCGCTGGCCGCCTGGCTCTGGGGCTGGCTGGAAAACCAGCTGGCCGTCCTGATGAAGGTGCTGCCGCTGGGCCAGCAGGCCGCCCAGCGCCTGACCAGCCGCCTGCTGCCAACGCTCGAGGCCGCCCAGCAGCAGGCCGCCAGTCTTTCTCCCGAACACTGGGGCAGTGCCGCCTTCGGCCTGGCCTTGGCGAGCATGGCGCACGAACGCCAGTACTCGCGTCTCTTCCGCTCCTGACGAGGAACATCAGCACATGAACAGCCAACCTCTGCGTGTCGGTATCGGCGGCCCGGTCGGTTCCGGCAAGACCGCCCTGACCCTGGCCCTGTGCCGCGCCCTGCGCGAGCGCTACAACATCGCCGTGGTCACCAACGATATCTATACCCAGGAAGACGCCCAGTTCCTGGTGCGCAACGAGGCCCTGGAGCCCGAGCGCATCATCGGCGTGGAAACCGGCGGCTGTCCGCACACCGCTATCCGCGAGGACGCCTCGATCAACCTGGAAGCCGTGGAGCAGCTCAACCGCCGCTTCCCTGGCCTGGACCTGATCATCGTCGAGTCCGGCGGCGACAACCTGTCGGCCACCTTCAGCCCCGAGCTGTCCGACCTGACCCTCTACGTGATCGACGTATCCGCCGGCGACAAGCTGCCACGCAAGGGCGGCCCAGGCATCTGCAAGTCCGACCTGCTGGTGATCAACAAGGTCGACCTGGCCCCCATGGTCGGCGCCTCGCTCGAAGTGATGGAGCGCGACACCCTGAAGATGCGCGGCGACAAGCCCTTCGTCTTCAGCAATCAAAAAATCGGCCAGGGTCTCGACGAGATCATCGCCTTCATAGAACGCCAGGGCATGCTCACGGCGGCCTGATTCCACCTCAAGGAGATCCACATGAATCTGCGCAAAACCCTCTACGCCATCGCCCTGTTCTGCACCCCGGCGCTGGCCTTCGCCCACCCAGGGCATGGTGACTCCGGGATCATGGCCGGCCTGGCCCACCCGGTGTTTGGCCTGGATCACCTGCTGGCGATGTTCGCCGTTGGCCTGTGGGCCGCGCAGCAGAGTGGCGCAGCACGCTGGGCGCTGCCGGCGACCTTCGTCGGCAGCATGCTGATCGGCGGCCTGCTGGGTTTCGCCGGGGTGGAAATTCCGCTGATGGAAACCGGCATCGCCGGTTCGGTGCTGGCCTTCGGTCTGCTGGTGGCCGTGGCGGCGCGCCTGCCAATGGCCGCATCCATGACCCTGACCGCAGTATTTGCCCTGACCCACGGCGTCGCCCACGGCCTGGAGCTGCCGGACCTGGCCAGCCCCTTCGGCTACGCCATCGGCTTTATCGTCGCCACCGCAGCACTGCACGCTGTCGGCTTCGCCCTGGTGCGATTTCTGCCGCGAGCGGCCGCACCGCTGGTGCGCATCGCTGGCGCTGCGTCAGCCGCCACTGGCGTCTGGCTGCTGGCCAGCTAAGCGCCGGCAATCGGTAGGGTGCGCCATGCGCACCGATGTCGACTCGTCCATCGCGAACACTGCGGTGCGCGACGTACCTTACCGACCGCCACCACAGCACTTGCCAACGCCCCCTGCGCTGGGGCACAAAGTCCCGAACCGCTTTCGAGACCCGGCCCATGCTGCGCTTCACCCGATTTCTGCTCGTCCCGCTGCTGCTGATCGGCATCATCGTGCTGGTACTGACGCTGACCAGCCGTCAGGCGAGCATGCCTGCGGTGCTCGAAGACCTCGGCGAACGCCCTCTGGTGATCGCCCATCGCGGTGGCAAGGGGCTATGGCCGGAGAACACCCTGTTCGCCTTCGAACGCGCCGCTGCTCTCGGCGTCGACATGCTGGAGATGGATCTGCACCTGAGTCAGGACGCCAAGCTGGTGGTGATCCATGATGAAACCCTGGAACGCACCACCAATGGCCAGGGCCCGGTCGCGCACTTCAGCCTCGCCGAACTGCAAGCGCTCGATGCCGGCTACAAATGGACGGCCGATGGCGGCCAGAGCTATCCCTACCGTGGCCAGGGTACGCGCATCGCCGCGCTGGAGGAGGTGTTCGAGCGCTTCCCATTGATCCCCAAGGCGCTCGAAATCAAGGTGCCCGATGTCGGCATGGAAGCTGTGCTCTGCGAAATGCTGGCGGCTTATGACCAACTCGATCGGGTCATCGTCGGCAGCTTTCATGAGCGCAGCCTCAAGCGCTTTCGTGAGCTCTGTCCGGAGGTCGCCACCTCGGCCGGACCGGTTTCGGTGCGCCTGTTGCTGGCGCTGAACTGGTTGGGTCTGAGCGACCTGCTATCACCCTCCTACCCGGTACTGCAGATTCCGCCCCAGCACAGCGGCCTGACCCTGGCCACCCCGCGCCTCATCGGCAATGCACAGACGCGTGGCTTGCACGTACAGCTGTGGACAATCAACGAACAGCCGGAAATGCGGCGATTACTGGAAATGGGCGCCAACGGGCTGATCACCGACTACCCGGATCGCGCCTTGCAGCTGCTCGGCCGCTCGACACAGCTCGGCGCGCTGCAGCCACAATGATGGCGAGCAACTCGCCACTTGCTCTTCGAGCCCGCCCGAAAGGCGCTTGATGGCCTTGCCACCAGCTTATCCACAAACCTGCCAACAGAATCCGGGGATAACCTGCTGCGCCCACAGAGCGGCCGGCGAAAACACTGGACAACTCGACCCGTTTCCGTCCTCGCCCGATCCTTCACAGACGCTGATCAAAAAACCAGCAAAACGCTGAAAGCCCCGCCACATGAAGCCATCAGCAATGCTTACAGGGATTACCAACAAAATTATCCACAGACATCGTGGACAACCAACAACAGCCCTAAAAAATCCCTTCAAACTGTCAACCCACTGTGTACAAAGGAAAAACTCCGTTGCTCAAATATTCGTCAGCATGGCCGGAGCAACGCATGACGAGGCCAGCAGAGGAGCACCACCAGCTTATCCACAGAGATACCCACAGACCCCGTGGAAAACTTTATTATCGGCGTCTGGCACGCCACCTGCTATGAACCTCACGCTTCCCTGCCCTGCCTCTTCTTGTAAGGATACTTCATGTTCAGTTTCTTCCTCGCCGCCATGCTCCTCGGCTTCGTCTTCAACGCCGCGCCAGGTGCCGTTTTCAGCGAAACCCTGCGCCGCGGGCTGCGTGACGGCTACAAACCGGCATTGTTGGTACAGATCGGCTCGCTGGTGGGCGATGCTACCTGGGCCGCCCTGGGCCTGACCGGCCTGGCGCTGCTGCTCGACAGCGCACAGATTCGTTACCCGCTGACCCTGGCCAGCGCACTGTATCTGGCCTGGCTCGGCTACCAGTCGCTGCGCGACGCCCATCGCCCGCCGCAACCCAGCGACGATGGTCAGGTCGCGGCCGGAGGCGCATTCGCCGCTGGCGCTGCGCTGTCGCTGACCAACCCGCAGAACATCGTCTACTGGGCCGCCATGGGCGGGGCGATGGCGGCCATCGGCGTTGCCCAGCCAACGCCGACGCACCTGGCGGTGTTCTTCGCCGGCTTCATGGTGTCCTCGCTGCTCTGGTGCTTCATCTGCGCCGGCCTGGTGGACTGGTTTCGCCGCGCCGCGTCGCTGCTCTGGCACCGCCTGACTTACGCAGCCTGCGGCGTGGTGCTGCTGGGTCTGGCCGGGATGAGTGCGATGGAACTGGTCTGAGCGAGCCGCGACTATTGCCATCATCGAAACAATCTAACGGCGCGGCGCCAGCAACGGGACTAGCCTGAACCACATGTCCCCGCGTCAGGAAGCCGCGCCATGTACCTCAACGATCTGCTCAAGCAATTGCTCGCCAGTTACGCCTGCGCCACCTGCGGCATTGATACGCGGCACTGATACTTGGTGCGAACGCAGCGGCTGGTTACCCTTGGCTTATTTGCCCAAGGAGTCGTTGCATGTCCCTGCATAGTGTCTGTGTCTTCTGTGGTGCCAGCCCTGGCGCCAGTCCCGTTTACCGCGAGGCTGCCGAAGCGCTCGGCCAGCACCTGGCCGAGCGCGGCATTCGCCTGATCTATGGTGGCGGCGCCGTCGGCCTGATGGGTGTGGTCGCCGATGCGGCGTTGAACGCCGGTGGCGAAGTGATCGGTATCATCCCGCAAAGCCTGGAGCGCGCCGAGATCGGCCATCGCAACCTGACCTGCCTGGAAGTGGTGGACGGCATGCATGCACGCAAGGCGCGCATGGCCGAGCTGTCAGATGCCTTCATCGCCCTGCCCGGCGGCCTCGGCACCCTGGAAGAGCTGTTCGAGGTGTGGACCTGGGGCCAGTTGGGTTACCACGCCAAACCGCTGGGCCTGCTGGAGGTGAACGGTTTTTACAGCAAACTCGGCGACTTCCTCGATCATCTGGTCGCCGAGCGCTTCGTTCGCCCACAGCACCGCGAGATGCTGCAGATCGCAGGCAACCCGCAGAACCTGCTCGATGCCCTCAGCGAATGGCGCCCCAGCGCGGCGCCGAAGTGGGTAGATCGCGCGCCCGTCTGAACCTGTACGCAGACATGTAACACAATGCTACGCTCTGCGGCTTCTCTCTCTCATGGAAGCCGCAACATGGCCGGAAGCAGCCTGCTCGCCCTGATCGACGACATCAGCACGGTACTCGACGACGTCGCCACCATGACCAAGATCGCCGCGCGCAAGACCGCCGGTGTACTGGGCGACGACCTCGCACTAAATGCCCAGCAGGTCACCGGGGTCAAGGCGGATCGCGAACTGCCGGTGGTCTGGGCCGTAGCCAAGGGCTCGCTGGTCAACAAGGCGATCCTGGTGCCGGCGGCGCTGCTGATCAGCGCCGTGGCGCCCTGGCTGGTGGTGCCCTTGTTGATGCTCGGTGGTCTGTTCCTCTGCTACGAAGGCGCCGAGAAGCTGCTGCACAAACTGCTGCACAAGCATGAGGATGACGAACAACAGGCACACCTGGCGGCCATCGCCGATGCGCAGGTGGACCTGGTGGCATTCGAGCGCGACAAGATCCGTGGTGCGGTGCGTACCGATTTCGTACTGTCGGCCGAGATCATCGCCATCACCCTCGGCACCGTCGCCACCGCCAGCTTTCTCAATCAGGTACTGGTGCTCAGCGGCATCGCTCTGCTGATGACCGTCGGCGTCTATGGCCTGGTGGCCGGCATCGTCAAGCTCGACGACGCCGGGCTCTACCTCAGCCAGCGCACCAGCGCCCTCGCGCAGGCCTGCGGCCGCGGCATCCTGCGCCTGGCCCCCTGGCTGATGAAGGCATTGTCGGTGATCGGCACAGCAGCCATGTTCATGGTCGGCGGCGGCATTCTCAGTCATGGCCTGCCGCCGGTGGAAAGCGCCGTGCATCACGCCGCCGAATGGGTCGCGCGCGACGCCGGCCTCCTGCTCTCGGCGATAGTGCCGACGCTGCTCAATGCCCTGCTGGGTGTCGTCGCCGGCTTGCTCAGCGTACCGCTGGTCAGCCTCGCCACACGCCTGTGGCAGGCCCTGCGCAAACCGCAGTCCGCTTAAGAAAACGCTCACTTTCTCATCAATCGTCTGCGCCCCTTGCCGGGCGCAGTCGAGGCCGGCTTTCCCCAAGCTTATCCACAGCTTGCTCCACGGCTTTCGTGGATAACCGGCCAGTGGCTGTCCAGACATGCTCAGAAGCCTTGACTTCTCGCTCAAGCAATTCATTTCAAAGCATTTTTCAGTGGCGAGCAGGTGTCCTGGGCAAAAGCTGACCAGATACCCAGAAAGCCCGCGGAAACAGGCCTCGAGCTGGCATCACAGAGCTTCCCCACAGAATTATCCACAGCTTTTCTGGATAACCAGGCGTGGCGTTCGGTCGCATCCATAAGCGCAGGCAGCTGTGCGAGTCTCTTCAGACCTGACCGGGTTATCAGAAACTGGAGGAATCAAGATGTTGCGTAACGTTGCCCTGCTGGCGCTGCTCGGACTTGCCAGCACACCGCTTCTGGCTGCCGAATGCGCGGTAGATGTCGAGTCGACCGATCAGATGACCTTCAACACCCAGGCCATCTCCGTCAGCAAGAGCTGCAAGACCTTCACCGTCAACCTCAAGCACACCGGCTCGCTGCCCAAGACCGCGATGGGCCATAACTGGGTGCTGAGCAAGACCGCCGACATGCCCGGCGTGGCCACCGACGGCATCTCTGCCGGCCCTGATGCCAGCTACCTCAAGGCCGGCGACGAGCGTGTGATCGCCCATACCGATCTGATCGGCGGTGGCGAAAGCACTTCGGTAACCTTCGATGTCAGCAAGCTGGCGGCAGGCGAAGACTACAGCTTCTTCTGCTCCTTCCCTGGCCACTACTCGCTGATGAAAGGCAGTCTGGCCCTGGTCGACTGAGGCCACCACAAACCGTGGGAGATGCGCCTGTCGCGCCCTCCCACGAACCTCATCCCAGCGGCAGCACCGTCACCTGCACGTCCGGGTCGTGGCTGCCGCCCCCCAGAATCACCCCTCGCAACGGCGACACGTCGGAGAAATCCCGGCCCCAGGCCAGGGTGATGTGCTCCAGTGCCGGACGCACGTTGTTGGTCGGATCGAAATCCACCCAACCCTGCCGCGGGCAATACAGCGACACCCAGGCGTGCGAGGCATCCGCGCCGATCAGGCGTGGCTGGCCGGGTGGTGGCTGGGTCAGCAGGTAGCCGCTGACGTAGCGCGCCGCCAGGCCACGCGAGCGCAGGCAGGCGAGCATCAGGTGGGCGAAGTCCTGGCAGACCCCGCGCTTTTCCTCCAGCACCTGCAGCAGCGGCGTCGCCACCTGAGTGGCTTCGGCATCGAAACTGAACTCGTCGAAAATCTTCTGCATCAGCGCCTGACATGCCTGCAGCAGCGGGCGCCCCGGCGTGAAGCAATCGTCGGCGTAGTCGGCGAATACCTGCTTGAGACGCACGTAGGGCGACTCGAAACGGTAGCGTGCTGCCTCCAGCAATGCAGGCTCCATCCGTTTGCCGCTGTAGCTGAGCGCGGCGCACGCAGCCTCCCAGTTCGGCGAGTCGTCCAGCTCCAACGGCACACGCGTGAGCACCTCGACGCGCAACCGTGCGCTGACGCTGAGCTGCTCATGCGGGCGCTCGAACACCAGCCGAGTCAGTGGGTTGCCGAACACGTCCAGGCCGTCGCGGCGCTGGCAGGGCTGCGGGTCGATGCGCAGCTCCTGCTCGTGGCAGCGCTGCCAGGGGCAGTCACGCGGCCACAGGTGCGCCAGCTGCTGGGCCAGGGAAACCGGCGCCGAGTATCGGTAATGGGTGTCGTGAAGCACCTGATACAACGCGCTGCTCATGAGGATTGCGTCCGCTGGCTGACATCGACATGGGCGAAGAAACGCAGCCCGAGATGATCGGAGACCGCGCCGGCGGCCTCACTGATGGCCACCAGCAAATCGGCCAGGCCTTCAAGCACCGCCCGAGTGCTACCGGGGCCGAACAATGGGTTTTCCAGGCTGGCTAGGCTGAAGGCGGTGAGCTGCTGCTCCAGATAGACCAGGTAGCGCTCGGCTGGCAGCTCGAAACGTTCGTTGAGCCCTTCCAGCGAACGCAGCAGGGTGCGCATCTGAAAGATCACGGCGTGCGGGTTCTGCTCATCGAGCAGCAACAGGTCGAGTACCGGAATCAACTGCGCCGAGGCCAGGTAACGGGTGCGGTAGGTGATGCTGCTGTTGCCCAGTTCCAGCAGCCATTCCAGCGCCGACTGGTCGGTAGCCGAACCGCTGCGCAGGAAGCCGGCGAAGCTGTCGCAGAGAAACTGCAAACGCTCGATATAGCGGCCGAGCATGAGAAAGCGCCAGCCGTCGTCGCGGGTCATGTCGTCGAGGGCGAAGCCCGACAGCGCCGCCAGCGACATCAGCAGGCGGTTGAGAAAATCCAGCAGTTCACCGAAGTCGGCCGGTTGACCTTCAAGCAACTGCGCCTCGCGCTGCAATTCCACCAGCGCCTGCCAGTTGGCCTGGGACAGCTTGCCGCGCACGCTGCCAGCGGCCCACTGCAAGCGCTGCAGATTGGAGCGCAGGCTGGCCGGCCAGTCGCTGCCCAGCAGCGCCTGCAGCAGACGCTCGGCCAGTTCACCTTCCTCGGGATCTGCCAGCAGTCCCAAATCCTGCGCCAATGCCAACGCGCTCTGCAGCGCCTGCGGGTCGTCATCATCATCGACGTAGCGCGCCAGCATGATACGCAGCAGGCGCGCATTGCCTTCGCAGCGCTCGGCGTAACGACCAAACCAGTACAGGTTCTCCACCACGCGTGAGGGCAGGAAGGGGTCGCTGCGCACCAGGTCGGCAGTGCCCAGGGTGCGTTGCGTCTGCCAGGGCTCGCCGCCGCTCTGCCGCGTGCCGAGCACCCAGGTGTCCTTGCTCGCCCCGCCGCGCTGCATCGATACCACCTCCGCATCGGCCTCAGCGGCCGCGCGGGTCAGGCCTCCGGGCATCACCCGGTAGCCATCGGCACTGGCCACGGCGAATACGCGCATGCCGATGGCCCGCGGCTGCAAACCGCTGCCATCCCACACCGGTGCCTGCGACAGCTTGGCCCGCGCTTGCGCGACATAGGCGTAGGGGCGTGCCTGCAGCCGTTCGGCCAGCTTGGTGCGCTGCGCCTCGTCCAGGTCACGACCGAACACCGGCGTGAAGCTCTGCGAGGGGAACGCCGGACGCACCAGCAACTGGTCGAGCTTCTCCAGCGCCTCGTCCAGCACCGGCGGCTCACCGCACCACCAACTGGCGATGGACGGCAGCAGCAGCTCCTCACCCAACAGGTGCTCGCTGATCGCCGGCAAGAAACCGGGCAGGCCGGGCGACTCCAGCACGCCGCTGCCCAGAGCATTGGCCACCAGCACGCGACCACGGCGCACGGCTTCGAGCAGGCCGGGCACGCCGAGGGCGGAATCGGTGCGCAGCTCCAGCGGGTCGCAATAGTCGTCGTCAAGGCGGCGCAGCACCGCGTGCACACGGCGCAGGCCGGCCAGGGTCTTGAGGTAGAGGGTGGCATCGCGCACGGTCAGGTCGCTGCCTTCGACCAGCGGGTAGCCGAGCTGACGCGCCAGGTACAGGTGCTCGAAATAGCTTTCGTTGAAGCGCCCCGGCGTCAACAGCACCACCAGCGGCGTCTCGCCACCGCTCGGCGCCTGGCGTGCCAGGGTGTCCTGCAGGGTACGGAAGAAGCTGGCCAGGTACTGCACGCGCAGGTCGCGGTACAGCTCGGGGAAGGCACGCGAGACGATCTGCCGGTTCTCCAACGCATAACCGGCACCAGAGGGTGCCTGGGTACGGTCGGCCGTAACCCACCAGCGCCCGTCCGGCGCCCGCGCCAGATCCACCGCGTACAGGTGCAGCCAGGTGCCTCCAGGCGCCTGCATGCCCTGGCAGGGCCAGAGGAAGTTGTTGTGGCCGAACACCAGCTCGGTCGGCAGCAGGCCTTCGGCGATCAGCTTCTGCGGGCCGTAGAGATCGGCCAGCACGCGGTTGAGCAGGGTCGCGCGCTGCGCCACGCCAGCAGCGATCTGCTGCCACTCGTCAGCCGGTATCAGGTTGGGCAGCAGGTCCAGTTCCCAGGGTCGGTCGGCGCCGTCGGGGTCGGCGTAGACGTTGTAGGTAACGCCGTTTTCCTGGATCTGCCGCGCCAGCATGGCCTCGCGCTGCGCCAGGTGCTCCGGGCGGCTGCGTGCCAGTTGTTCATAAAGGCGGCGCCAATGCGGGCGCACGTTGCCCTTGGCGTCGAGCAGTTCGTGGTAGGCACCGTTAGGCGGCGGGTAATCGGCTAGCAGGTCGTGCATGGCAGGCTCGGCAGTGGCAAGGCGGTGCAGCGTGATGCAGTTTGATACCGCATCCGTGGGAGGCGCTTCAGCGGCGACAGCTCGCGGCTAAAGCCCCTCCCACAGATGGAATCGACGTCAGGCGCGACGCAGATCCAGGGTCATCGGCAGTTCATTATTGTCTATCGGCTGCATGACAGGGCGCTTGCCTGGGCTATGGCCCAGGCGGAAGAAGCGTGCCAGGCGCCGGCTCTCGGCCTCGTAGGCGTTGACCGGCAGGCTGTCGTAGTTGCGACCGCCCGGATGCGCCACATGATACTGGCAACCGCCCAGCGAGCGCTGCATCCAGGTGTCGATGAGGTCGAACACCAGCGGCGCATGCACGCCAATGGTCGGTTGCAGGCAACTGGCCGGTTGCCAGGCGCGGAAACGCACACCACCGACGAACTCGCCAACCTTGCCGGTCGGGCGCAACGGCACCGGCACGCCGTTGCAGGTCAGCACGTAGCGATCCGGCGCCATGCCGTTCACCTTCACCTGCATGCGCTCCAGCGACGAGTCGACGTAACGCACGGTGCCGCCGACTGCGCCCTCCTCGCCCAGCACGTGCCAGGGCTCCAGCGCCTGGCGCAGCTCCAGATCGATGCCCTTGACCACGAAATCGCCGGCTTTGGGGAAACGGAACTCCAGATGCGGGGCGAACCATTCGCTGCGCAGGCGATAACCGAAGCTGCCCAACTCCTGCAGCACGTCGGCGAAATCCTGCTCGACGAAATGCGGCAGCAGGTAGCGGTCATGCAACTCGGTACCCCAGCGCACCAGCTTCGCCGGGTGGTAGGGCTCCTGCCAGAAACGCGCGATCAGCGCACGCAGCAGCAGTTGCTGGGCCAGGCTCATCTGCGCGTGCGGCGGCATCTCGAAGGCGCGCAGCTCGAGCAGGCCGAGGCGACCGCTGGCCGAGTCCGGCGAGTACAGCTTGTCGATGCAGAACTCGGCGCGATGGGTGTTGCCGGTGACATCCACCAGCAGGTTGCGCAGCAGCCGATCGACCAGCCAGGGCGGGCAGTCGCGGCCCGGCTCGGGCATCTGCGCGAAAGCGATCTCCAGTTCGTACAAGGCATCGTTGCGCGCCTCGTCCACGCGCGGCGCCTGCGAGGTCGGGCCGATAAACAGACCGCTGAACAGGTAGGACAGCGACGGATGGTTGTGCCAGTAACTGATCAGGCTGCGCAGCAGGTCGGGGCGACGCAGGAAGGGCGAATCCCCCGGCGTGGCGCCGCCGAGGACGAAGTGGTTGCCGCCGCCGGTGCCAGTGTGGCGCCCGTCGATCATGAACTTCTCGCTGGACAGGCGCGACTGCCGCGCTGCCTCGTAGAGAAATTCGCAGCGCTCGACCAGCTCATCCCAGCTTGCGGCTGGGTGGATGTTCACCTCGATCACGCCCGGATCGGGGGTGACGCGGAAGTACTGCAGGCGCGGGTCCAGCGGCGGCTCGTAGCCCTCCAGCAACACCGGACACTTGAGCTCGGCCGCCACTGCCTCGATGGCTGCGACCAGCTGCAGATAGTCTTCGAGATGGCTCAGCGGCGGCATGAACAGGTACAGGCGCCCCTCGCGCGGCTCGGCGCACAGTGCGGTGCGCACGATGCCGGCAGCCGATTGCCCGCTGGCCGGACGCGCGCTCTGCGGGCCGGCACTCGCGCCGCGCCAGACACCGCGCAGTTGACGCTGGATCTGCGCCGGGCTGGGCAACGGCGGCAGCGCCTGACTGGGGTCGACCGGATTGACATAGGGGTAGTCGGCCTGACTGACCCAGGGCAGCGAATCCAGCGGCAGGCGATAGCCCAGCGCCGAGTCACCGGGCAGCAGGCGGCAATGCTCGTCGCGCAGGAACCAGCGCCCGCTCTGCCAGCCCTCGCCCACCACCTGGCGTGCCAATGGCAGCACATGGCCGACCACGTTCTCGAGGCCCTGGTCGAACACCTTGCGCAGGCGCTCACGCTCCAGCGGGTCGCTCAGGCGCGGGTCATCCGGGGTGACGTTGTCCGGCAGCTTGCGCTCGCGCCACAGGTAATAGAACCAGTCCTCGTAGGCCGGGAAAACGTTACCGGCATCCACTTCCAGATGCGCTGCCAGCGTGGCGAGAAAGCGCGCGGCGGTTTCGGCGCTAGCGCCATAGCCACGCTTCTCATCGGCCAGCAGCCTGGGGTCATGCCACAGCGGTTCACCATCGCGGCGCCAGAAGCAGTTCAGTGACCAGCGCGGCAACTGCTCGCCGGGGTACCACTTGCCCTGGCCGAAGTGCACCAGCGCCTTGGGTGCATAGTGACTGCGCAGGCGATAGAACAGGTCGGCAGCCAGGCGCCGCTTGTTCGGCCCGAGCGCGGCGGTGTTCCACTCGTCGTCATCGGGGTAATCGAGGGCGACGAAGGTCGGTTCACCGCCCATGGTCAGGCGCACGTCGTGCTTGTGCAGGTCATCGTCGATCTGCCGGCCCAGTGCCTGGATCGCCTGCCACTGCGCCTCGCTGTAAGGCTTGGTGACGCGCGGCGCCTCCCACACCCGCTCGACGCTCATCAGGTGCTCGAACTCCACCTCGCACTCGTCCAGCCCGCCGGTGATCGGCGCCGCCGAGGATGGCTCCGGGCTGCACGCCAGAGGAATGTGGCCTTCGCCGGCAAACAGGCCTGAAGTCGGGTCGAGACCGACCCAGCCGGCGCCAGGCAGGTACACCTCGCACCAGGCGTGCAGGTCGGTGAAGTCCTTGTCGGTGCCGGAGGGGCCGTCGAGAGCTTTGACGTCGGCGGTGAGCTGGATCAGGTAGCCAGAGACGAAGCGCGCCGCCAGACCCAGGTGACGCAACAGTTGCACCAGCAGCCAGGCCGAGTCGCGGCACGAACCAGCGGCCAGCTCGAGCGACTGTTCCGGCGTCTGCACGCCCGGTTCCATGCGGATCAGGTAGCGGATGTCAGCCGACAGGCGCTGGTTCAGCTCGACCAGAAAATCGATGCTGGGCACCGGCTCGCGGGAAATGCCGGCCAGGTACTTGGCGAACAGCGGCGTGGCCGGCAGCTTAACCAGGTACGGCGCCAACTCGCGCTGCTCGCCCTCGGTGTAAGCGAAGGGAATGCGCTCGGCGTAGGGTTCGAGGAAGAAGTCGAAGGGGTTGAACACCGCCATCTCGGCGACCAGGTCGACCTCGACCTTGAACTCCCGAGTCTTTTCGGGAAACACCAGGCGCGCCAGGTAGTTGCCCTGCGGGTCTTGCTGCCAGTTGATGAAGTGCTGGCCCGGTTCGACCTTCAGCGCATAGGAAAGGATGCGTGTGCGACTGTGCGGCGCCGGCCGCAAACGTACGACTTGTGGCCCAAGGTTCACCGCACGGTCGTAGCGGTAGTGGGTGACGTGGTGCAGCGCGACATGAATCGACACGGCGGCCTCCTGCTAGCCTGGACGATACTCAGTGCAGCGCAAGACTTATGCCAGAGGCAACCCGCTTGTTTCCCAGCGTGCCGCACCCCACAAGCACCTTATTAGGGCATTGTCCGCACCAAGCTCGGATGGATGCACAACTATAGAGCAGGCGTCGGCAGCACTGATGATAATTAAGCGCGACTTCAGCACTCGCCGTCGAGACTGGCGATCCAGCGGTCGATCACCTCCAGCCCTTCGCGGTGGGAGGTGGAGCGGCCCAGCTCGGGCATCATGATGCTGGGATCGGTGCTGTGCAGGCGGAAGCTCAGCACCGATTTTTCCGGCGCACCGGGATGAATGTCCACCAGGCGATCACCGGAGCCCTTGCCCGCGGCCACGGGTTGCTTGCACAGACCATAGGCGATGCTCAGCGGCGTAGCCGGATCGAGATACAAACCTGAGGTACGCCCCGGCCCTTCGGGGTTATGGCAGTGCGAGCAGTTGGCATCCAGATAACTACGCGCCTGATGCTCCAGACTCTCCCCTTCACGCGGCGCGCCCCACAGGGCGTTGCGTGGAACGCTGGCCATGTCAGCCGGAACGCCTTGCAGAAAACCGATACCCTGCCAGTGCAACAACTGGTTGGCCGCTCCATCGGCATAGGCGAAACCCTTGTTCAGATGACGCGCCTTCGGCCCCAGAGGTTGTACGCCCTTGCCCGCCTGCTCCTCGTGACAGCCCGCACACTGGTTGGCATCGGGCACCTGATAGTCGACCGCCAGCACCTCGCCAGTTTCATCATGCAGTTGCAGATCGAAGCTGGCGCCTGCCCAGTCCAGCGTGGCCTCGCGTTGCGCCTCGTCCCAGATGTAAGGAAGGGCGACCCAGCCCTGTTCCTGACGTAGCAGGATGCGCGTCTCGATCAGCCGTACCCGCTTCAGTTCCACCGCCTCGGCATCGTGCTGCTCGCTGCGTTGCAACCGGCCCTGGGCATCGATCGGGTAGTAGAAGGTTTTGCTCAGCACGGTGCCAACGGGGTAATCGAAACGTGCTTCGGCATAGCGAGCATGTCTCCCTTCGGGCAGCCAGATCGTACGCAGCTTGTGCGCATAATCGGTAAACAGCGGCGTATTCAGATCGTAGGGCTGTACACCTTCGACTGGCTGCAACTGGCCGTCAAGCTGTTGCAGCACACCCCAGGCGCTGAGCTTGTGCGGATAGTCTTCACTGCTGGGCAGATACAGGGGCGTACGCGCTTGCTCACAGGCGCCGAGCAGCAAGGCGGCAATCAACAGCCAGGCGCACTTCATGCTTACTTACCTGCCTCGGCCAGGGCTGCGCGCAGCTCGACGGCAGGAAGACGAGGCAGCTCGCAGCGGTGCGGCTCGATGTCCGTGCTGATGTTCTTGTAGCCGCCGGGGCCGTCGACGTTGACGATGCCGGCATCGCCATTGTCGATGCAGATGGCCAACTCAGCCGGCAGCTTGCCATCGACCAGTTTTTCAGGGTTCACGTAACCATCCCAGAGGATGTCCGGCAGGCGGCCATTGAGACCGAACTTGGCCAGCCTCAGCGCTTTCAGCTCGAGGTTGTCGGGGCTGTCGCCGCCCGGTCCGAAGCGGTTGCCATGAATATGAATGGCCTCCGGGTAGGGATCGAAGTCCGCCTCGGTGGAGAGGTCGGTGTAGCCGGTGCTGAAGTAGCTGCTGACGATCACGTTGGCCGTGCGGTGGTCGCCAATACCGTTATCAAAGATCTCCACCTTGTCGTTGGAGTTGACCAGCACGCCAGAGCCCGCCGGCACACTGGCGACCGGCGTGCCCTTGTGGCCGAAGTTCTTGTGGTTGTTGCTCTCGACCTTGTTGCGGTAGACGCGTGTGGTGTGTCCTGGCTGCGGCAGGTTGGGCATGTTGAATACCAGAATGCCGCCGGTGTTGCCGGTGGCGACGTTGTCGTAAACGTCGGCACCGATGGTGTTCTCGATCTCGATACCGGCGACGTTGCGCTCGGCACGGCTGTTGCGCACCACCACGTTGCGCGACTGGCCAACGTAGATGCCGGCGTCCGAGGCCCCGATGGCCACCACGCCGTCGATCAGCACATTCTCGGTCTGTACCGGGTAGATGCCATAGGCACCATTCTCGGTAGCCGGGCCATTGGTCCACTCGGTGCGCACGCGACGGATGATGATGTTCTGGCCGCCAACAACCTTGAGCGCATCGCCCTTGGTGTCCTCCAGCGCCAGATCCTCGATGGTGAAGTCGGAAGCGCTCACCAACAGCCCTTCAGCGCCGGACTTCTGGCCCTTGAAGTTGAGGATGCTCTGATCCATGCCGGCACCGCGCAACGTCACACCGCTGACCTTGAGGCTCAGGCTGCGGTCGAGCTGCCAGGTGCCGGCGGGAATCTCGATCACCTCACCCGGCTTGGCCTTGATCAGCTGCGTCTGCAGTTGCTTCTGAAAGTCGAGACTGGCCACGGGCGGCGCTTCGCTCTCCCCGCATGCTGCCAGCAGCAAGGACAGAGCAATAAACGAGGTGGCGGCAAGGCGCATGATGGGACTCCACTGTTGTTTTTATATTATGGAACTATAGTACCAACAAACGAACAAGCCAACCTCCGCAAGCTGCGCCATGAAACCAAGCCAGATGCTTGCAGCCCCCTCCGGGAAACAACAGACTACGAACACTTTCGCAGCCCAAGGACAGGCCGCCATGCACACCCTCGAACGCATCTACCCCTTGAAGATGGATGATCGCCTGGCCGCCGACCTGGCCACTCTCGAGTTGCACATGCAGCGCTACGAATTCGCCAGCGACTCGCTGGCAGGCTCGCGCGTGCTCGATATGGCGTGCGGCTGTGGATATGGCAGTGCATTGCTGGCCGAACGGCATCCGGACAAGCAGATCACCGGTATCGACATCGATCCCGAAGCCATTGCCTACGCGCAGGCGAATTATCAGCGACCCAACCTGCGCTATCAGTGCGCCAATGCCGAAACCTTCGCCGACAGTTCAGGCTTCCACAGCATTGTCAGCCTGGAAACCATCGAGCATCTACCAGACCCGCTGCGCCTGGCAGAAAACCTCGTACGACTGCTGGCCCAGGGTGGCCGTATCATTGCCTCGGTGCCGACCACACCGACACTCGACGGCAACCCACACCACCTGCATGACTTCAGCCCGGCCAGCTTCGCGCGCCTGTTCAGCCGCCATGGGCTGCGCCCGCATGAGCGTTTCGAGCAGATCCAGCGCTGGGAGTTTTCCGGGCTATTCAAGAAGCCGGAGAAAAAGGAGGCACGCCAGCACCGCTCGGAAGGTGTCGGCAATGCCGTACTGGCGTATTACCGCAGCCACCCGTTTTATCTGTTCAGGCGCTTGTGGTCGATCCTGCGCTATGGCCCGAGCAATCGCTACCTGACCTGCCGTTTCAGCACGGACTGAGACAAGCCACACCTCACACGATAATGGTGAGCTGAAGCCCACCCTCCGAGGCGCTGGCTAGGGCTTCTGAAACGAAAACGCCAGCACAGTGCTGGCGTTTTCGTGAGTGCTGCTGATGATTCAGCGCGGTACCGCTGGCTTCTTCCCGTGCTTCTTGCCCTTGCCTTTGGCGGCGCCCGCACGTTCACGCGCGGCTTGCTGGTTACGCGCCTCAGCCGCCGCCTTGGCCTGCTCACGCTTGTCCCAGGGCTTGCTGCCGTCGCTGGCACGAGGCGGCAAGCCGGTGTGCTGGGTCAGGATCTTGCCCACTTTCTTGCTGCCGGCGGGCGTCGAGTTCTTGCGTCGGGCGCTCTGGTACTCGTCGCTCTGCGGCTGGTAGGTGGGGATCAGTTGATGCTTGCCATTGCCGATCAGATCGCTACGGCCCATGCGCTCCAGCGCTTCACGCAGCAGCGGCCACCCTTTCGGATCGTGATAGCGCAGGAAGGCCTTGTGCAGGCGACGCTGCTGCTCGCTCTTGACGATCTCGACGCCGTCGCTCTTGTAGGTCACCTTGCGCAGCGGGTTCTTGCCCGAGTGGTACATGGCCGTGGCCGTGGCCATCGGTGACGGGTAGAACGCCTGCACCTGGTCGGCACGGAAACCGTTGCGCTTGAGCCACAGGGCGAGGTTCATCATGTCCTCGTCCGTCGTACCCGGATGCGCGGCGATGAAGTACGGGATCAGGTACTGCTCCTTGCCCGCTTCTTTCGAGTACTTCTCGAACATCTGCTTGAAGCGGTCGTAGCTGCCGATCCCAGGCTTCATCATCTTGTCCAACGGGCCGCGCTCGGTGTGCTCCGGAGCGATCTTCAGGTAGCCGCCAACGTGATGAGTGACCAGCTCCTTGACGTACTCCGGCGACTCCACGGCCAGGTCGTAGCGCAGGCCGGAGGCGATCAGGATCTTCTTCACACCCGGCAGGGCGCGCGCCTTGCGGTAAAGCTCGATCAGGGAGGAGTGATCGGTATTGAGGTTCTCGCAGATACCGGGGAACACGCACGACGGCTTGCGGCAGTGTTTCTCGATCTCCGGGTCCTTGCAGGCGATGCGGTACATGTTGGCGGTCGGCCCACCGAGGTCGGAGACCACGCCGGTGAAGCCCGGCACCTTGTCGCGCATCTCCTCGATCTCGCGGATGATCGACTCGTGCGAACGGTTCTGGATGATGCGGCCTTCGTGCTCGGTGATCGAGCAGAAGGTGCAGCCACCAAAGCAGCCGCGCATGATGTTCACCGAAAAACGGATCATCTCGTAGGCCGGGATCTTCTCCTTGCCATACGCCGGGTGCGGCACGCGCGCATAGGGCATGCCAAACACGTAGTCCATTTCCTCGGTGGTCATCGGAATGGGTGGCGGGTTGAACCACACATCCACCTCGCCATGCTTCTGCACCAGCGCACGGGCGTTGCCCGGATTGGTCTCCAGGTGCAGCACGCGGTTGGCGTGGGCATAGAGCACGGGGTCGTTGCGCACCTTCTCGAACGACGGCAGACGGATCACCGTCTTGTCGCGGGTCATACGCGGGCTGTCGAGAATCTGTACGACCTTGGCTTCGTTGGGGTCTTCGACCTCGCCTTTGGCCTGCTCGATGGCACAGGCCTCGGTGTCCTGCGTATTGACGTAGGGGTTGATGATCTTGTCGACGCGGCCCGGACGGTCGATACGAGTGGAGTCGACCTCGTACCAGCCTTCGGGCGTGTCGCGACGAATAAAGGCCGTACCGCGCACATCGCTGATGGCTTCGACCTGCTCGCCCCGCGACAGACGCTGGGCGATCTCGACCACGGCGCGCTCGGCATTGCCGTACAGCAGGATGTCGGCGGTAGCGTCCATCAGGATCGAGCGGCGCACCTTGTCCTGCCAGTAGTCGTAGTGGGCGATGCGGCGCAAGGAGGCCTCGATGCCGCCGAGCACCACCGGCACGTGGCTGAAGGCCTCCTTGCAGCGCTGGCTATAGACCAGGCTGGCGCGGTCGGGGCGCTTGCCGGCCAGGCCGCCGGGGGTGTAGGCATCGTCGGAGCGAATCTTCTTGTCCGCGGTGTAGCGATTGATCATCGAGTCCATATTGCCGGCAGCAACCCCAAAGAACAGATTGGGTTCGCCCAGCTTCATAAAGTCGTCTTTGCTGCGCCAGTCCGGCTGCGCGATGATGCCGACGCGGAAGCCCTGGGCCTCGAGCAGGCGGCCGATGATGGCCATGCCGAACGAGGGGTGATCGACGTAGGCGTCACCGGTGACGATGATGATGTCGCAGCTGTCCCAGCCGAGCTGATCCATCTCTTCCCGGCTCATCGGCAGGAAGGGCGCGGGCCCGAAACACTCGGCCCAGTACTTGGGATAGTCGAACAGCGGCTTGGCGGCTTGCATGTTTTTTGATCAATCGGACTCTCGAAGGGGCGCGGATAATAGCACAAATATTGACCAAACCAGACTGTTGCACTGGGTTTAATACCGCCTGCACGCACTGCGACGAACGCTCAAGCACGCGCCTGGCTCAATGGTCCGGGCATCGGCTCTGGCGCAGCACCGACCTGGGGAAAGAAAGAATAGAAAAATCAAACATTTTCCTGCAGTAGCCATACGCCATATTTGTTTTCGTCCGATAACAATCCTGTGCATATACTCAAGTACTCGGTCATCCGACTCCAGGACATCTATGCTGCAGCGCTTCGCCTTTCTGCTCGCTCTTCTGTTGGGACTGTCGACCACGGGCCTGGCGGCGGCGTCCGTGGTGCTCACCGACGCCAGCAGCGGCATGCCGCTCAATGCGCATATCGAGCTGCTGGAGGACGCTCAGGGCACTCTGACCATCGATGACCTTGCCACCCCTGAGCTGCAGTCGCGCTTTCAACCGGCCAATGGCCGTGCCAGTGTCGGCCAGAGCCTCAATCCCTGGTGGATCAAGCTCACCCTGCAACGCGATATGCGTGCCCCCGCCCACTGGGTACTGGAAGTGGGCTCGGTGACCCAACTCGACCTGCAGCTCCATCAACCCGACGGCCAGGGCGGCTGGCTGGTGCGTCAATCTGGCGAGCGCGTCGCCTTCAGCGAGAACCGCGACCACCCCTACCGACGCATGGTGTTCGACCTGCCAACCCTGGGTGAACAGCCAACGACCTTCTACCTGCGCGCCTTCGACCCGGCGGGCAACTCCTTCCCGCTGCGCATCTGGCAGCTCGACGACCTCACGCAACTGGCCACCCGCGAGAATCTAGCGCTCGGTGTCATCTACGGCGTGGTCTTCGCACTGCTGCTGTACAACCTGTTCATCCTCATCTCGCTGCGCGACAAGGCCTATTTCTGGTATGTGCTGACCACCGCCTTCGCCCTGCTGTTCATCATGAGCATGACCGGCCATGGCGCGCAGTACCTGTGGCCCAACCACCCGGTGCCGGCGTGGCTCGACCGCATCACCTTGCCGTCGTTGTGGGGCCTGTTCGCCAGCCGCTTCACCCAGACGCTGCTGCAGACACGCGTTTACGTACGTTGGGCGCATCATCTGCTGAACATGGCCTGCGTGATCTACCTCATCGCCATCGCCCTGACCCTGTTCGATCAACGTTACCTGGCCGCCTGGGCCATTGCCCTGCTGTCGCTGACCAGTATCCCTGCAGCCCTGGGCAGCGCCGTGATCCGCTGGCGCCAGGGGTTCTTCCCGGCGCAGCTGTATCTTTACGGTTATGGTCTGGTCCTGGGCAGCGTCGCCATCCTGCTGCTGCGCACCACCGGGGTGCTGCAACCGGCCGAATGGAATGCCTACGTATTCCCGCTGGCCGTGGCGGCCGAATCCATCCTGTTCTCCTTTGCCCTGGCGTATCGCATCCAGATACTCAAGCAGGAGCGCGCCGTTGCCCTGCAACAGGCAGACCGTGAGAAAACCGCTCGCCTGGCGCAACTACAGGCCAGCGCCGATGAGCTGCAAGCAGCGGTGACCGCACGCACCGCCGAGCTGGCCGCGACCAACGAACAGCTACGCGACCGCGAGCGCGAACTGCAGCACGCTGCCTTCCATGACTCGCTGACCGAACTGCCCAACCGCCGCTATCTGGTCGAGCGTTGCGAATCGGCCCTGGCTCACGCCGAGCGGCACAAGGAGAGCGTGGCTTTGCTGCTGATCGACCTGGATCACTTCAAGCCGATCAATGACCGTTTTGGTCACGCAGCCGGTGACCTAATGCTGCAGGTGATCGCCAAGCGCCTGCGCGAGCACGTTCGCGCAGGCGATGCGGTTGCCCGCCTGGGCGGCGATGAGTTCGCCGCCCTGATCTGCGGCAGCGATGCCGAAAGTCAGGCCAGGGAGATCGCCGAACGCCTGCTGGCAGAACTATCCACGCCGGTGCACTACGGTGCCGAACGCCTACGCGTGACCATCAGCATCGGCGTAGCGCTCTATCCGCGTCATGCGAGAAACTTCACCGGGCTGTACAAGGCGGCAGACATGGCCCTTTACCGGGTAAAGGAACTGGGTCGCTCCGGTTCACGCGTGCATGGCGACGATGGCGAGCTCAGCGAACAGGCCTGTCTGGAGCTGGACGTACTGAAAGTCCCGAGTGGGCTGGCCTGATCAGCCGATATAGCGCCGCGGCACCCGCGCGGTGACCTTGGTCAGCAACTCGTAGCCGATGGTGCCGCACGCCGTGGCCACCTCATCCACCGGCAATTGGCTGCCCCACAGTTCCACCGGCGAATCGATATCGGCCTCGGGCAGATCCGTGATATCCACCGCCAACATGTCCATCGATACCCTGCCGGCCAGCCCGGCACGCTGCCCCTCGACCAGCACCGGCGTGCCGCTCGGTGCGTGGCGCGGATAACCATCTGCATAACCGCAGCTGACCGTGGCAATACGCGAGGGCCGCTCGGCCACCCAGGTCGCGCCATAACCAACGCTTTCGCCGACGACCACCTCACGCACGGCGATCACCCGCGCTGCCAGAGTCATGGCCGGTTTCAGCCCCAGTTCGCGTGCACTCAGCTCGGCGAACGGCGTAGCACCGTAGAGCATGATGCCAGGGCGCAGCCAGTCCATATGCGCGGCGGGAATGGTCAGCACGGCCGCAGAGTTGGCCAGTGAGCGATGATTGAAATCCAGATCCAGCAGGTCGAGAAAACGCTCGACTTGCTGTTCGGTCAGCGGGTGACCGCGCTCGTCGGCGCAGGCGAAGTGGCTGAGCAGGTTGAGCTCAGCAACCTGCTCGGCGTCTTCCAGCCGCGCATGCCACTGGCGCAGACTGGCGGCGTCGAAACCAAGGCGATGCATGCCAGAGTCGAGCTTGAGCCAGACGTTGAGCGGACGCGCCAACTCAGCGGCAATCAGCGCCTCGGCCTGCGCTGCGTTCTGCACCACCAGATCCAGCCCAAGCTGTGCGGCGATGGCGTACTCGCTGGCCTCGAAGCAACCTTCGAGCAGCAGAATGCGGGCTTCGCCATGCATCGCCCGCACCTCGGCCGCCTCCTCCAGGCAGGCTACGGCAAAGCCGTCGGCAACCTCGTGCAGCGCCGTCACCACCTCACGCACGCCATGCCCATAGGCATTGGCCTTGACCACGGCGAAGGCCTGACGCCCGGGCGCGCAGCGCTTGGCGACAGCGTAGTTATGAGCGATGGCGGAGAGGTCGACGATGGCGGCAAGCGGACGCATGACAGAAGGCCTGAACGAAAAACGGGCGCCCATCTTAACCGCTGGGCGCCCGTTTTCATTGATCTGTGCCGCTGCCGCGTTGCGGTGGAAACCGCAACGAGCGCGGAAACGACCTATTCGTCTTCGAACTGGTAGCTACCCGGCGCCAGGTTCTCGAAACGCGAATACTTGCCGAGGAAGGCCAGGCGCGCGGTGCCCAGCGGGCCGTTACGCTGCTTGCCGATGATGATCTCGGCCACGCCCTTGTACTCGGTCTCCGGGTGGTACACCTCGTCGCGGTAGACGAACAGGATGATGTCGGCGTCCTGCTCGATCGCACCGGATTCGCGCAGGTCGGAGTTGATCGGGCGCTTGTTGGGGCGCTGCTCCAGGCCACGGTTGAGCTGCGACAGGGCGATGACCGGGCAATTGAATTCCTTGGCCAGGCCCTTGAGCGAGCGCGAAATCTCGGAAATCTCGTTGACCCGGCTGTCGCCGCTGGAGCCCGGGATCTGCATCAGCTGCAGGTAGTCGACCATGATCAGACCGATCTCGCCGTGCTCGCGCGCCAGACGCCGGGTGCGCGCACGCATCTCGCTCGGGGAGATACCGGCGGTATCGTCGATGAACAACTTGCGGTCGTTGAGCAGGTTGACCGCACTGGTCAGGCGCGGCCAGTCGTCATCGTCGAGCTGACCGGCTCGCACCTTGGTCTGATCGATGCGACCCAAGGAGGCGAGCATACGAATCACGATGGACTCCGACGGCATCTCCAGCGAATAGACGAGAATCGCCTTGTCGCTGCGCATCAGGGCGTTTTCCACCAGGTTCATGGCGAAGGTGGTCTTACCCATCGACGGACGGCCGGCGACGATGATCATGTCGGCCGGCTGCAGGCCACTGGTCAGGTTATCCAGATCGTCGAAACCGGTGGACAGACCGGTGATCGCATCGCCGTTGTTGAACAGCGTGTCGATGCGGTCGATGGCCTTGACCAGAATGTCGTTGATACCCACCGGGCCGCCGGTCTTAGGGCGGTCTTCGGCGATCTGGAAGATCAGGCGCTCCGCCTCGTCGAGAATCTCCTCGCCGGTTCGGCCCTCCGGGGCGTAGGCACTGTCTGCAATCTCGTTGCTGATGCTGATCAGTTTGCGCAGCGTGGCGCGCTCACGAATGATCTGCGCATAGGCCTTGATGTTGGCCACCGACGGCGTGTTCTTCGCCAGCTCGGCGAGATAAGCCAGGCCACCGACCTGCGATAGCTGCCCTTCCTTGTCCAACTGCTCGGACAGGGTCACCACGTCGAAGGGCTCGTTACGCTCGGCCAGCTTGAAGATGGCGCGAAAGATCAGGCGATGGTCGTGGCGATAGAAGTCGACATCCGACACCCCATCGAGCACGCGCTCCCAGGCATTGTTGTCGAGCATCAGGCCGCCGAGCACCGCCTGTTCCGCCTCGATGGAGTGCGGTGGCACTTTCAGGGCGGCAGTCTGCAGGTCGTATTGCTCGGGAATGCTGATGTCGTTCATAGGCTCGGGGAGAAAATGCTGCGATAGAAAAAACAAAGGGCACGGATCGCAGAGCGATACCGTGCCCGATTGTCAGCAGACCTACGCTACAGCGCAAGCCCGCTTGGCGGCTACTTGATTAAGCAGCGACCACAACCACCTTGACGGTGGCTTCGACGTCGGTGTGCAGGTGCACAGCGACGTCGTATTCGCCAACCTGGCGAATGGTGCCGTTCGGCAGACGAACTTCAGCCTTGGCCACTTCAACGCCGGAGGCGGTCAGGGCGTCAGCGATGTCGTGGGTGCCGATGGAACCGAACAGCTTGCCTTCATCGCCAGCGGTGGCGGTGATGGTGACTTCCAGCTCAGCCAGCTGAGCAGCGCGAGATTCAGCGGAAGCTTTCTTCTCGGCAGCAGCTTTTTCCAGCTCGGCGCGACGTGCTTCGAAAGCAGCAACGTTGGCTTCGGTGGCAGCGGTGGCTTTGCCTTGCGGCAGCAGGAAGTTACGGCCGTAACCGGCTTTAACGTTCACTTTGTCGCCCAGGTTGCCCAGATTGGCGATTTTTTCCAGCAGGATGACTTCCATTTGGGTCTTACCTCTTAACTTTTAACCTTCACCGTTCGCAGAGCCCGGGCCGTTCTTGCGCGCCAGGCGACCGCGAAAATCAAACAGACTGTCGACGATGGCCAAGACCACCAGTAGCGGATAGATCAGCTGCATGAACAGCAGGAGCGTAATGTACATGCCCACCAGCCAGAAGCGAGCGAGCCCACCCTTCTCCACCAGGCCGTGCACTAGGGCGATCCCGGCGAACAGCAGCGGCACGCTGCACAGCGGCGTGAGCATGGCCAACTGCGGCCCCAGATTGGGACCTAGCATCATGCCCGCCAGCAGCAACAGCGCCTGTGGCAGCGGCAGTCTCAGCCCGCGAAACTCGCGACCAAAACCGCCAGGGTTGTACAACACGGCCTGCCAGTAACGCCCAAGGATCAGGCTCAGCAAGCTCAGAATCTGCAACAAGGCTGCCAGCAGTCCGGTCAGCACCGGTGCGATCAGTGCCTCGAGACGCTCGCGTTCGCTCACCGACAACTGCTGGTGAGCCCCATCGAACATGGTTGGCAGCAGCTTCTGCAGCTCACCAGCCATGGCCGCGATGGGTTCGCGGAACACTGCCCCAAGGACAAATCCATACACCAGGCCCAGTGCCACACTGCTCAGCAGTATGCGGTTCCAGGTCCAGTTGGCGCGCAACAACAACGCCAACCCCAGCGCGCCGACCAGCACCAGCAAGGTGCGCGGTTCGCCGAAATACCACCAGGCAATCGCCGGTAGCATGGCCCAGGCCAGGATGCCGATGGCATCACTGACTCCACGCCGCAACAGCACCAGGCTGCCAGCGGCGGCACTCAACCAGAACAACAGCGGCATCGCTGCCGATCCCACCACCACGAGGGTGGCCTGCATACGGCCGCGCATGATGTATTCAGCCAGGGCGCGCATGCGATCTATTCCTTAACTCTTGTCGACTGTCCGGTCTCAGCGGCCGTGGCTGTCGGTGTAGGGCAGCAGGGCCAGGAAGCGGGCGCGCTTGATAGCGGTGGCCAGCTGACGCTGATAACGAGCCTTGGTACCGGTGATACGGCTAGGAACGATTTTGCCGGTTTCCGAGATGTAGGCTTTCAGGGTGTTGAGATCTTTGAAATCGATCTCTTTCACGTCTTCAGCGGTGAAGCGGCAGAATTTACGACGACGGAAGAAACGTGCCATGTGATTGGCTCCTCAATAGATCCGTGGATTACTCGTCAGCGTTGTCGCTGTCGTTGCTGTCGCTGTCATCGCCGTCGTTGGACTCGGCGTTTTCAGGACGTTCACGACGCTCGCGGCGCTCACTGCGGTTTTCTTCGGCCTTCAGCATCTCGGACTGGCCAGTGACGGCCTCGTCGCGACGGATGACCAGGTTACGGATCACGGCGTCGTTGTAGCGGAAGTTGTCTTCCAGCTCGGCCAGGGCCTTGCCGGTGCACTCTACGTTGAGCATCACGTAGTGGGCTTTGTGGACGTTGTTGATGGCGTAAGCCAGCTGACGACGGCCCCAATCTTCCAGGCGGTGAATCTTGCCACCGTCTTCTTCGATCAGCTTGGTGTAACGCTCGACCATGCCGCCGACTTGCTCGCTCTGGTCCGGGTGAACCAGAAAGATGATTTCGTAATGACGCATAAATGCTCCTTACGGGTTGTAGCCTGCCAACTAAGGTGGTCAGGCAAGGAGTGGGTTTTTCTCGTGATGAGCTTGCCAGGCGGTAGGCGCGAAAAGGCCTGCCGTCACGGCAAGGGGCGCCATTCTAGAGAAGCCCCCTGCCGCACGCAAGACGAATTGGCGATTATTTGAGCAGTCAGCCCTTGCGCTGGACCTGGCGCTGACGCACCGCCTCGAACAGGCAGACACCGGTGGCAACCGAGACATTGAGACTGCTGACACTGCCGCTCATGGGCAGCTTGACCAGGTAATCGCAATGCTCACGGGTCAAACGGCGCATGCCCTTGCCCTCGGCCCCCATGACCAGCACCGTTGGCCCGGTCATGTCCTGCTGATAGACCTCCAGCTCGGCCTCACCGGCCGTACCCACCACCCACAGGCCGCGCTGCTGCAACTTTTCCAGACTGCGCGCCAGGTTGGTCACCGCCACCAGCGGAATCACCTCGGCAGCACCGCAGGCCACCTTGCGTACCGTGGCGTTGAGGGTGGCCGATTTATCCTTGGGCACGATAACCGCCAAAGCGCCGGCGGCATCCGCCGTACGCAGACAGGCCCCCAGGTTGTGTGGATCGGTCACACCATCGAGCACCAGCAGCAAAGGCGGGCCTTCGCAGCGATCGAGCAACTCCTCGAGCATCGCCTCGCCCCAGACCTGACTGGGGCTGACATCGGCAACCACACCTTGGTGAACACCCTCGACCCAGGCATCCATCTCACGGCGCTCGCACTGACCCACTTTTACGCGAGACTGCGCAGCCAGCTCCAGCAAGGGCTGCACCCGAGGATCACTGCGACCATCGGCCAGCCAGACCTGCTTTACCCGCTTGGGGTGATGACGCAGCATGGCTTCTACGGCATGTACGCCGTAGATCTTTTCCAGATCACTCATGACTTGGCCTTACGCTTGCGCGGCTTACCGGCAGGTGGCGGGGCACTGTCACCACGCCCGGAGCCTTTGCGCGCACCGCCGGCCGGCTTGCTCGCCGACTTGCCGGCAGCACCTTTGCCACTCGCGCCCTTGCCAGCCTTGGCACCAGCCAACAGCGCCTTCTTCACGTCCCGGCTTTTCTGCACGTCGGTATTGCCCATGCCAGTCGGTTTGCCGCCACGACGCGCATCGTCACCCTTGCCGGCCTTGTCCTGGCTCAGCTCGAAGTCGATCTTGCGCTCGTCCAGATCGACGCGCATCACCTTGACCTCGACGCTGTCGCCAAGACGGAAGCTGCGGCCGCTGCGCTCGCCGGACAGGCGATGGTGAACCGGGTCGAAGTGATAGTAGTCGGCCGGCAGCGCGGTCACATGCACCAGGCCCTCGACATAGATGTCGCGCAACTCGACGAAAATGCCGAAACCAGTCACGGCAGTGATCACACCGGCGAACGTCTCGCCGACACGATCCTGCATGAACTCGCACTTGAGCCAGTTGACCACGTCACGCGTCGCCTCATCGGCACGGCGCTCGGTCATCGAGCACTGCTCGCCGAGTTTCTCCAGGGTCGCTTCGTCGTACGGATAGATGCGTGCCTTGGGCATGATCGCCGCACCCGCACGCTCCACGTGCTTGGTGTCGCGCTTGGAGCGGACCACGCTGCGAATGGCACGGTGCACCAGCAGGTCGGGGTAGCGACGGATCGGCGAGGTGAAGTGGGTATACGCCTCATAATTGAGGCCGAAGTGCCCTTCATTATGCGCGCTGTACACCGCCTGGCTCAACGAGCGCAGCATCACGGTCTGGATCAGGTGATAGTCCGGGCGCTCGCGGATGCTTTCCAGCAGCCGCTGATAGTCCTTGGGTGACGGACCATCCTTGGACTTGCCACGCTGCAGCGACAGCCCCAGCTCACCGAGGAAGGCCTTGAGCTTCTCCAGGCGCTCCGGCGGCGGGCCATCGTGCACGCGATACAGCGACGGGATCTCGTGATCCTGCATGAAGCGTGCGGTGGCCACGTTGGCGGCCAGCATGCACTCCTCGATCAGCTTGTGCGCGTCGTTGCGCTGGGTCGGACGGATCTCGTCGATCTTGCGGTCGGTACCGAAGACGATCCGAGTTTCCTGCGTTTCGAAGTCGATGGCGCCGCGCTCGTGACGCGCGGCGACCAGTACCTGATAGAGCGCGTAGAGCTGATTGAGATGCGGTAGGACGTCCTTGTACTCGCTGCGCAGGGACTTGCCCTCGCTGCTCTTGGGATCTTCCAGCATCAGGCTGACCTTGTTGTAGGTCAGGCGCGCATGGGAGTGGATCACCGCCTCGTAGAACTTGTAGTCGACCATCTGGCCGCTCTTGGACATGGTCATTTCGCAGACCATGGCCAGGCGATCGACATGCGGGTTGAGCGAGCACAGGCCGTTGGACAGCTCTTCCGGCAGCATCGGCACGACGCGCTCGGGGAAGTACACCGAGTTGCCGCGCTCGACCGCCTCGGCATCCAGCGCCGAGCCAACCTTGACGTAGTGCGAGACGTCGGCGATGGCCACGTAGAGTTTCCAGCCACCGGAGAACAACTTCCAGCGGCTGCTGTTCTTCTCGCAGTAGACCGCATCATCGAAGTCACGGGCGTCTTCACCATCGATGGTGACGAAGGGCAGATGACGCAGGTCGACGCGCTTCTCCTTGTCCTTCTCCTCCACCTCAGGCTTGAGCTTGCGCGCTTCCTTGACTACCGCCTCGGGCCAGACGTGCGGGATGTCGTAGCTGCGCAGCGCCACGTCGATCTCCATGCCCGGCGCCATGTAGTTGCCGATCACTTCGACGATGTCGCCCTGCGGCTGGAAACGCTGCGTAGGCCAGTGAGTGATCTTGATCTCGACGAACTGACCAATGCGCGCACCGGCAGTACGCCCCGGCGTGACCAGCACTTCCTGCTGGATCTTGGGATTGTCGGCGACGACGAAGCCGATGCCGTTCTCTTCGTAGTAGCGGCCGACGATGCTCTCGTGCGCGCGCTCGATCACCTCGACGATACCGCCTTCACGCCGGCCGCGCCGATCGAAACCTGCCACCCGCACCAACGCGCGATCACGATCGAACACCAGGCGCATCTGCGCCGGGCTGAGGAACAGGTCGTCGCTGCCGTCATCCGGCACGAGGAAGCCGAAGCCATCACGGTGGCCACTGATGCGACCGCAGATCAGGTCGAGCTTGTCCACCGGAGCATAGGTGCCACGACGGGTATAGATGAGCTGACCGTCGCGCTCCATGGCGCGCAGTCGGCGTCGCAGGGCTTCGAGCTGATCGTCGGTATGCAAACCGAACTCTTCGACCAGTTGTTCACGACTGGCGGGCGCGCCGCGCTCGGCCAGGTGCGAAAGAATCAGCTCACGGCTGGGGATGGGGTTGTCGTATTTTTCCGCCTCGCGGGCGGCCTCGGGATCGAGGGATTGCCAATCGGCCATGTAAGGAGGATTACCTGTGCTTATCTATAGAGGTGTATGCCATCTGCCTATTGAAGCGCGAAAACGTCATTCAAGGCAGCTTTTCCGGCGACAATAATTTTTTTGGGGTCAGGGGTTTACAAGGTAAATGCCCGCCCGTATAGTTCGCGCCCACAGCGTCGAGCAGACGTTGTAACACGAAGCAGATGATGATTCATCGGTTTCTGTGCCCAGGTGGCGGAATTGGTAGACGCGCTGGTTTCAGGTATCAGTGACTTAACGGTCGTGGAAGTTCGAGTCTTCTCCTGGGCACCAAATTTCGTGAAGTGGCTTGATAACCCACTTTGCAAATAAACGGATGCAACGCTCCGTGTCGGCAACGACGAACATTGCTGCAGTGCCCAGGTGGCGGAATTGGTAGACGCGCTGGTTTCAGGTATCAGTGACTTAACGGTCGTGGAAGTTCGAGTCTTCTCCTGGGCACCAAATTTCAAAAAACCGAGCCAATGGCTCGGTTTTTTATTGCCTATGAAAAAGTACACCAACTCGCAGGGCGTGCTGCGCGCACCGCCAAGACCACAGAGCAGCGGTGCGCACAGCGCACCCTACACTTTGAACTGCCCCAAACTGGCCTTGAGCTGCGCCGCCAACTCATCCAGCGCCCGCGCATTGCCGGCAATCGCCGCCACAGCCTCCGCAGCATGCTGCGCTTCGGCATGAATGATCTCGACACGCCCGCGCACCGCTCCTGCGCCTTCAGCCTGATGCGCCGCTGCCTGGGTCGCCGCATTGATGGCGCCATGCACTTCGTCCACTGACTGCTGCACCGACTGCTGCAGACGCGCACTATCACGCAGCACCTGCAGACCTTCACTACCTTGCGCGCCCGCCTGAGCAATGGCGGTAACCGCCTCCTGCGCACCACGCTGCAGCGCTGCGATATGGGTCTGGATATCGCCGGTGGACTGCTGGGTCTTGCTCGCCAGCGCGCGCACCTCGTCAGCTACCACGGCAAACCCGCGACCACTCTCGCCGGCGCGCGCCGCCTCGATGGCGGCATTGAGCGCGAGTAGATTGGTCTGCTCGGCAATTGACTGAATCACCGTCAGCACCACCTCGATCTGCTCGCTCTGCTTGGCCAGGCGCTCGATCACCGCCGAGCCATCAGCCACCCGCGCCACCAAACCCTCGATCAGCGTGGACAGACGCTCAGCGATAGCCGCGTTCTCGTGCGCAGCCTGGCGGATGGTATCGACACGCTGCAGCGCACCCTGCATGGCCTGGCTTTCCGCCTGCGCCTCGTCGGCCATTTGCTCCAATGCTTGCAGACTGCCAGCCACCTCGTCGCGCTGGCGCCCCGCTGCTGCCTCAGCCGCCACGCCGCGCTGAGTCAGGCTGCGAATCTGCTCACCGGTACGCAACGCCACCTCACCCGACTCACGCACGATGGGCTGCAGCTTGGCGATGAAGCGATTGACTGCATCAGCCATCTCGCCGACCTCGTCCTGACTGTCGATGCTCACACGCCGCGTCAGATCGCCCTCGCCCGCCGCCAGGTCATTGAGCGCTGCACTAAGCAAGCGCAAGCGACTCAGCACTCGCCAACCCAACACAAGGGCGACCACTAGCATTGCCAGCGCCCCCACGATCAACAGGCCGAGGGCGATGTTCCAGCGCAGCGAATCCGCCGCCACGCGCACCGACTCACCACCGTTGCGCGCCATTTCCTGGGTGTAGCGCTCGGCCGACTGCAGACGCTCGCGCAGCGCACCGGTCGCCTCTTCGGAAGCGCCAGCCAGACTGCTGTCGACCAACTCACCCGCACCACTGACTAGCGCCGCGAAACGACCGTCCAGCGCCGTCAGCTCCTTTTCCACCAGATCCAGCGACAGGCCCATCTGCACCTTGCCGATCGACGCCCCCATCGGACTGATTTGCGCCTCGACCACGTATACACGCGGATCACGCGAGGCCGCCTCCACCAACTTATCCAGCGGCGAGTCACCCTGCCCAGCAGCGACCAGCTCGCGCACCTGAGCATTACTGCGATTGAAGTTGCGCGTCAGGCGCTTGCCTTCGGCGTCATAGATGATGGCGAACAGCACCGCTGGGTCCTGCTGGGCGATGCGCGTCAGTGCCGTGAGCGCTGGAATATCCAGATCCCAGATGGACTTCGGCGCCACCCCGGCCAGCAACTGCGCCAGCGCCTGGCCGGACTGCTTGAGATTACCCTCGAGCACCACACGCAGCTGTGCCTGCTCACTCTTCAACTGGCCAGAAAGCCCTTCGCCCAGGCGAGTGCGGGTACTGCTCGCCAACGCCGCAAGCCCCTGGCTCATCTCGCGCTCAGCCATGTTCAGCTCTTCGCCAAGGCGGCGGCTCTCACCACCCAGGCGCTGCGCCAGATCCTCGACCATACCATCGACCGAGGCGCGCATCAGCCAAACAGCCAAACCGACCTGCACCAACATGGCCAGGCCAAGCGCAACGAACACCGGGCGCAACAAACGGCTACGCAACATGGAAACGATGGCGAACACTGGGGACACTCCTCAACAACCGTAATAGCTATAACGGCGACTTCCGGGATTTATTGAATATAAGCAAAGCGCATGCCCAGCTCCTATGCAGGAGCGCCGGTACGGACGGCCACAAAAAAGCCGCCCGAAGGCGGCTCCTGTGCGACTCGAGAGCATCTCGATCAGGCAAACGGATGACGCAGTACGATGGTCTCGTTGCGATCCGGGCCGGTAGAGATGATGTCGATCGGCGCACCAACCAGCTCTTCCACCCGCTTGATGTAGGCACGAGCAGCGGCCGGCAGGTCTTCCAGGGTCTTGGCGCCCAGCGTGGATTCGCTCCAGCCGGGCATTTCCTCGTAGACCGGCTGCAGGCCGATGTAGCTGTCGGCGTCGGTCGGCGCATCGACCAGCACCTGGCCGTTGGCATCTTTGTAGCCGGTGCAGATACGGATGCTTTCCAGACCATCGAGCACGTCCAGCTTGGTCAGGCACAGGCCGGAGATGCTGTTGATCTCGATGGCGCGACGCAGGATCACCGCATCGAACCAGCCGCAGCGACGGGCACGACCGGTGGTGGCGCCGAACTCGTGACCACGCTTGGCCAGGAAAGCACCGACATCATCGAACAGCTCGGTCGGGAACGGGCCGGAACCGACACGGGTGGTGTAGGCCTTGGTGATACCGAGGATGTAATCCAGGTACAGCGGACCGAAACCGGAGCCGGTGGCGATACCGCCAGCGGTGGTGTTGGAGCTGGTCACGTAGGGGTAGGTGCCATGGTCGATGTCCAGCAGCGAACCCTGGGCACCTTCGAACATGATGTCCTTGCCTTCACGACGCAGGTCATGCAGCACGGCAGTCACATCAGCCATCATCGGCTTGAGCAGCTCGGCGTATTCCATGCACTCATCCAGGGTTTTCTGGAAGTCGATGGCCGGCTCTTTGTAGAAATTGACCAGCTGGAAGTTGTGGTAATCCAGCAGCTCGCCCAGCTTGGCGGCGAAACGCTCGCGGTGGAACAGGTCACCGACGCGCAGGCCGCGACGCGCGACCTTGTCTTCGTAGGCCGGGCCGATACCGCGACCGGTGGTACCGATCTTGGCGTCACCGCGGGCCTTTTCGCGCGCCTGGTCCAGCGCCACGTGATAGGACAGGATCAGCGGGCAGGCCGGGCTGATACGCAGGCGCTCACGCACCGGTACACCCTTCTCTTCCAGCTTGGTGATTTCGCGCATCAGAGCATCGGGAGCGACGACCACACCGTTGCCGATCAGGCACTCGACGCCAGCACGCAGGATGCCGGACGGAATCAGGTGCAGGACGGTCTTCTCACCGTTGATCACCAGGGTGTGACCTGCGTTGTGACCGCCCTGATAACGCACGACTGCAGCGGCCTGCTCGGTGAGCAGGTCGACGATCTTGCCCTTGCCCTCATCACCCCATTGGGTGCCCAGGACGACGACATTCTTACCCATAAACTTGTCCTCTTCGCGCAAGCTTCGATGCCGGCTGCGAGCCGGCGAAAATGAATTCAGGACGCCAGGGGCGCCACCTGCCAACGTCCATCGCGCAGCGTCAACAGGCGATCACAGCCCGCTTCGCGCGCATCCGCCTCGCCCTGCCCGGGCAGCGCCTGTACCACGCGCTCGCCCTCACCACGCAGACGACGAACGGCCTGCCACAGATAGAGATCATGATTGTCCGGCGCCCAGACACCGCTGACCGCCTCATCCACATGCATGTCACCCAGGGTTACCAGGGTCTTCAGGTCCGTGGAGAAGCCAGTTGCCGGGCGCGCACGACCAAATACCGCGCCGGTATCGTCATAACGACCGCCTTGAGCGATGGCACCGCCCTCACCCGGCACGAAGGCCGCGAACACCACGCCGGTGTGATAGTTGTAGCCGCGCAACTCGCCCAGGTCGAAGTACAGCGGCAGCTCCGGATAGCGCAGCTCCAGCGCATCGGCGATGGCCACCAGCTCATCGAGCGCAGCGTGCACCGCATCCGGCGCCTCAACCAGAACGGCCTGGGCCAGATCCAGCACTTCCCGGCCGCCACACAGCTCGGCGAGCGAACGCAGCATGCCGCCCAGGCCCGCCGGCAACGCGGCGGTCAGGCTTTCGATCTCATCCATGGCTTTGCGCTGCAGAGCATCGAACAGTTGCTGCTCGGCCTCACCGGACAGACCGGCGGCACGCGCCAGACCACGGTAGATACCGACATGACCGAGATCCATGTGCACGTCCGGCACCGCAGCCAGCTCGAGGGTCTCGACCAGCAGGCTGATCACCTCGATATCGCTGGCCGGACTGGCGTCGCCATAGAGCTCGGCACCCAGCTGGATCGGGCTACGCGAGGTAGTCAGTGCACGCGGCTGCGCATGCAACACGCTGCCGGCATAGCACAGACGGCTCGGCCCCTCACGGCGCATGGTGTGCGCATCGATGCGCGCCACCTGCGGGGTGATGTCGGCACGAAAGCCCATCTGCCTACCGGACAGCGGATCGGTGACCTTGAAGGTACGCAGGTCGAGATCCTGGCCAGCGCCAGTCAGCAGGGATTCCAGGTACTCGATATGGGGGGTGACGACGAACTCGTAACCCCAACGTTGGAACAGATCCAGCACCTGACGGCGTGCCGCCTCGATGCGTGCCGCTTCCGGCGGCAGTACTTCTTCGATGCCATCTGGCAGCAGCCAGCGGTCTACCGTTGCCATTTCGCCATTCCCCTCTCGATCCGGGCGGCACAAGCCTTCAGTGAAGCAGATATAGAAGGGCCGTACCCAGCAGCATGCTGGCCAGCCCCATAAGGCGCAGTCGGCGGTCGGGCAGACGAGCTGCCTGCATGACCGCTCCGCGCCAATGGCGCGGATAGAGGAAGGGCAGGATGCCTTCCAGCACCAATACCAGACACAACGCGATGCCGAGTTCCTGCCACATGATTCCCACAGACGCAAAAAAGCCGGGATTTTCCCGGCTGCCGCATGATACCACGTTTTACCTTGCGGTCACCCTAGCGACGCATCGCGCCGCCAGGGTTGCCAATCAAGGCCTGGACTTTTCCAGGTAGCGGAAGAAATCGCTGCCCGGGTCCAGCACCAGCACATCACGCTTGTCAGCGAAGCTTTCGCGGTAAGCCTGCAGACTACGGTAGAAGGAGTAGAACTCCTGATCCTGACCGAAAGCGTTGGCGTAGATGGAGGCAGCCTGGGCATCACCGTCACCGCGCAGCTCTTCAGCTTCACGATAGGCTTCAGCCAGCAGTACGCGGCGCTGACGATCAGCATCGGCGCGAATACCTTCGGCCAGCTCACGACCCTTGGCGCGATGCTCGCGGGCCTCACGCTCACGCTCGGTGCTCATCCGCTCGAACACGCTGCGGTTCACTTCCCGCGGCAGGTCGATGGCCTTGACCCGAACATCGACCACTTCGATACCCAGCTCACGCTCGGCGGCGCGGTTGAGGGTCGCGGTCACGTCAGCCATCAGCGCATCACGCTCACCGGATACCGATTCGTGCAGGGTGCGCTTACCGAACTGGTCACGCAGCGATGCTTCCAGACGACGCGCCAGGCGCTCATCAGCGACCTGCTTCATGCCCGAGGTGGACTGATAGAAGCGCTCGGCATCCTTCACCCGCCACTTGGCATAGGCATCGACCATCAGCGCCTTCTTCTCCAGGGTCAGGAAGCGCGAGGACGTCGAGTCCAGCGTCAGCAGACGACCGTCGAAGATACGCACCTGGTTGACGTAGGGAATCTTCACATGCAGGCCGGGCTGCACATCAGGCTGAACCACTCGCCCGAACTGCAACAGCACCGCACGTTCGGTCTGCGCCACGATATAGAAGCTGTTCCACGCCACCAGGGCCACAACCACGGCCACGATCAGGCCGATCAGGGACTTGTTGTTCATCAACGGCCCTCCCGGGTACGCAGGTTACGCTGGGACATATCGCTGCTCAGCGGCACGGCCGGATCACGCGCTGTCGAATTGCTGCTGTTGGCAGAGCTGGAGGAAGAAGCACCACCACGGCTGTCGATCATCTTGTCCAGCGGCAGATAGAGCAGGTTGTTCTGCCCCTTGTCACCGGTGACCAGAACCTTGCTGGTGTTGCTCATGACTTCCTGCATGGTGTCGATGTACAGACGCTCACGAGTGATCTCGGGTGCCTTGCGGTACTCGGCGACCAGCTTGGTGAAGCGATCAGCCTCACCCTGGGCGCGAGCGATGACTTCATCACGATAACCGTTGGCCTCCTCCAGCAGACGCTGGGCCTGACCACGCGCTTCCGGAATCACGCCGTTGGCGTAGGACTCAGCCTGGTTCTTCTCGCGCTGCTCGTCTTCACGGGCACGGATCACGTCGTCGAAGGCTTCCTGAACCTCACGCGGCGCCGCAGCGCTCTGGATGTTCACCTGAGTGATGGTGATACCGGTGCGGTAGTTGTCGAGGAAACGCTGCAGGCGCTCACGCACCTCGCTGGCCATCAGTTCACGACCTTCGGTCAGCACCTGATCCATCTCGGTGGAGCCCACCACGTGGCGCACGGCACTGTCGGTGGCGTGCTGCAAGCTGACTTCCGGCTGGTCGACGTTGAGCACGAAGTCCTGCAGGTTGCTCACCCGGTATTGCACGGTCAGCGGCACTTCGATGATGTTCTCGTCCTCGGTCAGCATCGCACCCTGCTTGCTGTAGGCGCGCTCACGCGTGACGTTTTCCTGGAACTTGCGATCGATTGGCGGGAAATAGATGTTCAGGCCCGGACCAACGGTCTCGTGGTACTTACCGAAGCGCAGCACAACGGCCTGCTCCTGTTCATCCACCACGTAAATCGCGCTGTACAGCCATACCACCGCCAACAGGCCGAGGCCGACGAACAGCAGACCGAAGCCACCGCCGCCACTGCGACCAGATTCGTCGTCACCACGTTTCTTGCCACCGCCAAACAGCCCGTTGAGGCTTTCTTGCAGCTTGCGGAACGCTTCGTCGAGATCCGGCGGCCCCTGCCGGCCACCGCCTTTGCGGCCGCCCCAAGGGTCTTGATTGTTCGAGTTGCCACCCGGCTCATTCCAAGCCATAGCGTTCTCCGTACTGATAAAGCGAAGGCGCGCCCACGGCGCGCCGGCCAATGCTACCCAAAGCCCTATGGTGACAGCAAAGCCACCGTCCCAGGCTTTATTGCAAAGTATGTTGCTCGATGAAGGTTTGAGGCTCCAAACCTTCGCGACTCACCAGGCGATTGAGCTCGACTCGCGGCAAACGTACCGCTAGCAGGCTGCGCCCCAACTCGTCATGTTCTTCGCTCTGCACCGCCCCCAGTGCGAAGAACTGCGCACGCAGTCGCCCCAGACGTTGCGGCAGCTGCAGCGTAGCGACGAACAAATCTTCGCCCAACAGCTCCGCCACTGCTTGACGCAACAGCTCAAGACCACGCCCCTCGCGGGCCGACAGCCAGACACGCAGCGGCTTGCCATCAGCATCGCGCTGGATCTGCGGCTCGACACCATCCAACAAATCCAGCTTGTTGTATACCTCGAGCATCGGCAACTCATGTGCGCCGATCTCCTTGAGCACGTTCTGCACCTGCTCGATCTGCGCCATACGCTCGGGCTCATGGGCATCGATCACGTGCAACAGCAGATCGGAGTTGCTCGACTCTTCCAACGTAGCGCGGAAGGCCTCGACCAGCTTGTGCGGCAGGTGGCGAATGAAACCCACGGTGTCGGCCAGCACGATCGGACCCAGGTCATCGAGTTGCAGACGCCGCAAGGTCGGGTCGAGCGTGGCGAACAGCTGGTCGGCCGCATAGACCTCGGAGGTGGTGAGCGCATTGAACAGTGTGGACTTGCCGGCGTTGGTGTAACCCACCAGGGAAACCGAAGGGATATCCGCGCGCCTGCGCCCACGGCGCGCCTGCTCGCGCTGACTGCGCACCTTCTCGAGCTTCTGCTTGATCTGGCGAATACGCACACGCAGCAAGCGGCGGTCGGTTTCCAGCTGGGTTTCCCCCGGACCACGCAGGCCGATACCACCCTTCTGCCGCTCAAGGTGGGTCCAGCCACGCACCAGGCGCGTACTCATGTGATCGAGCTGGGCCAACTCGACCTGCAGCTTGCCTTCGTGGGTGCGCGCACGCTGGGCGAAGATATCGAGGATCAACCCGGTACGATCGAGCACACGACACTCGAAGGCGCGCTCGAGGTTGCGCTCCTGGCTCGGGGTCAGGGTGTGATTGAAGATGACCAGATCGGCCTCGATGGCCTTGACCTGGTCGCGCAGCTCCTCGACCTTGCCGCTGCCGATAAGGAACTTGGCAGTCAGACGACTGCTGGGCACGCTAAAGAAAGCGACCATGTCGGCGCCTGCCGACATGGCCAATTCCTGGAACTCCTGGGGATCTTCGCTCGCCTCGGAGTCTTGGCCTTCCAGATGAACCAGGATGGCCCGCTCACCGCCCTCATGACGCTCGAAGAACAATGCAGCCCCCTATCAGGCGTTACCCGGCTCGCCATCGGCCTGCTCGGAGTCGCCAGCGCTTGGCAGGCGTACCGGACGGCTAGGTACGACGGTGGAAATGGCGTGTTTGTAGACCATCTGGCTGACAGTGTTCTTCAGCAGGATGACGAACTGGTCGAAGGATTCGATCTGGCCCTGCAGCTTGATGCCGTTGACCAGATAGATGGAAACAGGGACGCGTTCCTTACGCAGGGTATTCAGGTAAGGGTCTTGTAGCGAATGCCCTTTTGACATGTGCCGCACTCCTTTCGAGGATCAATTTCAATAATTTTAGTAGGTAAACAATGGCTTCAGGCCGCCCCACCCCCAAGGATAGACGACCAGCGGCAAGGTCTCATTTCAATATGGAGACGCTTTCCAGGTATTTCAAGGCGCGAGACAGATTGTCGCAGGCCAGGCTATCGAGCCAATGCAAGTTCTCCCAACCGCGTAGCCAGGTGAACTGACGCTTGGCCAATTGCCGAGTGGCGATGATGCCCCGCTCGACCATATCGTCCCGGGGCAGCTCGCCATCGAGGTATTCCCATACCTGGCGATAACCCACCGCCCGTATAGACGGTAATCCCGCGTGCAAGTCACTTCGCCTACGCAGGGCTTCGACCTCTTCCACGAAACCCTGTTCCAACATCACCCGAAATCGTTGAGCGATGCGGTCATGCAAAACCTGACGCTGCGCTGGTGCGATAGCAAGCTGAGCAACAGTATAGGGTAATTGCCCGGTGCCTGATGTGCCCGCATCGGGATTTCCTGCAGCCTGGCGCAGGCGATGCTCGGTCATGCTCAGGCCGCTCACGCGATAGACCTCAAGTGCCCGGGTCAGACGCTGCGGATCGTTGGGATGGATGCGCGCGGCGGACTCTGGATCGACCTCAGCCAGCTCCCGATGCAGCGCCTCCCAACCTTCGGCTGCGGCCCTTGCTTCCAGCTCGGCGCGGATGGCCGGGTCAGCGCTGGGCATATCGGCCAAGCCCTCCAACAGCGCCTTGTAATAGAGCATGGTGCCGCCTACCAGCAGCGGAATACGCCCACGCGCGGCGCTCTCGGCCATGGCAGCCAGGGCATCGGCGCGAAATTCCGCCGCCGAATAACTCTCGACCGGATCGCGGATGTCGATCAGCGCGTGGGGAAATTCATCAAGAATGGCGCGCTCGGGCTTGGCCGTGCCGATATCCATGCCGCGATAGACCAGCGCCGAATCGACGCTGATCAGGTCACACGGCAATACGCGCGCCAGCTCCAGGGCCAGATCGGTCTTGCCGGCGGCAGTCGGGCCCATCAGGAAGATTGCAGGAGGAAGCGAAGACATCGATATGGCTCGAAACACGAAGACGGGCGCCCCTGACTCAGGGCTTCATTCAATTACTGACCACGCATGAACAACTTGTCGAGCTGATCCATGCTCAACTGCGTCCAGGTCGGACGCCCGTGGTTGCACTGGCCGCTGCGCTCGGTCTGCTCCATATCACGCAGCAGGGCGTTCATCTCGGGAATGGTCAGGCGCCGGTTGGCGCGCACCGCGCCATGACAGGCCATGGTCGCCAGCAGCTCGTTGAGATGCGCCTGGATACGGTCGCTGGTGCCGTACTCGAGCAGATCGGCCAGCACGTCACGCACCAGCTGGGTGGCCTCAGCCTGTTTGAGCAACGCCGGAATCTGGCGAATCGCCACGGTTTCCTCACCCAGGCGCTGCAGCTCGAAGCCCAGACGCTGGAACCACTCGGCATGTTCCTCGGCGCAATCGGCTTCGCGCTGGCTGAGGGCGATGGACTCAGGCACCAGCAGCGGCTGGCCGCGCAAGCCTTCACTGGCCATGGCGTGCTTAAGACGCTCGTAAGTGATGCGTTCGTGCGCGGCGTGCATGTCCACCACCACCAGGCCCTGAGCGTTTTCGGCGAGGATGTAAACGCCTTTGAGCTGCGCCACGGCATAACCGAGTGGTGGAATGTCGCCCTGCTCCTGGGGCATGGGCTGAACCTGGGCAGTCGGCAGTGGCGAAAAATACTCGCGATATGCAGCCTGGGCTTCGCCAGCGGATACGCCGGGATTACCTGCCGGCTGCTGATACCCGGCACCACTGCCGCGCCAGGCTGGCTGCACGCTGGGAGCCGGCGTTTCAAGAATGCTGGCTGCCAGACCCATTTCGCCCTGCGGGCCAAATTCTCCGGCAGCCATGCCGGTCGGACGCGCCATGGATGAAATGGCTGCCGGAGCCGCCACCTGATCTTCCGGGCGTACATCGGCCAGGGCGCGATGCAGGGTGCCGTAGAGGAAGTCGTGAACCATGCGGCTGTCACGGAAACGCACTTCATGCTTGGTCGGGTGAACGTTGACGTCCACCGTCGACGGATCGATTTCCAGAAACAGCACGAAGGTCGGGTGCCTGCCATTGAACAGCACGTCGCGATAGGCCTGGCGCACCGCATGGGCCACCAGCTTGTCACGCACCATGCGGCCGTTGACGTAGAAATACTGCAGATCCGCCTGGCTGCGGGAGAAGGTCGGCAAGCCGACCCACCCCCACAAGCGCAGGCCACCGCGCTCGATCTCGATGGGCAGCGCCTGCTCCAGAAAAGCCGGGCCGCAGACAGAAGCAACGCGGCGCGCACGGCTGATTTCGTCGCCAGCCTCGTGCAGGGCAAACACGGTCTTGCCGTTGTGACGCAGATGGAAAGCCACATCGAACCGCGCCAGCGCCAGGCGCTTGATCACCTCCTGCAGATGATCGAACTCGGTCTTCTCGGCACGCAGGAACTTGCGCCGCGCCGGGGTATTGAAAAACAGGTCACGCACTTCCACCGAGGTACCCACCGGGTGCGCAGCAGGCTGCACGCGCGGCTCCATATCACGGCCTTCGGTTTCCACCTGCCAGGCCTGGTCGGCGTCGGCGGTACGCGAGGTCAGGGTCAGGCGCGACACCGAGCTGATCGACGCCAGCGCCTCGCCACGAAAGCCCATGCTGAGCACGGCTTCGAGGTCTTCCAGCTCACGAATCTTGCTGGTGGCATGGCGCGCCAACGCCAGCGGCAGGTCGTCTGGGGCGATACCACCACCGTCGTCGCGCACCTTGAGCAGTTTGACACCGCCCTGCTCGACGTCGACATCGATACGCCGCGCCCCGGAGTCCAGGCTGTTTTCCAGCAGTTCCTTGGCGACCGAAGCCGGGCGCTCAACCACCTCGCCCGCAGCGATCTGGTTGGCCAGGCGCGGGCTGAGCAAATGAATACGGGACATGACACTCACTACTGGGCTGCCAGCGCTGTGGCGGGTATCTGCAATGTCTGGCCGACCTTGATCACGTCACCATTGAGCTTGTTGGCATTACGCAGGGACGCCAGGCTGATCTGGTAGCGCTGGGCGATCAGCGCCAGGCTCTCGCCGCGTGCCACCACATGCTCACGCGGACCAGCGGCGATCTTGCCTTCGTCACGCAGCCAGGCAACGTAGGTGCCAGGCGGCGGGTTCTCATGGAAGAACTGCTTGACCCCGGTAGTGATCGAACGCGCCAGCGCCTGCTGATGGCTGGCGCTATGCAGTTTCTTGGCCTCGTTGGGGTTGGAGATGAAACCGGTCTCAACCAGAATCGAGGGAATATCCGGCGATTTCAGCACCATGAAGCCTGCCTGCTCGACGCGCCGTTTGTGCAGCGGGGTGATGCCGCCCATGTTCGACAGCACCTTCTGCCCGACATTGAGACTGGAGGACAACGAAGCGGTCATCGACAGATCCAGCAACACGCCGGCGAGCATCTTGTCCTTGTCGTCGAGACTGACATTGCCGGCGCCACCGATCAGGTCGGACTGGTTCTCGGCGTCGGCCAGCCAGCGCGCCGTCTCGGACGTAGCACCCCGTTCGGACAGGGCATAGACCGAAGCGCCGAACGCCGAAGCCCGCGGCGCCGCGTCGGCATGAATGGACACGAACAGGTCCGCGCCTTTCTTGCGCGCGATCTCGGTGCGTTTACGCAGCGGGATGAAATAGTCACCGGTGCGCACCAGTTCGGCACGGAAACCCTTTTCGGCATTGATCTGCCGCTGCAACTCTTTGGAGATGGCCAGGGTCACGTGCTTTTCATACTGCCCCTTGACCGGCGACAGCGCCCCCGGGTCCTCACCACCATGGCCGGCATCAATGGCGACGACGATATCGCGCTTGCCATTGGGCACAGGCGTCAACTTCGGTGGTGGCTGGGTCGGCGTGACCGGCACAGGAGGTGCGCTGGCGGCAATGCTGGGCGTCTGCGTGGCGGGGGGCGCACTGCCCTGATCGAACAGATCGACCACCAGGCGATGGCCATATTGCTGGTTAGGCGCCAGGGTAAAGCTCTTTGGCGATACCGGCGCCGACAAATCGATGACCACGCGCAGGTCATCAGCGCTGCGCTGGGCCGAGCGCACACCGGTGATCGGGGTGTTGGCCAGCGAAAGTTGCTCGAGACTGGTAGCCAACTTGGCGCCACTGACGTCGATAACGATGCGATCAGGTGCGGCAAGGGTGAACACGCTGTGCTGTACCGGGCCAGACAGATCGAAGACCAGACGGGTATTGTCCGGGGCACGCCACAAACGCACGCTCCGTATATCGGAGGCAGCCAGGGCCTCGGCAGCCAGGGCCGCCAACAACACCCCCACAGCTGTAACCAGCGCGCCTATGCGCATAACCAACCCCATCGCTTCTTATTCATTCCTTGCTGCTCAGAGCCTTGCACCAGGCCTCCCCTCGAGCCCCACGCCCCTGCAGCAACAGCGAACGGCCGCTCGCTTGGGGGCTAATGGTAATGTCCAGGTCGGGCTTTGGCAAAACGCCCGCGCCACGCTGCGGCCATTCGATCAGGCACAAGGCATCCCCCTCGAAGTAATCGCGGATGCCGAGAAACTCCAACTCCTCAGGGTCGACCAGACGATAAAGATCGAAATGGAAGGCGCGCACGTCGCCAATTTCGTAGGGCTCGACCAGGGTAAAGGTCGGGCTCTTGACCGCGCCAGCGTGGCCCAGGCCGCGCAGAATTCCGCGTGAAAGGGTGGTTTTGCCGGCGCCCAGATCACCATGCAGATAGATGATGCCCTGCCCCCCACTGATCTTGGCGATCCGCGCCCCCAGAGTCAGCATTGCTGCTTCGTCGGCCGCTTCGAGTTTCACTTCACACAAGGACACAACTCCTCCAATAAGTGACGAATGGTGCAGGGCAGATCACCGGCAGCCAGCCCGCGCCCCTGCGCAGCCAGCACCTCACCGGCACGTGCATGCAGCCATACCGCCAGGCAGGCCGCATCATACGCTGCCATGCCCTGCACCAGCAGCGCACCGATCAATCCAGCCAGAACATCACCCAAGCCGGCTCCCGCCATCGCCGGATGACCACGATCACACAGCGCCAGACGCCCGTCCGGTGCTGCGACCAGGCTGCCTGCGCCCTTGAGCACTACCACCAGGCCAAAACGGTGCGCCAGGGCCCGCACGGCAGCCGGCCGATCAGCCTGCACGCTCGCGGTATCGATGCCCAGCAAACGCGCCGCTTCGCCCGGATGCGGCGTGAGCACGCCCTGATCAGGCGCGGCGACCTGCCCGGCAGCCAGCAGATTGAGCGCATCGGCATCCCAGACCTGAGGCATATCGAGACCACAGACGCCAGACAGCACACTGCGCGACCAGGCCCCCTGGCCCAGGCCAGGCCCTACCACGCAGACATCGGCTCGCTCGGTGAGTGCCAACAGCTGATTGGCCGAAGCCACCGCCGCACACATGATTTCAGGCCGCCGCACCAAAGCGGCCGTGACATGCTCACCTCGTGTCGCCAGTGACACCAGGCCAGCGCCGGCACGCAGGGCACTGTCGGCACAGAGCAGCGCGGCGCCGCCCATGCCCAGATCGCCTCCGATCACCAGCAGGTGACCGAACTGGCCCTTGTGCGCCACCGGCGACCGCGCCGCAAGGCGCGGCAGATTGGCCGGGTCGAGACGCTGCGCCACGCTGGGCGCCTGGACCAATAGCTGGGCATCGCCTTGCAGATCGTCGAACTGCAGCTCGCCGCACAGCTCCGGGCCAATGCCCGTGAGCAGGCCGAGCTTGAGGGCGATGAAGGTCACGGTCAGATCGGCGCGCACGGCCACGCCAAGGCACGCGCCGCTATCGGCGTGCAAACCAGAAGGAATATCCACCGCCAGCACCGGCAAGCCACTCTGGTTGAGCATGCGAATCGCCTGCGCATAAGGCTCACGCACCGCGCCAGCCAGACCCGTGCCGAGCAACGCATCGACCACGATGCCAGCCAGTGGCGCGCATTCGCTCCAGGGCAGCAGATCCACACCCGCCCTTCGCGCCTCGGCGCAGGCCTGCTCAGCATCGCCACTCAGAGCAGCGGGATCACCCACTGCCAGCACGCGCACGCGCCAACCGGCACGCTGAGCCAGAGCCGCAATCAGGTAGCCGTCACCGGCATTGTTGCCACGCCCGGCCAGTACGGTGATTTCGCCGGCATCCGGCCAGCGTCTGCGCAACGCGCGCCAGGCCGCATGGGCGGCGCGTTGCATCAACTCGAAACCGGGCGTGCCGGCGGCGATCAACTGCGCATCCAGCGCACGCACCTGTTCGGCACTGTGCAGGCTCAACGGCAAAGAGGCTGGTAATAGATGCATGGCTCGCTCACCACGGATGTCTGGCAGAATTATACCTACGTCCATCGCCTGCGCCCGCCCATGTCCGATCAAACCCTCGACCTCAATGCTCTGGCCCTGTCCATCAAGGACTGGGGACGTGAGCTGGGCTTTCAGCAGGTCGGCATCACCGATGTCGAGCTGGGCGAACACGAGGCGCACCTGCAACGCTGGCTGGCAGCTGGCTATCAGGGCGAGATGGAGTACATGGCCGCCCACGGCAGCATGCGCTCACACCCGGACGAACTGGTACCTGGCACCCTGCGCGTGGTGTCGCTGCGCATGGACTATCTGCCCGGCGACACGCAGATGGCCCAGCGCCTGAAAGAACCGCAACAGGCCTATGTGTCGCGCTACGCCCTGGGCCGCGACTACCACAAACTGATCCGCAAGCGCCTGCAACAACTGGCCGAACGCATCCAGCAGCAGATCGGTCCGTTCGGCTACCGCGCCTTCGTCGACAGCGCCCCGGTGCTGGAAAAGGCTATCGCCGAAAAAGCCGGTCTCGGCTGGATCGGCAAGAACACCCTGGTGCTCAACCGCAAGGCCGGCAGCTATTTCTTCCTCGGCGAACTGTTCGTCAACCTGCCACTGCCGGTGGATGCCCCACACGCCAGCGAGCATTGCGGACGCTGCAGCGCGTGCATGGATATCTGCCCCACTGCAGCCTTCGCCGGGCCCTACGTGCTGGATGCCCGGCGCTGCATTTCCTACCTGACCATCGAGCTGAAAGGCTCGATCCCCGAAGAGCTGCGTGCGCCCATCGGCAACCGCGTGTTCGGCTGCGACGACTGCCAGATCGTCTGCCCCTGGAATCGCTTCGCTCGCCCCACCGACCAGGGCGACTTTCAACCGCGCCACGGCCTGGACAACAGCGGCCTGGCCGAGCTGTTCATGTGGACGGAAGAGGAGTTTCTCAGCCGCACCGAAGGCTCGCCGCTACGCCGCGCCGGCTACGAGCGCTGGCTGCGTAACCTGGCAGTCGGCCTGGGCAACGCGCCATCCACCATCCCGGTACTACAGGCTCTGCAGGCGCGCCGCGAACACCCGTCGGAGCTCGTGCGCGAGCATGTCGAGTGGGCGCTTGGGCGACACCAGCAGTGCGGAAGCACGTAGGGTGCGCCGCGCGCACCGGGAGCCAGCACTGGCCGGCCACGCGGTGCGCACGGCGCACCCTACGGAACGATGGTTCTACTCGGTCTGGGGGATAGTAGGCAGGGCCTACACCTTCAGGAAATGCTGACGATAGTGCTTGAGCTCGGCAATCGACTCACGGATATCATCCAGCGCCTGGTGGGTGGCGGTTTTCTGAAAGCTGTCCTTGACCGCTGGCGCCCACATGCCAGCGAGGATCTTCAGCGTCGACACGTCCAGGTAGCGGTAGTGGAAGTAGGCTTCCAGGGCCGGCATGTACTTGTAGAGAAAGCGGCGATCCTGGCCGATGCTGTTGCCGCAGATGGGCGACTTGCCCTTGGGCACCCACTGCTCGAGGAAGGCGATGGTCTGTGCTTCAGCCGCCGCCGTGTCGATCTTGCTTTCACGTACGCGCTGGGTCAGGCCGCTCTGGCCATGGGTGCGTGTGTTCCATTCGTCCATGCCGGCCAGAGCTTCGTCACTCTGGTGGACGGCGATCACCGGGCCCTCGGCCAACACGTTCAGCTCGCTGTCGGTGACGATGGTGGCCATCTCGATGATCACATCGCGCTCCGGCTCCAGCCCGGTCATTTCCAGGTCGATCCAGATCAGGTTGTTGGGGTTTTGCATGGTTAGGCTCCTTGGCTCAGGCGCCAAGTCTAGCGGATCTCGTGACCCTTCATGCGCCAGAGAAACAGGGACGTTTGCCGCCCTTCGTTGATCTCGAACTCGCGATCAGCCGGCACGCCCGGAATCTCGAAGGTGTTGCTGATCAGCCAGCTATTGGCGTGCATCTCGACGTGCGCCTTGGCCCACAGACGCGGCATCGGCACGGGCGAGAGAAAGCAGTAGACGACATCGAAGTCGCCGAGCTCGACCTGCCACAGACTCCGATAACGAATGCTGCAGTTCTCCTGCAGCAGGCAGCGTAGCCAGGCGAAAGCGAAGAGCAGCGGCGCCGTCTCGACACCAACGAACTGCCCGCGCGGAAACCGTCTGGCCAGCTGCAGCAACGTACCAGCAGTACCACACCCCAGGTCGACGAAGCGCAGCGGCGGCTCACGCTCGCTCAAGCACTGCTGCAGACGCTGCTGCGCCTTGCGCCCACTCAGGTAGAGCGGCACCTGTTCACGCAGACTGTTCCAGTTGACCAGTAGCAGCAGAACGAAGCCCAGCAGGAACAACCAGGCCGGTAAATCGGCGCGCTGCATTACCAGCAGCGCGGGCAGAAACGCCAGATTGATCCACAACCACCAGCGTGACAGACCCAGGCGCCAGCCGATCCCGGCGGCCACAACACCTTGCAGCAGCGCCACCGAAAAAAGCGACATGCGCCAGGGCAGCAACGCCAGCAGATAGACCAGCACCACCACCAGCGCCAGGGCCAGACCCTGCGCCAAAAGAGCGCGCAATAGCGGTAGCCGCAGCACCGCTCGTTCCTCGCCTGCCGTCATTCCCGACCTCTGTTCCTGACAGCCGAATGGCCGCCGAGCGCTCATGCTAAACTCGCCGCGATCAACACTCCACTACCCGGATGCTCCATGGCCAAACGCCAACTCAACCGCCGCCAGAACTGGCGGATCGAAAAGATTCAAGGCGAGCGCGCCGCCCGCGCCGCCAAGCGTGAATCACGGGCAATGGAAGCACTGGAAGGCGGTGACCTCGGCCCGGAACAGACCGGACTGGTAATCGCCCATTTCGGCGTACAGGTGGAAATCGAAGGTTTACAGGGCGAGATGGCCGGCCAGGTGTTTCGCTGCCACCTGCGCGCCAACCTGCCGGCACTGGTCACTGGTGATCAGGTGGTCTGGCGCCCCGGCAACCAGGGTGACGGCGTCATCGTCGCGCAACTGCCGAGAAACAGCGAACTATGCCGCCCCGACATGCGCGGCCAACTCAAGCCGGTGGCGGCCAACGTCGACCAGATCGTCATCGTCTTCGCGCCGCTGCCCGAGCCGCACGCCAACCTGATCGACCGTTATCTGGTTGCCGCCGAGCACGCGGGCATTCGCCCGCTACTGCTGCTGAACAAGGCCGATCTGATCGATGAGCAGAACCAGGTAGCGCTGGACGCGCTGCTCAAGGTCTATCGTGAGCTCGAATACCCGCTGCTGGAAGTTTCGGCCCATCAGGGCGATGGCATGGAGCAGCTGAAACATCGCCTGAACGGAAACGTCAGCGTATTCGTCGGCCAGTCTGGCGTGGGCAAATCATCCTTGGTCAACAGCCTGCTGCCCGGCGTCGATACGCGTGTCGGCGCGCTGTCGGAGTTGACAGGTAAGGGCACGCACACCACCACCACCGCACGGCTTTTCCACTTTCCCGGTGGTGGTCAACTGATCGACTCCCCGGGCATTCGCGAATTCGGCCTCGGCCATGTCAGCCGTGATGACGTGGAAGCGGGCTTCATCGAATTCCACGACCTGCTCGGGCGCTGCCGCTTCCGCGACTGCAAGCATGATCGCGAACCCGGGTGTGCGCTTTTGCAGGCCCTGGAAGACGGCCGCGTGCAGCCGCAGCGCATGGCCAGCTACCGGCACATCATCGCCAGCCTGCCGGAAGACGATTACTGATTATTCAGTTGATCGAACTGCAAGGCGCCTTCTTCGAAGATATTCAGGCGCTGCTGCAGTTGCTCTGGCGCTAGCGGCTCACTCGCCGCGTCCGCCGGAGCCTCGCCTGGCGCGGGCGCAGTGCCGTCCTCGACGCCTTGTTCGCCCTCGATGGCGCGCTGCGCCTTCTTGGTCAGCACAACGATATCGATGCGCCGATTGACCGGATTGAATGGGTCCTCGCGGTCGAACAGCGCCGACGAGGCATAGCCGACCACTCGCGCCACCTGCTCGTCCGGGTACCCGCCCGCCACCAATGTGCGCCTCGCGGCGTTGGCACGGTTGGATGACAACTCCCAGTTGCCGAAATCGCCGCGCCCTACGAACGGCTTGGCATCGGTGTGACCGCTGATGCTGATCTTGTTCGGCACCGCGCGAATGGTGTCGGCCATGGCCAGCAGGATGTCTTCGAAATAGGGCTGGAGGTTGGCACTGCCGAGGGCGAACATCGGTCGGTTCTCGGCGTCCATGATCTGAATGCGCAGGCCATCCTGGGTGATTTCGAACAGTATCTGGTCCTTGAAACGCTGCAGCTCGGGATTCTCTTCGACCTTGTTCTGCAGCTCCTGCAACAGCAGTTCCAGGCGTTCCTGCTCCATCTTTTCCGCCAGGGTTTCGATCTGATCGGTACTGACGCCGGACTCGTCCGGTTGACTCTCCGGCGTCTCGGAGATGTCCGGATTGAGGGTGCGCTCGGGCGCTGGCGTAGGCGTGCCGCCCAGGTCGATGGCGTATGGACTGGCACTCTCGGTGAAACCGATCGGGTCCTGGAAATAGCCGGAAATGGCTTTCTTCTGTTCCGGAGTAGCCGATGTCATCAGCCACATGACCAGGAAGAACGCCATCATGGCGGTTGCGAAGTCGGCAAAAGCGATCTTCCAGGCACCGCCATGGTGTCCGCCAGCGGTCTTCTTGACCCGCTTGACGATGATGGGTTGGTTATTTTCCATGGCTTAGCTGCCGCGCATGGCCTGTTCGAGCTCGCTGAAGCTCGGACGATGTGCCGGATAAAGCACCTTGCGCCCGAACTCTACGGCCAGGGTGGGCGGCATGCCCGAGGCAGAAGCGACCAGAGTCGCCTTGATCGCTTCGTAAAGGTTCAGCTCTTCCTTGGCGTCATGTTCCAGCGCGTTCGACAGTGGGCCGAAGAAACCGTAGGAAGCGAGAATACCGAGGAAGGTACCGACCAGAGCAGTACCCACCTTCTCACCGATCTGCGCGTTGTCCGCCTCTGCCAGGATTGACATGGTGATCACGATGCCCAGCACGGCCGCGACGATACCCATGGCCGGCATGCCGTCGGCGACCTTGGCCACGGCGTGCGCCGGGTGCTCCACTTCCTCCTTGAGGCTGGCCAGTTCCATGTCGAACAGGCCTTCGAGTTCGTGCGGCGCCATGTTGCCGGAAGACATGATGCGCAGGTAATCGCAGATGAACGCAGTCATCCGCGCGTCCTTGAGCACACCGGGATACTTGCTGAAGATCGGACTGGCATTGGGATCTTCGACGTCCGCCTCGATGGCCATCATGCCCTCGCGGCGACTCTTGTTGAGGATCTCGTACAGCAGTTTGAGCACTTCGAGGTAATAAGCGTGGGTAAAGCGACTGCCAAACATGCTCAGCGATTTCTTGAAAACCTGCATGAACATGCTGCCGGGGTTGGCCTGGAGGAATGCACCCAGCGCCGCGCCGCCAATAATCAGAACCTCGAAGGGGTGGACCAATGCCATGAACTTCCCGCCCGAGAGTATGAACCCGCCGAGCACACAGCCAAAGACGACAATGATGCCTAAGATTTTTACCATGGAATAAACGCTTGTAGAGCCTAGTGGACGGGTTATTAAAAACAACCCTTCTAATTATCGGAGCTTATACGCCAGACTATAGCCAGTTATGGTCAAAAGCCAGTTCGACTCGAGCCAATATGCCGACGTCAAAGTCTCTGCCACGCACTCTGGACGCCTGGGTCCAACATCTGGGCAAGTTGCCACTGCCTATCGAGCAGCAGCAGCATGTGCGCCTGCGTCGCATCCTGGCAGACAGTCGCCGAACCTGGCGCGAAATTGCCGAGGCGATAGAGTCCAGCCCCTCTTTCGCCCTGCAGGTACTGCGCGAGGCAAACCAATCGAGCAACAGCCTCAGCGATCCAGCCGAGAGCGTCGAAACCGCGCTGTCGCGCCTCGGCCTGAGCCGCTGCGAAGCCCTTCTCAGCCAGGCGCCTGCCCTGCCAGAAAGCGACATCCCTCTAGCATTCAAGCAGATTTTGCTGATCAGTCAGCATGCCAGCCAACAGGCTCGTGGCCTGTTCGGTGCACGCCTGGCACGCCTGTGGAATGAACTGCACGGCTGCAGCCTGCTGTTTCTTTCACCCATCTGGCCATTGCTGTGCGCCCATCCGCAGCTGTTCGAGGCCTGGGAGCAACGTGTACTGCTCAAGGGTGAGCGACCCGCTGCAGTCGAGAAAGAGCTGCTCGGCGTCACCTTGATCCAGCTGTGCGTCAAACTGGCCGAGCGCTGGCGACTGCCAGAATGGATCGTGCGCGGCTACCGCCTGCTTGAGCGTGATCGTCGCCAACTGGTCCGGGCACTGCACATCGCTCGCGACAACGAGCATCCGCTGCATCAACAGCAAATGCTCGACGCCGACATCCCCCTGCGCCACTGGCTCACCCATCCGAGCAACTGCGTGCTGCTGGCCAACGGCTTGGCAGTATCCGCCCACCACGCCTGGGATACCGCGCACAGCCTGCGCTGGCAGCGCCTTACCGGACTTTACCTGCAGATCCCTCTGAATGAGCTGCAACAGGAATTGCACCAGCACGCCGTGAACAGCGCACGCCTGATTCACGATCACGCACTCTGGCACCCGGCCCAGGCACTGATCTGGCCATGGGACGCCCATCGCCTGAAGCCAGCCGTCAGCGCCGCAGCGCCACCCAAGCGCGATGACCTGGCCACCTGGCGCCAGCACTGTGCACGCCTGCTCGCCGAGCCCAGCACCTTTGCCAATGTGCCGCAGCTGACTGCCTGCGCCCGCGACGCCTTGCAGGCCTGCGGCCTGAAGCGCGTGCTGCTGCTTCTTGCCGATCGCCAGCACACCCGCCTGCAAACCCAGCAACAGGCGGGGCTCAATGCCAGCGCGGCCACTCTCAGCCTCGACCCGGCGCAAAGTCAGGTGTTGAAACGCCTGCTCAGCGCGCCAGGACAACTGCGCCTGACGCCCAGCAACGTGGCGCAGTTTTCGGCACTGCTGCCAGGCAACCTCAAGGCCCTGTTCCCCAGCGAGCATCTGCTGCTGCGCTCTGTGGCCAACAACGGTCGGGTAGTGATGCTGGTCGTGGCCGACCAGGGCGGCCAACCGCTCAATGACGTCAGCCTGCAGGCCTATACCAAGACCGTGCAGTGCATCGAGCGCGCGCTGGGCAGCTTTTCCAGGCGCGGGCGCTGAAGCGCTCTGTTTCCGCTACAATCGACCTCTTTTCATTCAAGGAGGCCGTCATGTCCGCCTTCGACAACTTGCCACTGGTGATCGAGCCAGCCCAACTGGCCGAACGCCTGGATGCAGCCGACCTGATCCTGCTCGATCTGAGCAGCGCAGCGCGCTACACCACCGGCCACATCCCAGGCGCGCGCTGGGTGGATGCCAAGCGTACGCAACTGGGCCTGCCGCCCGCCCCCGGTCTGCTGCCCGAGCGAGCGCAGCTCGAAGCGCTGTTCGCCGATATCGGTCATCACGCGGATGCCGTTTATGTGGTCTACGACGATGAGGGCGGCCCTTGGGCCGGTCGCTTCATCTGGCTGCTCGACGTGATCGGCCATCAGCGTTACCACTTCCTCAATGGCGGTCTGCAGGCCTGGATCGGCGATGGCCTCAAGCTGAGCCAGGAGGTGCCCGCAGTAACCCGCACCGACGTATCGCTGACGCTGAGCGATGCCCCCACCGCCACCCGCGAGTACCTGCAATCGCGCCTGGACGCCACCGACCTGGCCATCTGGGACGTGCGCGGCGCGGACGAATACCGCGGCGAAAAACTGAGTTCAGCGCGTGGCGGGCATATCCCCGGCGCCACCCATTTCGAGTGGACCGCCGGCATGGACCCGCAACGCGGTATGCGCATTCGCACGGATATCGCAGAAATCCTGCAAGGCCTGGGCATCACACCCGACAAGGAAGTGATCACTCACTGCCAGACCCATCGCCGCTCCGGTTTCAGCTACGTGGTCGCCAAGGCGCTCGGCTACCCGCGCGTGAAGGCCTATGCCGGCTCCTGGTCCGAGTGGGGCAACCTGCCCGACACGCCCATCGAACGCTGAGTCCGTCGACCATTCAGTTGCACCCGGCCTGGCCACGCCAATGCCGGTTCAGAACCTTCAAGGAAACACGATGAAACAACGTCTTTTTATCCTCAGCCAGTACCTGCTGCCTCATCACCTGCTGTCGCGCCTGATCGGCTGCGTTGCCGAATGCCGTATCGGCTGGCTGAAGAATCCGCTGATCTTGTGGTTCGCCAAGCAGTACCAGGTCAACATGAGCGAAGCGCAAGTCGAGGACCTGCGTGCTTACGAACATTTCAACGCGTTCTTCACCCGCGCTCTGAAAGACGGCGCGCGCCTGCTGGATGATACTCCCGGGGCCATTCTCAGCCCGGCCGACGGAGCAATCAGTCAACTCGGCGCCATCGAGCACGGCCGCATCTTCCAGGCCAAGGGTCACAGTTTCAGCGCGGTCGAACTCCTTGGCGGCGACGCCGAACGTGCAGCACCGTTCATGGGCGGCCAGTTCGCCACCGTGTACCTCTCGCCGAAGGATTACCACCGCGTCCATATGCCGCTGGGCGGCACGCTGAAAGAGATGATCTACGTGCCGGGCCGCCTGTTCTCGGTCAACCAGACCACCGCGGAAAACGTGCCGGAACTATTCGCCCGCAACGAGCGCGTGGTTTGCCTGTTCGACACCGAGCGCGGGCCGATGGCCGTGGTACTGGTGGGCGCGATGATCGTTGCCAGCGTGGAAACCGTATGGGCCGGCCTGGTCACGCCACCCAAGCGCGAACTGAAGAGCACCCGCTATGACGCTGAGGCACGCGGGCCGATCGAGCTGGCCAAGGGCGCGGAAATGGGCCGCTTCAAACTGGGCTCCACTGCCATCGTCCTGTTCGGCCCGAATCAGGTGCAATGGGCCGAAGAGCTGGACGCTGGCAGCGCGGTGCGCATGGGTCAGCTTATGGGCAATGCTCAGAACTGAGCCGCTGAGAAAAGGAACCCGCATCTCGACCGTTCGGTCATAGATCCGTACCCTGGCAAGGTAGACCGTCCACGCGGACGGGCTGCCAGCACAGGCAGATACTGCTAGAGTTCGAAAGACTATTACTAGAGCCGCTTGGTATTGCGTGGCCGGAGTATCCGAGTTTGATGGATAGACAGAGTACCCACCTTCAACTGTTGCGCGTTCCCACGCCGAGCAAGCAGAGCCTCAGTTTCTGCGACGGCAGCCCCCGCGATCTGAAACGCTGGATCGCAGGCCTGCCCAAGGCGAACATCGGTGAAACTGCACGCCAGTTGTATCAGAGCCTGGTGGAACTCAATCAATTCCTCACCCCCTCGGAAAATCGCCTGCAGTTGCTCGAACTGCTGCGCCCGGAAGTCAGCTTCGTCTGCCAACACCTGGAGCGTCACTTTCTCAACCAGGCCATCGTTCTCGACGAGCGCCCGCGCAAGGTGGCCAATCTGTGCCAGGCGCTGCAGAACCACCTGGCCGTCGGCTACAAGCTGATCATTTCCCGCGTGATCGCCCGCAGCGGCAAAGATCGCGACCAGTTGCTCGCCGTCTCCCTGCAGCGCGCCAGCCACAGCCTGTGCAGTCCGCTGATTCGTGCCAGTCAGCTTTACTGCCCGGTTCCGGAAGGGCTCTGGCTGGAGCTGCATCAGCTCTATCAGATTGCCTGCGAGCAGCGCCTGCAGCGCCAGGTCATTCGCGACCCACTGGCACGCCATACTCAGGGCCTGAGCACCGAGCAGACCTACGTGACCGCACTGCTACTCGGCTGCGCGCGCACCAACCAGATGCGCCAGAACGGCATCGCCCGCCTGGCGCAAGCGCTGGAGCCCTGGAGCGCGCTGGTCAAGCTGCAGCCAGGCGACCATGCCGACAGCCTGTTCGTGCTGGCGCCGCAGGTCGACGGCCCGCCGCGCTACAAGTCGTTGTATCAGAGCAGCGAATTGCACAACCTGCTGGGCATCGATACGCAGCCGCTGGTCGATGCCATCAAGGAATACCTGGAACTTCCCGAAGAAGAGCGCAGCAAATCGCGCCTGATGATTCCGGAGGGCATTACCCTCGATCTGCTGCAGCACGTTGCCGCAGCCTGGGGCGACATCGCCGAGCGCACCTTCCAGCGCACGCCGGGGCAAGGCAGCCTGACCCTGTGCATCGGTATGACCGCGCTGCATTTCTTCCTCTCCGGACGCTGCTCGTTCGCTGAAGTGCTGAAACGCCCGGTAGAGTTGGGCGCTGCGGTATTCAAGCCTTCCACGGGCGAGCCTGATGTCTGGTCGAACGCCTTCGATGCCCAGCGCAATGCGGCTGACGAAATCCACTTCGAAGAGATTCAGTACACCAAGGTAACCCCCGGTGAGCAGGCGCAGCCTGAGAGCAATGGCGAAAGTTACCCGACCTTCCCCCTGCCCATCGTCAATCACAGCCCAGGTGGCTATTGCCTGTCCTGGCCCAAGGACGTCCCCAGCCAACTGCAGGCCGGTGAACTGCTAGGCGTACAAGACAACCCCAGCCAGGGCTGGAGCGTGGCCATCGTGCGCTGGATTCGCCAAGTGCGCGGCGGCGGCACGCAGATGGGTATCGAGCTGATCGCACCGCACGCCCGCCCCTGCGGCCTGCAACTGTTGCGCAAAGCCGAGCAGAACAGCCAGTTTCTGCGCGCCCTGCTGCTACCGGAAATCAGCGCCATTTCTCGCCCCGCCAGCCTAATCACCCCACGCCTGCCATTTCAGGAGGGCAGCAAGGTCCTGATCAACGACCACGGCGAAGAACACCGCGCGCTACTGACCCGCAGACAGGTCAGCACCGGCAGCTTCAGCCAGTTCGAGTATCGCCGCGTAGGCGAAGAAGAAGGTGCGCCCGGGACACCGGTCACAGCCTCGCAAAGCCAGAAGCCTGCGGGGGAGGAAGATTTTGACTCGCTCTGGAAGTCGCTGTAGGCTCCGGCGAACTCACCATTTGTCGCCTTTTCGCGTCCGTTCGGCGCGGTAATGACCCCTCTATGGCCATCGAAAAAAAAACCATCCGCCTGCTGATTCTCGAAGACTCGCAGAACGAAGCAGAGCGCCTAGTCAGTCTGTTCCGCAACGCCGGGCATGCCACTCGTGTGCATCGTCTGACCTCCAGCGATGACCTGGCAGAGACACTGCAACAGACCTGGGACCTGCTGATCTGCGCAGCGAGCAGCGAGCATCTCGATCCTGGCGAGGCGATCAGTGCCATCCGCCGCCAGGCCAAGGACATCCCCGTCATCCAGCTGGTCGAGGAAAATGATTCCGAGATCATCACCGAAGCCCTCTTGTTCGGCGCGCAAGACGCCCTGCCGCAAGGTGAGGACGAGCGTCTGGTGCTGGTGGCCAAGCGCGAGCTGGCCAACCTCGAGGAACGTCGCGCCCGCCGTGCCGCCGAAGTGGCCTTGCGTGAAGCGGAGAAGCGCTGCCAGCTGCTGCTGGAAAGCTCGGTAGACGCCATCACCTACGTCCACGACGGCATGCACATCTATGCCAACCGTGCCTATCTCGAGCTGTTCAGCTACGAAGATGGTGAAGAGCTGGAAGGCATGCCGATGATCGACCTGATCGCCAGTGCCGATCACGCTGCGTTCAAGGATTTCCTGAAAAACTACCAGAGCGCCGAAGGCAATGCCGAGCTCAATTGCCAGGGCGTACGCGCCGATGGCAGCAGCTTCGCCGCGCAGATGACCTTCTCCCCCGCCACCTATGATGGCGAACCGTGCATTCAGGTGGTGATCCGCGCGGAAACCTCCAATGCCGAACTGGAAGAGAAACTGCGCGAGATCAGCAGCCAGGATCTGGTCACCGGCCTGTTCAACCGCAATCACTTCCTCGAGCTGATGGACAGCGCCGCAGAGCGCGCCGTCAACACCGGTCAGCCCTCGACCCTGGCGTACATCCGTGTCGACCGCTATGCCAGCATGCAGGGCGAGATCGGCCTGGCCGGTATCGACCTGCTGTTGACCGACCTGGCCGGCCTGCTGCGCGCACATTTCCCGGCGGACACTCAACTGGCCCGCTTCGGTGACGACGTGTTCGCCGCCCTGCTCCCGGGCCAGACGCCCGAGCAGTGCCAAGCCAGCCTGGCGCCCCTGCTGAAGAAGGTCGAAGCCCACCTGTTCGATGTCAGCGGCCGCACCGCGCAGACCACCCTGTCGATTGGCGTCGCCGGCCTTAGCGAGAAAACCGCCAAGGCGCAGGAAGTCCTCGATCGCGCGCACCGCTGCGCCGACGAGCTCAGTGACGGCAATGCCATCAAAGTGTTCAACCCGGCCGATGAACTCGCCGCAGCAGCCAACCGCGGCAGCCTGCTGGCGATGGTGCAGCAGGCACTGGAGAACAACAGCTTCCGACTGCTGTTCCAGCCGATCATCAGCCTGCGTGGCGATGCTCACGAACACTATGAAGTGCTGCTGCGCCTTCTCAATCCGCAGGGTGCAGAGGTGCCGCCAATGGAATTTCTCGCCGCCGCCAAGGATGCCGGCCTCGGCGAGAAGATCGACCGCTGGGTAATCCTCAACTCGATCAAGCTACTGGCAGACCACCGCTCTAGAGGCCATAACACCCGTCTATTCGTACACCTGTCCAGCGCCAGCCTGCAGGACCAGACGCTGCTGCCCTGGCTCAGCGTGGCACTCAAAGCCGCGCGCCTGCCATCGGACTCGCTGGTGTTCCAGTTCAGCGAACCGGACGCCATCGCCTACCTGAAGCAGGCCAAGGCGCTGACCCAGGGTCTGGCGGAACTGCATTGCAAGGTGGCCTTGAGCCAGTTCGGCTGTGCGCTGAACCCGTTCAATACGCTCAAACACCTGCAAGTGGACTTCGTCAAAGTCGACGGCTCGTTCTCCCAGGACCTGAGCAATGCAGAGAACCAGGAAGCGCTGAAAACCCTGCTCAGCAGCCTGCATGCCCAGGCCAAGCTGACTATCGTGCCCTTCGTCGAAAGTGCCAGCGTACTGGCCACGCTGTGGCAGGCCGGAGTCAACTTCATTCAGGGTTACTACCTGCAGGGCCCGAGCCAGTCGATGGACTACGACTTCTCGGCCGGCGACGAATAAATTCCACCGACAAAAAAGCCGCCTGAACAGGCGGCTTTTTCATATCCGACGCAGCGCTGGTATTTATTCCTGTCCCTCACGGTCACGGAAGCCGAGCAGATAGAGAATGCCGTCCAGCCCCAGGGTGGAGATCGCCTGCTTGGCCGATTGCTTGACCAGCGGCTTGGCGCGGAAGGCCACACCGAGACCGGCCAGCCCGAGCATCGGCAAGTCGTTGGCGCCATCGCCGACGGCGATGGTCTGCTCCAGCTGCAAACCTTCCTTCTGCGCCAGCTCACGCAACAGATCCGCCTTGCGCTGCGCGTCGACGATGGGCTCGACGGCCACGCCGGTGACCTTGCCGTTCTCGATCTGCAGTTCGTTGGCGAACACGTAGTCGATGCCCAGTTTGGCCTGCAGCTGCTTGGCAAAGTAAGTGAAGCCGCCAGAGAGAATCGCGGTCTTGTAGCCCAGGCGCTTGAGTTCAGCGAACAGCACCTCGGCGCCTTCGGTCAGACGTAGGGACGCGCCGATCTCTTCCAGCACGTCTTCCGACAGGCCCTGCAGCAAGCCCAGACGTTCCTTGAAGCTGGCGCGGAAATCCAGCTCGCCACGCATGGCGCGCTCGGTGATCTCGGCTACCTGCTCGCCAACACCGGCAGCCTTGGCCAGCTCGTCGATCACCTCGGCCTCGATCAGCGTCGAATCCATGTCGAACACTGCCAGACGGCGATTACGGCGGAACACCGAGTCACGCTGGAAGGCGATGTCGACGTTGAGTTCCTGCGCCACACTGAGGAATTCGGCGCGCAGGGCGACCGGATCGGCCGGCTCACCACGCACGGAAAACTCGATGCAGCCCTTGCCCTGTTCGGCCGGCATGTCCAGTGGCATGCGCCCGGAAAGGCGGTCGATATGATCGATGTTCAGGCCGTACTTGGCGGTGATCGCGCTGACCCGTTGCAACTGCTCGGCGCTGACCTTGCGCGTCAACAGCGTCACGATATGGCGCGCCTTGCCCTGGCCACCAACCCACTGGCGGTAGTCGTCTTCGGAGACCGGGGTGAAACGTACCTGCTGATCGAGCTCGTAGGCGGTGAACAGCAGATCCTTGAGCACCGACTGGGAGTGGCCGTTGTCAGGAATCTCGATGAGGATGCCGAAGGACAGGGTGTCGTGGATTACCGCCTGGCCGATATCGAGGATGTTCACCCCGCCCTGAGCCAGCACGCCGGTGATGGCTGCGGTAAGTCCGGGGCGATCCTCGCCGGTGATATTGATCAGGACGATTTCGCGCAAGACGCACCCTCCAAGGCAAACGATTGAGGCAGGCAAGCGGCGAATTGACCACTGACCGACGAAAAGGCGCACATTCTACCCAGTTTCCCGCCAATCCGGGCAGCCATGCGCTTTGCCCGCCCCAGGGCGCTCGCTATACTGCGCGGCAACTTCAGTCGACAAGAGCCGTGCTCTGTGAACCGGCCCGCGCCCGTCAAACCCGATAACTTCTTCATCATGATCTTCCACGCGCTGCGTCAGCGGCGGGTGCCTCTGGTGCTGCGCATCGCCAGCCACAGCCTGCTGCTGGTGGCCTTGGCCATGGTCATCTATGCGTGGGTCATGGGCATGCAGTTCAAGCAAGCCATGCAGCAGCAGGCCGATGCACTGGGTCAGGCGCTGATCACCCAGACGGCGGCCTCGGCCACCGAACTGCTGGTGTCCAACGACATCCTCAGCCTCAACGTACTGCTGAACAACCTGGCGAAGAACCCGCTGGTAGCCCATGCGGCCATCTACAGCGTGGACAATCGCATCCTCGCCGAAGCAGGTGCCCGTCCGACGCGCAGTGTGCTGGGCGAGACCGAGGGTCTGTACACCACCCCCATCACCTTCCAGGAAGTGATGGCCGGGCAGTTGCGCATCAGCCTGGACATGAGCCAGTTCCAGCAACCGATGACCATCAGCCTGCAGAGCATGGGCATTCTCAGCCTGATTCTGCTGGCCCTGACACTGTCACTGAGCATGCGCCTCGGCCGGCATATTTCCACCCCACTGCTGCAGATGCGCCTGTGGCTGCGCGACCCGGACGACCCTGCACCGGGCGCCGGACGCAACGACGAGATCGGTGATCTAGCGCGCCAGCTACAGGCGCGCCTGGTACCGGAAAAGCCGGAGCCCGAGCCGGAACTCGATGACGAGCCGCTGCTGGAGGATGACAGCGAGGACTATCTGCATGACGAGGACGACGAGCGCTTCGACGAACCGCAAGAGCCCCGCGCCGAGCATGACTTCGACGAAGCAGACCTGCGTGAAGACGATGACGAGCCGCTCAAGCCCTGGCCTGACACGATAGAGCCGGATGATCCCTTTGCCGACCTGCGTGACGAGTCCGAGGCGCCTGCGCCGATCGCCAAGGCTCCGCGCCCATCGCAGGCGAGTGCCGTACTGGCCATTCAACTCGGCGCCCAGGAGCAGCTGCGTCGCCTGCCGCGCACGCGCCTGCTGGACCTGCTGGATCGTTATCGGGGTTGCCTGGAACAGGCTGCTGCCCTCTATCAGGGTCAGCTTCATACACTCAAGGACGGCAGCAGCCTGATGCTGTTCCACGAGCGTGAATGCGGCGAGGATTACCTGACCCACGCGATCTGCTGTGGCGAGCTGATGCGCGCCTTGGGCCACGCCCTGCAGATCGAGGTCGCCGACAGCGGCATCACCCTGCAACTGCAGCTGGGCCTGACCCTGGGCAGTGATCTGGAAGAGCTGGGCCAAGCCGACCTGCTGCTCAGCGACAGCGCCCTGGACGCCCTGGCCTTGTCGCAACACAGCCGCAATCTGCTGCTGGTCGAGCAACGCGTCGCGCAGGATGCTCTGGCCCGCCAGCGCGCCCGCATTCGCCCGATTGCCAGCCCGGAAGGAGCCAGCTGCGTGGAGCGCCTGCTCGATCCTTATCCGGCACTACTGGAGCGGCAACTGACGCGCATGCACGACAGCCGGGCGCACTGAGGCCCGGCGTCACTCAAGCGCTGGCCAATGCGCGCCGCTGCGGCGTCTTTACACCGTAGCGCTGCAGCCAGTCCTTCCAGCGAATCCGTTCGTCCCGCACCAGCCAGCCATCCTGTTCGGCAAAACTCTCCGACAGCCACACCCCTCGGGTACTGGCAGGTAGCAGCTCGCCCTTGCGCAGAGTGAACAGACCTCCACTGGGCACGCCGCGCTGCAATGCCAACAAGTAGATATCCGGCCGACGACGCTCCAGACGCGCCACCAGGCGGCCGTCTTCCAGGCATTCGTCGACATGGAACAGGCTCAGCTGACGAGCATCACGCGGCAGCTCCAGGCTCAGGTCGTAGACCAGCTGCAAGGATGCGGTAGGCAGGTGCACGTAGGCGCGCGGGCGCTCGAGCAAGGTCAGGTTGCCACACTGCACGGGCCGCGCAGCGCCGGACAGCGGGCTGAGGCGAAAATGACTCGACTCGCGATAACGCAGCGCGCCCTGATAGGGCGTGGGCAACCAGGTATCGGCAAAACGCCCGCTCAGCCAGCCATCGGCGCTCTCCAGCAGGCACTCCTCGGCGACTTCCTGAATGGCGGTGAGCAGCGGCAGATTCAGCTCATGCGCCGGCACATAGCCGGAAATCAGCTTGAGCACGGTGTCGCCGCGATCCGGCCGCCGCTGGCGCACCAGCAACCAGTAATCACGGCCATGCAGGCGCAGGGTCAGACGCACCGAGACGCCGAGGTTGGCCAGCTCGACGGAAAACCGCGAGCTGTCCGCCACCTCGACCGGGCGGCGGCGTTCGAGCATCTGCTGGAAATTCAGCGGCTGCCCCAGGCTCTGGTAGCTCAGCCCATCCGGGCTGGCTTCGACGAACAGCGGCAGGGTCTTGAAGTTACTCGGGTCCTTGCGGATCAGCGTACGCGGCATCTCGACTCCTTGTTCCGGCTGGGCATGAGACGGCTCGGCAGCCAGCGCTCACGCGAGGGTCAGGTTGAAGCGAAAACCGCTCAAGGCTGCCCCAAGCCGACCACCCAGTACAACCCAAGGCTGTAAGAGGACGTGACCGGGGACTCAGCGGATGCCCTGTAAAACCGCCGCGACAGTCGCGACATTGGCCGCCAAGTGCGCGGGCGTAATGGTGCCGACGATGGCGCTGCTGACGCCCGGGTGGCTGAAGATCAGCTCGAAGCTGGCACGCACCGGGTCGACACCCTCGGCCAGGCAGGCATGCCCGCTGGCCAGCGCCTTCTTGATCAGGATGCCCTTGGCGTGACTGGCAGCGTAGTCCAACACCGGCTTCTCGCCCTGTTCACTCAGGTTATAGGTGACCATGGCACAGTCGCCTTGTTCCAGCGCCAGCAGCCCACCCTCGACGGTCTTGCCGGAAATCCCGTAGGCAAGGATCTTGCCCTCACGCTTGAGCTCGGCCAGCGTCTCGTACACACCTGTCTCGCGCAGCACGGCAAGATCGTTGCCGTCGGAGTGCACCAGCAGCAGATCGATACGATCGGTCTCCAGGCGCTTGAGGCTGCGCTCGACTGAGAGGCGAGTATGTGCGGGGGAGAAATCAAAGTGCGATCGGCCCTGCTCGAACTCCTCACCGGTCTTGCTGACGATCACCCACTCATCACGCTGGCCACGCAACAGCGGACCGAGGCGCTGCTCGCTGATGCCGTAGGCCGGCGCAGTATCGATCAGATTGATGCCCAGCTCGCGGGCCTGCTGCAGCAAGGCCAGGGCCTGCGCATCGTCAGGAATGGTGAAGCCGTTGGGGTACTTGACGCCCTGGTCACGGCCCAGCTTGACCGTGCCCAGGCCCAGCGGCGAAACCCGCAGGCCGGTGCAGCCCAGCGAGCGATGCAGATCGTGCAGCGTGCTCATGGCAGCAGCGCCTCCCACACTGGCTGCCCCAGCGCTGGGCGTGGCAGTTCGGGTAACGGGACATGGCCAGCAGGCTGCAGGTTATCGCGCTGCAGCGCGGCCAGCACGCGGTCAGCGAAGTCCGGCGCCAGCGCCAGCTTGGTCGGCCAGCCCACCAGCAGACGCTGTTGCTCGGCGAGAAAGGCATTGTCCGGACGCACCAGGCCCGACTGCGCGGGCTCTGCGCGATCCACGCGCAACGTGGCCCAGCGTGTCTGACTCTGGTCGACCCAGGGCAACAACGCTGCCATTTCCTTCTGTGCGGCCTGAATCTGCGCCGCCTCGTCGCGGGCGACGCCATCGGCTTCGGCCAGATCGCCGCCGAGGTACCAGACCCATTGGCCATCGGCCGCCGGATGGGTGGTCACGGTGACCCGAGGTTTCGGCCCGCCACCAAGGCAATGGGCGTACAGCGGCTTCAATGCAGGCCCCTTGGCCAGCACCATATGCAGCGGGCGCAACTGCTGCGCGGGCTGCTCAACGCCCAGTGCGGCGAGCAGCTCGGCATTGCCGGCACCGGCACTGAGCACCACACGCTGCGCACGAATCTCGCGTCCGTCGATGATCAGCCCGCACAGCTCAGCGTCTTCCTGCAGCGGTTCGATACGCTCGGCGGCCAGCAGGCTGTCACCCGCCAGCTCGGCCAGACGCGCGATCAGGCTCGGCACATCGAGCACCAGCTCGGCCAGGCGATAGACCTTGCCCTTGAACTTAGGATGCTGCAGCGCGGGCGGCAATTGCTCGCCCTTGACCTGATCGACCCTCCCCCGTACCGCCTTGCTGGCGAAGAAGCTGGTGAGGTTGCCGGCCAGGGTGCCGGGGGACCACAGGTAATGCGCGTCGGAAAGAATGCGCACACCGGACAGATCCAGCTCGCCGTTACCGGCCAGCGCCTCGCGCCAGCGGCGCGGCATATCGGCGATGGCCTCGGAGGCACCGGTCAGCGCGCCATGCAGGGCGTATTTGGCGCCGCCATGGATGATGCCCTGCGACTTCAGGCTCTGCCCGCCGCCCAGGCTGCCGCGCTCCACCAGAACGGTGGAGAAACCCTGCTGACGCAGGCGCGCGTTGAGCCAGAGGCCGGCGATACCGCCGCCGACGATCAGGACATCGGTGCTGAGAGACTGGGACATGAACGGGCCTCGGCGAAAAACAGGCGCGCAGTATAACCCGTCAGCTCCCTCGCCCGCGGCCCATCAGTGCCCGGTCGACTGCGAGAACAGCTGAATCACCACCACGCCACTGACGATCAGCCCCATGCCGAGCACGGCCGGCAGATCGAGCTTTTGCTGGTAGATGAACATCGCCGCGATGCTGACGAGGACGATGCCCAACCCTGCCCAGATGGCGTAGGCGATGCCCACCGGGATGGTGCGTACCACCAGAATCAGCATCCAGAAGGCGATCGCGTAACCGCCGATCACCAGCAACAGCGGCAAGGGCTTGTTGAAGCCGTCGATAGCCTTCATCGAGGTGGTGGCGACCACTTCGGCCGCGATGGCAATGGCGAGATAGAGGTATCCGGGCATGATGGCGACTCCTGAAAGATGGCCACAATTCTAAGTTCTTCCATGATGGGATAAAGTCATTACCTATCTGCTTTTGAGATAGGTCAGCCATGAACTGGAATCTCGATCAACTGCAACTGTTCGTCCGTACCGCCGAGAGCCGCTCCTTTTCTGCTGCAGCTCGGCAAACCGGACGCGCGCAATCGGCGGTCAGCACCGCCATCGCCCTGCTCGAAAGCGATCTTGGCGTCACCCTCTTCGAACGCAGCAGCGGTCGCCAGCCACAGCTGACCGAGGCAGGCGCGGCGCTGCTGGAGCAGGCCCGCAGCGTGTTGCAGCAGTGCGAGCGCCTCGATGGCCGCGCGCTGGGCCTGGCACGTGGCGAGGAGGCGCGCTTGCGACTGGCGCAGGACGAGGCCATGCCCTACCAGCCGGTGTTGGCCAGCCTGGAAGCACTGGCCGACGCCTTCCCCCTGCTCGAAGTGCAGCTTTCCAGCGGCGCCCAGGGCGACGTGGCGCGCAAGCTGCTGCAGCACCAGGCCGATCTTGGCCTGCTGTTTCATCACGAACAGATGCCACGCGCACTGGAAAGCCAGCGCCTGGGCACCATCGAGATGGTCACGGTATGCAGCCCGCAACACCCGCTGGCCGAACTCGGCAGCGTGGAACGTCGCGACCTGGCCGAACATCGTCAACTGCTGATGACGCCGCAGGACAGCCATTACCCCGGCGGCGAGCAGATCAGTCCACTGGTGTGGCGCGCCGACAGCTTCTACGTCATGGCCGAGCTGGTGATACGTGGCGTGGGCTGGGCCTGGCTACCGCGCCATGTGGCGCAGTACCCGACCTACCAGGGCCACCTGCAGGAACTGCGCAGCGACTGGGCGCCGCTGCCGCTGGTGGTGGAACTGGTCTGCCGTCGCGACGGCGCGCTCGGCCCCGCTGCCAACTGGCTGGCCGACTGCCTGGCGCGCGAACTGCTGCGCCCGCAGGCATGATCGCGCTTCCAGAGGATGACCGGCGGCGATAGCAGGCCGTTGAAAAACGTAGGCGAGGTAGCCAATGCAAGGCCAAAACAGGCGAAAAAGCGGAGTTTACGAGCTGTAAATGAGCACTTTGAGCCTGTTTTTAACGCAGCAGTGGCAACGCAGATAGTTTTTCAACAGCCTGCTAAGCTGCGCCCCCATGAACAGACTTCTCTACACCCTGCTGCTGCACCTGGCCCTGCCACTGATTGCCCTGCGTCTGGCCCTGCGCGCACGCAAGGCACCGGCTTATGCGCGGCGTATCAATGAACGCTTCTCCCTCGGCCTGCCGGCAATGAAACCAGGCGGCATCTGGGTACATGCGGTATCGGTCGGTGAAAGCATTGCCGCCGCACCGATGATTCGTGCGCTGCAGGCGAACTATCCCGAGTTGCCGATCACCGTGACCTGCATGACGCCGACCGGCTCCGAGCGCATCCAGGCACTGTTCGGTGAAAGCGTGCAGCACTGCTACCTGCCCTACGATCTGCCCTGGGCTGCCGCGCGTTTTCTCAACCGTGTGCAACCACGCCTAGCCGTGGTGATGGAAACCGAGCTGTGGCCGAACCACATCCATCAGTGCGCCAAGCGCGGTATCCCGGTGGCCCTGGCCAATGCGCGCCTTTCCGAGCGTTCGGCACGCGGCTATGCGCGCTTTGGCAAACTCACCGCACCGATGCTTGCCGAACTGTCGCTGATCGCCGTGCAGACCCAGACCGAGGCGCAGCGTTTTCTCGACCTGGGCGCTCGCCCTGGCTGTGTGGAGGTCACCGGCTCGATCAAGTTCGACCTGAAGATCGATGCCGAGCTGCTGCAGCACGCGGTCGAGTTACGCCGTCAGTGGCAAGCAGAGCAGCGCCCGGTGTGGATTGCCGCCAGCACCCATGCTGGTGAGGACGAGATCATCCTTGCCGCCCATCGCCAACTGCTCGGCAATCACCCCGATGCGCTACTGATCCTGGTGCCGCGCCATCCAGAGCGGTTCAACTCGGTCAGTGAACTCTGCCTGAGCCAGGGACTGACGACGCGCCGACGCTCAGCGGGTGAAACCGTGCAAGCCGGTGACCAGGTGCTGCTCGGCGACACCATGGGCGAGTTGCTGTTTCTCTATGCGCTGGCGGATATCGCCTTCGTCGGCGGCAGCCTGGTGGCCAACGGCGGCCATAACCTGCTGGAGCCAGCCGCACTCGGCAAGCCGGTACTGAGCGGCCCGCACCTGTTCAACTTCCTGGAAATCGCCGCGCAATTGCGTGAAGCCGGTGCCCTGAGCGAAGTGGAAAACGCCATGCAGTTGGCGGACAAGGTTGCGGCGCTGCTGAACGAACCGAGCGAGATGCAGCGCATGAGCCGGGCGGGCCTGAGCGTGCTCAAGGCCAACCAGGGCGCGCTGGAGCGCTTGCTGAGTGGGTTACGTCGCCTGATTTAGTTCGGATCAAACAGGGGTAGGGTGCGCCGTGCGCACCGCCAACCCGATCGGTGCGCGCAGCGCACCCTACGTGCCATATCGCCGAAACAAAAAGCCCGACGCGAGTCGGGCTTTTAGTTTGCTGCGAACGGTTCAGAAATCCTGATTGTTCTGCAGGCGGTCTTCGGCGGCAGAGGCCAGATCTGGCGGCAGGAAGTCCTTGTCCGGGTTGTAGTCCGGCTTGAGGAAGCTGCCCAGCGCCTCCAGGTCGGCCGGACTGAGGGTGCCGGCGGCCTGCTTCAGGCGCAGGTTGTTGAGGATGTAGTCGTAGCGCGCGTCGTTGTAGTTGCGCACGGCGCTGTACAGCTGACGCTGGGCGTCGAGCACGTCGACGATGTTGCGGGTACCGACCTGATAGCCGATCTCGGTGGCCTCCAGCGCGCTCTGGTTGGAGATGATCGACTGGCGACGCGCCTGCACGGTTTCCACGTCAGTATTCACCGCACGGAACAGGTTGCGGGTGTTCTGCACTACCTGGCGACGCAGGCTCTCGCGCAGTTGCTCGGTCTGGCCGAGGCGCTGGTAGGCCTCGCGCACCTGCGAGCTGGTCAGACCGCCGCTGTACAGCGGGATATTCAGCTGCAAGCCGATGGAGCGCTGCGAGACGTCGCCGCTGTAACGCGGCGCACCAAAGGAGCCGGAATTGGTGAACCCCAGGCTGTCGTTATCGCCTTGCTGATAGCTGGCCACGGCATCCAGAGTCGGCGCATGACCGGCCTTACGCTGGCGCAGATTCTCTTCGGCAGCCGTCACAGCGTAAAGGCTGGCCTGCAGGTTGAGGTTCTGTGCCGCGGCGGTGTCGACCCAGGCCTTGGCATCATTCGGCGTCGGCGCCAGCACCGGCAGGGTGTGGACGATCCCCTCGACGGCCAGATAATCGCGGTTGGTCAGGGTCACCAGGGCTTCGAAGGCGTCATCCACTGCACGCTCGGCGAGCAGGCGGTTGGCACGGGCCGTATCGAAACCGGCCTGCGCTTCGAGCACATCGGTCTTGTCGGACAGGCCGACATCGAAACGTTCATTGGCCTGGTCCAGCTGACGCTTGAATGCCGCTTCCTCGGCCTTGGTCGAGGCCAGGGTGTCCTGCGCACGCAACACGGCGAAATAGGTTTCGGCGCTCTGCAGAATCAAATTCTGTTCAGTGGCAGACAACTCCAGCGAAGCCTGCTCGCTGGTGGCCTCGGCAGCCTGCAACTGGAACCAGCGGTCGGCACGGAACAGCGGCTGACTGAGGTTGGCCTGATAGACCAGGCCACTGCGCGAGAGCGTCACGCTGGGCGAATCAACCTCGGTGCGCGTGTCGCCGTAATTGGCACCGGCGGACAGGTTGGGCAGCAAGCCGGCACGCGCCTGCGGTACGACTTCGCGGCGCGCCTGATAATCGGCGCGCGCGGCGGCGATATCGGCATTGTTCTTCGCCGCTTCCTGATACACGGTGACCAGGTCGGTCTTGCTCGACAGCGGGGCCTCTTCGGCCTGAACCAGGCCCACCGAAGCGGCGGCCACGGCGATTGCCAGGGATAGTCTGCGCAACATGATGGATGTCGATCCTTGAATAGGCGGTAATCGGCAAGGCTACGGGTCGCCACAGTCGGGGGTCAAGCGCGCCATGGACGGCATCAGTCTAGCTGGCGGCAAGCTATGTTGCTCGTCGGGAACAATCCGCCACCAGCAGCGCGAGCAGTCGCTTTCCGACGCACGGGTCGATATTTATTGACCACCGAGTTGGTTTTCTCCCACCAGCTTGTTTAGACTGCCCGAGTTCTTGTCGGGGTGCCCCAAATGCGGGGCTGAGATTGGCAGCTGCCGGATCCCGTTGAACCTGATCAGGTTAAGGCCTGCGTAGGGAACAAGATGTCCTCGCCAGTAGACCGGCGAGTCCTCTCGACACCGCCCACGGTGTATCTCGCGCCCTTCGTCCGCTCAGGTTCCAACTCCGACATCTATCCCGGAGAGAGCCTTGATGAGCACACAACAACAAAAGAACCTGAGCGAAAGCGCCCAGGTCGACCAACAGTCGGTACAGCCCTTCCCCCGTTCGCAGAAAGTCTACGTACAAGGCACACGAGCGGATATCCGCGTGCCGATGCGCGAGATCAGCCTGGACGTGACACCGACCGACTTCGGTGGCGAGATCAACGCCCCGGTCACCGTCTACGACACTTCCGGCCCCTACACCGACCCGAACGTCACCATCGACGTGCGCAAGGGCCTGGCCGATGTGCGCAGTGCCTGGATCGAAGACCGCGGTGACACCGAGAAACTGCCGGGCCTGTCCTCCGAGTTCGGCCAGCGCCGCCTCAACGATGCCGAGCTGACCAAGATGCGCTTCGCCCACGTGCGCAACCCGCGCCGGGCCAAGGCCGGGCACAACGTCAGCCAGATGCATTACGCCAAGAAAGGCATCATCACGCCCGAGATGGAATACGTCGCCATCCGCGAAAACATGAAGCTGGCCGAGGCGCGTGAAGCCGGTCTGCTGGGCGAACAGCACGCAGGCCACAGCTTCGGCGCTGCCATCCCGAAAGAGATCACCCCCGAGTTCGTACGCAGCGAAGTCGCTCGCGGCCGCGCCATCATCCCAGCCAACATCAACCACGTGGAGCTGGAGCCGATGATCATCGGCCGCAACTTCCTGGTGAAGATCAACGGCAATATCGGCAACTCGGCGCTCGGCTCCTCGATTGAAGAAGAAGTGGCCAAGCTGACCTGGGGCATCCGCTGGGGCTCGGACACGGTGATGGACCTGTCCACCGGCAAGCACATCCACGAAACCCGCGAGTGGATCATCCGCAACTCGCCGGTGCCGATCGGCACCGTGCCGATCTACCAGGCGCTGGAAAAGGTCGGCGGCATCGCCGAAGACCTGACCTGGGAGCTGTTCCGCGACACTCTGATCGAGCAGGCCGAGCAGGGCGTGGACTACTTCACCATCCACGCCGGCGTACTGCTGCGCTATGTGCCAATGACCGCCAAGCGCGTCACCGGCATCGTTTCGCGCGGCGGCTCGATCATGGCCAAGTGGTGCCTGGCGCACCACAAGGAAAACTTCCTCTACACCCATTTCGAAGACATCTGCGAAATCATGAAGGCCTACGACGTCAGCTTCTCGCTGGGCGATGGCCTGCGTCCAGGCTCGATTGCCGACGCCAACGACGAAGCGCAGTTCGGTGAACTGGAAACCCTCGGCGAACTGACCAAGATCGCCTGGAAGCACGATGTGCAGTGCATGATCGAAGGCCCCGGCCACGTGCCGATGCAACTGATCAAGGAGAACATGGACAAGCAGCTGGAGTGCTGCGACGAGGCGCCGTTCTATACCCTCGGCCCGCTGACCACCGACATCGCACCGGGCTATGACCACATCACCAGCGGCATCGGCGCGGCGATGATCGGCTGGTTCGGCTGCGCCATGCTTTGCTACGTCACGCCCAAGGAGCACCTGGGCCTGCCGAACAAGGATGACGTGAAGACCGGCATCATTACCTACAAGATCGCCGCCCACGCAGCGGACCTGGCCAAAGGGCATCCCGGCGCGCAGATTCGCGACAATGCCCTGAGCAAGGCGCGCTTCGAGTTCCGCTGGGAAGACCAGTTCAACCTCGGCCTCGACCCGGACACCGCCCGTGCCTTCCACGACGAGACGCTGCCGAAGGATTCGGCCAAGGTGGCACACTTCTGCTCCATGTGCGGGCCGAAGTTCTGCTCGATGAAGATCACCCAGGAAGTACGCGAGTACGCCAAGGAGCAGCGTATCGACGCCGTCGATCTGGATGCCGAGCAAGGCATGCAGGCCAAGGCCGAGGAATTCAAGGCGCAAGGCAGCCAACTCTACCAACGCGTGTAGCAGGCAGTCATGGAAGCTTGATCTGGCAGCGCTATGCTCGCTAGTGTGACAGGTAACGGGCCGCAGTTTGGCCCGTTACGACTATCTGGGGAGCTGCCATGGGCAAAGACGACATCGACATCATCGAGCGCGAGAACTGCTTTCGCGGCTTCTACCGCCTCGACCGGATCAAGCTGCGCCATCGCCAGTTCGCCGGCAACATGGGCCCGCAGCTGACCCGCGAGCTGTTCGTGCGTCACGACGCCGTATGCGTGCTGCCTTACGATCCGCAGCGCGACGAAGTGGTGCTGATCGAGCAGTTTCGCGTCGGTGCCATGGACAAGAGCGCAAACCCCTGGCTGCTGGAACTGGTGGCCGGCCTGATCGACAAGGACGAGGAGCCCGAGGAGGTCGCGCGTCGCGAAGCCATCGAGGAAGCCGATCTGCCCCTGACGTCGCTGTGGCCGATCACCCAGTACTACCCTTCGCCTGGAGGCTCGGACGAGCGCGTACACCTGTTCGTCGGTCGCTGCAGCAGTGAAGGTGCCGGCGGTGTGCATGGTCTGCCCGAAGAAGGCGAGGACATCCGGGTACAGGTGATGCCGCTGGAGGATGCCCTGGCCGCTGTGCGCGACGGGCGTATCGACAACGCCGCCAGCATCATCGCCCTGCAATGGCTGGCGCTGAACCGCGACGAAGTGCGGGGTATGTGGTCGTGAATCTGCTACGCGAGCGCTATCGGGTCGACCTGGTCGAGCTGCAAGCAGCTTGCGAGGCCAACTATGCGCGCCTGATGCGCCTGCTGCCGAACATGCGCGAGCACACGGAAAGCCGCCGCGTGGCGCTGAGCCAGGGTGAGCATCTGCTCGGCGTGCTGGCGCTGGACGTGTTGGAAAGTTGTCCCTACACCACCACCCTGTGCGTGCGCCAGGAACACAGCCTGCCCTGGCTGCCGGTGCCGCAGCTGGAAGTGCGGGTCTATCACGATGCGCGTATGGCCGAGGTCGTCAGCGCAGAGAACGCGCGTCGCCTGCATATTCGCTACCCCTACCCCAACGCGGCGATGCATCAACCGGACGAAAAGAGTCAGCTCAACCTGTTCCTCGGCGAATGGCTGAGCCATTGCCTGGCCTGTGGGCACGAACCGCAGCCGGTGATGTAAGGCGGCGATCAAGCTTTTCGCTGCCTGGCCGATAGCGCGGCGTTGTATTGTTTGGATGGCCCGCACTGCCTGACGACTGTCGCGAATCACGGCAAAAAGCGCTTCTGGCGTTTTTTCTGTGACCTGCGTCTGCTTCCCGGGTTTTCCCTTTACTGCGGCAACCACCATAATTCACCCGATTGCACCCTAGGAGACGGTCTTGCCGAGCCTGCCCACCCAATCCACTGATTCCTCGGTACTGCTGGTGCAGTTGTCCGACAGCCATCTGTTCGCCGAAGCGGACGGCAAGCTGCTGGGCATGGATACTTGCGACAGCCTGCAGCGGGTGATCGAACGGGTCCTGCAGGAGCAGCCGCAGATCGATCTGATTCTGGCTACAGGTGATCTTTCGCAGGATGGCAGCGAAGCGTCGTATCAGCGTTTTCGCCAACTCACCTCAGCCATCGACGCACCAATCCGCTGGCTGGCCGGCAACCATGACGAAATCCCCCCCATGCAGGCCGCCTGCCAGGGCAGCGAGCTGCTGGAGCCGGTAATCGACCTTGGCGCCTGGCGCATCGTCATGCTCGACTCCTCGATCCCCGGCGCGGTGCCCGGTTTTCTTGCCGACAGTCAACTCGAACTGCTCGAACGCGCCCTCAGCGAAGCGCCGCAACGCCATCACCTGATCTGCCTGCACCACCATCCGGTCTCCATCGGCTGCAAGTGGATGGAACCCATCGGTCTGCGCAACCCCGACGCCCTGTTCGCCGTGCTCGACCGCTACCCGCAGGCGCGCACCGTGCTCTGGGGGCATATCCATCAGGAGTTCGACCAGCAGCGCGGTAATCTGCGCCTGCTGGCCTCGCCTTCGACCTGCGTGCAGTTTGCGCCGGGCAGCGAGGAGTTTCAGGTGGACAGCGAAGCCCCCGGCTATCGCTGGCTGCGCCTGCATGCCGACGGCAAGCTGGATACCGGTGTATCGCGCGTCACCGGCATCCATTTCGAAGTGGACTACAGCGTCAAGGGTTACTGACATACCCCCAATCAGCTTGAAGCTTGCAGCTTGAGGCCCCGGACGAGTAGCCTCCCGCTCCATGACCGCATCCATCATCTATATACACGGCCTGAACAGCTCGCCAGCCTCGCACAAGGCCAGCCAGTTGAGCCGCGCCATGGCCCACCTGGGTCTGGAAAACCAGTTGCGCGTACCGGCCCTGCATCATCATCCGCGTCAGGCCATCGCCCAGTTGCAGGCGCTGATCAGCGAACTCGGCGCGCCGGTGCTGGTGGGCAGTTCCCTGGGTGGCTATTACGCCACTTACCTGGCCGAACAGCATGGGCTCAAGGCGCTGCTGATCAACCCGGCCGTGCAGCCGCACCTGCGTTTCGACGGCTATCTGGGCCCACAGAAGAATTACTACAGCGACGAGACCTGGGACCTTACCGAAGATCACGTCCAGGCCTTGGCCGAACTCGACGTCGCGCCGCCGAGCGACCCGACGCGTTACCAGATCTGGCTACAGACCGGCGACGAAACCCTCGACTACCGTGACGCCGAGCGTTACTACCGCGCCTGCGCCCTGCGCATCCAGGCCGGGGGCGACCATGGCTTCCAGGGCTTCGCCGAACGCCTGCCGACACTCTTCGCTTTTGCCGGCATTAACGCCACACTTTGGCGCGATACCGACTTTTCCGCATTCAATTGACGACCAAGAGACCCTATGGCCCAGCAGAACGCCTATAACGCAGACGCCATCGAAGTCCTTTCCGGCCTCGACCCGGTGCGCAAGCGCCCGGGCATGTACACCGACACCACACGCCCCAACCACCTGGCCCAGGAAGTCATCGACAACAGCGTCGACGAAGCCCTGGCCGGGCACGCCAAGTCGATCCAGATAATCCTCCACGAGGACAACTCGCTGGAGGTGATCGACGACGGCCGCGGCATGCCGGTGGATATCCATCCGGAAGAAGGCGTGCCGGGTGTGGAGCTGATCCTTACCAAGCTGCATGCCGGCGGCAAGTTCAGCAACAAGAACTACCAGTTCTCCGGTGGTCTGCATGGCGTCGGCATCAGCGTCGTCAATGCCCTGTCGACCCGCGTGGTGGTTACCGTCAAGCGTGACGGCAACGAATACCAGATGAGCTTCGCCGACGGTTTCAAGGCCAGCGAACTGGAAGTCATCGGCAGCGTCGGCAAGCGCAACACCGGCACCAGCGTGCATTTCTGGCCGGATGCCAAATACTTCGACTCCTTCAAGTTCTCCATCAGCCGCCTCAAGCATGTGCTCAAGGCCAAGGCCGTACTCTGCCCGGGCCTGAACGTCAGCTTCGAAGACAAGGCCTCGGGCGAGAAGGTCGAGTGGCATTACGAGGACGGCCTGCGCTCCTATCTGGTCGATGCCGTCAGCGAGTTCGAGCGTCTGCCGGCCGAGCCCTTCGTCGGCAGTCTGGCTGGCAACAAGGAAGCCGTGGACTGGGCCCTGCTGTGGCTGCCTGAAGGCGGCGACGCGGTGCAGGAAAGCTACGTCAACCTGATCCCCACCGCGCAGGGCGGCACCCACGTCAACGGCCTGCGCCAGGGCCTGCTCGATGCCATGCGCGAGTTCTGCGAGTTCCGCAACCTGCTGCCGCGTGGCGTGAAACTCGCCCCGGAAGACGTCTGGGAACGCATTGCCTTCGTTCTCTCGATGAAGATGCAGGACGCGCAATTCTCCGGCCAGACCAAGGAGCGCCTGTCCTCGCGCGAAGCCGCCGCCTTCGTCTCCGGCGTGGTCAAGGATGCCTTCAGCCTGTGGCTCAATGCCCATCCGGAAACCGGCCTGGCGCTGGCCGAACTGGCCATCAGCAACGCTGGCCGTCGTCTCAAGGCCGGCAAGAAGGTCGAGCGCAAGAAGATCACTCAAGGCCCGGCGCTGCCCGGCAAGCTGGCCGATTGCGCGGGGCAGAATCCGCTGCGCTGCGAGCTCTTCCTGGTCGAGGGCGACTCGGCCGGCGGTAGTGCCAAGCAGGCGCGCGACAAGGAGTTCCAGGCCATCATGCCGCTGCGCGGCAAGATCCTGAACACCTGGGAAGTGGACGGCAGCGAAGTCCTGGCCTCGCAGGAGGTGCACGATATCGCCGTGGCCATCGGCATCGATCCCGGCTCGAGCGACCTGAGCCAGCTGCGCTACGGCAAGATCTGCATCCTCGCCGACGCCGACTCCGACGGCCTGCACATCGCCACCCTGCTCTGCGCCCTGTTCGTGCGTCACTTCCGCCCACTGGTGGATGCCGGTCACGTCTACGTGGCCATGCCGCCGCTGTACCGCATCGACCTGGGCAAGGAAATCTTCTACGCCCTGGACGACGCCGAGCGCGACGGTATTCTCGACCGCCTGGTAGCCGAGAAACGTCGCGGCAAGCCACAGGTCACCCGCTTCAAGGGCCTCGGCGAGATGAACCCGCCGCAGTTGCGCGAAACCACCATGGACCCCAACACCCGACGTCTGGTGCAACTGACCCTGGATGATTTCGAAGGTACCCGCGAAGTGATGGACATGCTGCTGGCGAAAAAACGCGCCGGTGATCGCAAGAGCTGGCTGGAAACCAAGGGCAACCTGGCCGAGGTACTGGCCTGATGCGTAATCACCTCCTTGCACTCGGTCTGTTGGCCGGCGTCGCGAACGCCGAGCCAGTGGTGCTGGAAGAGCTCAAGCTGGAGGCCGAATACCCGGTGACGGAAATGCCGGGCGGCAACCTGTCCGGCCTGGCCCTGTGCGGCGAAACGCTGTGGGCAGTTTCCGACCGTGACGACGATCGCCTCTATCAACTGCATCGCGAAGAAGGCCTGCTGCGCGCCGAAGCAGAAACCTTTGTTGCTCCCGAGCCCCCCGAGAGCGCTCTGCCCTGGGGCCTGCGCATGCGCAACTGGGTGGCCGGCCTGGTACGCGGTGGCGCACTGGATTTCGAGGGCCTGGCGTGCGACGCACAAGGCAACCGTTACCTGGTCAGTGAAACCCGCGCCGCCGTGCTGCAGGTGAGCAGCAACGGCAACGCCCAGTGGCTCAACCTGCCCAGCGGGCTGGTGCGCCAGGCGCGCGCCAGCGGCATGCTGCTGCATTTCAACCAGGGTTTCGAAGGCATCGCCATCGATCCGGCCGGTGATCGCCTGTGGCTGGCTGCCGAACAGCGCCGCCGCGGCCTCACTGTACTGCATCGTCGCGGCAGCGGCTGGCGTTGTACCGGCGGCTGCGTGCTGACCAGCGAAAGTGGTGACGAGGCGTCGCCCGAAGCGCTCGGCGGCCATATGGCACCACGCGACTTCTCCGGCCTTGCCTATTTCGATGAAAAGCTCTTTACCCTGGAGCGTCAGGCCCACCGTGTCTGCCGGCGCACCCTGAGCGACGGTGTCGCGGAAATCTGCTGGTCGTTCGCCAGCGAAGCCCTGAGCGAACCACGCCGCTACGCACCGGACTACGGCATGGCCGAAGCACTGTGGATCGACAAGGAGGGCGCCTGGATCGGCGTCGACAATGGCAGCCAGACCCGCGCCGATGGCGAAGAACGCCCCATCGTCTGGCGTTTTGCCGCGCCCAAGGGCGGCTGGAGCCGGCGCCCGTGAGCGAACAGACGCCAGGCCGTCGTGCTGGACGAGTGATGTTGGTGCTCGCCTGGGGCGCCGGCCTGCTGCTGGCCACGCACTTCTTCGGTAACTGGGAAGACCGCCAGCGCAACCCCAACCAGACGCCGCAGTCGGTGCATGGCGATGGTTTCGTCGAGGTGAGCCTGGCCAGCAGTCGTCAGGGTCACTACCTGGTCAATGGCCAGATCGATGGGAATGACGTGACCTTTCTGCTCGACACCGGCGCCACCCAGGTGGCAATACCCAGCGCGGTGGCCGAGCGTCTTGGCCTGCAACGCGGCGCCCCGATCATCATCAGCACTGCCAATGGCCGTGCTACCGGGCATCGCACACGCCTGGACAGCCTGCGTCTGGGCGATATCGAACTACGTGACGTCGCCGCACTGATCGCCCCAGGCATGGACGGCGACGAAGTGCTGCTGGGCATGAGTGCCCTGAAACAACTCGAATTCAGTCAGAAGGGCGGCACCCTGGTGCTGCGCCAATCAACCTTGCAATGAGGCCCGCATGAGCGAATCCCTCGATTTGAGCCTGGAAGGCGTTGAACGCCGGTCACTCGCCGATTTCACCGAGCAGGCTTATCTCAACTACTCCATGTACGTCATCATGGATCGCGCCCTGCCGCATATCGGCGACGGCCTGAAACCCGTACAGCGGCGCATCATCTACGCCATGAGCGAATTGGGCCTGGACGCCGACTCCAAGCACAAGAAATCCGCGCGTACCGTCGGTGACGTGCTTGGCAAGTTCCACCCGCACGGCGACAGCGCCTGCTACGAAGCCATGGTGCTGATGGCGCAGCCGTTCAGCTACCGCTACACCTTGGTCGACGGCCAGGGCAACTGGGGTGCACCGGACGATCCCAAGTCCTTCGCCGCCATGCGCTACACCGAGGCGCGCCTGTCGCGCTATTCGGAAGTGCTGCTCTCCGAACTCGGCCAGGGCACCGTCGACTGGGTACCCAACTTCGACGGCACCATGAACGAGCCGGCGACGCTGCCGGCGCGCCTGCCCAACCTGCTGCTCAACGGCACCACCGGCATCGCCGTGGGCATGGCCACCGACGTGCCGCCGCACAACCTGCGCGAGGTAGCGGCCGCCTGCGTACGCCTGCTGGACGAGCCGGGCGCCACGGTCGAGCAGCTGTGCGAACACATTCAGGGGCCGGACTTCCCCACCGAAGCCGAAGTCATCACGCCCAAGGCCGATCTGCTGAAGATCTACGAGACCGGCCGCGGCTCGGTACGCATGCGCGCCGTCTATCGCATCGAGGACGGCGATATCGTCGTCACCGCCCTGCCGCACCAGGTTTCCGGGGCCAAGGTACTGGAGCAGATCGCCGCGCAGATGCAGGCCAAGAAGCTGCCGATGGTCGCCGACCTGCGCGACGAGTCCGACCACGAGAACCCGACCCGCATCGTCATCATCCCGCGCTCCAACCGTGTCGATGCCGACGAACTGATGACCCACCTGTTCGCCACCACCGATCTGGAGTCCAGCTACCGAGTCAACACCAACGTCATCGGTCTCGACGGCAAGCCACAGGTCAAGGACCTGCGCACCCTGCTCAGCGAGTGGCTGGTGTACCGCGTCGGCACCGTGCGCCGCCGCCTGCAGTTCCGCCTGGACAAGGTGGAAAAGCGCCTGCACCTGTTGGAAGGCTTGCTGATCGCCTTCCTCAACCTCGACGAGGTGATCCGCATCATCCGCACCGAGGATTCTCCCAAGCCGGTGTTGATGGAGCGTTTCGGCCTGACCGACGTGCAGGCCGACTACATCCTCGACACCCGCCTGCGTCAACTGGCGCGCCTGGAAGAAATGAAGATCCGCGGCGAGCAGGACGAGCTGGCCAAGGAACGCGAAAAACTGCTGGCCCTGCTCGGCAGCGAAGCCAAGCTGAAGAAGCTGGTACGCAAGGAAATCATCGAGGACGCCGAGAAGTACGGCGATGACCGCCGCTCGCCGATCGTCGCCCGCGCCGAGGCCAAGGCCCTCTCGGAAACCGAGCTGATGCCGACCGAGCCGGTCACCGTGGTGCTCTCGGAAAAAGGTTGGGTTCGCTGCGCCAAGGGTCACGACATCGACGCCACCGGCCTGTCGTACAAGGCTGGCGACGGCTTCAAGGCCGCCGCGCCGGGGCGCTCGAACCAGTACGCGGTGTTTATCGACTCCACAGGCAGGAGCTATTCGCTCGCCGCCCACAGCCTGCCGTCGGCTCGCGGCCAGGGCGAACCGCTGACCGGTCGTCTGACGCCACCACCAGGGGCGACCTTCGAATGCGTGATGCTGCCGGAAGACAGCGCCCTGTACGTGATCGCCTCCGACGCTGGTTACGGTTTCGTGGTCAAGGGTGAGGATCTGCAAGCCAAGAACAAGGCGGGCAAGGCGCTGCTGACTCTACCCAACGGCGCCAAGGTGGTCGCACCCAAGCCAGTCAGTAACCTGGACGACGACTGGTTGGCCGCGGTGACTACCGAAGGTCGCCTGCTGCTGTTCAAGGTCACCGATCTGCCACAACTGGGTAAAGGCAAGGGCAACAAGATCATCGGCATTCCCGGCGAGCGCGTAGCCTCGCGTGAGGAATATCTGACCGATCTGGCCGTGCTGCCCAGCGGCGCCAGTTTGGTTTTGCAGGCCGGGAAGCGTACCCTGACACTGAAAGCCGACGACCTCGAGCACTACAAGGGCGAGCGCGGCCGCCGCGGTAACAAGCTGCCGCGAGGCTTCCAGCGCGTCGACCAGCTGCTGGTGGAATAGCGTCGGCAACACGCCCCGTTCGTCCGGGATATCCGCGCTACCAGCCAGCAGGCAAGGCTGGAGTCGTAGCGCGGTTTGACGGATGATACGCGCCCCGGGTCATGCACAAATGACCCCACAGCATGATATGGGATCGATATGCAGCTGCCCCAGAAGCGGCTGCCTGGAATTAATGATGACTGTAGTACGCCCTGTGGCTCTGCTTCTGACCACGCTGCTCGTATTGAGTGGTTGCAGTCTGCTGCAGCAGAAGCCGGTTCCTCTTTACCAACTCGATAGCGGCAGCGCCGTGACGCCGACCCAGGACAACGGTGTGACCGTACTGGTCGGCCCGATCAGCGTGGCCGATTACCTGCGCCAGCAAAATCTGCTGCAACGTCAGGCCGATGGCAGCCTGGTGGCCGCGCATGATGCCCGCTGGGCCAGCGGTCTGGCCAACGATATCGACCAGCAGATGCTGCGCCAGTTGGCCTGGCGCCTGGATAGCCAGCGCCTGGTTCTAGCCCCGGCGGCACCAGGCTTCAGTGCCGATGCTCAGGTCATGCTGACCATTACCCGCCTGGATTCCGGCCCGACTCAACCTGCCGTGCTGGAAGCTCAGTGGCGCTTGCTCGACCGCCGCGGACAACTGCGCGACAGCCGGCTGATTCGTTTGGAAGAAGCGCACGGTGGGCCCATGGCCGAACAGGTCAAGGCACAGAGTGTCTTGCTGCAACGTCTGGCGGCTGAACTGGCTGTGGCTATTCAACCCATCGCTGCAGCTGAGCCTACCCCCGAGCCGCCGCGCAAGAAGCCTCCAGTGGCCAAAGCCAAACCGCAGGACCCCGCCGCTGCCGGGCCGAAGATTCCGGTGGCGGAACCGATCAAGATCGATACGGAAGTCTTCCGTTTCTAAGCAAAAGCCCGCTGATGCGGGCTTTTTCTTGTAGGGGGCGCCACGTGCAGCAAGCTCGCGGCGGATTGGATTACCTTGATTACTTGAGCTCGCTGGAACTCTTGCCCAGCAGGCGCCGGGCAACGATCAGCAACTGAATCTGCTGGGTGCCTTCGAAGATATCGAGAATCTTCGAATCGCGCGCCCACTTCTCCAGCAATTCATCCTCACCGTAGCCCAGCGCACCGGCCAGCTCCACGCACTTGAGCGTCACCTCGCTGGCCACACGCCCTGCCTTGGCCTTGGCGATGGACGCCTCCTTGGAGTTGGGCAGTTTGTTGTCGGCCATCCATGCCGCTTTTAGCGTCAACAGGCGCGCTGCCTCCCATTCCGCCTCCAGCCGATACAACGTGGCCTCGGCATGGGTAACGCTCAGCAGTGGTTTGGCGTAATCAAAGCGGCAACCGGCCTTGCTCAGCAATTCACGGGTACGCTCCAGCGCCGCGCGCGCCACGCCGACCGCCATGCCGGCGACCAGCGGTCGGGTGTTGTCGAAGGTTTCCATGACCCCAGCAAAGCCCTTCTGCACGTCGATCTCGGCGTTGCCCAAGAGGTTGACCGCCGGCACCCGGCAGTCGCTAAAGCTGATCGAGGCGGTATCCGAGGCCTTGATGCCGAGTTTCTTCTCCAGGCGAGTAACCGCCATGCCTGGCGTGCCCTTCTCCACCACGAAGGATTTGATTGCCGAACGCCCCAGACTCCTGTCCAGACTAGCCCAAACCACCACGGCATCGGCACGCTCGCCGGAGGTGACGAAGATCTTTTCACCATTGAGGATGTAGTGGTCGCCATCCTTTACCGCCGTGGTGCGAATCGCCGCCGAATCTGAACCACAGCCCGGCTCGGTAATCGCCATGGCCGCCCAGGTCTTGCCGAACCGCGCCAGTTGCTCGTCATTGGCCACCGCGGCAATAGCCGCATTGCCCAGGCCCTGACGCGGCATGGCCAGCAGCAGGCCGACATCGCCCCAGCACAGCTCCATCACGCCGAGCAGCGCAGCCATGTTGCCGCCATTCGTGATGCCTGCCTGCTGCTCACGGGCGGCGCCGCGCTTGCTGGCCGAACCGGCACCGACGGCATCGGGCGAGCCTTCGTTCATGCCATCGAGCAACGCGGCGAGCAGATCCAGCTCCTTGGGATAGGCGTGCTCGGCCTTGTCGTACTTGCGCGAAATCGGCCGGAAGTAGTGTTTGGCCACCAGCTGCGCCTGCTGTTGCAGGCCGCGGAATTTCTTCGGGGTTTCCAGATTCATGGTTGCCTGCCTGTTCAGAGATGAAGGCCGCCAGTGAGCACCGCTACGCTGCGCAGGTCGCGATACCAGCGCTCGACCGGGTGCTCCTGGGTAAAACCATGGCCGCCGAGCAGTTGCACCGCATCGGAGCCGATCTTCATCGCCTTATCCACACAGAGCAGGCGTGCCAGGTACGCCTCACGGCGAAACGGCAGACCAGACTCTGCACGGGCGCAGGCACGCCAGAGCAGCAGACGCATGGCGTCCAGCTCGATGGCGATGTCGGCCACCATGAAGGCCACGCCCTGGCGATGACTGATCGGCTCGCCGAACGCCTGGCGCTCGTTGCAGTAAGTCGTCACGTAGTCCAGTGCCGCCTGCGCCGTACCGACTGCAAGGGCACAGAATGCCAAGGCCGAATAATCGAGAAAGGCCGGAAAATCGAAACCCTCGCCTGCCAGACGGCACTCGCCTGGTACCTTGACGCCTTTCAGTTGAATACGTGCCAACCCGCAGGCCTTGAGCCCCATGCCCGGCTCGACACGGCGACAGACACCCTTGCTCGCCGCATCGACAATAAATAGCGCCGGGCCATCAACTGCCTGGGCGCTTACGATCAACCAACTGGCATCCAGACCAGCAATGACCAGCGCCTTCTCCCCATCGAGCAGATAGTGCTTGCCGCGCTTGCGCGCCCGCGTCGCGGGTTGACCAGCATCGGTCAATACGCCGGGCTCTGTTACCGCCAACGCGAAGCCTGGCGCGCCTTGTTCACTGACGAATGCCGGCAACCAGGCAGACTGCTGCGCGTAGTTTCCCCAGCGCCGAATGCAATTGGCTGCGGACAGCGGTATCAGCAAGGCCGCGGCCAGAGAAAAGTCGCCCTGCGCCAGACTCTCGGCGATCAGCGCGTTGCTCAGCACGGTGCGCGCCCCAGCAAGACCACCTTGTGCTTCGGCAACGCCATAGTGGGCCAGGCCCAGCTCATGCGCCTGATTGAGCAGTGCCGCAGACACGTGAGCCTCGGCGTCGGCCCCGTGCGCAGCCGGGCGCAGAACCTCCAGCGCGAAGCCCTGGAGCATGTCCACCAGCATCTGCTGCTCTTCGGTCAGTGATAGATCAAACAAGTCATCGGCTGCCGCGCGCGGCTTGTTGCTGGTGCCGCCGGCGGCCAGGCGAAAACTGGCGCGGCTACCGCTGTAGACGAGCTTCTCGAAGGATTTGCGTACCTTGAGGCGGTCTGGCCAGTCGGCCTGGGCCAGCTTGCTCAGTACGCTCAGAGCCTGGCCTTGGGTATCGACGATCATGGCATCTCGCTCCACATGAGAGATGCCATCGATGATGCGCTGCCGACTGGCGCACGCCTATGACCCTCAAGACGCGCCGCGGCGGCAATCGGGTCAAGCCATCGCCAGGGAAACGTACTGGCTGAGCAAGACCTGCGTCTTGCTCAGCCTGCAGTCATTTGCTGCGAATCTTCTCGACGATAGCGGTGGTGGAGCTGTTTTCCACCAAGCCGAGCACACGCACTTCGCCGCCATAGGCCTGGACGATACCGGCGCCTACCACCTGATCGATGCCGTAGTCGCCGCCCTTGACCAGCACATCCGGCTGCACCTGCTTGAGCAAGCGCTCGGGCGTGTCTTCACCGAAGCTCACCACCCAATCCACCGCACCCAGGCCGGCGAGCACCGCCATGCGCCGGTCGACGGCATTGATCGGCCGCCCCGGGCCTTTCAGGCGGCTGACCGAGGCGTCATCGTTGATCGCCACGATCAGACGGTCGCCCTGCGCGCGCGCTTGCTCCAGATAGGTCACGTGGCCGGCGTGAAGGATGTCGAAGCAGCCGTTGGTGAAGACGATCTTCTCGCCATGGGCACGGGCGTCGTCGATGGCGATCAGCAATTGATCCAGGCTCAGCACGCCACGCTCGGAACCCTCTTCACGCTGCACGGCGCGGCGCAGCTCAGGTGCGCTGATCGCCGCAGTGCCCAACTTACCGACGACGATGCCGGCAGCCAGGTTGGCCAGGGCCACCGCCAGCGGCAACTCTTCGCCCGCAGCGATGGAAGCTGCAAGGGTAGAGATCACCGTATCGCCTGCACCGGTAACGTCGAACACCTCTCGGGCACGAGCCGGCAGGTGCAGCGGGGCGTGATCCGGACGCAGCAGGGTCATGCCGTGCTCGCCACGAGTCACCAGCAGGGCCCCGAGCTCCAGTTCGCGCATCAGCGTGGCCCCCTTGCTGACCAGCTCGGCTTCATCGGCGCAACCACCAACGATGAGTTCGAACTCGTGCAGATTGGGGGTGATCAGGCTGGCGCCACGGTAGATGGAAAAGTCCTTGCCCTTGGGATCAGCCAGCACCTCAATGCCTTTCCTGCGCGCGGCCTGGATCAGCGCCTGATGATTCTGCAACGCCCCCTTGCCATAGTCCGAAAGTACCAGCACCTTGATCCCATCGAGCAGTGTATCGACCTCACGGGCCAGAGCGGCGGTATCGGTGTTGAAAGGCTCCTCGAAGTCCATGCGCAGCAGTTGCTGGTGACGGCTCATCACCCGCAGCTTGACGATGGTCGGCTGGTCGTCATGACGCTGGAAATGTGCATCCACGCCCGCGCCACGCAGGCTGTCGCTCAGGCTTTCGGCGGCCTCATCATTACCGGTAACCCCAACCAGCAAGGCCCGCGCACCAAGTGCGGCGATATTCAGGGCCACGTTGGCAGCACCACCGGGACGATCCTCGATCTGGTCGACACGCACCACCGGAACCGGCGCCTCCGGAGAAATCCGCGAGGTGCCGCCATGCCAATAGCGATCGAGCATCACGTCGCCCACCACCAGAACGGCGGCTTGATCGTAGCGAGGCATGGTCAGCTTCATGGGAGCTCCAGAGCAAAAAAATGGAGAGAATAATAACATGGCCACTCAGTCAACCCGAGCATCCCTATCGGGTAACGCGCGCACCCAGAACAGCTCATGACGACGTACTGCCTTGCGGAAGAAATCATCCTGGCCGACTTCGGGCCAACGCCGCCCAGCCAGTAACCACTGAATTAAGCGACGAAGGCGTTTTTTGAGAGGCAATGGCGTCTGCAAATCATGCTGCATGGCCAACGCCTGCGCCTTGTCCATCCGCACTGAATCGTTCAGAAGCGGGCTCCACAGCCCATCGATCGACAGGCCTGTATGGCAAGGGGGCAACGATATGCCATTGCCAACAGGCCCCATGGGCCAACGATCATTATCGTATAGGTGATTGGCATAGAGCAGACGTACCTCAGGGCTCCATTCACTCAGAGCAACCGCCTCATCGAGAAGCTTGCTGGCCTGGATATGATCAGGATGAGGATCAAGTTCCGGATGAGGCAGAACCACTACCTCTGGACGAAAAGCGACAAGCAGAGCAGCCAGATCACCAACAAGGTTCCGCCACGATGGCACTCCGTCGACATCGCCAGGCAAAATAATGGGATTGAAACGGCGCACACTGCGCATATCCGACTCACCCGACTCAAGAGACGGGAAAGCCTGCTCTGGAGCCGAGGCCATGGGCGTCAGCTGAAGACAATAGTACCCCAACTGCACACACCTGCTTGCAGGCACGCCCCCCCACAGCGGAACAGCCAGGCTACTCCAGCTACGCAGGCGCCCCTTGAGACGGGCCGCCGCGGCCCTGTCGAGGCCCATGCGTGCATAGTTATGAGCCTCGATTTCACCTTGAGTGAGCGTCACAATGCAGGCCTCATCACTTCGACTATAGAGACCAAAGGCAGCAAGCTCGGCATCGTCCGCATGTGGCGCAATGACCATCACGCGTCGCATTGCATAATCGGGGTTTGAAAATGCGTATAACCGTACGTCAGTCGAGAGCCGGCAAAACCGCGTACGCAATCGCAGTTTTCCGCTTTGCAGCTCGGGCAACAGACCAGAAATATTGAGGTAACGCCGACCACGCGCGCCCTGCTCGAAATCCTGCCTGTCAAGTATTGCCTCAGCACAGATCAGAATATGGGGGTCTAGCCAGCGTCCCAGCCAGGAACTATGGATGGATACTTCAAGAATGAGCGTGTCCATCGCATTCGTAAGATCGACTGTATCCAGAGCTATCCGCCCCTTGCTCAATGTCCCGGTAGCGACTTGGCTCGAAGCAGGAAATGAATACTGATAGTCGTCTCGCGGCGAGTAAAAGAGATGGTCAGAGAACCAAGCCTCGTGAGCAATCCACGCCAACAGTAGAAGTACTGGCAGACTACTCCAGCCAGCAAACCAGTCCAGCGCCACCATAATCGGTAACGCAACAGCCATAGTAATGCGCTTGTTGCGCCGATGACGGCGCAACAGTCCTTGCTTACGTGTTTCCATTTTTTATGTCCGAAACGCGGCAACCCTGCTGCACCAACGATCCTTGTACTCTCGATCGGCTCTGCCGAAAGAGTAGCGCAATGCCTTTCCTTGTTGTCGAGCGTCAGACCATGCAGCTTGAGTATTGATGAAGCTCAGGACACTGCCCGGACTGAGGTGTTGAGCACGAGGGTCGACTCCGCCATTGATGTACTCGTAACTGAGCCAGTTTGGCGACTCAACCCTGTACAACACCTGAACAGCAGTAGGAACACCATCCAACATCAGCAGGGAGCCTTGAAGCAGCTCGCGCAACAACGCAAATACTTCACTCAGATGGCCTTTCCCCGGCACGGGAAAGCCCCAGCGTCGCTCGAACAGTTCGGTATAGATAGCGGCGAAGTCATCTGGAGCGAACTCGCCCACAGAGCGTACTGTACCGCCGGCCTCCTCGAACAGGCGTAGCTCACGCCTCTGGTTATAGCGAAACTTCTTCGAAAGCTCCTCAGGGGCTCGTGCCATCGCCAACTGCTCTTTCTGCAGACGAAGCCCTGGAAAAGCCACCCGATTAAGTTCGGAGATGTAGCTCACCTCATGCCGCAACGGTGCTCGTGCGTCCACAGCGGCAGGGAGAATGATTTCAGCATTGCCAAGGTCAAAGAGTTCACGCTGCCCTTTGCTCTTCAGAACCTTGCGCGAAAGTGCGAGGTAGCGCCCCCATGTAGGAATGGCAGCCTGAATTTCGCCCCCAACAAAGTATCCGAGGTAACGCACGGGTATACCGGCAAGGCCAGAAAGCCGCTCGACCACTAGCGGGTGGGTAATGACGCTCCCTCCGAATCGAGCCCAGGCTAAAGCATAGTCCGCGGCCTCGATCACGTCCCAGCCACGCTCCCTCCAGAAACGCAGATAGCCCAGCATCAAGTATCCTGCTCGATTGAATTATCAGTGCCAGCGTCTTCAAATTGCGTGGAATGCAAGCGAGCGTAGTATCCGTTACGCTCCAACAACTCGGCATGACTGCCGCGCTCGACGATCTGCCCCTGGTCCATCACCAGAATCAGATCAGCCTTCTCGATGGTGGTCAGGCGATGCGCGATAACCAAAGTGGTGCGGCCCTGCATCACCTGATCCAGTGCGGCCTGGATATGCCGCTCGGACTCGGTGTCGAGCGCCGAGGTGGCCTCGTCGAGGATCAGCACCGGCGCATCCTTGAGCAGCGCCCGGGCGATAGCCAGGCGCTGGCGCTGGCCGCCGGACAGCAGCACGCCGTTCTCGCCGACCAGGGTGTCATAGCCTTGCGGCATCTTCTCGATGAACTCGGCGGCATAGGCATCGCTCGCCGCCTGCTGAACGGCTTCGAGCGGTGCGCCAGCCAGGTCGCCATAAGCGATGTTGTTGCGCACCGTATCGTTGAACAGGGTGACGTGCTGGGTAACCAGGGCGATATGGCGGCGCAGGTTGCGCAGGGTGTAATCCTCCACATCCACCCCATCGAGCAGGATGCTGCCCTGCTCGTGGTGATAGAAACGCGGAATCAGGCTGGCCAGAGTCGACTTGCCGCTACCGGAACGCCCGACCAGCGCCACCATCTGCCCCGGTTCGGCGACGAAGGAAATATTGTTCAGAACGGGCTTTTCCGAGCCGGGGTAGCTGAAACTCAGCTCCTTTACTTCCAGCCGGCCGCTGACGCGCTCGCGCTCCTGAGTGCCGCGGTCGACCTCCGGCTCCTCGTCGAGCTGCTCGAAGATGCTCTCGGCACCTGCCACACCTTTCTGGATGGTCGAGCTGACCTCGGACAGTTGGCGAATCGGCTTGGGCAATAGACCCGCCAGAGTGATATAGGCCACCAGATCACCCGCCGAGGCATCGCCACGCAGCCAGAGGACAAGAAACATCAGCACGGCCATGGCACTGTAGATCACCAGCTGCAGCGAAGGCGTATAGACCGCATTAGTCTTGACCATCTTCAGTTGCTTGAGCTTGTTCTCCTCGCTGGCACCGAGAAAGCGCCGTTTCTCGTAATCCTCACCACCAAAACTGCGCACCACGCGGTAGCCCTGGATGCTCTCGGAGGTGACGTGGGTGACATCACCCATGCTGGTCTGGATCTTCTTGCTCTGCTTGCGGAATTTCTTGCTGGTACTGGTCACCATCAGACCGATGACCGGCAGGATGGCCACCATCACCAGCGTCAGCTTCCAGTTCATCCACAGCAAGGTGGCGAACAGGAAAATCACCGTCATGCCCTCGCGCACCACCACCTTGATCGCATCGGTAGCGGCACCGGTGACCATGGTCACGTTGTAGGTGATCCGCGAAATCAGGTGCCCGGAATTATGGTTGTCGAAATAACGATTGGGCAGGGTTAGCAGATTATTGAATAGCTCTACGCGCAGATCCTGAACCAATCCCATCGATACCTTGGCCAGGTAGTAATTGCCGAGAAACGAACCAATACCCTGCCACAACGCAATCAACACGATCAGCAGTGGTACGGCCTGCAGCAGCTTCAGGTGCGCTAGCCATGGCGCATGCTCCAGCAACCAGGGCACACCCGCAAAAAGACTGGCATCTGGATTGGACAGTCCGTCTACGAAATATTTGAGGATATAACCCAGCATCGGCTGGGTGGACGCGAAGATCAGAAAGCCTGCCAGGCTGAGCAGGAACAAACCGATGTAAGGTCTGACGTAACGTAACAAGCGAAAATAGATCTTCAAACTAGAACTGGATTGAAGGTCCGCAGAGGTATCGGTCATGGAAATATGCCGCAGCCAGAACAGGGGCGAATACTATCACAGCCCCCTTGCGCCATGGATGCGCGAAATATCCGCTGGTATCCCGTAGAATCGCGCCTCGATTCAGGATCAGGGGATACAGGATCAATGTCGTTTGCCTTACGCGCCTGGCCGCACACTACATCAGATTTCATTGGCGAATGGATTTTGCCGATCGGCTACTTTTGCTTGCTGACCGGCCTCACTTGGCTGGACGATCGCAGTCAGTATCACAAGCTTTTCTATGCACTGATTGCAGCGCCGGCACTCATCGCAATGGTGATGCAGCCCAAGCAGCTTGTCTCGCCGCTTCGCGACCCCATCACGCTAGCATTCATTGCCTTTTCTGCGTGGGCCCTGCTGAGCATCTCCTGGTCGGGCACCGACGAGTCTGTTGCATCGCTGAGCAAGAGGCCACTGTATATCCTCATGCTCTTCATGGCCTGCGCATTCATGGCCCAACGCAACTGCTCGCGACTGCTGAAGGTAGTGTGCCTGGCCTCACTTGTGATTATCCCGATAGCCGCTTATGCGTTGATCGATTTTGCTCTCCATCACAAACCTGGTGCTCGCCTGGTCGGTAGCGGCGCGCTGGACAATCCTCTGCTCAGCTCGCATGTATTCGGCTTGTTCTGCATAGCCTGGCTTGGCTGGGGGATGACAGCCTCCAGCAAGCAGAGCCAGCTGGCACTCATACCGCTCGCGGTGCTGTTGCTGACCCTGCTTGCAACCGGCTCACGCACTCCAATTCTCGCTCTAGCGCTCGCATCGGGCTGGTTGATGATCTGCTGCTGGAATAAGCGCGCCCTTGTGCTGGCCGTCCTTGGTGCCGGTGGTGTATTGGCCCTGCTGCTGATCTACCCGGAGGGTTTGCTGAACCGGGGCACATCTTATCGTTTAGAAATTTGGCAGTTGGCACTAGAGCAAATTCGCCTCCAGCCCTGGATCGGGCATGGTTTCGATGCCCATCTTGCGATTAGCATCCCAGGAACCAAATACACATTCAGCGAGCCCCATAGCTTCTTCCTCGGGGTGCTGTATTACACAGGGATCATTGGCGCCCTCTTCTGGCTGTTTATGCACGGAGCAGCACTTTGGGCCTGCTGGCAGCAACGCAGCGACCTGTATTTCATTATCGCTGGCGCCCTGGTCGTTTACGGGCTTGGCGCCGGCCTGGCCGAGGGTGGTGGCATTCTTTCCCGCCCCAAGGAGCATTGGTTCCTGACCTGGATTCCCCTGGCCCTGGTGGCAGCCTTGAATATCGGCCGCAAAAAAAAGCGAGACCGTTGATGCAACGTCTGTCAGCCGATCAACTACAAGTACTGATGCACGATTCGACCGTCTTGGAACAGGATGGTCTCGGCCCGAAGGTTTTACGCCTTCTGGACGGCAGCTACCTGAAACTGTTTCGTAAGCGGCGGTTATTCTCCAGCGAAACACTAAAGCCTTACGCGATGCGCTTTTCAGAAAATGCCAGACGCCTACAACGTCTGGGCTTCAGCACGCCGCAGATCATCGCAGCCTATCGCGTAGAAGATGAAGTAAACGGCACGGCCGTGCATTACGTGCCATTGCCTGGCGATACGCTTAGAAAGACCCTCGAGGAAGCACAGCCGGAACAACAGCGCAGATTGATTACGCAATTCGGCCGACTGCTCGGACACCTGCATGAGCAAGGTGTCTATTTCCGTTCCATCCACCTGGGCAACGTACTCGTGCTGCCAAATGAAGCATTAGGTCTTATCGATGTAGCGGATATGAAAGTGGGACGCCGCCCGCTCAGCCTGAGCATGCGTCTACGCAACCTGAAGCACATGCGTCGCTACGAAAAGGATGAACACTGGCTTTTCGGGTTGTACAGGGACGCGTTGAGCGAAGGCTACGGCCAGTACGCCCCTAATTTCGTTCAGGCGCTTTTGTTGAGGCCGGACTGATTTGACGTGGCGTTAGTGCGCCGCTCCACGTACTCGATAAACGCATCCAACCGCTCGCTGCAAAGCAGCGTACTGACCTGACGGATCTCGCCTTCCGGCCAATCCCACCATTTCGCAGCCAAAAGCGCCTCTCTGATCGACTCAGAAAAACGCCAACGGATGTGTCGTGCTGGGTTGCCGGCTACGATCGAGTAAGGCGCAACATCACGGGTGACCACAGCGCCAGCGGCGACCACCGCACCATCCCCCACAGTGACGCCGGAAAGAATCACCGCGCCGGTACATAGCCACGCGTCGTTACCGATAACAACATCGCCACGACTGAATGCATAACCGGGAATCTCCGCAGCCTCATCAATCATTGCGGGGAACGGGTAGGTCGTGACCCACTCCGTACGGTGATGACCACCCAGAAAAATCTCGACCTGCTCGGCGATAGAGGTGTAAGCGCCAATACGCAGCGTAGCCCCCTCGTTCCAGTCATGAACGATTGGCAGACCATAGCTGCCGACACCAATCGAATAGTGGGGATAGCGCAGCAGGAACCGTGCCTGACCGCGATACAGCTTCGGCAACTTACGGATCGCTCGCTTGGCCCGACGCTCTCTAAATCTTGCCCAAAGTCTCATGGTCAATTCTTCTCCAAGGGCGAGAAAAGCAGACGCCCCAACCCACGCCAGGTCTTCCTGTTCCAGCTACGAAACGGAATCTGCCTGAGCAACTGCTTCGCGTAAGCACGATCTCGATTGGAGCACTTGAGGAACATCGAACTGAGAAAGCGTGTCCGGACAAATTCGTACTGCGGGTGATCCTTGAACAAGGCATAGGTGCGCAGAATGCTGTCCACCATGAACGGCGTATTCTTGGACGAGTTGCTGTCATGTTTGCGGTATTGAGCTAGCACCTCGCCAAGGCAGTCGATGTAGTAGCCGGCATGGGTGATCTTGAGTTCAATGAGCAGATCCTCCAGTCGAATCTTCGGATCGAACCCACCCACCTGCTCCAACGCCTCTTTGCGAAACAGCAGAGTGGGTGCTGGCGGATAAGGTTTGCGCTCCATGAACACGTCATCGAAATCCAGTCGCCGGAACGCGATATCCCTCCGCTGACGAGACTCAGGAAACAGCTGGCCATCGGAATCGATCAATTCGATGTTACCGGCGCAGATTCCCACCTCAGGCTTGTCCTGCATGTACGCAACCTGCTTGGCGATTCGCTCGGGCACCATGATGTCATCCGAACCAAACGGAGCAATCAAGCTGCCTTTGGCGCGTGCAATCGCCTCGTTGAGCGTGTGCGTCAGGCCTTTGTTCTGCTGAACACACAGTTCGAATCCATGCTCACGCTGCAACTGCTCTATTCGCGCCACACTGTTATCTGTGGAGCCGTCATCAACTACGAGCAACTCGATATGCGGATATGTCTGTTGCACGACACTGAGGATGCACTTTTCGATATAGGGCGCATGGTTATATGAGGCAATGACGACCGTGACCAATGGCAGCTGTTCCGTCATGGCGTCACCTCGCTCAACGCAAAGTCGATCAACTCCAGGTACTGCTGGCGAAACACGTCAATATCATGCTGTTCCTTCAGATAACGGTAGGACTGCTCCCCCTTCATCTGGAGCTGCTCATCACTGAGAGAGAGGTACTCATCCAAAGCCCTGCCCAAACCCTCGACATCTGCCGGTGCGACAGCAATACCACCAGCCCCCTGGATCAATGGCAGCATGGCTGGGACATCGCTCGCGATCACCGGCAGTCGCCCACTCATTCCTTCGAGCAGCGCTAAACCTAGACCCTCTGCCAAAGAAGGCATGGCCCATATATCGAATGCGCGCACATAGCGTAGGGCATTTTCGCGGAAACCAAGCAGATGTATACGCCCTTGCAAACCGAGAAGCTCTACCTCCTGCAGCAAGCGGTCATGCTCGCGTCCCGCGCCAATGATTGCCAACTGCGCATTCGGATGCGCCCCTGCAATCTGCGCAAAAGCACGGATCAGGTGAATATGCCCCTTTACCGGAACCAGTCGCCCCAACGCTCCGACAAGCCGTACATGTGGCTCGAGCCCTAACTGGGAACGCGCCTCGTCACGCGAAAGCTGAAGGCCTTCGGCCTGCACAATATCAATGGCATTGGTTATCGCGACAGTATTGCGCTCGGTGAAGCCGCATCGGCAATCGAGGAGATATTGTCTGACCGCAGGTGAAACACCTACGAAACGCCAAGCGGCGCTGACCAAGCGAGCCGTCTGCTGACGACGATAGGCCCGATCATACTCGCCAAAACCATGAGCGATACCGATACACAAAGGGATCTTCAGCCAGCGATTTAGCATCAGCATCATGTTCACAGGCTTGAAGCGATTGCAGATCACTACATCGAAGCGCTCACTTCGACAATATCGGAACAACTGCCACATGGCGCGAATACGCATACCTTTGAGTTGGGCGTCGGAAAACTCGAAATAGATCGAACGCTCGGCTCGACTCTCGGGCTGATCACCGGTAGGCCGCCCACGTAGAAACGCATTGATCGTCTCGAAACGCTCCGAAGGTAGGGCGTGAAAAATCTGCTCCCCCAAATCGGCAAAATCGTGCGTCTTGATGTTGTAGTCTGGATGCAACTGCAAGACTTTGATACGCCGCGCCATATTCACTCCCACTGCGAAAATCCCTCTTCGTCGATCATCCAAGCCTGCTTACCTGCCAGCATCTGCATCGACTCCTGCGCGGGAGCCGATTTATCCGACCACGCACCACGCTTCCATATGGCGAAGTGGAAATAAGGAAACTGTCGATCACCATCCTGGTCGTTGGTCAGGCTGCCGTTACGCCAGCGCCAACGCCTAGGAAAATTAAGACTGCCATCGATCCAAGGGATACATCCATCAGGGGTGCTGAATGCCTCGATGAACTCGCTACGCCGACGCAAGGAGTTGAAGCGTCCTAGCAAATTGAAAAGCGGCTTTGGAAAATTCTTCCGCCACAGGAACAAACGACTGAATGCACCTTCATCGAGTGCATGATGCTCCTGATCACCCAGACGCTCCTGCCAGTGCGGCATGCGCATGAACAGCTGACACATCACGTCCGTATTACGTATCAGGCAAAGATGCCCAGACACACGCCGGGCATGTGTGGAATAGAGGTCGTAACGTGCAAGCCGCTCATCGGTGAAGTACTGGCGCAAACGCCCGTAAATCAAGTCGAGGTCACCGAATGCCCAAAAATCGTATCCCCGCAATTGTTCTTGGTGAATAAAGCCAAGAGCGGGTTTGAGGTCGCAAAGCTTGTAGGGATTAACCGGTGCGAAAGATATACCGAGACGATCCGAAACCAACGAGCAATAGTCAGCGTACGTCACGGGCTCAACGCGAACGTTGGCCGGCAGACCCTCCGGCTCACCACAGTCGCTAAAAAACAACCAGTCTATATCTGGATTGGTTCTGCAGCTCTCGAGAAACAGAGGCATCCAGAACGGCCAGCGCCCAAAATACGGAATGATGAAACAAATACTAGGAGCCACAGTCACGATCCCGGAATTCAAATAAAACGCGGCAACTATTGGGACAACCAACCGAGCGCCCAGAAGCGCTCACGTGCTGCATGATCACTAAAGTACAGACTCAACCTACGCGCTGATGACAGCGTGTCTATCCGCCCCTCAGCACAGTCACGCAAGCCTGTTGCCAATGCAGAGGGTTGAGCAAAAGCAACCAGCAAGCCACTCCCGTCCACCACCTCGCGGCCGCCACCACAATCACTACAGATGACGGGTACCTCCGCTGCCATAGCCTCCAGCAACACCATGCCGAAAGGCTCGTGGTCGGAGGTCAGCGCGAACACATCGAAGGCCTTGAAGTAGCGCCGCCCATTTGGCACCTGGCCGAGAAAGCGCACCGACTCGCTTACACCCAGCTCTAGCGCCAGAGCCTTGAGATCAGACTCCAGACGACCACTCCCCATGATCACCAGCAAGCTAGCCGCAGGTAACTGCGGCAAGGCCTGAGCGAAGCCGCGAATCAGCGTGGCCTGATCCTTGTCCGGATGCAGACGGCCGACATTGCCGACCACCCAGGCATCCGGCGGCAGGCCCAGATGCTCGCGAGCGGCCTCGCGGGGGAACTGCTCGGCCTGTACGGCCTCAACGTCGATACGGTTGTACAGCGTCTCGATGCGCTCGGCCGGCCAGTCAGGCAGATAGGCGCGCATGTCGTCGCGCACGGCATTGGACACGCCCAGCAATGCCAGGCGCTTGCGGAACAAGTTGGCGAACAGTTGGCGCGAACGGCGCTTGTAGTCACCGAAGGCGTGATGCACACCGATAACCGGCAGGCTGCTGCCGAGCAGCGCAACGTAAATTGGTTTGAAGCGGTGCGCGATGCACAGGGCAAAATCTCGCGAGGCGGCGATCTTGCGCAAATCGCGGATCGCCCCCAGCTTGAGGCCGCGCACCTGAGCGCTGGAGTAGTCGAGGAAGATCACCTCGTCGGAGGCCGAACCGCGCTCGACCTCGGCACTCGGCTTGCCGGTCAGGTATACCGTGCAGACCTTGTAGGACGTGCCCTTGAACAGCACGGCGTATTGCCGCGCGCAATCCAGGAAGGGGCCGTCATAGCCATGGCAGAACTGCAACACCCAACGCTCGGGCTCGCCATGAGCCTGTTCAGACGCCGTCATACCAATCCTTACCGTCCTTGACCACGAGCACGTCTTCCATGATCAGGTACTGCAGGTCCGAACCGTAGAACATGTTCAGCGCATCGGTGGGCGAGCAGATCATCGGCTCGCCGCGACGGTTGAGCGAGGTGTTCAGCGACACGCCATTGCCGGTGAGTTTCTCCAGCTCCAGCATCAGGTCATACCAGCGTGGGTTGAATCGGCGCTCCAGCACCTGGGCGCGCGAGGTACCGTCTTCATGCACCACTTCGCCAACGCGCTCCTTCCACTCCTCGTTCACCTCGAAGGTGAAGGTCATGAACGGGCTCGGGTGGTCGACCTTGAGCATCTTCTCGGCCACGGTGTCGAGCATGGACGGGCAGAAGGGTCTCCAGCGCTCGCGGAACTTGATCTGCTCGTTGATGCGGTCGGCCACACCAGGAATACTCGGGCAACCGATGATCGAGCGGCCACCCAAGGCGCGCGGACCGAACTCCATGCGGCCCTGGAACCAGGCCACCGGGTTGCCATCGACCATGATTTTGGCGATGCGTTCGGGGGTATTATCGATGCGCTTGAACACCGGCTTGTTCGGGTGCTTGGCGCAGGCGGCGATGACCTCTTCGTTGCTATACGAGGGGCCGAGGTAGACGTGCTCCATCTTCTCCACCGGTACGCCGCGCTGGTGCGAGACATAGGCGGCGGCGCCGACGGCTGTGCCTGCATCGCCGGAGGCCGGCTGCACGAACAGTTCCTTGACGTCATCGCGGGCGATGATCTTCTGGTTCAGCTTGACGTTCAGTGCACAGCCGCCAGCAAAGGCGATCTTGCCAGTTTCCTTGAGGATGTCGCCGAGGTAGTACTCCATCATCTGCAGCGCCAGCTTCTCGAAGAGCGCCTGCATGCTGGCCGCATAATGGATATACGGGTCGTCGGCGATATCGCCCTCACGTTTCGGACCGAGCCACTCGATCAGCTTGGGCGAGAAGTAGTAGCCCTTGCCGTTTTCCTTGTAGCGACGGAAACCGATTACGTTGGCGTACTCGGTGTTGATGATCAGCTCGCCGTTCTCGAACTTGGCAAGGCGCGAGAAATCGTACTTGGCGGCGTCGCCATAGGGCGCCATGCCCATGACCTTGAACTCGCCATCGAGCATCTCGAAGCCCAGGTACTCGGTGATCGCACCGTAGAGACCGCCGAGCGAGTCAGGATCGTAGAATTCCTTGATCTTGTGGATCTTGCCGTTCTCGCCGTAGCCGAAGAAGGTGGTGGCGTACTCGCCCTTGCCGTCGATACCAAGGATCGCGGTCTTCTCCTTGAAGCCCGAGCAGTGGTAGGCGCTGGAGGCGTGCGCCAGGTGGTGCTCGACCGGTTCGATCTTGACCTTCTTCAGGTCGAAGCCGAGCTGCGCCAGGCACCACTCGATGCGCTTCTTGTAGCGCTTGTAGCGGCGGTTACCGAACAGGATGGCATCGAGTGCGCGATCCGGCGCGTAGGCATAGCGCTTGGCGTACTGCCAGCGGGCCTTCTCGAAGATGCTGATGGGCGCGAAGGGAATGGCTACCACGTCGACGTCGGACGGTTTGATCCCGGCTTGCTCCAGGCAGAACTTGGCCGATTCGTAGGGCATGCGGTTCTTCGCGTGCTTATCGCGCACGAAGCGCTCTTCTTCCACCGCCGCGATCAGCTTGCCGTCGATGTACAGCGCAGCGGACGGATCGTGACTGAGAGCGCCGGACAGGCCGAGAATGGTCAGTGCCACAGGTTTGAGCCTCTAATTCGGGCAGGTGCCGGGCACCTGCGGTAAACGTTGGTCGAGCAACTGGTGCAGAGCCGAGTCCACTGGCCAGTTGCGCAGAAAACGGGCGCGGTCGCGGGCATAGGCCCGGGCGAAACTGCGCATACTGCGATGCTGGCGCATGGCATCCAGGTCGATCAGCGACCAGGTGTCCAGCGCATCATCCCAAAACAGATTGTGCCCCTTGAAATCACCGTGGCTGATGCGTTCGCGCAGCAGGGCAGCGAAAAGGCGATCAAGCGCCAGCAGTTCGGTTTCCGGGGGCGTTGCCTGCTTATATGCCTCGAAACGGGCGATTATATCCTGCCCACCGCAATAGTCGGTAATCAGGTAAGCGCGACCGCGTAACCAGCACCAGCGCCGCTCGAGCACGGCCAGCGGTGTCGGCGTGGCGATGCCGAGCAGTTGCAGGCGATTACCCTCACGCCAGCTGTGCCAGGCGCGACTTGGCCGCCAGAAGCGCTTGAGCCAGTGCAGCCAGTTCTTCACGTTGTAGCGTTTGACCACCAGCGGACGGCCCTCGAGTTCGACACGCGCAACCGTGGCACTGCCTCCAAGTTTCAAAGCCTGCCCGCTCGCCAGCGCAACATCCGGAGCCTCCAGTATGGGCTCCAGGATTGCTGCGCAATCGCGGCGCACCACACGCAGGCCAAAGGCCCCAATACTCGCGGAAAACAGGCTGCAATCGCGCGCGACCTTGCTCAGATAATCGCGCAGCCGCCAGCGCCTCACTTTACTCACCTCGACCAGCAGCGCTTCCAGCGGCAGTGCATGCTCACCATTGGCCAGCAGGTAGTGGACCAGCAACTCTTCGATAAAGGGATCTAACTCCGCTGGTAACTGGGCAAAGAACACGCCAAGGTTTTGCAACACCCGTGCGCGCGACAGCGGCTGTCCCGCCTGTTCGACCTGCACGCCTCCCCCATCGATAAGAAACAACTCACCATCATGCCGCAACAGATTGTCCAGGTGCAGATCAGCCTGCCAAAGACCCCGCGAGTGCATATGTCCGATAACTGCTAGAGCCTCGCCTAGTACTGCCTGCTGGGCATCCGTCAGCAATGGCTCGCGAGTGGCCTGGCGCCAGGCATCCCAGAGACTCTGCGCACCCTCCAGATAGTCGAACAGCAGCCAGCCACCCTGCCCGTCGGTAAAACCCCGCGCCAGTAGTTCAGGCGTGACCAGCCCTTGCCGAGCCATCAGCTCGGCCCCCTCCAGCTCACGTAGAAAGTGCCGCTGCGCCTTGCCCCCCACCAGCAACTTGGCCAGTACCGGACGCCCCTGCCATCGGGCCGCCGCAACATAACGCTGCCCAGGCAATACACGCAGCAAGCGCTCCAGTAGCAGCGGCTCACCGTCGATCTGCAGCGTCAGCGGCAGCTTGGGGCTGCGCCCAGACTCGGCCAGTTCGCTCAAGCGCATCAGCGCGCCTCCTTGTGACGCTGACGAGCGCCGAGCAGGCGCCACCACGCGTCAACATCCGTCACGGCGCCCAGGTAGGCTGTCAGTAATTCGCGCACTTCGGCCTCGCTCCAAACTCTGGCGCGGCGCAGCAGCGGCTCCAGATCCTTGATGCGATCACGCCGCCCCAGCAGTAGCGGCCGGGTCTTCTCCAGATCGATCAACTGCGCCTCGACGCCAGCGCCCTGCTCACGCAAGAAGATATGCTTGGGGTAGAAACAACCGTGCATCTGCCCGGCCTGGTGCAGACGTCGCGCCAGTTCGCCACAGGCGCGCAGGATGCCACCGCGACAGAGCACATCGAGCTCGTGCCAGCGCGGCAGCCAACTATCCAGATCATGCCAGCCGTCCAATGCACGCGTCAGCAGGACGGCACGACGCTCGCCCGGTACTCGGCGCTCAGCAAAGAAAGCAGCCTGCAGGGCCGGTATGTTCAGCTCGGTATAACGGCGGATATTGCGAAACTCGCGGGCGAAGGTAGGCTCGCCAAAGGGATGCAGCAGGCTGCGAGTCAGATGGTTGCTCTGCCGCTTGAGATAGAAGGCACGCTCACCAAGCTCAAGTCGATACACGCTGCTCCAGCCGCCACGCTCGGTATTGGGCTCGTCCACCGCCTCCAGCCTCAATGCCCAGAGCGCCTCGAAACTGGCCAGCCCATGACGCTCGAGCAGGGCACGGTCCTGTACCGCGATAAAATCGCTCATTCCCGCCCCTCGAAGAATTTCAGGATTTCCAACACCCGCAGCCTGTCACCATTATTCAAACGGTGATGCCCGCAATACTGCAAATAGAAACGCAGACGCTGAGTCCTCGACAACACACGCTTGGCCACTTTGTCGAGACAGGCCAGATCCTTGACGATGCGATAGCGCAGCAGTGGCCCCCACCAGAAACTGCCGGTAGGACAGTCGATGAAGAACAACTCGGCTTTGTCATTGACCAACAGGTTGCGCCACTTCAGATCGTTGTGAGTGAAGCGGCGGTCATGCAGCGTACGGGTGTGGCTTGCCAGTTGCCGACTGACGTTCGCCACCCAGCAAGGATCCCGCAAGCGAGGATCGTCCTGGTTGGCCATCTCCGCCATATCTCGCGTATTTTCCAGCTCACGCGTCACCAGCGCGCCCCGTACGAACGCACCCGCCCGACGTTCCAGGCCATGGGCGACGATCTGTGCGGTAGGGATGCCCCACTTGGCGAACAATTTCAGGTTCTGCCACTCGGCCTTGACCCGCGGACGCCCCAGATAGCGGCGCAGCCCCTTGCCTGCCCCCCAGTAGCGCTTCACGTAGTAGTGCACGCCTTCCCGCTCGATACGGATCACCTCCGACAGCGGATCCTTGGTCAGCCTCTCGCCCTTTATCGCGAAAACAGCTTCCAACGACCCGAAATCTTCGGCCAACACCTGATACTCAGCGGCGAGACTCCAGCTAGCCATCAGAGCGCATCTCCATAACGCTGCTTACGCTCATACAGTTTCGCCGCCTTGTACTCCAACCAGGCGAGCAAAGTCGCTTCCTCGCGCAGCACCTGACGCAACGGACACTGGAAGTAGGCGCGTAAAAAACGCAGCTTGTCGCGGCGAGTCAGGCCAATATCCAGCGCCGAAAAGTACAGCGCAGCCAGATCCTTGTCACGCCAGCGCCGTGGCGTGGCGCTACGCACCTGGGCACGGTGCAGGTCGATGACCGACAGGCGCAGGTCATCGGCCTGAATCGGCCGATCGGTGTGCAGCAGGAAATGGCAGATATAGCAATCGCGGTGATTGACCCCGGCACGGTGCATGGTGCCGGTCATCTGCGCCACCTCGCGGATCAGCGCCCACTTGAGCGAGGCCTTCGGCGGTTGCTGCGCCCAGTTGAGGCTGAGCTGCTCCAGATCTACGGTCGGCGCCAGCTCTTCGGTGACGATGAACGAGTGCTGACGCGCCGGATTGCTGCCACGCTCCCCATAGGCCACGGCGGTCATGGTCGGCACACCGACCTCGGTCAGGCGAGCGATCGCCTGCCACTCCTGCGCAGCACCGAGCACAGGGACCTTGGCCGTCAGCAGGTTCTTGGCGATTTCTCCCCAGCCGATGCCACGGTGAACCTTGACGAAATAACCGCGCCCATCGACTTCGGTGCGCAGGGTGCGACGCCCTTCCAACTCACGATAGACCTGGCCCTGCAGCGCCTCGACGGCCTCGAAGGCATCGCGGCCCGCCCACAGGCTCTTGAAGGGTTCGGCAAGAATCAGCTTCACGCGCGTCTCTCCGCGAGGATCACGTCGGCGGCCTTCTTCGGCATCGAATACAGGTCGGCGCTATCGGCATAGAGCAGGCCGTTGCGGCTCCAGAAAGCGCGGCGCTCAGGGTCAGCCAGCATATCGGCCAACGTGCGATTGAGATGGTTCTGCTCGAAGGGGCTGGGCAGCACGCGGCCGCAATCGGCATCGGTGATGTAGTGGGCGTAGCCGCAGACATCGGTGACCAGCACCGGCAAGCCGGATACCAGAGCCTCCAGCAGCACGGTGCCGGTGTTCTCGTTATAAGCCGGATGGATCAGCAGATCGGCACCGAGCAGGAAGCGCGGAATGTCGCTACGCCCCTTGAGTATCTGCACCTGATCGGACAGACCCAGCGCCTTGATCTGCAGCAGGAAGGGCTTTGGATCGTCCTGGCCGATGGCGATCAGCCGCGTGCGCTTGCGCAGCTCGCGCGGCAACGCGGCCAGCGCCTTGAGACTGCGATCCAGACCCTTGGTCTTGAAGCCAGAACCAATCTGCACCAGCAACAGGTCGTCGTCGGCCAGCTTGAACTCGCGACGGAATTCGGCGCGAATCTCGGCGGCATTGGCCGGCGCGCGGCGGTCAAAGGCAATGCCGGGCGGCAGCAGGTGGAAGCGCTGCAGCGGGGTCTTGTAGTGTTTGATGAATAGCGGCTGCTGCACCTCGGAGATCATCAGAATCTCGGTTTTCGACTCCGGCGCGAATACCGCGCGTTCGTAATCGGCGAAGTGCTTGTAGCGGCCCCAGCGGCGGTAGATCGGGTTGCGCAGGGTCTGCGCCTTGTCCTCGAAACAGCCGTCAGCAGCGTAATAAACATCCAGGCCCGGCATCTTGTTGAAACCGATCACCCGGTCGACCGGGTCGCGTTTCAAATCAGCCTGCAGCCAGGCACTGAATTTCTCGTTGCGGCGATGATTGAACAGCGCACGCACCGGCGCCACGCGCACATCGAAGCCGCCGGGGTTTTCGCCCTCCCAGATCGGCGTGTAAACACGGATGGCATGACCACGTGCCTGGCATTCGAGGGCGATACGCATAAAGTCGCGCTGCAGCCCGCCGAAGGGGAAATATTTGTAGAGGACGAAGGCCAGTTGCATAGCCGCTCCTTAAAGGGTGCCGGGAGGCGCCAGCAGCAGCGCCTCCAGTTCCAGGCCGACGCGCTCGGCGCCGAGACCATCGAAGCAGGGCTGGTCACGGTCACCGCTGCCGGCGCCCGGGCCACTGGCACACAGGTGAATCTGGCTGCGACCGTAGGCACCCACCTTGCCGGGCAACGTCGGGCCATACAAAGAAATATTGGGTACATCCAGCGCAGCGGCCAGATGGCCGAGCCCGGTGTCGACGGAGACGCAGGCGCTGGCACCGGCGATCACCTTGGCCACGCCGGCCAGGTTCAGCTTCGGCAGCACGGCGGCATGCGTCAGACCGGCAGCGATGCGCTCGGCACGCGCCTTCTCGGTCTCGTTCCCCCAAGGCAGGCGCACGGCCCAACCCAGCTCGTCCATGCGTTCGGCCAGGGCACGCCAATCGGCTTCGGGCCAGTGCTTGCTGGCCCAGGTGGTGCCATGCAGGAATACCAGATAGGGCTGCGCGGTAGCGTCCATCATCGCCGCACGATTCAGGCCGTAGTCACCACTGCCGGACGGCAGCGAATAACCCAAAGCCTTGGCGAACAACTGGCGCACGCGCTCCAGCGCGTGCTGATCCTTGGCTATCGCATAGCGGCGGTCATAGAAGCGACTGGCCAGTGGCTCACGCGCCGAATCGCGATCCAGACCGGCCACCGGCGCCGAGACGTAACGCGTCAGCCAGGCACTCTTGAGCAGGCCCTGGGCATCGATCGCCAGGTCGTAGCGGGTTTCACGCAGACGCTGCTTGAAGCGCGCCCACTCACCGCTACGCCAGGTGCGCAGCGGATGCTTGCGCCAGCGTCGGATGGCCACCGGTATCACCTGGGAAACGGCAGGATGCCAGGCGGGAATCTCGGCGAAGCCCTCTTCCACCACCCAATCGAAGCGGATGCCGGGAATGGCACGCGCCGCATCGGTCAGAGCCGGCAGGGTATGCACCACGTCGCCCAGCGATGAGGTCTTGATAATCAGAACCCGCAAATCAGTCGCCCTCGACCAGGCTCAAGGTTTCACCTACCAGCCGATCCAGCGCCTCGATCACCGGGCGCGGCTTGAGTTCGCGCAGGCAGTTGTAGTGACCAAAACGACAGGTCCGATCGAAGCAGGGGCTGCACTCCAACCCCAGGCGAACGATCTCGACGCGATCGGCCAACGGCGGGGTGAAACCTGGCGAGGTGGAGCCGTAGACAGCCACCAGCGGACGGTTCAGCGCCGCTGCCACGTGCATCAGCCCGGAGTCGTTGGACACCACGGCAGTGGCCGCCGACATCAGGTCGATGGCCTCGGCCAGGCTGGTCTGCCCGGACAGGTTGCTGACTTCCTCACGCAGCCCCGGAATCAGGCGCATGCGAATATCTTCGCCGCCGGCATGGTCGTTCTTCGAGCCAAACAGCCACACCTGCCAGCCCTCGCGAATCTTGATCTCGGCCACCTTGGCATAGTGCTCGGCCGGCCAGCGCTTGGCCTCGCCGAACTCTGCGCCTGGACACAGCGCCAGCACCGGGCGATCCAGCTGCAGGTCGAACTTGACCAGCGCGGCATCACGACTGGCCTCATCGATCACCAGACGCGGCTGCGGATAAGGCTGCGGCAACATAGCACCGGGCTCATAGGCCAGCGCCATGAAACGCTCGATCATCAGCGGGTAGCGTTCTTTGTCAAGCGTGCGGATATCGTTGAGCAGGCCATAGCGCATCTCGCCCTTCCAGCCGGTGCGCTTGGGGATGCCGGCGAACCAGGGCACCAAGGCGGACTTGAGCGAGTTGGGCAGCAGGATGGCCTGGTCGTACTGGCCGGCCAGCGACTTGCCGATGCGCCGGCGCGTGGCCAGATCGAGCACGCCGTGACCGAGCGGCAGGCTTAATGCGGCGCGCACTTCAGGCATGCGCTCGAGAATCGGCCGGCTCCACTCGGGCGCCAGCACGTCGATCTCGCACTCGGGGTGGCGCTGCTTCAGGCACTGGAACAGCGTCTGCGCCATCACCATGTCGCCTACCCAGCTTGGCCCAACGATCAGTATCTTCATATTCTTTCCAGAAACGACCGGGGAGGCTTTCGCCTCCCCGTCGAGCCTTCGAGCAATCGCTTATTTAACCAGCGTACGCCATTCGGCGTGGCCACTGGTCTTGCCGGTGACCAGGTCGAAGTAGGCTTTCTGCAGTTTCTCGGTGACCGGACCACGGCGGCCGGCGCCAATCTTGCGACCATCCACTTCGCGAATCGGTGTGACTTCAGCGGCGGTGCCGGTGAAGAAGGCCTCGTCGGCGATGTACACCTCATCGCGGGTAATGCGCTTCTCGACCACCTTGATGCCGTGCTCTTCGGCCAGGGTCAGGATGGTGCTGCGGGTGATGCCGTTGAGGCAGGAGGTCACCTCCGGGGTATACACCACGCCGTCCTTGACCAGGAAGATGTTCTCGCCCGAACCCTCGGCCACGTAGCCTTCCGGATCCAGCAGCATGGCCTCGTCGGCTCCGCCGGAGATGGCTTCCTGCAGGGCCAGCATCGAGTTGATGTAGTTGCCGTTGGCCTTGGCACGGGTCATGGAGATGTTGACGTGGTGACGGGTGTAGGAGCTGGTACGCACCTTGATGCCGGCTTCCAGCGCTTCTTCACCCATGTAGGCGCCCCAGTGCCAGGCAGCAACGATCACATGCACCTTCAGGCCAGCGGCGCGCAGGCCCATGCCTTCGCTGCCGAAGAACACCATCGGGCGCAGGTAGGCGCTTTCCAGACCATTTTCACGCACGGCGGCGCGCTGCGCTTCGTTGATCTCTTCCTTGCTGAAAGGGATCTGCATATTGAAGATGTGCGCCGAATCGAACAGGCGGTCGGTGTGCGCCTGCAGGCGGAAGATCGCGGTACCGTCCGGGGTGTTGTAGGCGCGCACGCCCTCGAACACGCCCATGCCGTAGTGCAGGGTATGGGTCAGCACATGGGTGTTGGCTTCGCGCCACGGCACCAGTTTGCCGTCGTACCAGATCACGCCATCACGGTCGGACATCGACATCTTGCCTGCTCCTCAAATTCGCTTCACGGTTCGATCAGTAGGTGGGGCCTCAGGCCCCGTTGTTCAACTCAAGCCCCAGCTCACGCCACAGGCGCATCACGGCGCGGCGCTCATCCTGGAACTGATCCCCCGGCACCACCCCAGGCTGCTTCTGCAGTGCCTGGCGATGGGCAGCCGAGCGATAGATCTTGTAGACCTCGCGCAGCAATGCGGCATCCTCGGCGCTCATCAGACCGACCCGCTCCAGACCTTCCAGAATGCGGATGTTATCGGTGAACTCGAGTAGCTGCGGGTGTTGCCACGACCAGGCCAGAGCCGCGTATTGCACCATAAATTCGATATCGACGATACCACCGGCGTCCTGCTTCAGATCGAAGGAGGACGTGGCCTCGAAGGCATTCGGCGCCGTTCCGGCTGCGGTATTTTTGTTGCCAAGGTTGTCGCGCATCTTCGCGCGCATCTCGCTGACCTCGACGCGCAGTGCCTGGATATCGCGCTGACGGCCTAGCACCTCGGCGCGCACGCGAGCGAATTCGCCGGCCAGGCGCGAACATCCCACCAGCACCCGTGCGCGCACCAGCGCCTGGTGCTCCCAAGTCCAGGCCTCGTTTTCCTGATAGCCCTGGAAGGCGCCGAGCGAGCTGACCAGAAGCCCGGCTGCGCCCGATGGTCGCAGGCGCATGTCCACCTCGTAGAGCGCGCCGGAGGTGGTCTGGGTGGTCAGCAGGTGAATGATGCGCTGGCCCAGACGGGTGAAGAACTGCGCGCCATCAATGGGCTTGGCGCCGTCGGTCTCGGCCTGCGGGTCGCCGTCATGAATGAACACCAGATCCAGGTCCGAGCCATGGCCGAATTCCAGGCCACCGACTTTGCCATAACCGACGATGATGAAGTCCGGGTCGCACAGCGTGCCATCGGCACGCTGCGGGCGACCATGACGTTGCACCGTATGCTGCCAAGCCAGCGCCAGCACCTGATCGAGAATCGCCTCGGCCAGCCAGGTCAGGTAGTCCGACACTTTCATCAAGGGCAGCGTACCGGCGATTTCCGACGCCGCCACGCGCAGACTGTGGGCCAGCTTGAAGTGGCGCAGCGCCTCCATCTGCTGCTCCAGATCCTCCTCGGGAATACGGATCAACCGCTCGCGCAGCTCGGCCGCCAGCTCCGGCGCCAGCGGCGGCGAATACAGCCGCCCTTCGTTGAGCAGCTCGTCGAGCAACAGCGGATAGCGGGCGATCTGCTCGGCAATCCACGGGCTACCTGCGCAAAGACTGATCAGGCGCTCCAGCGCACCTGGGTTTTCGCTCAAAAGCACCAGGTAGGCCGAACGCCGTGCGACCTTCTCCACCAGCGGCAGCACCCGCTCCAGCACCAGATCCGGCTTGTCGTGCTCCACAGTCTGTGCCAGCAGTCTTGGAATGAAAGCATCCAGACGCTCACGACCGAGGCGCTGCATGGCGCGCACCTGCGGACCGTTGCGCAGATCCCCCAGACGCCGACAGGCTGCACTTGGCTCGATGAAGCCTGCCTCCTGCAGCTGAAGCGCGGCAGCCTCGTCGTCCAGAGCCCCTTGCCACAAAGGCAACCACTCGGCGCCAACGCAGGCCTCGCCAGCATCCGACTCATCTTCGTCAGGATCGGCGATCACCTGCTGGAAATGCCATTCGATGCGACCACGCCAGTGCATCAGGCGCTCATGAAAACTCGTCCAGTCAGCGAAACCCATGATCGCCGCCACCCGCGCCTGATCCTGCGGGTCGGTCGGCAGCATCTGCGTCTGCCGGTCACCGATGCCCTGCAAGGCGTGCTCGGCATAACGCAGGAACTCGTAGCCTTCCTTCATCTCCGCAACCACGGCAGGCGGTAGATAGCCCTGCCCCTCCAGCGTGGTCAGTACCTTGAGCAGCGGCCGCTGCTGCAGGCTGAGGTCGCGCCCGCCGTGAATCAGCTGGAAGGCTTGGGCGATGAACTCGATCTCGCGAATGCCGCCGGCGCCGAGCTTGATGTTCTCGCTCATGCCCTTGCGCCGCACTTCCTGCTGAATCAGCAGCTTCATCGCGCGCAGCGCCTCGATGGCGGAGAAATCCAGGTAGCGCCGGTAGACGAAGGGCCGCAGCATTTCCAGCAACTCGGCACCCGCGGCCTGATCGCCACCCACCACGCGCGCCTTGATCATCGCGTAGCGTTCCCAGTCGCGGCCTTGATCCTGGTAGTACTGCTCCAGCGCATTGAAGCTGAAGACCAGCGCACCGCTGGAGCCATAAGGCCGCAAACGCATGTCGGTGCGGAACACGAAACCGTCGACGGTGATCGCATCCAGCGCCTTGATCAGCTTCTGCCCGAGGCGGATGAAGAACTCCTGATTGTCCAGCGGACGCTTGACCCCTTCGGTCTCGCCGCCCTCGGGATAACCGAAGATCAGATCGATGTCCGAAGACAGGTTGAGCTCGTGCGCGCCGAGCTTGCCCATGCCGAGAATGACCATGTGCTGCGCCTGGCCGCTGCGCCGCCCCACCGGTGTACCGAACTGCGCGCAATGGCGTGGATAGAGCCAGTGATAGGCCAGATCGATACAGGCGTCGGCCAGATCCGAAAGGTCGCGACAGGTCTCCGCCAGCGCCGCCTGCCGGCTGAAATCGCGCCAGATGATGCGCAACTGCTGCCGGTTGCGGAAACGCCGCAGGCAGCGCCCCAAGGCATCCTCATCGGCACACTCGGCCAACTGCGCCTCCAGTTGCTGGCGCAGCTCGCCCGATGCCAGGCTGCGCTCCAGCTCACCGGACTCGGCCAGCGCGACGAACATCTGTGGATCACGCTGAGCCTGCTCGGCGACGAAATCGCTCAGCGCCGACACCTGCCGCCAGGTATTGCGGCGTTCTTGCGGCCAGGCGGCGACACGTTCAGCCAGAGCTTGATGTTCGGCCAAAGCGGTTTGCAATGATTGTTCGGCGCGTTCGGCCAGGGGGACAAGAGAAGGGGGCAACTCGACCAGCAACGGCAGGCTCATGGTCTATCCTTTTGGCGGACTGCCGGACGCGCGGTGCAATCGCCCGCAGCCCCGCTCCAACGGGGCACGCGCGGCCGGCGGTGCCGCGGATTGTAGTTTTACTACGAAAGAATTGTATCCAGAGGGCTGAATCCGTCGTCGAAATGTAGTAAAACTACAAGCGGCCGGTCCTACCCCCGGTAAATCCAAGAATTTCAACTCGCCCGCCCAAAAAGCCGGTGAGACCCAACTGGCCTCCGATTCTGGAAGCCTTTCCGCCCTGGAGCAAGCCATGCAAGACCTCGATCCGATCGAAACCCAGGAATGGCTGGACGCCCTTGAATCCGTCCTCGACCGTGAGGGTGAAGACCGTGCCCATTACCTGATGACCCGTCTGGGCGAGCTGGCCACCCGTAGCGGTGCGCAACTGCCCTACGCGATCACCACGCCTTACCGCAACAGCATCCCGGTAACCCATGAAGCTCGCATGCCCGGCGACCTGTTCATGGAACGCCGCATCCGCTCGCTGGTGCGCTGGAACGCCCTGGCCATGGTGATGCGCACCAACCTGGACGACCCGGATCTGGGCGGCCACATTTCCAGCTTCGCCTCCTCCGCGACGCTGTATGACATCGGCTTCAACTACTTCTTCCAGGCCCCGACCGACGAACACGGCGGCGACCTGGTGTTCTATCAGGGCCACGCCAGCCCTGGCGTCTACGCCCGCGCCTTCATGGAAGGCCGCATCAGCGAAGACCAGATGAAGAACTTCCGCCGCGAAGTGGATGGCAAAGGTCTGTCGTCCTACCCGCACCCCTGGCTGATGCCGGACTTCTGGCAGTTCCCCACCGTGTCCATGGGCCTCGGCCCGATCCAGGCGATCTACCAGGCCCGCTTCATGAAGTACCTGGAAGCGCGCGGCTTCATCCCGGCCGGCAAGCAGAAGGTCTGGTGCTTCATGGGCGACGGCGAGTGCGACGAGCCGGAATCCCTCGGCGCCATCTCCCTGGCCGGCCGCGAGAAGCTGGACAACCTGATCTTCGTCATCAACTGCAACCTGCAGCGCCTCGACGGCCCGGTGCGCGGTAACGGCAAGATCATCCAGGAACTCGAAGGCGTGTTCCGCGGTGCCCAGTGGAACGTCAACAAGGTGGTCTGGGGTCGCTTCTGGGATCCGCTGTTCGCCAAGGACAAGGACGGTGCCCTGCAGCGCCGCATGGACGAAGTGGTCGACGGTGAATACCAGAACTACAAGGCCAAAGACGGCGCCTACGTGCGCGAAAACTTCTTCAATACCCCTGAGCTCAAGGAGATGGTCAAGGACCTCTCCGACGACGAGATCTGGAAGCTCAACCGTGGCGGCCACGACCCGTACAAGGTCTATGCGGCCTACCACCAGGCCGTGAACCACAGCGGCCAGCCGACCGTGATCCTGGCCAAGACCATCAAGGGCTACGGTACCGGCGCCGGTGAAGCGAAGAACACCGCGCACAACACCAAGAAGGTCGATGTCGACAGCCTGCGTCAGTTCCGCGACCGCTTCGACATCCCGGTCAAGGACGAAGACCTGGAAAACCTGCCGTTCGTGCGCCCGGAGCCGGGCAGCCCCGAGTACAAGTACCTGCACGAGCGCCGCAACGCGCTAGGCGGCTTCGTACCGCAGCGTCGCCAGCAGAGCTTCAGCATCCCCACCCCGCCGCTGGATACCCTCAAGGCCATCCTCGACGGCTCGGGCGACCGCGAAATCTCCACCACCATGGCTTTCGTGCGCATCCTCGCGCAGCTGGTCAAGGACAAGGAACTGGGCCAGCGCATCGTCCCGATCATTCCGGACGAAGCCCGTACCTTCGGTATGGAAGGCATGTTCCGTCAGCTCGGCATCTACTCCTCGGTCGGCCAGCTGTACGAGCCGGTCGATAAAGACCAGGTGATGTTCTACAAAGAGGACAAGAAGGGTCAGATCCTCGAGGAAGGCATCAACGAAGCGGGCGCCATGAGCTCCTTCATCGCCGCCGGTACCTCGTACTCCAACCACAACCAGCCGATGCTGCCGTTCTACATCTTCTACTCGATGTTCGGCTTCCAGCGCATCGGCGACCTGGCCTGGGCCGCTGGCGACAGCCGCACCCGTGGTTTCCTGATCGGCGGTACCGCCGGCCGTACCACCCTCAACGGCGAAGGCCTGCAGCACGAAGACGGTCACAGCCACATGCTGGCAGCGACCATCCCCAACTGCCGCACCTACGACCCGACCTACGGCTACGAACTCGCCGTGATCATCCGCGAAGGCATTCGCCAGATGACCGAAGAGCAGCAGGACATCTTCTACTACATCACCGTGATGAACGAGTCGTACCAGCAGCCGGCCATGCCGCAAGGCGTGGAAGACGGCATCATCAAGGGCATGTACCTGCTCGAGGAAGACAAGAAGGAAGCCGCGCACCACGTGCAACTGCTGGGCTCCGGCACCATCCTGCGTGAAGTCGTCGAAGCAGCGAAGATCCTGCGTGACGAGTTCAACATCGGCGCAGACGTGTGGAGCGTCACCAGCTTCAACGAACTGCGTCGCGACGGCCTGGCCGTCGAGCGCAGCAACCGCCTGCACCCGGGCCAGAAGCCCAAGCAGACCTACATCGAGCAGTGCCTGAGCGGTCGCAAGGGTCCGGTCATCGCCTCTACCGACTACATGAAGCTGTTCGCCGAGCAGGTTCGTCAGTGGGTGCCGAGCAAGGAATACAAGGTCCTGGGCACCGACGGCTTCGGCCGCAGCGACAGCCGCAAGCAGCTGCGTCACTTCTTCGAAGTGGATCGCAACTGGGTCGTGCTCGCCGCCCTGGAAGCCCTGGTCGACCGTGGCGAGATCGAAGCCAAGGTGCTGGCTGATGCCATCACCAAGTTCGGTATCGACGCCGACAAAGCCAATCCCCTGGACTGCTAAGGAGCGTAGCGATGAGTGAATTGATTCGCGTACCCGACCTCGGCGGTGAAGGCGAGGTCATTGAACTGCTGGTCAAGGTCGGCGACCGTATCGAAGCCGACCAGAGCGTACTGACCCTGGAGTCCGACAAGGCCTCCATGGAAGTGCCCTCGCCCAAGGCCGGCGTGATCAAGGAAATCAAGGTCAAGATCGGTGACCGCCTGAAGGAAGGCGACGAGCTGCTGGTGCTGGAAGTCGAAGGTGCTGCGCAAGCGGCGCCTGCGCCGAAAGCCGCAGCCGCACCTGCCGAAGCACCGCAAGCAGCCGCTCCGGTGGCGGCTCCTGCAGCCGCCGCGACCAGCAGCAGCGTGCAGGACGTGCACGTGCCGGATATCGGCACCGACGGCAAGGTCAAGGTCATCGAAGTCATGGTCAAGGCCGGCGACACAATCGAAGCTGACCAGTCGCTGATCACCCTGGAGTCCGACAAGGCCTCCATGGAAATCCCCTCGCCGGCTGCCGGCGTGGTGGAAGAAGTGCTGGTCAAGCTGGATGCCGAAGTTGGCACTGGCGACCTGATCCTCAAGCTGCGTACTGCTGGCGCTGCCACTGCGAGTGCTGCACCCGCTCAAGCCGCAGCAGCCGCTGCTGCGCCTGCCGCCGCACCTGCTCCTGCTGCCGCCGCCCCGGCTGCTGCTTCGGTGCAGGACGTGCACGTGCCGGACATTGGTACCGACGGCAAGGTCAAGGTCATCGAGGTCATGGTCAAGGCCGGCGACACAATCGAAGCTGACCAGTCGCTGATCACCCTGGAGTCCGACAAGGCCTCCATGGAAATCCCCTCGCCGGCTGCCGGCGTGGTGGAAGAAGTGCTGGTCAAGCTGGATGCCGAAGTCGGCACTGGTGACCTGATTCTCAAGCTCAAGGTCGCGGGCGCTGCACCGGCCGCAGCGCCGGCGCAAGCCAGCCAGGAAGTGCACCGCGTACCGGAAGGCGCCGCACCGGAAGTGGCCGCAGAAGTACGCGCCATCGCCTCGCTGTCGGCTGCTGCCGCCGAAGTCGCCAACGCGCCCAAGCGCGATGGCGCCAAAGTGCATGCCGGCCCCGCCGTGCGTCAGCTGGCTCGTGACTTCGGCGTGGAACTGGCGGATATCGCCGGTACCGGCCCGAAAGGTCGCATCCTCAAGGAAGACGTGCAGGTGTACGTCAAGGCGATGATGCACAAGGCCAAGGCCGCACCGCAGGCGACTGCTGCTGCCACCGGTGGCGCCGGCATCCCGCCGATCCCGACCGTGGACTTCAGCAAGTTCGGCGAAATCGAAGAAGTGGCGATGACCCGCCTGATGCAGGTCGGCGCCGCCAATCTGCACCGCAGCTGGCTCAACGTGCCGCATGTGACCCAGTTCGATTCGGCCGATATCACCGACCTGGAAGCCTTCCGCGTCGCTCAGAAAGCCGTGGCGGAAAAGGCCGGCGTCAAGCTGACCGTGCTGCCGCTGCTGCTCAAGGCCTGCGCCCACCTGCTCAAGGAACTGCCGGACTTCAACAGTTCGCTGGCCCCGAGTGGCAAGGCGATCATCCGCAAGAAGTACGTCCACATCGGCTTCGCTGTCGATACGCCGGACGGCCTGCTGGTGCCGGTGATCAAGAACGTCGATCAGAAGAGCCTGCTGCAGCTTGCGGCTGAGGCCGCCGCACTGGCAGAAAAAGCGCGCACCAAGAAGCTTTCGGCTGATGACATGCAGGGCGCCTGCTTCACCATTTCCAGCCTCGGCCACATTGGCGGCACCGGCTTCACGCCGATCGTCAACGCGCCGGAAGTGGCGATTCTGGGGGTCAGCAAGGCGACTATGCAGCCGGTGTGGGATGGCAAGGCCTTCCAGCCCAAGCTGATGCTGCCGCTGTCGCTGTCCTACGACCACCGCGTGATCAACGGCGCTGCCGCAGCACGCTTCACTCAGCGTCTGTCGCAGCTGCTGGCCGATATCCGCACCATCCTGCTGTAAATCGTTTCGAGCACGCCACGCTCGCATCCTCAACCCCGCCCATTCAGGCGGGGTTTTTTTTGCATTCTTTCAGAGCGGTGTGAGGCCTCTCAGCCCTTCTGCACATTGCGAATCAGAAAGCTCAGCGCCTTGGCCAATTCGCTCGCCCCCTGGTGATCACGCACGATGCTCAGCAACGGGCTGCCATCAGCCGGATTGAACAGCACACAGTGGATACCGCCGGTCGGACACTCGTAGCGGATGAACGGATCGATACCGAACACCGCAACACGCTGATTGCGCACCGAGATGGCGGTGCCCTGCGCGCCACGACTCTCCTCACGCAAGATAAGCTCGCCGGCATTGCCGACATTGAATCGATACAGGAGGTCCTGCCGCTGCGCCTGGCCAACCTGGTAACCCGCGCGCAGGGCGTAGGTTTCCAGCAATGCATTGCTGTGCGCGAGCAACGCATTGCGCTCGTTGTCGGTCAGATAAAGACGCTTGAGCCCGTCCAGATAAGCAGCCTGCTCGGCGCCCTGCAGCGTCGCCGTATCATCGGCGCCGGCAACCGCGGGCATGGCCGTAAAAAGTGCTCCGCCAAGCACCATGGCCATGAGTTTTCTTGTCAGTCTCGCTTGCATGATGCACCCTTGCCGAACGCTATAGTGAAGTAGGCCTGAGCCCTAGCCTCCGTCCGTGCCGCTGCGCCCTCTGGCAGCAGCGGCCCTGTACTGAGAACGGATGCCTCGCCTGGTCAGCATACTGGAAGCCCGCCGCCCAATGAAAAGCCATCCCGATGCCAGCGCACGCTCGGCAGCCGAGGTTGTGACGCAGTTGCCAGTGCCCTCGCGGCTCGGCATGCTGCGTTTCGAGCGCTTGAACGAGCCAAGCTGGGCGCTGCTGTTTCTAGACCCGGCCTGTGAACGCCAGCTAGGTATCAGCGCCAGCGATCTCTGTGCACTGGTGGATGCCCCCTACGCCAGCCTGATGGAACCCGAAGCGCGCTATCGCCTGCACGACGCCATCCAGCAGCAACTGCTGCAAGGCCCGCATTACCTGGTGCGCTACACCCTGCATACCCCGCAAGGTGCTCTGACCCTGCTGGAGATGGGCGAACCCTTCAAACAGCGCAACCGCCAGCTGCTGCGCGGCTATCTGCTGGTAGCGGACGAGAGCCTCGATCAGTTCGCCCCTGCCGAACAGGAGCTGTACACGCAAAATCAGCAACTGCGCAGCTCTCTGCAGCAATATCAGCGCACTCAGAATGACCACCTGCAACACCTCGCCCGTTCACGTACCCAGCAGCAGCTGATCGTGCGTCTGGCGCGCCAGCGCTACACCTCCAGCGACCCTCAGCAGGAAGCGGCCGAACTGATCACCCAGGCCGCCTGCGAGGTCTACGGTGTCGCTCGCGCCGGCATCTGGAAGCTGAGCAGTCATCACCTGGATTCCGTGTCACTGTACCGCCGCGACCTGGATCGCCACGAACAACTACCGTCGATAAACGCACGTAATTTTCCGCAGTATCTGCAAGCGCTGCACAGCGGCCGCGCCATCGACGCGCACGACGCCCAGCGCGATCCGCGCACCTGCGAACTGGCCGCCAGCTACCTGCAGCCGCTGGATATCTGCTCGATGCTCGACGCCAGCATACGCATCGAAGGTGAAGTAGTCGGCGTGCTCTGCCTGGAGCATATCGGCGGCCTGCGCACCTGGCAGGCCGACGAGATCGCCTTCGCCGGCGAGTTGGCTGATCAGTTCGCCCAGGTGCTGATCAACCAGCAGAAACGCAGCGCCACCAGCGCCCTGCATCTGTTCCAGCGCGCCGTCGAACAGAGCGCCAGCGCCTTTCTGCTGGTCGACCGCGACGGCCGGGTGGAGTACGTCAACCCCAGCTTCACGGCCATCACCCTGTACAGCAGCGACGAGGTCTGTGGCCACCGCCTGTCCGAGCTGCCGGCTCTGAACAACCTCAGCGACCTGCTGTTCGATGCCGGCTCGAGCCTGGCCGAGCACAGCAGTTGGCAGGGCGAGTTCCGCAGCCGACGCAAGAACCTGGACCCCTACTGGGGCCATCTGTCGATATCCAAGGTGTATGGCGACGATGGCGAGCTGACCCACTACATCGGCATCTACGAAGACGTCACCGAAGCCAAGCTGGCGCAGCAGCGCATCGAACGCCTGGCCTATACCGACAACCTGACCAATCTGGGCAATCGCCCCTCGTTCATCCGCAGCCTCGAACAACGCTTTGCTCAGAATACGCAGCAGCCGCTGGTCCTGCTGTTGGTGGACATCGACAACTTCAAGCGGATCAACGACAGTCTCGGCCACCAGACCGGCGACAAGCTGCTCTCGGCCCTGGCCCGGCGCCTGCGCAACAGCCTCGGCGCCAAGGGCACACTGGCACGCTTTGCCAGCAACGAATTCGCCATCCTGCTCGACGGTGGCGATCAGGACACTGGCCTGCGCGTCGCTCATCAAGTGCTGCAGACCCTGGACAAGCCGCTGTTCGTCGATAACCAGTTGATCAGCATCACCGGCTCGCTTGGCCTGGCCCTGGCCCCGGAACACGGCGACGACCCGCAGACGTTGATGAAGCACGCCGGCCTGGCCCTGCACAAGGCCAAGGCCAACGGCAAGCATCAGGTGCAGCTGTTCACCGAAGAGCTCAATGCCGAGGCCAACTACAAGCTGTTCGTCGAGAACAACCTGCGCCGAGCCTTGACCCAGAGTGAACTGGAGGTGTTCTACCAACCCAAGCTGTGCCTAAAAAACGGCCAGTTGCTGGGCCTGGAAGCGCTGCTGCGCTGGCACCATCCGGAGAAGGGCATGATCCGCCCTGACCAGTTCATCAGCGTCGCCGAGGAAACCGGCCTGATCATTCCCATCGGCAAGTGGGTAGTACGTCAGGCCTGCCGCATGAGCAAGCAGATCGCCGCCATCGGCATGGGCGAACTGCAGGTGGCGATCAACCTGTCACCCAAGCAGTTCTCCGACCCCGATCTGGTCGGCTCCATCGCCGCCATCCTGCACGAAGAACAGCTCGATCCGCGCCTGCTGGAACTGGAGCTGACAGAGAGCCTGCTGCTGGAAGCCACCGAGGACACCCGCCACCAGCTCGGCCGCCTCAAGAGCCTGGGCCTGACCCTGGCCATGGACGACTTCGGCACCGGTTATTCCTCGCTCAGCTACCTGAAGAAATTCCCCATCGACGTGATCAAGATCGATCGCAGTTTCATCAAGGACATTCCCGACAATCAGGACGACATGGAGATCACCTCAGCGGTGATTGCCATGGCCCACAACCTCAAGCTCAAGGTGGTCGCAGAAGGCATCGAGACTGGTGCCCAACTCGGTTTCCTGCGCCGCCAGCAATGCGACGTAGGTCAGGGCTACCTGTTCGACAAGCCGATTCCCGGCCGCGAACTGATCGACAGCCTGCGCCGCTACCCCTGCCGGCCACAGGCCGACCAACGGACGTAATACGCCTCACTGCGCGTAGTCCACTACCTACCCACTTCCAGGAGACCGACATGGTTCTGCGTTCCCAGATTCTCGTTAACAAGGATGTCCTGCCGACTGCCGAGCAGGCCTTGCCCGGCCGCACAGAGGCGATGCCAGTGGCAGACACTCATTACGTCAACGGCAATCCGATCAAAGCGCCCTTCCCCGCCGGCCTGCAACAGGCGGTGTTCGGTCTCGGCTGCTTCTGGGGCGCCGAACGACGCTTCTGGCAACAGTCTGGCGTGTTCAGCACGGCGGTCGGCTATGCCGGTGGCCTCACGCCCAACCCCACCTATGAGGAAGTCTGCTCGGGCCTGACCGGACACACCGAAGTGGTACTGGTGGTGTTCGATCCGCAGCAGACCAGCTTCGAAGCGCTGCTCAAGGTGTTCTGGGAAGTGCATAACCCAACCCAGGGCATGCGCCAGGGCAACGACCAGGGCACTCAGTACCGCTCGGCGATCTACTGCCAGGACGACGCTCAACTTCGCGCCGCCAAGGCCAGCCAAGCACGCTTCCAGGCCGAGCTGGACAAGGCCGGAGTGGGCAGCATCACGACTGAAATCGCCGAGGCGCCGACCTTCTACTACGCCGAGACCTATCACCAGCAATACCTGGCGAAGAATCCGGGCGGCTATTGCGGCCTCGGCGGAACAGGCGTATGTCTACCCCCTGAATCTTGAGCACGGGTAACGGGTCGTGGAGCTGAGCAGCATTTCCAGCCAGGTATCGAGTCAGGCATCGGCGCAGATCTCCGCGCAGATGTCGCTTCTGCTGCTGCGCAAGACGCTGGAGCTGCAGGCCGCCAATATCACAGGGCTGGTGCAGTCAGCTGCACCGGTCAGCGCCCCCAGCAATCCGCCCAACCTGGGCAACAGCATCGACGTGATGGCCTGAACAACTAATGCCTTCAGGCCATCAGCCGGACTAAACTGCGGGCAATTAGCCATCGATCGACGAGCCCGGCATGCCCGCCACTCTCCCCACCATCACCCCCGATCAGCTTTGCGTCGGCCTCTACGTTCATCTGGACCTGAGCTGGTGGGAGCATGATTTCGCCTTCAGCAATTTCAAGATAAAGGACGAAGCGCAGATTCGCGCCTTGCGCGCGCTCAACCTGAAGCAGTTGCGCTATGACCCGGCGCGCAGCGACTGCCCGCCTCCGTCTCTCGTCGACAGCATCACCGCCCCTCCTGTCGAAGAACCGCCAATCGACCCGCAGAGTCAGACACGCCAGGAACGCGTGGAAAAACTGCGTCACCTGCGCAGTCGCCTGGCCGAGGTGGATCGCCGCTTCATCGAGGCCAGCCAACGCATCAAGGCGCTCAACCAGACCCTGCGCAGCCGCCCGGAAGACGCCATGCGTCAAGCCGGCGTCATTGTCGGCGAGATGGTCGAGACGCTGCTTGGAGCGCCTGGCGTGGTGCTGCATGGCATCACCGGCAAGGCGGCCGAGGACAGTTACTTCCACGCCCTCAACGTCACCGTGTTGTCCCTGCTGCTCGGACGCCAGCTCGGACTCGACAGCGAGGCCTGTCATAGCCTCGGCCTAGGCGCCCTGTTGCACGATATCGGCAAGCTGGAAGTGCCGAGCAAGGTGCTACTCAAGCCCGCCCCCTTGAGCCGCCCGGAGCAGCAACTGCTGCAGATGCACACCGATTTCGGCCTACGCATGGGGCAGAAGCTGATGCTCGATGACGAGGTGCTGCGCATCATTCATGAACATCACGAGCACTGTGACGGCAGCGGCTATCCGCGTGGCCTGCGCGAAGCAGCGATCGGCCGTCTGAGTCGTCTGGTGGCCATCACCAACCATTTCGACGGGCTGTGCAACCCGCTCGACCCGCGCCAGGCGCTAAGCCCACACGAAGCCCTGGCGCTGATGTTCAAGCAGCAGCGCGAGCATTTCGACGAGGTAGCGCTGAAGGCCTTCGTTCGCGTGATGGGCATCTACCCGCCGGGCAGCCTGGTGCAGCTGGAAGATGAGCGCTATGCGCTGGTGCTGGGCATGAACCCAACTCAGGCGTTGAAACCGACACTGATTCTCTACGACGCCGACATTCCCAAGCAGGAAGCCCTGATCGTCGATCTTGCCCAGGAGCCGAAGCTCGCCATCGCCCGCAGCCTGCGCCCCTCGCAGCTACCGCTGGAGGTGCTGGAGTACCTCAGCCCGCGGCGCAACCTCAGCTACCACATCGAGCCCAACCACAGGCCGGCTTGAGCAGCCGCCAGCGACGACTTTGTCTCCAGGTGACAGCTGCGTGGCCGTAGGGTGCGCCATGCGCACCGCCCCGCTCGCTCAACCGGCCGACTTTTCCTCGATCAGCCAATCCAGGCGCCAGCCGCCCTGGCTCTGGCCAAGCACATCGGCCAGCCAGGGCAGCAGCTGCTTGAGCTCATCTTCCAGGCCCCATGGCGGATTGCTGATCACCAGACCCGAGCCGCTCAGGCGCGTGGCATCGTCCGGCGCGTGCACGTAAAGCTCTGCGCGCAGCAGCTTGGGCGCAGCGCTCTTGCTCAGGTCACGATAGAAGCGCGCCAGCTGTCGCTCATCCTTGATCGGGTACCAGATCGCGACGATGGCCTGACGCATGCGGCCGTGCGCTTCGTTCAAGGCCTCGACACAGCGCTGCAGCTCGTCGGTCTTTTCAAATGGCGGATCGATCAGCAGCAGCACGCGCTTCTCGCGGGTCGGCATCAGCGCCCGCGGCACGTGCCAGCCCTCGCCCAGGTGCACAGCGACGCGGCGGTCGCCACGCATGTTGTCCTTGAGCAGGCGGCCGTCCTCGGGATGTTTTTCGTTGAGTTGCAAGTGATCCTGCTCACGGCTGAGCAGCCGCGCCAGTTCGGGCGAGCCGGGGTAATAGCGCAGCTCGCCATCGGGATTCATCGCCCGCACCACCTCCAGATAGGCCTCCACGGCATCCGGCAGGTGCTCAGCCTGCCACAGGCGTGCGATGCCCTCCAGGTACTCGCCGGTACGGCTGGCCGCATCGCCATGCAGGTCGTACAAACCGAGTCCGGCATGACTGTCGAGGTAGGCGAAAGGTGCCTCCTTTTTCGACAACAGGCTGATCAGGCGAGTCAGCACCAGATGCTTGAGTACGTCGGCGTGATTGCCGGCATGGAAGGCGTGGCGGTAGTTCATGGAGGTCTCCAAAGCGGTCGCCAAGTTTACCCGTTGGAAGGGCTTTACGCGCGCATCAGCTCCAGCAACAAGGCCAGCGGCGGGTGCTCACCGGCGTCGCGACGACGTACCAACAATGTAGTCGTTGCGCCAAGCTCAGGGGCGATGGCCTGGTATTGCACCAGATGCACACGCGGGTGACTGTCGAGCAGGCTGCGTGGCAACAGGCCGATCCCCATGCCGGCAGCAATGCCGGCAAAGATCGCGTCGATGGAGCCATAGCTCTGCCGCGCCGCCACCTGCAAACCACGACTGACTGCCCAGCGCTCAAGGCGCTCGCGGTAATGGCATCCATCGGGGAAACCCAGCAGAGTCTGCGGTCGACTCTCCAGTTGGGTGCCATCCTGCTCGGGCGGCAGCACCAGCATCAGTTCCTCCTGCCAGATGGGCAGGCAGTCGAGCTGAGGATGCTCGAACGGCCCGCCGATCAATCCGCCGTCCAGTTCTCCTGACAACACCCCCTCGACCAGTCGCCGGCTCGGCCCGGTGCTGAGCTGCAGGTTCACTCGCGGAGCCCGCTGGTGGAAAGCCGCCAGCAGCTCAGGCAAACGCACCGCGGCGGTGGTTTCCATCGACCCCAGACGCAGATCGCCGCTCCAGATATCTTCCTGCACGCTGCGCCAGGCCATCTGGCAAAGCTGTTCCAGGTGCTCGGCATGGGGCAGCAGACGTTCGCCGGCCGCAGTCACTCGCAGACGCTGCCCCTGACGCTGAAAAAGCCGGATGTCCAGTTGCTGCTCCAATTGACGAAGACGCGCCGAGACGTTCGACGGCACGCAGTGCAGGCGCACGCCAGCGGCGCTCAGCGAGCCCTCCCGAGCCACGGCGAGAAAATAACGCAGCAGCTGCGGATTGAGTCGTTGCCAGGCATCCATGGTATTCACCAAAAGTGAAAATAGACCGCAATATTTTTCACTAACCATCAATTAACGACAATGACTAAGGTAGGCAGCACGACCGGAGACCCCATGCCCAGACTCGACCGCGCCCACCTCACTGCCCTGCTCGCCGCCGCACTGGCGCTGGTGGTCGTCCACGCGCTGGGCCGTTTCGCCTTCACCCCCTTGCTGCCACTGCTGCTCGACGACGGCCTGTTCGATCTGGCCCAAGGCGCCCAGTTGGCGACCTGGAACTATCTCGGCTATCTGCTTGGCGCCCTGCTCGCACTGTTCATGGCCAACCCGCGCGGCCTACGCCAGGGCCTGCCGGCCGCCTTGTTGGTCAATGCCGGCCTGACCCTGGCCCAGGTGTTCACCCACGACGTCGACCTGCTGGCCGCCTTGCGCCTGGCCAACGGCGTCAGCAACGGCGTGGTCTTCGTGCTGGCCCCGGCCCTGGTGCTGGAGTGGCTTGCCCTGCGCCAGGCCACGGCGTTGAGCGGTCTGGTCTATCTGGGCTTGGGTGGCGGCATGTTGCTGTGCGGCGTGCTGGTGGCCATCACCCCATGGCAGGGACCGATGCGCTGGCTGCCGATCGCGCTGTGCGCCCTGCCTCTGGCGCTGCTTTGCGCTCCGATGCTGAGGCGCCTGGCGCGGGATCTGCCCGACAAGCCACCCGCGACCGCTCGTGGCGCATTGTTCGGCAGCCACAACCTGGCGTTACCGATGGCCTATCTGGGAGCAGGCCTGGGTTACATCCTGCCATTGACCTTTCTGCCGGCCCTGGCCCGCGAGCAGCTGCCTGCCGGTCATCCGCTACTGGTCGGCAACTGGTGGTGGACGGCGCTCGCCTGCCTGCTCTCGGCGACGCTGTGGAATCATGCCGGCGCCTGGCTGGGCGATCGTCGGGCCCTGCTGGCCAACTACCTGCTGCAACTGCTCGGTGTGACGATGCCGATCCTGCTACCCGGTCCCTTTGGCGTCATGACCTGCGCGCTGCTGGTCGGCGGGACCTTCCTCGGCACCGTATTGCTGACCCAACGCCTGGCCCGCGCCCTCAACCCGGACCAGGGCTTGCGCCTGGCCGCCCTGCTGATCAGTCTGTACAGCGGCAGCCAGTTGCTCGGCCCCTGGCTGGTGCAACACTGGACAGCCGCTGGCCATAGCCTCACGAGCAGCTTCCTTATCGGTACCGCGGCATTGCTCTGGGCCGTCCTGTGGGCCTGGCAGGTGTCCGAACCACGATCCCATGCTGAAATGGAGCCATCCCATGTCTCTCACCGCCCTGCTCGACACTGACCTGCCCCTGATCCAGGCGCCGATGGCCGGCTCGCAGGATCATCGCCTGGCCGCCGCCGTGTGCCAGGCCGGCGGCCTCGGCTCGATTCCCTGCGCGATGCTCACGCCTGCCGCCCTGCGCCAAGAACTGCAGGCGATGCGCGAGCTGACCGAGCGGCCGTTCAACCTCAACTTCTTCAGCCATGTGCCGCCCGAGCCGGACGCGGCCCGCGAGGCTGGCTGGCGCGAAGCGCTGGCGCCCTACTATGACGAGCTGGGCGTGAACCCGGCGAGCATTGCCAGCGGGCCTGGGCGCCTGCCGTTCAACGACGAAGCGGCCGCACTGGTGGAGGAGTTCCGCCCTGCGGTGGTCAGCTTCCACTTCGGCCTGCCGCAGCCGGACCTGCTAGAGCGAGTACGCCGCAGCGGGGCGAAGATTCTCTCCAGCGCCACTACCCTGGACGAAGCGCTGTGGCTGCAGGAGCACGGCGTCGATGCGGTGATCGCCCAAGGACTGGAAGCTGGCGGCCATCGCGGGCATTTTCTGGATTTCGACCTGAGCCGCCAGCTCGGCACCTTCGCCCTGCTGCCGCAACTGGTCGATGCCCTCAACGTACCGGTGATTGCCGCCGGCGGTATCAGCGATGCCCGCGGCGTGACCGCAGCCATGGCCCTGGGCGCCGCTGGCGTGCAGGTCGGCAGTGCTTATCTGTTGTGCCCGGAGGCCACCACCAGCGTTCTGCACCGCGCAGCACTGCAGAGCCCGGCGGCGCGCCATACCGCACTGACCAACCTGTTCAGCGGTCGCCCGGCACGCGGCATCGTCAATCGCCTGATGCGCGAGCTGGGGCCGCTGAGCACGCAGGCGCCAGCCTTTCCCCTGGCCACTGCGGCCATCGCACCCTTGCGTACGGCGGCCGAAGCACAAGGTAGCGGGGACTTTTCGCCGTTATGGGCCGGGCAGAATGTCGCGAGTTGTCGGCCCATGTCTGCAGCGGAGCTGACCCGTGAGCTGGCGCTGGGCTTTGCCCCGCTTGCGAAACGCGACTGGAGCACAATGCCGCCCAGCCGCTCCTACAGGTGATGTAGCGCTTTATCACCACCGATGATGATGCTGGGCAGCCAGGCGACTGACTGCCTAGACTCGGTCGATCATCTGGAGGCCCGTTCCATGTCCGAGACCCTGCTCAGCTCCCGCAACCTGGCGTTCGAACTTTATGAAGTGCTCGACGCCGAAGCCCTGACCCAGCGTCCGCGCTTCGCCGATCACAACCGCGAGACCTTCGATGCGGCTATCAGCACCGCGCGTGGCATCGCCGAAGAGCTGTTCGCCCCGCACAACCGCAAGAACGACGAACACGAGCCGCAGTACGTCGACGGCGGCGCGGTACTGATCCCCGAGGTCGAACCCGCCCTGCGCGCCTTCCACGAGGCCGGCTTTCTCAATGCCACCCGCGATTTCGAACACGGTGGCATGCAACTGCCCAACCTGCTGTCGCAGGCTTGCTTCGCCCATTTCCAGTCGGCCAATATCGCCACCAGCTCCTACTCGATGCTGACCATGGGCGTGGCCAACCTGATCGAGGCCTTCGGCAGCGAGGAGCAGAAGGCCCGCTACCTGCAACCGATCATCGATGGCCGTTTCTTCGGCACCATGGCGCTGACCGAGCCGCACGCAGGCTCGTCGCTGTCGGACATTCGCACCAAGGCCGAACCGCACGCCGACGGCAGTTACCGGATCAAGGGCAACAAGATCTTCATCTCCGGCGGCGACCAACCGATCTCCGAGAACATCGTGCACATGGTGCTGGCCAAGCTGCCGGACGCACCGCCCGGCGTTAAAGGCATCAGCCTGTTCCTGGTGCCCAAGTTCCACGTCAAAGACGACGGCTCACTGGGCGCGCGCAACGACGTGACCCTGGCCGGCCTGTTCCACAAGATGGGCTGGCGCGGCACCACCTCCACGGCGCTGAACTTCGGCGACAACGGCGAGTGCGTCGGCTATCTCGTGGGCAAGCCGCACGCTGGCCTGTCCTACATGTTCCAGATGATGAACGAGGCGCGCATCGGCGTTGGCATGGGCGCGATCATGCTCGGCTACGCCGGCTACCTGTATTCGCTGGACTACGCGCGCAACCGTCCGCAGGGCCGCCAGCCCGATGGCAAGGACCCGACCAGCCCACAGATTTCCATCGTCGAGCACGCTGATGTGCGGCGCATGCTGCTGACCCAGAAGGCGTACGTCGAAGGCGCCTTCGACCTCGGCCTGTACGCCGCACGCCTGTTCGACGACACCCACACCCTGGAGACAGCCGAAGAGCGCACCCGCGCCCTAGAGCTGCTCGACCTGCTCACGCCCATCGTCAAGTCCTGGCCCTCGGAGTTCTGCCTCAAGGCCAACGAGTTGGCCATCCAGATCCTCGGCGGCCACGGCTACACCCGCGAGTACCCGGTGGAGCAGTACTACCGCGACAACCGCCTCAACCCGATCCACGAAGGCACCCACGGCATCCAGTCGCTCGACCTGCTCGGGCGCAAGGTGTCGCAGAACGGTGGCGCTGCACTCAAGCAACTGCTCAAGCTGATCAACGACTGCTGCCAGCGCGCCAGCGAGCACGAATCGCTCACCGCCCTGCGCCAGCCGCTGGAACAGCTGCTGGCGCGCCTGCAGGCGGTGACCCTGGCGCTGCTGGGCGATCTGATGAGCGGCAAGGTCAACCAGGGACTGGCCAACTCGGCGTTGTACCTGAAGGTGTTCGGCCACACGGTAATTGGCTGGCGCTGGTTGGAGCAGGCGATTCGCGCCGCACAAGGCCTGGCCCGCACGGACAATGCCGAGGAGCAGGCCTTCTATCGCGGCAAGCTGCAAGCCGCGCGTTACTTCCTGACCTGGGAGGTGCCGAGCTGCCACCACGACCTGGCCATTCTCGAAGCGCGTGACGACACCTGCCTGGGCATGCAGGACGCCTGGTTCTGAAACTGAGCCAAAGCCCCCGGGGCGCCCCTGCACGAGGCGCTTCGGGGCAATTTAGAAAAATGTAATAACCTTTTTGACAGCGGTACGAAGGCTACGGTTAGAATCCCTGGCACGCGCCATGCATAACGGCGCACCCGATGACCCAGCCAGGAGTACGCGCCGTTGGATGCCAGCGCCATCAATAATCTGTTCTTGATCGGCGCCTTGCTGGTAGCGGCCAGTATTCTGGTCAGCGCGTTCGGTACTCGTTTCGGCATCCCCATCCTGGTGATCTTCCTCGCCGTCGGCATGCTGGCCGGCACCGACGGCCCTGGCGGCATCATCTTCAACAACTATCCCCTGGCGTATCTTGTCGGCAACCTGGCGTTGGCGGTGATACTGCTCGACGGTGGTATGCGCACACGGGTCTCCAGCTTCCGTGTGGCCTTGTGGCCATCGCTATCCTTGGCGACGGTGGGGGTGGTGATAACCGCAGGCCTGACCGGCCTGGCTGCCGCCTGGCTGTTCAATCTGACCCTGCTGGAAGGTTTGCTGATCGGCGCCATCGTCGGCTCCACCGATGCCGCGGCGGTGTTCTCCCTGCTGGGCGGGCGCGGCCTCAACGAACGGGTCAGCTCCACACTGGAAATCGAGTCCGGTAGCAACGACCCGATGGCGGTGTTCCTCACCGTGACCCTGATCGCCATGCTCGCCAGCGGCCAGACCGGTTTCAGCTGGGACCTGCCGATCCAGCTGGTGCAGCAGTTCGGTCTCGGCGCCCTGCTCGGCCTGGGGGGCGGCTGGCTGCTGCTGAAACTGATCAATCGCATGGAGCTGGCGACCGGCCTGTATCCGCTCCTGGTGGTCAGCGGCGGCCTGATCATCTTCGCCATTACCACCGCCGTGGGTGGCAGCGGCATCCTCGCCATCTACCTGTGCGGCCTGCTGCTGGGCAACCGACCGATCCGTTCGCGCCACGGCATTCTGCACATGCTCGACGGCCTGACCTGGCTGGCGCAGATCGGCATGTTCCTCGTCCTCGGCCTTCTGATCACTCCGCACGAGCTGCTGCCGATCGCCCTGCCGGCTCTGGCCCTGGCACTGTGGATGATCCTCTTCGCGCGACCGCTGTCGATCTTCCTCGGCCTGCTGCCGTTTCGTGCCTTCCACGACCGCGAGCGGATCTTCATCGCCTGGGTCGGTCTGCGCGGCGCGGTGCCGATCATCCTCGCGGTGTTCCCGCTGATGGCCGGCCTGCCCAATGCGCAGCTGTTCTTCAACGTCGCCTTCTTCATCGTCATCATCTCCCTGTTGCTGCAGGGCACCAGCCTGCCGCTGGCCGCCAAGCTGATGCGTGTGACCGTACCGCCGGAGCCAGCACCGGTGTCACGCGCCGGCCTGGAAGTACACCCGACCAGCCAGTGGGAGCTGTTCGTCTATCGCCTGGGTGCAGAAAAATGGTGCATCGGCGCCGCCCTGCGTGAGCTGAACATGCCCGATGGCACCCGTATCGCCGCCCTGTTCCGTGGCCGCGAGTTGCTCCACCCTTCGGGTAGCACACGCCTGCAAGCTGGCGACCTGCTCTGCGTGATCGGCCACGAACACGACCTGCCAGCCCTCGGCAAGCTGTTCAGCCAGGCGCCCAAGCGTGGCCAGGACCTGCGCTTCTTCGGTGATTTCGTACTGGAAGGCGACGCCGAGCTGAGCGCAGTCGCGGCGCTCTACGGCCTGAAGCTCGACGAGCTGGAAGGCAATCAGCCGCTGGGGCGCTTCATCGCTCACGAAATCGGTGGTGAGCCCGTAGTCGGCGACCAGGTGGAGTGGCAGGGCCTGACCTGGACGGTCGCAGCCATGGAAGGGAACAAGGTGCGCAAAGTCGGCGTCAGATTCCCCGAGGGCGCCCGTCCCGGCCCCGGGCTGCACTTCTAGCAAGCAGTTGAAAACTACCGGCTAGGACTCTGCTAGCATCAGCATCACGCGCGGGCCACAGGGCCCGCGTCTTCGTTGTGCCGCAGGCATTCTCAATCGTTATCGCTAAACTCAGTAGATCAATCGACCATGCATCTGTCGCGCCTTTCCCTAGCAGCCGTTCTGTTCGCCCTGTTCATTGGCATCCCACAGGTGTTCGCCGAGGAGCCACCGACGGCGGAGAGCGTGCAGCAGAGCCTGGATAGCCTGGCTGATCGCAAACTGCCGGAAGCCGAGCAGCTGGCGCTCAAACAGACCCTGGAACAGACGCTGCGCATGCTTCAGGATCGGCAGAGCGCCGATCAGCGTCTCAGCGACCTGCGCAAGCAACTGGACGACGCGCCGCGCTTGATCACCGAGGCCCAGCGCGAACTGGACAGACTCAAGGCCAGCCCGGAACAACAGGTTTCCGCGCGCCATGCGCGGACCTCGCTCGCTCAGCTCGAACAATTGCTCAGCGAGCGCTCCAGCCAGATCAGCGAATGGAACAAGGCCATCATCGAGGCCAACAGCCTGGTGATCACCGCACAAACCCGCCCGGAGCGTGCCCAGGCGGAGATCAGCCAGAACCAGACACGCAGCCAACTGATCAACGACGGCCTCAAGAGCGGTCGCTTCGATGGCAAGGCACTGACCCAGGAGCGCCGTAATCAACTCAGCGCGGAGCTCTCGTTGCTCGCAGCGCAAACCCAGCTACGCCGCCAGGAGCTGGCCGGCAACAGCCTGCTGCAAGACCTCGGCAGTGCCCAGCGCGCACTGCTCGAGGAACGTATCAATCGCGCCGAGCAGGAGCGCCAGGCCCTGCAGGGTCTGATCAACGAACGGCGCCGTGCGGAATCGGAGCAGACTGTCGCCGAGCAATCGCGCGAGGCCGAACGTGCCAGTTCGGATAAGCTGCTGGCCAGGGAAAGCTCGCTCAACCTGAAGCTTTCCGACTATCTGCTGCGTGCGACAGACCGCCTCAACGGCCTGACCGAGCAAAACCTGCAAACTCGTCAGCAGCTGGACAACCTCAATCAGGCCAACCAGGCCCTGGATGAGCAGATTCGGGTGCTGCAAGGCAGCCTGCTGCTGTCGAAGATTCTCTACCAGCAGAAACAGGCCCTGCCGAAACTCAAGCTCGAAGACGGCTCGCTCGCCGACGAGATCGCCGACATTCGTCTCTATCAGTTCGAGCTGAACAAGCAACGTGAAGAAATCAGCGACCCCGCCCGCTATGTGGACAACCTGCTCAGCGACCAGCCGAGCGAGGAGGTCACCCCTGAACTGCGCAATGCACTGCGCGAGCAACTCAACACCCGGCGTGAATTGCTCGACCGCCTCAATCGCTCGCTGAATGCGCTGCTCAATGAGTCGATCACCCTTCAGCTCAACCAGAAGGAGCTGGAGAGCACGGCCAGCAGCCTGCGCGCCACCATCGACGAGCAGATGTTCTGGATTCCCAGCAACAAGCCACTCGATCTGGATTGGCTGAAATCGGCACCGCGTCGTCTTGAGCAGCAACTGGCCAGCATGCCCTGGGGTCTGGCCATCAGCGAGCTCGGCGCCGGTTTGTTCGAGCGCCCACTGGTTTTCCTGCCGCTGATTCTGCTCTGCGCCCTGATTCTCTGGCGGCGCCAGTATCTGTTCAACAAGCTCAGCGCCCTGCATGGCGACATCGGCCATTACAAGCACGACAGCCAGCTACATACACCGATGGCACTGGGGCTCAACGTCATCCTCGCGCTACCGGTTACACTGTTCCTGGCGCTTTGCGGCTATGCCCTGCTGCATGATGCGCGCGGGCAGAACCTCTATCTGGGTGCCGCACTCTATGAGATGGCGGAAGCCTGGCTGGTGTTCTACACCCTGCACCGCATTCTTTCTCCGGATGGTGTGGCCATCCTGCACTTCCACTGGCCACCGGCCAACGTTGCCTTCTTCCGCCAGCACCTGCGCCGCCTGGGCCTGGTGGTGATGGCGCTGGTGGCCGTGGTGAGCATTGCCGAACACCAGCCGGCGAGCCTGGCCAACGACGTCATCGGCATCGCCGTGGTCCTGAGCTGCTACGCCCTGATGGCCTGGTTGCTGTTCCACCTGCTGTTCAGCGCCCCGCTGCGCGAGAACACCTCCGCCTTGCGCACCAGCGTCGGCGTGCTGTTCAACCTGCTACCGCTAGCGCTGATCGGTGCGGTTGCCTTCGGTTATTACTACACGGCGCTCAAGCTCACCGACCGCTTGATCGACACCCTGTACCTGCTGATCATCCTGCTTATCGTCGAGGCCACGCTGGTACGCGGCCTGAGCGTGGCGGCACGACGCCTGGCCTATCAGCGTGCACTGGCCAAACGCCAGGCACAGAGCAAGGAAAGCCTGGATGGCGAAGCACCGGTAGAAGAACCGACCCTGGATATCGAGCAGGTCAACCAGCAGTCCCTGCGCCTGATTCGCCTGGCCCTGCTCGGCGGTTTCCTGGTCTGCCTGTACTGGGTCTGGGCCGATCTGATCGGCGTCTTCACCTACCTCGACACGATCAATCTCTACGAATACAGCAGTGGCACCGGAGACAGCGCAACACTGGTGCCCATCAGCCTGATGGACGTGATCGGCGCGCTGATCATCGTCGCCATCACCGTAGCCCTGGCGCGCAACCTGCCGGGCCTGCTCGAGGTACTGGTGCTGTCGCGCATGCGTCTGGCGCAGGGCAGCGCCTACGCCACCACCACCCTGCTGTCCTACGTGCTGGTGGGTATCGGTATCGTCACCACCCTGTCCACCCTGGGGGTGAGCTGGGACAAGCTGCAATGGCTGGTGGCCGCGCTGTCGGTGGGCCTGGGCTTCGGCCTGCAGGAAATCTTCGCCAACTTCATCTCCGGCCTGATCATTCTGTTCGAGCGCCCGGTGCGTATCGGCGACGTGGTGACCATCGGCAACCTGTCCGGCACAGTGAGCAAGATCCGTATCCGCGCCACCACCATCACCGATTTCGACCACAAGGAAATCATCGTTCCAAACAAGACCTTCATCACCGGCCAGTTGATCAACTGGTCGCTGAGCGACACGGTCACCCGCGTCACCCTCAAGGTCGGTGTCGGCTATGGCTCGGATCTCGACCTGGTGCGCAAGCTGCTGCTGCAAGCGGCGCAGGAAAACCCAAGGGTGCTCAAGGAGCCGTCGCCGCTGGTGTACTTCCTAAACTTTGGCGAAAGCACGCTGGACCATGAGCTGCGCATCCACGTGCGCGACCTCGGCGACCGCAACCCGGCCACAGACGAGATCAACCGCTTCATCGACCGCGAGTTCCCGAAGAACGGCATCAACATCGCCTTCCGTCAGGTCGAGGTGTATGTGAAGAACCTGGAACACGGCGAGCAAAAACTCGATCAAAAGGATCTGGCCAAGGCCGCAGCTGCCGGCGCCGCCAGCCTGCAGCAACCACCCAAGCCGCCCGCGGCGCCCTGAGCAGTTAGGAACCCTGGTGAAAAGTCTCGATACGCTGAGCTTCAACAACCGCTTCGCCCGCCTCGGTGATGCGTTCTCAACCGAAATACTGCCCGAACCGATCGAGCAGCCAAGGTTGGTGGTGGCGAGCGAGTCAGCCTTGGCTCTGCTCGATCTCGCCGCTAGCGAAGCACAGCGCCCCGAGTTCGCCGAACTGTTCGCCGGACACAAACTCTGGGAAGAAGCCGAACCGCGCGCCATGGTCTATTCCGGCCACCAGTTCGGCGGCTACACCCCGCGCCTGGGCGATGGTCGCGGACTGCTGCTGGGCGAAGTGGTCAACGAGGCCGGCCAGCATTGGGATCTGCACCTCAAGGGCGCCGGCATGACGCCCTACTCGCGCATGGGCGATGGCCGCGCGGTGCTGCGCAGCTCGATCCGCGAGTTTCTCGCCAGCGAACACCTGCATGCCCTTGGTATCCCCAGCTCGCGCGCGCTATGCGTGACCGGTTCGGAGACACCGGTGTGGCGCGAGAAGCAGGAAAGCGCCGCCATGGTCCTGCGCCTGGCGCAGAGCCACGTGCGCTTCGGCCACTTCGAATACTTCTACTACACGCGCCAACACGAGCACCTGAAGACTCTGGGCGAACACGTCATGGCCTGCCATTTCCCGCAGTGCCTGAAACAGGACGAACCCTGGCTGGCGCTGCTGCGCGAGGTGATCGAACGCACCGCCGCGATGATCGCCTACTGGCAGGCCTATGGTTTCTGCCATGGCGTGATGAACACCGACAACATGTCGATCCTTGGCATCACCTTCGACTACGGCCCTTACGCCTTCCTCGACGATTTCGACGCCAACCATATCTGCAACCATTCCGACGACACCGGTCGCTACAGCTTCAGCAATCAGGTGCCCATCGCCCACTGGAACCTCGCCGCCCTGGCGCAGGCGTTGACGCCGTTCGCCGCGGTCGAACAATTGCGCGAGGCCTTGGAGTTGTTCCTGCCGCTGTACCAGGCGCACTACCTCGACCTGATGCGCAAGCGCCTGGGTTTCACCAGTGCCGAGGATGAGGACGAAGCGCTGATCCAGCGTCTGCTGCAACTGATGCAGGCCGGTAAATCCACCGACTACACCCTGTTCTTCCGCCACCTCGGCGAACAGGCGCCTGCCGAGGCACTGATGATCGTGCGTGACGATTTCGTCGACCTCGCCGGCTTCGACGCCTGGAGCCGCGACTACCTGGCCCGTTGCGAACGCGAGGGCGGCGAACAGGCCGAACGCCAGGCGCGCATGCATTCGGTCAACCCCAAGTACATCCTGCGCAACTACCTGGCACAGCAGGCCATCGAAGCCGCCGAACAGGGCGACTATGGCCCGGTACGTGAGCTGCACGCGGTGCTGTCACGACCGTTCGACGAACAACCGGACATGCAGCGCTATGCCGAACGCCCGCCGGAGTGGGGCAAGCACCTGGAGATCAGCTGTTCGTCGTAAGTGGTAGCGCTTTGGCCCTGTTCGTGGCGGCCCACAGACTCTGGCCAGACCTCTCGACAGCGCTTATCTGTTAAATCGAAAAGGCATATCAATCTGCCCAAACATTCTTAGACTATCTAAAAGAACCCCTCTATCTTGGCGCCCTGCCAGGCCGCCCAGTGCGTGCCCGATACCTCACACGAGATTCGACGCAAAGAATCTGTCCCCGATCCCGCTGGCCGAGACCTGCTGCCAAACAGCCAGGCCACCCAGCGGATCAGCGGCCGGTTCTAAGGATTTTCATGCTCTGGGACTCCCTGCCTCTGCTGTTTGTCGGCGCCCTGCTGATCTGGGTGCTCTATGCCTTCGTCCGCGAAAAGTGGAGCCCGGACATCGTCGCCGCCATCGCCGTAGCCGCCTTGCTGGTCAGCCAGCTGCTGACGCCAGGCGAAGTGCTAAGCGTGCTGTCCAACTCAGCCCCCGTGACCATCGCCTGCATGTTCGTGCTCTCCGCTGCGCTGGAGCGTACCGGCTGCATCGACGCCCTCGGCAATTGGCTGGGCAATCTGGTCGGCACCAGCCCGATTCGCGTGCTCACCGGCCTCACCGTCACCGCGCTGGTGGTATCGGCCTGCCTGAACAACACGCCAGTGGTGGCCATCCTCACCCCGGTGGCCATCGCCTTGGCGCGCCGCGCCGGCACTCTGCCGTCGAAACTGCTGATCCCGCTGTCCTACGCCACCATTCTCGGCGGCACCCTGACCATGATCGGCACCTCGACCAACATCCTGGTCGACGGTGTCGCACGCAAGGCGGGCATGGCGCCCTTTGGCATCTTCGAGATCACCGGCGTCGGCCTGATCATGGCCGCCTTTGGCATGCTCTACCTGCTGACCGTAGGCCGCCACCTGCTGCCAGAACGCGAGACCCTGTCGCGCCAGCTGCGCCCGGATCTGTCGCGCACCTTCATGACCGAACTGCTGGTACCGCACGACTCACCGATGATCGGTAAGACCCTGCACGAAGCCAACCTCAATGGCGGCAGTGGCCTGCAGGTGCTCAAGCTGTTCCGTGAAGAGCAGGAACTGACCGAACCCGGCGCCGAAACCCTGCTCTCCAGTGGCGACCGCCTGGTGCTGCACGGCCAGGTCAAGGATGTGGTGGAGCTGCGTGAGAGCGGCCACCTGAGCTTCAACCGCGGTGATGCCTTCGAGACCATCAGCAGCCACGACGTGATTCTCGCCGAGGCCATCGTCGGGCGTAACTCACGCTACAGCCACCGCCCGATGCGCGATCTGGACCTTACCGCGCGCTACGGTATCGCCGTGCTCGCCGTGCATCGCCAGGACGAGAACGTGCAGGGCAACCTCGATGATTTCGAGCTGCAATTCGGCGACGTGATGCTGGTCGAAGGCACGCCGGCACAGATCAAACGCTTCGCCGACAACGGCGAGCTGATCAGCCTCAACGCCGTGCAGGAGCGCGCCTTCCGCCGCGACAAGGCGCCCATCGCGATTCTCTCCACCCTGGCCGTGATGTTGCTGGCCGCCTTTGGCGTGATGCCCATCGAAGGCCTGGCGATCATCGGCGCAGTCACCGTGCTGGCGACCCGTTGCCTGGATGTGGAAGACGCCTACAAGGCGGTGGACTGGAAAATTCTCAGCCTGATCTTCGGCATGCTGGCCATCAGCATCGCCATGGACAAGGTTGGCCTGGTCAAGCTGCTGGTGGAAAACGTCATGGGCTGGCTGCCCTGGGCCGGACCGTTGCTGATGCTGAGCTTTATCTACCTGTTCACGTCCATCCTTACCGAAATGCTGTCGAACAACGCCGTGGCCGTGCTGATCACCCCCATCGCCATCGGCATGGCCCAACATCTGGGCGTGGACCCACGCGCCTTCGTGGTCGCAGTGATGTTCGCCGCCAGTGCCAGCTTCGCCACGCCCATCGGCTACCAGACCAACACCTTCGTCTACAACGCCGGTGGCTACCGCTTTACCGACTTCATGAAGATCGGTATTCCCCTGAACCTGCTGCTGTGGGGCGTAGCCACCCTGGTCATCCCCTGGTTCTTCCCGCTGACCCCGCTCTGACTTGATATCCGCAGGCGCTGGCGCCATTTAAGGGACATGACTCACGGAGCCTCGCCTCATGTCCGATCCGCTGCTGATTCCCTGCCCGCACTGCAACGGGCTCAACCGCATTCCCGCCGAGCGTCTGCACGACGCCCCACGCTGCGGCCGCTGCAAGAGTGAAGTGCTGCCCGCTGCGCCCATCACGCTCACCCAAGCCAACTTCGCCAGTCAGTTGAAAGGCGACCTGCCATTGCTGGTGGATGTCTGGGCCAGTTGGTGCGGCCCCTGCCAGGCTTTCGCCCCGACCTTCCAGCAGGCAGCCGCACAGCTGCAGGGACGCTGCCGCCTGGGCAAGCTCGACAGCGAGGCCAATCAGAACCTGGCTGGGCAACTGGGCATACGCTCCATTCCCAGCCTGATCCTGTTCAAGGGCGGCGTCGAAGTCGCCCGCCAGAGCGGCGCCATGCCTCTCCCACAACTGCAGGCCTGGCTGCGCCAGCAGGGCATTTAGGATGCACCGGTAGCCCGGATGCGATCCGGGGATAGCCGTTACGCGATTTCCCGGATTGCATCCGGACTACGTGCCTGGGGCGCTTGAGCGCTTCGGTCAGTCGCCACGGGCGCTGCGGTCAATTGCAGCGCGCCAACCGCCCCTTAGTCTGGCAAAACGTCCGCTCAAGGAGTTTCGCCATGCCGCTGCCCGTAGAAATCGCTCGCCAGCTCACCGAGGAACAGATCGCCTTCGTCAAACGCAGCGGCCTCAAGGCCGAAGTGCTGGAGCCAGGTTTCGTGCGCCTGCGCATGCCCCTGCAAGGCAACCAGAACCATATCGGCAGCATGTACGCCGGCGCCTTGTTCACCCTGGCCGAAATTCCCGGCGGCGCGCTGTTTCTGACCAGCTTCGACGCCCAGCGCTTCTATCCCATCATCAAGGAAATGAACCTGCGCTTTCGCCGCCCGGCCACGGGCGACATTCAGGTCGAGGCGCGCCTCTCGGCCGAGGAAATCGTCCACCTGGAAGAACAGGCCAACCAGCAGGGCAAGGCCGAATATCTGCTGGAGCTGCAACTGACCGACGGCAGCGGCGAAGTGGTCGCAGAAAGTCGCGGGTACTACCAATTGCGTTTACGCTGAACGGTGCCGCTGCCTGCATTCGCAATCGGTAACATTCCCCGACCTTGCCATAGGTCAAAAGAGCGGCTATCTGAACAGGCACAATAAAATTGCCGAGGGGTATCGGCAGGAGAGCCGTCACCATGTTCAAGCACATTCTTATCGCCCATGACCTGCGCGACACCGCTGACATGGCGTTATGCCGCGCCACGCAGTTGGCCCAGCAGCACAACGCCCGACTGAGCATCCTGCACGTGCTCGACCCTAGCCAGAGCAGCGAACAGCACGAAAAGGCGCGCCAAGCGCTGGATCGCAGCCTGACCCGATACGCCCCTCCCGGCACTGAACTGCGCATGCTCAGCGGCAAACCTTCGGAAGTGGTGCTGCAACAGGTTCAGGACAGCGGCTGCGACCTGCTGGTGCTGGGCGGGCACCACCAGCGTCATGACTTTTTCTCCGGCACCAGCCTCGATCGCATCGCCCGCCGCTGCACCGTGCCGCTGCTGCTGGTAGCGCGCAACGACGCCCAGCCTTATAAGAGGGCGCTGGCCGCCATCGACTTCTCTCTGTGCGCCTGCAGTGCCCTCGGCCAGGCCTATCGCCTGCTGCCCGGCGATGCCGAGCTGCACGCCCTGCACGTATTCGAACCGGACAAGGGCACGCCGCAGCAGGTGGAACTGCAACTGCAGACCCAGCGCGGCCTGATCGATCAGCTATTGCAAGACGAAGCGCAAAGCCTGCCGCCTGGCGGCCCGAAGCTCAGCCACGACGTGCTGCAGGGCGGCATCCTGCGCAGCCTGCAAGAGCAGATCAAGACGCGTCGAGCAGAACTGCTGGTGCTCGGCAGCCACGGCCGCAGCGCCTTTTCTCAAGCCTTGCTGGGCAGCCTGGCGCAGCATTTCCTGCACAAGGCGCCTTGCGACGTGTTCGTGGTGCGCTAACGAACAAGGCGCCCGCGGGCGCCTTGTTTTATCGTTGACAGTCCCTCAAGCCTGATTGAGCAGATCGTGCAATTCGACGAACTGCAGCGTCAGCTTGTGCCGTGCATCCAGATGGATCAGCGGCGTGCACACCTGGTGCGATTCGCGCATCTTTACCGAGCTCATCAGGTTCACCGGCAACACCGGCAAGCCCTCGGCGATCAGCTCATCCAGCAATTGCTGCGGCAAGGTCGCGCGCGGCTGGAACTGGTTGACCACGATGCCCTCCACCTCCAGAGCATCGTTATGGTCTTCCTTCAACTCGTCGATCTCGGCCAGCAGGCCATACAGGGCGTTGCGCGAGAAGCTGTCGCAGTCGAAGGGGATCAGCACGCGGTCAGCCGCAATCAGCGCGGAAACCGTATAGAAATTCAGTGCCGGCGGTGTGTCCAGGTAGATATGGTCGTAATCTTCGGCCAGTTCGTCGAGCAGTTTGCGCAGCTTGTTGATCTTGTGTTTCTGCTCCAGCTTCGGCTGCAGCTCGGCCAGCTCGGCCGTGGCGGTGACCACGTGCAGGTTGTCGAACGGCGTCTCGTAGATATCCACCTTGCCCTTCTTGGCGAAGGGCCCGGAAGACAGGGTCTGCTTGAAGAAGTCAGCAATGCCCATGGGAATTTCCTCGCCAGTGAGCCCGGTGAGGTAGTGAGTCGAGTTGGCCTGGGCATCCAGGTCGATCAGCAGCGTACGGTAGCCCTGTGCCGCACTGACCGCCGCGAGATTACAGGCGATGCTGGACTTGCCCACCCCCCCTTTCTGGTTGAACACCACACGTCGCATCGCCGCTCTCCCTGATCTGGAATGTTCCGAATTCTATGCAAAGCCCATGACAAGCACGAGACGTAGGCCACATCGCCATCATCCGCCCATCAGAAGAAGCTGCGCAACATTTGCACAGCGCCGCGTGCATCTAGATAATGCCCGCCCGAACAAGTACCGGCACTATGCCATGGCACTGACTGACGCTGTCTCTTTCAGGCGTATCGTCGTGCCGACCAGTATGCCCGGAGTGGCGAAAAGCCTCGTGCTATGAATTTCCAGATCGAAGGATTGCGCGCCTGGGCCCCCGGCCTGGAGTCAGAGGATGATTGGCGTGCCTGGTGCAACGCCCCCATGGTCGTGCCCGACGACCAGCAACAGCCGGACGTCAGTTTCCTACCCGCCATGCAACGGCGCCGCCTCAGCCGGCTGGCGCGCATGCTGTTCCATGTCGCCTGGCCACTGGCCGAGGGGCGAGGCCCTTTACCCCTGGTGTTCGCCTCGCGCCATGGCGAAACCCCGCGCACGCTGGCGATCCTCAACGAGCTGGCGAAGGGCGAGCCGCTGTCGCCCACCCAATTCAGCCTGTCAGTGCACAACGCCATCATCGGTCTGTGGTCGATCCTGCGCGAAGACAATAGCGAAATGACCGCCATGGCCGCTGCCGGGGACGGCCTGGAACAGGCCATGCTCGAAGCCAGCGGGCTACTTGCCGAAGGCGCCCCCGCTGTTCTGCTGGTCATTGCCGAAGAGTTGCCGCCCGACCTCTATACAGCCTATATAGATGACGTACCCTTCTCGTACGCGCTGGCTCTGCTGCTGAAACCGGGCAAAACCTGGACCTTGAGCCTCGCACCTGCCGAATCCGGCTTACCCGCCGCCTGGCCACACCCCCTGAACCTGCTGCGCGCCTTGCATGGCGGGCAGCGAACGCTGACTCATTACTGGAAAGACCGCCAATGGACCTGGTCACGCAACGAGGCCTGAGCCCTTATAGCCCGCCTTATGCATGGAGGCTTGTCGCCACTGCACTGAGCTTCGCCCTGTTCGGCGTCGGCGGTGTACTGCTGCGCGTGCTGGTATTCCCGCTGATCGGCCTGCTGCCAGGCGACGCCCTGCATCGGCGTACCCGTGCACGCGCGGTGGTCAGCCGTACCTTTCGCCTATTCGTCGAATTCATGTTCCGCACCGGCGTACTCACCTATGAGGTCGAGGGTGCAGAGCGCCTGGGCCGCCCGGGACAGATGGTGATCGCCAATCATCCCTCACTGATCGATGTGGTGGTGCTGATCGCCTTCATCCGCGATGCCAACTGCGTGGTCAAGCAGAGCCTGTGGGAAAACCCCTGCATGCGCGGGCCGATTCGCGCCGCCCAGTACATCAGCAACAGCGGCAGCATGGACATGCTTGACGAAGCTGCCGGCGCCCTGCAAAACGGCGAAACCCTGATCATTTTCCCCGAGGGCACTCGTACCGTACCTGGCAGCAGCCCGGAATTTCATCGTGGCGCCGCCGCGATTGCCGTGCGCGGCGCCAGCGTGGTGACCCCGGTGGTCATCAGCGTGACGCCCACGACGCTGACCAAGGCCGAGCCCTGGTACAGCATTCCGTCGCGTCGTTTTCACTTTCGGCTGCGGGTCGGGGAGGATATCGATCCGCGCCAATTCACCGAGCAGGCGCCATTGCCGATAGCTTCGCGCAAGCTCAACGACCATCTGCACCAACACTTTATGAAGGAGCTCGCCTCAGATGAGCGATCTGCAACTTGAAATCAAGAACCTGATCATCGATGCCCTCGGCCTCGAGGACATGAGTGCCGATGACATTGGCGCGGAGCAGACTCTGTTTGGCGAAGGGCTCGGCCTGGACTCGGTGGACGCACTCGAGCTGGGGCTGGCAATCCAGAAGCGTTTCGGTATCAAGATCGACGCTGAAGCCAAGGACACGCGCAAGCACTTCGCCAACGTCGCGAGCCTGGCTGCGTTCGTTTCCGCCCAGAAAGCTGCTTGAGGATTTCACCGATGCAAAGCCGTGAAGAAATCTTCGTCACCCTGCGTAGCGCCCTGGTGGAGCTGTTCGAGCTGGAGGCCGAGCGTGTGACCCTGGACGCCAGCCTGTATGAAGACCTGGAGATCGACAGCATCGATGCGGTCGACCTGATCGACCATATCAAGCGCCAGACCGGGCGCAAGCTCGCCGCCGAGGAGTTCAAGAGCGTGCGCAGCGTGGGCGATGTGGTCGAGGCCGTGTATCGCCTGATCAATGACACGCCTCAGACCCAAGACTGACCCCATGGCTCGCCTGTTTGGCCTGCTGTTGCTGATAGCCGGCGTGCTCTACCCGTTCGCCGTCTATTACGGCCTGGAGCATTGGTCGCCGCGTGTGTTCGCCGCGTTACTGGGCGGCCTCTGGCTGGCCCGCGCCCTGACGGCGCGTCGCCGGCCGGGCGGCCTGTGGCTGGCCGTGGCGGCGTTGGTGTTCTGCCTACTGCTCGGCGTCGCCAACGAACCGGTGCTGCTGCGCTGGTACCCGGTTCTGCTCAACCTGATGCTGCTGGCGCTGTTCGGCCTCAGCCTGAAGTTCGGCCCGCCGCTGGTGGAACGCATGGCGCGCCTACGCGAGCCGGAGCTGCCGGACGTCGCCGTGCGCTACACGCGCACCGTCACCAAGGTCTGGGCGCTGTTCTTCCTCGGCAATACCGTCCTGCTGATGGCACTGGCGATGTGGGCACCGCTGTCCTGGTGGACGCTCTACACCGGATTGATCTCTTACGGCCTGATCGGCCTGTTGTTCGCTGGCGAATGGTTGATACGCCAGCAGGTAAGGAAATACGAATGATCTGGCTGCCCCTCACTGATCTGTTGCTGGAGGCTCAGCCCGAGCGTCAGGTTGCCCTGCAACCCGCCCTGCATCATGCGGCGTTGCGTGAGCGCGCCCTGCGCCTGGCCGCCGCCCTGCAGGCGCGCGGTGTACAACGCGTGGCACTGTATCTGGAAGATGCTGCCGAGCTGGCCATCGCCCTGCTCGGTGCCTGGCGCGCTGGCGTCGAGGTGCTGCTGCCTGCCGACGCCCAGGTGCAGACACGTCAGCGCCTGACGTCCCAGGTCGACCTGTGGCTGGATGACATCGCCGAACTGGATGCCGAACCACTGCCAGGCGCACCGCTGCAGCCCGAATATTGCCGCCTGACCCTGTGCACCTCGGGCTCCAGTGGTGAACCCAAGCTGATCGACAAGAGCCTTGCGCAGCTGGCCAACGAGGTCGAGGCATTGGAGCGGTTGTGGGGCCAGAACCTCGGCCAGGCCACCGTCCTCGGCAGCGTCGCCTGCCAGCATATCTACGGCCTGCTGTTTCGTTTGCTCTGGCCGTTGTGCGCCGGTCGCCCCTTCTGTCGCCGCGCCCTGCCATTCCCTGAAGATCTGCAGCAGGCCAGCCTGAGCCAGACCGACTTTGTCTGGGTCGCCAGCCCGGCCCTGCTCAAGCGCATGGGCGACAATCTCGACTGGTCGGCACTGAGCTGCGTGAAACAGGTATTTTCCTCCGGTGGCGCGCTGCCCAGCGAAGCGGCCGAATCCCTGCACGAACGCCTGGGCCAGTGGCCAACGGAAATCTACGGCAGCTCGGAAACTGGCGGCATCGGCTGGCGCCAGGGCGACACAGCCTGGCAGCCGTTCCCAGGCGTCGAGCTGAGCCTCGATGAAACCGGCGCCCTGCGCATCGCTTCACCGTACTTGCCAGCCGGGCATATCGAACAGAGCGCAGATGCCGCCGAGATCGGCGCTGACGGCCGTTTCGTTCTGCGCGGGCGCCTCGACCGCATCATCAAGCTCGAGGAGAAACGCATCTCCCTGCCCATGCTCGAGCAGGCGTTGATCAGTCATGACTGGGTAACCGATGCCCGCCTTGGCGTGATTCAGGAAGGCCGAGCCTTCCTCGGCGCCGTGCTGGCCCTGAGCCCGAACGGCGTGCATGTCCTGCGCAATCAGGGCCGTCGCAGCGTGACCGAAACCCTGCGTCGACACCTGGCCGAACACTGCGAAACCATCGCCCTGCCACGCCGCTGGCGCCTGCTGCTGGAACTGCCCTACAGCAGCCAGGGCAAGCTGGCGCAGAGCCAGATCGACGCCCTGCTGGCCGCGCCACGCCCGACGCGGGTGGAGCCTGTCAGCGCCGAACAGCGCGACGGCGAATGGCTGCTGCAATTGCAGGTGCCACTGGATCTCGCCCATTTCACCGGCCACTTCCCGCAGACGCCGGTGCTGCCAGGCGTGGTGCAGGTGGACTGGGCCCAGCAGCTGGCGCGCCAATTGATCATCGACCTGCCACCGCGCTTCGCCGGCATGGAAGTGCTGAAATTCCAGCAACTGGTGCGCCCCGGCGACACCCTGCAGTTGTCCCTGCGTTTCGATGCCGAACGCGGCAAGCTGTATTTCGCCTATCGCAATGGCGAGGCAGCCTGTTCTTCCGGGCGCATTCTGCTGGAGCAGGCCCATGGCTGAGCCAGGCTTCAATCCCTGTGCAGTGATCCCGGTGTACGACCACGAGCGGCCATTGCCCGGTGTGGTCGGGCAACTGCGCCGCGCCGGCTTGCCGTGCCTGCTGGTGGATGACGGTTCCAACGCGCCCTGCGCGGCGGTAATCGACGAACTGGCGCAGCAGCCGAACATTCACCTGCTACGCCTGCCGAGCAACCAGGGCAAGGGCGGCGCAGTGATGGCCGGCCTGCGTGAGGCGGCGCGCCTCGGCTACAGCCATGCCCTGCAGGTAGACGCTGATGGCCAGCACGACCTGAGCACTCTTGACCAGTTCATCGCCGCCGCTCGTGCTCATCCGCAAACCCTGGTCTGTGGTTATCCGCAATACGATGCGAGCGTGCCCAAGTCGCGCCTCTACGCACGCTACCTGACCCACGTCTGGGTCTGGATCAACTGTCTGTCATTGCAGATTCGCGACTCCATGTGTGGCTTTCGCATCTACCCGCTGCCGGCCACCCTGGCCCTGCTCGATACGGTGAAACTCGGCCGGCGCATGGACTTCGACACCGAGATACTGGTGCGCATGGCCTGGCGCGAGCAGCCCATGCACTGGCTGCCGACCCGTGTGCATTACCCGGCCGATGGCCTCTCGCACTTTCGCCTGTGGCACGACAACCTGCTGATCTCCGGCATGCACGCCCGGCTGTTCTTCGGCATGCTGCTGCGCGCACCGAGGATTCTATGGCGCAGGCTGGTCGCATGAGCGCTGCCGAGCACACCGATCACTGGGCTCGGCAGAAGGAGCGCGGCAGCTTTCTGCTGATGCGCTTCACCGTCGCCGCCGCGCGACTGCTCGGCCGTCGCCCCCTGGTGCCGCTGCTGTATCTGATCGTCCTGTATTTCTACATCTTTGGCCGCAGCGCGCGGACCAGCATCCATCAATACCAGTACAACCTGGCGAACTGGGGCGCACGCCCCGATCTGCGCCCCAGCCGCCGTTCGGTACTGCGTCAGTTCCTGGCGTTCGCCGATAGCCTGCTGGACAAGCTCGACGTGTGGAACGGCCGCCTGCCGTTGCAGGAACTGCAACTGGTAGACCCCGGCAACCTGCGCCACACCTTGCATGACGGTAGCCGTGGAAGACTGCTGGTAGGCGCTCACCTGGGCAACCTGGAGGTCTGTCGGGCGCTGGCCGAGCTTGGCGAGCGGGTGCGCATGAACGTGCTGGTACACACCAAGCACGCCGAGCGCTTCAACCGTCTGCTGGGCGAATCCGGCGCCAGCCATCTGCGCCTGATTCAGGTCAGCGAGCTGGACCCGGCAATCATGCTGCAGCTGGCCGAGCGCCTGGAGCGTGGCGAGTGGCTGGCGATCGCCGGCGACCGCGTGCCGCTGCATGGCGGACGCAGTGTCACGGTCGATTTTCTTGGCCAGCCCGCCGCCTTCCCTCAAGGTCCCTGGTTGCTGGCCGGCCTGTTGCAATGCCCGGTCGGGCTGATGCACTGCCTGAAGATCGACGGGCGCTACCAGGTGCGCCTGGAACATTTCGCCGATGCGGTGAGCTGGAAGCGCAGCGAGCGCGACCAGGTGGTTCACGGCTGGGCACAACGTTACGCGCAGCGCCTGGGCGAACACTGCCTGGACGCCCCGCAGCAATGGTTCAACTTCTACCCTTTCTGGAAGCGAGATGACGACATACCAGCCTGAGCCGGTGATCTTCGGCGAGCGCGCCCTGACCATCGAGAACATCGTAGCCCTGTCGCAGCGCCAGGCCCGCGCCCAGTTGCAGGATGATGCCGCCTACCGGGAAAAGATCGCCAAGGGCGCGCGCTTCCTCGACACCCTGCTGGACAAGGAAGGCGTGATCTACGGCGTCACCACCGGCTACGGCGACTCCTGCGTGGTGGCCGTGCCGCTGCATCAGGTCGAGGCGCTGCCCAAGCACCTGTTCACCTTCCACGGCTGTGGCCTGGGCAAACTGCTCGACGCGCCGAGCAGCCGCGCCGTGCTAGCCGCCCGTTTACAGTCACTGTGCCACGGCGTTTCCGGCGTGCGCGTGGAACTGCTGGAACGCCTCCAGGCGTTCATCGAGCACGACGTGCTGCCCCTGATTCCTGAAGAAGGCTCGGTCGGCGCCAGCGGCGATCTCACCCCGCTGTCCTACGTCGCCGCCACCCTCAGCGGTGAGCGCGACGTGCTGTACAAGGGCGAGCGGCGCAGCGCCGCCGAGGTGCATGAAGAACTCGGCTGGACGCCGCTGACCCTGCGCCCGAAAGAAGCCCTGGCGCTGATGAACGGCACCGCCGTGATGACCGCCCTGGCCTGTCTGGCCTATGCCCGCGCCGACTACCTGCTGAAGCTGGCGACACGCATCACCGCGCTCAATGTGATCGCCCTGGAGGGCAATCCGGAGCACTTCGACGAGCGCCTGTTCGCCGCCAAGCCGCATCCGGGCCAGACCCAGGTCGCCGCCTGGATTCGCCAGGATCTGGCCGTCGAGGCGCCGCTGCCGCCACTGCACCGCCTGCAGGATCGCTACTCGATCCGCTGCGCGCCGCACGTGCTTGGCGTGCTGGCCGACAGCCTGGGCCTGCTGCGCCAGTTCATCGAGATCGAACTCAACAGCGCCAACGACAACCCGCTGTTCGACGCCGAGACCGAGCGCACCCTGCACGGCGGGCATTTCTATGGCGGGCACATCGCCTTCGCCATGGACAGCCTGAAGAACCTGGTGGGCAACGTCGCCGACCTGCTCGACCGTCAGCTCGCCCTGCTGGTCGATACCCGCTACAACCATGGCCTGCCGAGCAACCTGTCCGGCGCGCCGGCTGCAACGGCGATGATCAACCACGGCTTCAAGGCCGTGCAGATCGGCGCCAGCGCCTGGACTGCCGAAGCGCTGAAAAACACCATGCCGGCCAGCGTGTTCTCGCGCTCCACCGAGTGCCACAACCAGGACAAGGTGAGCATGGGCACCATCGCTGCACGCGATGCCCTGCGCAGCCTGGAGCTGACCGAGCAGGTCGCCGCCGCTACCCTGCTGGCCGCCAACCAGGGCGTCTGGCTACGCGAGCGCGCCGGCAAGCGCGACATCCCGGCGCCGCTGGCGGCGATGCGCGAGCAACTGGCCAGCGACTTCCCACCGGTGATCGAAGATCGCGCCCTGGAAGATGAGCTGCGTCTGTGCCTGGAGCGTATCCGCAGCCAGTACTGGAGGCTGTATGCGTAAATCAGGCGTATTGCAGGCGCAAATCGAACTGCAGGTGCAGTTCTATGACGTCGACATGATGGAAATCGTCTGGCACGGCCACTACGTCAAATACTTCGAGCAGGCGCGCTGCGCGTTGCTCGACAAGCTCGACCACAACTACCGGCAGATGCGCGACTCCGGCTACGCCTGGCCGGTGATCGACCTGCAGGTTCGCTACGTGCGCGGCGCCCAGTTCGGCCAGCGCATCATCGTGCGCGCCGACCTGGTGGAATGGGAAAGCCGCTTGAAGATCAACTACCTGATCAGCGACGCCGAAACGGGTGAGCGCATGACTCGCGGCAGCACCGTGCAAGTGGCCGTGGAAATCGCCACGCGGGAAATGCAGTTCGCCTCGCCACAGGTCTTCATCGATGCCGTACAGAGGGCCATCGCGTGAAACGCCTTCTCGGTGCAGCTCTGGGCTTTATCCTGCTCGGCACAGCCCATCTGGCGCTGGCCTTCGACCTCGACCAGCTCAGCGAGCAACTCGGCGAGCCCGAGGTGGTGCGCGGCACTTTCATCCAGGAAAAACACCTGCGCGCCCTGCCGCAGCCGCTGACCAGCCGTGGCACCTTCGTCCTGGCCAAGGATCATGGCCTGCTCTGGCTGCTCGAACGCCCGCTGCAGCAGGACTACCGCATCGACACGCAGGGCATCGCCCGGCGCGGCGAGCAAGGCTGGCAATTCGTCGCCCAGCAAAGCGCCACCGCTCAGCAGAACCGCCTGTTCCTCGCCGTGCTCAAGGGCGACAGCAGCGGTCTGCGTCAGGATTTCGAGCTCAGCCTGAGCGGCACAGCCGAGGCCTGGCAGCTCGACCTGACGCCTCGCAGCGTGCTGCTCAAGCAGGTATTCAAGGCCATCGTCATCAATGGTGGTGAGCTGGTGCAGAGCATCGAACTGCAGGAAACCCAGGGCGACAGCACCGTGCTGCGCCTTGAGGACAATCAGGCCGACCAGTCCCTGAGCGATGCGGAGCGACATGACTTCCAGAGTTGAATACTGGGGCTCACGACTGTTCCCGCTCGCCCTGCTGCTGCTCGTTGTCGTTGCTGCCTGGCAGTGGCGCGGCGGCGCGCCGATCTCGGCCAACCTGCTGGAACTGGTCCCCAGCGGCACGCCGGACGCGCCCGAACAGCAGGCCGTGCAACGCATGCAGGAGCCGCTCAACCGCGAGCTGCTGGTGCTGATCAGCCACCCGCAGCGCGAACAGGCACTGGCGCTGACAGCCGAACTGGGCACACGCTGGCAGCAGCAGGCGCTGTTCGAGAGGGTGCAGTGGGATCCGCAAGCCGACCTGTCCGGCATCCGCCAGCAATTGCAGGATCAACGCCTTGCGCTGTTGCCGGCTGCCGACCGTCAATTGCTGATCGACAACCCGGCCGCCTTCGTCGAGCGGCGTGTGCAGGATCTGTTCGACCCCTTTCGCAGCCAGGGCGTAGTCGCCACCAACGATGACCTGCTCGGCCTCAGCACCTTGGTGGAGAAAGGGCTTCCCCACCACCACAATGTCCAGGTCGATCTCAGCGGCGCGCTGATCGCCGAAAGCGAGGGGACCACCTGGGCCCTGCTGCGCGCCCGCACCAATGCAGACGCCTTCGACGGCAACCTGGCGCTGGCCGTGGACGATCTAGTCACCCAGGCTCGCAACGAGGTGCAGGCAGGCGGCGGCCAATTGCTCGCCAGCAGCGGACTGCTGTATTCCGCCCACGGCCAGCGTGAAGCCACTCGCGAAATCAGCCTGATGGGCAGCATCGCCAGTGCCGGCGCCCTGCTGATGATGCTGCTGGTGTTTCGCCGGGTACGCGTACTGCTCGCCTTCATTCCCGCAGCCATTGGCGTGCTCGCTGGGCTCACGGCCTGCGTCGCGGTGTTCGGCCATGTTCATGTGATGACTCTGGTGCTGGGCGCCAGCCTGATCGGCGTGGCCATCGACTACCCTCTGCACCTGCTGTCGAAAAGCTGGACGCTGCAACCCTGGGATAGCTGGCGTGCCCTGCGCGCCACCTTTCTTGGCCTGACCCTCGGTCTGCTGACCAATGTCATCGGCTATCTGGCCCTGGCCTTCACCCCATTCCCGGCACTCAAGCAGGTGGCGATCTTTTCCGCCGCCGGCCTGCTCGGCGCCTATCTGAGTACTCTATTTCTGCTGCCAACGCTGCTCGGCAAGGCCGCGCTCCGTCCCTGGCAAGCGCCGCATGCTCTGGCACAGCGTCTGCTCGACCGGCGCGAAGCCCTGCTACGCAAACTGCCCACACCCTGGCTGCTGTTGATCTTCGCCCTGTTCTGCACCGGTGGCCTGTTGCAGCTCTCGCACAAGGACGACCTGCGTCAGTGGGCCAGCGTGCCGCCACAATTGCTGGAGCAATCGAAAGCCATCAGCCAGATCGTCGGTATGCAACCGACCAGTCAGTTCTTTCTGGTGCGCGCCGACGATGAGGAGCAATTGCTGCAACGCCAGCAGTCTTTGAGCCAGCGCCTGGACAGGCTGGTGGAACAAGGCCAGTTGAAGAGCTATCTGGCGTTGAGCCAGCTGATGGCGCCGGCCACGCAGCAGGAGGCACTGCGTCAGGCCGTGGCACAGCTGCCGAGCCACAGCGCCGCACTCAGCGAGCTGGGCATCCCCGCCGACGCCATCGCGCGGGAGGCTCAACAGCTGCAAGCCCTGCCGACGCTGAACATCGACCAGGTGCTCGCCGCGCCGCTCAGTGAGCCCTGGCGACCACTCTGGCTGGGCAACACCGATGACGGCCAGGTCGCCGGCTTGATCAGCCTGCAAGGCTTGACCGACAGCGACCTGCTCGCCGCCCGGGCCGAAGGCCTGGACGGGGTGAAGCTGGTCGACCGCCTCGGCGAACTCAATCGCCTGTTCGCCGCCACGCAAGTCAGCGCCGCCGAACTCAAGCTGGCCTCCTGCCTGCTGATCTTCGCCGTACTGTGCATCTTCTTCGGCGCACACGGCGCCGCTCGCGTACTGGCGGTCTCTCTATTGGCCGCACTGGCCAGCCTGGCCAGTCTCGGTTGGCTTGGCCAGCCGCTGACCCTGTTCAGCCTGTTCGGCCTGTTGCTGGTCACCGCCATCGGCGTGGACTACGCCATTCTGATTCGCGAACGGGTCGGCGGTGCGGCCACCAGCCTGCTCGGCACGCTGCTGTCGGCACTGACCACCTGGTTGTCGTTCGGCCTGCTGGCCGTTTCCAGTACGCCTGCAGTAAGCAACTTCGGCCTGGCCATCAGCATCGGCCTGGCCTTCAGCTTCCTCCTCGCCCCCTGGGCGGGTGACGCGCTGGCCAAGGATAAGCAGACATGACGGTCGCCCTGTTCTGGCTGCTGGCCCTGGCCATCTATGCGCTGGTCGCGGTCGTCGCTGGGCGCCGCCTGGTTCCCATCGTCGGCCAACTGCTGGTGGCAGCACTCGCCATTCCGGCGCTGCTGTTGCTGTGGGCCGAGCCGCACTGGCAACTGAGCGCGGCCGAGCTGCTGGCGCCCGATTGGCTGAACCTCGCCTACGGCCTGTGCTTCGCGCTGCTGCTCGGCTATATCCTCAGCGACGTGATCGACCTCGATCTCAGCCAGGCCTGCGTGAAGATCGCCCTGCCGAGCTTTCTCGTGCCGATGCTGGCTGGCCTGGCCTGCTCGCTCTGGCTACTGCCCGGCGAGCGCGGCTGGCTGAGCGCGGTGGGCATTGGCCTGCTGTTCTCCATCACCGCCATCCCGGTGCTCTATCTGTTCCTGCAGAGCATCGGTTACCCGGCCGCCGCCAGCAAACGCCTGCTGCATGCGGCAATCCTGATGGATTTCATGTGCTGGAGCCTGTTCGGCCTGGCCCAGGGCAGCAGTCAACCGGCGACATTGCTCTGGCCGCTGCTGACGGCGCTGCTGCCCGTGCTGCTGCGCCTGCTTAAGCTGCGTCATCCGTCGTGCTACAGCCTGCCGTTCTTCGCCCTGATGCTGCTGTTCCAACAACTGGGGCTGAACGCTCTGGTGTTCGGCATCGCCTACATGCTGTGTCTGGGCTACCTGAAGCAGCCGTTCGTGCTGCCATTGGCGCAGCGTCACTGGCAGCTGCTGATGAATGGCGTGGCTGTCCCGCTGATTCTCACTTACGGCGTGCTGCGCGTGGATTTCCATGGCCTGGGTCAACACATGTCCTGGCTGGTGATAGGTACCCTGCTGGCGCTGCCGGTCATCAGCAAGGTGCTTGGCAGTTGGCTGGGCCTGCATTGGGCAGACCCGGCTGCGTCAGCGCGGATCAAGTGGCGTGAGAGCCTGCTGCTGAATATCCGCGGCCTGACCGAAATCGTGTTCCTCAACCTGCTCCTGCAGCTCCAGCTGATTGATTCAACGGTGTACTTCGGCCTGCTGCTGATGAGTCTGTTCTCTACTCTGTTGCCTGCCCTGCTGGGCCGGCACACCGTCAATCATGAAGCGAAAGCCCGCTATGAAATCTCCTGAACTCGAACAACGTCAGATCGTCGTCATCGGTGCCGGCCCGTCCGGCGCCATCGCCGCCGCCATCCTCAAGCGCCAGGGCCACGACGTACTGCTGCTGGAGCGCCAGCGCTTCCCGCGCTTTTCCATCGGCGAAAGCCTGCTGTCGCACTGCCTGGACTTCGTCGAAGAAGCCGGCATGCTCGAAGCCGTGCAGGCAGCCCGCTTTCAGACCAAACATGGCGCCGCGTTCGCCTGGGGCGATCGTTACACCAGCTTCGATTTCCGCGATAAGTTCACCGAGGGCAAGGGCTCGACCTATCAGGTGATCCGCGCCGACTTCGACAAGCTGCTGGCCGACGAGGCCGAGCGCCAGGGCGTGGAGATTCGCTACGAGGAAGAAATCTTCGCCGCTGATTTCTCCGGCGACTGCCCGCGGCTGTCGGTTCGCCGCCTGGCCGATGGCTTTGAATACCAGGTCGAGTGCGCCTTCGTCCTCGATGGCAGCGGCTATGGTCGCGTGCTGCCACGCCTGCTCGACCTCGACACCCCATCGGCCTTCCCGGTACGCCGTGCGGTGTTCACCCATATCGAGGACCGTATCGACCCGGCCTCGGGCTTCAACCGCGAGATGATCCTCATCACCACCCATCCGACCCTGCGTGACGTGTGGTTCTGGACCATCCCGTTCAGCAACGGCCGCTGCTCGCTGGGCGTGGTCGCCGCGGCCGAGCACTACGAGAACTACCCGCAGGATCTCGATGCCTGCCTCAAGCAGTTCGTCGCCGAAACCCCATCGCTGAGCAAGGTGCTGGGCAATGCCGTGTGGGATACCCCGGCGCGCGAGATCAACGGTTACTCGGCCAACGTCAAGAGCCTGCACGGGCCAGGCTTCGCTCTGCTGGGCAACGCCGCCGAGTTCCTCGACCCGGTATTCAGCTCGGGAGTGACCATTGCCATGCGCTCGGCGAGCATGGCCGCCGGGCTGCTGCATCGTCAGTTGAACGGCGAGACGGTGGACTGGGAAAACGAGTTCGCTATCCCGCTCAAACGCGGCGTCGACACCTTCCGCGTCTACGTCGAGGGCTGGTACGAGGGTTCGTTCCAGGACGTGATCTACTACGAAAAAGCCTCCCCGGAGATTCGCCGCATGATCAGCTCGATCCTTGCCGGCTACGCCTGGGACAGCAAGAATCCCTATGTTTCCGAACCACGCCGACGCCTGCGAGTTCTCGCAGAGCTGTGCGCCCAACCCTGACAAGGATCGTCGATGAACGCCCTGCGCCCCGTCTCGCCCACCTACGTCGAAGAAACCCGTTTCGGCTTCTGGTTCCTGCAGAGCCATGTGTGGCAACACCATGTGCTGCGGGTTGCGATCAACGACCTGGTGCGCCTGACCGGCAGCCCGCTGCCGCAAGCGCCCGTGCTGCTCGATGCCGGCTGCGGTCAGGGCCGCTCCTTCGGCCTGCTCAACGCCGCCTTCGCACCGGTGCGGATGATCGGTCTCGACGCCGATCCGCACAGCCTCGAGTGCTCGCGCCGCGAGTCCGAGCGCCTGGGTCTGGACGTGGAACTGATCGCCAGTGACTGCGCCTCCATCGACCTGCCCGATGCCAGCGTCGATCTGCTGTTCTGCCATCAGACTCTGCATCATCTGGTGGAACAGGAAAGAGCCCTGGCCGAGTTCTGGCGCGTGCTCAAACCCGGTGGCCGACTGCTGCTGGCCGAGTCGACCAAGTACTACATCGACACCTGGGTGATCCGCTGGCTGTTCCGCCACCCGATGCACGTCCAGCGCAGCGCGGAACAGTACCTGGACATGCTGCGCGATCAGGGCTTCCAGTTCGACGATGCCAGCGTTTCCTACCCCTACCTGTGGTGGAGCCGGGCCAAGGACTTCGGCCTGCTGGAGCGCTGGGGGCTGATGCGGCCCAAGCCGGTCGGCCAACGCGACGAAACGCTGCTCAACGTAGTGGCGCGCAAGCCGTGATGCCACGCATACTCCTGCTCGTCGCCAGCCTGCTGCTGGGCGCCTGCGCTGCACGCACCCCCGTGCCGCCAGTGGCCCCGGCATTGGTCGCAGCGCTGCCGCTCACCCTGCAGATCCAGCGTGAACAGGCGGACGTGCGTCAGGACTGGCTACTGGTGATCCAGCAGGAAGGCCCCGCCCTGCGCTGGTCGCTGCTGGATCCGCTCGGCATCCCCCTGGCCCGCCAGTTGCTGGATGCGGGGCAGTGGCGCAACGACGGCCTGCTACCACCGAATACCGAGGCGCGTGAGCTTTTCGCTGCACTGCTGTTCGCCCTGACCCGCGCCGACGCGCTGCAGGCTTACCCGGCTGGCAGTTGGCAGCAGGTGAACGATGAACGGCGCCGACTAGCGCCGGACTGGACCATCGATTACCAAGGCCCTGTGGATTTCACCCTTGGCAAAACCGGCCTGAACTACCGGATACGCGCACTGAACCTGGAAGAAAGCGACTGATGCCCCGCTCCCCAACCCCCGGCTACCTCAATGCACTCGGCCTGCTCTGCGCCATCGGCGAAGGCAAGCAAGCCGTGGCCGACGCGCTGTTCGCCGGTGACGCCTCGGGCATGCGCGCCGAAGACGGCTGGGTGCAAGACCGCAGCCTGACGGTAGGCGCCGTGCATGTCGATTTGCCCGCCATGCCTGCAGGTTTCGAGGCCTCCCACAGCCGCAACAACCAGTTGCTGCTGGCCGCTGCGCAACAGATCGAGCCCGAGCTGCGCGCAGCCATCACCCGCTTCGGCGCGCAGCGCGTCGGCCTGGTGCTGGGCACCAGCACCTCGGGCATCCGCGAAGCGGGCGAGCATATCGCACGCCACGTCAACGAAGGCGCGCTGCCCGCCGAATACAACTACGCCCAACAGGAGATGGCTGCACCGGCCAACTTCCTTGCCGACTGGCTGGGCCTGACTGGCCCGGTGTACTGCCAGTCCACGGCCTGCACCTCCGGCGCCCGGGCCCTGCTCAGCGCTCATCGCCTGCTCAGCCTGGGCCTGTGCGATGCAGTGATCTGCGGTGGCGTCGACAGCCTGTGCCGCCTCACCCTGAATGGCTTCTCGTCGCTGGAAGCCGTCTCCGCCGACCCCTGCAATCCGTTCTCGGTAAACCGCCACGGCATCAACATCGGCGAGGCCGCGGCCTTGTTCCTGATGACCCGTGAGCATGGTCCAATCGCCTTCTTCGGTGGCGGCGCCACCTCCGACGCCCACCATATCTCCGCACCCCACCCGGAAGGCCTCGGCGCCCGTGCCGCCATGGAAAAGGCACTGGCCAACGCCGGCATAGCCGCCAGCGACATCGATTATCTCAACCTGCACGGTACCGCCACCCGGCATAACGACGTGATGGAAAGCAAGGCCGTGCACGCACTGTTCACCGATGGGGTGCCCTGTTCCTCGAGCAAACCCATGACCGGCCACACGCTGGGCGCCGCCGGCGCGCTGGAAGCGGCCTTCTGCTGGCTGACCCTGAGCCAATACAACCGCGACGGCCTGCTGCCACCGCACCTCTGGGATGGCCAGCACGACCCCGAACTGGCGCCCCTCCAACTCGTCCGGCCTGGCGACCGCCTGGCACGTGACCAGGGCCGCTACCTGATGAGCAACTCCTTCGCCTTCGGCGGCAACAACGTCGCACTGATCCTGGGAGATGCCCCATGAGCCTGTGGCCCGTCGCCGAACTGGTGCCCCACGCGGGCAACATGGTGCTGCTCGATGAAGTATTGAGCTGCGATAGCGAAGCGATCGAGGTACGCCTCGTCGTACGCCCGGACGGCCTGCTCAGCGATGCCGACGGCAACCTGCCAGCCTGGACCGGCATCGAGCTGATGGCGCAGGCCATCGCCGCTTTCGCCGGTGTCCAGGCCAAGCGCGCCGGCTTGCCGGTGGAGCTGGGTTTCCTGCTTGGCACACGCAAGTACGCCTGTAACGTCGAGTGTTTCCCGGCCGGCAGCGAATTGCGCATACGCGCCCTGTGCTCACTGCAGGACGATAACGGCATGGGCGTGTTCGAATGCCACCTGCAAGGCCCCGGCATCCAGGCCGAAGCCCGCCTCAATGTGTTCCGCCCGCCGCAGCCGGCGGTCTATCTACAAGAGCAGCAAGAACAATCCCATGACTGAAAGCACTTCCGCCACCGTTCTGGTCACCGGCTCCAGCCGCGGCATCGGCCGCGCCATCGCCCTGCGCCTGGCGCGCTCGGGCCATGACATCGTCCTGCACTGCCGTTCGCGCCGCGATGAGGCCGAAACCGTGCAGGCGCAGATCGCCGAGCTGGGTCGCCAGGCGCGCATCCTGCAGTTCGACGTATCCGATCGCGCCGCTTGCCGCGAGGCGCTGGAGGCCGATGTCGAGCAACACGGCGCCTACTACGGCGTGGTGTGCAACGCCGGCCTGACCCGCGACGGCGCCTTCCCGGCGCTGTCCGAGGAGGACTGGGATCAGGTGCTGCGCACCAACCTGGACGGTTTCTACAATGTGCTGCACCCGCTGACCATGCCGATGATTCGTCGCCGCGCACCAGGTCGTATCGTCTGCATCACCTCGGTGTCGGGTCTGGTCGGCAACCGTGGCCAGGTCAACTACAGCGCGTCCAAGGCCGGCGTGATCGGCGCCGCCAAGGCCCTGGCAATCGAACTGGCCAAGCGCAGGATCACCGTCAACTGCGTGGCGCCCGGCCTGATCGACACCGAGATCCTCGACGAACTGGTACCGGTGGACGAGATTCTCAAGATGATCCCGGCCGCCCGCATGGGCACCCCCGAAGAGGTAGCCGGTGCGGTGAACTTTCTGATGTCCGACGAGGCGGCGTACATTACGCGCCAGGTTCTCGCGGTGAATGGTGGTTTGTGTTGATGAAACGTGTAGTCGTCACCGGCATGGCCGGTATCACCTCGCTGGGCAGCGACTGGCCAACCATCTCGGCCGCGTTCAAGGCCGGCAAGAGTGGTATCCGGCGCATGGATGAATGGGACCGCTTCACCGAGCTGAACACCCGCCTGGGTGGGCCGGTGGACGATTTCGTCCAGCCCAAGCACTGGAACCGTAAGCAGACGCGCAGCATGGGCCGAGTGTCCAAGCTGGCCGTGTATGCCGCCGAACGCGCCCTGGAGCACGCCGGCCTGCTCGGCGACCCATGCATCGCCGACGGGCGCATGGGTGTAGCCTGCGGCTCGTCCACCGGCAGCACCGAGGAGGTCAAGGCCTTCGGCAACATGCTGCTGAACTCGGTGGCGGACGGCCTCAACGCCAACTCCTACATCCGCATGATGCCGCACACCACGGCGGCCAACATCAGCATCTTCTTCGGCCTCAAGGGCCGCCTGATCCCCACGTCCAGCGCCTGCACCAGTGGTAGCCAGGGCATCGGTTACGCCTACGAGGCGATCAAGTTCGGTCGCCTGAAGATGATGCTCGCTGGTGGTGCCGAGGAGCTGTGCCCGACCGAAGCCATGGTCTTCGATGCGCTGTATGCCACCAGCCTGAAGAACGACGCCCCGCACACCAGCCCGCGCCCTTACGACAGCGGCCGTGACGGCCTGGTGATCGGCGAAGGCGCCGGCGTCCTGGTGCTCGAAGAGCTGGAGCACGCGCTCGCCCGTGGCGCCACCATCCATGCCGAGATCGTCGGTTTCGGCTGCAACTCCGACGGTCAGCACGCCACCAAGCCGGTGCAGGAAACCATGCGCGGCGCCATGCAGCTGGCACTCGATGACGCCGGCCTGGAACCCTCGGCAATCGGTTACGTCAACGGCCATGGCACCGCTACCGAACAGGGCGACGTCGCCGAGACCCTGGCCACCAGCAGCCTGTTCGGCGCGCAGATGCCGATCAGCTCGCAGAAGAGCTACCTTGGTCATACCCTGGGCGCCTGCGGGGCGCTGGAGTCCTGGTTCAGCATCGAGATGATGAACTCGGACAGCTACGTCTACACGCTGAACCTGGACGAAATCGATCCGGCCTGCGGTGAGCTGGACTATCTGCGCGGCGAGTTCCGCCAGATGAGCCATGAATACGTGATGAACAACAACTTCGCCTTTGGTGGCGTGAACACCTCGCTGATCTTCAAGCGCTGGCAATGACCTTCAACTGACAAGGAACATGGATGATGTCTCGTTTCACTCGATTTGCTCTGATCGTTGCGTTGCTGCTGGGCGTCGCAGCCTGTACGTCGAAGCCGGTGATGAACATTGAGAACCGCACACCCACTTCGGCGGCCAGGAATGAGGATGATATGCGCAGGGCTATTCTCGCCGCGCTGCAAAGCCGCCAGTGGACGGTCGAGCGTGCCGACCGGGGCAACATCATGGCGTTGATTCAGCGACGCAGTCACCAGGCCGAGATCACCATTCCCTACAGCGCGTCGAGCTATTCGATCCGCTACCGCGACAGCCAGAACCTTGGCTACAAGGACGGCAAGATCCATCGCAACTACAACAAGTGGATTCATAATCTGGATCGCAGCATCCAGCAGGAACTGAACAGGGCGTCCTTCTAGCAGGTGCCTGGTTGGTAACGGCCTGTTCATCAGTGCTACAGGCCCAAGCGCAGCAGACGTTGAACGAGCTTTTACATACAGTGATATTCAAGGAGATAACCATGCAAGCAAAAATCTGGACCACTGCCGCACTTCTCTCCGTCGCCCTGCTGCCCGGCCTCAGCCAGGCGCGCGACACCGCTCACTTCCTCGACTTCCAGTCTGTGGTCAACGAAGCCACCCAGGCTGGTCGTCTCGACGGTTCGGTGAAGTTCTACCTGAACAAGACCCCGGCTGGTGCTCAGATCATCAACGCCAACGTCACCACCAGCCAGAAGACCAACGCCTTCAACAAGAGCGATGAGGAAGCCTGCAGCTGGGTTCTGCAATCGGCCCTGATCAAGTTGCAGAACGCCGCCAAGGCCGCCGGAGCCAACGCAGTGGTCGACCTGGCCAGCAACTACAAGAACAAGGAATACCGCGACGACAGCAAATACGAATGCCATGCCGGCGCCATCATGGCCGGTGTCGCGCTGAAGGCCAAATACGCCAAGGTGAAGTGACACCAGCGGCACTCACGCAAAGGCCACCGTTGAGGTGGCCTTTTCACGCAAGGAAGCCCTCTCCCATGTCGAAACTACGCATAGCCCTGCCCTTGCTCGCAACGGTAACCCTACTAGGCGGTTGCACTGCTACCCGGGTCACACCGCTAAAGGCGGCGGCCGACCAGATGTGTATCGAAGAGAACCCAAAAGTTCAGGTCAGCGACTTCGTGCCCGTACTGCAGGAAGGTTTCGCACGGCATGGAATCCAGACACAGATCTACTCGAAGATTCCCAGAGCAGACTGCCCTTACGTGGTGACTTACACCGCCCGCCGCTCCTGGGACATGGCGCCGTACCTGTCCACTGCCGAAATCACCATCCTCGGCCCGCGGCGCCAGACACTGGCCAAAGCCAACTATCACCTGCGCGGCAAGGGCGGCCTGTCGCTGATGAAATGGCAAGGCACCAAAAGCAAGATAGACCCGGTCATCGACGAGCTGCTGGCCAGCGCACAGTTGAGCAGCGCAGCCCCACCTCCCACACAGACCCACTCGACAGCCGAGCCACGCAAGAGCCTGGATGAACGCGTGCGTGATCTGCACCAGCAAAAGCTCGACTATGAGAATTATCAACGTGCCTACCGGCAGCTTCTGCTGGAGCACCAGAGCGGGCAATAGAGCCGCTGAGGTCTCAGAGCACGAGTGGCACGAACATCCAGCTTCGCCCCATGTAGTCGCGGTAGGCCTCGCCGAAATAGGCCAGGCACTCGCGCTCCTCACAACGCGCGGCGCACCACAGCAGCACGCTGGAGAGCACTGCCAGCAACACGATCAGCGCATCGATACGCTTGAAAGCGATGCCCCAGGCCAGCAGCAGCAACGAGCAGTACATAGGGTGCCGGATGTAACGGAAGATGCCGCCCGTGACCAGTTGCGACGTGCGTTCGAAGGCAAATAGCTCATCATCCTGGCGCTGCTCACCGGCCTGACCAAAACGGCGCATCTGATAAACGCCGGCGAACAGCACCAGCAGAGAAAGACTCAGCAGTACCCAGGATATGCGCTGATGCAACTCGCCCCGGTCGCCGAACCAGGACGACGCATTGAGCACCAGCATCAACGCCATCGCCTCCCACGCAAGAAAACGATAGAACCCGTGACTGCGTGGATTACCCAGGGTGCGCCAGGAAATACCCACCAGCACTACGCTGAGCACCACAAAAGTCACCAACTGCCAGATCGTCACTGCATCCTCCCTCTATCCCTGCCTCTGTTACACTGCGTCGCCCGTATGCACCGACCGCCCGCCATGGATCGCACCCAACTGCACACACTGCTGCCACACCAGGGCGACGCGCTCTGGCTGGATGCATTGGTCGATCACGATAGCCTCAATATCCGCGGTCTCAGCGCCTGGCATCACCTCGACAAGCTTGGCGAAAATGCCTCCCCTTGCCTGCTGTTCGAGGCCGCAGCCCAGCTTTGCGCCGCACATGGTGCCCTATACGGCGAAGCGGATGCCATTGAAATGGCCCTGGTCGGCAAACTTTCCCAGCTCAATCTGCACCCGGTCACACGCAGTGCAGAGCCGCTGCTGGTCAGCGCCCAGCAGGAGGCGTTGAGCCCGGCCGGCGCGCTCTACGCATTCGCCATCCAGGCCGGTAGCCAACCGCTGCTGGACGGCAAACTGTTGCTGGTGCTCGTTCGTGCTTGAGCTACGTGGCGTCAGTTTTCGCTACCCAGGCGCAGAAACTTTCGCCCTGCACGGCATCGACCTGCAATTGCAGGAAGGCCAGTGCCTGGGCCTGCTTGGCAGCAACGGCGCCGGCAAGACCACGCTACTGGCCTTGCTCAGCGATACGCTGGCTCTGCAACAGGGCGAAATCCGCTGGAATGGGCCGCGCAGCCTGGGCCTGGTGCCACAGCAACTGGCGTTCTACGCCGAACTGACGGTTGCCGAGAATCTCGCGCTGTTCGCTGATCTGTACTGCCTGCAGGGTACCCAGCGCCGCCAGCGCCTGGAACTGTGCATCGCCAGCTGCGCCCTCGAAGACAAGCTGCCGCGCCGCGCCGCACGCCTGTCCGGTGGCGAGCAACGTCGTCTGAATTTCGCCATCGGCCTTTTGCAGCCCGCGCGCCTGTATCTGTTCGATGAAGCCACAGTCGGCGTCGATGCCGGCAGCCGGCAACTGCTGCTCGATGCCGTAGAACGACTCGCTGCGGAAGGCCATGGGGTGATCTACACCAGCCACTATCTGGACGAGGTCGAGCGCGTGGCTGGGCGGATCCTGCTTCTGCATGAAGGCAAGGTGCGCCTCGATGTCGACAAGCAGCAACTGCTCGACGGCGGCCACGGCCTGTTGCTGGAATGGCCGGAGCAGGCTCCCGCCGGTTTTCAGCAACTGCTCGACCAGCTGCAACTGAGCGCCGAGACGCTGCCGGATGGTCTGCGCATCGGCAATCTGGACAGCCAGCAATTGCTGGTGATCACCCAGTTCCTCGCCGCGCAGCCGAACCCACCGAGCCTGCTGCGCTTTGGCCGGCCCTCTTTGGAGCAGCTCTACCTGAGTCTCAACGGAGGCCGCCTGTGACCCCGTTGCTGGCGCTGGTACGCAAGGAATGCCTGCTGCTGCTGCGCGACCCGCATGCGCTGGCGGTGCTGTTCATCATGCCAATCCTGTTTCTCGTGCTGATGGCCGCCGCGCTGTCCAACTACCTGAGCGACCAGCCGCCGCCCCTCAACCTTGTGCTCGAGGCTCCGCAGCACAGCGAGGCCAGTGCGTTCTTCCAGCAGGCCTTGCAGGAGCAACTGCCAGGCAGCCGGGTGCTCGTCAGCAGCGACGAAGCGCTGCCGCACATCATCCTTGCCGATGACTTTAGCGAGACGCTGCTGGACACACCGCACACAGGCCCCGCACTGACCTATCCCGCACGCGTCGACCGTCAGACCCGTCAGCGCCTGCGGGCCGCCGTCAACATCGCCCTGGCCCAGACCCGCCTGCTCGCCTACCTGGAAGACAGCGATGCACTGCCGCAGGACATGGACGCAGAGCAGCGCCTGCAACTCATCCGCCAGCGTACCCAAAGCCAGCTCAGCGAGCTGCAGGTGCTGGCCAGCGGCGAGCTCAGCGGCAAGGCCAACGCCAGCCAGTTGAGCGTGCCGGCCTGGCTGATCTTCGGCATGTTCTTCGTCGCCCTGCCGATGGCCGGCGGCTTCCAGCGCGAACAGCAAAGCGGCGCGCTGCTGCGTTTCCGCGCACTGGGCCTGAGCCCTGCCACCCTGGTGCTGAGCAAACTGCTGCCCTACCTGGTGATCAACCTGTTGCAGTTCACCTTGCTGCTGGCCATCGGCGTATACGTGCTACCGCTGCTCGGGCTGAGCGGCCTGAGCCTTCCCGGCGCGCCACTGGCCTATGCGCTGCTGGCCCTGAGCCTGAGCCTGGCCGCCTGCAGCCTGGGGCTTTTCCTGGCTTCGCTGGCGCGCAGTGGCGAACAGGCGTTGCTGCTGGGTGGTGGCCTCAATATCATCCTCGCCGCAATCGGCGGCATCATGGTGCCCAAGAGCGTGATGCCCGAGGCCATGAGCCAACTGGCAGAAATCTCGCCGATGAGCTGGGCGCTGGACGCCTTCCTGACCCTGCTGGTGGGCCAGGGAACGCTCGCCGACATCGCCCCTGACTGTGCCCGTCTTATGCTGTTCGCCATCCTCCTGGGCGGCGTCGGGCTTTACCTGTTCCGCAAACGAGTGCAGCAAACGCAATGGACCACACACTACTAGAACAAGAACTCAAGCAATTGCTGATCCGTGAGTGCGACAAGGAAGACGACATCGACTGGCAGAGCATCGCCGATGACGAGCCGCTGTTCGGTCAACAGAGCCGTATCGCCATGGATAGTCTCGATGCTCTACAGGTCTCCCTGGCCCTGCAGCAGCACTATGGCGTTCGCATCGAGGGCGCCAAGGATGGACGGCGTATTCTCAACAGCATCGCCAGCATCGCGGCCTTTATCAGGCAACAAAAGTGACGCCCATCTATCTCCAGCGCGGCGCCCTGCACAGCGCCCTTGGCACCGACCTGCACGCTGCCAGCGCAGCCCTGCAAGCCGGCCAACTGCCTGTGCCGAGCTCGTTTCTGCTGCATGAGCTGCAGCAGCCGCGCCCCTATCTGGCCGTCGTCAACAGCAACGGTGAAAGCCGCCAGCAGCGCTGCGACCGACTGCTCGGCGAAACACTGGGCGGACAGACGGGCAAGCTGGATGACTGCCTATTGATCATCGCCAGCACCAGCCTGGATATCGACGACCTCGAACAACTGATCGCTGCAGAAGGCGGTTTTCGCCCGGAGCATTCGACCCCGCTCGACCTGCTGGCCAAAAACCTGCGCCAACGCTGGGGCTTCGCCGATGCCTTCACCCTCAATACCGCCTGCACCAGCGCCGCCAACGGCCTGCTGTACGGCGCACGGATGCTCGCCGCCGGACTGTACGAACGTGTGCTGGTACTGGCCTTCGAAACGCCCAGCGCCATCGCCCAGCAAGGCTTCGGCGCCCTCGACCTGACCAGCCCGAGCGGCGCCTACCGGCCCTTCCACCCGGAGCGCGACGGCCTGATTCTCGGCGAAGCCTATGCTGCGACTCTGCTGGCGCGGGTGCCCGGCGAGGCGCCACTGGCGAAGCTGCTCGGCGGCTTCAGCGCCTGCGATACCAGCAACCTGACCACCACCCGCGAAGACGGTAGCCATATCGACTGGGTGATGCGCGAGGCCCTGCGCAGCGCCGGTGTCGATGCCGAACAGATCGGCCTGGTGAAGCTGCACGGCACGGCCACAGGTGCCAATGACCGCGCAGAGAGTAATGGCGTGCGCCTGCTGTTCGGCGACACGCTGCCGCCGCTGTGCGTACTCAAACCCTGGCTCGGCCATACCCTGGGCGCCTGCGGTCTCAGCGAAACCCTGCTGCTGGTGGAAAACCTCGCCAGCCTGCCAGGCGTGGACTACGCCGCCGAAGCCCTGCTGCCGCTCAGTGCCAAGCCAACCAGCATCGCAGCGGACAGCCTGCTGCTGGCCAACTTCTTCGGCTTCGGTGGTAACAATGCCAGCCTGATACTGCAGCGCTGCACGGGAGCCCAAGCATGAAGCCGGTCATCGCCGCCTGCAGCGTGCGCGGAGAAGCGAGCTGCTCCGACAAAGATCTCAAGGTCGCGCTGGGCCAGTGGCTGGCCGCGCCGCCACGGCGCATAGACCGCATGATCCTGCAAGCACTGCTGTGCAGCGCGCCACTCAAGGCGCATGTGCGTAGCGATTGCGGCCTCTATCTAGCCTCGCGCCACCCGGCCCGCGCCACCATGGGCGCACTGCTCGATGCGGTCTGCGTGCATCAGCGCCAGCCCAAGCCCTTCGAATTCGTCAACAGCGTCAGCAACGCGGCAGGCTTCCATGTCGCCTCGCAGTTGGGGCTGGAAGGGCCGAACCTGTTTATCGGCGCCGGGGCCAGTGTGTGGAAACAGCTACAGATGCTGGCCGCCCTTGATCTGGCCGATGGCGCGATCAGCCAGGCGTTGCTGGTGGTGATCGACGAAAACGGGGATTTTCAGGCACAGGCTGTGCTGGTCGAAGCTGCCACGAAAGCACTGGATTTTGCCGAGCTGACGGCAGGCATCGAAGTCCTGCAACTGCAGTTCTAGCCTGACTTATCGATGGCATTGGTGGGCTGAAGCCCACCCTACGGTTACTGCAGTTGCAGGGTGGAAGACGCTTTACCCGTCTACCGTTTCACAGCGCCATACCGAAAACGGGCCTAGCTGTAGGGTAGGCCGGGCGGCGTTCCGCATCAGCCCACCACAACCAGCCTCTCAGCACGCAAAGAGCACCCACCTCACCCCTTGCGCTTGGCCCAGGCACCCAGTTCCTTCATCAATACCCGCTCCTGCCCGGCGATGCCACGGAGCATCTCGGCAATCGGCCTGAAGTCCGGCGCCTCGCCCTTGCTCCGGCTGGCACGCACGCAGGCCGAGGCGAACTGGCGCCAGTCGTCGCCCACCGCCGTGAGCCGCACCGAAGCCTCCCGCAGGCTGGCATCGCCGATCTTCTCACCGGCCTCCTGCAGGAAGCTGGCGTACATGAAGCGAAAGCCCGCACCGCCGGTGCCGATCTCTTCCTGCATGCGCACGATATGGGTGAGGTACAGACGATTGTACTTGGCCTGCGCCGGGTCGAGCGACTCGACGCATTTGGCCAGGTGCTGGATACCACGAATGCCGATCCATGGCAGCGGCATACCGTCGAGGATGCGCGAGGTGGACAGCACGCTCTGGCGGATCAGGCGCTCCCAATCCTGATCCGGCGATACATCGTCGAGGTAGTACATCAGGCCCTTGGCCGCCAGCGCGCCCTTGGCGAAGCGCGCCTTCTGCAGATCGGCGCTGGCGCAACGCACCGGCGCCTCGAACACCGGATCGCTGAGCAGGTACTCGTCACCCTCGCGCCCATAGGCGAGCAGGTTGTGCGCATTGAAATGAAAGCGCATCTCCGGCGGAAAGTACGGCAGCCAGAATACCGAGCTCTGCAGACCGGCGAGGCGCCCACTATCCAACGCCGCATCCAGCGCCATGCGGCCCTGCTCGGGGTTGGAAAAGGTCCGGCTGGTCAGGCGCACGCCGAGGCGTTTGCTCAGGGTCTTGATCAGGTGACGCGGCGGCATGCGGTAGGCAATCAACGGCATACCACCAAGCTTGACGATCGGCAGGTAAGCGAAGGCCAGACCCGACGCCAGGCCGAAAGCCATCGGCTCGCTCATCGGCAGACCGGCGTGGGTTAGCAGGCTGGCCATGACGCCACTTTCGCAGTGGGCGCTCTGGCGGTGTTCGAACGCAGTCATGGCAACTCTCTCTGGTAACGACGCAACTCGTCGACGGTCAGGCCAAAGGCCTCGGCGTAGCGCGCCAGCAGCGAAGTGCTCAAGCGGCGGTATATTTGCGGGCGAAAGTGGCGGCGCACCCGCCATTGCCACAGGCCGGTGATCTGCGCCAGCGCGGGCTCGTCCATGCGGTAGCGGTACATCAGGCATTTCAGCGGTGACAGTTCGCCGCGCTGCCAGCCCTCTCTGGCTTCGGCCTCCTGGGCTTCGAGCTCGGCGACGGCGAGCAGCGTGGAATAGGCCTCAGGTTCCCAGCCATCGCTCTGGGTGCCCTGGTAATGACCGCTGGCATCCACGGCGTAAACCAGCTTGCTGTGGCCGCCATAGGTTGAGCTGTGATCCTGGGGAACCTCGTCAAGCTTCATCGCCGACCACCGTCAGGTGCATGAAAGCACTGGAGAAACGCCCACTCTCGGGCACATAGCAGAGCAGCCGCTGGCCGCTCAGCAAGCGCCCACCGTTGAACAGTTCTTCGAGGATGATGAAGATCGACGCCGCACCGGTATTGCCCTTGCTGGTCAGGTTGGTGAACCAGCGCTCCATCGGGATCGGCAAGTCGACATTGGCCAGACCCACGGCCAGCGGCTCGCGGAAGAACTCCGAGGAGTAGTGCGGCAAGAACCAGTCGATGTCTGCCACGCGCAGCTCGCGCCGCGCCATGATGCGGCGCAGCGCCTCTTCCACGGTGTACTTGACGATGTTCTCGTTGAGCAGTTTGACGTTCTGCTTGATCGCCATCACTGACTGCTTGGCACGCTCGTCGGCGTCGTAACGGCTCCAACCGCGCAGGGTGTCGTCCTGCATGTCGGCACCGGCATACATGCAGGGCGGCATCTGATCGGCGAAGGAGTAGATATCCAGCCAGTCGATGCGCAGGCTCAGGCCGTTCTGATTCGGACGATCCTGCAGGAGCACGGCACCTGCGCCATCGGACAGCATCCAGCGCAGGAAGTCCTTCTCGAAGGCGATCTCCGGGTGCTTTTCCAACTCGTCGACGCGGCTTTCGTATTCGGCGTTGAAGTTGCGCGCCTGCATCAGCGTCGAGGCGACCTCCGAACCGCAGGCCACGGCAGTGCGGCTCTCGCCACTGGCCACGCTCATCCAGGCGTATTTCAACGCGGTCATCCCGCACAGGCAGATACCGGCGGTGGTCGCCACCTCACAGGAGGGATTGCCCAGTTCGCCATGCACCATCACGGCATGACCCGGCATCACCTGATCCGGCGATGATGTGCTGGCCACCAGGCAGTCGAGCTGGTTCAGTTCGAAGCCGTCACCTTGTAAGCCGCGAATGGCTTCGGCGCTGAGCTGTGCGTTGCTCATGCTTGGTTCGCCCGTATTCGGGTCGATCACGTAGTGGCGCTGCTGGATGCCATTGCGGCGCAGCACCAGCTTGCGCGCGCGCGATGGCTTACCACCGACCATACCGAGGCGCGCCTCCATCTGCTCGTTGTCCACGGGCTCGTGCGGCAGGCAGGCGCTGATGCGGCTGATGAATACTGGGGTTACCACGGTCTTACCTCGGGTCACTTCACTCGCCGGATGGGCCGGCAAAGTAGGCCTTCTCTCGCTGGATACGCGCCTTGAACAGCGGCGCCAGCAATTTTTTCAAAACAGCCGTGATCGGTACCACGGTCAGGATCAGGCAAATCAGAAATACGATATACAGCACCAGTCCGGCGCCACGGCGACGACTCTGCTGCGGGCCGAGCGCCGACAGCAGCCGGCTCCACAAGGTAAAGCTGCGATTACCGACTTTTTCGCTGGCGATCAGTTTTTCATCCACTTTCACCGCGCCCAAGCCGGCGAGCATCGGTGTTTCAATGGGCAGCTCGTCAGCGAGTAGCCGGCGTGCCATAGCGTCGCCGAAGCGGCTGGCCGCCGCCAATTCCCGTTCGTCGATCCCGGCACGTGGCACCCAGCTATAGGGCTTCTGCCGGCCGGTGAACATCCACAGCGGCGTGGCCAGGAAGCTGGCAGCCGTACCGCAGGCATCGGTCAACACGATGTTGTCCACTAGGCGCGCGCCCAGCGCCTTCAGGCGCGCCTTGACCTTCTCCTGCGCCATTAGCCACATGTTGCGGCAACCGATCAACGTGACCACCGGCGTATCCTTAAGCAGGCGAGCCGCCTCAGGCGAGGCGAGAAAGCTGGCGCACGGCAGCGAGGGCGAGAGGAACCAGACCTGATAGGCCAGGATCACCAGGTCATAGCGCTTGTCGGCGTCCACCGTCAGCGGCAGCAACGGCTGCGGCTTCATCAGCACGGTTTCCGGGAAGATGCGAAAGAAACCGAGAAAGGGCCAGGGAAAGGGGAAAGGTTGGGCCGGCTGCAGCGCCAGGAAATCCACCTGGATGTCGTCACACTCGCGCAGCGGCGCGCAAACCGATTGCACCAAGCGGTCTAATTGGCCAGTCTGAGAAAAGTGGACGACTAAAACATGACGCATTCGCGGCGCATTCCCTGCAAAATGGCCGAATTATGCCACAGAGCCTTCTTCAAACCGTAACCTGCCTGCGCCAACTCTGCCTATTGGTTCCGCTACTCGTTTGCCAGACGATCCAGGCAGGCGAGCTGCTGGTCGAAGTGGAAGGCAAGCAGGATCAGGCAAACCTCTATCTGGCGCTGGTGTCAGCAGACCAACAGGACTGGCAACCCAGCCTGCGCGAACTGCAGGGAACGGAAACGCCGCTGCTTATTACCGACCTGCCGCCCGGTCGCTACGCCGTGCAGGTATTCCAGGATAGCAACGGCAATGGTCAACTGGACCTCAGCCCCCGCGGTATCCCGTTGGAGCCAGTGGGTTTCTCCGGCAATCCGTCGCTCTTCGGCGGCAAACCAAAACCCGGCGACAGCCTATTCGAGCACAGCGAAACGGACAGCGTGATCAGTGTGCAACTGATTCCACCGCGCAAGAAAAAGGAACACCTGGCCCCCACGGCGCCGCGCGCCGGGGATCGCTAGCGGCCAGGCGCACAGGCCTGGCCACCCGGCATCGACTTACTGGTGATACTGCGCCGACAACTCATGTACGGCCTCGAAGAAGGCGCCTGCATGAGCCGGGTCGACCTCCGGGGTGATGCCGTGACCAAGGTTGAAGACATGGCCACTGCCAGCGCCGTAGGCGGCCAGGATGCGCGCCACCTCGGCACGAATCGCCTCCGGCTTGGCATACAGTACCGCCGGGTCCATGTTGCCCTGCAGGGCAACCTTGGCACCGACGCGCGCACGAGCGCTGCCGATGTCGCAGGTCCAGTCCAGGCCTAGTGCTTCTGCGCCGGTGTCCGCCAGGGATTCCAGCCACAGGCCACCGCCCTTGGTGAACAGGATCACCGGCACACGACGGCCGTCATGCTCGCGGATCAGACCATCGACGATCTTCTTCATATAGGCCAGGGAGAATTCCTGATAGGCCGCCGCCGACAGCGCACCGCCCCAGGAGTCGAAGATCTGCACCGCCTGCGCCCCGGCCAGGATTTGCCCGTTGAGATAAGCAGTGACCGACTGCGCCAGCTTGTCGAGCAGCGCGTGCAAGGCCTGGGGATTGTCGTAGAGCATGGCCTTGGTCTTGCGGAAGTCCTTCGACGAGCCGCCTTCGACCATGTAGGTGGCGAGCGTCCAGGGGCTGCCGGAGAAGCCGATCAGCGGCACGCGGCCATTGAGTTCGCGACGGATGGTACGCACGGCGTCCATCACGTAACCCAGATCTTTCTCGGCATCCGTCACCGGCAGTGCCTCGATGTCAGCGAGGCTGCTGATCACCTTCTTGAAACGCGGGCCTTCGCCGGTCTCGAAGTACAGGCCCTGGCCCATGGCATCGGGGATGGTGAGGATGTCGGAGAACAGGATCGCCGCATCCAGTTGCGGGTAGCGATCCAGCGGCTGGATGGTGACCTCACAGGCCAGTTCCGGGTTCTTCATCAGGCTCACGAAGTCGCCGGCCTTGGCCCGGGTCGCGCGGTATTCCGGCAGATAGCGACCGGCCTGGCGCATCATCCAGATCGGCGTGACATCCACGGGTTGCTTGAGCAGGGCACGAAGGAAACGGTCGTTCTTCAGGGCGGTCATGGCAGAGTCCTAGAAAAAAGTGCGGGCATTTTCGCAGAGCGCAAAACAAAAGGCACGGCGGGTGCCGTGCCTTTTGTCCATCGCGACGATATGCCGCGACGATTTACCAGCTGCGGTAGGGCAGGAACTTGCCGTTGAGCACGATCTGCACGCGGTCGCCCTTGGGATCGGCGACGCGCGAAATGTCCATGCTGAAGTCGATGGCGCTCATGATGCCGTCGCCGAATTCCTCGTGGATCAGTTCCTTGATGGTCTCGCCGTAGACGTTGATCATCTCGTAGAAGCGATAGATCAACGGGTCGGTGGGGATGGCTTTGTCCCAGTGCTTGTGCGGGAAGGCCTGTAGAGCGGTGGAGACCTCCGCCGGCAATTCGAGCATCTCGCACAGGGCGTCGGCCTGCGCCTTGGGCATGCTGTTCATGCCCAGGCAGGCCGACGTCGTCCACACCGGCGACATGCCGATGCCCTGGCCAAGCGCGGCCCAGTCCAGGCCCAGCCGCGCCTTCGCGTCGATGATGGTGGTGCGCATCTGTTGCTTATCCATGGTGAAACTCCTTCACAGGGGTCAGAGGTACGACCCTGGCAGCCGCTGCCGGCTCGTCCAGGGCAGGGTTGATTTCGGGCGGAAAGCCTTGCTCGTCGGCCACGGTGCGGCCGCGTAGCTCGTGCGAGCGGTTCACCAGGAAGTCCACGAGGTGGTTGCGGATGCGGTAGTACGCCGGGTGGTGAATCACCTGGTCACGCTGGCGCGGCCGAGGCAGATCGATGCGCACCGACTCGGCGATGCGCGCCTGCGGGCCGTTGGTCATCAGCAGGATGCGGTCCGAAAGCAGGATCGCTTCGTCGACGTCATGAGTGATCATGAACACCGTCTGCTTGGTGGCGCTCCAGATCTTGATCAGCTCGTCCTGGATCACCCCGCGGGTCAGGGCGTCCAGCGCACCGAAGGGCTCATCGAGCAGCAGCAACTGCGGCTGGGTGGCGAAGGCGCGGGCGATGCTCACGCGCTGGCGCATGCCGCCGGACAGCTGCGCCGGCTTGCGCGCCTCGGAGCCGCCCAGGCCGACCATTTCCAGGTACTTGCGGCTGTGCGCACGGCGCTGTTCCTTCGACCACTGCGGGAAACGCGCGCGTACACCGAACTCGACGTTCTCCAGCGCGCTGAGCCAGGGCAGCAGGCTGTAATTCTGGAACACCACGCCGCGCTCGAGGCTGGGCCCGGCGACCTCCTTGCCGGCCACCTCCAGCGTGCCCTCGCTGAAACTGTCGAGCCCGGCCAGGGCGTTGAGGATGGTCGATTTGCCACAGCCGGAGTGACCGATGATGCAGACGAACTCGCCCTGGTCGAGACCGAAGCTGACGTCTTCGAAGACCGTCAGCGGCTCGCTGCCGGGTTGCGGGAAGCGTTTGGCCAGGCGGCGGGCATCGAGAAAATAGCGGGACATGACATCACTCCTGGTAGCTGACGAGACGGGCGACGCTGCCCAGCAGAAGGTCGAGCAGCATGCCGACCACGCCGATCATCAGAATCGAGAAGATCACGCTGGCCAAGTTGAGGTTGTTCCACTCATTCCACACGTAGTAGCCAATGCCGGTGCCACCGACGAGCATCTCGGCGGCGACGATAACCAGCCAGGCGATGCCCACCGAGATACGCATGCCGGTAAGGATGGTCGGCATCGCCGCAGGCAGGATCACGCTGAACGCCGTACGCAGCGGGCTCAGCTCATGAGTACGGGCGACGTTGATCCAGTCGCGACGCACGCCAGCCACCCCGAAGGCGGTGTTGAGCAGCATCGGCCATACCGAGCAGATGAAGATCACGAAGATCGCCGAGGTCTGCGAGTCCTTGATCACGAACAGCGCCAACGGCATCCAGGCCAGCGGCGAGATCGGCCGCAGAATCTGGATGAAGGGGTTGAGCGCGCGGTACATCAGCGGCGACATGCCGATGACGAAACCGATAGGGATCGCCACCAGCGCCGCCAGCAGGTAGCCGGTCAGCACCCGGTACAGCGAGTGCGCGAGCTGGATACCGATGCCCTTGTCGTTGGGTCCGTTGTCATAGAACGGCTGGCTCAGTTCGGCGTAGGCATGCGCCAGCACCACCGAGGGCGGCGGCACGCGGGCCTCCTGCTCGGCCTCGCCCATGAGCAGGGCGTATTCGTCATCAGCACTGACTGCGGCGCTTGCGGGCGCGCGGCAGAGCACCTCCCAGACCACCAGCAGCAGAACCAGCAGCACAACGGAAAGAATCGCCGCGCGCAGGGAAATGGACGCTTTCATCACGACCTCCGCATGGCGAAGCTGGCCAGGTAACCGTCCGGATCGGCCGGGTCGAAGGGTTTGCCCATCACGCTGAAGGATTTGTAGGCGTCGGCCGGTACCGGCAGGCCAAGTTCTTTCATGACCTTGCCGGCGTCAGCCGCGAGGAACACCCGCTCGGCAATGGAGCGATAGTCGACATCCCCCTGCAGATAGCCCCAACGCTTCATCTGGGTGAGGATCCACACGGCCATCGACTGCCACGGGAACGGATCGAAGTCGATGCGCTGCGGCTCGTCATGGATGTTGCCCAGACCGTCGGCATAGCGCCCGCTGAGCACCTGCTGCACCACCGGCACCGGCTGGTTGAGGTAGTTGCGGGTCGAGATCGCCTCGGCCACCGCCTTGCGATTCTCGGCCTTGGAGGAATACTGCGTGGCATCGATCAGCGCATGCAGCAGCGCGCCATAGGTATTGGGGTTCTCGCTGGCGAAGCGCTGGCTGCAGGCGAAGGCGCAGCACGGATGGCCCGGCCACAACTCCTTGGTCAGCAGGTGGATGAAGCCGACCTTCTCCCACACCGCGCGCTGGTTGAACGGGTCCGGCGAGAGGAAACCATCGAGGTTGCCGGCACGCAGGTTGGCAACCATCTCCGGTGGTGGAACCACGCGAATCTGGATGTCGCGATCCGGGTCCAGGCCATGCTCGGCGACGTAATAACGCAACAGGAAGTTGTGCATCGAGTATTCGAACGGCACACCGAAGCGCATGCCCTTCCACAGTTTCGGATCGCGCTTGTCCTGGTGCTGCATGCCAAGCACGATGGCCTGGCCGTTGACGTTTTCCAGCGCCGGCATGACGAAGGGCGTCTGCGTCGAGCCCAGCCCCAGGCTGATGGCAAGCGGCATCGGCGAAAGCATGTGCGAGGCGTCGTATTCACCAGCCAGCGACTTGTCGCGCGCCACCGCCCAGCCAGCGGTCTTCACCGTTTCCACTTCCAGCCCGTACTTGGCGTAGAAGCCCATCGGCTCGGCCATGATGATCGGCGTGGCGCAGGTGATGGGCACGAAGCCGATCTTCAGCTTGGACTTCTCCAGCGGACCAAGGCTGTCCTTGACCGCCGCCTTGACCGCATCCAGCGGGATCAAGCTGCCCAGAATCGCCGCCGCGACACCGCCCCCGATCATCCCCATGAAACTGCGCCGGGAGAAATCATTGTGACCGAACACGCCGCGCACGATGGCGTTCTCCACGGCACGATCTAGCATGGCCTCGCGGTCATCGGGCAGCGCAGCGGCACTCGGCGTGCAACGTTGGCAGGCACACCCGGCGGCATGGGAAAGCTCGCTGTCGGGGCTGAATGGATCGTCCAGGCTGTTGACGCTCATCGTGATCACTCCTGCGATGGCCTGCCCCAGATTGGTGAGGCGGGCGCTGACTGGGCTGGGCCATTACTGGCCGGTTCATGTCAGCTATTGCAGGAGCTGTACCAGCTCAAAACTCTACATAAGCGATTGAAAAATATAAATTTTTAACAAAACCAATAAATACGAAATCTCGTTATTCACGAGATTTCGTCACCTTAAAAAACGATATTTCGTCAACTGGCACGTCCTTTGGATAACGACCTGAAAGGCCAATCCCGAGAGTTCCACGATGCCCGATCCCAATGCCGCCAGTCAGTTGTTGTTGCAACACATGCAGAGCGCCAGCCTGGTCATCGATCCAATCCACGACCGCATCCTGCATGCCAATCCAGCCTGTTGCGCCCTGCTCGGCTGGCCGCTGGATGAATTGCTCGCACAGCGCGCCAGCCGTCTCTGGGCACATGACCTGGGAGCACTGGTCACCTTCACCGAAGAGGTACAGGTGCGCGGCAATGCCTGGCGTGACGGCCTCGGACTGCTGCATCGCGATGGCGAGCGCCTGGAGGTGGAAATCGAGGGCAGCCGAATGGAGCATGACGGCACCATCCTGCTCGGCCTGCTGATCCAACAGCGCCGCCGCCTCGACGCCCTGCGCGGGCTGGCCGAAGCCGAGCGCTACCAGCGTCAAGGGCTACTCGAATGGCAGGGCGTGGAACGCATCTTCCGCCAGTTCGAGCGGCAGAATCAGTTGATCCTCGGCGCTGCTGGCGAGGGCATCTACGGCGTCAACCGCAATGGCGAGACCACCTTCGTCAACCCGGCGGCCGAGCGCATTCTCGGCTGGCGTGCCGATGACCTGATCGGCCACAACATTCACGACCTGATCCACCACCATCATCCCGACGGCAGCACCTACGACGGCCACACCTGCCCGATCTATGCGGCCTTCAATGACGGCGAAGTGCATCAGGTGGCCGACGAGGTGTTCTGGAACAAGGCCGGCAAGCCAATCCCGGTGGATTACACCAGCACGCCGCTGCGCGACGACGGCGAACTGGTCGGTGCCGTGGTGGTGTTTCGCGACATCAGCGAGCGCCTGGAAACCGAGCGCCGGCTGCGCCAGGCTCTGAGCGAGGTGCAGCAGCTCAAGCAACGCCTGGAACTGGAGAATGCCTACCTGCAGGAGGAAATTCGTGGCGAGTACGCCCAGCACGACCTGGTCGGGCGCAGCGCCGCCATGCAGCAGGTGATCCATCAGATAGAGCTGGTCGCCCCCACCGGCGCCAACGTACTGATCACTGGCGAGTCAGGCACCGGCAAGGAGCTGATCGCCCGCGCCATTCACGACAACAGCGGACGCAGCCGCCGCCCACTGATCCGGGTGAACTGCGCGGCGGTGCCGCGCGAACTGTTCGAGAGCGAGTTCTTCGGCCATATCCGCGGCGCCTTCACCGGCGCGCTGAATGACCGCGTCGGGCGCTTCGAACTGGCCGACGGCGGCACGCTGTTTCTCGACGAGGTCGGCGAAATCCCCCTGGAGCTGCAGAGCAAGCTGCTGCGCGTGCTGCAGGAACAGCAGCTGGAGCGGGTCGGCGACACCCGCACACGCCAGGTCGACGTGCGCGTGATCGCCGCCACCAACCGTGACCTGCGCCAGGAAGTACGCGCCGGCCGCTTCCGCGAAGACCTGTACTTTCGCCTCAACGTCTTCCCCATCGAGTCGGCGCCACTGCGCCAGCGCCCGGAAGACATTCCGCCCCTGGCCCAGCACTTTCTCAGCCGCGCCTGTCGCCAGCTCAACCGCCCCGAGCCCAGCCTGCGCCTGGCCGACATCCAGCGCCTGCAGGCCTATTCCTGGCCGGGCAACATTCGTGAGCTGGAGAACCTGATCGAGCGTGCCGTGATCATTTCGCCCGGCACCCGGCTGCGCCTGGATCTGCCCAACGACAACGGCAACGACGTACCGTCGCAGCCACCGGTCGAACAGGAAATGCGGATTTTCACTCAGGGCGAGCAACGCCGACAGATGCGCGAAAACCTGATCGCGGCGCTAACGGCCTGCGCAGGCAGGATATCGGGGAAGGACGGCGCGGCGCGGTTGCTGGAGCTGAAGCCAACGACCCTCCGCTCACGCCTGGAGAGCTTCGCCATCGACCCACGCGACTACCGACCGGGCAGGTCGCAGCCGCGCAGGTACGAGACGAGTCAGACGCCGAGGTAGTCGAGGATGCCTTCGGCGGCGTTGCGGCCTTCGAAGATCGCCGTCACCACCAGGTCGGAACCACGCACCATGTCGCCACCAGCGAAGATCTTCGGGTTGCTGGTCTGGTGCTTGAACTGCGACTGCTCGGGCGCCACGACGCGGCCCTGGCTGTCGGTCTGGATCTCGAACTGCTCGAACCAGGGCGCCGGGCTCGGACGGAAACCGAAGGCGATCAGCACGGCTTCGGCCGGGATGATCTCCTCGGAGCCCGGGATCGGCTCGGGGCTACGGCGGCCACGGGCGTCCGGCTCGCCGAGACGGGTCTCGACCACCTTGATGCCTTCCACCTTGTCTTCGCCGACGATGGCGATGGGCTGGCGATTGAAGAGGAACTTCACGCCCTCTTCCTTGGCGTTCTTCACTTCCTTGCGCGAGCCGGGCATGTTCTCTTCGTCACGGCGGTAAGCGCAGGTCACGGCCTTGGCGCCCTGACGGATCGAGGTGCGGTTGCAGTCCATCGCGGTGTCGCCACCACCCAGCACCACGACGCGCTTGCCCTTCATGTCGATGAAGTCTTCCGGCGACTTCTCGAAACCCAGGTTGCGATTGACGTTGGCGATGAGGAAGTCCAGCGCGTCGTAGACGCCCGGCAGGTCCTCGCCGGGGAAACCGCCCTTCATGTAGGTGTAGGTGCCCATGCCCATGAACACGGCATCGTACTCATCCAGCAGTTGCTGCATGGTCACGTCCTTGCCGATCTCGGTGTTCAGGCGGAACTCGATGCCCATGCCGGTGAACACTTCACGGCGGCGGCTGAGCACGGTTTTTTCCAGCTTGAACTCGGGGATACCGAAGGTCAGCAGGCCACCGATTTCCGGGTTCTTGTCGAACACCACCGGGGTCACGCCGTTGCGCACCAGTACGTCGGCGCAACCCAGGCCGGCCGGGCCGGCGCCGATCACCGCGACGCGCTTGCCGGTCGGTTTGACCTTGGACATGTCCGGGCGCCAGCCCATGGCGAAGGCGGTGTCGGTGATGTACTTCTCCACCGACCCGATGGTGACCGCGCCGAAGCCGTCATTGAGGGTGCAGGCACCCTCGCACAGACGATCCTGCGGGCACACACGGCCGCAGACTTCCGGCAGGGTGTTGGTCTGGTGCGAGAGCTCAGCGGCAGCCAGGATGTTGCCTTCCGAGACCAGCTTGAGCCAGTTCGGAATGAAGTTGTGCACCGGGCACTTCCACTCGCAATACGGGTTGCCGCAGCCCAGGCAGCGATGCGCCTGGTCTGCAGCTTGCGCCGGCTTGAAGTTGTCGTAGATCTCGACGAATTCCTTCTTGCGCTGACGCAGCAGTTTCTTCTTCGGGTCTTTGCGCCCGACTTCGATGAACTGGAAGTCGTTATTCAGACGTTCAGTCATTGCATTACCTCATCAAACCACTTCAGGCGCATTCTTATTGCGGGTTGGCACGGGTGCTGGACAGCAGCGACTTCAGACTGGCCGCTTTCGGTTTCACCAGCCAGAACTTGCGCAGGTAATCGTCCAGGTTTTCCAGCAGGTTCTGCCCCCACTCGCTGCCGGTCTCTTCGACGTACTCGGCGAGCACGCTTTCCAGGTGGCTGCGGTAGGCCTCCATCGCTTCATTGTTGATGCGTTGGATCTCCACCAGCTCGTGGTTGACGCGATCGTAGAAGCCGTTGTCCAGGTCGAGCACGTAGGCGAAGCCGCCGGTCATGCCCGAGCCGAAGTTGTAGCCGGTCTTGCCCAGTACGCAGACGAAACCGCCGGTCATGTACTCGCAGCAGTGATCGCCAGTACCTTCCACCACGGCATGGGCGCCGGAGTTGCGCACGGCGAAACGCTCACCCGCGGTGCCGGTGGCGAACAGCTTGCCGCCAGTGGCGCCGTACAGGCAGGTGTTGCCGATGATCGCGCTGTCCTCGGTAGCGAACGGGCTGCCAGCCGGAGGGGTGATGACGATCTTGCCTGCGGTCATGCCCTTGCCGACGTAGTCGTTGGCGTCGCCTTCCAGGCGCAGGTGCAGACCACCGGCGTTCCACACGCCGAAGCTCTGCCCGGCAGTGCCCTTGAAGCGGAAGGTGATCGGCGCATCAACCATGCCCTGGTTGCCATGCACGCGGGCGATCTCACCGGAAATGCGCGCACCGATGGAACGGTCGCAGTTGCCGATGTTCAGCTCGAACTCACCACCGGTTTTGTTGGCGATGGCGTCCTTGGCCATTTCCACCATCTTCTCGGCCAGCAGGCCTTCGTCGAACGGCGGGTTCTTCGGCACCTGGCAGAACTGCGGCTTGTCAGCCGGGATATGCGCGCTGGCCAGCAGCGGCGACAGATCCAGGTTGCCCTGCTTGGCGGTTTCACCCGGTAGCACTTCGAGCAGGTCGGTACGCCCGATCAGCTCTTCGAGGCTGCGCACGCCCAGCTTGGCCAGCCACTCGCGGGTTTCCTCGGCGACGTAGGTGAAGAAGTTCATCACCATCTCGACAGTGCCGATGAAGTGATCCTTGCGCAGCTTGTCGTTCTGCGTGGCCACGCCGGTGGCGCAGTTGTTCAGGTGGCAGATGCGCAGGTATTTGCAGCCCAGGGCCACCATCGGCGCGGTACCGAAGCCGAAACTCTCGGCGCCGAGGATGGCTGCCTTGATCACGTCCAGACCGGTTTTCAGACCACCGTCGGTCTGTACCCGCACCTTGCCGCGCAGGTCATTGCCACGCAGGGTCTGGTGGGTTTCGGCCAGGCCCAGTTCCCAGGGCGCGCCGGCATAACGGATGGAAGTCAGCGGCGAGGCGCCAGTACCACCGTCGTACCCGGAAATGGTGATCAGGTCAGCGTAGGCCTTGGCCACGCCAGCGGCGATGGTGCCAACACCGGCTTCTGCCACCAGCTTGACCGACACCAGCGCCTTCGGGTTGACCTGCTTGAGGTCATAGATCAACTGCGCCAGGTCTTCGATGGAGTAGATATCGTGGTGCGGCGGCGGCGAAATCAGGGTCACGCCCGGCACCGCGTAGCGCAGCTTGGCGATCAGACCGTTGACCTTGCCGCCCGGCAATTGGCCGCCCTCACCGGGCTTGGCGCCCTGGGCCACCTTGATCTGCAGTACTTCGGCGTTGACCAGGTATTCTGGGGTCACGCCAAAGCGGCCGGTAGCCACCTGCTTGATCTTCGAGCTCTTGATGGTGCCGTAGCGGGCCGGGTCTTCGCCGCCCTCGCCGGAGTTGGAGCGACCACCCAGGCGGTTCATCGCCTCGGCCAGCGCCTCGTGCGCCTCGGGCGACAGCGCGCCGAGGGAGATACCGGCGGCGTCGAAGCGCTTGAAGATCGACTGCAGCGGCTCGACTTCGTCGAGGCTGATCGGCGTGGCGGACTCCTTGACCTTGAGCAGGTCGCGGATCATCGACACCGGGCGGGTGTCGACCAGCGTCGAGTATTCCTTGTACTTCTCGTAGTTGCCCTGCTGCACGGCCTCTTGCAGCGTGCGTACCACGTCCGGGTTGTAGGCGTGGTATTCGCCGCCATAGACGAACTTGAGCAGGCCGCCCTGCTGGATCGACTTGCGGTTGTTCCAGGCCTCCTGGGACAACAGCTTCTGCTCGCTTTCGATGTCGACGAAACGCGCGCCCTGGATACGGCTGGCCACGCCACGGAAGCACAGTTCGGTGACTTCATCGGCCAGGCCGACCGCCTCGAACAGTTGCGCACCGCGATAGGACGCGACCGTGGAGATACCCATCTTCGACAGGATCTTCAGCAGGCCTTTGGAGATGCCCTTGCGGTAGTACTTGAACACTTCGTACAGATCACCCAGCACTTCACCGGTGCGGATCAGGTCGCCCAGCACTTCGTAAGCCAGGAACGGATACACCGCCGAGGCGCCGAAGCCCAGCAGCACGGCGTAGTGGTGCGGGTCACGCGCGGTGGCGGTTTCTACAAGAATGTTGCAGTCGCAGCGCAGACCTTTCTCGGTCAGGCGGTGATGCACGGCGCCGGTAACCAGCGCGGCATGTGCCGGCAGCTTGCCCGGAGCGATATGGCGATCGGTCAGCACCAACAGCACCTTGCCGGCACGCACGGCTTCCTCGGCCTGGTCGGCCATGTTGCGCACGGCGGCTTCCAGACCCAGCGACTCGTCGTAGTTCATGTCGATGACATGACGGTCGAAACCAGGGCGATCCAGGTTCATCAGCGCGCGCCACTTGGCCGGCGAAATCACCGGGCTGCTGAGGATCACGCGGGTGGCGTGCTCCGGCGACTCGCTGAAGATGTTGCGCTCGGCGCCCAGGCAGATTTCCAGGGACATCACGATGGCTTCGCGCAACGGATCGATCGGCGGGTTGGTGACCTGCGCGAACTGCTGGCGGAAGTAGTCGTACGGCGAACGCACGCGCTGGCTGAGCACCGCCATCGGCGTGTCATCGCCCATGGAGCCGACGGCTTCCTGGCCCTGCTCACCGAGCGGACGCAGCACCTGGTCACGCTCCTCGAAGGTGACCTGGAACATCTTCATGTACTGCTTGAGCTGATCCGGGTCGTAGAAGGCCGAACCATGGTCACGGTCTTCCAGCGTCGCCTTGATGCGCTGGGCATGCTTGCGCAGCCACAGCTTGTAGGGGTGGCGCGACTTCAGGCGGCTGTCGATGGACTCGGTGTCCAGCACCTGGCCGGTTTCGGTGTCGACGGCGAGGATCTGCCCCGGGCCGACACGGCCCTTGGCGATGACGTCTTCGGGCTGGTAGTCCCACACGCCGATTTCCGACGCCAGGGTGATGTAGCCGTTCTTGGTGGTGACCCAACGCGCCGGGCGCAGACCGTTACGGTCGAGCAGGCATACGGCATGGCGACCATCGGTCAGTACCACGCCGGCCGGGCCGTCCCAGGGCTCCATGTGCATGGAGTTGTATTCGTAGAACGCGCGCAGGTCGGCGTCCATGGTCTCGACGTTCTGCCAGGCCGGCGGAATGATCATGCGCAGGCCACGGAACAGATCGATGCCACCGGTGACCATCAGCTCGAGCATGTTGTCCATGCTCGAGGAGTCGGAGCCGACGCGGTTGACCAACGGGCCTAACTCGTCGAGATCAGGGATCAGCTCGTTGGCGAATTTGGTGCGACGGGCCTGCGCCCAGTTGCGGTTGCCAGTGATGGTGTTGATCTCGCCGTTGTGCGCGAGATAGCGGAAGGGCTGCGCCAGCGGCCACTTCGGCAGGGTGTTGGTGGAGAAGCGCTGGTGGAAAACCGCGATGGCGGTCTGCAGGCGCTCGTCACCCAGATCCGGGTAGAACTGCTGCAGGTCCGCCGGCATCATCAGGCCTTTGTAGATGATGGTCTTGTGCGAAAAGCTGCAGATGTAGTGATCGCTGTCGTCGGCATTGGCCACCGAGGAACGACGGCGGGCGCTGAACAGCTTGATGGCGAATTCCTGGTCGGACAGGCCATCACCACCGATGAACACCTGCTCGATCTGCGGCAGGCGCTCCAGCGCCAGCCTACCGAGCACACTGGTGTCGATTGGCACCTTGCGCCAGCCCACCAGTTGCAGGCCGGCAGCCTGAATTTCACGGTTCATGTTCTCGCGCGCAGTCTCGGCCTTGGCCGAATCCTGATTGAAGAACACCATGCCCACGGCATATTGCGCAGGCAGTTCGACGCCGAATTGCTCCTGGGCGATGGCGCGCAGGAATTGATCGGGCTTCTGGATCAGCAGGCCACAGCCATCACCGGTCTTGCCGTCGGCGTTGATACCACCGCGGTGAGTCATGCAGGTGAGGGCCTCAATAGCGGTATTAAGCAGGTGATGACTAGGCTCACCTTGCATATGGGCGATCAAGCCGAAGCCGCAGTTATCCTTGAACTCATCAGGACGGTACAAACCTGCTTTCATAGGGGAAACTCTCACCAGGCTGCCTAGACCTCAGGCAAATTACTTTCTAATTCAATTACTTAAACCCGAAAAGCGGGCACGGGCCAGCTTTGCACAGGCAAAAGGGAGGTCATTGTACATATCCACCCATGGCGTCACAAATTTTCGTGACGAGGGGGTGAATATTTATGTCGCAAAAACGAAGGATAAGACCGCAAGGTCGTGCTAACGACCAAGCAGTCATCTTGGGACAGAGCGCTTAGCGGCTCATTTCCTGCTGGATGCTACCCAGGGTACGAGGCCAGGGCTTGCCCGCCTGCAGCTTGGCAGGCAAGGTTTTCACGGCTGCCTGAGCAGCATCGCGACTGGAGAAGCTACCATAGGTCAGCACGTACAGCGGCTGCCCCTGGTGGACTTTCTTGAAGTAACGGTATTCGCTGCCACCCTCACGCACCAGCGCCTGAATATTGGCCTCCGAACGCGACCCGACCACCTGCAAGGCATAGCGGGACGCCGGCTGCTGCGCGTACCAGTTGGTCGCCACCCCACCTGAGGCCACAGCCGGAGCCGGCGCGGGAGCCGGAGTCGCTGACTTCGGCGTAACAGGCTCAGGCTGCTTGGCAGGTGCAGGTGCAGGTGCAGGTGCAGGTGCAGGTGCAGGTGCAGGTGCAGGTGCAGGTGCAGGTGCAGGTGCAGGTGCAGGTGCAGGTGCAGGTGCAGGTGCAGGTGCAGGTGCAGGTGCAGGTGCAGGTGCAGGTGCAGGTGCAGGTGCAGCAGTGATTGGAGCCGAAGGCGGAATGACTGTCGAGGGCTCAGGCGACGCTGGCGGCTCAAAGTTATCCAGTTCTTCACCCGCCGCCTCAGCCAGAGGCTGACGAATAACGGCTTGCGATTCCCCCACAAGCGGCAATGGCAGCGGCTGACTGGCGCCTGCGAATTCAATGGCTGGCGCGCGACTTTCCGCAGCAGGCGCTTGCGCCGGCTCTTCAGCTTCTACAGGCGGCGTGGAGGACTGCAAAGGTAGCGACGTGTTGCTAGCCACCGGCGCCGGCGGGGCGGACTCGCGCCCCTGCATGAACCAGGCAGCGGCAACACCTACCAGCACGACGGCCAGCGCCAACAGATGCTTTTTCGGCAGGGCAAAACCGCCGCCCGTACCACGACCAGCCGAGCGCTGCGCGAGCATCTGCTCGACCAGCAGTTCACGCGCCTCTTGATTGATTGCTCCGGGCCACCCCTGAGCACGAACATGAATGTCCTCGATCTGCTCTTCGCTCAACAGATCGATACTCTGACCGGCCCCGTCGAGCCGCTGCGCCAAATAGTCTCGCGTCTCTTCTTCGGCGTAAGGCTGAAGCTCGATCGCGTGATAACACTCCTCGCCACCTGCCAGCGCCTCCAAGCGCGCCAACAGATCCTGCTCGGCAAACAGAAAGATATGTGGGCGCCCTTCGGCATTTCCCGCAGCAAGCGCCAAGACGCCCTTCAATGCCGCGTCATCCAGCTGATGAGCATCGTCGACCAGCAGATAGACCTCCTGCCCGGTCAACGCCAACTGCGCTACCTGCGCCAGAATCGAACGCACATCAGCCTGAGCAATGGACAGCCCCTGAGCGACCTGGCGCAGCAGCGCCTCGCTACCGGTGACGCCCTGCGCAACGACAATGCTCTGCACCGCCTGCTTGTTGGTACTGGCCACCAATGCCTGACGCAGCAGCGTCTTACCACTACCTTCGGGCCCGACCACTGCGAGCAACAGCTGACTGTAACGTGCAAGGTGATGCAATTGCCCCAACACTGGCTTGCGCTGCGCCGGGAAGAACTTGAAGCCAGGTACGCGCGGCGCAAAGGGGTCGTGACTGAACTGGTAATGCGCCAGGAAAGCTTCGTCAGCATGCAAACTGGTCATGGATCACTCTTCAAGAGTTGGACGACAGAGCCAGCGCTGCGTAATCGCTACGCAGCGTGGCGTCGAGAATTTCACGCGGGTAGTCAGCAGTCACTACAGCCTCACCCAATCGCTTGAGCAACACGAGACGCAGCTGACCATCGAGCACCTTCTTGTCCACTGCCATATGCTCGAGGAACTGCGCAGGCGTCATATCCTGCGGCGGCACCACTGGCAGCCCGGCAGCCTGCAACAGACGTACACCTCGGTCTCGATCCGCCGCCGACAGCCAGCCCAGGCGATAGGACATTTCCAGCGCCATCACCGTTCCAGCGGCAACGGCCTCGCCATGCAGCCACACGCCATACCCCTGCTCGGTCTCGATGGCATGCCCAAAGGTGTGGCCGAGATTGAGAGTGGCACGCACTCCCGACTCACGCTCGTCCGCAGCGACGACACGCGCCTTGGCCGCACAGGATCGCTCGATAGCTTCGGTAAGCGCCTGCTGATCAAGCGCACGCAAGGCCGGCATATTCTGCTCCAGCCATACCAGGAAGGGCTCATCGCAGATCAGGCCATACTTGATGACCTCGGCAAGGCCAGCCGACAATTCGCGAACGGGCAAAGTGTTCAGACTGCTCGTATCGATCAGAACGGCCTTGGGCTGATAGAAGGCACCCACCATGTTCTTGCCCAGTGGATGATTGATGCCTGTCTTGCCGCCCACCGACGAATCGACCTGAGATAGCAGGGTCGTCGGGACCTGGATGAAATCGACGCCACGCTGATAACAGGCCGCAGCAAAGCCCGCCATATCACCGATAACACCGCCACCAAGCGCCACGACAGTGGTGCGGCGATCATGTCGAGCGCTCAGCAGTCCATCGAAGATCAGTTGCAAGGTTTCCCAATTCTTGAACGCCTCACCATCGGGCAGCACCACGGAGGTGACGCTGTAGCCCTCGAGCACCTGCAGCAGCGTTTGCAGATACAGCGGCGCGACGGTGTCATTGGTCACGATCGCCACCTGCCGACCAGCTATGTGCTGAGTGAGCAGTTCAGGTCGGGACAGCAGCCCCTGACCGATATAAATGGGATAGCTGCGTTCAGCGAGATCGACATGAAGAGTCTGCATGAGGCCCCCAGGATAAAAAGGCCACTAGGATAGCGCAGTTCGCCCCGCGCTTTAACGGGGCGACAAGGCTTCCAGACGCGACAGAATTTCCTGAACCACCATACGCGGCGGACGCTCATCCGTCTCGATGATGATATCGGCAACCTCTCGGTACAGGGGATCACGCATGGCCATCAGATCACTGAGCACCTGAGCTGGATTGGCCGTGCGCAACAGCGGACGGTTTCTATCCCGCGACGTGCGGTCGATCTGCTGATCCACCGAGGTATGCAGGTAGACGACACGCCCGCCAGCATGCAGTGCCTGCCGGTTTTCCGCGCGCATGACTGCACCACCACCGGTAGCCAGCACAAGGCCGTCCTGCTTCGACAGCTCGGCGATCACCGCCCGCTCCCGCTCACGAAAGCCCTGCTCACCCTCGACATCGAAGATCCAGGGTATATCAGCACCGGTGCGCTGCTCGATCTCCTTGTCGGAGTCTTTGAAAGACAAACGCAGTTCTTTGGCAAGCAAACGCCCGATGGTGCTCTTTCCAGCTCCCATCGGGCCCACGAGGATTACATTCCGCACTTAGGTCATCGGTTCACGGCAATGGCTTGGTTGTTCATGATGCGCGGAGTGAGGAATACAAGCAATTCCGCCTTTCTGTCCTGAACCAGATCACGCTTGAACACCCGACCGATAAAAGGGAGATCTCCCAGGAAGGGCACCTTGTCCACTGACTTGGACTGGGTGTTGGAATACACACCACCGATGACGATCGTCTCACCATCAGCCACAAGAACCTTGGCATTGACTTCGTTCTTGCTGATGGCGGGGATGCCACCCGTTGAAGATGCCACAGAGAAGTCAGGAGCATCCTTGGTAACCTTCACCTCCATGAGAACGCGATTGTCGGGCGTGATTTGCGGCGTCACCTCGAGTGATAGCGCAGCCTCTTTGAAAGAAGTGCTGGTTGCACCGCTCGAACTCGCCTCCTGATAAGGCACTTCGGTGCCTTTGAGGATCTTCGCGGTTTCCTTATCGGACGTCACGACCTTCGGCTGTGAAACAACCTCACCAGAACCAGACTTCTCCATCGCACTCAACTGCAGGTCCAAGACAGTGTTATTCGTAATGAAGCCAATACCAATACCCGAGGTGCTTCCGTTCACACCCATATCAACGAAAGGTGTGTTGAAAGGAACATCGATCTGCTGAACACCATCGGTCTCTTCGCCAAGTTCGAGATTACCGTTCTTACCCCAGGCATTCCAATTGCCAGAACCGATGTTCCCACCCCAGCGAACACCAAGCGACTTGTCGTAATCGACATTCGCCTCGACGATACGTGCCTCGATCATTACTTGGCGTACCGGAATATCCAACTGGGTGACAATACGACGCAATTCGTCGATACGCTCCTGAGTCAGGGTTACGATGAGACTATTGGTACGGTCATCGAAAATCACCGAGCCCCGCATATCATCCTTCAGCGCACCGGAAGAACCCTCTTCGTAGAGTTTGGCAATGTCGGATGCCTTCGCGTAGTTCAACTGAATGATGTCTTTACGCAGCGGCGCAAGCTCGGCAACTTGCTTCTGCACGGCCAACTCCTGCTGTTCACGAGCAGCAATCTCATCTGCCGGGGCGACCATCAGAACGTTACCGACCTTGCGCTGATCGAGCCCCTTGGTCTTGAGCACCAGATCCAAGGCCTGGTCCCAAGGCACGTTCTGCAGACGCAAGGTGATATTGCCGCGAACCGTATCACTGGCAACCAAGTTCAGATCCGTGAAATCGGCGATCAACTGCAGGACCGAACGCACATCAATGTCCTGGAAGTTCAGAGAAAGCTTTTCACCTGTGTAGGTGAAGCGATCAGCCTTACGGCGAACGGCATCCTCTTCCGTAAGAGGCTTGACGCTGACCGTCAGCTTGTTGTCCGCCTGAAACACCAGATAATCATAAAGCCCGGCTGGCTCCACCACGATACTCGCACGATCAGCGGAGGAACTGGCATTGACGAACTGAACCGGCGTAGCGAAATCCTTTACATCTAGCCGCACACGCAGTGACTCGGGCAATTGAGTCTTGGGAAAGTCGATTCGGATCTTCCCTCCCTGCTCTTGAACATCTGGACTGATCTTGGGATCCGACAAGGAGATAACTATATTCCCCTCACCTTGCTCGCCACGCTGGAAGTCGATGTCACTCACAGAACGAACACCAGCCATAGCGCGAGCAGCCGGTGCCGATACGACAGGAGCAGGGCTTGCAACCGGCACAGAGCTGACACTTGGCGAAGAAGATACTGGCCCATCTCCGACAACCACGAACAGCGTATTGCCGTCAACGCGAGTCGTATACGGTGCCAGATTAGTCAGATTAACAATAAGGCGGGTGCGATCCTTGGCTTCAACTACGGTCAGGCTACGCGCGTTGCCCATGCCTATTTCACGATTCTTGCTACCCAGACGATTGGATACACCCGGCAAGTCGAGCGCAATACGTGCAGGCTGCTCGATAGTATAGCCTCGAGGCGCTGGAATAGGCTCATCGAAGGTTAATTTCAACTCGACCCGGTCTCCTGGCAGAGCTGCGACATCCAAGCCGTTCAAGCTTGCTGCGAGCAGGGCAGGAGACATTAAAAAGGCCGCAACAGAAAGACCGAATCGCGAGAACGAGTTGTTCATTAAATACTTCCGTTGTGCAGACTGAAAATTATTTTTCATATTTGTTCCCGCCTGTTAAGAGCGCTCTTTGAGCGTTAGGCTTCGCGGCCTTTCAAGCCAACCCTGATCACCATCCGGCACTATTTCTATTACGTCGATCTTGGCCTCATCCACGGACACCACACGCCCATGATTTCGCCCCAAATAGTCACCAACCTTGACCCGGTGAACCCCACCAGCCCCACCCACAAGCGCGAAAAAACCACTATCGTTCGAAAGCGTCCCCACCATTTCGAAGACTTCGATATTAAAGCCTTCCAGAAATTGCTTGACTCTGGTCTCGTCAGGGCGAACTTCCGGAGCGCCCTTGACGCGACTGACAGTGTCAATTTTGACTGGCGGCTGAAAAGGGCTTCGCAGAGAAGCAGCACCATAGGTAAAGGCTTCATAGGGAGGAACCTTAGGCAACGGCTCAATGGCTCCCTTAGGCCTGGAACGCACTTCCTCCATGAACGCCTGGAGATCAGAGAAGTCGCTGCCACTGCAACCGATCAACCCTGTAGATAAACAAGTCAAAAACAGCAATTTAAACGCTTTCATTTCTCCAGCCCCTTATCGTTATAACGATAAGTCTTTGCAAGAACAGTCATCCGCAAAGTAGAAGACGAACCATCTTTTTCAACCGGCTTAATTTCAAAGTCATGCAGGGTCACAATACGAGGAAGACTCGCCACACCACTGACAAAGGTAGCCAGGTCATGATAACCACCGACCACCGCCATCTGGATCGGCAACTCGATATAGAACTGCTGCGTTACCTCTGGAAGCAGTTTGATCTCCTCAAATTCCAACCCGCTACCGAGCCCGGTACGTGTAATATCTTCCAGCAAGCCAGGTACTTCAGTATCGCTGGGTAACTGACTCAATAAGGCACCGAAAGAAACCTCCATCTCCTTCATCTGCTCCTTGTAGGCTTCAAGATTCGCCGCCTGAGACGCCTTGATCGAGAACTGCTGTTTCAAGCTCTCCTCTTCAGAAGTAACACGCTCAAGGCCAGCCTGAAGATCACTCAGATGAAAGTAATAACCGGCACCAAGTACTGCCACGAAAAACAGGGCAAAGACAACCGCCTTCACGGCACCGGGCCAGGAACCTATATTATTAAAATCAAGATCACTCAGATCAAATTGGCGCAGACTTTCAATGGATTCGGCCAGACTCATTTTTTATTACCCTCGACTGCCTCGGCTGCAGGTTGAGTCTGCTGGACGCTCAATTGGAAAACATTGGCCTGATCCAGTGCTCCCGCCGTTGTCGCCTTGACCTGAGTTAGATTGGGCGCGCTCAACCACTCAGAGGCATCCAAATTACGCATCAGATTGGAAACTCGGTTGTTAGACTCTGCAGCACCCAGAATATCGATCTTCGCCCCAACCATCTTCACATTGGAAAAATACACGCCATCCGGCAAAGTTCTCACCAGCTGATCGAAAACGCGCCCGATAATAGGGCGATTCCCCTGCAGGTCTTGAATAATTTTCATACGTTCCAGTAGTTGCTGACGGCGAGTTTTCAACTCACTGATTTCCTTGATACGAGCATCAAGGACCGCAATTTCTTTCCTTATGAATTCATTGCGGGCATTTTGCTGATCGATTGCCCCGCTGAGCAATTGATCGCCCAGAAAAACAACGCCAGCAGCCACAACAAGGACACCGACAAGGCTTACCAGAAACCGCTGCTTGCGCTCCTCGCGCAGCTGTTCACGCCAGGGAAGTAGGTTAATCCGCGCCATCAGTCGAAACTCCTCATCGCCAGACCACAGGCAATCATCAGTGCCGGCGCATCACTGGCCAGCGCACCGGCGTTGACCTTGCTGCTCAGCGCCATATCGGCAAAGGGATTGGCCACTAGCGTCTGCGTACCAATCTTCTGCTGGATCAACCGATCGAGATCAGGAATGGACGCGGTGCCGCCAGCCAGGAGGATGTAGTCAACATCATTGAATTGCCCGGCGGCGAAGAAGAACTGCAGCGAGCGCGAAACCTGCTGAACGACAGCTTCTTTGAACGGTTGCAAAACCTCACTGTCGTAGTCATCTGGAAGACCACCTTGCTTCTTGGCAAGCCCAGCTTCCTCGACCGACAGGCCGTAGCGGCGCTGGATTTCCTCGGTCAGCTGCTTGCCCCCGAAAAGCTGCTCGCGGGTGTAGATGGTGCGGCCATTATGCAGAACACTGAGCGTGGTCATCGTCGCGCCAATATCCACCACCGCGACGGTCAACTCATCGTGACCGCCGCCCAGTTGCGCCTCCAGCAAACCGTAAGCGCGTTCGAGGGCATACGCCTCGACATCGACCACTTTCGCGGTAAGTCCTGCGAGCGCAAGGGCAGCCTCGCGGACCTCCACGTTCTCCTTACGGCATGCAGCCAGCAGCACCTCGACCCGCTCGGGGTTGCGCGGCGCCGGCCCCTGCACTTCGAAATCGATGGCGACTTCTTCCAGCGGGTAGGGAATGTACTGATCGGCCTCGATCTTTAGCTGGTTTTCCAAGTCGTCCTCGGAAAGACCTGCTTCCATTTCGATGGTCTTGGTGATGACAGCCGAACCCGCCACAGCAACTGCAGCCGTCTTGACGCCGCTCTTGGCCTTGGCCAATACGCGAGAGAGCGCCTGACCGACCCCCTCCAGCTCGGCGATGTTCTTCTCGACCACTGCGTTAGGTGGAAGCGGCTCGACTGAATAAGCCTCTACTTTGTAGCGGCTTCCCGAGCGACTCAGTTCGAGGAGCTTGACCGAAGTCGAGCTGATATCGATCCCCAGCAGCGTATTCGCTTTCTTAGTGAAGAGCCCTAGCACGACCGTTTTCCTATTGGCATCCGCGACTTACGGACTATTTATGTTTTTCCACATTAAATATCAGTCTTGACAGAAGCGCAAATGGCTCCCCGGGAAAAAAAACGCTTATAATGTGATCAGCTTTTCCCTTTTAGCCTCGACTCCTGCTTAACTCATTCTTTTACTTGGAATTCCGAACATTTTGATACGCCTGCTGAAGTTCATCTGGTGGTCTTGCGTTGCCGTTTTTTGTGGGCTGTTGCTCAGTTTCAGCGGCGCGTTTCTTTATCTTAGCCCGACCCTTCCGTCCGTCGAGTCGCTGCGCCAGGTACAGCTGCAGATTCCTCTGCGCGTCTACAGCAGCGATGCCAAGCTGATCGCCGAGTTCGGCGAGATGCGCCGTTCGCCCATTCGCTTCGACGAAATCCCCAAGGAATTCATCAGCGCCCTGCTGGCAGCCGAAGACGATAATTTCGCCAATCATTATGGCGTCGATGTGACCAGCCTGATGCGCGCTGCCACGCAATTATTGAAAAGCGGCCAGATTCAGAGCGGTGGCAGCACCATCACCATGCAGGTAGCGAAGAACTTCTTCCTCACCAGCGAGCGCAGTTTCTCGCGCAAGGCCACCGAAATTCTCCTGGCCTTGCAGATCGAGCGCGAACTGAGCAAAGACGAGATCCTCGAGCTCTACGTCAACAAGATCTACCTCGGCCACCGCGCCTACGGCATCGAAGCTGCTGCACAGGTGTACTACGGCAAATCGATCCGTGACCTGAACTTGGCGCAAATGGCGATGATCGCCGGCCTGCCGAAAGCACCGTCGCGCTACAACCCGCTGGTCAATCCGACCCGCGCCAAGGAGCGCCGCGACTGGATTCTCGGCCGCCTGTATCGCCTGGGCCGTATCGATCAGGCCAGCTACGAGCAAGCCCTGGCCGAAGAAGTCGACGCGCGCTATCACGTACCTGCTCCCGAACTGAGCGCGCCTTATATAGCCGAGATGGCGCGTGCGGAGATGGTCGGTCGCTATGGCAGCGAGGCTTACACCGAAGGTTTCAACGTCACCACCACCGTGCCCAGCCAATTGCAGGAAGTGGCCAACACCGCCCTGCGTGACGGACTGATCGCCTATGACCAGCGCCACGGCTATCGCGGTCCTGAGAGTCGCCTGCCGGGCATGACCCGCGAAACCTGGCTGGCCGAGCTGGCCAAGTACCGCAGCATCGGCGGCCTGGAGCCTGCCGTGGTTACCCAGGTCGAGAAAAGCGGCATTCTGGTACTGACCCGTAACGGCGAAGAACAAGCGGTGTCGTGGGACAGCATGAAATGGGCACGTCCTTTCCTCAACACCAACAGCCTCGGACCGCGGCCGCAGCAGCCTGGCGATGTCACCCAGATCGGCGATATCGTTCGCGTGCAGCGCCAGGAGGATGGCAGCCTGCGTTTCACCCAAGTCCCCGCTGCGCAGAGCGCGTTGGTTTCCCTCGACCCATACAGCGGCGCCATTCAGTCACTGGTCGGTGGATTCTCGTTCGATCAGAGCAACTACAACCGCGCCGTGCAGGCCAAGCGCCAGCCGGGTTCGAGCTTCAAGCCCTTCATCTATAGCGCGGCTCTCGATAGCGGCTACACTGCAGCGACGCTGGTCAACGATGCGCCAATCATCCTCTCCGACGACTACCTGTCACAGAAGTGGCGTCCGAAGAACGACAACAACACCTTCCTCGGCCCGATTCGCATGCGCGAAGCGTTGTACAAGTCGCGCAACCTGGTTTCCATCCGCCTGCTGCAGGACATGGGCATCGACCGTAGCTTGCGCTATATCGAGCGCTTCGGCTTCGCCCCGCAGGATCTGCCACGCAACCTGTCACTGGCACTCGGCACTGCCAGCCTGACCCCCATGGAAATAGCTGAGGGCTGGGCCGTCTTCGCCAATGGCGGTTACAAGATCGAGCCGTACCTGATCGAACGAATCGATGACCGCAACGGCAAGCCGCTGTTCCGCGCCAATCCGGCCCGCGTGCCAGGCAGCGCACCGACCGAGGAGAACGCCAACCTCACCGTCAACGCAACTGATGAGTTGCCGTTGGAGGAGCCCAAGGTCGCCGAACAGATCATCGACGAGCGCACCGCCTACATCATGACCAGCATGCTGCAGGACGTGATCAAGCGCGGTACCGGCCGCCGTGCTCTCGCCCTTGGCCGCAATGACCTGGCAGGCAAGACCGGCACCACCAACGAGTCCAAGGACAGCTGGTTCTCAGGCTACAACGCCGATTACGTCACCACCGTCTGGGCCGGCTTCGACCAGCCGGAGAGCCTGGGCCGCCATGAGTACGGCGGCACTGTCGCGCTGCCGATCTGGATGAACTACATGGGCGCAGTACTCAAGGATCGCCCCAACCATCTGCCCAAGGAACCCAAGGGGCTACTGACGCTGCGCGTCGACCCAATCAGTGGCCGCGCTGCCGCACCCGGCACACCGGACGCCTATTTCGAACTGTTCAAGAGTGAAGACTCGCCCCCTCCGATGAGCGAGTTCGAACCTGGCATGGGCGTGCCTGGCAGCCCGCTACCGGCCGACGAGATGGCGCCGATCGACTTGTTCTAGGATAAGGCTCACACGACAGTAAGCGTCGCCCTGAGCCGAATCATCGACAATAAAAAACCCGCCGAAGCGGGTTTTTTATTGCCAGGCCGATCAGCCGTTGAACACTTCATCCACCGACTTGAGCGGATAGTGCTTCGGATAGGGCAGAGTCGCCACGCCGGATTCGATGGCAGCCTTGGCCACTGCATCGCAAACCACGGTGATCAGACGCTGGTCCATTGGCTTCGGAATGATGTACTCACGACCGAACGACAGCTCGATACCGCCGTAGGCGTCGCAGACTTCCTGCGGTACCGGCAACTTGGCCAGATCACGCAGCGCCAGCGCTGCGGCGATCTTCATCTCTTCGTTGATGCGGGTGGCGCGCACGTCCAGAGCACCGCGGAAGATGAAGGGGAAACCCAGCACATTGTTAACCTGGTTCGGATAGTCCGAACGACCGGTGGCCATGATCACGTCGTTGCGCGTCTCGTGCGCCAGCTCCGGTTTGATTTCCGGATCCGGGTTGGAGCAGGCGAAGACGATCGGGTTGGCCGCCATACGCTGGAGATCTTCCGGGCTCAGCAGGTTGGCGCCGGACAGACCGACGAATACGTCCGCGCCGTCGAGCGCATCGGACAGGGTGCGACGATCGGTTTCGTGAGCAAATACCGCCTTGTACTGGTTCAGATCATCGCGGCCAGCGTGAATCACGCCCTTGCGATCGATCATGAAGATGTTCTCGACCTTGGCGCCCATGCTCACCAGCAGCTTCATGCAGGAGATGGCGGCAGCACCGGCACCCAGGCAGACGATCTTCGCCTCTTCCAGGGTCTTGCCGGCGATTTCCAGGGCGTTGAGCATGCCGGCAGCGGTAACGATCGCAGTGCCGTGCTGGTCATCGTGGAATACCGGAATGTCGCACTGCTCGATCAGTGCGCGCTCGATCTCGAAGCACTCGGGGGCCTTGATATCTTCCAAGTTGATGCCGCCGAAGGTGATGGAGATGCGCTTGACGGTGTCGATGAAAGCCTGCGGGCTTTCCGAATCGACTTCGATATCGAATACATCGATACCGGCGAAACGCTTGAACAGCACGCCTTTACCTTCCATCACCGGCTTGGAGGCCAGGGGGCCGAGGTTACCCAGGCCGAGGATGGCGGTGCCATCGGAAATAACGGCTACCAGGTTGCCTTTACCGGTGTAACGGTAGGCCAGCTCGGCGTCACGAGCGATTTCGCGAACCGGCTCAGCGACACCCGGGCTGTAGGCCAGCGACAGGTCGCGGGCAGTAGCGGTGGCTTTGGTCAACTCGACGCTCAGCTTACCGGGGCGGGGCTGGGCGTGATATTCGAGAGCGGCAGTTTTTAGATCTGACATAGTGGCATTTCCGCTTTTGTTGGCTGTTGAACGGGCAGGCGGCCGAGGATACGCAAGTTGTATACACCTGCACAAGACCGTTCGGTCGCGATTGAAGCGCCGCGCTAGCGCAGCGTTTTCAGCCACTCTCCAGCACGCGGCTCACCGCTTGGGTAGAGCCCGTTGAGCAGACGCAACTGGGCCTCGCCATCGACTGGCAGCGGCGAATTCTTGGCCAAAGCGGAGATGCTCTGCCCTGCCTTCGCCCTTACCAGGTGCAGGCGCACTGGCTCGGCCAGCTTGCGTTCGGCAGGCTTCAGCGGCCGGTAACTGCGGATAACCTCAAGGAAACGTTGGTCCTCGGTTTCCAGCGAGGCACGCCCTTTCACCGCTGCCACAAACAGGTAAGCGTTGTCACCGCGATAGATTACCGCAACACGGCGCGCCGATTGCCCCTGCAACACCGCCGTATAGCCCTGCAGCGCGCCAAGACGCAACTCCTCGCCGGCCACCAGACGCTGATTGCCGACGCGCTGGCGCAGAAATTCGGCGGGCGACAGACGCTTGTCCGCCGCCTCCAGGGTCATGGCGATGAAAGCCTGCTCATCCGGGGTGTGGCCGATCAACACATCGGGGCGATTGACCAGTTGCCAGCCCTGCGGGTAGGTCAGGGTGAAGTCCAGCTCGCCGTGATAGAAATTGCGCCCACGACGAATGCCGCTGGCGGCCGAATCGCCGAACACCAGGCCATCGAGCATCTGCAGGAAGTTGTCGCGCCCCACTTCCTGATTGCCGCCCACCAGCGCACGTGCAGGACCGATCACCTCCTGCAGACGACGATCATTGTCCGGGTGGGTGTCGAACAAGCCGTGGTAGCCACCCGCCGCGGGAGCTTCGCCGCGCTTGGCTGCCTGCTCGCGGGCGAAATCCTCCTGCGCCTTGAGCACCTTGACCACCTCGATCATCGCTTGCGGATCGTAGCCACCACGCGCCAGGTATTGCGCGCCAAGGCCGTCGGCTTCCAGCTCCATGTCGCGCCCGTAGCCGCGCACGAAAGCATTGCCCATGGCACTGGTCAGATCCCCTACCGCCCCGACACCGGTACCGATGGCCGCAGCCTGACCTAGCAGCCCCCAGGCCGTGGACTGGCTTTGCTGGCGCACGCTGTGGCGCGCGGTCACGTGACCGACCTCGTGGCCCAGCACGGCCGCCAGTTCCGCTTCGGAATTGAGATAGGCGAGCAGGCCACGATGGATATAGATGTAGCCCCCCGGCAGGGCGAAGGCGTTGACGTCCGGACTGTCTACCAGAGTGAAGACATAGTTGAGCTGATTGCGATGGCTGCTGCGTGCCACCCGCTCGCCGACGCGCTGGATATAGGCCTGCAACTTGGCGTCCTCATAGCGCGGATACTGCTTGAGGATTTCCTGGTTGTAACGCGCACCAAGATCCAGCTCCTGGCGCTCGCTCATCATCACGAAATCGGTGCGGCCCGTGGCGGGATTGACCGCGCAACCCGCCAACCAGCCGCAGATAAAACACAGCGTCAATGCGCGTATCATGGCAACACCTCCAGCATCGCCGAATGAGTAAGCGGCAGCATCCAGCGCGCCTGCCCAGATTTCAAGCCACCGCGACTCTGGCGATCGATGACCCAGCCCCGCGCCTCCACCCGTCGCCCTTCGAGCCGCTGCAAGGCGCGCACATCGAACTCGCCGAGCAGTTCTGGCGCCACGCGCAATACCCGACCACCATCGAGATCGAGCCAGAGGCCGCCACGATTGCGTTGCACGCCGGTAACCCGCCCGCCGAGCAAGGCGAAGCCGCCACTTTTTATTCGGCCAGCCGTCTTCACTTGCTCGGTGCGCCACACACCCAGACGCTGACGCCGTGCCTGGCGCTCGGCCTCTACCTGACAACTCACGAGTGCACTATTGGGCGCCACGGCGACCATGAACCCAAGGCCTTCACCCAGCAGCTGTGCTTCCAGATTACGCCCCTGACGGTCGTAAAGGTGGGCCAGGGTACGACCGTAACGATCCTTGCGCTGCTCGCCGTAGAGCAGGCCGACACGGCCATCACTGGCATCGACCAACGCCTGCAGACGACGCTTGGATTGCACAGCGAAAGGCTCGTCGCTGCTCCCCTTGCGCCCCAACTCAGGCGCGTTGATGCCGATCAGGCGAATGCTGCGCCCGTCGGCCAGACGCACGGTGTCGCCATCGACCACCTGACGTACGACGACCTGAGCCAGATCTGTGCGTAACGGACAGAAGGCCTGAGCCAGATCGACGCAAAGCAGAGAAACGAAAAAGGCGCCCACCAGGGACGCCTTTTTCAGTATCACGGAGTGGCGCATGCCAGATTCCGTTTTCGTTCGGTCGCTTACTTGGCGCCGAATACGCCGAAGCGCTGCTTGAAGCGATCAATACGGCCGCCGGTGTCCAGCACTTTCTGCTTACCGGTGTAGAACGGATGGCACTCGGAGCAAACGTCGAGGCTCAGGTTCTTGCCCAGGGTGGAGCGGGTCTTGATCACGTTACCGCAGGAGCAGGTAGCGTCGATTTCGACGTAGTTCGGATGGATATCGGCTTTCATCGTGCTTTCCTCGGGGTAGTCGTGCCGCCACCCGACCAATGTCAGGCACCGCACAGAAATAGGCCGCGCATCTTACCAGAGACGCAGACCGATGCAAGCCACGCAAGGCGCCGGTCGTCGCGTGTTAAGATCGCCGGCCTGTCAATGGAGCTTCTGGCTTGCCCAACCTGATCCTGCGCCTCGCGCTGCCCTCGCCGCTGCGCCGCCTGTTCGACTACCTCGCCCCCGCCGGCGTGTCGCGCAGCGCCTTGCAGCCAGGCGCACGCCTACGCGTGCCCTTCGGCCGGCGCGAGATGATCGGCGTGCTGGTAGAAGTCGACAGCCAGAGCGAGGTCCCGACGGACAAGCTCAAGCCCGCCCTGGAACTGCTCGACGCCCGCCCACCGCTGCCGGCGTCGCTGTTCAAGCTGTGCCTGTGGACGGCGCAGTACTACCAGCACAGCCTAGGCGACACCCTGAGCTGGGCCTTGCCCGTGTTGCTCCGCCAGGGCGAACCCGCCGAAACCCGCCAGGAGCGTTACTGGCTGGCCAACAAAGGCGCCAGCGTCGACGACCCACGCCTGGCCCGCGCGCCACGCCAGCGCGACGCGCTCAAGGCACTGGCGCAACACCCGCATGGCGTTGCCCACAGCCTGCTCAGCCAGCTGCAACTCAACCGCGACAGCCTGCAATTACTGCATGAGAAGGGGCTGGTACGGGTCGAGGTGCGCCGCACCCAGCCTCATGCCAAGCCGGCGCACTGGCTGGCACAACCGGAACTACCACTGAATGCCGAGCAGCGTGCCGCGGTGAATGCCGTGGCGTCAGGCTGGGGCCAGTTCAATGCCTTCCTACTGGCGGGCGTCACCGGCAGTGGCAAGACCGAGGTCTACCTGCAACTGATCCACCAATGCCTGGAGGCCGGCAAGCAGGCGCTGGTGCTGATCCCCGAGATCAACCTCGGGCCGCAGACCCTCGACCGCTTCGCTCGCCGCTTCAATGCACGTATCGCCCTGCTGCATTCGGCAGTGAACGACCGCGAGCGTCTCGACGCCTGGCTGGCGGCACGCGATGGCGAGGCCGACATCATCATCGGCACGCGCTCGGCGCTGTTCACGCCGATGAAGAACCCGGGGCTGATCATCGTCGACGAAGAACACGACGCTTCCTACAAACAGCAGGAAGGTCTGCGCTACCACGCCCGTGACCTGGCGCTGGTGCGCGCCCGCCAGGAAGACGTGCCCATCGTCCTCGGCTCGGCCACACCTTCGCTGGAAAGCCTGCACAACGCCTACAGCGGCCGCTATGCCCTGCTCAAGCTGACACAGCGCGCCGGCGGTGCCAGCCAGCCGCGCTTCCTACGCCTGGACGTGAAGAGCCGGCCACTGGACTCGGGCATCTCCGGACCGATGCAGCAGGCCATCGCCCAGACCCTCGCCGCCGGCCAGCAGGTGCTGGTGTTTCTCAACCGCCGCGGCTTCGCCCCGACACTGCTCTGCCATGACTGCGGCTGGTTATCCGAGTGCCCGCGTTGTGATGCACGCATGACTGTGCACCAGCGCTACCAGGAACTGCGCTGCCATCACTGCGGGCATGTCGAGAAGCAACCGAGCAACTGCCCGAAATGCCAGCACGTCGACCTGCGCCCGGTCGGCGCTGGCACCGAGCGCGCCGAAGAGCGCCTGGCGGTGCTGTTCCCCGACTACCCGGTGCTGCGCATCGACCGCGACAGCACGTCACGCAAGGGGGCGATGGATCGCCTGTTCGCCACCATCAACAAGGGCGAGCCGTGCATCCTGGTCGGCACCCAGATGCTCGCCAAGGGTCATCACTTCCCCAGAGTGACACTGGTGTCGATCCTCGATGCCGACGGCGGCCTGTTCTCCGCCGATTTCCGCGCCAGCGAGCGCATGGCGCAGCTGATCGTGCAGGTTGCCGGTCGCGCCGGCCGCGCCGAGGAACCGGGCAAGGTGATCATCCAGAGCCACCTGGCCGACCATCCGCTGCTGGTGCAACTGACCGAGCAAGGCTACTTCGCCTTCGCCGAACAGGCGCTGAGCGAACGCCGCAGTGCCGGTCTGCCACCGTTCTGCCACCTGGCGTTGCTGCGCGCCGAAGCGCACAAGCCTGGCCAGGCCGAGAGTTTTCTCGATGAGGCCTGCAGCGAGGCCGAACATTTGCTGGGCGAACTGGGTCTGACCGGCATCGAACTGCTCGGACCGGTGCCCGCACCGATGGAACGCCGCGCCGGGCGCTTCCGCGCGCAACTGCTGCTGCAGGGCAATGCCCGCGCGCCACTGCACAGGCTGCTCAACCGCTGGTTGCATGCACTGGAACAAATGCCCAGCGGTCGTGCAGTGCGCTGGTCGCTGGATGTCGACCCGATCGACCTGTTTTGACGCACCACCGCTTCGCCTAACCATAGGGTGCGCCGTGCGCACCCGCTTCTCGATTCGCAACCAGGCAACCCTTTGTGCGCATAGCGCACCCTACAAGTTATGGCCTGCAGCCTGTCGCTACTTCTATAATGCGCAGTTTTCGATCAAAGCCCCAAGGCAACCCGAGCCGAACATGAAAGACAGCATTCGCCACCTGATCCAGCAAGCCCTCGACCGCCTGACCGCCGAAGGCGTGCTGCCTGCTGGCCTGACGCCGGCCATCCAGGTGGAGAACACCAAGGACAAGAGTCACGGCGACTTCGCCAGCAACATCGCCATGATGCTGGCCAAACCCGCCGGCATGAAGCCGCGCGACCTGGCCGAGAAACTGATCGCGGCATTACCGGCCGACGAGCAGATCACCAAGGTGGAAATCGCCGGTCCCGGCTTTCTCAACTTCTTCCAGAACAGCGATGTCCTGGCTCAGTACCTGGAAGCGGCACTGGCCGACGCCCAGCTCGGCGTGCGTAAGAACGGCCCCGCGCAGCGCGTGGTGGTCGACCTGTCGGCGCCGAACCTGGCCAAGGAAATGCACGTCGGCCACCTGCGCTCGACCATCATCGGAGACGGCGTGGCGCGCGTACTGGAGTTCCTCGGCGACACCGTGATCCGCCAGAACCATGTCGGCGACTGGGGCACCCAATTCGGCATGCTGCTGGCCTACATGCAGGAAAACCCGGCCGCCGCCGAAAGCGAGCTGGCCGACCTGGAAGGTTTCTACCGCGCCGCCAAGAAGCGCTTCGACGAATCCCTCGAGTTCGCCGACCGCGCCCGTGAGCTGGTGGTGCAACTACAGGCCGGCGACGCCGAGTGCCTGCGCCTGTGGCACCGTTTCAACGACATTTCCCTGTCGCACTGCCAGGCGCTGTATGACCGTCTCGGCGTCAAGCTCTCCATGGCCGACGTCAAGGGCGAGAGCGCCTATAACGACGACCTGCCGCAGGTGGTCGCCGATCTCGCCGCCAAGGGCCTGCTGACCGAAGACAACGGCGCCCAGTGCGTGTTCATGGACGAATTCAAGAACGCCGAAGGCAACCCGCTCCCGCTGATCGTGCAGAAGGCAGGCGGCGGCTACCTGTACGCCACCACCGACCTGGCCGCCACCCGCTACCGCGCAGGCGTGCTCAAGGCCGACCGCGTGCTGTACTTCGTCGACCAGCGCCAGGCCCTGCACTTCCAGATGGTCTTCGCCTGCGCGCGCCTGGCCGGCTTCGTCCCGGCCAGCATGGACATGGAACACATGGGCTTCGGCACCATGAACGGCCCGGACGGCCGCCCGTTCAAGACCCGCGACGGCGGCACGGTGAAGCTGGTGCAACTGCTCGACGAAGCCGAACAGCGCGCCTACAGCCTGGTCAAGGACAAGAACCCGGAACTGGGCGAGGACGAGCTGCGTAGAATCGCCCGCGTGGTCGGCATCGCCTCGGTGAAGTACGCCGACCTGTGCAAGCACCGCACCAGCGACTACAGCTTCAACTTCGACCTGATGCTCAGCTTCGAGGGCAATACCGCACCCTACCTGCTGTACGCCTACACCCGCGTCGCCAGCATCTTCCGCAAGCTGGGCAAGGGTGTGGATGAAATCGGCGGGCAGATCACCCTGGTCGCCGATCAGGAGCAGGCCCTGGCCGCCAAACTGGCGCAGTTCGGCGAGCTGCTCGGCAATGTCGCCGAGAAAGGCACGCCGCATATGCTCTGCGCTTACCTGTATGACATCGCCGGCCTGTTCTCCAGCTTCTACGAGAACTGCCCGATCCTCAGCGCCGAGAGCGAAGCTACGCGCGACAGCCGTCTGCGCCTGGCTGCCCTGACCGGCCGCACCCTCAAGCAGGGCCTGGAGCTGCTCGGCCTGGAAACTCTGGAGCGGATGTAAATGGCAGCGCGCAAGAAGCCGGCGCCGAAACGCGGCGCCAGTCGCTATCAGGCCCCAGCGAAGAAGCCGGTACCGGGCTGGATCTGGCTGGCCTGCGGCCTGGTGGTCGGCGGTTTCTTCATGTTCCTGTTCAGCCTCGAACCAGGCCGTGACGAGATCAAGCGCGACAAGGGCGAACAAGTGCGCAGCACCAAGCCTGAGCCGAAGCCGACGCAACCCGAGCCATCCAGGCCCAAGTACGACTTCTACACTCTGCTGCCGGAGTCGGAAGTGATCCTGCCGCAGGCACTGGAAGAAACGCCACCACCCGTGCCTGAGCAAAAGCCGGTCACCCCGGAAGAAGCCGCGAAGATCGACACCGCTCGCGCCGAAGCGGCCCTTAACGGCCAGGTGCCGCCGCCCCCACCACCCGTCCTGGCAAGCGCGCCGGTCACCACGCAGTTCTTCCTGCAGGCCGGCTCGTTCCGTAAACGCGATGACGCCGACGGCCTGCGCGCGCAGATCATCCTGCTCGGCCAGAACGTACGGGTAGAAACCGGCAAGGTGCGTGAGGAAACCTGGCACCGCGTACTGGTCGGCCCCTTCGCCAGCCGCGAGCAACTGGCCAGCGCGCAGAAGACCCTGGCAGCCGGCGGCTTCAGCAACCTGCTGTTACAGCAACGCCAGGTCCGCTGATCGCCGATTGACCCGCCGCCGGTTGAAAAGCTGCGGCGGGCCCCCCATCTGAGTTTCCATCCGGGCAAGTTCGCCCCGCAGCGTGGAGATTCACCCTTGACCACCATCGTTTCAGTGCGCCGCCACGGCAAGGTCGTGATGGCTGGCGACGGCCAGGTTTCCCTCGGCAACACCGTCATGAAGGGCAACGCCAAGAAGGTGCGCCGCCTCTACCACGGCCAGGTGCTGGCCGGCTTCGCCGGTGCCACCGCCGACGCCTTCACCCTGTTCGAGCGCTTCGAAGGCCAGCTGGAAAAACACCAGGGTCACCTGGTGCGCGCCGCCGTCGAGCTGGCCAAGGACTGGCGTACCGATCGCAGCCTGAGCCGCCTGGAAGCCATGCTGGCAGTGGCCAACAAGGACGCCTCGCTGATCATCACCGGCAACGGCGACGTCGTCGAACCCGAGGAAGGCCTGATCGCCATGGGCTCCGGCGGCAACTTCGCCCAGGCCGCCGCCCGCGCCCTGCTGATGAAGACCGACCTGTCCGCCCTCGAGGTAGCGCAGACTGCACTCGGCATCGCCGGCGACATCTGCGTGTTCACCAATCATCACCAGACAATAGAGGAACTGGACGCGCCCGAGTGACGTCCGTTCTTCATACAGATTCGATAGCGAGCCAAACTCCATGTCCATGACGCCCCGCGAGATCGTCCACGAACTCAACCGCCACATCATCGGCCAGGACGACGCCAAGCGCGCCGTAGCCATCGCCCTGCGCAACCGCTGGCGGCGCATGCAGCTGCCGGCCGAACTGCGCCAGGAAGTCACGCCGAAGAATATCCTGATGATCGGCCCCACCGGCGTCGGCAAGACCGAGATCGCCCGTCGTCTGGCCAAGCTGGCCAATGCGCCGTTCCTGAAAGTGGAAGCCACCAAGTTCACCGAGGTCGGCTATGTCGGCCGCGATGTCGAATCGATCATCCGCGACCTGGCCGATGCAGCGGTGAAAATGCTGCGTGAGCAGGAAATCACCAAGGTCCGCCACCGCGCCGAAGATGCCGCCGAGGAGCGCATCCTCGACGCGCTGCTGCCACCCGCGCGCCAGGGCTTCGGTGACGAGCCGGTGCGCAGCGAGGATTCCAATACCCGTCAGCTGTTCCGCAAGCGCCTGCGCGAAGGTCAGTTGAACGACAAGGAAATCGACATCGAAGTGGCCGACTCGCCCATGGGCGTAGAGATCATGACCCCGCCAGGCATGGAAGAAATGACCAACCAGCTGCAGAACCTGTTCTCCAGCATGGGCAAGGGCAAGAAGAAGAGCCGCAAGCTCAAGGTCGCCGACGCGCTGAAACTGGTGCGCGACGAGGAGGCCGCGCGCCTGGTCAACGAGGAAGAACTCAAGGCTCGAGCCCTGGAAGCCGTCGAGCAGCACGGCATCGTTTTCATCGACGAGATCGACAAGGTCGCCAAGCGCGGCAATACCGGCGGCGCCGATGTGTCGCGTGAAGGCGTGCAACGCGACCTGCTGCCGCTGATCGAAGGCTGCACGGTCAACACCAAGCTGGGCATGGTCAAGACCGACCATATCCTGTTCATCGCCAGCGGTGCCTTCCACCTGAGCAAACCCAGCGATCTGGTGCCCGAACTGCAGGGTCGCCTGCCGATCCGCGTCGAGTTGAAAGCGCTGAGCCCGCAGGACTTCGAGCGCATCCTCAGCGAGCCGCATGCCTCGCTCACCGAGCAGTACAGTGCACTGCTGCAGACCGAGGGATTGAACATCGAGTTCGCCGAAGACGGCATCAAGCGTCTGGCCGAGATCGCCTGGCAGGTCAACGAGAAGACCGAAAACATCGGCGCCCGCCGCCTGCACACGCTGCTCGAGCGCCTGCTGGAGGAGGTGTCCTTCAGTGCCGGCGACCTGGCAGGCCAGCAGAACGGCGAGCCGATCCGTATCGACGCGGCTTACGTCAACGGTCACCTCGGCGAGCTGGCACAGGACGAAGACCTGTCGCGCTATATTCTGTAAGCCCCGTAGCCCGATCTTGTAGCCGGTGGTCGGCGTCATTCTGTAGGAGCGGCTGGGCGACATTCCGCTTCAGCCGCGAAATTCGCGGATAAATCCGCTCCTACAGAACAGTGCAGGCTCCCAACTGGGCGTAACGCCTGAAAAGATCACGGAAACCAGCCATGCCCATCCCCAGCGCGATCAAACTGCACAAGGCCTCGAAAACCCTGGAACTGCGCTACGGTGAACAGAGCTATTCGCTCAGCGCCGAGTTCCTCCGTGTGCACTCGCCCTCGGCCGAGGTGCAGGGGCATGGCAAGCCGATTCTGCAGACCGGCAAGCTCAACGTCGGCCTGGAGCGCATCGAACCGGCCGGCAACTATGCACTGAAACTGTGCTTCGACGACGGCCATGACAGCGGCCTGTTCACTTGGGACTATCTGCACGAGTTGGCCACCCGGCATGATCAGCTGTGGGCCGACTATCTGGCGCAGCTCAGCGCCGCAGGGAAATCCCGCGACCCCAGCGAATCGGTCGTACGTCTGATGCTCTGAGGCGTCAGGAAAACCCTTGCCACAGAGCGCTCGGCGCATCCGCCAACGACCACGTTAACGACAGTTAGGGCGAGTTTTCTAATCTATCGCGGCATACTCCTGCGCCATCGAGCAGCTTGCTTAACTTCACAAACTCGGGTAACCAAGGAACTGGCAGGTTCCCTGCATTTGGCAGTGCCAGGTGCAACGAAATACGCGGACTCGATCCGCCCCCGGTAACCCGAGCAGTACCAGGCCCTGTGTCGCCGTGCGCCCTGGCAGGCCGGTATTCGTCTCAGGACAATGGAGCGTCGTAGATGAGTGATAAGAATAACGAAGACCTGAAACGCCAGGCCTCGGAAAACACCCTGGGACTCAACCCGGTGATTGGTATCCGCGGCAAGGATCTCCTGACCTCTGCCCGCATGGTGCTCTCCCAGGCACTCAAGCAACCCTTCCACAGCGCCAAGCACGTCGCCCATTTCGGCCTCGAACTGAAGAACGTCATGCTCGGCCAGTCCGCGCTCAAGCCTGAAGACGGCGACCGCCGTTTCGCCGACCCGGCCTGGAGCCAGAACCCGCTATATCGCCGCTACCTGCAGACCTACCTGGCCTGGCGCAAGGAACTGCATGACTGGATCGAACACAGCTCGCTGTCCGAGCAGGACGCCAGTCGCGGCCACTTCGTCATCAACCTGATGACCGAAGCCATGGCGCCGTCCAACAGCATGGCCAACCCGGCCGCGGTCAAACGCTTCTTCGAAACCGGCGGCAAAAGCCTGCTCGATGGTCTCTCCCACCTGGCCAAGGACATGGTGCACAACGGCGGCATGCCCAGCCAGGTGAACATGGAGGCCTTCGAGGTCGGCAAGAACCTGGCCACCACCGACGGCGCCGTGGTATTTCGCAACGATGTGCTGGAGCTGATCCAGTACAAGCCAATCACCGAGAGCGTGCACGAGCGCCCGCTGCTGGTGGTGCCACCGCAGATCAACAAGTTCTACGTCTTCGACCTGTCACCCGACAAGAGCCTGGCGCGCTTCCTGTTGCGCAGCCAGGTACAGACCTTCGTGGTCAGCTGGCGCAACCCGACCAAGGCGCAGCGCGAGTGGGGCCTGTCCACCTACATCGAGGCGCTCAAGGAAGCCATCGACGTGATCTGCGCCATCACCGGCAGCAAGGACGTCAACATGCTTGGCGCCTGCTCCGGCGGCCTGACCACTGCCTCGCTGCTCGGTCACTATGCAGCGCTTGGCCAGCAGAAGGTCAACGCCCTGACCCTGCTGGTCAGCGTGCTCGATACCCAGCTCGACACCCAGGTTGCCTTGTTCGCCGACGAGAAGACCCTGGAAGCCGCCAAGCGCCGCTCCTACCAGGCCGGCGTACTGGAGGGTAGCGACATGGCCAAGGTGTTCGCCTGGATGCGCCCCAACGACCTGATCTGGAACTACTGGGTCAACAACTACCTGCTCGGCAACGAGCCACCAGTGTTCGACATCCTTTATTGGAACAACGACACCACACGTCTGCCGGCCGCGCTGCATGGCGAGTTCATCGACATGTTCCAGACCAACCCACTGACCCGTCCGGGCGCGCTGGAAGTCTGCGGCACACCGATCGACCTCAAGCAGGTCACCTGTGATTTCTTCGTCGTCGCCGGCACCACCGACCACATCACGCCATGGGACTCCTGCTACAAGTCGGCGCACCTGTTCGGCGGCAAGTGCGAGTTTGTGCTGTCCAACAGCGGCCATATCCAAAGCATTCTCAACCCACCGGGTAATCCCAAGGCGCGCTACATGACCAACAGCGAGATGCCGCTGGACCCGAAGGCCTGGCAGGAAAGCTCGACCAAGCACGCCGACTCCTGGTGGCTACATTGGCAGACGTGGCTGAGCGAACGCTCGGGCGAAACCAAGAATGCACCACGAGCGCTGGGCAACAAGAAATTCCCGGCCGGCGAAGCCGCTCCGGGCACCTATGTACACGAACGCTGATTTTCAGTCTCAACCGCAGCGGCACCGGGAAGTGCCGCACGCCACGACGGTCTGACCGGCGTGGAACCAGGTAACCCCTGGTAACCCTGGAGGCGGCCCGGACGGCCCTCTCCAGCGCTCAACTCCACAGGGGCTGCGCCTATGCCGCAACCATTCGTATTCCGCACCATCGATCTCGATGGGCAGACCATCCGCACCGCGGTGCGGCCAGGCAACAGCCAGTTGGTGCCGCTGCTGATCTTCAACGGCATCGGCGCCAACCTGGAGCTGGTGATGCCCTTCGTCGCCGCCCTGGACCCGGAGCTGGAAATCATCGCCTTCGACGTCCCCGGTGTCGGCGGTTCCTCCACGCCGGCCACGCCCTACCGCTTCCCCGGTCTGGCCAAGCTGGCAGCGCGCATGCTCGATTACCTCGACTACGGTCAGGTCAATGCCATCGGCGTGTCCTGGGGCGGCGCCCTGGCGCAGCAGTTCGCCCATGACTATCCCGAGCGCTGCAAGAAGCTGATCCTCGCCGCCACGTCTGCCGGCGCGGTGATGGTGCCGGGCAAGCCCAAGGTGCTCTGGCGCATGGCCAGCCCACGCCGCTATGTGCAGCCGTCCTACGGTGTGCGCATCGCCCCGGACATCTACGGTGGCGCCTTCCGGCGCGACCCCAAGCTGGCCATGGCGCACGCCAGCAAGGTGCGCTCGGGCGGCAAGATGGGCTACTACTGGCAGCTGTTCGCCGGCCTCGGCTGGACCAGCATCCACTGGCTGCACAAGATCCGCCAACCGACCTTGGTGATGGCCGGCGACGACGACCCACTGATTCCGCTGATCAACATGCGCCTGCTGGCCTGGCGCATTCCCAACGCCGAACTGCACGTGATCGACGACGGCCACCTGTTCCTGGTTACCCGCGCCGAAGCGGTGGCCCCGATCATCATGAAGTTTCTCGAAGAGGAACGGCACCGCGCGGTGATGCACCCGCAGCCCACACCATTGCGCCAGCATTGACCGCACCAGCGTAGTGCGCAATGTTCTGCGTGCTCGACAAAGGGGCCGCTCAAGGCCTCTTGTTGTTCGACGCGGCGCTCTGGAATGCACTTCCCGCGCGCCTGGTACAGGGCTTGCTGCACACCCTGCACAAGTACAAGGTGCGTGTCAGGCAGTCCGCGCCATGAAAGTCTCTAGACGGTTTGACGACGGAGTGTTGCCCCATGCGAGACAAGTCGAACCCGGCTTCACTGCCGGCACCTGCCAGTTTCATGAATGCCCAGAGCGCCGTGGTCGGCGTGCGCGGTCGCGATCTGTTGTCCACCATGCGCCTGCTGGCCGCCCAGGGCCTGAAGAACCCGGTGCGCAGTGGACGTCATCTGCTGGCCTTCGGCAGCCAGCTTGGCCGGGTGCTGCTCGGCGATACCCTGCACAAGGTCAACCCGCAAGACGCGCGTTTCGCCGACCCGACCTGGCACCTCAACCCCTTCTACCGACGCAGTCTGCAGGCCTATCTGGCGTGGCAGAAACAACTGGCTGCGTGGATCGACGACAGCGACCTGTCGGCCGATGACCGCGCCCGCGCGCGCTTTCTCGCATCGCTGATGAGCGACGCCCTGTCACCGTCGAACAGCCCGCTCAACCCGCAGGCACTCAAGGAGCTGTTCAACACCGGAGGTAGCAGCGCCTTCAAGGGCCTGCGCCATCTGCTCGACGACCTGCTGAATAACGACGGTCTGCCCAGCCAGGTCAGCAAACACGCCTTCGAGGTCGGCCGTAATCTGGCCTGCACGCCAGGTGCCGTGGTCTTCCGCAACGAGCTTCTGGAACTGATCCAGTACAAGCCGATGAGCGAAAAGCAGTACCTGCGCCCGCTGCTGATCGTGCCGCCACAGATCAACAAGTACTACATATTCGACCTGTCCAACGACAAGAGCTTCGTCCAGTACGCACTGAAGAACGGCCTGCAGACCTTCATGATCAGTTGGCGCAACCCCGACCCGCGCCACCGCGAATGGGGCCTGTCGAGCTACGTGCAGGCCGTCGAGGAGGCCGTCGATGCCTGCCGCGCCATCTCCGGCAGCAAGGACGTCAACCTGCTCGGCGCCTGCGCCGGCGGCCTGACCATCGCCGCCCTGCAAGGCCACCTGCAGGCACGCCGCCAACTGCGCAAGGTTGCCAGTGCCACTTATATGGTCAGCCTGCTCGATAGCCAGATCGACAGCCCGGCGATGCTCTTTGCCGACGAGGAAACCCTCGAGTCGGCCAAGCGCCGCTCCTACCAGCAAGGCGTGCTGGACGGCCGCGACATGGCCAGGGTATTCGCCTGGATGCGCCCCAACGATCTGATCTGGAACTACTGGGTCAACAACTACCTGCTCGGCAAGCAGCCGCCCGCCTTCGACATCCTCTACTGGAACAACGACAACACGCGCCTGCCCGCTGCACTGCATGGCGACCTGATCGATTTCTTCAAACACAACCCGCTTAGCCGCGCGGGTGCGTTGGAGGTCTGCGGTACGCCAGTGGATCTGGCCAAGGTCAACGTCGACAGCTTCAGCGTGGCCGGTATCAACGATCACATCACGCCCTGGGATGCGGTCTATCGCTCGACCCTGCTGCTTGGCGGCAACCGCCGCTTCATTCTGTCCAATAGCGGGCATATCCAGAGCATTCTCAACCCGCCGGGCAACCCCAAGGCCAACTACTACGAGAACACCAAGCTCACCTCCGACCCACGCGCCTGGTATCACGACGCCACGCACCAGCAAGGCAGTTGGTGGCCACAGTGGCTGGAGTGGATGCAGGCACGCTCCGGCGCGCAACGCGAAACCCTGATGGCGCTGGGTAACCAGAACCATCCGGCCATGGAGGCGGCACCGGGCACTTACGTGCATATCCGCTGAAGCGGCATGCCACGAAGCCCCCAGCGCCAACAAAACCTGCGCGGCATGCCCACATCCTTCATCCGGCGCTTCGCGCCACCTTCCCCCGAAGGGAGAAGGACATGAGAGATGTCGCTACGCGACTTTTACTAAAGGGATGGCCGGCTGCACGCCGGCCGGTTATCGTCAGCCCTTCGCGCCTAATCGAACAAGAAGCCAAGGATGAAAACCCGCGAGCGCATTCTTCAAACCGCTCTGCAGCTGTTCAACGAGCAGGGCGAGCCCAACGTTTCCACACTGGAAATCGCCAACGAGCTGGACATCAGCCCGGGCAATCTCTACTACCACTTCCATGGCAAGGAGCCGCTGGTACTGGAGCTGTTCGAGCGTTTCCAGAGCGAGATGGCGCCTTTGCTCGACCCGCCAGCCGAAGCCCAGCTGGACGTCGAGGACTACTGGCTGTTCCTGCACCTGATCGTCGAGCGCCTGTCGCAGTACCGCTTTCTCTTCCAGGACCTGTCCAACCTGGCCGGGCGTCTGCCGAAACTGGCGCGCGGCATTCGTCACTGGCTGAACGCGCTGAAACGCACGCTGGCCTCCCTGCTCGCCCGCCTGATGACCGACGGCCAACTGGCCAGCGGCACCCAGGCGCTCGGCCAACTGGTCGAGCAGATCACCCTGACTCTGCTGTTCTCTCTCGACTATCAGCGCATCCTCGACCAGGAAGGTGAAGTGCGCCTGGTGGTGTACCAGATCATGATGCTGGTAGCGCCACACCTGAACCAGCCCTCACGCAGCACCGTCGAGCACTTGGCGCAGCGGTATCTGGAAGCCTGACGCGCAGCCTCGGTTGCTGTGCATGGCGCACCCTGCGACCGCAAACGAAAACGCCCGGCACTAGGCCGGGCGTTTTTGATCCTGAGAAACTCAGGACGGGGTGGCTGGAGTTGCCGGAGCGGCAGCCGGAGCCGGTGCAGCGGCCGGCGTTGCAGCAGCGGCCGGAGCCGGTGCCGGTGCAGCCGGTTTCGGCGCAGCTGCCTTGGGCGCTGCCGGTTTCTTCGCAGCCGGCTTCTTCGCCGCAGCAGGTTTGGCTGCTGGCTTAGCTGCAGGCTTGGCGGCGGCTGGCTTGGCAGCGGGTTTCGCTGCGGCCTTGGCTGCCGGTTTCGCCGCAGGCTTGGCCGCAGGTTTAGCTGCCGGCTTGGCGGCTGCAGGTTTCGCGGCAGCCGGTTTGGCAGCGGGCTTGGCTGCAGCTTTGGCAGCAGGCTTGGCGGCCGGCTTCGCAGCAGGTTTGGCAGCAGGCTTGGCGGCAGCCTTCGCGGCAGGTTTGGGCGCAGCTTTGGCAGCAGGCTTGGCGACCGACTTGGCCGATACACCAGTGATCTTCTCCAACTGCTTGGTCAGGCTGTCGACCTTGTCATTCAATGCCTTGACCTCATTGCGGCTGGGTACACCCAGACGCGAGATGGCATTGTTCAGACGCTTGTCGAAGGCCTCTTCCAGCTCACCCCACTTGCCGATCGCCTTGCCCCGGACTTCATCGACCTTGGACTTGGCGGAACCGACCTTGGAACCGACGCCGGCTTTCACCGCATCAACCTGTTTGTCGACTTCGCTCTTGGCCTGCTTTTCAGCCTTCTCGCCGTCCTTGACCAGCGTGTCGAACAGCTTGGTGCCGTCCTTGCTGACCTTGGAATAAGCGCCCAAGCCTGCCAACCAGATCTGACGCGAGTATTTCTCGACCTCGCCGATCCAGGAGCTGGTCTGTTTCTCGGTTTTCTTCTTAACAGCCATCCTGATCTCCTTATTTGGTACGCGCGACATGCTCGAGCAACGCGCTCAGCTCATCCAGCTTAGCAGAGAGTGCTTCAACATCCTGCTTGGACGGAATGCCGATACGGTTCAGAGCGGAAGCCACACGAGTATCGAAAGCCTTCTCGATCTTGTCGAGCTGAACTTCGACCTTGCCTTTAACGCTGGTGACATTGCTATTGACCGACTGCTTGACCGATTCGATCTGGCTGTTGGCGGCTTCTACCTGCTCGTCGACCAGCTTCTTGCCTTTGCTTTCGACGCCTTCACCGGCCTTGACCAGCTCCTTGAAGTATTCGGCCCCCTCGCTACCCGCCTTGGCGTAAGCGCCCAGGCCAGCGAGGTAGATCTTGCGGGCATAGCCCTTCACGTCGTCGAACAGACCGGCTTTGTCTTCGACCACGGCTTCTACTTTTTTCTTCACGGCAACTTTCGACATGGTGCACCTCACGCGCTTTGACAGTTAGCGGAAACGCCCACGGAATGCAGGCTTGGGTACACCCTAAGGAGAAAAATTAGAAATCGCATACTAAGAGCAGGCGACAGCATGCATGTTCAATGCGACCCAGTAGCGGCGGGCACAGCGCACCCTACTGGCTTGCCACTGCTCTCAGGCCAGCGATTTGTCCAGCACCTGCTCGATCTCGCGCTGGATCATGCCGCCCATGGGCGACAGCAACAGCCCGAGCTTGAGCTCCACACGCACAGTGTCTTCACCGACCGCGATGCTGCCGTCGGCACCGCTGCGCTTGAACTCAAGGGTGTCGCCATTCCAGCGGTAGCGCACGTCGTACTCGCTGGCCAGGCGCTCGGCCAGGCGTTCGGCCTTCTCGCGGGCGGCCTCGCGACCGAGGGAATGGGATCGTTCTACACGAATACGGGACATGGCAACTCCTTGAACTGGCGGCGTGCCGCACGTCTGCGGCATGAGGTCACATCACTCTACCAGCCCATCGGGCAAGCGGGCACCCAGGCAAGACAAAGGCGCCAGGCGCCTTTAGAATGGTGCGGTTTTCTACCCGGTGAGAGCGACATGAGCGATCCACGCAAGGCCCAGGAGCAGGAACCCACCACCCACTTCGGTTTCCAGGATGTGCCGGAAAGTCAGAAGGCGGAGAAAGTGGCCGAAGTCTTTCACTCGGTGGCGGCCAAGTACGACCTGATGAACGACGTGCTGTCCGGTGGCCTGCATCGCCTGTGGAAGCGCTTCACCATCGAGCTGTCCGGCGTGCGTCCGGGCAACCGCGTGCTGGACATCGCTGGCGGCACTGGCGACCTGACCCGCAAGTTCTCCAGCATCGTCGGTCCGACCGGGCAAGTGGTGCTGGCCGACATCAACGACTCCATGCTCAAGGTCGGTCGTGACCGCCTGCTGGACAAGGGCGTGGCCGGCAACGTGCAGTTCGTCCAGGCCGATGCCGAGAAGCTGCCGTTCCCCGACAACCACTTCGACGTGGTCACCATCGCCTTCGGCCTGCGCAACGTCACCCACAAGGAAGACGCCCTGCGCTCGATGCTGCGTGTGCTCAAACCCGGCGGTCGCCTGCTGGTGCTGGAGTTCTCCAAGCCCGGCAACCCGCTGTTGGCAAAGGTCTACGACACCTACTCGTTCAGCTTCATGCCGCTGGCCGGCAAGTTGATCACCAATGACTCGGAAAGCTACCGCTACCTGGCCGAGTCGATCCGCATGCATCCGGATCAGGAAACCCTCAAGGCGATGATGGTCGACGCCGGCTTCGAGCGTGTCACCTACCACAACATGACTGGCGGCATCGTCGCCCTGCATCGCGGCATCAAGCCTTAATGCTGATCACGGGCTTGCTGGCGGGCGTCGAGGCGGGCCTCAACCGCGTCCTGCGCCTCGATGGCACGGCATTGCCGCGCCTGCAGACGCTGAGTGGCAAGGTCATCGCTGTACATTGCCAGAACCCAGCACTGGAAATATTTATCCTGCCCAGCGGCGACGGCCTGCAACTGGCGTCGCAATGGCATGCACCCACCGACTGCACACTCACCGCGCCTGCCTCCAGCCTGGCGCGCCTCGCCCTGAGTCGCGAGAAAACCGCCATCCTGCACCGCCCGGAAGTGTCGCTCGATGGCGACAGCGCGGTGCTGCTGCAACTGGCCGGCATCCTCCAGGATCTGGAGCTGGACTGGGAATACGAAATCTCGCGCTGGCTCGGCCCGGTGGCCACCACCCTGCTCGCGGGTCACCTGCGCAGCCGGGTCAATCTCGCCAGCCACGGCGCCGCCAGCCTCAAGCAGAATCTGGCCGACTACCTGGCCGAAGAGTCACGCACCCTGGTGGGCCAGCGCGAAGCCGATGCGCGTTTCGCCGAGCTGGATCAACTCAAACTCGCCCTCGACCGCCTGGAAGCACGCATCGAGCGCCTCACTTCTGCCAATAAGTCCGACGCATGAAGCTGCTTGCCGTTCGCCGCCTGTTGCGCATCCAGCGCGTAGTCATCCGCTATCAACTGGACGAGATGCTCTTCGAGCTGCCGCTGCCATTCTGGCTGCGCGCGCTGTCCTGCCTGCTGCCCTGGCGCTGGCTGCCGCGCAAGCCGCTGGGGCTGTCGCGCGGAGCACGCCTGCGTCTGGCGCTGGAAGACCTGGGGCCGATCTTCATCAAGTTCGGCCAACTGCTGTCCACCCGCCGCGACCTGCTGCCGCCGGATATCGCCGATGAGCTGGCGCGCCTGCAGGATCAGGTGCCGCCCTTCCCGGAAGAGCAAGCCATCGCCCTGATCGAACGCCAGCTTGGCGCACCAGTGAGCGAGCTGTTCGCCCGTTTCGACAGCCAGCCACTGGCCTCGGCCTCGGTGGCACAAGTGCATGCCGCGCAGCTGAAAAGCGGCGAGCAGGTGGTGGTCAAGGTAGTGCGCCCGGGCCTCAAGCCGGTGATTCGCCAGGACCTTGCCTGGTTGTTCCTGATCGCCCGTATCGCCGAGAAAGCCTCGGCCGATGCCCGCCGCCTGCGCCCGGTGGAAGTGGTCAGCGACTACGAAAAGACCATCTACGACGAACTCGACCTGCTGCGCGAAGCAGCCAACGCCAGCCAGTTGCGGCGCAACTTCGACGGCTCGCCTCTGCTCTACGTACCGCAGGTGTACTGGGACCTGTGCCGCCACCAGGTGCTGGTGATGGAGCGCATCTATGGCATCCCGGTGACCGACCTGGCAACCCTGGCCGACCAGCGCACCGACATGAAACTTTTGGCCGAGCGCGGCGTGGAGATCTTCTTCACCCAGGTGTTCCGCGACAGCTTCTTCCACGCCGACATGCACCCCGGCAACATCTTCGTCAGTACCCGCACGCCGTGGAGCCCGCAGTACATCGCCATCGACTGCGGCATCATCGGCAGCCTCACCGACGAAGACCAGGACTACCTGGCGCGCAACCTGATCGCCTTCTTCAAGCGCGACTACCGCAAGGTCGCGCAATTGCACATCGACTCAGGCTGGGTACCGGCCGACACCAAGGTCAACGAGTTCGAGGCGGCGATTCGCACCGTGTGCGAGCCGATCTTCGAGAAGCCGCTGAAGGACATCTCCTTCGGCCAGTTGCTGCTGCGCCTGTTCCAGACCGCCCGGCGCTTCAACATGGAAGTGCAGCCGCAGTTGGTGCTGCTGCAGAAGACCCTGCTCAACATCGAAGGCCTGGGCCGTCAGCTCTACCCCGATCTGGATCTGTGGAGTACCGCGCAGCCCTTCCTCGAACGCTGGATGCGCGAGCGCATCAGCCCGCTGCATCTGCTGCGCAACCTGCAGCAACAAGCCGAGCAGGTACCGCACCTGTCACAGATCGCCCGCGACACCCTGGAGCGTCTGCAGCAGCCGGTACAGGTCCAGACCACCGCATCGCGCGATCACTGGCCACTGCGCCTGCTTGGCGCGGCACTGATCGGCGCTGGCGCCATGCAGGGCCTGGCACCACTGCTGGCCACCTGGCCAGCCTGGCTGATGGTCGGCGGCGGGCTCTATCTGATACTGCGCCGATAGCCAGTTGGCTGCGGCACTGGCACACTTGAGGAATTCACGGGCCGAGGCCCGGCGCAACAGACACGGAATACCGATGAACGATTGGCTCGACGAAATCCACTGGAACGAAGACGGCCTGGTGCCGGCCATCGCCCAGGACTACCAGACTGGCCGCATCCTGATGATGGCCTGGATGAACCGCGAATCCCTTGCCCTCACCGCCAGCGAGCAACGCGCCATCTACTGGTCGCGCTCACGTGGCAAGTTGTGGCGCAAGGGCGAGGAATCCGGCCATGTGCAGAAGCTGCACGAGCTGCGCCTGGATTGCGACGCCGATGTCATCGTGCTGATGGTCGAACAGCTGGGCGGCATCGCTTGCCACACCGGTCGCGAAAGCTGCTTCTATCGGGTATACGAGAATGGCGGCTGGAAAACCGTCGACGCAGTGCTGAAAGATCCGCACGCCATCTATGCAGGACACAGCCATGAGTGACACCCTGAGCCGCCTGGCCGAGGTACTGGAGTCGCGCAAGGGCGCAGCGGCCGACAGCTCCTACGTCGCCAGCCTGTATCACAAGGGTCTGAACAAGATTCTGGAAAAGGTCGGCGAGGAATCGGTGGAAACCATCCTCGCCGCCAAGGACGCCGCCGCCAGCGGTGACTGCAAGGACCTGATCTACGAAACCGCCGATCTGTGGTTCCATAGCCTGGTCATGCTCGCCGCCCTCGGCCAGCATCCCCAGGCTGTACTGGATGAACTGGATCGCCGTTTCGGCCTCTCCGGCCACGCGGAAAAAGCCGCGCGACCGCAATCCGAATAAACCTTCATTACGGAGTACATATCATGGGCTTTGGCGGTATCAGCATCTGGCAACTCCTGATCATCCTGCTCATCGTGGTCATGCTGTTCGGCACCAAGCGCCTGAAGAGCCTGGGCTCGGATCTGGGCGACGCGATCAAGGGTTTCCGCAAATCGATGGATAGCGGCGAAGCTGAAAAGCCAGCCGTGGAAGAGCCCAAGGGCCAGACCATCGACGCCCAGGCACGCAAGGTCGAAGAGCCAGCGAAGAAAGACTAAGCCATGTTCGACATCGGTTTTACCGAGCTGCTGCTGGTCGGTCTGGTGGCCCTGGTGGTGCTCGGCCCCGAGCGCCTGCCAGGCGCCGTGCGTACGGCCAGCCTGTGGATCGGCCGGATCAAGCGCAGCTTCAACTCGATCAAGGCCGAGGTGGAGCGCGAGATCGGCGCCGACGAGATTCGCCGTCAGTTGCATAACGAGCGGATTCTCGAACTCGAGCGGGAAATGCAGGCGATGAAGCAGGACATTCTCGGCACCGGCAAAAGCGACAATCCGCCAGCGGAGAACAGCGCCAAACCGACTGCCGACACGGCCCCGAGCGTTCAGGACAAGAATCCCCAGCCATGAGCAATAATCCACAAGCCGACCAGGAAATGCCTCTGGTCTCGCACCTGGCCGAGCTGCGCACTCGCCTGTTGCGCTGTGTAGTGATCATCCTGCTGATCTTCGCCGGCCTGTTCTACTTCGCTCAGGATATCTACGCCCTGGTCGCTGCGCCGTTACGCGCCTATCTGCCAGAAGGCGCGACGATGATCGCCACAGGGGTCGCCTCGCCGTTCCTGACGCCATTCAAGCTGACCCTGATGTGTGCGTTGTTTCTCGGCATGCCAGTGATCCTGCACCAGATCTGGGGCTTCATCGCGCCGGGGCTGTACACCCATGAGCGACGCATCGCGGTACCGCTGCTGATTTCCAGTATCTTCCTGTTCTACGCCGGCATGGCCTTCGCCTACTTCGTGGTGTTCCCGATCATGTTCGGCTTCTTCGCCAGCGTGACCCCGGAAGGCGTGGCGATGATGACCGACATCGGCCAGTACCTGGATTTCGTCCTGACGCTGTTCTTCGCCTTTGGCGTGGCCTTCGAGATCCCTATCGCTACCTTCCTGGTTATCTGGGTAGGCATGGTCGACGTAGCGACTCTGCGCAAGAGCCGCCCCTACGTCATTGTCGGCTGCTTTGTGGTCGGTATGGTGCTGACGCCGCCGGACGTGTTCTCGCAGACCCTGCTGGCCGTGCCGATGTGGCTGCTATTCGAGACCGGTGTACTGGCTGGCGCGCTGGTCAAGCGCAAGCGCGACCAGGAACAGGCCGAAGAAGAAGCCAAGTCCGAAGACCAGCCACCCGCACCGCTGCCGTGAACCTGCTACTGCTGGAGGACGCCGACTTCGTCGGTGGCGAGCGGGTACGCCTCAGTGGCAGGCGCCTGAAACATCTACATGAAGTGCATCGCGCCGAAACCGGTGACCGCCTGCGCGTCGGTCATCTTGGCGGCCTGATGGGCGAAGGTCGACTGATCGCCCTGGATGCCGAGCATGCCGAACTGCAGGTCAGTCTCGACCAGCCGTCACCGGCCAAGCTGCCGCTGACCCTGATCCTCGCCCTGCCCCGCCCGAAGATGCTCAAGCGCGTGCTGCAGACGGTCAGCGCCATGGGCGTGGCGCGCCTGGTATTGGTCAACAGCTACCGGGTGGAGAAGAGTTTCTGGCAAACACCGTTTCTCGAGGCCGAGGCCATTCGCGAACAGCTGATCCTCGGCCTGGAACAGGCCCGCGACACGGTGCTACCCGAAGTAAGCATCGAGAAACGCTTCAAGCCCTTCGTCGAGGATCGCCTACCGACCCTGGCGGCGGGAACGCTTGGCCTGACCGGCCACCCCGGTGATTACCCGGCCTGCCCGCGTGCAGTGCAGGAGGCCGTGACCCTGGCCATCGGCCCGGAAGGCGGCTGGATTCCCTACGAAGTCGAGCTGCTGCGCGAAGCAGCAGGCCTGCAACCGGTGCAACTGGGCGAGCGCATTCTGCGGGTGGAGACGGCAGTGCCGGCATTGCTGGCCAGATTGTTCTAAACGCGAACGAGCAACCTGTAGGAGCGAGCTCTGCTCGCGAAGCGTTCGAGTCGCCAGCATTCGCGAGCAGAGCTCGCTCCCACAAACTACCGCTATACCTCGAGCAGAAAGGTCACCGGCCCATCGTTGACCAAGTGCACCTGCATATTGGCGCCGAAGCGTCCGGTGGAGACCTGCGGGTGCTGGGCCCTGGCCATTTCCACCAGAGCATCGAACAGCGCAGCGCCCTGTGCGGGTGGCGCAGCGTTGGAGAAGCTGGGACGCATGCCGCTCTTGGTGTCGGCGGCCAGGGTGAATTGCGAAACCAGTAACAACCCGCCTTGCACGTCGCTCAGCGAGCGGTTCATCTTGCCCGCGTCATCGCTGAACACGCGGTAGTTGAGCAACTTGTGCAGAGCACGGCTGAGGCTGGCCTGATCGTCCTGCGGCTCGATGCCAACCAATGCCAGCAGCCCCTGATCGATACTCCCCACCACCTCGCCTTCGACTTCAACCCGTGCGCCAGTGACGCGCTGGATCAGGAGCTTCATGCGTCCTCCGGCGGCAGGTCGAGCAGGCGCCGGGCCATCTGTTCGGCAGCGCGGATCAGCGCATCGGTGATACCGGGTTCCGCCGCCGAGTGGCCGGCGTCACGGATGATCTGCAGCTCGCTGTTGGGCCAGGCCTGGTGCAGCGCCCAGGCGTTGTCCAGCGGGCAGATGGCGTCGTAGCGACCGTGCACGATGATGCCCGGCAGATGGGCGATCTTCGGCATGTCACGGAGCAACTGGTTAGGCTCGAGGAAGGCGTCGTTGACGAAGTAGTGGCACTCGATACGGGCGATGGACAGCGCCCGATGCGCCTCGCTGAAGCGCTCGACCACCTGGGTGTTCGGACGCAGGGTGGCAGTGCGCCCCTCCCAGGTCGACCAGGCCTTGGCCGCATGCATCTGGGCGATCTGGTCGGGACCCGTCAGGCGCTTGTAGAAGGCCTGCATCAGGTCGCCGCGCTCCTCGACCGGGATGGGCGCCACGTAATCTTCCCAGTAATCCGGGAACAGGCGGCTGGCGCCTTCCTGATAGAACCAGCTGAACTCCTGCGGCCGGCACAGGAAGATGCCGCGCAGGATCAGTCCATGCACGCGCTGCGGATGCGCCTGTGCATAGGCCAACGCCAGGGTCGAGCCCCAGGAGCCACCGAACAGCACGAACTTGTCGATGCCCAGATGCTCGCGAATACGCTCGATATCGGCGATCAGCGCCTGGGTGGTGTTGTTCTCCAGACTCGCGTGGGGTGTGGAGCGGCCACAGCCGCGCTGGTCGAAGGTGACGATGCGATACAGGGCGGGATCGAAGTAACGGCGGCTGGCAGAATCGCAGCCTGCGCCGGGGCCGCCATGGATGAACAGTACCGGCAACCCATCCGCAGAGCCGCTCTCGTCGATGTACAGCACGTGCGGTTGCTCGACCGCCAGTTCATGGCGAGCGTAGGGTTTGATCTCCGGGTACAAAGTCTGCATGGTTGGCTCCTGTTGGCTGGGCTACAACTGCCGTGTTCCACTCTGCCCGGCATCATAACCATGAAAAGGAAGTTCAGCATGTCGATGCGTCATCTGGCTTGGTCGCTGTTTATGTCCTTCACCCTCCTGCTTGCCGGCTGCGGCGGCGGTGACGACCCGCAGGCCGCTCTGGAGACGGCCGTTCAGCAGCTGCAGGACAACATCGAGGCCAAGAGCACCGGTGCAGTGCTGGAGCAGTTGCATGGCGACTTCCTCGCCCGCCAGGAACTCAATCGTGAATGGGCCAAGCGCACCATGACCCTGCTGTTCCTGCGCCACAAGAACATCAAGGTCATCGCACTGGGCAAGAACAGCTGGATCGACGCGGCGATCAGCAGCAAGGGCTATACCGAAGCTCAGGTAGGCCTGAGTGGCGCCGAGGGGTTGATCCCCGACAGCGCGCGGCACTATTCGGTGAAACTGGAATGGTGGCTCGACGGCAGCGAGTGGAAGCTGGCGCGCCTGGATTGGGAATGACGACGTAGCCCGGATCAATCCGGGAAATCCCGGTAGACATCCCCGGATTGCATCTGGGCTACGGGCGAGCGCTGGATCAATCGGCCTGACGCCAGATCAGGTCAGAGGTGACGTAGCCCTGCTCGCGCGCGACGCTGAGCAGCTTGTCGCGGGTTTCCTGATCGACTTCAGGGGTGCGCGCGAGCAGCCAGAGGTATTTGTGCTCCGGGTGACCGACCAGTGCCACGCGATAGTCCTCGTCGTGGTAGATCACCCAGTAGTCGCCCTTGATCGGTAGCAGCTTGCTGGCCCAGTTGTCGAAGCGCACCCACAGCTTGTCGGTTTGCCCTTCGACCTGAGGCTCGGCGACGCCCTTGGCCTCGATCCACTCACCGTCCTTGTCGCGGCAGCGGTTGGTCACGTCGATGCGGCCATCGTCACGCAGACCGTAATGCGCTTCGGACTGCACGCAGTTGCGCTGGAAGAACATCGGCAGGCGCGCCAGCTCGTACCAGGTGCCCTGGTAGCGCTGCAGGTCGACCTGCATGGTCTGCGGTGGCGGTTTGGGGATGCTGCCGGTACCGGAATTGGCGCAGCCGGCCAGGGCGAGAATGGCGCTGGCGATTAGGATCGAACGCATGAAAGCTCCTGTTTACTTGAGTCCCTTGCCGGAGAACAGCATGACCTTGTCCCCGGCGTACTGGACGCTGATATAGGCCTTGTCGTCGCCCCAGGTGCAACTGGTCATGCCCAGTGCGCCGGCACATTCGCCCGGCGCGCCGAGCAGGCTTTCCACTTCCTGCTTGCTCATGCCCGCTTTGAGCTTGGAATAGTTTTCCTGATTGACCTTGCTGCAAGCGGCGAGCAGGCAGCAGGCGAGCAACGCGACGATACGCATCGACATGGATGAAGCTCCTGATGGGAAGGTGCCAGCAAGCTTGGCATAGCCGGCGACGACTTGCCCGCTTGGAGTTCAGAAACGCGAGCCGGGTTCCCGCAGGAAGGCCTGCTCTTCGTCAGTGGAGGCGCGACCGAGAATCGCATTGCGATGAGGAAAGCGACCGAAGCGGGCTATCACCCGCTGATGGCGCTCGGCGAAATCGAGGAAATTGGCGAACAATGGCCGTTCATCGACAGCGGCTTCGTTCAGCAGATCAGCAAAGAGCTCGACCGCACGGTCTTGCAAGGGCAGATCTTCGGCGTGCTCGAAGACCAGATAGGCAAACACCCGCTGGATCGGCGTCAGCCTACGATCCCAGCCACGCTCAAGGCCTTCCTGCAGCAATGGGCGAGCCCGGCTGTCACCAGCAAAGGCCCGCGGCGTATCGCGAAAGATCATGCGCGGCAGCTGATCGAGCAGGATCAGCTGCGCCAGCCAACCCTGCGGGTCGTCCGCCCAGCCTTGCAGCTCGCCAGCCAGTGCCTGCTCGACCAGGGCGCCGAAGCGCGCCTCTGCTTCACGATCCTGGCTGTCACGCTTGCCGAACCACAAACCCTGGCGCGCTGCGGCGACTTCGGTAGCGCTGCCTTCGGTACCGAACCACCAGTCGAGCAGCGGTTGCCAGGCGCTCATCAGTTGCGGTGGTAGGCGGTGATGCGCAGCACTTCTTCCTTGGAGCCGAGGAATACCGGCACGCGCTGGTGCAGGGAAGTGGGCTGGATATCGAGAATGCGCTGGTTACCGTCGGTCGCGGCGCCACCGGCCTGTTCGATGATCATCGACATCGGGTTGGCCTCGTACATCAGGCGCAGCTTGCCCGGCTTGTCCGGCTCGCGGGCGTCACGCGGGTACATGAACACGCCGCCACGGGTGAGGATACGGTGCACGTCGGCCACCATCGAGGCGATCCAGCGCATGTTGTAGTTGCGCCCCAGCGGTCCGGTCTCGCCGGCCAGCAGCTCGGAGACGTAACGCTGCACCGGGGCTTCCCAGTGGCGCTGGTTGGACATGTTGATGGCGAATTCCTTGGTGGATTCCGGCACCTTGATGTTGTCATGGGTGAGCACGAAGCTGCCCAGCTCGCGATCCAGGGTGAAGCCTTTCACGCCATCGCCCAGAGTCAGCATCAGCATCGTCTGCGGGCCGTAGATGGCGTAGCCGGCCGCAACCTGCTGGGAGCCCGGCTGGAGGAAGGCCTCCTCGCCCAGGTCGCCGGTGTCACCGTTGCGATCCGGGCAGCGCAGCACGGAGAAGATGGTGCCGACCGAGACGTTGACGTCGATGTTGCTGGAGCCGTCCAGCGGGTCGAATACCAGCAGGTAGGCACCCTTGGGGTACTTGCCGGGAATCTGGTAGGCGTTGTCCATTTCCTCGGACGCCATGCCGGCCAGGTGGCCGCCCCACTCGTTGGCTTCGAGCAGGATCTCGTTGGAGATCACGTCGAGCTTCTTCTGCACTTCGCCCTGCACGTTCTCGCTATCCAGGCTGCCCAGTACGCCGCCGAGGGCGCCCTTGGAAACCTGGTGGCTGATCGCCTTGCAGGCCCGTGCCACGACTTCGATAAGGAAACGCAGGTCGGCCGGGGTGTTGTGGCTGCGAGTCTGCTCGATCAGGTAGCGGCTCAGGGTGACGCGGGACATGGACGGCTCCGGAAAGGGGAAAAATCGCGCGCAGTTTAACCCGAGTCGCCGCGCAATGCTGCCTGCCGGGATGGATGGCTGAGATCGGCGCCTGCCAGCAGCCCGCAAACACGATTGCGCCCGTCGCGTTTGGCCTGGTACAGCGCGGCGTCGGCAGCCTGCAGAAGCTCGTCGAGTGCCTGCCCCTGCTCAGGCCAATGGGCTAGGCCGGCAGACAGGGTCACACGCTGGTCGCCGCCACGGGTGGCGACATCGCGAGTCGCCAGTTGCGCGCAGATGCTCTGCAGGCGCTCGCTGGCCTCGCGCGGATCAGCGCCCGGCAATATCAGCAGAAACTCTTCGCCACCGATACGAAACACCGCGTCGGTGCTGCGCAGGTTGTCCAGCAGATGCTGCGCGACGGCCTTGAGTACGTCGTCACCGACCAGGTGGCCGCATTCGTCGTTGAGGCGCTTGAAGTGATCAAGATCGATCAGGGCCAGCGCCAGTGGCAGGCTCTCGCGCTGTGCCCTGGCCAGTTCACGTTCGAAGAATTCATCCAGATAGCGGCGGTTGTAGAGGCCGGTCAGCGGGTCGCACAGGGCCTTCTCGCGCAGTTGCTCGTGCAAGCTGGAGATGGTGCGCAGACGCTCTTCGCTCAGGGCCAGGGCCTCGGCCAACTTGAGCTCGCTGAGGTGACGCTGAGTCACGTCACGGATATAGAGCATATGGCCGAGCAGGGTCGGGCCATGCCGGGTGGCGCGCTGGATGGCGCGCACGCGCACCTCGTAGTAGCGCGCGGCGCTGGTCAGCGTCAGCGGCAGGTCCTGCTCGGGGCCTTTGTGCTCTTGCAGCAACTGTTGCAGATCGGCACCGAAAACCGGCCACCGCCCCAACTCGGTGCCTTGCCATCCCGATTGCAGGCCTGCCAGTTTCAGCGCCGCCGGATTGGCCTCGATCACACGTCCACGCGGGTCGATCACCAGCACCGGATCGAGCAAGGCTTCGAGCAGCAGATGGCGGGCCACCGGCAACAGGTCGAACAGACGCACCCCGACGATCAACCAGGAAAAAGCAATCAGGGTGAACGCGAAACTGAAGGGCGTCGGGTCGAAGCCGAACAGCGTCCAACCGAACCCCACATAAGCGATATTGGCCACCCAGGGCACCGCGGTGACCAGCACGAAGGCCAGATAGTGGCGGCGATGCAGCCCCTGACTCAGCGCCGCGGCACGCGTCACCACGCCCATGCAGAAGGCCATGAACAGGTAGACGTAGACGGCGGTGGCGTAGAACAGCGGGCCATGCTCGTAGCGCACCGGCGCCCCCAGACTGGCATCGACCGGTGCGCTGCCAGCCCCGTAGAAAAGACCATGCCAAGGGTTGCTCAGCGCCAGCCCCCAGACCAGCAGCGGCACCAGGCTCAGCCCGAGGATACTGCTGCGCGCCAGAGGCGCGCGCATGCTGTTGACGTATTGCCAAAGAAAGACGGCCCAGAACGTCGGCGTGGAAACGATGCCGGGCCACGCCATGCTGGCCCAGAACATCTTGCAGTCGGCACTGAGGAAGGTCATTTCCAGCGCCGCAGCCACCATCCACCAGAGGCTGGCCAGATGCAGCAGAATGAAACTGTCACGTCCGGGAAAGTCGCGCTGACGGGTCACCCAGTGCGCCAGCAGGATCACGCCGAGGCACACCAGCAGTGTCACCAGGACAGGCGCCGAGAAACTCCAGCCGGAAGCCATGCAGGCCTGCATCAGCGACTCCTCCGCATTCCCGGCGAAGCAGTACGTGCATCGCATACGCAAGCGACACGGGGCGACTGGACGATGACGCGAATCGAAATACGCAAGGGCCTTCCTGACCTTCAATGCTGGATTGGCGCGGGGAGCCTAAGATACTGCAAAAGCCCTGCCGCAGCTGGGCTTTATTGGTCCATGCCTCTCAGGCGTCTGGTGGGCGACGCAGCACACTGGCGGCCATCGCGGCCAGCAACCCAACGCCCACCAGCAGTACAGCCCAGAGTCCCCAACGCTGCCAGTCCTGACCGGCGTCGGCTTGTGATTCGACCGCAGCGGCAAGCGGCTCGACCAACTCGGCACGACCAAGGCTGACAAGTCGTTCAGGCTGATAACCGGGGATCAGGGTGTGCAGCGGCAATGCTGCCGACTGCGCACTCGGGCTACCCAGCGCCAGCCGATAAGGCGGCTCGCCACGGGCGAGAAACACCAGTTGCGTGGCACGTAGCGCTACCTGCATACGAGGCGTATCCGCACCCAAGCCGCTCCCTCGCGCATCCACCTGCACGCGCAGCTGGCGCACCGGCCAACCGGGAAGGGCCAACTCATCGTTCACCACTTCACGCCCAGCCTCAGGCAGACGATAAAGTACCCCGCTTGTCAGCTGACGCCAGGCGCCCTGGTCGCTGCTGCGCGCCTCGAAGCGCAGTGGCGCCAGTGTGTTGCTCTGTTCCAATTCGACCCGCAGTCGCTCCAGAGGCAACGACAAGGGCAACTGCCACTGGTACTGCCCCTCAGCGTTGGTCTGCGCCGGCATGGACTCGGACCACACCAGCGGCGCAGCCTGATGAGCCTGCCGCTGACTGCGCAGGGTAACGGCCTGCAGTTGCGGGGCCCGGGCTGGGTTGCTCCACAGCAGACGCAGATAACGGGCACGCTGCCCAGGCAGTTCGACCTGACGCTGATCGATACGCTCATCGGCGAAGCTCAGACGTGCCACCTGCCCTTCTCCCCAACTGCGCCAGTGCTGCAGGTCGTCACTGGCCTCGATGCTGAAGCGCTGAAATCCTTCCTCTGCCCCACTCCAGTCCAGATTCAGACGCACCAGCGGCGCATCGATGGCGCTGGCATCGAGCAACCAACCGCGCAGTTGCTGCTCGCTTTCGGTCGGTGCACCGCCGCGCAGTTCGATCAGCGTGCCAGTGGTGCTGCGCTCGACGCGCAGCGCGGGTACTTCCTGGGCATCAGCGCGGCCCCGCAACGGAAACCAGCGCACGCCATGCTCCTGTTCCTGTTGCACGGTCTCGCTACGCCCCGGAATCAACGCATAGGCCTGCATCTGACCATTGCTGTCGAATACTCGCAGATCACGCAAATCACCATATCCGGCGGCGAGGTGAGCAGCGAAGGGCAGCTCCAGGCGATACCAGGGGCCCTCACCAGCGAGTTGCAGGGCAGCGTTGTGCCGATAGTCCTGAGGTGTCTCACTGGCCTGGCTGAGCGCACTCAACGATAACCCCAGGAGCAGGCCCCAACGGATGAGTTTCATACGGCAGACTCCTGTTCGTCAGCAGCAGCTGACTTTTCGGCCTTGCGCGGCGGCAGCGGGGCGAAATAGCCCACCACCAGCAACAGCACCCCGACCCCGATGAACGAGACGATGCGCTCCAGGCCGCCGCGGTTGCCCAGCTCGACGAAGAACAGTTTGGCCACCACCAGGGCGATCAGCGCCGCTCCCACCAGCCAAAGCTCGCGGCGTACGCGCAGGTGGCCGAAGAGCATCAGCGCCAGGGCAATCAGGGTCCAGACGATGGACAGCCCGGCCTGCACCAGCATCGAGTCGAACAGTGCCGCGCTCTGCCAGGGCGCACCACCCCAGTGGTGCGCGGTACGCATCACCATCACGGTAAGCAGGGCGAACAGCGACAGTCCTGCGACGCCCTGCACCACTTGCTGTGCACGCGCAGGTTGCAGGCCAAAGCGCGGCAACGCATCACGTGCCCAGACGAACAGCGCGCCCAGGCACAGCAGCAAACCCAACTCCAGTGGATTGAACAGCGGCAGATAAGGCAGCGGATCGCTATCACCGGCGCTATTGGCATTGGCCAGCCAGAACCAGGCGAGCATCAGCGCGGCCAGCGGTGCCGCTGCCCACAGCCGGTATTCACGCTCGAACCCAGCCACCGGCCAGGGTAAGCGACGTGCCTGCGCCATTGCCCACAGGTAAGCGATCGGCAGCAATGCCCAGCCCAGCCAGCGCCAGGCGTTGTAGTGATCGGCCAGGCTCAGTAGCAGGTAGCGTAGCTCCAGCGCCAGCATGCCGATCAGCAACCAGCAGCCGAGCACGTGGGCAACGCTGGCTGCCATGGACGGTAGTAGCTCGTGCAGACGGCGCAGGACAAGCAGATGTGCCGCTATCACGACCACCCAGCCCAACCAGCCGAAGTTCGCCGCCGGGTGATAGAAGGGATGCCAGGCGTGAATCAGGATCAAGCCCGCCACCGGAGCCAGCAGGCTGCATAGCACCGCCAACTCGCGCCAGCGGGTGCGTAGCGCCAGCAGCATCCAGATCAGCGCCGACAGCGCAGCCAGTACCAGCAACACGCTGGCCTGTATGTCGTCGCTCACGAAGCGCAGCACCTCACTGGCCAAAGCCAAGGCCCACCAGCCCGCGCCCCAGGCCAACAGTAGCTGGCCCAGGCGCTGCAGACTGACGCCATCGATGCCCGTACCACGGCCGCTACGCGCCAGCCCCTGCAGGCGCCAGGCGCCGATCTGCGCGGCCAGGCCGAGCACGGCGGGCGTCCAGAAACCGGTATGTGCCAGCGGCGACAAGCCCTCGCCACTGATACCCGACAGCAGCAACGGCCCGGCTACGAGGAAGGCCAGGCCTGCAAACACTTGCAGGAGCAAGCTGAACAGGAACGCCGCGCGCTGCTGCAGATACAGCGCCAGCCACAGAATCAGCAGCCCCGTGCCGCCCCACACAGCGGCAGCCGCCACCCAGGGCAGGACGAACAACACCGCCAGGTTGATAAATACCAGGCCCACCAGCATCACCATCGACAAGGCGCCGAGCAGCCGGCGGTTCTCGCGAATCTGCGGATCACGCGCGGCCAGCAGCATGCCGGCGATCAGCCCCAAGCCAACCATCGACGCCGCCAGCAAGCCAAACCAGCCGGCGCTGAAACCACCGCGACCGAACAGCGAATCCAGCGCCATCTGACCGAGGAACAGCAAACCGCCTAGCAACTGGATGGCAAAGGCGCTGTAGACGAAGCTCGGCGCTGCGATGCGCAGCCCGACCAACAGCGTCGCCAGCCCCGCCAGCGCCCAGGCGATGGCCGTGCCGGAAGCCTCGAACAGCAGCGGTGCGATCAGATAGAGAAACGCCAGGCCGGCAATGCCGAGCCAGGGCAGCAGGCGCCTCTCCCAGGCGCTGCCCGCCTCAGGTTCGCGGCGCAGTTGCCAGTAGCTGAACAGCAGCGCCACGCCGAGCATCAGTGCGCCCAGCGGCGAACCGTCCAGCAGGCTGGCGTAGCCAAGATCCAGGCCACTGAGGAAGGCCAGCGCTGCGCCGACCTGCAGCAGCAGGGCGAAGGCACGCGCCAGCGGCCGGCCCTGGCGCAGGCCGAGCCAGTAGATACCGGCGCCTTCCACCGCCCAGGCCGCCGCCGTCCAGCGCGCATCCAGACCCAGCGGGATGGCCAAGCTGGCGAATATCACACCAAGTGCCAGGCAGGTTTCCACCAGCAGCAGTGCGCGGTCGCCAGCGCGCGCCTTGAGCACCCGCGCCAGCAGCAAATAGAACAGACCGAGGCCGAGGGTGCTGAACGCCGCGGCGAACTCGATATGCCGTACCAGCGCCACCTGCAGACCGAAGCCGATCAACGGCGGGCCGAACAACGTGGTGGCATCGACGTAATCGCCCCGGCGCAGCGACCAGCGCAACAGCTCGTCCCGCGCCTCGGGCGCATCCGCCGCATCACGCAGAGTGCGGCGGGCGAACAGCAGGCCGATGGCCACATACATCAAAAAGAACAGGATCAGGAATGGCTGGGTGCTGGCCAGTAGCTCCGGCGTGTAGGAGCGCAGCCCCCAGGCGAAACCGATGCCGAAGGTGCCGACGAAGCCGATCAGGTTGAGCAGGCGCCAGGCCTTGAACCAGGCGATGGCGAAGATGCCGGCATTGAGCAGGGCAAAATAGGAGAACAGCGCGACATGACTGCCACTGCCGGTGGAGGTGAGAATGGGCGCGGCGAAACCGCCCAGCGCTGCCGCGGCGGCCAGGCCCAGGGCGTTCTGCTGCACGGCGAGGATGGCTGAGAACAGCGTCACCGCCACCAGCAGGCCGAGGGCCATGCCCGGATCGAGCAGCGGATGCAGGCGCATGGCGGCGAACACCGTCAGGTACAGCACGGCGATGCCGGTGCCCTGCAGCACCAGGGCGTAGTTGCGATTGCGTCGGCGCAACCACCAGCCCAGGCCAAGCAAGGCCAGGGCGCTGGCGGCGACGCCCATGTAACGCAACTCTACCGGTACCTCGACACCTTCGGTGGCGTAACGCAGGAGGAAGGCCAGGCCGAGAAAAAGCAGCACCACGCCAACCCGCAGCACGGTGTTGCCGCCGAACAGCCAGGCCTTGGCAGCAGCAATACCGCGCTCAATCAGGTTCGGTTCTCGCGGCGCTTGCTCGCGCCAGGGGCTTTGCTGCGCTGCCGGTTGCGGCTGGTAAGCGACCTGAGCGGCCAATGCCGCAGGTTCTGCGATAGGCGGCGATGTTTCGATTTCAGGCAGCGGATCAAGTGTCCAGTCCAGCTCAGGCTCGGGCTGCTCGGCGATAACCGGATCGGGCACGGGGTCGGGTGCCGCATCAACGACGGGTTCAGCAGGCACTGGAACCGGGCCCGGTTCCGGCTCACTGCGCTCGCCCTGTTCCACCTTTACCAAGCGTTCATGCATGGCGCGGGTGCCGCGCTCAAAGCGCTCGGCGAAGTCCTTGAGCTGCGCAGTCAGTTGCGCGTTACGCGTCTCCAGCCCTTGCAGACGCAGCGCCTGGCCCAGACTGAGGCCGATCAGACCGCCAAGAAGCGCACCCGTGACCGATTCGCTGGCGCCCACGCCGAGCACCAGACCGACCAGCATGAAAATCCATTGCATGCGTTATGTCCCAACCCTGAGAAAGAGGTCGCCTCGCGGTCCTGCTGTGCCCGAGACGGCACCAGTATAGGATTCGCACCAACCAACACCCAGAGAGACGACTGCCAAGCCGTTCACAGGCACAACGCAAAGCGATCAGCCGCCAGCCGGTGCTTCACAAATGCCGCGCGCCCGCTATCATCGCCGCCCCGTGACCGTAGGGCGGACTCGGGAGCGAAGCGAACAGTCCGCCGCACAAGACAGGCCTACCCGAGCATCATGATAAAACCCCGCCTGATAGCCGCCGCAGAGATCGACCGCCTGGAAACCTGGGCCAAATACACGGCAGACATGTGCCACAGCTGCATGTCCACCTGCTGCACCATGCCGGTTGAGGTGCGCCTGAACGATCTGATCCGCCTGGAGCTGGTGGACGAGTTCGAGCGCAGCGAGCCACCGAAGAACATCGCCAAGCGCCTGCAGAAGGACGGCATCGTCGAGCGCTTCAACCAGAAGTCGGGCATCTTCACCCTGATCCGCATGTCCAACAACGACTGCCTGTTCCTCGATCGCAAGACGCGCCTGTGCACCGTCTACGACAAGCGCCCGGACACCTGCCGTCATCACCCCAAGGTCGGCCCGCGGCCGGGGTATTGCGCTTACAAGCCTAAGTAGGGCTGGTCACGCGGGCACTGGCCCCCTGGTGCGCACGGCGCACCCTACGAAGCCCGACGCAGGCCGATAACACGCCCGACACAGGTTGGCCGCTGCAGGTTCTGCTGTTCGGCATCCAGGTGCGCCACCCGCTCGGCCACCTGCTCGTCGAATGGCGTCGCGCGGCCGGCGGCACTGTCGATATTCATCAGCATCTGTTCGCTTTCCGCGAGACTGGCGTCTTCGCCCGGCCGATAAAGACCATGGTGAATATGCAGGCGCTTGGCGTCGTGCGCCAAAAGCTGCGTGCGCACTTCCACCCGCTCGCCGTCCTTCACTTCTGCCAGGAAGTTGAGGTGGCATTCCAGGGTATACAGCGTGTGGCCGGTGCGAGCGCGACCGGCTTCGTCCAGGCCCAACACGTCCATCAGCGCGTCGGTGGCATGACTGAAGATCAGCAGGTAGAAAGCGTCGCGCAGATGGCCGTTGTAGTCGACCCAGTCGGGGGAGATGGTGGTTTGGTAGCTGGTCAGCGGCTTGGCGGACATGACACGACTCCAGAAGTGGCCCCGGTGCGTAGGGTGCGCCATGCGCACCGGGAATGACTCGGTTACTCGGCGAACTCGAAGCCATGCTTGGCCTTGGTCTGGCGAATCGCCTCCAGCACCGCCAGCAGGCAATCATCGCGATAGCGTTCGAGGGCATCCAGGCTGCGTTCGCCCTGCTGCTCGGCGGTGCCCTCGACCACCGCATCGATCAGCCCCGCGGTCAGCTCCGGCGCCTGCAGATAGGTCCAAGGCAGCTTCAGCGCCGGGCCGAACTGGGCCATGAAGTGGCGCATGCCGGCCGGGCCGCCGGCCAGGGTATAGGTCAGGAAGCTGCCCATGAACGACCAGCGCAGACCGGCACCGAAGCGGATCGCATCGTCGATCTCGCCGGTGGTCGCCACGCCGTCGTTGACCAGGTGCAGTGCCTCACGCCACAGCGCCTCGAGCAGGCGGTCGGCGATAAAGCCAGGCACCTCCTTGCGCACATGCAGCGGGCGCATGCCCAGCGACTGGTAGACCTCGATGGCGGCCTGCACCGCCTCCGGGGCGGTCTTCACACCGCCCACCACCTCCACCAGCGGCAGCAGATAGACCGGATTGAACGGGTGGCCCACCAGGCAGCGCTCGGGATGCGTAGCGCCCTCGTAGAACTCACTGGGCAGCAGGCCCGAGGTGCTGGAGCCGATCAGCACGTTTGGCCGCGCTGCGGCGCTGATCTTCGCGTGCAGCTCGCACTTGAGTTCGAGGCGCTCGGGCGCGCTTTCCTGAATGAAATCAGCATCCCGTACGCAGTCCTCGATGGTGCTGACGAAGCGCAGGCGATCCAGCGAGGCGCCGGGGGCCAGTCCCTGTTTTTCCAGCGCCGGCCAGGCATTGGCCAGGCGCGTGCGCAGCGCGGCCTCGGCGCTGGGCGCCGGATCCCAGGCGATCACGTCGAGGCCGTGGGCCAGGGCGCGGGCGATCCAACCGGCGCCGATCACGCCGGTGCCGAGGGCGGCGAAGGTCTTGATGTCGGTAACGAAGGTCATGCTGAACTCCGGTAGCCCGGATGCAATCCGGGGATTGGCGAAGGGAATGCCCGGATTGCATCCGGGCTACGGGGGGTGCCCACAGGCCCTCTCCCCCGCCCCCTCTCCCATAAATGGGAGAGGGGAGAAAATCGTTAACGGCGCTTGAGCTTCATCTTCTCGCGACCTTCGGCCGGGGTCAGGGCGCGGCCGCCGAGGCGTTCGATGATCTCGATGGCGCGCTCGACCAACTGGCCGTTGCTGGCGTGCACGCCGCGATCCAGCCAGATGTTGTCCTCCAGACCGACCCGCACGTTGCCGCCGAGCAGCATGGCCTGAGCGACCATGGGCATCTGCATGCGGCCGATGCCGAAGCCGGCCCAGGTGATGCCCGACGGCAGGTTGTCGGCCATGGCTTTCATGGTCGTGGTGTCGGCCGGCGCGCCCCAGGGGATGCCCAGGCACAGCTGGATCAGCGGGTCTTCCAGCAAGCCCTCCTTGAGCAGCTGCTTGGCAAACCACAGGTGGCCGGTGTCGAAGATTTCCAGCTCGGCCTTCACCCCCAGCTCGGTGATGCGTTTGGCGCCGGCACGCAGCTGCGCCGGAGTGGAGACATAGATGAAATCGCCGTCGCCAAAATTCAGGGTGCCGCAGTCCAGGGTGCAGATTTCCGGCAGCAGTTCCTCGACATGCGCCAAGCGCTCCAGCGGACCGACCAGGTCGGTGCCGGCGCCGAATTCCAGCGGCTGCTCGCCGCGGCCGATTTCCAGGTCGCCGCCCATGCCGGCGGTGAGGTTGATGATCACGTCGGTGTCGCTCTCGCGGATGCGCTCGACCACCTCGCGGTACAGCGCCACGTTGCGGCTCGGCTTGCCGGTTTGCGGATCGCGCACATGGCAGTGGGCGACGGTGGCACCGGCCTTGGCCGCCTCGATGGCGGCGGCAGCGATCTCCTTGGGCGTGACCGGGATCGCCGGGTGCTTGCCGACGGTGTCGCCAGCGCCGGTCACCGCGCAGGTGACGATAACCTCATAATTCATTTTCGACTGTCCTTTCCAGAGGCGAACGAGTGCCGACGGCAGAGCCGCAGGCGTTGTGCAAAGAGGGAAATTGGCGCCGCATAAACCGGCGCCGTGCTATCAGTTGCCGGCGACCAGCGCGGCGTTGGCGGGCTTGCCGTCGAGCGTGGTGACGCCCTCGAGCCAGGCCTCTACCACCTGCGGATTGGCCTTGATCCAGTCACGCGCCACCTGTGCGGCCGGCTTGCGATCCATGATCGGCTGCATCAGCTCGGCCTCCTGCTCGCTGGTAAAGCGCAGGCTGGTGAGCAGACGGTTGGCGTTGGGGCAACGTTCGGCGTAGTCCGGCGCGGTGACGGTGGACACCGTGGCGGCTCCATCGTTGGGGCCGAACACATCCTCGGTGCCGGTGAGGTAGGTGATCTGCATGGACAGGTTCATCGGATGCGGTTTCCAGCCGAAGAACACCACGGGTTTCTCGTTGCGTACGGCGCGGCCAACGGCGGCGAGCATGCCTGCCTCGCTGGACTCCACCAGTTTGAAGCCACCCAGACCGAACTGATTGGAGTCGATCATTTTCTGGATCGCCGTATTGGCGCCCGAACCGGCTTCGATGCCATAGATCTTGCCGTCCAGCTCGTCCTTGAATTTGGCGATGTCGGCCAGGGTCTTCAGGCCCTTGTCGGCGGTGTAGCTGGGCACGGCGAGCACGGCCACAGCGTCATCCAGCGACGGCTCGGCCGCGACCTTGACCGCGCCAGCGTCGAGGAAGGGTTTGATGTTGTCGTCCATGATCGGCTTCCAGTAGCCGAGGAAGGCATCGATCTGCCCTTTCTGGATACCGGCGAAGATGATCTGTTGCGACGCCTGGGTCTGCTTGGTTTCGTAGCCGAGGCCCTGCAGCAGCTCGCTGGCGACGGCGGTGGTGGCGACCACGTCGGTCCAGCCGACGGCGCCGATGCGAACGTTCTTGCAACTGGCCTCGTCGGCCAGCAGGGAGGTACTGAACAGGCTCAGGGTGCAGCACGCGGCCAGCGCGGTAAGACCTTTCATCTGGGTGCTCCTCATCGTGTCACAGCGGTTCTATTTCGTTTTTCTAGAGGCCTGCCAGCGGGCAGAACCCCCACCGTGCTCGGGAATCTTCGTTTCCCGATGAAAACACCTTACGCTTCGATTTCACGCCTCATTCACACTTGAGCGACTATTTATTGACCTATATCGACTTTCTGCTTGTATGAGAGCCATGCTGGCCCATTAATCTTTCCGGGCTATCTGCCACCCCGCAACGGCCTCGTGACCTGCATGCCCCAGACCTTCTGCTTTCTGCTACTACCCGGCTTTTCCATGATGGGCCTGATGTCGGCCATCGAACCGCTGCGCGTGGCCAACCGCTTTCGCGGCGAGCTGTATCGCTGGCGCCTGCTCAGCCAGGACGGCAATGCCGTACAGGCGAGCAATGGCATGTCGCTCAACGTCGATGGCGGCCTGGAGCTGCCCGAGGAAAGCCGAGCACTGTTCGTGGTCGCCGGCTTCGAGCCGCTGGCCCACTACAACCATCACCTGGCGCACTGGCTGCAACGACGCGAACCGGAACTGGCAATCCTCGGCGGCATCGACACCGGCAGCTTCGTGCTGGCCGAGGCCGGGCTGTTCCAGCACCAGCGTCTGACCCTGCACTGGGAAGCCATCGACGCCTTTCGCGAGCGCTACCCGGCGTTGCTGGTCACCCAGGAGCTGTTCGAGATCGACGGCCGGCGCATCACCAGCGCCGGCGGCACCAGCAGCCTCGACCTGATGCTCGGCCTGATTGGCCAGGAACACGGCGAGGCGCTGGCGGTGCAGGTGTCCGAACAGTTCGTGGTCAGCCGCATCCGCACCCGCCTGGATCACCAGCGTATGCAGGTGGCCAGCCGTTACGACCTGCACAACAAGAAGCTGGTGCGGGTGATCGGCGAAATGGAGCGCCAGTGCGAACAACCGCTGTCCAGCGAGGCGCTGGCCGAGTTGGCCGGCATCACCGTGCGCCAGTTGGAGCGGCTGTTTCGTCATCACCTGAATACCACACCTTCGGCCTTCTACCTTGACCTGCGGCTGGACAAGGCGCGCCAGCTGCTGCGCCAGAGCGACCTCAGCGTGCTGGAGGTGGGCCTGGCCTGCGGCTTCGATTCGGCCTCGTACTTCTCGCGCAGCTACCGCAGACGCTTCGCCGCCAGCCCCAGCCAGGATCGCCACGAGCGACCAGGCAGCTAGGCCAACCGTAGCCCGGATGCAATCTGGGGCCAGGCGCCACCGATTCCCCGGATTGCGTCCGGGCTACGCGGTGACGGGCGAAACGCTGGCATATCCGTTCGCGACCTCGGCTTGACGCTTTCGGCAAACCCCCAGTCGTTTTTGCACCGGGTCGCCCTGCCCCCCAGGGATAAGCTCTCCCCAAAGCGCCGACGTCCGACTCGGCGCATCCGTTTAGGGGACAAGCCTGATGAGCCCAGCCGAATTGCACGCCGACAGCATCGTCATCGACGGTCTGATCATCGCCAAGTGGAACCGCGACCTGTTCGAAGACATGCGCAAGGGCGGCCTGACGGCGGCCAACTGCACCGTGTCGGTGTGGGAAGGTTTCCAGGCCACGGTGAACAACATCGTCGCCAGCAACAACCTTATCCGCGAGAACAGCGACCTAGTCATCCCAGTACGCACCACCGCCGACATCCGCAAGGCCAAGGAGCAAGGCAAGACCGGCATCCTCTACGGCTTCCAGAACGCCCATGCGTTCGAGGACCAGATCGGCTACGTCGAGGTATTCAAGCAGCTCGGCGTGGGCATCGTACAGATGTGCTACAACACCCAGAACCTGGTCGGCACCGGTTGCTACGAGCGCGACGGTGGGCTGTCCGGCTTTGGCCGCGAGATCGTCGCCGAGATGAACCGCGTCGGCATCATGTGCGACCTGTCCCACGTCGGTTCCAAGACCAGCGAGGAAGTCATCCTCGAATCGAAGAAGCCGGTCTGCTACTCCCACTGCCTGCCCTCGGGCCTGAAGGAACATCCACGCAACAAGTCCGACGCCGAGCTGAAGTTCATCGCCGACCACGGCGGCTTCGTTGGCGTGACCATGTTCGCGCCCTTCCTGGCCAAGGGCATCGACTCGACCATCGATGACTACGCCGAGGCCATCGAGTACGTGATGAACCTGGTCGGCGAAGACGCCATCGGTATCGGCACCGACTTCACCCAGGGCCACGGCCAGGACTTCTTCGAATACCTGACCCACGACAAGGGCTACGCCCGGCGCCTGACCAACTTCGGCAAGATCGTCAACCCGCTGGGCATCCGCACCGTGGGCGAGTTCCCCAATCTGACCGAGACGCTACTCAAGCGAGGCATGTCCGAGCGCGTGGTGCGCAAGGTCATGGGCGAGAACTGGGTGCGCGTACTGAAAGACGTCTGGGGCGAGTAAGCCCCTCCCAACACAATCCTTGTAGGAGCGGCTTCAGCCGCGATCCGTCCCGAAGGGACGGCATGCTTTGAAGCTTCGCGGCTGAAGCCGCTCCTACGGTTCAAACTCTGGAGTTCCCGTATATGGCCACCCACGCCCCCGAAATGCCCATCGAAGTCGACGACGAAACCGGCGTCTGGACCACCGACGCGCTGCCGATGCTCTACGTGCCGCGCCACTTCTTCGTCAACAACCACATGGGCATCGAGGAAGTGCTCGGCGCCGAGAAATACGCCGAGATCCTCTACAAGGCTGGCTACAAGTCCGCCTGGCACTGGTGCGAAAAGGAAGCCGAGTGCCACGGCATTTCCGGCGCTGCGGTGTTCGAGCACTACATGAAGCGCCTGTCGCAGCGCGGCTGGGGCCTGTTCGAAACACAGAAGCTCGACCTGGAAACCGGCCATGCCGAGGTCAAGCTCAAACATTCGGCCTTCGTCTACGTGTACGGCAAGGTGAACCGCAAGGTCGACTACATGTTCACCGGCTGGTTCTCCGGCGCCATCGACCAGATCCTGGCTGCCAAGGGCAGCCCGATCCGCACCGTCACCGTGCAGGAATACAGTGGCGCCGAAGACGGCCATGACGACGGTCTGTTCGTCACTCGGCCACTTTGAGTCACCCATAAGAAATCCGTGGGAGCGGCCAGCGCCTCCCACAACGCTAGAGCGCTTACCGTGAGGATGCCGTAATGGCCTTCGAAGCAATGTTCCAGCCGATCCAGATCGGCAAGCTGACCATCCGCAACCGTGTGCTCAGCACCGCGCACGCCGAGGTTTACGCCACCGACGGCGGCATGACCACCGAGCGCTACGTGAAGTACTACGAAGAGAAGGCCAAGGGTGGCATCGGCCTGGCCATCTGTGGCGGCTCCTCGGTGGTGGCCATCGACAGCCCGCAGCAATGGTGGAGTTCGGTCAACCTGTCCACCGACCGCATCATCCCGCACTTCCAGAACCTGGCCGACGCCATGCACAAGCATGGCGCCAAGATCATGATCCAGATTACCCACATGGGCCGCCGCTCGCGCTGGGATGGTTTCCACTGGCCGACCCTGATGTCGCCGTCCGGCATCCGTGAACCGGTGCACCGCGCCACCTGCAAGACCATCGAGGTCGAGGAAATCTGGCGGGTGATCGGCAACTACGCCCAGGCCGCACGCCGCGCCAAGGAAGGCGGCCTGGATGGCGTCGAGCTGTCCGCCGTGCACCAGCACATGATCGACCAGTTCTGGTCGCCGCGCGTGAACAAGCGTACTGACGAATGGGGCGGCACCTTCGAGGGCCGCATGAAGTTCGGCCTGGAAGTGCTCAAGGCCGTGCGCAAGGAAGTCGGTGACGACTTCTGCGTCGGCATGCGCATCTGTGGCGACGAGTTCCACCCGGACGGCCTGTCCCATGAGGACATGAAGCAGATCGCCGCCTACTACGATGCTACCGGCATGATCGATTTTATTGGGGTCGTGGGATCAGGGTGCGACACCCACAACACCCTGGCCAATGTCATTCCGAACATGAGCTATCCGCCGGAGCCCTTCCTGCACCTGGCGGCCGGCATCAAGGAAGTGGTCAAGGTGCCAGTGCTGCACGCGCAGAACATCAAGGACCCGAACCAGGCCACGCGCATTCTCGAAGGCGGTTACGTGGACATGGTCGGCATGACCCGTGCGCACATCGCCGACCCGCACCTGATCGCCAAGATCAAGATGGGCCAGATCGACCAGATCAAACAGTGCGTCGGCGCCAACTACTGCATCGACCGCCAGTACCAGGGCCTGGACGTACTGTGCATCCAGAACGCCGCGACGTCCCGCGAATACATGGGCGTGCCGCACATCATCGAGAAGACCACCGGCGCCAAGCGCAGGGTGGTGATCGTCGGCGGCGGCCCGGCAGGCATGGAAGCGGCGCGCGTCGCCGCCGAGCGCGGTCATGACGTGACCCTGTTTGAAAAGAACGACAGTCTTGGCGGGCAGATCACCATCGCGTCGAAAGCGCCGCAACGCGACCAGATCGCCGGTATCACCCGCTGGTACCAGCTCGAGTTGGCGCGTTTGGGGATAGACCTGCGCCTGGGCACACCGGCTGACGAAGCCACCATCCTTGACCTGCGCCCGGACATCATCGTGCTGGCCAACGGTGGCCACCCGTTCCTCGAGCAGAACGAGCATTGGGGCGCGGCCGAGGGCCTGGTGGTGAGCAGCTGGGACGTGCTCTCGGGCAAGGTGGCGCCGGGCAAGAACGTACTGGTGTACGACACCATCTGCGAATTTACCGGCATGTCGGTCGCCGACTTCCTCGCCGACAAGGGCGCCCAGGTGGAGATCGTCACCGACGACATCAAGCCGGGTGTAGCCATCGGCGGCACCAGCTTCCCGACCTACTACCGCAGCCTGTACCCGAAAGAAGTGATCATGACCGGCGACCTGATGCTGGAGAAGGTCTACCGCGAGGGGGACAAGCTGGTCGCCGTGCTGGAGAACGAATACACCGGCGCCAAGGAAGAGCGCGTGGTCGACCAGGTGGTGGTGGAGAACGGCGTGCGCCCGGACGAATCGCTGTACTACGCACTCAAGCAGGGCTCACGCAACAAGGGCCAGATCGACGTCGAAGCGCTGTTCGCGATCAAGCCGCAGCCGTGCCTGAGCGAGTCGGGCGACGGCTACCTGCTGTTCCGCATTGGCGATTGCGTGGCCCAGCGCAACACCCACGCAGCGATCTACGACGCGCTGCGGTTGTGCAAGGACTTTTAGCCACGACACGAACGGCCCCTCTCCCGACTGCGGGAGAGGGCGGGGGGAGAGGGGCCATTGGGCGGATATCCATGTCGTCTGCCCCCTCTCCCTAACCCTCTCCCCCCCAGGGGAAGAGGGGATGGATTTGCGTAGCTTTCGGTCCCGCTAAGGAGACCCCAAGATGTTGAACACCATCCTCCCCCTCCTGCTCTTCGCCGCCCTGACCCTTGCGGTCATTGGCGCGGCCAGGCGCTTCTTCATGTGGCGCCGCGGTCGGCCGGCCAAGGTCGATTGGATCGGCGGCCTGCTGAAGATGCCGCGTCGCTACCTGGTGGACCTGCACCACGTTGTCGAGCGCGACAAGTACATGTCCAAGACCCACGTCGCCACCGCTGGCGGCTTCGTCCTGGCGGCCGTACTGGCGATCGTCGTGCACGGTTTCGGCCTGCACAGCCGCATCCTCGGCTTCGCCTTGCTGGGCGCCACGGTACTGATGTTCGTCGGCGCCCTGTTCGTTGCCAAGCGCCGTATCGACCCGCCCTCGCGGCTGTCGAAAGGCCCATGGATGCGCCTGCCGAAAAGCCTGTTGATGTTCGCCGCCAGCTTCTTCATCGCCACGCTGCCGGTTGCCGGAATTCTGCCGGTCGGTTTCGGCGGCTGGATTCTGGCCGCCGTACTGGCCGTCGGCGTGGCCTGGGGCGTGTCCGAGCTGTTCTTCGGCATGACCTGGGGCGGGCCGATGAAGCACGCCTTCGCCGGCGCCCTGCACCTGGCCTGGCACCGCCGCGCCGAGCGCTTCGGCGGCGGTCGCTCCACCGGCCTCAAGGCGCTGGACCTGGACAATCCGAAGGCGCCGCTGGGCGTGGAAAAAACCACCGACTTCACCTGGAACCAGCTGCTCGGCTTCGACGCCTGCGTGCAGTGCGGCAAATGCGAGGCCATGTGCCCGGCCTTCGCCGCTGGCCAGCCGCTGAACCCGAAGAAGCTGATTCAGGACATGGTCATCGGCCTGGCCGGTGGCAATGACGCCAAGTTCGCCGGCTCGCCCTACCCCGGCAAGCCGCTGGGCGAACACAGCGGCGGCCCACATCAGCCGATCGTCGATCTGAACGGCAAGGCGTTGGTGGATGCCGAGACCCTCTGGTCGTGCACCACCTGCCGCGCCTGCGTCGAGGAGTGCCCGATGATGATCGAGCACGTCGACGCCATCGTCGACATGCGCCGTCATCTCACCCTTGAGAAAGGCGCGACTCCGAACAAAGGCGCCGAGGTGCTGGACAACCTGATCGCCACTGACAACCCGGGCGGTTTCAACCCCGGCGGTCGCCTGAACTGGGCTGCCGACCTGAACCTGCCGCTGCTCGCCGACAAGGGCGAAACCGACGTGCTGTTCTGGGTCGGTGACGGCGCCTTCGATATGCGCAATCAGAGAACGCTGAGGGCCTTTGTGAAGATCCTCAAGGCTGCCGACGTCGACTTCGCCGTACTCGGTCTGGAAGAACGCGACAGCGGCGACGTGGCGCGCCGCCTGGGTGACGAAGCGACCTTCCAACACCTGGCCAAGCGCAACATCGCTACCCTGAGCAAGTACCGTTTCAAACGCATCGTCAGCTGCGACCCGCACAGCTTCCACGTGCTGAAGAACGAATACGGCGCGCTCGGTGGTGACTACCAGGTTCTGCACCACAGCACCTTTATCGACGAGCTGGTACGCAAGGGCGCGCTGAACCTCGGCCAGAGCAAAGCCGCCAGCGTCACCTATCACGACCCCTGCTACCTCGGCCGCTACAACGGCGAGTACGAGGCGCCACGCGCCGTACTCAAGGCTATCGGCATCGAGGTCAAGGAGATGGGACGCTCGGGCTTCCGTTCACGCTGCTGCGGCGGCGGTGGCGGCGCGCCGATCACCGACATCCCCGGCAAGCAACGTATCCCCGACATGCGCATGGTCGACATCAAGGAAACCGGCGCCGAGCTGGTGGCCGTCGGCTGCCCACAGTGCACGGCGATGCTCGAAGGTGTGGTCGCGCCGCGCCCGGAAATCAAGGACATCGCCGAGCTGGTGGCAGAAGTGTTGATCGAAGCCACCGAAGTGGCGGCCAAGCGCCCGAACGCCAAACGCGAACTGGCGGAGGTGCAGTGATGAAACAACAATCCCAGCGCATCCAGGAGGCCCAGGCATGAGCGACATCATCCGCCGCGACCCTCGCGCCGAGTGGATCGCCCGTAACCGCCTGCACCCGCTGCATGCAGCCATGCAGAGCCAGAATCAGACCAGCTGGATGGGCCCCAATGGCATCATCCGCAAGAACCCGCACGCCATCGCTGCCGGCTTTGTCGGCCCGGCCGGGCTCAAGCGTATCGACCGCAGCGGCGCCCAGCAGGGCACTGCCGGCAAACGCAGCAGCGCCAGCGTCGAGGTGCAGCTTCCACTACACGTCATCGAACAACCGGCGCTCCACATCTGCGTGGTGCCGGACATGGTCGGCGGCCGTCTGTCCAGCCATGACAAGGATCTGCTCGGCCTGGCCCGCAAGCTGGCCGGCGAGAGTGGCGCCGTGGTCGCTGTGGTGTTCGGCGAGGACAAGGAGAACGCCTTCGAAACGGCCGGCGTCGACCGCCTGCTGCGTATCGCAGGCGATGCCTTCGACGGCTACGCCCCGGAAGCCCGCGTACTAGCGCTGAGCGCCGTGGAAAGCCAACTGGCACCGCGCCACTGGCTGCTGCCTGACAGCCGTACCGGTGGCGGCGAGCTGGGTCGGCGCCTGGCCGCCAAGCTCGGTGAGCGCCCTGCAACGCGCGTCTGGCAGGTCGCCGGCGAGCAGGCCATCGGCCGCGCCGGCAGTGGCCAGCAAGATATCCAGCGCGCCCTGCCCCGCTTGATCATGGCCGCCGCCGAATGTGCCGAGCCGGTCAGCGAAACCCGTCACGAAGTACGGCCACTGGAGCTGTGCGCGAAGATCGCTCACAGCCTGCCGCGTATCGAAGATCTCGGCCCGGTGGCCGTGGATCCAGCGCAGATTCCCATGGCCGAAGCCGAGTTCATTCTCTCCGGCGGCAATGGCGTGAAGGATTGGACGCTGTTCCACCAGGCTGCCATCGCCCTCGGCGCCACCGAAGGCGCCTCGCGCGTGGCGGTGGACGACGGCTTCATGCCGCGCAACCGTCAGGTTGGCGCCACCGGTACCTGGGTCACCGCCCGCGTCTACTTGGCCGTCGGTATTTCCGGCGCCATCCAGCACCTGCAGGGCATCGGTGCCTGCGACAAGGTGGTGGCGGTGAACATGGACCCCGGCTGCGACATGATCAAACGTGCCGACCTCTCGGTGATCGGCGACTCGGCGGCGATCCTTGCGGCGCTGATGGAGCGCGTCGCCGCCTGGCGCCAGGAAGGAAAACGTGATGCGGCGTAGCCCGGATGAAATCCGGGTTCACCACCAGCTTTCCCGGATTGCATCCGGGCTACGGGGACACCATGACTGATCTCAATATCGTCGCCCTGGTCTCGGTCGGCGCCCACCCGACCTCGGGTCGCCCGCGGCGCGCCGAGCAGGACGCCCGTGCGGTCGAGCTGGGCCTGCGTCTGGCCGGACAGAACCTGCAACTGCTGCATGCCGGCGACCCTCAGGCCGAAGCCCTGCGCGGCTACCTGGGTATGGGCCTGGAACAGCTCGATGTGCTGGAACAGCCCGAAGGTGCCGACGCCCTGCCGCTGCTGGTCGACTATCTGCAAGGCAGCCGCACCCAACTGGTACTCACCGGCAGCCAGGCGGAAACCGGCGAAGGCTCCGGCATGCTGCCGTTCCTGCTGGCCGAGCGCCTGGGCTGGCCGATGGTGGTCGGCCTGGCGGAAGTGGAGAAGGTCGAAAACGGCGTAGCCCAGGTGCTACAGGCGCTGCCGCGCGGACAGCGGCGCCGGCTCAAGGTACGCCTGCCCTGCGTGGCCAGCGTCGACAACGCCGCTCCGGTCGCCCGCCAGAGTGCCTTTGGCCCGGCACGGCGCGGGCAGATCGAAGCCCACGAGGTGACGGTAGTGGACGACCCGCTGCTGGCCGAAGCCAGCCTGCAGCCGGCCAAGTCACGGCCCAAACGGCTCAAGGTGATCAAGGCTAAAACGGGCGCGGAACGGATGAAGGCGGCCACGGCCAAAGCCAGTGGTGGTGGCGGCCAGGTGCTCAAGGATGTCTCGCCACAGGAGGGCGCAGAGGCTATCTTCAAGCTATTGATCGAAGAAGGGGTTCTGCGCTGACCGAGGGTTGAAGACCAACTGCGCAGCGCCTGCCTCGTCACAAGGAGCCACGACCATGATGCATGCCGATCTGATCGACCAGGAAGACTTCCGTGAGCGCCTGATCGCGCTGGGCCTGAGCATTCCACCAGGTGTGACGCCCGAGCAGGCCTGCGAGCTGGCCGTCAGCGGCCTCAGCGCAGAACGTGCCGTGGCCCTGCGCCACCTGGTGGAAGAACTGCTTGGCGGCAGCGCCACCCTGCTGCCCAACGTGCGCGAAGCCATCAGCCGCCATCTGCTGCCGGCGCTGGTGCCGAAACCTGCTTGATCAACGCTGCGCCAGCGCAGCGACTTTACTCCAGCAGCAGATCGGGCTGCGTCTCATGGAATAGAGGTAGAGCCACTGGTGGCTAAAGCCCACCCTACAAGACTAAAGCGACCAACGCAGGTCATCACTCATAACGAAACGGGGCGCCACTGGCGCCCCGTTTTCATTGCCGCTCGATTCAGATGCGTACGCTGGCGAAGGTCGACTCACCCTGGGCACGGTTGAGCGCCAGCACCGCGCTGGAACTGACCTGATGCTCGGGGATCGGCAGCAGCATGACCAGGTTGTTGCCCTGCTGACCGGCACGCTCGTCGCGCGGCGGAATGCCGAAGTACTCGCGGTAGCACTTGGAGAAGTGCGGGGTGGACACGAAGCCGCAGACCGAAGCCACCTCGATGATCGACATGCTGGTCTGCTTGAGCAGCTGACGTGCGCGGATCAGGCGCAGCTTGAGGTAGTAGCGCGACGGCGAGCAGTGCAGGTACTTCTGGAACAGGCGCTCGAGCTGGCGGCGGGAAATGTCGACGAAGCAGGCCAGCTCGTCGAGGTCGATCGGCTCCTCGAGGTTGGCCTCCATCAGCGCGACGATTTCCTGCAGCTTGGGCTGGTTGCTGCCGAGCATGTGCTTGAGCGGCACGCGCTGGTGATCCTGCTCGTTGCGGATGCGCTCGTAGATGAACATCTCGGAGATGCCGGCGGCCAGTTCGCGACCGTGCTGCTGGCCGATCAGGTGCAGCATCATGTCCATCGGCGCGGTGCCGCCAGAGGAGGTGTGGCGATTGCGGTCGATGGAAAACAGGCGAGTGGTGATGGCCGCACGCGGGAAGGCTTCCTGCATCGAAGCCAGGCACTCCCAATGCACGCTGCAATCGTAGCCGTCGAGCAGACCGGCCTTGGCCAGCGCCCAACTGCCGGTGCACACCGCACCGAGCAAGCGACCCTGGCGCGCCTGCAACTGCAACCAACTGACATGCTCACGCTTGACGCTGTGCTGAATATCCACGCCACCACAGACGATCACCGCATCCAACGCCGGAGCACTTTGCATGGCGGCGTCCGGGGTGATCTGCAAGCCATCACTGGCGCAGACCGGCAGGCCATCATGAGTCAGGGTATGCCAGCGAAACAGCTCCTTGCCGGAAAGCTGGTTGGCCATGCGCAGGGGCTCTACCGCCGAAGCGAGGGAAATCAGGGTGAAGTTGTCCAGGAGCAGGAAGCCGATGGACTGGGCGACACGGTTCTGGGGTTGCACCCCTTGGCTGAACTGCGACATTGATGGAACCCTCTCACGCTAAGCACGGTGTGAGCCCAATTAGAAGTGGGCCTCTGTTTTGTCCTGGCCGGGTTTGAAAACCGGGCGGCTATACATCTCTACGCAAAGGTCATGCCTAAATTGATCAAGCGTTCAATAAAAACTGAACCCTCAATACATGGCGCGCCAGACGGGCTCCTTGCCCCTGCTTTCAGGGTTTGCGAAACGCTCTCAAGGCCTCTTTGCGCAAGGCTTTGAGCATTTCGGTAGCACAGACTGAGCGGCCTGCTACGGCGTCTCTGGCTGTCAGTAACGGACGAGCGGTAACAACATCGACCGCTCGGTCACACCTGAGGAAATCGATGCCCGCAAGCATCGCACCAAAAGCTCGCGAAGCGGCGGCTTTGCCAGAATCGCTGCACCAGCAAAGGTCACCGCTCGCTGGCGTGCCAGCCGCCAGGAACGCATGGAGAAGAACATCCTGACGAATCCGCAACAGGTTCGCGATGATCCAACTTTCACCAGCGCGCCCAGCTCTCCAACCGACTCATGCATATCCAATCGCGCCGCGGTTAACCGTCCGTGTCGGAGTCTTTTCTCGACATGCCGGTGTCGTTTCTCGCCCAGGGCGCGGCCCACCTCTTGCTGTGAAATAGCCAATCGCCCGCTCCAGGAATCTCCCAGCGGCTCCAGCCGCCCGAACAGAGGCACACCCCATGAACAGATTTGCTCGCTGGCTGCTGGTGATCGCCCTCACCTCCTCCACCGCCCTGCACGCCAAAGAAGCCGAGCGCTGCGAGCTGGTGCGCCTGAGCGATGTCGGCTGGACCGACATCACCATGACCACCGCCGTTGCCCGCCTGATATTGGGCGAGCTCGGCTATCGCACGCAGATACGCCGCCTGTCGTTGCCCGATACTTACCGCGGATTGTCCGAAGGCCAGCTGGACGTGTTCCTGGGCAACTGGATGCCGGCCCAGAGTGAACTGGTGCAGCCTCACCTGGACAGCGGCAGGATCGAGAAGCTGCACACCAACCTGCCGACGGTGCGTTACACCCTGGCGGTGCTGACGCCAGGCTACGAGGGCGGACTGAAGGATTTCGCCGACATCCATCGCTTCAAGAACGAACTCGGTGGGCAGATCTTCGGCATCGAACCGGGCAACGAAGGCAACGAGATGGTCAAGGGCATGATTCGCGACAACACCTTCGGTCTGGCAGGTTTCAGCCTAGTCGAGTCGAGCGAAAGCGGCATGCTCAACCATGTCGAGCGAGCTCAACGCCTGGGCAAATGGGCGGTATTTCTCGGTTGGGAACCGCACCCGATGAACGAGCGTCTGAAGATGAACTATCTGGCCGGTGGTGATGATTATTTCGGCCCCAATTACGGAGCAGCGCAGGTCAACACGGTGGCGCGCGGCGGGTTGAGCGAGCAGTGTCCCAACCTGGCGCGGCTTTTCCGCAATATGACCTTCACCATCGCCGCAGAAAACCAGTTGATGAGCGCCGTACTGGAAGGCAATACCAACCGCCGCCGGGTGGCCAAGCAGTGGATCGAAGACAACCCGCAGATGATTGCGGCCTGGCTGGAAGGTGTGAGCCGCTATCAAGGTGGCCCTGTCAGCAAGGTATTCGACGTATCACTGGCAGGAAATGACTGATAAATTCGACGAAATGGCCGAGAAAAACCAATAAAAATGGCAGAAAACAAAGCGCACCTGGTAGTTCGAAAGGGTTTTCCATCGTCTTGTCGAGAATCACGCCCAGGCTCGCGACATGAACCGGCCGTGACCAGGCGGTCACATTGCGCCGCCTTTCGATTTTTCAGCGATTTTCGGCACTACACCATCTTTCGCTGTAAATTTTTTTCAACATCGCCGCAGCCCCCGCGCTACGCCGCCTGCGCCTCGCTTGAAGGGCTGAAAACCAGCACCGGCGCGGCTTTCAGCCTTGGCCAAGGAACGAAAAAGTCTGTTAAGGTTTTTAAAGTACGCTCTCGAAAGCGCTTCTCGATGCTCACATCGAGCGCTATTCGAAACGGCATCACGCAGTGCTTTCAGGAGCCCGGAAAACGGCGAGAACATGGAAAAACACGGGGTGTGACGGGCCATGTCGTCGCCCAACACGTCAGGGTCGCAAACCGATAATTGCGCAGACCCCAAGACTATATCGTTGAGTCAGCCGATGACGTCGCTGCCGCTTCCCGAGGGGAACGGCAGACTGGGGCTCACCGCCCCGGACCGAAGAACATACAAGCGCTGGCCCACCATCGATAGGGCGCCAGCCCAACAAGAAATTTCGGATGTACGCATGCGCCAGGACAACGCATGAACCCCCAAGGGAATGGGCTTCGAAACACTGCCAGAGGGTTTGGAAAGCGGTTTGCAGCACGGCAAGACAGTGGTCACTCATCAACAGGTTGCAACGACGCAGCGGGCAATTCCTGCCACCAGCCGCGTGCGCTGCAGCGTGCCCGAGCGCCACACTCGACGCCCGCCGCGAAACGTTCGCCAACCTCGAAATTCAGCAAACACCCACACAGGTATCAGAGGCCTGACACAGCTGATCTACGCTTCGACGATGCGTGCCCAGCCGTGCCAGCGTGAACTGGATGCCGATTGAAGGGGAAACGTCCCATGCAGTCTGGAAAGATCGTGGTCGAACACCTGTACAAGGTTTTCGGCCCCAACCCACAAGAAGCCATCGACCTGCTCAAGGAAGGCTGGAGCAAGGAGAGGATTCTGGCCGAGAAAGGCGCCGTGATCGGCGTCAGCGATGTGTCGTTCAGTGTCGAAGAGGGCGAGATCTTCGTCCTCATGGGCCTGTCCGGCTCTGGCAAATCCACCCTCATCCGTCTGATCAACCGCCTGGTCGAACCCAGCGCCGGTGACGTCTACATCGATGGCCAGAACGTGGCCAAGCTGCCGCAATCGCAACTGATCGATCTGCGCCGACGCGACATGAGCATGGTCTTCCAGTCCTTCGCCCTGATGCCGTCGCGCAGCGTGCTGGATAACGCGGCCTTCGGCCTGGAAGTGGCCGGCACCGGCCGCAAGGAGCGCGAGAAGCGCGCCATGGAAGTGCTCAAGCAGGTTGGCCTGGACACCTTCGCTCACAAGTACCCGCACGAACTCTCCGGCGGCATGCAGCAACGCGTCGGATTGGCCCGCGCGCTGACGGTCAACCCGTCGATGATCATCATGGACGAGGCGTTCTCCGCCCTCGACCCGCTCAAGCGCCGCGAGATGCAGGATGTGCTGCTGGAGCTGCAGAAGACCCATCGCCGCACCATCATCTTCGTCTCCCACGACATCGAAGAAGCCATGCGCATCGGTACCCGCATCGGCATCATGGAAGGCGGCAAGCTGATCCAGGTCGGCACCCCGCAGGAGCTGATCGAAAAGCCGGCCAACGAGTACGTGCGCAACTTCTTCGACACCGTCGACACCAGCCGCTACCTCACCGCCGGCCAGCTCAAGGCCGACAGCGTGCCGACCTACGTCTACAACGGCAAGGCGCCGGATGCGGCAATGATCTGCAAGGAGCTGCAGGCGCTGGACAAGCACTACGCCTTCATCGTCGACGAGCAGAACAACTTCCAGGGTTCCATCAGCCTGGAGAAGATCGCCCTGATGGTCGACGGCGACGAGCCCCGACCACTCGAAGCGGATGCGCTCAAGCAGGTGGTGCCGGTACCCGAAGACATGCCGCTGGAACACGTCATCACCCGCCTGGTGGACAACGAAGGTCCGATCCCGGTGGTGGACGCCGAAGGCCACTACTGCGGCGCCATCAGCAAGGGCCGTCTGCTGACCCGACTGCAGGGGGAATCCCATGAGTGACAAGAAACTCGACCTGGGTAGCTGGGTCAACGACGTCGTCCAGCACCTGCTGGACAACTACAGCGGTGCCTTCGACAGCATCGGCAAGCTGGTCAGCGGTTTCTCCGAAGGCATCGAAGCCTTGCTCATGCTGCCGCCGGCCTGGCTGCTGATCGCCATCTTCGTCGCCCTCGGCCTGTGGCGCATCGGCGCACGCTTCGCGGTGTTCACCGCCGTGGCGTTCATCCTGATCGTCATGACCGGGTTCTGGGAACAGACCGTGGTCACCCTCGGCCTGACCTTCTCCTCGACGTTGATCAGCCTGCTGCTGGGCATCCCGCTGGGCATCTGGGCCGCCAAGAGCGAGCGCGTGGCGACCATCATCCGGCCGATCCTCGACTTCATGCAGACCATGCCGGCGTTCGTCTACCTGATTCCGGCGGCCATGCTCTTCGGCCTCGGCCGCGTGCCCGGGATCATCGCCACGGTGATCTTCGCCATGCCGCCGGCGGTGCGCCTGACCAGCCTGGGCATTCGCCAGGTGAACAAGGAAATCGTCGAGGCCGGCCAGTCCTTCGGCTGCACCAGCCGCCAGCTGCTGTTCAAGGTACAACTGCCCAACGCCATGCCGTCGATCATGGCCGGGGTCAACCAGACCATCATGATGGCCCTGTCGATGGTGATCATCGCCTCGATGGTCGGCGCCGGTGGCCTGGGTAACGATGTACTGGCGAGTATCCAGCGCCTGGACATCGGGCTAGGCTTCGAAAGCGGCATGGCCGTGGTGCTGCTGGCGATCATTCTCGACCGCATCACTGAAAGCTTCGGCACCAAGCAGACCGCCCGCGGCGGCATCTTTGCCTGGTTCAGCGGCAAGCTGCAGCGCCAGTAAACATTTTTTCACTTCACAGGGAACCGCAGATGAAAATGATCAAGACCACTGCCGCCATCGGCCTGCTGTCCTGCGCACTGATGCAGGGCGCCATGGCCGCGGAGCCGGCGAGCTGCAAGCAGGTGCGTTTCGCCGAGATTGGCTGGGCCGACATCGCCGCCACCACGGGTGTGGCCATGACCCTGGTCGAAGGTCTGGGCTATCAGCCGCGCAAGATCATGGCCTCGGTACCCATTGCCTTCACCGGCGTGAAGAGCGGCCAGGTCGATGTGTTCCTCGGCTATTGGGCGCCATCGATGGACTCGGTGATCGAGCCATTCCTCAAGGACGATGGCGTCAAGGTACTGCCCAAGGCCAACCTCGAGGGTGCCAAGTACACCCTGGCCGTACCGACCTACGCGGCCGAAGCCGGCCTGAAGAGCTTCCAGGACATCGCCAAGTTCAAGGATCAGCTGGGCGGCAAGATCTACGGCATCGAGCCGGGTAACGACGGCAACCTGCTGATCGACGGCATGATCAAGAACAACCAGTTCGACCTCGGCGGCTTCCGCATGGTCGAGTCCAGCGAAGCCGGCATGCTGGTGCAGGTATCGCGGGCGATCAAGAAGAAAGAGCCGGTGGTCTTCCTCGGCTGGGCGCCGCACCCGATGAATACTCAGCACGACATCACCTACCTGTCCGGTGGTGACGACGTGTTCGGCCCCGACTACGGCGCGGCCAAGGTCTACACCGTGGTACCGCCGGATTACGAGGCGCGCTGCGAGAACGTCGGCAAGCTGCTGAACAACCTGCAGTTCACCGTCGATATCGAAAGCCAGCTGATGGAAAAGGTCCTGGAGAAGGAAAACCCGCAGAACGTCGCCAAGGAGTGGATCAAGGCCAACCCGGCGATCCTCGACCAGTGGCTGAGCGGCGTGACCACCTTTGACGGTCAGGACGGCGTTGCCGCCGTGAAGAAACACGTCGGGCTGTAACAGGCCGCGACCCTATTCGGGCTCGAACCTCAGGGTTCGAGCCCGGAAACCTCCTCGTAAGCCACTAGCGGCTGCTTTCTGGCCGTCACGGGGAGGCTTTGCCCGCGAACCGGCAATCTGCTGCGCAACACGGATTCGCAAGGCCCGCAATGAGAACGAGCCAGTCAACGATCTTGCAACTGCCACTCACTGATGGAGCACAACAAACATGCGCGTAATCAAGCATCTCTGCCTCGGCGCTGCCGCCCTGGCCATCGGCATGGGCAGCGCCCTGGCCGCCGACAAACCCACCCTGAAAATCGGCTATGTCAACGGCTGGGACGACAGCGTTGCCGTCACCCACGTCGCCGGTGAAATCCTGCAAAGCAAACTCGGCTACACCGTCGAACTGAAGCCGGTCGAACCCGCCATCATGTGGCAGGGCGTGGCCCGTGGCGACCTGGATGCCACCCTCTCCGCCTGGCTGCCGGCCACTCATGGCGAGTACTTCGAAAAGCTCAAGGACAAGGTGGAAATCCTCGGCACCAACTACTCCGGCGCCAAGATCGGCCTGATCGTGCCGGACTACGTCGAAGCCAAGACCATCGAGGATCTGGAAAAATACGCCAAGGACTTCGATGGCAAGATCACCGGCATCGACGCCGGTGCCGGTGTGATGCGCCGCACCGAAGACGCCATCAAGGAGTACAACCTGGCCAGCATCAAGCTGATGCCGAGCTCGGGCCCGGCCATGGCCACCGCCCTGACCCGCGCCGAGAAAGCGCAGAAGCCGATCGTGGTCACCGGCTGGATTCCGCACTGGATGTTCGCCAAGTGGAAACTGCGCTTCCTCGAAGATCCGAAGAAAGTCTTCGGCGACGACGAGCGTGTCGACACCGTGGCCAATCCTGAGCTGAAGGGCAAGGCCGCCGACGCTGCCGCCTTCCTCAGCAAGATTTCCTGGAGCGGTGAAGAAGTCGGCGCGGTGATGCTGGCCATCCGCGAAGGCGCCAAGCCTGACCAGGCCGCCAAGGACTGGATCGCCGCCAACCCAGAGCGCGTGGAAAGCTGGCTTAAATAAGCCGCACTCGCTGCACGCCATCGAAGCGGGCCTCTGGCCCGCTTCGTCGTTTTGCGAGGCCGCATGCGCGCCATAGGTACCGAGGACAAGGCGGTGCGCAGGGCGCCCCCACGGAATCGGTGCCCCGCCCCCTCCCCCCGCTCTCCCACCTCGTTTGATTGATCGAACGATCAAAATCCGCCTAGACTCCGGCCCAACTTCCCCCGCTGGAGACACCCATGCCCAAGGTCGGCATGCAGCCCATTCGTCGTTCACAGCTGATTGCAGCCACCCTGGAAGCCGTCGACCAGGTCGGTATGGCCGATGCCAGCATCGCCTATATCGCCCGCCTGGCTGGGGTCTCCAATGGCATCATCAGCCACTACTTCAACGACAAGAACGGCCTGCTCGAAGCCACCATGCGTCACCTGATGCAGGCGCTCAGCGATGCGGTGGGGGCACGCCGTCGCGCACTGCGCGAGGACAGCCCGCGTGCTCATCTGAAGGCGATGATCGACGGCAACTTCGACGATAGCCAGGTCAGCGGCCCGGCGATGAAGACCTGGCTGGCGTTCTGGGCCAGCAGCATGCACCAGCCGGCCCTGCGCCGCCTGCAGCGGGTCAACGACCACCGCCTCTACTCCAACCTGTGCGGCCAGTTCCATCGCGCGCTGCCGCAAGACCAGGCACGCTTCGCCGCCCGCGGTCTGGCCTCGCTGATCGACGGCCTGTGGCTGCGCGGCGCACTGTCCGGCGAAGCCTTCGACACCGAACAGGCACGCCGCATCGCCTATGACTACCTCGACCTGCAGTTGGCCAAGGCTTCGTAGGGTGCGCTGTCGCACCGCGTACATCCTCTTTCTCTGATCATTTAGATCGCTCGGTGCGCGCAGCGCACCCTACGACCGTGCATCTTGCGGGCATGTCGCGTTTGGCTGCGCCTTGTCGTTTTTATTGATTGATCGTTCAATTTAAATAAAATAGGCTGTTCTCCAAGCAGATTGCCAAGTGCAGAGGACAGCCCATGCCCCGTTTCGCCGAACAGCAGCTCTACATCGGTGGCCAGTACGTCGCCGCCAGCAGTGGAGAAACCTTCGACAGCATCAACCCGGCCACCGGCGAGGTGCTGGCCAAGGTGCAACGCGCCAGCCAGGCCGACGTCGACCGGGCTGTGGCCAGCGCAGCCGAAGGGCAGAAGGTGTGGGCGGCGATGACCGCCATGCAGCGCTCGCGCATCCTGCGCAAGGCCGTGGACATCCTCCGTGAGCGCAACGATGAGCTGGCCGAGCTGGAAACCCTCGACACTGGCAAACCCCTGAGCGAAACCCGCTACGTCGACATCGTCACCGGCGCCGATGTGCTGGAGTACTACGCCGGCCTGATCCCGGCCATCGAGGGCGAGCAGATTCCGCTGCGCGAGACCTCCTTCGTCTACACACGTCGCGAGCCGCTGGGCGTGGTCGCCGGCATCGGCGCCTGGAACTACCCGATCCAGATCGCCCTGTGGAAATCCGCCCCGGCCCTTGCCGCCGGCAACGCGATGATCTTCAAGCCCAGCGAAGTCACCTCACTGACCGCGCTGAAACTCGCCGAGATCTACAGCGAGGCCGGCCTGCCGGCTGGCGTATTCAACGTGCTCACCGGCAGCGGCCGCGAAGTCGGTCAGTGGCTGACCGAGCACCCGGGCATCGAGAAGATTTCCTTCACCGGCGGCACCGTCACCGGCAAGAAGGTCATGGCCAGCGCCTCCAGTTCCAGCCTCAAGGAAGTGACCATGGAACTGGGCGGCAAGTCACCGCTGATAATCTTCGAAGACGCCGACCTGGACCGCGCCGCCGACATCGCGGTGATGGCCAACTTCTACAGCTCCGGCCAGGTGTGCACCAACGGCACCCGCGTGTTCGTGCCGCGCATGTTGCAGGCACGCTTCGAGGCCAAGGTGCTGGAGCGGGTCAAACGCATCCGCCTCGGCGATCCGCTGGATGACGCCACCAATTTCGGCCCGCTGGTCAGCTACGCGCACATGGAAAGCGTGCTCGGCTACATCGAGAAGGGCCGCAGCGAGGGCGCGCGCCTGCTGATCGGCGGAGCGCGCGTGACCGACGGCGACTACGCCAAGGGCGCCTACGTCGCCCCCACCGTGTTCACCGACTGCCGGGACGACATGACCATCGTGCGCGAGGAAATCTTCGGCCCGGTGATGAGCATCCTCATCTACGACAGCGAAGAGGAAGTGATCCGCCGCGCCAACGACACCGACTACGGCCTGGCCGCCGGCGTGGTGACCCGCGATCTGAACCGCGCGCACCGGGTGATCCACAAGCTGGAAGCCGGAATTTGCTGGATCAACACCTGGGGCGAATCGCCGGCCGAGATGCCGGTGGGCGGCTACAAGCAGTCCGGTGTCGGTCGCGAGAACGGCCTGGTCACCCTCGGCCACTACACCCGCATCAAGTCGGTGCAGCTGGAAATGGGCGATTACACCTCGGTGTTCTGAACCCACCACAGCATAGGAGCGGCCGGGCGGCGCACCGTTTCAGCCACGAAAGACATCGCGGATGAATCTGCTCCTACAAAGAAGTCGCCCCCCGTAGCCCGGGTGCAATCCGGGAACAGTCACCGCGTTTTCCCGGATCACAGCCGGGCAGCAGGAGGAGCCATGACCCAGGAATTCGACTACATCATCATCGGCGCCGGTTCGGCCGGTAACGTCCTGGCCACCCGGCTGACCGAAGACGCCGACGTCAGCGTGCTGCTGCTGGAAGCCGGCGGCCCCGACTACCGCCTCGACTTTCGTACTCAGATGCCCGCCGCCCTGGCCTTCCCGCTGCAGGGCCGGCGCTACAACTGGGCCTACGAGACTGACCCCGAGCCGCACATGAACAACCGCCGCATGGAATGCGGGCGCGGCAAGGGCCTGGGCGGCTCATCCCTGATCAACGGCATGTGCTACATCCGCGGCAACGCCATGGACTTCGACAACTGGGCCACGGCCAAGGGCCTGGAAGACTGGACCTACCACGACTGCCTGCCGTACTTCCGCAAGGCGGAAAGCCGCGACATCGGCCCCAACGATTACCACGGCGGCGACGGCCCGGTCAGCGTGACCACGCCCAAGGCCGGCAACAACCCGCTGTTCCACGCCATGGTCGAGGCCGGCGTGCAGGCCGGCTATCCGCGCACCGATGACCTCAACGGCTATCAGCAGGAAGGCTTCGGCCCGATGGACCGCACCGTGACCCCGGAAGGCCGCCGCGCCAGCACCGCGCGCGGCTATCTGGACCAGGCACGGGCGCGTCCCAACCTGACCATTGTCACCCACGCCACCACCGACCGCATCCTCTTCGATGGCAAGCGCGCCAGCGGTGTCAGCTACCTGATCGGCAACGCCAACGCTGCCACCGAAGCCCGTGCTCGCCGCGAAGTGCTGCTATGCGCCGGCGCCATCGCCTCGCCGCAGATCCTCCAGCGCTCCGGCGTCGGCCCCGCCGCGCTGCTGCGCGAGCTGGACATCGCGCTGGTACACGAACTGCCTGGCGTCGGCCAGAACCTTCAGGATCACCTGGAGATGTACCTGCAGTACGCCTGCACCCAGCCGGTGTCGCTGTACCCGGCACTCAAGCTGCTCAACCAGCCCGGCATCGGCGCGCAATGGCTGTTTGCAGGCAACGGCATCGGCGCCAGCAACCAGTTCGAGGCCGGTGGCTTCATCCGCACGCGTCCGGAGTTCGCCTGGCCCAACATCCAGTTCCACTTCCTGCCGGTGGCGATCAACTACAACGGCAGCAACGCGGTCAATGAGCACGGCTTCCAGGCTCACGTCGGTTCGATGCGCTCGCCCAGCCGCGGGCGCATCCAGCTCAAGTCCAAGGACCCGCGCCAGCACCCGAGCATCCTTTTCAACTACATGAGTCATGAGCAGGACTGGCAGGAGTTTCGCGACGGCATACGCCTGACCCGCGAGATCATGGCGCAGCCGGCGCTCGACCCGTACCGTGGGCGTGAAATCAGCCCTGGCGCGCATGTGCAGAGCGACGCCGAGCTGGATGCCTTCATTCGCGAGCATGCGGAAACGGCTTTCCATCCGTCCTGCTCGTGCAAGATGGGCGAGGACGACATGGCGGTGGTCGATGGTCAGGGCCGCGTGCACGGCCTGCAGGGCTTGCGGGTGGTGGATGCGTCGATCATGCCGGAGATCATCACCGGCAACCTCAACGCCACCACCATCATGATCGCCGAGAAGATCGCGGATCGGATTCGCGGGCGCCAGCCATTGCCGCGCAGCAACGCGCCCTACTTCGTCGCGGGCGAACGCCCGGTGCGTGGCACGCCGCTGCGCAGCCAGCAAGACAGGCTAGTCGGGTAATTCCTGGCGGATCATCCAGTGGCCCTCGGGCGGCATCAACCGGCCGAGGTCGAAACGATCCAGTGAGTCGGCGTCGAGCATTTCGATCTGCGGGCTCACCAGCTGCGGCAGCTTTTCGCCCTGCAGGCCACGAACGGCCAGGTCCAGGGCAATGCGCGCCTGAATAACCGGTGAATCGGTGGGTGCAGCCAGTACCTGACCCTCGCGGATCTGCTCCAGCACCCGCTCGGTGGCATAGAACGACAACACCTGCGCCTCGGAACCGATATTGTGCACCAACTGCGCGGCGAAGGCCGCGGCTTCGGCATTGGCGATCAGGTAATCGAGACGTGGATGCTGCTTGAGCAGCTCCCGCGTCAGCTGCGCCTGCCTACTGCGATCCACTGGGGCATAACCACCATGGGCCAGGGTCACCCTGGTTCCAGGCAAGGCATCACGCAGGCCGCGTTCGGCATCCTGCACCCAGCCAGCATCGGCAGGGCCGGGTAGCCAGCCGACCTGAATCGGCCGCCCTTCACTGACACGTACCAGATACTTGAGCGTGGCACGCGTCATGTCGGCGAAGTCGACCCGCGAATGCGCGCTGAGCCCTGGGCATTCCAGGCGATTGACCAGATCGATTACCGGCCGACCGGCCTTGATCTGCACTTCTGCTGCGCTGCACAGGTCATAGGTGTTGATACTGGCGACGACGAAAGCATCGGCGCCCTCGGCTACACAATGCTCGAACTGCTCCACTTGCACCTCGGCATACTCGTAGCCACCGGCTTCGTAGATACCCAGGCGCACGCCAAGGCGTCTGGCTTCCTGATCCAGCCCCCAGGCCACGCCCCACCAGTAGCGATCCTTGCCATGAGGCAGCAGTGCGCAGATACGCCAGGGCTGGCTGGCCACCGGCAAAGGCCGGTAATCCAGCATGCGGCCATCGGCACGTACCGGATAAGGGAACCACTCGGCCGCCAGCAGCGACTGGCAAGCCAGCGAAAGCCACAGAGTCAACCAGCGCATAACGCCGTCCTTAGCCCTTGCGGGGCGATGTGCCAGTAACCCCAGCGTAGCACCACCTCGGACACCTGCTTGCACGTTGGCAACCCGCAGTTGCCCGGGCTCGGTCGGCGGCCTAGAGTGGGGTGCACAAACCATGAGAACAGCATGACCAATCCCACCCTGCTCGACCCCAGAACCGCCCGCCTGCTGCCCTGGATAGTCGCCATCGCCTTCTTCATGCAGACGCTCGATGGCACCATCCTCAACACCGCATTACCGGCCATGGCCGCCGACCTCGGCGAAAATCCATTGCGCATGCAGTCGGTGGTGATCGCCTACATGCTTACCGTGGCCCTGCTGATCCCGGCCTCGGGCTGGGTCGCCGACCGCTTCGGCACGCGGCGCATCTTTTTCGGCGCCATCGCCCTGTTCAGCCTTGGCTCGCTGCTCTGCGCGCTGTCGGAGTCGCTGAGCATGCTGATCGGCGCACGGGTCATCCAGGGCCTGGGCGGCGCGCTGATGATGCCGGTCGGGCGCCTGGTGGTACTGCGCGCCTATCCGCGTTCTGAGCTGGTACGGATCATGAGCTTTATCACCCTGCCCGGCCTGCTCGGCCCGCTGATCGGCCCGAGCCTGGGTGGCTGGTTGGTGGAAGTGGCCAGCTGGCACTGGATCTTCCTGATCAACCTGCCGGTGGGGCTACTCGGCTGCTGGGCGGCATTGCGCCATATGCCCGACCTGCGCGGCCCTGAGCGCAGCCGCTTCGATACCGGCGGCTTTCTGCTGTTCGGCGCCGCCATGCTGCTGATCACCGTGGCTCTGGAAGGGCTCGGCGAACTGCACCTGCCGACCATGCGTGTGGTACTGCTGTTGCTCGGCGGCATGGCCTGCCTGGCCGCCTACTGGCTGCGCGCCGGGCGCATCGAGCAGCCATTGTTCGCACCCAGGCTGTTCCACACCCGCAGTTTCGCCGTGGGCATCATCGGTAACCTGTTCGCCCGCCTCGGCAGCGGCGCGCTACCTTTCCTCACGCCGCTGCTGCTGCAACTGGCGATGGGCTATTCGCCGGCCCAGGCCGGCATGAGCCTGATTCCGCTGGCGCTGGCGGCCATGGCAGCCAAGCCGCTGGCCAGGCCGCTGATCGAGCGCCTCGGCTACCGCAACATCCTCACCAGCAACACCCTGCTGCTCGGCGCCCTGATCGCCAGCCTGGCCCTGGTCGACGCACAAACCTCGACCGTGCAGCTGATCATCCAGCTGAGCCTGATCGGCGCCTGCAACTCGCTGCAGTTCACCGCGATGAACACGGTAACGCTGATCGACCTGGACAACCGCGACGCCAGCAGCGGCAACAGCCTCCTGTCGGTGGTGGTACAGCTGGCGATGGGCCTTGGCGTTGCCTCGGCGGCGGCCCTGCTCAGCGGTTTCAGCCGCGAGCTGGGCGACAATGGCCATGTGCTGGAGGCGTTCCAGGCGACCTACCTGTGCGTTGGCCTGCTGTCGATGCTGGCAGCGGCGATCTTCCTGCAACTGGACACGAAAGATGGCCGTAGCGGGCGCAATATCGAGGTTTCAGCGGACGAATGAGCGGGCCTGCTACACTGCCGGCCTGTTTCTTCACCCCCGAGCTCTTGCCGTGACCGCTACTGCCTTCGCCAGCCTGCCCATTTCTGCCGCCATGCAGGCCAATCTCGCCGCCATCGGCTATGCCGAGATGACGCCCATCCAGGCCGCCAGCCTGCCGCTGATTCTCAAGGGCCGCGATCTGATCGCCCAGGCCAAGACGGGCAGCGGCAAGACCGCAGCCTTCGGCATCGGCCTGCTGCATCCGCTCAACCCGCGCTATTTCGGCTGCCAGGCCATGGTGCTGTGCCCGACGCGCGAACTGGCCGATCAGGTGGCCAAGGAAATCCGCCGCCTGGCCCGTGCTGCCGACAATATCAAGGTGCTTACCCTCTGCGGCGGCGTGCCCTTCGGCCCGCAGATCGGCTCGCTCGAGCATGGTGCGCACGTGATCGTCGGCACGCCGGGACGGGTGCAGGAGCATCTGCGCAAAGGCACGCTGAAAGTCGATGGGCTCAATACCCTGGTACTCGACGAAGCCGACCGCATGCTCGACATGGGTTTTATCGACAGCATCGCCGAGATCATCGAGCAGACCCCGGCACGCCGCCAGACCCTGCTGTTCTCCGCCACCTATCCGCCCGCCATCGAGCAGCTTGCCGCACGTTTCTTGCGTAGCCCGGAGCGGGTCGAAGTGGAGGCGCAGCACGACGACGGGCAGATTGAGCAGCGCTTCTACGAAATAGCGCCGAGCCAACGTATGGAAGCGGTCAGCACCCTGCTGCGGCATTTCCGCAAGCAACCGACGGTGGCCTTCTGTGCCACCCGCCAACAGTGCGACGAACTGGCCGCACAGCTGGAGGCCGAGAAGATTTCCGCCGCCGCGCTGCATGGCGATCTGGAACAGCGTGATCGCGATCAGATTCTCGCGCTGTTCGCCAATCGCAGCCTCAGCGTGCTGGTGGCCACCGACGTCGCAGCGCGCGGCCTGGATATCGCCGGGCTGGAAATGGTGATCAACGTCGAGCTGTCGCGTGATGCCGAGGTGCATATCCACCGCATCGGCCGTAGTGGTCGCGCTGGTGAGAAAGGCCTGGCACTGAGCCTGGTGGCCCCGGCCGAAGCCGGTCGCGCCCAGGCCATCGAAACCCTGCAAGGCAAGGAACTGGCCTGGTACCCGCTGCCCGCAGCCAAGGCGACGGGTGAGCCGCTGCTGCCGCCGATGCACACCCTGTGCATCGGTGCCGGACGCAAGGACAAACTACGCCCCGGCGATATTCTTGGTGCCCTGACCGGCGACGCCGGGCTGCCCGGCAGCCAGGTCGGCAAGATCGCCCTGTTCGACTACCAGGCCTATGTCGCCGTCGAACGCGACGTCGCCCGTCAAGCGCTCAAGCGCCTCACTGACGGCAAGATCAAGGGTAGAACGCTGCGTGTGCGTCTATTGTAAGGCTGATATAAAGAGACAAACGGCCTGGGCCGGAGTTACCCATGCGCAATATTCTGGTCATTGAAGACAGCCCACTGGTACTGAAGATCCTCGAGCATCTGTTCCGTCAGGAAACCGATCTGGAGCCGATCTTCTGTGCCTCACTGGCAGAAGCGGAAGTCATGCTGGAGACCTCTGCGGCGCTGTTCTTCGCCGCCATCGTCGACCTGCACCTGCCGGACGCACCGGACGGCGAAAGCGTCGACCTGGTGATGCGCTACCACCTGCCGTGCATCGTGCTCAGTGGCAGCTACAACGAACAGCGCCGCGACGAATTGCTGATGAAAGGCGTGGTCGACTACGTACTCAAGGAGAGCCAGCACTCCTACGAGTACGCCTTCCGCCTGCTGCACCGGCTCGACCACAACAGCCATATCAAGATTCTCATCGCCGACGACTCTGCGGCGCAGCGTCACTACATTCGCCATATCCTCGAGCCGCACCACTACCAGATCATCGAGGCCAGCGACGGCAAGGAGACCCTGCGCCAGCTCAATGAGCATCCAGATATCGACCTGCTGGTGCTCGACCATGCCATGCCCGGCGTCAGCGGTTTCGAGCTGGTCAAGCTGCTGCGCCAGAAACTGCGCCTCAATGACCTGATCATCATCGGCGTGTCCGCCGATCCCAAGGGCTCGCTCAGTGCGCAGTTCATCAAGCACGGTGCCGACGACTTCCTGCGCAAACCCTTCTGCCCTGAAGAGCTGAACTGCCGGGTAATGTCGACCCTGGAGCGACGCGACCTGTTGCGCGCACTGAAGAAGGCCGCGCAGTTCGATGCCCTGACCGGCCTGAACAACCGCCGCGCCTTCTACGAACAAGGCATGCAGATACTGCAGAAGGCGCAACGGGAAAGTCGCGAGGTCAGCGTGGCGATGCTCGATCTCGACCACTTCAAGCAGATCAACGACGGCTTCGGCCATGCCAGCGGCGACAGCGCCCTGGTGGTGTTCGCCCGGGCGATGAGCAATGCCTTCCCCGACATGCTGCTGGGACGCCTGGGCGGTGAGGAATTTGCCCTGCTGACCCTGCATGGCGCAGATCATGTGGCTCAGGCACTGGATAAACTGCGCCGGCAGTGCGCCGGCCTGCATTACGCCGTCGGAGCGCCCGCGCTGTCGTTCAGCGCAGGCCTCTATCAGGGTGACCCCGAGGACCTGGAAAGCCTGCTGCATGAGGCCGACATTCGCCTGTACCGGGCCAAGCAACAGGGCCGTGCCCGCACCGTACTGGCCTGATCAGGGGCTGTGGCGCTGCAGCGTCGCGGCATAACTGCCGTCATCGCTCATGGCCTGAATCGCCGCATCGAAACGCCTGGCAATGTCGCGATGCTGGACCAGACTGCGCCGCACAAGGATATGCAGGCCATTCTCGCTCAAGGGCTGCGGCAGGAACTCCAGTTCATCGCGGATAGCACTCAGCTTGCGACCGAGCAGGTGGCGCGCGACCAGCTCATCCTCCAGCGCCAGCTGCACACGCCCGGCATGCAGCATCCGCGCGGCGATCTCGAAACTGCCGACACCAACCTTGAGCAGCTGCGGATCGCTGTCGAAATCCCTGGAATAGGCATAGCCCCTGACCACCGCAATGCTGTGCGGGTAGAGATCGGCCAGGGTCTCGAATTGAATGTCGCTCCCCTTGCGGCGCATGAAGCGGATGCGATTGACCAGATAGGGCTGGGAGAAATAGCCGTACTCGGTACGATCGGCGCTGTACCAGGCGTTGATCAGTACATCGTAATCACCACGCTTGAGCCCCAACACCGCACGTTCCCAGGGCACCTCCACGTAGCTGGTGGTGTAGCCGGCACGGGCGAGCGCCTGCTCCACCAGATCACTGGCCAGACCTTTGCCGGGCAACCGTTGATCATTGAACGGCGGCCAGGGGTCGGCCACCAGGCGCAACAGCTCGGCCGTGGCAAGTGCCGGCGACAGCATCAAGAGCAATAGCCAGGCACGCACTGCGGGCATTGGTGGCGATCCATCCGAAATGATCAGTTCTAGTGATAGCAGGCACAACGCCACTCGTCACTGTCTCATATCTGAGACAGTCAGGCGGGCGTCATACGCTTGCCTGCCACACCGCGACAGAAGCGTCGGCCCAGAGCGGCTTCGGGTAAACTTCAGCGGTTTTCGCGCAGCGCTGGCTGCGTCAGCGATTCACCTGAGGACATTTCGTGTTGCAAACCGACGTACTGATCATCGGCGCAGGCGCCGCCGGCCTGATGTGCGCAGCCACCGCCGCAGCCCGTGGCCGCCGCGTGCTGGTGCTCGACCATGCCAACAAGGCCGGCAAGAAGATCCTCATGTCCGGTGGTGGGCGCTGCAACTTCACCAACCTGTACTGCGAGCCGAACAACTTCCTTTCCGGCAACCCGCACTTCTGCAAGTCCGCCCTGGCGCGTTTCACCCAGTGGGACTTCATCGGCCTGGTGGCCAAGCACGGCGTGCCCTACCACGAGAAGAAGCTTGGCCAGCTGTTCTGCGATAACAAGTCCAGCGACATCCTCGAATTGCTGCTGGCCGAATGTGCCGAGGCCGGGGCACAGATTCGCCTGGACACGGCAGTGCACAGCATCGAAAAAACCGCAGGCGGTTTCCTGCTGCAAAGCGACCTCGGCGAAGTGGCCTGCCAGTCACTGGTGATCGCCACCGGCGGGCTGTCGATTCCGACCCTCGGCGCCACCGGCTTCGGCTATCAGGTAGCCAGGCAATTCGGTCACGAATTACTGCCGACCCGCGCCGGATTGGTGCCTTTCACCATCACCGACCCGCAGCTCAAGACGCTGTGCACGGAGCTTTCCGGCACCTCGGTGGAGGACTGCCGGGTGAGCTGCAATGGCCAGAGTTTCGTCGAGAACATCCTCTTCACCCACCGCGGCCTGTCCGGCCCGGCGATCCTGCAGATCTCGTCATACTGGCAGCCTGGCGATACCGTGCATATCGACCTGCTGCCACATATCGATCTGCCCGAGTGGCTAGCCACCCAGCAGCGCGAACGTGGCAACAGCGAGCTGAAAACTCTGCTGGCCGAACTGTTCACCAAGAAGATGGCGACCCTGCTGGTCGACAGCTGGTTCAGCAACAAGCCGCTCAAGCAGTACACGCCCGGCGAGCTCAAGACGATTGCCGAGCACCTGTCCGACTGGCAACTGGTGCCGGCCGGCACCGAAGGCTACCGCACGGCGGAAGTGACCCTGGGCGGGGTGAATACCAACGAGGTGTCATCCAAAACCCTGGAATCGCTCAAGGTACCGGGGTTGTATTTCATCGGCGAAGTGCTCGACGTCACCGGCCACCTGGGCGGCTTCAACTTCCAGTGGGCCTGGGCGTCGGGCTACGCCGCCGCGCAATACGTCTGAGGCTAAAATATTGCGCCCCATTTGACGGTGCAGCGGGAACTGCCGACGCGGCGCAGACTCTGCTATGAACAGCAGATATAACGCTGCAATCACAGGGACGACGCCGCTTCATGACTCTCGAACAAGGCCTGATTTTCGTCATTCTCGTTGCCAGCATGGGCTTGTTCATCTGGGGCCGCTGGCGCCATGACGTGGTAGCGCTGGGCGCGCTGTTGGCGTGCGTGATCGTTGGCCTGGTGCCCGAGCGCGAGGCCTTTGCAGGTTTCGGTCACCCAGCGGTGATCACCGTCGCCTGCGTACTGGTGCTCAGCCATGGTTTGCAGCGCACGGGGGCGGTCAGCCGACTGGCCCAACGACTGCTGCCCAGCGGCGCTGGCGTACTGCTGTCCATCGCCGCACTGACCGGCCTGGGCGCGCTGCTCTCGGCATTCATGAACAACGTCGGCGCCCTCGCCCTGCTGATGCCCATCGCCCTGCAGATTTCTGCACGCCTGGAGCTGCCGCCAGGGCGCGTGCTGATGCCGCTGGCCTTCGGCACCATCCTCGGCGGCATGACCACGCTGATCGGTACACCGCCGAACCTGATCGTCTCCAGTTTTCGCGCCCAGCATGGCAGCGGTCCCTTCGCCATGTTCGACTTCAGTCCGGTCGGTGTCGCCGTGGCACTGGCCGGCGTGCTGTTCATCACCCTGCTCGGCTGGCGTCTGGTTCCCAAGCGCGAAGTAGGTAACGCCGCCAGCTTCGACACCGGCCATTACCTGACCGAGGCGCGGGTCAAGGAAGGTGGCAAGGCCCAGGGCAAGACCCTGCGCGAAATCGAGCAGTTGCTCGACGAGGCCGACGCCCAGGTGGTGGCCATGGTGCGCAACAAGCTGCGCCTGACTGCGCCCAACCCGCGGCGCGTTCTGCAGGCCGATGACGTACTGGTGATCGAGGCCGACCCGCAGGAGTTGGGCGAAGTGCTCGGCCAGCTGGACCTGTTGCTGGAGGCCGAGCGCGAAGCCAAGGAGGCCGAACAGAAAGAGGACAAGGAAGGTGAAACCGAGAAGAAAGCCAACAATGACGAAGACCGCGCCATGCAGGAACTGCTGGTCAAACCCGACTCTTCGCTGATTGGTCGTTCCGCCAGCAGCACGCGTCTGCGCAGCCGCTATTCCATCAACCTGCTGGCTATCTCCAGACAGAGCCATCGCTCGATCAAACGCCTGCGCTCGACCCTGATCCAGAGCGGTGATGTGCTGCTGATGCAGGGCAGCGCCGAGGATATCGGCGAGTTCGCCAGCGACTATGACTGCGTGCCGCTGGCCGCACGCGCAATCAACATTCCCGATCCGCAGCAGGCCAACCTCGCGCTCGGCATCATGCTGCTGGCCATCGCAGCAGCCGCCTTCGGCCTGCTCTCGGCTGCGATCGCCTTCGCCAGCGGCGTACTGGCCTACATGCTGCTGCGTCTGGTGCCGCTGCGCGCCGTCTACGAGTCCATCGACTGGCCAGTGATCGTGTTGCTCGGGGCTCTGATTCCGGTGGCCGGTGCGATGTCCGCCACGGGTGCAGCCGATCTGCTGGCACGCCTGCTGATGGAGAACCTGGCGCAAGGCAACGCCATCATCACCCTGACCCTGTTGCTGGTGGTGACCATGACCCTGTCGGATTTCATGAACAACGCGGCGACTGCAGCGGTGATGTGCCCCATCGCGCTGAGCGCCGCCAGCCAGCTCGGCGTCAGCCCGGACTCGCTGCTGATGGCCGTCGCCATCGGCGCCTCCTGCTCGTTCCTCACGCCCATTGGCCACCAGAACAACACCCTGATCCTCAGCCCGGGTGGTTTCCGCTTCGGCGACTATTGGCGCCTGGGCCTGCCACTGGAAATCCTCGTGGTGCTGATCAGTGTGCCCATGCTGCTGTGGATCTGGCCGTTGTAATCCGTCATTCAGGAGCTCGGGGTGATGCCGAGCACCACATCGAAGCGAGCGACCTGCTCGTCGCTCTGCCCGCTCACCGGCACGAAGGGCACGACCAGCAGTTCGCGCAAGCGTGGGTCGTGGATCGCGTTGAGCAGGCCATCGCGCTGATTCAGCGGCTCGCCGTGCACATAACACTGCGTGGCGAAACGCGGTATGCCGGGCAGGGTCACCGCCAGATGGATATGCGGGGTGCGGCCGGGATAGGGCACCGGGCGGATGGTGCGAAAACGGTAGCGCCCATCGGCCGCCGTGGTGAAACGACCATACCCCTGGAACCCGGGGTCGAGCCTCTGGCGGTCACCGCCGCGACTGTGCAGATAGATACCGTTGGCATCCACTTGCCAGATTTCCACCAGCGCTCCCGCCAGTGGCCGCCCGCCCGCATCGAGGATCGAGCCGTGCAGTTGCACGCGAATGCCGCGCGCCTCTGCGGCCTGGCCGTCGACTCGCACCAGATCGTTGTCGCGGTCCAGCGGCAGTTGGTCGGGGTAGAAGGGGCCCAACGTCTGGCGTGGCGTCAGCAACCGCTCGGCCAGCGCCAGTGCCGGGCTGACCAGCAACGCGCCGCCAACGGCGAAGAGGAGATGACGACGGCTGGACATGGTCTCTTTCCTCCGTAGCGCGACGCCCTACGACAGATGTTCCAGCACCCCGGCGGCCGATTGAAAGGGCAGGCCGTGGGCCTCGGCCACGCTGCCGCAGGTGATCACGCCCCTGGCCACGTTGAGCCCATTCAGCAGATGCAGGTCATCCTGCAAGGCGCGGCGTGTGCCCTTCTGGGCGAGCGCCACGACGAACGGCAGGGTCGCGTTGTTCAGCGCCAGGGTCGAGGTGCGTGCCACCGCGCCGGGCATGTTGGCCACGCAATAGTGCACCACATCATCGACCACATAGGTGGGCTCGGCATGGGTGGTTGCGCGGGAAGTCTCGGCGCATCCGCCCTGGTCGATGGCGACATCCACCAACACTGCGCCGGCCTTCATCTGCCGCACCATGTCCGCAGTGATCAGCTTGGGCGCGGCAGCTCCGGGAATCAGCACCCCTCCAATCACCAGATCGGCCGCCAACACCTGCTCACGCACCGCTGCGCGAGTGGAGTAGAGCGTGGTGATGCGATTGCCGTACTGGGCATCGAGCCGGCGTAGCGCGTCGACGCTCTTGTCCAACACCGTGACATCGGCACCGAGGCCGACCGCCATGGCCAGGGCATGACTGCCGACCACGCCGCCGCCGAGAATCACTACCTTGCCCGGTGCCACGCCTGGTACACCACCCAGCAATACGCCACGCCCGCCACGGGCCTTTTCCAGACAGCCGGCGCCGGCCTGGATCGACATGCGCCCGGCCACTTCCGACATCGGCGCCAACAAAGGCAGGCGCCCCTGCGCATCGGTCACCGTCTCGTAGGCGATGCAAGTGGCACCGCCGGCCATCAGCTCTTCGGTCTGCGCCCGATCCGGCGCCAGGTGCAGGTAGGTGAACAGCGTGTGGTGGGCTCGCAACCTGGCGCGCTCCACCGCCAGAGGCTCCTTGACCTTGACGATCAACTGCCCCTGCTGGAACACCTCGGACGAACTGCTGGCGATCTGCGCGCCCGCCTCGAGGTAATCCTCGTCGGCGAAACCGACAGCGGCACCGGCATGGGTCTCGATCCAGACCTCATGGCCGAGCGCCGTAAGCTCGGCCACCGACTGTGGCGTGAGGCCGACTCGGTACTCGTGGTTCTTGATTTCCTTGGGTACGCCGATTCGCATAACCATCTCCAACCATTGCGGGCCAACAGTCTGAAGTCTAGGAAAGCGTGAGCCAGCTCACAGGAAAATCCACGAGAAATTTCGTCCGTCCGTCACTGCCCGAACAGCAGGCGCCGCGCCTCTGCGGTGAGCAAGGCCTGCGGATCGGCGTTCACCTGTTCTACCAGCGCGTAGGCACGCTGTACCGCAGGGCGTGCATCGATGCGTTCGAGCCAGGCGGCCATGTTGGGGAAGTCCTCCAGTTTCTGTTGCTGCATCTTCCACAGTTTGGCCCAGGGGTAGATGGCCATGTCGGCGATGGAATACTCGCCCGCCACGTAGTCGCGCCCGGCCAGCTGGCGGTCCAGCACGCCGTAGAGGCGCGCGGTTTCCTTCACGTAGCGATCGATGGCATACGGAATCGGCTCCGGTGCGTAGCGCACGAAGTGGTGGTTCTGCCCCGCCATCGGGCCAACGCCGCCCATCTGCCAGTACAGCCACTGCAACACGGTGAAACGCGCGCGTGTCTCGCGCGGCAGGAACTGCCCGCTCTTGTCGGCCAGGTATTCAAGAATCGCCCCGGACTCGAACAGGGCGATGGGCTCGCCACCATCGGCCGGCGCTCGATCGACGATAGCGGGAATGCGGTTGTTCGGCGCGATCTTGAGAAACGCCGGCGCAAACTGCTCGCCCTTGCCGATATGCACCGGAACGATGCGATAGTCCAGCCCGGCTTCCTCGAGAAAGATGCTGACCTTGTGACCGTTGGGCGTGGTCCAGTAGTACAGGTCGATCATTGGTTTTCCTCCACGTGGATCGCGGCCCGCTTGACCGGGCCGTGAGTCGCCTCATACGCCTGCAGGATGCGCGCGAACCAGGCGCCCAGCGCCGAATCCTCGGCCCAGGGTTGCGCGCCCAGGCACCAGGCCCAGAACAACATGCCAGCCAGCAGGTAGTCACAACCGCCAGGGGCCTGGCCTTCGAGGAAGGGCTGATCACGCAGCCACATTTCCAGCGGCGCCACGCCTTCACGGAACAAGCGCTCACCGCCCTGCGGATCGGCGAACGCCTCCAGACTCATACCCAGCGCCTTCTCCCGGCTGCTGCGGAAATACTCGCGGTCAGCCGGGTCGATCACCTGCCAGACCCGCGGGATCAGCATCTTCAACAGCGGCACACGCACCATATGAAAGCTCAGGCGCTCGACCAGGCGGGCGCGCTCGGCAGCCAGCGCGCCACCGAGCAATGGACGTTGTGGATAACACTGATCGAGGTAGGCAAAGATCGCCAGGCTGTCATGCACCGTTTCACCTTCGTCGATCAGCACCGGCACCAGCTTCTGTCCGGAAAAAGCGATCAACTCCTTGTCAGTGAAACGTGTCGGCCGGCTCTGCCAGTCCAGTCCCTTGTGCGCCAACGCCAGACGTACGCGCCAGCAGTAAGGCGAGAACACCAGCTCAGGATCGGCGCCGCATAACTCGAACAATTCCCGCATATCACCCCCATTAAAAACCGATCAGTCCAGAATAAAGCGAACAAAAACCAGCGCCGGACTGCTCAGGTGCAGTCCAGGCTGGCCATCACCACTGTAACGGTGGCGCGGATCGAATCCGCCGGCACCGCGGATTTCACCTGGGTGCGCAGCCCGCTCATCACACATTGCAGATAACTGGCGCGAGCCGCGAGGTCCCTGCCGTTGCTCAACTCCCCGCAGGCCACGGCGCGTTCGAGCGCCTGTTCGAAGACCTGGCAGATACCCGCGGTGGCTTGCCGCAGAACCGGCACCAGCGCCGGTTCCGACAAGGAGAATTCATTGGCCACGTTGACCAGCATGCAGCCACGCGGCACGCCGTCAGGGCCATCATCTTCGAGCACACTGAGCAGGCGCTCGCGGATGAAAGCGAGCGGCGAGGTGCTGGCGTCAAGCTGCTCCAGCAACAAGGCTCGGCGCTGCGCTACGTAGCGGCTGAAGGCCGCGACGAACCAGGCCTGCTTGCTCGGGTAGGTTTGATACAGGCTGCTCTTGGACAGCCCGGTGGCCGCCTGCAGGTCCTGCAGCGACGCGGCTTCATAACCGCGTTGCCAGAACAGCTGCATGGCGTTTTCCAGGGCCCGGTCCGGGCAGAAGCTCTTGGGGCGTCCACGTGTCGTCATGCGCGCAATTTAGAACCGATCAGTTCTAAATTCAAGCCTTGGGCTCCTTCAGGTCGACGATGCCGCGCAACAACTCCACCGGTAGCGGAAAGACGATGGTCGAGCTCTTGTCACTGGCGATATGGCTCAGCGTCTGCATGTAGCGCAGCTGCATGGCGCCGCTCTGCCGGCCGAGTATCTCGGCGGCCTGCATCAGCTTCTCCGAGGCCTGCAGCTCGCCTTCGGCGTGAATCACCTTGGCGCGCCGCTCACGCTCGGCCTCGGCCTGACGGGCGATGGCGCGCACCATCGACTCGTTGATGTCGACATGCTTGATCTCGACGTTGGCGACCTTGATGCCCCAGGCGTCGGTCTGCGCGTCCAGCACCTGCTGGATATCGGAATTGAGCTGTTCGCGCTCGGCGAGCATCTGATCGAGGTCGTGCTTGCCGAGCACCGCACGCAATGTGGTCTGCGCCAGCTGACTGGTAGCGACCATGTAGTCCTCGACCTGGATGATGGCGTTCTCTGGATCGAGTACGCGGAAGTAGATCACTGCGTTGACCTTGACCGAGACGTTGTCGCGGGAGATCACGTCCTGCGGTGGTACGTCGAGCACGATGGTGCGCAGGTCCACCCGCACCATCTGCTGCAAGCCAGGGATGATCAGGATCAGCCCCGGGCCCTTGACCCGCCAGAAGCGGCCGAGCTGGAATACCACGCCACGTTCATATTCGCGCAGGATGCGAAACGACGAGACGAGCAGTGCCAGGACGATGATCGCCAGTGAAAGAAAACTCAATTCGAAACCCATCAGTGACCTCCTTGGGGCGGTGGTTCATCCACCGCGCTGACCCGCAGATGCACGCCGTCGCGCGCCGTGACTCGTACCTGCTGCCCGGGCCGTAACGGCGAGGCGCCCTGCACCTGCCAGCGTTCGCCCTGCAGCGCTACCCAACCGGCGCGCGGATCGTCGTCACGTACCGCAGCGACCGCTACCAGGCTGCCCACCAGAGTGCTGCCACCGGCCACCTGCTGACGCCGCCTGGCCCGCAATGCCATGCTGACGATGGCCAGGATCGCCGCCGCGCTGATCAGCGCCAGGGTGAAGATCAGCGCCAGCGGGATGCCGAAGCCCGGCACGTCGGTGTCGATCAGGATCAGTCCGCCGAAGACGAACGCCACCACCCCGCCGATGCCGAGCACACCGAAGCTGGGCAGGAAGGCTTCGGCGGTGATGAAGGCAATGCCGAGCAGGATCAACGCCACCCCCGCATAGTTCACCGGTAGCAGTTGCAGGGCGTAGAGCGCGAGCACCAGACTGATGCCACCGAGCACACCACCGACGCCGCTGCCGGGATTGGAGAACTCGAAGAACAGGCCGTAGACACCGATCATCATCAGAATCAGCGCCACGCTGGGGTTGGTGATCACCGCCAGCAGCCGGGTACGCCAGTCCGGCGCATGGCTGATCAGCGGCGCACCGGCGGTAGCCAGGGTGACTTCGACGCCTGCAGCTGGCAGGGTCTTGCCGTCCAGCTGGCGCAGCAGGTCGCTCAGGTCCCTGGCCAGATAGTCGATCACCTTCTGCTCCAGGGCCTCTTCGGCGGACAGGCTGACGGCCTCGCGCACCGCCTGCTCGGCCCACTCGGCATTGCGCCCGCGCATGTTGGCCAGGCCACGAATGTAGGCGGCAGCGTCATTGACCTGCTTGGCGGTCATGGCATCGCTCGAGCCCTTTTCGCCTTGCGCGGGCTTGTCCGTCTCGCCCTTGTCAGCCCCCTCTGGTTTGCTCGGCGAGCCCGGCATGCCGATGGCCACCGGCGTGGCGGCACCGAGGTTGGTCCCCGGCGCCATGGCAGCGACATGGCTGGCATAGAGGATGTAGGTGCCGGCGCTGGCCGCCCGCGCACCACCCGGGGCGACATAACTGGCCACAGGGATCGGGCTGGCAAGAATCGCCTTGATGATCGCGCGCATGGAGCTATCCAGGCCGCCGGGCGTGTCGATCTCGATCAGCACCAGTTGCGCGCCCTCGTCCACCGCCTTGGTCAGGCCACGTACGAGATAGTCGGCACTGGCCGGGCCAATCACGCCGTCCACCTGCAAGCGCACCACCGCGCCCGGCGCCGCACTCGCCCCCACCGAACCGCAGAGGATCAGGGCACACAGACACAGACGCAACCAGCCAGGCAACACGTTCGACTCCCAGGCCCCGCAGTGATACCGGACAGGTGGCGGAGGGCCTTTGTTGAGCATAGTCCATGCCCCCAGTGGGTCCCGCGACAGGGCTGGCGGATGTGCTACAGGGGATGTACGGGTGCGCCAGCAGCTGCTCGCTGCAGGAGCAGATTTATCCGAGACGGACGACGAAATCGTGAAAGGGGCTAGACCGAACAGATTGCCGGCAGACAGATACCCAGTGACCGGCCAGTTCCGGTAGGCTGCTCAGATCTTTTTCGACCAGACCCCCTATGCCCCGACCTCGCCTTCGCCAATCACTGCGCCGCCTCTGGGCACTGGACAAGTTCAGCGCCAGCCTGCGGGTATTCATCGCCCTGGCCGGAGCCCTGGCGCTGTGCTGGTGGCAGGGCTGGATGCATGGGCTGATCCCACTGTTTCTCGGTATCATCGCCAGCGCCCTGACCGAGACCGACGACAGCTGGCAAGGCCGCCTCGGCGCGGTGCTGGCTACCCTGGCCTGCTTCAGCGCGGCGGCCTATGCGGTGGAGTTTCTCTTCCCCTATCCCTGGTTGTTCGTCATCGCCCTGGCCTTTTCCGCCTTCTGCCTGACCATGCTCGGCGCACTCGGTGAGCGCTTCGCCACCCTGGGTTCCGGCACCCTGATCCTCGCGGTGTACAGCATGATCGGCGTCGAGCAGCGCGGCGGCGTCGCCGGCCTGTGGCTGGAGCCGCTGCTGCTGGTGGCCGGTGCCGCCTGGTACGGCCTGCTCTCGGTGATCTGGCACGCTCTTTTCGCCCATCAGCCGGTACAACTCGCCCTGGCCCGGCTGTTTCGCGAACTGGGCAAGTACCTCAAACTCAAGGCAGCGCTGTTCGAACCCGTGCGCCAGCTGGATGTCGCGCAACGCCGCCTGGAGTTGGCCCAGCAGAATGGCCGCGTCGTCTCCGCACTCAACGCGGCCAAGGAGATCATCCTGCACCGGGTCGGTGGCGGTCGGCCGGCCCCGAAGGTCAATCGCTACCTGAAACTGTACTTCCTCGCCCAGGACATTCACGAACGCGCCAGCTCATCGCACTACCCTTACAACGAACTGGCCGAAGCCTTCTTCCACAGTGATGTGCTGTTTCGCTGCCAACGCCTGCTGCGCCTGCACGGCGAAGCCTGCCAGCGCCTGGGCAGCGCCATCGAGTTGCGCCAGCCGTTCGAGTACCGCGAGCTGTGCAGCCAGGCCCTGGAAGACCTGCATGCCTCGCTCGACCACCTGCACCTGCAAAGCAACCCGGCCTGGCGCCGCCTGCTGCGCTCGCTCGGCGCCCTGGCCGGCAACCTCGCCAGTCTCGACCTGCTGCTCGGTAACGCCAGCAACCCTGACGCCCTGGCCGATGAGCAGGACAGCAGCCTGCTGGATCGCGAACCGCATTCGTTGCGCGAGGTCATCGAACGCATCGGCCAGCAACTGACTCCCACCTCGCTGCTGTTCCGCCACGCGCTGCGCCTGTCCATTGCTCTGGCCGCCGGTTACGGCCTGCTGCACCTGATTCATCCGACCCAGGGCTACTGGATTCTGCTGACCACCCTGTTCGTCTGTCAGCCGAACTACGGCGCCACGCGCCTCAAACTGGTGCAGCGCATCGTCGGTACTTTGATCGGCTTGGGGTTGGGTTGGGCATTGATCGACCTGTTTCCCGACCCAAGCATCCAGGCCCTGTTCGCAGTGGTCGCCGGCGTCGCCTTCTTCGCCACACGCAGCACCCGCTACACCCTGGCCACGGCGGCGATCACCCTGCTGGTGCTGTTCTGCTTCAACCAGATCGGCGATGGCTACGGCCTGTTCCTGCCGCGCCTGGTCGACACCCTGCTCGGCGGCATGCTGGCCGGGCTGGCGGTGTTCCTGATCCTGCCGGACTGGCAGGGTCGACGCCTGGGGCGCATGTTGGCCAGCACACTGAGCTGCAACAGCGCCTACCTGCGGCAGATCATCGCCCAGTACGCACACGGCAAGCGTGACGACCTCGGCTACCGCCTGGCTCGACGCAACGCGCACAACGCCGACGCGGCACTGTCCACCACCCTCGGCAACATGCTGATGGAGCCTGGCCATTTCCGTAAGGACGCCGACCTTGGCTTTCGCTTTCTGGTGCTGTCGCACACCCTGCTCAGCTATCTGTCAGGGCTCGGCGCCCATCGTGGCGAGCAATTGCCACAGGCGGCCCAGGCACAATTGCTGGAACAGGCCGAAGCGCTGGCGAGCAGCCTCGATGAAATCGCCACTGGCCTGCGCGGCGAGCAGCCGCTGGCCATACACAGCGATGAAGAACAGGCACTGGCGCAAAGCCTGGAGCAGATTGCCGACGACGTCGACGAACGCCAACGTCTGGTGCAGACGCAACTCGCACTGATCTGCCGCCAGCTGGCGCCACTGCGCACCTTGGCCGCGCATCTGCAGAAGGATCGCCACTAGCAGGCTCATGGGGCTTTCTGCCACTATCTGACGACGCCTAGTTCCCAGGCCTTGCCCATGCCAGCCAACCGACACACCACCCTCGCCTACCTGGTCTCGTTGCCGGGTCTGCTGCTGGTGTGCAGCCTGCTTTTGGTCAGCCAGGTCACCCTCGCCAGCACGCGCCTGGGAGACAGCAGCGCAGCACAGGATCTCTACGGCCTGGTCGACTTTCTCGCAGATCCCCAGAGCGCCCTGAGCCTGGACGACGTTCGCGCTGTCGATGCCCCTTTTCAGCCCTCGCTGAACCGCCGTGACCTCAGCTTCGGCTACGTGCCGGGGGTGATCTGGCTGCGCCTGGCGCTGCAATCGGATGCCCAGCAAACACGCGTCTGGCGCCTGGAACTGAATTACGCCTCACTGGACGAGGTGCGTCTGTACGACATCGGCGCCGATGGCGTGCGCGAGTCGCGCAGCGGCGACACCGTGCCCTACGCGCAGCGCAGCGTCGGCCATCGCAACCCGGTATTCGAGATCGTTCTGCAGCCCGGCGAGCAGCGAACGCTGTACCTGCGCGTCGACTCGCGCGGCAGCATGACCCTCAGCGGCGCGCTGATGTCTTCGCGCGATTTCGAGCAGCACAGCCAGAACGGCTACCTGGTGCATGCCATCTACTTCGGCGTGCTGATCGCCCTGGGGCTGTACAACCTGCTGCTGTTTCTCGCCCTGCGCGAGCGGCCTTTCCTCAATTACGTGCTGTTCATGTTCGCCTTCGCCCTCAGCGTGCTGTCGCTCAATGGTCTTGGCGCGCAGTATCTGTGGTCCGCAGCCGCGCCCTGGAGCAACCGCATGCTGCCGGTCAGCCTGACGACGGCGGCACTGCTGTCGGTGGTGTTTGCGCGCAGCTTTCTCGACACCCGCCAGTGGCTGCCACGCTGGGACAAGGGCCTGCTGATGCTGTCCATCGCCATCGGGTTGGCCGTCTTGGCCAGTGTGCTGCTGCCACTGCAGCGCGCGCTGCAGCTGATGTCGCTGACCGGCCTGATCGCCACCCTGACGCTGCTGCTGACCAGCTTCGTCTGCATTGGCTACCGGGTGCCCGGTGCTCGCCTGTTCGCCCTGGCCTGGCTGATGCTGCTGACCGGCGCGGTGTTGCTGGCGCTACGCAACTTCGCCCTGATTCCGTCGAACTTCCTTACCCTGTACGCCATGCAGATCGGCTCGGGGCTGGAGATGATCCTGCTGTCCTTCGCCCTGGCGGCACGCTTCAACGAACTCAAGCGCCAACGCGAAGCCGCGCTGCAGCTCAACGAGCAGATCCTCGCCAAGCGCGTCACCGAACGCACCCAGGCTCTGGAACAGGCCAATCAGCGCCTCAGTGAGCTGGCCCTGCAGGACCCACTGACCGGCCTGGCCAACCGCACCGCGCTGCAGCAACACCTGGAGCAGGCACTGGCGCGCAGCCAACGCCGCAACGAACTGCTCGCCGTGATGCTGATCGACCTGGACGGTTTCAAGCCGATCAACGACCAGCACGGCCATGGCTACGGCGATCTGGTACTGGCCGAAGTGGCGCAGCGCCTGCGGCAATACGTGCGCGATACCGATCTGCCTGCGCGCCTTGGCGGTGACGAGTTCGTGGTGATCTGCGAGAGCGTGCAATCAGCCGAAGATGCGCACGACCTGGCCAAACGTCTGCTGGAGGGGCTGGACACGCCAATGTACCTGGAAGATCGTGCCGTACGCGTCGGCGCCAGCATCGGCATCGCCCTGAGCCGCGGCGCCGACGATGCCACCCTGCTGATTCGCCTGGCCGATGCCGCCATGTACCGAGCCAAGGCCGAAGGTCGCAACCGCGTACAACTGGCCACCCAAGAGCTTTGAAGATGGGCCGCTGCCCCTCTCATCAACCCGAACCCGATAGCACACCATGGACAAGAATCTGCTGCTGCAAGACGTACTCAGCCATCTGCAGAGCGACCTCGAACAGGCCAGCCTCGCCGCCCTCAGCGCCCACGAAGCGGCCACCCACGAAGAGAATGTCGCCGAGAACAAGTACGACACCCTGGGCCTGGAGGCCGCCTACCTGGCCAGCGGTCAGGCGCGCCGCGTCGAAGAACTGCGCCAGACCCTGATCACCTGGCGCCAGTTGCGCCCGCGCCCCTTCGATATCGAGCAGGGTATCGAGCTCGGCGCGCTGATTAAGCTTGCGGCCGAGGATGGCCACGAACAATGGCTGTTCCTTGGTCCTCCAGGCGCGAGCATGAAACTGCAACTGGCCGACCAGAGCATCCAGGTGCTCGGCAATACCGCACCGCTCGGGAAATTGCTGCTCGGCAAGAAGCCCGGCGACGAGATAAGCCTGCCAGTAGGGAGTCGCCAGCAGGTTTTCGAGGTACTGGCAGCCACGTAAGCGGAACTATCTGGGCTAGGGTTGGTAATTAGCGATGAACACCACGTCTAGCGAGAGCCAATACCATGGAAAATCCAATCCACAGCCTGCCAACCCTGTTCAAGCAGCTCGGCCTGCCTGACGATGCCGCCAGCATCAATGCCTTCATCAGCACCCATTCGCCGCTGCCGGATGCCTGCAAACTGTCCGAGGCCCCGTTCTGGACGCCGGCGCAGGCCGCGCTGCTGCGCGAGGAAATTCTCGAAGACGCTGACTGGGCGCCGGTGGTCGACCAGCTCAACGTGCGCCTGCACGGCTGAGGTCACAGGCCAGCACATCGGCTGCTCAGTTGGCCGCCGTCATTTCGCGCCAGGTCAGGTACATGCGCAGGTCGAACTCGATCTGCGCATAGCCCGGCAGCATGTGGTCGCACAGCTTGTAGAAGGCCTTGTTGTGCTCGCTTTCTTTCAGGTGCGCCAGCTCGTGCACCACGATCATCTGCAAGAAGGCCGGCGCGGCGTCGCGAAACAGCGAGGCAACGCGAATTTCCTTCTTCGCCTTGAGCTTGCCGCCCTGCACCCGCGAGACCGCCGTATGCAGGCCCAGCGCACGGTGGGTGAGGTCGAGTCGATTGTCGTAGAGCACCTTGTCGATGGCCGGCGCGTTCTTCAAGTGTTCCTGCTTGAGCGCCATCACGTAGCCATAAAGCGCCTTGTCGCTCTGCACTTCATGCCGGCCCGGATAACGCTGCGCCAGGTAGTCACCGAGCCGATCATCGGCGATCAGTTGACGAACCTGCTGCTGCAAGGCGACCGGATAACCCTGGAGATACTTCAAAGCTACGATCCCGAATTCATCTGGACCGTCAGTGTAACGGATGCGGCATTACTCGCTGGGCACCACACGCAGCAGACGCCCCTCTGGGTTATCGGTGAGCAGATAGAGCGCGCCATCCGGCCCGCTGCGCACATCGCGAATACGCTCGTCCAGCTCCTCGAAGAGGATTTCCTCACCAGCCAGCATGCCGTCACGCACACGCACCCGGCGTACGCTGCGCTCGGCCAGGGTGGCCGCGAACAGGTCACCCTGCCACTCGGGGAACAGCTCGCCGCGATACAGAGTCAGGCTCGACGGCGCCACCGAGGGCGTCCAATGCAACAATGGCGAGGTCAACCCTGGCAGCTCGGTGTAGGGGCTGACGCGCGCACCGGTGTAATCGATACCGAAGGTTGCCAGCGACCAGCCATAGTTGTTGCCGGCCTCGATCAGGTTGAGTTCGTCCCCCCCGCGCGGGCCGTGCTCATGGCTGTATAGGCGATCATGTTCGGCATCGAAGAAGATGCCCTGCACGTTGCGGTGGCCAAGGCTGTAGATTTCCGGCGCGGCGCCCTCCTGACCGAGCAATGGATTGTCCTGCGGCACGCTACCGTCGCGGTTCAGGCGCACGATCTTGCCCAGGTGGTTGGCCGGGTTCTGCGCCTGCTCACGCCAGTCGAAGCCGTCGCCCAGGGTCAGCACCAGGGTCTTGTCGGCGAGAAAGGCGATACGCCCACCGTAGTGCGCGGCACCGGCCTTGAGCGGCTGGGCGGTGAACAACACCTCGAAGTCGTGCAGTTCGTCATCCACCAGGCGGGCACGCGCCAGACGCGTGTTGTTGGCCTCCAGCGAGCCGTGCGCGTAGGTCAGATACAACCAGCGGTTGTCGCTGTAGTCCGGGTCCAGCGCCACTTCCATCAGCCCGGCCTGGGCAGCGATGAAGACCTCGGGCAGGCCCGCCACCGGCTCGGGATCGACACTGCCGTCCGCTTCGATGATGCGCAGCCGCCCGACACGCTCGGTGACCAGCATGCGCCCGTCCGGCAGGAAGGCCACGGCCCAGGGATTCTCCAGCCCTTCGCTGAAGGTTTCGATGCGGTAATCCAGGGCCAGCAGCGGCGTACTGACGAACAGGGCGCAGAGCATCAGCGCGCGGGTGCTTCTCAACATGGGCAACGCCTTGTCACAGAGAATCGGAAGAAGTCGGCTGCGCCCGGTAGCGTACCCGCCGACCGAGCAAGCCGAACAGCAGCGCACCGACGCTGCCGCAGGCCATCAGTCCGAGCGTGCCGAACGGGCTGCGGTCGGCGGCAATCAGCGTCGGCATAGGTGCCAGCGCATTGGCCAGCGCCAGCGCCGTCCAGATCGCTGCCGCGCCCGCCAGCACGAAGATCAGCCACCGTAGCGGCGGCATGCGCCGCGCCAGCCAGTTAGCCAGCGGCAGGGCGATGAGAAACCCCAGGGCACTGAGCAGAGCGAAGGTCGGTGCGAAACCGAGCAGATCGAGACAGGTGGTGCCAACGCGCACATCCAGCGGCATCGGTGCACCGAGCGCCTGCAAGGCGGCGAGGTTGGTCTGGGTCTGGAAGATCGAGGCAAGCAGCGAGGCCAGCAACACGGCGAGGAGGAAAGCGAGCAACAGACGTGGCTTGCTGGACATGGGGGGCAGTTTCCCGGAACGACAGTGCGCGAATTATGGCGCACCCCACCCACCGTTATGCCCCAGGTGTTTTACAGGGTTTTACCTGCGCCAGACTCGGGTCGATCGAAAACGGAGGGGATCGAAAGCCCAATGACAATGACTTTATATTGACGCCAATAAAGCGACAGACGGTCATCACGCTTTCGCCCCGATTGCCGTTATAAAGCGCGCCACGAGCGCACTCGCTGCTCGTGACAGGCAGCCCTGCCACCCTTCTAGCTCGCGTGTCACACGCTGGAACGCCAAGTAAGCCGTTACTGACTCCTGGATGAGATGTGCCCCCGACTGAAGTTTCCGTTTTTCAGGAGCTTTGAACATGATCGAACTCGCCATGTGGAACCTCAGCATTCCAGTCGGCGTCCCCGCGACCACCATCGAGACCCGCGTTCTGGCCGGTGGTTATCAGGATCACTATTTCCAGTCCAAAGATGGCGCCATCTTCTTCTGGTCACCGGTCAATGGCACCACCACCGAAAGCGCCAGCTATCCACGCAGCGAACTGCGCGAGACCTACGCCGACGGCAGCCTGCGCAACTGGACCTACCCCGGCGCCGACCATTTCCTGCGCGCCGCACTGAGCGTCAGCCAGGTGCCGTCGACCGGCAAGATCGTCATCGGCCAGATCCATGCCTACAAGAGCTCGATGCCGCTGCTCAAGCTGGAGTACCAGTACAAGACCAAGACCGCCAGCGGCAACATCGTCGCCAAGGTACGCATGACGCCAAATGCCGAGATTCAGACGGTAACCGTGGCCAGTGGCATCGCGCTCAATCAGGCGTTCAGCTATGCGATCAACCTGAAGCCCGACGGCACTCTGGCGATCCAGCTCGACAGGACCAGTTGGAGCACCCGCCTGGACTCCTCCTGGGCGGCCAAACCGCTGTACTTCAAGGCCGGCGTCTACACCCAGGACAACACCGGCTACGAGACCGAAGCCGGCGCTGCGCGCTTCGACCAGTTGAGCATCGAGCATCGCGCGTTGCTCAGCACAGCGCCCTGAGCCCCAAAAGCCAGGCATGAAAAAGCCGCGACGCTTGCGCAGTCGCGGCTTTTGGCTGGTCCGGGCGGGCGTTCGCCCGCGCCGGATCAGTTGACCTTGGCGTTCAGCTCGCCGCTGGCATAGCGCTGGTACATACCTTCCAAGGAGATCGGTTTGATCTTGGAGGCGTTACCGGCAGTGCCGAAGGCTTCGTAACGGGCGATGCAGATGTCACGCATGGCGACGATGGTCTTGGCGAAGAACTTGCGCGGATCGAACTCGCTCGGGTGCTCGGCCATCATGCGGCGGATGGCACCGGTGGAGGCCAGGCGCAGGTCGGTGTCGATGTTGACCTTGCGCACGCCGTGCTTGATGCCTTCGACGATTTCCTCGACCGGCACACCGTAGGTTTCCTTGATGTCGCCGCCGAACTCGTTGATCACCTTCAGCCATTCCTGCGGAACGGAGGAGGAACCGTGCATCACCAGGTGAGTGTTGGGGATGCGCTTGTGGATTTCCTTGATGCGCTCGATGGAGAGCACGTCGCCGGTTGGCGGCTTGGTGAACTTGTAGGCGCCGTGGCTGGTGCCAATGGCAATGGCCAGGGCATCGACCTGGGTCTTCTTGACGAAGTCGGCGGCTTCCTCCGGATCAGTCAGCAGTTGGCTGTGATCCAGCACGCCTTCGGCGCCGACACCGTCTTCTTCACCGGCCATGCCGGTTTCCAGGCTGCCCAGGCAACCCAGCTCGCCTTCCACGGACACGCCGCAGGCGTGGGCGAAGGCTACGGTCTGCTGGGTTACGCGGACGTTGTAGTCGTAGTCGGCCGGGGTTTTGCCGTCTTCCTTGAGTGAGCCGTCCATCATCACCGAGGAAAAGCCCAGCTGGATGGAGCGCTGGCACACGTCAGGGCTGGTGCCATGGTCCTGGTGCATGCACACTGGGATGTGCGGGAATTCTTCGATGGCAGCCAGGATCAGGTGGCGCAGGAAAGGCGCGCCTGCGTACTTGCGGGCACCAGCGGAGGCCTGAACGATGACCGGCGAATCGGTCTTGTCGGCGGCTTCCATGATGGCGCGCATCTGCTCGAGGTTGTTGACGTTGAAGGCCGGCACGCCGTAGCCGAATTCGGCGGCGTGGTCGAGCATCTGGCGCATGCTGATAAGTGCCATGGTGTTTCTGTCTCCCGGTTTGGAGGTCGTTAATCGTGCAAGCCTGCCGCAGGGGCAGGCGTTGTTCAAGTTTCGTGAGACTGGGGCATGCCCGCAGCGCTCGTCTCGGCGTCGCCGAAGGTGTTACGGAGCCTTGCAGCCTCGGCCGATCAGGTCATCGGTGGCAGTCCAGTAAACCAGGCCTTCCTCACCCTTGGTGTGGAAGGACAGACGTCCGTCGCTGTACAGCGCGCCAGATCCTGCCGGCTCCTGAGTCAGACGATAGACGATGTCGTCACCGCCCAGGCGCACATCCACCTGGTCGACGCTGCCGTTGGCGAAGCGCCACAGCACTTCGGTCTGGCTGTCGCATACCCAGCGATTCCACTGATCCGGCGCGGCCGGCTGACTACTGCAGGCTGCCAGCACCAGGGCAATGGCAGCGAGCCCCGTCAATTTGATCCCGCTCAATTACCTCTCCTCGTCAGCAACGCTGTTCCGGCGCCGGGCCAGTAGGCTGGCCAGTGCTTTCCTCGACACGCTGATCATCCTGAGTGGTCGGGGTTTCGATCTGCGCAGGGCTGAATACCTCGCAGGCCGACTCCCTTCCTGCGCCAGCACAACCGGCCAGCAACATACCAATGACGCTCAATGCGGCTAACTTGTCCATGACACGACTCCTTGTACGATGATCCGGTTTTCTACAGACCACCCGTTCGCGTCAGGGTTTAATCCGCCGCAGGTGAAGGCCATCCTTCACCCTAGCTGGTGTTTATTGCGCGCGTTGCTCCAGCACTTCCACGGCCGGCAGCACCTTGCCTTCGACGAACTCGAGGAAAGCGCCGCCACCGGTGGAAATGTAGGAAATCTTCTCGGCCACGCCGTATTTGTCGATGGCCGCCAGGGTGTCGCCACCACCGGCAATGGAGAACGCCGGGCTTTCAGCGATTGCCAGGGCCAGGGCCTTGGTGCCGTTGCCGAATTGGTCGAACTCGAACACGCCGACCGGGCCGTTCCACAGGATGGTCTGCGAGGCTTTGAGCATTTCGGCGAACATCGCCGCAGTCTGCGGGCCGATGTCGAGGATCATGTCGTCTTCAGCCACGTCCTTGACCGCCTTGATGGTGGCGGAGGCCGATTCGGCGAAGGCCTTGGCCACCACCACGTCGACCGGCAGCGGTACGCTGACCTTGGCCGCGATGGCCTTGGCGGTGTCGACCAGATCGGCCTCGTACAGCGACTTGCCCACCGGCAGGCCGGCAGCAGCGAGGAAGGTGTTGGCGATGCCGCCGCCGACGATCAACGAGTCGCAGATATCGGCCAGGGAGTTGAGCACGTCGAGCTTGGTCGACACCTTGGAGCCGGCGACGATGGCCAGCATCGGCCGGGCCGGCTTGTCCAGCGCCTTGCCCAGGGCGTCCAGCTCGGCAGCCAGCAGCGGGCCGGCGCATGCGACCTTGGCGAACTTGGCCACGCCATGGGTCGAGCCCTGGGCGCGGTGAGCGGTACCGAAGGCGTCCATCACGAACACGTCGCACAGGGCAGCGTACTGCTGGGCCAGCTCGTCGGTGTTCTTCTTCTCGCCCTTGTTGAAGCGGACGTTCTCCAGCAGCACCAGCTCGCCGGCCTTGACCTCGACGCCGTTGAGGTAGTCCTTGACCAGCGGCACGTCGCGGCCGAGCGCCTTGCTCAGGTAGGCGGCGACCGGCGCCAGGCTGTCTTCCTCGCTGTAGATGCCCTCCTCCGGGCGCCCCAGGTGCGAGCAGACCAGCACGGCCGCGCCCTTCTCCAGCGCCAACTTTATGGTCGGCAAGGAGGCAAGGATACGCGCGTCGCTCTTGACCACACCGTCCTTCACCGGGACGTTGAGGTCTTCGCGGATCAACACGCGCTTACCAGCGAGGTCGAGGTCGGTCATCTTCAGAACGGTCATGGATCAGTCCTTCACAAAGGCTGGTTGTACGGAGGAAGTGGATGCAGCGAGAAAATGTTCGGCAACATCGAGCATGCGGTTGGCGAAGCCCCACTCGTTGTCGAACCATGCCAGCAGGTTGACCAGCCGCGGGCCGGACACGCGGGTCTGGCTGCCGTCGACGATGGCCGAGTGCGGATCGTGGTTGAAGTCGCAGCTGGCGTGCGGCAGTTCGGTGTAGGCCAGCAGCCCCTGGAGCGGGCCACTTTCCGCCGCCTGGCGCAGCACGCGGTTGATCTCTTCTGCAGAGGTATCGCGCGCGGTCTGCAGGGTGATGTCCAGGCACGAGACGTTGACCGTCGGCACGCGAATGGCCTTGGCCTGGATACGCCCGGCCAGTTCCGGCAGCAGGCGTTCGATACCACGCGCCAGGCCGGTGGATACCGGGATCACCGACTGGAAAGCCGAGCGCGTGCGGCGCAGGTCTTCGTGATGGTAGGCATCGATCACCGGTTGGTCGTTCATCGCCGAGTGAATGGTGGTAATGGAGACGTACTCCAGACCCACCACCTCATCGAGAAGTTTCAACAACGGCACGCCGCAGTTGGTGGTACAGGACGCATTCGACACCAGACGCTCGGCGCCGCTCAGGCACTGCTGATTGACCCCGAAGACGACGGTGGCGTCGATATCCGCCTCGCTGGCCATCGGCTGCGACAGCAGCACGCGCGGCGCCCCCGCATCGATGAAGCGTTGCGCCTCAGCACGGGTGACGTACTGCCCGGAGCACTCGAGCAGCAGGTCGATGTCCAGCGCTGCCCAATCGATGGCCTCAGGCTCGCTCTGGCGCAGCACCTTCACGCAGTCGCCGTTGATGTGCAAGCAGTCGCCATCGACCTTCACCTCGCCAGGAAAGCGCCCGTGGGTGGAGTCGAAGCGGGTCAGGTATTCGATGCTGGCCTGATCGGCCAGGTCGTTCAGCGCGACGATTTCCAGGCTCGCCGAATTGCCACGCTCGTGCAGCGCGCGCAGCACGCAACGACCGATGCGGCCATAGCCGTTGAGGGCGACACGATAGGGGCGATTGGGCATAAGAGGTCTCGTATGAACCTAGGATGGATCGCGTTTATCGATCCACCGGGCGCTGTAACGGTGGATGAACAGGACGCCAGTTAAGCGCCCCGATCCACCGCTACAGCGTCGTTCTCAACTCAGGCGTCCAGCAGTTCTTCGGCAGTAGCGACGATGTTGTCGACGGTGAAGCCGAAGTGCTCGAACAAAGCCGGAGCCGGGGCCGACTCGCCGAAGCTGGTCATGCCGATGATGCGACCTTCCAGGCCCACGTACTTGTACCAGTAGTCGGCGTGCGAGGCCTCGATGGCGATGCGCGCACCGACCTGTAGCGGCAGCACGTCCTGCTTGTAGCCGGCATCCTGGGCATCGAAGACGCTGGTGGACGGCATCGACACCACGCGCACCTTATGGCCGGCGGCGGTCAGTTTGTCGTAAGCGGCCATGGCCAGACCGACTTCCGAACCAGTGGCGATCAGGATCAGCTCCGGCTCGCCAGCGCTGTCTTTCAGTACGTAGCCACCACGTTCAATATCACTCAGCTGCTGGGCATCGCGCGGCTGGTGCGGCAGGTTCTGACGGCTGAACACCAGGGCGCTCGGGCCGTCGGCGCGCTCGATGGCGTACTTCCAGGCCACGGCGGACTCCACGGCATCGGCCGGGCGCCAGGTGTCAAGGTTCGGCGTGCCGCGCAGGCTGGCCAGCTGCTCGATCGGCTGGTGGGTCGGGCCGTCTTCACCGAGACCGATGGAATCGTGGGTGAACACGTACAGCACACGCTTCTTCATCAGCGCGGACATGCGCACGGCGTTGCGCGCGTACTCCATGAAGATCAGGAAGGTCGCGCCGTACGGCACGAAACCGCCGTGCAGGGCGATACCGTTCATGATCGCGCTCATGCCGAACTCGCGCACACCGTAGAACATGTAATTGCCGGACGCGTCTTCAGCGGAGACACCCTTGCAGCCCTTCCACAGGGTCAGGTTGGAACCGGCCAGGTCGGCCGAACCGCCAAGGAATTCCGGCAGCAGCGGGCCGAAGGCATTCAGCGCGTTCTGGCTGGCCTTGCGGCTGGCGATGGTCTCGCCCTTCTCGGCAACGTCCTTGATATAGGCAGCGGCCTTCTCGGCGAAATCGGCCGGCAGCTCACCGGCAATGCGGCGCTTGAACTCGGCAGCCAGCTCGGGATGGGCAGCGGCGTAGGCGGAGAACTTGTCGTTCCAGGCGGCTTCGGCGGCAGCGCCGGCGGCCTTGGCGTCCCACTCGGCGTAGATCTCGGCCGGGATTTCGAACGGGCCATGGTTCCAGCCCAGGGCGGCGCGGGTCAGGGCGATTTCGTCGTTGCCCAGCGGCGCACCGTGACACTCTTCCTTGCCCTGCTTGTTCGGCGAACCGAAGCCGATGGTGGTCTTGCAGCAGATCAGGGTCGGCTGGTCCACGCTCTTGCGCGCGGTCTCGATGGCCATCTTGATCTCTTCGGCGTCGTGGCCGTCGACATTGCGAATCACCTGCCAACCGTAGGCTTCGAAGCGCTTCGGCGTGTCGTCGGTGAACCAGCCCTCGACCTCACCGTCGATGGAGATGCCGTTGTCGTCGTAGAAGGCGATCAGTTTGCCCAGGCCCAGGGTGCCGGCCAGCGAGCAGACTTCGTGGGAAATGCCTTCCATCATGCAGCCGTCGCCGAGGAACACATAGGTGTTGTGGTCGACGATGTTGTGGCCTTCACGGTTGAACTGCGCGCCCAGCACCTTCTCGGCGATGGCGAAGCCTACGGCGTTGGCGATGCCCTGGCCGAGCGGGCCGGTGGTGGTCTCGACACCTGGGGTGTAACCATATTCCGGGTGGCCCGGGGTACGGCTGTGCAGCTGGCGGAACTGCTTGAGGTCTTCGATGCCGAGGTCGTAACCAGTCAGGTGCAGCAGCGAATAGATCAGCATCGAGCCATGGCCGTTGGACAGCACGAAGCGATCACGATCGGCGAAGTTCGGGTTGCTCGGGTTGTGCTTGAGGTAGTCGCGCCACAGTACTTCGGCGATATCCGCCATACCCATGGGGGCACCGGGGTGGCCGCTGTTGGCTTTCTGCACGGCATCCATGCTCAGGGCACGAATGGCATTGGCTCGCTCACGACGGCTGGGCATCGCTGAATCTCCTACGGGGGCTGCTTCTGAATGAAGGGGGGCGAAAAAAGACGCCTATTTTCGCCCAGCCGGCCCCCATGGGGCAATGACAGATGGTCGTAGAGACCAAATCAGCCCGCCTGTTCGCTCAGAACGCTCACCGCCGGGCTGCCCGGCCCGCCAAGACAAGGCGCCTGAAACAACTCGCCATGCCAGACGCCGGCGAGTGTGCGACTGAACACCAGCGTCCAGACCGCCGCCAGTTGTACCGCCAGCAGCAGACCGATGAAGGCAAAAAAGCTCAAACCGGTCACGGCCTGCAGCTCGAAGGTGGCCAGGGCGAATACACCCAGCGGAAAGGTAAAACCCCACCAGCCGAGGTTGAACGGCATGTTGTCGCGGATGTAGTGGCGGGTGAACAGTGTGGCGATCACCAGCCACCACAGCCCAGCGCCCCACAAGGCCAGGCCGCCGATCAGGCCGAGATCCCGCGCCAGCTCGGCGGCGCTGACCAGCGGCGTGCCGGCAAAGGCCAGCGGCGCCGCCTGGCCCATGCTGAGCAGGCCCAGACAGCCGGTAGCCAGCGGCCCCAACGGCAGCCAACTGGTGGCGGCGAAATCGGTATCCGGCAATTTATGCAGGGCCAGGCGCAGCAGCACCAGAGTGATCAGCGAGAACGCCAGCGACAGCGACAACCCCCAGAGCACGAAACCGGCCACCAGCAACTGTTGCGCCGCCTCGGCCGCCAGATGCGGCGCCAGCGCCCCTGCCGTGCTGGCGGCAACCTCCGGTGCGACGATAGGTAGCAGCCAGACCGCGGTGAGCTTCTCCAGCGCATGATGCTGGCGAGTGAACATCAGATAAGGCACCAACAAGGCGCCGAGCAGCGCCAGCGCCGCATCCAGCCACCACAGCGCATGAGCCAGCGCGTAAATCCCTTCACCCCAGCGCGGCACGCCGAACAGCAGCAAACCCTTGATCAGCACCGCCAGCCCCATGGGAATGGCACCAAGGAACATCGACTGCACCGGATGCAGCAACATCGGCCAGATGGTTTCTCGAAACAGCGCCAAACGTAGCAGAAACAGCAGGCTGAACAGCGCGAACAGGCCGAGCGCCACGAACCACAGTCCCTCGGCGAGCATCGACAATCCCGGCAGATGCCAGGGCAACTGAGCGATCACCAACGCCAGCACACCGGTGCCCATGGTCATGGCGAACCAGCTGGGAGTGAAATGGCGAATGAACGCCAGGGGCTCGGGTAAACGGCTGAAGGGGCGCGGCATGAGTCGGGTGGTCCCGTGACATGAGTGATGGCACAAGGGTAAGAATTGGCTTGCCATATGAAAAATACATATTCAGCATTAAATGCATACTTTTCATTTATGCATTAACCATGAACCTGCACCATCTCAAGGTCTTTCTGGCCGTGGCAGAAGCCGGCAGCATCAGCGCCGGAGCCGAGCGCCTGCATATCAGCCAGCCTGCCGTAACGCGTGAGATTCGCGACCTCGAAGCCAGCCTCGACCTGCGCCTGTTTGATCGCCAGCCGCGCGGCGTGCGACTGACCGAAGGTGGCCTACGCCTGCATGACTATGCGCGACGCATCTTCGCCCTGGAGCGCGCCGCCGAACGCGACCTGCGTGACTTCGCCCAGCTGGAGCAGGGCGAGCTGCATCTGGGCGCCAGCGCCACGCTCGGCGCCTACCTGCTGCCGCCCCTGCTCACCCGTTTTCGCGCTCTGCATCCGCAGATATTCGTCAGCCTGGAGGTGAGCAACACCGACGTCGTGACCCGACAACTGGACGAAGGCCGCATCAGCCTGGGCTTCGTCGAAGGCTCGTTCGCCCAGGCCGACTACGCGCATCGCCTGCTGGCGCGCGATGCCCTGCTTCCGGTGGCATCGCCGCTGCACCCGCTGGCCAGGGCCGAGCGCCTTGAGGCCCGCGACCTGCAGGCGTACCCGCTGTACATGCGCGAACCTGGCTCCGGCGCTCGCGCCAGCATCGAGCAGGCCTATCGCGACCACGGCTTGGAGCCACAGGCCGGCATGGCCATCGGCAGCACCGAAGCGCTCAAACGCCTGCTCGCCGACGTCCAAGGCATCGCCTGGCTGTCGCAGCGGGTAGTCGAACGTGAACTGGCCAGCGGCGAACTCCAGCGCTTGGCAGTGCAGGACCTGCAGATCGAGCGTGAACTGCATGTGCTGTGGCGACTCGGCACCAGCCTGAGCCCGGCCCCCGCCGCTTTTCTGCAAATGAGCCAGGCGCCAGGCTAGCCCCAATACCAATATCAAAACTTTTTGATATTGGTATTGCTGTATGAAAAATGACCGACTAGACTGCGCCCCCATGACCCTGCGCGCATCCCAGTTGGATTTCGACCCCTGCGACGAGCTCGCCGCCCTGTGCAAGGCCGGCGGCGATCCGCTGCGCCTGAACGTGCTGCGCACCCTGAGCAACGATTCGTTTGGCGTGCTGGAGCTGGCGCAGATCTTCGCTATTGGTCAGTCAGGCATGAGCCACCACCTCAAAGTGCTGGCCCAGGCCGGCCTGGTGGCCACGCGCCGTGAAGGCAACGCGATCTTCTACCGCCGCGCGCTGCCCAATGGCCGCTTGCACGCCGCCCTGCTGGACGATATCGACGAACTGCCATTGCCCGGCGATGTGCAAACGCGTATTGCCGCCGTGCATCAGCAACGCGCCACCGTCAGCCGCGACTTCTTCGCGCGCATGGCCACCAGCTTCCAGGCCCAGCAGGATCTGATCGCCGGTTTACCGCAGTACCGCGACAGTCTGCTGTCCCTGCTCGATGCCCTGCATTTCGCGCCGGGAGCCACGGCATTGGAGATCGGCCCCGGCGATGGCGCCTTCCTGCCCGAACTGGCGCGGCGCTTCGCCCAGGTCACGGCACTGGACAACAGCCCGGCTATGCTCGAACTGGCCAGCCAACGCTGCGCCGCCGAGGGCCTGGATAACGTCGAGCTGAAACTGGCCGATGCGCTGCAGGACGCACCAGTCACGGCCGATTGCGTGGTGCTGAACATGGTGCTGCACCACTTCGCCACGCCGGCCGAAGCCTTTCGCAAGCTGGCTGCCCTGGTCGCACCCGGCGGCAGCCTGCTGCTCAGCGAACTGTGCAGCCACGACCAGAGCTGGGCGCGCGAAGCCTGCGGCGACCTGTGGCTCGGCTTCGAACAGGAAGACCTGGCGCGCTGGGCGACGGCCGCCGGCCTGACACCCGGCGAAAGCCTTTACATAGGCCTGAAAAACGGCTTTCAGATTCAATTACGGCACTTTGCCAAACCCGATGCGCACAGCGCCTTCAGCCTCCGGCAAGAAAGGAACCGATAGATGAGCGAATATTCCCTGTTTACCTCCGAGTCCGTGTCCGAAGGGCATCCGGACAAGATCGCCGATCAGATCTCCGATGCGGTGCTCGACGCCATCATCGCCCAGGACAAGCACGCCCGCGTGGCCGTGGAAACCCTGGTCAAGACCGGCGTGGCCATCGTCGCCGGCGAAGTCACCACCAGCGCCTGGGTCGACCTGGAACAGATCGTCCGCGACGTGATCTGCGACATCGGCTACACCAGCTCCGACGTCGGTTTCGACGGCGCCACCTGCGGCGTGCTCAACATCATTGGCAAGCAGTCCCCGGACATCAACCAGGGCGTCGACCGCGCCAAGCCGGAAGATCAGGGCGCTGGCGACCAGGGCCTGATGTTCGGCTACGCCAGCAACGAAACCGACGTGCTGATGCCGGCACCGATCTGCTTCTCGCACCGCCTGGTCGAGCGTCAGGCCGAAGCGCGCAAGTCCGGCCTGCTGCCGTGGCTGCGCCCGGATGCCAAATCCCAGGTCACCTGCCGCTACGAGAACGGCAAGGTCGCGGCCATCGACGCGGTGGTGCTGTCCACCCAGCACAACCCGGAAGTGAAGTACGACGACCTGCGCGAAGGCGTGATGGAGCTGATCGTCAAGCACGTGCTGCCGGCCGAACTGCTGCACAAGGACACTCAGTTCCACATCAACCCGACCGGCCAGTTTATCATCGGTGGCCCGGTGGGCGACTGCGGCCTGACCGGCCGCAAGATCATCGTCGACAGCTACGGTGGCATGGCCCGTCACGGCGGCGGCGCCTTCTCCGGCAAGGACCCGTCCAAGGTCGACCGCAGCGCCGCCTACGCCGGCCGCTACGTGGCCAAGAACATCGTCGCCGCCGGCCTGGCCGATCGCTGCGAGATCCAGGTGTCCTACGCCATCGGCGTGGCCCAGCCGACCTCCATCTCGATCAATACCTTCGGCACCCACAAGATCGCCGAAGACAAGATCATCAAACTGGTGCGTGACGTGTTCGACCTGCGCCCGTACGCCATCACCAAGATGCTCGACCTGCTGCACCCGATGTACCAGGACACCGCTGCCTACGGCCACTTCGGCCGTACGCCGCAGTCCAAGACCGTCGGCGACGACAGCTTTACCACCTTCACCTGGGAACGCACCGACAAGGCCGCCGACCTGCGCGCCGCTGCCGGCCTGTAAGAAAGCCCCTGAAAATGAAAAAGCCCCGCCAGAGCGATCTGGCGGGGCTTTTTCGTGCTTGAGGGCTTATTTGCCGAACATCGAACTCAGGCCCTTGAGTGCATCCTTGGTGGCATTCAGCTGATCAGGTGTAGCAGCCTGAGTGGAAGTCTCGGCCTCGGCGCTGAGACGCTCACAGCCACCATCGAGCGCAGCCAGGTTTTCATTGGCCTTGTCGTTGCCAGCCAGTGCTGCCAACTGCTTGAGCTGAGCCAGACCGTCCTGATTGGCAGCCATCTGCTCCTGGCACTTGGCCTGGATCGAGGCGACCTCGGCAGCATGAGCAGGCAGAGCGGCGAAAGCCAGAGCGGTGAAGCAGGCAACGGAAACAATACGCATCAGTGAAGACCTCTAAGGGTTGAGGCCCGGCTGTCCATGCGCCCCCGCCGGGCAAATCCATTTGTTTGGGGGTTGAAAAGGCGCGCGAATTTATCACCCAGATAGCCAGGCAACAAGAAAAAACCGAACAGTATCCGAGGCTTAGCTCCAAGGCTCAGCGAATACCAATACAGCCTGCTAGGCTCAGTGAGTACCTTGAGCAAGGAAGCTCCGCGATGAAAATTGCCCTGCTGCTATTACTCCTTCCGCTGGCTGCCCAGGCCACCCCCTGCCCCGACTGGCCCACCAGTCGCGCCGACTCCGAGCTCGCCGCGCTCAGTCAGCAGATAGCCGAGTGGGACGACGCCTACCATAACCACGGCCGCTCGCTGGTGGCTGATGAAATCTATGACCAGGCCCGCGATCGCCTGCAGTCCTGGCATCGGTGCTTTCCGACCGCCCGCATGGCATTGGCCGACCCTCTGGCTGGCAGCAGCGGGACGATCACGCACCCAGTGCCACAGACCGGCCTGCGCAAGCTGAGCGACGCGGCAGTGGCGAAGTGGATCAACAGTCGCGACGATCTGTGGATTCAGCCCAAGGTCGACGGCGTCGCGGTCACCCTGGTCTACCGAGACGGCGTGCTGCAACAAGCCATCAGCCGTGGCGATGGACGACTTGGCCAGGACTGGACAGCCCGCGTGCTGCAGCTGCCGGCCATTCCCGCACGCCTGCAGGAACCACTCGATGCCGTGTTACAGGGCGAGCTCTACTGGCGCCTGGACGGCCACGTGCAAGGCCGCGACGGTGGGGTTGGCGCCCGTGGCAAGGTGGCAGGCCTGATGGCGCGACAAAAGCTCGACCAGCAACAGGTCGACTCCATCGGCCTGTTCGTCTGGGATTGGCCGGATGGCCCGGCGAACATGCCAGAGCGCCTGCAAGCCCTGCAGAGACTGGGTTTTGACGACAGCCTGCACTATACCCAGCCCCTGCGGGACGCAAAGGAAGCCCGCCGTTGGCGCCAACGCTGGTTCGATCAGCCGCAGCCGTTTGCCAGCGATGGTGTGGTCCTGCGTCAGGGCACGCGGCCACCCGGAGAGCGTTGGCAGGCAGAAGCGCCGCACTGGGCGGTTGCCTGGAAATACCCGGCCGGCCAGGCGCTGGCCGTGGTGCAGGCGGTGGATTTCAGTATCGGCCGTACTGGACGCATCACGCCGATCCTGCGCTTGCAGCCGGTCGACCTCGACGAGCGGCGCATCAGCCGGGTCGCTCTCGGCTCGCTGCAAACCTGGGAGAAGCTGGACATACGCCCCGGCGATCAGGTGGCGATACGCCTAGCCGGCCTGACCATTCCGCGTCTCGAGCAAGTGATCTGGCGCAGCCAGGAGCGCTCAGCGGTACACGCGCCTGATCCCAGTCGATACCACGCCATGAGTTGCTGGCGGCTCAGTGGCGAGTGTCAGCAACAGTTCCAGGCACGCCTGAACTGGCTCGCCGGCAAACAGGGGCTGAACCTGCCCGGCGTGGGACCAGGCACCTGGAGCACGCTACTGGCGGGGCAGAAACTGGATGGCCTGCTCGATTGGCTGGCACTCGATAGCGAACACCTGCAACAGCTGCCCGGTATCGGCCCAAGGCGCGCCTCGCAGCTGCAGCAGGCCTTCGCCCAAGCCCAACAGCGCTCACTGCAGCAATGGCTGCAGGCTCTCGGTGCACCAGCTGGTTTTCAGCTCGGCGCGGAGGATGACTGGACCACGCTAGTGACTCGCAGCCACGCCGAGTGGATGCAGCAACCCGGCGTGAGCCAGAACAGCGCCGAGCGCCTGCTGGCATTCTTCAGCCACCCGGAAGTTCAGCGCCTGGGCGCGCAACTGCAGGAAGCCGGCACCGTCGCTTTCCTGCCGCAGGAGAATTCACCGCGCGGTTGACCCAGGTCAGCAGATGGCTCAATCGGGTCGAACCTCGCGCGGCAACCAGGGTCACTTCGAAGTAGACCTTCACGAGGAGAGACCATGATCCGTCAAACCGCTTTGCTCGGCCTGCTGCTGGCCGCCAACCTGAACGTCACACCGATTCTGGCCGCCGAGGGCGATAGCGGCTGCGCCGTCAAACGCCAGGTGCTCCAGGAGAAGATCGACGCAGCGCACAAGAGCGGCAACTCACGAGAGCTGGATGGACTGCAACGAGCACTGGGCAATGTCGATGCCCATTGCGATGACGCGTCGCTGCACAAGGAGCGCCTGGCCAGCGTCAAGGAAGCCCGGGAGGAAGTGCAGGAGCGCGAGATGGAGCTGCGTGAAGCCATGGGCAACGGCGATCAGGAGAAGATCGCCAAGCGTCAGGCCAAACTGGCCGAGGCACGCGCCGAACTGGAGCAGGCCGAGGCCGAAGCGCGCGCTGATCAGTAAGCGCGAAACGCCTTGTGGCACGCCTCGCAACTGTCCTCGACGGCCTGCACCGCCGGCTCCAGCTCGGAGCGACGTAGCGGCGGCGCGGTCGTGACCTGTACCAGTGCGGCAGTGGCCTGCTCCAGATCACGCGCCATCTTCTGGAACTGCTCCTGGCGCTGCCAGACCTCGGCATTGGCCTTGCTGCGCTCGTCGTCACGTACCTGCGGAAAGTGCTGCCAAGGCTCGTGGGACAGACGCTCCAGCTCGGCGGCGCCGCTGATGAATGCGGCTTCGTCGTAGGGAATACGATTGCGCAGCATCCCACCGAGGTCTTCGCTGACCTTGAGCATCTCCTTGAACGCGGCTTGGCGCTTGCCCAATGGCGAATCAGGGTCGACCCCACCGCAAGCAGCCAGGGTCAGGCAGGCGCAGGTGAGCAGCAGGAGTTTCTTCAGGGTCATCGACACGACTTCCGGGCGACAAGGGGCCGCCAGTATCGCGGCTCGCCCCGGTCGGGCCAAGCGACCTCTTGTCACAACAGCTGTCGTTTGTATGCGTTGGTCAGCCAGGGTTCAGGTGCGGAAGCGCCCCAGTTGGCTGTTGAGCTGCTGCACCTCGCCCTGAATCTGCGCACTGACCTGCACCACGCTCTCGGTCTCGCCCTGGCTGCGCTCGGCCAGGCTGGAGATGTGCGTTACCCGCTGGTCGATCTCCTGCGCCACCTGGCTCTGCTGTTCTGCGGCCGTGGCGATTTGCGCATTCAGAGCATTGATGCCATCCACTGCCCCGACGATGGTCTCCAGCGCCTCACTGGCCTGACGAATGTGCTGGAGGTTGCCGTCGGCCAGGGCCGCGCTGCGCTGCATCGCCAGAACCGCATCACGCGCACCGCCCTGTAAACGCTGGATTATCGCCTGGATTTCGCCAGTCGATTGCTGGGTGCGACTGGCCAGGGTGCGCACCTCGTCGGCGACCACGGCGAAGCCACGCCCTGCCTCGCCGGCGCGTGCGGCCTCGATGGCCGCATTGAGTGCCAGCAGATTGGTCTGTTCGGCGATACCGGTGATCACTTCGAGCACCTTGCCGACACCACCGGTTTCGGCCTCCAGACGTTGTACCTGCTCGCCACTGCGCTGCAGCTGTTCCACCAGTTCGGCGATCTGCACCGCACTACGCTGCACCACCTGCTTGCCGCTCTGCGCACAATCATCGGCACTGCGTGCCGACTCGGCTGCATGGGCAGCGTGACGCGCCACCTCGGCGACGGTGGCGCTCATTTCATTCATCGCGGTGGCGACCTGATCGAGATCCTCGTACTGACGACGCACACCATTGCCCGCCGACTGCGCAGCACCGACCACGCTGCCGACGTGCTCGCCGGTACGCTCACCACTGCGCTTGACCTCCGCCAGCAAGCCACGCACCTGCTCCTGCATGCGGTTGTAACCCGCGAAGATGCGGCCGATCTCGTTGTCACCCTGACGACCTTCAAGGCTACGTGTGAAGTCGCCGGAGCCGACTCGGGTCAGCGCCCCCTCCACTGCATTGAGGTTGTGCATCAGCGGGCGCAGGCCGAACTGACGGCCCAGCACTACCAGCGCCAGAATGCCCAGCACGCAACCGAACGCCAGCCACATCTGGCGGCGCTGGCTGCCTTCAGCGTGCACCGCCATCAAACCGACGGCCTGGTTCATCTCGCGCAGCAGCTCGACCGACTGCTGCTCCAGGGCCTTGAGGTCGACTGCCGCATCGCCCGCAACAACGCGCTGCAGCTGAGTACGAAAGCCCTGCCAGAGACCACCGACCTTGTTCATTTGCGCCTGGACGCTGAGCTCGGCGATGGCGCTGATATTGCGCGCCGCGTTGCCACTCAGCAGGTCGCGATGGGCAGCGTCGAACTGCGCCATGGTGGCTTCAAGCGTCGCAGCAGGCAGGACGCCTTCACGCAGCAACAGCGCTTCCTTGGTCATCTTCTGGCTGAGCATGCGCTGCGCGCCGGCAACATTGATGGTTTCCGGCGACACCGACATGCTCAGGTACAGTGCCACCGAGGCGACCACCGCGAGCAGAAACATCAGCGCATAGGAAAACAGAAACTGCTGATTCAGCGTGCGCAGGCCGATGGCGCAGAGCAGGCGATCGAAAAAAGCGGTGGCGGACATGAGCAGCTCCCTGGCAGACGGCGGGAAACCCCGCCAAATAATCGGGAGCAAGCAAGAACGTGGCCAGCGGCCAGCCGCCCTACAGGCTGATTGGCCTCATAAAGCGCACCAGAACGGAGCAATGACTGATCAGTCACGCGCCTTTCTAGCCCATCGTCACAGTCAGCTGCAGATATCGACTAGGCAGACACCACGAACAGCGCCGCGATCAGCCCCATCCCGGCGAACCACACCAGCGAGCGCACCGGCCCCCAGCCAGCCAGATAGCAGATGAAATACAGCACGCGGCTGACGATGAATGCCACGGCCAACTGGTCGAGCAGCGCCTGCTCGGCACCGCCGGCCTGGTGGGCAATGATCACCGCTGCGGCGAACGCCGGGGTCACCTCGAAGCCGTTGAGCTGGGCGTTGTTGGCGCGCTTGCGCCAGCCGTCCAGGGTACTCAGGAACGCGCGCGGATCCTGATTGGCGCGCGGTCCGTAGCCGGGGCCAAGAAACTTGGCAGTGGCGGTGCCCAGGTAGGGCAGGAAGATGGCAATCAGCACGCACCAGTAGGCGAGGGTCATGGAAGCTCCGCAGCTCGGTAATGGAGTGCGCAGCTTGTCCCGAGCAGGCACGGGCGTCCATGACTGCCACCGCCCAAGTCGATGGCGATTCGGCCAATCATGCTGCCAGCTTGCCCTCTGCCAGTGCCACGGAGGCAGCGAGCATCGCGCGCAACAGCACCGCGCAGCCGGCGGCCAGGTCCGCCGGCGCGGCATTCTCGATTTCGTTGTGGCTGATGCCGCCCTCGCACGGCACGAAAATCATCCCGGCCGGGCCCAGCTCGGCGAGGAAGATCGCGTCATGCCCGGCGCCACTGACGATATCCATATGCGACAAACCCAACCCGGCGGCCGCACCGCGCACCGCCTCGACGCAGCCCTGGTCGAAATACAGCGGCGGGAAGTCCGCGGTCGGCGTCAGCTCGAAACTCAGGCCGTGCTTGGCGCAGGTCGCTTCGATCACACCACGCACCGCCTCGATCATCGAATCCAGGCGCTCCGGCTCAAGATGGCGGAAGTCCAGGGTCATACGCACTTCGCCGGGAATCACGTTGCGCGAACCGGGGTAGGCCTGCAGACAACCGACCGTGCCACAGGCATGGGGTTGATGCTCCAGCGCCACCCGATTGACTGCCGCAACCACCGCTGCGGCGCCGACCACCGCATCCTTGCGCAGGTGCATCGGTGTTGGCCCGGCGTGGGCCTCGACACCCTTTAGAGTGAGGTCGAACCACTTCTGCCCGAGCGCGCCGAGCACCACTCCGATGGTCTTGCCCTGATCTTCGAGAATCGGCCCCTGCTCGATATGCGCCTCGAAATAGGCGCCCACCGCATGACCGTTCACCGCACGACTGCCGGCGTAGCCGATGGCGTTCAGCGCCTCGCCGACGCTGATGCCTTCGGCGTCGCGCTTGGCCAGGGTTTCCTCCAGGGTGAACTTCTCGGCGAACACCCCGGAACCCATCATGCACGGGGCGAAGCGCGAGCCTTCCTCGTTGGTCCACACCACCACTTCCAGCGGCGCTTCGGTCTGTATGCCCAGGTCGTTGAGGGTGCGCAACACCTCGACGCCGGCCAATACGCCGAAGCAGCCGTCGAACTTGCCGCCGGTGGGCTGGGTGTCGATATGGCTGCCGGTCATCACCGGTGGCAGTGCCGCGTTGCGCCCGGGGCGGCGGGCGAAGATATTGCCGACGCCATCGACAGTGACAGTGCAGCCGGCCTCCTCGCACCAGCGCACGAAGAGGTCGCGCGCCTGGCGGTCGAGGTCGGTCAGCGCCAGACGACAGACCCCGCCCTTGACGGTGGCGCCGAGCTGCGCCAACTCCATCAGCGATTGCCACAGGCGCTCGCCGTTGACGTGCGGCTGGTTGGATTGCAGAACCTCGGTGGCAGTGTTCATGGTCATTTCCTCGGCCTCTCTGGTTGTCTGTGACGCGGGGCGCGTCTGCTGGATCGCTTCGCGGGCAAGCCCGCTCCTACACCGGTGCCTTGGCCACCACTGGCTGCGCGCTTCGCAGGCTGCACAAGCCGAAATAGATCAGGCCACCCAGGAAGGAGCCGGTAAACCAGCCGTAGTCGTAGAACCAGCTGAAGGCGCTACTGCCCAGTGACAGCAGGGTCAGGGCCACCGGCACGGCGAAGGCGGCGAAACCGATCCAGTTCCAGGCCGGATAGACGTCATCGCGGTACAACCCGGCCAGGTCCAGTTGCTGTTTCTTGATCAGGAAGTAGTCGACCACCATGATCCCGGCAATCGGCCCGAGCAGGCTGGAGTAACCCAGCAGCCAGTTGGAGTACACGCTCTCCAGGCTCAGTTCGGAGACCAGCAGCCCTAGCTTTTTCAGCAGCTCATGACCCATCAGCCCCAGGCCGATCAGGCCGGTGAGGATCACCGCCTTGGTGCGGTCGATCAGCTTGGGGGCGATGTTCTGGAAATCATTGGTCGGCGAAACGATGTTCGCCGCCGTGTTGGTCGACAGCGTGGCGACGATGATCAGCGCCATGGCCAGAGCGACCCAGCCAGGGCTCTGGATATGACCGATCAGGCTGACCGGGTCGGACACCGTCTGCCCCACCAGACCTTCCGAGGCGGCAGTCATCACCACACCGAGAGCAGCGAAGAGGAACATGGTCAGCGGTAGACCGAAGATCTGCCCGAGAATCTGGTCTTTCTGGCTCTTCGCATAGCGGCTGAAGTCCGGAATGTTCAGCGACAGCGTGGCCCAGAAGCCGACCATGGCAGTCAGTCCGGCGAGAAAGTAACCGGTGACGCTGGCACCCTCGGGGCGATTGGCCGGCTGCGCCAGCAACTCGCTCATCGACACGTTGGGCAACGCCCACACCAGCAGACCGGCACCGACCAGCACCAGCAGCGGCGCGGACAAGGTTTCCAACCACTTGATCGACTCGGCGCCGCGCAGCACGATCCACAGGTTGAGTACCCAGAAGATCATGAAACCGATCACCTCGCCGGTGCCGCCGAGCGCCTTCCAACCCTCGAAGATAGAACCCAGCAGCAAGTGAATCGCCAGGCCGCCGAACATGGTCTGAATACCGAACCAGCCGCAGGCCACCACGGCGCGGATCAGACAGGGCACGTTGGAGCCGAGTATGCCGAACGAGGAACGCAGCAATACCGGAAAGGGAATGCCGTACTTGGTGCCGGCAAAGGCGTTGAGGGTCAGCGGCACCAGCACCACCACGTTGGCCAGCAGGATCGCCAGCAGCGCCTCGCCCACCGACAGGCCGAAGTAGGCGGTGAGCACGCCGCCCAGGGTGTAGGTCGGCACGCAGATCGACATGCCGACCCACAGCGCGGTGATATGCCACTTGTTCCAGGTTCGCTGATGCACCTTGGTCGGGGCGATGTCATGGTTGTAGCGCGCGCTGTCGAGTACGTCGCTGCCGGCGTTCAGCTCATACAAGCCCTCCCGCTCGGTCACTTCCGATCTGCTCTGTTGCATGGGCCTCTCCAGTATTTTTCTGATTGTTAGCGCATCGGGCTAATTCGATGGCCGGAGTTCAGGAGCCGGCCAGCACGGGGGCAGCGCCACTCAATAAGCGTGCCGCATTCCCCGGCGGGGCCTGCATCCTGCCTGCTTGAACACATTAAGCATCTGATCTGAAAACGTTTTATCTAAACCCACAGACGTCGCCAGCAGACGCCATAGACCAACTCGGAACGGCTTGTCCTGTCAGTCAGGATTCAAACTGGTGCAAGCGATTTTTTTTCGCCGCCCAAGGCCGCGCCATGCCAGGGCACAAGCGGCTGATTTTCCATGAGAAATCTTGACCATATTGGCATTCTGTCAAGTGCGTCAAAATGGTGAGAACCCTCACCATTTTGGTGATTCTTATTTTTTATTGTTAATTTTCAATAACTTAATCAAACAAAAACTGATCAAAAAATAATCTTGCCCAATCCGATTACTGCAACTAGATTCAGTTCCTGTCACTGCTGACAGGAATTGATATTGGCCCTCGTCAGCACCAGAAAGCCAAGAGCCGACACGCATCGGCCAGCCTGCGAGGAACCCACCATGTCGCTGTTGATCCGTGGCGCCACCCTGGTCACCCATGAGCAAAGCTACCGCGCCGATGTGCTCTGCGCAGACGGCCTGGTCCAGGCCATTGGCGACAACCTCGACGCCCCCGCAGGCTGTCAGGTGCTCGACGGCAGCGGCCAGTACCTGATGCCCGGCGGCATCGACCCGCACACCCATATGCAATTGCCCTTCATGGGCACGGTGGCCAGCGAGGACTTCTTCAGCGGCACCGCCGCAGGCCTGGCCGGCGGCACCACCTCGATCATCGATTTCGTGATTCCCAACCCGCAGCAATCCTTGCTCGAAGCCTTCCATACCTGGCGCGGCTGGGCGGAAAAGTCCGCGTCCGACTACGGCTTCCATGTCGCCATCACCTGGTGGAGCGAGCAGGTCGCCGCCGAGATGGGCGAGCTGGTGGCGAAGTTCGGGGTCAACAGCTTCAAGCACTTCATGGCCTACAAGAACGCCATCATGGCCGCCGACGACACCCTGGTGGCGAGCTTCGAACGCTGCCTCGAACTGGGCGCGGTACCCACCGTGCACGCCGAGAACGGCGAGCTGGTCTATCACCTGCAACAGAAACTCCTGGCCCAGGGCCTGACCGGGCCGGAAGCGCACCCGCTGTCGCGACCCTCGCAGGTCGAAGGCGAAGCCGCCAGCCGTGCCATCCGCATCGCCGAGACGCTGGGTACGCCGCTGTATCTGGTGCACGTTTCGACCCAGGAAGCCCTGGACGAAATCACCTACGCCCGCGCCAAGGGTCAGCCGGTGTACGGCGAGGTGCTGGCCGGCCATCTGCTGCTGGACGACAGCGTGTACCGCCACCCCGACTGGCAAACCGCCGCCGGCTACGTGATGAGTCCGCCGTTCCGCCCGCGCGGGCATCAGCAGGCACTATGGCGCGGCCTGCAGTCGGGCAACCTGCACACCACCGCCACCGACCACTGCTGCTTCTGCGCCGAACAAAAGGCCGCCGGGCGCGATGATTTCAGCAAGATCCCCAACGGCACGGCAGGGATTGAGGACCGTATGGCGGTGCTCTGGGATGAAGGGGTGGGCAGCGGCAAGCTGTCGATCAATGACTTCGTCACGCTGACCAGTACCAACACCGCGAAGATCTTCAACCTCTACCCGCGCAAAGGCGCGCTGCAGGTCGGCGCCGATGCCGACCTGGTCCTGTGGGACCCGCAAGGCACACGGACTATCTCGGCCAAGACCCATCACCAGCAGGTTGACTTCAACATCTTCGAAGGCAAGACCGTGCGTGGCGTGCCCAGCCACACCATCAGCGCTGGCAAGCTGGTCTGGGTCGATGGCGACCTGCGCGCCGAACGCGGTGCCGGCCGTTATGTCGAGCGCCCGGCCTACCCGGCGGTGTTCGACCTGCTGAGCAAACGCGCCGAGCACAGCCGGCCGGTTGCAGTCGAGCGCTGAGACAGAATCTGGGGCCACCCGGGCCCTCCCACACAGCCCGGCCGCCGCCGCAACCCATTCCGCCACACCGGCCCGCAGAGGCCGGACGGCCGCTTATCCGCTGTTAACTGCCGAATAAAAGCCACAAAACCGTGAGGCAATAACCGTGATAGACACCCTCAGCCATTTGCCGCGACCGGATGCCGGGGCGGCCGAACTGGCCGATCGTTTCAGCGATCTGGCCCCACCACTCACCGCTCGCCAGGCCGCCCTGGAAAGCGCTCGATGCCTGTATTGCTACGACGCGCCCTGCGTTAACGCCTGCCCCAGCGAGATCGACATCCCCTCGTTTATCCGCAATATCAGCCATGAAAACGTTCAGGGCGCGGCCGAGAAGATTCTCTCGGCCAATATCCTCGGTGGCAGCTGCGCCCGTGTCTGCCCGACGGAAATCCTCTGCCAGCAGGCCTGCGTGCGTAACAACGCCGAGGAATGCGCGCCCGTGCTGATCGGCCTGCTGCAACGCTATGCCATCGACAACGCGCAGTTCAGCGAGCACCCGTTCCAGCGCGCGCCGGCCAGTGGCAAGCGCATCGCCGTGGTCGGCGCAGGGCCGGCGGGCTTGTCCTGTGCCCACCGCCTGGCCATGCACGGCCATGAAGTGGTGATCTTCGAGGCCCGCGAGAAAGCGGGCGGCCTCAATGAATACGGCATCGCCAAGTACAAGCTGGTGGATGACTTCGCCCAGCGCGAAGTGGAGTTCCTGCTGCAGATCGGCGGCATCGAGATCCGCCACGGCCACAAACTGGGCGACGACCTCAGCCTGAGCGAACTGCACCAGCAATTCGACGCTATCTTCCTCGGCATCGGCCTGGCCGCCAGCAAGCGCCTCGGCCTGCCAGACGAGGAGGCGCCGGGCTTGCTCGCCGCCACCGACTACATCCGCGAATTACGCCAGAGCGATGACCTGACCCAGTTGCCCCTGGCCGAGCGCTGCATCGTGCTCGGTGCCGGCAATACCGCCATCGATATGGCCGTGCAGATGAGCAAGCTCGGTGCCCGCGACGTCAATCTGGTCTATCGCCGTGGCTTCGAGGAAATGGGCGCCACCGAGCACGAACAACACATCGCCAAGGCCAATCAGGTACGCCTGCTGACCTGGGCACAACCGGACGCGGTGCTGTTGAACGACCAGGGCCAGGTACGCGGCATGCGCTTCGCCCGCACGCGCCTGGAGAACGGCCGCCTGCACAGCACCGGGCAAACCTTCGAGCTGGCCGCCGACGCCATCTTCACCGCCATCGGCCAGGCCTTCGACGGTTCTGCCCTGAGCGACCCGCTGGCCCGCGAACTGAAGCGCGAGGGCGAACGCATCTGGGTCGACGCCCAGCTGCAAACCAGCGTGCCCGGCATCTATGCCGGCGGCGACTGCACCGCCCTCGGCCAGGACCTCACCGTGCAGGCCGTGCAACACGGTAAGCTGGCCGCCGAGGCCATCCACTCTCATCTGCTGCTCAATGTGGAGGCCGCATAAATGGCCGATCTATCCATCGAATTCGCCGGTATCAAGGCACCCAACCCCTTCTGGCTGGCCAGCGCGCCGCCCACCGACAAGGCCTACAACGTGGTCCGCGCCTTCGAGGCCGGCTGGGGCGGCGTGGTCTGGAAGACCCTTGGCGAAGACCCGGCGGCGGTCAACGTGTCGTCGCGCTACTCGGCGCACTTCGGCGCTGACAGGAGCGTCCTCGGGATCAATAACATCGAGCTGATCACCGACCGCTCGCTGGAGATCAACCTGCGCGAAATCACCCAGGTGAAGAAGGACTGGCCGGACCGCGCGCTGATCGTTTCCTTGATGGTGCCCTGCGTCGAGGAATCCTGGAAAGCCATCCTGCCGCTGGTGGAAGCCACCGGCTGCGACGGCATCGAACTGAACTTCGGCTGCCCTCACGGCATGCCCGAGCGCGGCATGGGCGCGGCGGTCGGCCAGGTGCCGGAATACGTGGAGATGGTCACCCGCTGGTGCAAGACCTATTGCTCGCTGCCGGTGATCGTCAAGCTGACGCCGAACATCACCGACATTCGCACCTCGGCGCGCGCCGCCCATCGTGGCGGCGCCGATGCGGTGTCGCTGATCAACACCATCAACTCGATCACCAGCATCGACCTGGAGCGCATGGTCGCTCTCCCCATCGTCGGCACGCAGAGCACCCACGGCGGCTACTGCGGCTCGGCGGTCAAACCCATTGCCCTGAATATGGTCGCCGAGATCGCCCGCGATCCGGAAACCCGTGGCCTGCCGATCTGCGGCATCGGTGGCATTGGTAGCTGGCGCGACGCGGCGGAGTTCGTCGCACTGGGTTGTGGCGCGGTGCAGGTGTGTACGGCGGCCATGCTGCATGGCTTTCGCATCGTCGAGGAGATGAAGGACAGCCTGTCGCGCTGGATGGACAGCCAGGGCTACCAGAGCCTTGCGGACTTCTCCGGGCGCGCGGTGGGCAATACCACCGACTGGAAGTACCTGGACATCAACTACCAGGTGATCGCCAAAATCGACCAGGACGCCTGCATCGGCTGCGGCCGCTGCCATATCGCCTGCGAAGACACCTCGCACCAGGCCATCGCCAGCCTGACCCAGGCCGACGGCACGCATAAGTACGAGGTGATCGACGAAGAGTGTGTGGGCTGCAACCTGTGCCAGATCACCTGCCCGGTGCAGGACTGCATCGAGATGGTGGCTCAGGACACCGGCAAGCCCTTCCTCGACTGGAACCACGACCCGCGCAATCCGTATCGCGCGGCCAGTTGAAAATAGCTCACGGCTAAAGCAGTTCGCGGCTAAAGCCCCTCCCACAAGATAGTAGTGCTCTTGTGGGAGGGGCCGGGCGGCGATCCGTTTTAGCCGCGACAAGCAGCGACTGCGATCAGGGCTCCAGCCCGATCCCGCGCAAGATCACACTGGTCACCGTCTGCACCGCTCGCTCGAATTGCGGCTCGGAGAGCGCCTGGTGCTCGTTGAGCACCGCCACCTGATGGCTGAAGTCGGCGTAATGCTGGGTCGAGGCCCAGATCATGTAGAGCAAAGCCGAGGGTTCGACAGCCAGGATGCGCTTGCCCTCGACCCACTGGCGGATCTTCGCCTCTTTCATCTTCGCCCAGTCGTACAGGCCCTCGTCGAGGGTGACACCGAGCACCGGCGCGCCATGGATAATCTCGTTGGCCCAGACCTTTGAACCATACGGCCGACTGCGCGAGTGGTTCATCTTGGCGCGAATGTAGCTGCTCAGCACCACACGCGGGTCATCGAACACCTCGAAACACTGGGCGTCCTGTTTCCAGACTTCGAGCAAATCGAGCAATACGGCGCGATACAGCTCGTCCTTGGTACTGAAGTAGTAGTGCAGGTTGGAGCGCGGCAATTCGGCCTGCTCGGCGATATCGGCCATGGCAGTGCCGCCGTAGCCTTTCTCGGCGAAGACCTTTTCAGCGGCCAGGAGAATTTTCTTGACGTTGCGACGGCGAATTTCGATTTTGTGGTTGGCCATGGCCGATCCGTTGCGACTAGACATGCCAAGGCTACCACTGGCGATGCCGACGGGGCGACGGAAAGCCTTGGGCTGCACGCCGCACGCAGCTATAATCCGCCAGCTTCAAACGACCGGCACAGCTCCGGTCGCTCCCGCCACCTGTCCGAGGGGCGCTGCAGCAGGCCGGTCGACACCGGTTTGTCAGGCTCGGATGGGGCGTTAACCATACGCATCAACGGCGCCCATTCGCAGACAACGAATGGAGAGCTTTCATGAGCGCTGCTTTTAACGATTTCAAAGTCGCCGACATTTCCCTGGCCGATTGGGGCCGCAAAGAGCTGATCATCGCCGAATCCGAGATGCCGGCACTGATGGGCCTGCGCCGCAAGTACGCCGCCAGCCAGCCGCTGAAAGGCGCCAAGATCCTCGGCTGCATCCACATGACCATCCAGACCGGCGTGCTGATCGAGACGCTGACCGCCCTGGGCGCCGAAGTACGCTGGTCCTCCTGCAACATCTTCTCCACCCAGGATCAGGCCGCTGCCGCCATCGCCGCTGCCGGTATCCCGGTGTTCGCCTGGAAGGGCGAAACCGAAGAAGAGTACGAGTGGTGCATCGAGCAGACCATCCTCAAGGACGGTAAGCCGTGGGACGCCAACATGGTGCTGGACGACGGCGGTGACCTGACCGAGATCCTGCACAAGAAATACCCGCAGATGCTCGAGCGCATCCACGGCGTCACCGAAGAGACCACCACCGGTGTGCACCGTCTGCTCGACATGCTCAAGGCCGGCACCCTGAAAGTCCCGGCGATCAACGTCAACGACGCGGTCACCAAGAGCAAGAACGACAACAAGTACGGCTGCCGCCACAGCCTCAACGACGCCATCAAACGCGGCACCGACCACCTGCTGTCGGGCAAGCAGGCGCTGGTCATCGGCTACGGTGACGTGGGCAAGGGCTCGGCGCAGTCGCTGCGTCAGGAAGGCATGATCGTCAAGGTTTCCGAGATCGACCCGATCTGCGCCATGCAGGCCTGCATGGACGGCTTCGAACTGGTTTCGCCGTACAAGAACGGCATCAACGACGGCACCGAGGCCAGCGTTGACGCTGCGCTGCTGGGCAAGATCGACCTGATCGTCACCACCACCGGTAACGTCAACGTCTGCGACGCCGGCATGCTCAAGGCGCTGAAGAAGCGTGCCGTGGTGTGCAACATCGGCCACTTCGACAACGAGATCGACACCGCCTTCATGCGCAAGAACTGGGCGTGGGAAGAGGTCAAGCCGCAGGTGCACAAGATCCACCGTACCGGTGCCGGCACCTTCGATCCGACCAACGACGACTACCTGATTCTGCTGGCCGAGGGCCGTCTGGTGAACCTGGGCAACGCCACTGGCCACCCGAGCCGGATCATGGACGGTTCGTTCGCCAACCAGGTGCTGGCGCAGATATTCCTGTTCGAACAGAAGTTCGCCGACCTGCCGGCCGAGAAGAAGGCCGAGCGTCTGACCGTAGAAGTACTGCCGAAGAAGCTCGACGAAGAAGTGGCGCTGGAAATGGTCAAGGGCTTCGGCGGCGTGGTCACCCAGCTGACCAAGCAGCAGGCCGAGTACATCGGCGTGACCGTGGAAGGCCCGTTCAAGCCGGACGCCTACCGCTACTAATGCGTAGGGTGGGTAAGCCCCTGGCTTATCCACCGCCGACTTCCCGCAAGGTGGATGGAAAAACGCCATCCACCCTACGTCTCCAAGGCTAGAAACCCTATGAGCCAAGAACGCCGCTACAGCTTCGAGTTCTTCCCCACCAAGACCGAAGCCGGGCATGAAAAACTGATGGACGTGGCGCGCCAGCTGGCGACCTACAACCCTGATTTCTTCTCCTGCACTTACGGCGCCGGCGGTTCGACCCGCGACCGAACCCTCAACACCGTGCTGCAGCTCGATGGCGAGATCAAGGTGCCCACCGCCCCGCACCTGTCCTGCGTGGGTGACAGCAAGGCCGAACTGCGCGAGCTGCTGAACCTGTACAAGAATGCCGGCATCAAGCGCATCGTTGCCCTGCGCGGTGACCTGCCATCCGGCATGGGCATGGCCAGCGGCGAGCTGCGCTACGCCAATGAACTGGTCGAGTTCATTCGCACTGAAACCGGTGATCACTTCCATATCGAAATCGCCGCCTACCCGGAGATGCACCCGCAGGCGCGCAACTTCGAGGACGACATCGCCAACTTCGTGCGCAAGTCCAAGGCCGGCGCCGACAGCGCCATCACTCAGTACTTCTTCAACGCCGACAGCTACTTTTACTTCGTCGAGCGCGTGCAGAAACTGGGCGTGGACATTCCGGTGGTGCCGGGCATCATGCCGATCACCAACTACAGCAAGCTGGCGCGCTTCTCCGACGCCTGCGGTGCGGAAATCCCACGCTGGGTACGCAAGCAACTGGAAGCCTACGGCGACGATGCCGACAGCATTCGCGCCTTCGGCGAGCAGGTCATCACCGAGATGTGCGAACGCCTGCTGCAAGGCGGCGCGCCCGGCCTGCACTTCTACAGCATGAACCTGGCCGGCCCCAGCCTGGCCATCTGGAACAATCTCAAGCTGCCGCGTTAGCAGGCCGCTTACTCACAGGCTGCCCATCCTGGGCAGCCTGCTCGCTTCGCCCTCCCGCCTTGCCGCCGAAGGATCGCCCCTCATGCTCAAACGCACCAAGATCAACGCCTCAGTCAGCCCCAAGGGCAGCCTGGAAACCCTCTCGCAGCGCGAAGTGCAGCAACTGCGCGAAACCGGCTCCGGTAGCGTTTATCGCCTGTTCCGCCAGTGCGCACTGGCGATCCTCAACACCGGCTCGCACAGCGACAATGCCAAGACCATCCTCGAGGCCTACCCGGACTTCGAAGTGAAGATTCACCAGCAGGATCGCGGCATCCGCCTGGAGCTGATCAACGCGCCGGCCGACGCCTTCGTCGATGGCGAGATGATCGCCAGCACCCGCGAGATGCTGTTCAGCGCCCTGCGCGACATCGTCTACACGCAGAGTGAGCTGGAGAACAAGCGCATCGACCTGGACAGCTCCGAAGGCATCACCGATTACGTCTTCCACCTGCTGCGCAACGCCCAGACCCTGCGTAGCGGCGTAGAGCCGAAGATGGTGGTGTGCTGGGGCGGCCACTCGATCAGCACCGAGGAATACAAGTACACCAAGAAGGTCGGCCACGAGCTCGGTCTACGCGGCCTGGACATCTGCACCGGTTGCGGCCCGGGCGTGATGAAGGGGCCGATGAAGGGTGCCACCATCAGCCACGCCAAGCAGCGCAACCTCAAGGGCCGCTACCTGGGCCTGACCGAGCCGGGCATCATTGCCGCCGAAGCGCCGAATCCGATCGTCAACGAGCTGGTGATCCTGCCGGACATCGAGAAGCGCCTGGAAGCCTTCGTCCGCGTCGGCCACGGCATCATCATCTTCCCCGGCGGCGCTGGCACGGCCGAAGAGTTCCTCTACCTGCTGGGTATCCTCACCCACCCGGACAACCAGGACCTGCCCTTCCCGGTCATACTGACCGGCCCGAAGAGCGCCGGACCGTATCTGCAGCAGCTGCATGACTTCATCGGGGCGACTCTCGGTGAGGCCGCACAGCAGCGCTATCGCATGATCGTCAACGACCCGGCCGAAGTCGCCCGCGAGATGGCCGTCGGCATCAAAGCCGTGCGCCAGTTCCGCCGTGAGCGCAATGACGCCTTCCACTTCAACTGGCTGCTGAAGATCGACGAAAGTTTCCAGCACCCCTTCGAACCGACCCACGAAGCGATGGCCAGCCTCAACCTCACCCGCGAGCAGCCGCTGCATCACCTGGCCGCCAACCTGCGTCGCGCGTTCTCCGGCATCGTTGCGGGCAACGTCAAGGAAAACGGCATCCGCCTGATCGAGGAACATGGTCCCTACGAGATTCGCGGCGAAACCACCATCATGCGCCCGCTGGATCGCCTGCTGCAGGCCTTCGTCGAACAGCACCGCATGAAGCTGCCGGGTGGCAGTGCCTATGAGCCCTGCTATCGGGTAGTCGACTAAAGCTGCACAAGACGCACTTTCACGGCACCCGCAAAATCGCTAATCTGGCGCAATGCCATTATTCCAGCGCCAGATTATCGCCACCCTTTTGCTGTGCTGTTGCGCTTTCGCCGCCCGCGGCGAAACACTGCGCCTGGTCACAGATGCCTGGGCGCCCTACGTCTACGAGGAAGACGGCCAGGCCGCTGGCCTCGACTACGAGATCACCCGCGAGGTGCTGCAGCGCCTGGGAGTAAAGCTGGACCTGCAGTTCCTGCCCTGGAAGCGCTGCCTGCTGGAGCTGGAACTGGGCAATGCGGACGGCATTCTGGATATTTTCCATCTGCCCGAGCGCGAGGCGAGCATGCTCTTCGTCGAAGAGCCGCTGAGTGACGTCGAACTCGTGCTGTTCTACGCACGTAACCGCCCCTACCCCTATGAGAGCCTGGAAGACCTGCGCGACCTGGTGATCGGCATCTCGCCGGGCTACTGGTACAACGACGAAACCTTCCGCAACTCGCCCTTGTTCAGTCGCGAAGAGGCTCCGACTCACGAGGCCAATCTGGGCAAACTGATCCGCCACCGCGTCGACCTGGTCATCAATGACCGTCGCGCCGGCCTCTATCTGACGACGCAGTTGGGCTTGCAACAACAGGTCGATTACAACCGCAAAGCGGTCGGCCATGACCGCATGTACCTGGCACTGCGCCACGACCCCGCACTGGCACATCTGGCCAAGGACTTCGTTGACGAGCTGCGCCGCTTCAAGCGCGAGCCTGCCTACGCCGAATTGCAGCAGCGCTACGCCAACCCTGAACGGCTCAGGCCGTGAACCAACCGACAGGCTGGTAGCTGCACAAGGTCTCAGCTCTGTTATACTCGGGACTTCCCGCCAGGCTTGCGCCCGGATGCTAGCTCCCAGAAGCCAGCAGTACCGGACGGGATCACGCCCCCCACGTGTGATTCAAGCCAGGCTCTACACCCCCAGGGCCACGCCCTCACTTAGTACAGGATTGCTCATGTCCTTTGCCTCCCTCGGTCTCTCCGAGGCTCTAGTCCGTGCGGTCGAATCCGCCGGCTACACCCAGCCCACTCCGGTGCAACAGCGGGCCATTCCCGCCGTGTTGCAAGGTCGCGATCTCATGGTGGCGGCCCAGACGGGTACAGGTAAGACGGGCGGTTTCGCCCTGCCGATCCTCGAACGCCTGTTTCCGGGCGGTCATCCGGATCGCGAACAACGTCACGGCCCGAAACAACCGCGCGTGCTGGTGCTGACACCCACCCGCGAACTGGCCGCTCAGGTGCATGAGAGCTTCAAGGTCTATGCCCGCGATTTGAAATTCGTCAGCGCCTGCATTTTCGGCGGCGTTGGCATGAACCCGCAGGTCCAGGCCCTGGCCAAGGGTGTCGACGTTCTCGTGGCCTGCCCCGGCCGCCTGCTCGACCTGGCCAATCAGAAGGCCATCGATCTGTCCCATGTCGAAATCCTCGTGCTCGATGAAGCCGACCGCATGCTCGACATGGGCTTCATCCACGACGTCAAGAAGGTGCTGGCCAAACTGCCGGCACAGCGCCAGAACCTGCTGTTCTCGGCCACCTTCTCCAAGGACATCACCGACCTGGCCGGCAAGCTGCTGCACAACCCCGAGCGCATCGAGGTCACGCCGCCAAACACCACGGTCGAACGCATCGAACAGCGCGTGTTCCGCCTGGCCTCCAGCCACAAACGCGCCCTGCTCGCCCACCTGATCACCCAGGGCGCCTGGGAACAGGTATTGGTGTTCACCCGCACCAAGCACGGTGCCAACCGCCTGGCCGAGTACCTCGACAAGCATGGTCTGCCGGCTGCCGCGATCCATGGCAACAAGAGCCAGAACGCCCGCACCAAGGCCCTGGCCGACTTCAAGGCCAACCAGGTACGCATCCTGGTAGCCACCGATATCGCCGCACGCGGCCTGGATATCGACCAGCTGCCGCATGTGGTCAACTTCGAGCTGCCCAACGTCGAGGAAGACTACGTTCACCGCATCGGCCGTACTGGCCGTGCCGGCCGTAGCGGCGAGGCCATCTCGCTGGTCGCGCCGGACGAAGAGAAGCTGCTGAAAAGCATCGAGCGGATGACCAAGCAGAAGATCCCCGACGGCGATCTGCTGGGCTTCGACGCCAGCACCGTCGAGGCCGAGCGCCCGGAAACCCGCGAACCGCGCCAGCCGCGCGGGCAGAAGCAAGCCAAGGCGCAGAACGCCCAGGGCGGCGACAAACCCAAGGGTGAGCGCAACAACGGTGGGCGCAGAGACAAGGGCAAGGACAGCGGCAAGGACCAGAAAGCCAAGCCGCAACAACAGGGTCAGGGCCAGAACCGCCGTGGTCAGCAGTCGCGCAGCCAGAGTCGTGGCGCAGCGCCGGCCATTCCACCCTTGCCTCCAGATCGCGACCCGGAAGAGTTCCTCGACGACGAAATCGATAATTTCGGCAACCGTGCCGATTACGTACCAGTGCAGAACAAGCCACAAGGTCGCGGCCGTCGCTCAGGCGGTGGGTCGGCTGGCAATGGCGCTGCTCAGGGCCAAGGCCAGAGAGCCAACAGCAACAACAGGCAGCCCCGCAGCAACGCTGGCGGCAACCCAGGCAACCCAGGCAACCCCGGCAAGAATCGTCGCCAAGGCGGCCAGGGGCGTAACGGCGGTGGCCGTGGCCGACCGGCGGACGGTCGCATCACCTCGCTGGATCGCGACGAGCTGCCACGCGCCGAAGCGGCCGTGCGCAACCCGCGCGAAAAGCAGCCGATCATCGTGCACAAGGGCTCGCGCCTGGATCGTTTCCCCAGCGCCGAGCAGCTCGACGAACTGAGCAACAGCACTCGTCCACGCAGCGAAAAGCCGGCGCTACTGACGCGTAACCGCGAAGAGTAAGCTGCCGCGCCAACGAAAACGCCACCCCATGGGGTGGCGTTTTTCATGGTGCAGAGGGGGATGAACTGAAACAACCCTCTCCCGCCCTTTGGACCCCCTCGGCTTTAGCTCCTGCATCCTTGCAGTCGTCTTCTCCCATTAAATGGGAGAAGGTCATCAGCTGGGCCGCAAGCGGCCGCTTTTCTTACTGACGAATGCCTTCGACCGAAATGATCAGCTCGACGGTTTGCGAAGCCGGGCCGAGATCCATGGAGATATCGAAGTCCTTCAGCGTCAGGGTAGTGGTGCCTTCGAAGCCGGCACGGTAACCGCCCCACGGGTCCTTGCCTTCGCCAATGAACTTGGCAGCGATCACCACCGGCTTGGTCACGCCGTTCAGGGTCAGGTTGCCGGTCACGTCGGCAGTGCCTTCGCCAGTGGACTTGACCGAAGTGGATTCGAAGGTGGCCGTAGCGTGCTTGCTCGCATTGAGGAAGTCGGCACTGCGGATGTGCTTGTCACGTTCGGCATGGTTGGTGTCGACGCTGGCGGTCTTCAGGGTCACGTTGACTTTGCTGGCCTCGGGGTTGGCGGCATCGAAGCTGAACGTGCCGTCGAAGTCCTTGAAGGTGCCGTACAGCCAGCTGTAGCCCAGGTGGCTGATCTTGAAATTGACGAAGGCGTGCTGACCTTGCTTGTCGATGGCGTAATCGGCCGCCATGGCCTGGCCGCCGATCAGAGCGGAGCCCAGAACCAGTGCAGCGAGGGCGTTCTTCAACATGGGGTGTTCTCCTTGCGAGGTTGTCGATCTAGATGGGCCTTGGCCCGGTTATGAAGTGCTTCAGCGCCCGAACATCCGCAGCAGGGTGCTGTCGCGGTCGATGAAATGGTGTTTGAGAGCGGCCAGGCCATGCAGGCCGGCGAAGATCACCAGCCCCCAGGCCAGGTATTCGTGGATCGTCCCGGCAATGTCTTCCTGTTGGGGTATGCCGGTCAGGGTTGCCGGTACGCTGAACAGGCCAAACACCTCGATCCCGCGGCCATCGGCGGTGGAAATCAGGTAGCCGGAGACCATCACACCGAACAGACCGAGATAGAGCACGCCATGACCCAGCTTGGAAGCCAGGCGTGTGAGCCGGCCATGGCTGGCCAGGGCTGCCGGCGCTGGGCTGCACAGGCGCCACAACACACGCAGCAACATCACGGCAAACAACAGGATGCCGATGCTCTTGTGCAGGTCAGGTGCACTCTGGCGCCACGGGTCGTAGTAGCTGAGCCCCACCATCCAGAAGCCGAGGGCGAACAGACCGAACACGACCAACGCCACCAGCCAATGCAGCACGACGCTGACCAGACCATAACGAACAGAGGTATTGCGCCATTGCATGGGAGGCTTCCCTAATTCAGTTCCGAGCAAGACTAACGACAAATATATCGATTTAAAGCGGAAAATTTCGCTATGAAACATCGAGAAATGCGATCTTTCATTTCAGCTTCCTTTCGCCGACCAGTTTAGTTCAACGCGCTCGTTGCAGAGTTCATTAGCAGCAGAACCGACGGTGCATTGCACCAGACCAGCGGCAGCGACCACGTCTCACTGGCGGCTTCTGGTAGGCTGTGCCGCCGAACCCTGGGAGATTTCGCATGAGCCTGAACGACCACTGGATGCAACGCGACCTCGACGTGTTGTGGCACCCCTGCACCCAGATGAAGGATCACGAGCGCCTGCCACTGGTGGCGATTCGCAAGGCCTCAGGCGTATGGCTGGAGGACTTCGACGGCAAGCGCTACCTGGACGCGGTCAGCTCCTGGTGGGTCAATGTGTTCGGCCACGCCAACCCGCGCATCAACGCGCGTATTCGCGAGCAGCTGGACAGCCTCGAGCACGTGATGCTCGCCGGCTTTACCCACCAACCGGTCATCGAGCTCTCCGAGCGCCTGGTGCAGATCACCCCGGCAGGCCTTAACAAGGTGTTCTACGCCGACAACGGTTCCTCAGGCATCGAAGTGGCGTTGAAGATGAGCTTCCACTACTGGCTCAACGGCGGCCAAGCGAGCAAGAAGCGCTTCGTCACCCTGAGCAATAGCTATCACGGCGAAACCGTGGCGGCGATGTCGGTGGGCGACGTGTCGCTGTTCACCGACACCTACAAACCCCTGCTGCTGGACACCCTCAAGGTGCCCAGCCCGGACTGCTACCTGCGCCCCGAAGGCTTGAGCTGGGAGGCACACTCACGCGCCATGTTCGCCCATATGGAACAGACGCTGGCCGAGCATCATCATGAGGTCGCAGCCGTGATCGTCGAGCCGCTGATCCAGGGCGCCGGCGGCATGCGCATGTACCACCCGATCTACCTCAGGCTTTTGCGCGAGGCCTGCGACCGCTATGGCGTGCACCTGATCCATGACGAGATTGCCGTCGGCTTCGGCCGCACCGGCACGATGTTCGCCTGCGAGCAGGCCGGCATCACCCCGGATTTCCTGGTGCTGTCCAAGGCACTGACCGGTGGTTACCTGCCGATGGCCGCGGTGCTGACCACCGATGAGGTCTACAGCGCGTTCTACGACGACTACGCCACCCTGCGCGCCTTCCTTCACTCGCATACCTACACCGGTAACCCGCTGGCCTGCGCCGCCGCGCTGGCGACCCTGGACATCTTTCGTGATGACAATGTGATCGAGCGCAACAAGGCCCTGGCGGCACGCATGGCCAGTGCCACCGCGCACCTGGCCGAACACCCGCATGTGGCCGAAGTGCGCCAGACCGGCATGGCCCTGGCCATCGAGATGGTGCAGGACAAGGCCAGCAAGACAGCCTACCCCTGGCAGGAACGGCGTGGCCTGCGCGTTTACCAGCACGCGTTGGAACGCGGCGCGCTGCTGCGCCCACTGGGTAGCGTGGTGTATTTCCTGCCGCCCTACGTGATCACCCCCGAGGAAATCGACTTTCTCGCCGAGGTGGCCAGCGAGGGCATCGACATCGCCACCCGTGAGTCGATCAGCGTGGCGGTGGATAATCGCTATCCCGATCATCGCGATCCGGGTTAACGAGCCTGGTGCGCATGGAGCAAGCGGCGCCCTTCCCGTAGGGTGCGCCGCGCGCACCATCGCTTTAAACTTACCGCCTCAAACTTGCCGCTTGTAGCTGCCTCATATGCGCCTTTCCCGCTTTTTTATCGACGCCCCGCTCTCACTCGGCCAACACGAGCTGCCCGAGGCTCAGGCTCATTACATTGGTCGCGTGCTGCGCCACGCCGCAGGCGACGCGGTGCAACTGTTCGACGGCAGCGGCCGCGAGTATCTGGGCGAGCTGATCGAAGTAGGCAAGAAGGCAGTGCGGGTGGAGTTGCGTGAAGCGCTCGACGGCCAGGCCGAATCCCCTCTGCGCATCCACCTCGGCCAGGGCCTGTCGCGCGGCGAACGCATGGACTGGGCCATCCAGAAAGCCACCGAGCTTGGCGCAGCGGAGATCACACCGATTGTCTCGGCGCGCTGCGAGGTACGCCTGAAGGACGAACGCGCCGACAAGCGCATGGCCCACTGGCGCCAGGTAGCGATCAGTGCCTGCGAGCAATGTGGCCGCTCGGTGCTGCCGGTGATCAACCCACCGCTGGAACTGGCAGCCTGGCTGCAACAAACCGAAGCCGACCTGAAGCTGGTGCTGCACCCGGTCGCCGCCCCCCTGCAAAGCCACGACAAACCGAACAGCCTGGCCTTTCTGATCGGCCCGGAAGGCGGTTTGAGCGAAGCAGAAGTGGATCAGGCCAAGGACGCTGGCTTCCATGCCGCCCGCCTGGGACCACGCGTTCTGCGCACGGAAACGGCCCCCGTGGTGGCGCTAAGCGTCGCCCAACAGCTCTGGGGCGACCTCCAGGCGTAAAATGTCGCCTTGGCGTAACAAAATGTGACCTCAAGAGATTGCAAGACTGGCAGTCTTTGTCATGCTCTGCGCGCCGCTCGCGCGACCCGCTCACCAGCAACCTGCGCGCGGCCGAGGCCGGCGCCCCGCAGCGTCGTTCCTCTTCCAATAACAAATCAACGGGCTTCGGCCCCGCCCAAAAGGCGGCCGCATGCCCAGGAGCATTGCATGAACGAACTGGTCTCGACCCTAAACGGTCTGGTCTGGAGCCCGGCGCTGATCTATCTATGTCTTGGCGTTGGTCTCTACTTCTCCCTGCGCGGCCGCTTTCTACAGGTTCGCCACTTCAAAGAAATGATTCGCCTGATGTTCACCGGCAAAACCGATGAACATGGCATCACCTCCTTCCAGGCACTGACCATGACCCTCGCTGGTCGCGTCGGTACCGGCAACATCGCCGGTGTGGCCACTGCGATCACCTTCGGTGGTCCGGGTGCCGTGTTCTGGATGTGGATGGTGGCGTTCCTCGGCGCCAGCTCGGCATTCGTCGAGTCCACCCTCGGTCAGGTCTACAAGGAAAAGCTCAACGGTGAATACCGTGGCGGTCCGGCCTTCTACATCGAGCGTGGCCTGGGTCTGAAATGGTACGCCTGGCTGTTCGCCGTGGTTACCGTGTTCGCCTGCGGCCTGCTGCTGCCAGGCGTACAGGCCAACTCCATCGCCTCCAGCGTGAATACCGCCTTCGGTATCGACCCGAACGTGACTGCCGCTGTGCTGGCCGTACTGATCGGCCTGATCATCTTCGGCGGCGTCAAGCGTATCGCCCACTTCACCCAGGTGGTCGTACCGTTCATGGCGCTGGGCTACATCCTGGTAGCGATGGTCATCATCCTGCTGAACATCGAGAAGCTGCCGGAAGTCGTACTGCTGATCGTCAAGAGCGCCTTCGGCCTCGAAGCCGGTTTCGGCGCCATCGTCGGCATGGCCATCCAGTGGGGCGTCAAGCGCGGTGTCTACTCCAACGAAGCAGGCCAGGGTACCGGTCCGCACGCTTCGTCGGCCGCCGCTGTCAGCCACCCGGCCAAGCAAGGCCTGGTTCAGGGCTTCTCGGTCTACATCGACACCCTGTTCGTCTGCTCCGCCACTGCCTTCATGCTGCTGATCACTGGTCAGTACAACGTGCAGGCACCGGATGGCAGCGCGATGTTCACCGGTATCGCTGGCGTAGCAGCCGGCCCGGGCTACGTGCAGACCGCGATGGAGAACATGATGCCCGGCTTCGGTAACGCCTTCGTTGCCATCGCCCTGTTCTTCTTCGCCTTCACCACCATCCTGGCGTACTACTACATCGCCGAAACCAACATTGCCTACATCAACCGCAAGGTGAAGCGTCCCGTCCTCACCCTGCTGCTGAAGTTCGGCATCATCGCGGCTACCGTGTACGGCACCGTGCACACTGCCACCTTCGCCTGGGACCTGGGTGATCTCGGCGTCGGCCTGATGGCCTGGCTGAACATCATCGCCATCCTGCTCATGCACAAGGTCGCCTACAAGTGCCTGAAGGACTACGAGCAGCAGCTGGACGAGGGCAAGGACCCGGTCTTCCACCCGGAAAAGCTCGGTATCAAGAATGCTGACTACTGGAGCAGCAGCACCTCGGCAGAGAACCTGACTGCCGAGAACGGCGAAGCGCAGCAACCGCAGCGCTGATAGCCGCACAGCAGTAACGAAAAAGCCCCGGCCAGTGCCGGGGCTTTTTCATGGGCGAGGTGATCGCGCCGGGTCGGTTCAGATCAGGCCGGCATCGGCGAGCAGTTGCTCCAGTGCGGCCAGATCGGGAATACGCACCACCTCATCACCAACGCGCGCTGCGCCCAGCTCCAGAGGCGCCAGCTCGACATCAGCGCCTTGCAGCTCACTGCCGACCTTCAGCGAGCGCGGAATACCCTGCACCAGCAGCGCGATGAACTTGACCTTGGGGCGGCCGCCCAGGGCGTTGATCACCGCAACGCGGGCACCACTGGCGACGTGCACTTGGCCGCCGCTGGCGGCCTCGAAGGAGAGCAGCGGCAAGCGCAGATCACGCCAGGCGATCTGGCCGAGAAACCAGTCGGGAGTGCCTTCAGTGACCTGCGGTGCGCGATAGGGGATCAGCTCGGCCACCGCCACGTTGGGCAGCAGCAGGGTGCGGTCGGCCAGAGGCACCAGCAAGCCGGTGAGACTGGCGGCGCTGTTCTGGGTGGCGACGGCTTGGCTCATTGAAACGTCCTCAACTGCAATGTTCGGCGAGGTGATTGACCAGCGCCACGGCCAGCTCACGCGGGTCGGCACTGAAGCTGCTGTAACCGCCTTCGCGCAGGCTGTCGGGCATGCTCGGACTGGCGCAGCTGTCGGCGCGCTGGGTCCAGATCACGCCACCCTGGCGTTTGACGTAGGCGGCGGCGGCGCTGCCATCGCTGCCCATGCCGCTGAACGCGATCACGCCGCACTGGGCACCGAACTGCTGCGCCAGGTTGAGCATCATCTGATCGATGGAAGGACTGTAGGGCTCCGGCCAGCCGCGTTCGGCGATCTGCATCGCGCCGTCTTCGGCAAAGCCCAGCTCGTTGCTGATCGGCACCACCACCACCTCACCACAACGCACCGGATCGCCATGACGTGCCGAGTTGACGTGCCACTGACTGTGCCGACCGACCGCCTGTGGCAGCACGGCCTCGAAGCTGGCATCAATGTGTTGGGCGTAGATGAAACCGATGGGCAGGCCACCCGGCAGGGCATCGAGAAATGCCTTGACCGCCGCCGGACCGCCCAGCGAGGCGGCCAGCAGCCATACCTGACGGGCCGGTTCGCCAGCTTTCAGCGGCGTGTCGGCCAGTGCTTGCGGCAGTTCCAGACGCGCCGGGCGCTGCGCTTCGTCGAGCAGTGCCTGCAGGCTCGGCCCGACGGCCTGGGTCGGATCGCCGACCAGGCGCTTGAGCTTGCCGAACAGGCTGCGCTCCCAACGCGGGTAGTTCTCCGAATGGCGCTCGGGGGCATGGCCCTCGCCGAACAGCACTGGGGCACTGACGCGCTCTAGCAGGCTGTCGACCAGCGGCGAATCTTCCGACTGGGCCAGGTCCACCAACCACAGGTCGGTCTCGCAGGCTGCCAGTTGCTCCTCGTCGAGCCGCGTCGGGTCGCTGTTGAGCACCACCTGATAACCGCCACCGGCCAATGCCTGCTGCAGCACGTGGCGCTGCAGCGAGGTGTCGGCGATTACTGCGATACGCGCGGAGGTTTTGTCTGTCATGTCCGTTTGACCCGATGGCTATCCACCAACTGAGCGATGGTTTCGAGCAGCAAGGATTCCTGATAAGGCTTGCCGAGATACTGATTGACGCCGATGGACATGGCCCGCTCGCGGTGCTTCTCGCCGGTACGCGACGTGATCATGATGATCGGCAGATCCTTGAGGCGCTCATCGTGGCGCACCAGCGTGGCCACTTCGAAGCCGTCCATGCGCGGCATCTCGATGTCCAGCAGCATGATGTCAGGCTTGTGGTCCTGAAGCTGGGCGATGGCATCGACCCCATCCTTGGCGGTGACCACGTTCATGCCATTACGCTCAAGCAGACGGCTGGTAACCTTGCGCACGGTGACCGAGTCGTCCACCACCATGACCAGCGGCGGCCGGTCGGCCTCGACCTCTTCATTGGCCGCAGCCTGACGCGAAGCCAGGCGCGGCATCAACTGATTCTGCAGATGTGCATGCAACACACGAATGGTCGCCAGCAGATCGAGAATCACCACCACGCGGCCGTCACCGAGGATCGTTGCACCGGAGATCCCGTGCACCCCGGCGAACTGCGGGCCGAGGCTCTTCACCACGATCTCGCGCGAACCGGCCAGGCTGTCCACCTGCACCGCCACGGCGTGCTCACTGGAACGCACCAGGATCACCGGCAGCGGCAAGCTCTGGCCCACCAGCTTGGGCTGCTGACCGTTGTTCAGCAGATCGCCCAGGTACTTCAGTTCGTAGGCCTGTCCGGCGTACTCGAAACGCGGCGCATCCGGCGCGTAGTAGGCCTCCAGTTCGAACGGCGACACCCGCACGATACCTTCGATGGTGTTCAGCGGGATGGCATAGAGGTCTTCGCCGGAGTACACCATCAGTGCACGGTTGACCGACACGGTGAACGGCAGACGAATGGTGAAGCGCGTACCCTTACCCAGCGCCGAGTCGATGCTCATCGAGCCGCCAAGCTGCTTGACCTCCGAGTGCACCACGTCCATGCCGACGCCACGACCGGAAATCTGCGTGACCTTCTCGGCAGTGGAGAAACCCGCCTCGAGGATGAACTGCAGGATCTCGTGATCGCTCAGATCGCTGTCGGCGTCCATCAGCCCACGCTCGATAGCCTTGCGCCGCACGGCCTCCAGGCGAATACCACCGCCGTCATCGTCCAGGGTAAGAACGATATCGCCGCCCTCACGACCGAGATTGAGACGAATGGTGCCAGTTTCCGGCTTGCCGACGTCGCGGCGCACGGCAGTGGGCTCGATGCCGTGATCGACGGCGTTACGCAGCATATGCTCCAGAGGCGCGACGATGCGCTCGAGCACGGTACGGTCCATTTCCCCCTCGGCGTTGCCGACGACGAACTCCACCTGCTTGCCCAGCTCACCCGCCACCTGACGCACGATGCGGCGCAGACGCGGCACCAGACGATCGAACGGCACCATGCGGGTGCGCATCAGACCTTCCTGCAGCTCGGTGTTGACCCGCGCCTGTTGCAGCAGCAGGGTCTCGGCGTCGCGGTTCTTCGCCGCCAGGGTTTCCTTCAGATCGAGCAAGTCCGAGGCCGACTCGAACAGCGCACGAGACAGCTGCTGTAGTTGTGAGTGGCGGTCCATCTCCAGCGGGTCGAAATCTTCATAACCGGCGCGTTCGGCCTCGGCCTGATAGCGACTGAGAATCTGCGCCTGGGTCTCGGTGTCGAGACGGCGCAGCTGATCACGCACGCGGTCGATGGTCGCTTCCATCTCGCTCAGGGTGAAGCCGACATCGCTCACCTGCTGCTCGACACGGCCACGGAAGATCGAGGTCTCACCGGCCAGGTTGACCAGACCTTCGAGCAGCTCCGCTGGTACCTTGACCAGCTCCTGTGGCGCGCGGCGGGATGCCGCCTCCAGTGCTGCCTCCTGCGCACGCTTCACGAACGGCAGCACCTTCGGTGCCTGCAACTGGGTCGGCACGTCACTGGCAGCAATGATCGGGTTGAGCAGATTGTTCGCAGGCGCTGCTGCTGGTTCGGCAACTACCGGCTCATCGCCGAGGCTGGCGCTGAGGCTGGCGCTGAGGCGCTGGCGCAGCACATCGAGCTCGTTCTGCAGTCCTTCGAAACCGGACTGCACATCGAGCAGCAGACTTTCCGGCCAGGGTGCCCCCTGCTGCAGCGCCTCGCTGAGATGCTGCTCCAGGTCGTGGCTCAGATCGCCAAGGCGCTTCTGTCCGGCCAGGCGTGCACCGCCCTTGAGGGTGTGCAGCGTGCGCAGCATCTCGTCGATGGCGCTGACATCATCACGTTGTTCTTCCCAACGCCCGATCGCCGCCTCCATCGCTTCGAGCAGGTCATCGCCCTCTTCCAGGAAGATATCGAGGATGTCGCTGTCAGCCTCTTCGGCTTCATCGCTCTCGACCACCGCCCTGAGGTGGACTGCCGACGGCATGCTCAACTGCTCGTCAGGGTTGGCACGAAAGCGCTTGATCGTCTCGATCAGGGCATGGCCCTGCGGCACCGCGCGCTGACCACGCACGGCTTCGAGCATCTCGGCCAAACGGTCGTGGCAGGCCTGCAGCAGGGTAAACAACTCCTGACTGGCTCGCAGGCGACCGCCACCCAGCCCCTCGTAAAGGAACTCCAGCTCATGGGCCAGATCGCCGATTTCACGAATCTCGGCCATGCGCGCACCACCCTTGAGGGTGTGCAGGTCACGCTGCAGGGCTTCCAGCTCCAGACTGTTGTCGACGTCGCCCATCCAGCGCTGCAGAGCGGCACCGGCACTGTCGATGATGTCGAAACCTTCCTCGAGGAAGATTTCCACCAACTCGGGATCGCGCTCTTCATGCCAGTTGGCCAGCGTGCCTTGTGGCTCTGGCTCTGGCTCTGGCTCTGGCTCTGGCTCTGGCTCTGGCTCTGGCTCTGGCTCGACGATAGCCTCAGCCAGAGGCGGCAGTTCGTCCTCGGGCAACACCAGCTCGACTTCGTCGATCAGCGGCAACTCTGCCTCAGGCTCTGCCTGTGGCGCTTCGTCGAGCACGATTTCGTCTTCGACCAGTGCCAGAGGCGGCAGCTCGAAGCTATCGGGCTCCACCGCTTCGATCGACTCGGCGAGCTCGTCGTCCAGCGCCGGTTCAACCTGAGCCACTGCGGCCGACAGACTCTGCGGCGTGCCACCCTGGCGGAACTGACGAATTGCCTGAATCAGGTCGTCACCAGAAACCAGCGGCTGGCGGGCCTGCAACTGATCGAGCATCTGCGCCAGACGATCATGGCTTTGCTGCAGCAGGTTGCCCAGCGCTGGTGAATAGTTGTAACGGCGGTCGACCAGGCCCTCGTAGAGCGACTCCAGTTCGTGCCCAAGATCGCCAATCGGGCGAATCGCGGCCATCCGCGCACCGCCCTTGAGGGTGTGCAGGTCGCGTTGCAGGGAGGACAACGGCATGGTGTTGTCCGGCTCACTGAGCCAGCGCTCCAGCGCCTGACCGGCGCTGTCGAGAATATCCACAGCCTCTTCGAGGAAAATCTCGACCATTTCCTCATCGAGGTCGGCGTCAACAGGGCTGAAGCCCAGTTCGGCCTCGGCCTGCAACTCCTGGCCAGCGTCATCGACGATTGCCGGTTCGGTGGGCGTCTCTTGCCACTGCACCGGCTCGGCCTCAGCTTGCTCCAGCTCGGCAGTGGCCTGGTCCAGCTCGATGATTTCCAGCCCCTCGGCGCCAGGCGCCAGCAAGGCCAGGGTATGCGGATCAATGGCTTCGCTGAGCAGCTCACGCAGCGCTTGTACGCGCTCGGGTTGCGGGCTGACCTGCAAGGCCGCAGCGACCTGATCCATCATGCCGATCAGCGCTTCGTGAGCCTTTTCCGCTTCGTCGAAGAAGCGTTCGCTGACGGCCAGGCTGCCTTCCTCGACGGCACCATAGAGATCCAGCAGGGCCTCGCAGAGCTCGTCGATCTGCGGCAGCTCGGCCATCTCGGCGCCACGGCCGAGGGTCGTCAGTTCCTCCAGCAGCGCAGACAGCTCCTGGCGCTCAGACGGATGCTCGCGCCATTTGCGCAGCAGGTCCTCGGCGTCCAGCAAGATGTCCATGCCTTCGGCGAGGAAGATGCTGATCATCTGCGGATCGCGACTTTCACCGCTCTGCGCCATACGCTCGTCTTCGGCGCTGGCCAGACGCTCCTGATGCAGCGCCTGGACGCGGGCAAGCAATGCCTCGGCGCCGGGAATAGGTGCCAGAGGCTGAGTCTCAAGATTGTCAAGCCCGATACGGAACACGCCCTCGGCGCTGCTCAACAACTCGGCGGCCGCCAGATCCACCTGAATCAGGTTGGTCTTGAACTCCTTGACCAGCTTCTCCAGCGGCGCAGCGATTTCTGCCACCGGCAGAATGCCGGCCATATAGGCACTGCCCTTGAGGGTGTGCAGGGCACGTTGCAGGTCGTCGGTGACTGGCTGCGGCAGCTCCTGGGCGCAATCGGCGAGAAAACCCACCAGGGTATCCAGATGGGTTTCCGCCTCGTTGCGGAAGATTTCCAGCAACTGTGGGTCAAGGGGCTCACCATTGAGGGGCTCGCCGTCGAGAGACTCGCTATCGAGCGGTTGGTCGGAGACCGACTCGACCTGCTCGACGACCTCGGTAGCGCCGTCAACGCCCACGGGCTCGGCTACCTGCTGGGCGGCCGGGGCGTCAGATTTTGGGGGCGTCAGCCCCTTGGCCAGGGCATGCGCGGTGGCCGCCAGTAGATCGACATCGTCGCGCTGACGCTGAGCCTTGGCGGCAAACTCGTCGACCAGCGCCGGCATCAGCGCCACTACGTCGAGCACCACCTGCTGCACCGGTGCACTCGGTTCGATGCTGCGGTCCAGCACGCGGTTGAGCAGGTTTTCGATGGACCAGCCCAGCTCGCCGATGATCAGCGCGCGAACCATGCGGCCGCTGCCCTTGAGTGTGTGGAAGGCGCGACGCACTTCGATCAGCGCGTCCTTGTTATCGGTATCGGCCTGCCACTGCGGCAGGTATTCGCCGATGGTTTCCAGCACCTCGCCGACTTCCTCGATAAAGACTTCCAGCAATTCTTCATCCACCGGCTCTTCATCGGCCGGCGGCGGCAACAGGCTCGGCGGGACATCGGCGGCAGGCGGATTGATCGCCTGCACCGGTGCGGCCATCACGTCAGCCATTGACAGCGGCTTCTCTGCCACTGGCTCTTCGACCTGGATGTGCGGCGCGCTGGGCAGCTCGACTTCCGGCAGTTCCAGATCGGCCAACTCCAGCTCATCCCACTGACTCGCTTCGGCCAGTTGCTCCAGACTCAGCTCTTCGAGCTCCAAGGCCGGCTCGGCCTGGGCGTCGAACAACGGTGCGGCAATGATCTCTTCGCTTTGCGTACTGGGCAGCTCTTCGAGTTCGCCCAGTTCGAAGGTGAAGGTCTCGGCGCTCTCGCTCACTGCCGGCAGGTCAGGCTCGATGTCAACCAGCTCCAGCTCGGCAACGGCTTCGTCAGGTGCATCGACCGAATCGAAGGCCAGCGGCTCGATCTCGGCGAGGGGCTCTTCGAGCTGTTCGTCCTCGGCACCCAGCAGTTCGATTTCTTGCAGCGGGTCAGCCAGCGGCGCCAGGCTTTCCTCCTGCGGCTCGACGCGGTCGAGAATCGACGGTTTTTCCTTGAGCGGATAACCCAGTGCTTCCAGGCTCTCCTCGGCGACATCGAGAATCAGGTCGCCCTGCGTACCGTGGTCCTCGGCCAGACGCTCGAGGTAATACTCGACGCTGGTAATGGCGTCTGCCAGGGTGTCCAGGCTCTGCCAGTTGGGCACGGCCTTGCGCGCCAGCAACTGTTCCTGAATGTAGCGGTTGCAGGCATTGAGCAGGTCGGCAGCGCGCTGCAGCGGAATCATCGCCAGGCCGCCACGAACCTGCGTCAGCAGGCCGGGGACACGTGCCAGATGCTCGTGGTTCCACTGCGAGGCGATGAACTCGATGATCGCGTCCTTGGCCTGTTCCAGACCGTTGCGCGCCTCTTTGATCACCAACTGATGAATCTGCGCCACATCGGTAGTGGGTAGGTGGCTCTGTTCATTCTTGCTGTCATCGCTCGGCCCGACCATACCGGCCAGCGTCGCTTCGACGTAGAGCAGCGCACCGGCGACGTCCATCAGCACGGCATCGTTGGGCTCGCGCTGACCGAGGGACAGGCCGTGAATGACGTCGATCTGGTCGAGAATGACCTTGCGCGGCTGGCCGAAACCGAGCACTGCGAGGGTATCGGCGATCTGCTTGAGCGGCGCCAGAAGGGCGTCCAGCTCACTGGGTTGACTGCGATCGCTGCGCACGAACAGGTCCAGGCTGTCCTTGACCCGCACCAACTCTTCGCAGAGAGCCGCCACCACAGAACGCATGGCATCACGGTCGGGACCTGCCAGACGGGCACGTTCCTCATCCACCACTTCGTTGTCGGGCAGCGCTTCGTCGAGGCGATACTGTTCCTTCAGGGCGCGAATACGCGGCGACTGCGCCGGTGCCTTGGCCACGTAGAACAGCAGGTTCTTGGTCAGTTCGTCGCTAGCGGGCTGGTTGATGCCATCGGCACCCTGCTCGACCAGGCGCTTGAGCTCCTTGTCGACCTGACGCAGCAAGGTACGCACCGAGGTGCCGTTGACCACACTGCCGTTGGCCAGACCCTCGACCATGCCGGAAGCGATCTGCCACAGACCGCCCAGCGGGGCGTCCTTGCACAGCGTTTCCAGACGAGCGAAGACGCGCGCCATGTAACCGAGATTGGTCGCCAGGTCCTGATTGCGGATCACGCCGACCAGGGCCATTTGCAGCATCTGCCGCAGCTTGCGCAGCAGCACCGGAAGCTCGGCGGTACGCAGGCGTGCCAGGCTATCGGACGGCAGCGCCGGCAGGCGTGCGGACATGTCCGGGGAGAACAGGCTGGTTTCCGACAGCAGCTTTTCGCCACGGGCGGCGCGCAGATCGTTGAGCAGCGGCAGCACGACCATGGGCAAGTCGCGGCGAGCGGTCTGGATGCGGTCGAGGTACACCGGCAGCTGCAGAATGGCCTGCATCAGCACTTCCAGGGCTTCGCCCTGGTTGGCCACGCGACCTTCCATCAGTGCCTTGGCCAACTGCTCCATTTCCTCGGCGAGCAGAGCCGCGCCGTAGAACTCGACCATCTGCAAGGTGCCGTGAACCTGGTGCACGTAGGTCAGGCAGAAGCGCATGCGCGTAGGGTCCTGCGGGTTCTCGACGAACGCCTCCAGGGCTTGCCGCGCCTGCTTCAGGGTTTCCCCGATCTCGCCTTTGACCCACTCCAGGGCGACATAATCATGCCGATCACCCATAGCCACTCCACTCATAAACTTGGCCTTATCCCTTGCGGGTAAACGCCAGAACTCGCTCGTCGGCCACCGGCACCAGTTGCGGGTGCTGCCAACCGGCTACTTCGCCCACGCCCACGACCAGCAGGCCACCCGGCGCCAGGCTTTCGGCCAGGCGATTGAGGATGTCGCGGCGACGCCAGCGGCGGAAATAGATCAGCAAGTTCTGACAGAAAATCACATCCATGCCGGACATCGGCGCCTTGGCCAGTTCCAACACATTGAGCTTGGCGCAGCACACACGCGCGGCCAGGCTCGGTACCACCTTGAAGCGTCCATCGGCCTGGGCGAGAAAGTAGCGCTCGCGCAGCTCGTCACTCACCTGCTCCAGGCGTCGCGCCGAGTAGCACGCCTCGCGTGCCTTGCTCAGTGCGCCCTGACTGATATCCGTACCGGTCACCGCGAAGTGTTCGGGCAACTCGCTGCCTTGCAGAACCTCCGCGGCCTGAATCGCCAGCGAGTAAGGCTCTTCGCCACTGGAGCAACCCACGCTCCAAAACTCCCAGGGCTTGCCCAGGCCCGCTTCCAGCCGCTGCTGCAGGTATTGCGAGAGCACCTCGAAGGACGGAGGGTGACGGAAGAAGCGGGTTTCCTGCACGGTCAGACGATCCAGCAGGGTCGACCACTCCACCGCGCCACGCGGCCCGTCGGTGACCTGACGGTAGTAGCTGGCGTAATCCGTAACGCCCAGTTCGCGCATGCGCGCACTCAGATTGGTCTGCAGAAAGGCGCGCCGCTGCTCGCTGATCACCACACCGGTACGCGCCTCGAGCAGCGTCTGCCAGTCGTGAAAATCGGCTTGCGACATATCGGCCACCGGGCGCAATGCCCAAATGCCCGCTGACTGCATACCTTCGCCCTGAGTCATGGCTGTGTAGCGAAGGCTGCCGCCAGCCTCCGCACTCCTTTATCAGGCGTCTGGCAGGGTGAAGCCGGACACCGACTTGCGCATCTCACTGGCCATCTTGGCCAGGTTACCAATGCTCTTGGCGGTGGCGGTGGTACCCGAGGACGTCTGCGAGGTGATCTCCTGGATCACGTTCATGGTGTTGGAAATGTGGCCGGCCGAAGAGGCCTGCTGACGGGCGGCGTTGGAAATGTTCTGGATGAGAGCCGCGAGGGTTTTCGATACCTTCTCGATCTCTTCCAGTGCCACACCGGCGTCCTGCGCCAGGCGAGCACCGCGCACCACTTCGGAAGTCGTCTGCTCCATGGAGATAACGGCTTCGTTGGTGTCGGTCTGAATGGTTTTTACCAGCGCTTCGATCTGCTTGGTCGCCGCCGAGGAACGTTCTGCGAGGCGTTGAACCTCGTCCGCTACCACGGCGAAACCGCGGCCCGCATCACCGGCCATGGACGCCTGGATCGCGGCGTTCAGTGCGAGGATGTTGGTCTGGTCGGCAATGTCGTTAATCAGGCTAACGATGTCACCGATCTCCTGGGACGATTCACCGAGGCGTTTGATCCGCTTCGAGGTGTCCTGGATCTGCTCACGGATGTTATCCATGCCGGTGATGGTGTTGTGTACGACTTCGTTGCCCTTGTTGGCGATGGCTACGGAACGTTCCGCTACCGCGGAGGATTCCGAGGCGTTCGCCGATACCTGGTCAATCGACACGGCCATCTCGTTGATCGCTGCGGAGGCACCGGCAATTTCCTGCGCCTGGTGCTCGGAAGCTTCGGCCAGGTGCATCGCCGTGGCCTGGGTTTCCTGCGCAGCACCGGCTACCTGAACGGCGGTCAGGTTGATGGTGGCTACCAGGTCACGCAGCTGGTCGATGGAGTAGTTGATGGAGTCGGCGATGGCACCAGTGAAGTCTTCGGTTACCGTCGCGGCCACGGTCAGGTCACCGTCGGCGAGGTCGGCGATTTCGTCGAGCAGACGCAGAATCGCCGCCTGGTTACGTTCGTTCTTCTCGGCAGTCTCGGCCAGACGACGGTTGGTCTCACGCACCATCACCAGACCGATGAGGATGATCGAACCCAGCGCCAGGGCACCCAGCACGTAGCCGAACAGGGTATTGATGGCACGGCCCGAGGCCAGGTCTTCGAAACCGACAGCCAGTTCGGACGCCTTGTCCAGCAGGGTCTGCGAAACGGTGAAGATGGAGCTGGCCGATTCACGCACCTGGAACAGTTCGGGCGAGGTCTCGAGAATCTCGTCCACCGAACCGGATACGAATTCGAACAGCTCGGAAATCTCGGCCAGACGCTCGAGAGCCTCCTCGTCGGTCACCTGGCTGATTTCCATCGCCGCGTTGCCTTCGAGCATGGCGGCCAGTACGCGACCGAACAGGCTGGCATCACGACCAAACATGTCGGCGGCCTGTACCGAGTCTTCGTCACCGGCCAGTACCTTGTTCACCGAGCCGAGAATACGTTCGGCCAGCAGCGACTGACGCTGGGCCACAGAGACCTGGGCAGCCGGTGCACCGCTTTCCAGCAGGATGTCGACCACTTCTTCGTACTCGACCTGCAATTGCGGAATGGTTTCCGCCAGGGTTGCGGCTACCTGGTGCAGCGACAGTACGGTCTGCTCACTGGCAATAATGGCGTCGGTGTTCTGCCGCAGGCTGTCCCAGTCCTGCTGCACCGCAGCCATCTGCGCTTGCACCGAAGCAGGTGCCGGAGGCAAGCCGGTATTGGCATCACCATCGGTCAGGTAGCTCCAGCGCCGCTGGAAGTCGTTACGCGCTGCACGCAGCAGGCCGAATGCCTCTGCCTTGCCCGCCGCAGCCTCAGTGGCGTTGTTGGCGATACGCTGGGACAGTACGCGCAGCTCACCGGAGTGGCTGATGTACTCGGTATCGTAGTTGGACTGGGTGTTGATGTAGGCGAAGTTCGCGAACAACAGCACGATGGAGACGATAAGCACGACGAACAGCGCCGCGATCAGCGTGCTGCTGCGTGCTCCGACCAACAAATTACCTGCATTGATTTTTTTCATTTTCTGGCCCCCGCCTGGACCGACCGCACTACGGTTCCCATGTAACGCCAAAGAGCCGGCAAAGCCGGCCCAACCGAAAATCTACTGATAGGACACATCGAGAAAGCCCGGATTGGTGGTCAGCGCATGAGGGCTGAACACCAACCAGGGTTGTTCTCGTTGAAAGACTCCGTGGATAAACGGCGCAATGCTCGCCTCGAGAGGCGGCAGTTGTTCTGAAAATGCATCCACCGGAAAATGTTGCATGCCGAAAACCTCGTCGACGGTAAGGCCAGCGAAGATCTCCTGGTGGTCCACCACCAGCACTCGCCGCAGCTTGCGCAGCGGCGACAGTTCGTTACCGAAGAACCCGCACAGGTCCATGATCGGCAGCAGGCGGCCACGCACGTTGGCCACCCCTTTGACCCAGCCCTTCACACCCGGCAGCAGGGTGTAGCGCGGCTCGTGCAGCACCTCTCCCACTTCCCCCATCGGCGCGACGAAGAATCGCTCGCCCATGCGAAAGCCGATACCGCTCCAGCTCTGCACCGCCGCCTGTTGCGACGGCAGGCCAGCCGCCAGGACCCGGCAACGCTGGTCAATCTCAAGGAGGATCTGGAAAGGAGTCTGCGCGGACATGCCAGCCTTGGCCTTCTTTTTATTTAGTACACGGACAGCACGGCATCAGCCGGCCAGTACCGCATTGAGGGTCTTCAGCAAGGTATCTTCGTCGATCGGCTTGGTCAGGTAGTCCTTGGCGCCTTGGCGCTTGCCCCAGACCTTGTCGGTTTCCTGATCCTTGGTAGTGACGATGATCACCGGGATGTGGCTGGTCTCGGCGTCCTTGGTCAGCTGACGGGTCGCCTGAAAGCCGTTGAGGCCGGGCATGACGATGTCCATCAGCACCGCGTCGGGCTTTTCCTGGCGAGCCAGAGCCACGCCGTCAGCGCCGTTTTCCGCCTTGAGTACCTGATGCCCATGTTTTTCCAGCATGGCGGTCAGCTTGTACATCTCGGTCGGGGAGTCATCAACAATCAGAATTCGAGCCATGGTGTTTCCCAATACAGAAGTGGCGTACGGCGGTCAGGCCGGAACGTCAGGAGGCTTGTTCCACCGGGGTGAAGTCGGGCACGTGAGCCTTGATGGCACCGAGCAGCTCTTCCTTGCTGAAAGGCTTGGTCAGGTACTGATCGGAGCCGACGATACGCCCCTTGGCCTTGTCGAACAGACCGTCCTTGGAGGACAGCATGATCACTGGCGTGGACTTGAAAGCACTGTTGTTCTTGATCAGGGCACAGGTCTGATACCCATCGAGACGCGGCATCATGATGTCAACAAAGATGATACTGGGATGCGTGTCGGCAATCTTGGCCAGGGCATCGAAGCCATCGACCGCGGTGATGACATCACAACCCACTTTTTTCAGCAGAGTTTCAGCGGTGCGACGAATCGTTTTCGAATCGTCGATCACCATCACTTTCAAACCCTCGGTATGCTGTTCCATGTTCGCCCTACCATCGCCTCGGTGAGTCGTTATATTCGCGTTATCAGTATGCCTGAGGCCCAGTCTTCGATGGGGCTTGACCCAATCGTCGGGCCTTTTTAGCACACTCTCCAGATGCAATCTATAAGCCTGCCAGGGCAGCACCACCCTTGACCGCGCGGCCCGGCCGGCGCCACCCTGACAGCCATTGTTCGGCACGGCCAGCTCGGCCTTCGCCCTTATCCCACGGAGTTTATCCCCCATGAGCCTTCGCCTCGGGATCGTCATGGATCCTATCGCCAGCATCTCCTTCAAGAAGGACAGCTCGCTGGCCATGTTGCTGGCCGCTCAAGCACGCGGCTGGTCGCTGTTCTACATGGAGCAGCAGGATCTCTATCAGGTTCGCGGCCAGGCCCGTGCCCGCCTGCGTTCTCTGGAAGTGTTCAATGATCCGCAGCGCTGGTTCACCCTTGGTACGGAACAGGACACGCCGCTCGCCGAACTGGACGTGATCCTGATGCGCAAGGACCCGCCCTTCGATAACGAATTCGTCTACTCCACCTACCTGCTTGAGCAGGCCGAAAACGACGGCGTACTGGTGGTCAATCGGCCGCAGAGTCTGCGCGACTGCAATGAAAAGTTCTTCGCCACCCAGTTTCCCCAATACACACCAGCGACTCTGGTAAGCCGGCGTCCCGACATTGTGCGCCAGTTTGCCGATGAGCACCGTGACATCATTCTCAAACCCCTTGATGGTATGGGCGGATCGCAGATATTTCGCCACCGCGAAGGCGACCCGAATCTCTCGGTGATTCTGGAAACCCTGACCCTGCACGGCCACCAGCAGATCATGGCGCAGGCCTACCTGCCAGCTATCAAGGACGGCGACAAACGCATCCTGATGATAGACGGGGAGCCCGTACCCTATTGCCTGGCACGCATTCCGGCTGCTGGAGAGACCCGCGGCAACCTGGCCGCAGGCGGCCGCGGCGAGGCGCGCCCGCTGACCGAGCGCGATCGCGAAATTGCCGCAGCAGTCGGGCCTACCCTGCGCGAAAAGGGTCTGATCTTCGTCGGGCTCGACGTGATCGGTGAGCACCTGACAGAAATCAACGTCACCAGCCCGACCTGTATCCGCGAAATAGATGCCGCATTCGACACCCGTATCGGCGAACAACTGATGGACTGCATTGCGCGCAAACGTGGGTTAAAAGCTTGACGCAGGTGGCAGCCTGGCGCCCGCAACTTGCAGGCGCCTACTGCTACCCGGCAGACTGCGCGACATTCGAAAGCAGACCCGATACGCGATGAACGCAGCAGCCTCCCCACCGACCACCTCCTCCGCCAACGCCCGACCGGCGGACCGCCTGGGATTTACCCTGTTTCTCGCGGCAGCACTGCACGCGGCACTGATCCTCGGCGTCGGCTTCACCCTGGAGGCGCCGCCGGAAATCAGCAAGACGCTAGAAATCACCCTGTCCACCTTCAAGAGCGAAGAGAAGCCCAAGGAAGCGGATTTCTTGGCACAGGACAACCAGCAGGGCAGCGGCACGCTGGAACACACTGCAGCGCCCAAGACCACCGAACAGGCGCCCTTTCAGGACAGCGAGGTGCGCAAGGTCACACCACCCGCCACCCCGCAGCAGCCTGCCACCAGACAGGAAGCGCCCAAGGCTGCCGTCGCAACACGCGCACCGCAGCAGCAGAAAACCCCGGTCAAACGCGAAGAAGCCAAGCCGGTACCAGAAACGCGGCCGGCGCCGGTATTCGACTCGGCCCAGCTCTCGGCAGAAATCGCCAGCCTGGAAGCCGAGCTGGCCCAGGAAGTTCAGCAGTACGCCAAACGCCCGAAGATCCACCGCCTCAACGCCGCCTCAACCATGCGCGACAAAGGCGCCTGGTACAAAGACGAATGGCGCAAGAAAGTCGAACGCATCGGCAACCTCAACTACCCCGACGACGCTCGTCGCCAACGTATATACGGTAGCCTGCGCCTGTTGGTATCGATCAACCGTGATGGCTCGCTGTACGAGGTACAGGTGCTGGAGTCTTCCGGCCAGGCCGTGCTCGACCAGGCCGCACAACGCATCGTGCGCCTGGCCGCGCCCTATGCACCCTTCACCGGAGACCTGGCCGATATCGACCGCCTGGAAATCATCCGCACCTGGCGCTTCGAGCGCGGTGATCGGCTGTCGAGTAATTAGCCAACCCTGATCATCTGTGCGCACTGCGCCCCCTGCGAAGTGGCGCCAGCAGCCTGGATGAGATCCGGCAAAGCGCTGCTCACGCTTGTAGCTTGCCGCCTGTCGTTCCAAACTAGGCGTCATGAAGAAATCAGCCCCCACTTCGCTCAAGCACCACTTCCTGATTGCCATGCCGCACATGGCCGATCCGCACTTCGCGCAGACCGTCACCTACCTGGTCGAACACAACGAGCAAGGTGCGATGGGCCTGGTCATCAACAAGCCCAATGGCCTGAATCTGGCTGACGTGCTCGAACAACTGCGCCCTGACGAAGAGCCGGCGGCGCTGTGCCACAGCCTGCCGATCTTCGCCGGAGGCCCGGTACAGACCGACCGCGGTTTCGTCCTGCACCCCGCTGGTCCGCAGTTCCAGGCGACCCTGGAGCTGGGCGAGCTGGGCCTCTCCACCTCGCAAGACGTATTGTTCGCCATCGCCGACGGAAGCGGCCCGGATCGCTACCTGATCACCCTTGGCTACGCCGGCTGGGATGCCGGGCAACTGGAAGCCGAACTGGCCGACAATGCCTGGCTGACCTGCCCCGCCGACAGCAACATTCTTTTCGACCTGCCGTTCGACCAGCGTCTTAACGCCGCCGCCGCACGCCTGGGCGTCAATCTCAGCCTGCTGACCTCGCAGGTCGGGCACGCCTGATGAGCGACAAGCCATTGCGCCTGCTGCTGGGTTTCGACTATGGCACCAAGCAGATCGGCGTCGCCGTCGGCCAGGTGATCACCGGCCAGGCCCGTGAGCTGTGCGTGCTCAAGGCACAGAACGGCGTACCGGACTGGAACCGCGTCGAAGCGCTGATCAAGGAGTGGCAGCCGGACGCCGTGGTGGTCGGCCTGCCGCTGAACATGGACGGTACGCCCAGCGAAATGAGCGCCCGCGCCGAGAAATTCGCCCGCCGCCTCAACGGCCGCTTCAACCTGCCGGCCTACACCCACGACGAACGCCTGACCACCTTCGAGGCCAAAGGCCAACGCCTGCGCGAAGGCCAGAGTGGCGGCTATCGCGAGCGCCCGGTCGACGCCATTGCTGCAGCTCTGCTCCTTCAGGGCTGGCTAGAGGAAAACTGCACGGGCTGAGCGAGTCGGCCCGCATCAAGGAGTTTCGCCATGCTACCGAACCCCAACGACCTGCTGCCGGCCATGGCCAGCGCCCTGACCCAGCATCTGAACCAACGCCAGATCAGCGAGCCACGCTTCATCGGCATCCGTACCGGCGGCGTCTGGGTTGCCCAGGCCCTGCTTGCCGCCCTGGGGCGCGATGACGCACTGGGCATCCTCGACGTGTCCTTCTACCGCGACGACTTCACCCAGAACGGCCTGCACCCGCAGGTGCAGCCGTCCGAACTGCCGTTCGAGATCGAGGGCCAGCATCTGGTGCTGATCGACGACGTGCTGATGAGCGGGCGCACCATCCGCGCCGCACTGAACGAACTGTTCGATTACGGTCGCCCAGCCAGCGTGACCCTGGTCAGCCTGCTCGACCTGGGCGCCCGCGAGTTGCCGATCCGCCCCGACGTGGTCGGTGCCACCCTGTCACTGGCGACCAACGAACGGGTAAAATTGTCCGGCCCCACGCCGCTGACCCTCGAACTCCAGACGCTCGCCAACTGAGACTCCCCGCGATGACGCCACTCGCCGCCAAGCGCCCGCTGCAGCTGAACGACCAAGGTCAGCTGCGCCACTTCCTCTCACTCGACGGCCTACCCCGCGAGCTGCTGACCGAAATCCTCGACACCGCCGACTCCTTCCTCGAAGTCGGCGCGCGCGCGGTGAAGAAGGTCCCGCTGCTGCGCGGCAAGACCGTGTGCAACGTGTTCTTCGAGAACTCCACGCGCACCCGCACCACCTTCGAGCTGGCCGCCCAGCGCCTGTCGGCGGACGTCATCAGCCTCAACGTCTCCACCAGCTCGACCAGCAAGGGCGAGACGCTGTTCGACACCCTGCGCAACCTCGAGGCCATGGCCGCCGACATCTTCGTCGTGCGCCATGCCGACTCCGGCGCCGCGCACTTCATCGCCGAGCACGTGTGCCCGAATCTGGCGATCATCAACGGCGGCGACGGCCGCCACGCGCACCCGACCCAGGGCATGCTCGACATGCTCACCATTCGCCGCCACAAGGGCGACTTCGAGAATCTGTCGGTGGCCATCGTCGGCGACATCCTGCACTCGCGCGTGGCGCGCTCGAACATGCTGGCGCTGAAAACCCTGGGCTGCCCGGACATACGCGTGATCGCGCCGAAGACCCTGCTGCCCATCGGCCTGGAACAAAGCTACGGCGTGCGCGTGTTCAGCGACGCCAACGAAGGCCTCAAGGACGTCGACGTGGTGATCATGCTGCGCCTGCAGCGCGAGCGCATGCAGGGTGGCCTGCTGCCCAGCGAGGGCGAGTTCTACCGCCTGTTCGGCCTCACCGAGCAGCGTCTCAAGCTGGCCAAGCCCGATGCCCTGGTGATGCACCCGGGCCCGATCAACCGCGGCGTGGAGATCGAGTCGGCGGTGGCCGACGGCCCGCAATCGGTGATCCTCAACCAGGTCACCTACGGCATCGCCATCCGCATGGCCGTGCTGTCGATGGCCATGAGCGGGCAGAACGCCCAACGTCAACTCAACGCCGAGGAGGCCAACTGATGCGTACCGCAATCCTCGGCGCCCGCGTGATCGACCCGGCCAGCGGCCTGGATCAGGTCACTGACCTCTATATAGATGGCGGCAAGCTGGTGGCCACTGGTCATGCCCCCTCTGGCTTTGTCGCCGACCAAACCCTCGACGCCCAGGGTCTGATCGCTGCGCCCGGCCTGGTCGACCTGTCGGTGGCGCTACGCGAGCCTGGCTATAGCCGCAAGGGCAGCATCGCCACGGAAACCCTGGCCGCAGCGGCCGGTGGTGTCACCAGCCTGTGCTGCCCACCGTTCACCAAGCCAGTGCTGGATACCTCAGCGGTGGCCGAGCTGATTCTCGACCGCGCCCGTGAAGCCGGGCACACCAAGGTCTTCCCCATCGGCGCGCTGAGCAAGGGCCTGGCCGGCGAACAGCTGGCCGAGCTGGTCGCCCTGCGCGATGCCGGTTGCGTGGCCTTCGGCAATGGCCTGGACAACTTCCGCAGCAGCCGCACCCTGCGCCGCGCGCTGGAGTATGCGGCCACCTTCGACCTGCAAGTGATCTTCCATTCGCAGGACTTTGATCTGGCCGAAGGCGGCCTGGCTCATGAGGGCCCGACCGCCAGCTTCCTCGGCCTGGCCGGCATCCCGGAAACCGCCGAAACAGTGGCCCTGGCCCGCGACCTGCTGCTGGTGGAACAGAGCGGCGCGCGCGCGCACTTCAGCCAGATCACCAGCGCCCGCGGCGCCGAACTGATCGCCAACGCTCAGGCGCGCGGCCTGCCGGTGACCGCCGATGTGGCGCTGTACCAACTGATCCTCACCGACGAGGCGCTGATCGACTTCTCCAGCCTCTACCATGTGCAGCCGCCGCTGCGCTCGCGTGCCGACCGCGATGGTCTGCGCGAAGCGGTGAAGGCCGGGGTGATCTCGGCCATCGCCAGCCACCACCAACCGCACGAGCGCGATGCCAAGCTGGCACCCTTCGCCGCCACCGAGCCGGGCATCAGCAGCGTGCAATTGCTGCTGCCGCTGGCCCTTAGCCTGGTGCAGGACGGCCTGCTCGATCTGCCGACGCTGCTGGCACGCCTGACCAATGGCCCGGCCGCCGCACTGCGTCTGCCGGCCGGCTCGCTACGCGTCGGGGGCGCTGCCGATATCGTCTTGTTCGACCCGCAGGCCTCCACCGTCGCCGGTGAGCAGTGGTACTCCAAGGGCAGCAACTGCCCCTTTATCGGCCATTGTCTGCCCGGTGCAGTGCGCTACACGCTGGTCGACGGGCATATCAGCTACCAGGGCTGAGCCGACACAAGCCCGCCAGCAGGGTGTCGCGAGGCCGCCTAGGCCATGCGCACCAGCCTTCAGAAAACAGCGGTGCGCACAGCGCACCCTACCCCCGATCCATTGCCCCGCTAACGCCCGCCCATCCGCGACACACCTCACTCTCGCCACGACATTGGACGAATGAGTGACTCAACAGTCATGATCCACGTCAGGTTAGGCAGCCGAAATTTTCCAAATGCCACCGCCTTATGACCCTGCTCGCGCCCAGAGGCGCCGGCCTGGCGTCGCGCTGGCCTTGTTCAGGAGCTTTTGATTTATGTCGCGCTTACCTGTGATCGTGGGTTTTGGGGGTTACAACGCAGCCGGGCGCAGCTCCTTCCACCATGGTTTCCGTCGTACCGTGCAGGAGTCGCTGCAGCCTCAGGCGCGCCAGGAAACCCTGGCCGGGCTGGCGCAGATGATGAAGCTGGTACGCGTGGTCGACGGCCAGTACCGCGATCAGGACGGCCAGCCGCTGAGCCTGGCCGACATCGAAAGCCGCTACGGCAAGGACATTCTCGCCGGCACCCTGGTGCGCCGCATCGAGAAGCAGCACCTGGACCCGGACGCCGCCCACTGGCAGAAGAGCATCGGCGTCGCTCCCGCCAATGGTGCCAACCTGAGCTTCATCACCCAGCGCAAGCAACTGCCCGAGCCACTGCCGGCCAACTGGTCCGTAGAAGAGCTCGACGGCAATGAAGTGCGTGTCACCCTGCATGACAGCTGCGAGTTCAAGGTGGACAGCTATCGCCCGCTGGCAGTGAAATCCGCCGGCCAGTTGCCCACCGGCTTCGAGCCGAGCGAGCTGTACAATTCGCGCTTCCACCCGCGCGGCCTGGCCATGACCGTGGTCGGCGTCACCGACGCCCTGCGTTCGGTCGGCATCGACTGGCAGCGCATCGTTCAACATGTCGCCCCGGACGAAATCGCCGTGTTCGCCAGCTGCATCATGAGCCAGCTCGACGAGAACGGCTTCGGCGGCATGATGCAGTCGCGCCTCAAGGGTGGCCGCGTCACCGCCAAGCAGTTGGCCCTGGGCCTGAACACCATGCCGGCGGACTTCATAAACGCCTACGTGCTCGGCAGCGTCGGTACCACCGGCAGTATCACCGGTGCCTGCGCCACCTTCCTCTACAACCTGCAAAAGGGCATCGAGCAGATCGCCTCCGGCAAGGCGCGTGTGGTCATCGTCGGCAGCAGCGAGGCGCCGATCAACCAGGAATGCATCGAGGGCTACGGCGCCATGGGCGCGCTGGCCACCGAAGAAGGCCTGCGCCAGATCGAGGGCAAGAGCGAGGTGGACTTCCGCCGCGCCAGCCGTCCGTTCGGCGACAACTGCGGCTTCACCCTGGCCGAGGCCTGTCAGTTCGTGGTGCTGATGGACGACGAGCTGGCCCTGGAACTGGGTGCCGACATCCACGGCGCGGTGCCGGATGTGTTCATCAACGCCGATGGCTTCAAGAAATCCATCTCCGCCCCCGGCCCGGGCAACTACCTGACCGTGGCCAAGGCCGTGGCCAGCGCCGTGCAGCTGCTCGGCCTGGACGCCGTGCGTAGCCGCAGCTTCGTCCACGCCCATGGTTCCAGCACCCCGGCCAACCGCGTCACCGAGTCGGAGATTCTCGACCGCGTCGCGGCGGCCTTCGGTATCGAGCAATGGCCGATCACGGCAGTGAAGGCCTTCGTCGGCCACTCCTTGGCCACCGCCAGCGGCGACCAGGTGATCGCAGCCCTCGGCGCCTTCAAGTACGGCATCGTGCCGGGTCTGAAGACCATCGACGCCGTCGCCGGCGACGTACACCAGGATCACCTGAGCCTGTCCACCGAAGACCGCAAGGTGGGTGAGCAGGCGCTGGACGTGGCCTTCATCAACTCCAAGGGCTTCGGCGGCAACAACGCCAGCGCCCTGGTGCTGGCCCCGCACGTGACCGAACGCATGCTGCGCAAACGCCACGGCCAGGCCGCCTTCGACGCCTACCTGGCGCGCCGCGAGAGCACCCGTGCCGCCGCTGCCGCGTACGATCAGCTTGCCCTGCAGGGCAAGCTGGACATCATCTACAACTTCGGCAACGACATGATCGACGACCAGGCGATCTCCATCACCACCGAAGAAGTGAAGGTGCCGGGCTTCGACCAGCCATTGGTGTTCAAGAAGGACGCGCGCTACAGCGATATGCTCGATTGAGGTTTACGCAGATCCTGTAAGGTGCGCTGTGCGCACCAGCACTATTCCGGGCAGCTCTCGGTGCGCACAGCGCACCCTACAGGCCGCTGGCCAGTTCGATCAGCCCGCCACGCCACTCGGCGGCAGCCGGCAAGGCCAGGAACGAGGGGTTGAGGAAGGATTCGCGCGCCTCGTAGGTCAGCACTTCGCCTGCCAGGTTCAACACCTCGCCTCCGGCGCCTTCCAGCACGCCCTGCGCCGCAGCGGTGTCCCATTGCGAGGTGGGCGCCAGGCGCGGATAGCAGTCGGCATTGCCTTCGGCCAGCAGGCAGAACTTCAGCGAACTGCCGATATTGGCCAGCGCCGGCTCGCCGAAACGGGCGGCCAAGCCTGCCAGTAGGGTTTCCTGCGCAGGGCTGGAATGGCGCTTGCTGGCCACCAGCGTGAAGCCCTGCGCAGGCGCCAGGCGCACGCGAATCGGTTGTTCATCACCCGACACATCGCTGCGCCAGGCACCCAAACCGGCGCCGCCGTAGTAGCAGCGCCCGCTGGCAGGAATGCCAACCACACCGAAAACCACACGGCCACGCTCGACCAAGGCGACATTGACCGTGAACTCTTCGGAACCGGCGATGAACTCCTTGGTGCCATCGAGCGGATCGACCAGCCACCAGCGCGTCCAGGCGGCGCGCTCGGCCAGCGGGATATCAGCGGCCTCCTCCGACAGCACCGGCACCTCCGGCGCCAGCGCCTGCAGGCCATCGAGCAGGATATGGTGCGCGGCCAGGTCGGCAGCGGTCACCGGCGAGGCATCGGCCTTCTCCGTCACTGCCACACCGCTGCGCCAGTACGGCAGCGTCGCCGCGCCTGCCGCACGAACCAGTTCGATCACCTGGGGCATAAAGGGATGACTCACGAGCAGAACTCCCCGCGCTGGGTCAGCAGGTCGCGCACCAGGTACAGCGCCGCCAGCGCACGGCCTTCGCTGAACTGTTCGTGCTGGGCCAAACTGGATAGCTCGCGCAGGCTGATGCGGTCGACCCGCATCGGCTCGGGCTCATCCCCCGGTAGGCGCTCCTCGTAAAGGTTGCGCGCCAGCACCACCTGAATCTTCTGGCTCATGTAACCGGGCGACAGGCTCAGCTCGGTGATGTACTCCAGCTCGTGCGCGCCGAAACCGGCCTCTTCCTTGAGCTCGCGGTTGGCGGCGACCAGCACGTCCTCACCCGGTTCGATCAGGCCCTTGGGCAACGACAGCTGGTAGTCATCGGTGCCGCCGCAGTACTCCTCGATCAACACCGCGTGCTCGGCATCGAGCATCGCCACCACCATCACCGCACCGTAGCCCGAACCCTTGCCGACCAGTCGCTCATAGGTGCGCTCCGTGCCGTTGGAGAAGCGCAACTGCACTTCCTCGACACGAAACAGACGGCTGCTGGCGACAATTTCGCGAGCGAGAACCGTGGGTTTTTGGCGCATGAGGCGACTCCTTGGCGGGACCGAGCGGGTTATCATACAGCGGCTTTCGCCATTATCCGTGGCCGAGATTGCATCAAGGCGAAACAGGCCACGGATCGATTGTTCCCAATCAGAGAGATGCGCATGCCCGTACTACCCTGGCAGCAGATCGACACCGTCCTGCTGGACATGGACGGCACGTTGCTCGACCTGCACTTCGACAACCACTTCTGGCTCACCCACCTGCCGCAGCGCTACGCCGAGCACCATGGCGTCAGCCTGGCGCTGGCTCAGGCCGAACTGCTGCCGCTGTTTCGCCAGCATGCCGGTACGCTGAACTGGTACTGCACGGACTTCTGGAGCCGCGAGCTGCGCCTGTCGATCCGTGACCTCAAGCGCGAGGTCGCGCACCTGATCGCCCTGCGCGCGGATGCCGAGCTGTTTCTGCGCGCCCTGCGAGAAGCGGGCAAGCGCGTGGTGCTGATCACCAACGCGCACCGCGATTCGCTGTCGCTGAAGCTGGAACGCGTCGAGCTGGCGCCCTGGTTCGAACGCCTGATCAGCTCTCACGACTACGGCTTTCCCAAGGAGGACCAGCAGTTCTGGTTCGCCCTGCGCCAGGACGTCGATTTCGACCCCGCGCGCAGCCTGTTCATCGACGACAGCCTGCCGATCCTGCGCAGCGCCGGCCGGTTCGGTGTTGCCCATCTGCTCGCCGTGCGCCAGCCAGACAGCCAGGCCGGGCCTAAAAATACCGAGGAGTTCGCCGCAGTGGAGGACTACCGGGAGTTGGTACAGGAACTATCTGCGACGCCCTCGCTGTAGGAGCCGGCTTGCCGGCGATCCCGGATGACGATGATCGCCGGCAAGGCCAAGCGCCCCCGCAGTACCTAAGCGCGGGTTTATTCGGGAATGCGCAATACCTGCCCAGGGTAGATCTTGTCCGGGTGACTGAGCATCGGCTTGTTGGCCTCGAATATCTTCATGTAGGCATTGGCATTGCCGTATTCGGCCTTGGCAATGGCGCTCAGCGTGTCGCCCTTCTTCACCGTAACGAAGCGCGCTGCGGGGGCGGGCGTGGTCACGCTGATCTGGTCATCGACTTCACCGACACCGGCAACGTTGCCCAGCGCCAGGAGGATCTTTTCCTTCTCTTCCTGGCTGGCCACTTCGCCACGGGCGATGACCTTGTCACCTTCGACACTGACCTCGATGTTCGGGTTACCCAGGCCAACCTTGGTAACGTGGTCCTTGAGTGATTCGGCGGCCTGCGCCTCCTGACCCACCAGCGACTCCCAGAGCTTGACCCCGGCGTCTTTGACAAAGGCAAACAGACTCATGGCGATTCCTCTCGTTCCTTGTGAATGACCGGGCAAAGCCCCCGGAGACCAAAGTCTAGTTCAGGAAACACCCCTGATTAGCATTCGCGCATTAGAATCCGAGCAAACCAGGAGCCCACATGGACATAAAGCAGCTGAAATTTCTCGTTGCCCTCGACGAGACCCGCCACTTCGGTCAGGCCGCTGCACGCTGCCACGTGACCCAGCCGACGCTGTCCATGCGCCTGCGCCAGTTGGAAGACGAACTGGGACTGGAGCTGGTGCGCCGCGGACAACGTTTCGAGGGTTTCAGCGCCGAAGGTGAGCGTATCCTGGCCTGGGCGCGCAGCCTGCTGGCGGCGCAGGATGGCCTGCTCGCCGAGGCAGCCGCCTGCCGTGGCCATCTGGTCGGCACCCTGCGCCTGGGCGTGGTGCCGCTGGCCAGTTTCGACCCGATGCGCCTGATCAGCCTGTTCGCCGAGCGTCACCCCGGGCTGCGCTTCCAACTGCACGCGCTGAGCAGCGATCAGATTCTTGAGGGGCTGGTACGTAATCAGCTCGACCTTGGCCTGTCCTATCTCGACCGACTCGACCGCGAGCACTTCGCCAGCCTGGAGCTGGCCGAAGCACGCATGGGCCTGCTCTACGATCAGCGCCACTTCCACTTCGTCAGCGCCAGCCTGCGCTGGGAACAACTGGCCAACTTGCCCCTTGGCCTGCTCTCCACCGGCATGCACTTTCGCCAGTCCATCGATCACAGCTTCCGTGCGCGCGGCCTCAGCCCACAGGTGCGCCTGGAAGCCGACGCCGTGCACCACCTGACTCAAGCGGTCAGCGCCGGTCTGTGCTGCAGCGTCATGCCGCTGCCGGCCGACGGTGCTCCGACCGACGGTCATCTGCGCCTGCTACCCATCGAGGACGCTCATACCCTGGCACCTCAGGGCCTGATCATGCGTCGTAGCGCCCCTGCCTCACCGCTCGCACAAGCCTGCTTCGAAGAGGCGCGAGAGTGGCTGGCGGAGGATTGATAGATACGCTCGATCAACGCATCAAAGCCAACGATTAGACGCTCCCCGCCCATGGGCCTAGGCTTAGCTGTGTCAATCTGTCACAGAGCGCGCCTCGATGGCCAAGCCAGCCGCCCAGCCGCACATCGCCAGTGCCTACACCTACGCCGAACTCGGTGACGGGCGTGCGCAGCACGCTGCACTGGCCGAAGAATGTGCCCTGGCGATCAGCTACAACGACCTGAACCAGGCCGTGATGATGGTTTCTCCCCATCATCTGGAAGATTTTGCCGTCGGTTTCAGTCTCGGTAACGACCTGATCCAGTCCATCGACGACATCTATGACATCCAGTTGCGCGGCCTCGGTGACAGCCGCGAAGCGCGCCTGCAAGTCAGCAGCCGCGCCTTTTGGGCGCTCAAGCAGCAACGCCGACAAATGGCCGGCACCAGTGGCTGTGGCCTATGCGGTGTGGATGCACTGGAACAGGCGCTACCGGCCCTGACCGCCCTGCCCGGCGCAGCGTTGCCACCACTGGAACACCTGACCGGGCTACGCGAACGCATCGGTGAGCAACAACAACTGGCACGCCACAGCGGCGCGCTGCATGCCGCCCTGTTCATCGACGCCAACGGCGAGATTCGTCTGTGCCGCGAAGACATCGGCCGCCATAACGCGCTGGACAAGCTGATCGGCGCCATTGCCCGCGAGCGCATCGACACCCGTGGTGGCTTTGCTCTGGTCACCAGTCGCTGCAGCCTGGAGTTACTGCACAAGGCGGTGCGCGCCGGCATCGACACGCTGGTGAGCCTGTCCGCACCCACCGCCCTGACCGTGGACTGGGCGCGGCGCCACCGCCTCAACCTGATCCACCTGCCTCATCACAGCACGCCGCGGGTCTATAGCCCCGCGCCTGACGAAGAAGAACGACCATGAGCCTGCAACCCGTCAATCCCCGTTACAAGCCCTACAAAGGCCCGGCCGCTGGCTGGGGCGCACTGAACGCCGTCACCCGCTTCTGGCTGGACAGCAAACAGCCGTTCAAGAACCTGCGCGCGCTGCTCAAGACCAACCAGAACGGCGGATTCGACTGCCCCGGCTGCGCCTGGGGCGATTCGCCCGAGGACGGTCACATCAAGTTCTGCGAGAACGGCGCCAAGGCGGTCAACTGGGAAGCCACCAAACGTCGTGTCGATCCAGCCTTCTTCGCCCGCTACACGGTCAGCCAACTGCGCGAGCAGAGTGACTACTGGCTCGAGTACCAGGGTCGCCTGACGCATCCGATGCGCTACGACGCCAGCACCGATCGCTATGTGCAGACCAGTTGGGATGACGCCTTCGCCCTGATCGCCGGGCACCTCCAGGCGCTGCCAAGCCCGGATCATGCCGAGTTCTACACCTCCGGCCGCGCCAGCAACGAGGCGGCGTTTCTCTACCAGTTGTTCGTGCGCGCCTACGGCACCAACAACTTCCCCGACTGCTCGAACATGTGCCACGAGGCCAGCGGCGTCGCCCTCGGCCAGAGCGTGGGGATCGGCAAGGGCAGCGTGACCTTCAACGATTTCGAGCATGCCGACGCCATCTTCGTGCTCGGTCAGAACCCTGGCACCAATCACCCGCGCATGCTCGAGCCGCTGCGTGAAGCGGTCAAACGCGGCGCCCAGGTGGTCTGCTTCAACCCGCTGAAGGAGCGTGGTCTGGAACGCTTCCAGCATCCGCAGCACGCGCTGGAGATGCTCACCAACGGCTCCGAGCCACTGAATACCGCGTTCTTCCGTCCGGCGCTGGGCGGCGACATGGCCGCCCTGCGCGGCATCGCCAAGTTCCTCCTGCAGTGGGAGCGCGAAGCGCAGGCCAAGGGCGAACCGGCAGTGTTCGATCATGCCTTCATCGCCGAACACACCGACGGCGTCGAGGCTTATCTGCAGCTGCTCGACGATTGCAGCTGGGAGGCGCTGCAAGCCCAGTCCGGCCTCAGCCTGCTGGAGATCGAACAGGCTGCGCGCATGTATCGCCGCGCCGAACGCGTGATCATCTGCTGGGCCATGGGCATCACCCAGCACCACCATTCGGTGGCCACTATCCAGGAAATCGTCAACCTGCAACTGCTGCGCGGCAACCTCGGCCGCCCCGGCGCCGGCCTGTGCCCGGTGCGCGGCCACAGCAACGTGCAGGGCGACCGCACCATGGGCATCAATGACCGCCCGCCGGTGACGCTGCTTGATGCCCTGGAAAAACGCTTCCAGTTCAAGGTGCCGCGCGAGAACGGTCACAACACGGTCGAGGCGATCAACGCCATGATCGACGGCCAGGCCAAGGTGTTCATCGGCCTCGGCGGCAACTTCGCCCAGGCCACGCCAGACAGCCCGCGCACGCACAAGGCGCTGCAGAGCTGCGACCTCACCGTGCAGATCAGCACCAAGCTCAACCGCAGTCACCTCACTGTCGGCCGTGACGCGCTGATCCTGCCGTGCCTCGGCCGCACCGATATCGACCACCAGGCCGGCGGCCCGCAGGCGGTGACGGTGGAAGACTCGTTCAGCATGATCCACGCTTCCTACGGCCAGCTCGAGCCGCTGGCCGGCAGCGAGATGCGCTCGGAGCCGGCCATCGTTGCCGGTATCGCCAAGGCCACCTTGGGCAACCATCCGTTGGACTGGGACGCGCTGATCGCCGACTACGACCGTATCCGCGAGCTGATCGCCGATACCATCCCCGGCTTCCATGACTTCAACCAGCGCGTCGCTCACCCCGGCGGTTTCTACCTCGGCAACTCGGCCGGCGCACGGCAGTGGAAGACCGCGTCCGGCAAGGCCAACTTCAAGGCCAATGCTCTGCTCGCCGACCTGCTGCCCCCGCAGGTACGCGAAAGCGGTGAAACGCCGGATCTGATCCTGCAGACCCTGCGCTCGCACGACCAGTACAACACCACGGTGTATGGCCTCGACGATCGCTACCGCGGCGTGCGCGGGCAGCGTGACGTGCTCTTCGCCAACGAGGCGGACATCCTCCGCCTGGGCTTCAAGCCCGGGCAGAAGGTGGACATTCGCTCGCTGTGGAACGATGGCATCGAGCGCCGTGTCAGCGGTTTCACCCTGCTCGCCTTCGACATCCCGGCCGGCCAGGCCGCGGCCTACTTCCCCGAGGCCAACCCGCTGGTACCGCTGGAAAGTGCTGGTGTCGGCAGCAGCACACCGACTTCGAAGTTCGTCGCCATTCGCCTGCAGGCCGCCAGCGGCGGCAATCTGCTGAGTAGTAGCGCAGCGAGCTGACAGGCGGCCAGGAACCTCCTGCGCAAATCACCGGTCAATGGCGTAACGCTCGCCATTGACCGGCGAATCCTGTGATCGAGGTGTCCATGAAGTCTCTGCAACTCTTCTTTCTTTCCCTTGGCCTGAGCAGCGGTGGCTTTGCCTTTGCAGGCAGTACCGAAGCCGGTTTGGGTGGCGCCCTGGGCGGCGCAGTGGGCGCGATGGTTGGTCAGCAGGTCGGTGGCAACACTGGCGCGGCGGTCGGCGCCGGTCTCGGCGGCGCAGCCGGTAGCATGGTCGGTGCAGACCGTCGCAGTCGTACCGAAGCCGCCATTGGCGGCGCGCTGGGCGCTGCCGGCGGCAACGTCGTCGGTCAGCAGGTCGGCGGCAACACCGGCGGTGTGGTCGGTGCGGCAGTCGGTGGCGGAGCCGGTGGTGCACTGGGCAACTACATGGGCAATGCCAGCTACGACGATGACCGTCGCGGCAAGCATCACCGCCATTACCACGGCAAGAAACACAAGAAGCACCACAAGCACTGGCGCCGTCACTGACGGATACTGAGCACCCAGGGTTCATGACGACGACCGAAGGCCACTTCGACCTGCGCCTTGAACCCTGTTTGTTCATAGTTACGCTCCCAGCCACGCGCCAGCTCGCGATAAGCATGGGGAACACTCAGGCGATCATTTTCCAGGCGAATGGTCGCGCCATAACCGGCCTCGGCACCGTGGCGGTAAGGCTCGATACTTCCGGTCAGTAATACCTGGCGTTGCCGATCCGGCCAGCTCTGACGCAGTACCCGCGCATCCACGCCCGCATCCACCAGCATCAGACGGCTGGCCTGCTGCTCGACGAATTGCAAACGACGCTGGCGATCATCACGTTCCTGCCGCAAAACCTCACTCTCGGGCTTGGCATTCAATTCGGCTTCAGCAGCGACCAGTGCCTGGCGAGCCCGTTCGACCTGATGTCGGTACAACGGCCCATCCAGCTCCAACACCAACCAGACTTCGCGTGCTGTCTGCCTGTTCAAGGCTCGTTCATCGGTGGCAGAGAACCCCAGCTCGCGCAGCTTGGCCTCATCCAGCCAGGGCAACTGCCAGCCATCACCGGGGCGCTGCCAGCTCAGTTGCAGGCGCAGCACGCCATCGTCCTCATCGCGCAACCAGCCACCGTAGACGCGCTGCAGCTCACGCTCGCTGAGCAGCAGTTGCGCCTCGGGCTCGCCGCTGCGGTTGTACCAGACGCAACCCAGGGCGATGGCATTGCTCAACAGCACCACGCTGAGAGCAAGCCACGCTGACCGCTTCATTGCGCACCTCCCGGCGCGCTGCGCCGCCAGCGTTGCAGCATCACCAGCAGCAGCACAGCGATCAGCCCGAGCAGGAGGAAGAACAGGTAGCGCGGCAGCAACTGCCACCACCAGTCGAACAGCTTGGCGAAGAGCATGATCAACGCGAAGACCAGACCAGTGTTGACCACCTCACCCCAGCCGCGGCGAATGCCGAGCCATATGGTCAGCCCAGCGAGGACGAAGCCGAGCGTCTGGTAGAACGCCTCGATCCAGCCCGTCGACCAGTCAAGATAGCTGCCGCCGCCCCAGTAGGAGAGCACCAGCACCGGGCCGAGCAGGTAGAGCAAGCCGACCACTCGGTAGCAGGCGGCGAACCCCGCATAGCGCCGCTGATCGAGCCATTGCGGGACGAGCAGCAGCGCCGTCAGCGGCATGAACAGCTCCGGCCGTTCGCCCAGCGACCACCAGTGCCAGCCCCCCCAGTCGCCAAGGCGAGCCGCGACGAACAGACCGAAGCAGAGCAACGCCACCACCAACAGCAGGCGCTGGCGACACTGGTAGGCCAATAGCAGCGCCAGCGCTCCCCAGGGCAGCAGGGCCTTGTCCGAAGGGGTGATATTGAAGATCTGCCCGAGCATCGACAGGTTCAGCACGAAGCAGACGAACGCCAGCACGGCGGCCAGCTTGGCGTAATAGCCAGAGGTGTCGCGGGCCTGTAGCCAAAAGCACAGCAGCAGACTGCCGAGGCTGCTGCCGAGGAGAATGGCGACCTGAGCGGCAACATCGAACAGCCCCCAGAACTGGTAGAACAGGAAAAACAACCCGGCCGCCAGCGCCAGCGCACCGAACAGCGAGGCCAGGCGCATGCCCAGTGATAGCTGGCGCGCGCGGGCATCGGCGTCGATGTCCAGGGTCTGCCGGTAATGCGTCAGCAATTGCCGATGATGGGCGGTGACCGCCTGTTCCTGCGCCTCGCTCAGTTGCAGCACCTGCTCGCGGCGCAGCTCGTCCAGCTCCTCACGGAAGGCGGTGATACGGGCGGCGCGCTGCTGCGCCTGCTCACGCTCGAGATCGGACATGGGCACTCCCTGGCGGATAATTGCCCACAGCCTAGCAGGCCGAGCCAGAAGGTGCGCACGGCGCACCCAGCGCGAGTTTCAATCCACCCGCAATGCCGCCATCGCTGCACGCAAGGTCTCGGGGATCGCTACGGGGCGGTTGCTCGCACGATCTACGAACACGTGGACGAAACGCCCAGCGGCGCAGGCCTGCTCTTCGCCCACCTTGAAGATTGCCAGCTCGTACTGCACCGAACTGTTGCCCAGCTTGCCGACGCGCAGCCCCACCTCGATGGCATCGGGGAAGGCGATGGAGGCGAAGTAGTCGCAGCTTGAGCTGACCACGAAGCCGACCACCTCGCCGCCATGGATATCCAGACCACCCTCGGCGATCAGGTAGGCATTCACCGCGCTGTCGAAGTAGCTGTAGTAGGTCACGTTGTTGACGTGGCCATAGATGTCGTTGTCGTGCCAGCGCGTGATGATCGACTGGAAGTGACGGTAGTCGCCACGCAGGTGTTGGGGTTGGTTCATCGATGATCCTTGGAGTGGCTTCGGTGCGCGCGGCGCACCCTACGGCAGGGATGGCGCCGGCCCGGTAGGGTGCGCCATGCGCACCAATCGCGATGAATGTCAGTAGGCTGCCTGGTATATGGACAGGGCCTGCTGCTCGTTCATCTCACGCGGATTGTTCACCAGCAGACGCTGCTGCAGCATGGCGTCCGCCGCCAGCGTGGGCAACATGACCTCGCTCACTCCGGCGTCGCGCAACCGCGTCGGCAGGCCGCTGCGCAGACTGAAAGCTGCCAGCGCCTCGATCAACTGCTCGGTCTGCGCCGCCGCACTGCCGGCCCGCAACTGCTCGCCCAGTACCAGCGGCGCCAACTCGGCATACAGCGGCGCAGCCACCGGCGCATTGAAGGCCAGCACCTGTGGCAGCACCAGGGCGTTGGACAGCCCGTGAGGGATGTGGAAATGCCCGCCCAGGGGATAGGCCAGGGCATGCACCGCCGCCACCGGCGCGTTGGCGAAGGCCTGCCCGGCCAGACAGGCGCCGAGCAGCATGGCCTGACGTGCCTCGCGGTTGCTGCCGTTGCGCACTACCTCATCGAGATTGGCTGCCAGCAGACGCAGCGCTTCGCGAGCCAACAGGTCGGAAAGCGGGTTCTTCTTCAGCGCGCTGGTGTAGGCCTCGATGGCATGCACCATGGCGTCGACGCCGGTGGCCGCGGTGACCGCCGCTGGCAGGCCGAGGGTCAGGTCGGCATCGAGCAAAGCCAGATCCGGCAGCAGCAGCGGCGAAACCACGCCCATCTTGGTGGTCTCGCCGGTGGTGACGATGGCGATCGGCGTCACCTCCGAGCCGGTTCCGGCGGTGGTCGGCACCTGGATCAGTGGCAGGCGCCGACCGCGGGCATTGCCCACGCCGTAGATCTCGCTCAGCGCCTGGGTGCAGTCGGGATGGGCCAACAAGGCCACCAGCTTGGCCACGTCCATCGAGCTGCCGCCACCGAAGCCGACCACCAGCTCCGCCTGCAGCTCGCGAGCCTGGGTCACGGCGGCCAGCACCACGGTCTCGGGCGGGTCGGCCAGCACCTGGTCGAACACCTGCACGCTCATGCCAGCGCGGGCGAAGCCCGGCAGCAAGGGTTCCAGCAGGCCCAGGCGGATGATGCCCGGGTCAGTGACGATCAGCACGCGTCGGGCGCCGCGCTCGCGGCAGAGTTCGGCCAGACGCAGACTGGCGCCGGATTCGCAAAGAATCTGTGCGGTGGTGGCGAAGCTGAAAGGGTGCATGGGGTGCTCCTCTTGTTGTAGCCCGGATGAAATCCGGGACCGGTCATGCAAATTTCCCCGGATTACATCCGGGCTACGATCCCTCTCCCCAGCCCTCTCCCATAAATGGGAGAGGGAGCTGTCCGTGGTAGGCCTGAATAAGGCGTTATTGCTCCCCTCTCCCGCTTGCGGGAGAGGGGCTGGGGGAGAGGGTTCTAAAAGGCGAAACTGTCCTCATCCATGGCCATCAGGCACTGCGCGCCGCCCAGCAGGGCTTCGCGGTGCGCGCTGGCGCGCGGCAGCACGCGGCGCAGGTAGAACTCGGCGCTGTGCAGCTTGGCCTGGTAGAACGCCGCCTCGCCGCTGCCCGCCTCCAGCGCATCCTGCGCCCGCGCCGCGGCCTGCAGCCAGAAACCGGCGAGCAGCACATAAGCCGAGTACTGGAGAAAATCCACCGAAGTGGCGCCGATCTCCTGCGGGTCGCGCTGACAGGCGGCAATCACTTCTGTGCTTAGCTCGCGCCATTCGCCCAGGCGGGCCTGCACCACACTGGCCATCTGAGCCAGGGCTGGTCGATCCGCCTCGGCATCGCACAGCTGGCTGAACTCGGCCTGCAGTGCGGACAACTCCGCACCACCGTCGCCCAGCAATTTACGGCGGATATAGTCCAGCGCCTGAATGCCGTTGGTCCCTTCGTAAAGCTGGGTGATGCGGCTGTCGCGCATCAGTTGTTCCATGCCCCACTCGCGGATGAAGCCGTGGCCGCCATAAACCTGCACGCCATGGCTGGCCACTTCCTGACCCATATCGGTGAAGAACGCCTTGACGATAGGGATCAGCAGCGCCGCGCGCTTGCCAGCGGCCTTGCGCGCCTCGGCCGACTCGGCGCCGTGCTCCAGGTCAAGCTGGCGCGCGCAGTAGGCGGCGAGCATGCGGCTGCCCTCGACCAAGGCCTTCTGCGTCAGCAGCATGCGCCGCACATCGGGGTGAACGATGATCGGATCGGCCGCCTTGTCCGGCGCCTGCACACCCGCCAGACCACGCGACTGCAGGCGTTCACGGGCGTAGCGCAGCGCCCCCTGGAAGGCTGCCTCGCCAATGCCGAGGCCCTGCAGGCCGACCTGAAAGCGCGCGTCGTTCATCATGGTGAACATGCAGGCCAGGCCCTGGTTGGCTTCGCCCACCAACCAGCCGGTGGCGCCGTCGAAGTTCATCACGCAGGTGGAGGCGCCCTTGATGCCCATCTTGTGCTCGATAGCGCCACACGACAGCGTGTTGCGTTCACCCGGTGTGCCGTCGGCGGCAGCGATAAATTTCGGCACCAACAGCAATGAAATGCCCTTCACGCCAGCAGGCGCATCCGGCAGGCGCGCCAGCACCAGATGGACGATGTTTTCGGAGATGTCCTGCTCGCCACCACTGATAAAGATCTTGCTGCCGCTAACGCGGTAGCTGCCGTCGGCCTGCGGCTCGGCGCGGGTGCGCAGCAGGGCCAGATCGGTGCCGGCCTGCGGCTCGGTCAGACACATGGTGCCGGTCCACTGGCCACTGACCAGCTTGCCCAGGTACTGCTGCTTCAGCGTTTCGCTGCCGTGCTTGTGCAGCGCCAGCACGGCGCCCTCGGTCAGCCCGGAGTAGACACGGAACGACAGCGAGGCGCCCATCAGCATCTCGTGGAAGGCGAAGGCCACCAGCTGCGGAAAGCCCTGGCCGCCATATTCTACCGGCCCGGTCATGCTCGCCCAGCCGTTGTCCACGTACTGCCGGTAGGCCTCGGTAAAGCCCTTGGGCGTGCTGACCTGGCCATTTTCCAGGTGGCAACCCTCCTCATCGCTGTTGCGATTTAGCGGCGCGACCTCGCCCGCAGCGAAGGCCGCCGCCTCTTCCAGCACGCCGTCGACCAGCTCGCGATCCAGGCCGTTACCCAGACGCTCGCAGTGGCCGGCAGCGTCGAACAGTTCGTGCAGGACGAAGCGCATATCGCGCAATGGCGCCTGATAGCTCATACCCGACCCTCCTGTACGTCGCTGAAATGCTTGTTCTCGGCAGCCAGGCGTTCGATCAGCGCCGCCGGTTGCCAATGCGCGCCGAAGCGCTCTGCCAGTTGCAAAAGACGTTGGTGAATCGCCGCGACACCCTCGCCGTCGGCCCAGCTCATCGGGCCTCCACGCTCGACGGGAAAGCCGTAACCGTTGAGATAGACCAGATCGATGTCGCGGCTGTTGGCGGCAATGTTCTCCTCGAGAATCTTCGCCCCTTCGTTGACCAGGGCCAGTAGGCAGCGCTCGAGAATCTCCTCGTTGCCGATATCGCGGCGGGTGAAGCCCAGGCGCTCCGATTGCATCTGCACCAGCCCATCGACAACCGGATCATGCTCGGCCTGGCGGCTGCCGGGCGCATAGCGGTAATAGCCCTTGCCGCTCTTCTGGCCAAAGCGCCCCAACTCGCACAGACGGTTATCCACCTGCACCGCCGGATCATCCTGGCCCTGGCCAGACAGTTCACGGGCGCGCCATTCGAGATCGATGCCGACCACGTCGTACATGCGAAACGGCCCCATAGCGAAACCGAAACCCTGCAGCGCCGTATCTACCTGATGCGGCCAGGCGCCCTCGAGCAGCAGCATGCGCGCCTCGCGCACGTAGGTGTGCAGCATGCGGTTGCCGATAAAGCCGTGGCAGTTGCCGGCCACCACCGCCACCTTGCCCATGCGCTCGCCCAGCTCCTGAGCGGCCTGCAGCACGGCAGGCGCAGTCCTGGCACCACGCACGATCTCTAGCAGTTTCATGATGTGCGCCGGGCTGAAGAAGTGCAGGCCCAGCACCGATTCTGGCCGCGTGGTGACTGCAGCGATAGCGTCGACATCCAGCGCCGATGTGTTGCTGGCGAGGATGGCGCCCGGCTTCAGCACCGAGTCCAGCTCACGGAAGATGTTTTGTTTGAGCTCGAGATTCTCGTACACCGCCTCGATAACCAGGTCAGCGTCGGCCAGCGCCGCGTAGCCGTACACCGCCTCGATACGTGCGCGCCGCGCGGCGGCCTCGGCCGCATCGATACGGCCCTTGGCGACATTGTGCGCCCAGGTTTCCTCAGCCATCGCCAGGCCCTGCTCGACCATCTGCGGGTTGTTATCCAACCACAGCACCTGCAGGCCGGCATTGGCCAGGCTGATGACGATACCGCGGCCCATGGTGCCGGCGCCGATCACGGCGGCACAGCGAAGCGGCGAGACGACTTTATTCATTGTTGTTCCTCTCGTGCACAAACAGAAAAGCTTGGGTCACGATAAGCAAGCCGCTACTATTTTTGAAATTTAGTCTTGTGATACGACGTATTCAGTAGATGAATTTCAGCAACTTCGACCTCAACCTGCTGCGCGTACTGGACGCCCTGCTACGCGAGCAGAACGTCTCGCGCGCCGCCGAACATCTGGCGCTGAGCCAGCCGGCGGTGAGCAATGCGCTCAATCGCCTGCGCGTGCTGCTCGACGACCCGCTGTTGGTGCGCGTCGGCCGGCGCATGCAGCCAACGCCGCGGGCACTGGCACTGGAGGCGCCGATCCGCAACGCGCTGCGTCAGCTGGAGCAGAGCCTGAGCGCCGGCGAGGCCTTCGAGCCGGGCGAAAGCCGCCAGCGCTTTCGCATTGCCGTCACCGACTACGTCGAGCTGGTGTGCATGCCGCGCCTGCTCGACCGCCTCAGCCACAAGGCACCGGGCATCGGCATCGATATTCGCCACCTCAGCCCCAGCCTGCCGATGGAAGCGCTGGACAAGGGCGAGCTGGACCTGGTGCTGGGCCGTTTCGACGAGATGCCGGCGCGTTTCGCCCGCCGCCACTGGATGAGCGAGACGCTCAAACTGGCGGTGCGCCGCGAGCACCCTCTGCTGCGCCAGGGTAATCTGGATCTGGAGGCCTTCCTGCGTCTGCGTCACCTCTGGGTACACGGTGGGCAGACCCGCGGCATGGTCGATCAGTGGCTGGGGGAGCAGGGGCTGTCGCGGCAGATCCTCTACACCACGCCGAACTACCTGCAGGCCGCGCATATCGTCGCCGGCAGCGAGCTGGCGGCGGTACTGCCCACCGCCCTGGCCCGGCACTTCGCCACGCTGCTGCCGCTGCAGCTGTTCGACCTCCCCTTCAGCCTCGGGCCCTTCCACCTCGAAGTGGTCAGCCTGGCGCAGCGCCAGCGCGATGCCGCGCTGCAATGGTTGATCGAGGAGATCGTCGCAGTGGCCAACCCTTAGGATGTCGCGGGGCCGCCACAGGCGGTGCGCACCGGCCATTCTTCAATCTACCGGTAGTGCAATGCCGGTGCGTACAGCACAGCCTACCTCTCGACTTGCCTATCGGCGCGGCCACCCAGGTACCAGCCGAGCACACCCCACAACGCGGCGCACAGCGCACCGACCATGGCTACAAGCCAGGCCCCGTGGCCGAGCATGTCCAGACCCGCCTTGGCCCAGCCACTGAGGGCATCGCCGCCGCGATAGACCACGGTGTCGATGAAGTTCTTCACCTTGTACTTGCTCTCGGCATCCAGCGGCGCGAAGAGCATTTCCCGCCCCGGCCGTACGAAGGCGTATTCACCGATGCGCCGCACGATCATCAGCCCCGCCAGCATGGCGAAAGTCGGCGCCAGCGCCAGGCCAATAAAGCCCAGGCAGACCAGCGCCGGCACCAGCGACAGCAGCACGCGCACGCCGAGCTTCTGCGCCACCCTGCCGGTGATGAATACCTGAGTTGCCAGGGCACCGGCCTGCACGACGAAATCGATCACGCCGAACACCCGCACCTGCGCGGCGCGATCCGGGAACAGTTCGGCCACCAGGCGCGCCTGCTCGAAGTAGAGGAAAGTGCTGACCGAGGTCAGCAGCAGGATGAACGCGCCGATACCCAGCAGGTAACGCGAACCGAGCATACGCGTCAGCCCGCTGAACGGATTGCCCGGCACCGGCCTGCGTGGGCTCTCGCTGGGTACCGCCCCAGATCGTCCGGCGCCCTGCCGCTCGCGCCAATCCATCAGGTAGCGCTTGAGCGCCATGGCCGCGCCGAGCAGCACCGCGGCCATCAGCATCAGCCCGGACTCGCCGATAGCGCCGATCAACAAGGCGCTCAGCAGCGGCCCGCACAGCCCGCCAACACTGGCGCCCGCGGCGATGAAGGCGAACAGCCGGCGCGCCTGGGCGCCGTCGAACACATCGGCCATCAGGCTCCAGGCCACCGAGACGACGAACAGGTTGTAGACCGAGATCCATACGTAGAACACCCGCGCCAGCCACACGCTGTCGTGATCGACACGAAACAGCAGGACGAAGACCAGCAGGTTGAGGCAGAAAAAGCCGTATACCCAGTCGATGAAGTGAATACGCGGGACTTTCGAATTGAGCCAGGCGAACAGCGGGACTGCCAGCAGCATGACGACGAAGGTGGCGGTGAACAGCCACTGCAGGTTGTTCACCCCGCCGGTGATACCCATCGCCTCGCGAATGGGCCGCAGCATGAAGTAGCCGGCGAACAGGCAGAAGAACAGGGCGAAGCCAGCCAGAACGGCCGCCAACTCTTCTCCTTCGGCATTGATCGCCCGCGCCAGGCGCCGGGTGAGCGCCTGCATCTCAGGCGAACAACTCGATGATGCGCTGGCGCTGCGCCGCGTCAGGCAGGCGGCCCTGCCCGGCGAGGATGTTGTCGGCCATGTAACGCGGGTTCGAGGTGGCCGGAATCACCGCCGTTACCGCCGGATTGGCGAGGATGAACTTGAGCATCAGTTGCGCCCAGGAGGTGACGTCCAACTCCACCGCAGCCCAGTCGGGAAGGCTTTTCCCCTTGACTCGGTCGAACAGCGCCGCGCGCTGGAAGGGCCGGTTGATCAGCACCGCGATGCCCTTGTCGGCGCAATAAGGCAACAGCTCACGCTCGGCGTTGCGCTCACCGATGGAGTAGTTGAACTGGACAAAATCCACCGGTTCCTGGCGCAGCACCTCGAGCAAGCGCTCATGAGCGGAATCCAGGTAGTGAGTCACACCGATGTAGCGTACCCGGCCCTGCTCTTTCAGCTCGCGCAGCAGCGCAAGTTGAGTGCTGGTGTCCTGCAGGTTGTGCACCTGCATCAGGTCGATGGTGTCGGTCTTGAGCGCGGCGAAACTGGCCTCGACCTGACGCTCACCTGCTGCGCGCCCGGAGGAGGACACCTTGCTGGCCAGGAACAGTTTCTTGCGCATGTCGTCTTCTGCGGCCAATGCACCACACACGGCCTCTGCTCGTCCGTAGCTGGGCGCGGTATCCACCAGACTGGCGCCACCATTGACCAGCGCCTGCAGCACCTCGCGCAAGGGTTGTAACGCCTCGTCGGTCATCGCCACATCGTGAGTACGCGAGGTCCCCAGGCCGATCACCGGCAGCAGTTCACCAGTGCTGGGAATCGCCCGACTCAGCAAAGTGCCGGAAGCGAAGACGGATGACGGCAACCAGGGCATCAGGGCGGCTAACGCCACCAGGCTGGCGCTGCCGTGCAGGAATCGACGACGACTGGGCATGGCGTGGCTCCTCTAATCAGTGACCGGTTGGTTATAGGCACTGACCACGCTCAGACCAAGACGTTACATCCGTTGCCGATCAGGTATCGGGCAAAGAAAGCATGCCGGTGAAATGCCTGCAGCCCGGCTATGACGGGAGAAAGAGGGGAAATACGGCAGGCTACGGACGCAATATCCGGTAACCAAAAACGCCGCTGCGCCAGGCGGGATAACGGCGCAGCGGTCGGGAAAAGAGTTGTCAGGCCGCGCGCGTGGCGGACTCGCTGATCAGCATGCCGTGTGACACCAGATAGCAGCGGCTGCCGCTACGTAGCGTCATGGGGCTGCGACTGGCGATCACCCAGCCTTTGCTCAATAACTGCTCGATGTGCGCCCGCAGTGCGGGTAGATGGCGCTGTTCCTTCATGGCCGACTCCTCATGTGATAGGTGACGCTGCACCCACTGGCTCATCCGTGACACAGATCGCAAAATGGTAGTGGCGCAATGCCAGGAAATAAAGCGGCGCGATTGTGCAATTTCTTGTAGGACATTCGCTATAGCTCACGCCGAATCAGGGCTGCGCCAATACGCCTTGCTGCTCGCCCTGAGGGGCGGAAAACACCAGATAGTCGTCTTCGAGTTTGCCGTAACGCAGCAGCGCCAGGTCGAGCAGATAGTTCTGATGCAGCTTCCAGGGCACCCGGTCACCTTGCGCCGGTAGCAGGTGCGAAGCCCGCTCGATATAGCCTGACTGCAGATCGAGAAACGGCTCCGGCCGCACTCGACCATCAGTGTCGCGCGGGGTCACCTGACGCCGGCCGATAGCGTCCATGTGGCGGATCAGGCGGCAGAAGTACTCGCTGGAGAGATCGGCCTTGAGCGTCCAGCAGGCATTGGTGTAGCCCATCACCACCGCCAGGTTGGGCAGGTCACGCAACATGATGCCGCGGTAACCCATGCTCGTCGGTGCCTCGAAGGACGTGCCATCGACGCTCACGTCGATACCGCCGAACAACTGCAGTTGCAGACCGGTGGCGCTGACGATCACGTCGGCAGCCAGCTCCTCGCCGCTTTTCAGGCGGATGCCGTGCGCGGTGAAACGCTCGATCTCGGCCGTCACCACCTGCGCCTTGCCCTGGCGCAGCACGCGGAACAGGTCGCCGTCGGGCACCGCACAGACGCGCTGGTCCCAGGGTTTGTAGCGGGGGCTGAAATGGCGCAGATCGACCCGCTCACCCAGTTGGCGCCGTACCAGACCCAGCAAAACCCGCCGCACCAGGTTGGGAAAACGCTTGGCCAGCTTGTAGAAGACCAGTTGCAGGGTCACGTTGCGCCCGCGCGCCAGGCGGTACACCCACTTCTCCGGCAACACTCGCCGCAGCGCGTTGGACAGCGCATCGCGCTGCGGCAGGTTGATCACGTAGCTGGGCGAACGCTGCAGCATGGTGACCTGCGCCGCGCGCTCGGCCAGTGCCGGCACCAGGGTCACCGCTGTGGCGCCGCTACCGATCACCAGGATGCGTTTGCCGCTGTAGTCGAAGCCCTCGGGCCAAAGTTGCGGATGGATGAAGGTGCCACGGAAGTCGTCGAGCCCGGCGAACTCGGGGGTGTAACCGGCCTCGTAGCGGTAGTAACCGGTGCACATCATCAGAAACTGGCAGCTCAGGCGCAGCGGCTCGGCCTCGTCACCGCGCTGCACCAGCAACTGCCAGGTGGCGCTGGCACTGCACCAATCCGCCTTGAGCACCTTGTGCCGATAACGAATCAGCCCATCGACGCCATACTCACGTGCTGTTTCCTCGATGTAGCGGCGGATCGACGGACCGTCGGCAATGGCCTGTGCATCGCTCCAGGGTTTGAAGTTGTAGCCGAGGGTGTACATGTCCGAGTCGGAGCGGATGCCCGGGTAACGAAACAGGTCCCAGGTGCCACCCATGGCCTCACGCCCTTCGAGAATGGCGAAACGTTTGCCGGGGCAAAGGCGCTTGAGATGGCAGGCGGCACCGACACCAGACAGGCCGGCACCGATGATCAGGACATCCAGATGTTCCACGGACATGGCGCACGCTCACGAAACTCGGGCAATGAGCATCACCTTAGCCCATGCGCTCGTCATCCGAACGTTGGTGTGACCGAGCGGCTCATGCGCCGTGCCGCCGATACAGCCTGAACCGCGCGACTGGCCTGGCAGACCCTCGCAGCGCTAAGCTGTCGCCATGACCACGCCATACCTGACCCCGCTCCAGACCAGCAGCACGGACGCCGCCAGCGGCCTGCGCATCGGTGGCGACTGGACGCTGGCCCATTACAGCCGACTCGAACCTCAGGTCCTGGCCCTGCGTGAACGCCTGCACGGCCGGGAAAACATCGACCTCGACGAACTGGCCGCACTGGATACCGCCGGCGCTGCGCTGCTGGTGGAACTGCTGGGCTGCGAGCGCCTGCGCCAACTGGCGCAACAGGACAGCCTGAGCACCGAGCGCCGCGCCCTTCTGCTGGCGGTGGCAGACGCCATGGCAGGCAGTCAGCAGGTGCCAGAACACGCCACACCTTCGGCACTGCGCGAAGTGCTCGGACATATCGGCGAGGCGGTGGAAACCACCTGGTGCCATGGCCGGGAACTGCTCGGTTTCATGGGCCTGACCCTCAGCGGCATGCTGACGATCCTGCTGCGCCCGGCGCGCTGGCGCCTGACCTCGCTGGCGGCCCATCTGGAACAGTGCGGCCTCAACGCCGTGCCCATCGTCGCCCTGCTGACCTTTCTGGTGGGTGCCGTGGTGGCGTTTCTCGGCGCCACCATCCTCGCCGACTTCGGTGCCACCATCTACACGGTGAACCTGGTGGCGTTCTCATTCCTGCGCGAGTTCGGTGTGCTGCTCACCGCGATTCTCATGGCCGGGCGCACCGCCAGCGCCTTCACCGCACAGATCGGCTCGATGAAGGCCAACGAGGAGATCGACGCCATCCGCACCTTGGGCCTGAGCCCCGTCGAGCTGCTGGTGCTGCCGCGGGTGTTCGCCATGCTCATCGCCCTGCCGATCCTGACCTTCATCGCCATGCTCAGCGGTATGTTCGGCGGCGCGCTGGTCTGTGCACTGAGCCTGGACATCTCGCCGACCATGTACCTGTCGATCCTGCAGGACAGCGACCTGCTGCAGCACTTCCTCGTTGGCCTGCTCAAGGCACCGATCTTCGCTTTCCTGATCGCCCTGATCGGCTGCCTGGAAGGCTTCAAGGTCAGCGGCAGCGCACAATCGGTGGGCGAGCACACCACCTCGGCGGTGGTGCAGTCGATCTTCGTGGTGATCCTGCTCGACGCCCTGGCGGCGCTATTTCTGATGGAGATGGGTTGGTGAGCCAGGAGACCATCATCGAGGTACGCGACCTGTGCAACCAGTTCGGCACACAGGTGGTGCATCAGCATCTGGACTTCGACCTCTATCGCGGCGAGATACTCGGCGTGGTCGGCGGCTCGGGCACCGGCAAGTCGGTGCTGCTGCGCAGCATCGTCGGCCTGCGCCAGCCCAATGCCGGCACCGTACGGGTGTTCGGCGAAGAACTGCTGAGCCTGTCAGCCGAGCGGCGCTCGCAACTGGAGCGGCGTTTCGGCGTGCTCTACCAGCGCGGCGCGCTGTTCTCCTCGCTGACCGTCAGCGAGAACATCGCCCTGCCGCTGATCGAACACGCCGGTCTGTCACGCGCGGCAGCCGAACGCCTGGCCAGGGTCAAGATCGCCCTGGCCGGCCTGCCGCAGGATGCCGCCGACAAATACCCCAGCTCGCTGTCCGGCGGCATGGTCAAGCGCGCCGCCCTGGCCCGCGCCCTGGCACTGGACCCGGACATCCTGTTTCTCGACGAACCCACCGCCGGCCTCGACCCGATTGGCGCGGCGGCATTCGACCAGTTGATCCGCACGCTCAGCGACAGCCTGGGTCTGAGCGTATTTCTGGTCACTCACGATCTGGACACGCTCTACAGCATCTGCGACCGGGTCGCGGTGCTGGCACAGAAGAAGGTGCTGGTGGCCGACCGCCTGGACGTGGTGGCCGCCACCGACGACGCCTGGATTCAGCAATATTTTCACGGCCCGCGCGGACGCGCGGCTGCACAGGCCGCTACCGCGGCAGGGAGTCAATGAATGGAACCCAGAGCCCATCACGTGCTGATCGGCCTGTTCACCGTGCTCACGGTGGGCGCCGCGCTGCTGTTCGCCCTGTGGCTAAACAAGGCCGGGGCCGATCGCGCCTTCACCGATTACGAGGTGATCTTCAACGAGGCGGTCAGTGGCCTGTCGCAGGGCAGCGCCGTGCAGTACAGCGGGATCAAGGTCGGTGACGTGATCAGCCTCGGCCTCGACCCGGACGACCCGCGCACGGTGCGCGCGCGCATCCGCATCGTCGGCCATACACCGATCAAGCAGGACACCCGCGCGCGCCTGTCGATCACCGGCATCACCGGCCTGGCAGTGATCCAGCTGTACAGCGGCAGCCCGGAAAGCCCGCCACTGGAAGGCAAGGATGGCGAGCCAGGCATCATCATCGCCGACCGTTCGCCACTGTCCCGGCTGATGGCCAATGGTGAGGACCTGGTGGTCAATATCACCCGCCTGCTGACCCGTGCCAACCGCCTGCTCTCACGCGAGAACGCCGAGCGCGTCTCGCGCACCCTGGAGAATCTGGAGCAGGCCACCGCCGGCCTGGCCGACCAACGCGGCGAGCTGAGCGAAGCCCTGCAACAGGCCGGCGCCGCCACCCGCGAGGCGGCCGAACTGATGCGCACCGCCAACCGCCTGCTCGACGGCCAGGGCAGTCAGGCGCTGGACAATGCCGAGCGTCTGATGGCCTCGCTGGAACGCAGCAGCCGCAGCATCGAGCAGTTGCTGGAAAGTAATCGCAGTGCGCTGGACAGCGGCATGCAGGGCCTCGGCGAGCTGGGCCCGGCGATTGGCGAACTGCGCGACACCCTCGGCGCCCTGCGCAGCTTCTCCCGCCGCCTGGAGCAGGATCCCACCGGCTACCTGCTGCGCAACGACAGCATCAAGGAGTTCCAACCATGAAGCGTCTGTCCCTGCTGCTGGCCGCTGGCCTGCTCAGCGCCTGCTCGATCCTGCCGCAGAGCGAACCATTGGATATCTACCTGCTGCCAGGCGCCGCGATGCCGGCGCAAACTCAGCGCGTCGACTGGTCGTTACGTGTCAACAGCCCGGTCAGCAACCAGCTGCTCGACGGCACGCGCATCGTCGTGCTGCCTGAGCCCGGTCGGGTCAATACCTACCAGGGCGTACGCTGGAGCGAACGCACGCCGCAACTGCTGCGTGGCCGCCTGCTGGACGCCTTTCACGACGACGGTCGAGTTCAGGCATTGAGCAACGAAGAGCAGCGCCTGCAAGCCGACCTGGAGCTGGTCAGCGACCTGCGCAGCTTCCACAGCCAGTATCGCGACGGCCGCCCCGAGGCGCTGATCCAGCTCGACGTGCGCCTGGTCGATGCCCGCGATCAACGCATCCTCGCCAGCCGCCGCTTCAGCGTCAGCCAGCCGGCAGGTGATACGTCGGTCCCCGCGGTGGTAGCCGCCTTCGGCCAGGCGGGGGATCGCCTGGCTCAGGAGTTGGTGAACTGGACGCTGGCCGAAGGGCAACGCGCTACCCCGTAGGGTGTGGCGGGCCGCCTGGGCTGTACGCACCAGACACTTCACAGGTGATCATCGGTGCGCGCGGCGCACCCTACACAACTGACGAGAACCGTGCGCACCAATGCCTTGCGCGCAATCTCTGGTGCGCACGCCTAGGCCCCCCTACGCAAACGAGGCCGCCAACCAACCGCGCACCTCGGCGTAGGGGTACTCCTCCAGTGCAGCGAAACCGGCCAGCTGGCGCGCCTTGAGCTTGGTCAACAGTGGCGTGGTCACGCCACAGAGAAAGCGCGTCAGGCACTCATGGCTCGGCCTGTCGCCGGCGTGCTGCAGGTGCTTTTCGACGAAGGCCGCGCACAGCGCCTGCGCATCACGAGCGCTCAACGGCGGCTGCTCTGGCGGTTGCGGCAGGGTAGCGACGCGGCCCTGGCACACAGAACAATGCCCACAACGCTCGGGCGCCTGCGCATCGCCGAAGTACAGCGCCAGGCGCCGGCTCAGGCATTCACGGCTCTCGAACAGGGCGAGCATGGCCTGGATGCGGGCAATCTCACTGGCCTCGTGGGTGCGAAAGTGGGCGTGCAAATCATTGGCCAGCGCCGCCACATCGAAGTCGCCATCGAGCACGGCATAGACCTCGGTCATCTGCTTGCTTTCCAGCTCCAGCCAGCCCTTCTCCTGGAAGTAGTCCAGTGCCTTGACCACCCGCGCGCGTTCGGCGCCGTACTGCTGATACAGGGCATCGAAGTCCAGCGTCGACCAGGTGCGTGCGCGCTTCGAGCAGGCGAGGATGACCTCGACGAACTGGCGGCGCTCGCCCTCGAACTGCGCCAGCAGCGCCTCATCCTCCAGCAGCAACTTGAAGCGATACTCGGCGAAGTAGGCATAGCGCGGCGCGATGATGCCGCGCAGCTCCAGCTGCACCAGCAGGGTCTTGAGCGGCAGCGCACGGATATTGCTCAGCTCCGACAACTGGCCAAGCATCAGCTCCCACTGCCCGCCCGTGCCGACTGCGCGCAGGTCGTCGAGCACGGCACGAATGCCGGCGAGCTCCGGCGTATCGCCGTAGACGAAGTTCTCCAGCACGCTGAGACCGTCGCGGCTGGCCAGCACCAGGCAGTCCGAGGCCTGGCCATCGCGTCCGGCGCGGCCGATTTCCTGGCTGTAGTTCTCCACCGACTTGGGCAAGTCGAAGTGCACCACGTTGCGGATGTCGCGCTTGTCGATGCCCATGCCGAAGGCGATGGTGGCGACGATGCATTCCAGTTCGCCTGCCATGAAACGGCGCTGGATCGACTCACGTACGTCATGGGCCATGCCAGCGTGGTAGGCGCTGACCGCCAGACCGTCACGCGCCAGGCGTTCGGCGACCTGCTCGGCAGTTTTCTGCTGGGTGACGTAGACGATGCTCGCCTGGCCGCGCCGCGGCGCCAGCCATTGCTGCAGACGTTGCGCCTTGGCGGAGCCTGCCACTGGCTCCACCAGCAGGTTGAGATTGGGCCGGTAGAAGCCGGTGGTGACCACGTCCGCTTCAAGGATGGCGAATTTCTCGCGCATGTCGGCGATCACCTTGGGCGTGGCCGTGGCGGTGAGCAGCAGCACCTGCTTGATGCCGAACTGGCGTTGATAGTCGGGCAGCTTGAGGTAGTCAGGGCGGAAATTGTGGCCCCACTCGGAAATGCAGTGCGCCTCGTCGACCACCAACAGTGAGATCGGTACCTGAGCGATGAAATTACGGAAGCGCTCGTTCTTCAGGCGCTCCACCGAGATCATCAGAATCTTCAGTTCGCCGCTGCGTGCGCGGTTCATCACCTCGGCGGCATGCTCGCGGCTCTGCGCCGAATCGATGCTGGCCGCCGCGATGCCATGGGCATGCAGGAAGGCCAACTGATCCTGCATCAGCGCCAGTAGCGGCGAAATCACCAGGGTCAAGTGTGGCAGATGCAAGGCCGGCAACTGGTAGCACAGCGACTTGCCCGAACCGGTAGGAAAGATCGCCGCCGCCGAGCGACCGGCGAGTACGGCGCTGAGCACCGCTTCCTGACCGGGACGCAGCTGATCGAAACCGAAGACACGTTTGAGGGTAGACATGCGCTGTCACTCCATTGACCGCTGAATGGTCCCTGACCATAACGCGGTTAGGTAGGGTGCGTCATGCGCAGCGACGTATTGCAGTGCGTAGGGCGGGCTCAGGAGCGCCAGCGAACAGCCCGCCGTATGCCAGGCTCGGCCTCGCAACCTGCGCCTGGCGCAGCAATGGCGTACTGCCTTCGGCGAGTACGCCCTACTCCGCTGTGTGCACCCGTCTACGCTGTACGCAGCCCCCAACAACGACAAAGCCGCCCGAAGGCGGCTTTGTCAGAAAACGCAGGTCAGCTTAGAGCTGCGGGCCGGCGTTCTTGATCGCTTCGCTGACATCGAACTTCTGGAAGTTGTCGATGAACAGCTTGGCCAGGCCCTTGGCGGCTTCGTCATAGGCATTCTTGTCTGCCCAGGTGTTGCGCGGGTTGAGCAGATTGGTTTCGACGCCCGGAACCGACTTCGGCACATCCAGGTTGATGATCGGCAGGTGCTCGGTCTCGGCACCGATCAGCGCACCGCTCTGGATGGCCGCGATCACACCACGGGTGGTGGGGATGTTGAAACGCTTGCCGACGCCATAGCCACCGCCGGTCCAGCCGGTGTTGACCAGGTAGACCTTGGAGCCGAAGGCGTTGATGCGCTTGATCAGCAGCTCGGCGTATACGCCAGCCGGACGCGGGAAGAACGGTGCGCCGAAGCAGGTGGAGAAGGTCGACTTGATGCCGCCGCCCGACCCCATTTCCGTGGAACCGACCAGCGCGGTGTAGCCGGACAGGAAGTGATAAGCCGCCTGCTCGTTGTTGAGGATCGACACCGGCGGCAGTACACCGGTCAGGTCGCAGGTCAGGAAGATCACGGCATTCGGCTCGCCGCCCAGATTCTTCTCGCTGCGCTTCTCGACGTACTCCAGCGGGTAGGCCGCACGGCTGTTCTGGGTCAGGCTGTCGTCGGCGTAATCCGGGGTGCGGCTGTCGTCGAGCACGACGTTTTCCAGTACGGTGCCGAACTGGATGGCCTTCCAGATCACCGGCTCGTTCTTCTCGGACAGGTCGATGCACTTGGCGTAGCAACCGCCTTCGACGTTGAACACCACGCCCTCGCCCCAACCGTGCTCGTCGTCACCGATCAGGTAACGCGACTCGTCGGCGGACAGGGTGGTCTTGCCGGTGCCGGACAGACCGAAGAACAGGGTGACGTCGCCTTCTTCGCCGATGTTGGCGGCACAGTGCATCGGCAGCACGTCTTTTTCCGGCAGCAGGAAGTTCTGCACGGAGAACATGGCTTTCTTCATTTCACCGGCGTAACGCATGCCGGCGATCAAGACTTTCTTGGCGGCGAAGTTGATGATCACGCAGCCATCGGAGTTGGTGCCGTCACGCTCCGGCACGCACTCGAAGTTGGCAACGTTGAGGATCTGCCACTCGGCCTTGCCGGCCGGGTTGTAGGCGCTCGGGTTGATGAACAGCTGACGGCCGAACAGGTTCTGCCAGGCGGTCGCGGTGGTCATCTTGACCGGCAGGTAGTGCTCTTCGGCAGAACCTACGTGAACGTGGGAGACGAAGTGCTCCTGGGCGTTGTTGAACGCCGCGACGCGATCCCACAGGGCGTCGAACTTGTCGGCCGGGAACGGACGGTTGATGGCGCCCCAGGCGATCTGCGCCTCGGTGCTCGGCTCCTGAACGATAAAGCGGTCTGCCGGCGAGCGGCCAGTGCGATGACCAGTACGTACGACCAGCGCGCCGTTGGCGGCCAGTTCCCCTTCACCACGGCGAATGGCTTCTTCGACCAGTTGCGCGGCGCTGATGTCGGTGTACACGGCGTTGTTGGCTTGCGTCATGAGGGTCCCCGTCGGCCGCTGGCCGAGTCTTCCGAACGTTGTGTAGTACAGGGGCAACTGCACTACACGGTAAAAAAGTCGCGGGAGTATGCCAGAAAAGCGAACTGCTTGGCAGCCTCCGATCTGATAGAGAACGGCTATCGTTCAGAAAAGTTCATCAATGTCGTGTATGCGACGGCGCCTCGCTGCCAGCGCCGGCGAACAGCTGGGCGACATCGGCAGCATCGAAAGCATAACGCTCGTTGCAGAACTGGCAATCGATCACCACGCTGCCACCCTGCTCGGCCAGCAGCAGTTCGGCATCGGCCTGGCCGAGACTGGCCAGGGCGCTGGCAGAACGCTCACGCGAGCAGCTGCAGCGGAACTGCAGTGGCTGCTCGTCGAACAGACGCACGTTCTCTTCATGGTAGAGGCGATGCAGCAGTGTCGGATTGTCCAGACCGAGCAGCTCTTCGGCGCTCAGGGTGTCGGCCAGGGTCAGCACATGGTTCCAGCTTTCCTGGCGCGCCTCGGGCTCGATCTGGTGGTGCGGCGGCAACTGTTGCAGCAGCAGACCGCGAGCACGCTGGCCGTCGGCCTTGAGCCAGAAGCGGGTCGGCAGTTGCTCGGAGCTGGCGAAATAGTTGGACAGGCACTCGGCCAGGTCGACACCTTCAAGGTCGACGATGCCCTGGTAGCGCTGGCCACGGGTCGGATCGATGGTGATGGCCAGCACGCCATTGGGCATCAGGCTTTGCAGGTCGGCATCGGCGCCGATCTGCTCGGCTTCGTAGCGGGCTATACCACGCAGCTCACGGGCGCTGGAGCATTCCACCATCAGCAGCGACAGCGGGCCTTCCGAACGCGCCTGCAGCACCAGCAGACCCTCGAACTTTAGGGTACCGACCAGCAGTGCGGCGGCGGCCATCATCTCGCCGAGCAGTTGCGCCACTGGCTGCGGGTAGGCGTGCTTGGCCAGCACATGAGCGTAACTTTCGCGTAACGCGACCATTTCGCCCCGCACGTCGGTGTCGTCGAAGAGAAAGCGTTGACTGAAGTCGTACATGGCGGCGGGCCCAGGGTCTGTAAAAGGCTGGCGATTTTATGCACAAACGCCATCACAACCAAGGCCCGACCGTCATATGCGTCTGCTCACACGGCAAGAACCAGCCCCTGAACTGTGGCTGAACGACCGTACTGCTGGCCTTGTACTGCCGCCAGCACTGCCTATTATCCGCGCGCCCGGGTAGGGCCTGTCATAAATCTGCAAAGGGACTTTTCATGTCGAGCACGTTCATCAATCGCCATTGGCAGCCACGCGCCATGCTGGTCTGCCATGTCGCGGCCATCGTGCTGCTCGCCAGTTGGCTGTGGCAGCCCACTCGCGAGTTGTGGGACGCCTTCGACCTGTGGCTGTTCAAGCTGCTCAACGATCCGGTACATGCGGGTGGTCTGTGGGCACACGTCTGGGCCATCGGCAGCCTGCGCCCAGTGGATGCGGGTGTCGGTGTGGTGATGCTGGCGGTGATGCTCAAAGCCGATCTGATTTTCACCGGTGCCCAGGTGCGTCGGGCCCTGTTCGCCTTTCTCGTTGCTCTGACGGTCATGCTGCTGATGCGCGTGCTGTTCGCCGATCTGGTCGAATACATGGGCTGGCAGCATGCCAGCCCGTCGCTGGTGGTAGAAGGCAGCGCACGTCTGACCGAGATGTTCCCGGCCTGGGAAGAGCGCTGGGACCTGAAGGACAGCGCCAGCCGCAGCTTCCCCGGTGACCATGCCTCGGTGCTACTGATCTGGGCCTACTTCATGACGTTCTTCGCCCGCAGCTGGCGCCTGCTGCTGGTCTGGGCGATTGCCGCGATCGGCATCCTGCCGCGCCTGGTGGCCGGTGCTCACTGGGGGGCGGATGCCTTCGTCGGCGGCGTATTCCTCAGCCTGCTGGCCCTGGCCTGGAGCTGCTACACCCCACTGGGTTATCGCGCCAGCGAATGGCTGGAGAAGATCACCCTGCCAATCACCTCGCGCCTGGCCAAGCTGCCGCTGCTGGGCCGCATGAGCATCGTCAGCGGGCGCTGAAGCGGGTAGTCCGGATTTCATCCGGGCTACCAACAACCCGACTCGCTCCTGCAGGCTTGCGCCTAATCCTCATCCGCCCAGGGGTGGCGCAGGCCACCTTCCTGCTGTTCGTTGAACTGATGAATCTGCCGGCGCTGCTTCTTGCTCGGCCGACCATCGGTCTGCATACCCACGGCGCCAGCCTTGCGCATCGCCGCAGCCTGCTCGCGGCGAGCGATACTTTCTTCCGTCTCGCGGTACAGCAGTTGCGCCTCGGGCGCGCCGCGGCGGAAACTGGATAGCGCCAGCACGACCACGGTGCGTTCATCGAAACCGGTGCGCAGCACGTATTCGTCGCCGATCTTCGGTTCCTTGCCCGGCTTGCAGCGCTCGCCACGATGATGGACCTTGCCACCTTCTATAGCGGCCTTGCACAGGGCGCGCGTCTTGAAGAAGCGTGCCGCCCACAGCCATTTGTCCAGGCGGATCTTGTCGTCGTCTTTTTCGCTCATCTCACTCTCTGAAGGGTTCAGGTATTCGCACGCACGGCAGATGCAGTTGTCACACGACACAACTAGAATGCGCGGAATCATAGGCTTTGTCGGCCGCAGGGGACACTCTCACCTTGAAGACTTTCGACCAGCTCAGCGTGATCGGCCTGCGTGAGTGGATCAATCTGCCAGAGCTCGGCATCATCGGCCTGCGTGCCAAGATCGACACCGGCGCCAGCACCTCGAGCCTGCACGCCAGCGATATCCAGCCGTTCCAGAAGGACGGCGAGGACTGGGTGCGTTTCACCGCCTACCTCGGCACCCAGGTGCAACGCCGTCATCGCTGCGAGGCGCAGATGGTCTCGGTCAAACGCATCAAGAGCTCCAACGGCCAGGCGCAGAGCCGCTACGTGATCCGCACGCACCTGGCCCTCGGCGATCGCCTGTGGCCGGTGGAGTTCACCCTGGCCTGTCGCAAGACCATGCGTTATCGCGTACTACTCGGCTCCAAGGCGCTGATCACCGGCCAACTGGTGGTCAATCCGGCACTCAGCTATGTGCAGGACAAACCCTCACTCTCCTCGTCCCTTCCAGGTGCCCAATGAAGATCGCCGTGCTGTCGCGCAACCCGCGTCTGTATTCCACTCGCCGCCTGGTGGAGGCCGGTCAGCAGCGGGGCCATGAGATGCAGGTGATCGACACCTTGCGCGCCTACATGAACATCGCCAGTCACAAACCGCAGATCCATTATCGCGGCCAGGCGCTGGAGGGCTTCGATGCGGTGATTCCGCGCATCGGCGCTTCGGTGACCTTCTATGGCTGCGCGGTGTTGCGCCAGTTCGAGATGATGGGCGTCTACCCGCTCAACGAGTCGGTGGCCATCAGCCGCTCGCGTGACAAGCTGCGCGCTCTGCAGCTCTTGTCGCGCAAAGGCATTGGCCTGCCGGTGACCGGCTTCGCCCACTCCCCGGACGACATTCCCGACCTGATCCAGATGGTTGGCGGTGCGCCGCTGGTGATCAAGGTGCTGGAAGGCACCCAGGGCATGGGCGTGGTACTGGCCGAAACGCACAAGGCGGCCGAATCGGTGATCGAGGCCTTCCTCGGCCTCAAGCAGGACATCATGGTCCAGGAATACATCCAGGAAGCCGGCGGCGCCGACATTCGCTGCTTCGTGGTCGGTGACAAGGTGATCGCGGCAATGAAGCGCCAGGCCAAGGCCGGCGAGTTCCGCTCCAATCTGCATCGCGGCGGCAGCGCCAGCCTGATCAAGATCACCCCGGAAGAGCGCATGACCGCTGTGCGCGCTGCCCGCGTGATGGGCCTGAACGTCGCCGGGGTGGACATCCTGCGCTCCAACCACGGCCCACTGGTGATGGAGGTGAACTCCTCGCCCGGCCTGGAAGGCATCGAGACCACCACCGGCAAGGACGTCGCCGGGATGATCATCCAGTACCTGGAAAAGAACGCCGAACCCGGCCAGACCCGCACCAAGGGCCGCGGATGAGCCCAGTGTTCGACGGTCGCCTGGCGCTGATCGCACCGGCCTCTGCCATCGCCGAAGACGTGCTCGAGGCAACGCTGGCGCAGCTCGACGTACTGGGCGTGCGCTACCACCTGGGCCGGCATGTACGCGCCCGCCATCGCTACCTGGCCGGCACGCCGGAGCAACGCCTGGCAGACCTGCACCAGGCCTTAACCCTGCCGGATATCAGCGCCGTCTGGTGTCTGCGTGGCGGCTATGGTTGCGCACAACTGGTGGCGGATATCGACTGGGCGCTGCTGCGCCAGGCCAGCCCGCGCCCGCTGATCGGCTTCTCCGATCTGTCGATTCTGCTCGAAGCCTTTGCGCAGCGGGGCCTGCCAGCCATTCATGGGCCGGTGGCCACCGCACTCGGCCATCAGATGCTATCGGCGCCCGCCGGCCAGCGCGAACGCCTGGCCTCGATGCAGGCGCTGTGGAACCTGCTCAAGGGCCAGCACCGGCAGTTGCCGCTAAGGCATATCAGCGGCCCGCTGCATGCCATCGAAGGCACCCTGCAGGGCGGCAATCTCACGGCATTGGCCAGCGTCTGCGGTACCGATGCTGGGCTGCGCCTGACAGAGGATTCGATCCTGATTCTGGAGGACGTCGGCGAGCCCTACTACCGCCTGGAGCGCAGTCTCTGGCAACTGCTGCACAGCTTCGCCGGCAAGCGCCCGCGTGCGGTGTGCCTGGGCAGTTTCACCGACTGCCCACGGCGCGGCGTGCACCACAGCCTGGAGCAGATCATCGGCGAATACCTGGCGCCGCTGGGCGTGCCGCTGTATGGCGACCTGCCGAGCGGGCATGGCGACAGCAACTATCCCTGGCCTTATGGCCAGCGGGCGCGCCTGGGCAGCGGCAGCCTGAGCTGGTAACCCGGCTCAGCGCTGACGAGCCTGTATCCAGGCAAGAAACTCCGCTTCGGTCATCGGCCGCCCGAACAGATAACCCTGGCCCAAGGCACAGCCCTGCTCACGCAGCAGTGCCAGCTGGCTGTCGTGTTCGATACCTTCGGCCACGCACTCCAGGCCCAGGTTGCGCGCGATCATCAGGATGGTCTGCACCAGCATGCGCCCACTCGCTTCGCCGTCGAGATCGGCGACGAAGCTGCGGTCGATCTTCAGCCGGTCCAGCGGCAGACGTTTGAGGTAAGTGAGCGACGAGTAGCCGGTACCGAAGTCGTCGATGGCGAAGCGCACGCCCTGCGCCTTGAGCTGCTGCATGTTGCCGATGCAGCGCTCGACATCTTCGAGCAGCACGCCCTCGGTGATTTCCAGCTCCAGGGACTGGGCCGGCACGGCGTGATCACGCAGGCACTGCTCGACACGCTCCACGCAGCCAGCCTGACGCAGTTCACGCGGGCTGAGATTGACCGCCAGCACCAGTTGCGGCCATTGCCCCTGCCATCGCGCCAGCGCCGCACAGGCCTGCTCCAGCACCCACTGGCCAATGTCCTGGATCAGCCCGGTTTCCTCGGCCAGTGGGATGAACTGGTCCGGACCGATCTCACCACGCTCGGGGTGCATCCAGCGCAGCAACACCTCGGCGCCCGCCACGCTGTTGTCAGCCAGCATCAGTTGCGGCTGGAACACCAGCTGCAGTTGCTGACGCGCGATGGCCTGACGCAGCTCGCTCTGCAACTGCAGCCGTTGGTCGATGGCAACCTGCATCTCCGGGGCGAAGAAATGTAGGGCGTTGCGCCCGGCATGCTTGGCCCGGTACATGGCGGTATCGGCCTGCTTGAGAATGTCCGAGGCCTGTTGCAGGCCCAACGGGTGCAGGGCGATGCCGATACTGGCACTGATCGCCAGCTCATGACCGTCGATCAGGCAACTGCCATGCAGGCCGCGCAGCAATTTCTCACCCACTGCTGCGGCCTGCTCGGCAACCGCTTGCGGCTCATGGCCCAGAGCTTCGAGCAGCACCACGAACTCGTCACCGCCGAGACGCGCCAGGGTGTCTTCAGTGCGCAGCTCACGAGCCAGGCGTGTGGTCACCTCGACCAGCAGGGCGTCGCCAACCAGATGGCCCAGGCTGTCGTTGACCGTCTTGAAATGATCCAGATCGATGAACAGCAGCGCGCCCAGGCTGCCCTCGCGATTCTCCCGGTCCATGGCGTGCTGCAGACGATCGAGCAACAGGCGGCGATTGGGCAGGCCGGTCAGTTCGTCGCTGTAGGCCAGGCGCTCGATCTCGCGCTGGTAGCGCTGACGTTCGGAGATATCGGTGACGCTGGCGCGAATCAGCAGACTCTCCCCCGGCATGCGCACCAGGCGCACCTCGCAGGGCAGCTGGCGACCTCCACTGTCGCGATGGTTCCATTCGAACACCGGCGCTTCACCGGCAATGGCGCGGCGCAGGAAGGCCTTGCCGGCGCGGGAGGACGAGCGACCATCGGCCTGGCGCAGCGGGCTGATGCTTTGAATCGAGCGACCGAGCAGCTCATCGCGGCGATAACGAAACAGACGCAGGGCGTTCTCATTGCACTCGACGATGCCGCCTTCGGGGTCGAACAGCAAGATCGCCTCGGGCGCGTGCTCGACCAGTGTTCGGTAGCGCGCCTCGGCCTCACGCCGCGCACTGATGTCCTCGACCAGCAGCAGGAACAGCGTCTGCCGGCCACCACCGCCGCGCACGGCGCGCAGGCTGACACGGGTGAAGACAACCAAGCCATCGGCACGCAGAAAGCGCTTGTCCATCTCGAAGCCATCGCTGCTACCCAGCAGCACCTGCTCCACATGGGCCTGCTCGATCGGCAGATCGTCCGGGTGCGACAGCTGCTGCCAACTGCAGGCGAGCAATGCGTCTCGACTGCGGCCGAGGATGCTGCACAGCTTCTGGTTGACCTCCTCCCAGCCAAAGCTCTGGGTGGTCAGTGCCATGCCGATCAGCGGCGCCTCGAAGAACAGGCGCAGCCGCTCGTCACGCTCGCGCAGTTGCGACTCGGTGCGTTTGCGCTCGCTGATGTCCTGCACCACGCCATAGATGCGCACCAGGCTACCGTCCTGATTGCGCTCGGCCATGCCACGCAGGCGCACCAGGCGTCCGCCCAGACGCGCGGCCAGGCGCACCTCGATATCCAGATCATCCATCCCGCTCAAGGCTGCCTGCAGGGTCTGCATGATCAGCGTCTGGCTCGGCGTGTCGAAGTAATGCAGCGCCTGCTCGAGATTCGGTGGCCCAAGATGAATGTCGCGTTCGACGATGCGGTAGCAGCCATCGCTCCAGAACATGCCGTAGTCGCTGATCTCCAGCACCCAGCCACCCAGGTTGGCGATGTCTTCGGTCTGGCTGAACAGATGGCTCTGACGCAGTAATTGCGCACGCTGCAGCTCGACCTTGGCCGCCAGCTCGACACGCTCGGTGACATCATGCTGCAGCCCGACAAAATGGCTGATGCCCTCCCCGTCGCGCATTGGCGCCAACACCACCTCGTTCCAGAACGGCCTACCGTCCTTGCGATAGTTGCGCACCACCGCGTGGCCGCTGCGCCCCTCTCGCAGGGCTCGGCGCAACGGCTGCAACTCAAGTTGGGCGAGATCCTGGCCGAGCAGGAAACGGCAGTTGCGCCCCAGCACCTCCTCGGCGCTGTAGCCGGTTATCTGGCTGAATGCGGCATTGCAGTACACCAATGGCGTATCGGCCTGGCGCGCATCGGCAATGGTCACGCCCAGCGGGCTGGCCTCCATCGCCAGGTTGGCACGGGCCAGTTGCTGCTGCATCTGCGCGCTGCGCGTCAGCGCCTGACGCAGATCGCTGAGCGCCCGGCCCACCAGCAAGGTGGCGCCCATCAGCAGCATGACGGCGAAGTGCAACTGGCTACGCTGCAGATCCAGCTCACCGAAACTCGGACTGCCGCGCAGCAGTGGTACCGGCAGGGTCGCGGCGTACACCAGCAGCACGCCATACAGAGCACCGGCAAAGGCGTGCCGCAGCGCCAGTACCAACATGCTCAGGCCAAGCAGCGGCAGGGCGAGCTGAGCCGGCAGGCTGGCGCTGAGCAGCATCAGCACTACAAATACGCCTGTCGCCAACAGCCAACCACCTGGCGAGCGACTGATGCTCAGCGTCGGCGCGCTATCTACCAGCGGCTCACGGGTCCAGCCGCGCGCCCGCAGCAGCGGAGTGCCGTACGCCAGCAAAGGCGCCGTCAGGGCGAGCATATTGATGGTGTCGCTCAACCAGATCGCCAGGCTGTCCTGCGCCCATTGCCCGCTTACCTGAAAACCGGTCAGCCAGAGGTTGCTCTGCAAGCCGAGCGACACCAAGGCGCTCGGCATCAACACAGCGAAGGCAAAAAATCTCAGCAGATCGCTCAAACGTCCCAGCGCAGGATCGAAAGGCTGACGCCGCAACAGCCACCAGCCCAGGGCAACGGCGGCGGTTTCCGGCAGGGCGTAGAGCGGCGCCCACGCCCAGGGCAGCCCCCAGAGCGGCACACTCACCAGGGCATTGAGATACAACGCAGGCAGCACCCGCGGTCCCCACCACAGGCACAGGGCAAGGCCGAGCACCAAGGGCAGGTAACACAACGCCACCCCGTCACTCAGACGGGTCGCCAGGGAAATCCAGGTTGCCAGATGGAAAATCGGCAGCGGCAGCCACCAGGTCCAGTTGGGCAAGCGGTCGGGGAAGGCGGCGGGCATGCAGGCCTCGAATTGATGCGCTGGCACAGCATAGCCCAGCGCCAGAGCGCTTGGCAGCATATTGCCAGCACCCAGACCGCCGCCAGGACGGTCGGTCGTCAGCTACACCGCGTCGCGCGGCAACAGCAGGCCGAGCGGCAGGCGCACCCGCGCCTCGAGGCCGCCACCGCTGCGATTGCGCAGCTCGACACTGCCACCATGCAGCGCCGCGATGCGCTTGACGATGGCCAGGCCGAGGCCGGTGCCACGCCCGCCACGCGCCCGATCCCCACGAATGAAGGGGTTGAAAATGCTGTCCAGCTCGGCCGGATCGATACCGTTGCCACGGTCCAGCACGCTCAGCACCACATAAGGCGCGTTGTGGTCGCCGGCCAGGCTGGCGACCACCTCGACGGCATCACCACCGCCGTGATTGAGGGCGTTCTCCACCAGATTGGTAAGCAGGCGCTTGGTCGAGACGCGGCGCAGCGGGAAAGGCGGGATCGGCTCCAGGCACAGGCGCACGCGCTCGCCGTTCTGGTTATAGGGCGCCAGGGTTTCGCGCACCAGTTCGGAGAAGTCCAGCTCCTCCACCGGCTCGTCGCGCCCGTCACGGATGAAGGCGAGGAACTGATCGAGGATGGCGTCCATGTCCTCGATATCGCGCACCATGTCCTCGGTCAGTTCGGAATCGTTATCCATGAATTCCAGGGCCAGGCGCAGGCGCGTCAGCGGCGTGCGCAGATCATGAGAAACACCGGCCAGCATCAGCTCGCGCTCGCGCCCGGCCTGCTCGACGTCCTCGGCCATCTGGTTGAAGGCGCGGTACACCTCGGTCATCTCGCTTGGCGTATCACCCACCGGCAGGCGCACGCTGCGCCCCTGGCCTAGCTGGCGAGCGGCATAGACCAGGCGCTTGAGCGGCGCATTGAGCTGGCGCACGAAGATCCAGGCGGCAGCCGTGGACAGCAGGCCGATACCCAGGAACCAGCCGAGCACGCTCCAGATACGCTGGCCGCGCAGCGGATGCGGATACATCGGTACCCGCACCCAGCCATCGCCGAGACTCGGCGCCCGCACCCACAGCGCTGGCGGCGTGGTCGCGCGCACGCGGGTTTCGGTATCGGGGCCGAGCTCGGTTTGCATCTGCCGCTGGAAGATCTCGCTGTAGGGCCAGTGCTGCTCACTGGCCGGCACCTTGTCCCGCGGGATGCGCTTGAGCCCGGCGGCCTGGGCGATATGGTCGCGATCATCGGGATTGGCTGCCCAGTAGGCGCGCAGGGTCAGCGCCGCACCGTGGCTGTACTGGCGGTCGACCAGCACGTCCTCGTTCATCATCAGATACACCAGGGTAAGCGCCTTGGAGAACAGCACGACAACGAGCACCAGCCAGAGGGTGCGGGCGAAGAAGCTTTGCGGGAACCAGACGGGAGCCTTCACACGCGCATCACTTGTTGCCGTCGGGAACGAACACGTAGCCCACACCCCAGACAGTCTGGATATAGCGCGGCTTGGACGGGTCCGGCTCGATCAGGCGGCGCAGGCGGCTGATCTGCACATCGATGGAGCGCTCCAGCGCATCCCACTCGCGGCCACGGGCCAGGTTCATCAGCTTGTCGCGAGTCAGCGGCTCGCGCGCATGTTGCACCAGCGCCTTGAGCACGGCGAACTCGCCGGTGGTGAGCATGTGCACCTGCTCACCCTTCTTCAGCTCGCGAGTGGCCAGGGAAAGTTCGTATTCGCCGAAGCTGACGCTCTCGTCTTCGCTGCCCGGCGCACCCGGCACCACCGGTGCCTGACGACGCAGCACCGCCTTGATCCGCGCCAGCAGCTCGCGCGGGTTGAAGGGTTTGGCCAGGTAGTCGTCAGCACCCAGCTCCAGGCCCTGGATACGACTGGACTCATCGCCCTTGGCGGTGAGCATGATGATCGGCATCTGGTTGCCGGCTTCACGCAAGCGGCGGCAAGCAGAGAGACCGTCTTCGCCCGGCAACATCAGGTCCAGCACCACCAGATTGAACAGTTCGCGCGCCAGCAGACGATCCATCTGCTCGACGTTTTCCACTGCGCGAACCCGGTAGCCCTGCTCATCGAAGAAGCGCTCGAGCAAGCGGCGCAGACGGGCGTCGTCATCGACGATGAGGATCTTCTCGCCTTCGGCGACAGGGGCAGCGGACTGGGTCATGGCGTCTCCTTGGACAGCCGTACTGAGGACGGCAAGTGGCGGCATTATCGCTCAGGCGCATGGATGGGCGCTTTAGCCATTGTTAGCAGATTTTTCCCCAACGGTTCGCAGCTCTCGCGAATGCGGTGTTTATAATGCGCCGCTTTCGTGTCTGGCCAGCATCTTTGCGGCCGCCCTGTCGCTTCAGTGGGTAGTTTTTATATGGACAGCATCAACAACCGCATCGCCGATGAACTGGGCGTGCGCCCGCAACAGGTTGCCGCCGCCGTGGCCCTGCTCGATGAAGGCTCCACCGTGCCCTTCATCGCCCGTTACCGTAAAGAAGTGACCGGTAGCCTCGACGACACCCAGCTGCGCCACCTGGAAGAGCGCCTGCGCTACCTGCGCGAACTGGACGAGCGTCGCGTGGCAATCCTCGCCAGCATCGAGGAACAGGGCAAGCTGACGCCCGAGCTCAAGCGCGAGATCGACCTCGCCGACACCAAGACCCGTCTCGAAGACCTGTACCTGCCGTACAAGCAGAAGCGCCGCACCAAAGGCCAGATCGCCCTGGAAGCGGGTCTTGGCGAGCTGGCCGATGCGCTGTTCAACGATCCGAGCCTGACTCCGGAGCAGGAAGCCGAGCGCTTCATCGACGCCGAGAAGGGCTTCGCCGACGTCAAGGCCGTGCTCGAAGGTGCCAAGTACATCCTCATGGAGCGCTTCGCCGAAGACGCCGCGCTGCTGGATAAGCTGCGCAGCTTCCTCAAGGACAACGCCACCCTCAGCGCTCGCCTGGTGCCAGGCAAGGAAAACGAAGGCGCCAAGTTCAGCGATTACTTCGAGCACGACGAAGCGCTCAAGGGCGTGCCGTCGCACCGTGCGCTGGCGATCTTCCGTGGTCGCAACGAAGGTATTCTCAGCGCCAGCCTGAAGGTCGGCGAAGAGCTGCCCGGCGCCATGCATCCGTGCGAGTTGATGATCGGCGAGCGCTTCGGCATCAGCGCGCAAGGCCGTGCCGCCGATAAGTGGCTGGCCGAAGTGGTGCGCTGGACCTGGAAGGTCAAGCTGTACAACCACCTTGAAACCGACCTGCTCGGCGAGCTGCGCGAAAAGGCCGAGGACGAGGCGATTGCCGTATTCGCCCGCAACCTGCATGACCTGCTGCTGGCCGCACCGGCCGGCCCCCGCGCCACCCTGGCGCTCGACCCGGGTCTGCGCACCGGCTGCAAGGTGGCCGTGGTCGATGCCACCGGCAAGGTGCTGGAAACCGCCACCGTCTACCCGCACGCGCCGCGCAACGACTGGGACGGCACCCTGGCCATCCTCGCCAAGCTGTGCGCCAAGCATGGCGTCGACCTGATCTCCATCGGCAACGGCACCGCCAGCCGTGAGACCGACAAGCTGGCCGCCGAGCTGATCAAGAAAGTACCGGGCCTGAAACTGACCAAGGTGATGGTCTCCGAGGCCGGTGCCTCGGTGTACTCGGCGTCGGAGCTGGCCGCCCGTGAATTCCCCGATCTCGACGTGTCCCTGCGCGGCGCAGTAAGCATCGCCCGTCGCCTGCAGGACCCGCTGGCCGAACTGGTGAAGATCGACCCGAAATCCATCGGCGTCGGCCAGTACCAGCACGACGTGTCGCAGCTCAAGCTGGCGCGCAGCCTGGACGCCGTGGTCGAGGACTGCGTGAACGCCGTCGGCGTGGACGTCAACACCGCCTCCGCCGCCCTGCTGGCACGCATCTCCGGCCTCAACGCCACCCTGGCGCAGAACATCGTGCAGTATCGCGACGCCAACGGCGCCTTCGCCTCGCGCGCCGAGCTCAAGAAGGTACCGCGCCTGGGCGACAAGACCTTCGAACAGGCTGCCGGCTTCCTCCGCGTGATGAGCGGCGACAACCCGTTGGACGCCTCCGCGGTGCACCCGGAAACCTACCCGCTGGTCGAGCGCATCGCCCAGGACACCGGCCGCGACATCCGCTCGCTGATCGGCGATTCGAGCTTCCTCAAGCGCCTCGACCCGGCCAAGTTCACCGATGAGCGCTTCGGCCTGGTAACCGTCGGCGACATCCTCAAGGAACTGGACAAGCCCGGCCGCGATCCGCGTCCGGAGTTCAAGACCGCCGAGTTCCAGGAAGGCGTGGAAACCCTCAATGACCTCAAGCTGGGCATGGTGCTCGAAGGCGTGGTGACCAACGTCACCAACTTCGGCGCCTTCGTCGATATCGGCGTGCACCAGGACGGTCTGGTGCACATCAGCGCATTGTCGGAGAAGTTCATCAAGGACCCGCACGAGGCGGTCAAGGCCGGCGACGTGGTCAAGGTCAAGGTGATGGAAGTGGACATCCCGCGTAACCGTATCGCCCTGTCCATGCGCATGGGCGACACCCCCGGCGAGAAAGTCGAGGGCGCGCGTGGCGGCCAGTCGCGCGGTGGCAACCGCGGCGGCAATCCCCCACGCAGCGAACGCCATTCCAGCCAGGACAAACCGGCACCTGCCACCGGCGGCATGGCCGCCCTGTTCGCCAACGCCAAGCAGTTGAAGAAATGAGCACGACTGACAACGTGGGCGCCAGCAGCGCCTTTTCCCGCCTGCTCGGCCTGGAGATTCTCCAGGTCGGCGGCGGCGAGGCGCGCGTGCGCCTGACTCTCACCGACGAGCTGCGCAACCTGCACGGCAAGCTGCACGGCGGCGCGCTGTTCTCGCTGATCGACACCGCCATGGGTCAGGCCAGCCATAGCCTGGGCGATGGCGGCCCGAGCAGCGTGACCCTGGAGTGCAAGATCAACTACATCCGCCCGGTATCCGAGGGCAACGTGCTGTGCCACGCCAAGGTGCTGCACGCCGGTCGCCGCACACAGGTGGTGGAAGCCGAAGTGCTGCAGGGCGACAAGCTGGTCGCCAAGGCGCAAGGCACCTTCGCCTGCGTGTAATCGCCCGCGCTCGGCCTGGTCTAATCTGGCAAACCGTTCGCCCCTTGCAGAGTGCAGGGGCGATCCCCATATTGTGGCGACTGCCCAGTTAGGAATTGCATCTTGAGCGATCTTCTCTCCCGCCGCCTGGCTCAGCTCGGCGAGCCGGCCAACCTGTCCCTGCTGGGTGAGTGTCTGCACGGCATCGAGCGCGAATGCCTGCGCGTCGACCGCGATGGCCAACTGGCCCTGACCCCGCACCCGCAGGCTCTGGGCTCGGCGCTGACCCATTCGCAGATCACCACCGACTATTCCGAGTCGCTGCTGGAGTTCATCACCGGCACCGCCAATGATCCAGCCGCCACCCTCGCCGAACTGGACAGCATCCACCGCTTCGCCTACGACAAGCTCGATGGCGAACTGCTGTGGAGCCCGTCGATGCCCTGTGCCCTGCCGGACGAGGAGACCATTCCCATCGCCCGCTACGGCAGCTCCAACATTGGCCGCCTCAAGTACGTGTACCGCAAGGGTCTGGCGCTGCGTTACGGCAAGACCATGCAGTGCATCGCCGGCATCCACTACAACTTCTCCCTGCCCGAGGGGCTGTGGCAGCTGCAACAGCAGAGCGAAGGCAACGAGCAGAGTGCGCGTGACTATCAGTCGGCGCGCTATATCGCACTGATCCGCAACTTCCGTCGCTACAGCTGGCTGCTGATGTACCTGTTCGGTGCCTCGCCGGCGCTGGACAAAGGCTTCATGCGTGGCCGCCCGCACCAGCTTCAGGAGCTGGACACCAGCACCCTGTACCTGCCCTACGCCACCAGCCTGCGCATGAGCGACCTGGGTTACCAGAGCAGCGCGCAGTCCGGCCTGACCCCCTGCTACAACGACCTGGCCAGCTACACCGACAGCCTTCGCCTCGCGGTAGGCACGCCCTACCCGGCCTATGTCGAGGCCGGCATCAAGCGCGGCGACGAGTGGCTGCAGCTGAACACCAACATCCTGCAGATCGAGAACGAGTACTACTCGAGCATCCGCCCGAAACGCGTCACCTACAGCGGCGAGCGCCCGATCCAGGCGTTGATGAGCCGTGGCGTGCAATACGTGGAAGTGCGCTGCCTGGACATCAACCCCTTCCTGCCACTGGGCATCGATGTGGCGCAGGCGCGCTTCATCGACGCCTTCCTGCTGTTCTGTGCACTGGAAGACAGTCCGCTGCTGGAGAACGGTGAGTGCAGCAGTTGCACCAGCAACTTCCTCAAGGTGGTCAAGGAAGGTCGTCGTCCCGGCCTGCATCTGCACAGAGGCAACCAGCAGGTGGAGCTCAAGGTGTGGGCCAGCGAGCTGCTCGAACGCATCCTGCCGCTGGCCGAACTGCTCGACCGCAGCCAGGGCAGCAGCGTGCATATCGAGGCGTTGGCGCAACAGCAAGCCAAGGTCGCGGATGTGGCGATGACGCCATCGGCGCAGGTCCTGGCGATTCTGCGTCAAGGCACGAGCTTCACCGAGTTCGCCCTGCAGCAGAGCCAGCGTCACGCCGAATACTTCCGCGCTCAACCGCTCAGCACGCAGCAGCAGCAAGCCTTCGAACAGGCCGCCCACGACTCGCTGGCCGCGCAGGCAGAGCTTGAAGCGCAGCCCAAGGGTGATTTCGATGCTTTCGTCGCGGCCTACCAGGCGAGCATTCTGGCTTTGGCCGTGTAAGGCGGCGAAGCGTCGACTGCGTCACAAAGCCAACCAGCGGAGCAAAAGCCAGGATGGGCGGCCACTCCCTTGGCCGCCCGGCCAGCTAGCATTGCCGGGTAAAGGACGATAGACGAGCAGCGCCCATGGCCGATGACGCCACGCCGCAATGGAGCCTGGAAAGCCTGACCAAGGCCTACCAGCAAGGTTATATGGCCGGCCTTACTGGCCAACCCAGGACCCGCCAGCCCTACCCTGACGAAATCCCCGCTGCGGCCTGGGAGGCCGGCTGGGACGACGGCTTCGAGCAGATGCGCCTGCAGCAGCACAGCGCCTGAGAGCAGTTGCGATTGGAATCAATTCTGTAGGAGCGGCTTCAGCCGCGAAGCTCGCGGATAAATCCGCTCCTACAGTTCGCTGCGATTCATACCCCTCGCTTACAACGTCTTCTCGAATACCTTCGAATTGCGCTGGTAGTTGTACAGCGACGCCCGCGCGGTGGGCATGCGCTCGACGCTGCTTGGCTCGAAGCCGCGCTCGCGGAACCAGTGGGCGGTGCGGGTGGTGAGTACGAACAGGATCTTGATCCCCTGCGCCCGCGCCCTGGCCTCGATGCGTTCGAGCAACTCGTCGCCGCGGCCGCCATGGCGGTAATCAGGATTGACCGCCAGGCAGGCCAGCTCGCCACAGTCGGAATCGGCGATGGGATAGAGCGCTGCGCAGGCGATGATCAGCCCCTCGCGTTCGACGATGCTGAACTGCTCGATCTCGCGCTCCAGCACCTCGCGCGAACGACGCACCAGAATGCCCTGCTCTTCCAGCGGGCTGATCAGCTCGATCAGACCGCCGACATCCTCGATGGTCGCCTCACGCAGAGATTCGAACTGCTCCTGCGCCACCAGCGTGCCGTTGCCGGTGCGGGTGAACAGCTCGCTGAGCAGCGCGCCATCGGTGGCGTAGCTGACGATGTGGCTGCGTTTGACGCCGCCACGGCAGGCCTCGGCTGCGGCATCGAGCAGTTCGCCCTGATAATTGCTGCCCAGGCGCGCCAGATGCGCCGGCACCTGCTGTGGGCGCAGCTCACGCACCAACCTGCCCTGCTCGTCGAGCAGACCGTCTTCGGCGCCGAACAGCAATAGCTTGTCCGCACCCAGGTCGATAGCCGCGCGGGTAGCGACGTCCTCACAGGCCAGATTGAAGATCTCCCCGGTAGGCGAGTACCCCAGCGGCGACAGCAGCACGATGCTGCGCTCGTCGAGTTGGCGATTGATGCCCTTGCGATCGATACGCCGCACTTCGCCGGTGTGGTGATAGTCGATGCCGTCGAGCACGCCGATCGGCCGCGCGGTGACGAAGTTGCCGCTGGTCAGACGCAGGCGCGAGCCCTGCATCGGCGAGGCGGCCATGTCCATCGACAGGCGCGCTTCGATGGCGATGCGCAACTGGCCGACGGCGTCGATCACGCATTCCAGGGTCGGTGCGTCGGTGATGCGCAAGTCGCGATGGTAATGCGGGATCAGGCCACGAGCAGCCAGGCGCGCCTCGATCTGCGGACGCGAGCCGTGTACCAGCACCAGGCGCACACCGAGGCTGTGCAGCAGCACCAGATCGTGGACGATATTGGCGAAGTTCGGGTGGGCAACGCCCTCGCCCGGCAGCATGACCACGAACGTGCAGTCGCGGTGAGCGTTGATGTAGGGCGAAGCGTGGCGTAACCAGGTGACGTAGTCGTGCATGTAGAGATCCGTGGCGTCCAGACGTAGGGCGGGTACAACCCGCCATGAGCGATAGGGCGGGCTCGGGGCTGGCTCTCATCGTCGTTGCACGTCTTCACTCCGCGTCAGGCAATAGTGTTGGATCAACTGGCGCAGCAGCGCCACAGTGGGTTCGATGCGCGCCAGCTCCAGGTGTTCCCCGGGCTGGTGGGCGCAGTCGATGTCACCGGGGCCGAGCACCAGGGTCTCGCAGCCAAGTTGCTGAAGATAAGGCGCCTCGGTGCCAAATGCCACCGCTTGCGCGCTGTGCCCGGTCAGACGCTCGGCCAGGCGCACCAGCTCGGCATCGGCAGATTGCTCGAAGGGCGGTACGGCCGGGAACAACGGGCCGTAGTCGATGCGCACCTGATGCTTGAGCGCCAACGGCTGCAGCTTGCCGCGAATCGCCTCACGCAGTTGCTCCGGGTCCATGCCCGGCAACGGGCGCAGGTCGAACTCCAGCGCGCACTGGCCACAGATGCGGTTGGGATTATCGCCGCCATGGATGCAGCCAAGATTCAGCGTCGGTTGCGGCACGCCGAATTGCGGGTTGTTGAACTCGCGTTGCCACTGCGCGCGCAGGCCGCGCAACTCGCCCATCACGTCCTGCATGGCCTCCAGCGCACTGCGGCCAAGCGCCGGGTCGGAGGAGTGGCCGCTCTGGCCGAGAATGTCGATGCGCTCCATCATCACACCCTTGTGCAGGCGGATGGGCTTGAGGCCGGTCGGCTCGCCAATCACCGCCGCACGGCCAAGCGGCCGGCCGGCCTCGGCCAGGGCGCGGGCGCCGGCCATGGAGCTCTCTTCATCACAGGTGGCAAGGATCAGCAGGGGTTGCTTGAACGGCTGATCGAGCAGCGGCCGCACGGCTTCGATGGCCAGGGCAAAAAAACCTTTCATGTCGCAACTGCCGAGGCCCACCCAGCGGTCGCCGACCTCGGTCAGCTTGAGTGGGTCGGTCTGCCACAGCGCGGCATCGAAGGGCACGGTGTCGCTATGCCCGGCCAGCACCAGACCGCCAGGGCCGGAGCCATAGCTGGCGAGCAGGTTGAATTTGCCCGGAGCGATCTGCTGGGTTTCGCAGGCAAAACCCAGATCACCCAGCCAGGCAGCGAGCAGCTCGATGACGGGCGCGTTGCTCTGGTCCCAATTGGGCTGGGTGCAGCTCACCGATGGCGCAGCGATCAGCGCAGCGAACTGCTCTTGAAAGGACGGCAGGGGCATCGGCGATCTCCTAAAACGATGCCCCATCATAGGGGCATCGTCCTGTCGGTGAAACCGCCGAAGTGGAATCAAACCCCGCCGAACAGCGCGCGCAGGATGAAGAAGAAGATGATCGACAGGATCGCACCTGCCGGCAGGGTAATGATCCAGGACAGGAAGATCTTGCCGATCATGCCCAGGTTCAGTGCGCCGATGCCGCGTGCCAGGCCAACACCGAGAATGGCGCCGACCAGGGTGTGGGTGGTGGAAACCGGCAGCCCCAGACCTGAAGCGCTGACTACGGTGGTGGCGGCAGCCAGCTCCGCAGCAAAACCACGGCTTGGCGTCAGCTCGGTGATTTCCTTGCCGATGGTGGCGATAACCTTGTAACCGTAGGTGGCCAGGCCGACCACGATACCCAGTGCACCCAGCAGCAGAATCCAGCCCGGTACCAGAGACTTTTCCCCGGCAGCCAGCTCACCGCCACTCTGGATCACGCCGACGATGGCGGCCAGCGGACCGACCGCATTGGCCACGTCGTTGGAGCCATGAGCAAATGCCATGGAGCAGGCGGTGAAGATCATCAGGATGGCAAACACTTTCTCCACGCTGGAGAAATGGAAGGCCTTGTCAGCCTCGACATCGACATGGATGCGGCTGAGCAGGGCAATACCGATGAGCATGACCAGCACACCGATAGCGACCGAAAGCAGGAACCCTTCGGTGCTGGAAAGGTTCAGACCAACATGCTTGAGGCCCTTGGTCATGGTCATCAGCGAGATCACAAAACCGGTGATGAACATGTACAGCGGTACGTAGCGCTTGGCGTTCAGGAAGGGATTATCGGTGTCGATGATCAGTTTCTGCACGCTGACGAACAGGCAGAAGGAGATGATCCCGGCCAGCAGCGGCGTAACCACCCAACTGGCGACGATAGGGCCGACGCCGCCCCAGTGCACCGCATCCATCGACACGCCGACTGCAGCGAAGCCGATCACGGCACCGACGATGGTATGTGTGGTCGATACCGGCCAGCCACGTGTCGAAGCCACCAGCAGCCAGGTACCGGCTGCCAGTAACGCCGACATCATGCCCAGCACCATCAGATTGGGGCTGATCATGTTGGCATCGACGATGCCGTTCTTGATGGTTTCGGTCACCTCGCCGCCAGCCAGATAGGCACCGGCGAACTCGAAGACCATGGCGATGATGATCGCCTGCTTGATGGTAAGTGCACGCGAGCCAACGGATGTACCCATAGCATTGGCTACATCGTTGGCTCCAACACCCCAGGCCATGAAAAAACCGAAAAGGCAGGCAAGAACGAGCAGAACCAGCCCGTAGTCCGCAATCAGAGACATAAATTAGTTTTCCGTAGATCCCAGAAAGGACACTGGCGCTTAGCGCGCCAGCAGTTGTTCCAGTCGGTTGCCCACTCGTTGGGCGCGGTCGGCGACATCGCCGACCCAGTCGATGATCTGATAGAGGAACATCACATCGACCGGGGGAAGGTCCTTCTCCAGCTTGAACAGGTTGCGGCGCACCTCGATTTGCAGGCGATCGGTATCGTTTTCGATCGAACCGAGCTCCTCGATCAGGGTTTCCACAAGCACCGCTTCACGGCCGGCGAAACCGGTCTCGAGCAGCTCGTCCAATTCGTTCATCGCCTTCAGCGCCTGGGCGCTGGCGTCCACACTGCGCTGCACGTAGGTGCGCATCAGCGGCTGCAGCGCCTGCGGAATGGCCATCTGGCGGCCAAGCATCAGGCCGGCGATGTCCTTGGCACGGTTGGCGACTTTGTCCTGTACACTGAGCAGCTCAAGCAGGTCCGAACGCGGCACCGGCAGGAACAGGCTCTTGGGCAGGTGCAGACGCACGCTTTTCTTCAGCTTGTCGGCCTCGTGCTCCAGCCGGGACATCTCCTGTTGTACCTGTTCTACCTTGACCCAATCCTCGGCCATTATGGCCTCGAAGAAGGGCACCAGGTTCGCCGCGCACTCGTGGGCCTTGGCGATATGCTGTTGCATGGGGCCGATGGGTGAACGGCCGAACAGGCTGACAAAGGGATTGATAGGCATAGGGTAAGCCCCCGTTTTGAGAAGGCCGCAAGTATAGGGACCGGCTTCGTCATCCGCCAGCGCGTGTCATCGGTCTGTCACATTTTCATAAAAGGCTATCTAGCTCCTCACCATGGTCAAAGAAACCGAAATCAAACTGCGCGCCAGCCGCGCCACCCTGGCAGCACTGCGTGAACACCCGCTGCTGAAGAAGCGCAACAAGAGCGGCTGGCAACGCGGCGAACTGTTCAACCAGTACTATGACACCCCCGATCGCGAGTTGGCCGGGGCCAAGGTCGCCCTGCGCCTGCGCCGTGACGGCGAGCAGTTCATCCAGACCCTGAAGAGCCGCGGCCAGAGCGTCGCCGGCCTGTCCGAACGCAACGAGTGGGACTGGTACCTGAGCAAGGCCAAGCTCGACCTGAAAAAGCTCGACGACAGTTGCTGGCCGGCCAGCCTGGCCGAACTGGACAAGAAAACCCTGCAGCCGCTGTTCACCACCGATTTCGTCCGTGAAAAAGCGGAGATTGCCTGGGGCCGTGGCAAGGCCAAGGTCGTCATCGAAGCCGCGCTGGACCTGGGCAAGGTGATCGCCGGTGAAGGCGAAGAAGAGATTTGCGAGCTGGAGCTGGAGCTGCGCCAGGGCGAACCCGCCGCGCTGCTGGAGCTGGCCTGTGAGCTGGCCGCCGAACTGCCGCTGATGCCCTGCGACATCAGCAAGGCCGAGCGGGGCTATCGTCTGTTCGATGCTGGCAGCTATAACCTCAGCCTGCCAGCACCCAAGCTGCAGGGTGAGATGAGCCTGGACGACACTTTCGCCGCACTCGCCTGGCACCTGCTCGGCGCCAGCCAGCGCCTGGCCGAGCAGTATCGCTGGAATGGTCACTGGAGTCTGTTGCAGCAATGGCTGGAGCAACTGATCGACCTGCGCGCCCTGCTCGCCAGCCTCGGCCAGGCGGCGCCGCGTGCCAGCTCGCGCGAATTGCGTGAAGCACTCGATGCGCTGCTCGATGACTGGCGACCGCGCCTGGCGGCTGGGCAGCACGACGACAGCATGCGGCGCAACGCTCCCGCGCTGTTCGCCGCCGAACTGGATGGCTGCCGCTGGGGCCTGCTGTCGCTGAAGCTGTCGCACTGGCTGCTGCAACGCAGCTGGACGGCAGAGCGCAACAATCGCGGTAACCGCCAGGGTAACGCAGCCCTGGGCAACTGGCTGCCGACCCTGCTGAACGAAGAAGGCACGGCCCTGCAACTGCGTCGCTACCAGCAGCAACCGGAAGATCTGGCTGAGCAGATGCCGCGCCTGGAGCGCCTGCTGGTCTGGTTGCGTCTGGCGCGAGGCGTGCTGGAAGTGCCCGAGGTCGACCGCCTGTATGGCGAGCTGAACAAGCTGTATGGTCTGGCGCAGCAGGAATTGGACGATGAGCAGCGCCAACTGCGTGCGACTCAGACGCAGATCGTGAACAGCCTCAAGGCCTGGAAGGCGTTGGTGAAATAGCGCATGCACGGCGCACCCTACCGCATGAAAAACGGGCCCCGCGGGGCCCGTTTTGCTTTCAGCCAGAAGCTCAGTTGCTGCTGGTGCTGCGACGGCTGTCGACGACCTGCTGCCAGGACGGATTGGTGGTCTCGTCCATGGCCTGCTGCATGGCCTTCTTGCGTTTTTCCTCGGCGCGATGGGCGAAGAACCAGGCCAGGAAGGTGGCAAACGACACCGCCAGCAGGATCAGGCTGGCCACCGCGTTGATCTCCGGCTTAACCCCCAGGCGCACGGCGGAGAAGATCTCCATTGGCAAGGTAGTCGAACCCGGACCAGAGACGAAGCTGGCCAATACCAGGTCGTCCAGCGACAGGGCGAAGGACATCATCGCCCCTGCTGCCAGCGACGGCGCGATCATCGGCACGGTGATCAGGAAGAACACCTTCCACGGCCGCGCCCCCAGGTCCATGGCCGCCTCTTCGATGGACATGTCCAGTTCACGTAGACGCGACGACACCACCACCGCCACATAGGCCGAGCAGAAGGTGGTGTGGGCGATCCAGATGGTGGTCATGCCACGCTGCATTGGCCAGCCGATCAGCTGCGCCATCAGCACGAACAGCAGCAGCAGCGACAGACCGGTGATCACTTCCGGCATCACCAGCGGCGCGGTGACCAGGCCACCGAACAGGGTGCGGCCCTTGAAGTGGGTGATGCGGGTCAGCACGAAGGCCGCGAGGGTGCCCAGCGCCACCGCCGCGATGGCGGTGTAGCAGGCGATTTCCAGCGAGCGCATCACCGAGTTCATCAGCTGGGTGTTGTCCAGCAAACCGACGTACCACTTCACCGACCAGCCGCCCCACACCGTTACCAGCCGCGAGGCGTTGAACGAGTAGATGACCAGAATGACCATGGGCAGGTAGATGAAGATCAAGCCAGCCCAGAGCATGATGCTGGAGAAACTGAAACGCTTCATGGGCGGCCCTCCAGTTCTTTCGCCTGGTTACGGTTAAAGAGAATGATGGGCACGATCAGGATCGCCAGCATCACCACGGCCAGGGCGGACGCTACCGGCCAGTCGCGGTTGTTGAAGAACTCCTGCCACAGCACCTTGCCGATCATCAGGGTCTCCGGGCCGCCAAGCAGTTCGGGGATGACGAACTCGCCGACCACCGGAATGAACACCAGCATGGAGCCGGCGATGATGCCGTTCTTCGACAGCGGCACGGTGATCTTCCAGAAGTTGTTGAAATTACTCGACCCCAGATCGGAGGCGGCCTCCAGCAGGCTGAGGTCGTGCTTCACCAGGTTGGCGTAGAGCGGCAGGATCATGAACGGCAGGTACGAATACACGACGCCGATATAGACCGCGGTGTTGGTGTTGAGAATCTGCAGCGGCGTATCGATCAGACCAATGCCCATCAGCAGGCTGTTGAGCAGGCCGTTGTTGCCGAGGATGCCCATCCAGGCATAGACGCGGATCAGGATCGCAGTCCAGGTCGGCATCATGATCAGCAGCAGCAGTACCGTCTGGTGCTCTTTCGGCGCCCGGGCGATGGCATAGGCCATCGGGTAGCCGATCAACAGGCAGAGCAAGGTGCTAAAGAAGGCGATCTGCAGCGAACCCAGGTAGGCCGACAGGTACAGGGCATCTTCGCTAAGGAAGATGTAGTTGCCGAAATTCAACAGCAGCGTCAGCTTGTTGTCCGCCCACTGGTAGATTTCCGTATAGGGCGGAATCGCCACGTCGGCTTCGGCGAAGCTGATCTTCAGCACGATGATGAATGGCAGCAGGAAGAACATGAACAGCCAGAGGAAGGGTATGCCGATAACGGCATGCCGCCCAGTGGGCAGATAGCGCACCAGTTTGCTCGGTTTCATGATTGCAGTACCACGCCGCTGTCGTCTTCCCAGTACACCACCACCGGATCGTCCCAGGTCGGGCGCTTGCCGCGGCGCTCGGCGTTGGCGATGAAGCACTGCACGATCTGCCCGGAAGTGAGCTTGACGTGGTACACCGAGTGACCGCCGAGGTAGGCGATGTCGTGCACGTGGCCACGGCTCCAGTTGTAATCGGGATGCTCGTGGTCATCCGGCAGCGCGGTGGCCATCAGCAGTTTTTCCGGGCGCAGGGCGTAGCTGACGGACTTGTTCTCGGCGCGCGTGCTGACGCCGTGGCCGATGTAGATCGGCTTGTCCAGATGCGGGCAGTCGATGATCGCGTGGTCGGCCTCGTCGCTGGTGATCTGACCGTCGAACAGGTTGACGTTGCCGATGAACTCACACACCAGGCGGCTGGTCGGCGTCTCGTAGATATCGATCGGGCTACCGGTCTGGGCAATCCAGCCCAGGTGCATGATGGCGATGCGCTGGGCCATGGTCATGGCCTCTTCCTGGTCGTGGGTCACCATCACACAGGTCACGCCGACACGCTCGATGATCTCCACCAGTTCCAGCTGCATCTGCGAACGCAGCTTCTTGTCCAGCGCACCCATCGGCTCGTCGAGCAGCAGCAGCTTGGGGCGCTTGGCCAGGGAGCGGGCCAGGGCCACGCGCTGACGCTGACCACCGGAGAGCTGGTGTGGCTTGCGCTTGGCGTACTGGGTCATGTGTACCAGCTTGAGCATCTCGGCCACGCGCTCTTCGATCTCGGCCTTGGGCAGCTTGTCCTGCTGCAGGCCGAAGGCGATGTTCTGCGCCACTGTCATGTGCGGGAACAGCGCGTAGGACTGGAACATCATGTTGATCGGCCGCTGGTAGGGCGGCATGTCGGTGATGTCGACGCCATCGAGGATGATGCGTCCTTCGGTCGGACGCTCGAAGCCGGCGAGCATGCGCAGCAGGGTCGACTTGCCGGAGCCGGAGCCACCCAGCAGAGCGAAGATCTCGCCCTTGTTGATGGTCAGCGAGACATCGTCGACGGCCACCGTCTCGTCGAACTTCTTGGTCACCCGATCGATCTTGACCAGCACCTCTTTCGGTGTCTGATCCCCCTCGAGGGCTTTTTTGTAGGCGCTGGAGGCAACAGCCATTTAGGAAAACTCCCGGAAGATTGTGCCCGACCCCTGCGGCCGGGCAGGAACGATTACTGACCCGACTTGACCTTGGTCCAACTGCGGGTCATCAGGCGCTGCACGCGAACCGGCAGCTCGGCGGAGATGTACAGTTTGTCCAGCACCGCTTGTGACGGGTAAACGGAGGGGTCGTTGCGCACCTCCTCATCCATGAATTCATCCGCCTTGGTATTGGGGTTGGCATAACCGACGTAGTCACTGACTTCGGCGATCACCTCGGGCGCGAGGAGGAAGTTGATGAAGGCATGCGCCTGTTCGGCGTTCGCCGCGTCGGCGGGAATGGCCATCATGTCGAACCAGAGGTTGGCACCTTCCTTGGGAATGCTGTAGGCGATTTCGATGCCCTTGCCAGCCTCGTCGGCACGGTCGGCGGCCTGCAGGATGTCGCCGGAGAAACCGGCAGCCACGCAGATGTTGCCGTTGGCCAGATCACCGATGTACTTGGAGCTGTGGAAGTAGGTGACGTAGGGGCGCACTTCCAGCAGCTTGGCCTCGGCCTTGGCGTAGTCGTCGGGGTTGGTGCTGTTGGGGTCCAGGCCAAGGTAATTGAGCATGGCCGGGATCATTTCATCACCGGAATCGAGGAAGGCGACGCCGCACTGGCTGAGCTTCTTGATGTTCTCGGTCTCGAACAGCACGGCCCAGGAATCGATCTCCTCGACGCCGAGCGCGGCCTTGACCTTCTCGACGTTGTAGCCGATGCCGTTGGTGCCCCACAGGTAGGGCACCGAATACTGGTTACCGGGGTCGTTGGTCTCCAGCTGCTTGAGCAGCGCCGGATCGAGATTGTCCCAGTTGCTCAGCTTGCTGCGGTCGAGTGGCTGGAAGGCGCCGGCGCGAATCTGCTTGCCGAGGAAGTGGTTGGACGGCACCACCACATCGTAGCCACTGCGGCCGGCGAGCAGTTTGCCTTCGAGGGTTTCGTTGGAGTCGAAGACGTCATAGATCGGCTTGATGCCGGTTTTCGCCTCGAACTTGGCCAGCGTCTCTTCACCGATGTAATCGCTCCAGTTGTAGATGTGCACCTTGGGTTGGGCCAGGGCCACACCACAGACAGCGGAGGCCGCCAGGGCGATCAGAGACTTGGGCAGGGTAACTCGCACAGTATCATCCTCGTTATTGTGTGCCGCCCGAAAAAGGCGCGGCACTTTATAGGAAAATCTTCCGCCGATCAGCGTCCGCTCTTGATTCTCGTCCAGTCGCGGGTCAGCCAGCGTTGCACCTCGGGCGTACGCTCCTCGGCAACGTAGAGTTTGGCCATGACCTCCTCGCTGGGATAAACGCCCGGGTTCTCGCGCACGCTCTCGTCGACCAGCTCGGTGGCCTTGAGGTTGGGGTTGGCGTAGGCCACGTAGTCGCTGATCTTGGCGATCACGTCGGGGCGCAGCAGGTAGTTGATGAAGGCGTGCGCTTCGTCGACGTTCTTCGAGTCCTTGGGAATCGCCAGCAGGTCCGCCCACATGGCGGTGCCTTCCTTGGGAATGATGTAGATGATCTCGTCGCTGCGGCCGGCCTCTTCGGCGCGGTCGGCGGCCTGCAGCACGTCACCGGAGTAACCGAAAGCGGCGCAGATGTTGCCGTTGGCCAGATCGGAGATGAACTTGGAACTGTGGAAGTAGGTGATGTAGGGACGCACCTTCATCATCTGCTCGAAGGCCTTCTCGTAGTCTTCGCGCTTGGTGGTATGCGGCGACATGCCCAGGTAGTTGACCGTCTGCGGCAGCACTTCGTCGCCCGAGTCGAGCAGGGCGATGCCACAGGAGGCGAGTTTCTCGGCATATTGCGGATCGAACAGCAGCGCCCAGGAATCCAGCGGTGCGTCATCGCCGAGCACGGCACGGGCCTTGGTGGCGTTCAGGCCGATGCCATTGGTGCCCCACAGGTAGGGCACCGAGTATTCGTTGCCGGGGTCGCCCGCGGCCAGGTTCTTCATGATGGTCGGATCGAGATTGACCAGGTTGGGCAGTTTGGACTTGTCCAGTTTCAGGTAGGTGCCGGCACGTACCTGCTTGGCTAGAAAGTGGTTGGTAGGCACCACCACGTCATAGCCGCTTTGGCCGGTGGCCAGCTTGCCATCGAGGGTTTCGTTGGAGTCGAAAACGTCATACACCACCTTGATACCGGTTTCCTTCTCGAACTCGGCGATGGTGTCCGGCGCAATGTAGTCGGACCAGTTGTAGACCTTGACCACACGATCGGCTGCCTGAGCTGCGGACATGCCAATGGCAGCGGCGACAAGGCCGGCCAGCAGGGTAGAACGACGCATAACGTTTCCTCTTCTCGCGATTTGGGTACCTGGCGGGCGAACCCGCCAGGCGGCGTTGCTTCGTTGCTTAGCGACCGGACTTGATCTTGGTCCAGCTGCGGGTCATGTTGCGCTGCACCGCCGGCGCCAGGTCCGGGAAGGTGTAGATCTTCTTCAGCACTTCCGGAGTCGGGTAAACGCCCGGATCGGTGCGCAGCGCCTCATCGACCAGCGGCGTAGCTGCGGCGTTGCCGTTGGGGAACTGCACGTAGTTGGTGATGTTGGCCATCACCGCCGGCTCCATCAGGTAGTTGAGGAACACGTGTGCAGCTTCGACGTTCTTGGCGTCGGCCGGCACTGCCAGCATGTCGAAGAAGGAGCCCGCGCCTTCCTTCGGAATGTTGTAGCCGACTTCCACGCCGTTCTTCGCTTCTTCGGCGCGTGCCTTGCTCTGGTAGATATCGCCCGAGTAGCCGATGGCGACGCAGATGTTGCCGTTGGCCAGGTCGGAGATGTACTTGGAGCTGTGGAAGTAAGCCACCGAAGGACGGATGGAGAGGAACAGTTCCTCGGCCTTCTTCAGTTCGTCAGCCTTGCTGCTGTCCGGGGCGTAGCCCAGGTAGTGCAGAGCGGCCGGGAGAATTTCGGTTGGGGAATCGAGGAAGGAAACGCCGCAGGCCTTGAGCTTTTCCATGTTCTCGGGCTTGAACACCAGATCCCAGGAGTCGACCGGCGCGTCTTCGCCGAGCACGGCCTTGACCTTCTCGACGTTGTAGCCGATGCCGATGGTGCCCCACATGTAGGGGATCGAGTACTGGTTGCCCGGATCGCTCGGCTCCAGGGCCTTGAGCAGGTCCTTGTCCAGGTTCGACCAGTTCGGCAGCTTGGACTTGTCCAGTTTCTGGAACACGCCAGCCTTGATCTGCTTGGCCAGGAACGGGTTGGACGGCACGACTACGTCGTAACCGGAGCTGCCGGCCAGCAGCTTGGCTTCCAGTACTTCGTTGCTGTCGAAGACGTCGTAGACGACCTTGATGCCGGTTTCCTTCTCGAAGTTGGCCAGCGTGTCTTCGGCGATGTAATCGCTCCAGTTGTAGACATGCAGCACCTTGCTGTCAGCCTGAGCAGCGCCTGCCACGGCCGCGGTCAGGGACAACGCGAGAAGGGTCTTGCCGAATGTTTTCATGCGTACAGCTCCTGTTGTTGTGTCGTTATTCCAGAGGTCGCGCAAGCCGTTCGAATCAGGCCGGCTCGTGCACTCTGGCGCAGTCTGGCAAGGTCATGGCACCGCTGACAACTTTCCGTGACTGCGGGCTTTCAGACCGACAGGTCACGCAGGGTCAGATCCAGGCACTTGCGTGCTTTCTCTACCAGCTCATCCACTTCCGCCTGGCTGATCACCAGTGGTGGCGCGATGATCATGGTGTCGCCCACGGCGCGCATGATCAGACCGTTATTAAAGCAGTGGCCGCGGCAGATCATGCCTACCGCCTTGTCACCCGGATAACGTGTGCGCGTCGCCTTGTCCTGCACCAACTCGATGGCGCCAAGCATGCCGACGCCGCGCACTTCGCCCACCAGCGGGTGATCGGCCAGCTCACGTAGACGACGCTGCAAATACGGTGCCGTTTCTGCCTTCACCCGCTCGACGATGCCTTCTTCCTTGAGAATGCGCAGGTTCTCCAGGCCCACCGCTGCCGCCACTGGATGGCCGGAATAGGTAAAGCCATGGTTGAAATCGCCGTGCGCCTCGATCACCTCGAACACCTTGTCGCTGACGATCAACCCGCCCATCGGCACGTAACCGCTGGTAAGGCCCTTGGCGATGGTCATCAGGTCAGGCTTGAGGTCGTAGTACTGGCTGCCGAACCACTCGCCGGTACGGCCGAAACCGCAGATCACTTCATCGGCGACGAAAAGAATGTCGTACTTGGCCAGGATTTCCTTGATGCGCGGCCAGTAGGTCTCGGGCGGAATGATCACACCGCCAGCACCCTGGATCGGCTCGGCGATAAAAGCCGCGACATTGTCCACGCCCAGTTCGAGAATCTTCTTCTCCAACTGGTCGGCAGCCCAGATACCGAATGCTTCAGGCGATTGGTCGCCGCCCTCACCGAACCAGTACGGCTGCGGAATATGGGCGATACCGGGGATCGGCAGGTCGCCCTGCTCGTGCATGAACTTCATGCCGCCGAGGCTGGCACCGGCCACGGTGGAGCCGTGGTAACCATTGTCGCGGCCGATGATGATCTTCTTGCTCGACTGGCCCTTGCACGCCCAGTAGTGGCGTACCAGGCGCAGCATGGTGTCATTGCCCTCCGAGCCCGAGCCGGTGAAGAACACGTGGTTCATGCCGGCCGGCGCCAGCTGGGAAATGGCATGCGCCAACTCCAACACCGGCGGATGGGCGGTCTGGAAGAAGGTGTTGTAGAACGGCAACTGGCGCATCTGCGTAGCGGCAGCTTCGACCAGCTCCTCGCGGCCATAGCCGACGGCCACGCACCACAGACCGGCCATGCCATCGAGGATCTTGTTGCCCTCGCTGTCCCACAGGTGCACGCCTTTTGCCTCGGTGATGATGCGCGGGCCCTTCTCGGCCAGCTGCTTGTAATCACTGAACGGCGCCAGGTGGTGGGCCTGGCTCAGGGCCTGCCACTGGGCGGTCTTGGGGTTCTTGGATTGCTGGTTCATCACAACACCTTATTGGTGCGAGCCGCCTTGGCGGCCCACGAAAAATCCGTTGGTTCGTGGGAGGTGCTCCAGCGGCGGCCATCGCCACTGAAGCCCTTCCACAGTGCCATCAATGCATTACACCGACAGCAGGAGGAACTCGCGTTCCCAGGAGCTGATCACGCGCTTGAAGTTCTCGTGCTCGGCACGCTTGACCGCGACATAGCCACGGATGAACTTCTCGCCGAGGAATTTCTCGGCGTCCTTGCAGGCTTCCATACGCTCCAGGGCGCTCTCGATGGTCACCGGCAGGCGCAGATTGCGACGCTCGTAACCGCGGCCCTTGACCGGTGCACCGGGCTTGACCCCGCCAACCATGCCCATGTAGCCGCACAGCAGGGTCGCCGCCAGCACCAGGTAGGGGTTGGCATCAGCGCCAGCCAGGCGGTTTTCCACGCGGCGGTTCTGCGGGCTGGCCTCAGGTACGCGCAGGCCTACGGTGCGGTTTTCCTCGCCCCACTCCACGTTCACCGGCGCCGAGGTATCGGGCAGGAAGCGGCGGAACGAGTTGACGTTCGGCGCGAACAGCGGCAACAGCTCGGGGATGTATTTCTGCAACCCCCCGATGTGGTGCATGAACAGCTCGCTCATCGTCCCGTCTTCGTTGGAGAAGATGTTCTTGCCGGTTTTGATGTCGACCACGCTCTGGTGGATGTGCATGGCGCTGCCAGGCTCGTCGGTGATCGGCTTGGCCATGAAGGTGGCCGCCACGTCATGCTTGAGTGCGGCCTCACGCATGGTGCGTTTGAACACCAGAATCTGGTCGGCCAGGTGCAGTGCATCGCCATGACGGAAGTTGATTTCCATCTGCGCCGGGCCTTCTTCGTGGATCAGGGTATCCAGATCCAGGCCTTGCAGCTCGCACCAGTCGTACATGTCTTCGAACAGCGGGTCGAACTCGTTGGCCGCATCGATGGAAAAGCTCTGACGTCCGGTTTCCGGGCGGCCGGAGCGGCCAACAGGCGCTACCAGCGGGAAGTCCGGATCGCTGTTGCGCTTGGTCAGATAGAACTCCATCTCCGGCGCGACGATGGGCTTCCAGCCCTTCTCGGCGTACATCTGCAACACCTTCTTGAGAATGTTGCGCGGCGACAGTTCGATGGGGTTGCCCTGCTTGTCGAACGTATCGTGGATCACCATGGCAGTGGGCTCGATGGCCCAGGGCACGACGAAGACAGCGTTGGCATCCGGACGGCAGAACATGTCGATGTCCGCTTCGTCCAGCAGGTCATAATAGATGTCGTCCTCGACATAGTCGCCCGTCACGGTCTGCAGCAGCACGCTCTCGGGGAGGCGCATGCCTTTCTCGTCGAGAAACTTGTTGGTCGGCGAGATCTTGCCGCGGGCAATGCCGGTCAGGTCACTGATCAGGCATTCGACTTCGGTGATTTTGCGTTCTTTCAGCCAGCTCGTGAGCTGGTCTAGCTTGGTACTCATAGAGACCTCAGGGTTGTAGAACCAGCTTGAGTTATAGCGGGTTCAGCGTTGCCCCGCCTTCTCCCTGCAAGCCTCACCAAAGGCCTGAAAGAAGGCGAGATATTCGGGTGGATGCTACTAGGGGTGCGGCACCTCCGACACCTGGCATTTCACTCCACCGAAATAAAATCGCTCACCCTTTCTCACGAGCGCCGAGCCTTCTAGCTCGGGGGATTGCGCGAGCCCAGCAAAGCCCGCGAGTGAGCGGTGCGCTGCAGAGCAACGGCCTGGGCGCACGCCAGGGAGCGTTGCGCAGCCACGTACGCTATCGTGCAGGGTATGGAATGAGCGAACAGCCTGACGAGACAGGCCACGCGGCGCAGAGGCCGCAAGGGAGAGATGTTGCTGCGTTGCAGCGGTCATGCTCATGACTGATCCGGCCTGCATGATGAGCGGGCTCGCCTCGTTGATGAGGGAAGAGGTCGCGTGACCGATGGTCCTGGCGCAAGCGCTGACGCCGATGGCCGGCAGGCAAAACATGAGACACCCGTATTATTGCTGTTATGGGTTTGAACTGAGCTTAGCCTTGTTCATTTTTTTACACAATAGCTCTGTAAAAAATTGAACACACCCCACTGAGCAGCCTGAGAGATCAACGCTTGGAGCCCGCTGAAAGGCCTTGAAATGCCCCAAAAATGGCCACCACGCCCCACTACAGGGCATCATTGGGCCAGCTTGACAGTAAAGTGCGTTTCGGATTGACTCACACCCATGCAGTCGCATGATTGATATATTTAACAAAAAGGTGTTGCATCATGTCGGTACCCCCGCGTGCCGTTCAGCTTAACGAAGCGAACGCGTTCCTCAAGGAACATCCCGAGGTCCAGTTCGTCGACCTTCTTATTGCAGATATGAATGGCGTGGTGCGCGGCAAGCGCATCGATCGAAACGCCCTGCACAAGGTGTACGAGAAAGGCATCAACCTGCCGGCCTCGCTCTTCGCCCTCGACATCAACGGTTCCACCGTCGAGAGCACCGGCCTTGGCCTGGATATCGGTGACGCCGACCGTATCTGCTTCCCCATCCCCAATACCCTGTGCAACGAACCCTGGCAGAAGCGCCCCACCGCGCAGCTGCTGATGACCATGCACGAGCTGGACGGCACGCCTTTCTTCGCCGACCCGCGCGAGGTATTGCGCCAGGTGGTGCAGAAGTTCGACGAACTGGGCCTGCGTATCTGCGCAGCCTTCGAACTGGAGTTCTACCTGATCGACCAGGAGAACGTGAACGGTCGCCCGCAGCCGCCACGCTCGCCGATCTCCGGCAAACGCCCGCATTCCACTCAGGTCTACCTGATCGACGACCTCGACGAGTACGTCGATTGCCTGCAGGACATGCTCGAAGCGGCCAAGGAGCAGGACATCCCGGCCGACGCCATCGTCAAGGAAAGCGCCCCGGCGCAGTTCGAGGTCAACCTGCATCACGTCGAAGATGCCATCAAGGCCTGCGACTACGCGCTGCTGCTCAAGCGCCTGATCAAGAACATCGCCTACGACCATGAAATGGATTCCACCTTCATGGCCAAGCCCTACCCGGGCCAGGCGGGCAATGGTCTGCACGTGCATATCTCGCTGCTGGACAAGAAGACCGGCAAGAACATCTTCGCCGCCGACGATCCGCTGCAGAACACCTCGCTGCGCCATGCCGTGGGCGGCATTCTCGACACCATGGCGGCGTCGATGGCTTTCCTCTGCCCCAACGTCAACTCCTACCGTCGCTTCGGCGCACAGTTCTACGTGCCCAATGCACCGAGCTGGGCGCTGGACAACCGCACCGTGGCCGTACGCGTGCCGACTGGCAGCGCCGACGCGGTACGCATCGAACACCGCGTTGCCGGTGCTGATGCCAACCCCTACCTGATGCTGGCTTCGATTCTCGCCGGTATCCACCACGGCCTGACCAACCAGATCGAACCGGGCGAGCCGATCGAGGGCAACTCCTACGAACAGCTCGAACCCAGCCTGCCGAACAACCTGCGCGATGCCCTGCGCGAGCTGGACGACAGCGAAGTGCTGAACAAGTACATCGACCCGAAGTACATCGACATCTTCGTCGCATGCAAGGAAGCCGAGCTGCAGGAGTTCGAGACCACCATCTCCGACCTCGAGTACAACTGGTACCTGCACACCGTGTAACACCGAGAAAGCCGGCCGCAGAGCCGGCTTCTTTTTGCCTGCCAACTGCCAACCGACAGCTCTGACGCTTTGCGTAGGGACCAGCGGTTCGCCACAAGGCGACTGCGCTGACATGCATCAAACTCCGGCAAATCAGACCGCCGGATACTGTTGCTTTGATCAATCGGGGAGTTACTCATGCAACGCGCTCTTGCCGCCATCCTGCTGGGCCTGAGCTGCGGCCTGGCTCAGGCCGCCGATAGCATCCGTGTCTACAACTGGAACGATTACATCGCGCCGCAGGTGCTGGAGAACTTCACTCGCGACACCGGCATCGAAGTCGAGTACCACACCTTCGCCAGCGCAGAGGAGTTGGCGCAAGCGCTGGAAAGCGGCCAGCCCATCGACATCGCCGTACCCTCGCACAACGACCTGCCAGGGCTGATTGCCAGCGGCCGCATTCGCCCGCTGGATTTCAACCTGCTGCCCAACCGCACGCACCTGGACAAGCAACTGCTGAGCAAGCTGGCTGCGGTCGACCCGCAGAACCAGCACGCCGTCCCCTACCTGTGGGGCGCGGTTGGCCTGGCAATCAATACCCCACGAGCCGAGGCCGCCTATGGTGGCCCCCTGCCGGACAGCTGGAGCCTGCTGTTCGACGCCGAACAGAGCAAGCGCCTGGCCAGTTGCGGCATCAGCGTGCTGGATGCACCGGATGAAACCCTGTCACTGCTGCTCAACTACCAGGGCCGCAGCCTGGCACGCAGCGCCCCGAGCCGAGTCGAGCGCGCCGGAGAGATACTCGACGCCCTGCGCCCGAACCTGCGCTACGTCGACAGCGAACGCTACATCGAAGATCTCAACAGCGGCGACCTGTGCCTAGCCATGGCCTGGGTCGGCGACGCCCTCGCCGCAGCCCAGGCCGGCCAGCCAGTGCGCTTCGTGGTACCGGACGAGGGTTCGGTACTGTTCGTCGACAACCTGGTGATTCCCGCCAATGCCAGCCGCCCCGATCTCTCCCACCGTTTCATCGACTACCTGATGCAGCCGCAGGTAATCGCCCAGATTACCGCCGAGACGCTCTACCCCAACGGCAATGCCGACTCGGCACAGTTCATCGACAGCGCCCTGCTGCAGCAGCCCGGCCTGTATCCGGATCAGGACACCAAGCGCCGCCTGTATCCATTGGAGGTTCTCTCGGAGAAACATGCCCAGGTACGCAACAACCTCTGGCAGCGCTTCCGCGACGGCAGCTGAACGGATGGCGAGGCTTGCCTCGCCAATAGCGCCTGACGTCCAATAGCACCTCGCCCACCGAGGAGCTCACCATGTCGCGCCCCGCCAGCATCCGCAAACCGCGCGCCAGCAGCCAGGCACGTATTGCCGTGATTCTCTCTGCCGCTCGTGAGTTGCTGGCCGAGCAGGGTATGGCCAACCTGTCGGTCTACACGGTGGCCGAACGAGCCGGCATTCCGCCTTCTTCGGTGTATCACTTCTTCGCCAGCGTGCCGGCCCTGCTCGAAGGGCTGACCGCGGACGTGCACGCAGCCTTCCGTGGCAGCCTGCTCGAACCGGTCGAGCATGCCGCATTGCGCACCTGGCACGACCTCTCGCGCCTGATCGAGCAGCGCATGCTGGCTATCTACGCCAAGGACGCCGCCGCACGGCAGCTGATCCTCGCCCAGCATGGTCTGGCCGAGGTGACCCAGGCTGATCACCAGCACGATCTGGAACTGGGCCGATTGATGCGCGCACTGTTCGAGCGGCACTTCCCCCTGCCGCAATTACCGATGGATATCGATGTATTCAGCCTGGCCATGTCCCTGGGCGATCGCGTCTACGCACGCTCCGTGCAGTTGCACGGGGAGATCACCCCGCGCCTGGCCGAAGAAGGCATGCGCGTATTCGATGCCTATCTCGGCCTGTATCTGCCGGCTGCATTGCCGAAACGAGCCACGCCGCTTATCCCGTAGGGTGCGCCGTGCGCACCGCTGACATCTCGGCAATCGAGGCCTGGGGCACCCTACGGCTTGCCAACTTCTGAATCGATAAAAATCGGATATTTTTTCGCCGATTCGACCAAAGCACCTTGTAATATCGATATTTATCGGATATAAATCGAACATCCCGCCCTGGTCGATGTTCAGCCACGGCACTCTGAATGGGCCGCCGGAGCGGCCTGCGAACGAGCCAAGAGGTGCTTCATGTCCCGTATCGTTACCGTCGCCGCGACCCAGATGGCCTGCTCCTGGGATACCCCCGCTAACATCGCCAACGCCGAGAGGCTGGTGCGCCAGGCGGCAGCCCAGGGCGCCCAGATCATCCTGATCCAGGAGCTGTTCGAGGCGCCCTACTTCTGCCAGAAACCGAACGCCGACTACACCCAGCTGGCCACCACGGTGGCGGAAAATCCGGCCATCCAGCACTTCCAGAAGGTCGCTGCCGAGCTGCAGGTGGTACTGCCGATCAGCTTCTTCGAGCGCGCTGGCCGCGCGCGCTTCAACAGCATCGCCGTCATCGATGCCGACGGCAGCAACCTCGGTATTTATCGGAAAAGCCATATCCCGGACGGCCCCGGTTACCACGAGAAGTATTACTTCAACCCCGGCGATACCGGCTTCAAGGTCTGGGATACCGCCTACGCCAGGATCGGTGTCGGCATCTGCTGGGACCAATGGTTCCCGGAATGCGCGCGCAGCATGGCGCTGATGGGCGCGGAAATCCTCTTCTACCCGACCGCCATCGGCAGCGAGCCGCATGACCCGAACATCAGCTCGCGCGATCACTGGCAGCGCGTGCAGCAGGGCCATGCCGGCGCCAACCTGATGCCGTTGGTGGCCAGCAACCGCATCGGCCGCGAAGAACAGGACGGCTACGACATCACCTTCTACGGCAGCTCGTTCATCGCCAACCAGTTCGGCGAGAAGGTCGAGGAGCTGAACCAGACCGAGGAAGGCGTGCTGGTGCACAGCTTCGATCTGACCGAGCTGGAGAAAGTGCGCACGGCCTGGGGTGTGTTCCGCGACCGACGGCCGAACCTATACTGGCCACTTTCCACGCTCAATGGTCAAACCCCGTCGATCTCGTAGGGTGCGCTGTGCGCACCTAGCCCTACAAACACTTTGCCGGTGCGCATGGCGCACCCTACGGAACCAGGACATGACCACGCTGACCACCACACCACGCGCCGATGGCTTTCGTATGCCGGCAGAATGGGAACCGCACAGCCAGACCTGGATGATCTGGCCCGAGCGCCCGGACAACTGGCGCAACGGCGGCAAGCCGGCGCAGGCGGCCTTCACCGCAGTGGCCAAGGCCATCGCCCAGTTCGAACCGGTAACCGTCTGCGTATCCGCGGCGCAGTACGAGAACGCCCGCGCGCGACTGGATGACGACAACATCCGCCTGGTGGAAATCACCACCGACGACGCCTGGGTGCGCGACACCGGCCCGACCTTCGTCACCAACACCAGCGGCGAAGTGCGCGGCGTGGACTGGACGTTCAACGCCTGGGGCGGTTTTGATGGTGGCCTGTACTGGCCGTGGCAGCGCGACGACCAGGTGGCGCGCAAGATTCTCGAGATCGAAGGCTGCAAGCGCTATCGCACCGAAGGTTTCGTGCTCGAGGGTGGCTCGATCCACGTCGACGGCGAAGGCACCCTGATCACCACCGAAGAGTGCCTGCTGAACAAAAACCGCAACCCGCACCTGTCGCGCGAAGAGATCGAGGCCGTGCTGCGCGAGCATCTGGCCATCGATACGGTGATCTGGCTGCCCGACGGCCTTTACAACGACGAGACCGACGGCCACGTCGACAACTTCTGCTGCTACGTGCGCCCGGGCGAGGTGCTGCTGGCCTGGACCGACGATCAGAACGATCCCAACTACCCGCGCTGCCAGGCCGCCATGCGTGTGCTGGAAAACGCGCGCGACGCCAAGGGCCGTCAGTTGACCGTGCACAAGATGCCGATCCCCGGCCCGATCCACGCCAGCGCCGAAGAATGCGCAGGCGTCGACATCGTCGACGGCAGCCAGGAGCGTAGCCCGGAGGTTCGCTTGGCCGGCTCCTACGTCAACTTCCTCATCGTCAACGGCGGCATCGTCGCGCCGAGCTTCGATGACCCGAAGGACGAAGAGGCGCGCGCCATCCTTGAGCGTATTTTCCCCGAGCATCGCGTGGTGATGGTGCCAGGCCGCGAGATCCTGCTCGGTGGTGGCAATATCCACTGCATCACCCAGCAGCAGCCCAAAGGCTAGCGCGCCGATCCCGGGGTTTCACCTTCCTTGCACAAAACGATAACGCCCGGCATACGCCGGGCGTTGTCGTTACAGCCTGCTCACTCGAATGGCTGCGGCCGCGGCGTATCGTTGTTCGACGGCGGCAGGATCGGCAGGGCGAAGCTCGGCTGCTGGCCGGTCAGAGTCTTGAGAAAGGCGGTGATCTTGCCAATCTCTTCCTCGCTCAGCTTACGCCCCAACTGCAAGCGCGCCATGATGTCTACCGACTCCTCCAGCTTCCAGTAGGCGCCGTCGTGGAAGTAGGGATAGGTCAGTTCGACGTTGCGTAGGGTGGGCACCTTGAACTTGAAGCGATCGGCATCCTTGCCAGTCAGGCCGGCCACTCCCTCGGCCGGATTGCTGGTTTCATAGGGTTCGACCAGCCCCATCTTCTGGAACGAGTTGCCGCCCAGCGCCGGACCGTTGTGGCAGGCGACGCAGCCGATGGACTTGAATAGCTGGTAGCCCTCCAGTTCGGTCTGGGTGATGGCCTGCTGGTCGCCCTTGAGCCACAGGTCGAAGCGCGAATTGGGCGTGACCAGGGTCTTTTCGAACTCGGCGACGGCGTCGGTCACTTCATCCAGGGTGATTTCATCGCTCTTGTACACGGCCTTGAACGACTCGCGGTATTGCGGGATCGAGCGCAGCACGTCAATGGCGAGAATGTGAGTGAAGGCCATTTCCATCGGATTGGCGATGGGGCCGGCAGCCTGTTCCTTGAGATCGGCGGCGCGGCCATCCCAGAACTGCGCGAGGTTGAGGCTGGAATTGAGCACCGTGGGCGAATTGATCGGCCCTTGCTGCCAGTTGTGACCGATGGAGCTGGGCAGGTTGTCACTGCCGCCCATCGACAGGTTGTGGCAGGAGTTGCAGGAAATGAACCCCGAGCGCGACAGGCGCGGGTCAAAGAACAGCTGCTTGCCCAGTTCCACCTTGGCCGGATCGGTGATCTCGGCCGGTGCGATAGGCTCGACGGGTTCGTTGGCCGGTACATTGGCCCAGGCGCTGGCGCCCAGGCACAACCCGGCCATCAGGCTCAGAGTGCGCATGCGTATTTCTCCTCAGGTATTGGCTGTTCTGGTTATGTCCTGACCATGCCCAGCGCAAACCCGGGGCGACTTGATCTACATCAAGCCGCACATGCATGCCACCTCAGTGGATATGTTTCATTTCATTTTGCAGGTGTTGATACCCAGCAGTGGATATGCCGGGCAGAAGCGAAAGATGCCGGTCGCCAGTAGCACCACACCGATCCAGCCCCACAGGCCGATGACACCGGCAAGGCTCAGCGCGATAAGAATCAGTCCTGCGGCGATGCGCAGACTGCGATCGAGCGTTCCAACATTGGCTTTCATCGAGGTTCTCCAGGTCAACGTCCGCGCCGGCCTTCCAGCGCAGTAAAGATCAGCATCCCGGCGAGCATCGCCGCGACGAACAGCAGGACCTGCCAGTGCCCGGTCAGCAGGATGGCAACGGCCGGTCCCGGACAGATGCCGGCGATGCCCCAACCGATCCCGAACAGCAGGCTGCCGCCAATCAGGCGAGCATCGAGGTCACGACGCATCGGCAACTGCATGGCGCCGCCGAGCAGTGCCCTGGCGGGCCGTTGCGCCAGGTGCAACGGCAGCGCCGCGACCACGATGGCACCGGCCATCACCAGCGCCAGGGACGGGTCCCAGGCACCGGCCAGGTCGAGAAAGGCCAGCACCTTGGTCGGGTTGGCCATACCGGCCAGCAGCAGACCGAGGCCGAACAGCAGACCGGCCACGAATGCGCTCAGTCTGGCCATGTTCAGCCCCCCAGAAGATGACGTGGGACAAAAACCGTAGCGAAACCCGTGGCCATGAAGCACAAGGTGGCCAGCATGGAGCGCGGAGACAGGCGCGAGATGCCGCATACGCCATGGCCGCTGGTACAGCCAGAGCCGTAGCGCGTGCCGATGCCCACCAGCAAACCGGCGCCAATCAGCGACAGCGCGCCGCCATCGAAGCTGATCGCAGGCAAGGCGCTGAACAGCCCCCACAGCAGCGGCGCCAACAACAGCCCGAGGAGGAACAATGCCTTCTCGCCGCGCCCTTCTGCGCCTGGCTGCAGAACGCTGCCGAGCAGACCACTGATACCGGCCACCCGCCCATTGGCCAGGGCAAAGATTGCGGCGGCCAGACCGATCAGCGCGCCGCCGGCCAGAGCGCTCCAGGGTGTGAAAGCGGCCCAGTCGATGCTCATTGCTGCCCCTCGCAGAACAGCCGATACAGGGTTTCGATCACGGCCAGCGCCGCCGGGCTGCTGATGCGATAGAAGATCTGCTTGCCGTCGCGACGGGTTGCCACCAGCCCTTCACGACGCAGCACGGCCAGCTGCTGGGACAGCGTAGGCTGCTGGATACCGAGCAGCGCCTCCAGCTCACTGACGTTGCGCTCACCCTGCGACAGCTGGCAGAGCAGCAGCAGACGATCAGGGTTGGCCAATGCCTTGAGCAACTGCCCGGCAGCGTCAGCATTGGCGCGCAACTGCTGGATATCGATGGGTTCATCCATGGGATACCTTCATTCAATACAATATGTATTTTTATATATTGTATTTCGAATAAGTGTTAGCCCAACTGACCAGCGGTTGAGGATTCAACAGGCCTTACAGGAGCGGCTTTAGCCGCGACAAGAGCTCGCCGATGAAGCCCCCTCCCACACGGGTATCGTCACTCCCCGAATGACATTCGGGCTAACACTGACACCCTACAAGCGAATTCGTTAGCGGAGCCCAGAAACGCAGAAACCCGCCGTAGCGGGTCTCCGGGTCGAAGCCAGATGAATCAGGCGTCGGCGTCAGCAGCAGCCTGATAGGCTGCCGCGTCCAGCAGCTTGTCCAGTTCGCTGGCATCGCTCGGCTTGAGCTTGAAGAACCAGCTACCGTACGGATCGCCGTTAACGCTTTCCGGGCTGTCGGCCAATGCCTCGTTGATGGCGATCACTTCGCCGCCAACTGGCGCATAGATGTCGGAAGCAGCCTTGACCGACTCCACCACGCCAGCTTCCTGGCCAGCGTTCAGTTGCTTGCCAACTTCCGGCAGCTCGATGAACACCACGTCGCCAAGGGCTTCCTGGGCGTGGTCGGAGATGCCCACGGTCACACTGCCGTCAGCCTCCAGGCGCGCCCACTCGTGGCTGGCGGCATAACGCAGATCGGCGGGGATATTACTCATGTGTCTTTCCTCGTAAGCGATGACGGCAAGTGGGCCGTCAGGACAATTTAGCAGGCCTCGGCGCCAGGGGAAGCCAGCACCGCGACCAAAAAGATTCAGAACCTGATTACGATCTCGCGAGCTAGAGCCATGCAAGGCGCTACGTTAGTAACAGCCTTCGGCTGGTCAAAACGGCGAGGAAGCAGAGTTTACGAGCTGTAAATGAGCATTGCTCGTTGCACTCGTCCTTCGGACCGCGCTGAAGCGCGTCAGCCTTTAACGGCTTTCCGAGCCTGTTTTTAACGCAGCAGGGCCGACGCGCAGCAGATCGTAGGCAGGTTCTCAGATAAGAGTTTTGCCGTTACGCACGAAGCCCGGCCTGACCACACGCACCGGGTACCACTTGCCGCGGATCTCCACCTCGGCACGATCCCCGGTCGTTGCAGGCACCCGTGCCAGCGCGATGGATTTGTTCAGCGTCGGCGAGAAGCTGCCGCTGGTGATCTCACCGTCACCGATACCTTCGACGCGCACCACCTGGTGCGCGCGCAGCACGCCACGCTCCTCCAGCACCAGGCCAACGAGCTTGCTCGGGCAGCCGGCAGCACGCTGCGCCTGCAGCGCCTGGCGGCCGATGAAGTCGCGCTCGGCCGGCTCCCAGGCGATGGTCCAGGCCATATTGGCGGCCAGCGGGCTGACCTGCTCATCCATGTCCTGGCCGTAGAGGTTCATACCCGCCTCGAGGCGCAGGGTGTCACGGGCGCCAAGGCCGATGGGCGAAATACCAGCACCGACCAGGTCGTTGAGGAAGGACACCACCTCGGTCACTGGCAGCACGATTTCCAGACCATCTTCGCCGGTATAACCGGTACGCGCGATGAACCAGTCGCCCTCAGGCAGGCCCTGGAACGGCTTGAGCTCGTGGATCAGTGCGGCACGTGCCTGGCTCAGCAGTTCGGAAACCCGTGCGCGCGCCTTCGGCCCCTGAATGGCGAGCATGGCCAGATCGCGACGCTCGCGCAGTTGCACATCGAAGTCGCTTGCCTGGGCATGCATCCACGCCAGGTCCTTGTCACGGGTACCGGCGTTGACCACCAGGCGGTAACCCTGCTCGGTGAGGTAAACGATCAGGTCGTCGATCACCCCGCCCTGCTCATTGAGCATGGCGCTATACAGCGCCTTGCCGGGGCTCTCCAGGCGGGCCACGTCGTTGGCCAGCAGACGCTGCAGGAAGGCCTGGGCCTGGCTGCCGCTCACGTCCACCACGCACATGTGCGAGACGTCGAACACGCCGCACTCACGGCGCACCTGATGATGCTCCTCCACTTGTGAACCGTAGTGCAGCGGCATGTCCCAGCCGCCGAAGTCCACCATCTTGGCCCCCAGCGCCAGGTGCAGGTCATAGAGGGGGGTACGCTGTCCCATGGGTAAATCTCCTTCCGGGCTTGGCGAAGCGATTCAGACCCCTAGAAGCTACCTGCGTTGCCATTGCTGCGTTGAAAGTGGGCTCGAAATGCTCATGTACAAAAGTACATTCCGCTTTCTCTCCCACTTTCGCCTTGCACTGGCTGCCTCGGCTACGCTTCTAGATGAGTACTATCGGGTTACCCCGACTCGCGAATGGCGCGCATTGTAGCCGCATGCGTCCGGGGGGTCATCCTGGCGTCAGGTCGTAGGGCGGACTCAGGAGCGTCAGCGAACAGTCAGCCAAGGTGCACAACTTGCCATCGAGCCTCATGCTGTACTGCTTCGCGAACGGATCGCCGCCCGGTACACCCTGCCAACGAGGAAATGCACACCCAGCCTTAGAGCCGCTCGGGACGAGGACCGCTGGGAACGCAAGCAGACAATCCACCACTCTCAACCGAAACCGCGTGCCGAACGGCGGATCAGCAGGATCACCGGCAACAGACCGACCAGCACCAGGGTCAGCGCCGGCAGCGAGGCGCGCGCCCATTCGCCTTCGCTAGTCATTTCGAACACCCGCACCGACAGGGTGTCCCAGCCGAACGGGCGCATCAGCAGGGTTGCCGGCATTTCCTTGAGCACGTCGACGAATACCAGCAGCGCAGCCGACAGGGTGCCCGGCAGCAGCAGCGGCAGATAGACCCTGAAGAACAGCCCGAAGCTGCCAACGCCCAGACTGCGTGAGGCCTCCGGCAGGGACGGCCGAATACGCGCCAGGCTGGTTTCCAGCGGCCCGAAGGCCACCGCCATGAAACGAATCAGATAGGCCACCAGCAGCGCCGCCAGGCTACCCAGCAATAGCGGCTTGCCGGCACCGCCCAATGCCGTGGACAGTGGAATCACCAGTTCACGATCCAGAAAGCTGAACGCCAGCATGATCGCCACCGCCAGCACCGACCCCGGCAAGGCATAGCCGAGGTTGCCCAGCGCCACACCGAAACGCACACCGCGATTCGGCGCCTGACGCCGGGCAAAGGCCAGCAGCATGGCCACGCTCACCGTGATCAGCGCCGCCATGCCGCCCAGATAAAGGGTATGCAGAATCAGCCCGGCGTAGCGCTCATCGAGGTCGAAGCGGCCGCGTTGCCAGAACCAGGCCAGCAGTTGCAGCAGCGGGATGACGAAGGCACAGGCGAACACCAGGCCGCACCAGGCGCTGGCGGCAAAGGCCTTCCAGCCATGCAGGTGGTATAGCGCCTTGCCCCGCGGCCGCTCATTGGCTGGCCGCGCGGCGCCACGCGCACGGCGCTCGCCATAGAGCACCAGCGCCACCGCCAGCAGCAGCAGGCTGGCCAGCTGGGTCGCACTGGTCAGACTGTAGAAGCTGTACCAGGTCTTGTAGATCGCCGTGGTGAAGGTGTCGAAGTTGAATACCGACACCGCACCGAAATCGGCCAGGGTTTCCATGATCGCCAGGGCCAGACCGGCGCCAATGGCCGGTCGCGCCATCGGCAGTGCCACCCGCCAGAACGCCTGCCAGGGGCTCTGCCCGAGCACCCGCGCGGCTTCCATCAGGCCCTTGCCCTGGGCCAGGAACGCGCCACGGGCGAGCAGATAGACGTAGGGGTAGAAAACCAGCACCAGGACGATGATCACGCCACCGGTGGAGCGTACCCGCGGCAGGCGCAGGCCACTGCCGAACCATTCGCGCAGTAGCGTCTGCAGCGGGCCGGCGAAATCCAGCAGGCCGACGAAGACGAAGGCCAGGACATAGGCGGGAATGGCGAAGGGCAGCATCAGCGCCCAGTCCAGCCAGCGCCGACCCGGGAACTCGCAAAGGCTGGTGAGCCAGGCCAGGCTGACGCCCAGCAGTGTCACGCCCACACCGACGCCAATCACCAGTGTCAGCGTGTTGCCAATCAGCCGCGCCATCTGTGTCTGCCACAGGTGCGACCAGATCTGCTGATCGACCTCATGCCAGCTCAGCAGCAATACCGACAACGGCATCAGCACCAGAACGGCGACGGCAAGGACGATGGGGTACCAGCGACGCTGGACGGGATGCGGCACGCGGATTCCTCGACTACGCAAATGACGACGCCCCGGCTAGGCGGGGCGTCGCAGTATAGCGGCAGCAGTGTGGACTACCGAAAGTACGATGATGTAGCGCTTGACGCTCTAGCGTCAGAAGCCAACAGACATGACGCGGAGCGCCACTGGTGACGTACCCACGCCAGTGCGTGGGCACGATCTCCTTTACTGCCAGCCGGCGCGATCCATCAGCATGGTCGCTTCAGCCTGACGCTTGCCGGCTACTTCGGTGGCAATCGAGTCAGCCTTGAAACTGCCCCAGGCAGCCACTTCGTCGGACGGTGCGACCGCCGGGTTGGCCGGGAACTCCTGGTTGACGCCAGCGAAGATGCTCTGTGCCTCCGGGGTGGTCATCCACTCCAGCAGCTTCTTGGCCTGCTCGGCATGCGGTGCATGCTTGGTCACACCGGCACCGGCCAGGTTGACGTGCACGCCGCGGTCGTCCTGATTCGGCCAGAAGGGTTTGACCTTCAGATCCGGCTGCTGCTTGTGCAGACGGCCGTAGTAGTAGGTGTTGGTGATGCCCACGTCGCATTGGCCGGCGTCGATGGCCTGCAGCAGCGCGGTGTCATCCGGGAATACGTCGGTGGCCAGGTTGTTGACCCAACCTTTGACGATCTCCTCGGTCTTCTCGGCGCCATGGGTTTCGATCAGGGTGGCGGTCAGCGACTGGTTGTAGACCTTCTTGCTGGTGCGCAGGCACAGGCGACCTTCCCAGTTCTTGTCGGCCAGGGCTTCGTAGGTGGACAACTCTTCCGGCTTGACGCGCTCGGTGGAGTAGAAAATGGTCCGCGCGCGCAGCGACAGGCCAGTCCAGCTGTCAGTGCTGGAGCGGTACTGGGCGGGGATATTGGCGTCGATCACATCGGACTTGGTCGGCTGCAGCACGCCTTCCTGCTCGGCCTGCCAGAGGTTGCCGGCGTCGACGGTGATCAGCAGGTCAGCCGGGGTGTTGGCACCTTCGGCCTTGAGACGGGCGATCAGCGGGGCTTCCTTGTCGGTGATGAACTTCACCTTGACCCCGGTCTTCTCGGTGTAGAGATCGAATACCGGCTTGATCAGCTCGTCGATACGGGCGGAGTAGACCACCACCTCATCAGCAGCCTGAACGGCGGTTGCCAGGGTGCTGAGAGTGAATGCAGCGAGAAGCGCGTTGCGAGCCTTCATGGGACCAGCCTCTTGTGGGTGAGCAAAGTGGCTGAATAGTAGTGAATGTTATTTGCCTTCTCAACGTAAACAGCGAGACGACACGCAGCAGTTATTACAAGTTGCGTCAGCTCAGGCTCGCGCCAGTTCCGGCAGGTCGCCGGCCAGCCCAAGCGCCTGACGCACGAACAGCGCCTTGGCCTCGGCCTGGCCATCCACCAGGTCAAGACCGACGTTGCGCAGCAGGCGCAGCGGCAACGGGTCGGCCTGGAACAAGCGCTGAAAGCCTTCCATCGCCGCCATCATCGCCAGGTTGTGCGGCATGCGCCGACGCTCGAAACGGCTCAACACGCGCTCATCACTGAGGCACTCACCGCGTTCGGCGGCATGCAGCAGCACCTCGGCCAGCACGGCAGCGTCGAGGAAACCCAGGTTGACGCCCTGCCCCGCCAGCGGATGGATGGTGTGCGCAGCATCGCCAATCAGCGCCAGCCCAGGCTCGACATAACGCTTGGCATGACGCTGGCGCAGCGGGATGCACAGCCGGCGGTCGGCGTGCAGCACCTTGCCCAGGCGCGATTCGAAGGCCTTGCTCAGCTCGATGCAGAAAGCCTCGTCGTCCAGCGCCATCAAGCGCTCGGCTTCGACCGGCACGGTCGACCAGACGATCGAGCACCAGTGCTCGCCGGCAGGGCCTGCCAGCGGCAGAAAGGCCAGTGGACCATCGTCGGTAAAGCGTTGCCAGGCAGTGGCCTGGTGCGCTCGCTCGCAACGCACGCTGGTGACGATGGCATGGTGCAGATAATCCCACTCGCGCGTGGCGCAGCCGGCCAGGCGGCGTACCGCGGAGTTGGCGCCGTCGGCCGCGACCAGCAGCGGTGCGCGCAGTTGGCGACCATCGGTAAGCGTCAGCAACCAGTCGTCGCCGGAGCGGCGCAGCTGCTCCAGGCGCGCGCCAGGCAGCAGGCCGATCTGGCTGTCGTGCAGCCTTTCGAGCAGGGCATCCTGCACCACGCGATTCTCGACAATATGGCCAAGCGTCTCGGCATGCACGCTGGCCGCAGCGAAGTGGATGCTGCCGGTGCCGGAGCCATCCCAGACGCGCATCTCGCCGTAGGGGCAGGCACGCCGAGTCGCGATGCCCTGCCAGGCGCCCAGGCGTTCGAGAATGCGTTGGCTGGCCATCGACAACGCGCTGACACGTGGCTCGAACGGCGCCTGCACGTCGAACGGCGCCACGCTCAGCGGGCTGCCGTCGACGATCAGAATGTCCAGACCGCTGTGCTCCAATGCCAGGGCCAGGGTGCTGCCGACCATTCCGGCACCGACGATGATCAGATCCGCTCGCATATTCATTCCTTGGCTGTCAGAGACTTCGCGTGCCCATGCCCATCGCCTGGCGGGCGAACCAGCGCTTGGCCGGTGGTAGCAGATCCAGGCCCAGCAGGCCCAGGTTACGCCCGGCAGTCAGCAGCGGCTGCGCGTTGCTGAACAGGCGCGTCACCTGGTCGGAGAAGCCGACGGTCATTTGCTGATCGAGCTGCTGCCTTTGCTGGTAACGCTGAAGGGTGGCGAAATCGCCCAGTGCTGCCTCGCTGCCGATCAGCACCTCGGCCAGCGCCAGGGTATCGCGCAACGACAGGTTGTAGCCCTGGCCGGCGATGGGGTGCAGGCTGTGTGCGGCGTTGCCCAGCACCACCAGATGCGGACGCACCTGCTCCTGCGCCTCGACCAGGCTCAGCGGATAGAGATGCCGTGCACCCACCTGGCGCAAGGCGCCCAGGCGATAACCGAAAGCCTGCTGCAACTCGCTGAGAAAACTTGACTCGCTGGCGCGCAACAGACGTTCGGCGTCAGCCGCGGCGCGCGTCCAGACCAGTGCGCAGCGGTTGTCGCTCAGGGGCAGCAGCGCCATCGGGCCATCATCGGTGAAACGTTCGAAGGCCTGGCCGCGATGTGCCTCCAGCGGGCTGACGTTGGCAATCAGCGCACTCTGCCCATAGGGCTTGCTGCTGACGCCGATACCAAGCTGCTCACGCAGGCCGGAACGCCCACCATCAGCGAGAATCGCCAGGTCGCAGTCGAGGCAGGTTTCGTCGTTCAGGGTCAGGCGATAGCCATCGTCGAGACGCTGCATGCCGACCACTTCGGCCGGGCAACGCCACTCGATCACATCCTGATCCAGCGCCTGCCACAGACAATGGCCGAGCCAGGCGTTCTCAGCTACGTAACCGAGCGCCGGCACGCCTTCCTCGATGGCCTGCAGGCGCGTGGCACCGAAGCGGCCGCGGTCAGACACATGAATCTGCTGAATCGGCTCGGCCCGCTGGGCAATGCTCTGCCACAGGCCCAGGCGCTCGTAGATCAACCGGCTGCCATAGGACAGCGCGGTAGAGCGCGCGTCATAGCTGGGCTGGTATTCGCTGCCTGGGGCGAAGGGTTCGATCAGGGCGATGCGCCAACCACGCTGACGCGCCGTGCCCTGCAGCGCCAGTGCCAGGCTGGCACCCACCAGGCCGCCACCGATAATGGCCAGCTGTATGCGTGACATGGGCTCAGGCCGCCTCGGTGCGCGCGGCCGCCATCAGTGCCTCGATCTCGGCAACGGTCTTGGGCACACCATTGGTGAGAATCTCGCAGCCCTTCTTGGTCACGACCACGTCGTCCTCAATGCGCACGCCGATGCCGCGCCACTTCTTGGCGACCTTGTCGTTGTCAGGGGCTATATAGATGCCTGGCTCGACGGTCATCGCCATGCCGACCTCCAGCACGCGCCACTGCCCGCCGACCTTGTAGTCGCCGACGTCATGCACATCCATGCCCAGCCAGTGGCCGGCGCGATGCATATAGAAAGGCTTGTAGGCTTCGCTGGCGATCAGCTCGTCAACATCACCCTCGAGCAGACCCAGATCGACCAGGCCGGCAGTGATCACCCGCACGGTAGCCTCATGGGCCTCGTTCCAGTGCCGGCCTGGAGCGATGAACTTGAATGCCTCCTCGTTGGCCTTGAGCACCAGCTCGTAGATAGCCTTCTGCTCGGGCGAAAACCTGCCGCTGACCGGGAAGGTACGGGTGATGTCGCTGGCGTAGCAGTCGATTTCGCAGCCGGCGTCGATCAGCACCAGATCACCGTCCTTGAGTGCCGCGTCATTCTCGCGGTAGTGCAGGATGCAGGCATTACGGCCGACGGCGACGATGCTGCCATAGGCCGGCATCTTCGCCCCACCCTTGCGGAATTCGTAGTCCAGCTCGGCTTCCAGGTGATATTCGAACAGGCCGGCGCGACTCGCCTGCATCGCACGGATATGAGCGCGCGCACTGATCTCGGCAGCTTCCTTCATCACCTTCACTTCGGCGGCCGATTTGTACAGGCGCATGTCGTGCAGCAGGTGGTTGAGGGCGACGAATTCGTTTGGCGGCATAGCGCCCTGGCGCGCTTTGGCGCGGATGTGGTTGACCCACTCCATCAGCCGATGATCGAACTCTTGATTGCTGCCGATGGCGTAATAGACACGTTCGCGCCCTTCGATCAGCCCCGGCAGGATGTCGTCGATATCGCCAATGGGGAAAGCATCGTCGGCGCCAAACTGGCTGATCGCACCGTCCTGGCCGGCACGCAGGCCATCCCACAACTCGCGCTCGGGATCACGCTCGCGGCAGAACAGCACATATTCACCATGCTCGCGCCCAGGAATCAGCGCCATCACCGCTTCCGGCTCGGGAAAACCGGTGAGGTACTGGAAATCGCTGTCCTGACGGTACACATGCTCGACGTCACGATTGCGGATATACACCGGCGCCGCCGGCAGAATGGCGATGCTGTTGGGTTCCATCTGCGCCATCAGCGCCTTGCGCCGACGGGCATATTCGGACTTGGGGATGCTGATCAAGGCAGGCTCCGACGAAAAATCAGTGCAGGGACGGTTTGGCAGCAGGTGCCGCAGGCTTGGCGCACTCGGTGAACAGCAACAGCGGTGCCACACGCAGGTATTCCATCACCTCCATGTAGTCGCTCTCGCCATCCTCCGATTCTTCCAGTGCACTCTGCACCTGGGCGATGGCGGAGAGATCCTGCAACACTTCCATGGCTTCGGCACTCAGCGCACCGTCGCGAGCGGTCAGGCCGAAGCCACCGAGAAAGCCCTGACACCACTGCCCCAGAGCGACCGCGCGCTGCGCCAGCGGGGTTTCGTCATCCGGCAACAGCAGCACCACGGTGACGTCTTCGCTGCACAGCTCACCCTTGACCATTTCCTGCAGGCCGATCAGCGCCTGGCGCACGTTGTCCTGAGGCTCGCCACCAAGCAGGTCGGCCGCGTCGAGCAGCCAGGCATCGGCGTCGAAGCCAGCGCCAGCACAGCTGCGACCAAGCAGCAGGCCGTGCAGTTCGGCAGGGGAAACGGAATGCCCGGCGCTATTGAGCAGAGCGGCGAAGGCGGCGTAGGGAGAGCTTGGAATCGACATAGATAGCTAGGCGCCAGGCGGCGCAATCTCTAGAATGGAGGCCTCGTATCCTAGCACCGGCAGACGCGCCAAGACCATCCGAGCCGAGGCCGCCGGGGTGATGCCGTCATGTGCATCACACCACTGCCAAGCATGGTTTGACCCATAACCGGGACAAGCCTATATAGTCCAGCCATTCCCTCCCATAGCGAGAGCCCATGGAAGACGCCGATCTGCACGCATTGACCGCCAAGCTGGAACTGCTGATCCAGCGTGTCGAGCAGCTAAAGGCTCACAACCGACTCCTGCTGGCGAACGAACAGGCCTGGCGTGAGGAACGCGCCCATCTGATCGAAAAGAACGAAATGGCCCGGCACAAGGTCGAATCGATGATTTCGCGCCTTAAAGCCCTGGAGCAGGACTCATGACCCAGTCGAACACCGTGACCGTCCATATTCTGGACAAAGAATATTGCATCGCCTGCCCGCAGGACGAACGCGCCAATCTGGAAAGCGCGGCTCGCTACCTGGACGGCAAGATGCGCGAGATCCGTACCAGCGGCAAAGTGATCGGTGCCGACCGCGTCGCCGTGATGGCAGCCTTGAACATCACCCACGACCTGCTGCACAAGCAGCAGCGCCTGGATCAGGACGCCAATTCCACCCGCCAGCAGGTGCGCGACCTGCTCGATCGTGTCGACCATGCACTGGCCGACGACCCGAGCTCCTGAGCACCGTCATGCCTGCCAGTTCGTCGCAGGCCGCCCCGCAGACCCTCTGTTCGGGTATACTGGGCGCAACTTCCTGGGGTGTGCGCCAGTCGGTGATGTCCCTGAGCCGATACGCACAACCACGGGGGTTGCATGTTGGGGCCGGTGTGCATGTCCGCCTGACGGAAAGCCTTAACGCCTCCTGCAACCTCCACCTTGAACTTTCGGGTTCAAGGGCTAAACCGACAGCGGCACGCCGGGAAGTCATCATTTCCAGCAGTGACCTTCAACGCTGCTACCCGCCTCGTCCAAGCTGCCTTTCATGACTACGCCCGCCACTCTCAGTCGCCCGCAACTGCGCCGCGTGCTGCGCCAGCGTCGTCGCGCACTCAGCCGCAGCCAGCAACGTCTTGCCGCACGTAACCTGTATCGTCAGTTGGCACAAAGCCCGCAGTTTCGCCGCGCCAGGCATATTGCCCTGTACCTGCCCAACGATGGCGAAATCGACCCAAGGCCTTTGCTGGCCGCCGCACACAAGCGCGGCAAACACACCTACCTGCCGGTGCTCAGCGCCTGGCCACGCACCAAGATGGTGTTTCAGCGCGTCAGCCAGCACGAGAAACTGGCGAGCAATCGCTTTCGCATCCTCGAGCCACGCACGCAGCCCAAGCGCCAACGCAAGGTCTGGGCGCTGGATCTGGTGCTGCTACCGCTGGTGGGCTTCGATGATCGCGGCGGGCGCCTGGGTATGGGCGGCGGGTTCTACGACCGCAGCCTGGCTTATCTGCGCATGCGCAAAAATTGGCACATGCCGACACTACTGGGCCTGGCGCATGAGTGTCAGCGCGTGGAAGAACTGGCGATGGCCAGCTGGGACGTGCCCTTGCAGGCAACGGTGACGGACAAGGCGTGGTATTGAATCGAAAGATGCGGCACCGCGCTCCCTGCGGCGCTTACGCTGGCAGTCCGCGAATCAGGGCTGCTGCGTTACATTGATCGGAGCTTCGCTCTGGCGCTCCCAAAGGCTCTGGGTGTAACCCGTGGTAACCACGCCCAGGCTGAACAGTACGACGAGAACCCACAAAAGATCTGGCTTGCGTTTCATCTATTGCCTCCCCCTTCAAGGCAATGCGCGCGTTGGTCGCGCGTTATTGTTGTGTGCAATACGACGGCGCCAAGCGTTAAGCCGGGCATTTTCCGTCAGCGCCAAGCACTGTGCAATTTCCGGCGCCAACCGGCCGTCGGAGATATCCCTCAAACGAGCGTCCGCTTACGGACAGACCTGCAGGAGCAAAGTTCATGCCTTATTGGCTGATGAAGTCCGAACCCGATGAATTGTCCATCCACGACCTGCAACGACTGGGCAAAACGCGCTGGGATGGCGTACGCAATTACCAGGCGCGCAACTTCATGCGTGCAATGAAGCCGGGCGATCTGTTCTTCTTCTATCACTCCAGCTGCCCACAACCCGGCATCGCCGGCATTGCACGTATTGCCGGCGAGATCTACCCGGACCCCACCGCGCTGGACCCGCAAAGCCACTATCACGATCCCAAGGCCAGTACCGAGAAGAACCCCTGGAGCGCTCTGGACGTCGAGTTCGTCGAAGCCTTCGACGAGGTGCTGGCGCTGCAGCAACTGAAGAACAATCCGCTACTGGCCGAACTTGCGTTGGTACAACGGGGCAGTCGCCTGTCGGTGATGCCGGTGAGCGATGCCGAATGGACAGCAATTCTCGCCATGCGTTGAGTCGCATGCGGCACTGTGCTATCACGACACAGAGCCTAGGAGTTTTTCCATGCCGGCATCCTCCCCCTGGCCGGCGCGACTTGCGCTGGCGTTCCTGTTACTGGTGCTGAGCGGCGCCAGCGTTCTGCTTTGGCGTCAGATCGAGGCCGTACAGCAACAGCGTGTCGATGAGCGTATCGGCTACCAGGCACGCAGCCTGGCGCGTCAGCTGGAGAGCACGCTGCACCTGGAGGTGGCCAGCCTCGAACGCATCGCCCGCTTGTGGAACAGCCTGGGCCGCCTGCCGCATGCCAGTTGGGGTGAGGAGGTGGAGCGTGTACTGCGAGGCTTTCCCGCCTATCAATCCATCCAGTGGGTCGGCGACGATCTACGCATGCGCTGGCTGCTACCGGTGGCCGGCAACGAAGCGGCGCTGAATTTTCGCCTGGACCCGGAGCACCCCAATTACCCACTGGCGATGGAGGCTCGCGAGAGCGGCGAACAGCGTTTCTCCAACAGCTTCGATCTGGTCCAGGGCGGACGCGGCTTCGTCCTCTACACACCGCTGTACCGCGAGCATGACGGCACCAAGGTGTTCGACGGTTTCCTCCAGGGGGTATTTCGCGTCGAACCGCTGATGCTGCAGTTGCTGACCCAGATCGATCGCGAAGCCTTCAACCTCGAACTGCTGGAGAACAGTCACAGCCTGTTCCGTCATGGCGCAGCGGACACCGATGCGCGACACAGCCTGCAACTGGGCCTGAGCCTGCTCAACAATCAGGACTTCAGCCTGCGCCTGAGCCCCACCGAGCAACTGCTCGACCAGCTCGAGTCGCCCTTGCCCGGCGTGGTGCTCGGCGCCAGCCTGGCGATCAGCCTGCTACTGGTCGCCGCCCTGGCCCTGGCGTTGGAGAACAGCCGTCGCGCCCATGCCCTGCAACTGGCCAACCGCCGTTTCAAGCTGGAGGCCGAACGCCGCGAAGAGACCGAGCAGCGCCTGCGCGAGAACCGCGAGCGTCTACAGCTGGTGCTGGACCTGACCGACTCCAGCCATGACGGGCTGTTCATCTTCGACAGCGGCACCCGCGAGCTGCTGCATATGAATCAGGCCACCTACGCCACGCTTGGCTATCGCCCTGAACAGTTCGCCGAGTTGCTGCGCGATGATCCGGAGAAAGTCCTGCCAGGCTTCCACCGCTGGCTGGAGCAGGCGCGCCAGGCGCAGCGCGACAACCTTTCGCGGATATTCCAGCGCGAGCTGATCCGCCGCGATGGCAGTCGCCAACCAGCCGAAATCAACACCCAGTTGGTGCAACTGCATGACCGCGAATACCTGATCGCCGTTTCCCGCGACAACAGCGAGCGACTGCAACTGGAAGCGCAACTGCAGCGCCTGTCGCAGCTCGACGGCCTGACCGGGCTGTACAACCGCCGTTACTTCGATCAGCAACTGCTCGCCGAATGGCGCCGCCTGCGCCGCCTCAACGCGCCTTTGGCGCTGCTGATGCTGGATATCGACCACTTCAAGGCCTACAACGATGCACTGGGCCACCTCGCCGGTGACGACGCCTTGCGCAGAGTCAGTGCAGCCCTGCGCGACAGCCTGCAACGCGAAGGCGATACGGCCTGCCGCTACGGTGGCGAGGAGTTCGCGATCATTCTCGCCAATACCAATCTGGAGGGTGCCGAGCAGGTCGCCGCGCGCGTCCATGCAGCCATCGCCAGCCTGGATATCCATCACCCGGCCAGCCCGTTCGGCCACCTGACCCTGAGCATCGGTATCACGGTGGTCGACCCAGTGAGCGACGAACAGCCAGGCGAACTGCTCGCCCAAGGTGATCAGGCGCTGTATCGTGCCAAGCATGAGGGTCGCAACCGAACCTGCCTGTGGCAGCCCCCCGCGCTTGACCTGCATCAAGCCCCCTGAGGCGCATCTGGCAGACAATGGAAATGTCGTGAAAGCCCCCAGCCATGGGGCGCTACAGGGAAGCCGAGATGACCAACGCAAAACGCCGCCTGCCCTATCTGATCGCCGCCAGCCTGGCCTTGCTGGCGGCCGCAGCCTGGTGGCAACTGCGCCCAGCGGGGCTGGGCGAGGGGTTCGCCAGCGGTAACGGGCGCATCGAAGCCACCGAAGTGGATGTGGCGACCAAACTAGCCGGGCGCGTCGCCAGCATCGAAGTCGACGAAGGTGACTTCGTCGAGCCCGGCCAGATTCTCGCCCGCATGGACACCCAGGTGCTCGAAGCCCAACTGGCCCAGGCCCGTGCCCAGTTGCGTCAGGCAGAGAATGGCCAGATCACCGCCGCCAGCCAGATCAGCCTGCGTCAAAGCGAAAAACTTGCCGCCGAGGCCGTGGTGCACCAACGCCAGGCGGAGCTGGATGCCGCGCGCAAACGTCACGCGCGCAGCGCCACGCTGGTCAAGCGCAACGCCCTGCCTCAGCAGACGTTGGATGACGACCTGGCCCGCCTGCAGAGTGCCGAGGCCGCGCTGGCCGCCGCGCGCGCTCAGGTCAGCTCGGCCGAGGCCGGCATAGCTGCAGCCCAGTCGCAGGCCATCGAAGCGCAATCGGCCACCGAAGCGGCCCGCGCCAGCGTCGAGAGGCTGCAGGTGGACATCGACGACAGCCAGCTCAAGGCACCACGCGCCGGCCGCGTGCAATACCGCGTCACTCAACCCGGCGAAGTGCTCGGTGCCGGCGGCAAGCTGCTCAACCTGGTGGATCTGACCGACGTCTACATGACCTTCTTCCTGCCCGAGCGCCAGGCAGGTCGCGTCGCGTTGGGCAGCGAGGTGCGCCTGGTGATCGACGCCGCACCGCAATACGTGATTCCAGCCAAGGTCAGCTATGTCGCCAGCGTCGCCCAGTTCACGCCGAAGACCGTGGAAACCGCCAGCGAACGCGAGAAGCTGATGTTCCGGGTCAAGGCGCGCATCGACCCCGAGCTGCTGAGCAAACACCTGCAGCAGGTGAAGACCGGCGTACCAGGCATGGCCTACCTGCGCCTCGATCCTGACGCCGAGTGGCCCACGCATCTGGCGATCAAGGTTCCGCAATGAACGCCCCGGTCGCACGCCTGGCTGGCGTCGGCCTGCGCTACGGCCAGACCCAGGCCCTACAGAAGGTGGATCTGCAGTTGCCAGAGCGTCGCATGGTCGGCCTGATCGGTCCGGACGGCGTCGGCAAGTCCAGTATGCTGGCGCTGATCGCCGGTGCGCGCAAGATTCAGGAAGGCAACATCGAGGTGCTCGGTGGTGACATGGCCGATGCCCGCCATCGCCGCCGTGTCTGCCCGCATATCGCCTATATGCCGCAGGGCCTGGGCAAGAACCTCTATCCGACACTGTCGGTGTTCGAGAACCTGGACTTCTTTGGCCGCCTGTTCGGCCAGGACGCTGCCGAGCGCGAGCGGCGCATCGACGATCTGCTGCGCAGCACCGGCATGACTGCATTTCGCGAGCGCCCAGCGGGCAAGCTGTCCGGCGGCATGAAGCAGAAGCTGGGGCTGTGTTGCGCGCTGATCCATGACCCCGACCTGCTGATCCTCGACGAGCCGACCACCGGCGTCGACCCACTGTCGCGCAACCAGTTCTGGGAACTGATCGCCCGCATCCGCACGCAGCGCCCGCAGATGAGCGTGCTGGTGGCCACCGCCTACATGGAGGAAGCCGAGCGCTTCGACCATCTGGTAGCGATGGATGCCGGCCGCGTGCTGGCCGAAGGCAGCCCGGCAGAACTGCGCACCCGCACCCATAGCACCAGCCTGGAACAGGCCTTTATCGCCCTGCTGCCCGAGGAACGCCGCCGCGGCCATCAGCAGGTGGTCATTCCACCCCTGCAAGACAGCAACGAGATCGCCATCGAAGCCAAGGGCCTGACCATGCGCTTCGGCGATTTCGTCGCGGTGGACTCGGTATCGTTCCGCATCCGCCGTGGCGAGATCTTCGGTTTTCTCGGCTCCAACGGCTGCGGCAAGAGCACCACCATGAAGATGCTCACCGGCCTGCTGCCAGCGTCTGAGGGCGAGGCGCTGCTGTTCGGCCAGGCAGTCGACCCGCGCGATATGGCCACGCGCAAGCGCGTCGGCTACATGTCCCAGGCCTTCTCCCTGTACGGCGAGCTGACGGTGCGGCAGAACCTGGTGCTGCATGCCCAGCTGTTCCATGTGCCGACCGCTGAGATCGAGCCGCGCATGGCACAGATGGCAGCACGCTTCGACCTCGGCGAAGTCATGGACATGCTCCCCGAACGCCTGCCGCTTGGCATCCGCCAGCGCCTGTCGCTGGCCGTGGCGGTGATCCACAAGCCGGAAATCCTGATCCTCGACGAGCCCACCTCGGGTGTCGACCCAGTGGCCCGCGACGGCTTCTGGCAACTGATGCTCGACCTGTCGCGCCAGGACGGCGTGACCATCTTCATCTCCACTCACTTCATGAACGAGGCGCAGCGCTGTGACCGCATCTCGCTGATGCACGCCGGCAAGGTGCTCGACAGCGACACGCCGCAAGGCCTGATGGAAAAACGCGGGCTGGACAGCCTAGAAGCCACCTTCATCGCCTACCTGCAGGAGGCGGTTGGCGAACAGCCCGCCAGCGAGGCGCCGCCGCTTGAACAGGCACCACCACCGCAGCGCCAGCTGTTCAGTTTGCGCCGCCTGCTCAGCTATGCCCGGCGCGAAGCGCTGGAACTGCGCCGCGACCCCATTCGCGGCGGCATGGCACTGCTCGGCACTGTGCTGCTGCTGTTCATCATCGGCTACGGCATCAGCCTCGACGTGGAGGACCTGAGCTTCGCCGTACTGGATCGCGACCAGACCACCACCAGCCAGGAATACCACCTGAACCTGTCCGGATCGCGCTACTTCCTGGAGAAAACGCCGCTCTCCGATTACGACGAGCTGGAACGGCGCTTGCGGGGCGGCGATATCAGCCTGGCGGTGGAGATTCCGCCGAACTTCGGCCGCGACCTCAAGCGCGGCGCCAGCCCGCAGATCGGCATGTGGATCGACGGCGCCATGCCGACCCGCGCCGAAACCATCAAGGGCTACGTCACCGGCCTGCACCAGCATTACCTGAGCGAGCTGGCGCGGCGTTCGCCACAGCCACAAGCAGCCAACGCCGCCACGCTTGCAGTGCGCTATCGCTACAACCCGGACGTGGAGAGCCTCAAGGCCATGGTGCCGGCAGTAATTCCGCTGCTGCTGATGCTGATTCCGGCGATGCTCACGGCCCTCGGCGTGGTGCGCGAGAAGGAACTGGGCTCGATCATCAACCTCTACGTCACACCAGTCACCCGCCTGGAATTCCTGCTCGGCAAGCAACTGCCCTACATCGCTCTGGGCCTGTTCAACTTCATCCTCCTGGCGCTGCTGGCGGTCACCGTATTCGACGTGCCGCTCAAGGGCAACCCGCTGACCCTGCTGGCCGGCGCCTTGCTCTACCTGGCGTGCGCCACAGGCCTCGGCCTGCTGATGTCGACCTTCACCAAGAGCCAGATCGCCGCGGTGTTCGGCACCGCCATCGTCACCCTGCTGCCGGCCATCCAGTTCTCCGGGCTGATCTACCCGGTCGCCTCATTGGAAGGCGCAGGCGCGGTGGTCGGCCAGCTCTACCCGACCTCACAATTTCTGGTGATCAGCCGCGGCATCTTCTCCAAGGCACTGGAGCTGCAGGACCTGGCCGGCTACTTCGCCGCCCTGGCACTGACCATCCCGCTGCTAACGCTGATCAGCGCCAGCCTGCTGCGCAAACAGGAGGTCTGATGGAACGCCTGGCCAATATCCTCCACCTCGGCATCAAGGAGCTGCGCAGCCTGCAGCATGACCTGGCGCTGGTGCTGCTGATCCTCTGGGCCTTCAGCATGGGCATCTACTCCGCCGCCACCAGCATGCCGGAGAGCCTGCACAACGCCGCCATCGCCGTGGTCGACGAAGACCAGTCGCAGCTCTCCGAGCGGCTGATCCAGGCCTTTCAGGAGCCCTATTTCCGTACGCCGGAGCGCATCGACCTGAGCGAGATGGATCGCGGCATGGATTCCGGGCGCTATACCTTCACCCTGAACATTCCGCCGAACTTCCAGCGCGACGTGCTCGCCGGCCGCAGCCCGGCGATCCAGCTCAATGTCGACGCCACCCAGGTAAGCATGGCCTTCACGGGTGCCGGCTACATCCAGAACATCGGTGCCAGCGAAGTGGCCGAGTTCGTCCGCCGCTACCGGGGCGAGCTGCAGCAGCCGGCCGAACTGGCGCTGCGCATACAGTTCAACCCCAATCTGACGCGCGCCTGGTTCGGCTCGGTGATGGAGGTGATCAACCAGATAACCATGCTGTCGATCATCCTCACTGGCGCAGCGCTGATCCGCGAGCGCGAGCACGGCACCGTGGAACACCTGCTGGTGATGCCGGTGACGCCACTGGAAATAATGCTGGCCAAGGTCTGGTCGATGGGGTTGGTGGTACTGACGGCTGCCGCCCTGTCACTGCTGCTGGTGGTTCAGGGCTGGCTGCAGGTGCCGATCGAAGGCTCCATCGCGCTGTTTTTGGCCGGCGCGGCGCTGCACCTGTTCGCCACCACCTCGATGGGTATCTTCTTCGGCACGGTAGCGCGCTCGATGCCGCAGTTGGGCCTGCTGATCATCCTGGTGCTGCTGCCGCTGCAGATCCTCTCCGGCGGCACCACGCCACGCGAGAGCATGCCCGAGCTGGTGCAACAGATCATGCTGGCGGCGCCGACCACTCACTTCGTCGCGCTGGCCCAGGCCATTCTCTATCGCGGTGCGGGGCTGACCATCGTCTGGCCCTACATGCTGGCTATCGCCGGCATCGGCACGCTGTTCTTCGTCGCGGCACTGACGCGTTTTCGCAAGACCCTGGCGCAGATGGCCTGAACAACATGTAGGAGCGGCTTCAGCCGCGAAAATCACGCTGCTGAAGCCGCACCCTTTCACTGAATAATCAGATTGTTGAACAGCAGGTCTTCGACAATCGGCTTGCCCTCTTCACCATTGATCGCGTCCTGCACCTTCTTCAAGGCTTCCAGGCGCAGGTTCTCACGGCCATCGGGAGCGTTGATGGTCTCGCTGGTCTGCGCCGAAAACAGCATCACCATCTGATGGCGGATCAGCGGTTCATGCTGCTTGAGCTTCTCCTCGGCCTCGGTGCCGGTCACCCGCAGGGATACATCGGCCTTGAAGAACTTCAGGCGATTGCCTTGATCCGCCAGGTTGCCGATCAGCGCTGGCGTCAGGTTGTGATAAATCGTCGCAGGAGCCTCCTCCTTCTTTTCCGAAGAGGCCAGGGCAGGCAGGCAGATCGACAGGCTCAGTAGCAGGGCGGTCAACAGTTTCACGTTCGGCACTCCATCGGGGATGTGCCTAGCATAGCCATCCACAGGCCCGCACCCAAGTCCGGCGCTTATGCCGACCTATCAGGCATCGGCATGCTCGTTGACCCTCAGCGGGCGCTTTCTACACTGCATGGCACCCTGCAAGAGGAATGACCTTCATGAAAGCCCTGCTGTGCAAAGCCTTCGGCCCCGCCGATACCCTGGTACTGGAAGACCTGCCAAGCCCCGAGCCGAAAAAGAACGAGGTGCTGATCGAGGTGCAGGCCGCCGGGGTCAACTTCCCCGACACGCTGATCATCGAAGGCAAATACCAGTTCAAACCGCCCTTCCCCTTCGCCCCGGGTGGCGAGGTAGCCGGTGTGGTCAAGGCCGTCGGCGAGAAAGTCAGCCATCTGCGCGCGGGTGATCGGGTCATGGCGTTGACCGGTTGGGGCGGCTTCGCCGAAGAGGTCGCCGTGCCGGCCTACAACGTGCTACCGGTGCCCAAGAGCATGGACCTGACCACCGCGGCGGCCTTCGGCATGACCTACGGCACCTCGATGCACGCCCTCAAGCAGCGCGCCAACCTGCAACCGGGTGAAACCCTGCTGGTGCTCGGCGCCTCCGGCGGCGTCGGCCTGGCGGCTGTGGAAATCGGCAAGGCCATGGGCGCCAAGGTCATCGCCGCGGCAAGCAGCGTGGAAAAACTGGAAGTGGCGCGCAACGCCGGCGCCGACGAGCTGATCAACTACAGCGAGCAGAGCCTGAAGGACGAGGTGAAAAAGCTCACCGGCGGCCAGGGCGTCGACGTGATCTACGACCCGGTGGGCGGCACGCTGTTCGAAGAAGCCTTCCGCAGCATCGGATGGAACGGCCGCTTCCTGGTGGTGGGCTTCGCCGCCGGCGGTGGCATCCCGGCACTGCCGGCCAACCTGCCGCTGCTCAAGGGCGCCTCCCTGGTCGGCGTATTCTGGGGCTCATTCGCCCAGCGCCAGCCGCAGGACAACGCCGCGAACTTCCAGCAACTGTTCGCCTGGCACGCCGAAGGCAAGCTCAAGCCGCTGGTGTCGCAGACCTTTCCACTGGAGCGCGGCGGTGAAGCCATCGATGCACTCGGCCAGCGCAAGGCGGTGGGCAAGGTGGTGGTGGAGATTCGCTAGGGCGCTCAGGGGCGGGGCAACCCGCTCCTACCGACTCCACACCGTCAGAAGATCCAAGCTTCATTGCGACCGTCGGGGCCTGCACGCCAGACCCACTGGCGGCTGACGCGAACGGGAAGTTGCCCCACCTGAGCCCGCTAGGCCATCAGCGACGAAAATCACTGGTGGCGACCGCCTGCATCAACGACGCAGGCGTCGGCTCACACGTAACCGAGCAGCACTAGCACCAGCACGATGACCAGCACTAGCCCCAAGCCACCAGTGGGCCCATAACCCCAACTGCGGCTATGTGGCCACGCTGGGAGCGCACCAACCAGCATCAGAAGCAGAATGATCAGCAGTATGGTTCCCAAGCCCATGGCAATCTCCTTGCTTGTCGGTGGCGGCCCACGATGGAGCGGCGCCTGAAACCGGTAGCCCATAAGCGGCTGCCGATCCTATGCAGGGTATGACACTGCTGCGAAGCCAATGCCAGGCAATGCCCTCGCTGCTTTGCCATCCCCTACATCAGTTACGACCCAACAGCGAATCGGAAAGTGCCAACTTTAATCGGCGCACCAAGCCAGGCCGGGACAGCCAAGACTCAATGGACACAAGACAGGCGGGCAAGGTGGTAGTAAGGGCTTACTGAACCGCGCAGGGCGGGTTGCTTTGAGTCTTGACGCCAGGCCGGCTAATGGGTGTCCCCTATTGTTCTACCTATTGTTCTATTCAAATTGAAGGCTCGTTCTTGATTAGGAAAAATTCCTCTCGGAACAAGCTCTTAAGCTCAGCGCGGCGTTTTGAAAATAACGAGAAATCACTCGCCACGTCCTGAATGCTATTTGTGACCCTCACTAGGTAGCCATTACCTATTTTCTCAATAGGAAAACCTGACGCTGCGATTTTGTCAGAATCAACCTCTCGGGCAAACTCGTCTCCATAGAACATTGCCCAGCCAATGTTCGGCACATCGGGCTTCAAGGCCGCATTAAATGACCCAATCTGAAAGCTATTATTCTTCTCATGAGAACCAAGCTCAGGTTCACTGAAGAGATGAAGCATTCCAAGCTGCGGGGGGAAAATTTCGCACCACACGCTAAAGAGCGCGTACCAGTCAATTTGCTCACTGCAAGCAGAATTTAAGCGGGCGGAACCCGGAACAATTTGCCCTCGAACATTTTGAGATGTATGAACAACACTTCCCGAGGATTTAATCGCCTTCTTTCTTCTCCATGCAAAGTCTTGGTAGAAGTCCGACAACGAGCCATTGACACGGATGGCAGCTTTAGACGCCCAAACACCGTCACTCGCAGCCTTTCCTATAAAAGGCTCTGTGAACTTATCTGCATTGTGCGACACCTGCTCTGGAAGCAGTAAACCACCATTTAGACTTAACGAGTCAATAAGCTTCTCGCCAACGCCCCAACCAACCGTCGCAGATTTAGTTTTAATTGAAATTTGTATATATGGTTTCATAAGTCATTAAAATTTCGTCAAGTCGCCCGTAGCGGGGTTATATCTGTAGACATCACCACCGGTTTCCCTTACTTGGAACATGAGCTCTTTAGAGACGCTGTACGTCCTAGGACTCACAACAAGATTCAAAGGCTGACCAGTATCGTTTGCAACTTTAATCTGCGCCCGAAAATGGGGACAGATTCTGAGGAATCCCCACAAATCTACTCCAGTGTCTGCGTCTGCCGGTGAACCTCGTCACGTAGCAAGAGCTCCATCTTCGCCAGAACCGGGCATGATAAATCGCTGGCCGAGCGCCTGAGGTACTCAAGGCCGATACGCCAGAGCGACAGCACGGTTTTATGCCCGACGCTGTAAATAATAGGGGACAAAATAATAGGGGACAGACCACGGTTTACTAAATATCTGGCGCACTCTTGGGACGCCCTGGCTTGCCTCTTGTGACTCTTCGCCCCAATGCAGCCTCAACTTCGGCAGAAAATTTCGGACTTCCCAGTGCGTAGTTTCCATTTGTCGCAGCACGTATCTGATCAACAAGCCCTGGGTCTAGCTGATAGCGGAACAATTCTCTATAAGCCTCAGTCCTGAGCCCCTCATCTCGACCCAGTGTCTGATAGAGGGGGTGCGGACAGCGCAGCACTGAGGACTCACCTTGCGCGTTGGCCCGGTAGCTCGACCAGCGATACTCAGCCGGATGCTCAACCATGCCTGCACGGATAGGATTCATCTCAATGTATCGATAGCAACCCAACACATATGCCTCTTCCTGCATGAGGCAAGAGCGGAAACGACCTTCCCACAGCGTCCCGCTACGGCGGTATGTGCGATTAACATACTGCACGTAACGCTGCCCTAGCCCCTTCATCATGAGTCCTGCACTATCAGGGCTTTCGGGCGTGGCCAACAAATGAACATGGTTGGTCATCAGACACCAGGCATGGATCGCACATCCATGCTTCTTTGCTTGCTCCATCAAGACATCCAGATAAAAAAGATAGTCCTCGTCAGCGTAAAAACAGGCTGAGCGATTATTCCCTCTCTGAATCAGATGAACTGAAACGCCTGGCAGTGATATGCGTGCTCGACGTGGCATACAGACCTCCTTCCATGGAATTTCATAACCCTAGACCAATAAACGTGGTCTGTCCCCTATTGTTCTGTATTGTTCTGCACTATCAGGGCTTTCGGGCGTGGCCAACAAATGAACATGGTTGGTCATCAGACACCAGGTATGGATCGCACATCCATGCTTCTTTGCTTGCTCCATCAATACATCCAGATAAAAAAGATAGTCCTCGTCAGCGTAAAAACAGGCTGAGCGATTATTCCCTCTCTGAATCAGATGAACTGAAACGCCTGGCAGTGATATCCGTGCTCGACGTGGCATACAGACCTCCTTCCATGGAATTCCATATAATCCTAGACCAATAAACGTGGTCTGTCCCCTATTGTTCCGTTTCTGTGTTCTCGTTTCTGGATATTTTGTGGGGATTCCTCAGGGTCTGCCCCCTATTACTTGCCCCCTATTTTCCCTTTTCCTAGACAGGCAGACACATTGCCTATATCTCACCTACAACATCGTCAGTCTCTTCATAGCCCTCTGGCTTAGTGTAATCATATTCAATATTAAATTTCCCATCAGGATAAAGCGTAAAGATCAACCCCCAGATACGCTGCCCATTCCCCTTAAGGATATCATCCCTAATAAAAAGCGCCGCCCTACCACTATCAATACAGGTATCTGGCCATCCCAAGGCCTTCTTATCAACATTGCCACAAACTTCTAGCCAGTAGGTGGTAGAAGCCATTTGGCGATAGATTTGACAACTACAGAAGGCTCTATCCCACGAGCGACTTCCGATAAAATCAAAAATCCCTTTAGCCAATTCGCCATAGGCATCTTCAACTGTATTCATGCCTCACCTCACTGCACAAATGCAGAACAATAATAGAGAACAATAGGGAGAACAAAGGGGAGAACAATAGAGAACAATAGAAACAATAGGGGACAGACCACGTTTTACTAAATATCCGGCGCACTCTTGGGACGCCCTGGCTTGCCTCTTGTGACTCTTCGCCCCAACGCTGCCTCAACTTCGGCAGAAAACTTCGGACTTCCCAGTGCGTAGTTTCCATTTGTCGCGGCACGTATTTGATCAACCAGCCCTGGGTCTAGCTGATAGCGGAACAACTCTCTGTAAGCCTCAGCCCTAAGCCTTTCATCTCGACTCAATGCTTGGTAGAGAGGGTGTGGGCAGCGCAGTACCGAGGGCTCGCCCTGCGCGTTGGCCCGGTAGCTCGACCAGCGATATTCAGCTGGGTGCTCAACCATGCCTGCTCGTACGGGGTTCATCTCAATGTATCGATAGCAAGCCAACACATATGCCTCTTCCTGCATGAGACAAGAGCGGAAACGACCTTCCCACAGCGTCCCGCTACGGCGGTATGTGCGATTAACATACTGCACGTAACGCTGCCCTAGCCCCTTCATCATGAGTCCTGCACTGTCAGGGCTTTCGGGCGTGGCCAACAAATGAACATGGTTGGTCATCAGACACCAGGCATGGATCGCACATCCATACTTCTTTGCTTGCTCCATCAATACATCCAGATAAAAAAGATAGTCCTCGTCAGCGTAAAAACAGGCTGAGCGATTGTTCCCTCTCTGAATCAGATGAACTGAAACGCCTGGCAGTGATATGCGTGCTCGACGTGGCATACAGACCTCCTTCCATGGAATTCCATAACCCTAGACCAATAAGCGTGGTCTGTACCCTATTATTCTCTAACCCGAGCGCGCCAAGTGGAACGCACGGAAATCCAAAAGAAGGGACATCCAACGAGGGCTAAGTAAGTGCCATTAAAATCTGTCCCCTTTTCCCTTTTTTTTAGTTAGGAATCTCTTCTAGCAATGGCTCACGAACAGAACCCAGGCTTTCTTTGTCAACAGCGCCGATAGCTCCGAAATTTTTCCTGGCCTGCTCAAGGCTTACAGCATTCGCACCACCAGTGTAAGTCGGATCACGAAATTGTGTTTCGTCATCTTCCCACCCACAAACAGGGCAAATCTCAAAAGTCCCAGGAAGCTCTTCATCGAACGTCAAATACCCACAACAAGGACAGGGATAACTCATCTTTTAACTCCTACTGCCGATTCCAGTAATTAATTCCATCTGCAGGACGAAACATTGTTCTCGGCGCACCATCTTGTCCTAATACGCCAAACGTATTTGTATTAGGATCATATCTAAGAGTATCACCTCGAGCATTGGTCTTTGTCAGAGTCCCCTGCGGTGGATTTGTTAAGAACCGTTTGGACTGCTCCGCATATTGCTTTGCATTCTGAAGTTCTGGAAACTCACTCTTGTGTTTATTCCAATGTCCCAAGGCATTTTCAACTGCTGACTTGCTTTTAGTCGACGACCAAATCGCCCCATTCGGTGTAGCCGCACTGGATGCACCGTTTGCCCCACCAGTTCGACCTACCAGGCCGCCAGACGCTGCTGCCGCAGCCACCATAGCGCCTAGCTGAGCGCTATCACTAGAGAGACCTTGGTTCTCAAGACCGATCTGCACCTGTGCCTTCGTCAGTGTACCAACCGCACTCATGTTCTGCATTTGATAAACATGCAGATCACGTTTGAGTACCGAGGGAATACTGTCGTCGAAATAGAGTTTGCTGATTCTCTCCTGCAAACTTAGGCGATCATGAGCCAGATCACCATACAGCTCAATGCAACTAGCCGGATCAGTAGCACAGAGAGCCCCTAACGCATCATCGCCACCGAGAGAAATATCCCTGAATTTTTGCCTTACCTCGTCACAGTTTCCTCTTGCTTCACAAACTTGAGCGTCTGCAACAAGCTCATCAAGCTCCTGATGCCCCATGAAGTTGTACTGCGTAGCATTCTTCGTCACCCACGCAGCATTCTCCATGTCCCCATCTGTCATCGCAGCAGCAGCCACACCCACCAACTGGGACATCATCAGCAGCAGGCTTTCATTGCCGTCAACGAGAACGTTTAGCTGCTTGACGAGTGCCTCATTCGCACCAGCAGCAAGCGCACCAGTAACAAAGTCACCGCCTGTCGCTTCGCTAAGCAGACCACCCACAAACGCATGAATAGCAACCTTTCCTGCGCTGCCATCATCTAGAACACCTTGCGTATGATCTCCCACGGCATTGAAGGTAGCGGCCGCTAAAGTATTGAACAGCGCACTTTGAAGCACATCCTTGAAGTCCACGTCCCGACCAAGGGCTTTATTCAACGCGGCAGAGGTTCCGCCTTGCAGCACCTGATTGCCGGCAAAGCGGCCAATGCCATCAAGATTGCTGAGATCAACCGTGACCTTGCCAGTGATCGCGTTGGTCTTGGTATTAAGCATGCTGTCATACAGGCCTTCCGTAAGACCCGCCGTCACTCCTGCCACAGCAGCATTTTTCAAGCTATCGCTGCTAAAGGTGTCTTTGAGCGCGGCGCCTAGGTTGCCCTTATTGTTAATCGTGCTGATCACTCCGGTCGTTGCCAGGCTGGTCGCAGCTGCTCCCGTAGCAGCGCCGCCAAGAGCGCCGGCAGCCATCGGGCCAACCACGGCAGCCATCACGATCGCAATCACCAACTGCGCCCCAGCCCCCAACCCCGAATGGCTATACTTGAAGGAGTCATGTATCTCCTTCACCTGCCGCCAATCGACATCACCGCGCTGCTCCATCTCCTTGAGCCAGGCCAGTTCGGGGTCAGCCTTGACCATGGCGTCAATGGTCTGGCTCACGCTCTGCTGATTGACCTCCTTGACGTCGATCTTCAGGCCATCCACGGCCTGTATCACCAGGTCGCCCTTGGCGATCAACTGGCTCTGGTAGAGGGTTTCATCCGTACTGCCCTTGCCCTTGGCTGAGGTCCAGGCCAGGCTGTTGCTGCTCTTCTCGTGGCTCTCCTGATCCAGATCCTTGACCGCTTCGAAGGTGATGCTGCCGCCGCTGTCGAGGATCAGGTCGTTGCCGCTTTCCAGGCGCGCTTTCTGGTACAGCTGGTCGCCTTCGCTGACCAGGATCAGATCACCGCCGGTGGTGATGGAGCTGCCGACATTGCGTACGGTGGTGACTTCGTCTCGCTGGGTCTTCTTGCTGCCCCAGGAGCCCTTCTTCTTCATGTCGTAGAGGTAGTAATCGCTGTTCTGTGCAGCCAGCAGCGCCAGTTGCTCACCGGCATACAGAAATGCCTCACCCTCGGCCCTGAGCTGGCTGGCGCTCAGGATCAGGTTGCCGTCGGCCAGGACATCCAGATCCCCACCCGCCTCGATCACCGCCGCTTGCTGGCGTACGCTGCTGTTCTCCTTGTCGACCTTCTTGCCACTGCGCTTGTAGCGGTACTCGCTGCTGCTTTCGTTGGCCGCTGCAGCGATGGTCACGTCACGGCCAGCGTCCAGCAGCACGTCACCGTCCGCTTTCACCGCACTGGCCACCACGGCAATATCCTGCCCGGCGGTCACGGCCAGATCCCCACCCACCTGCACATCGCTGCCATGCTGGGTGGTGCTGGTGGTGCTCCAGAAGTGACGCTTGTCCTTACGCATGCTGCCGTGTTCTTCAGCAGCAGAGGCGATGATCACATCACCACCGGCATTCAACTTGGCGTCGCCGCCCGCCTTGAGGCTGCCGCCGATGTTCTGGATATCGCCCCCAGCGAGCAGTTGCAGATCGTTGCCGGATTCGATGCCGGCTGCCTTATCGACCACGCTAGTCAACTGGCTGAAACCCTTGCCGCTCAGGCTCTGCTGGCTGATGGTGCGTTCGTTGCTGATATCGCCTGTCAGGGCAATGAGGGATACGTCCTGACCGTTGATGATCCCGCCCTGGGCGTTGCGAATGCTGTTTGTCGCCAGCAGTTGCAGGCGGTCGCTCGCCCGCATCAAACCGCTGTTGCCGATGCTGGCAGCGGTGACGCTGAGGTTTTCACTGGCACGCAAGGTGCCGCTATTGTTCAGGTTGCCACCGCTGATCAGGGCAACATCCTGACCCTGGATCAAGGCGCCACTGGGTGCCAGGCGATCACCAACCTGGGCCAGGTACAGCACCGGCACCAGCACCTTCTCACCGTTCACTTCGCGCTCTTCGAGCCAGACGATGTCGTGGGTCAGCGCCGCGACCTGGGCAGAGGAAAGCCCCACACCAACCGACAGGCTCAACGCCTCCTTGCTGGCAATGGCGTTGTCCATCAGGTAGCGGAATTGCGCGTCGTTGTTGCTGAAGCCATCGAGGTAGCGTTTGCCGGTACGCGCGGCGATGGCCTGTTCGAGCAGACGCTGTTCATACAGGCCATCGCCCAGGCGTTTCTGCGCCGTGTCGTTATCGAAACCGAGCAGGCCGAGCATGTAGTCGGAGCTGACGAATTGCTTGAGGTCGACGAAGGCCGGATTGGTTTCGATCAGGTAGCGATGGCCGGGATCGGTGTTGGTCTGAAATAGGCCGTTCTGCCCCTGCGGCAGGCCGAAGCCAGGGAGGCTGATGGGGTCGACGGCCTGCTGCGCGGTATCAGCAGGCAGTTGCGGGTTGAGCTGCACGATCAGGGGGGCAGAGGCGCCACCTACAGTGGTTTCCAGTGTTTGCTCAGTACCGGCCTGGGGTGCGTTATGGGCCAGGACGGATTCATTAGTAATAGGCTGAGTGGCCTGAATACGCACATCGCCGCCAGCCTGGATGATGCCGGGCGCCGCGACGCCGATGGGCGTGTCTCGCTGGATATCGCTGACCAGATTCCATTGCCCCAATGCTCCGGGCAATACCTTGGGCAAGGGTTGGGCATTGTAGGGATTGATGTAGTTGGCCCGGAAACGCTCATCCGTTCCGTCTGTGACCCGGCCGGTGTTGTAGCGGCGCACACGTTCTACCGAGGCGAGCGTGGCACCGGTGTTCTCCAGACTGTCGGCATCGATGTCGATATCGCCAGCCGCGCTCAGGGTGCTGTAGCGGTTGGCGATTTCGCCGCCGTTGAGCAGCAGGTTGGCACCGCTGTGGATACGTGATGAGGCGGAGTCCGCTTCGACCCGAGCCTCGAAGCGCTCGGTCGCCACGTAGTCGACGTTATGGTGATCGCCACTGCAGTCATAGCAGACAACGCTGATACCGCCGTAGGTCTGGGCAAGTCGCCAGTCAAATACGTCCTTGCGATTACGCAGCACCGCAGCACGTAGGGTCATGTCGCCCGAAGATTCGATACTCGCCGAACGGTTGTCCAGCAGGTCGAGGTTGCCGCCCTGCTCATCGCGGGCAACGTCCAACTCGCCCAGGCTGTAGATATCGCCCAGCAGGTTGGTCAGGCTGGCGGTGCGCAAGGTCATGTCCGCGCCGCTAAAGATCAGGCCCTGTTCGTTACGTAGAGAGTCCCCCTCGATACGCAGCAGGCCACTGCCACCCAGCGTGCCACGGTTGTCGAGGCTGCCCAGTTTGAGGAACATGTCCTGCGCGGCGGTCAGACGCCCCTGGTTGAGCAGTTGGCCGCTCAGTTCGAAGCGTCCGATACCGCCACTCTTGGCCTGGGCGTCGTTGCCAAATGCGGCGCTGTCCGCCTTGAAGGTCAGGTCGCCCAGGCTGCGCAAGACACCATTGCCCTCATAGCTACCGCTGAGCGTCAGGTCGAGGGCGCCATCGGTGGCGATGACGCCATCATTGACCCAGTTGTCGCCAGTGGCTGTGATGCTCTGCCGCGAGATCAACTGGCCGGTGGCGGCTTGGGTGAACTGACCGATATTCAGGGTCAGGCGCTCGGCCTGCAGCTCGCTGGTGTTGGTCCAGTCAGCAGCGCTGAGGCTCAGCTCACCATTGGTGATGAAGCGCCCACCGGCACCGCCCAAATCAGCCAGCTCCAGCTCGAAACCCTGGGTGCCCAGATGACGAACCGTGCCACCCAGATTGCTCAATGAACTGCTGGCGAGAGCAAAGGCAGCGTTGCCGATTTCCACCAGGCCCTGGTCGTTATCGAACAGGTTGCCAATCTGGAACTCGCTCCTGCCACTGCTGGCCAACGCACGCAGACGGCCATCGTGGTTCTGCGCGCTATCGACGTCGAGCTTGAGCGCCTGGCTGGACTCGATCAGCCCCTGCTCGTTGTTCAAAGCACCTGTCAGCTTCACATCGATGGAGTCAGCAGCGAGGATGCCACCCTGGTTGTTCAGCGACGCAGCCTCGACTCGCAGTTCGCCGGCTGCCAGCAGCTCGCCGCCCTGGTTACTCAGGGCGCCGCCGCCGAGTTCCAGGTTCTTCTGCGCAATAAGCTGGCCCTGGCTGTTGGCAAGTTGCGCAGCCTGGATCTTGGCATTACCTGCGCTGAGCAACTTGCCGTTGCTGTTGTCCAGCACCTCGACATCCGCTTCCAGGCTGCCGCGAGCGATCAGCTCGCCCCGGTTGCTGACACGCTGGCTGTTCAATACCAGCTTGCTGTCGGTTACCAGCGCACCGTCGGCCTTGACCCCGGCCTCGACGATGCCCTGGTTATCCAGCTCGCCGCCGCCGATCTCGAGGCGATTGCCAGCCGCCAGGCTTTCCTTCACCTGGGTCTTATCCGTGGCTATGACTGTCGCATTACGACCGGCATAGGTATCGGCGTTCAGTTCGATCTCGTTGGCGGCGAGTTTCAGGTCACTACTGGCCGCGACCCGCGCCAGGCTCAGCTTGCCGTTGGCATCGATCTGGATATCCCCGGCGCTGGCGGCCATGTCGCCGGCCAGTTTCACACCCACGCCCTGCTCGGTGCCGACCAGACGGATGGCGCCCGCGTACATGCCGCCCAGGGCCGAGCTGTCGATGGCCAGCATGGGCTTGTTCGAACCGTCGTCGGCCTTGGCGGTGGCGGCCAGGGTGGTGGCATCCACCTCGTTGCGGCCGGTGATGATGTTGAGCTTGTTGGCGTGCAGCTCGGCGTTGATCTGCGCGCTGCGGGTGATCAGGTCGAACTGGTCGACGTTGCCGGCATTGAGCCCCTGGCCTTCGATGGCGATCTGCCCGCCGTCGACGTCGAAACGCTGCAGGCGGCCATTCTCGATGATCGGGGTGCCGGTGCTGAGGGTGACGCGCGGGGTGTTGATGAAGCCGCAGCCATCGCAGGTGATGCCGTGCGGGTTGGCGACGATGACCGCCGCCGAGCGCCCGGCCACTTCCGTGTAGCCCTTGAGCTGGCTGGCGTTGCCGCCGGTGACTTCGTTGAGAATCAGCCCGGCGGCGCCGTTCTTCAGGTTGGGGTTGCCGACCACGTAGCCACCCAACTGGGTCTTCACCAGGTTCTGCGCATTGTTGTTGAGGATCAGCCCCTGCTGGCCGACGTTGTAGTCGGTGAACTTGTTGTGCGACAGGCCGCTGCCATTGGGCGTGGCGATGTTGACCATCGGCACGCCGTTCTGCGCCTGGGTCACGGCGGTGTTGCCGCCTGCGGCCTGGTCAACCGTCAGTTGCGCCGCAGTGGCGACGATGGGGTTGAGAAACAGCACGCCAGCAACGATGAGGGCGATGTTCTGGAACAGAGGACTGCGTACGTCCATGTCGATACTCCAACCAGCCATCCGGCCGGGCAATCAGAAGAACAGGTCGAATCGGAAATAGACCGGGCGCTCGTCGCGCTCGATGGCGTCTGGACGCTCCAGGGCATGGGCGAAGCTCACCGAGGCCGCCAGGTGCTGGCCGCGCAGGGCGAATTCGAGGGCGTTGCCCGTCATGCGGCCGCGTTGCTCGGGGTTGTGCCGGCCGCCGTGGATCACGCCCACGTCATAGGCGAAGGCCAGGCTGTACTCGTGCACGAAGGGGCGCAAAGCCTCCCAGGTGACCGGGCGGCGCCAGCGCAACTGGTTGCGCCAGTAGCCGCCGGTGTCGCCGGACAGCGATTGGTCCTTGAAGCCACGCACCGAGCTCAGCCCACCGATGCTGATGCGCTGCGGGCTGAACAACACGTCTTCGCTCTTCTGGCCGTAGGCGAGGCTGTCGAAGCTGAAGGACTCGCCCCACAGCGCGAAGGGCTGCAGGTAGCTCAGGGCCAGGGTGTATTTGTTGTAGCGCGCCACCGGCTGGCTGCCTTGCGGGTCACCGGCGCGCTGAGCGTCGAAGGCGCCGATGCCGCGTTGCCAGCCGAGATCGGCGTTGACGAAGGCGCTGCCGATACGGCGGCCATGGTTGAAACCCAGCTGCGCCTCGGACAAGCGCGTGCTGGAGGTATCGATGCGATTACCCAGGATGAAGTTGTTGGTGCGCAGGTGGCTGACACCCATGTTGAAAGCGGTCTTGCTGACGCTATCGCGGTGCAGCACACGCTCGCCGCGCAGGGCGTGAGTCTTGCTGTCACCGTCCTGGTCGAAGAGAAAACCACCGCCATCGCTCTGCGTGCGGTAGTAGCTCTGGCTGTAGCTGTAGCTGAAGTTCCACCAGCCGTAGGGCACCTGGTAGATCAGGCTCTGGCTGTGGGAGTGGCGGTAGCTGTCGCTCACCGCATCGCGGTTGGCGCGCAGGCTGAGCTGGTCGGCTAAACCAAGGGGGCTGTCCCAATCAAAGCTCAGGCCCCACTGTTGCTCGCCGGTGCTCTTCTGGCCGTCGTTGTGACGGTTGAGTCCGGCACGCCAGGGTTTGTCGCGCTGGCCCTGCAGCCGCACACGGCTACCGCCTACCTCTTCACCCGGCACCAGCTCCAGCTGGGCCTGGCGCGACGGCAGGCGGTTGAGCTGGTCGACCAGTTGTTCCAGTTCGCGCAGGTCCAGCACTTCGCCTGGCTGGCCGGGGAAACCCATGGCCAGTTCGCGGTCACTGGCCAGCTCGGAACTGTCCAGCCCTTCCAGGCGACCTTCGACCACGATGACGCGCAGCTCGCCCGAGGACAGGTCCTGCTGCGGCAGGTAGGCGCGCGAGGTGACGTAGCCGCGGTCGATATAGAACTGGGTGATGGCCTTGAGCAGCTCGTTGAGCTGACCAACGCCCAAACACTCGCCAGCGAAGCGCCGCAGAATGGCCTGCTGGTCGTCCTCAGCGAGAAGAGTGGCGCCTTCCAGGCGAATCTGTTCGATATCAAAGCAGCGCTCGTCTTCGACGGGGGCGATTTGCAATTTTGGGGCTTCACCGGGCAGTTGCTGCAGCTCGTCGAGGCGGCGCTGCTGCTCCTGCAGCAAACGCTCCTGGCGCTCGCGGATCAGCTCACGGTCGCCCGGCGTCTGCGCCAGCGCGGTAAGAGGAAGTAACAAGCAAAGCCATACGGCCCCCAAAAGGCCGGGAGCCACTTTTAACGTCGCGCAGCGACGGCCCGCAGGGTGGTCGCCAGGGATGGCAGGCCATAAAGGGCTAATACGGAAAGGCATGCCTTCAGTCCTTTGAATAGCAGAAAAACGGCGGCGGAAAATCGGCAGCGATTAGAACATGTGGCCTCCTGCCATCAAATGTCTAAAAACTGAACAACTTCACGTTTGGGGACATTGATTCGGGCGCCCCGGACAAACGGTGCCTAACGAAGCTTAAAAGTGAGACGTACTGCACCTTTGCGGTGCGGTGCCTCGCCGCGAACAAGGGAAGTGCGATCTCGATAACATGCAGGAAGTTTTTTTGACTTCGTCCAGTGGCGGCCTGAAGTGTTGCCGCCAAGAGGGCGAGCAACGAAAGCTTCGCCCCGGGGCGGGGCTCCTACGAAAAGCGGCTTTGGCATACATGCAGTCAGATATCGTCGAACACGGTCGGCCCCCCCTCGCCCCTGGGGAGAGGCTAGGGAGAGGGGTTAACGGCCGTTTCGCCGATATTTCAGCCCTCTCCCCCAGCCCCTCTCCCGCAAGCGGGAGTGCGGAGCCAAGCGCGTACGGCCTAAATGACTAGCGTCAGACTTTGGCAACCTTATCTGGTCGCCATTGACCCTTAACGCGGCGCGTAGGCGAACACGTCGGCGCGCATCTGGTGGGCGTCCATCCCCGCTTCGACCAGCGCATCGAGCGTGGCATAGACCATCGCTGGCGAGCCGCTGGCATAGACGTGCAATGCCTTGAGATCCGGGAAATCCTCGCGCACCGCTTCGTGCAGCAGGCCGCAACGACCCTGCCAGCCACACTGGTCGCTGACCACCTGATGCAGGTGCAGATTATCCAGCTGTTGCCACTCGGCCCAATGTGGCAGCTCGTAGAAATCCTCGGGCCGACGCGCACCCCAGTACAGATGCACCGGATGGGCAAAACCCGCCGCGCGGCAGTGCTCGATCAGGCTGTGCATCTGGCCCATGCCAGTGCCGGCAGCGATCAGCACCAGCGGCCCATCGGGCAGGTCGGCGAGGTGGGTGTCACCGTAGGGTATCTGCACACGAGCCATGCCGGTGCTGCGCAGATGCTCCAGCAGGGCAATGCTGCTGTCTTCGCGAGCGAGGATGTGCAGCTCCAACTCACGTCCGGCGTGTGGCGCCGAAGCCAGGGAAAAGGCCGCCATCTCGCCATCCGGGCGCTGCAGCAGCAGGTACTGTCCGGCGTGATAACGCGGCACTTTGCCGGCCGGGGCGCGCAGACACACGCGGAACACATCGCCACCCACCGCCTGACATTCGGTCACCTGGCAGTTCAGCTCGCGCACCGGCAACTCACCCGGCGCCAGCACACCATCCCAATGCAGCACGCAGTCTTCCAGCGGCTCGGCCAGACAGGTGAACAGCTCGCCGTGATCCAGCTCGGCGCCGTTCTGCCGCACCCGCCCCTCCACCAGCAGCGCGGCGCAGATATGGCAGTTGCCATTGCGGCAGCTCTGCGGGCAGTCGTAGCCCAGACGGCGGGCGCCATCGAGAATGCGTTCGCCCGGCTGCAGCGCGAGGGTGACGCCAGAAGGTTGCAGGGTGACGTTCATCAATCGATTCCCAGCTCGCTCCACAGCGCGTCGACACGCGCCACCACGGCTGGATCCTTCTCGATGGCGCGGCCCCATTCGCGGGTGGTCTCGCCCGGCCACTTGTGGGTGGCGTCCAGGCCCATCTTCGAGCCAAGGCCGGAGATCGGCGAGGCGAAGTCGAGGTAGTCGATCGGCGTGTTGTCGATCATCACCGTGTCGCGCTTGGGGTCCATGCGCGTGGTAATCGCCCAGATCACGTCATTCCAGTCCCGTGCGTTGATATCGTCGTCGGTGACGATAACGAACTTGGTGTACATGAACTGTCGCAGGAACGACCAGACACCGAGCATTACGCGCTTGGCGTGGCCCGGGTACTGCTTCTTCATGGTCACCACCGCCATGCGGTAGGAACAGCCTTCCGGCGGTAGGTAGAAGTCGGTGATCTCGGGGAACTGCTTCTGCAGGATCGGCACGAACACTTCGTTCAGCGCCACGCCGAGGATCGCCGGCTCATCCGGCGGCCGGCCGGTGTAGGTGCTGTGGTAGATCGGATCGCGGCGCCGGGTGATACGCTCGACGGTGAACACCGGGAAGGTGTCGACCTCGTTGTAGTAGCCGGTGTGATCGCCGTAGGGGCCTTCCGGCGCGGTCTCGCCCGGATGGATCACGCCTTCGAGCACGATCTCGGCACTGGCCGGCACCTTTAGTTCGCTGCCAACCGCCTTGATCAGCTCGGTGCGATGGCCGCGCAAGAGGCCGGCGAAGGCGTATTCGGAGAGGGTATCGGGCACTGGCGTCACGGCGCCGAGAATGGTCGCAGGATCGGCACCCAGCGCGACACAAACCGGGTAAGGCTTGTCCGGATGCTTCTGGCACCATTCGCGGTAATCCAGCGCGCCGCCACGGTGGCTGAGCCAGCGCATGATCACCTTGTTGCGGCCGATCACCTGCTGGCGGTAGATCCCAAGGTTCTGCCGCTCCTTGTTCGGGCCCTTGGTGATGGTCAGGCCCCAAGTGATCAGCGGTGCCACGTCGCCCGGCCAGCAGTGCTGGATCGGCAGTTTGCCCAGGTCGACGTCGTCGCCCTCCTCGATCACCTCATGGCAAGGCGCGTCCTTGACCACCTTGGGCGCCATGGAAATGACCTTCTTGAAGATCGGCAGCTTGCTCCAGGCATCCTTGAGCCCCTTGGGCGGCTCAGGCTCCTTGAGAAAGGCCAGCAGCTTGCCGATCTCGCGCAGTTCGGACACCTCTTCGGCACCCATGCCCAGGGCTACGCGCTTGGGCGTGCCGAACAGATTGCCGAGCACTGGCACATCGAAGCCTGTGGGCTTTTCGAACAGCAGTGCCGGGCCGCCCTTGCGCAGGGTGCGGTCGCAGATTTCGGTCATTTCCAGGACGGGCGATACCGGGGTCTGGATGCGCTTGAGTTCGCCGCGCTTTTCCAGTTCACGGATGAAGTCGCGCAGGTCGCGATACTGCATGCAGGAGCCTCGTGTCGGACAGGCAAGAGTCGGCCGCAAAGTTTAGCGCCGAAGTCGGGCTTTCAGAAGGCTTGAAAGCCTCCAGATACGACAAGGCCGGGTTTCCCCGGCCTTGTGGCAAGACATGAACCGCTTACTTGCGCTTCATCGACAGGAAGAACTCATCGTTAGTCTTGGTCGCTTTCAGCTTGTCGATGAGGAACTCGATCGCCGCAATCTCATCCATCGGATGCAGCAGCTTGCGCAGGATCCACATGCGCGACAGCTCTTCCTCACCGGTCAGCAGTTCTTCGCGGCGGGTGCCCGACTTGTTGATGTTGATCGCCGGGAACACGCGCTTCTCGGAAACACGGCGATCGAGGATCAGCTCCATGTTGCCGGTGCCCTTGAATTCCTCGTAGATCACTTCGTCCATCTTCGAGCCGGTTTCCACCAGCGCGGTAGCGATGATGGTCAGCGAGCCGCCTTCTTCGATGTTACGCGCGGCGCCGAAGAAACGCTTCGGCTTCTCCAGGGCGTGGGCATCGACACCACCGGTCAGTACCTTGCCGGAGCTCGGGATCACGGTGTTGTAGGCGCGCGCCAGGCGGGTGATGGAGTCGAGCAGGATGACCACGTCCTTCTTGTGCTCGACCAGGCGCTTGGCCTTTTCGATCACCATCTCGGCAACCTGCACGTGGCGGGTCGGCGGCTCGTCGAAGGTCGAGGCAACCACTTCGCCACGCACGGTGCGCTGCATCTCGGTCACTTCTTCCGGGCGTTCGTCGATCAGCAGAACGATCAGGTGACACTCGGGGTTGTTGCGGGTGATGTTCGAGGCGATGTTCTGCAGCATGATGGTCTTGCCCGCTTTCGGCGGGGCGACGATCAGGCCGCGCTGGCCCTTGCCAATCGGCGCGCAGAGGTCGATCACACGGCCGGTGATGTCCTCGGTGGAGCCGTTACCGGCTTCCATGGTCAGGCGCTTGTTGGGGAACAGCGGCGTCAGGTTTTCGAACAGGATCTTGTTCTTGGCGTTTTCCGGACGGTCGAAGTTGATGCTGTCGACCTTGAGCAGGGCGAAGTAACGCTCGCCTTCCTTCGGCGGGCGGATCTTGCCGACGATGGTGTCACCGGTACGCAGGTTGAAACGGCGGATCTGGCTGGGCGAGACGTAGATGTCGTCAGGGCCGGCCAGGTAGGAAGAGTCGGCACTGCGCAGGAAGCCGAAACCGTCCTGGAGGATCTCCAGCACGCCGTCACCGGAAATTTCCTCGCCGCTTTTGGCATGCTTTTTCAGCAGGGCGAAGATGATGTCCTGCTTGCGCGAACGAGCCATGTTTTCCAGGCCCATCTGTTCGGCCATGTCCAGCAGTTCGGCAATCGGCTTTTGCTTGAGTTCGGTCAGATTCATAGGAATGACGTGATCATCGAGAGGAGAAGAAAGCTGTTAGCTTGAGAGGCCGCGCCGCAGAGAAGGCGACAGGATCGCGAACGAGTTCGTATAGGAATGAATCGGCGACGGCGTGCAGAGAGCTGCATGGAGGATGCAGCGGGGTCGAATTTAACACCGTGAAAAAACAGCGTCTAGCCCCGAAAACGAAAAAACCCCGCGAATTGCGGGGCCTCTTCCACAGCGACTTGCCTCAGATGTTGCTATCGAGGAAAGCAGCCAGCTGCGACTTGGACAGCGCGCCGACCTTGGTCGCTTCGACGTTGCCGTTCTTGAACAGCATCAGGGTCGGGATACCACGCACGCCGTACTTCGGCGGGGTTTCCTGGTTCTCGTCGATGTTCAGTTTGCAGATCTTCAGCTTGCCTTGGTATTCCTTGGCGATCTCGTCGAGCACCGGTGCAATCATCTTGCACGGGCCGCACCACTCAGCCCAATAGTCGACCAGAACCGGACCTCCAGCCTGGATGACGTCCTGGTCGAAGCTGGCGTCGCTGACGTTGGTGATGAATTCGCTCATGAGGAGTCTCCGTATATTCGGAAGCAAAAAATTGCCGGGAGGAATTTTTGACGTCGCTTGCGACGGCCCGATGGGCTGCTGCCAAGGATGACTGGCAACCAAAAAGTGGCGACATCATAGCCCGGCTTGCCTGACACCGAAAGGCACTGGCGATTGAGCCACTCAATAGTTTCAATCACCAAGCGTGATGAAGGCTATTCCAGTGCGCAGCGCTGCCGCGCGGATGTGCTGCTGCATGGCTTTCTGTGCCGGGCCGGCGGCATGTCGGGCCAGGGCCTTGAGGATCTTGCGATGTTCCTGCCAGGTTTCCTGCGCACGCTCCGGGCGGATGAACGGCAGCTTCTGACTTTCCAGGAATATCTCGGCGCTGGAGGTAACCAGGGCAAACATCGCCTCGTTGCCGCTGGCGGCGAGAATACGCTGGTGAAACTCGAAATCCAGCCGGTTGGCCTGCTCGAAATCGCCGGCACGCAGCTCGCGGCGCATCTGCTCGACGTTGTCTTCGAGAATGTCCAGCTCCTCGGCGGTCATCACCCCGGCCGCCAGGCCGCAGGCGAAGCCCTCCAGAGCGAAGCGCAACTGGAAGGTATCGGCCGCCGACACCTGTGCGGCGAAGGGCCAGGCGAAAGCGCCGGCCGCCTCGGCCTTACTTGCCTCCTGCACGAATACACCCTTGCCGGCCTGCACGCTGACCAGGCCCAACGCGCTGAGCGACGACAGCGCCTCACGCAGTGACGCACGGCTGACACCGAGGCGCTCGGCCAGATCGCGCTGCGACGGCAGCGCGTCGCCGGGGCGATAACCCTCTTCCTCGATCAGTCGGCGGATTGCCTGCAAGGCGTATTCGGGTACCGCGCGGGGAGCAGAAGCATTCATGGCTGTTCGGGCCGGTCAGTCCAGTGAAGTCGCCTTTGTACGGCCATAAGGCCGCCCCAGGCAAGCGACGCCCTCTTGTGGAACAGCCCGTCACGCGGATGCACCGAGATAGCTCAGAAACGCTTCTGACCAACTGGTCAGCTACGCCAACTGTTCAGACCAGTAAGACCTTGTTTCCACTCGCCTGAAACGATGAGAGCCCTTATTTCATTGAACTTGGCACAGGCGATGCACTGCACGAGCCAGGCAAAACGCTTCAGTTTTCGTTAATTCATCGGGAGTTCGACATGCGCAAATTTCACCGCACCCTGCTGGGTACCCTGTTCGCTGCCCTGGCCTTCGGCGCCAGCACCGCTCACGCCGATGCCCTCGAAGACATCAGCAAGGCCGGTGTGCTGAAGGTCGCCGTACCGCAGGACTTTCCACCATTCGGCTCGGTCGGCCCGGACATGAAGCCGCGCGGCCTGGATATCGACACCGCGCAATTGCTGGCCGACAAGCTGGCAGTGAAACTGGAGCTGACCCCGGTCAACAGCACCAACCGCATCCCCTTCCTCACCACCGGCAAGGTCGATCTGGTGATCTCCAGCCTCGGCAAGAACCCCGAGCGTGAAGCGGTTATCGACTTCTCCGCCGCCTACGCGCCTTTCTACCTCGGCGTGTTCGGCCCGGAGGACGCCGCCATCGCCAGCCTCGAAGACCTGAACGGCAAGACCATCAGCGTCACCCGTGGCTCCATCGAGGACATCGAGCTGAGCAACGTCGCGCCGAAAGGCGCCACCATCAAGCGCTTCGAGGACAACAACTCGACCATCGCCGCCTACCTCTCCGGCCAGGTCGAGCTGATCGCCAGCGGCAACGTGGTGATGGTGGCCATCTCCGAGCGCAACCCCAAGCGCGTACCGAGCATGAAGCTCAAGCTCAAGGATTCGCCGGTGTACGTCGGCGTGAACAAGAACCAGAGCGCGCTGCTGGACAAGGTCAACACCATCATCGCCGACGCCAAGGCCGACGGTAGCCTCGAGTCGCTCAGCCAGAAGTGGCTGAAGCAGCCGCTGCCGGCCGGCCTCTGAGCCGCGCGGAGAGCTGAGCCATGGCGTATCAGTTCGATTTCGCCGCCGTCCTGCAGCACAGTGATCTGCTGCTGCAGGGCGCGGCCTTCACCCTCGGCCTGACGGCGATCGGCACCCTGCTGGGGGTCGGTCTCGGCATCGTCGGGGCGATACTGCGCGCCTGGCGCATCCGCCCGTTCGACCGGATATTCGGCGTGTACGTGGAGCTGATCCGCAATACGCCTTTCATCGTTCAGCTGTTCTTCATCTTCTTCGGCCTGCCCTCGCTCGGCGTGCGCCTGAGCGAGTGGGAAGCCGCGGTGCTGGCCATGGTGATCAACCTCGGCGCCTATTCCACGGAAATCATCCGTGCCGGCATCCAGGCCATCCCGCATGGCCAGCTCGAGGCCGCCAGCGCACTGGCCATGAGCCGCTTCGAAACCTTCCGCCACGTAGTGCTGCGCCCGGCGCTGGGCAAGGTGTGGCCGGCGCTGTCGAGCCAGATCATCATCGTCATGCTCGGTTCGGCGGTGTGCTCGCAGATTTCCACCGAGGAGCTGTCGTTCGCCGCCAACTTCATCCAGTCGCGTAATTTCCGTGCCTTCGAGACCTACCTGCTGACCACCGCGCTGTACTTGGTCATGGCCATCGGAATTCGCCAACTGCTGGCCTGGTTCGGCCGCCGCTTCATCATGGGAGCCCGCTGATGGACTTCACCCTCTGGGACATCCTGCGCAACCTGCTCACCGGCTTGCAGTGGACCCTGCTGCTGTCACTGGTGGCCTTCGTCTGCGGCGGTATCGCCGGCCTGCTGGTGTTGCTGGCGCGGCTGTCGCCACTGTCGGCGCCGCGCATCCTGGCCCGTGGCTATATCGAACTGTTCCAGGGCACGCCGCTGTTGATGCAGCTGTTTCTGGTGTTCTTCGGCATCGCCCTGCTCGGCATCGACGTGTCGCCCTGGCTAGCTGCGGCCACCGCACTGACCCTGTTCACCAGCGCCTTTCTGGCCGAGATCTGGCGCGGCTGCGTCGAGGCCATCACCCGCGGCCAATGGGAGGCCGCTGAAAGCCTGGCCATGAGCCGCCTGGAAACCCTGCGCCATGTCGTCCTGCCGCAGGCACTGCGCATCGCCGTGGCGCCTACCGTCGGCTTCTCCGTGCAGGTGGTCAAGGGCACCGCGGTGACCTCGATCATCGGTTTCACCGAGTTGACCAAGACCGGCAGCATGCTGGCCAACGCCACCTTCGAGCCCTTCATGGTCTACGGCTTCGTCGCCCTCGGTTACTTCCTGCTTTGCTACCCGCTCTCGCTCGCTGCATACCGCCTGGAAAGGAGGCTGAATGTCACTGCTTAACGTCACCGCCCTGCACAAGTATTACGGCGACAACCATGTGCTCAAGGGCATCGACCTCAAGGTCGAGGAAGGCGAAGTGGTCGCCATCATCGGCCGCAGCGGCTCGGGCAAGAGCACCTTCCTGCGTACCCTCAACGGTCTGGAGTCGATCAACGATGGCGTCATCGAAGTCGACGGCGAGTACATCGACGCCGCCCGCGCTGACCTGCGCAGCCTGCGGCAGAAAGTCGGCATGGTGTTCCAGCAGTTCAACCTGTTCCCCCATCTGACCGTCGGCGAGAACGTCATGCTCGCGCCGCAAGTGGTGAAGAAAACCCCGCGCGCCGAAGCCGAGCAGATCGCCCGGCAGATGCTCAAGCGCGTCGGCCTGGCGGAGAAGTTCGACGCCTACCCCGAGCGCCTCTCCGGCGGCCAGCAGCAGCGCGTAGCCATCGCCCGCGCCCTGGCCATGTCGCCCAAGGTGCTGCTGTGTGACGAGATCACCTCGGCGCTCGACCCGGAGCTGGTCAACGAGGTGCTGGCGGTGGTCAAGCAACTGGCCAGCGAGGGCATGACCCTGATCATGGTCACCCACGAGATGCGCTTCGCCCGCGAAGTGGGTAACAAGCTGGTGTTCATGCACCATGGCAAGGTGCATGAAATCGGTGACCCCAAGGAGCTGTTCGCCACGCCACGCACGGAAGAGCTGCGCAATTTCATCGGCTCGGTGAACCTGTGAACGCACCAGCGCCCCTACCGCTGCGCATCGAGCCGCTGACCCGCGCAGCCTTCGCCCCCTTCGGCGAGGTGATCGAGACGGCCGGTGCCACGGCCTTCCCGATCAACGTAGGCACCACCACGCGCTACCACGACCTGGCCAAAGTGGAGCTGGCCGGCGAGGCGCCGCGCACCCTGGTCAACCTGTTCGAGGGTAAGGCCTGGCACGCGCCCATCGCCATCCGCATGCTCGAACGCCACCCGCTGGGCAGCCAGGCCTTTTATCCGGTGGACGGCGGGCGCATGCTGATCGTCGTCGCCCCACCCGGCGAGCTGGACGAGTCGCAGATCCGCGCCTTCATCAGCGCGCCAGACCAGGGGGTGAACTACGCCCGCGGCACCTGGCATCACCCACTGCTGTGCCTGCAGCACCCCGGCCGATTCATCGTGGTGGACCGTGGCGGCGAGGGTCACAACTGCGACGAGCAGGTGTTGAAACAGCCACTGAGTGTACTGAACCTGCAGTAATCACAGGTCTAGACCAGTTTCATGCGACAACCGTATGCGTTGGCTCATGCGCTCAGTCGTGGCAGGATGCGCGGAAATCGAACGAGATGCCGTAATCATGCCCAAAGCCCCTGCCGAGAGTTTTCCCCTGATCGCTGCCATCGACCTGGGTTCGAACAGCTTTCACATGGTGCTGGCCAAGGCCGACAATCACGAAATTCGCATCCTCGAGCGCCTCGGCGACAAGGTGCAACTGGCCGCAGGCCTGGACGACGAGCGTCAGCTCAGCGAAGAAGCGATGCAGCGCGGGCTCGACTGCCTGCGCCGCTTCGCCCAGTTCACCAACACGCTGCCGGAAGGCGCGGTGCGTATCGTCGGCACCAACGCCCTGCGTGAGGCACGCAACCGCGCAGTGTTCATCCGCCGCGCCGAGGAGATCCTCGGTCATCAGGTCGAGGTAATTTCCGGTCGCGAGGAAGCACGCCTGATCTATCTCGGCGTCTCCCACAGCATCGCCGACACGCCCGGCAAGCGCCTGGTCGCCGACATCGGCGGCGGCAGCACCGAGTTCATCATCGGCCAGCGCTTCGAGCCGCTGCTGCGCGAGAGCCTGCAAATGGGCTGCGTCAGCTTCACTCAGCGTTATTTCAAGGACGGCAAGGTCACCCCGGCGCGCTACGCCCAGGCCTACACCGCCGCTCGTCTGGAACTGATGGGCATCGAACAGGGCCTGCGCCGGCTCGGCTGGGAGGACGCGGTCGGCGCCTCCGGCACCATCAAGGCCATCGGCCTGGCGACCAAGGCCGCCGGCCTCGGTAATGGCGAGGTCACGCTCGAAGGCCTGGCCTGGCTCAAGCGCAAACTGTTCAAACTCGGCGAGGTGGAGAAGATCGACCTCGACGGCATCAAGCCGGACCGCCGTGGCATCTTCCCCGCCGGCCTGGCAATTCTCGAAGCCATCTTCGATGCCTGTGACATTCAGCGCATGAGCCACTCCGAAGGCGCGCTGCGAGAGGGTGTGCTGTATGACCTGCTCGGCCGTCACCAGCACGAGGACGTACGCGAACGCACGCTGGCGGCGTTCATGGAGCGCTACCACGTCGATGTCGACCAGGCCGCACGGGTCGAGGCCAAGGCGCTGTCAGCGCTGGACAAGGTGTCCGCCGATTGGGGTCTGACCGACGACTGGCACCGCGAGCTGCTGAGCTGGGGTGCCAAGGTGCACGAGGTGGGTCTGGATATCGCTCACTACCAGTACCACAAGCACGGCGCCTATCTGATCGAGCACTCCGACCTGGCCGGCTTCTCGCGCCAGGACCAGCAGATGCTCGCCCTGCTGGTACGCGGCCACCGCCGCAACATTCCCAAGGACAAGTTCGCAGACTTCGGCGAGGAAGGCGTGAAGCTGATGCGCCTGTGCGTGCTGCTGCGCTTCGCCATTCTGTTCCACCACATCCGTGGTACGCAGGACATGCCACAGGTGCAGTTCAAGGCCGGCGACAACAGCCTGGAGATCGTCTTCCCTGAAGGCTGGCTGGCCGCCAACCCGCTGACCCTGGCGGACTTCGAAGCCGAAGCCGCGTGGCTCAGCCGTATCGATCTGACCTTGAGCGTGCGCTGATACCCCGGTGCGCATGGCGCCCCCTGCGGGCGCGGCTCGACCTGTAGGGCGGATGAGGCCCGCCAGGACCACAAAGCCCCCTCTCTTGCCCTTCGGGCACCCCGCTCCGCGCCCCAGCCTGATCGCCAGCGATCAGGCGCTCATCGGCGCAGGAAGTGCGTCGCAAAGCTAAGGCACGCGGCCTCAACCCTCTCCCGCCCTTCGGGCACCCTCTCCCATGAATGGGAGAGGGTCATCAGAAGGCTGCACGCAGCCGCTTTTTTATCGCGCGATGATCACCGGCGCGGTCAGCTTCTCCAGCAGCCCGGACTGAGCGCTGCGTGGATTCTGGTTGCCGGTGGGCTGCTGGCGCAGGTAGCGGCCGTCGGACTGCAACACCCAGGCCTGGGTGTTGTCGGTCAGGTAGCTTTCCAGCTCCTTCTTGACGCGGGTAATGAGCTTCTTGCCCTCCACCGGGAAGCAAGTCTCCACGCGCTTGTCGAGGTTGCGCTCCATCCAGTCGGCGCTGGACAGATAAATCTGCTCGTCACCGCCATTGAGGAAGTAGAACACCCGCGTGTGCTCGAGGAAGCGGCCGATGATCGAGCGCACCTGGATGTTGTGCGAGACCCCGGCAATACCCGGTCGCAGGCAGCACATGCCACGCACCACCAGGTCGATCTTCACCCCGGTCTGACTGGCCTTGTATAGCGCGCGGATGACCTTGGGGTCGGTCAGCGAGTTGAACTTGGCGATGATATGCGCCGGCTTGCCCTCGGCCGCCGCAGTGGTTTCCTTGGCGATCAGGTCGAGCAGGGTCTTCTTCAGGGTGAAGGGTGCATGCAGCAGCTTCTTCATGCGCAGGGTCTTGCCCATGCCAATCAGCTGGCTGAACAGCTTGGACACGTCCTCGCCCAGGGCCACGTCGGCGGTGAGCAGGCTGTAGTCGGTATACAGCTTGGCGTTGCCAGCGTGGTAGTTGCCGGTGCCAAGGTGAGCATAGCGAACGATTTCGCCGTTCTCGCGGCGCAGGATCAGCATCATCTTGGCGTGGGTCTTGAAGCCGACCACACCGTAGATCACCACTGCGCCAGCGGCCTGCAGACGGCTGGCCAGGGCCAGGTTGGATTCTTCGTCGAAGCGCGCACGCAGCTCGATCACCGCCGTGACTTCCTTGCCGTTACGCGCGGCTTCCACCAGAGCGTCGACGATCTCCGAGTTGGCGCCGGAACGATACAGGGTCTGCTTGATCGCCAGCACGTGCGGGTCCTTCGCCGCCTGGCGTAGCAGGTCCACTACCGGGGTGAAGGACTCGAAGGGATGCAGCAGGAGGATGTCCTGCTTGCTCACCACGCTGAAGATGTTCTCGGCGTTCTGCAGCAGCTTGGGGATCACCGGGGTGAACGGCGCGTACTGCAGGTCCGAGTGGTTATCCAGTCCAGTGATGCTGAACAGGCGGGTCAGGTTGACCGGGCCGTTGACCTGGTACAGCTCGCCCTCGGTCAGGCCGAATTGCTTGAGCAGATAATCGCGCAGGTGTTTCGGGCAGGTGTCGACCACTTCCAGGCGCACCGCATCGCCATAACGACGACTGAACAGCTCGCCACGCAGGGCGCGCGCAAGATCCTCGACGTCCTCGGTGTCCACCGACAGGTCGGCGTTGCGGGTCAGGCGGAACTGGTAGCAGCCCTTGACCTTCATGCCCTGGAACAGATCATCGGCGTGAGCGTGGATCATCGACGACAGGAACACGTAGTTGTCGCCAGGGCCACCGACGTCCTCCGGCACCTTGATGATACGCGGTAGCAGGCGCGGCGCTGGGATGATGGCCAGACCGGAGTCGCGGCCGAAGGCATCGACGCCTTCCAGCTCGACGATGAAGTTCAGACTCTTGTTCACCAGCAGCGGGAAGGGGTGCGTCGGGTCGAGGCCGATGGGGGTGATGATCGGCGCGATCTCGTCGCGGAAGTAACGGCGTACCCAGGCCTTGAGCTTGGTGGTCCAGAACCGCCGGCGAATGAAGGTGATGTTGTGCTTGGCCAACGCCGGGAACAGGGTGTCGTTGAGGATGGCGTACTGCCGCTCGACCTGCTCGTGCACCAGCTCGCTGATGCGCGCCAGCGCCTGGTGTGGCTGCAGGCCATCCGCGCCGGCCTGTTCACGGGCGAAATTGATCTGTTTCTTCAGGCCGGCGACGCGAATCTCGAAGAACTCGTCGAGGTTGCTGGAGAAGATCAGCAGGAACTTCAGGCGTTCGAGCAACGGATAGGACTCGTCCAGCGCCTGCTCCAGCACCCGGATATTGAACTGCAGCTGCGACAGTTCACGGTGGATGTACAGGCTGCTGTCATCCAGGCTGGGGATCGGGGCCGGCGGTGGAGTTTCCACCACGGGCGTCTCGGCGACCACCTCGGCCTGAGGCGGGTTGTTGTCGAGCACTTCGCTGTTGAGTCCTTCGCTGTTCATCGCTGGGTTCCTGAGAGCGTCATCGCTCTTGTTTTAGCAGTTCTGCCGCCCGTACGGCGAAATAGGTGAGGATGCCATCGGCACCGGCACGTTTGAAGGCGGTGAGCGACTCCAGTATGACCGCCTCGCTGAGCCAGCCGTTCTGAATCGCGGCCATGTGCATGGCGTACTCGCCACTGACCTGGTAGACGAAGGTCGGCACCTTGTAGGCATCCTTCACCCGCCAGAGGATGTCCAGGTAGGGCATGCCGGGTTTGACCATGACCATGTCGGCGCCTTCGGCCAGGTCGGCTGCCACTTCGTGCAGCGCCTCGTTGCCGTTAGCCGGGTCCATCTGGTAGCCGAGCTTGTTGCCCTTGCCGAGGTTGGCGGCCGAGCCCACCGCATCGCGGAACGGGCCGTAGTAGGCGCTGGCGTACTTGGCCGAGTAGGCCATGATGCGCACGTTGACGTGGGCGGCCAGTTCCAGCGCCTCGCGGATCGCCTGCACGCGGCCATCCATCATGTCCGACGGGGCCACCACCTGGGCACCGGCCTCGGCATGCGATAGCGCCTGCTTGACCAGCGCATCAACGGTGATGTCGTTCTGCACATAGCCGGACTCATCGAGGATGCCGTCCTGACCATGAGTAGTGAACGGGTCGAGCGCCACGTCACTGATCACGCCGAGCTCGGGGAATTTCGCACGCAGAGCACGGATTGCGCGCTGGGCGATACCGTCCGGGTTCCAGGCCTCGGCCCCGTCGGGGGATTTCTTCTCCAGCGGCGTCACCGGGAACAGTGCCAGCGCCGGAATACCCAGCTCGACCCAGTGCTCAGCTTCCTTGAGCAGCAGGTCGATGGACAGACGCTCGACGCCCGGCATCGACGGTACGGCTTCGCGGCGGTTTTCGCCGTCGAGGACGAACACTGGCAGGATCAGGTCATCGACGCTCAGGCGATTTTCGCGCACCAGACGGCGGGAGAAATCGTCGCGGCGATTGCGACGCAGGCGGGTGGCAGGGAACAGACGATTGGCGGGGGTAACGCTCACGGCAGACTCCAGAGCCCGCACGGGCGGGCCAGTGTGACGGTTATAAGCGGGCATTATGACCAAATGATGACATCCGCATGACGCGATGCGACTGCGGGTCGCAGCCAGGGCGGCGGCAATGCCACGAAACCTGGCCATTGTGGCATGACGCGCCACCTTCCGGCTTCCTCGTGGTCAGAGTAGTCTTCAGCACCTTCTCATCGAGCGCACGGCATGCTCCAAGACCTGATCCGCCAGTTTGGCTATCCAGCATTGGTACTGGGCACCTTTCTCGAAGGTGAAGTATCCCTGCTGCTGGCTGCCTACATGGCCGTGCGCAACGTGCTGGAGATCGAATGGGTGGCGCTGTGCGCCTTCCTCGGCACCTTCGCCAGCGATCAGCTGTGGTATTACCTGGGCCGCCGTCACGGCCGCGCGCTGCTTGAGCGCAAACCGCGCTGGCAACCGCTGGGTGAACGCGCCAGCGCGCTGATCAAACGTTACCCGGACCTGTGGGTGCTGTGCTTTCGTTTTCTCTACGGCCTGCGCACGGTGATGCCGCTGACCATTGGCTTGTCCGGCTATTCCTGGCGTCGTTATCTGCTGCTCGACGCCATCGGTGCCGGCGTCTGGGCTGGCGGCATCAGCCTGCTGGCCTACAGCCTGGGAAATGCCATGGGCGGTTTGCTGGAAGAACTGCGCAACTACCAGGTCATCCTGCTCGCGGCCGTGGTGGTGCTGCTTTCCCTCGCCTGGCTATACCGGTGGCGTCAGCGCCGGCGCGGCTGAACCGCGAGCCAGCCAGATGCCCAGCAGGCTGACCAGGCTGTAGGCGATCAGCCAGGCCCAGGCGGAGGCATCCAGCGTCAGCATGCCCAGTTCACCAGCCAGCCAGAACGCCGGCAGGTTGCTCACCAGACGCAGGCACTCCATCTGCCAGGCATTGCTGCGATTCTCCAGCCACATGCCGATGCTGCACAGGCCCAGAGCCATCCACAGGCACGCCAGCAGCACTGCGCCTATCGCCAGTGAATCGCCCTGCGCCAGCAGCCACACGCCGGCCAGCAGGTAGCAGACGAACTGTAGCAGCGCGTAGACCTGGGCGCCACGCCCCAGCGGTACCTCGAACTTGCGGAAGTGACTCAGGTCCGCCTTGGCCTGTGGATAACGCGCCGCGACGTCGGCCGGGCGCCAACCGGTGGGCATGAACCAGATGCGCAGGCGGTCCCACCAGGCGCCAGCGCGTCTGGCATCGTTCCACAGCCCGGCGTAAACCTGCAGGTTGGCCCACAGCGGGTTCCAGCTTGCCAGCGGCACGGTCACGCCGAAGACCACCGGCTCTTCATCGAGCTCCTCCTGAAAGGTGCCAAAAATTCGATCCCAGACAATGAACACACCGCCGTAATTGCGATCCATGTAGATAGGATTCTGTGCATGGTGCACGCGGTGGTTGGACGGAGTGATGAACAGCCACTCGAACCAGCCCAGTTTGGGGATATGCCGGGTATGCACCCAGAACTGATAAAGCAGGTTCAGGGCGGCAACAGTGAGGAAGACCAGCGGCGGTACACCGACCACGGCCATCGGCAAGTAGAAGATCCAGCCGAAGATGAAACCGGTGCTGGTTTGCCGTAACGCGGTGGAGAGGTTGTAGTCCTCGCTCTGGTGGTGCACCGCATGTGCGGCCCAGAGCACGTTGCGCTCATGGCCCAGGCGGTGGTTCCAGTAGTAGCAGAAATCGTAGAAGACGAAGGCGAAGAGCCACACCCATAGACTGCTTTCGGACAACTCGAACAGCGCCAAATGCTCCCAGGCGAAGGCGTAGGTCAGCAGGCCGACCACCTTGGTGAGAATCCCGGTGGCCTGGGACAATACGCCGGCACTTAGACTGTTAAGGGCATCGGCCAGGCGATAGGTACGCATGCCGCGCCAGCGGTCAGCGAGCAATTCCAGGCCGATCAGCAGGAAGAAGAAGGGCACTGCGTAGAGAACATAATTCATGACTGCGCCGTATCGTTGTACTTGTGTCGGGAATGAGCTGTTATTCATCCTATGCGCAGCTTCGCCAGGCTTCGCGGCGGCAAATGACAGTCCGAGTGGCATTTGGCGACAACCCAAGAATTGGTAGTACCCGCGCCCGCTTCACGGTCGCGTCTTTCCTCACCAGGAGTCGAGCATGAGCAAGAAAGTGGCAGTGATTCTGTCCGGCTGTGGCGTCTACGATGGCGCCGAGATCCATGAAAGCGTGATCACCCTTCTGCGCCTCGACCAGCGTGGCGCCGAGGTGCAGTGCTTCGCCCCCAACGTGCCGCAGCTGCACGTGGTCGATCACTACAGCGGCGACGAGATGGACGAGACGCGCAACGTCCTGGTGGAATCGGCGCGCATTGCCCGCGGCAAGATCAAGGACGTGAAAGAGCTGCATGTGGCCGAGTTCGACGCACTGATCCTGCCCGGCGGCTTCGGCGTGGCGAAGAACCTCTCCGACTTCGCCACCAGTGGCGCCGGCTGCACCGTACAACCGGACGTACTGGCCGCCTGCAAGGCCTTCGTCGATGCCGGCAAGCCGGTCGGCCTGATGTGCATCGCCCCGGCACTGGCGGCGAAGATCTTCGGTGCCGGCGTGGTCTGCACCATCGGCAACGATCACGACACCGCCGCCGCCCTGACCCAGATGGGCGCCGAGCACCATGAGTGCGAGGTCAGCGACATCATCGAAGACAGCCAGCGCAAGCTGGTGACCACGCCGGCCTACATGCTCGCCCAGTCCATCGCCGATGCCGCCTCGGGCATCAACAAGATGGTCGACCGCGTGCTGGAGCTGGCGCACCACTGACTGACGCCATACAGGGACTTTGTAAGGTGGGCCGGGAAGCGTTCCGCTTCAGCTTCAATATCGATCAGCGTGGGCTGAAGCCCACCCTACAAGGTTCAAGGTTCCACCCTACCAGCCCGCACCACTACAGGGCGCTTCGGTCATTGGCCAGGGCAGTCTGGCCGCGCCGCTGGTCAAACCGCTTGGGCTGCGGCAGCGTGGCGACAGGATTTCCCGGAGCCCCTGCCATGTCCCAGCCCTTCGTCCTCAGCCCCGACCTGCAGCAGGCGGTGGCAAGTTTCTTCCAACGGATTCCCTTCAATCAGGTGCTCGGCATCGAGCTCGATAAGCTGAGCCCCGAGCGGGTGACCATGCACCTGCCGATGAAACCCGAACTGATCGGCAACTTCGTCCACGGCATCCTCCACGGCGGGGTGATTTCTTCGCTGCTTGACGTCTGTGGCGGCGCCATGGCGCTGATCGGCGCCTTCGCCAACCACCAGCACCTGCCGCCAGCCGAGCGCATGAGCAAGTTGTCCAAGCTCGGCACCATCGACCTGCGCATCGACTACCTGCGCCCCGGTCGCGGCCAGCGTTTCACTGCCACGGCCACGCCACTGCGCGCCGGTAACAAGGTGGCGGTGATTCGCATGGAGCTGCACAACGACGAGGGCGTACTGGTGGCGGTTGGCACCGGCACCTATCTGTGCGGCTGAACGGATGCCTTTTAGGAGCGAGCTCTGCTCGCGAAGCGCCCAGCCTCAGGAAATTCGCGAGCAGAGTTCGCTCCTACGGTCATTGCCTCGATAGCCGAGGCTGCTAACGACTCAAACGCGTGAGAATCCGATCCAGCGCGTTGGCAAAAGCCTGCCGGTCCTTCTCCGAATACGGCGCCTGGCCACCACCCACCTGTCCCTGCTCGCGCAGATCGGTGAACAGATTACGCACCGCCAGACGCTCGCCCATGTTGCGCTCGTCGAACTCGCGGCCGCGCGGATCGAGCGCGGCCACGCCCTTCTTCACCAGGCGGTCGGCCAGCGGTACGTCGCTACAGATCACCAGCTCGCCGGGCACGGCATGCTCGACCAGATGATCGTCCGCCGCATCCGGCCCGCTGGGCACCACGATCAGTTTCACGCAGGCGAAATTCGGCCGCGCCACGGCCTGGCCCGCCACCAGCACCACTTCGAAACCCCGCCTGAGGGCAAACTTGACCACTTGATCCCGCGCCGCCCGAGGGCAGGCGTCGGCGTCGATCCATACGCGCATGCAGCAACGTCCGTAGAGAAACCAGCGCCCAGTATGCCAGCAGGCGCGAGGCTCAGGCCTGGTAGAACGGCTCGCAGCGCTCACGCACGGCGCGCGACAGGTTGTCCTCGGCCAGTTCGATCAGATCCAGCTCCACCTCGTCCGGCAGCAGCTCGGCTACCAGCGCAGCCAGGCGACGCTGGCCACGCATGTCGGCGCCGGAAATTGCCAACAGCAGCCGCGGCTGTGGACCGATGGCTGGATCACGCAACGCAGCGAGAAAGGCCTCACGTATGGCAAGTTGGGCACAGGCCGCTGAGAGTGCCTGCTCCAGGGTGGGGTGACGCAATACAGCCAACGCCAGATCGGGGCTGTCGGCGTAGTGAGTGGAGTGGATCGAGGAAGACATGCGCGCACTCGGCAGAGGAATTGGAAGCAGCCTAGGTGCACTGAGACCAGCTGTCGTAGCGGCGGTTCACGCTATGACACAACGAGGGCGGGCAAAGCTCGCCCTCGTTCAAACCTGAGCAGGTTGTCTAGGCCTGCTCGACCATGCGTCGACGCTCCCCTAGCAGGCTGCGCCCGTACAGCAGTGCGATACCGACCAGCGCCAGTCCCTGCGCCGACAGGCTCCAGGCATCGGCATGAATGCCCAGCCAGTCGAACTCGAAGAAGACCACCGGTCGCGTACCGAGCACGCCAGCCTCCTGCAACGCGGCCACGCCATGGCCAGCGAAGACCACGGACAGCACGCACAGCAGCACCGCGTTGACGCCGAAGAAGGTCGCCAGCGGCAGTTTCCGCGAACCACGCAGGATCACCCAGGCCAGGCCGATCAGCAGCACCAGCGCGGCAGCAGCGCCACCCAGCACCGCACCGTGCCCGGCAGGGCCGGCCTGCAGCCAGAGGGTTTCGTAGAACAGAATCACTTCGAACAGCTCGCGATACACCGAGAAGAACGCCAGCATGGCGAAGCCAAAACGGCCACCACCGCCGACCAGGCTGCTCTTGATGTAATCCTGCCAGGCCGCAGCATGACGACGATCATGCATCCACACGCCGACCCACAGCAGCACCACGCTGGCGAACAGCGCCGTGGCGCCCTCCAGCAGCTCGCGCTGGGCGCCGCTGATATCGATCAGGTAGGCCGCCACCGCCCAGGTCGCGACACCGGCGAGCAGCGCCAGCCCCCAGCCAATGTGCACACTGCGTACCGCCTGCTGCTGCCCGGTATTGCGCAGGAAGGCGAGAATCGCCGCCAGCACCAGAATCGCTTCCAACCCCTCGCGTAGCAGAATCAGCAGACTGGCGAAGAAGCTCAGGCTGTCGTCCATGGCGCCCTCGGCCAGCAGTGCAGCGGACTTGTCCAGCTCGACCTTGGCCTGCTCCAGTGCCAGAGCAGCCTGCGCGACGCTGGCGCCATCCTGCAGCGCCTGCCGATAGGCCATCAGGGCGCGCTCGGTGGTCTTGCGCTGCGCGGCATCGAGGTTGTCGAGAGCGCTTTCGACCAGTTCAAAGCCTTCCAGATAGGCGCCTACGGAGAGGTCATAAGCCTGCTCGCGATCACCCTCGCGATAAGCCTGCAGGCTGCGCTCCAGGGTCGAGCGGGTGTAGCCGATCAATTGCTGCGGACCGCGCTGCTCCAGCACCGGATGCGCGCGCTGAGCGCGGAACGCGGCAACATCGCCACCGGCGGCAGCAATTTCGGCGGGCGCGCGCCCTGCCAGCTCGTTCATGGCAAAGCGTGTCTGGCCCTGCACCGGTGCTGCTGTGAAGCCGGCGATGTAGGCAGCCAGATCCCAGCGTTGACGTTCGTCGAGCTGATCGGCGAAGGCCGGCATATCGGTGCCTTCGATGCCCAGACCGAGGGTGTTGTAGAGATCGTAAAGGCTCAGCCGATCCAGACGCGCGGCATCGCGCAGATTGGCCGGTGCTGGCTCCAGGCCGATACCGGCAGGTCCATCGCCCAGGCCGGTGTCGCCGTGGCACACCGAGCAGTGCTGAGCGTAGAGCGGCGCGCCGCGTTCCGGGTCCGGCGTCAGCACTGGGCTCTGCGCCACCTGATAAAGCTCAGCCAGACGTGCGCCCAGTCTGCGGGCGGCGCCAGCAACCTCCTCGCCCGGCTGGCGCTGAGCAATCGCCTGACGCAGATTGCTGACGCCCTGCTCCAGCTCGGCGCGGCCGACCTGAGCGGGCAAGGCGACGATCAGGCCCTGCAGTACATCGAGAAACTCCAGTTGCTCCTGATATTCACCGGCATCGATAACCTGACCGCCCGCAACGGTAGCCGGGTAATCAGCACCGATGTAACCGATCAGGTGCAACGCCTGTGCGGCGCCGTCGAGGGGTTCGCCAATGGCGAGAAAGCTGAGACTGGCCAGCAACGGCAGCATCAGCCAGGAAAGGGAGAAACGAAAGCGGATCATTAATGCATCCCAAACGAGAATGGGTGGCATTAAATTGTTGCCGGCCTAACGACCAAGCACAAGAACAATCTGAAATATCTGGTAACAATCAGCCGAGCGGAGCACCGGGGCAGTGTCTCGGGGCCGCCTCGACCGTGCGCCGATCGAGGCTGAAGTAGCTCAGACGGCTGCGCGCTTGACCGTCGCCAGCAGGCCCGCAGCGGCGGCGAACAGCGCGGCGAAACTGCGATTCATCACCCGCTGCTGACGAGGGGTGCGCAGCAGGCGCAGCACGCGCGAGGCAAGGCCGGTGTAACCGGCCATGACGATCAGATCGACGATGATCATGGTCACGCCCATCACCAGATACTGCGCCACCAGCGGTGCATGCGGATTGATGAACTGCGGCAGTACCGCGAGCATGAAGACGATGGCCTTGGGGTTGCTGAAATTGACCAAGAAGCCACGTAGCACCAGGGTCAGTGGCCGGCCGATAGGACGCTCGGCCGCGCCGGCATCCAGATCGCTGGGCAGGGCGACCCACTGTTTGTAAGCGAGGAACACCAGATAGGCCACGCCGAACCACTTGATCAGGCTGAAGGCCAGGGCCGAGGTGGCAAGGACGGCGCCCACACCCGCGGCGACAATGGCGATCTGCAGCGCCAGACCGAGCTGCAAGCCGAGCGCGTTCCAGTAGCCGCGCCAGAAGCCGTACTGCATACCGGCCGACATCGAGGCCACGGCACCAGCACCCGGCGACAGGCTGATCACCCAGCAGGCGACGAAGAAAGCGAGCCAGGTTTCCAATGCCATGATGCGTACCTCGAGAAGCTGAATTCAGGGGAAGAGCAGCACAGCCTACTCCTGCTCCAGCGCCTCGACCAGTCGGTCAGCGCCAGCGGCGCACCGACCTCTGGAAGAACAGGCTGTTGGGCACCTGCAACACGGCGCCGGCAGCCTCCTCACTGAGGTCCTGCAGGGTGGTGTAGAACAGGTTGATGGCGATGACCCGGCCTTTGACGCCCGGTTTGTCGGCGCTGTCGATCACCTCGACCGTATCGCCGATACGGAACGGCCCCATGGTGAAGATCAGCAGCGCGCAGAACATGTTCGACAGCACGCTCCAAATGGCGAAGAACGCCACCGCGGCGACAGCGGTGAAGCCGGTCAGCGCCGTCCACAGCACGGTCGCGGAAACACCCAGGCGCTCCAGTACCATGAGCAGAGCGCTGCCCATGATCAGCCAACGCACCAGCCCACGCAGCGGCTGCAGCACTTCTGGCGGCAGCAGGCTGTAACGCGCGCCGAGACGGCTGATGGCACGGGTGAGAATACGCTGGGCGATCCACGCCAGCAGGATGATCAGCAGTACCTGGCCGGTGCGAATCAGTGGGTCGCGCCAGGCCGCCAGCAGTTCAAGCTGTTCCATTACTCGGCTTCCTCCAATTGCTGCTGCAACGCCTCCAGGGTTTCCAGCGCCAGCAGCCAGGCTTCCTCCAGCTCGGCCTCGCGGGCCTTGAGCTGCGCCTGTTCAGCCAGACGCTGGCGCAGCTCATCCTTGCGCGCGGACTCGTACAGACCGCTGTCGCCCAGCTGGGTTTCCACGGCGGCGAGCTTTTCCTGCACCTTACCCAGTTCCTGCTCGAGCTTGTCGGCCTGCTTCTTGTGCGGCGCCAGTTGCTGACGCAGCGCGGCGGCGGCCTGGCGCTGGGCGCGCTTGTCGGTCTTGTCCGCCGCCCCTTCAGCTGGTGCGCTCGGTGGCGCCTGGCGCTGCCGGTAATCGATCAGCCAGCGCGCGTAGTCGTCCAAATCGCCGTCGAACGGCACCACACGCCCTTCCGCGACCAGCAGGAATTCATCGGTGGTGCTCTTGAGCAGATGACGATCGTGCGAGACCACTACGACAGCACCGGCGAACTCCTGCAGGGCCATGGTCAGGGCCAGGCGCATTTCCAGGTCGAGGTGGTTGGTCGGCTCGTCGAGCAGCAGCAGGTTGGGCTTGCCCCAAGCGATCAACGCCAGGGCTAGGCGCGCCTTCTCGCCACCGGAGAAATTCACCACCGGCTCGTCACAACGCGCGCCACGGAAATCGAAGCCACCGAGGAAATCACGCAGGGTCTGCTCGCGCTCGGCCGGTGCCAGGCGCTGCAGGTGCAGCAACGGGCTGGCCTTGTCATCCAGGGCATCGAGCTGATGCTGGGCGAAATAGCCGATCACCAGGTTCTCGCCACGGGTCAGGCTGCCACCGAGCGGCTGCAGTTCGGCCGACAGGTTCTTGATCAGCGTCGACTTGCCCGCGCCGTTGGGGCCGAGCAGGCCAATACGCGCGCCCGGCACCAGGCTCAGCTTGACTTGCTGCAGCACGGTCTTGTCGCCATAACCCAGGCGACCTTCGCTGAGGCTGAGCAGTGGCGTGGAGATCTTGTCGGCCTCGCGGAAAACGAAGTCGAAGGGCGAGTCGACATGCGCCGCGCTCAGCTCTTCCATGCGCTCCAGGGCCTTGATCCGGCTCTGCGCCTGACGGGCCTTGGTGGCCTGAGCCTTGAAGCGGGCGATGTACTTTTCCATGTGCGCGCGCTGCGCCTGCTGCTTCTCGTAGGCCTGTTGCTGCTGGGCCAGACGTTCGGCACGGGTACGCTCGAAGGCCGTGTAGCCGCCGCGATAGAGATTCAGCTTGCGCTGTTCGACATGGGCGACGTGGTCGACCACCGCATCGAGAAAATCGCGGTCATGGGAAATCAGCAGCAAGGTGCCGGGGTAGCTTTGCAGCCAGCCTTCCAGCCAGAGAATGGCGTCCAGATCCAGGTGGTTGGTCGGCTCGTCGAGCAGCAACAAGTCGGACGGACACATCAGCGCCTGGGCCAGGTTCAGGCGCATGCGCCAGCCACCGGAGAAGTCGCCGACGCGGCGATCCATCTGCGCGTTCTCGAAGCCCAGACCGGCCAGCAGTTTGCGCGCGCGAGCATCGGCGGTGTAGCCGTCGGCGCTGTCCAGCTCGCTGTGCAGGCGAGCGATGGCCGCACCATCATGCGCCTGCTCGGCTGCAGCCAGTTCGGCCTGCACGCGGCGCAGGTTGTGATCACCGTCGAGCACATAGTCCACCGCCAGCCGATCAAGGGTGTCGACCTCCTGGCGCATATGGGCGATGCGCCAATCACCAGGCAGCAGGCAATCTCCGGCATCAGGCGTCAGCTCGCCACGCAACAGGGCGAACAGGCTGGATTTACCGGCGCCATTGGCACCGATCAGACCGGCCTTGTGACCGGCGTGCAGGGTCAGCTCGGCGCCTTCGAGAAGACGCTGCGGGCCACGCTGTAGAGTGAGGTTCTGGAGTCGGATCATAATGGCGGCGGAGTCTATCAAATCGCCCCGGAGGCCGCGTGCAGGATCTGTGGAATTTCGCCCTCGAACTCTACGCCAGAGCAGGCGTGGAACAGGCCTGCCTGGAGTTGCAGGACACAGGTAGTGACGTTTGCCTGCTGCTGACCGGAGCCTGGTTGCAGCGGCGCGGTGTGCGCTGCCTGGATGAGCGCCTGCAGGCACTGCAGCAAGCGGCTGCCCCTTGGCAACGCGAGGTGATCGCACCCTTGCGCCAGGTACGCCAGGACTGGCGCGCGAACGCAAGCCACGATGCGGAGCTGGCAGCCTTGCGTGAGCAGGTCAAGAAACTGGAACTGCAGGCCGAGCGGGTATTGCTCGATCGTTTGCAGGTGCTGGCCGAGCACTGGCCAAACGAGGCAGGCGAAAACGATTGGCTGATTCGCCTGGCCGGAGGGAACAGCGCCGCGCTGCAGGTGCTACGCGGCGCCGTTGATCACCCTTAGGAAGCGCTCGGAGTAACCGGGGCGGTGGCTCCATTGGTGGTCGCAGGAGCAGCAGGGGCTGCCGGAGCAACCGCTGCGGCGACTGGTTTGGCAACTGCTGGCTTGGCCGGAGCCTTCTTCGCCGGAGCCTTGGCAGCGGCTGGTTTCTTCACCGCAGCCGGCTTGCTGACCGGTTTGCTCGCGGGTTTTGCAGGCGTGGCCTTGGCAGCCGGCTTGGCAGCAGGTTTGGCGACAGGTTTACTGGCTGCTGCGGGCTTGGCTGCAGCGGGTTTGGCGGCAGCTTTCGGCGCAGCGGGTTTTGCCGCAACGGCCTTGCTGGCAGCTGGCTTAACCGCAGGTTTGCTGGCTGCCGCAGGTTTCGCTGCTGGCTTGGCGACGGGTTTGCTCGCCGGTTTGGCAGCAGCCGGTTTGGCCGGGGCCTTCTTCACGGGCGTCTTCGCAGCAGCAGGCTTCTTCGCCGCGACCGGTTTGCTGGTCGGCTTGGCGGCCGGAGCAGCGGCTTTGGTCTCACGTGCATCCAACGCCTTACCAGCGGCTTCCTTCACTTTGCCTACGCCCTGTGCCAGCTTCAGGCTTTCCTGAGCATCACGCTTGAGCTGGGCGATGTAGGTGCGGGTTTCGCTCTGGCTGGCCTTGAGCGAGTCGAGCAGCCCCTCCAACTCGGCGACTGCATCCTTGGCTTTGGCTTGCGCCTTGGCCTTGCCGGCAACAGCCGCGTCCTGCAGCTTGCTGCGAGCCTTGTGCAGTTTTTCCTGCGCCTTGCCGCGCTGCTTCTCCAGCTTGGCGAGCAGTTTCTCGGCGTCGATCAGCGCTTGCGAGCAGGCATTTTCCAGGTGTTCGAGCAGGCTGGCAGACAGTTGGTGCAGCAGGTGCAACGGGGTAGTGATGGACTTCTTCTTGGCCGACATGGCGCGCCTCCAGGCGGATGTGAACGCGCCCATACTAGACGCAGCCGCGAGGGCTCGCCATAGGCCTTTTGGCGAACCGAGCAGATGCCGAACCGCGCTGGCATAATCGTCGAGGCCTTTTGCCGTTTCAGCGCAGGCTGCGGCGCAGCGTAACCTCAACAGCCCCTAAGCATCCTGATCAGGAGACACCGCAATGAGCCGCGCCGTACTAGCCGCCCTCGCCATCTGCTGCAGCCTGGGCGTACAGGCTGACCAGCACCGGCAGGATCTGGCCTACAGCCTCGGCGTGCGTCTTGGCGAGCGCCTGCACGACGAGGTGCCAGACCTGCCGCTGAGCGAGCTGCTCGAAGGCTTGCGCCAGGCCTATGAGGGCAAGCCTCTGCGCCTCGACGCCAGCCGGATCGAGCAGCTGCTCGATGAGCACGAAGCGCGTATCGAAGCCTCGCCACAGCGCCAGAGCAAAGCTATCGAGGCCGAGCAGCGTTTTCTCGCCGAGCAACGTCGCCGCCCTGACGTGCGGGTGCTGGCCAACGGCGTACTGGTGACAGAGCTCAGCCCTGGCAGCGGCCCCATGCCCACCGCTCGCAGCCGAGTACAGGTGAGCTACCGCGGCGAACTGGCGGACGGCAGCGTCTTCGACGAGAGCAGCACACCGCAGTGGTTTCGCCTGGACAGCCTGATCGGCGGCTGGCGCAGCGCACTGCTGCAAATGCCGAAAGGCGCTCACTGGCGCCTGGTGATTCCATCGGATCAGGCTTATGGGGAGGAAGGTGCGGGCGACCTGATACCGCCCTATGCGCCGCTGGTGTTCGATCTGCGCCTGCTCGACGTGGCCGACTGAAGGCCAGCCTGCAGGCCTGATGCCGATCCGATCAGGTTGCCAAAGCGGCCTTGCGCAGGAGCCCGCCGGGGGGAAGCTTTTCGATTGCGCGCGGCCCTGATGCGCGGAGGGACGCCGCTGCTAAGAACTTGTGCGTCGACGCTTGACTGACTGGCGTCAGCCTGACGGCCCGGAGTGCTCCGGACCATTGCCAGCAAGGGTTCAGAGCGCTTCGGCGGCCTGTTCCTGATGAGCGTTGTGCAGCACTTCGATCAGGCAGTCTTCCAGTTCGAAACGCTCGTGCAGCAACTGCCCCAGATGATTGAGCTCTGCCACCAGCGACGTGCTGTCGCGACAATCGCCATTGTCGCAGTGGTCATTGAACGCCAGCGCGACCGCCGTAATGGCTTCGATACGCGGGTAGATCTGCTTGGCCAGTTCCAGACCACGCTGGTCGTTGAAGGCCTTGGCCTCGTTGGTCAGCTGCTCGTAGACCTCGAAGTGACCAGCAGACACGTAGTCCACCAGCAACTCGCAGAAACCCTGCAGAGACTCACAGTTGATGGCTGGCGCCTGCGGCGCCTTGGTAAGGGCGGTGTAAGCCAGCACAAGTTCGCGGCGCTCACCCAGCCAGCGATCAATCAGCTGGTGAACCCCACCCCAACGTTCCTGTGCGTTCCGGCAACTTTCAAGCATGATGAACCTCGCTTCCCTTATCGATAATGCCTGTTATACGTCCGCTCCCGAGACGTTTTTCTGTCAATCGGTGCTTGGCCTTGGGAAGGCAACCGCAAAATGGCATTTTTCCGGCGGTGCGTGCGAGCCAGATTATGCTCGTGGGCACCCACCATCAAGGCATCGCCGTGAGAAAGTTTCATACGAGCGTTTAATCTCGAAGCCACGACCCGCGTGGCTTCATGCAATTCGCATTCTCAATTGCGACGCAGCAGCTGGAACAGGCAGAAACCGAGCATGCCGATGAAACCGAGCAGGCTCCATTCGGGGATGCTCATACCAAACAGCGTCCACTTCACCTCGGCACAGTCAGCACTACCCTGGAACACCAGGCGCACGATGTCTTGCATCGGCAGGGCTTCCATCATGAACTCGAGGCTGGGCAGACAGGCTTCGAGCTGATCGGCTGGCACGCTCTGCAACCAGATCTGCCGGCCAGCGGTAGCGGCGCCAGCGCTGGCGAACAGCAGTGCCAGCACCGCATAGATGCGACGACCGAGACTCCCCGGCCCATGGATCGCAGCGATCAGGCAGACCACGCCGAACAGAATCACGCAGATTCGCTGCAGCACGCACATCGGACAGGGTTCCAGGCCAACGACATGTTCTAGGTACAACGCAGCCGCCATCAGCAGTACGCAGCCGATGAATGCCAGGAAAAACAGGGGACGCGGGCTGGCCAAGTGCATGGTGGCTCCGGGAGGGAAATCGAGGGCAGTACGGTAGAGGAAAGCGAGGGCGCCTTTCAAGGCGCCCCATGACTCAGAGCAGGCTATTCATCATGCCCGAACGCCCCTCTGTCCGTACGGCGAGTAAACTGCGGCAATCAGCCGCATCCATTCAGGCTGTCACGCCCTGCGGTTGCGGCAGCGGAGGCAAGCCCTGATGCAACAGACCGAGGCTCTCCAGCAACAGCTGATTGCTGCGTTCCAACTCACCCAATTGCGCCAGCAGACGCGCCAGCTCGGCGCAGGTCTCCGGGTGGCGCTCAAGCTTCAGACTGGTCTCGAAATAGTCTCGCGCCTTGCCCCACAACTGGTTCTGCAGGCTCAGGCGGCCCAGGGTCAACAACAGGGCAGGATCCTGCGGATGCTGCTTGAGCCAGAGTTCGGCCGTTTGCAGCTGGCGCGCCGGGTCGGCGCCACGCAGCACGCCGTAGAAGCGCGCCAGACGGCTGTCGTAACCACGTTTGAGAGCGCTGCGCAGAACTTCCTCGGCTTCTTCCTGCGCGCCCAGTCGACGCAGTTGCTCGACATAGGTGGCGATCAGCTCAGGCTCCTGACGCAGTGGCGCAGACAGCTGCTGCCAGGCTTGCGTCAGCGGCTGAAGCGCAGTTTCGCCATGGCCCTGACCAGCCAAGCCGGCATCGGCCAGGCGACCACGCCAGGTCTCGCGCTCCAGTTCGTCGAGTTCTGCGGCGGGCAGCGCCTTTTCCTTGCGCAACTCAGGCAGCAAGCCAAGCAGTGCCGACCAGTCCTGGCGCTGCAGATACAGACGCTGCAACTGACGCAGCACCAGGTGATGGCCTGGGTGGCGCTCACGCATGGCCTGCAGGGTTTCCAGCGCCGCGTCGCTGTCGCCGCGGTTACGCTGCAGCTCGGCGTGGGTCAGGGCAACCGCCAGTTCGGCCTGGGGTTGCTTGTTCAGTGCGCGCTCGAGCAATGCGTCGCTCTGCTCGTGATCGCCAAGCTTGCTGGCAGCACGAGCAGCGCCGAGGTAGTACATCAATGGCTGACTGTCGGCTTCGGCGGCACGGGTCAGTTGACGCTGGGCACGCGCCCAGCGACCTTCGGCCAGGTCGAGCATGCCCTGCTCGGAAGCCAGGCGCACACGGCGGTTACGATGCAGACGCGACCAGGGGTTGGCCAGCCGTGTCGAGCTGAGCAACAAACGCAGTGTCCACTTGATCAGGTAGTACAGCACCACCACGACCACCAGCAGGCCAAGGAATGCCCACAGGCCGGACTGGTAGCGAAAGCCCTGGTAGGCGAACAGCACATAACCGCGATCAGCCTCGATGGCCAGACTGAGCAGATACAGCCCGGCGGCGATGGCCAGCAATAACAGGAGCCAGATCAGGCGTCTCATTGCGCCTCCTCGGCCGCCGCGGCCCCCTGCCGACGTTGCGCCTGTTTGCGTTGCAGGTAGGCCTGCAGCGCATCGAGCGAGTCGCTCAGATCCGGCACCTTGACCTCGATGCTGGCATCGGCCAGCTCGCCGAAACGCTGGCGCAGGGCGCGACTGTCCGGGTTATCCAGGTTGAAGTGGGCGTCGAGGATTTCCTCGGCCTGTTTCAGCGACTGCTTGTACACACCGGTCTGACCATGCAGTGCGGCCCACTGCGCCTGTTCCAGCGCCAGCGACAGGCTCAGGCGCACCTGCGACAGGCTTTGCCCGGACAGCAGCGGACGCACGTTGCGATCGGCGTCGAACTCGATACGGAAGTACTCCGACAGCTTCTTCGCCCACTCGCTCCACCAGGCACTGCCGTCGCCTTCGGCTGCCAGGTCGGAGAGCACGTCACCCTGCCCTTCGAAGGTCGGCGCCAGTGGATTGAGGGTAGCGGCCTGCTCACGCAAGGCGCCCAGCTGCAGGAACAGGCCGACGCGATCCGGGCGCTCGGTGGTACGCAGGGCTTCGAGACTACGACTGAGCTGCTCACGGGCGGCGAATGCGGCAGGGTCGTCCTGCTCACGGAGGATTTCATCGGCGGCCAGTACCAGCGCTTCGGCGCTGGCCACATCCTGCAGCGCAGACAATCTCAAGGTGGCCAAGCGCAGCAGGTGTTCGGCCTCGTCCAGGCGCCAATCCTGACGGCTACCATCGAGCACGCTTTCCAGGCGCTGACTCAGGCGCTGCTGATCGCTCTGCAGGTTAGCCAGCAGACGACGGCGCTCGTCCAGCTCAGCCGCACTGGGCAGGGCGGACAGACGCGAATCGAGGCGCTGGGCCAGCTCATCCACTTTCTTCGCACTGTCGTCACGGGTGCGCTGCAGGTCTTCGGCCTGCTGCAGGTCCCTGCTCTGCATTGCATGCAGTTGCCACAGGCTCCAGCCGCCAGCACCGGCGCCAGCCAGGCCAATCAGCAGGGCGAATGCAGCAAGGCCGCTGCCACCGCCACTGCGTGGTGCCTTCACCGGTGGCGGTGCAGGTGTGGGTTTCACGGCTTCGCTGGCCGGTTTGTCTTCTGGCGTGTTCGGGGTGGATGCTTCGCTCACGTATCCGTCCTTTTAGAGGGCGGCAGCCGGAAACTGCTCCAAAGCTGCCTGCAAGGCCGCGGCACTGGCGCCACGACAGTCCACAACGATCTGGGCACCCGCAGCGCGGGCCTGTTCGGCGACGCGCGGGCTGGGTACGAACAAGGGTAGCCGAGCCAACGCCGGCCAGTCATCGCCGGCTAGCTGCAGCAGATGCTCGAAACCCTGCCCACTGCTGACAACCAGGCCATTCAGGCGTTCCGCTCGCACCTGTCGGCTCAACTCGCCCGGCGCGTACTGTGGCAGCACTCGGCGATACAGTGGCAGATAGTCGACGCTCACACCTTGGCTGCGCAAGCGTTCGGCGAGGAATTCTCGGCCACCTTCGCCGCGCAGGATCAGCACGCGCGGTGCAGGTGCCGCGATGGCCTGCTGCAGTGCAGGCAGAGCGAGCAACGCTTCGCTGTCATCGCCCAAGTCGGGAAAATGCACGGCCAAGCCTTGCTCGGCGAGTACCGCAGCGGTAGCCGCGCCGACACTGAACCAGGGCAGCTCAGGCGTCGGCGCCCCATGCTGCGCCAAGAGCTGCAGGCCAATTCGGGCTGCCGGCTTGCTGACCACGATCACCGCGCAGTAACGCTGCAAATCGGCAAAGGCGCTGCGCTGCTCGGGTGTCTCGTCCAGTGCCTCGATGGCCAGCAGCGGCATGCAGTGGCTGACGACACCCTGCGCAGCCAGTATCTGCGCCAGCGCCGCACAATCCTCGGCAGGACGCGTCAGCAACAGGCGCCAGGCGCTCAAGGGTGACCGGCCTCACCATAGACGGCCTGGAGAATGGCATCGGCCCCCTGCGCCAGCAGCGCCTCGGCGACACGCACGCCCAGAGCCTCGGCATCGCTACTGGCGGCGCGATCTTCGGCACGCAACAACAGGCCGCCGTCAGGTTGGCCGACCAGACCGCGCAGCCACAGCTGGTCATCCTCGAGCAGGGCATAGCAGGCGATAGGGACCTGGCAGCCGCCGTTGAGGTGCTTGTTCAGCGCGCGCTCGGCGGTGACACGTAGCGCGGTGTCACGGTGATGCAGCGGCGCCAGCAAGGCATGCACGTCGCTGTCGGCACTGCGGCACTCGATGCCCACGGCGCCCTGGCCGCCGGCCGGCAGGCTGTCCTCAGCGCTGATCGAGCTGCGGATGCGGTCTTCGAACCCCAGGCGAATCAGGCCGGCAGCGGCAAGGATGATGGCGTCGTATTCACCGGCATCGAGCTTGGCCAGGCGGGTATTGACGTTGCCGCGCAGGAACTGGATTTTCAGATCGGGCCGGCGCGCCAGCAACTGGGCCTGACGGCGCAGACTGGACGTACCGACCACGCTGCCGGGCGGCAGCGCATCGAGGCTGGCATAGGTGTTGGAGACGAAGGCGTCGCGCGGGTCTTCACGCTCGCATATGCAGTACAGGCCCAGCCCTTCGGGAAAGTCCATCGGCACGTCCTTCATCGAGTGCACGGCAATGTCGGCCTCGTTTTCCAGCAGTGCGGTTTCCAGCTCCTTGACGAACAGCCCCTTGCCGCCGATCTTCGCCAGCGGCGCGTCAAGCAGCTTGTCGCCGCGGCTGACCATGGGCACCAGGCTGACCTTCAGACCGGGATGTGCCTGTTCCAGACGGGCTTTGACATGTTCAGCCTGCCACAGGGCCAGGGCGCTCTTACGGGTGGCGATGCGAATTTCGCGGGACATGGGGCAATTCCAGAAAACCGATTGCCGCGAATCATAACAGGCTCGCCCGGCGCCAGCTGAAGGAGGCGGCCATAGGCCGCAGCCGACGCCCCGCCCCTTATAGAGACTGCATCAGCTTACGCACGCCGGCCACGTGGCGGCGGCTGACCACCAGAGAGTCGCCGTCCAGACCTTTGAGGAACAGTTGAAAGTGTCCGAGCGGGGTGCGCTGCAGGCGCTCGATGCGCTCGCGCGCCACCAGCGCATTGCGGTGGATGCGCACGAAGCGATCACCGAACTCGTCTTCCAGCGCCTTCAGCGGCTCATCCAGAAGGACTTCACCGCCCTCGTGACGCAGGGTGACGTATTTGTGGTCAGCGATGAAGTAGACCACGTGATCCAGTGGAATCAGCTCGATGCCCTTGCGGGTACGCGCACTGATATGGGTTCGCGGGCCGCCGCCAGTCTCCGCTGCGGGACGAGTCAGGGCGGCCAACTGCACACGATTGGGCCGCTCGGCCTTTTTCAGCGCTTCGCTCAGGCTCTCAGGCCGCACCGGTTTGACCAGATAACCCACTGCACTGACCTGGAAGGCTTCCAGGGCGAATTCATCATGAGCCGTGCAGAAGATCACCGCTGGCGGCGCTTCGCGCTCGCACAATTTGGCAGCGACCTGCAGGCCGTCAAGGCCGGGCATGCGGATATCCAGCAGGACCACATCCGGCTTGAGGCTATCGATAAGGGTCAGGGCTTCCTCGCCGTTGCTGGCGGCGGGATCCAGGACCCGGTAACCCTCGAGCTCACCGACCATGCGGCTCAGGCGCTCGCGGGCAAGGGGTTCGTCATCGACGATCAGGACATTCATATTGCTCTGGCTTCCTGCGTGAGTCTCGCACAAGGATAGCGTAGACAGCTGTAATGACGGCCGTCACGGCGCTCCACGCTGAGACTCGCGCGCGGCCCAAAAAGTGCCGCCAGGCGCGCATCGATATTACTCAGCGCTTGCTGCGTTCCCCGTGACGGATGCTGCTCGCCCCGCTCTTCATACGGATTGCTGACACACAAGCTGAACACACCATCCTGGTAATCCGCCTCGACCCGCACCAGACCGCCTTCGATACGCGGCGCGATGCCATAGATCAGCGCATTTTCCAACAGAGGCTGCAGGGTCAGCTGGGGAATCGGCAGATCCTCCGGCACACCTTCGACCTCCCACTGCAACTGTAGTCGCTCGCCGAGCCGATAGTGCTCGATCGATAGATATCGTTTCGCCAGTTCCAGTTCCTCCTTCCAAGGCACCAGCGTGCCAGGTTTGGCCAGGCTGGCGCGAAACAGATCGGACAGATCCAGCACCGCCTGCTCGGCCTTGTCGGGATCGAGCGTGACCAGGCTGGCGATGCTGTTGAGGCTGTTGAACAGAAAGTGCGGGCGAATCCGCGCCTGCAACGATTCTATCCGCGCACGCAGCTCGGCCTGTTCCTGCCGACGCCATTGGCTCTGCAGATAGAAATAGCGTAGCAGCAGTGCGGACATGATCAGGCTGATCAACGCATGGCGCAGATAAAGATTCACTTCACCACTGCGCGGCAGTGGCCCGCCCAGCTCGTAATAGTCGGCCACGGTCGTACAACCCAGGGTCAGCAGCACCACCAGCGCACAGCACAGCCCCCCAGCCAACGCGGGACGTAGACGCGCCAGCAGCGGCCGCAAGCGGCAGAGCACAGCAGCCGACAACAGCACGATCCACTGCACGAACAGTGAAGTCAGGGCCAGGCGTACCCAGTCGAAACCCGGCGTCATCGGTTCGGCGAGCACCAACACCAATACCAGCAACTCGGCCAACAGCACCATGCTCAGCAGCGCCTCGGGCTGACACAGCTCCGGGACGAAGAAGTCGTCGATAGCGGCGTTGTATTTGTTCTTGGTAGAGGATTGTCTGTGCATCGACGCAGTTTCCTTGTCGCCCTGCGAGCCGGCAAGCCAGACGGCTCCAGCCGGACAAAATAAAGCACCGAAATGCCGCCTTCAGGGCAAAATTGTGAAACAGCCGACAACGCCATCGAACGCCCAACAGCGAACGCGCCCCGGCGAAACGCCTGCCGACCCTGTTATTATCGACGCACTTTGTCCGCCATGCCGGCCGCCGACGCGGCCGCCCGATCCAGAGCAAGTGCCATGAGCAGCGAAAAAACCAACCAATCCTGGGGCGGCCGCTTCAGCGAACCTGTCGACGCCTTCGTCGCCCGCTTCACCGCCTCGGTCGAATTCGACAAGCGCCTGTACCGCCACGACATCATGGGCTCCATCGCCCACGCGACCATGCTGGCAAAGGTCGGCGTACTCACCGATGCCGAGCGTGACGCCATCATTGATGGGCTCAAGCAGATCCAGGGCGAGATCGAAGCCGGCCAGTTCGACTGGCGCGTGGACCTGGAAGACGTGCACATGAACATCGAGGCGCGCCTGACCGACCGCATCGGCGTTACCGGCAAGAAGCTGCATACCGGCCGCTCGCGCAACGACCAGGTAGCCACCGACATTCGCCTGTGGCTGCGCGACGAGATCGACGTCATCCTGGCCGAGATCACCCGCCTGCAGCAGGGCCTGCTGGGTCTGGCCGAAGCCGAAGCGGACACCATCATGCCCGGCTTCACCCATCTGCAGACCGCCCAGCCGGTGACTTTCGGCCATCACCTGCTGGCCTGGTTCGAGATGCTCGCGCGCGACTACGAGCGCCTAGTGGACTGCCGCAAGCGCACCAACCGCATGCCGCTAGGCAGCGCCGCGCTGGCCGGCACCACCTACCCGATCCAGCGCGAGATCACCGCTGAACTGCTGGGTTTCGACGCCGTTGGCGGCAACTCGCTGGACGGTGTATCGGATCGCGACTTCGCCATCGAATTCTGCGCTGCCGCCTCCCTGGCGATGATGCACCTGTCGCGCTTCTCCGAAGAACTGGTGCTGTGGACCAGCGCCCAGTTCCAGTTCATCGACCTGCCGGATCGCTTCTGCACTGGCTCCTCGATCATGCCGCAGAAGAAGAATCCGGACGTGCCCGAGCTGGTGCGTGGCAAGACCGGCCGCGTATTCGGCGCCCTGACCGGCCTGCTGACCCTGATGAAAGGCCAGCCGCTGGCCTACAACAAGGACAACCAGGAAGACAAGGAACCGCTATTCGACGCCGCCGACACCCTGCGCGACAGCCTGCGCGCCTTCGCCGACATGGTCCCGGCGATCAAGCCCAAGCGCGAGATCATGCGCGAGGCAGCGCTGCGCGGCTTCTCCACCGCCACCGATCTGGCCGACTACCTGGTGCGCAAGGGCCTGCCCTTCCGTGACTGCCACGAGATCGTTGGCCATGCGGTGAAGTACGGCGTCGACAGCGGCAAGGACCTGGCCGAGATGAGCCTGGACGAGCTGCGCCAGTTCAGCAACCAGATCGGTGATGACGTGTTCGCCGTGCTGACCTTGGAAGGCTCGGTCGGCGCACGCGACCATATCGGTGGCACGGCGCCGAATCAGGTGCGTGCGGCGGTAGTGCGCGGTCGGGAACTGTTGGCTAGCCGCTAAGCGACGTCTCGGAGAAATACCGGGGAAAAGGAGTTCCCATGGCAGAATTGTTGCTGCGCGGCTTGGCATTAATCGCCGAGCTCGCGCTTGAAATCATCATCGGCTACGCCTTCTACGCCACCGGCTGGCTGGCACTACGACTTTTGACTCTGGGCCACTACCCGAATCTGCCGCTGCGCATGGCCGACCCGATGAGTTCGCGCAGCGCCTGGGTCGCCGCATTCGGTTTCCTCTGCCTGGTTGGCCTGCCCCTGACGTGGCTGACCGTCACTCACAGCTGAACACTGCCGCGAGACATTCCATGGCTATAAATATCCGCCCCGCCACCCCTGACGACGCCGAGCTGATCCTGCGTTTCATCACCGACCTGGCCATCTACGAAAAGGCCGAGCACGAGGTGAAAACCGACGCAGCCGGCATCCGCGACAGCCTGTTCGCCGAAGGCAGCACTGCCCACGGCCTGATCTGCGAGAACGACGGCCAGCCCATTGGCTATGCCGTGTACTTCTTCAACTACTCCACCTGGCTGGGCAAGCACGGCCTTTACCTGGAGGACCTCTACGTCAGCCCCGAGGCTCGCGGACTGGGCGCCGGCAAGGCGCTGCTGCGCCACCTGGCACAACTGGCCGTGGCGAGGGGCTGCGGTCGCTTCGAGTGGTCGGTGCTGGACTGGAACACCCCGGCCATCGACTTCTACGAATCCTTCGGCGCCCGTCCGCAGAGCGAATGGACGACCTATCGCCTCACCGGCCAGGCCTTGCTGGACTTCGCCGCAGGCTGAGCAAGCCAGCGTCTGGCCAGGGCAACACCTCTGGCCTAAGGTAATTACACCTTCACCTGCCCCGGACCATCATGCGCACACTCCTTGCACTGCTCAGCGTTATCGCCCCGGCACTGACAGCGGCTACACCGGTCACCATTCCCGTCAATGCATCCTGGCATATGCAGCTCGATGGCAAACTGCAAACACCCAATCGCCTGGTCTATGACATCGACCTGTACGACACGCCCAAGCAAACCATCACCAATCTCAAGGCGGGTGGGCGTATCGTCATCTGCTATTTCAGCGCGGGCACCTGGGAAGACTGGCGCAGCGACGCTCAGGCCTACCCCACCGCGGCGCTGGGCAAAGCATTGCCTGATTGGCCCGGCGAGCGTTGGCTCGACTATCGCCGTGACGATGTACGCCAACTGCTCGCCAAACGCCTGGACCTGGCCGTCGACAAGGGCTGCGACGCTGTAGACCCGGACAACGTGGACGGCTACAGCAATGACAATGGCCTGAGCCTGACGGAAGCCGAGCAAATAGATTTCAACCGCTGGCTGGCCAGCGAGGCGCACAGCCGCGACCTGAGCATCGGCCTGAAGAATGCCGTGGAACTGCTGCCTGAGCTTGGCGACTACTTCGACTTTGCCATCAACGAGAGCTGCTATCGCTACAACGAATGCGACGGTTACAGTCACATGCGCAGCCAGGGCAAGCCGATCTTCATCGCCGAATACCGCACCCTCAATACGAGTCTTTGCAGTCGAGCCGCGAACTCCGGCTTTCGTCTGCAATTCTTCAAAGTCAGCCTGAAAGGCGTTGGCGTCCCCTGCGACTGAGCCAAGGCCGGAACACGAGAGGAACCATGAGTCAAAAAAACAACGAGCAAGAAGACGAAGACTTCGCCGAAGCCACCCTGATTCAGGCCATCGAAAACCAGTTAGAAAGCGGTGAGCCCGCTGCAGCCAAGGCGGTTTACAACAAGCTGACGCTGGTCGGTTACGAGCGCGAGGAGATCCTCGAGCTGATGGCGCTGGTCCTGGCCCATGAAGTCGACGCCATGCTGCGCGAGGATCGCCCCTTCGATGGCGCCTGGTATGAGCAGGCCCTGCGCGCCCTGCCGGAGCTGCCGGAAGAAAACTGAGCAAGGATTGATCCAGGCCACTGGCCGGACTGGCAAGCAGATTGCTACTGTCACTGCCAACTCCGACCAGGAAGGCACCGTTTTCGATGGCCTGTCAGTCGACTCGAACTCTCGCTCTGCTTGTCTTCACGCTCTGCTTGAGCGGAGCGTGCATTGCTCGAGCCGAAACGCCGCGTATTGGTGCCGAGGATGACTGGTACCCCTACACAGCTTTGCGCAATGACAGGATCGAGGGCATGTCGGCAGACATAGTCCGCGCCGCTTTCAGTGCCAGCGACACATCCGTCGAGCTGACGCCCTACCCCTATTCGCGCTGCATGGAGTTGGCGCGTTCAGGCAGCCTGGCAGGCTGCTTCAACACCACGCCTGATGCGCACATCCGTGCGGAGTTCCTGTTACCGCAGGAGGTGCTGTTCAGCGACGACATTCTGCTCTGGGGCCATGCAGGGGACGCGGCAATAGATGACCTGGACGCCATCCGCGGCAAACGCGTGGCGGTCACCATCGGCTATACCTACGGCGAGTACTTCGACAGCTATGCAGATATTCAGCGCATTGCGGTGCGACGCGATATCAATGGCTTTCGCATGCTGCAGCGCGGGCGCGTGGACTACGTCATCGCCTTTCGCGGCACCACCGACGCACTGCTGCGCGACAACCCCGAACTGGTCGGCCAATTCAAGGCGCTAACCAGGGTACATCGCCCGCGACTCTACTTGACCTTCTCCCGCCACCACCCACGGGCTGCTGCCTTGCTGCGAGACTTCGACGCAGGCATGCGACAGATCAGGCAGGATGGCACCTATCAACGAATTCTTGCCAACTGGCAGCTCAGCGATGGGCAGAGCTCGGCACATGACTCTACACTGCAAGAGCGCCATAACAACAAGACGGAGTCACCATGAAGTCATTCACCGCTGACCTGATCGACGAGCTGGAAATCCTCGCCCTGTACAACCTGGACAATCATCAGGAGGGGCTAAAGGTGCACAACAACGCCTCATTCAAGGCGCAAGGCGCCATCACCCGTCTTCACGAAAAAGGCCTGGTGAGCCAAGCCGACGGCGGCTATCTGACCAGCCTGGGCATCGATGCCGCCGAGCATGCGCAAGCCCTGTTGACCATTCTCTCGACCCGTCAGACCACCTCCGCTTAATCTCGGTTGCCCGCCGGCCACCCTTCAGGGAAAGGCGCGGCGGGCGATATAGCGTCAAAGGCACTGCACTGGCGAGCCGACCGCTGATAGGCTTGCCGCATCTGCAGTAGAGTTCGAGCATGACGCGCACGCAGGAAATACGCCCCGATATCGATGACGGCATCGACCGCAAGGTGCTGGCGCAATTGCGCGCGCGCTTTCTGCAGATCAATCAGGGCCGCCTGCAGCGGGCCATGGAGGCGCTGTCCACACGTCAGCAACTGGTCCTCAAGCTGTTGCCATTGCTGCTGCACGTCAATCATCCACTGCTACCTGGCTATGTCTCGGCCAGCACACCGGCCGGCCTCAGCGGCTTCGAGCCGGATGATGCCAGCCTCGCCGAAGTCCAGCGCCTGACCCGCTCGTTCGTCTACAAGCCACGTCGTGGCCAGGGCGCCGCGCCGCTGCATGGGCTGTTCCTGATGGGTAGCCTGGGCACCGTTGCGCAGGCCGAGCAGAGCGATATGGACCTGTGGCTGTGCCACTCGCCCAACCTCACGGCGCAGGAACTGCAGGATCTGCGCAAAAAGTGCGATCAACTGGAAAGCTGGGCCGCCACCCAGGGCGCCGAAGTGCATGTCTTTCTGGTCGACCCGCAGCGCTTCACCCAGGGCGCGCGCGAAGCGCAACTGACCTCCGATGATTGCGGCACCACCCAACATTATCTGCTGCTCGACGAGTTCTACCGCACCGCCATCTGGCTAGGCGGTCGTACGCCACTCTGGTGGCTGGTGCCGGTCTACGAGGAAACGCGCTACCACGACTACTGCCGCACCCTGCTGAGCAAGCGCTTCGTACGCGCCGAGGACGTACTGGACCTCGGCAACCTGGCGCATATCCCACCGGAAGAGTTCATCGGCGCCGGCATGTGGCAGCTGTACAAGGGCATCGAGTCGCCCTACAAGTCGGTACTCAAACTGCTGCTGACCGAGGTCTACGCCAGCGAGCATCCCAGGGTCGAGTGCCTGGCGCTGCGTTTCAAGCGGGCGGTGTTCGAAGGCCGCCTGGACCTCGACGAACTCGACCCCTACATCGTCGTCTACCGTCGCCTGGAAGAGTATCTGAGCGCGCGCGGCGACCTGGAAAGGCTGGAGCTGATTCGCCGCTGCCTGTACCTGAAGGTCAACAAGAAGGTCAGCCGCCCACCGACGCGCGGCCGCGCCAAAAGCTGGCAGCGCCTGCTGCTTGAGCGCCTGACTGCTGAATGGGGCTGGCACAGCCGCCAGCTCAACGTGCTCGACAGTCGCAGCCAGTGGAAGGTGCGCCAGGTCGCCGCCGAGCGCCGCGTGCTGGTCAACGAGCTGACCTACAGCTACCGCTTCCTCTCGCAGTTCGCCCGCAGTGCCGAAACCGGCAGTTCACTGAACAACCGTGACCTCAACGTGCTGGGCCGGCGCCTGTATGCAGCCTTCGAACGCAAGGCCGGCAAGGTGGAGTACATCAACCCCGGTATCGCCCCGGACCTGGCCGAAGACACCCTGACCCTGGTCCAGCACCCCAGTCCCGAGGCGCCCAACGAATACCAGTGGGCGCTGTTCAACGGCAGCCTGGGCGCCCAGGAGTGGAGTGATTTCGCCCCTCTCAAGCGCTCGCGCGAACTGATCGAACTGCTCGCCTGGTGCCATCGCAACGGCGTGATCGACAGCAGCACGCGCCTGTCGCTGCATCCGGGCGCCAGCGACCTGACCGATTTCGAACTGTCCAACCTGATCGCCAGCCTGCAGCAAAGCTTCCCCTTGCCGCAGCCCAGCGTTGAAGAGGCCGCCCTGTTGCGCGCCAGCATCCCCAGCCAGGTGCTGTTGCTGGTCAATGTCGGGGTTGACCCGCTCAGGCAGCACAGCCAGATGAACGTGCACATGACCACCGGGCGCACCGATGCGCTGGGCTATTCGGGGGTGCGTGAGAACCTGGTATTGACCCTCGATCAGGTGGTGCTCAACAGCTGGAACGAACTGCAGGTCAGCCGCCATGACGGCACCGACGCCCTGCTCGACTGCCTGCGCGATCTGCTCAACAGCTTGCCGATCGGCGGCCCGCAACCCCAGGTACAGGTGCGCTGCTACTGTCGTAATCGCGCCCAGCCGATTGCCGAACGCGTTGACGAGTTGCTGCGCGACCTGCTCGACACCTATGCCGAAGGTCGCCAGTCACGCTATCTGGTGCAGGTACGCCAGCATTACCACGTGTTGCAGCTGACACCCGGCCAGGTCAGCCACACTGCTCTGGGTGATCTGCCAGCACTGCTGGAGCACCTCGGCGCCGAGCAGGAGCTCTACAGCCCCCTGCACCTGGACCGCCATGCCCTCGATGGCGACGACCTCGCGCTGATCCTGCCCATGGGCCGCCCACAGTGCATCCAGGTGTTCTATCGCCTGCACGAAACCAGCGGCGAAGCGGAACTGACCCTGCTCGATGAACGCAATGCACTCTGGCGCCGGCGCCTGCCATTTCGCGATGAGCAGAGCCTGCTGACGCCGATCCATCGTTTCCTGCAGTCATTGCTTTATCGGCGCAATGCCATGCTGCCGCTCGATAGCGCCGACAACCAGCCGCCCCTGGAAATTCTCTACTACCAACTGCTGCCGGCGGCGCCATTACGCGCTCAGCGCCTCGAGCGCAGACCGGCGCCCGAGGCGCAGGTCAGCCACCCGTTCTACGATGTGCAGGCCATCGTCGAGCCTGGCGACGGTCGCCAGCGCCACGTTACCCTGTACTGCAACCATCGCGAATTCTCAGAGCTGGAGTACGGCCGCGAGCTGTATCGCGCCGTGGCGCAGCACATCCTCGCCCAGCGTGCCGGCGGCGAACGCTATCCCTGCTACATCACCGACCTCGACCTGTCCGCCGTGCTGGCCGGGCAACAGGCGCAAACGGTGCATTACCTGCACTACAAGAGCGGGCTGGAAGATGCCCTCAATATGGCGCTGCAGCAGGTCTAGCCCTTCATCGGCGCATCCGGATTGTTCAGTGCATAGAGGTAGCAGCCGCCCATGCTGTGGTTGGCGGCGACACCTCCGTAACTGGCGGTGAAGGTCACCGGCAAGCCCAGGTGCTGATAGAACCAGCGATCACTGTCCGCCGGTGGCACCTCGGGCACCAGGTCGCTGTCGTTGACCAACCGGTAAGTCGGCACGGCCAGCCCGTTGTAGTAGCTGGCGAACGCCGGGGACGCCAGACGCGGGCTGGCAAAGTTGTAATGCTGCAGCGGCAATGCAGGCCAGCGCTGCAGCAGATCCGGCACCACCAGCGTACTCAGGGTGCTGCCCAGGCTGTGACCACAGGCCCAGAGCCGCGCCTGCGGCTGCAAGCCGTCCAGTGCCAGCAGAGCCTGGTCACGCAACGAGGTGTAGAGTTTCAGAAAGCCGTCGTGCACCAGACCCGCCCCAGCCTGCCAGGGGTAGTCGCGCTGATCCAGGTCGACGTCATCGAGCCAGTCCTGCACCGACTCGGTGCCGCGAAACACCAGGTAGCAATCACCCTGCGGATCCCGCGCGGCGAAGCCGAAGGGCTCGGATTCATTGAACACATGCCAATCGCTGAGCACGCTCCAGATTGGCGCGGAAAACTGCCAGCCCTCCAGATCAGGCTGTTGCCAATGAAAGCGCTCGGGCGTGCGCGGGCACTGCTGTGCCAGCCATTGCTCGTACTGGCCGTAGGCGGCCATCAGCAGCTCGGCGCAAAGCAAGGCGCGCGACAGCTGGTAGGACGGCGGGAAATACAGCGGCAGACTCGGCATGGCGAGGCCTCCTTGCCATTAGCGGAAACCTCACTCTAGCCCAGCCTGGGGAAAGGCGTCAGCGGTCGTATTCGCCTGCTGCTTCCGGTTGGTATTCGACTTCCAGCAGGGTCAATTTGAGCTGCTTGCCGCCCGGCGCCGGCCAGTCGATGTGCTGGCCGACGGACAGGCCGAGCAAGGCGCTGCCCACTGGCGCGAGGATGCTGACCTTGCCTTCGCCACCGGCATCCTGCGGGTAGACCAGGGTCAGGTGATAGTCCTTGCCACTGCTCTCCTCGCGGCAGTGCACGCGCGAATTCATGGTCACCACACCAGCCGGCACCTCGTCGTGCCCCACCACGTCGGCGCGATCCAGCTCAGCCTGTAGCGCCTGGGCGCCAGGACCGAACTCGTCTAGGCTGTCGAGCAGGCGCTCCAGACGCTGCAGATCGAGGCGAGTAATGGTGATGGTCGGTGAACTGTTCATGATGCCGGGCGGACTCCTTGCGTAAACCGTAAAAAAGCAAAACCCCGCCCGAAGGCGGGGTTCAGCTGAATGTTCTGTCGACCCTAACACAGCCGGACAAATAAACAAGACCGCCGGGTCAGTGCGCCCGTTTGCGCTCGCGCAACCGCTGCTCGGCGGCCTGGCAGATCAAGCGGCGCCACGCGTTATCGGCCGCGCCCCAGTCGAGAATTTCCTGCAGGGTACGACCGCAACCGAGGCATTGCTCATGCTCGTCGAGGCAACACTGGCGCCGGCACGGCGAAGCCAGCGGCGCCACGTTCGGCTCAGAGCTCATCGAACTCCAGCTCGGCGCCCGACTGCTCGAGCGTGATGCGTACCAGCATTTCACCCAGCTGTTCGTCGCTGGTATCGCAGATCCAGCGGCCGTCGGCCTCGTCGTAGTCGAAGTGGAAGCCACCGGAGCGCGCGGCCAGCCACAGCTGGCGAATCGGCTCCTGACGGCTGAAGATCAGCTGGCTGCCATTATCGAAACGCACCGTCAGCACACCGGCGCTGTTTTCCAGATCGACGTCCAGACCGCTGTCGTCGAAGATGTCCTCCACCGCCTGCTGGGTGGCATCGACCAGGTCGTGAAAGCGGGCTTCGCTTAGGCTCATCGGGGTGTCCTCACTAGATGCAGCGACTGCAGAAAAATTAGGCGAAAACGCAAGACCAGGCTAGCGGCCTAGGCGCAAAGGTGGCGACGGTACTCGCCCGGACTCGTTCCCGTCCAGCGACGAAATGCGCGCGCCAGCGAACCCGGCTCGCTGAAACCGACCAGAAAGGCGATTTCCGCCAGCTCCAGTGCGGGATCTCGCAGGTAGTGCAGCACCAACTGCTGGCGGGTTTCGTCGACCAATTGGCTGAACGACAGCCCGCCCTCACGCAAGCGCCGTTGCAAGGTCCTCGGGCTCAGCGCCAGGGCAGCGGCGATGGCCTCCAGATCAGGCCCCTGCTCCGGCAACTGGCGAGCCAGCTCCAGGCGCGCGCGATCGAGCACGCTGTTGCCCTGATTGAGCTCGGCCAGCAGGCGATCGGCGTAGGCATCAAGCATGCCACGCACCTGGGCGTCGGCCTGGTTCAGCGGCGCCGCGAGCAAACGTTTGGGAAAGATCAGGGCATTGTCGGGTTGCTCGAACAGCACCGGGCAGCGAAAGATGCGCGCGTGCTCAGAGGTATCCGCCGGCGCCGGATGCTGGAAGCGCACCTCGGTCGGCGCGATATCCAGGCCGCTGATCCAGCGTCCGAAACTGACCCAGCCGGCCAGGGTTTCTTCACTCAGCTGGCGCTGCTGCTGCGCCAGCAACGGCTGCCAGCTGTGGGCGACCAGCGGCTCGCTGTCGGGCCGAGCGGGCTCGTCGTCGAGCACGACCAGCCCCAGGTTGCCAACCAGCGAGGCATAGCGCGCCTGGCGGTGCAGCGCGTCGGCCAGGGTCGCGCAGCTCATGATCAGGTAACCGAGCACGCCGTAATAACCCGGCCGCACCGATTCCCCCAGATGCAGGCCCAGATTCGGGTCACCGGTCAGGCGCACGCCTTCGCCCAGCAGCGTCAGGTAAGCACTGGCCGCGATACGCTGATCGCGCTGGCTCAGGGCTTCAGGGCTGAGCTGGGCATGGGCGAGCAGCGCGTCGGCCGCCACCCCGTGGCGCTGCAGGTGTTCGATCAAGCCTTGCAGGTAGGCTACCGAGACCGAGCCGGCCAGAATCGCGGGATTGTCCATCGAGGCTCCTCGTTACTCGCCGCATGCTAACCCAAGCCGGCACGAATGCCTTCGGCACACACGCCAGATGCAGACGCAAATCGAGCCAGCGCCCCGCCAGGCGGGCGCCGGGCGCATAGGCAAGGTGGCAGGGGGTCGGTATACTCCGGCGCAATTCACGCTTATTTTCAAGGACTGCCCCATGAAGCGACTGACCCTCGCGCTCCTCGCCGCCGTTTGCCTGCTGGCTGGCTGCGGTCAGAAAGGCCCGCTGTATCTGCCGGGCGACGACAACGCCGGCAACAGCCGAGACCGTTTCGAACTCTGACAGGAGCTGCCCCATGGAAGCCTTCAACTACCGCGACGGCGAGCTGTTCGCGGAAGGCGTTGCCTTGTCCGCGCTGGCTCAGCGCTTCGGCACGCCCACCTACGTCTATTCCCGCGCCCATATCGAAGGGCAGTACCGCGCCTATGCCGATGCCCTGGCCGGCATGCCGCACCTGGTCTGCTTCGCGGTCAAGGCCAACTCCAACATCGGCGTGCTGAACGTGCTGGCACGCCTCGGCGCCGGCTTCGACATCGTTTCCAGCGGTGAGCTGGAGCGCGTACTGGCCGCCGGTGGCGAGCCGAGTCGCATCGTCTTCTCCGGCGTTGGCAAGAGCCGCGACGACATGCGCCGCGCGCTGGAAGTCGGCGTGCACTGCTTCAACGTCGAGTCCAACGTCGAGCTGGAGCGCCTGCAGAAGGTCGCTGCCGAGCTTGGCGTCAAAGCGCCCGTCTCGCTGCGGGTCAATCCGGACGTGGACGCCGGCACCCACCCGTATATTTCCACCGGCCTCAAGGAAAACAAGTTCGGCATCGACATCGAGCAGGCCGAGGCGGTCTATGCCCGCGCTGCCGAGCTGCCGAACCTGGAAGTGATCGGCGTCGACTGCCATATCGGTTCGCAGTTGACCACTCTCGAACCCTTCCTCGATGCCCTGGATCGCCTGTTGCTGCTGGTCGACAAACTGGCCGCACGCGGTATCACCATCAAACATCTGGACCTCGGTGGTGGCCTTGGCGTGCAGTACCGCGACGAGCAGCCGCCGCTGGCCGGCGACTACATCACCGCCGTGCGCAAACGCCTGCAAGGTCGCGACCTGGGCCTGGTATTCGAACCGGGCCGCTTCATCGTCGCCAACGCCGGCGTACTGCTGACTCAGGTGGAATACCTCAAGCACACCGAGCACAAGGACTTCGCCATTGTCGATGCGGCGATGAACGACCTGATCCGCCCCGCCCTGTATCAGGCATGGATGGACGTGTCGCCGGTGCAGCCGCGTGAAGGCGAGTCGCGTAACTACGACCTGGTCGGACCGATCTGCGAGACCGGCGACTTCCTGGCCAAGGATCGTCAGCTGGTGCTGGCCGAGGGTGACCTGCTGGCCGTGCGTTCGGCGGGCGCCTATGGCTTCGTCATGAGCTCCAACTACAACACCCGCGGCCGCGCCGCCGAGGTGCTGGTAGATGGCGAGCAGGCTTATGAAGTGCGTCGTCGCGAGACAGTCCAAGAGCTCTATGCCGGCGAAAGCCTGCTGCCGGCCTGAGGGCGACGTCATGCTATTGCGCTTTACCAAGATGCACGGCCTGGGCAATGACTTCATGGTCCTCGACCTGATCAGTCAGCACGCCCACGTGCAACCCAAGCATGCCAAACAATGGGGCGACCGCCACATCGGTGTCGGTTTCGACCAACTGCTGATCGTCGAGCCGCCGAGTCACCCGGATGTCGACTTCCGTTACCGCATCTTCAACTCCGACGGCTCGGAAGTTGAGCAGTGCGGCAACGGCGCGCGCTGCTTCGCCCGCTTCGTGCTGGACAAGCGCCTGACCACCAAGAAGGTCATTCGCGTCGAGACCAAGAGCGGCATCATCGAGCTGCGCGTGCAGAACGATGGCCAGGTCTGCGTCAACATGGGCGCACCGCGCCTGCAGCCGGAACAGGTGCCGTTCCAGGCCGACCAGGCCGCGCTGACCTATCGCGTCGACGTCGAGGGCCAGAGCGTCGAGCTGGCCGCGCTGTCGATGGGCAATCCGCATGCGGTGCTGCGCGTCGATAGCGTCGATGACGCGCCGGTGCACACGCTTGGGCCGAAACTGGAACACCATCCGCGCTTCCCGCAGCGGGTCAACGTCGGCTTTTTGCAGGTACAGGATCGTCAGCGTGCGCGCCTGCGCGTGTGGGAGCGTGGTGCCGGCGAAACCCTGGCCTGCGGCACCGGGGCCTGCGCGGCGGCCGTTGCGGCAATTCGCCAGGGCTGGATGGATTCGCCCGTGCAACTGGAACTGCCAGGCGGCAAACTGTCCATCGAATGGGCAGGCGAAGGTCAGCCGGTTATGATGACCGGGCCCGCTGCCCGCGTATACGAAGGACAGGTTCGCCTATGACCGACCAGCAGGATTTGCCCAAACCGCTCGATTCGGAAACGGTCGCGGCCTATCTGCGTCTGCACCCGGAGTTCTTCATCGACCATGAAGAACTGATCCCCGAGCTGCGTATTCCGCACCAGCCCGGCAACGCCGTGTCGCTGGTAGAACGCCAGGTCAAGCTGCTGCGCGAGCGCAACATCGAGATGCGCCACCGCCTTGGCCAGTTGATGGACGTGGCGCGCGACAACGACCGCCTGTTCGACAAGACCCGCCGCCTGGTGCTGGACCTGCTCGATGCCGGCAGCCTCGAGGAAGTGGTCGGAGTGGTCGAAGACAGCCTGCGCCATGAATTCCAGGTGCCCTTCGTCGGCCTGATCCTGTTCAGCGACAACAAGCTGCCGGTCGGTCGCTCGGTCAGCTCGGCCGAGGCGCATCAACAGGTCGGCGGCCTGCTTAGCGGCGGCAAGACCATCTGCGGCGTATTGCGCCCGCACGAGCTGGAGTTTCTCTTCGGCAAGGAAGACGCGGCGCAAGTCGGCTCCGCCGCCGTGGTCAGCCTCAACCATCAGGGCCTGCATGGCATTCTCGCCATCGGCAGCGCCGACCCGCAGCACTACAAGAGTTCGCTCGGCACCTTGTTCCTCGGCTACATCGCCGAAGTCCTGGCACGTGTCGTGCCCGGTTTCTCCACACCGCTGCGTTCGGTACGCTAGCAGGCCGTTGAAAAACGTAGGCGAGGCAGCCAGTGCAATACCGATGGCGGCCCCGCAAAAACAGCCGAAAAACGACCGGGGTCGCGTCCGACTTTACGTGTTGTAAATGAGCATTTTGACTGGGCTCGCACGCGAGGCTGTTTTTAACGCAGCAATGGCAATGTAGGTAGTTTTTCAACGGCCTGCTAGGTCGTGTAGGGTGGATGACGAGGCTCATCCACCATTGGCCCGCTCGGAACCCGCCACGTGACACTTGAAGCCCACCTCGACGCATACATCGAACACCTGCGCCGCGAGCGCCAGGTGTCGACGCATACCCTCGACGGCTATCGCCGTGATCTCGGCAAGGTGCGGGCATTCTGCGAAGCCGAAGGCCTGAGCGACTGGGCCGGGCTGGACACACGTAACCTGCGCCGCCTGGTCGCCCGCCTGCATCAGCAGGGCCTGGCAAGCCGCAGCCTGGCGCGCCTGCTCTCGGCCACCCGCGGCCTCTATCAATATCTGTTGCGTGAAGGCCTGTGCCGTCACGATCCGGCGACCGGCCTGAGCCCGCCAAAACGCGAGCGCCGCCTTCCCCGCACCCTGGACGCCGACCGCAGCGCGCAACTGCTCGACGGCGCGGTGGAGGACGACTTCATCGCCCGCCGCGATCAGGCCATGCTCGAGCTGTTCTATTCCTCGGGCCTGCGCCTGTCCGAGCTGGTCGGACTCGATCTCGACGGCCTGGACCTGCCCGCCGGTCTGGTACGCGTGCGCGGCAAGGGCAACAAGGTGCGCGAACTGCCGGTCGGCAGCATGGCGCGACAGGCACTGGAACACTGGCTGCCACTGCGCAAGCTGGCCAACCCTGGCGACGGTGCCGTATTCATCAGCCAGCAGGGCCGACGCCTGGGGCCACGCGCTGTGCAACTGCGCGTGCGCCAGGCCGGCGTGCGCGAGCTGGGCCAGCACCTGCATCCACACATGCTGCGCCACAGCTTCGCCAGTCATATGCTGGAATCCTCGCAGGATCTACGCGCGGTACAGGAGCTGCTTGGCCATGCCGATATCGCCACCACGCAGATCTACACCCACCTGGACTTCCAGCACCTGGCCAGTGTCTATGACCAGGCCCATCCACGCGCCAAGCGCAAAGGCGGTTCCGAATGAGCATTGAACTGATCACCTTCGACCTCGACGACACCCTGTGGGACGTCACTCCGGTGATGCAGGATGCCGAAGCCGCCCTGCGCAATTGGCTGGCCCTGCATGCACCGCGCCTGGGCGCAGTGCCGGTCGAGCATCTGTGGGCGGTCCGCAGCCGTCTACTCGACGCCGAGCCGATGCTCAAGCATCGCCTCAGCGAGCTGCGCCGGCGCATTCTGTTCCATGCACTGGAAGACGCCGGCTACCCGCACGGCGAAGCGCAGACGCTGGCCGAAGCGGGATTCCAGGTCTTTCTCAGCGCCCGCCATCAAGTCGAACTGTTCACCGAGGTACATCCGACGCTGGAGGCCCTAGCCGAGCGCTTCATGCTCGGGGTGATCACCAATGGCAATGCCGACGTGCGTCGCCTGGGTCTGTCGGACTACTTCCAGTTCGCCCTGTGCGCCGAAGAACTGGGCATCGGCAAACCCGACCCGAAACCCTTCCGTGAAGCGCTCAGCCGCGCAGGCGGCGTGGCGGCCGAGCGCGCCGTGCACATCGGCGATCACCCCAGTGACGACATTGCCGGCGCCCAGGCAGCCGGGATGCGTGCGATCTGGTTCAACCCGCAAGGGCGGTCCTGGGAGGGTGAAACGACCCCGGACGCGCAGATCGCCAGCCTGGCCGAACTACCGGCACTGCTGGGCAGCTGGACGCGCTGACCCGCACGGCGTCGCGGCGCGTCTAGGCTCGAGCCACGCACGACATCGGTGCGCACGGCGCACCCTATGCCGCGCCATCGACGTCGGCAGCGTTTTTTGCGCGCAAGCCTCGAGGGGTGCCACCGGGGATATGGGCAACAAAAAACCCGCCACAGGGGCGGGTTCCTTGTAGCTAGCCGTCCTCAGATGGGGCGGCTGCCGTATTTGCTGTCGGGCTTCTTGGGTGGGTCGGCGACCACATTGGGCTCCACCTCCTGCACCTTGCCACCACGGGAGAGAAACTCTTCCATGGCACGCGCCAGGGCATCGCGCTCCTTCTGCTTGGCTTCGATGCTGGGCAGCTCATCGACTTCAACGGCTTTGGCCTTGCTCTTCTTGCCGCTGGCTACGACCGCACCATCGCCTTCATCGTCGCCGCTGTCGCCGTCATCGGCAGCAGCCAGCTCCTCACCATCGTCCTCGTCAGCCCCGTCCAGATCGTCTTGTTCCAGGTCTTCGTCGCTCATGTTCAACCTCATGACTTGCGAAAAGCAGGTTAGTTATAGCCCAGTCGCGCGATGTACACCGCTCGACCGGAAAAAATTCAAATAGCCTCACCATGCAAGGTCGCCACCACTCGCCGAGCACCGCCATGATCGCGATGCTCACCAAGGTAGATCCCCTGCCAGGTACCAAGTGCCAGCCGTCCCTGCTGTATCGGCAGCTGTAGCTGAAAGCCCAGCAGACTGCCCTTGAAGTGCGCCGGCAAATCATCCGGCCCTTCGTAATCGTGCTCGTAGCCCGCCTGTCCCTGCGGCACCAGACGGTTGAAGAAGCGCTCGAAATCGCGGCGTACCGCGGGATCGGCGTTCTCGTTGACCGTCAGCGATGCCGAGGTGTGCTGCAGCCACAGATGCAACAGACCAACACGTACCTGCGCCAGTTCCGGCAATGCTGCCAGCACTTCTTCGGTCACCAGATGAAAACCGCGCTCACGCGGGCGCAGACTGATGATGCGTTGCTGCCACATGCCGCTCTCACTCTCGATGGCTCCAGCGCGCGCATTCTAGCGTGCTGCCAGAAAAAACAAAGGGCGCCCGAAGGCGCCCTTTGCGATTTACCGGAGGATCACTTGTTGGTGAATTCCGGGTAGGCCTCCATACCGCACTCGGCGATATCCACACCTTCGTATTCTTCTTCTTCGCTGACGCGCAGACCGATCACCGCCTTGATGATGCTCCAGACGATCAGGCTGGCGATGAAGACCCAGGCGAAGATACTGCCGATACCCAGCAACTGAGCACCCAGCGAAGCATCGCTGTTGGTCAGGCAAACAGCCAGCAGACCCCAGATGCCGACCACACCGTGTACGGAGATGGCACCAACCGGATCGTCGATCTTGACCTTGTCCAGACCGAGGATGGCGAACACCACCAGCACACCACCCACGCCGCCAATCAGAGTCGCCTGCAGGCCGCTCGGGGTCAGCGGTTCGGCGGTGATGGCCACCAGGCCAGCCAGGGCACCGTTGAGCGCCATGGTCAGGTCAGCCTTGCCGAACAGGATGCGGGCAACGATCAGCGCGGCAATCAGGCCACCGGCGGCTGCCATGTTGGTGTTGACGAACACCTGGGCAACGGCGTTGGCATCTTCGATGGTGCTCATCTTCAGCTGCGAGCCGCCGTTGAAGCCGAACCAGCCCATCCACAGGATGAAGGTGCCGAGCGTCGCCAGCGGCAGGTTGGCACCCGGGATGGCGTTGACCTGGCCATTGGCGCCGTATTTGCCTTTACGCGCACCGAGCAGCAGAACACCAGCCAGAGCAGCGGCGGCACCGGCCATGTGAACCACGCCGGAACCGGCGAAGTCGAGGAAGCCAGCTTCGTTGAGGAAGCCCGAGCCCCATTTCCAGAAACCCTGAACCGGGTAGATGAAGCCGGTCATGACCACGGCGAAAGCCAGGAAGGCCCACAGCTTCATGCGCTCTGCAACGGCACCGGACACGATCGACATGCAGGTCGCGGCGAACACCACCTGGAAGAAGAAGTCCGAACGCGCCGAGTAGTAAGGTGCATCGTCGCCACCGGCAAGTACCGAGTCGACGCTGTTCTCGTCACCGATCAGGAAGCCCAGGCTCGGCAGGATGCCGCCTTCCGGGCTGGAGTACATGATGTGGTAGCCGATCACCAGGTACATGACGCTGGCCACGGCATAGAGCGCCACGTTCTTGGTCAGAATCTCGGTGGTGTTCTTGGCACGCACCAGGCCGGATTCGAGCATGGCAAAACCCGCTGCCATCCACATCACCAGGGCACCACAGATCAGAAAGTAGAAGGTATCGAAGCCGTACTGCAATGCAGTCAATGCTGTGTTATCCATTTTTCACCTCTTGCCGGCGCTTTTGTTGTGCGCTGTTCGGTTGAAACGTCCAGGTTGGCTCAGGACGCGTTCCGCATGCTTACAGGTCGTTGCCACGCTCGCTCTGGATCACCGGAACCCCTTGCGCCGTGAGGCGACCAGGCATTCCCATCACTAGGCCGAGCGCAAGACCAAAGAGGGTCTGGCACAGCAGAGCGGCGAAGACATCGCCAGCTCCGGCTTTGGCCCTCGAAAACAGCGTAAAGCCAGAATTCGAGGACAAAAGGGCTCCTAGCCCTGCGAAAGTTCGCAGAGTCATGGGTTTACTCCTGGGGCGTGGGGTTCGGAGGCTTGTTAGATCGCGTCGGTATCGGTTTCGCCGGTACGGATACGAATCGCCTGTTCCAGGTTGACTACGAAAATCTTGCCGTCACCGATCTTGCCGGTGTTGGCGGCCTTGGTGATGGCCTCGATCACGCGATCGAGCTGATCGTCAGCGATGGCCACGTCGATCTTCACCTTGGGCAGGAAGTCGACCACATACTCGGCACCACGATACAGCTCGGTATGGCCTTTCTGGCGGCCGAAGCCCTTGACCTCGGTGACGGTAATGCCCTGCACGCCGATCTCCGACAGCGACTCGCGCACGTCGTCCAGCTTGAACGGCTTGATGATGGCAGTGACTAGCTTCATGAAACTTTCTCCCGTGTAAGGTGGACTTGCCCCAGGAATTGCGAACCCGGCTCAAGTCTAAGCGCAGTGTCTGGCTTTTGTAATGCATCGACCGCTCCAGCCTGGCGTGGTCGATACCCACCAACCGCTCCCGACGAAGCACTCCCCCGCTTCGCCTGCAGCACCAGAACTGCATCGGTGCATGCGTCGCTGGGGTCTAAGCAGAAAGCTTGCCAGCTCACGCAAAAGCGCTATCTATCAGGCCTTTAACAGCTTCCAGCCACGGTGACCGGTCATTCACGTCGAATGCAACGCACAAACTTGGTGCATCGACACATTGAGTAATGCTCAAAAATCGTGCAACCAGTGCTAGACCGTCCCGCCGCTGGCTGCGTGCTACACTGCCGACCGTCTGTTTACGGAACCTGATCATGCTGCCGCCGAAAGCCTTGCTCGACACTCTCAGTAGCCACGCCTCGCGTCTTTTCAGCGGCGACAGCCCGCTGCCTCGCGCCGAACTGGAAGCGCAGTTCAAAGCCCTGCTACAGAGCGGTTTCAGCAAGCTCGATCTGGTCAGCCGTGACGAATTCGACAGCCAGATGGTAGTCCTGGCCCGCACCCGCGCCCGCCTCGAGGCGCTGGAAGCAAAGGTCGCCGAACTGGAAGCCAAGCTGAACCCATCCACCGACTGATCCCACAGGAAGGTGGACTGATCAAGGAGAGATCATGTCCCTGGCCATCGTCCACAGCCGCGCCCAGGTCGGCGTCGAAGCACCGGCCGTCACCGTCGAAGCGCACCTGGCCAACGGCCTACCCTCCCTGACGCTGGTGGGCCTGCCGGAGACAGCAGTCAAGGAGAGCAAGGATCGCGTGCGCAGCGCCATCCTCAATGCCGCCTTCGAATTCCCCAGCAAACGCATCACCTTGAACCTCGCGCCCGCCGATTTACCGAAAGACGGCGGCCGCTTCGATCTCGCCATCGCTCTGGGGATTCTTGCGGCCAGCGGCCAGGTGCCGGCTCAATCCCTGGATGAATGCGAATGCCTGGGCGAACTGGCACTGTCAGGCGCGGTGCGTCCCGTGCAGGGCGTATTGCCGGCCGCCCTGGCCGCGCGCGCAGCCGGGCGCACCCTCTTGGTGCCACAGGCCAATGCCGAAGAGGCCAGCCTGGCCTCGGGGCTGAAGGTAATCGCCGTCGAGCACCTGCTGCAGATCGCCGCGCACCTCAACGGCAGTGCTCCTCTCGAACCCTACGCCGCCCAAGGTCTGCTCAGGCAGAGCCTGCCCTATCCGGATCTGGCCGAAGTGCAGGGCCAGTTGGCCGCCAAGCGTGCGCTGCTGGTGGCCGCCGCGGGATCGCATAACTTGCTGCTCAGCGGCCCACCCGGTACCGGCAAGACGCTGCTGGCCAGCCGCCTGCCCGGCTTGCTGCCACCGCTGGACGAGAGCGAGGCGCTGCAGGTCGCCGCCATCCATTCGGTAGCCAGCCATCTGCCGCTGCAGCACTGGCCGCAGCGCCCCTTTCGCACGCCGCACCACAGCGCCTCCGGGCCGGCATTGGTGGGGGGTGGCAGTCGCCCGCAGCCTGGCGAAATCACCTTGGCCCATATGGGTATCCTGTTCCTTGATGAGCTGCCGGAATTCGATAGGAAAGTGCTGGAGGTGCTGCGAGAACCGCTGGAAAGCGGCCACATCGTCATTGCCCGGGCACGCGACAAGGTACGTTTCCCCGCGCGTTTTCAGCTCGTTGCCGCCATGAACCCCTGCCCTTGCGGCTATCTGGGGGACCCGAGCAACCGCTGTCGCTGCACACCGGAGCAGATTCAGCGTTACCGCGCCAAGCTGTCCGGGCCACTGCTCGATCGCATCGACCTGCACCTGACGGTCGCCCGCGAAACGACGATATTGAACGCCCCACCACAAGATGGCGAAAGCACTGTGCAGGCGGCATCCAAAGTGGCGCGGGCTCGTGAGCGACAACTGCAACGTCAAGGGACGGCGAATGCCTTTCTCGACTTGCCAGGCCTGCGTCGGCACTGCGCCCTGAGCGGCGCGGATCGCCAGTGGCTGGAGAGCGCCTGCGAACGCCTCGGCCTGTCGCTACGCGCCGCGCACCGAGTGCTCAAGGTGGCGCGCACGCTGGCAGACCTGGCGGAGCAGCAGCAGATCAGCCGGGAACATCTGGCCGAAGCACTGCAGTATCGCCCCGCCGCGGGATGAATCAGCGGAAGCGCTCGACCTCCTGACGCAGCTGAGCGGCGAGGCGATCCAGCTCGCGCGCGGTATCGGCCAGGTTGGCCACCACTTCACGCTGCTCGCCATTGGCCTGGGCGATGCTCTGCAGGTTGGCGCTTAGCACGGTCGCAGTGCTACTCTGCTCGCTGGTAGCGGTGGTGATGGCGGCGAATTGCTCGCCGGCCTCGGCGCTTTGCTCACTGATCTGCGCCAGCGCCGCAGCCACCTTGGCGTTACGTTCCAGGCCGTCCTGCATCAACTGTCGGCCGTGCTCCATGGTGGCGATGGCGCTGCTGGTCTCGCTCTGGATGCTGCCGATCATGGTGGAAATCTCGTTGGTCGCCTCACGGGTGCGTCCAGCCAGGTTGCGCACCTCGTCGGCGACCACGGCAAAACCGCGGCCCTGCTCGCCGGCCCGCGCTGCTTCGATGGCAGCGTTGAGCGCCAGCAGGTTGGTCTGGTCGGCGATCGCGGTGATGACGCTGACGATACCGCCGATCTCCTGGGAGCGCTGGCCGAGGCCGTTGATCGCCGTGGAGGTTTGCTCAAGTGCTTCGGCGATCTGCACCAACGCTTCGGAAGCCTGATCCATCGAGGTACGCCCGATGCGGGTCTGCTGGGCATTGTCGCTGGCCAGGCGTTCGGTGCTGCGCATGTTGTCGGCGATGTTCTGCGAGGTGGCACTGAACTCCTCCACCGCGCCGGCCATGCTGCTGATCTCACCGGATTGCTGATCGATGCCCTGATAGGCGTCACGCGACAGCATGGACATCCCCTGCGAGCGCGCGCTGACATCCTGAGCTGCGCTGCGAATACCCGCCACCATGCTCGCCAGCGCCTCGCCCATGCGGTTGAAACTGCGCGCCAGCTCACCGATTTCATCGTCACTGGACTGCGCCATACGCGCGCCGAGATCACCGGCACCGAGCGCCTGCGCCTGCTGGACCAGATCGCCCAGCGGGCGCAGTTTGCGTCGCAGCAACCAGACCACGGCGATCACCGCCAGCAGCAGGGTCAGTGCACTACCGATGGCCAACTGGGTACCGACACGCCAGGTAACGGCCTGAATTTCCTCGCGCGGCATGCTCGCCAGCACCACCCAGGGTCCGCCGGTAAAGGGCATGGCGACGCTGTAGAATTCATTCTGGCCATCGTTCCAGAAACCGCCGTCCCCCGAGTGTGCGATCAGATCGCCGAGGGCTGCCGGCAGTGTATCCAGAGCGCCAGTACCAGCAGGCTTGACCAGCCACTTGCCCTGCTCGTCGAGCAGGGCAAGCGAGCCTGTTTCGCCAATGCGAAATTCGCTGAGTTTGTTGAATTGCAGCTTCTGCGCGTCGGTGTAGTCGAAGCCGACGAACAGCACCGCAATGACCTGCCCACTACCATCACGCACGGGGGTGTACTGGGTCATGTAGTTGCGGTCGAAGAGCAAAGCCCGGCCCACGTAACTCTGCCCGGCCAGCAGGCGCTGATAGGCCGGGTGCTGGTGATCAAGCGCCGTTCCCAGAGCACGAGCGCCATCCTGCTTGGTCAGCGAGGTGGTGATGCGGATGAATTCGCTACCGTCACGCACGAATACCGTGGCCACACCCGCAGTCATGCGCGTGAAGTCATCGACCTCGGTGAACTCGTTGTTCAAGCGCGTAGCCCCCAGGTAAAGCGCAGGTGTCTGCATGCTGCCAACGTTCACACGCTCTTCACTGCGCACCTGCAGCCCCGTGCTGAAGCGCTGTTCGAACAATCCAGCCAGCCGCTGCGTGCTCTCACGCAGGCTGCCGTGGAAGGTTTCGAGCTGGTCGGCCAGCAGCCCCGCCTCGCTGCCCAGGTGCTTTTCGCGAGTGACCAGATTGGCCTCGTTGAGTGAGCGCAGGGCAAACAGGGTGCTGATACTGATCAGCATCACCAGCACCAAAGCCAGCATGGCAGCCAGTTGCAGGGCTATACGAGAGCGAGGAGGATTCATGAGGACTCCAGATGTGCGCCCACGAGCATATGGGCAGATAACTCAGGCAATTTCGATACCACCCAGTCGTCATATGACTTGGCGAAAGGCCGCGAGGATACTTGAGCACTCAGCTCGGTCAATATCAAAGCGCCATACGGTCGTCATTTATTATCAAAACAGTGTGACGAAGTGATGATTGATAGGTTTTATCGATCGCTCAATAGATGATGGCACTCATGCCTATAGAGAGCATCCTTGCCACATTACAGTCGACCTGCCCGGTCCTGGATGGCTGCCAGAGCCCTTAGCGCTGGCCATGATCGTTCAGCGCAAGCGCTCGACCCCTGGCAGTGACAGCGCGGCGACCTCCGCCAGCAAGTAGTCACGCAAACGCTGCAGACGTGTCTGCGCACGATGTCCACGCGGCCACACCATATAGTAGCTGTCGCCACTGAATACCGCGGTCGGCCAGGGCACCCCAAGCCGGCCGGCATTCACGTCCTCGGCCACCATCAGCAGATCACCAATGGACACGCCATAACCGCGTGCCGCCGCAACGATGCCCAGTTCGAGCATGTCGAACAGCTGCCCGCTCTTCAGCGGCACCTGTTCGATCAGGCCTGTAGCCTGCAACCAGCGCCGCCAGTCGCGGCGATCCGGCGTCGGGTGCAGTTGCTCCGCCGCGCGCAGCCGCGCCAGCGACCAGGGGCCGGCCTCGGAATCGCCGGCAGCGCACACCGGAATCAGCCACTCCTCGAACAGCAGCACGCTCTCCCACTCATCTGGAAACTGACCATCGGACAGCAGCACCGCGCAGTCGAAGGGTTCATGGCGGAAGTCGACCTTGTCCACGTCCATCCAGGCGCTGGTGAGCTGCACTTCGCTGTCCGGGTTGGCCAGACGAAAGTGCGACAGGCGTGCCAACAGCCAGCGCATGGTCAGGGTCGACGGTGCCTTCAGGCGCAGCACCTCATCGTCGGCGTGCAAGACAGCGCTGGCACGCTCCAGTGCATCGAAACCCTCACTCAGCCCCGGTAGCAGGGCACGGGCCGGATCGGTCAGGTGCAGGCTGCGGCCACGGCGCTCGAACAGACGGCAGGCGAAGTACTCCTCCAGCGTACGGATATGCCGACTCACCGCGCTCTGGGTGATTGCCAGCTCTTCGGCGGCGCGCGTGAAGGAGGCGTGCCGGGCTGCGGCCTCGAAGGCGCGCAGGGCGTAAAGCGGTGGTAAACGACGGCTCACCGCATCGAACCATGAGTTTTAATCATGCCTGGCATGGCTATTTTCCTTTTGTGAGCAATCGACAAGAACCACAGAATAGCGGTCATTGCTCATTCCCCGACAGCCTGGGGATGCTTACCCTGCCGAAGTTTTACTCATCATGAAGAATTCCCTTGGCCACGAACTGGGTGCGCTGCTGCGCCTGGCCGGCCCGCTGATCTCCGCACAGCTGGCCCACGCGTTGATGATTTTCACCGACACGCTGATGATGGCCATGCTCGGCCCGCAGCAGTTGGCCGGTGGTGCACTGGGCGCCACCTGCTATTTCATCTTCTCGATCTTCTGCACCGGAGTGATCGCCGCGGTGGGCAGCCTGATCGCCATCCGCCATGGCGCGGACGATCCGCGGGGTATCACGCGCCTGATCCAGAATGGCTTGTGGCTGGCCATGCTGCTGGGCGTGGCCAGTGCGCTGTGCCTTAACAGTCTGGGCCCGCTGCTGCCGCATCTGGGTCAGGATCCAGGCGCGGCCAGCCAGGCCATGGAGTTCCTGCGCCCACTGTCATTGGCCTTGCCTGGCTACCTGTGCTTCATGGCGCTGCGCGGCTTCACCAGTGCCATCGGTCATCCCGGCCCGGTGATGGCCATCAGCATCGTCGGCACCATCGCCAACTTCGTCATCAACTACGCGCTGATCAAGGGCTGGTTCGGCCTGCCCAGTCTGGGCCTGAGCGGCATCGGCATGACCACTGCGCTGGTCAGCAGCACCATGGCACTGGCATTGGCGCTGTACATCCTGCTCTCGCCAACCTACCACCGTTACAAACTGCGGGGCGGTATGGGCCGCCCACAAGGGGCGGAAATGCGCGCCCTGCTGCGCCTGGGCCTGCCCATTGGCGGTACCTACGCCGCCGAGCAGGGGCTGTTCACCTTCGCCACCCTGTGCATGGGTGCGCTTGGCAGTGTGCAACTGGCGGCACATCAGATCGCCATGCAGACCGTGGCGCTGGCGTTCATCGTGCCGCAAGGGCTGTCCTACGCGGTGACCTTCCGCGTCGGCCTGCATTACGGTGCCGGGCACCTGCACCTGTCGCGCCTCAGCGGCCATCTGGGCATGGCCCTGGGGGCGGCGTTGATGCTGCTGTTTGCCCTGCTGTTCTGGCTGCTGCCGGAGTGGATCATCGGTCTGTTCCTCGACCGCCACGACCCGGCGTTCGCCGATATCGTCACCCTCGCGGTGAGCCTGCTGGCGATCGCCGCCTGGTTCGAGCTGTTCGATGGTTTGCAGAGCATCGCCATGGGCGCGATCCGCGGGCTGAATGACGGCCGCACCACCCTGCTGATCGGTCTGACCGGCTACTGGTGCGTGGGCGCACCGCTGGTCTGGCTGTTCGCCTTCGCCCTTGGCTGGGGCGCACAGGGCGTCTGGTGGGGCCTGGCTGCCGGCCTGGCGGTAACGGCGAGCGGTCTGGTGCTGGGCTTCCAGTGGAAGACTGCGCGCCTGCAGCGACCACCTGTAGTGGAAGGCGAGACCTGCCTGTCGTAGCCCGCATGCAAGCCAGGGTCGTGTGCCGCATATTTCCCGGCTTGCGTCCGGGCCAGAATCAGCCGCCGCCGAGCAGCGGCTGGCGCAGGCCGAACACCAGAAAGCGTGCCAGCTCCGCCAGAGGTATGGCCTTGCTGATCAGGTAACCCTGTACCTGATCACAGCCAAACTGGCGCAGCATGTCGAGCTGCTCGATGTTCTCCACCCCTTCGGCCACCACCTCGAGATTGAGGTTGTGCGCCAGATTGATCATCGCCCGCACCAGTTGACGGTTCTCGGCGCGCTCGCCCATGCCGCCGACGAAACTCCTGTCGATCTTCAGCAGGGTGATCGGCAGGTTGTTGAGATGAACGAACGACGAGAAACCGGTGCCGAAGTCGTCCAGCGAGAAACGCACGCCGAGCCGTCCCAGCGCCAGCATGGTCTGCTGCACCTGATCGCTGCGGCGCATCACCGCGGTTTCGGTCAGTTCGAACTCCAGCCACTGCGCATCGACTCCACGCTCCTCGATCAGGCGGCTGAGGGTCGGCAGTAACTGGCTGTCCTGAAACTGGCGGAACGACAGGTTGACCGCCATGTGCAGTGCCGGCAGGCCGCGCCCACGCAGCCACTGCATATCGCGCAGGGCACGGGAAATGACCCAGTAACCGAGCGGTACGATCAGCCCGGTTTCTTCGGCCAGCGGTACGAACTCATTGGGCGAAAGCAGCCCACGCTCGCTGTGCTGCCAGCGCACCAGCGCCTCCAGGCCGACGATGCGCCCGCTCTTCAGGCACAGCCGGGGCTGATAATGCAGCTCCAGTTCGTCACGGCGTAGAGCGCGGCGCAGCTCGCCTTCCAGATCGGCCTGGCTACGTGCGCTGCGGTTCAGGCGTTCGTCATAGACATGAAACACGCAGCCTTGCTGATTCTTGGCCTGTTGCATGGCGATATGCGCGTGCCACAGCAGCGGATCGGCGCCCTCGCCCGCGCGGGCATGGGCCAGGCCAAGGCTGCAACCGATCAGCAGACTCTCGCCATCCACCCAGTATGGCTCTCCCAATACCTCGGTGACGCGCTCGGCCAGGCGCTCCACGCGCTGCGGATCGCGGCGTGCATCGAGCAACAGAGCGAATTCGTCGCTGCCCAGGCGGGCGATCTGATCGCAGGGCTGCAGCAACCCCTTGAGCCGCGCCACCACCTGCAGGATCAGGCGATCTCCGGCCTGGTAGCCGAGGGCATCGTTGGCGTGGCGGAAGTTATCCAGATCGAGGTGACCCAGCACCAGGCCACGGCCGCCACACTCGGCCAGGCGCGCCGCGAGCAGGGTCTGGAAACCCTGGCGATTGGCGATGCCGGTCAAGGGGTCCTGTTCGGCCAGGCGCTGCAGGGTGTGCTTGAGGTTGCCCTGTTCGCGCACGTAGCGCAGGCAGCGACGCAGCACGTCGAGATTGAGGCTGCCGCGCACCAGCCAGTCGCTGACGCCGGCGGGCTCTTCGATTGGCTCCTCGTCAAGCAGCAGGACGATGGGCAAGGGGCACTGATGGGGCTCGGGAAGGCGATCCGGGGTACTCAGCAACAGACCACTGGCGTGATCATCAAACAGGTTGCTGGCCGCTTCCCATGACGGCGCGGTAATCAGCGGGGATGGGCTGCCCAGGGCGCTCAACTGCTCGCGCAACAATTCGGCCCAGTCCGGCGTTTCCGCCAACAGGACCAACCGCAAGGGTTCGACGAGCGTGGACAAGCAACCTCCCCCAATGACCACAAGAATGATGGCGAATCGCGTCGCCTGAACGCGCCGTAATCGGCGTCTAATCAATCACATCCGTGCGAAAGGTAGTGCAGATCCTGAGGTATAGCCAGTAAACCGACAAGTGGGACCAGAGTACTGGAATAAAGTGATTAACCAAGTGCATGGCTATGCAATTTCGTGCGCTAGGCCACAGTTCCGGACGGCCGCGGCAGAAGTCGCCAGGCCTGTTAAAATGCGCGGCCCTTTTTCTGCGAACGATCCCATGTCCCGACTGAACCCCCGGCAACAAGAGGCCGTGAACTACGTCGGCGGCCCGCTTCTGGTGCTCGCCGGTGCCGGTTCCGGCAAGACCAGCGTGATCACGCGCAAGATCGCCCACCTGGTGCAGAACTGCGGCATCCGCGCCCAGCACATCGTCGCCATGACCTTCACCAACAAGGCCGCGCGCGAGATGAAGGAGCGCGTCGGCACCCTGCTCAAGGGCAGTGAGGCGCGTGGTCTGACCGTGTCCACCTTCCACAACCTGGGCATGAACATCATCCGCAAGGAATACGCGCGCCTGGGCTACAAGCCCGGTTTCTCGATCTTCGACGACGGCGACATCAAGGCGCTGCTCAGCGACATCATGCAGAAGGAGTATTCCGGCGACGACGGTGCCGACGAGGTAAAGAACCTCATCGACAGCTGGAAGAACGACCTGATCCTGCCCGACGAAGCCCTGGCCAAGGCGCGCAATCCCAAGGAACAGACTGCCGCCATCGTCTACCTGCACTACCAGCGCACGCTCAAGGCGTACAACGCGGTGGACTTCAACGACCTGATCCTGCTGCCGGTGAAACTCTTCCAGGAGCACGCCGACATCCTGGAGAAATGGCAGAACCGCATCCGCTACCTGCTGGTCGACGAATACCAGGACACCAACGCCAGCCAGTACCTGCTGGTGAAGATGCTGGTGGGCATGCGCAACCAGTTCACCGTGGTCGGCGACGACGACCAGTCGATCTACGCCTGGCGTGGCGCGCGCCCGGAAAACCTGATGCTGCTGAAAGAGGACTATCCGTCGCTGAAAGTGGTGATGCTGGAGCAGAACTACCGCTCCACCAGCCGTATCCTCAAATGCGCCAACGTGCTGATCGCCAACAACCCGCACGTGTTCGAGAAGCAGCTGTGGAGCGAGATGGGCATGGGCGACGAGATTCGCGTGATCCGCACCCGCAACGAAGACGCCGAGTGCGAACGGGTGGCCCTGGAAATTCTCACCGAGCATCTGCGTACCCAGCGTCCCTACAGCGAATTCGCCATCCTCTATCGCGGCAACTACCAGGCCAAGCTGATGGAGCTGAAACTGCAGCACCACCAGATTCCCTATCGCCTATCCGGCGGCACCAGCTTCTTCGCCCGCCAGGAAGTGAAGGACCTGATGAGTTACTTCCGCCTGCTGGTCAACCCGGACGACGACAACGCCTTCCTGCGCGTGATCAACGTGCCGCGCCGCGAGATCGGCTCCGCCACCCTGGAAAAACTCGGCAACTACGCCAACGAGCGCAAGATCAGCATGTACGCCGCAGCCGGCGAGATGGGCCTCGGCGAGCATCTCGACGCGCGCTTCACCGAGCGCCTGCAGCGCTTCACCCGCTGGATGGACCGGGTGCGCCAAGAGTGCGCGCAGAACGATCCTATCGCCGCCATCCGCAGCATGGTCATGGACATCGACTACGAGAACTGGCTGCGCCAGAACGCCTCCAGCGACAAGGTGGCCGACGCGCGCATGGGCAACGTCTGGTTCCTCGTCGATGCGCTGAAGAGCACGCTGGAGCGTGACGAAGACGGCGACATGACCATCGAAGACGCCATCGGCAAGCTGGTGCTGCGCGACATGCTCGAGCGCCAGCAGGAAGAGGAAGAAGGCGCCGAGGGCGTGCAGATGATGACCATGCACGCCTCCAAGGGCCTGGAGTTTCCGTCGGTGTACATCATCGGCTTCGAGGAAGAGATTCTCCCTCACCGTTCCAGTATCGAAGCCGACACCATCGAGGAAGAGCGGCGCCTGGCCTACGTCGGCATCACCCGCGCCAAGCGCAACCTGGCGCTGACCTTCGCGGCCAAGCGCAAGCAGTACGGCGAGGTGATCGACTGCTCGCCGAGCCGCTTCCTCGATGAGCTGCCGCCGGAGGACCTGGTGTGGGAAGGCCTGGAAGAGGCGCCGGTGGAGGTCAAGGCGGCGCGCGGCAATGACGCCCTGGCCAATATGCGGGCGATGCTCAAACGCTGAAGCGCGGGGCTTGTTGTCTGGTGGGCTGAAGCCCACCCTACTCATGCACAGCGCAGGGTGGGCCGGGCGGCGATCCGCTTCAGCCCACCACTTCAACTGGCACCCTCGCCATATTTGCCAGTCAGAAAGAAGACATCGTTCGGAAACAGGGGCTGAAACCATGCGCACATTCACGCTCGACCTCGACGCCCTGACTCGACTGATCAACGGTCGCGAACCACAGGAGAACTGGCTGGATCTGGAGAGCGGTAGCGTGCTGAGCCTGCCTGCGGAAGATCACTACAGCGACGAACGCCAGCAGATCGAACTCGATCCCGAGCGCTACAGCCAGATGCCCAACCTCGACATTCCCCAGCGCGTGGCCATGCGTGAATCCTTCCTGTTCACCCTTGACGATCCGCATGCCCACCCGCTGCTCAGCGCCGCGCTGACCGGACGCAGGCCGCTGCGCGCGTTCGACTACGAGATCGAGGCCTTTCCAGCGATTCGCGAACAGTGGCAAGCCTACGAGATCAAGCAACTGCGCGAGTACGCCCTAAACTGGCTCTACGAACTGGGCATAGAGCCCGCGCCGGACAAGCTGCCGCTGGATACGCGCGGCATTCCCAGGGACATTCTGCGGCGGCTGAGCAAGAGCGCCTGAGCAGAGTGCGCCCCCGGATTACATCCGGGCTACCAACCTGTCCAAGCGGTCAACTGGCTACGACTATCGGGCAGGCTGCGGTTTTGCTACACAATGCAGGTCGTTTTGAGCGAAAATCCGCAGCTTTTCTGCTCAACCAGAGGATCGACCGTGGAGTCGTTGAAACAGAAGATTCGCAGCGAAGGCATCGTGCTGTCCGAGCATGTACTCAAGGTGGACGCCTTTCTCAACCACCAGATCGATCCGCGCCTGATGCAGGAGATCGGCCACGAGTTCGCCCAGCGTTTCGCCAGCCAGGGCATCACCAAGATCGTCACCATCGAGGCTTCGGGTATCGCCCCGGCGGTGATGGCTGGCCTGGAGCTGGGCATTCCGGTGATCTTCGCGCGCAAGTTCCAGTCGCTGACGCTCAAGGACGACCTGCTGATCTCCAAGGTGTTCTCCTTCACCAAGCAGACCGAAAGCACCATCGCCATTTCCGCCCGTCACCTGACCGCCGCGGACCGCGTCCTGGTGATCGACGACTTCCTCGCCAACGGCCATGCCGCCAAGGCGCTGATCGACCTGATCCAGCAAGCCGGTGCCCAGATTGCCGGTATCGGCATCGTCATCGAAAAATCCTTCCAGGACGGCCGCAACCTGCTGGAGAGCGAAGGCTACCGTGTCGAGTCGCTGGCCCGTGTTGCCGCGCTGGAGAACGGCCAGGTACGTTTCCTCGACTAAGGCCCGCTGGTTGCCTGCAACCCGGCCAGCAGCAAGCGCTGGTAGAGGGCTTCACGCACCCCGTCAGGCGCCTCCAGACTCATGCGTCGCAGATGCTCGGCATAGGCTGCCGGTTCGGGCGCATCGAGGGTGGACTTGCCCAGTTCCAGTACTTCGGTCAGACGCAGCTTGCTCTTGAGCCAGCTCAGCGCCCGCACCAGATCCTGCTCCACCGTGCTGAAGTCGCTGCCCAGTGGATATTCGGCGAACAGCGACGAATGCTCAGTGCGCAGCGCCTCCAGGCGTTCGGGCAGGTTGCTGCCGAAGCGCTCATCGAGCCGGAAATCCGCCGGCAGCTTGCCGGCCTGCTGGGCCTGCTCGATCAGCCCATTCTGGAAGCGTGAATCGCTGATCTTGAGCAGCGCCTCGATCACCTGGGCATCGGTCTTGCCACGCAGATCGGCGATGCCGTATTCGGTCACCACGATATCGCGCAAGTGCCGAGGGATAGTGGCGTGGCCATACTCCCAGACGATGTTCGAATTCACCTCGCCGTCTGACTCGCGCCAGCTGCGCAGCAGCAGGATCGAGCGCGCATCCTCCAGCGCATGGGCCTGGGCGACGAAGTTGTATTGGCCGCCTACGCCGCTAAGCACCCGACCGTCCTCCAGTTGATCGGCCACACCCGCACCGAGCAGGGTCATGGTGAAAGCGGTATTGATGAAGCGTGCATCACGGCGCTGCAGACGCTTGAGTTCCTCTTCGCCGTACAGCTCGTTGATATAGCGGATGCCGGTCATGGCAAAGCGCTGCCGTTCGCTGTCATCCAGCTCGCGCAGACGCCGGTAGAAGCTTTCCGGGCCGAGAAAGAAACCGCCATGCAGCACCACGCCGCCCTGCGCGCTGCCGAGGCAGGACTGCAGGCGAGCCTGCGCCTGAGGATCGCTCAGGTCAGCCGCGACTTGGCTACCGTCAGGCAGGTGTAACTCGCCATTCTCCAGCCGGATTTCGCCACGCAGCAAGCCGCTATCGCGCAGCCAGGCCAGATCGCTTGGCTGCAACTTCGTCGGCAGCCCCGCGTCGACGAGCGCCTGAATGCTGTGTGGCTGGCCCTTTTTATCCAGCGCACCACCAGAGGCCAGACGCTGCAGGCGCAGATCCGGGTAGACCCGGCGTCGCAGCAGACCAGCCTCAGCCAGTGCCAGCAAGCCGTTGACGAACATTTCGCTGCAGCCATAGAGCCCATGATCGAGCGGTTCGACACCGCCGTTGGCGGTGATTTCCCCCGCCCACTCATTAGCATGCAGCGCCTGCAACAGCGCGCGATAGCGGGCATTGTCGTCCTGCCTGGCCATCAGCGCCGACGCCACGGCATCTCCCATCGCACCAATGCCGATCTGCAGGGTGCCGCCGTCGCGCACCAGAGCGCTGGCGAACAGGCCGATGCAATGATCCTGCAGGGTCACCGGCATGTTCGGTGTGGAAAACAGCGTGGTGCGCTCGTCCTCGCCGATATGGATATCGAAGGTATCGCGCGACACCTGGGCATCGCCGGCCATGTAGGGCAGCTCACTGTGGATCTGAGCGACGCTGAGCACGGTCTCGCCAGCCTCGCGGCGCTTGTCCAGCAGCGGCAGCAGATCGAGGGTGATGTCCGGGTTGCAACTCAGGCTGAAGTGCTCGGGCTGCGCGGCGTCGACGGCGACCAGTTGGGCGACCAGATTCAGGCCCTTGGCATTGAGGTCACGGGCGACATGGCTGTAGTTGCTGCTGATGTAGTCCTGCTGCGCCGGCTCGCATTCGAGCAGGCTGCCGGGCTGGAAGAAGAACTGCTCGACGCGCACGTTGCTCGGCAGGTTGCCGCTGTGCAGATCGGCGAGAAAATCCAGCTCAGGATAATCGCCGTAGACCCGGTCGACGAAAGGTTCGAGAAAGCGCCGCTGCAAGTCCTGAGCGGCACGCGGACGCGCCAGGCACAACGCGGTGTAGATGGTCAGTTGCCGCTCGGGCATCTCCCGCACCCGTGCATACAGCGCGTTGACCCAGCGATTGGGCTTGCCCAAACCGAGTGGTAAACCCAGATGAATCGGCCCGGCGATCTCGCTCAGTACGCGGTCGACGGCTTGTTCGAGGGTACAGGTGTGCGGCATCTGACGCTCCTCGCGACATCCATGACGAATGCAGCTTGGACTGTATAGCCACCGGCATGGTTGCATGCCGCCGCCAGAAACGAAAAAACCGCCCGGAGGGCGGTTTTTCAGGGAAGAGACGGCTCTTACAGACCGGACATCTTCTTGATCGCTTCGCGCAGTTCGTCGTCCGAGCAATCAGCGCAGGTGCCTTTCGGCGGCATGGCGTTGATGCCGGAGATGGCCTTGGCCAGGATGCCGTCGAGGCCGCCCTGGTGGTCGGCACGCTCTTTCCAGGCAGCGGTGTCGCCGATCTTCGGCGCGTCCAGCACACCGGTGGCGTGGCAGGCATTGCAATGCTTGGCGATGATGTCGTCAGCGGTACGTGCACCACCACCGGCGGATGCGGCGACGGTTTCGACGCCCTTGCACTCTTCGCCCATGATGCACACCTCGCCTACAGGCTTGAGGCGCTCGGCGATAGCTTCATCGGTCGTGGCCTGAGCAGTCACTGCCCACAGGGCCAATACGGCAGCCGGTACTGCCAGCATTTTCTTCATCAGATTCACGGTACACCCTCTTCGTGGCTAGTCACGCCCGCGGCCACGGTTTCGCGAGCGGGCGACAGTATAACGGCAAGCAGGCCAGGCCGAAACAACCCATATTGTCGCAGGGTTATTGATCAGAAGTTCGCTGGCGTCGTGGCACTGATCAACCGCGCCGGTACATCGAACGGATTGCGGAAGCGATGCGGCTTGCTGCTTTCGAAGTAATAGCTGTCGCCCGGTTCGAGGATGAACACCTCGTTGCCAACGGTCAGCTCCAGCTTGCCCTCGACCAGCATGCCAGCCTCTTCGCCTTCGTGGGCGTACATTTCGTCACCGGTGTCGGTGCCGGCCGGGTAGGTTTCGTCGAGGAAGGAAATGGCGCGACTCGGGTGGGCCTTGCCAATCAGCTTCATGGTGATGGCGCCACTACAGATATCGGTCAGTTCGGCGGCACGATAGACCACCTGGGTCTGGTTCTCCTGCTCCATGTCGAGCGAGAAGAATTCCACCAGCGACATGGGAATGCCGCCGAGCACCTTTTTCAGCGAACTGATCGAGGGGCTGACACTGTTCTTCTCGATCATGGAAATGGTGCTGTTGGTGACGCCCGCCCGCTTGGCGAGTTCACGCTGGGATAGGCCTTTGAGCTTACGAATCGATTGCAGTCGAACGCCGACGTCCAATGCTGGAATCCCCCTTGGGATAAGAGACGGAAAAGTGTCCGTATCATGGCATAGCGTTCGGAATTTACAACACTTGCGTTCACCCTTCGCCTACACGGCAAGCTCAGCCCCCGAGATAGAGCAGCGGCACTCGCCGCAGATTGCAAAAAATCTGATAGGGAATACTACCAGCCGCCATGGCCACGTCGCTGGCCAGCACCTGCTTGCCCCATAGTTCGACATGGCTGCCGAGGCCGGCCTGTGGCAGATCGGTCAGGTCCACGGTCAGCATGTCCATCGACACGCGGCCGATCAGGCGGGTCAACTGGCCGTCCACCATCACCGGTGTGCCGCTCGGCGCATGGCGCGGATAGCCGTCGGCATAGCCCATGGCGACCACACCGACGCGGGTCGGTCTTTCGGCGACGAAGCGCGCGCCATAACCCACCGGCTCGCCGGCCGGCAGTTCACGCACGCTGATGACCTTCGACTCAAGGGTCATCACCGGCTGCAGGCGCGCGGCCTGCTCCTGAACCTGCTCGAAAGGCGTGGCGCCGTAAAGCATGATGCCGGGGCGCACCCAGTCGCTTGGCACCTGCGGCCAGCCGAGCACGGCCGGCGAATTGCGCAGGCTGACCTCGGCGGCGAGCCCTTCGCGCGCCTGCTGGAACACCGCCAGCTGTTCGCTCGTGCGCTCACACTCGGGCTCGTCGGCACGGGCGAAGTGGCTCATCAGCACGATCTTGCTGACCTTGCCGCTGGCCAGCAAGCGACGATAGGCATGCTGATAATCGGCCGGGGGCAGGCCGACACGGTGCATGCCGCTGTCGAGTTTGAGCCACGCGGTCAGCGGCTTGCTCAGTTGGGCCTGCTCGATGACCTCGATCTGCCACTGTGCATGAATCACGCACCACAGGTCATGCTGCTCGATCAGCGCCAGCTCATCAGCCTCGAAAAAGCCTTCGAGCAGCAGGATAGGTGCGCGAATGCCCGCTTCGCGCAGTATCAGCGCCTCTTCGATGCAGGCCACGGCAAAGCCGTCGGCCTCGGCTTCGAGTGCCTGCGCACAGCGTACCGAGCCATGTCCGTAGGCATCGGCCTTGACCACGGCCAGAGCACGGGCGCCACTCAGTTCGCGGGCCAGGCGGTAGTTGTGACGCAGGGCGTCGAGGTCGATCAGGGCACGGGCGGGACGCATGGTCGTTTATCTCTCAATCATTCGCTGAAGCGACGGTTTTTTCGTAGCCCGAATGAAATCCGGGGCCATGTCGGCGCAGGTTCCCGGAGTGCATCCGGGCCACATGCCGGCAAATCGTCATTCAAAAAAAACCCGGCAGGGGAGCCGGGTGAAAAGCCAACACAAAAGAGGCTGTGGCCGCCTCAGACGGCAGCCACCACACACATTTCCACCAGCACTTCGGGCTTGTACATCTTCGCCTCGACGCAGGCGCGGGCCGGTGCATTGCCGTCGGCGACCCAGGCGTCGTATTCGGCGTTGAGGCCGTCGTAGTCGGCCATGTCCTTGAGGAAGATGGTCAGCGAAAGGATCTTGCTCTTGTCGCTGCCACCCTCGGCCAGCATCTTGTCGATGTTGGCCAGGGTCTGCCGGGTCTGCTCGCGGATGTCGCCGTCGAAGTCATCGGCCAACTGACCGGCGAGGTAAATCGTGCCGTTGTGGATCACCACTTCGCTGTAGCGTTTGGCCACATGCAGGCGCTGAATCGACATAAAGCTAAAGCTCCTTGGAGTGCGAAAGCGCGAAGGCTATCAGGTGCGCAGCGGCTGCGGTGCAGCTTGCACTTCACGCGCCTTGCGCGAGTAACGCGAGATATCCAGTCCATCGGCGCTGATCTGCGGACGCTTGTTGGCCATCAGATCGGCGAGCAGGCGACCGGAACCGCAGGCCATGGTCCAGCCCAGGGTGCCGTGGCCGGTGTTGAGGAACAGGTTACGGAAGGCGGTGCCCCCTACGATCGGCGTGCCGTCAGGCGTGGCCGGACGCAGGCCGGTCCAGAAATCGGCACGTTGCAGATCGCCACCTTCCGGGTAGAGGTCGGCGGTGATCATCTCCAGGGTTTCGCGACGACGCGGGTTGAGCGACAGGTCGAAACCGGCGATCTCGGCCATGCCACCGACGCGGATACGGCCATCGAAACGGGTGATGGCGACCTTGTAGGTCTCGTCGAGAATGGTCGAGGTCGGCGCCATGTCGGCGTTGGTGATCGGCACGGTCAAGGAATAACCCTTGAGCGGATACACCGGTGCACGCACGCCCAGCGGCTTGAGCAATTGCGGGCTGTAGCTGCCGAGGGCGAGCACGTAGCGGTCGGCAGTTTCCAGCTTGCCGTCGATCCACACGCCATTGATGCGGTCGCCCACGGCGTCCAGGCGCTGGATGTTCTGGCCGAAACGGAACTCGACGCCGAGCGCCTTGGCCATGTCCGCCAGCTTGGTGGTGAACATCTGGCAGTCGCCGGTCTGGTCGTTGGGCAAGCGCAGGGCACCGGCCAGCTTGTGTTTGACGCCAGCCAGGGCAGGCTCGACGCGGGCGATGCCATCGCGGTCGAGCAGCTCGAACGGTACGCCGGAGGCTTCCAGCACGGCGATGTCCTTGGCAGCGGCATCGACCTGGGCCTGGGTACGGAACAGCTGGGTGGTACCAAGCTGGCGGCCTTCGTAGGCGATGCCGGTCTCGGCACGCAGCTCATCGAGGCAATCGCGGCTGTACTCGGACAGGCGCACCATGCGCTCCTTGTTGATCGCATAGCGGCTGGCGGTGCAGTTGCGCAGCATCTGCGCCATCCACAGGTACTGGTCGACGTCGCCAGTGGCCTTGATCGCCAGCGGCGCATGCTTCTGCAGCAGCCACTTGATGGCCTTCAGCGGCACGCCCGGGGCAGCCCAGGGCGAAGCGTAGCCGGGGGAAACCTGGCCAGCGTTGGCGAAGCTGGTTTCCAGCGCCGGGCCGTTCTGACGGTCGACCACCACCACCTCGAAGCCCTGACGGGCGAGGTAGTAAGCACTGGCGGTACCAATCACACCGCTGCCGAGAACCAGAACACGCATGTTTTTCTCCCCGCCGCGCCCAAGGCGCGTGCGTTACAGGCCATTGTTGTCGATGGGCGCAGTATAGGAAGAGCCGCGCAGTGCTTTTCACCATATACACGGCTATATTTGGCGAGAATTCTTGGCAAAAAGCCGTTTTACAGAGGCGGATTCCCCATGAGAACCCAGCATCAAAGCCGTCGTGAACTGGACAAGATCGACCGTAACATCCTACGCATCCTGCAGGAGGACGGGCGCATCAGCTTCACTGAACTGGGCGAGCGCGTGGGGCTGTCGACCACGCCCTGCACCGAGCGCGTACGCCGTCTGGAGCGCGAAGGCATCATCATGGGCTACCATGCCCGCCTCAATCCGCAGCACCTCAAGGCCAACCTGCTGGTGTTCGTCGAGATCAGCCTGGACTACAAATCCGGCGACACCTTCGAGGAGTTTCGCCGCGCCGTACTCAAGCTGCCGCACGTGCTGGAATGCCACCTGGTCTCCGGCGACTTCGACTATCTGGTGAAGGCGCGCATCAACGAGATGGCCAGCTACCGCAAGCTGCTCGGCGACATCCTGCTCAAGCTGCCGCACGTGCGCGAGTCGAAGAGCTATATCGTCATGGAAGAGGTGAAGGAGAGCCTGGCACTGCCGGTGCCTGAATAACCCCCACGCAATGGAAAACGCCCGCTGCACAGCGGGCGTTTGTTTTTCGGCTGGGAACAGGCTTACCAGAAGGTGCCGCGCAGGGTCAGCATGTAGTTGCGTGGGTCGCCGTAGTAGTTACCGTAGGTCGCGCCGCCAACCGTCTGGTAGTACTTCTTGTCGAGCAGGTTGTTGCCGTTGAGGGTCAGGTTCCAGTGCTCGTCAATGCGGTAGTCGACCATCGCGTTCCAGATGGCATAGCCACCCTGCCTGTATTCGAACGGGACATTGGCCTGCACTACAGCGCCCAGGCTGTCAAAGGTCGACGCGCTACCACTGACGTAGGTGGCGCTCTGGATGTCCACACCGCCACCAACGCGAAAGTCCTCCAACTCACCCGGCAGGCGGTAGGTGGTGAACAGCTTGGCCACGTGCTTGGGCGTGACGGTGCTCAGCGCCGAGCCCGTGTCGCGGTTCTTGTTGAGGTTGAGGGTGTAGCTGGCCATCAGCATCCAATCGCGCAGCAGCTCGCCGGAAATCTCCATGTCGATGCCCTTGCTGATGGTTTCACCGCCATTCAGGTAGCAGCAGTTGCCACCGAAGAGCACCTGGGTAGCCGGGTAGTTCGCATCCTGCACGGACTGGTCTTCGCGCTTGGTGTAGTACAGCGCGATGCTGGTGTTGACCGCGCCGCCGAAGAGCTCACCCTTGATCCCCGTCTCGTAGGTCTTGCCGGTCATCGGGTCGAGCGGAGAACCGGCGCTGGCCGGGCCGCTGAGCAGGTTCTGTTGCGGCTTGAAGATCTCGGCGTAGCTGGCGTACGCGGCCCACTCGTCGGTCAGGTCGTAGACGATACCGCCGAAGGGCGTGACCTTGGTCGGCTCATGCATGTCAACGCGCGATTGCTGGGCCCAGACCATCCCGCTCGCGTCGGCGACCTGATAGGTCTGGTCGAACTTGTAGCGCTGCACGCGCGCGCCAAGGATCAGGTGCAGCGGCTCGGCCAACTGCAGGCGCAGGTTCGAATACAGGCCGTACTGCTCCTGGCTGTTGGGGCTGTAGTTACGGCTGAATAGCGGCCGAGCACCTGGATCGTCCCAGGGCGTCGAGTTCGGGTCGAACACGTTGACCGCACCACCGGCGGTGGTGAAGCGGCCGGTACCCAACCAGCGGCTGTCGATCTCCTGATAGTCCGCACCAACGACCAGCTTATGGTCGAGACCAAACATGCTGAAGGCGCCAGAGAGATTGGCATCCCAGAGGTTCTGCTCGCTCCACTGGGTAACATAGGTGCCATAGCGAGTCACGCCGACGCCAGTGACTGGGTTGACCGAACCCAGGGTGGTGGCGTTATTGGTGTCGATGGTGTCGTAGATGTTGGTGTAGCTGAGATTGAGCTTCCAGTCATCGTTCAGGCGATGATCGAGCTTGGCGAAGTACTCGCGGGAAAAGCCGTCGGCATAGGCCCAGGTGGTGGACAGGCCGGTGTGACGCGGCAGGCCCAGGTCGGCACCATTGCTGTAACGCGGCAGCTGCGAAGCGGTGCCGGTTTCGTGCACCTTGTTGAAGCGCAGACCGGCGGTGAGCATGGTGTCGTCGCTGACATCCGCCTCCAGCACCCCATAAACCAGCGGCTTGTCAGTCGCACGGTTGTCGACGAAGTACTGACGGTCCTGATAAGCCACCACCATACGCCCACGCAGCCTACCGTCGAACCCTAGCGGGCCGGTCACATCCAGCTCGCTGCGGTAGTTGTCCCAGCTGCCGGCCGAGGCGCTGAACTTGAGCTGGTAGGTATCCAGCGGGCGCTTGCGTACCAGATTGATGATGCCGCCGGGGTCGCCGGTGCCACCGAACAGCGCGCTGCTGCCGCGCAGCACCTCCACATGGTCGAACTCGGCCAGGTCGTAGATATTCGACGAGTAGAAACTACCGGCAGTAGTTCCAAGAGCCATTGGCGCAGCACCGTCGAGCTGGATGTTCTGGATGGGAAAGCCGCGCGAGTAGAAATCCTGGATACGGAAGGTGTTGCTCTGCACCGTAATGCCCGGTACCGCCTTCATGGCCTCGTTGATGTCGGTGATCTGGCGATCCTCGATGACCTGGCGAGTGATCACCGATACCGATTGCGGGGTTCCCTTCAGCGACATGGGACTCTTCGAGCCGACGCTGATAAGGCCAGGCGTGTAGGAGCCCGTGTTTTCGGTGGTTTCGCCCATGCCTTGCCCCTGGATGGTGATCACCCCCAGATCCAGCGCGGCGTCGCTCGCTACCGGGGCAGCAATCACGAAGCTGCCGTCACTGGTTTGCTGCACCGTCAGATTAGAGCCCCTCAGCAGGCGCTCAAGCGCCTGCTGCAAAGTCATCTCGCCCGTCACCGCCGGAGCACTCAGACCCTCGGCGATATCGGTGGCGAACAGAATGCGGCTATCAGTCTGCCCAGCCAGCGCATTGAGGGCCTGATCCAACGGCTGCGCCGGCAGGTTTAGCGCATGCGTGGTGTCCTGCGCGTGCAGCGTCGTGGTCAGCACGATGCCGGCGGCCAACAGTGAAAGACGGCTCAGCCGCGAGCGGCGCGATGGTGTTCTAGTGTCCATGAAGCTCCCCGTGACACGATCAGAAATGGCGTTCACAGGGAGTGGCGGATGAGAGGTCACCGATGTTGAGGGTGAATGCAAAAAATTCTCGTTTATTTTTTCAACGCTCGCCCGACCAGCTCCTACGAGCACCGGTGACTCACGCTCAGAGCCCGCTGATCACCACGCTGCCATCCCCGCCGCGAACCACGAGTACCGGCAGGATGGCCGGCAGCAGTTCAATCAGTTCCTCGATGGCAGCGCTGTCGAACTCGCCGGATACACGCAATTCGCCGAGGCGCGGATCGGCCAGGCGCACCGGCGCCAGACGGTAGCGCTGGATGTCGACGATCACCTCACGCAGCGGCGTACCGTCGAAACGCAGCTTGCCCTGCTGCCAGGCGGTGACGCGTACCCTGTCGACCACACCACCGGCACTGATCCGCCCACCTGTGGCCAGCACCTGCTGCCCGTTGTAAAGACGCTGCGGCGGCGACTGCGTGCTGGACACCTCGACCTCGCCTTCGAGCACCGCAACCGCCACACCGCGTGCGTCACTGCGTACATTGAACACCGTGCCGATGTCGAGCACGGACACACCCTGGCTGCGCACGATGAAAGGGCTATCGGCATGTTCGACAGTGAAGGTGGCCTCGCCGGCCAGCAGTTCGATCTGCCGGCTGCGCAGGCGCCGCTCGACGCGCAAGTGAGTGGCACTGTTGAGCAGTACCTGGCTGCCATCGGCCAGCGTCAGGCTGTCACGCTGGCCAACCGCGGTACGTACTTCCTCGCTATGCCAGGCCGGATCGGCCATCCACAGTGCAACAGCCATCAGCAGTACCGACAGCCCGCCACCGAGTGCCTGCTTGCGCCGCCGCTGCCGTGCCGTCTGTGCCTTGCCCTCTGCCAGCAGCGCCTCGCGGGACGGCACCCGATCACGCAGGGCTTGCTCGAACGTCGACAGCGGGTCGGCACCGCTGCCGCGTCGAGGATCATCGGGGCGCTCCAGCATTTCAGTAGCGTCCCGCCAGCGCTCGCCGCGCCGGCTCCCAGTCGCTGGCGATGCTGCGCATGGCGCGGGAGAAATGCTGGGTCACCATGTTGGTGGAAATGCCCAGCTCGTCGGCGATCTCACGCTGCTGCATGCCATGGATGCGATGCAACAGGAATACCTGGCGGGCACGTGCCGGCAAAGCATCGATGATTGCCAGCAGGGCTTCGAGCTGTTGTTCAAAATCCAACGCGACGGCACCATCGAGTTCGTGTACGTGCCAGTCCGGCACCTCGGCAGTCACTTCGAAGTAGGCGTCGCGGGTGTTATCAGCACGACGGCGGTCGATAGCGCGATTGAACGAGGCGCGACGCAGAAAGGCAAAAGGCAGGCTGACCGGCTGCTGAGGGGGTTTTTCCAGCAATTGCACGCAGACGTCGTGTACCACTTCACGGGCAAATTGAGAGCCCTGGAAACGTCGTCGGACGTACTCCACCAGATCGTCGTAATGCAGCGCGAGCGCGCCAATCAGCTCGACGCTGGGGGAGGACTTGGTCATGGTAAGGGAATACAACTAATTGATAGTGAGTCGCATTATATCGACGCTTCGATAAATCCACTACACCAGCCTCTGCCGCGTCGTGGCGATCAGACGGTGCACCTGACGCTCAACCGCCGGTTCGATCGGCTGCTCCGGTCCACGGCCATGTGGGCACGGCAGGTTCGGTGTGGTGCCGAACAGGCGACAGATCAGCGGGCGCTGGTCATACACCTCGCAGCCATTCGGCCCCAGGTGCACGCAGTTGTACTCGGCTAGCGCCGCGTCATGCTCGGCCTCGCTTTTCACCGGCAGGCGCGCCAGCTCCTCGGACGAGGCCGTGACCGGCCCGCAGCAGTCGTGACAGCCGGGCACGCAGTCGAAGCGCGGGATCTGGCGGCGCAGGTGGTCGATCTTGCGGTCGGTACAACTCATGCTCGGGCGCCCTGATACGGAGGTGGCAGTTTACAGCGCCCCAACAGGCCAGGCGTAGCCCGGATGCAATCCGGGAACTGCTGGGCGAGCAGTGGTGCGCAAGACCTGGGCGATCCCGCGACACCCTGCGGGAAATCCCGCTTTTTTCCACTGACCTCTTGGCGTCGGACGGATCACGCGCTTATGCTGCGTTGAATTTTCCACACAACAAAATCAGGATTTCGCACATGAACGCCCGCGTTCACCAGCCCGTCCACAGCCCGCAGCATGCCGCTTCCTATTACGCCGCCAGCGTCAATCGCCAGCAGGCCTACCCGCCCCTGGGCGGTGAGCTGCAGGTGGACGTGTGCATCGTCGGTGGCGGTTTCAGCGGCTTGAACACCGCCATCGAGCTGGCCCAGAAAGGCCTGTCGGTGGCGGTGCTGGAGGCGCGCAAGATCGGCTGGGGCGCCAGCGGGCGCAACGGCGGGCAGCTGATTCGCGGCGTTGGCCATGATGTCGAACAGTTCGAATCGGTGGTCGGCAAGGACGGCGTGCGTCAGTTCAAGCTGATGGGCCTGGAGGCTGTGGAGATCGTGCGCGCACGCGTCGCCCAGTACCAGATCGATTGCGATCTGACCTGGGGCTACTGCGACCTGGCCAACAAGCCGGCGCACATGGAAGGCTTCGCCGAAGACAAGGCCGAGCTGGAAAGCCTCGGCTATCGTCACGAACTGCGCATGGTGCCGAAGGAGCGCATCCATGAAGTGGTCGGTTCCGACAACTATCACGGTGCCATGATCGACATGGGCTCGGGCCATCTGCACCCGCTCAACCTGGCGCTCGGCGAAGCCGCTGCCGCCCAATCGCTCGGCGTGCAGCTGTTCGAAGACTCGCCGGTGACACGCATCGACTACGGCAACGAGGTGCGCGTGCACACCGCCCAGGGCCAGGTGCGCGCCAAGTACCTGGTGCTGGCCTGCAATGCCTACATCAACGGCCTCAACCCGACCCTGAGCGGCAAGGTGCTACCGGCCGGCAGCTACATCATCGCTACCGAACAACTCTCCGAAGAGCAGGCGCGGCAACTGATTCCGCAGAACATGGCGCTGTGCGACCAGCGCGTGACAGTCGACTATTACCGACTCTCCGCCGACCGCCGCCTGCTGTTCGGAGGTGCCTGCCACTATTCCGGGCGCGATCCGGCCGATATCGCTGGCTACATGAAGCCGAAGATGCTCAAGGTGTTCCCACAACTGGCCGATGTGCGCATTGACTACCAATGGGGCGGAATGATCGGCATCGGCGCCAACCGCCTGCCGCAGATCGGCCGACTCAAGGATCAGCCCAACGTGTTCCACGCCCAGGCCTACGCTGGCCACGGCGTCAACGCCACGCACCTGGCTGGCAAGCTGCTCGCCGAGGCCATCGCCGGCCAGGAAAGCCGTGGCTTCGACCTGTTTGCCCAGGTGCCGCACATGACCTTCCCTGGTGGCAAGCACCTGCGCTCGCCGCTGCTGGCAATGGGCATGGCCTGGCACCGACTGAAAGAGCTGCTGTAGGGTTCGCGGCTGAAGCCGCTCCTACGGGCGTGCCGTGCGGCGAAGCTGCCCTTACAGCTTCCAGAACGGCAGGCTTGCCTCGCGCTCGGCCTGGGCGCGGCTGAGGCCGATGTCGCGCAGCTGCTGGTCGTTGAGCTTGAGCAGCACACGACGAGTGCCCAGGCGCCGCCAGAAGGACGGCCAGTCACGGCCAAAATAGCGAACCTCGCCCTCGTGCGTCGCAATCCGCACGGCCTCGCCTCGTGCTACGAAATCTGTATTGCTGAACCCGGTCATGGCTGTTCTCCCGTTGTCTTCTGTCATGGGAGATCAGAATGCCGTCAGAAGAAAAGTCATGACAGATCCAAAAAACTCTTATTAACTCCATACAGATTCCGTACATTTTCCCCTGAATGGGAATTTTCGTGCTGATCTGTACTGGTCTCAGTTAATACACCTTAGACGAACCGGACGACTGCCATGACGCTCTATCTGAATCTGGCCGAACTACTCGGCACCCGCATCGAGCAGGGACTGTACCGTCCCGGCGACCGTCTGCCGTCAGTACGCAGCCTGAGCCAGGAGCATGGTGTCAGCCTCAGCACGGTGCAGCAGGCCTACCGTCATCTGGAGGACATGGGCCTGGCCTCGCCGCGGCCGAAGTCCGGCTACTTCGTACCGCTGGGGCGACAGATGCCCGCGCTGCCGCAGATCAGCCGCGCGGCGCAGAGGCCGGTGGAAGTTTCGCAGTGGGATCACGTACTGGAGCTGATCAGCAGCTCACCGCAGCACGACATGCTGCAGCTGGGCCGCGGTCGTCCGGACATCAGCGGCCCGACGCTGAAACCGCTGCTGCGCAACCTGTCGCGCCAGGCGCGTCGCCAGGACCCGGACGTGCTCACCTACGGCGGCATTCGCGGTGACGCTCGCCTGCGCGAACAGATCGCCCGGCTGATGCTCGACTCCGGCTGCCAGCTGGAGGCCGAAGATCTGGTGGTCACCACCGGTTGCCACGAGGCGCTGTCGGCGGCGGTGCGCGCCATCTGCCAGCCCGGCGACATCGTCGCGGTCGACTCGCCGAGCTTCCACGGCGTGATGCAGGCGCTCAAGGGTTTCGGCATGAAGGCGCTGGAACTGCCCACCGACCCGCTCACCGGGATCAACCTTGATGCCCTGGAAATGGCCCTGGAGCAGTGGCCGATCAAGGCCATCCAGCTCACGCCCAACTGCAACAACCCGCTCGGTTACATCATGCCCGACGCCAACAAGCGCGCCCTGGTGGCCCTGGCGCAACGCTTCGACGTGGCCATCATCGAGGACGACGTCTACGCCGACCTCGCCTACAGCTACCCACGCCCACGCAGCATAAAATCGTTCGATGAGGACGGCCGCGTACTGTTCTGCAGCTCCTTCTCCAAGACCCTGGCACCGGGCCTGCGCGTCGGCTGGATCGCCCCTGGGCGATACCTGGAGCAGGTGGTGCACATGAAATACCTGGGCACCGGCAGCACCGCACAGCTACCGCAGTTGGCCATCGCTGAGTACCTCAAGGACGGGCACTACGAACCGCACCTACGGCGCATGCGCGCGCAGTACCTGCGCAGCCGCGACCTGATGGTGGATTGGGTCAGCCGCTATTTCCCGGCCGGCACCCGGGTCAGCCGTCCGCAGGGCAGCTTCATGCTGTGGGTGGAGATGCCCCAGGGCTTCGACAGCCAGAAGCTCAACCGCGCCCTGCTGCCGCACAAGATCCAGATCGCGCCGGGCAGCATCTTCTCGGCGGCAGGCAAATACCGTAACTGCATCCGCCTCAACTACGCCGAACCGCCGAGCGATGTGATCGAGGCGGCAGTGAAGCAGATCGGCGCGACCATCGCCGAGTTGATCGAAGAGGCCGACCTGCAGCACACGCAGGCGCTCGGGCAGTGGCGCTGAGCCGATTCAGGAACGCGCCGCTTCCATCTCGCTGAAGGCCCCGCGCTTGCTCGCCAGGATGATGAACACGAAGGCGCCAGTGGCCATCATCAGCGGCAGCGCATGGCCGCTCAGCCACTGGCTGACGGCGCCTGTAGTGAGTGGCCCGATCAGGCAGCCCAGGCCCCACAGCTGGGCGACATGGGCATTGGCGCGCACCAGTTCGTCGTCACGGTATCGCTCACCGATCATGATCAGTGACAGAGTGAACAGGCCGCCGGCACTGGCACCGAAGGCCACCAGCACCGGCCAGATCACCGGCGTATGCAACAGCGGCGGAATCGCCAGGCTGGACACCAGCAGCACGATGCCACAACCACGGAACAGCAACTGCCTCGACATGCGGTCAGCCAGCCAACCGATGGGCAGCTGCAGCACCGCATCGCCCACCACCACCACGCTGACCATGAACAGCGCCACCTCCTGGGTGAAGCCCTGGCGCAGACCGTAGATCGGTAGCAGGGTCAGCATCATCGCTTCGAAGGCAGCGAACAACATCACCGCCCAGGCAATCGCTGGCAGCTTGCGACAGAACACCAGCAGACCCCGCCCCGAAGCGCTGTGCGCATCCACCTTGGGTGCGCCGGTGCGCCCGAGCAGAACCAGTGAGCCGCCGATCAGCAGGCACACGCCCGTCCAGAAACCGGCATCGGTGGTCGTACCGAGCGCCGTCAGCAGTAACGGGCCACTGAGCTGACTGAGGGCATAACCGGTGCCGTACAACGCCACCAGGCGACCACGCCACTTCTCCACCGCCAGTTGGTTGATCCAGCTCTCGCCGAGGATGAACACCACGGTCAGGGCCACGCCGATGAACAGGCGCAGACCCACCCAGACTGCGTAGTTCTGCACCAGCGCCAGCCCCGCCACCGATATCGCACCCAGCAGCAGACACAGCTGCATCAGCACGGTGGTGCCGAAGCGCGCCGCCAGACGCCCGGCCAGCAACGCACCGAGCAGCACGCCGACAGCCGGAGTCGCCGCCATCACGCCGATGGCGAAGGAGTCGTAGCCCCAGCTTTCCAGGCGCAGCGAAACCAGCGGCATGGTCACGCCCAGTGCCAGGCCGATGCTGATGACCGCCGCACAGACGGCGAAGTAGGTGCCCCAACGCATTGCCGAATTCCTTGGTTAACGAGTGGCTGCAAAGACAACGGCCGGGCTCCTCGGGAACCCGGCCGTAGGTTTCAGGAGCGAGGGTAGCCGGCAGTTTCTCTACGTTCTCGGCCCTCTCCCCCAGCCCCTCTCCCATAAATGGGAGAGGGGAACCGATTACCTGGCCGATGACCAGGAAATCGCCCCGCTATCGTTACAGTTTGATCCAGGTGGACTTCAGCTCGGTGTACTTGTCGAACGCGTGCAGCGACTTGTCGCGGCCGTTGCCGGACTGCTTGAAGCCGCCGAACGGCGCGGTCATGTCGCCGCCATCGTACTGGTTGATCCACACGCTGCCGGCACGCAGCGCCTTGCCCACCAGGTGGGCGCGCGACAGGTTGCTGGTCCATACAGCGGCGGCCAGGCCGTAGACGGTGTCATTGGCAATGGCGATGGCTTCGTCCTGATCGTCGAAACCGATCACCGACAGCACCGGGCCGAAGATCTCTTCCTTGGCGATGCGCATGGCGTTGTTCACGCCGTCGAAGATGGTCGGCTCGACGTAGGTACCGCCGGTCTCTTCCATCACCCGCTTGCCGCCGGCCACCAGCTTGGCGCCGTCGTCATGGCCGGCCTGGATGTAGCTCAGCACATTGTTCATCTGCGTGGTGTCGACCAGGGCGCCGACGTTGGTCGCCGGGTCCAGCGGGTTGCCCGGCTTCCAGGCCTTGATCGCCTCGACCACCATGGGCACGAAGGTGTCCTTGATGGAGTTCTCCACCAGCAGGCGCGAACCGGCGGTGCAGACTTCGCCCTGGTTGAAGGCGATGGCGCTGGCAGCCGCTTCGGCAGCGGCCTGCAGGTCCGGCGCGTCAGCGAAGACGATGTTCGGGCTCTTGCCGCCTGCTTCCAGCCAGACGCGCTTCATGTTCGATTCACCGGCGTAGATCATCAGCTGCTTGGCGACCTTGGTCGAACCGGTGAACACCAGGGTGTCGACGTCCATGTGCAGAGCAAGGGCCTTGCCGACGGTGTGGCCAAAGCCTGGCAGCACGTTGAACACGCCCGCCGGAATGCCGGCCTCGATGGCCAGCTGGGCGATGCGGATACCGGTCAGCGGCGACTTCTCGGACGGTTTGAGGATGATCGAGTTACCAGTGGACAGCGCCGGGCCAAGCTTCCAGCAGGTCATCAGCAGCGGGAAGTTCCACGGCACGATGGCGGCGACCACACCGACCGGCTCGCGGGTGACCAGGCCCAGCTCGTCATGGGCGGTGGCGGCGACTTCGTCGTAGATCTTGTCGATGGCCTCGCCGCTCCAGCGGATGGCGTTGGCGGCGCTGCCGACGTCAATACTCAGCGAGTCGCTGATCGGTTTGCCCATGTCCAGAGTTTCCAGCAGCGCCAGCTCCTGGCCATGCTCTTCGATCAGCTCGGCGAAGCGGATCATCACCTTCTTGCGCTTGGCCGGGGCCATGCGCGACCACACACCGGATTCGAAGGTGGCGCGGGCATCCTTGACCGCCACGTCAGCGTCAGCCTGGTCACAGCTGGCCACCATGCCGAGCAGACGGCCGTCGACCGGGCTGATGCATTCGAAGGTAGCACCAGACTCGGCGGCGCGGTACTCACCGTGTACGAACGCACGGGTTTCGATGGTCAGGGTCTTGGCACGCTGTTCCCAGTCGGCACGAGTCAGGCTAGTCATTCCGGCATCCTCTCAATGGGTGGAAGCGGCGCCCGCGAGGGCGCGCACTGTCAATAATTCTGCAAGGCCAGATCGCTGGCCAAATCCTGTCCGACACACTAAACCAGAGGGCTGTGGCTTTTCAATATTTTTGACATAGACCGGCAAAAGCCCTTGTCATGTTCGTTTTTTTAAACATAGACTGCTGCCACGACTTTTCCGCGAAGGCCTTGCTGGTCGCGCGGTTGCCGCCACCGAAACCACGGAACAGCCAGATGAACATCGAACAGATCGTCGACTTCGCCCAGGCCGGCACGGCCGCCGAACACTATCGCCCAGCGCCGGAAAAAGTGCTCAAGGGCGACCCGGAGCAAAGCGTGCGCAACCACTACAGCAGCCCGTGCGGCCAGTTCAGCACCGGCATCTGGGAAGGCGCCGTGGGTCAGTGGACGGTGAGCTACACCGAGCACGAGTACTGCGAGATTCTCCAGGGCGTGTCCGTGCTGCGTGACGCCGACGGCAATACCAAAACCGTACGCGCTGGCGACCGTTTCGTGATACCTGCCGGTTTTTCCGGCACCTGGGAAGTACTCGAAGCCTGCCGCAAGGTCTACGTGATTTTCGAAGCCAAGTAAGCACTTGACTGGGAAGTGCCTGGCAGGTTCCCGCCACCCCGAATCCTGTTGTTGCTTGTCACCCTTTGGCCCGTCTAGTACGGGCCTTTTTCTGGGCAACCGACGGGGCTCGAACGCATCGCGTCACCGACGTTCGAGCGCATCACTCCGGCAGCCAATGCCAGCAACGCGAACAGACCCACAGCGTGGTCCATGCTCAGCCAGCTCATCAGCAGGCCGAAAATCGGCGCCCCCAGCGTCTGACCGATGGCGATGCCGAGAAAGGCGACGGTGAGCCCGGTCGCGGGCCGCTCGGGAAGCGCCGCTACGCCCCAGACCAGATAGATGCCACTCAGGGTAATGTAGGCCGCTCCGAACAACGCGCCGCCCAGCAGCGCCAATGCCGGCATGCTGCCCATGCCGACCAGGGCTATGGCTGCCGCCAGAGCGCCAAGACACAGACGATTCGCCCAGTCCACACCCAGCCGAGCGATCAGGCTGCCGGCACCCGCGCCGGCGATGCCGGCAGCACCAATCACCACCCAGAGCAACCCGGAACCAGCGCTGCCCCAACCCAGGCGCTGGGCGACGATCTGACTACCGAACGACCACAACGCCGTGCTTGCCGCTCCCATCAGCAACGAAGCGACGACGAGGCGCTTCAGCGTCACGCTGAACAGCGGTCCGGCCTTGTCAGCCCGCACTCGCGAACCCGTGGCACTCGGCACGCAGAAGCTCGCAAACAACGCCAGGGCCAGTGCCGAGCAGGCGAACACGGCGTAGGCCAGGCGCCATTCAGCGCCTAGCAACAGCGCGACAGGGCCGGAGAGAATCACTCCGCCACTGGTACCGGCATTGATCAGGGTGTTGCTGGTGTCCTGCCGCCGCGGCTCTATTACCGCCGCCACTGCTGCAGCCATGGGCGGGGACGCCAGCCCCGTGCTCATCCCCGCCAACAATACTGCAGCAGCGAGCCACGCAGCTGAAGGCGCCAGGGCGATACCCAGCATGCCCAGGGCGGCAACCAGCGCAGCGCACACCGCGACCGCCCGAGCACCGATGCGCTCGGTCAGTTGCGCGGCGACGACAATGGCCAGGCAGTAGCCAAGAAAGGAGCCGCCGGCGATCAGGCCACCGACAGCCTCCGGCAGCACGAGGTCAGCTTCGATCTGCGGCAGGAACAGGCCGAAAGCGAAGCGGGCGAAACCGTAGCACACCGCGATCAGGCCGAAGCCCGTGGCCCCCAGATGCAAGGTGCGGCTCACGCCCGCGCTCGCTCGACAAGCAGTGTCGCAGCCCGGCCCGCCGTGGCCACCGCCGCCAGGCCGCGGTAGCTGGCAGCCGCCGTCGCACCCTCGAAGAGAATGACGACCTGTTCGATCAGTTCCTCGTCGGGATCGGCGCCCAACTGCCGAACGAGAATCCGCCTGACCGTCTCGCTGAAACGTGCCTTGTAGGCCGTCAGGGCATCGGTGACTTCCGTCACCGCGCTGCCAATCTCGCCCTGGGCACGCAGGAACAGGCAACCGCGCGTACCCTCCTCGCTCATCCAGCATGCCAGTGCATCGAACAGCGCCTCGACGCTGTCCAACTCCAGTCGCTGCAGGAAGCGCTGCCCGCGTGTCATCAACACGGCGGCAATCAGTTCGTTCTTGCTGCCCGCGTGCTTGTACAGCGTACGGCTGGACATCCCGGCGGCCTGAGCCAGGCGGTCCATGCCGGTTGCGTTGAAGCCCTGGCGGTCGAACAGCCCTTCGGCCACGGAAATGAGTTTGGCGTCTACATTCATAAAGCCAAGGTAAAACGATCATTTTACCTCGTCAACCAATTATCAGGTATCAGACAAAAAAAGACCCGCACAGGGCGGGTCTTTTCATCAGCACGCAAAGGCGTGCTCAGCGTCCGGCTCAGGCCAGCTCGTCGAAGCACTCAGCGACGATGGCGATGCCTTTTTCCAGTTGCGCGTCAGGGATGGTGACGGGCATCAGGAAGCGGATGACGTTGTAGTAGGTGCCGCACGACAGCAGAATCAAGCCCTTCTCGCGCGCACGGGCGACGATCTTGCCGACCAGCTCGGCAGCCGGCTTGCTGTGGTCGCCGCCTTCGAACAGCTCGATGGCGACCATAGAACCCAGGCCACGCACGTCACCGATCACCTTGTGCTTCTCGGCGATGGTCTTCAGGCCGGCCTTGAGCTTCTCGCCCACGGCGTTGGAACGCTCCAGCAGCTTCTCTTCATCGAACACCTTGAGCACGGCCAGGGCCGCGGCGCAGGCGATCGGGCTGCCGGCATAGGTGCCACCCAAGCCACCGGGGGCGATGGTGTCCATGATCTCGGCCTTGCCGCACACGCCGGAGATCGGGAAGCCGCCGCCGACGGACTTGGCGAAGGTGGTCAGGTCCGGCACCACGCCCAGTTGCTCGGTGGCGAAGAAGGTACCGGTGCGGCCGGCACCGGTCTGCACTTCGTCAGCGATCAGGAGGATGCCGTGCTGATCGCACAGGGCGCGCAGGCGCTGCATGAAGGCCGGGGAGTTGACGTAGAAACCACCCTCGCCCTGTACCGGTTCGATGATGATGGCGGCGATGTCCTGCGGCTGCGCGTCGTTCTTGAAGATGCGCTCGATGCTGGCGATGGACTCGTCCTCGCTCACACCGTGCAACGGGCACGGCGCCTGGGCGCGGTACACACCAGCAGGCATCAGACCCATACCGGCGGAGTACGGTACGACCTTGCCGGTCAGCGACAGGGTCATCATGGTGCGGCCGTGGTAGGCGCCGGTGAAGGCGATCACGCCGGCGCGGCCAGTGGCAGCACGGGCGATCTTCACGGCGTTTTCCACGGCTTCAGAGCCGGAGGTCACCAGCAGGGTCTTCTTGGCGAAGTTGCCCGGTACGCGCTTGGCGATTTCCTCGCAGAGCTCGATGTAGGGCTCGTAGGCCAGCACCTGGAAGCAGGTGTGCGACAGCTTGGTCAGCTGCTCCTGCACGGCGGCGACCACCTTCGGATGCAGGTGGCCGGTGTTCAGCACGGCGATACCGCCGGCGAAGTCGATGTATTCGCGGCCTTCGACGTCCCACACGGTGGCGTTCTCGGCGCGCTCGGCGACGATCGGGTGGATCTGGCCTACACCGCGCGGTACGGCAGCGGCACGGCGTTGCAGCAGGGATTCGTTGGTCTTGCTCATGGTGTCCTCATGGTCGTCCCCGGCGGGAGGTCGGTTCAGCATGCGATGATCGACTGAACCGAGCCCGCGAGGGACTCAATAGGGTTACGACTTACAACCGGGGCGCCGCACGCTCTTTCGCACCTTGCCCCGTCTTGGCATCAGATGCCGCCCAGGCACATGTACTTGATCTCGAGATAATCCTCGATCCCGTACTTGGAGCCTTCGCGGCCCAGGCCGGAAGCCTTCACGCCGCCAAACGGCGCGACTTCGTTGGAGATCAGGCCGGTGTTGATGCCCACCATGCCGTACTCCAGCGCCTCGGCCACGCGGAACACGCGGCCAAGGTCACGGGCATAGAAGTAGGAGGCCAGGCCGAACTCGGTATCGTTGGCCATGGCGATCACCTCGGCCTCGTCCTTGAAGCGGAACAGCGGCGCCAGCGGGCCGAAGGTCTCTTCCTTGGCCACGGCAGCGGTTTTCGGCACGTCCACCAGAATGGTCGGTTCGAAGAAGGTGCCACCCAGGGCATGCGGCTTGCCGCCCAGGGCCAGCTTGGCGCCCTTGTTCACCGCGTCGGCGATGTGCTCCTGAACCTTGGCCACGGCCTTCTCGTCGATCAGCGGGCCGGTGGTGGTGCCATCTTCCAGACCGTTACCGATCTTCAGCTTGCCCACGGCAGCGATCAATTTCTCGGCAAAGGCATCGTAGACACCATCCTGCACGTAGATACGGTTGGCGCAGACGCAGGTCTGGCCGTTGTTGCGGTACTTGGAGATCAGCGCACCTTCGACAGCGGCATCCAGGTCGGCGTCGTCGAAGACGATGAACGGCGCGTTGCCGCCCAGCTCCAGCGACACCTTCTTGATGTCCTGCGCGCATTCGGCCATCAGTTGGCGACCGATCTCGGTGGAGCCGGTGAAACTCAGCTTGCGCACGATGGGGTTGCTGGTCAGCTCGCCACCCACTTCGCCAGCGCTGCCGGTGACCACGCTCAGCACGCCTTTAGGAATACCGGCACGCTCGGCCAGCTCGACCAGGGCCAGGGCGGAGAACGGGGTCTGCGAAGCCGGCTTGATCACCATGGTGCAGCCAGCCGCCAGCGCCGGGCCGGCCTTGCGGGTGATCATCGCCGCCGGGAAGTTCCACGGGGTGATGGCCGCAGTGACGCCGATCGGCTGCTTGATCACGATCAGGCGCTTGTCCGGCTGGTGGCCGGGGATCACGTCACCGTAGACGCGCTTGGCTTCTTCGGCGAACCACTCGATGAAGGAGGCGGCGTAGGCAATCTCGCCCTTGGCTTCGGCCAGCGGCTTGCCCTGCTCCAGGGTCATCAGGCGACCCAGGTCGTCCTGATTTTCCATCAGCAGCTCGAACCAGCGGCGCAGCTTGTTCGCGCGCTCCTTGGCGGTCAGCGCACGCCAGGCCGGCAGCGCCTTCTCGGCAGCCTCGATGGCGCGGCGGGTTTCAGCTCGGCCCATCTTCGGAACATGGCCGATGATCTCGCCAGTCGCCGGGTTGTTCACGGCAATGGTCTGACCGCTGTCGGCATCCAACCACTGGCCATCGATATAAGCCTGTTGGCGCAGCAGCTGGGGGTCTTTCAGTTGCATGGCAGTCTCCTTCAGTTCCGGCGCCCGGGCGTCGGCGTAAGTCGTTGGAGTCACGGGCAGAGCCCGCAGGCCGAAATTGAGCCGCGCGGGGCCTGGTAATGGATTCAGAGCCGTTGAACGTGCGAGGGTTCAGAATGACCGAACACGCCGTTTGAAATCTCAAACGAATCCTAGGATCGGCAGGGGTAAAGGGCAATAGGTGGCCGGGAAAAATCCTTAAAATAATGGCAGAAACTTCTGAAATGCAGGTTCTGATGGCCAGAAAGTGTAAAGTCCGTTCTGAATAATGCACACTCATGCAGAATGGACGCTAACCGCCGAGATGCGTATGATTGCGCCCCGCAACGCATCCGTAGCTCAGCTGGATAGAGTACTGCCCTCCGAAGGCAGTGATCATCGAGTTGAGAAGGGTGACAGCTAGTGGTCAAATAGACCGTCGCAACAATTACGCACCTGTAGCTCAGCTGGATAGAGTATTGCCCTCCGAAGGCAAGGGTCGTGGGTTCGAATCCCGCCAGGTGCGCCATCTCTTGCTGATTCAATGGCTTTGTTCAAGCTGCGCCGCTTTAGAAGCTCATGTCGGCTCACTCCCGCTTATTTTCTCTATGCCAGCCCTTGGGCGGCGATGAGTACTGCCTTCAGTCACATCTCATGGGGAGCCTTTCAGGCTGTGCCAATTCTGTGCCCAAACCGTGCCACGCGCAGGATTAGCATGCTCAAGGCCCTTCGAGATTTGAGTATTAGCCGCCAGCCGGCACAACTCCCATCCCTTTCAAATGCCTCAGCAAAAGAGACTTTCAGCCCTTGCATACTTGAGCAATCCAGTTTTTGCTGCCTTGATATTTAAGACGATCGGTCTAATATGCTGCCATGACTATCGCAAAACCAGTAGCCCGTCGCGGCCGCCCCCCAAAGGTTCCTCGAGAGCGTGAAGACACCCGCGAAGCACTGCTTCGTTGCGGCATGGAAGTATTGAGCGAACAGGGCTTTGCGGCGACGGGTATCGATGGGGTTTTGAAACGGATCAATGTTCCCAAGGGCTCGTTCTATCACTACTTCGATAGCAAAGAGGCGTTTGGCCGGGCGGTCTTGGATCGCTATGCAAACCGCTTCGCCAGGAAATTGGATCGTCTGCTGCTAGAGGAGGCCGTGCCGCCGCTTCAGCGCATACGAAACTTCGTCGAGGATGCCAAAGCGGGTATGACGAAATATGAATTCCGCCGCGGTTGCCTGGTGGGCAATCTTGGACAGGAGATCATGGTCTTGCCTGAAAGCTTCCGTCTGGCGCTGGAGCATACTTTGCTTGATTGGCAGGAACGTCTGGCTTGCTGCCTACAGGAAGCCGCGAGCCAAGGACAGGTAGACATCGATAGCGACTGCGCTTCTCTCGCTGCTTTTTTCTGGATCGGTTGGGAAGGCGCAGTGCTTCGCAGCAAGTTGAGCCGCGATCTGCGGCCGCTGGAAATCTTCAGCGAAGGGTTCATCGCGGCGATTACCCGTTAATTTTTTTAGGAATTTATAGACGATCGGTCTAAATAGGAGGCAAAGATGTTCAAGGCGATTCTTATCGAGAAAAACGCAGATAGGTACCAAGCCCAGTTAGCTGAGCTGCATGACGAACAGCTCCCGGCTGGCGATGTTACCGTCCGCGTGGGCTACAGCACGCTCAACTACAAGGACGGCTTGGCTATCAGCGGCAAGAGCCCGGTCGTCCGCCAATTTCCTATGATCCCCGGAATTGACCTGGCAGGAATGGTTGAAGCCAGCAATCACCCGGACTATCAGGTTGGTGACCGAGTTCTGCTCAACGGGTGGGGCGTAGGTGAAAGCCACTGGGGAGGATTGGCCCAGAAAGCCAGGCTGCGCGGGGATTGGTTGATCCCGCTGCCGAAGGGTTTGAGCGAACGCCAGGCCATGGCAATAGGAACTGCAGGCTATACGGCGATGCTTTGTCTGTTAGCCCTCGAGCGTCATGGCCTGACCCCGGCGCGTGGCGAGGTACTCGTAACGGGGGCCAATGGTGGTGTTGGCAGCTTCGCCATTGCGCTGCTGGCACGCCGAGGCTACCAGGTGATTGCCGCGACAGGCCGGATCGGCGAGATGGAATATCTCAAGCGTTTAGGCGCAGCTACCATCATCGATCGCAACGAACTGTCCAATCCCGGGCGAGCCCTGGCGAAAGAGCGATGGGCTGCGGCAATCGACTCAGTCGGTAGCCATACGCTCGCTAACGTATGCGCCGGTACGCACGCCGATGGAGTCGTTGCTGCTTGCGGCCTAGCTCAAGGGATGGAATTCCCAGCAACGGTGGCGCCCTTCATCTTGCGCGGTGTAAGCCTGCTTGGCATCAACAGCGTCACCCGTTCCTACAAGGAGCGTGTAGAGGCCTGGGAGCGTCTTTGCACCGACCTGGACCTCTCGCTACTGGATCAGATCACCCACGAGATTGGCCTGAGCGAGGCCATTCCGGTCGCCGAGCAGTTACTTGATGGCAAGGTTCGCGGACGCGTGGTGGTAGATGTGAATCGATGAGCGTAAGCATCGCCTATAAGTCATCGCGAGGCGGCCCCCTCATCATCGCCGCTTCGCGCGCCGCTCCACCCCCCCTGCGTTTCCATAGGGCTGATCGGTAGCATCCAGGGTTGCTTGGATCGATCAAGCCCTGTCGTAGCGGCTGCTCGCTGCTTTACGAAAGAAGCTGCTGGCGAATGCCTGCCATCAGGAAGCCGAGTGGCGCCCGCTTGCTCGTCGATTTAGGGGGGCTTGTTTCTTAAATATGAGTGAACAGCTGCTCTGCCGGCAGGCGCGACTTCGGTAGGCCGGCATTGAAGTCGGCTTCGTCACGATAGCCAAGCGCGACCAGTACGAGACTGGTTAGACCTTGTGCCCGCAACCCCAACTCCTCGTCGAGCTTCTTGAAGTCGAAGCCTTCCATTGGCGTGGCGTCCAGACCAAGCGCGGCAGCGCCTAGCAGCAGGGTCCCCAACGCAAGATAGGTCTGCTTTTCCATCCAATGCTGCAGGTCCTTCTGGTCATAGCGGTGCAGCGCTACGTAACCGCGGCGGGCATTGTCCTGCCCGGCCTTGGCGTCCTCACTGTGGAAACGGCCATCACGGGCTTCCTGCTCCAGCAGCGCCTGCAGGTGTTCCTCGGTCATGTCGTTACGGCTGCACAGCACGATCACATGCGAAGCCTTGAGGACCTTGGGTGCGTTATAGGCAAAGCTACCCTCGGTTCCCTTGGCGATTCGCGCCTTGCCTTCGTCGGTAGATGCAATGACGAAATGCCAGGGTTGCGAGTTGACCGAGGATGGACTGTGGCGCAGTTGTTCGAGCAACGCGTCGATGGACGCCTGCGGGATCTTGCGGCTGGCGTCGAAGGCCTTGGTGGTGTAGCGACGTTTGGCGAGGCTGGCGAGTTCCATTGGTTGTTTCTCCTGTCAGATAGTGTTTTTCAAAGGGCAGCGCTGCGAGCCAGCCAGGCGTCGGCGGCTTGCAGCGCTGACATCCCACCGCGGCAGATCAAGTGATCAAGTTCGCTGATGACTGCGTTGCCAGGACTGAGGCGGTTCAATTCATCAAGCAATGCCACGGGCATATCGCGGGCAAATGGCTCGCTCACGATCAGCGTTGCGTCATCCTGGCCACCGAGCAGCCCCAGGGGTTCGTCCAATGGGCGAATGCAGTGTGAGTGATGAAGGAACTGCGGATGCCACAGTGGCACGACGCACCATTCGCGCCGTGCATGGGCTTGTTCGTAGTGCACGAAGCAATCGGCCTGAGTACCGTTCTCGAAGTGATAGCCGAGCCGATCGAGGGCGTATTTTTGAATGATCGCCCTGGAGAAGCGGCTGATGCCGGCGCCGGGATTGATGCCTTGGATCAGCCTCGTCATCCGTGTTGCGACCTCGGGGCGAAGGAGGTCCGCGACGCTCTGTACCGCGTCGACGGGCACATAGTCCGGCACGCCCCAGATGCAGTAAGGCCGGTACAGTACGCCGAGCGTGCGTGTTTGCGCGGCATAAGGCGCCAGGTAGTCGCCATGGCTCGCCGGCAGCCAGGCCGAGGCCAGCATGTCGACAGCGCCGGCACCATAGCGGCGGAACATGTCTTCATGGGGCGCGGCACTGACCTGAACCTCATAGCCGTGGCGTTCGAGTACGCGCTGCACCAGCGCGGCACTGGCCGCATGAAAGCTCAGGTCGATGTAACCGAGGCGGATGATCGGTTTCATGGTTTCACCTCGCCCGCAGACGTACGTCTCGGGCACAGTCCGAAGTCAATGGTTGCCGATAGCTGCTGCATCAGCGGAGCCGTCTCTGTGAGTAGGTGCCGGCGCTGCATCGATCTTCACCCGCAACAGGCTGTAGGGTTTGCTACGCAGGTCCTGGCCATCGTTGAAGCCAGGCGAGCGATGCAGCTGGTTGGCGGTGAAATACAGGTAGCCGTCCGGGCCGATGGACAGGGTGTCCGGCCAGAGCACCCGCGGGTCATGGACAATGGTTTGCCACGTGCCGTCGTGCAGACGCTTGCGAATCCCGTTGTGTTCGTAGTCGGTGGCGTAAACGGCACCCTCGGCATCCGCCTCAAGGCCATCGGAGGCGCCCTTCTCACCCAGGTCACGCACGGCAGCCTGCAGCTGTGCCTCGCTCACAGCTGGGTCGCGCAAAAGTGCGGTAGATACGGCGTACAGGTGGCGACTGGACAACGGAGAGAAATAGAGGTCTTTTCCATCCGCGGATAAAGCGATGCCGTCGGAAGCCACCCCCAGCGCCTTCGGCTTGCCATCGACGCCTTTGGTCAGTAGTGCCGGTCTGCCCTCCACGACCGGTACGAAGTCCGGGTCGACAGAAGTCTGCACTGCGCCGCTCAGGCGACGGCTGGCTTTACCACTGGCGATATCCATGACGATGATGCCGCCGGGGCCGGATACGGACGAATCGGTCACGTAAACCGTGCCTTGCTTGCCCACCCGGAAGTCGAAGCGCATGTCGTTGACATAGGTGCTCGGCAGGATCACCTCAGGTGGAAAGACCAGGGTCTTGACCACCCGATTGCTGGCCAGGTCGATGGCGACCAGCTTCGCGCCGCCGGGACGCGGCGTGGAGAATTCCGGCGCAGCGGTGTCCAGCACCCAGATACGCCCCATGCCGTCGGCGACCACACTTTGCACACTGATGAATCCCTTGGCCGGGTCGTCCGGATCTTCGGTATTGATGGCTGCATTGGGGTAAGGCTGGACCTTCCCGTCTCGAATTTCAGCAACGGTGAAAGGCACGGCGTCGCCCCAGCGCGGGAAGTTGACGAAGATACGTCCGGTCTCGCTGACGGTGACGCCGGTGGGCATGGCGTCATGGAATGCAAATACCTGGTCAATCACTCCAATCGGCCGAGCCGACGCAGCGCTCGCCGGCAGCGGCTGAAGTGGTGTGGCGAAGGTGACTGGACTGGCGAGCGCCAAGGCCAACAGTGTGTGGCGAAACCGTTTTTCGATGCGCATGATGAGTCTCCTGCCCGCGCGGCGGGCGCTGGTCCATGGATAAGTCAGAAGCCTTCCAGGACGATCTTGCCCATGGCTTTGCCGCTTTCGATCAGTGCATGGGCACGCCGCAGGTTGGCCGCCTCGATGCGGCCGAAATGCTCGCCTACAGTCGTCTTAAGCACACCGGCGTCGATCAGCTCCGCCACACGGTTGAGCAACTGGTGCTGCTTGATCATGTCGTCCGTCCCGTACAGCGAGCGGGTGAACATCAGCTCCCAGTGCAGCGCCAGCGACTTGCGCTTGAGCGGCACCACATCGAGCACGGCCGGATCGTCGATCAGTGCCAGATGGCCCTGGGGCCGCAACACCTCGATCAGTTGAGGAAGGTAGCTGTCGGTGTGGGTGAGGCTGATCACGTGATCCACCGCCTCGATACCAATGCCCTTTAGCTGCTCGGCCAGCGGCCGGCTGTGGTCGATCACATGATGCGCACCCAGGGCGCTGACCCATTCCCGGGTTTCTGGGCGAGAAGCGGTGCCGATCACCTGCAGGCCGGTCAACTGGCGGGCCAGTTGCGTCAGGATCGAACCCACGCCGCCGCCGGCACCCAGGATCAGCAGACTCTGCCCTGCTCCACTGTCCTCGCTGATGCCGAGGCGGTCGAACAGCAGTTCCCAGGCAGTGATCGACGTCAATGGCAAAGCGGCGGCACTGGCATCGTCCAGGCTGCGCGGCTTGCGCCCGACAATACGTTCGTCGACCAGGTGCAGCTCGCTATAGCTGCCAGGACGGTCGATGGCGCCGGCATAGAACACTTCATCGCCGGGCTGGAACAGCGTTACGTCGGCGCCTACGGCACGCACTACACCGACCGCATCCCAGCCGAGCACTTTAGGCTGCTCGGTAGCACCCTTACCGGAACGGACCTTGGTATCGACCGGGTTCACCGCGATGGCCCTGACCTGCACCAGCAGGTCGTGCGGCCCTGGGGTAGGTTCTAGCAGCTCACTGTCGAACAATGCACGAGGGTCGTCGATTGGCAGGCCGTATTCGGTGAAGACGATAGCTTTCATGTGGGTAATCCTTGAAGGTCAGGTATAAGCGAAACGTCGGGTCATCTTCGGCTTCCCATACCTCTGGAAAAAGGCTCAAAATCCGCCAGCACTTTCATCGCAGGTGTGAAAATGGTTCGGTTCGAAGACCTTCAGCTTTTCGTGCGCACAGCCGCACTGGGCAGTTTCTCCAACGTCGCCCGCGAAGTTGGCCTGCTACCGGGCCAGGTGGCCGCGGCGATCAAGCGCCTCGAGCGCGATCTGGATGTTCGTTTGTTCGCTCGCTCCACGCGCAGCCTGCGGTTGACTGCCGAAGGTGAGCAGTACCTGCCGTTTGCGCGCGAGGCGCTGGATACCTTGCGCGAAGGCCAGGACCGGGTGCGTCGGGAAAGCACCCAACTGCATGGCTTGCTGCAGGTCTCCGCGCCGTCGGATCTCGGTCGTAACCTGCTGCTGCCGTGGCTTTCCGAGTTCCGCCGGCAGCATCCGGCGCTCAGCCTTCGCCTGCTGATATCGGATCAAGTGGCCGACGTATTCCGAGACCCGGTGGACGTTGCGCTGCGCTACGGGGTATTTGACGATGCTAGTTGGGTAGCCCTGTCGCTGGCTCCCTGGAATCGCCGTGTCCTGGTAGGCGCCCCGGATTACTTGGAGCGTAACGGCAGGCCGCAAACGCCCGCCGATCTTGCTCAGCACCATTGCCTGCTGTATTCGCTCAACGGACGCGCGCATGACCGCTGGCGGTTAGGTGATCATACGGTACAGGTCACCGGCCCGCTGTTCAGCAACGACGCCGACATCGTGCGACGCTTGGCGGTCGCGGGAGAAGGGTTGGTCTACAAATCCTGGCTGGACGTACACGACGACATCGAGGCGGGACGGCTGGAGATAGTGCTGGCTCAGTATAAAGGCGAGTCCACACCGCTTAACCTGGTGTGCCCGCATCGCAAGCAATATTCGCCGGCCGTTCAGCAATTGCATGCACTGTTGCGCAGTCGTCTCGATCCGCTGAAACAGGAGCTGCCGCCTCTCGCGTCTGATCCGGGTTTGATCGCTTGAACGGCAAGCCCAAATAGCGCCAGCCAGAACCCGTAGCGCATCCCACGGTTCTGGCGGCCGAGACGCCACGGCTTCAAGCCAGCAGCGACAGCTTCGTCACGTCGAGCGTGATATGCCCTTCAAGCGTTTCGGCCAGCTCTCGAAAGACTGGCCCTTCAAGATGATCTTGTAGCGCCGCCTCGTCTCGCCAACGCTCGATCATGACCAACCTGTCCGGCCGCTCACTGTCTTCATGCAGCTGGTACTGGTCGCAGCCAGGTTCCTTGCGGCTTCGTGCGACGGCTTTGCGCAGCGCCGCTTCGGCCACTTCACGGCTGCCGGGCTGTAACGTAATCGTGGCAACCACAATGATCGGGGTGTCCATGAATCAGTACTCCTAAGGGTTGTTGTTTCGGGGGACAAGATGCAGACGGGGACTTGGAAGATCGGAGGTTCTGTTATCCGGCCAGACGAGAGGGCTGGGCCCGCTAACAACTGTGCAGCAATTGCCATCACTGCTGCGCAGCCGTTGCGATACACGCCATTTCAACCCACCCGCGCCAGCGGACCACTCAGTCAAGATAGCCAGGAAGAGCGGGCAACCGTGCGTTGTCAGCAGGCTCGTGTTGAATGATGAAAGTCACGCCTTTACGGCTGGCCAGCTGTTCGAGCTTCTCCGATGATTCCAGTGTCTGGTCGTGGCTGAAGTTGAATGTCGGGACCTGATTTCTCAGTCTGTTCTCGGTGAAATGCCACTGGTCGCCAGATAGCAGCACCGTTCCTGCGTTACGCAGGGTCAGCTCCAGTGCCATGTGGCCTGGGGTATGCCCCGGCAATGCGATCATCTTCACCCGACCATCCCCATACAGGTCGTGATTGCCTTCGACCAACTTGACCTTGCTCAGCTCTGGATCGGATACATGGCTCTGCAGCAGCCCGGGCTCGATGAAATGCGCCTTGGCCACCTTCTCCTGAAGCAGCACTTGATATTCGCTGCGCTGCAAAACCAACGTGGCTTCAGGGAAGTCACCGGTCTGCCCCGCATGATCGAAGTGCGCGTGGGACAGGGCGACGATGTCGATATCGCTGGGCGAAAGACCGAGCGCCTCGAGCTGCTCAACCAGCGTCGTAGTGAGTTCCATTTTCAAGCTCCCGCTCGTCACGCCGCCCAGGAAGTCCTTGGAAAGGCCGGTATCCCAGAGCAGCCAGTCGTCGCCATGCTTGATCAGATAGCAGGACACGACGATGTCATAGGAACGGCCCTTGTAGGCGCCGGAATCCGACATCAGCGTCAGATCACCCAGATGCATGGTTCCGCAGTCCAGTCGGTACAGACGGACATCGACATCATCCGAGGCGTAGGCGCCTTTCCAGCCTCCGAGAAGGGACGCCACCAGGGCGAAGATTGCCATTGCTTGCTTCATGAGGAATTCTCCTGGTTGGATAACGAGGTAGTGGTCTTAGTGGAATTCGGTCACGCCATGGCATCTGCGGAGGCAGGCAGAGCCCGACGTTCCGAGAGCACCAGGCAGCCCAATGCAAGGCTGAGAGACAGCAGTGACGAGGCCAGCAGGCCCGCATAGCCGTACGCCGGGTAGACCCAGCCGGCGATCGCCGAACCGAGGCCGATGCCGCAAAAGAGAAATGACGCGGTCAGGGCAAGCGCAATGCCGCGCTGCTCGGGCCGCAGCTCCACCATCCGCCGTTGTTGCGTCGGCCAGACGATGTCCGTGGCAAAGGCCCAAAGCACCAGTGCAACCAGCAGCCAGCCGAGCTGCGATGGCGCCATCCACATGAATAGAACGTCAGCCATCAGCAGGCCGACCCCGGCCACCAGCATGATCACAGCGCTCAGGTAACGAGCCGCCCGGGTTACGAACAGGTTGCCAAGCACGCCGGCCACGCCCAGTACGGTCAGCGCCAGTGAGACGTCAGCGGGATCACCGTGGTAATCGTTGCGGATGATCGGCGTGAGAAAGGCGTAGGTCGAAAACACCCCGGTGGTGACGAAGAAGACCACGAGCAACGCGCTAAGCGAGCCCGGGTCGGTCAGCAATCTCAACATGCTGCGTAAGGCCACGCGCTCGCCGGCAACCTTGTTCGGCACGCGCCAGAGAATCAGCATGGCCGTCACCATGCCCGCCAGACCGATGCCCATGAAGAGATTACGTGCGCCCCATACATGAGCCAGCCAGGCGGTGATCGGCATGCCTGCCAGTCCCGCGACGCTCAGCCCGAGCAGTACGACGGCGATGGCGCTGCCTTGCTGATCCCGCTCGACAAGGTTCGACCCGAGCGCACCGAGCACCGGGCCAATGAAGCCGGCGCCGATCCCCATCAGCACGCGTGAGGCCAACAAGACTTCGTAGCTGGGTGCAAACGCAAAGAGCATGGACGCTGTGCTGAACAGCCCAAGCCCGAGCAACACCTGCCGTCGGCGCGGCAGGTAGCCCAGCACGACCTGCAGCAACGGCGCTGCGAGCGCGAAGGTCACGCCGAAAACGGTAATCAGGTAGGCGCTTTGCGAGGCGCTCAGCGCCCATTCTCGGGATATCGCTTCCAGGCTGCCGACCACCGACAGGGCGCCGACAGCCTGGATGAAATAGGCGAGGCTCAGCAGCCGCAATGCAAACAGGGGCTGGGCCGGGATGGAGTTGCTCATGGTCGTGCTCCTGTGATGAGCAGAAGCGGCCGACCCCAAGTCAGGGCCGGCCGGCAGTTTTTCAGGCGACAGGGATCGGGTTGTCTACCAGCGACTGATTGAATTGGTTCACCAGCGCATGCTCGTTAGGCCCGACATTGGCCCGCAGCGGTACCACACCGTCGACCAGCACCTCGGTGGTCGCGTGCTCGAGCTTGGCCAGTGTCTCGCTCAAGAAGGCATCGAGCGGCATGGCGCGCGGGTCGCCGCTCTTGTGGATCAGGTCGGTGTCGACCCACGGCGGCGCGATTTCCAGAACCTCGACGCTGGTATCTCGCAGGGCGAAGCGCTGCGACAGCGTGTAGGAATGAATGGCCGCCTTGGTGGCCGAGTACAGCGCGGTCGCGGCCAGGGGCAGGAAGGCCAGCACCGAGCTGTTGTTGATGATCCAGGCTTGCGGCTGACGCTTGAGGTGCTCGACGAAGGCCGCGCTGACGCGTACCGGGCCGAGCACGTTGGTGTTCAGCAGCCCGACCGCCTGGTCGTCATCCAGATCCCCCGATGCGGGGTTGTCAAACGGCATGATGCCTGCATTGTTGATCACCACATTCAGGCCAGGGTGGCGAGCGATCACCTCAGCGGCGACGGCCTTGATCTGCACCGGGTCGTTGATGTCGAGTACGACGGTATCCATGCCCGGATTGGCTGCGGCGATCTCGTCGAGCAGGGCCTTGCGGCGGCCAGCGATGATGACCTGGTTGCCAAGCCGGTGAAAGGCCTCGGCCAGCCCGCGACCGATGCCAGAGGTGCCGCCGGTGATGAAAATCGTGTTTTTAGTCAGTTTCATGGCTAGGTTTCCTTCTATTTCAGTTGGTCTTAGTGGGTGGAGTAACGGGGTGCAGGGGTATTGCTCGACAGCTGGGCGGACATAGCGCGGCGACTGGTCTCATAGGTGCGCCATTGCTCGATGTCATGCAGAGAAGGGATGGAGATCAGCTCGCCGCGGTCGTAATCGGTCAGAGCCGAATCGACCAATTGGTCGGCGGTCATGACGATTGCAGGGTCCAGGTGCTCGAGCGGCAAGCCACCGATCTCCCAAAACTCGGTCGCAGTGGCGCCAGGCAGCACCGCTTGAACCTGAATGCCTTTGTCGGCAAGTTCGTGATGAAGTGATTGGCTGAACGCGGTAACGAACGCCTTGCTGCCGCCATACACGCCGTTGAGAATTTCCGGGGCGATGCTGACGATCGACGAGATATTGATGATGCCGCCATGGCCGCGGGCAACCATCCCCGGCAGGGCGGCGTAGCTCAGGCGCGTCAAGGCGGTAACATTCAGGTCGATCATGCGGGTCATCTGATCCACATCGCTTTGCAACAGAGGCGTGTGGGTACCGATGCCGGCGTTGTTCACCAGCAGCGTGATGCTGGCGTCTTCCTTAAGTTTGGCTTCTACTTTGGCCAGGGAGCGCCGATCGCCGAGATCGGCATCGAGCACCTCCACAACCCGACGGGTTTCGTTGGTGATGCGGTTGGCCAGGGTGTTCAGGCGATCGCGGTTGCGCGCAACCAGAATCAGGTCATAACCGCGGCGGGCAAGGCGGTCGGCGTAGATCGCGCCGATGCCGGACGACGCGCCGGTGATGAGGGCGGTTCCTGCATTTGGGTGGTTCATGATGAGCTCCAGGGGTGTGTCGTTCAGGTGGAGCCATCATGCCGGGGCTAGCCAATGTCGCAAATGACGTTTATGTTCGTGTTTTAGGACATCGAGGATTCGTCATGCATCGCATCGGTTATCTGTTGGCGGACGGCTTCCAGATCATGTCGCTCGCCACCCAGACAGTGTTCGAGTTCGCAAACGTGGTGGCTGGCGAGCCGTTTTATGTGATCGAAAACTTCTCGGCGTCAGGCCAGCCGGTTCGCTCGTCGCTGGGTATTTCTATCGAAACCCGTGCCTTCCAGGCGCCTGGTCATGCCGACACCTGGATGGTCGTGGGCGTCAATGACCCGCTGAGCAACCCGCCCGACCCGGACGTGCTGGCTTTCGTCCGCCTGGCCGGCGCCCAGGCTCGCCGCACGGCTGGCGTGTGCACGGGAGGGTTCGTGCTTGCGCAGGCCGGCTTGCTGGACGGCAAACGGGCGACCACGCACTGGGCCTACGCTCGGGAGATGCAAAGCCGCCATCCAGCGGTTCATGTCGAAGAGGACCGGATCTACATCATTGATGGTTCTGTCTGGACGTCGGCGGGCATGACGGCGGGGCTCGACCTGGCCCTTGGCATGGTGGAAAAGGACCTCGGTGCCGAGGCGGCGCGGTCCGTCGCGCGCAAGCTGGTGATGTACCAGCGCCGCTCCGGCGGTCAATCGCAACACTCTGAAATGCTGGCGCTTGCACCGAAGTCCGATCGCATTCAACAGGCATTGAACTTCGCCCGGCAGAACCTCAATCGCCCGCTGAGCGTCGAGGACTTGGCCGAGCACGTGCACCTCAGCCCAAGGCAGTTCACTCGAGTCTTCACGGCCGAGACAGGCCAATCCCCTGCCAAGGCGATCGAAAGCCTGCGCCTGGAAGCCGCGCGGTTGATGGTCGAACAAAGCCGCCATAGCCTGGACGTCATTGCACGCGAAACGGGTTTTCGCGACCGACGCCATATGCGCGAGGTTTTTGTCCGCGGATTCGGCGTGCCACCTCAGGCCGTCAGAAGAGATGTGCGAAAAATGCCCGCTTGATACCGCAGGTCAGCTAAGGGGGGTTTTTGCGACGAGCACGAACATTGCTTCGCTTAACCCCAATACTGACGCATCGTTAACGCCTTACGAGGAACGCCGACCATGACCAGCGGCGACAAGGAACCGGAGAACTCCCCCGTTTTCTGGCGGACTCAGGAAATGTTGCTGCTGCAACAGGTAACCGCACTGGCGGGGCGAGATTTCTCGCCCGACACCGTGCTGCGGGAGATGCTCCACCTGCTGTCCGAGCTCCTCGGTTTGAACCGTGGGCGAATCGTGCTGCTCGACGAGTCAGGGCAATCGAGCCAGATCCGTTATGCCTATGGCTTGACCGCAGACGAAATCAGTCGTGGCCGCTATACACACGATGAAGGCGTGACGGGGCGAGTGCTGGCGCGCGGTCAGTTGATCATCGTTCAGGACATCGATAACGATCCGCTGTTTCTGGGCCGCATGGTCGCGCGTAACAACCTCCCCTCCGGGCCGGTTTCCTATATCGCATTACCGATCCAGATCGGCCAGCGCACCATCGGCGTACTGGCCTGCCATCGCATCCGCAGCCGCGCACGCCCATTGGCAGATGACCTCACCATCCTGCGAATCCTGGCGACGTTTGCCGGGCAGATCCTCCATTTGGAGCAGCACCTGCGAGAAAAGACCGAGGCGCTCGAGCAGCGCAACGCCCTGCTGGCCCGGGCACTGGAGACCCGCACCAGCCGCTACGGGATTATCGGCAGCGCGCCCCAGCTGCTGCGCGCGCTTTCAGAACTGGAACGCGTTGCCAATACCACCGCAAGCGTGTTGCTGCTCGGCGAGTCGGGCACCGGCAAGGAGCTGTTCGCCCGTGCGCTGCACCTGTCCAGCCCCAGACGGGACAAGCCGTTTATCCGCGTCAATTGCGCAGCCATTCCCGATTCACTGTTCGAGTCTGAGTTGTTCGGCTACGAGCGGGGCGCCTTCACCGGGGCGCAAACGGCCCGTGCCGGCTGGTTCGAGCAGGCAGATGGCGGCACCATTTTCCTCGATGAGATTGGCGAGCTCCCGCTGGCGATGCAGACCAAGCTGCTTCGCACGCTGCAGGAGGGCACCATCACCCGCCTCGGCGCTAAGCGGGAGCTGCACATCGACGTCCGGCTGGTGGCGGCCACCAACCGTGATCTGGAAACCGAGGTCGCTGCCGGCACCTTCCGCCAGGACTTGTACTACCGGCTGAACGTCATCCCGATACGCCTGCCCTCGCTGGCTGAACGCCGGTCGGACATCCCCGTGCTGGTGCTGCACTTCCTCAACCGGATCAACCAGGCCAACCAGCGAAACGTCAGCCTAAGTGCCGAGGCGATCAAGCGCCTGCAGCGGCATGCCTGGCCGGGCAACATTCGCGAGCTGTCCAATGTCATCGAGCGAATGGTGCTGCTGGCCGATCACGCCTTGTTGAGCGCAGCGGACGTCGACCGTTACCTGCCGCGGGAGAACGAGCAAGCTGCGCCGACACCTGCCCTGGCCACTCCACCACCCAGCCCCCCGGCCTATATCGAGGACATCCGACCTTACGTCTCGGTCGCCTCCCATACGGCCGATGCGCTGCGCCAGGCGCTGGACCGCTGTGGCGGAAACAAGACGCGCGCCGCTCAGCTGCTGGGCATGACCGCGCGACAGTTCCACTACCGCTGGCAGAAGCTGGTAGCCCATCGCTGAGGCCGAACGCAATGTCGACAATGTCTACATTGTGTTCGGCTCTACTCGGGTTCAGCGAAGGACGAAATCAGGGCAATCCCAAACCCAAGGCCCGTAACAGTTTGAAATGTAAGCACATTTACTAGGCTTTCGACAGCTGGCATGGCAGTTGCGATACCCCATTCAGCCAGGGCTGACATTGCGTCGGTACTGATGAACTGAATGGAGAGCTCCATGAACACACCTGCACCTACCACCGTTAAATCCTACCTGCGACCGATCGATCGCGACGGCCTGCTGGCCTTCGCCGAGAAGGGCCGCAACAACCCGGCCAGCCGTGGCACCAACAAGGTCCATACGGTCATGCAGGGCATGTACCGCAGCCTCAGCTATGTCGGTGACCACGAGGCCGTTGTGGTCGACGAGCCGCTGCATCTGTTCGGCGAAGACACCGCGCCCGCACCGGGCGAGATCGTGCTCTCCGGGCTGGGTGGCTGTCTCGCCGTAGGGATTACAGCAGTGGCCACCTGGAAGCAGATCAAGCTCAGCAAGCTGGAAATCTTCCTCGAAGCCGACATCGGCAACCCAGCGGCGTGGGGCGCCGGCGGCGCGCCGATGCAGCCTGAGCAAATGGGCTTCCAGGAGATTCGCGTGAAGGTCCTGGTCGAGGGCGACGCCACGCGCGAAGAGCTCGACGATATCGTCAAGCACGCCAACTTCTACTCGCCCGTGGCCAACAGCATGCGCAACCCCATTCCGTTCAGCATCGCGCTGGCCGACTGAGTCACGCATCGAGGAGGTCGCCATGAACAGTGTCGCCGCGCCCGTTGCTGGGCTGACACCCAGCGTGAACGACAAAACCGTGCTCCAGCGGGTATCCGAGATAGCCGGCGGGCCTCTCGCCGAGGCCGCCCACCGCATTGACCGGGAGGGTTACTACCCGCTGGACATCATGGCGCGCCTCGCCGAGGTGGGCGCGTTCGGGGCTCATCTGGACCGGCGCGGTGCCGACTTCGGGCTTGCGCTGGCAGCTACCAGCGAGATCGCCCGCAGTTGTGGCTCCACCGGCTTTCTCGCCTGGTGCCATAACGTCTGCGGCCTGTACATGGAGCAATCGGCGAACCCGGCTCTGCTGGAGCGCTTGAACGACCACGTCGAAGGTCGTCGCTTCGGCGGTACCGCCCTGTCCAACCCGATGAAGGCCATGGCCGGCATCGAGCCGATGTTGTTGCGCGCACAGCGGGTGCCAGGCGGCTATCGGGTGAGCGGTTCACTGCCCTGGGTCAGCCACATCGCCCCCGGGCAGTACTGCGGCGCGATCGCGGCTGTCGAACGGGCCGATGGCACTCGGTCCCACGAGATCATGTTTCTGCTCGATCTGGATGAGCGCGTCGAGCTCAGGCATTGCCCTGAGTTTTCCGGCATGGAAGGCACCAGCACCTGGGGCATCCGCCTGACCGATCACTTCATCGGTGAGGACCAGCTCATCGCCGACCCCGCCGGGCCCTTCGTCAACCGCGTACGCGCCGCCTTCATCCTCCTGCAGGTCGGCATGGCGACCGGCCTGGTGCAGGCCAGCCTGGACGCGATGCACGAGGTCGAGCCGGTACTGGGGCACGTCAACCAGTTCCTTCATGACCGTCCCGACGTGCTCCAAGCCGAATTTGCAGAACTCAATTCACGAGTCGCCGAGCTGGTGCGCACCCCTTACGAAACCGACAAGGACTTCATGCTCGACGTGCTCGATGCGCGCGTGCAAGGCGCCGAGCTGGCGCTGCGTGCGACTCAGTCGGCCCTGCTGCACCAGGGCGCGCGCGGTTACCTGATGAGTGCCGGGCCACAACGGCGCATCCGCGAGGCGCACTTCGTGGCGATCGTCACCCCGGCGATCAAGCACCTGCGCTACCAGATGAACCGCCTGATGCAGGAGGCCCAGCCAGCATGAGCGCAATCACCCAAGCCTGGCGGCAGTTCATCTGCCGCGCCTGTGGCCTGATCTACGACGAAGAGCTCGGCGATCCGGACAGCGGGCTGGCGCCCGGTACCCGCTTCGAGGACATTGCGGATGACTGGGAATGCCCGCTTTGCGGCGTGACCAAGCTGGATTTCGAACCCTACGTGATGCGCGAGACGCCGGCTGCCGTGGCGATGCCGGTCGGGCCCCGCGAGACAGGCATCCTCGTGGTCGGTGGCGGGCTGGCCGGCTGGTCGGTCGTCGAAGCCATCCGGGCCATCGATCCAGCCACGCCGATCACGCTGGTCAGCGGTTGCAAGGGCGACCTTTACCACAAGCCCGAGCTGTCCGTTGCGCTCAGCCGCGGTCAGTCCGCGGACAAGCTGGTGCGTGAGCGCGCCGCCGATGCCGCTGTTCGGCTTGGCGTGCGCCTTTTGCCTGAAACCTTCGCCGTAGGCCTTTCCCCGCGGCTCCGTCAACTGCGAACCACACGCGGCAACCTGAGCTACACCCGGCTGGTTCTCGCCCAAGGCGCCCGCCCCGCCCTGCCGGCTTCGCTGCCGGCCGAGCTTTGCTGGCGCGTCAACCACCTGCACGGCTGGGCCGGTCTGCAGGCGCGGCTGGCCGAGCGCAGCCCTCAGGACGTGGCGGTTATCGGCGCCGGGATGATCGGCTGCGAGATCGCCGAGGATCTGGCGCGAGCGGGACACCGGGTCACGCTGGTGGATCGTCAGTCTCTGCCACTGGCGAACCTGTTGCCCGAGCCGGCGGCCCGCCGTCTGCACGCCGCGCAACGCCAGTTGGGCATCGAGCTGCTTGGCAACGTCGAAATCTCCTCGCTGACCTCGCTTGGAGACGGCCGCAAGCGCCTGCTGACTCGCTGTGGTCAGCGCCGCGACGTGGATCACGTGATCGCCGCTACTGGCCTGGCCACCGAGCCCCGCCTGGCGCGCCTGGCCGGCCTGGACTTCGCACGCGGCATCAGCGTTGACCCCGCCACGCTGCAGACCAGCGACCCGGACATCTATGCCCTGGGCGATTGCATCAGTCTTGGCGGCATGCCCTGCCGCTTCATCGAACCCATCGCCCGTCAGGCGCGAGCCATCGCCGCCCATATCGCCGGCATGCCGGACGCGCTCTATCGCCACAGCGATCCAGTGATCCGGCTGAAGACCGCCTCCTTGCCGATAGCCCTGCACGGCATGCCTCGTGCAGACGGGCAGTGGCATGTCGTGCAGGAAACCGAGGGCTTTCTGCTCATGGAACAACGCACCAATGGCACGAGTACGTCAACGCTGCGGGTTGGCCGCGCCGACGCCGCGTGACTGCAGACCAAACTGGAGGGTACAGACATGAGCGACGATAACTTCTTCCGCCCCTATTCGGAGCACACCGCGCTGACCGGTTGTGCCTGCGGAAAGCATGAAAGCCCCGAAGCGCATGATCGCGCTGCGGAACAGGCGCGCCTGGCACGCTCGCGCGACCGGAATCTCCTGTCTCAGGACTTCGTCGAGGCCGCGGCGGTGCGCGCGCTCTTCCCTAACGACGTGACGCGCCGGCGCTTTCTCCAGGCGGTCGGTGTCGGCACGGCAATGGCCGCCATCTCCAGCGTGCTGCCGCTGACGTCACTGCAGGCGATGGCCGATGAACGCGGGCCGCTTGAAAAGACCAACCTGAAGATCGGCTTCATCCCGATCAACTGCGCCACGCCGCTAATCATGGCTGACCCGCTCGGGCTGTATCAGGAGCAGGGCCTGTCGGTAAGCCTGCAGAAGACCGCCGGCTGGGCACTGGTGCGCGACAACATGCTCAACGGCGAGCTGGACGCATCACACATGCTCGCCCCCATGCCGTTGGCGATCAGCATGGGCCTGGGCTCGAATCCGCAACCAATGCGGGTCGCCACCATCCAGAACATCAACGGCCAGGCCATCGTGCTGGCGCTCAAGCACAAGGAGAACCGCGACCCGAAGAACTGGAAGGGCTTCAAGTTCGCTATCCCCTTCGAGTACTCGATGCACAACTTCCTGCTGCGCTATTACCTCGCCGAGCATGGACTGGACCCGGACCGCGACGTACAGCTGCGGGTGACGCCGCCGGCCGAGATGATCGCTAACCTGCGGGCCGGCAACATCGACGGTTTCTTTGGTCCGGAGCCGTTCAATCAGCGCGCCGTGTATGACCAGGTCGGCTTCATCCATGTGCTGTCGAAGGACCTTTGGGATGGCCATCCCTGCTGCTCCTTCGGTGTATCCGAAGCCTTCATCAAGGAAAACCCCAACACGTTCGCCGCGCTCTACCGCGCCATTCTCAACGCCGCCGCCATGGCTCAGGACACGGCCCAGCTGCCGACCATCGCCAAGGCGATCTCGACGCCGAATTACCTGAACCAGCCGGAGACGGTGATCCTCCAGGCACTTTCCGGGCGTTATGCCGATGGCCTGGGCCAGGTACAGAACGAGCCGCAACGCTCCGGCTTCGACCCCATGCCCTGGTATTCCATGGCCACCTGGATGCTGACCCAGATGAAGCGCTGGGGTTACGTGAAAACGGATGTTGATTACAGCGCGCTGGCCGAGCAGGTGTTTTTGCTCACCGACGCACGCCGGCAGATGGCGGCGCTGGGCATGGCCGAAGCCGAGGCCCAGCCGGCCAGTGGCTACAAACCCTTCGAAGTGATGGGCAGGCCATACGATCCGACGGCCCCCGACGACTACCTGGCCGGCTTCGACATCCGCCACGCATGAGGACCCGACCATGAACAATCATCTTCGCCTGAAGGCGGCGCTGGTCTCGGTATTGTTGCTGGCCGTGCTGTTGCTAGTCTGGCACGCCGCCACCCATACGCCCGCCCAGCAGGCCGAGGCAAGCGCGGCAGACGCCGAGTACGCCGCGCTCATGGGGCAAACGGCCGAGGCGCCGAAAAAGGACGGTTTCCCCACGCCGGCGCAGTTCTTCGAACTGGCCGGCCAGCAGTTGAGCGAACCCTTCTATGACCGCGGTCCGAACGACAAGGGCATCGGTATCCAGCTTGCGCATTCGCTGGGCCGCGTCGCGCTCGGCTATCTGATCGCACTGGCCGTGGCGATTCCGCTCGGCTTCGTGATCGGCATGTCGCCGCTCCTGTACCAGGCACTCAACCCCTTCATTCAGGTGCTCAAGCCCATCTCGCCGCTGGCCTGGATGCCGATCGCGCTCTACACCATTCGCGACTCTTCGGTCTCGGCGGTGTTCGTGATCTTCATCTGCTCGATCTGGCCGATGCTGATCAACACGGCGTTCGGTGTAGCCGGGGTGCGCAAGGACTGGCTGAACGTCGCCCGCACGCTGGAGGTATCGCCGCTGCGCAAAGCCTTCTGCGTGATTCTGCCGGCCGCGGCTCCCACCATCATCACAGGCATGCGCATCTCCATGGGTATCGCCTGGCTGGTCATCGTCGCGGCGGAGATGCTCATTGGCGGCACCGGCATCGGCTACTTCGTCTGGAACGAGTGGAACAACCTTTCCCTGGCCAACGTGATCTTCGCGGTGCTGATGATCGGTGTCATTGGAATGCTGCTCGATCTCCTTTTCGCACAACTGCAAAAGAAGGTGACCTATGTCGACTAAAGCCTTCCTCAAGGTCGAAGGCCTGAGCAAGCGTTACCAGCCAAGCCAGCCTCCCGTATTCGAGAACATCAACTTCAGCCTGGAACAAGGCGAGTTCGTCTGCGTGATCGGCCACTCCGGTTGCGGCAAGAGCACCATCCTCAATGTGCTTGCCGGCCTGGAAGAGCCAAGCAGCGGCGGCGTCGTCATGGCCGGCAAGGAAATCGCCGGCCCGAGCCTCGACCGCGGTGTGGTATTCCAGGGGCATGCGCTGATGCCCTGGCTGACGGTCGAGCAGAACATTGCCTTCGCCGTGAAGTCCCGACACCCCTCTTGGTCGCGCCAGCAGATTGCCGAGCATGGTGCACGCTTCATCGAGATGGTCGGCCTGACCGGCGCTGCGCAAAAAAAACCGGCGGAGCTGTCTGGCGGCATGAAGCAGCGCGTCGGCATCGCCCGGGCCTTTGCCGTCGAGCCGAAGATGCTGCTGATGGACGAGCCATTCGGTGCGCTCGATGCGCTGACCCGCGGGGTAATCCAGGACGAACTCCTGAAGATCTGCGCGGCGACCCGGCAGACCGTGTTCATGATCACCCACGATGTCGACGAGGCCATCCTCCTTGCCGACAAAGTGATGTTGATGAGCAACGGGCCCAACGCGCGTATCGCCGAGATCGTGATCAACACGCTGCCGCGCGAGCGAACCCGCGAAACCATTCATCACGACCCGCAGTTCTACCGAATCCGCAACCACCTCGTGGACTTCCTGGTGCGTCGCTCCAAGACCATCCAGCAAGGTGGCGAAGGCGTGCTCGGTGACCAGCCGCTGATCGTCCGCCCAGGCCTCGATGAAACCGACCCACCACCGCCAGACCCGCGAACGCAGCAACCCCTGCGCCGCATCCACGCTGTTTGAATCCACCTACTGTAGGAACCGATCGATGATTACCGACCGCGCACAAGTTACCGAGATGATCATCTCCGCCAAGGTCACCAAGGGCATCAAATGGAGCCAGGCCGCCGAAGCCATTGGCAAGAGCAAGGAATGGACCACGGCCGGCCTGCTGGGGCAGATGGCCTTCGACAAGGGCCAGGCGGAAACCCTTGGCAAGCTGTTTGGCCTCACCGACGAGGCCGTGGCCTGGTTGCAGATCGTGCCCTACAAGGGCTCGCTGCCCACCGCCGTGCCGACCGACCCGCTGATCTACCGCTGGTACGAGATCGTCAATGTCTATGGCAGCACCATCAAGGAGTTGATCCACGAGGAATTCGGCGACGGCATCATGAGCGCCATCGACTTCTCCATGGACATCCAGCGCCAGCCGGACCCGAAAGGCGATCGGGTGAACGTGGTGCTGTCGGGCAAGTTCCTGCCCTACAAGAGCTACTGACCGTGTGGGCTTTCAGCCCGCCCCCGCTTCCTGAGTGCAGGTTCAGCGCGCCGCGGCCATCGGCTGCGGCGCCGATCCGGCATTTGTTCTGGCCCAGCGGAGAACACCCGTATGGATCCACTATTGCTTGGCGGCTTCGCCGGCGTGCTGGTTGGCCTGAGCATGGGGCTGACCGGGGCCGGCGGAGGCGTGCTAGCGGTCCCGGCCCTGACGATGGTGCTGGGGCTGGACGTGCATCAGGCCGTACCGCTTGGCCTGCTGGCGATCGGTAGCGCCGCCTTGCTGGGAAGCCTCGATGGCTTGCGCCACGGCTTGGTGCGCTACCGGGCCGCGCTGTTCATGGCGGCGATCGGTGTGCTCACCGCATCGTTTGGCACCCACCTCGCCCATAGGCTGCCTACCGACGCGGTGATGCTGCTGTTCTGCCTCGTACTGATCATCATCGCCGTGCGGCAGTGGTCGCAGGGCATGATGCCGATCGCATCTGGCATCGCTGACGCTGCCCTGCTCAAGCCGTGCCGGCTGGGCCCGGACAACGGGCGCTTCCGCTGGACGCCCCGTTGCTTCGTCCATTTAGGCGCGATCGGCGCCTCGGCCGGATTGCTCACCGGGCTGCTCGGGGTCGGCGGCGGATTCGTCATCGTTCCGTTCATGCGGCGCTACTGCGAGCTCGGCATGCAAGGGGTGGTGGCCACCTCGCTTGCGGTCATCGCGCTGGTTTCGCTGTTCAGTGTCGGACAGGCGTTGCATGCCGGGATCGTCGTGCCCCGGGCAGGCTGGCTATTCATCGGCGCGTGCGCGCTCGGCATGGCAGCCGGGCGTCTGGTGGCGGCGCAGTTCAGGGCGCGCACCCTTCAGCTCGGTTTCGCCGCGCTTGCCGCTGGCGTAGCCCTAGCGCTGGGCGCGCGCAGCCTCATCCACCTGCTTGCTTAGGACCCCTCATGAGTCTGGATATCCGCTCCTTCTTCGATCCGGTCACCTCGACCTTCACCCATGTAGTTCATGCGCCAGGCCAGGCGCAATGCGCCGTGGTCGATGCAGTGCTGGGTTATGACCCGGTCACCCGCCTGACCGATACGCAAATGGCTGATGAGGTGAAAGCCTATATCCAGGCCAGGGGGCTGCAGCTCCAGTGGTTACTGGAGACCCATGTCCATGCCGATCACCTGTCGGCCGCCAGCTACCTGCGCGCCGAACTTGGCGGGCGTGTTGGCATCAGCGGCCGGGTCATGGAGGTACGCTGCACGCTCGCCGATCGGTACGGCCCGTTCCAGCAGAGGCCGTACGACCACCTGTTCGCCACGGACGAGGTGTTCTACATCGGTCCGCTGCGGACACAGGCGCTCGCCGTGCCGGGCCACACGCCCGCCGATATCGCCTACCTGGTAAACGATGAGGTCGTGTTCGTTGGCGACACGCTGTTTCCACCGGACGTCGGCACAGCGCGTTGCGACTTCCCGGGGGGCAGCGCCAAGACGCTGTATCGTTCCACCCAGCGTCTGCTGGGTTTGCCCGCGCATGTTCGGATGATGATGTGCCACGACTACCCGCCTCGCGATCGCGCACCCATTGTCGAGTGCACCGTTGCTGAGCAGCGCTCCGCGAACATTCATGTGCGAAGTGGCATTTCAGAGGCCGAGTTTATCGAGATGCGTACCCAGCGCGATCAGACACTTCCGGCCCCACGCCTCCTGGGGCCATCCATGCGTGCGAATTTAGGGGGCCTGGCAAACTGATCGATGAGAAGCGGATAGGATCGGGCCGCTTCATCTCAAGTTGCCAGCAAGTGGCCGCCTCGCTATCGAAAAGCATGTGCGCCCGGGCGGGTGTCCTACGCAACCGCAAATAGCGCTGTTGCTGAAGCCTGTCGGCGGAGTACGGCCTGGGCTTGCTGCGTTTGCACCCTACTTGGTAAAGCAACTTCGCCGAGATATCAGCGATGCACGCCCATCTGCCAGACATATCCCCCCGCCATCAGCGAAACATGAATATTCGCTCAGCGGGCAAGCGCGACTTTACAGGACCGTCTCCGTTGTCACGACTGCGATAGCCCAACGCGACCAAGAGCACGCTGGTCAGCCCTTGTTGTGGCAATTGAAAGGCCGCATCGATCGAGGCCTGATCGAAATGCTCCATGGGTACGGCGTCAATGCCCAGCGCCGCCGCGCGGGAGATCAGAGAGCCAAGGGCGAGATAGACGTGCTTCTCCATCCAATGAGCCAGATCCTTGCGCTCATAACGGTGCAGGTTGATTCGACGTGCACGGGCGTGATGCTGGGCGATCTGAGCGCTGTCGTCTGAAAAGCGCCCCTCCGCAGCCTCCTGCGCCAGTAAAGCCTGGAGGTGCGCGTCACTCATGTCGGAAAGTCTGCAGAGCAATATGAAATGAGAGGCATCGAGCAGTTCGAGATTTCTATTGACATCGACCTGTTTGACTGCATCTGCAAGCTGCGCTTTGGTCACCGTGCTTTCGGCAATCAAGAAACGCCAGGGTTGAAGATTGGTTGGGGATGGACAATAGCGAAGCGCATCGAGTAGTTCATTGAGAACTGGCCGCTCGATTGTTCTACTTGGATCAAATTTCCGTATCGAATAGTGCGGTCGAGCTATTGCCAGTGAAGTCATGACGGGACCTCTGAGGGTGCTAGTTAGAGTGGGTCTGAGAAGCACCGCTATGATCCCGGCGAGGACAGATAGGGATAAAGCGCACCGCTGAACAATGACTTTCACCAATATTGTGAAAATGGTGACCTGCCAGCAGCACATGACGAAGGAATAGTTCAGCCAGGTTCAGATCGGACACATACATCAGGCCGATCTGAACCTAGTGAACGAGGGTTTCGAGGCGGCGCGCCGTCCTGGCGACAGCCGTCCACCAGTCTCATACACCCGATACGCTATCGGATTGGGTATCCGCCGTTCTAAGGCCGCCAATCCTGTCGAAGGCCACCAAGTCATCAAAGCCTCCGACATGGTTACCCTCGATATAGATCTGCGGCACCGTACGCCGGCCGGTCCGGGCGATCAGCGCGGCGCGCTGATCGGGGCTGGCTCCGACATCGATTTCCGTGACGTTAACTCCTCGGCGGGATAACAGCGCTTTGGCTTGGATGCAGTAGGGGCAGCCGCTAGTGGTATAAAGCGTAGCGTTCATGCTTTCACTCCTCGGTAAGGGGCTGGACTGCCGGAAAGTCGACGTCTGTCTGGGCAACATTGTTGAGGTAGTTGGTCAGTGTCATTAGGGCAATCTGCGCCACGATGTCGACTATCTGAGCATCGCTCAGCCCCGCCGCCCGCGCCTCGGCCAATTGTTCGTCGCTGACCTGCCCGCGGCTTTCAGTCACCTGCCGGGCGAATGTCGCAACCGCGTCCAGACTGCCGCGCCGCGCAAGCTCGATGGCGGAATCGTCAAGGCCCGCCTTGCGGCCAAACAGGGAGTGCGCGGCGAGGCAGTAGTCGCAACCGTTCACCTCAGAAGTCGCCAGCGCAACGGTCTCACGTTGGCGTGCGCTGAGGGAGTTTTTGCCAAGCGCTTGAGAGAGCGCAAGGTAGCCGCCCAGCGCGGCCGGCGCGTGAGCCAAGGTACGAAAGGCGTTAGGCACACTGCCAAGGCTTTTCTGGACGCCAGACAGCAACGGGCGCGCGGCATCAGGGGCGTGCTCAATCGATACAGGGGTAATGCGGCTCATGGTGGTTCTCCTAAGTTCAGGGTGGCTGGGCTTGTGCGTCAGCCTTGAGCACATAATCAGCAAAAGGGCTTTTCAAATGGCGGCTGATCGTCGAATTTATGCTGCAGATCGTCCAAACCTGTGAGGTCACATGGACCGCTTGTCCGCTCTGCTCACCCATTTCCGCCTGCACGCCACCACCTATTACAGCGGCGGTCTGTGCGGCACGGCCGAATACGACGGCCAGGATAGCCAGGGCCACCTGCACCTGCTGCGCGCTGGACGGGTGCGTATCCAGGCCGAACGGTTACAGGTCTACGAGATCGAAGAGCCTACGCTGATCCTGTTTCCACGCCCGGCACCGCACGCTCTGATCGCCGACACTGCCGATCACGCGGAACTGGTCTGCGCCTCGTTGACGTTCGACGGTGGTATCGACAACCCGCTGACCCTCGCCTTGCCGGGTCACTTGCATCTGCCGCTGTCGCAACTACCGAACCTTGCCGGCAATCTCGAGTGGCTGTTTCAGGAAGCTTTCAATGAGGAGTGCGGACGATTTGCCGTGCTGAACCGACTGTTTGAGCTGATGCTCATTCAACTGCTTCGTCATCTGCTGGCGACCCGCAGCCTGTCCACCGGCCTTATGGCAGGCCTTGCCGATCCGCGGCTGGCCCGCGCCCTCACCCTGATGCACGACGCACCGCACCAGGCCTGGTCGGTGGACACCCTTGCGCAGGCTTGCAACATGTCCCGGGCCGGTTTCGCTGCACGGTTCCGTGAAATCGTAGGCAGCACACCGGCTGACTACCTGCTTGGCTGGCGGGTGAGCCTGGTTCAAAAGCGTCTGCGGGAGGGTCGGCCGATTGCACTCATCGCCGATGAAGTCGGCTACGAAAGCCCCTCGGCTCTTTCGCGTGCCTTTCGCCGCAAGGTCGGCAAAAGCCCACGCGAATGGCTCAGCGCGACACAGGCAAGTTAGCGAGCGAGCACGTACTCGCAGCGGTAGGGTTTTTGGTAGTACTGCCGAATGAACGACCCCACCTACGCAACCCGTATCATCCAACGACCAACCCGTTGGGCGGCAACGGCAGCGCCGTCTTGTAGCGCACCTGCTTGAGCGCGAAGCTCGAGCGAATGTTCGCGACGCCGGGAATCTTGGTCAGGTGATCAAGGATGAGGCGCTCCAGCGCCTGGATGTCAGGCACCAGTACGCGGAGCAGGTAATCGGCGTCCCCTGTCATCAAATAGCATTCCATCACCTCCGGGCGTTCGGCGATGGCACTCTCGAAACGCGCTAGCGCATCGACTACCTGCTTCTCCAGGCTGACGTGAATGAATACGTTGACGTTGAGCCCCAGCAGCTCAGGAGCCAGCAGCGTGACCTGCTGACGAATCAGCCCCAGCTCCTCCATGGCCTTGACCCGGTTGAAGCATGGCGTTGATGAAAGATTGACTGCGCGCGCCAGCTCAGCATTCGTGACGCGGGCATCCTCTTGCAGTCGGTTGAGAATGCCGATGTCGATCCGATCCAATTTACGCATTTCAAATATTCCTCATAAATTTCATATAACAGAATATTTTCCTGCAAATTAGAAACCATCCAGGCCATTTAGGAAAGCTTCTCCGCTTCGGTCCCCTTAGGCTGTTCTCAACACGAATAGCTATTGGAGGCCACGGTGATGACCTGCCCGCACAGCCTGACTAACGAAGCACGAAACACCCCGGTATCCAGCCGTACCTTATTGACGCCTCGACTCAAGGGCATGGTGCTGTTGCTGTTGGCGATTCTGGTGTGGGGCGCGAACTGGCCGGTGATGAAGGCAGGACTTGGTCACGTCACACCCGTCTGGTTCTCAGCCAGCCGCTTCGCACTGGGCGCCTTGTGCCTGCTCCTTCTGCAGCTGCTGACCGGCACCCTCTATCGACCCAGCCGAGGCGACGTGCCGCTCCTGCTTAGCGTCGGGCTCCTGCAGATGCTCGCCTTCACATTGCTCGGCGCGCTGGCCATGACCGAGATTCCGGCGGGCCGCTCGGCCGTACTCGCCTACACCACCCCGCTGTGGGTGACGCCACTGGCAGTGCTCGTCTTTCGTGAGCGGCTGGCCCCTCGTCAACTCCTCGGCGCCGCACTCGGTATGTTCGGCGTAGCCGTCTTGTTCAATCCGCTGACGCTTGACTGGAACAATGCGAACCTGGTGCGCGCCAACCTGATGTTGCTCATCGCCTCGGCCTGCTGGGCGCTGTGCATCCTGCACCTGCGCTACGCCAAGATTCGCGCCACGGCCTACCAGCTCGCGCCCTGGCAGATGCTCGTCGCTACGGTTCCTTTGCTGGCACTCGCGCGAATCGTCGAAGGGCCGTTCACAGGCGATGGCTCGGTGGCGTTCTGGCAGATCATTCTGTTCGTCGGCCCGCTGGCTACTGCCTTCTGCTTCTGCGCCGTCAACGCTGCGAGCATGTGGTTGCCCGCAACCAGCATGTCGCTGGCCATGTTGGGCGTACCGCTGGTGGGCTTGATGAGTTCGGTGTTCTGGCTCGGTGAGACCTTGAGTGCCGGTCTTATAGCGGGGGTACTTGCAATCGCCGCAGGTATTTTCCTTGCCATGATGAAGATTCGAGGCAGCGGTACATTATGAACCAGTTCCGCTTAACCAGACGTTTCGCCACCTGAAAAAATTTACTAAAGCCTAAGGTAATACGGTGACGCGCCGGGTATTAGGACCATTCTTGGCAGGCTCCCGGTTTCGCACGAATCGAATATCCAAATGCGCCCCTAGCTATTGAGTATTAGCCACAATCAGGCACAACTCCCAACCCATCTGAAAGCACCAAAGCAGAAGGGGCCTTTCGGCCCCTTCGTTACTTTAGTTGTTGAGCATGCTCTCCAGCTTTTCGATCAGGAAGTCCAGCGGGCTGCGCCCCTCCAACCGTTTCTCGAAGACCTCATTACGGTGATAGGCGACCCAGGTATCGAGAGCCTGACGGTTGTTCTTCTCGTAGCCGGAACCAAGGATGCAGACCAGCTCATTGCCGTTGGGGCTCTCGAGGTAGTGGCTCATGGCAGAGGCCAAATGCTTCAAGTACTGGTGTTCACGAGCTTCCATCGCCGGATGCAGGTGCGTGACGTTGCTGCGCTTGATCAGTTTCATGTAAGTACTCCTCAGGCCTTCAAATTGGCTTGGATCAGGTTGTCGAATGCGCTTCCGTCACGTCGGGTCAAGTTAGGTACGTAGCGCGAGTAGACGCGGAACAGCATCTCGGTAGTTGTGTGGCCCATCTGCCGGGCGATCCATTCCGGGTTTTCGCCTGCAGCCAGCCAAAGGGTCGCAGCCGTATGGCGGGTCTGGTAAGGGCGTCGCTGGCGCAGTCCCAGATGACGCAGCATCGGAAACCAAACCCTGTTGTTGATGTTGCGGTACGAAAAAGGCGTACCTTCCCGAGAACAGAAGACAAACTGACCACTGCCCGTCTTCTTCTGCTGATCGAGCAGGGCCTTGTACACCGGACCAGACATGTCGATTTCGCGTTGCGAGCCATCATTCTTCGTGTAGTCGAGCCGGCCACCAACCCAAGTTTCGCGGATAAGGATTTGCCGCCTCTGAAAGTCGACGAATTTCCACTGCAGGCCGTCAACTTCTCCCGTGCGCATCCCGGTGAAGAAGCGCACCGTGTAGTAGTTGCGGAAGTCCTCGCGCACGGCACCGAGAATCTGCAGCACTTCATCCAGAGTGAACGGCTCCACATCGGTCTTGGGAACCTTCAGCGATTTGATGTTGAGGTACGGTGAAGTAAACTCGAACCGGTCAGCCGCCTCACTAAGGATCATGCGCAATGGCGTCATGATGTGGTTGATTCGCGTCGCTGACAGAGCCTGCCCCTTCAGCCCGGGAACTTTGCCGAGTGCCGAGCGGAAGGACAGGATTTCTGCCTTGGTGATGGCGCTGACTTCTTGTCTGCCGAATGTTGGTAGCAGGTATTTATCAAGGGTCTGACGTACCGTCGTCGTATGTGTGTCGCGCCACTCCACACGCTTTTCGTCGAACCAGCGTTCGGCGAAGTCCCTAAACGGTGGAGTCTTCAGTATCGCGCAGCCAGCCTGCAGTCTTGCGAACTCCTGAACCTTGCTGCTTTGCGGAAAGTAAGTGGCATAGTCGAAGCTTCCCAGCGTGATTTCTGCCTCAATGCGCTCAAGGATTTTCTCCAGCTTTTTTCGGTTAGCTGGCGTATCAGGCAGCGTGGTCTGCTCACGGCAGCGCTTGTCCAGATAAGTGAAGTCGAAGAACAACTTCTCGTTGTCGGCACGGGCGCGAATCTTACCCATGGCAAATGCCTCCGCCGGCCATAGGTATCAAACTGGAGGTGCGGGAATGCTTCTGCATGTCCTTTTCGATGGCCTCCCAAATGAACAGGATCTTTCGACCACCAAACGGGCGGAAGTAATGGATGCCTTCGAGCAGTACCGAGTCCTTCAGGCGGTTACGGATGGTGCGCACGTCGTACTTCATACGCGTGGCCAGCTCCTCGGTGGTCAGATAGGTGTGAGACATAGCAATGCCCTCTCTGCTAAATTGAACGACAGCGGATTCTTATGAGCTTATGAGAACTCATAATGACCTCCTGCAGATCAATATAACGCTCATTTTGGGCTTTGCAAGCACAAAATGATCTTCTATAGATCATTTTTCTGGAGATTAAGATGGTCAAGTGCCATTTATCTCGCCTACTCGGTGAGCGGAAATTGAAGATAAGTGACGTGGTTAGAGACACGGGGATCAACCGCGGAACCCTCACGCGGCTCTATCACGAAACCGCGCAACGGGTGGAGCTCAAGGACTTGGAGACGATCTGCCAGTACCTGAACTGCCAGGTAGGGGATTTGCTGGAACTGCAGGATGATCCGGAGGGCTGAATGCCCTCCGGACTTTGTCAGCCACGGAAATGCCAGTCGATGGAGGCCATCAGCATCAAGTAGCGCAAGGCGGCGCCGGAGTGATGGTTCTGCCTTGCCTCACCCTTCAGCTCAAGCTTCGCCCTTATACCCAAATGTAGATTCGCTACATCGTTACTCTCCGGCGCGTGCTGACTGAACGACCGGCGAGTGCTCCCGAGTTGCTGACGCCAGTAGGACTTGGTCGTCTTCGGCTTGTTAGCGTCGTAGACGATCAGCTCGATAGATCGAGCCGGAATACCTATAGCACTCAGCAGCCACAGATAGTCCTGTGCATGGTCCTCGTCACGGTTACGCTGGAATCGCAGCGTGGTTTCAGTCATCCAACAGCGCTCAACAAAATCATCAATCACGCGCTGGGCGCGTTCGCTGTTGGGGCCTTCGAGCAGGTCGTAGAGGCGCTGCGCATACTCGGCCACAGCCTCACGCCCACCATGCTTTGGAGGCGAGGGCAACAGCGACAGATACGACGAACCTTCTGCATACAGAGCAGGTTGCAGCCTGTGTTTAGGGCTTGCGCTGCTTGCTCCCGGTCGCTGTTGCATATCGCGGATACAGCGTGCCCGCTCAAGCATCATTTCACGCGCCTCGGCAGAAAACTCGACCCAGTCGAGATTGACCGCTCGACCTGTCTGCTCGGCATATGAGGCATACGCCAGCATCGACTCGATAGCCAGAATTCGCCCAATCGCCCAGTTCTGCTCCACCTGTTCAGCCTGGCCTCGACTCGCCTTCTTCCGAGCACGCTTACGCTCCTTCAGGGGTCTAATGCGACCGATGATGTCGAGTAGCACGCCGCACTCAGCTGAAATGCCTTCACGGGGCTCAGTGCTCATGGTGGGTTGGCTTACCTCGGCTATCTTGGCGACGTTTGCGGCGTTGAATATCCAGTTCTGGGGATTCCATTGCCACATCATTGCCATGATCTGAGGCAGGCTATGGACGTAGTGCAACAGTGTGGTTTTTGGGCTGCCGTGCCCGAGGATGGCACTGACAATATGGACGATTCGCCGGGTGGGGCCCTCTACAGGCAACATCGCCTTACGCAACCTGAGGTCATCTCTGAGCCAGCGAGTGGTAAGGGGCAGATCTTTGAAAATCAGCTCTGGTGATAGCGCATTCTGCGCACCCATCAACTTGAGCAAAAACCACGTGGCGCAGGAATGGCGCAGGTGATGGTAATGCAGGAGCTCGGAACCCGTGACTGCTCGCATGCAGTCATGTAGAGCTGGGAACAGGCAGCTCTCGCTGACCCACTGAGTTCTCAGCTGTGGGATGCAGAACAGGAATTCCGACGTTGAATTTTGGCTTTCTTCCTGCTGCCGCTCTCGATACCAGTCGATCAGCAATGTGAGCTCATCGGGCTCAAGCAGCTCACGCAGCGGCAAACTCCGAACCGCATTCTGGGTTTTCAACCCACGCTGTGCATGGGGGCGAATGAGCAGGTCAACGGGCAGCTCTATTCTGGCCTGTTCATCTTTAGATAGCCTGCGCATATGCGATTGCCGAGCTTGAATATGCGCGCACTCCGCTGCTGAAAATTCGGGCAGATGCAAATCACGTAGGCGAAGCTTTAGAGCCTCGTTACGCCGCAATCCCAACCGGAACCCCAAGATCAACAAAAGCCTCGCAGCCGTCACCAGACGTGGCGTTCGCAGCTCAAGCCCGCATGTGCCGAGCGCCTGCATAACCAATTGGTACTGCTCCTCGCTGATAATGCGAGCATCTACCCTGGTCACACCTTTGCCGATGCCTAGGATTGAGTAGGGGCTGATTGTCGGGTAGTTGTAACGACGCTGCAGAAACGTGTGAAACTCCTGGACTGCCTTGGCCAGGGTGCGCCGTTTGCTATCTGTGGCCTGAGCATCCAGTGCGGATTCATACACAAGTTCGAGCGCGTCAATTTCGAGCTCGAAGATGCTTATGCCATCTAACCGAGAGGAAAGTGCTGCGCCTAGTACTTGGGTATATCGCTTTATCGTGCTTCGCCCAATACTGTGGCCGTATGCGGAGGCGCCACCCAGCATGTAGGCAAGCCAACTCTGGATTAGGCCGGGAAGTTCTCCATGAGACTCCGCTTGCAAAGGGCTCTCTATGGGCAGGTTGTCCCGGATCCGATCGAGCAGTTCCTCCAGCCATGCGGGTGGGTCAGGGTTATCCTCAGTTACATCCGAAACAGATTCATCGTCATAAGTCCCCGCAGGGTCCTCGAGATCATCTAGGCCGAGAATATTGCCCCAAGATGAGGGGCGCAGTGACAGCGAGACAAAACCCTTGCGGCAGGCAAAATTCACCAGCACCTGCGGCAGCCGCAACTGCATTTGCATCCTTAGAAAATCAAACAGGTCGCTGGGATTCTCTGGATGATACTGTTCAGGTACCTCAACCTTCTTCAGGAATGCACAGACACAGCGCATGTGCCAATTTCTACGCTTTAGTTTGCCGGTGCTTTTTTGAACATCATCCACGCAGCGTATCAACAGAGCCAGCGTTGCCGGATCAGGGAACCACTGCCGAAATTCAGCGACGGCATTGCCGCGGATCGATAGCGGCAGACGTATCTCGGGAATTCCCGCTACCCACTCGATGCTGTCTGGCGTCGTACTGAGCATGGCATTCAGCTGAGCCACATCGAGCAATCCGCCGTTGTAGGCCGCACTCATTAGTAGCAGACCAATGCGCTCATCCGTGCTGAGCGCATCGATATCCAGTTTCAGACCCTGCTGCAGGGCGTGAATCAGTTGGCTGCTGCATTGAATTCGCTCAGCCGTGTAGACGTCAGGATTGATCGGGTTTGCTGCACGCCTGACGGCAATGGCTATTCGTGCCAGCGGAAATCCTGGGATTTGGTCCCGAACTCGCTGAGTGATGCTGCGCAGTACGTTGCGCAACGTGTGATTTTTGCCGAGCTGTGCCTCCAGTTCACGGACGTGCGTCGTCGAGATCCCGGATATGGCGCATTCACCCAACAGCCATTTGCCGAACGCCGTCCCGGACTTCTCGGCAATCGATTTCAGAAGCGCCCGCATCTCGGGCATCCATTCCGGCTCATGAGGCCGAGCCGACCAGATAACACTGCCCTGTTGATCGTTTAGACGGGGCAGATTCATTCTGTCACCCACTGGCTGCTTAGAGCCGACCAGCCAAGCTCCCTGAGTAGTGGGGTAATCCACTCATCTAGAACCTTGGCGTATACCGCAGGGCAGAACGTCGAATAGGCGTCCTGAGGCTCCTCACCCCTGAGCCAGTGCCCCATGAACGCAGCCAGCGCTTCTGAAGGACAGCCCCGCTCCGTGAGTTCCGTGCGGATGAATTTCCGGTGGGCATTGACCCGATGCGTGGTGTAACCAGATACCAGCCCCATCTGGTCGTAGATATTGCCCGGGGTAATCTCAGCCCGGCGCACTCCAGCCTGGCTAATCTGCAGGAAAAATCCCCGCGACCACTGATGATCCTCCTCATCCTGTGGCAGATAACCAATCAATTGTCGGCTGATAGACGCGCAATGCGCGAAGTAGCTTGTTATTTGCCGCCTCAACATCGGCGGCATGCAAATCAGTCGACTCATATGACGATCGTCAGAGTCCTTGTCTGACAGCGCACCCATGCCCAACACAGAATCAAACTCGTCGATGAGCATCAGAGGGTTGCGGATTGCCCTACAGGACGTGACCAACATAAACATCTGCACTGTCCAGAGGGTGAAACAGTTGTGCCAAGCGACCATCTCGCTGAGACGCCCGTTCGCTTTCCTTCTCAAGACCCTGGCCATTGCACTGATATTGCTCGCAATGGTTGCAGGCAGCAGGCAATGAGTTGCACCCACCCCACCCTGTTGGTCTGGATTTAGGTCGACATATTCATATGCGAGACCAGCACAGGCATAAACCTGCGTCAGCACTCTTACCAGTGAGGTGGTGTAAATTTTGCGAAGGTGACAGGCATCGAGCTGCAGGTAATAGCGCGGGGTTTGCGCCGAGGGGATTTCAACGCCAGACAGCATGGATGCTGCTGCTACATCCTGAGTATCAGCGACTATCTGGTGGAACAAATAACTGCGCAATTTGGCTCGCGTATAGCGTCGATCCCCCCCACCCAATTCCAGCAGCAGTGCCCTGATCTCGGCGTCCAGCTGCTCAGTTTGATAAGTGAATACCTGGTTGGCTGAGTGAGGAAATGTCCTGATCAGTTGCTTTACCAACTGGGCACTACCAGCTAGATCGGGCAATAGAATTCGCAGCAACGATAGTCGGACACCAGAAGAGGCCTGCCAACGATCGTCGCCAGCCAAATCTGGGCGCTTAACTACCATACTGAACTGCGCCGAATCCCCTAGGATCAATGCCAGACCATCGGCGTCATCTGTCTCATCATCAACGATGGATAACTGGATAATCTGCGTCGTCGACTGCCCCAACCACAGACTGATATGCAGAGCAACAATCGCCTCCATTCGGAGCTGGATCGGAGTTGGGTCTTTTGTGTAGGAAAGCTCTTGCAGATACGAGTGGAATAGGTCGCTGGCACCAAACAATAAATTCCGCAACTCCATCAGCGTGAGCTGGTTATATGAAAATGGCAGGAACTGTCGGCTACGGACAATATGCGCCTCAACATTTTGTTGGCCTAGCAGATCGGCAACATATGGCCGTTCACAGCCCTCATCGTCCAGTACCCAAATTTCGGTTGCTGGACTCATTTCTCCGGGCGCCAGATCACCCCCAGCAGTATCGGTATGCCCAACGATGACGTCGTAATGACCTGGTAACTGATCAGGATCATCGGGATCCCCCAGCACAAAACCTCGAGTATCCTCACTGATGTAGTGGTTCAGCTCAGGCACACTCTGCTTTTTACGCTTGCCTCTATGACCGCCTCCGCCACCACCCACGCGTGGCAACTCGCCGTTGCAGTAACGAACAAATCTGGCGATAGCAGCAAAACTATCGGAATTCTCTGACCTTGACTTACTAGGTAAAAAACCTCTGCAACTCGCCACGAACTCCTCAGTACTCCCCCAAATATTTAGTTCGAAAGCGATTGAGACGGTTTGCAGCTTGCATAGATTGCCGATGGCCTTGTAAACATCATAGCGCTGGTCTAGCAAGCGATTAGTAGCGGTTTTCTGAGATGCGACGAGCAACTGTGCAAGAAGTCGCTCATAGTTCTGTTTGTTTTCGTGGTCTCTGAATATGTGCAGGAACGTGGCGTATGGAAATCCGAATGTTTTTACCCCTTTATGTAGAACAGGATTGTTCGCCGACCCTTTATTTCCTAGCCAAAATTGCTCGCCTAGACGTTCTCGGACATTTGGTTGGCGGGATAGGGAAATGAGCCATCTGCAGGCCTCATGCAAAACGACGTCATCAGCGCTATCAAGACCAATGGGCAGGCCAACACTGCATGCGCGGAGCACTCGTAGGAGCTGATCAATCGCACGTGGCAAGTCAATGAGCTCAGGATGAGCACCAAGCAGATTGAGGATTTCGCCGATAACTCGAGGTGACTGCCCCTGCTCCGAGGCGAGGTTAAGCAGAATTTCACGCTTGCTCATTTCTCACCCCCACAGCCCTTAAGCGGTTTTACTCCGACCAGCCGAGATAGATGGGCGTGGCTGCGATATTCGTGAGGCCACTGCTCCGCTGCAGATTCTATATGCGCATATAAATCGCGTACCTGCTGTGGCGTAATCTGAGCCAGGGCAGGCGCAACTAGGCGCTCAATCAGCACGAGTTGGTAGGCGCAATCCTTGATTCGCCCCCTCGACCATTCAATGCACTGCACCGGCGTTTCTGGATCCATATATGTTTTTAGCCATCGATACAGCGTCGTCTGGCCGATACAGAGCGCATCCGGCCTACTGACGACCAACGGGTAGAGCATATTGATGCGCACGGCCATAGCCTTGGGGATCAGTGCCTCATCTGGAACCCCTACAGGAGCTAGATCCAGATCTCGCTCAATACGAGAAAATTCGGGATGCACTCCTTGGATGTCGCGTAATTTGATCGTCAACATGACGCCTCTCTCTAGTGATATGACTACTAGACAATGCGAGGCGCGAGCCCCCATTAAGGGGAGAGAATTGGACTGTGACGAAATTTTTTGTTCGCTAATTGAGGTGGTGACTGACCTCTTTGCCAACGGCCGCTTTTGCTAATTCCGCGCATGCGCGGAAAATCGCCGAACACACTGCAACGATGCCATCAAAGAAAGCACTGAAATTTCCGCGCATGCGCGGGTTTAGCTAGCAAATGGGCTTCGCTGAACCCGTAATCAGAAGGGCGCCGTACACGCCGAAGAAATGGAGCGATATCAAATCCCGACTGCATCAACCTGAAAATCAGGGTAGTCCGACCGCACTCTGAATACGAGGTCAGGCAAAACTGTCTGGCTACATCTCGTTTTAGGAGCACGCATATGGGTGATTGGAAGGCATGCATCGGAAAGATGAGCGACCGCGAAGTAGCGCGGCGCTTTGGCCTTGGAGCGAGCAGTGTCCGGCGCTACCGCCACTCAATTGGCATTCCTGAGTTTCACCCAGAAGACATTGAGCTGCCGACTGAGCTGATTGAGCAACTCGCTACAAGAACGAACTATCAACTGGCACAAGAATTCGGAGTTTCCATCAAGCGCATCAAGCGAAAGCGAGGTGAGCTGAGAATCCAGGAGCCCAAGACTGCCCGCGAACGCTTCAAACCCCTTGAGGAAATCTGGACCAATGAAGCCATTGCCATGCTCGGGCAGATGCCAGATATGGAGGTCGCTGATCGTCTGGATATCAGTAACTTTCCAGTCAAAAAGAAACGCCACGAGCTTGGAATACAGGCATACAAACGTCCGTTACCAGAAATAACACCTGAAATTGCATCTGCGTTTGGTGTCGTTTCCGACGCCGAGCTTGCACGCCAGCTGGGTGTATCAGTGAATTACATCCGCAAAGCGCGGATCAAGGCGAGCCAGCAATAAGGCGCAGACTCGCTTCAAAGCAGATAACACGGGCAGTCAGATCAGGTGGCTGACTGCCAACTAACCACGAAGTCAGGCTTTAAACCGCGCACGGACGGCCTCACCACCTGATGCACAGGGCTCATTCAGCTAGCGCCACGCGCATCCATTTGGGCATATTGCAGTTCCACAAGGTGGCCAGCTCTCCGGGGTGGAGTGCTGCTTTAATCGCATCGATGCACTCCTGAGTAGCGCCATCTTTACCGAGATAGTAGAGGGCACTGATAGCTACTCCAACCCTGGTTCCTGCGCACTGCATGACCACCGGAGCGGCATGCACGAGCCTGATCTCGGCCTTCTCTATAAACAGAGATCGACTGGGGCCGCTGGTGTAATAGATAGGCATGACCGGCATCTGTGTGCTTAGCCCGAATCGCCTCACTGCATCAGCACCGTGAATCTGCAGTTTCCAACGGCTCTGCCTGGCAATCACACTCAGCAAGTCCCAAGGCCCAGGACGACGAACCCGGCCGGTGTATTGGCTGGTTTTCGGCCGCATGTAGATGCCACGGTACACTCGCACAAGCTCACCGCGGAGAACCAGTTGGGCGACTGCCTTGGAGATGGCCGAGCTCGAACCAAGCTCTGCAAGACACCTGATGCTGAAAGGCCTCCCCCTGCGCAGACGCTTGACACGCTGCGTGACGAGGTGAGATACCGACTGTTCAGAGTGGGAGCGGGGCATCGCTATTGTGTCGAATCCAGCGAAGAGCAGAGCAGTGGCTGGTGGAAGGCGATCACTCGTTGTCGGTATTCGTCTTCAAGCGCTTCGTTTACCAGGCATTCCTCAAGGCGTCCCAGCGAGAAAACCTGGGCCGTAGAGGGATAGTGCCTGAGCAGGCTTTTCGCATAGCTGCGGATATCCTGCGGTAACCCCGTATGACGAGATAGCTCACGCAGAAACTCCTCGGTTTTGATGATGGCGCGGGTTCTTTCATAAGGAAGGGTCATTCTCGCTATCTCCTGATCATGAACTCAAAGACCCGGGCTGCTGACTTGCCAGCGCCCGCCACCTAGCTCGCTGTTAGGGTGCAATGCCAACCAGTGTTTGCCGAGCAGAAAGCTGCAAAGCCTGCAGTCTTGGGAGATCCCATGCAGACCAATCCGGGTCAGTGTGCACGATCATGGCTGCGCTCCGTCTTGGCCTCCTGCCGTTCCATCCACTTGGCTAGGCCCCATATCGTGGTTCCCAGCGCAAGCAGCAGCCAAAGCGACCATTGCGGTACTTGATATTGGGCGCTTAGCAAGAGACCTGCACCACCGCAAAGCATCACCACGAAAAACCATCTCATCAGCGTCTGCTCCCGATTACTTACTAGGCACACGTTAACTCGATGTTTCGCTGCGCTAACGCAGATGCTGCAAATTTCGTCAGATCCCAGACTGGGAAATGAGGACGGCGCGCTTGCGGGTATGAAGGCGCTGCTTTTCGTGACCCGAGTCAGTTCGCCGAAGGTGACGGGAGTCGGGCCGCACGCTAACGGCTAGGTCAGATGAGGCGCCGGCAAGAGCAGAAAGAAGAGGGCGTACCACTGAATCAAGCACGACTCCATAGAGCTCCTACTGCATAAAAATAATTGACAGCAACGGCAAGCTAGGCGATATTGATCTCGCCATCATCTCAGTACGAGCTGTACGGAGAGAAAAATGAGGTGCGGCAGGTTGCAGCCTGCCGCGATTGCAATAACTGACCCGTTAGGAGAGCTAAAGCTATGAAACTGTACCAAATCGCCTATGACCTGCGTAAGCAGCGTAACTACCAAGGCCTGTATGACCGCATCAAAGCCTATGGCACTTGGTGCCATGCCCTGGAGTCCACCTGGATCATCGCCACGCAACAGTCTGCAGCCCAGGTTAGAGATAACCTCCGGTCCGCAATGGACGCTGACGACGGCCTGCTGGTGACCCGGCTGCAGGGAGACGCCGCCTGGTTTGGGCTGGACGCCGAAAAAACTCAGTGGCTACAAAATCAGTATCAGCGCTGCGAAGCCTGATGAACGCCTGCGCCAAGGATGGCGCTTCTACCCAGAGTTACTTATGCCAAACCCGTCATTCAAATTGAGCGATGTGGCCGATGTCCGTTCCGGATACACCTTCCGCGGCGCGTTGGAGCATGACCCTGCTGGTGATATCCGTGTTCTGCAGATCAAGGATCTGCGTCAAAGCTCGGCCATTGAGCCGGACACGCTAACGGCCGTCAGCTGGGATGCGCGCACCTCACCGCCGCTGCTCCAATCAGGCGACATCGCGGTGATCGCCCGTGGCGATAACAACAAGGCTGCTCTCTTCACAGGGCAGCAACCGGTTGTTGCCACCAGCCAGTTCTTTATTGTCAGCACAAAAAAACAGGACGTCTTACCCGAATACCTGTGCTGGCTCATCAACCTGCCTCAAAGCCAGCGAAGCCTTGAGCGCAGCGGCAGTGCGATTCAGGCCATCAGCAAAGCGTCCTTGCTGGATATGAGGATTCCCCTTCCGCCACTCGCCACTCAGCAGAAGCTGATTGCTCTGCAAGCGCTATGGGACGAAGAGGATGAGCTGATCGCACGCCTGCAAACCAACAGAGAGCAAATGCTGCAAGGCATTTACCAGCACCTAGTTAAGGATTGATCCATGACCGACAAAGTAAACCAGGACGACATCAACAAGGCGCTGTGGGCTGCCTGCGACACCTTCCGCGGCACCATCAGTGCGGACACCTATAAAGACTTCATCCTCACCATGCTGTTCCTCAAGTACATCAGCGATGTCTGGCAGGACCACTACGACAGCTACAGGATGGAATACGGCGATGAGCCGGAACTGATCGAGGAGATGCTCAAGAACGAGCGCTTCGTGTTGCCGCGTAATGCCAGCTTCTATGCCCTTTACGATCGACGTCATGAGCCGGGCAATGGCGAGCGCATCGATCAGGCACTGCATGCCATCGAGGAAGCCAACGGCACCAAGCTCAAGGATGCCGGCAAGAGCGTATTCCAGGACATCTCCTTCAACACCGACAAGCTGGGCGAGGAGAAGCAGAAGAACACCATTCTGCGCCACCTGCTCGAAGACTTCGCCCGTGAAGAGCTCGACCTCAAACCATCCCGCGTCGGCAGCCTGGACGTGATCGGCAACGCCTACGAGTACCTGATCAAAAACTTCGCTGCCAGCGGCGGGCAGAAAGCTGGTGAGTTCTACACCCCACCGGAAGTTTCCGAGCTGATCGCCGAGCTGCTCGACCCGCAGCCGGGCGACAGCATCTGCGACCCGGCCTGCGGCTCGGCCTCGCTGCTGATGAAGTGCGGGCGCAAGGTGCGCGAGCACCACAGCAGCAAGCAATACGCCCTCTACGGCCAGGAGGCGATTGGCTCAACCTGGTCGCTGGCGAAGATGAATATGTTTCTCCACGGCGAGGACAACCACAAGATTGAGTGGGGTGACACCCTGCGCAACCCCAAGCTGCTCGATACCAATGGCCAGCTGTTGAAGTTCGATATCGTCACCGCCAACCCGCCGTTCTCGCTGGACAAGTGGGGGCATGACGAAGCCGAGCACGATCAGTTTGGGCGCTTCAAACGCGGCATTCCGCCGAAAACCAAAGGCGACTTTGCCTTTATCCTGCACATGATCGAAACCCTGAAAGCCAAGACCGGGCGCATGGCGGTGATCGTGCCTCACGGTGTGCTGTTCCGCGGTTCCAGCGAAGGCAAGATTCGCCAGCAGTTGATCGAGGAAAACCTTCTGGATGCCGTGATCGGCCTACCGGAGAAGCTTTTCTACGGCACCGGCATCCCCGCTGCAATCTTGGTCTTCAGCAAAGCCAAGACCGATGAAACCGTACTGTTTATCGACGCGAGCCGAGACTTCAAGTCAGGTAAAAACCAGAACGTGCTGGGGGATGAGCAGATCAAAAACATCCTAATAACTTATCGCCACCGCATTAACTCGGATAAGTACAGCCACCGTGCCAGCCTGCGGGAAATTCGCGACAACGATTACAATCTAAATATCCCTCGCTATGTGGATACCTTTGAAGAAGAGGAAACAGTCGACTTGCTGCTTGTGCGCAAAGAGCGGGAGAAGCTGAAGGCGAAGCTGGCTGAGCTGGAAGTGCAGATGGATGTGTACTTAAAGGAGCTAGGCTATGGTGCGTAGCGCTCAAAAAAGCAACATACCTACTGACTGGAAGTATGACCTCCTCGATAATTTTACTGTTCGCGGCAGTGGCCATACGCCTAACAAAGAGAAATCCAATTATTGGAACGGGGGCATAAAATGGGTTTCGCTTGCCGACTCTTTTAATTTAGACAAAGGACTCATTTTTAATACTGATAAGGAGATCTCAGAAGATGGCATCAAGAACTCATCTGCTGTTCTGCACCCAGCAGGAACCGTAATTTTGTCCCGTGATGCGGGTGTTGGAAAAAGTGCCATTCTGGCTAGCCCTATGGCAGTCAGCCAGCATTTTATCGCATGGCGCTGTGACAATAGCCAAAAAATGAATAGCTGGTTTCTATATAACTGGCTACAAATGATGAAACCAGAGTTTGAGCGTCAGGCGGTGGGCTCAACCATAAAAACTATTGGCCTGCCATATTTCAAAAAACTAAAAATTGCCGTACCACCCCATCACGAGCAAGAAAAAATCGCCAAGATTCTCTCCACTTGGGATCAGGCCATCGCTACTGCCGAGCAACTTCTGGAAAACAGCCTGCAGCAGAAAAAGGCTTTGATGCAGCAGCTGCTTGGCAGTCATGAAAGCGCTGAGGAAGATGGGGAGCAGGACTTCAAGCGTATATCCGAAATTGCAGAGCGCATTCAAAGAAAGTCTGATGGCGGCGATCACCCAGTGCTTACCATATCATCCCTCAGCGGATTTGTTCGGCAGGATGAAAAATATAATCGCTTTATGGCTGGCAAGAGCGTCGAGAGCTATATCCTGCTCAAGCGTGGCGAGTTTGCTTACAACAAAGGAAACTCCAAGACCTATGAATTTGGCTGCATATTTGATCTAGATTCTTTTGACGCCGGCCTAGTGCCTCATGTTTATGTCTGCTTTAAGCTAAAGCCGGGTCTTAGTCACCGCTATTTCAAGTATCTATTTGAGGCTGACTACCTGAAGCCTCAGCTTGGCCAGCTGGTCAATACTGGTGTTCGCAACAATGGCCTGCTCAACATCAAGCCTAGTGAGTTCATGAATACTAAGGTTCCGGTGCCTTCTCTGGAGGAGCAAGAGCGGATTGCAGATATCCTGCATGTCGCCAGCAAGCAGATTATTGCGCTAGAGCAGAAGCTCGCTTGCCTAAAGCAGGAGAAAAAAGCCCTGATGCAGCAGCTACTTACCGGCAAGCGTAGAGTCACTGTTGATGCCAAGGGGGCTATGTGAAGGATCGCACTATTAATTTTCGGCTGACCGATTGCGCTGGGTATGTAACGAATTTTCTAAGCTTGCGTTCCTTTCTGACGTTCTGTGAGGCAGAAGCAAGCTTTTGGAAGGAGCGTAAACAGATAGTCCAGGCCGATAGAAATAGCGCTAACCATACACATCTGAATGCAGGCGATGTATTCACCCGAGCGGCAGATACGATTCAGGGTTGGAAGGACAACATAGAGGTTTGGAGCGACGATGATCTAAGCCGTCAACTACAGCAGCTTCAGCAAAGCTATTTTCAGCGATTACAGCGAGACTGGCTTTGGCGTGGTCATCCTTTTGTTGAGCCATTCGTCCAGTGCCTCAAAGAACATGGCGATAATACAGCTAATGCATTCTTGGACTTTTCGATTCGAAAATCCGTACAGAATATTAGCAATATCGAGCATTTCAAAGGCTACATGTATGCTTATGAATTTGCCAATCAGGACTCTCAAATAATAAAGCGCCGCCATGGTGAGAAATTGTCTCTTGGGCATCTGCGCACGCAGTTCGCCGACGCCCAAGACAAACTATTCACTGAGTTTGGCGAGCTGAAATCTGAAATTACAGATTGGGATACACAGAATAGGGCTTCTAGCAGCAGACTTGCTAAAGTACAAAAAGCATTAGGCCGCCGAAAGATAAAATCGCAATCCAATGCATTTGAACGACAATTAGCCGAATGGACTGAGAAAGTCACGACCCTTGAAAGCACTTATGAAGAAAAGCTGAAACTGAAAAAACCTGCCGAATATTGGGCAAAATCGGCGCGTAAGTATGGAATACAAGGCGGGCTTTGGACGCTAGCTATTGTTGCTTTGGTTATCGTCGCAGCGATCAATTTTCAAGAAATCTTTGTCACGTGGCTGCAAGGCCGCGAGACTCCCGTTCAGCTCAACACGATACAAGGGGTTATCCTTTTCGGTTCCCTTGCGGGTGTGTATGCGTTCTTGCTGAGGGTATTGTCGAGGCTGGCTTTTAGTTCGTTCCACCTTATGCGCGATGCCGAAGAGCGTGAGCAGCTAACCTACCTATATTTGTCACTCACTAACGAAGCAGAGATCGACAAGGAATCGAGAGATATTGTCTTGCAGGCCCTATTCAGCCGCAGCGAAACCGGCTTACTGGCGCAGGAGCATGGACCGACCATGCCCGGAGCATCAGAGATGCTGCGCTCAACGCTAAGAGGTAGAGGCCAATAACATGGATGCTAATGACCTGATCCTTTACACCAGTGACGACGGCGAAGCTCAACTAGTGCTCCGCGTACTGGATGGCCAAGTATGGCTGACGCAACTAGAAATGGCCGAGCTGTACCAAACCAGCAAACAGAACATCAGCTTGCATGTGCAGAACGTCCTCGCTGAGGGCGAGTTGTCAGAGGAGGCAACCGTCAAGGAAAACTTGACAGTTCAAGCCGAGGGCTCGCGCCAAGTCAGGCGCAACCTAGCGTACTACGCTCTGCCGATGATCATCGCCGTGGGCTACCGGGTGCGCTCAACGCGTGGCACCCAGTTTCGTCAGTGGGCCACCCGCACCTTGGGTGAGTACCTGCAGAAGGGCTTCGTGATGGACGACGCCCGATTGAAGGAGCCCCGCTGGGACTACTTCGATGAGCTGCTCAAGCGCATCCGTGACATACGAGCCTCGGAGAAGCGCTTCTACCAGAAGGTACGTGACCTCTTCACCATGGCCGAGGATTATCGCGCCAATGAGCAGGACACCGCCCGCTTGTTTGCCGAAGTGCAGAACAAGCTGTTCTTCGCCGTTACCGGCCATACCGCCGCCGAGCTGATCGTGCAGCGCGCCGATGCCAGCGCACCCAATATGAACCTGCTTAGTTTCAAGGGCGACTGGGTGCGCAAGGCCGATGTTGTGGTGGCCAAGAACTACCTGAATGCCGAGGAACTAGACCAGCTCAATCGCTTGGTCGGCATGTTCCTCGACTTCGCCGAGCTGCGCGCCGAGCAGCGTAAGCACTTGATGCTCGCCGATTGGCGGCAATACATCGACAGCTTTATGGCCTTCAACGAGCAACCGCTGCTACGCACTGCCGGCAGCATCAGCCACGAGCAGATGAAGCAGGTGGCACATGAGCGTTATGAGACGTTTGACCAACACCGCCGCAGCGCCGAGGCTTTGGCCGCCGATGCTCAAGAGCTGGCAGAGCTTGAACGTCTGGAAAAGCGCCTGAGTGCAAAGAAGAAATCCAAGTGACCGGATTGCCCGCTCACTCGATCAGGGAGTTACACCATGGATTTGGAACAACTGCGCGCACTGCTGGCGAAGGCCGAGCGCTTTTATCAGCCTGAGCGAGAGCCGAGCATTTTTGCCTTGGGTGGGCGCGGCTATTACGAAAACCCCACCACGGATTTGCTGGCGTTCTTCCTCAATCCAGCGCAGGTGCATGGACTGGAAGAGTGCTTCCTCACTGCGCTGCTGAATTGCCTGCCCAATACCTCAATGCTGACGCCTAGTTTGCGAGCGGCGCCCCAGCGCGAGGTGGTCACCCATAACAGCAACCGTATCGACCTGGTGCTCCCCGGTGATGGATGGGATCTGCTCTTGGAAAACAAGATTTTCCACGGACAAGTGAACCCCTTTGCCGACTATGAAGCCTTCGCTCAAAGCAAACTCAACGATGGTGAACGCCAGCTGTTTTATGCCGTGCTCTCACCATCAGGCAAAAGCGTGCGGGCCGCATGGCATGGTCTGAGTTATGCGCAATTTATTGAAGCTGCACGTCAGCAACTGGCTCAGCGCATGCTGACTCATCCTGTAGATAAGTGGCAGGTGTTTGCTCGCGATTTCCTGCTGCACCTGGAAAACATCACTGTGGAGAAGGCCATGGACGCCAAAGCTGTCAACTTTGTTATCGAGCACCTGCATCAAATCAACAAGCTGACGCGCCTCAAGGATCAGGTCATTGATGCCCTCGACGCTAAGGTGCTCGACAAGCTCGATGCCGAGGTGCCCGGCTATGCGCGTTATACCCGGCGGCACAATTGGAAGAATGGCCCCGCACTGCGTTATGCCTCCGACAACTGGAAAACGTGGTCTGACGTTGTGCTCTACCTGAGCGGTGCCAACAGCACGATGATGCCATCGGTACGGGTATACCTGTGTGATGTTGATGAAACGCTGCAAGAGCAGGGTCGAAAGCTCTTCACGGGCAACGAAACCAAAGTATGGAGTGAGGGGAAGAACAACAGCATCCTGGGTTTTAGCTGGGTGCTGGATCACTTTGATGAAGAGGAAGTGCTTGGCCTGATCGTTGAGAAAATGAAGCTGCTGATGACTTTCGAAAACGGAATACGTGCGCAAGTCGGTCAGCACACTGAGGCTTAATTACATTGTCTGTCAGATTACCTGGCGGCTTTTGACCATGTGGTAGCCATGAGGGCTGCCGAGTGATTGCAAGGAGTTGGATGTGGGTTTGCAAAAGCGTATCGGGGATTTGGTCGCCAGCGTAAGCGCGGGCATGTTTGAGCGTGAAGAGATCATCGCGGTATCCCTGCTGGGAGCACTCTGCAGGCAGAATACATTTTTATACGGGCCACCCGGCACGGCCAAGAGTCTGATTTCTCGCCGTATAGCCTGCGCCTTTGAGCAGCCAACCTATTTCGAATACCTGATGAACCGCTTCAGCACACCTGAAGAGGTGTTTGGCCCTGTGTCCATAAAAGCGCTGAAAGAAGATCGCTACATTCGCAAAACAGATAGTTATCTGCCCAAGGCCGATTTCGCCTTCCTTGATGAAATCTGGAAGTCCAGCCCAGCTATTTTGAATACCCTGCTGACGTTGATTAACGAGCATGTGTTCCGTAATGGTGAAGCCATTGAGAAAGCCCCACTCAAGGCCCTGATTGCTGCATCCAACGAGACGCCAGATGCCAATCAAGGCCTGGAAGCCTTGTACGACCGCTTTATTGTGAGGCTGATGGTGGGGCCCATTCGTGAAGCCCAGCACTTCGATCAGCTACTTAATAGCAAACCGACCGAAGCCAAAATCGACATCCCCTCGGCTCTACAGGTGAAGTCCAGCGAATGGGCTGAGTGGATGGTGCAATCACATCAGGTCAAGCTGTCTGCTGAGACGCGAACCATCATTCACTTGATTCGCGAACAACTGGAGCAGCAATACGAAACGCTCAAGGTTTATGTCTCCGACCGACGCTGGCAGCGTGCCGCGATGCTTATGAAGGCAGCAGCCTTCTTTAATGACCGCAAGGAGACCAACCACAGTGACGCATTGCTGCTGCAGCACTGCCTATGGACGCATGAAGAGAATCGTCAGGCTGTCTGGGATATCGTTGCAGAAGCGGTAAAGGCCTGCGGCTTTGATAGTGGTATAGATTTGGCTGCACTGGATAAAGAGAAAGACGCACTAGACAAGGAGATAAAGAAGGAGCTTTTCCATTCTGCTGATATTTACAAAACGGTAAAGCTCTCCAACAAGGATTTCTTTCAATGCAAAGGCACCTTCAAGCCCAAAAATAGCTACTACAGCAACTACGAAAAAGCATTTGAGATATTCATCGCAAAAGATAGACTCAAGACAAAAGACGAGTTCCACCCGCTAGACAATAAAGGTAATGAACAAAAAAGTGTTAAGTGCAAATTTGACGGACAAGGAACCTGTCAGATCACCTTATCTAACGGCCACGTGGATTACCTGAGCATTAAGTTCACGCCTGAAGTTCTTTTTCACAAAGGCGACAGAAAGGAAGATATTAACATACGATTAATCACCTCCCTTTCCTCTTCGGTGAGTGAAATTCGCGAGAAGCTCTCTTTCACTCTGAAAAAAGTAGAGAAAAAATTTAAAGCCTACGAGACTAAGCTGAGCTCGCCTTTTGTGCCGGCAGATAAGATCTCTCTAGCAATTTCGGGAATAGCACTACAAATCGAAGGTTTGCAACTTCGTATCAAAGACTGCGAACGGCTGGAAGAATTATGCCGCTAGATCTACTGGCTAGTGCTGCCAAGGATGTTAGCGATAATGCTCAGCGTATCTTCGCGTCGCTATTAAGGAACTCTGATTCGGCTGCAGATTACGTAGCAGAGAGGATTCGGCTGTGGCAGCTGGCCTCGGCTGAAGAGCTGAAAGCTGAGTTCCCCTTTGCGCTATATGAGCAGCAGCTATCGGACTGGCAAACCCGGAACCAGTCTCCCCCTATTTCGAGTGCAGAACTGGCAGCAGCTGTTGCGGAGTATGTTGCGCTCTGTCGTGTAGCCAAACTGCCGGACAATCAATCTTTTTGGCAGCGTGAGCTAGCAGCGGTGACGGCCTCTCAAACAGTTACCAAAAAACGTCAGGCCGATAGCACCGTAAGTGCCCGCCTTTTGCGAGATGAATGGCAAAAGGCGCTAGATAAAGCGCGGGCCGACTGGGAGCTTGAGCGCATATCCATGCTGCGCCGGCAGTTCATGGAGGAGCTCGAGGTATTTCTGCAGTTACTGCAACAGCTTCAACAGCAGTTGGAAATGCTGGGGTTGGACCCAGGTATATTCCTTGACCTGTCCAAAGGCAATTTCTCTGCACAAGAGATCGAGCGCTTTAAGCGGTGGGCTAACTACTTGGCCAATGATCCGGGTGTTCGGTCGCTATGTGATTTGCTAGGCAAGCTGCGCCAGTTGGAGTTGTCAGAGCGCATTGAGCGGGCTCAGGTGCGTTATTCGCAAGACATCGAGTTACCAGATATCAATTCGCGGGAAGAGATCATCGGCATTCGCTTGGGGCGTGATATCGAGCATGTGCTGCCGAGTGAGTTGGCGCTTTTGGCTGACCCCGAAACGTCCATTCTTTTCGACCTCAAGTACGTCGAGTCACGGCTGATGTGTTTTGACATGCAGGGCATTCAGCGCGTGCAGCAACATCACCAAAAGGAAGAGCTGGGCAGCGTTGAAGAGGCAGCTAAACAAGGGCCAATGGTGATCTGTGTCGACACCAGCGGCTCTATGAGCGGTATGCCTGAGACGGTTGCCAAAGCCGTGGCGCTCTTCATTGCAGGCAAGGCCAGGCAGCAGAAGCGAGCATGCTATTTGATTAATTTTTCCACCGGCATAGAGACGCTGGATCTTGGCGACGACTTTGGCATGGAGGCGTTGATCAAGTTTCTAGGCATGTCCTTTCACGGCGGTACGGATGCGATCCCGGCATTGGATCATGCGTTGGGTGTGATGAAAAGCGAAGCCTATGAACGAGCAGACCTGTTGATGATTTCAGACTTCATCATGGCTAGCTTGCCAGAGCATTTACGCCAGCAAATTGAGCAGCAGCGTACTCATGGCAACCGCTTCTATTCCCTGGTCGTAGGCGATTGCTTTATGACTCAGCGTTTAACCAGCCTTTTTGATCATGAATGGGTCTATGACCCACACAGCAGCCAGATTCATGAGCTGATTGGTTTTCAGCGAAAACTGGATGGCCGCCCGGAGAATCACAGCGCATGACACCAACACCGAAATTTCAGGAGGAGTACAGCGCAAAGCTTCCTGCTCTGGCGCTGCTCTGCAACCTCGGCTGGGAATTCATGTCACCCGAGCACGCTCTGGCTGCGCGGGCCGGTAAGAGCGATGAAGTGGTGCTGCGTGATGTGCTGCGTGAGCAGCTGAGTAAGCGGCGCTTCCTGTTTGGAGGCGGTGAGTACCCGCTTTCCGCAAAAGCTATCGACAACCTGATCAGTGAAGTGTGCAGCCCTGCACTCAATGAAGGATTGATGGCTGCAAACGAACGGCTCTATAACCATCTGCTGTATGGCATCTCGGTGACGGAGTTCGTGGATGGTAAAAAGGCCAGCCCAACCGTGGCGCTGATCGACTGGCACAATCCAGCCAACAACAGTTTTATCTTCACTGAAGAATTTCGCGTGCTCCGCAGCGGCGGTGTGGAAGCGCGCAGGCCGGATATCGTTTGCTTCGTCAATGGCATTCCTCTGGTCGTAATCGAGGCCAAGCGCCCGGATGGCAATGCACAAAAAGGCCCGACAATCGACGAAGGCGTTTCGCAAAGCCTGCGCAACCAGCGCCATGACGAAATTCCCAAACTGTTCGCCTATAGCCAGCTACTGCTGTCGATCAATGGCAGCGATGGGCGCTATGCCACCTGCGGCACGCCAGCTAAGTTCTGGGCGGCCTGGCGCGAAGAGGATATCTCTACCTCTGAGTTGTACACGCTAAAGAATCGCCAACTGACTGGTGTGCAGAAGGCGGCAATTTTCAGCCATCGCCCAGCGGCTGATCTGCACTGGTACGAAAACCTGATCGCTGGCGGCGAGCTCGCACTGACAGGCCAAGATCAGTTGCTCATTAGCCTATTGTCCCCAGCCAGGCTGCTGGAGATGACTCGTTTCTTCACCTTGTTCGACAAGAAGGCCGGCAAGATCGTCGCGCGTTACCAACAGGTTTTCGGCATCAAACGGCTGATTGAACGGATCAATCAGAAACGCAAAGACGGCGGTCGTGAAGGTGGTGTCATCTGGCATACAACCGGCTCGGGCAAATCATTCACCATGGTTTTTCTGAGCAAGGCGCTGATCCTGCATGACTCTCTCAAGCAGTGCCGCATTGTGGTGGTCACCGACCGGGTTGACCTGGAAAGCCAGCTGAGCAAAACGTTTGCCTCGGGCGGCGAACTGGCTGGCAAGAAGGATCGGGAGGCTGCCATGGCCACTTCCGGCACGCGCTTGGCTGAGCAAATCGGTAAGGGCAACGAGCGCATCATTTTCTCGCTGATCCAGAAGTTCAACAGCGCTACCAAGCTGCCACAGTGCGTGAACACCAGTGCCGACATCATCGTGCTTATCGATGAGGGTCATCGTAGCCAAGGCGGTGAAAACCATATCCGCATGAAGCAGGCGCTGCCCAATGCGGCCTTTGTCGCGTTTACCGGCACACCGCTGCTCAAGGACGATAAGACGACGAACAAGTTTGGCCCCATCGTGCATGCCTACACCATGCAGCGCGCAGTGGAGGATCAGGCTGTGACACCGTTGCTCTATGAAGAGCGGATACCTGATCTGGATGTAAATGCGCGCGCCATCGACAGTTGGTTTGAGCGAATCACTGAAGGGCTAAACGAGCAGCAGAAAGCCGACCTCAAGCGCAAGTTCGCCAAGAAGGGGCAAATCTATAGCGCGGATGACCGTATTCGCCTGATAGCTCTAGATATTGCTAACCACTTCGTGAAGAACATCGACGAGGGGCTAAAGGGTCAATTGGCCTGCGACAGCAAGGCCTCGGCAATCAAATACAAGCAGTACCTGGATGAGGCAGGCTTGTTCGAGAGCGCCGTTGTGATGAGCCCGCCGGATAGCCGTGAGGGCAACACCGATGTGGATGAGGTGGCCTCACCCGAGGTAACCCAGTGGTGGAAGAAAAACGTCGGCAGCACGGATGAGCAGACCTACACCAAGCAATTGATCGAGCGATTCGACAAGGATGACTCACTCAAGCTCCTGATTGTGGTGGACAAGCTGCTGACGGGATTCGATGAGCCGAAAAACACCGTGCTCTACATCGACAAGCCACTTAAGGAGCACAACCTGATCCAGGCGATTGCTCGGGTAAACCGTCTGCATCCACTAAAGAAGTTTGGCTTGCTGATCGACTACAGGGGCATCCTTTCCGAGCTGGATACCACGATCCAAAAGTATCAGGATCTGGCCTCGCGCACCCAGGGCGGCTATGACATCAATGACATCGCTGGCCTCTACAACCAGATGAGCAGCGAGTACAAACGGCTACCCCAGCTGCATAAGAACCTCTGGGCGATATTCTCCGATGTGAAAAACAAAGGTGACATCGAACAGCTGCGCCAAGTACTGGTGCCTAGGATGCAAGAGCGCGATGGTGAGCTGGTTGATGTGAATCTCAAGGTACGCGACGACTTCTATGAAGCGCTGACCGAGTTCGCTACCTGCCTAAAGGTCGCTTTGCAGTCAGCATCCTTCTTCGAGGACACCAGCTTTAGCGATGCCGACAGAGCTCATTACAAGGAAACTCTTAAACAGTTCTCCAGTCTGCGCCAACTCGCCAAACAAGATGCCGGTGAAACGGTGAACTACGACCAGTATGCCGAGCAGGTACGCAAGCTGCTGGATAAGCATGTGGTAGGCGTCGAGGTGAAAGACCCCGTTGGGGTTTATGAAGTCGGCAAGATGGGGCAGCAAAAGCCTGAACAGTGGAGCGAGGAAAAGACGCGCAACGAAACAGACATCATCAAGACCCGTATCAGCAAGATGATTGAGCAGGAGTTGCGTGATGACCCCTACGCCCAAGAGGCGTTCTCCAAACTGCTGCGCCAGGCCATCGAAGAGGCGGCAAAGCTATTTGACCACCCGCTCAAGCAATACCTGCTATTCCACGAATTTGAGCAGAAGGTGCAGGCCCGCAAGCTCGATGAGCTGCCAGATGCTTTTGCAGGTAACCGGCATGCCCAGGCGTACTTCGGCATTTTCAAGAAGAGCCTTCCTGAGGCCTTGATTTCAGCTGATGAACATGCACAGGAGCACTGGGTAAAACTGGCTTTCAGCCTGGATGAAATGGTCACGACCTCAGTGGCTGAGCACTCAATCAACCCACAAAATATCGAAAGCGATATTCGTAAGAAGCTACTGCCGCTGCTCTTCAAGGAGTGCAAAGCTGTGGGCGCTGGTATGGATCAGGCGAAGGCCATGGTTGAGTGGGTGGTGCAAATCACGCGAGTAGGCTTGTCCGGCTTATGAGTGTGCCTATCGTCATGAGCGCTCCACCTGCCCCCGCAGTGTTGAGCTGGCTGAGCTTTCACTATGCCGATGAGTTGATACAGGTTGAAAGGGCGCGAAGGGCCCGCGATGTTTCACGCATTCTGATCAAGGTCGATCCAGACTGCCGCGTGCGCGTCAGTGCGCCGGATGGGGCCAGCGATGAACAGGTATTGGCCGCGCTGAAACGACGCAGTCGCTGGATCTATGAGCAGCTTCGTGAGTTCCGTGCTCAGCTAACGCACGTTCGCCCGCGGCAGTACATCAGCGGGGAAAGCCACTACTACTTAGGCAAGCAGTATGTGCTCAAGGTGATTGAGGCGCCTGATGAGCTACAGCAGGTGCGTTTGTTGCGGGGCAAGCTTGAGGTTTCTGTTCGGGTCAAGTCGGCAGACAAGATCCGAGAACTCCTTTACGCCTGGTACAAAGCTCGCGCCCGAGAGGTGTTTGATCGACGTCTAGATGCTGTCTTGCAACAAGCCCTTTGGGTTGCAGCCAAGCCGCCACTGCGCATCCTAAGCATGCAAACACAGTGGGGCAGTTGTTCACCTGCGGGCCGTATCACGCTCAACCCCCACTTGGTTAAAGCATCCCGCGAGTGCATCGACTATGTGATCTTGCATGAGCTTTGTCACATCGCCGAACACAACCACAGTGAGCGTTTCTACCGGCTTATGCAGCAGGTCATGCCGCAATGGGAAAAGACAAAAAAACGACTGGACGGTATGGCGGCTGCCTTGCTGAACGGAGGCTGAGCATCGTTTGATTAGCGCGCTTGCCAAAACGCTTGATAGCCAAGGATTAGCTGCCTTGTTTTGACTGTTCCACCAGCAGCGTGAAATCGAAAACGCTGGGCCCCGCAGAAAAGCTCAGAGGGTACCCCTATCCAGCGTAAAGCTGGGCAGGGGAATCTATCCGGGTAAAGGTTTTACGGGTTGCCTGCCATCTGGCGGGCATAATAACGATCGCTGAGGTCTTTATTAGGATCAGCCTTGAGCCAGCGCTCGGGCTTGGTGCAGTCCATGCAGGTCAGTGTTTTCTTATCAGGGCTAAGACTATACAGGTGGGCCTTGGGGCCAGTTCCAATCTTCAGCCCAGCTTCCGAAACTTCGAACCCAGGAACCTCGTGCCCCAAACGATCCATGGTCTCAAATTTGAACGACCAGCTTTTGATCTGGCTTTTGCGCCAGATGGTCATGATGGTCAAAGGGTCTTGTTTCGTTGTGCGCTGATAGACCCAATCGCCTTCATAGGGAGTTAGCTTCGGAGCTTCTAGATCCCGCATCCCCTGCTGCAAGGCTTTCTCCTGTATTTTGGCAAGCTCGGCATTTAATTGCTCCTCGTCCCTCCTGGCCTGATCTTTGAGCATCTGGTCTACGTCATAAGGCCCTTTGGGGTCATATTTCCAAACCGTATCGTCCTTGATGCGAAGAATCTTGCAGTTGAGGCAGTCAAGGCTTTGCTCGTCCACATTACGCTTCATGGCCAAGCGTTCGGAACTATTTACGTCGTCAAGAAGAAGCTTTCCATCTTTGACAGAGACGGTCATTTTGACAAGCGGCTTGATGCGGCCAGTACCTAGCTCCTGCCCAATGAGCTCAGCTTCATTGCCATGGATATTAAGGACTAGCTCAACTTTGCTATTCGACGGATTCTTAGCGCGATAGCTGCCTGTGAAATCCTCGCCCCCGCAACCGGCGAGGAGAGTGCCAGCAACGACTGTTGCCGCTAGTTTAATTATGAAACGCATATCATCTTTCCAGTCAGTGTGTCTTGTAATGCCCGTATTGAGGCGCGATCCATTTGCGGAAGGAAATGGGTGAAGACCTTTTGGTCACGCTACTTCTGGCCCTATCGCTACAACCAGGGCTTGTAAGTGTTGGGGCATTGGTTTGGGACGGACTACTTTCTGAGCGGCAGGGCATCGTAAAAATGCTGCTCTCGGACTCAATGAGCATTCCTTGCTGATGGTTCGATCCGCTTACGTGATTGGCGGATGCAAAGCGCGCACTCCTTGCGAATAAGGTAAAGCCGACCCGCCATGCCAAGCGCTACCATGTAAACGAGAGTCGGCCTGCAAGGCGACCGATGATGGCTTCAGGTTACGAAGCGGTGTTTTAGCAAATTCACAGTATATTGTGAAGACCACAGATGGCTCGACCCAGATAGTCCTCCCTTTTAAGGGAGGGCTTCCGTGGAGGTCGGATTGGCGTTCGGTAAAGTCTTGCGCAGGCGGCGTGTCGCAGCAGGATTTACCCAGGAACAATTGGCCCATGAGGCAGAATTGCAGCGTAATTACGTCAGCCTGATGGAGCGGGGCGTCAACCAGCCAACCATTACCACCTTGCTCAAGCTAGCCATCCCTCTGGGCTGCACAGCAGCAGAAATCGTCGACGAGGTAGAACAACTCGTTGCACACTCCTGAGCACCGGTGTCCTCTGAGCCCCTCAGTTGACGAGTGGTTGAACGATCGACTCAAGCGCACTTCTCATCCTAGAGTCGACCACCAAAGGCTCCTGCTCCAACCAAAGACCTTTGTCCACGAGATCATGCACCAGCTTGGGCGCATGACGAAGATCAAGCCCAGCAGGCCATGGCTTTTTCAACTTCCTAGGCTCGACGCACTCGGTCCAGAAGGATGGAACGAACCAGTACAGATCCGACCGAAGCTCTCGTAGTTTCAGGAAGATTCGTACGCCGTTCGGGTCGAGATCACCAAAGTGAACGACAGGAACCTCGGGCTGCACCTGAGCGAGTAGATGCACAACAGTGGCTATGTCCCAGCCAGGGACATGAGCCAAAAGCCATCCGTCCAGCATCGGCAGGTCACGCCAAGCGCCAGAGTTTTCCACCAGCAAGACCGCTTGCAAGGGACCTTCCAAGGTGAGGCCATCCAGGAAGGCCCGCTCCGGGATCGGTGCTTCACCAAGAAAACGGGCAAGCTTCCATAGATCCAGGACACCTTGCTCGGTCTGTGCCACCAATCCACGCGGTGGCCGCAAGCGTAACAATCCGTCGTGGGTCGCTTCGGTGCCGGCAAGCGCGGCTTGCCGGCGCGGCGTCAGTACCGCTTTGGAGTGGGGCGCGGTTAGCGCGGCTGCAGTCCGGCGATTGAGGCGTCCTGGCAGCGCCGGAAGCCGCCCTGCGCGGCGCGCATCTTCCAAGCGAGTCCAACCATCAGGCGTGGGAGAAAACCCTCCCGCTGTAAGTTCCGCCAGCGTTTCCTGCCAGTCCGGCCATACCCGCTCAAGCAGCGCAACGAGTTCAGTGCGGCGAGCCTCTACCAAGGCAATCTGATCACGCCGGCCGGTCGAGCGGATCCAGGATAGTTCTGCCAGAGTGTCATACGCTTTCACCTGTGAGGCGCGGCGCTTGAGCGTCCCCTGCACCAGCAACTCGAGCAGAGCAATGCGCTGCTGCGGCGTCTGCCACATTAGCCTACGCTCCTAGTGCGACGACCGAACACCAGAACTTCCTCGCGCCCCTCGGGCGTCACCTGGCGCACCAAGCGATACGTCGTATTGCCTTCGGCACGCGCCACCTCGGGAGCCGCGATCATCAACTGCAGATCCAATGTCTGACACAAATCGAACAGGACGCCGAGATTGTCTGGCGACAGGCGATTGGCTTCGTCCAAGAACAGGAAACGCAGCGAACCGTGAGCGCGCTTACCGCGCAGCAAGGTCGCATCGCGCTCCCACTCGGTGAGAACCACCATCATCAATGCAGCACCGACACCGATCGCCTCGCCGGTCGACAAACGTGTCGGGTTGGCGACTTCCCACTCGGTGCCGGACTTGCGACGGATCTCCACCTGCAGATGCACGTATTCCCGATAATCGAGCAGACGCTGCCCTGCTGAGCGCCCACCGCCGTAGCGACGAAAGATTTCGTCGAGCGCCTCCTCGATCGGCATGTCCGCCTGGAACAGCAGCTCCTGGGCCGCACCTTCACGCAGGGCGCGAAGGATCTGCTCCATACGTTCGACAGCCTGCATGCGCACACGGATGCCCTGAATGCTGCCGAAGCTGACCTTTTCTAGACTCTTGGTCAAGCGAGTGACTTGGCCACGTGCCTTGCGGATCTGTACGTCAATGCCTCGTGCTACGTCTTCGCTAGCTCCACGCAGGTCGCTTTCCTGACGGGCGAGACGCTCTTCGAGGTCAGACAGTTGGTCGCGCAGCCGGATGAGCGCTTCGCGCGGGTCAGCGACCTCGGCCACCTGTGCCGGCAGGCGGCGGCGCAGCCAGTCGCGCACAGCCAGCCAAAGCGTCAGGATGGCATCAGCGAAGGCGGCATCGGAGGTATCGCGCAGCTGTTGCAGTTCGGTCAGCAAGACCTCCCCGCCGCGCGCACTACCCAGGCGTTCCAGTAGGACACCTCGGCGTATCTTGGCTTCCTGGACAAAATTAATGTGGCCACGGATGTCGGCAAACTCTTCAGGGGTTCTGGTCAGCAACTCGCCCACCAGACCATCGCGCATCGCCCAGTCAAGTAGGTCATCCCAGCGCTTACGTGCCGGCTCGGCCTCACGGCGTTCGATAGCGAGTTTGTCGTCGGCAGATTGCAGATCCTGCTGGGCGTTCTGTAAGCCATGTTCCTGGTTGCCCTTAGCCGTCAGCAACTCATCGCGCCGCGTCCCATGGGTACGCAGTTCTTGTTCCAACCGCATCACCTCGGCACTAGCAGCCGACAGGGCATCCTCGGTGGGAGCGGGTATGCCGAGGGAATCGAAATGTTCAGCGGCGGATTCATGTTCCTGTCTAGCGTTGTCGTACTGGCTTTGCGCTGCAAGAAAGCGCTTGCTCGCTTCCTCATACTGGGCTTCCGCGTGGGTGACCTTGTTTTCGCAATCTTGTTGCAGCGTTTCGGCTTCGCTCAGTTGCTCTTGCAGCGCCGGAACCAGTTCTTGCGAGTCTTCGAGCCTACCTGGAGCTTCCTCCCAGGCCAACGCTTCGGCGTTGTCGCACAGATATTCGAGTGCTTCGATCCCTGCATCGAGCTGCTGGCGCCGCCTCTCCAAGGCATTGGAGTGAAGCGTCAGGTTTTCTATATCCGGGTCCGACAACGGAAGCTGGCGCAAGTCACCAAGCCCGTGCTCCACACGTAGGACATCTTCCTGGTTGGCGGCGATCCAGCTTCTGGCCTCGACTGCTTGCGATGCTTTTTCGCTGAGGACTTGCACGCGCTCGCCATGATCGGGGGGATCGAGCAGCATCGCCTCGGCCAGCAACGAACGCAGTCTGCCAATACGCGGCTGCAGTGTCTGTGCCGCTGTAGCATTGCGATCAGCCGTTTCGCGCTGCTGCTCGATCTGTTCATCGACCAAGGTGATCGCCTGCTGCGCCTCGGTGATGGCACTTGCAGGATCCCCCGCCAGCCAAACCTCCAGCCCAGCAAGTAGAGCATCGCCATCGGCCTGCAGCCGCTCCAGCGTGCGCCGTGCACCCCTCATCGCATGCAGCTCGGAGGCTTTCTCTTCGGCCTGCGCCTGCAGGTCGGCTGCCCTTTTCTCGCGCGCCCGCCGCCCTATGCGCGGCTTGGTGGGAATACGGGACAAGCGGAGAGCGATACCGTCTTGGATAGCAAGATCGCCTTCGCCGGCAATCGTGGTGTCGAAGGATTCTGCCAAGCGATAGAGGTCGGCATCACGCGGCACCAGTAGCACGTCAGCTAGTTCCTCTGGCCGGTCCACAGCCGCAAGAGCTGCTGCTGTGAGATCGTCGACGACCAATGCCTGCACCAAGGCCCCAAGCCGGGCTTCCAGCACCGCAGCCTCCTCAATCGCCACTTCTTCGTAACTACCGGCCAGTAGTTCGGCACCGAGCCTGTCCTTGAGCTGCAACAACGCAGGAGAGAACGGGCCTCCGGCCGCCAGTAAATCGCGCGCTTCGCGGATCAGTCGCTCCTGCGCTTGCTGTGCCTGCTGTTCGGCCCGGCCTGCCTCGGCGTACTGCTTGCCTAAGAGAGCACGGGCTTCATCCAGGTTGCCCCGATCCTCTACTCGTATACCGAGGTGTTCGGACAAGCGCATAGCGCATTCCGTCAGCTTCCGCCATTGCGGCTCGCGTGCCAGCAACTGCTGATATTGTTGCTGGAGCTCCTCGCACCGGCGTCGTAGCCCGGCAAGTTCGCCATTAGCCGTCCGTTGCGCCTGCTCGTGTGCGGATCGTTCGGCTTCAGTATTGGTGAGCAAAGCGTTGACGACTTGCGTGGCGGGCGCCTGGGTCAAGACCACACCTAACTCGCTCGCCTGTGCGTGCACCCGAGCCTGCCGGACCTGCAACTGTTGCGCTTCGGCCAGTTCACGTTCGATGCTGGGAACCTGATCAGCAAGTACGCTCAGTTGCCGGTGAAGACGCAACGCTTCAGTAGCCGCATCGTACGCAGCGATGATTTCGACATCCCGTCCCGCGAGCCGCCGCACAGCCGCTATGAGCTGCGCATGCCGCTTACGATGCTCCAGCGCATCGGACAGGCGTGTCCTGGCTTCACGACGCTCCTGATCGATGGACTCGAGTGTGTTACGTGCCGATGCGAGGTGATCGACGAACTGCGCCGGGAGCAAAGGGGCAACCTGCAAAGTCATCTCGGCTTCCCGCAGTCGTCGGGTTACTTGGCGATAGGCAGCGGCCCTGCGATGCAGTTCCTCTATGCCCCGCTGCAGGTCGGCGAGACCCTCAGCGGCGCGTTTGTAACCCTCCTGGGCACGCTTGAGTTCCTCGCGGTTGCGGATTCGCAACGTTTCAGCCTCGCTTCGCAGCCTGCCCGCTTCCTGTGCTTCGCGCTCGGTCTCCGCGAGACGGATAACACTCTGTTGCAGGGTGCACAATGCCGCCAAGGCATCCTTCAGCTTGGAGTGCCAATTGCGTGCGGCTTCGAGCACTCGATCCAGTTCGCCCTTGTGAGCATTGAGCTCATCCAACTCGGCCAGAGTCGCGTCGAGTGCTCCGCGCGCAACTTCCTGCGCCTGGAAGGCCTGATCACGCGTGCTCTGAGCCTCGCTCACCCGGCGTGCCAACTCGTCGGCACGTTCGCGAGTAGCGAGGAAGGCCGCGCCGAACATGGCCTGGCCGGCTTCGAAGATACTGCCGATTTCTTGCTCCAGGCGGCGCGACTCTTGCACTTCTACCCGCGTGCGCCGGCAGGAATCCAGGTTTGATCGCATCCTCTGCAAGGTATCAGCGAGGCCACTTTGCTCCCTGAGCAGGAACGAGCGTAGCTCCGAAGTGAGCACCCTTGAGATGCCGCCGGTCATGCTGGTACGCAACATATCGTTAAACTTATTGCGCTCCTCGTCGGTACCAAGGCGCAGTGGCATGACTCCCTGGTCGAATAGCGCGGCGAAGTACTCCCGGGCGGAGGGATAAGATTGTAATCGCCCACCGAGCCGCGCCGCGTTGTCGCGCAACTCCTGCAACTCCGGCACAGACTCGACGCCCCCCTGTGCAACCAGCAGCAGATCTTGCAATCGGATCGCAGGGTCGAGGCCCCAGACAATAAATGGGGTAGGCTCCACGGAGGGTTCACCTTTGCGTTCCAGATGCACCCCAGCCAGCAGCCTCTGTGCACCTGCAAGGGCAAAATCTACCACCACGTAGGAAGGGCGTCCGGGATCACCTAGACGTCCCCAAATACCCTTGTCGCCGCCAGTCGCTCCAGTCTCGCCGAGATTGGTGAAGCGCAGGCGGGACATATCGGGCAACAGAGCGACATAGGCGGCAATCATCACCGTGGTCTTGCCGGCACCGTTGCTGCCTTCCAGCGCAGTGACATGCCGATCGAGTAGATAACGCTCGTAGAAGACACCTTTCCAATTGACCAGGGCTAAAGCATCGGCACGCGTTCGACTCATGACAACATTTCCTCCCCCTCCGCGTCGCCGCTATCGTCATCCATGTCGTTAGCATCACCCAGTAATACCTCTCCACGCGCAACCAGCCGCTCTAGGGCGTCGCTGGGATCTGTGAGCCCGCGAACTGGCTCGGCAAAGCGCATGAGTGCCGGACGCAGGCGCAATCTGGCCGCATCAACCACATCGATGAAACCCAGCTCAGCTAACTTACGCAGCGCCTCGTCCGCTTTCCCTCGCACAGTTTCAGCGGCAATGCGTTCGTCATACTTGCGTCTACGCGGATTTAGCGTACGCACCAGCACATCGGTGCCCAGTAATCCGGACAGCCGCTGCAATAGCGCTTCACGTGTCGCCATGCCGCCATGCTGCAAAGTCGCGGGATCGAGATACATCAGCGCCAGCACCTGCCCGATAAGCATTTCGCCGACGGATAGCTGACGTCGCCCCAGCCGCTCGCCGCTGGGCAGCAAATAGAAATAGCCATCGCTCTGCTGGATCAGCTCACAACCGAAACGCCGATAAAAAGGTTCGAGCAGCGCCTGTGCCTCCACCAGGTAATCATAGGGGCAGCCATCATCTCGACCGATATGGCGTCCACGTCGCAGCATCAGATCCACCTCGGGGAATCGCTCGTCGACAATCACCTCTTCCAGAGAATCGAATACGGCATCGCTCACTCCACTTTCCTCCGGCCCTGGACAGTCCATTCCTCGACTTCGAGCTGTTCGCCCACTTCTAGCCATAGCCGCTCGCGGCTTGAACGCAATCGGGCTAGCCTTGCAGCTGCGTCAGCGATGCGACCCGCAGCCACGTATTGGCTATCGTCGGTCAGCGTGGCGAGTACCTGCACCGTTAGCCCCGCCAAGGTATCTACGCCCTCGTCGAGCGCCCGACTCACCAACACTTCGATATCTGCCAGCGCATTTTCAGCTTCCACCCAGGCTGGTTCGGCCTCACGATCAGTCTTTGGCCTGGCCACCACCGGACGCTCGACGCGTGCTTCAAGTGTGCGTAGCAGGCAGATAGAGCCTGCATGCGCAGCTAGTAGATGGAAAGGCCTGTTTCCCCACTCCGCAATCTGATCGCGCAAGCGCTGGCTCAGCGCCCGATCAGGATCCAGTCTGACCACGTCGCGCAGGTAGCGGTGTACATACTGGTAGTATTCGGACCATGCCTTTTGGCGTGCACCGCCCCAGGCTCCGATCCGGTCTACATGTTCGATGACCCGCTGTGCGGCTCCCTCGGCTTCGACATTTTCTGCTGAAACGGCCAGCGCCTGGATGTCCTGGAGCAACGCAACGAAATGGTGTGTGTCTCGCAGCAGGATTTCATTGAGCTCGCGCAATGTGTGGGTCGTTGCGTCGAGCAGGCTCTGGCATCGATCGATTGCGCTAAACCAGTCGTTCGACAGCAGGCTAGCGATTTCCGCCTGGATTTCCTCCTGCTGGGCATCAAGCCCCCGCTGCCGACGTTCGATACCCGCCACCATGTCACCGACCGTGATCCTCAGGGGGGCGACCACGCGCTGACGCCAATCCTCATCGTTATGGGCCTTCCTGGCTGTCGCCAGGATGTCGGCAAGTTGAGCGCGCAAGGTACCGGTCAGTAGGCTGAGGCTTTCCCGAGTCAGGGCCTCGTCCGCCAGAAAGTATTCGATAACCGCAGCAGCAAGTCGTGTCAGCGCATACTCGCCCGCCCGAACGATGCCGGCGCCATCAACTCGGGCCAGCATGCGCTGCTCGCGTAATCGTTGAATGGCGTGGGTCGCGCGCTTGCGCGGATTTTCGGCAGCGGGTTCGACGACATCGCAGACCTGTTCAAACAGGTCGATCAGCAGATCTTCCTCGAACGACGCAAGCCCAGCCTTGTCCGCTCGCAGGTACAGACCTGCTAGAAAGCAGACATCCGCTGTTTTCAGGTCAAGATTGACCTGATCCCGTACCAGCGAGGCGATAAGGCGATTCGGATCGGATGCTGTCATAAGCGCTGAGTAGGCTTCTCTGCTACGCAGTATGAATGTATCCAAGCCTCATATTGTTCAGGCATGGACGGCCCCCTGTGCATCGGCCTGCTGTTCCTGAGTTTTGGCCGCGATCTCAGAATCGTCTGAGTATGCTTCTCGCATCATCATCTTGTAGTGAGCCAAATGCCCGGATTTGACGAAGATCGCCTTGAAGATATTCAGGTAGCTTTCCACCATTGCATCGTCGACAGCGACATACAGGTCATCGTGTGCGAAGTGGGAACCATCGTTGACCCATGAAAAAAGCGATCGGCATATGACCTTCTCACGCCCCTCGAACAGGTTGCAGATGTCGTCGGTATCGGTCCCACCGAGGATCTTGAAGTAGTTTTCAAGAATGCGTCTGAGGGTGTTCTGGATTGAAAGGTTGGATCGGTCGGCCCGTCGTACCTCCGCCCACAGCATTTCGTATGAGGTGACTATCGGGTTGCTTGTGTGGGCCTCTACTCTTGAAGAGTGGTGGGATTTTCGGACGACCCAGAAGGTTTCCTCGCTGCGCATCGCGTTTCTATCAGTGCGCCGGGCGTTGAAGCTCACTTCCTTGTGGAAGTAGACGTTATGGGTCAGTACGAAAACCTGTTTGATGTGACCGGTTCCTTGGCGCACCTCATCGAACAGCGCCTTGATCAGGCTGCTAACGATGAAGAGGATGTCGCTATCCAGACTCGACACAGGATCGTCGAAGACCACTATACGGTCAGTCGTCACGCCGCTTTCCGAATCGCTGCCTTTGAGCAGATGGTAAAAATAGAGGAAGGTGACGAAGGTACGTTCGCCTTCGCTCAAGGTTTCCTTCGCATCCATACCATCCGGTCGCCGCAGCACATAGGCGGTACCGCTATCTGCCTTGGCTAGGGAGAAACCATGAAAACCGAACGAGGCTAGCAAGGTATTTATTGCATCGATGGTCGGCTGGATGCTGGTGGTCGCACGCTCCAGCTCAGCTATTTCTTTCTCCACCTGACGCCGGTCTGCTTCCGCCGCTTCGATCTTTCCGTTCAAGGCAGTGATCGCGCCCACCAACCCTCGCTTCTTCGTCGAGTAATCCTGCAATGCGGGCGCCAGCTCGATGGCGACGATGTGTTTCCACACCTGGCTTGCCAATTGCTGCTTTTCTTTGCCCAGATTAGCTACCGTAGCGTTGTGTGACTCGATCTGCTCGTTGGCAAGCGCCAGTGCCTGGGAGATCGCGCCCAGAGCGTCAGCCAGAGGTTCCAGTGCAATGAGCTGGCTTGGCTCGCGTTGCTTATCGGCAAGATGCTGACGATTGAGGGCAATCCGAGAAGCCAGCAGCGCCACTTCTGTCTTCAGTGTTTCCGCATCGAGGAATCGGGAAGGCGCATTAAGGATCTCGGACAATTGCGCCAAAAGGTGATCGGCCGCCGCGGCATAGGTCTTAGCCAGTTCATCAATGGCACGACTGTCATCCAGAAACGTTTCGTCGAAATAGGCCTCCAGACTGGCCGCGAACGAGGCTTCTGTGGCTTGCTGGCAGAAAGGGCAGACTCCTGTCGCCTCATCGAAGTAAGCCCGGCCCTGCCGCACCCAATCGCTGTTGCCCAGCGCCTTGATCATTGCCGCGATATCGACATCTTCCCGGCCCAGAACGCGCTTGCTCAGGATCGGATTCGATTCGTGGGACAACAGCGCATCGAACGAAGGCAATACGACGCGGGGCTCCAACATAGGTGAGGGGCCAAAAATGGTCTTGGCTTTCTCCTGGAGATCGGCCAACGAAACCAATGCTGCAGAATTCCCAGCATGCTCCTGCAGCACACGGACCTTGAAGTTCTCGGCATTGTTGCGTACGCCCTGGAATGCCAAAGCGAATGCACTATCGTGCTTTTTTTTCTGGGCCCAGCATGTCTCCTGAAACCAAGCCTCGAGATCGGCGAGTTCTTTGCGTTTTCCTCCCAGACCATCCAGCCCTTCTAGAGTCTCCCTCAGACTGCTGATGCGTCCACTACAGCTACCGGACTCCTGTTTGAGTGCCGCGATCTTGGCAACATTCTCGACGTTCTTTTCACCGAGGGTGAAGATGCCTTTGAGCTCTGCGGAAGGGCCGAAATTACGTGCAACGAAGTCGCGGTTGTAGACCATAGCCTGAAGGGGCACGCCGCTCTTCCAGCCAACATGGCAACTCGGATAACGAGTGGGGTTATCGATCACCCTGGAAATTGTGGTTTTGCCACACCCATTGGCACCGTAGATAAAGTTGAACTTCGTCAGCCCATCAAGCGCTTGTACCTCTTGTCCATACGAAGCCACCCCCACTATCCGTATTGACTCAATCATTCGCCTCTCTCCCTAGGCAATCGGTGCCAATCTCTGGCCGGCTATTCGTTATATAGCTTGCAATGTCATTCGAATAGAGTGAGTGAAAGACTAGACCAGTCGAGGTCTAGTGATCTATTCCGGAGGCGCACGCTGGATATGGGCGATTTGGCGGAGAGTTCTGTCGTCACGAGGGTGTATTTGGCTAGTTCGGCGGAGGTGCCCCAGTGAGCGCTTGTGGCGGGTCAGTGGTTTTTGCAGGACTGCCACCGACATTTGCGGTAGACGAGTGCAGCCACGGTGGCTACGGAGCGAAGTCTCGATGACCTATCAATGAACTGCCGGTGGATTAGCTGAATGCGGCATAGGGATATTAAATTCCCCCGGTGGTATTGCGGGATTTTCAGCTCAATAGGGGCGGTGTTAGCTAATAGGCCTGGGGCGAGTTCAATTGTCAGAAGCTGCGGCTAGAGATGAGTTGTAAATCAGGGGGACAGGTAGGGCCTTTTGTTCTGGCCGGTACACGTCCTGGTACTACGGCTACGTGAAGAGCTGTCACGCAATCTAAAGGCGTTCACCTGAAAGACACTGCTGGCTCAGCCAGCGCAAAGCGGCTCAGACCTTAACGAGGCGCGTATCCAGGCCGAAGCGTTCTTGGCTGATCATTCGATACCTGCCCTCGGCCAGCTCGCGACTGACAAGCAAGTTCCAAGAGTGGCGAGTGACGGCGGATGGGATCAGTACGAACGGATGCTCGGCCAGCAGGGCGTCTGCAAATTTCTGCTGGTTAGGTGAAGCGGATGCACTCGTCAGCCAGATAGGATTGGGAACATCTTCAGGCTGTACGACCTTGATAAGGCTTTGATCGAGCACCTCGAAGCATGTGAGCACATGCGCAACCGTATCCAACGCATCGAAGCCGACATGCGCCGCCACCTCCAAGATGGCGGTTGAGGGATCTGCCGATGCGTATACAACGTTTCGCCCCGGAACGTTCCAGCGGCCACCCAGCTTGTGGGCACCAATGCCACTGTCCCAGGTGTCCTTGTAGAGCTCACGGTCGAGGCGCCATGCGTACCATGAGCCAGACCAGGGTAATGGGTTCACTGATAGACCCCGTACTCAATGCGCTCCAGATAGTCCTCGACTGCCTGAAACCCCACTGGGTTGTCGATAACGTCCAGCGGCACGTCACCGTCCAGATACTTGCAAGGGCGCCCTAGCCATTCTTCGGCCAGCTTTTGGGTGCCGAATACATTGATCGCGTGCTCCAGCACCTTCGCGTACTGGAAGGCCACGGCGCTCTGTTGGGAGTTGAGGTGTGCTGGTTGCTTGCTGCCCTGGCGCTGAATCGTCCTGATGGACTTGCCCACAATGCGACTCATGATCTTCTTCGTCGAATACAGATCAGAAATCGCAAGCATGTCTTGCACGTCTTTCAGGTTGAAGCCCTTGACCGTGAGCCTGTAGACCATGACCGGACTGAGCTGGTCAGAGTCACTTTGGAAAAGGTATTCCGTTGGCCTACGGGCGGCGGGTGCTGCCTTGCGGGTGCGAGTGTCGGCGGAAACCATAACGTATTCCTCCAGATGCGACATATGGCATTATTGTAGCGTCATTTGGCGCGTCATGCGGCAGGTAAGCGCCTCTGGTATCGCTCTGTTCGTGGTCTGAATCGATTGTGCGCATTCCTGACGCCCCATTCCGGGTGCTCGTTCCCGACTTGCGCAGTTGAGCTGCTCGGGTGAGTTTTCGTCCACCGACAGCAATGGCTGGGATAGACGCGTTCGTTACCTTTCTCGAGCCTGCTCGCTCTTTGCTATGCTGCCGGTCTACGCCGCGGGATTTAGTTGGCAGCAGCCTGCCGCCTCCCCTTGCGGACACCTCATCCAACCGTCTTTTGGAGTCGCGATGAAACATCATGTAGTGATCGAAGACTGGGAAGGCGATGGTGCCATTCGCCTGCCCCACGACGTTCTGCAGGAAATGGGAGTCGATGTTGGAAGCACGCTCTACCTGCTCGAGGAGTATGTAGGCACCACCCGTTGCCTGGTACTCAGTAAGACTCCACGCATTCCTGATCGCGTTGATGAACTGGTTGGCCACTGGGAGTCCTTCGGCAAGATCGCAAGCGACTTGGGCTCCAAGGATGGATGAGCTGCTTCCAGCTCCCGAGGATTACTCCGCCGCATGGCGGCTGACCTCAACAAGTTCCAGCGGCAGGACGAAGCCCGGCGAGCTAGTGGTCAAAAACCGAGAATCCAGATTTCGTGTTTTGTGCCTTAGGTAACCGCCCTTAGGTAGCGTCAAGAGCCATAAACTGTAGACAACGACACAGGGTAAAGCCTCGATTTCACGGCACTTAGAGACGTTCAAGAGCATTACTAGTCAACCAAGATTCCTGTACCGTATTGGCCTCCGAAGAGGGGTCGTGGGTTCGAATCCCGCCGGATGCGCCATTTTAGAAGCCCGCCAATGTGCGGGCTTCTGCGTTTCTGCGCTTCCCTCAGCCTTACCTCGGGTGTTATTACCGCCTAGGATGAGCGCCAGGCAATGGGGGGAATACGCATGGATATTCTGCTACTGATCGCCGCCGGATTCGTGGTGATCTTCATCTATTCGTGGCGACGCTCAAGGCCCAGACAACCTCCGGGCAAAAGGAAGCGCAGCGGCCTGACCGGACAGGACTCCGGCTCAGGTTTCAGTGACGGGGGCTTCGACTACAGTGGAGGCGGCGATGGCGGCGGTGGAGGTGATTGATCCACCGGCCTCGCCTCAGATCACCCCCAAGGTCAGCGCCTTCAAGGTTGCCGCCGCGCGCGTCGAACACTGCAGCTTGCGGAACACGCTCTCGACGTGGGTGCGCACCGTGCTCGGGCTGATGCCCAGGTCGCGCGCCACTTCCTTGTTGCTGGCTCCGCTGCTGATGCGCTGCAGAATCTGCGTCTCGCGTTCGCTGAGCAGGCCGTTGCCGGGTTTGCTGACCAGTGGAGCCTGCTCGCCATGCGCGGCGCTGATCACCGCCTGGCAGGCGCGTGGGTCGAAGCGCCCCTGCTCGGCTTCATCCAGCAATACGCGGGCGGCCTGCTCATCGCTGAAGGCAGCGCGCCAGGGGCGTTCGCCACGCAGCGCCAGCCAGGCCAGCGCGGCGCTCAGCAGACGGTGTTCGGCCTGCAGGGCGTCGCCACTCAATGAGCGGAAATAGCCGCTGCCATCCAGTCGTTCGTAGGCATGCGCAGCCAGTTGTCCGGCTTCGTTCAGGCCACCGATCTGACTGCAGGCGCGCTGCGTCCAGTAGGGCACCAGACGCACCGCTTCGAGATCACCGTCGAGCAGCGGGCCGGGCGTGCTCCAGATGCGATTGGGCACGGCCGCCCGGCCCAGGCCATGGATCAGCGCGGCCTTGGCCAGCATGTTGAGGCGATCTTCGGGCAAGCCACATAGCCGACCGGCGTCGCGCACCAGGCTCGCGGCCTGGCGTGAATAGCCGGCCAGCCAGGGCAGTTTGAGGTCGATCACGTCACCCACCAGGGTCAGGGAAACCTCCGACCCGCCGACAGGCTGCGCGCCCTCGGGGGTGCGCAGCGCTTGCAGCCAATCCGCTGCATGGCGGCTGAGCAGGTCGACGAGAGCAGCGGGATAACGACGATCACCCTGCGCGCCGATCCACTCCAGCGCCGCGTCCAGGCCGTGGGCCCGCGAGAGGATTTCCAGATCGCCGGCCAACACGACCTGATACACCACCGGCGGGACATCGGGGTGGCGTAGGCCCAGCGGGCGGCCGCTACCGTCGAAGCACTCGAAGATATGGCGCAGACCTCGCTCGACTTCCACGCCCAGCGCCAGGGTGCGGGCGATATCGCCGGCGATCTCGCAATGCACTTGGGCCAGCGGCGTGGTACGCAGCATGGCACGTTGGCCGGCGGCATCCAGGGTTTGCGCCAGCATGGCGCGGCGGCCGCCGACGTCGTCACCGAGCAGACGCATGAAGCCGTCGGCGTTGGCGGTACAGCCGGACCAGCGCAACAGCGCCACCTGCCGGGCTGCATCGATTTGCGCCTGATCACCGCCACCGGCCTGTACCAGCCATTGCGCCAGGCGCGCGGTACGCCGCGACTGATCGATGGGCTGGCCCATGCTCAGATCGCCGACCATGGCCAGTGCCAGCATGACGTCTTCCAGCGCGACGGCGTCATTCACCTTGCAGCTCTCCTTTATTTGCAGGCCTCGGATAAACGACCGATACCGGGACACCGGCGCATTATCGACACTGAACTCCCCCAAGCACAGGAGATTCAATCATGTTCAATACCAAGCCGCTGATCCTCGCCCTCGCCATCGCCAGCCCCTTCTTCGCAGTCAATGTCCAGGCCGCCGACGCCAAGCCTTCGGTAGTTATCGTTCACGGCGCCTTCGCCGACGGTTCCGACTGGGCCAAGGTCGTGCCGCTGCTGCAGGAAAAAGGCATCAAGGTCACCGTGGTGCAGAACCCGCTGACCTCACTGGTCGACGACGTAGCCGCCACCCAGCGCGTGCTGAACAACCAGGAAGGCGACGTGGTACTGGTCGGCCACTCCTGGGGCGGCACGGTGATCAGCCAGGCCGGTAGCGACGACAAGGTGCGCAGCCTGGTCTATGTCGCGGCTTTCGCGCCGAATGCGGGCCAATCCACCGGCGAGCTGTACGGCGGCTATCCCACCGCGCCGGGCTCGAGCCAGATCGCGGCCGACAAGAACGGCTTCCTCTACCTGACGCCACAGGGCATGGCCGCCGACTTCGCGCAGGATCTGCCTGCCAAGCAGACGGCGATCATGACCGCCACGCAGGGCCCGATCCGCGCGGCGGCGTTCGATGACCGCACCAGCGTCGCGGCCTGGAAGCAGAAGCCGTCCTGGTACCTCGTCGCCAGCGACGACCGCATGATCGTGCCGGAAATGCAGCGCGACTTCGCCAAGAAGATCGGCGCGCAGACCACCGAGGTCGCCGCCAGCCACGTGCCGCAGCAGTCTCGCCCGAGCGATGTGGCCAAGGTGATCATCCAGGCGGTGGAGAAAACCCAGGCCGCTGCCAAATAAGGACGCAGCCGCCTGAATGAAAAATGCCGCACCCTAACGGGTGCGGCATTTTTCGTTGCAGCGTGCCGATCAGCTCAGCGCGTCACGACTGTGCACGCCGTCGACCAGACGCTGGATACCCAGCGGGTTAGCGTTCTGCAGCGCCTCCGGCAGGACCTCGTCCGGGTAGTTCTGGTAGCAGACCGGACGCAGGAAGCGGTGGATCGCCAGGGTGCCGACCGAAGTACCGCGAGCGTCGGAAGTCGCCGGGTACGGGCCGCCATGGACCATGGAGTCGCAGACTTCCACACCGGTCGGGTAACCGTTGAGCAGTATGCGGCCGGCTTTGACTTCCAGCAGCGGCAGCAAGTCGCGGAAGGTGGCGAGGTCTTCACGCTCGGCGATCAGGGTCGCGGTCAGCTGGCCGTGCATGCTCTGCAGGGCACGGGTCAGCTCGGTGCTGTCGGCGACTTCGACGACGATGGTGGTCGGGCCGAAGACTTCTTCCTGCAACAGGTGGTCGCCTTCGAGCAGCATGCTCACGTCGGCCTTGAACAACTGCGGTTGCGCCTGGTTGCCGGCCTGCTCGTTGCCCGCCAGATGGCTGACTTTTGCATGGCCTTTGAGCTGCGCAACGCCGCTGGTGTAGCTGCGCAAGGTGCCGGCGTTGAGCATGGTCTGTGCCGGTTGTGCGCCGATGGCGTCGGCCAGGCCGGCGACGAAGTCGCTGAACTCGGCGCTGCGAATGCCGATGACCAGGCCCGGGTTGGTGCAGAACTGACCGCAGCCCAGTACCACGGAGCCAGCCAGCTCCTTGGCCACAGTGGCACCACGCGCTTTCAGGGCGCCCGGCAGGACGATCACCGGGTTGACGCTGGACATCTCGGCGAACACCGGGATCGGCTGCGGACGGGCAGCGGCCATGTCGCACAGGGCACGACCGCCTTTCAGCGAACCGGTGAAGCCGACGGCCTGGATGGCCGGGTGCTTGACCAGAATCTCGCCGACGCCGCCACCGAAGATCATGTTGAACACGCCCTTGGGCATGCCGGTTTTCTCGGCGGCGCGGATGATCGCATCGGCCACGCACTCGGCAGTGGCCATGTGGCCGCTGTGCGCCTTGAACACCACCGGGCAACCGGCGGCCAGGGCCGAGGCGGTATCGCCACCCGCGGTGGAGAAAGCCAGCGGGAAGTTGCTGGCGCCGAATACGGCAACCGGGCCGACGCCGATCTGGTACTGGCGCAGATCCGGACGCGGCAGCGGCTGGCGATCCGGCAGGGCGCGGTCGATGCGCGCACCGTAGAAGTCACCACGACGCAGCACCTTGGCGAACAGGCGCATCTGGCCACTTGTACGACCACGTTCGCCCTGAATGCGGGCAGCGGGCAGTGCGGTTTCACGGGTGACCAGGGCGACGAAGTCGTCACCAAGGGCATCGATTTCGTCGGCGATGGCCTCGAGGAACTCGGCACGGCGCACGGCCGACAGGTTGCGGTAGGTCGGATAAGCGGCAGCGGCAGCCTGGGCGGCAGCGTCGACTTCTTCCGGCGTGGCCTGGATAAAGGTGTACGGCAGCGCTTCACCGCTGCTGGCGTCGAGGCTCTTGTGGAGGGCGGTGCCGGCGGCGCGGCGCTCACCGCCGATGTAATTGTGGCCAGTCAGACTCAGCATGGCGTTCTCCTGTCAGGAGGGACGGCAATGCCGCCCCGGACAATGAATGAGGCCTCGACCTTCTGAGTCGAGGAGTGACAACTCTACTGCAGTTGTCGGACATATGATAAGTGATAACTTCGGCATTCGTCCCCTTGTGAGGGCGCAATCCGTCAACCCGCCAGGCGGATTTTCGACCCGACAGCAACGCCGCCGGGCCTGATAGCGGCTTAAAGCTGGCGTACACCACCGACCTTCACCGCTGGCGCATGCACGCTGATCCCGTTGCGCAGCGGCTCGCCCAGCGCATCCAGGCTGACTTCGAAGGTATCCCCAGGTTGCGCCTTGATGCCGTCGGCGAACGACAGGGTCGCGGTGCCGAAGAAGTGCACGTGCACATCGCCCGGACGCAGGAACTGGCGATACTTGAAGTGGTGGTACTCGAGGTTCTCCAGGCTGTGGCACATGTTGTCCTCGCCAGAGAGGAACTCCTTCTCCCACAACACCTGGTCGCCACGCCGGATACGGCTGATGCCGGACAGGTGGCGCGGCAGCTCACCGATCAGCATCTCCGGACCGAAGGAGCAGAAACGCAGCTTCGAGTGGGCCAGGTACAGGTAGTTCTTGCGCTCGACCACATGGTCGGAGAACTCGTTGCCCAGCGCGAAGCCGATGCGATACGGCTGGCCATCGTCGCCAATCACGTAGAGGCCGGTCAGCTCCGGCTCCTCACCGAAGTCCTCGGCGAAGTCGGGTACCGGGAAGTCCTCACCGGGGCGAACCACGATGCTGCCGTCCCCCTTGTAGAACCACTCCGGCTGTGCGCCTTCGTTGCCTGCAGCCGGGCGGCCGCCGGCCATGCCCCACTGGAACATTTGCATGGTGTCGGTGAGCTTGCCTTCGGCCTGCTGCGCTTCCACCTGCTGGTGCATCTTGTCGCGCGTGGAGGCGCTACCCAGATGGGTCAGACCGGTACCGGAGATCAGGCAGTGAGCCGGATCGCTGTGATCCAGCGGAGCCAGCAGACGCTTCCGTTCGATCAGCTCGGCGTAGACCGGGCCATGTTCGACGCCCAGACGCTCGATCTCGGCGATCAGGCCGTGACCGTTACGGATCGCCTGCAGCGCCAGCTCACGGGTGCTGCTGACGCCCTTGACCACGCTGATGCGTGCATCACCGACGACGCCGACCTGGCGCTGGCCCTGTTCGTTCTCAAACTGAATCAACCGCATCGCAGTGCTCCTGTTGTTCTTGTCCGGTTGTTCTTGCGCCGACGCTGCGGCGTTGCTTGGCCAGCACTTTAAAAATTGCCCGCAGTGCTGCCTAATGAAAGCTTCTGATTAGGTGATAACTTTTCGTCATCCCCCTATGTTGCAGCCACTCAACTACATCGTTTCGCGCCTGCGTATTCGCCAGTTGCGCCTGCTGATCGCCCTTGACGAGCTGGGCACCCTGCACCGTGCAGCCGAGCGCATCGCCATCAGCCAGCCGGGTGCGACCAAGGCGCTGCACGAGATCGAAACCACCTTCGGCACGCCCCTGTTCATACGCACGGCCCAGGGCCTGCAGGCCAATGACATGGGCCGCTGCGTGATCCGCTACGCGCGCCTGATCCACAACGACCTGGCACACCTGCACGACGAGATGCAGGGCATCCTCCAGGGCCATGGTGGTCACCTGGCAGTGGGCACCATCGCCGGCTCGGTGCCGCTGGTCCTGCGCGCCCTCACCCGCCTGCGCCAGGCGCAGCCGGATATTTCCGTGCAGATCGTCGAAGACATCAGCCCGCGCTTGCTCAAGCTGCTCGACGAAGGCCGCCTGGACCTGGCCATCGCCCGAACCAGCGGCAGCCAGCACCCGGATGACTATGAATGCCTGAGCCTGCACGCCGAACGCCTGGCGCTGGTGGCCGCGCCGCAGCACCCGCAGCAGGCAAACCCGGCACTGAACCTGACCGACCTGAGCGGCTACAGCTGGGTGGTCTACCCCACCGGCACGCCGATGCGCACGGTGCTGGAGCGCGAGTTCGGCGAGGCCGGCCTGGAGTTCCCACGTTACCCGCTGGAGACCTCCTCGACCTTCACCATGCTCAGCCTGCTCCAGGAAGACCCGCAGCTGGTAGCGGTAATGCCCCACTCCATCGCCTGCTCAAGCGAGGGATTCGGCCTGTTGCGCCGCCTGCCCTTGGAGCTGCAGGCGCGCAACGAGCCGTGTTCGATCATCCATCGCCGCGGCAGCAGTCTGTCGCCGCTGGCGAGCCTGCTGTTGGAGCACCTGCGTAACGAACAGCAGGCACTGACCTAGGAGCGCGATCAGGCCCGCTGACGGCGGGCCAGGTTGTCGATGAAGGCCAACAGGCCGAACGTCCAGGGCGCCAGTGCACTGCTGTGCTGCACGCGGTTGTGCAGCGCGCCGAGCTGGCGACTGCTGATGCTGACGTGATCGCCCAACTTGTGGGTGAAGCCGTTGCCAGGCTGGTCGCGATCCTCGGTCGGGGCGAATAGCGTACCCAAGTACAGCAGGAAGCCATCCGGATACTGGTGGTTGGCGTTAAGTGTCTGACCAACGATATCCAGCGGGTCGCGACTGATCTGATTCATGCTGCTGCGGCCCTTGAGCACGAAGCCCTCATCGCCGTCAACGCGCAGATCGACTTCGGCGTTGCGCACGTCGTCGATGCTGAAACTCTGGTCGAACAGGCGAATGAATGGGCCGATGGCGCAGGAGCCGTTGTTGTCCTTGGCCTTGCTCAGCAGCAGCGCACTGCGGCCCTCGAAATCGCGCAGATTGACGTCGTTGCCGAGGGTCGCGCCGAGCACCTGGCCACGACTATTGACTATCAGCACCACCTCGGGCTCGGGGTTGTTCCAGGCCGAGCCGGGATGAATGCCGATATCCATACCGGTGCCGACGGCCGCCAGCACCGGCGCCTTGGTGAAGACCTCGGCATCCGGGCCGATGCCCACCTCCAGATATTGCGACCACAGTCCCTGTTCCTGCAGCAGTGCCTTCAGGCGCATGGCATTTTCCGAACCCGGGACGACACTGCGCAGGTTGTCACCAATCACCGCGCGCACCTGGCCGCGGATTTCTTCCGCACGCTGCGGATCGCCGCCGGCGCGCTCTTCGATCACGCGCTCGAGCATACTGGCCGCGAAAGTAACGCCTGCCGCTTTGATCACCTGTAGATCCGCTGGCGCCAGCAGGCTTGGCAGGGCGGCACTACGCTCGCTGCCGCTGTTGGCCAGCAGCTCGGCGACACTGCACAGGCGCTGGGCTCGGCTGTCATGCACGCGCACGGCCAGGTCTTCCAGCTCGCACAGGCCGGCCAGGGTGGGCGACAGCGGACTGAGGTCGAACACGCCATCTTCATGCAGCAGCACGGGAACAGGCCCAGCCAGGTCGCCTGGCAGCCAGATGCGCGCGATCAGGGTGCCGGCAAGGCCATCTTCGGGAAGCGTATTTTCGGGGGTGAGGATCAGGGGGCGGGCCATGGGCGGACTCTTGAATTGTTGTTGGAAGGCGACCGCACAGCACCCCAAATGGATGCCTGGCCGCTGCTGTGCGACCATAGCCAAGCGTTCGTGCACTCGACCAATGACGAATCGTCAACGCCCGATACACACTGGTTATCGCACCGCCTCACAGGGAGTTCCGTAGTCGTGAGCCTGAACAAGCTGCCAACCCTGCATAACTGGCTGCGCCTTCGCCATCTGCAGTTGATAGAAACCCTCGCCGACACCGGCAACATGCACGCGACGGCGCAGCAGATGGGGTTGAGTCAGCCAGCAGTGAGCAAGATGCTGCGCGAGATCGAGCAGATGTTCGACTTCGCCCTGTTCGACCGCCAGCCGCGCGAGTTGGTGGCCACCGAGCTGGGTCTGACCGTGATCGCCTATGCCCGCCGTACGCTCAACGACTGCCAGCACTTCGCCCAGGAACTCGATACCCTGCGCCAGGGCGGCTATGGCCATCTGCGCGTCGGCGCGATCTTCGCCGCCACCGCCCAGGTCGTACCGAAGACCCTGCTGCAACTCAAACGCCAGCGCCCGCTGCTGACCATCGAGCTGGTCGAGCACACCAGTGATTACCTGCTGCAGATGCTCCTGCACAAGCAGCTGGATCTGGCCATCGGCCGCTTCACCGAACCGCGCCAGCAGGAGCATTTCAGCTATCAGGAAGTGGCCAGCGAACCCTTCCTGCTCTGCGCCGACCCGGCTCACCCGCTGGCCCGCGAAGCAACGCCCAGCGCCCGCGACCTGGAACAATGGCCCTGGGTGGTATACCCGCCCAATACGCCATTGCGACGGATGATCGAGCAGTCCTTCACCGACGCTGGCATCCAGTTCCCGGTCAACCGAGTGGAAACCGCTTCGGTACAGTCGACCCTGCACCTGCTGCATCACAGCCAGGCGCTGGCACTTCTGCCGGAAGCCATTGTTCTGCAGCAGGTCGCGCTGGGGCAGTTGGTTCTGCTGCAACCGCCACTACAGACCCCATCACTCGGCTATGGCCTGCTGCAACGCAAGGACGAGCCGCTGTCCGCCAACGCCAGGGAATTCTACGAGGCACTGCAAAGCGTGCTCGACAATCCCAGATAACCCCTCGTTATGGGTTGATTACTAAGCCTCATTAGACAGCCCCGTTTGTCAGACAATAGTGTGCAGGCCATGCCCAACCCTCTGACACGGGCTATCGCGACCGAACGACTGCAGTCACGGCGCGATCACTGACAATAATTTCAATAGGTGACATCCATGCTTTCCAACCAGGTTGGCGCCACGCGCCGCACCCTCAAATCCCTCCTGCTCTCCACCCTGCTGATCTCTCCCATGGCCATGGCGGCTTACCCAGACAAGCCTATCCAGTTGATCGTGCCCTGGGCTGCCGGTGGTGGTAGCGATGCGGCGGCACGCGGTATCGCTGCGGCGCTGGAGAAGGAACTGGGCGTCACCATCAACGTGGTCAACCGTGCGGGCGGCAACGGTGTCGTCGGTCACAGCGTGATGGCCACCGCCAAACCAGACGGCTACACGCTGGGCTTCATCACCGGCGAGCTGAACATGATGCACTGGCAGGGGCTGACCAAGCTGACCTACAAGGACTACACCCCGATAGCCATGACCAACTATGACTATCCTGGCGTGCAGGTCGCGGCAGATGCGCCGTACAACAGCGTCGGCGAACTGCTGGAAACCATTCGCAACGAACCCAAGGGCACCATCAAGGCATCGGGCACCGGCTTGGGCGGCATCTGGCACGTGGCCTTCGCCGGCCTGCTACTGGAGCAGGGTATCGACCCGCAGAAGATCACCTTCGTGCCGAGCCAGGGTGCAGCGCCGGCCATGGTCGAACTGGCGGCCGGCAGCATCCAGTTGGTGCCGACCTCGGTACCCGAAGCCCGCTCGATGATCGACGCCGGCAAGGCCAAGGGTCTGGCCATTCTCTCGCCCGAACGCAACCCGGCCTTCCCGGATATCCCGACTCTCAAGGAAAGTCTGGGCAGCGACTACTCCCTGGGCGAATGGCGCGGTATCGCCGGGCCCAAGAACCTGTCGCCGGAAATCGCCGCCACCCTCGAAGCGGCACTGGAAAAAGCCTACAAGTCCGACATGTATCAGGATTACATGCACAAACTGGGCTTCGGTGCGGAGTGGCGCAACACCGCCGACTTCAATGCCTTCCTCGAGGAAAACAACACCTACATGGGCGGCATCATCGAAAAGATCGGCATGAAAAAATAAGCCCGACTGTCGATATGGCACTCCTGCGGGGGTGCCGTTTGCCTTTACTCGGTTGTATGAGAGCGCCCCCATGAAAGACCTTCTGTTCGGTCTGATCTTCATCGCCCTGGGCCTGGCCGTATGGCTGATGGCCCGCGAGTTTCCGGTCGTGCCCGGCATGAAATACGGCGCCGACTTTTTCCCCACGCTGATCGCCATCGGCATGGCCGGTGGCGGTGCCTTGCTCAGCTTCAACGCATTGCGCCAGCTGCGTACGGAAGGGGCTGGAAAGACGGCCGGTTTCGGCCTGCCATCACTGGCTGTGCTACTGCCTTGCGCATTGGTCGTGGCATACATCCACCTCAGCGAAGTCATCGGCGCCGCTCCGATGATGCTGTTGATCATGCTGACGCTGCTGATCCAGCGTGGCGTACGCCTGATGCCATCTCTGGTCATCAGCTTCGTGGCCACAGCGGTCATCAGTCTCTCCTTCGGTCACCTGCTCAAAGTTCCCTTGCCCGTCGGGCCCCTAGGTTTCTGAGGAGCCACCCATGAACGAGTTACTCGACGGCATTCTGCTCGTCTTCAATTTCCAGACGCTGCTGGTGATCCTGCTGGCCGCGCTGTTCGGCGTTTTCGTCGGCGCCATTCCGGGCCTGTCGGCCACCATGGCCGTTGCGCTGCTGGTCCCGATCACCTTCGCCATGGAGCCGACCGCGGCCATTGCGGCAATCATCACCACCGCTGCCATGGCCATCTTCGCCGGCGACATTCCCGGCACCTACCTGAACATTCCAGGCACACCTGCTTCCGCTGCCTACGTTGCTGACTCGGCCGCTCTTGGTCGCGCTGGGCGTGCGCGTGAGGCGCTGGGCCTGAACGTCACTTGCTCGGTAATCGGCGGTCTGACCGGCACCTTGGTGCTGGTGATGATCGCCCCGTCGCTGGCCGAGTTCGCCCTGAATTTCAGCTCGTTCGAGTATTTCTGGCTGGCCGTACTCGGCCTGGGTAGCGCGGTGTTCATCTCCACTGGCTCGGCGATCAAAGGCTTCCTGTCGCTGATGGTCGGCCTGCTGCTGGCCACGGTCGGCCTGGACATGGTCACCGGCGCGCCGCGCTTCACCTTCGATGTGCCCGACTTGATGGGAGGCATCAACTTCATCCCTGTGATGATTGGTTTCTTCGCCATGTACGAGGTGATGAAGCTCTATTCCATCCCCCACGACAAGACCAACGGGCAGGATGCGACGCAAACCATCGCGCCCCAGCACGGCAGCGTCTTCGGCATGGTGCCGACGCACCTCAAGCGCTACTGGAAGAACGTGATCCGCGGTAGCAGCCTGGGCGCCTTCATCGGTGCACTGCCTGGTGCCGGCGCCGATATCGCTGCATGGATCTGCTACGCCGTCAGCAAGAAGCGCTCGAAAACCCCGGAGGCCTACGGCAAGGGCCATGTCGAAGGTCTGGTCGACGCAGGCTCGGCGAACAACGCTGCGGTAGCCGGTGCCTGGGTACCGGCGCTAGTGTTCGGCATCCCGGGTGACTCCATCACCGCCATCGTCATTGGCGTGCTGTACATGAAGGGCATGAACCCAGGGCCGACCATCTTCATGGACAACAGCGCCATGGCCTACGGTCTGTTCACCGCCTTCTTCGTCGCCAATCTCATCCTGATCCCCATCGGCTACCTGGCTATTCGCAGCGCACACATCTTTGCCGTAACACCGACACGTGTGCTGATGCCGATCATCCTGTGCTTCTGCATCGTCGGTGCCTTCGCCATCAACAACAGCCTGACCGACATTTGGATCATGCTGGTCTGCGGCATCGTCGCCTACGTCATCGCCACCGCCGACTTCCCCATCGCCCCTGCGATTCTCGGCCTGGTGCTGGGCAACATTCTGGAAACCAACTTCATGACCTCGATGATCAAGGCCGACGGCAATCTGCTGGCCTTCGTCGAGCGCCCGATCAGCATCGGCCTGGCCCTGCTGGTAATGCTGGTGGCCCTGTTCCCGGTACTCGCCAAGTACTGGCGCATGCGCTACCCGCGCGCCCTGACCAAGCCCAAGGAAGCACTCGAATGAGCCGTATCGCCCCTGCAGAACTCGAACAATTCATCGAACAGCTGTTTCTCGACGCTGAGGTCAGCGCGGACGTGGCAGGTGTCGTCAGCCGCGTACTGGTCGAGGGCGATCTGCTCGGCCATCACACCCATGGCGTGAAGCTCGCGCAGGGCTATCTCAAGGATCTGCGCGCCGGCCACGCCAAAGGCAATGCCGAGAGTCTGCGAATCATCCGCCAGACACCGGCGGCGCGGCTCTATGACGCCGACTACCTGCTTGGCCCCTACTGCGTGGAGCAGGCGCTGGACTTCACTACCCAAGCAGCACGCACCTTCGGCATCGGCGTGGCGACCATCCGCCGCTCGCACCATATCGCCTGCCTGGCGGCCTACCTGCAGCGCTACACCGAGCAGAACCTGATCCCGCTGGTACTCACTTCCGACCCGGCCGTGGCCTCGGTGGCACCGCATGGCGGCCTCGACCCGGTGTACACGCCCAATCCGCTGGGCATCGGCATTCCCACCGGCGAGAAGCCAATTCTCATCGACGTCAGCATGTCGACCATTACCAACGGCCTGGTGAGCAAGACCCATCAGGCTGGCGGGCAGCTCGAGCACGCTGCGCTGATCGGCCCGGATGGCCAGCCGACCCGCGATACGGCGGCGTACTTCGGCACGCCGCCGGGCGCGATCCTGCCGCTGGGCAGCCTGGAGTTCGGCCACAAGGGCTTCGCCCTCGGCACCATGGTCGAGGCCCTGACCGCCGGCCTGGGCGGCTTCGGCCGCAAGGACGGCGTCAAGCAATGGGGCGCCGCAGTGACCGTGCTGACCTTCGACCCGGCATTCTTCGGCGGCGTCGATGAGTTCAAGGCAGAGATGGATCACTTCGTCGGTGCCTGCCTGGACAGCCGGCCGCGCGAACCCAAGCGCCCGGTGCGCATGCCCGGTCATGCCGGCATCGACCGCCGCGCCAGGGCCTTCGAACAGGGGCTGGAGCTGCCGGAGGATGTGCTGGCGGCGTTGCGTGGGGCAGCCAGCGAAGCCGGTTGCGAATACCCCTTCTGATAGCGCGCAGCGTACTCGGATAGGCTCAGCGACACGTGGCAGCAACCGGGACGCAGAGGGCTCAGCTCTCGTCCCGGAAATCCCCCCGGCACGCCCACTATGGACAGTGGACGAGCAATTCAGACTGCCGACCGCTCCACCGTCGGCAACAGCTGCGCGCTCTCGCGCAACAGCGCCAGCACGCTCCTGGCAGCAGGAGACAGCAGCTCCTCGTTCTTGGTGATGATGCCGTAGGCCATCAGGTTGCGATTGAGGTCTTCCTCTATTCCGGCATCCAGTTCGGCGATCGCCAGCATGCCGTAGCGTGCGTAGTGCGCCACCACTTCGCGCGGCAGCACGGTCAGCATGTCGTTCTGCTCCAGCAGCGTGGTCACCATCAACAGGTTTTCGGCATTCACCACCTTGCTCGGCGGGTACATACCGACGTGCTGGAAGAGAGCATCGAACTCATGCCGCAGTACACTACCGGACGGCGGCAGCACCCAATCGGCAGCGTGCAGGTCCTCGCGCGACAGTACATGGTTGATCAGTCCTGCCCGCGCACAGACGCACAGTGGTTCCTTGTACAGGGGCTCGAAACACATGCCGGTCTGGGCACTGTCGGCAAAGAACCGCGCAACCAGGAAATCCAGCTCGCCATCGTTGAGGATCGCCATCAGATCGAGGCTCGACCCGGTACGAATACTCAACTCCAGATTCGGATGGCTCTGTTTGACTCGTCGCGTCAGCTCCGGAAGCAGCTCGGCACAGGGGGTGAGGATGGTGCCGATGCGCACATGCCCGCGTTGCCCACCGCGCATCGCACAGACTTCATCGAAGGCATCCTCGAGGCTGGTCTGGATTCTCCGTGCATGACGGATCATCGCCTCGCCATAGAGCGTCGGCACCACGCCACGGGCATGTCGCTCGAACAGCGCTACTTCCAGGCCATCCTCGAGCTCCTTGAGCAGCTTGGAGATGGCCGGCTGGGAGATCCCCAGGCCTTCGGCGGCACGATTTAGGTTGCCGGTATCACCCAGCGCCACCAACAGGGGAATGTGCCGGCTCTTCAGCCGGGCCCGGACAAACCAACTGCTATTGAGAGGTTTCATAAAGAATCAGGTATATCCATTTGGATATGTAGAAGGCGCAATTACATATTTGTTGATGATCCCTCGTCTGTCTACTCTCTACCCTCAGAATTACAGATGTCGCACTGCCCGTCTGTTTTCTGCCGAGGCTCTATCGCGGGCCTATGCGCTAGAAAATGCCCTTATAAAAATAACCGGAGAGGCACCATGAAACTCACTGCAACCCCTTACCGCCTAGGCAAGGGCCTCGCTGCCCTGGCTTTGATCCTGAGTTCGACCAGCGCACTGGCGAAAGAGGAATGGAAGTTCCAGATCAACGTCAATGCCGGCGATGACGAATTCCGCATCGCCCAGGAATGGGCCAAGAGCGTCGGCGAAAAGACCAACGGCGAAATCCTCATCGAGGTGATGCCAACCGGCACCATCGTTGGCAACAACGAGACCCTGGACGCCGTCGGCGCCGGCATCATCCAGGGCCACATCACCGACCCCGGCTACTTCTCCGGCAAGAATCCGGCCTTCGCCGTCTACGGCAACATGGTCGGTGCCTGGAGCGATACCTCGACTTTCCTCGATTACATGCGCAACGGCGGTGAGGACGGTTACAACCGCCTGGTCGAGCCCTACAACGTGCACTTGATCCGCGCTGGTGCCGTCGGCGTCGAGTCGCTGATCACCAAGCGGCGCATCGAAAAACTCGACGATTTCAAGGGCCTCAAGGTCCGGGCCCCGGAAGGCATGGTCTCGAACGCCTTCAAGCTGATCGGCGCAGCACCGGTGAACCTGCCGACCTCCGAGGTCTACACGGCACTGGAAAAGGGCGTGATCGATGCCGCCGACTACACCGTGTTCGCCACCAACTATCAGCAGGGCTACCACAAGTACGCTCCTTTCGCGATTTACCCCGGCTTCCATTCGATGCCGATGAAGGACATCTCCATCAACAAGGCCACCTGGGATGGGCTCAGCGACGAGCAGAAGCGCATTCTCGAAGAGTCGGTGGACGCATTCACCGCCCAACTGATCGGAGACCTGCAGACCAAGGACGAAGAGCAGGTGGCAATCGCCAAGCAGAAAGGCGACGTGACCCTGACCACGCTCCCCGCCGAAGAGCTGAAGAAATTCCGCCAGATTGCCCGCGCCGAGTGGAGCGCCTGGCGTGACCGCAGCCCTGAGGCCAAGGAAGCCGTCGACTCGATCCAGGCCTACCTGCAGAGCAAAGGCCTGCTCTGACGCCCCTCTCCAAACCACACTCAGAGCACACAGCCCCGGCTACGGTCGGGGCTGACGAGGAGCTTTACAGTGAAACTGCCGCAATCACCGAGCGACGGTCCTCTTCCCGTCACAGAACCCGTACCTGGCCAGAACCGCTTCGACCAAATCATCCAGCGTATCGGTCAGGCTGTCGCCTGGCTGGTGTTCGTCGCCATGCTGGTCAGTGTTTATGAAGTGATCATGCGCTATGGATTCAATGCCCCCACAGAATGGGCTCACGAGACCACCATGTTCCTGGTCGCGACCATCTTCGCCCTGGGCGGGCCTTATGCGCTGGCGACCAACAGGCATATCCAGATTCGCATCCTGCTCGACCGCCTTTCGCCGCAAAAGCGCTCCTGGCTGGATCTGCTGAACCTGGTCCTGGGCATCCTCTTCTGCCTGGCCATCGGCTACGCCGCCTGGGTTCTGGCTTTCAACGCCACCCATGCACCGGACGGCAGCTGGCGCCTGGAAACCTCAGGCTCCTCCTGGAACCCGCCGCTACCCGCCTTCATCAAGATCATCATCCTGGTCTCGATTGCCCTCATGGCGCTGCAGCAGGTCGTACGCATCAGCCAGCACTGGCGCAAGAACCCATGACCCCGGAATCGCGCCATGAGCATTGAAATCGCAACTTATCTGATCATTTTTGCCATCTTCGGCCTGCTGATACTGGGCCTGCCCCTGGCCTATGTCACCGGCCTGGTAGCGGCGATCTTTACCCTGGGCTGGTTCGGCCCGATGGCCGTGCCCCTGGTCGCCAGTCGCATGTTCGGCTTCATCACCGAATACTCCCTGGTCGCCGTTCCCATGTTCGTTTTCATGGCGGGGTTGCTCGACCGCTCCGGCCTGGCCCGGGACCTGTTCAACTCGATGCGTTTCTTCGCGGGCCGCCTGCCCGGCGGGGTCGCGGTACAAACGTTGGTCGTGGCGTTCTTCCTGGCCGCCATCTCCGGAATCATCGGCGGTGAGATCGTCCTGCTAGGCCTGCTGGCACTGCCGCAGATGCTGCGCCTGGGTTACGACAAACGCATCGCCATCGGCGTCGTGTGCGCGGGTGGCTCGCTCGGCACCATGGTGCCGCCATCGATCGTGCTGATCATCTACGGCCTGATCGCCAGCGTCTCGATCGCCGACCTGTTCAAGGCTGCGGTAGTACCGGCGTTTCTGCTGATGGGTTGCTACATGATCTACGTGGTGGTGATGTGTACGCGCTATCCGCAGATGGGCGGTGCCAATCTCGAACAGGATAGTCATACCCCACGCCTCACGGTCGCCGAGGCCTTAAGCGGCATGTTCTACCCGGTGGCCATTGCCGGTCTGGTACTCGGCAGCATCTACGGCGGCATCGCCTCGGTCACCGAGGCCGCAGCCATGGGTGCGCTGGGCGTACTGCTTGCGGTGATCGTGCGCGGTGAGTTCACCGTCAAATTGCTTCAGGGCAGCCTGACCCAAACGCTGGAAACCTGCGGGATGATCGTCTGGATAGGCATCGGTGCAGCCTGCCTGGTTGGGGTCTACAACCTGATGGGTGGCAACCGCTTCGTCTCCTCGGCCATCACCGGCCTGGATGTAGCGCCCTTCGTCATCATCCTGGTGATGATGCTGATTTTCCTGGTGCTGGGCATGATCCTCGACTGGATCGGCATCGCCATGCTTTGCCTGCCGATCTTCGTGCCGATTGTCGTGCAACTCGGCTACGACCCGGTGTGGTTCGGCATCCTCTTCGCCGTGAGCATGCAGGTGTCGTACATCTCGCCCCCCTTCGGCCCGGCGGCCTTCTACCTGAAAAGCGTGGCCCCACCGGACATCAGCCTCACCGACATCTTCAGGTCGATGGTGCCGTTCATCTTCATCCAGCTGTTCGTCCTCGGCCTGTTGCTTTACATGCCGGCGCTCTCGACCTGGCTGCTGTAACCCTCTCCCTTTTCGATCAACCCGAAAGGCCCTGAATGGCCTTTCGCACCCTGGCAGGTTTTTCTCATGACAGACAAACGCCCCCTCCGCTCCGCCCAGTGGTTCGGCAGCGCCGACAAGAATGGCTTCATGTACCGCAGCTGGATGAAGAACCAGGGCATTCCGGACCATGAATTTCAGGGCAAGCCGATCATCGGCATCTGCAATACCTGGTCCGAACTGACCCCCTGCAATGCCCACTTCCGCAAGATCGCCGAGCACGTCAAACAGGGCGTACTCGAAGCCGGTGGCTACCCTCTGGAGTTCCCGGTGTTCTCCAACGGGGAGTCGAACCTGCGCCCGACCGCCATGCTGACCCGCAACCTGGCCAGCATGGATGTCGAAGAAGCGATCCGGGGCAACCCGATAGATGCCGTGGTCCTGCTGACCGGCTGCGACAAGACCACGCCGGCCCTGTTGATGGGTGCAGCGAGCTGCGACGTCCCGGCCATCGTCGTAACCGGCGGCCCCATGCTCAATGGCAAGCATCAGGGCAAGGACATCGGCTCCGGCACGGTGGTCTGGCAGCTCAGCGAAGAGGTCAAGGCCGGCAAGATCTCGATCCATGATTTCATGGCCGCCGAGGCAGGCATGTCGCGCTCGGCGGGCACCTGCAACACCATGGGCACGGCCTCGACCATGGCCTGCATGGCTGAAGCCCTGGGCACCTCGCTGCCGCACAACGCGGCCATTCCCGCAGTCGACTCGCGACGCTATGTGCTGGCTCACCTGTCGGGCATGCGCATCGTCGAAATGGTCCATGAAGACCTGCGCCTGTCGAAGATTCTGACTCGCGAAGCATTCGAGAACGCGATCCGACTCAATGCTGCAATCGGTGGCTCGACCAACGCGGTGATCCACCTCAAGGCCATCGCCGGGCGCATGGGCGTCGAGCTGGAGCTGGACGACTGGACCCGTGTGGGGCGTGGCACGCCGACCATCGTCGACCTGCAGCCTTCCGGCCGCTTCCTGATGGAGGAGTTCTACTACGCCGGCGGCCTGCCTGCCGTCATTCGCCGACTCGGCGAGAACGGCCTGCTGCCCAACCCGCAGGCGCTGACGGCCAATGGCAAGAACCTGTGGGAGAACTGCAAGGATGCACCGATCTATGGCGACGATGACGTGATCCGTCAGCTCGACAATCCATTGCGCGCCGATGGCGGTATCTGTGTGCTGCGCGGCAACCTAGCGCCCAAGGGAGCGGTGCTGAAACCCTCGGCAGCGAGCCCGGAACTGATGCAACACCGCGGCCGCGCGGTGGTCTTCGAGGACTTCGACGACTACAAAGCGCGGATCAATGACCCGCAACTGGACGTCGATGAAACCTGCGTTCTGGTCATGAAGAACTGCGGCCCCAAGGGTTATCCGGGCATGGCGGAAGTCGGCAACATGGGCCTACCACCCAAGGTTCTGGCCAAGGGCATCACCGACATGGTGCGTATCTCCGACGCCCGCATGAGCGGAACCGCCTATGGCACCGTGGTGCTGCACGTAGCCCCGGAGGCTGCGGCTGGAGGTCCATTGGCGGTGGTACGCAACGGTGACTTCATCGAGCTCGATTGCGCCAACGGGCGTCTGCATCTGGACATCCCCGAAGCGGAATTGCAGGCGCGCCTGGCGGCCTGGCAACAACCACAGGGCCTGCTCTGGGACGGTGGCTACCACCGCCTCTACGTCGACCATGTGCTGCAGGCCGACGAAGGCTGCGATTTCGACTTTCTGGTTGGCTGCCGCGGCTCCGCCGTGCCGCGACATTCGCACTGAGTCGATCCGGCCTCGACACAAGCGAGGCACGTGCAACCCCGGCCCCGCGAAAGTAGGGTCGGGGAAAACTCCCGTCTATGCAGACATGAAGAAGGGCGCCTCGGCGCCCTTCTTCATGTTGGCAATAAAAAACCGCCTCGTACCGCAATCGTGGGGAAGTACGAGACGGAGGGAAAACTAGGCGCGCATACGTTCGGCCAGCGCACGCCAGTGCGGCGCGTGGATCAGGTCGGGGGTCAGTTCCTCCAGGCTGCTGCAGCCGAGCAGGCCCAGGGTGCGATCCAGTTCTGTACGCAGAATCTCGAGCGCGTGCACAGCGCCTGGGCCCTTGCCCGCGGCCAGGCCGTATAGGCCGGCGCGACCGATCAGTACGCCGCTGGCACCCAGCAGCAGGGCCTTGGCGATGTCGCTGCCACGACGGAAACCACCATCGAGGAAAATCTCCATCCGTCCCTGGTTGATGCGCGCCACCTCAGGCAGCGTCTCCAGCGCCGATACCGCACCATCGAGCTGGCGCCCGCCGTGGTTGGACAGCACCACACCGTCGACGCCGTACTGCAGCGCCAGGCGCGCGTCATCCGGATGGATCATGCCCTTGACGATCAGCTTGCCGGGCCAGATGTCTCGCAACCAGGCGATATCGTCCCAGCTCAGGGTCGGGTCGAGTTCGGCGGCCAGTGCGCTGGCGGCGCCCTTCACCGAGTCCTTGCCGGGCGGCAGCAGGCCGCCGAGGTTCTTGAAACGCGGTACGCCATCGGGCACCAGCACGTCCCAGATCCACTCGGGGTGACACAACACATCGAGGCGGTTGCGCAGGTCCAGCTGCAGCGGTTTGGCGTAGTTGCGCTTGTCCCACTCGCGATTGCCGAAGATGGCGCTGTCGGTGGTCACCACGATGGCTTCCAGGTTCAGCCGTTTCACCCGCTCGACCAGTTTGGCCACGTGATCGCGGGTGCGGTACAGGTAGATCTGCATCCAGGCACGCACGCCGTCGACTGCGGCGATGTCCTCGATGGAAGTGGTCGAAGCATTGCTCAGCACGAAGGGAATGCCGGCATCCGCAGCGGCGCGCGCCAGGTGCAGGTCGCCGTCGCGCGTCAGCAGACCGTTGAAACCGGTGGGCCCGACCATGAACGGCAATTGCGAGGCGCGGCCGAAGAAACTGCGCTCCAGGCTGCGCTGACCGACGTCACGCAAGGTGCGCGGTTGCAGGGTCACGCTCTCGAAGATCGTGCGGTTGCGATTGAGGGTGAACTCATCGTCCGCCCCGCCTTCGACGTACTCGAAGGAAAAGTTGGGCAGGCGGCGGCGGGCCATCTCACGTAGTTCTTCGATGTTCTGCGCACGACGAAAATCGCGCCCCGGATACAGGCGTCGTTGCATGATTGGTTCTCTACAGGTGCGAACAAGAGTTATCGAGGGAATGCCTATGCTCTGGGGGACGCCCTTACGGACGCTTCACCCCTCTCCCCCAGCCCCTCTCCCGCATGCGGGAGAGGGGAGCAAAGGGCAGCCTCAACGCTGCCAGGCAACTACTTCCTGACATTGCTCACCAAGCCCACTGATGCTCAGACGCATGCGGTCACCGGGCTTGAGAAATTGCGGCGGCTTCATGCCCGCGCCCACGCCCGGTGGCGTGCCGGTGCAGATCACGTCGCCCGGGTTGAGCGTCATGAACTGGCTGATGTAGCTGACGATTTCGTCGATGGAGAAGATCATCGTGCGGGTGTTGCCGTTCTGCCGGGTCTCGCCATTCACGCTCAGGTGCATGTCGAGATTGCGCAGGTCGGTGATTTCGTCAGGCGTCACCAGCCAGGGACCGATGGGAGCGAAGGTGTCGCAGCCCTTGCCCTTGTCCCAGGTGCCGCCCCTTTCGAGCTGGTAGGCACGCTCGGACACGTCGTTGACGATGCAGTAGCCGGCGACATGCTCCAGCGCCTGCTCACACTCGACGTACTGCGCCTTGCGCCCGATGACGATGCCCAGCTCCACTTCCCAGTCGGTCTTTTCCGAGCCACGCGGAATGATCACGGCGTCGTTGGGACCACAGATGGCGCTGGTCGCCTTCATGAACAGCACCGGTTCACTGGGCACCGGCAGGTTGGATTCCTTGGCATGGTCGGCGTAGTTCAGCCCGACGCAGATCAGCTTGCCGATATTGGCGATGGGCGTACCGATGCGCACGCCGTCCTCGACCTTCGGCAGGCTGGTCGGATCAAGCGCGCGCAGTTCGTCGAGCGCCTTGGGGTCAAGCACCCGCGGGCTGATGTCGAGCACGTGCAGCGACAGGTCGCGCAGGCTGCCATCGGCCGCGACCAGAGCCGGTTTTTCCTGGCCCGGCGGGCCGTAACGCAGCAGTTTCATACCTTGTCCTCCTGACGGGCGCTGACCCGTACACCATTGATTTCGCCCAGCACGTCGAACAGGCGCGGTACGTACTTGTCGCCGTGGCCGAGCACCTTGGCCAGCATGAAGGTCTGGTACACCGCGTCGGAAACGATGCCGGTGGTCGGCGTCAGCTTGGTCAGCTCGGTGTAATAGCGCATGTCCTTCTCGCAGTTGGCCAGGGCGAACTGCTGCCCGGAGTCATCGCCGTGCAGGACGTAGGGGATGATCCGCTCGAAGGTGCGGCTGTAGCCGCCGCTCATGCTGCAGATCTCGGCGAATGCGGCCAGGTCGATGCCATTCTTCGCCGCCGTGCAGAACGCCTCGGCGAGGATGGTGGCGTTGCCCTGGGAGATGAAGTTGTGGACCACCTTGGCCTTGTGGCCCGAGCCCAGCGGGCCGAGGTGATGGATGGTCTCGGAGAAGCACTCGAGCACCGGACGCACCTTGTCGAGCACCTCGGCATCACCGCCGGCGAGCACGTTGAGGCGCCCGGCCTGGGCATCCTTGGGCGTGCGATTGACCGGTGTGTCGAGGTAATGCCCACCGCCAGCGGTCACCTGGGCAGCCAGCTCGGCGGTGCGATTCGGGTCGCCCGTGCTGCAATCGACGACGATCTGTCCAGGGCGCAGACCGGCGAGGATGCCGGTATCGCCAGCCAGAATGCGGCTGACTTCGGCACTGCCGGGCAGGCACAGCAGCACTACATCGACGGCGCGGGTCAGCTCGGCGGCATTGGCATATTCACGGGCGCCCTTGCTGACCAGGTCTTCGACTGGTTGGCGGTTGCGGTGCGCCATCACCCCCAGGGCGAAACCCCGTTTCTGGATGTTGGCGGCCATGGCGTGGCCCATCAATCCGAGGCCGATGAAACCGACATTGATAGCGGTCATGAGCGTTTCTACCTTGCGTGCAGGCGCAGCGGCCGTCGGACGACGGCCAACTGCAGGAGGGGATTACTGGGCGTTGCGGACCTTGACGATCTCGGCATTCATTTCGACCATCAGCTCAGGGCCATACTCGGCCACCAGCTTCTCGACGGTCGGACGCACCTGCTCACGCATGCGCTCGATCTCCGCCGGAGCGACCTCGTTGATCTGCATGCCGTGCTTGGCCAGCGCTTCGCGCGAACTCACGGCCATCTCGCGGGACACCTTGCGCTCGTATGCCTGGGCCTCCAGCGAGGCGCTGCGCACCAGCTCACGCTCGGTCTCGTTGAGCTTGTCCCAGGTGCGCTTGCTGAAGATCGCGACCAGCGGATCGTAGAAGTGGCCGGTCAGCGACAGGTACTTCTGCACTTCGTAGAACTTCGAGGTCTCGATCGCCGCCAGCGGGTTTTCCTGGCCATCCACGGTGCGGGTTTCCATCGCGGTGTACAGCTCGGTGAACGACAGCGGTACAACGCTGGCGCCCAGCGCGCGGAAAGACTCGATGGCGGTGGGTATCTGCTGCAGGCGCAGTTTCAGACCCTTGAGGTCCTCGACCTTCTCGACCGGATGCTTGCTGTTGGTGACGTGGCGGAAGCCATGGTCCCAGTAGCCCAGACCGATGATGCCGTGCGGCTCCAGGGTGGTGAGCAGGTTCTGTCCGGCCGGACCATCGAGCACCGCATCGACTTCTTCGGTGTCCTGGAACAGGAACGGCAGGCCATACAGGGCAAAGCCCTTCTCGATGCCGGACAGCAGGCCCGGGGTGACCAGCGTCATGTCGACCGTGCCGCCTTGTACAGAGGAAATCACCTGAGCATCACCACCCAGGGTGCCGCTGGCGAACACCATCACCTTCATCTTGCCGCCGCTCTTTTCCTTGATGATCTCGGCGAACTTCTGCGCGCCCAGACCATGTGGGTGGTCCTTGGCCTGCACGAAGGCGATCTTGAAGTTGTGACGGTTGATTTCCTCGGCGTGCACCGCCGCCGACAGCAGCATCGCGGTTGAGCACAGCAGTGCAGTCAGCGCTTTGGGGATGAATTTCATGACTATGTCCTCTTGTTTTTATGTGTGCCGTTTCCGGCATGGATGTGGGCGGAAGAAGCCCTGGGTAGCGGCCGTCAGGGAACGGCCGCTACGCAATCTGGGGTCAGTACAGCCACTGCGCAGGGACCAGCAGTAGCTGCGGGAACAGCAGCAGCAGGCCGATGATCACCAGCTCTGCCAGCAGGAACGGCATCACGCCGCGCGCCGTGGCCAGAAAATCGATCTTGGAAACGCCGGCCACCACGTTCAGCACCAGACCGACTGGCGGGGTGATGAGGCCGATGGCGCAGGTCATGACGAAGATCACGCCGAAGTACACCGGATCGATGCCCGCCTGGACCGCGACCGGCATCATCACCGGCGCCAGGATCAGGATGATCGGCGACATGTCCATGGCCATGCCGATCACCACGATGATCGCCACGATCAGCAGCATCAGCAGGCGCGGGCTGTCCATCAGCGGCTCGAGCACCTCGACCACCGAGCTCGGCAGGTCGGCGACCGTGATCATCCAGGCCGCGACCATCGCCGAGGCCACCAGGAACATCACCATGGAGGTGGTCAGCACCGAGGACAGCAGCACCTGGTACATGCTCCTCCAGGTCAGCTCGCGATAGATCGCCAGCGATACGAACAGCGCATACACCGCCGCCACCACGCCGGCCTCGGTCGGGGTGAAGATGCCGGCACGCAGCCCGACCAGAATGATCACCGGCAGCAGCAACGCCCATACGCCTTCATAGAAGGCCTTGAGGATCTCTTTCAGCGGCGCGCGCGGACGGGTGATCAGGGTTTCGCGATTCGAGACCAGGTACCAGGCGACGCACAGCGACAGCCCCATCATCAGACCCGGTGCGATACCGGCCAGGAACAACTTGGTGATCGAGACGTTGGCGGCCACGCCGAACAGGATCAGGCCGATGGACGGCGGCAGCACCGGTGCGATGATCCCCGAAGCGGCTACCAGGCCGGCCGAGGTGGCGCGGTCATGTCCGACCTTGACCATCATCGGCACCAGCAGCGCGGCGAGTGCGGCAGCATCGGCGGCAGCCGAGCCAGACAGGCTGGCCAGCACGCAGGCCGCCAGGATGGTCACGTAACCGAGGCCACCCTTGATGTGCCCGACCAGCGCGACAGCCATGTTGACAATGCGCTTGGACAGGCCGCCGGCGTTCATCAGCTCGCCGGCCAGCATGAAGAAGGGCACGGCCATAAGCGGAAAGCTGTCCGCTCCGTTGACCAGCCCCTGGGCGACGATCTGCGCATCGAACAGGTCCAGGTGATACATCATGGCCAGTGCACAGAGGATCAGCGCATAGGAAATCGGTACGCCAATCGCCATGGCGCCCAGCAGGGAAAATACGAAAATCGCGATGATGATCATCTCATCACTCCGTTCTTGTTATGTGGAGCGCACCGCCCGTGGCAGGTGCAGGCCAGCGGGCGTGTTACTGATGAATCTCGGTGGCGATTTCCGGACGATGGATTTCACCGCCCATGGCCAACCGCGCGATCTCGTAGATGTGAATGGCGCAGGCCGACAAGCCGAAGAACACGCCCGTACCATAGAACAGGCCCATCGACCAGCCGGTGACCGGTGACGGCATGCTCCAGTTGATCTGCACCTGCTGCCAGCTGCCCCAGAAGAACAACCCCGAACAGGCCAGCATCAGCAGCTGCGAAAGGATCAGGCAGCCTCTCTCACCCCAGCCCGGCAGGGCTCGCAGGGCCAGGTCGACGCCCATGTGGCCACGTTCACGCAGCAGGATCACCGCGCCCAGAAAGGTCAGCCAGACGAAGGCCCAGCGCGAGACTTCCTCGGACACCAGGATGCTGTCGTTGAAGGCATAGCGCAGCACGACGTTGCCGAACACCAGCACCACCATGGTGATCAGACAGATGATTCCGAGCACCTTGAGCAGGGTGAAGTAACCCTCGATGAGCTTATGCATGACGCGCGCCCCATCGACGGAAGGCGGGGAAAACCGGACAGGGAAACGGCTGATTGCCGACGTGCCCCGAGAGATGGCAACGGTCCATCAGGAAGGCCTCACATTGTTGTTTTTGTGGCTGCCGAGCAGCTGTGTGGCGATGACACTAACATCGTAAATTATTGCGCGCAATGTTCATTTTTGTCAGTATCCTGGCCAGACGATCACAACAACAACGAGAACGCGCCATGCAACTCATCACCAATAGCCCGACCGTGGTTATCCTCAGCGATCAAGATTCCGTGGCCGTCGCACGCCGCGCCCTGGCTCGCGGCAGCCGTGTCGAGAGCCTTGGCCTGGAGGCCCAGGACGATATCCCCGCCGGGCACAAGATTGCCCGCCGCGCCATCGCCGCCGGCGAAGCCGTGCTCAAGTACGGTCAGGTCATCGGCCTGGCCAGCCAGGCCATCGCCGCCGGCGCCCACGTACATACCCACAACGTGTCGATGCCGGAAAGCCACACCAACAGCACGCTGCCGCCCCCCATCACTCGCACCCCGGTACTGCCGCCGGAGCAGCGTCGCCGCTTCATGGGCTACCGCCGGCCGGATGGCCGCGTCGGCACGCGCAACTACATCGGCATCCTGTCCACGGTGAACTGCTCGGCAACCGTGTCGCGCGCAGTCGCCGCGCACTTCAACGGCTCGGAGTTGCTCAAGCGCTACAACATCGACGGCGTGGTGGCGCTGACTCATGGCAGCGGCTGTGCGATCAATACCGAATCGGAGGGCTTCAAATTTCTCGAGCGCAGCATCTGGGGCTACGCCTGCAACCCGAATATCGCCGGCGCCCTGGTGATCGGCCTGGGTTGCGAGACCAACCAGATTTCCTCGCTGATGAAACGCTACAACATCAGCGAAGGGCCGAACTTCCGTGTCTTCAACATCCAGAACGCCGGCGGCACCCGCGCCAGCATCCAGCGCGCCATCGAGCAGGTGACCGACATGCTGGAAGCCATCGGTCGCCTGGAGCGCACCTCGGAGAGCGTCGAACACATCATGGTCGGCATGCAGTGCGGCGGTTCCGACGGCTACTCGGGCATCACTGCCAACCCGGCGCTCGGCTACGCCGCCGACCTGTTGGCCCGCAACGGCGGCACTGCGATCCTCAGCGAGACCCCGGAAATCTATGGCGCCGAGCACCTGCTGATCGCCCGCGCAATCAGTCATGAGGTCGCGCAGAAACTGCTCGACCGCCTGAGCTGGTGGGAGCACTACACGCATATCAACGGAGCCGAGCTGAACAACAACCCCTCGCCCGGCAACAAGGCCGGCGGCCTGACCACCATTCTGGAGAAATCCCTGGGCGCTGCGGCCAAGGGCGGTACCAGCTCGCTCAACGGCGTGTATGAGTGGGGTGAACCGATCACCGAGCGCGGCTTCGTGTTCATGGACAGCCCCGGCTACGACCCGGTCTCGGTGACCGGCCAGGTAGCCTCTGGCGCCAACATGATCTGCTTCACCACCGGTCGTGGTTCGGTGTCCGGCTTCAAACCCGCGCCGTGCATCAAGCTGGCGACCAACACCGAGATGTATCGCAAGCTGGAAGAAGACATGGACATCAACTGCGGCGGCATCGTCGATGGCGAGCTGAGCATCGCCGAAGCCGGGCAGAAGATCTTCGACATCCTCATCGAAATCGCCTCGGGCGAGCCCTCCAAGAGCGAACTGTACAACTACGGCGACAACGAGTTCGTACCCTGGCAGGTGGGCGCGGTGACCTGATCACCGGCGCCTCTACTGGGCGCTGCTGAATCAGCCTGTGGGAACGGATTTGTCCGCGAATGGGTCACCGCAGATCCAGGCCTGCCGGTGTCTTGGCCTCAAGTCCGCTCCCACGAGGAAAGAGTGTTGCGCTGCCTGCCCGCGCAACGCAGCCTAAGCCTCGATCCGCTCCAGATAAGGCACAGCCTGGATGACGTTCTGCTCGCGGAATTGCGCCAGGCGTTGCTTGACCTTGCGCTCGGCGATCACCAGGTGCGCTTCCATGCTCTGCGCTGCCAGATCAGGGCGACCGGCCTGCAGATTCTCGAAAATGATCAGGTGCTCGCGAAAGAAGGGTTCCTCATCCGGGAAGTAGCTCTTATCGAGCAGGATGTGCTTGCCCGAGAGCAACAGCGAATGGGTACGACGCAGAATCTGCAGCATCTGCCGGTTCGGGCAGCGGCCCAGGGTCTCGATGTGCAGGTCGCTTTCCAGGTCGTCGAACTGGCGACTGTCCATGTCCGGGTACATCGCCATCGCCTGATGCAAGCGCGCGATATAGCCTTCCAGTTGCTCGACCTCCAGGAACTCCGCAGCCCTCATCAACACGTACGGCTCCAGGCGGCGGCGCACTTCGTACAGCTCGCCGAGACGTTCCTCGTCCCACTGGCCGAGCTGCCAGCGCGAGCGCTCGTCGCGCTCAACCAGGCCCATCAACGACAGGCGTGTGAGCACCTGGCTTGAGACCGTGCGGCTGATACCGTAATGGCGTGACAGCTCCAACTCATTGATGCGGTAGGTGCCGAACAGCGACTGATGCAGCAGGTCGCGCTCGATCTGGTCATAGACCGCCTTCCAGCTTTCGGTCTTGCGCGGGGCTTGCGCCTCATCCGTTGCCAGTTGGAAGTCGGCGGCCTCCAGCTTGCGCCGCAACACCTCGCCGGGCTCGGCACCGACCAGATACCCGCGGCCATCGAAGGTGCAGATCAAACCGGCCTGGTGCAGATTGACCAGCGCCTGGCGCACGGGTGACCGGCTGACGCCGAACAGCTCCGCCAAGGGTCCCTCCAGCAACAAGGTGCCGGCTTTCAATCGCTTGCTCTTGATGCTCGTCGCGATGATTTCGAATAGCTGATCGTTGAGGTGTTTTTTCATCATTATTGTTTTCGAACTGGTCACCTTATCGGCGTTACGGGCACTCGTCCTGCGGCTCCACGGGTATGCGCGCAGCCTAAATTATGACTTTGCACGCAATGTACCTTAACACCACCATCCCATGGCCAGGAAAGACCTTGGAGTGTAACGGCTTGTCACCTCCACGGGATGGAACCCGCAGCTCGCGTTCGCAACATAAGCGTCAGGCCCGCACGACTCTCACACCGGCGCGCTGGCCAGCATGGAGGCGCGCTGGGCGAAGGTCTGCTGGAAGGCGGCCAGACCAGGATGAGCGGCGCGCCAGTCGAGGTCGGCGAAGCGGAAGTCCAGGTAGCCCAGCGCGCAGGCGACGCCGATCTGCCCCAGGTCGAGCGGGCCCTGTAGTCGTTCGACCTGGCGCTCCAGCTCCGCCAGGGAGCGCTGCACCTTGCCTAGCTGGCCATCCAGCCAGGCCGCCCACTGCAGCTCGGCCGGGCGCACACCGCGCTCGTAACGCGCGAGCAGGGCCGCGTCCATCAGGCCGTCGGCCAGTGCGGCCAGGCGCAGCACCTGCCAGCGCGCAGCACCGCTCGGCAGCAGCTTCGCCCCCGCGTGCAGGGTGTCGAGGTATTCGCAGATCACCCGGCTGTCGTACAGCACCTGGTCGTCATCGGTCAGCAGCACCGGTATCTTGCCCAACGGATTGAGGGCATTGACCCGTTCGTTGAGCGTGGTCGGCAGCACGGCGGTGTCGAGCAATTCGATTCGATCCAACAGGCCGGTTTCCGCGGCCAGCACGCGAACCTTGCGGGCGAAAGGTGAAGCAGCAGCGTAGATCAGTTGCATGTGCATGTTCCTGTGTCGTGTTGTGAGGGGCGGGTGCAGGCCTTAGGCTGTGCGTCACTTCAATCCGCGTGAATATCCCATGGTCATCGAGAAAAAGATCAATACGGCGTCCGTGAACCTGAAATCGCTGGACCCACTGGACCATAGCCTCGAGCTGCTGCACTTCGGTTTCCGCGGCCTGACGGTGGAGGCCGACCGTTTTCTCGAGGCGCGCGGGCTGTCCCGCGTGCACCACCGTATTCTGTATGTGATCGCCCGCGCCGATGCAATCAGCGTCGGTGAACTGGCCATCACCCTGGGCGTCAGTAATCAGGCGCTGCATCGTCCGCTGTCGCACCTGTTCGAGCAGGCGCTGGTGCAATACAGCCGCGAACCGGGCCGGCATCGCTTCAAGCTGCTGGCCCTGAGCGAGGCAGGCACGGCGCTGGAGGCCGAAGCCACCGAGCTGGAACGGCGCACCCTGCGCGACGCCTTCGCCACCACCGACGCCGACGGTCAGGACGCCTGGCGCCGGGTGATGCTGGCGCTTGCCGAGCATCTCAACTGAGCCGTCTCAGGTGATGCGCTCGCGCACCACGATGCACTTGGTCAGCGGCTGAATCAGCGCTTGCGGCGCATCCTCGCAGCCCACCACCTGCGGATTGACCAGCAACGGATCGCAACGGCCGCTGTGCACCAGATCCAGTACCTTGGGGATGTGCTGCTGCACGCTGCAGGCGCCGACCGAAAAGGTGACGTCACGCAGGTACATGTCGAACAGCGGAATCTTCGGATCGTCGAAGATGATGCCGATACACGAGCAATGCCCGCCAGGTGCCAGCGCCAACAGGCCACGGCGCAGCGCCTGATGATCACGGGTAGCGGAGATCACCAGGTCGTAGCTGCGATCGAGATCGCGCCCCGCCAGGTCGACACCCGCACCACTGCATGCGGCAAGCTGCTGGCGCAGTGGATGCTCATCGAGGTAATCCACGCTGGCCGCACCAGCGGCCCGCGCCATTTGCACGGCGAGCACGCCGAGGCTTTCCGTGCCGCCGACCACCAGCACACGGGCATCCTGCCGTGTGGCCAGCGGCCGGCTGGCGGCCACCCAGGCATCGGTGAGGTTGTCGCTGGCGCTGGACACGGCCACGGGGTCGAGCCCGGCAGGCAAGGGCACCAGCATGGCGTCGGCGAAGGGCACCTGCACCACCTCGGAGAACAGCCCGCCCCAGTGGCCACCCGCCGGTACGCCGTAGGCGGCCATGCGCGGTACTGTCGTGCAGGCGCTGGAGCGCCCGACCAGGCATTGAGCGCAACTGCCGCAGGCGATCTTCCAGGGCACTGACACCAGATCGCCACGGCGCAGGTTACGCACGGCCGACCCAACCTCCAGCACCTCGGCCACACATTCATGGCCCAGCGCGAACGGCGGTTTGAACGGTGTGGTGCCGGCGATCAGGCGTCTATCCAGATCACAGGAGGCCGAGGCGATGGGCCTGACCAACGCACTGGCTGGAGTAGCAAGTTGTGGATCGGGCGCCTCGACCCAGGCCAGTTGGCCGGGGCCCTGAACGATGAGTTCCTTCATGCCTTGGCCACTCCGATGACGAAGGTGGTAGTGGCCTTGGCGCACAGCTTGCCCTGCGCATCGAGGATGTGCGCGTCGCAGATCGCCAGGCTACGGGTGCGCTCGACCACCCAGCCGCGCACCTGATAGACCTCGCCGGGGCGCAGCGGACGCACGTACTTGACGTTGAGATCCACCGTCGAGTGCGGCACGTCCGCCTCCAGGGTGGAGAACAGCGCCAGCGCCGCGGCGCCGTCCAGGCAGGTGGCCGCGAAGCCGCCATGCACGGCGCCGGCTGGGTTCAGGTGACGCTGATCCGGGCGGCCCTCCAACACGATGCTGCCCGCCTCCACCTGCACCGCCTGGATGCCCATGGTCTCGCCGATGGAAGGCGCCGGCAGCTCGCCACGAATCAATGCTTGCAGGGCCTTCAGGCCGGAGGTCACGGGCAGTGAAGCGAAATCGTTCATGGCGGTACTCCTCGAACAGCAATGGCGCTTGGTGAAGGCGCTGGCCTTTACCAATGCGGGACTGCTTCTACGGTAGTGCCTGCGCGGCAATCATATCAACACTATTGAAATGACAAACAAGGGGGCATTCCAGACATCGCCGCCTGCAACCAAAGTCGCACCGAGCGATCACCGCTGACCGGCGTGGATGCGGCACAATGGCTCATCGCGTCTCGGGAAATGCACGATGCTGATCGATGAAGAACTGACTCTGAAAAAGCTGGAGGTCTTTCTCGCCTTCATGCGCAGCGGCAACCTGGCGCGTGCCGCCAGCGAGCTGCAGACCAGCAACGTCAGTGTGCACCGCGCCATCCATTCGCTGGAAAGCGCGCTGCGCTGCCCGCTGTTCAAGCATGAAGGGCGCAACCTGATCCCGCTAGAGAGCGCCTACGTGCTGGAAGAAAAGGCGCAGAAGCTGATCCAGGACGCCCAGGAGATGGTACGTCTGACCCGCGAAGCGGCGGGTTTCGGCGCCGAGCGTTTCAAACTCGGTGCGCTCTACTCGCTGACCGTGAAGACCGTGCCGCAACTGATCATGGGCCTGAAGCTGCGCCGTAGCGAGCTGAACATCGACCTGGTGCTCGGCTCCAACGTCGACCTGCTGTACAAGCTGAAGAACATGGAGCTGGACGCCATCCTCATTGCCCTCGACGACAGCGTCAGCGATCCGGATTGCGAGCAGCTGGCGCTGTTCTCCGACGACATTTTCCTCGCCGCACCGAACGACTCGCCCTTCGCCGATCACGCCGAGGTGGACCTGGCCGCTCTGCGCGATTCGACCTTCATCACTCTGACCCAGGGCTACGCCACCTTCCGCGACGGCGAACGGGTGTTCAAGCAGGCCGGCTTCGAGCCCAAGGTGGCGATGCAGGTGAAAGACATCTTCACCCTGCTCAGCATGGTCAGTTCGGGCGTCGGTTATGCCCTGCTACCGGGACGCGTGGCGGCGGTGTACGAGAACCGCGTGAAGCTGATCCCGCTGCAGGCCAAGTATCACCTGCAGCAGCATATCGGCGTGGTCTTTCTCAAGGCCAAGGAGCGCGACCCGAACCTGCTGGCGTTGCTGGCCGAATGCCGGATGTATAGCCGGCAGTCTTAGAACCTGTTCACGATCTGCTGCGCGTCGGCCCTACTGCGTTAAAAACAGGCTCGGACTGCTCATTTACAGCTCGTAAACTCCACGTCCTCGCCTGTTTTTGCCTTGTATGGCTCTAGCTCGCGAGATCGTGAACAGGTTCTTAGTCGCAAGCGTCGCCGCTGAAGCGCCTCCCACAGGGCAGCGCGTTCAGCCCGAAGAAAAAGCCCGCCACAAGGGCGGGCAAAGGTCAGCCTAGAAGGCCTCGCATCAGAAAGTAGAGCAACGACGGGCCAAGCAGACAGCCCAGTGCGGTGTAGAACGCCGCTGTCAGACAGCCGTATGGCACCAGCTTGGGATCGGTTGCCGCCAGGCCGCCGGCCACGCCGCTGGAGGTGCCCATCAGGCCGCCGAAGATCACCGCGCTACGCGGGTTGTTCAGACCGATATAGGGCGCGATGAAGGGCGTCGCCACCATCACCAGAATCGCCTTGATCAGGCCGGCAGCAATCGACAGCGCCATTACGTCGGAGCTGGCGCCGATGGCTGCACCAGTTACCGGGCCGACGATGTAGGTCACCGCGCCGGTGCCGATGGTGGTCAGGCTGACCACATCGGTGTAACCAAAGGCCATGGCCACCCCGACACCCGCCACGAAGGAGGCGAAGACGCCGACGAACAGCGCCAGCACCCCGGCGAAACCGGCGCGCTTGAGTTCTTCGGTACTGACGCCAAAACCGGTGGCGACGATAGCGAAGTCACGCAGCATGGCACCGCCGAGCAGGCCGATGCCGGCGAACAGCGGGATATCCACCAGACCTTTCTGGCCGCCGGTGTAGGCACCGCCGATATAGGACAGCAGCAGGCCGAGCAGGATGGCGATAGCCGAGCCGTGCAGACGGCCCTTGGTGAATTTGTCGGAAATCCAGTACGACACCCACATGGTGATGCCGATGATGGCGAAGCCGCTGAGCAGGCTGTAGCCGGTAATGACCTTCATCAAAGATTCGTACATGGCAGTCACCGTGGCGCTTTGTTCAGGGAGGGGGCTACGTCGGGTTCAGGCTTCTTTTGCCCAATACGGCTCAGTGCGGGGACCAGCGCAAAACCGATAGCGACGGCAGCGGTGCCAGCAAGAATCGCCATTGGGCCGCCTTTGAGGGCACCGTAGACATTCTGCTGGGCGGCCATGGCAACCACGATGGGGATGTAGATGGCGCTCCAGAACTCCACGCCCTGTTCCGACTTGCCGGTGAACAGGCCGCGCTTTTTCAGGTAACTGCCGAGGAAGATCAGCAGAATCATGGCGATACCGACACCGCCAACGTTGGCGGGCACGCCGATGAGTTTGCCCAGCAGTTCACCGATGAAGATGCCTGCCAGGGTGCAGAACGCCAGGAAGGCGACACCGTAGATGATCATTGTTGTTGTCCTCGTTTCGTATCGAAGTTGTTGTTCTTGTGCTTCGGTAAACGCTACGGCTCAGCGGTCGCGGCTTACCTCCTGACGCAACATGGCGTCGAGTGTATCCAGACGTGCGCCCTCGAAGGCGATTGCCTGGCCGGCGTCGAAGACACGCCGGGCGAGCCCGGTCAGCACGCCGCCGGGTGGCAGTTCCAGGTGCAGGCGCACGCCGCGCTCATAGGCGGTGACGAGCGTGGCCTGCCAGTCGACAACGCGGCTCATGTTGTAAGCCAGGTCGTCGCGCAAGGTTCCGGGATCGCGGATCAGGCGCGCCGAGCTGCTGCTCAGGTAGCGCGCCTGGGGGGTACGCAGCTCGACGCCAGCGAAAGCCTCGGCCAACTCACGAGCCGGTGCATCGAGCAGTTCGCAGTGCGACGGCACGCTCATGGCCAGGCGTTTGGCCATGCCGGCGCCAAGGGTGCGAGCGCGCTCGGCCACGGCGGCCATGGCGGCATCGCTGCCAGCGATCACCAGTTGGGTTTCAGCGTTGATATTGCCCAGGTACACCGGGCCTTCGGCTTCGGCCAGCAGGCGTTCGACGCTGGCCTGGTCGAGGCCGAGAATGGCGGTCATGCCGTAGCCACTGGGATAGGCGCGCTGCATCAGCTCGCCACGCAAGGCGACCAGGCGTACGGCATCGGCAAACTCCAGCGCACCGGCCACCACCGCGGCAGCGTAGGCACCGATGGACAAGCCGGCGACATAGTCCGGGTGATGCCCGCGTTCGATCAGCAGGCGCGAGGCCGCCACGCCGGCAATCAACAGGCAGAGCTGCACGGCGCGGGTACTCTGCAGCGCCTCGGCCGAATCCAGCAGGCGTACGTCCTCATCCAGCGCAGCGCTGGCTTGCTCGATACAGACCCGCACCACCGGCGCATCGGGCAAGGCGTGGAGCATGCCGGGCTGCTGCGCGCCCTGGCCGGGGAAGACCCAGAGCGTGCTCATGCCGCCACCTGTTGCAACTGCCACGGGTCGCTGACCAGCAGCGGGCCGTTCTGGGTTTTCAGCAACACGCGTGGCGCCTCGCTGGCCCATTCGCGCAGCGCCACGGCGCCGTATGGGGTTTCCAGTTGCAGGTCGATACGGCCCGGCGCGTCATCCACCAGCACACACAACGTCCGCGCCTCGTCGCGCGGAAGCTGATGGGGCACACGTAGCGACAGGTCGAGATCGCTGTCAGGGTGCGCGGCGCTGATACCGCTGGCCAGCTCGAAGCCGAGGCTGCCGGTCACGCCCCAGGCCAGGCCGAGGGCATCGAGACGCGGCGCCAGCTGACTCAACGCGCGCAACGCCGGCCACTGCGGCTGAGCGTGGCTGCGCCAGCGCCCGGCCCTGGCCACCGCCTGCGGACTGACCAGACGGCTGATATCGCTCACATGTATCCAGGTGGCATGTCGCTGTTCACGCGCCGCGCCACGGATACCGACCGCGACCCAGCCGGGCTCAGCGGGAGCACGCCGCACCACCACCGGCACATGCCCGCCCAGGGCGGCACGAGCCCAGGCCGGCGTCTCCTGTGGCAGGTGCTCGGGGCGCAAGCCCCAGAGCAGATCATGTGGACGGGGGGTGTGAAGCATCAAATGATCCTCGGACGTAGGGTGCGCCGTGCGCACCGGGTTATCGAAGAAAGCTCTGGTGCGCATAGCGCACCCTACGGTGGCCGTGAGCGACCTGTTCACCACTGCGCGCGCAACGCCTCGCGCACCTGGCTGGAGGCCGCGCGATTGGCGGCGCCCAGACGGTTGCGCAGGTCGCGCGGGGCCTCGGCGATATCGGCCAATGTCCGGCTCAGGGCGTCTTTTACCCGCAACAGGTCGGCCGTCGTCGGCTGCGTCACCTGTTCCACATCGAGCACCTCAGAGAGCAGGCCAAGCGAGGCGTAGTTGTCCAGGTCATAGGCCATGGGCGGCACGCTGGCAGCCAGCGCCTCCAGCTCGTCGACGCTGCGCAGGGTGATACGCGCGGCAGCGGCCTTGCCCATGGCGTGCACCATCACCCCGGCGTCGCGCAGGGCGATCAGGCGGTTGGCCTGGTAGCCGTGCGCGAGGAAGGCGCCGGACATGGCCTTACCGACCAGCAAACCGACCACCGCATGGCCGGCCAGGCGAGCACGGGCATAGGCGTCCACCGCGCCGGCCAGCGCCTGATGAATGCCGTAGGCTTCCTCACGGCGACCATAGGCTTGGCTCGGCACATCGACGATGGCAATCAGCGCACGCTTGTGCAGGTTGTTGCGATCCGCCTCGATAGCGTCGTCCACGGCCTGGGCCAGGCCCCAGCCTTCGAGCAGGCCGACCTCGCCGTTGCGGGCGCGGGGGAAGGGGTTGTCGGCGTCAGCGATCACGACGATGTAACGCACCGCCTGGCCGGCTAGCTCGCAGTCGGCCACGCGCAGCGAGGCAGGCAAACCTTGCAGCGGTTGAGCAGCTCCGGTCAGGGCCTGAAACCAGTGCAGACCGCGTTGTTCCTGTGCAGTTGTCATGTTCATGCTCCCTGGTAGGCGCTGCGCACGGCAGCGGCATCGGCCTGGATCGAGGTGTCGACGTCACGCAGGCGCTCGAGAAACCAGGCGTGGCGACGGCTGCGTTCCAGCGCAGGTTTGCCCTGGGCGAACAGCCCGTGCAGCTCGCTACGAATGGCGTCCACGTCATCACTCACGTAGCCGTCGACCAGACCGCTGGCGTGACGCTGCTCGCCGCCGGTCAGGCTCCAGATAAAGGGACGGTCGCGCGAGTCGTATTCGTCCAGCCCGGCTTCCTGTTCGATCACCTGCGGGCCGTTGAGCCCCAGGCGTGCCTCACGGGTCACCAGCAGGTAGCTGCACAGCCCGGCGGCGATGGACATGCCGCCGAAGCAGCCCACCGGGCCGGCGACCAGGCCGATCACCGGCTGATACTGGCGCAGCTCGACGATGGCAGCCTGGACCTCGGCAATGGCCGCCAGCCCCAGGTTGGCTTCTTGCAGACGCACGCCGCCGGTTTCCAGCAGAAGCACGGCGCGGGTCGGCGTGCCATTGCGGTTGTCTTCGGCGGCCAGCTCCAGGGCACCGGCGATTTTCGCGCCGCCCACTTCGCCGAGGCTGCCGCCCTGGAAGGCACCTTCGATGGCGATCACCACCGCAGGCTGACCGTCGATCAACCCCTTGGCGACCACCACGCCGTCATCGGCCTGCGGCACGATGCCCTGCTTGGGCAGCCAGGGCGACATCAGCCGGGCGAACGGATCGAGCAGCTCGCGGAAGCTGCCGGCATCGAGCAGTGCGCGGGCCCGCTCGCGGGCGCCGAGTTCGGTGAAGCTGCGCTGCGCCAGCAGGCGTGCAATGTTTTGCTCAGCCATGGTTCAGTTCCTCCAGGCCCTGTTCCAGGCGCAGGCGCACCACGCCGGGCGTGGCGCCAAAATCATGAATGGCGATGTTCAGCGCGGGCAACTGCTGCTCGCGGAACATGCGTTCGAACAGCAATTGCCAGCGCGGCGCGCTGCCGTTCACCGAGGTCACCACTTCGATGGCCAGGGTGCCGGCCTGGCCGGGTTCGAGCAGCACTTCCAGGTCGCCGGAGCCGACGCAACCTACCAGCGCGCGACCCTTGGCCGGTTGCCCGGCGGGGAATTGAAAAGACAGGGTTTCCATTTCACAGACTCCCAAGCTGCGCCGGCAGGCCATGCTGCAGGCGGTCGAGGAACAGGGTGGCGGCGAGCAGATCGGCAGCGCCGCCAGGCGAGGCACGTAGGCGCAGCATGTCGCGTTCGAGATCGCGCAAATGGCGACGGCCGTCGAGGCTGGCGCAGCCGCCGGCAGCGAGCACCGCGCGGGCACCGCTCTGCATGCACGTCAGCCCGGCCATGCCGGCGCGATACAGCACGCAGGTGTCAGCCAGCTGGGTCATGATCGCCAGCAGCGCATCGAGGCGAGCGTTCTGCTCCCCTGCCCCGGCGGTGCGGCTGCGCGCCAGTTGTGGCAGCGCCTGCTGAATCACCGCGGGAAAGCCAAGCTGCGCTTCCTCGCGAGCGCCATGCACACCGTACAGACGGCACACCTGCGCGCCGTGGCTGTCGCCAGTGACGGGCGCGGCGCGGTCGTTGAGCAACGCCAGGCGTGCGGCGCGCAGGGCGACCTGCGCCGGAGCCAACTCTCTGGCATCCAGCGCCGCGGCGGCGCTAAGCAGCCCCAGCGCCCAGATCGCGCCGCGATGGGTGTTGACGCCGCCAGTGACGCGCAGCATCTCCACCTCACCTTCGCGACCAATGCGGCCTACGTCTTCACGCAGTTGCAGACCGATCTCGCCACGCTGCTGCGCGGCCTCGGCCATGGCCTTGAAGCTCGGCCACAGGGCCAGCGCCGAAGCGTGCATCAGGGCCAGGTGCAGATCGGTGTGCGCGCCACTGCCGCGACGGTCGACCAGGCCCGGCTTGGGCGACAGGTCGGCCTCGTCGATCAGTGCATCGACCGCCAGGTCGGCCAGCCAATCCCCTAATGAAAGCTGCGGCTGAATTGCAGTCAGTGCATTCATCACCAGCTCCTGAACTTGGCGGGCGGGTTGTACAGGCCGCCCGACCACTCGACCAGCTCAGCGATGCTCTTGGCCGCGAGCAGTTCGCGACTGGCGTCGGTGCGGCGGATGCCGAGATCTTCGGGCAAGGCGATCAGCCCTTCGCGGCGCATGCGTACGGTTTCTTTCGGGTCGTGGCGCAGGCCGATGGCGGTGACGCCGGCCACTGCGGCGATCATCGCCTGGCGCTCTTCCACGGTGCGCGCCTTGTACAGGTAGGCGATGCCTTCCTCGGTGAGCAGGTGAGTGACGTCGTCGCCGTAGATCATGATCGGCGCCAGCGGCATGCCGGCCTTCTTCGCCACGTCGACGGCATCGAGCTGCTCGACGAAGGTGGGTTTGCCGCCCTCCTGGAAGGTCTCGACCATCTGCACCACCAGCTTCTTGCCGCGCTCGAGCAGCGGCGCTTCACTGTCGCCTGGGCGCATGTCCAGCCAGGCGGGTGTCGAGTGACGACGACCGCGCGGGTCATGGCCCATGTTCGGCGCGCCGCCGAAGCCGGCCAGGCGCCCACGGGTCACGGTGGAGGAATGACCATCACCATCGACCTGCAGGGTGGCGCCGATAAACAGGTCGACCGCGTACTGCCCGGCCAGCTGGCACATCATGCGATTGGAGCGCATCGAGCCGTCACGGCCGGTGAAGAACACGTCCGGGCGCTGGGCGATGTAGTTCTCCATGCCCAGCTCGGTACCGAAGCAGTGCACGCTCTCGACCCAGCCGGTCTCGATGGCCGGGATCAGCGTAGGGTGTGGGTTGAGGGTCCAGTTGCGGCAGATCTTGCCCTTCAGGCCCAGCGATTCGCCGTAGGTCGGCAGGATCAGCTCGATGGCGGCGGTGTTGAAGCCGATGCCATGGTTGAGCGATTGCACCTTGTGTTTTTCGTAGATGCCGCGGATCGCCATCATCGCCATCAGCACGTGCACCGACGTGACGTGGCGCGGGTCGCGGGTGAACAACGGTTCGATATAGAAGGGCTTGTCCGCCACCACCACGAAATCGACCCAGGAGGCGGGGATGTCCACGCGCGGCAGCTCGTCGACGATCTCGTTGACCTGGAAGATCACGATGCCGTCGCTGAACGCCGTGGGCTCGACCAGCGCCGGGGTGTCCTCGGTGCTCGGGCCGGTGTAGATGTTGCCGTGGCGGTCGGCCTGGAAGCCTGCGACCAACGCGACGTTGGGGATCAGGTCCACCAACAGGCGCGAATAGAGTTCGATGTAGGTGTGAATGGCGCCGACTTCCATCTGCCCGTCTTCGAGCAGTTGGCCGATGCGCAGGCTTTGCGGTCCGGCGAAGGAGAAGTCGAGCTTGCGGGCGATGCCGCGTTCGAACAGATCGAGATGCTCGGCGCGGCTGACGCTGGGCATGATCATGTGCAGGTCGTGCAGTCGGCCGGGGTCGGCCTTGGCCAGCGAGCGAGACAGAAAATCCGCCTGCTTCTGGTTGTTGCCTTCGAGCACCACGCGATCACCGGGGGCGATCAGCGCTTCGAGCGCCGCGACGATCTTGTCGCTGGGCAACACCACGCCATCGGCAAGATTGCGCACCTGATCGAGTCGCCGGGCTTTTTCAGCGCGACGACGCGACCACTGCGGCGGTGGGGATATTGTTGTTGTCATTGAAGACTCCACGAGTTCCGCTGTCGTGGAGGCACATTAGGAGCGTGACCTTATGGTCATCAATCAAGCAGCCCGCGCTATCGTTACGCTCAGGTTAACGATTGCTCAAGCGCGGGCGTCAGCGGCACCATCCAGCGTCGAACGAGCAGGTGCCTTGGCCACTTCCGCGCGGTCGCGACCGCGCTGCTTGGCCTGGTAGAGCAGCTTGTCGACGCTGTTGAGGAAGTCCAGCGGGCGATCGTGGGCGCCCGGCACGATGGTGCCGACACCGAGGCTGATAGTGAGCAGGGACGACACGGCAGAGCGCTCGTGGGCAATGCGCTGCTGGCGCACCTGCTGGCGACAGCGCTCGGCGATATGCCGGGCGGCGGCTTCATCGGTGTCCGGCAGCACCAGCACGAACTCCTCACCGCCAAAACGCCCGACGAAATCCCGTGGCCGGCTGGCCGCGCGGCTCAGCGCCTGGCCGACGCTCTTCAGGCAGTCGTCGCCCTGGATATGGCCGTAATGGTCGTTGAACTGCTTGAAATGATCGATATCCAGCAGGATCAGCGACAGTGGCTGCTGGGTGCGCTGGGCATTGGCCCATTCGCTGGCCAGCACCGTGTCGAACATGCGCCGGTTGGCGACGCCGGTGAGGCCATCCTTGTAGGAGTATTCCTCCAGCTGCTTCTGCAGGGTCAGCAGCTGCTCCTCGGTCTTCTTGCGCTCGCTGATGTCGAACATGAAGCCGATCAGTGAATCCACCTCGCCGTTGTCGTCGCGCACCACGTGCACCACGTCGCGAATCCACACGTAATCGCCGGCGGCGGTCAGCGCACGGTAGTCGGCCTCATGATCGACGCCGTTCTGCGACTGCGCGATGCAGAATTGCACCACTTTCTCGCGGTCGTCCGGGTGCATGCGCGTCGCCCAGTCTTCGGCGCTGACCCAACTGGCCTGCGACCAGCCCAGCAGCGTCTCGATCTGCGGGCCGATGTAGGCGAAGGTCATGCTCTTCCAGTCGATCTTCCAGGGGATCGCCCGGGTGGACTCAAGCAGGGTCTTGTAGACCGCCTGATCAGTTGGTTCGCTCATGTCCGTCACCTCTGCCCGAGTAGCGCTTGTTTATAGCGCAAAAACAGATGGTCAAGGTGACGGAATGGCGAATGGCTATCAGGCCTCTTTGGCCTGCAGGCCCGCGTAGAGGCGGGTCAGTTCGTTGAGATGGCGGAACAACGAATCGGTGCTGATGGTGATGGCAGTACCGACGAAACCCTGACTGGCATGCAGGTCGATACCCTTGAGGGTGAAGCCCCAGTTCGCCCGTACCCGACGCTGGGTCGCAGCGATTTCCTCGCTCGGTGCACCGCGGGCTTCCAGCTCCTTGAGGATGGTTTCAAAGTCGCTTACCGCCTTGTCCAGCTTGGCATCCAGATCCGGTGCCTGCACTTGCCAGGACTTGGCCATGTAGAGCATGGCAATGCGCTGGGTCTGCACGCGCGCCCAGCCGGTGCGGTGCACCGATGCGCCCATGGCGCCCAGGTGTTTGCCCATCAGGTCACTGACGGTCTGCGTCTGCTGCAGCAGTTCCTCACTGGTGGCGAGCATCTGGGCGGCCTTGGCCTGCTCCGGTTTGGCTTCCAGCTGCTGACGATAGGAGGCCCAGGTGCCATCGATCCTGGCCAGCGCGGCCTTGATCTCGGCAGTCGGCGCGTAAGCGGTCAGCGCCTTGTGGCTGGCATCGAAACGCTCGATGGTTTCCTGCAGCTGACGCTGGGCGGCATCCACGCGCACATCGGCACCCAGCATCAGGTAGTTCTTGGCCATGCGCTGGGTCAGCGAACGCTGCAGGCCCGTCATGTTCATGGCTTCGGAATCGCTCAACTGCGCCAGGCTGGGCACGCTGACCAGCGCGGTACAGGCAAGCAGGAGGAGAGTCAGGTACTTCTTCAACACGTCGGTACTCCAAAATTCGAGAACGAGGCAATGCACCGGAAGCACAAGCCACCGGAACGGGTTGAACCCTTTGAATGCGGGGTTTTTATTGGAATGCGAGAGGGCAGATATGACGGGCGCCAGGCCCACACCCTGCGGAGAGGGGGCGATGATAGCTGTTAAAACGCCATCATTCTGTGCGACCAGTCAAAAAGCGGATCAATGGTCAAATCAGCTGGCTGGCATCAGGTTCGGATGTCCTTTTCCTGCAAGCCCACAACCCGGCAGCAACCATGCCTGCGCTCGGCGGCCGGCCGCGCTCGAATTAAAAAAGCCGTCAGTCGCCAAAAAAGGGGGAGGGCGACCGACGGCTGAGGAGAGGAAAACCATCAGGACAACAGGCTGACCACGCTGGAACGGCTGATATTGGCCTGGGCCACCACGGTCTGAGTCACCGCCGCGTAGCTGCTGGGGCTGCGGCGCATCAGGCTGAACACTTCACCGGCAAAATCCTTGGCCCACTCACGCTCGTTGTGATCGGCATGGCGAGCGAGAAAGTCGCGGATTTCTTCCTGACGGTGGCTGAGTTGCTCACGCAGCGTGCCAATCCGGTCCAGCGCCGCCACCACTTCGTCCAGTGCTCGGCGTAGCTCGCGGGCACCATCGAGGCGCGCCGCCTCGGGCAGGCGCAACATCTGCTCCTCGTGACTGACCACGGCCGCCTGAGCCTGGCTCGCCAGCTTGCCTTCGCCCTGCACGCGCAGTTCGCCCTTGAGCTGCTGCCATTCGCTCTCGCGGGCGCTGAACTTGAGCGCCCCGCCGTGATCGACTTCAGCACGGATGCCCGCCGGACCCAGGCCGGCGTTGAAACGCCGGAGAATCTGCTGCTCGCTCAAACCCTCGTCGAGCACCACCGCCAGCGGCTCGGCCAGCTTGCGTCCGGCGCTGAACAGCAGGGTTTCCTTGCCAGCCTGCTGCACCGCGGCGATGGAGTCCAGCCCTTGCAGACTGAAGCGGCTACGCACCGGCTCGCTGAGACGCAACTTGAAGCTGGCATCCAGGGTTTCACCGGAGCGCTGGCTGCGTTCGGCGAGCAGCTTGCGCACCTGCTCCAGCTCACGCTTGATGCCGTCGCGTTCCCCAGCCTGGGCATTGCTCAACTCGCGACTAAGACTGAGCTTGAGCTGACCGAGGCGCCCGGCCAGTTCGCCGAGGTAACTGTCGGCCGCCTGCATCGAGGTCAACTGCTGGTTGAGCTGCAGGTTGAAGGTGGCACTCTTGCCACGCGGCGGTGGCGCCGGCTCAGCGGGCAGCTGCTTGCGCTGGCGCTGCAGGGACTGCTCGCCCTGCACCGGACGGCGCGCCTGCGGATCGAGCGCGGTGACGACCGGGAGCTGTGTATCGACCTTGATCACCAATGTCACTCCTTACAGCAGGCTGAACAGCGACATCTCATTGATCTTCAGGTAGGTCTTTTGCGTCGCGCCAAGAGCCAGCTGGTAGTTGTTCAGGGCAATGGTGGCGCCAGCATAGTCCAGCTGCGACAGCTCGCCTTCGATCTTCTGGTTGACCAACGACACATCCTCGTTGCTGTCATTGAGCAGGCTCAGGGCGTTCTGCCGGCCGCCCAGTTCGGTGACCGAGCCGAGAACGCGGCCATGGGCATCATCCAGGGCGCCGAGGGTGTCGGTGATCTGTTGGCGTACGGCCGGATCGGTGGCGTCCAGCGCCGGGTCCTGCAGGGTGTTGATCAGGCCACGCAGCTCGTTGAGCATGCCCACGCCAGCGCCGAAGACGCTGGCCGCGGTGACGTTCTCATCGACCAGCACGCCGTTGGCCACGGCAGCCTGACGGTGCTTGTCGTTGCCGGTGATGCTGTAGGTCTGGGTCGCCGCATCGAAACTCAGCGCCGGGGTGTCACTCAGGGTGCCGGAGAACAGGTAGCGCCCCTCCTCGTCGCGCACGTTGGCGAAGCTGACGATGGTGTCTTCGATGATCGACAGCTCACCGGCCATGGCGGCCAGGTCTTCGCTGGTGTTGGAGCCGTTGGCCGCCCATAGCAACAGATCGCGCACGTTGAGCATGGCGTCGGAAGTGGACTTGAGGTTGGCTTCCTGGGTCGACAGGCTGCCGGAGACGTTGGCGATGTTCTTGCGAAATTGCTCCAGGCTCGCCTCTTCACGCTGCACCCGCAGCACCCGCACGCTGGCAATGGGATCGTCGGACGGCAGCAGGATGCGCTTGCCGGTGGCCATCTGCTGCATCAGCTTGCCCAACTCGGCAGAACTGGTGTTCATCGAGTTGTGCATCAGCGAAGTGATCTGCGAGTTGGTGATGCGCATCATGGCTGAATCTCTCTGGAAAGCGCGTCAGAACGCGGCAAGCATGTCGTCGAACAACTGGTTGGCGGTACTGATCACCTTCATGTTGGCCTGGTAGGCCTGCTGGTAGGTCATCAGATTGACCGCCTCCTCGTCCAGGCTCACGGCGCTGACGCTGTCGCGCTGCGATTGAGCCTGCTGGGTCACGGCGGTGGCGGACTTGAAGTCAGCCTGGTTCTGCCGACTGTCGCTGGCCACTTTACCGAGCAGGCCGGCGTAGGCGTCGTTGAGGGTGACCTGGCTGCCACCCAGGGTGATGGTCTGGTTCTTCAGTCCGAGCAGATCGAGCAGCACCTCGTTGTTGCCGGTCTCCCCCGCCGCCGATGAGAACGCCAGCTGTTCAGCGGTCAGCGGCTCGATACGCAGCAGTGCGGTGGTGCTGGTGGGGTCGTAGACGAACAGCGGCTGGCCGGGGTCGCCATTGAGGTCAAAACCCGTGGCGAGCACATCGTTGACCATCTGCGCCAACTGGCTGGCCATGTCGTGCAGGGCCTCCAGGTTTGGCCGCAGGCTGTTGTACTCGACATCGTAAAGACCGCCGAACGCGCCGCCGAAACCATCCTGACGCAAGGGGAAGCTGGTGCCGGCGAAGGCCAGGCTGACTTCCTGCTCACCCGTGGCGGTCATCGCCACCTTGAGCTGGCCGGCGGTGGGACCGGCCACCAGCGGCTGGCCGTTGGCCAGGGCGACGCTGACCGAACCGTCCGGGGTCTCGTTGACGCGCAGCTTGGCGAACTGGCTGAGCTCGCCGATCAGACTCTCACGGTGGTCGCGCAGTGCGGTGCTGTCACCCTTGACCGACTCGGTTTCGACGATCTTCTTGTTCAGCAGCGCAATGTTCTCGGTCAGGCCGTTGATCTCGGTGGCCATGGCGGTGCGCTGCTCCTGCAGTGCCTTGACCTGCGCGTCGATGTTGCTGCTCAGGCCATTGAAGCGCTGCGCCAGGTTACCGGCCTCGCTGATGATCTGCTGACGCAGGGCGATGGAGCCCGGTGTGGCGCTGGCTTCACTGAGCGCGGCGAAGAACTGGTCGAGGCCGGCACTGATACTCGAACCGGTACCGGACATCAGCGCTTCCAGCGCGGTCAGGTACTGCTGCGAGGCGCCGTAGAAGTTCTGCTCGGTGGTCGCGCGCCATAGCTGCTGGTTGTGGAATTCGTTGGTCATGCGGCGAATGCTGATCACCTCGACCCCGCCGCCGACGCTCAAGCCACCCTGCCCCGCCAGCGAACCGGTGATGGTCTGCAGACGGCTGAAACCGGGTGTATTGACGTTGGCGATGTTCTGCCCGGTAGTGGCCAGGGCCACCTGGCTGGCACGCACACCGCTGTAGGCGATCTGGTTGAGGATGGTCACGGCTTAGGACTCCTGACGCTCGAAGCGCATCGGCTGAGCGAAGGCCGCCAGACGTGGCGCTCGGGCGTCGTCGGCAGCGAATTGGGCTGTTACTGAAGACAGGGCGACGGAATCGGCGGCGGACTTAAATTCATCGCGTTTCATGACCTGTTTGCCGGCAACGGCACCGAGCAGCAGACCACTATCGGCACTCAGGGCACTGGCCAGTTGCTGGCGGGTCTGCGCGCTGAGCGAGGTCTGTTGCTGCACTTCGTCCTTGACCGGTGTTTCACGGCTGGCCAGATCGCCGAGAATCTTGCGCGTGTAGTCGCGGGTTTCCTGGAAGGGGATGCGCTCGATCCAGGCACCGGTGGCGATCTCGCCATTGCGCGGATCGCCATTGACCTTGAGCCACTCGTCGACGCGGCCGGGGCCGGCGTTGTAGGCGGCCAGCGCCAGCGCCTGATGGCCGTCGTAACGCTGCAGCATCTTGTCCAGATAGGCACTGCCCAGGCGCTTGTTGTAGTCGGCGTCGCTGGTCAGGCGGGCTTCGCTGAACGGCAGGCCGAGTTCGGCGGCCATCTCCCGCGCGGTATCCGGCATCAGCTGCATCAGGCCGCGCGCGCCCTTGGGCGATACGGCGTCGACACGACCGGCCGACTCCTGCTGGATGACCCGATCGACCAGGGCGAGAAAGCCTGCCGAGCCCTTGTCCCAGACCTTGCCCAGACCATCGACGCCGCGCTGCCAGGTCGCGCGCAGCGGCTCCAGCAGACTGCTGGAAGAACGCTGCGGCAGTTCTGCCGAGCGGGCAACAGCTGCGGCCGCTTCCAGATCCACTGCGCTATCGCCACCGCCGGACAGTTGCTTGACCAGCATGTCGGCGATGCCGGTCTGCTTGCGCCCGGCCAGGGTTTCAGCCAGCACCTCGTCGTAGAAGTCGCGCATGGTGTCCATCTCGCGGCTACGCATCGGATTGCCTTCGGCGAGCACGTCGCTGGCCTTGCGCATCTGCTTGAGGATCTGCTGCAAAAACAGCGCCTCGAACTGCTCGGCGGCGGCCTGCAACTGCTGCTCGCGGGCGGTACCGATTCCGTCGGCGCCACCGCGGTGGCTGTTCATGTGTTGGGCGAGGGAAACGATGCTCATGGCTCAGATCACGATCAGTTCAGCGTTGAGGGCACCGGCCTGTTCCAGCGCCTGAAGGATGCTCATGACATCGTCCGGGGTGGCGCCGAGGCTGTTCACGGTGTTGATGATGCTGTCCAGGCTGGCGCCGTCGGGCCACTTGAACATGGCGTTCTTGTCCTGGCTGACGGCGACGTCGGAGCGCGGCACCACGGCGGTCTGGCCACCGGAGAAGGCATTGGGCTGGCTGACCTGGGGGTTCTCGCTGATGGTCACGGTCAGCGTGCCGTGGGCCACGGCAGCGGCCTTGACGCGCACACCCTGGCCAACCACCACGGTGCCGGTACGGCTGTTGAACACCACACGCGGCCGTTCGCGGCCCTCTTCCACCTCCAACCCTTCGAGCATGGCCATGAAGCCGATGCGCTGGGTGCTGGTGATGGGCGCGCGAATGGAGATCTTGGTCGAGTTCAGGGCACTGGCGGTGCCACTGCCGAAGCGGCCGTTGACCGCTTCGACGACCCGCGCGGCAGTCTGGAAACTGGGCTGGCGCAGGTTGAGCATGACCTCGTCACGGGTACTGAAATCGCTGGGGATCATGCGTTCGACAGTGGCGCCGTTGGGCACGCGACCGCTGTTGGCAGAGTTGATCGCCACGCTGGAGCCGCTCTGCCCGGTGGCATTGAGACCACCGACGACGATGGCGCCCTGGGCCAGCGCATAGGTCTCGCCATCGACACCCTGCAGCGGGGTCAGCAGCAGTTGGCCGCCGCGCAGGCTCTTGGCATCGCCCAGCGAAGCGACGGTGATATCCACGGTCTGCCCCGGGCTGTAGGACGGCGGAATTTCCGCGGTCACGGTCACCGCCGCGACGTTCTTCAGCTTGGGGTCGACGTTCGGCGGCAGGTTGATGCCGAACTGCTTGATCATGTTCGCCACCGACTGGCTGGTGAAGCGCACCTGGTTCTTGTCACCGGTACCATCCAGGCCGACCACCAGGCCGTAGCCGATCAGCTGGTTGCCGCGAATGCCTTCGATGTCCACCAGATCCATCAGCGGTACGGCCTTGGTCGACAGCGGCCAGCCCAGGACACAGGCGACGAGAATACGTTTGATCATGGTCTGGGCCTCAGAGCGGGAACAGCGGGCTGGTGAAGAAGCGCGTCAGCCAACCGGCCGAGTTACTGTCACTGAGCACGCCGCGACCGGCGTAGGAGATGCGCGCGTTAGCCACGTTCTGCGAGGACACCTGATTGGCGCGGTTGATGTCGTCCATGCGCACCAGGCCGACCAGGCGGATGTACTCATCGCCCTGGTTCAGGCGCAGCGCCTTCTCGCCCTTGATCAGCAGCGTGCCGTTGGGCAGCACCTGATGCACGGTAACGGCGATGGAGCCGCGCAGGGTGTTCTGCTGCGAACTGCGCGCCGAGCCGTTGAAATCACGCTCGGCTTCGGCGGAGCTTTCCAGGCGGTCGTAGGTCTTGCCCAGCACCGTGGGAATACCGACGGATACGCCCGAGCTCTTGCCGAAGCTGGTGCCGGCGCTCTTGCTCGACTGGGTGGACTCGTCGAGCACCACGGTGAGGATGTCGCCGACCCGCACCGCACGCTTGTCACCGATCAACGAGCCGCTATAGCCACTGCGAAACAGCCCGCCCCCGCTGGTCGGTGGCACGCTGTAGTCCAGTTGCAAGGGTTCGTAATGGCTCGAGTCTTCGTCGGGCAGCATCTCGTTGAAGCTGGCACAACCACCCAGGGTCAGCAGCAGAGCGAGCGGGATCAAGCGCTTCATGGCAATCACACGGTCTGGTTGAGGAACTGCTGCATGCCCGACGCGGCGTCGAGCACCTTGGCGTTGGCCTCGTAGGCGCGCTGGATGGAGATCATCGCCACCATCGCCTCGACCACCTGCACGTTGGAGCCTTCCAGCACGCCCTGCTTGAGGTTGCCCAGGCCTTCTTCGCCGGGCACGCCCTCGACCGGCTCGCCGCTGGCCACGGTTTCGCGGTAGAGGTTGCCGCCGAGCGCTTCGAGGCCACTCGGATTGGTGAAGCTGACCAGGGTGATCTGGCCCAGCTCCGAAGGCAGGGTATCGCCGGCCAGCACGGCGGTGACGATGCCGTCGCTGCCCACGGTGAAGCGGCTGCTACCGGCCGGCACTTCGATGGCCGGCGTCAGGGGCAGACCCTGGGAGTTGACGATCATGCCTTCGGCATTGAGCTGCAGCTGGCCGTTCTCGGTGTAGTAGATGTCGCCGTTGGGCGCTTCCACCTGGAAGAAGCCGGCGCCGATGATGGCCAGGTCCATCGGCTGGCCGGTGGTCTGGATGCTGCCTTCGGTGAACACCTTCTGCGTGCCGGCCACGCGCACACCGCTGCCGAGCTGGATGCCCGACGGCACGGTATTGACCTCATCGGCCTGCGCACCCGGCTGCAATTCGATGGCGTAAAACAGGTCCTCGAACACCACGCGGTCGCTCTTGAAGCCGTTGGTGTTGACGTTGGCCAGGTTGTTGGCCACGGCGCTCATGGCCTTGTCCTGGGCGGCCAGGCCGGTCTTGCTGACCCAAAGTGCGGAACTCATGTGCGTTACCTCGTTTGTCTGTAGCCCGGATGCAATCCGGGGAAATCGTTCCCGGATTGCATCCGGGCTACCTAATCGTCAACTGCCGCGAATCATCCGGTTGCCGGCTTCGGACAGGTCCTCGGCGGCCTTCATCATCTTTACCTGGGTCTCGAACAGGCGGTTCAGGCTCATGGTCGCCACCAGTTGATCGATTGCACCGACGTTGCTCGCCTCCAGGTAACCGGAGACCAGTACCGGCGCTTCCATGTCTTCGGCCGGCTGACCGTCAGTGCGCGCCAGCAGACCGCTGGCATCCTTGGTCAGGTCGGCGGCATCGACATCCACCACGCGGATGCGATCGACCTCGGCGGTGACGAAATCGCCACGCGGGATCACCGACACGGTGCCGTCGCGACCGATGTGCAGGCTGTCGTACTCGGGCAGCACGATGGGGCCACCCTCGCCCATCACGGCGCGGCCGTTCAGGGTCAGGCGCAGGTCGGCATCGACCTGCAGCGCGCCGTTGCGCGTGTAGCGCTCGGCGCCGCCATCACCTTCGACGGTGAACAGGCCGCGGCCCTGGATCGCCACGTCGAGATCACGGCCGGTGGCCATCAGCGCGCCGGGTGCCAGGTTGACGCCATTGTTCTTCACCCGCGCCAGGTGCCGGCTGTCGTAGCCATAACCTTCCACGGTGACGGCTTGGGCTTGCTCCAGGTCGGCACGAAAGCCGGGAGTGTTGACGTTGGCCAGGTTGTTGGCACGCACCGTGAGCGAGCTCATGGTGCGGCTGGCGGCGGTCATTGCGGTGTAACCGAGACGGTCCATGGGTCAGCCTCAGATCGCGCCGAACAGCACTTGGGTAAGTTCCTTGTTGGTGGTCAGCACCTTGGTGTTGGCCTGGTAGTTGCGCTGGCCCTCCATCAGGCCGACCAGTTGCTGGGTCAGGTCGACGTTGGAGTTCTCCAACGAACCGGCCACCAGCGCGCCGAAGGGGCCGACACCGGGCACGCCGATCAGCGCCGCGCCGGATTCGGCGGTTTCCACCCAGGCGGTCCCGCTGATGTTCTTCAGGCCACCGGCATTGGCGAAGGTGGCCAGCGCCACCTGGCCCTGCAGCATGCGCTGGCCGTTGCTGTAGTTGGCGTAAACCATGCCGTCCTTCTCCACCGACAGACCGGTCTGCTCGCCCGCCGCATAGCCGCTGGCGCGGTTGGTGGTGACGACGAAGTCGGAGCCGTACTGGCTGGAATTGCTGTAGTCGATGGCGACGGCCATCGGGTCGACGCCCGGCAGGGCGAAGCCGACGTTGACCGGGCCGACCGGCGCGGTGAGCGTGCCGTTGGTGCCGAAGGTCAGTGCCTGCGGGCCGCCGACGGCGGTGTTGCCCTGGTAGTAATAGGCATCCCAGGTGTTGTCGCCAGTCTTCACGAAGTACTGGGTCAGGGTGTGTTCCTTGCCCTGCGAGTCGAACACCTTGGTGGTGTAGGTGGAGTTGTAGGTGTTCACGTCCGCCGGATCGAACGGCGCGGTGGCCGGCACGGTCTGGTTGGAGTCCAGGTTCATGACGAAAGCCAGGGTGTCGGTGGCGCGAGCCGGCAGGTTGGCGTTCTGCAGTTGCAGGTCGCCCATGGCGCCGACCAGCAGGTTGCCGGCGGCGTCCACCGGATAACCCTGCAGGGTCTGCCCGGCGGCGTTGACGATGTTGTTGTTCTTGTCGGCGCCGAACACGCCGGCGCGGGTGTAGCTCAGGTCGCCGTTGGTATCACGGGTGACGAAGAAACCACCGCCGGAGATGGCCAGATCCAGGCTGCGCCCGGTGGTCACCAGGGAGCCGCCCTGGCTGATGCTCTGGGTGGTGGCCAGCACCTCCACGCCCATCGCCTGGCTGTCGGCGTAGATGCTGCCGAACTCGGTGCGCGAGGACTTGAAGCCGGTGGTGCCGGCGTTGGCGATGTTGTGGCTGATGGTGTTGAGCTGTTCGTTGACGGCACTGAGGCCGGTCATGGCGATGTTGAAACTCATGGCGACTGGACCTTTGAATTGAACGAGTAGGAGGGTTCAGAGCAGACCGGCGGTCTGCGTCTGGCCGAATTCGGTGATGTTGTAGAAGGGCACAGCGCCGACGCCGATGACCTCCAGCACGGGGCCCTGGGCGCTGACGCGCACCTGGGTGACGCGGCCGGCCACTTCGACCTTCGGGTACTCGCCGCTGTCGCTCTTGACCTCGACCTTGTAGCTGCCCGGCGCCAGGCCCAGGGCCTTGGGATCGAGCTCGAAGGGCACACGCCCCGGCGCCTGGGAACCGAGGTCGATTTCCTTTTTCACGCCATTGCTGTCGGTGACCACCAGGGCCAGCTTGCCGGCGGCATGCTCCAGGTTGATCTCGCCCTTGACCTTGTCCGCGCCCAGCTCCAGTTGCTCGGTCGCCACCTTCACTTCCTGGCCGACCAGGCCAGCGGCGGTGAGGGTCTGCAGGTTGTCCAGCAGCACCAGGTTGCTCTTGCTCAGCGAGGCCATGTTTTCCAGGCTCTTGACCTGGCTCATGGCGGCGAACTGGTTGAGGAACTCGGTACTGTCCACCGGTTTGGTCGGATCCTGGTTTTGGATCTGCGCGACCATCAGGGTGAGGAAGTTGTTTTCCAGCTGGGTCGCGTCACTGACGTTGACCGACTGCTTCACCGCCTCGTCGATGCTGTAAGCGGGATTGTTCTGGCTGTTGTTGCTGACCGTGGTCATCAGGATTCTCCGAGCTTGAGCAGGCCCTGCTGCATGCTTTTCAGGCGATTGAGCACTTCGACGCTGGTCTCGAAACTGCGGGTGGCCGACATCATGTCGGTCATTTCTTCGATCTGGTCGATGTCGGCGTAGAACACGTAGCCCTGGTCATCGGCCAGGGGATTGTCCGGCTCGTAGCGGCGCACTGGTTCGCGGCCGGCAGTGACCACGTCGAGCACCTGCACATGGGCGCCGCCCATGCCCACGCTGCGGGTCAGCTGGTCGTTGTTGTAGACGGCGGCAAACACCGGCTTGCGCGCCTGGTACACGTCCTCGGCGTTGGCCGCAGCCGAGTCGGCGTTGGCCAGGTTGCTGGCAACGGTGTTGAGGCGCACGGTTTGTGCATTCATCGACGAGCCGGCGATGCGGTAGATGGAGTCGAAAGCCATGATCAGCGCCCCTCGATGGCCTGTTTCAGGCCCCTGAATTTCATGCTGAGAAAGGTCAGGCTGGTCTGGAAGTCCATGCTGTTCTTGGAGAACGCGGCCTGCTCCACACTCAGCTCGACGCTGTTGCCGTCCTGCGACGGCTGGGTCGGTACGCGGTACTTGAGATCGGCGCTGCTGGCGGCGAACGCCTGCTGCGGATCGACTCGCTGCATCTCGCCAGCGAAATCGATATCGCGGGCGAGAAAGCCTGGCGTGTCTTCGTTGGCCAGGTTGGCCGCGAGGATTTCGCTGCGCTGCATGCGCAGTTCGAGCGCTCGCGAATGCACGCCCACCACGTCATCAATCCGTATACTCATTTACCGGTACCCTTAACCCAAGGTTGTGCCCAGGTGCCTTCAGCACAAAGCGTGCCCAACCCAGAAGAGAGCCGTATCACATTGATTTTCAAGGTATTCACAAGATCGAAAGACGACTTCTGCGTCGCCTTCCTTCCGCATCGAAGCGGGGGCGAGAGGAAAAGCGGAAAGGTTTTTTCCGCCTGTGCGTCGATGCTTTTCCTCCTTGCCCTGCTGCCGCTGAGCGCTGCGCGCGGCGAGACCGATGCCGCCAGCCAGATCGATCAGGCCGTGGCGGTACACATGCAGCAGATGCTGGCCGAGGAAGCCAAGCGCCAAGCCTGGCAAGGGCAGCGCCACAGCCTCAATATCACCCTGCTCAATAGCGCCGAACGCCTGCCGGCCTGTGCCCAGGCGCTGAGCGTGACGGTCAGCAGCGACGATCCCTCACCCCTGTCACGTCAACGCCTGGACCTGAGCTGCGCAGATGCGCCCGGCTGGAGCGTCACGGCCCTGGTGCAGGCCAGCGTGTTCCTGCCGGCCGTGCATGCCGCGCGCGTGATCGAACGCGGCCAGACCATCGCCGCCGAACAGCTGCAACTGCAGGAAGTGAACGTCGGCAGGGCCTCACGCGGCTTCTACAACAGCCTCGACGAAGTGGTCGGCCAGGGCGCCAAGCGCCGCGTGCGCGCTGGCCAGTTGATCGCACCGAACCTGCTCGCCGCGCCCCTGCTGATCCGCCGCGGCCAGCAGGTGACCATCATCGCCAGCCAGGACGGCATCTCCGCCTCGGCCACCGGCGAGGCGTTGGCCAATGGTCGCGAGGGTGAGGTGATTCGCGTGCGCAACCTCGGTAGTCAGAAGGTGATCGAGGCGCAGGTGGTGGAAGAAGGCGTGGTGACCAGCACCTTCAGATAACGCCGATGCGTAGGGTGGAAAATCGCGAAGCGTTTTCCACCGCGAGACCCTGTCGCCGGATAGAGAAGGTGGACAAGCTGCGCGTTATCCACCCTACGTGCTATTCGGTGCGTACAGCGCACCCTACGTCAGGTCCACCCTTCCAGGCGCATGGTCGCGCGCACCAGGCGCTGCTCTTCCTGCTCGATCTCCTGCAGGTTGTCGCGGATGCTGTGGATATGGTCACGCGCAGCGCGCTGGGCCTGTTCCGGCAGACGCTCGATCACAGCGTGATACAGCCGTGAATGCTGACGGTCGATCTGCCGTTTCTGCGCCGGGCGGTGATAGAGGTTGTTCACCGAGGCGAACACGGTGCTGAGCATCAGGTCGGTCAGCGACTGCAGGGTGTGCACCAGCACCGGGTTGTGCGAGGCCTCGCAGACGGCCAGGTGAAAGGCATGGTCGAGACGCGCATGTTCACGCGGGTCGACCGGATTTTCCTGTGCATGAGCCGCCAGCATCTCTTCGTAGCGTCGGGTCAGCAGGACGAAATCCGCCTCGGTGCCACGCAGCGCCGCCAGGCGCGCCGACTCGCCTTCGAGCAGGCCGCGCACCTCCAGCAGGTCATACAGGGTGCGCGGCTGCGAGTTGAACAGGTGCATCAACGGGCTGGCGTCGCGCTCGCCGCTGAGCTTGGCCACCCGTGAATCGCGGCCCTGGGCGGTGTCGATGATGCCGCGCCCGCGCAGCACCTTGAGCCCTTCACGCAGCGCCGAACGGGAGATGCCCAGTTTCTCGCACAGGCGCCGCTCCGACGGCAACGGCTGGCCGACCTTGAGTACGCCATCGACGATCAGTCGCTCGATGCGCTCGGCCACCACGTCACTGACCTGCCGCCGTGCGACGCCCTGTTGTCCGTCCATTCGCCACCTCCGCAGCACTGGTCGTACCAATTTTTAAAGGCCACCTTAGATCGCGTGCCTGTCGATAGGCAAGCCGCAGCGCATGAGACCTTAGGCCAATCCATGGCGAAAGCCTGATGAAAGAAACTGGTCCTACCAGCGCTAAAGAGAATGGACGTAAAGAAGCAGGCAGCCTAAACATGCGGCCAAGGTCGCGGCATGACCGCCAATAACAACAACGTCCACGATTGAGCCTGCCATGAGCATTCTGTACGACGAGCGCGTCGACGGCGCGCTACCCGCGGTCGACAAGACCGCCCTGCTGGCCGAGTTGCGCCAGCGCCTGCCCGACCTCGACATCCTGCACACTCAGGAAGACCTCAAGCCCTACGAGTGCGATGGCCTGTCCGCCTATCGCACCACACCCATGTTGGTGGTGCTGCCCGAGCGTATCGAGCAGGTGCAACAGTTGCTCCAGCTCTGCCACGCCCGTGGCGTACCCGTGGTAGCACGCGGCGCCGGCACCGGTTTGTCCGGCGGCGCGCTGCCGCTGGAAAAGGGCATCCTGCTGGTGATGGCGCGCTTCAACCAGATTCTCGAGATCAACCGCGAAGGCCGCTTCGCCCGGGTACAGCCCGGCGTGCGCAACCTGGCGATTTCCCAGGCCGCGGCCCCCTTCGATCTGTATTACGCCCCCGACCCGTCCTCGCAGATCGCCTGCTCCATCGGCGGCAACGTCGCCGAGAACGCCGGCGGCGTGCATTGCCTGAAGTACGGCCTGACCGTGCACAACCTGCTCAAGGTGGACATCCTCACCGTCGAGGGCGAGTTCATGACCCTCGGCAGCGATGCCCTGGACGCACCCGGCTTCGACCTGCTGGCGCTGTTCACCGGTTCCGAAGGCATGCTCGGCATCGTCACCGAGGTGACGGTCAAGCTGCTGCCCAAGCCGCAGGTGGCCAAGGTGCTGCTGGCGGCCTTCGACTCGGTGGAAAAGGCCGGTCGCGCGGTCGGCGACATCATCGCCGCCGGCATCATCCCCGGCGGCCTGGAGATGATGGACAACCTGGCCATTCGCGCCGCCGAAGACTTTATCCATGCCGGCTATCCGGTAGAGGCCGAAGCCATCCTGCTCTGCGAGCTGGACGGCGTGGAAGCCGACGTGGCGGACGATTGCGAGCGCGTGCGTGAGGTGCTGGAAAAGGCCGGCGCCACTGAAGTGCGCCTGGCTCGCGACGAGGCTGAGCGGGTGAAATTCTGGGCCGGGCGCAAGAACGCCTTCCCCGCAGTCGGACGCATCTCGCCGGACTACTACTGCATGGACGGCACCATTCCGCGCCGCGAGCTGCCCGGCGTGCTGCGTGGCATCGCCGAGCTATCCGAAGAGTACGGCCTGCGCGTGGCCAACGTGTTCCATGCCGGCGACGGCAACATGCACCCACTGATCCTCTTCGATGCCAACGTGCCTGGCGAGCTGGAGCGTGCCGAGGCCATCGGCGGCAAGATTCTCGAACTCTGCGTCAAGGTCGGCGGCAGCATCACCGGCGAGCACGGCGTGGGCCGCGAGAAGATCAATCAGATGTGCGCACAGTTCAACAGCGACGAGATCACCCTGTTCCATGCGGTGAAGGCGGCGTTCGACCCCAGCGGCCTGCTCAATCCGGGCAAGAACATCCCCACCCTGCACCGCTGCGCCGAGTTCGGCGCCATGCACGTGCATCACGGCCAACTGCCCTTCCCGGAACTGGAGCGATTCTGATGTCGCATGATTTCGACGCCAGCGCCGCACTGCTGGAACAGGTCAACCACGCGCTGAACAGCGCCACCCCGCTGCGCATCCAGGGCAGCGGCAGCAAGGCCCATCTGGGTCGTGCCACAACCGGCGAAGTGCTGGATACCCGTATGCACCGCGGTATCGTCAGCTATGACCCCACCGAGCTGGTGCTCAGCGCCCGCACCGGCACACCACTCACCGAGATCGAGGCAGTGCTGGAGGCCAACAACCAGATGCTGCCGTGCGAGCCGCCACATCTGGGCGATGGCGCCACCCTGGGCGGCATGGTCGCTGCCGGGCTGTCCGGCCCGCGTCGGCCCTGGGCCGGCTCGGTGCGCGACCAAGTGCTTGGCACTCGCGTGATCACCGGCCAGGGCAAGCTGCTGCGCTTCGGCGGCGAGGTGATGAAGAACGTCGCCGGCTACGACCTGTCGCGCCTGATGGCCGGCAGCTTCGGCTGCCTCGGCCTACTCGCCGAGGTGTCGCTCAAGGTACTGCCCAAACCGCGCCAGGTGCTCAGCCTGCGCCTGGAGGTGGACGCCCTGCATGCCCTGAACAAGCTCGCCGAATGGGGCCAGCAGCCGCTGCCGATCAGCGCCGCCAGCCACGACGGTGCGGCGCTGCACCTGCGCCTGGAGGGTGGCGAAGGTTCGGTTTTGGCCGCGCGCCAACGCCTCGGTGGCGAAGAGATCGACAACGGTTACTGGCAGCAACTGCGCGAACAGCGCCTGCCGTTCTTCAGCGCCAGCGGCACGCTGTGGCGTCTGTCGCTGCCAGCCAACAGTGGTCTGCTCGACCTGCCCGGTCGCCAGATGATCGACTGGGGCGGCGCGCAGCGCTGGCTGAAGACCGACGCCGATAGCGAGCTGATTCAGCGCGTAACGGCCAAGTTAGGCGGCCATGCCACCTGCTTTGCTGCCGGCCAGGCACAACCTTTCCAGCCGCTGGCCGCCCCACTGCTGCGCTACCAGCGCCAGTTGAAGAACCAGCTCGACCCCCAGGGTATTTTCAACCCTGGCCGCATGTACGCCGAGGTATAAGACGTGCAGACCAATTTGAGTGAACAGGCCAAGCGCCTGCCGCGCGCCGAAGAAGCCGAACGCATCCTGCGCTCCTGCGTGCATTGCGGCTTCTGCAACGCCACCTGCCCGACCTATCAGTTGCTCGGCGACGAGCTGGACGGCCCGCGTGGGCGCATCTACCTGATCAAGCAGATGCTCGAAGGCAACGAAGTCACGACCAAGACCCAACAGCACCTGGATCGCTGCCTGACCTGCCGCAACTGCGAAACCACCTGCCCATCCGGCGTGCAGTACCACAACCTGCTGGATATCGGCCGCGAAGTGGTCGAGCAGGCGGTGCCGCGGCCACTGAACGAACGCCTGCTGCGCCAGGGCCTGCGCGCCGTGGTGCCGCATCCGGCGCTGTTCAAGGCGCTGACCCAGACCGGCCTGGCCCTGCGCCCGCTGCTGCCGGCCACGCTCAAGGCCAAGCTGCCGCGCGAGATTCGCCCGGCCAAGCCACGCCCGACGCAGCAGCACACGCGCCGCGTGTTGATGCTCGAAGGCTGCGTGCAACCGGGGCTGTCGCCCAACACCAATGCCACCACCGCGCGCGTGCTGGATCGCCTCGGCATCAGCGTCACGCCGATCCGCGAAGCCGGCTGCTGCGGCGCCGTGGACTATCACCTGAACGCCCAGGAAGCGGGCCTGCAACGCGCCCGGCAGAACATCGACGCCTGGTGGCCGGCCATCGAAGCCGGCATTGAGGCCATCGTGCAGACCGCCAGCGGCTGCGGTGCCTTCGTAAAAGACTACGGCCATCTGCTGGCTGGCGATTCGGCCTATGCGAGCAAGGCGGCACGGGTCAGCGCCCTGGCCAAGGATCTGGTCGAAGTGCTGCAAAACGAGCCGCTGGAGACGCTGCAGGTAAGGGCCGAACAGCGCCTGGCCTTCCATTGCCCCTGCACCTTGCAGCATGCGCAGAAGCTCGGCGGTGCGGTGGAGGGCGTGCTGACGCGCCTCGGTTTCGGCCTGACCGCCGTGCCGGATGGCCACCTGTGCTGCGGCTCGGCCGGCACCTATTCGCTGACCCAGCCAGAGCTCTCGCGGCAGCTGCGCGACAACAAGTTGAACGCCCTGGAAAGCGGCAAACCCGACGCCATCGTCACCGCCAATATCGGCTGCCAGACCCATCTGGACGGCGCCGGGCGCACGCCGGTGCGCCACTGGATCGAGATCATCGAGGAGGCGATGGCGTGAAGCCTGAACCCTCTCCCCCGGCCCCTCTCCCGCAAGCGGGGGAGGGGAAAAAAGCCACGAACACGAGGTATGCCATGCACAGCAAAGCCGTACTCAGCCAGAACGAAGTCAGCCAGATTCTCCAGGCGGCCCGCAGCGAAGCGCAGCAACAGGGCTGGGCTGTGGCCATCGCCGTGGTCGACGACGGCGGTCATCCGCTGGCACTCGAACGCCTCGACGGCTGCGCGCCGATCGGCGCCTACATCGCCACCGAGAAAGCGCGCAGCGCCGCCATCGGTCGTCGCGAAACCAAGGGCTACGAGGACATGGTCAACGGTGGCCGCACAGCCTTTATCAGCGCGCCGCTGATTACTTCGTTGGAGGGTGGCGTGCCGGTGCTGGTGGACGGCCAGGTGGTGGGTGCCGTGGGCGTATCCGGGGTCAAGGCCGAGCAGGATGCGCAGGTGGCCAAGGCGGGGATAGCAGTGCTGTAAGCAGCGCGCATCGTTTTCTCCCCTCTCCCGCTTGCGGGAGAGGGGCTGGGGGAGAGGGCTGGAAGCGACGCGAAACGCCGCTATTCCCCTCTCCGTACGCGGCCCGCCCTAACCCTCCCCCAGTGGGGCGAGGGGACTGATCGAGGCGAGACGAAATTCATAGGCATCCCAGGCAACCGGATGCAGACAGGAGAACAGGAAAATGACCGAACGCGTGCAATGTCAGCGCCTGCAGGTAGCCGCCGAACTCAAGCAGTTCATCGAACGCGAAGTGCTGCCTGGCAGCGGTATCGAGGCCAGCTCCTTCTGGAGCGGTTTCGACGCTCTGGTGCACGACCTGGCGCCGCGCAACCGCGCGCTGCTGGCCGAGCGCGAGCGTCTGCAGAGCGAGCTGGATACCTGGCATCGCGCCAACCCCGGCCCGATCCGCGACATGAACGCTTACCGCGCCTTCCTCGGCGCCATCGGCTATCTGCTGCCGCAGCCGGAGAAGGTCAAGGCGACCACCGCCAACGTCGACAGCGAAATCGCCAGCCAGGCCGGCCCACAACTGGTGGTGCCGGTGATGAATGCACGTTACGCGCTGAACGCCGCCAACGCCCGCTGGGGCTCGCTGTACGACGCCCTGTACGGCACCGATGCGATCAGCGAAGAAGGTGGCGCCAGCAAGGGGCCGGGTTATAACGAAGTACGCGGCGCCAAGGTGATCGCCTTCGCCCGCACCTTCCTCGACCAGGCGGCGCCGCTGGCCAAGGGCTCGCATGCCGATGCCAGCGCCTACACCGTGGTCGCCGGCCAGTTGCAGGTGACCCTCAGCAGCGGTGCACAAACCGCCCTGGCCCAACCGGAGAAATTCGTCGGTTTTCAGGGCGAGGCCGCCACGCCGAGCGCCGTGCTGTTGAAAAACAACGGCCTGCATTTCGAAATCCAGATCGATGCCAGCAGCCCGATCGGCCGCACTGACGCCGCCGGCGTCAAGGACGTACTGATGGAAGCGGCGCTGTCGACCATCATGGACTGCGAGGATTCGGTGGCCGCCGTCGACGCCGCCGACAAGGTGGTGGTCTACCGCAACTGGCTGGGCCTGATGAAAGGCGATCTGGCCGAAGAACTGGACAAGGGTGGCAAGCGCATCACCCGCCGCCTCAACCCGGATCGCGTGTATACCGCCGCCGACGGCAGCGAACTCACTCTGCACGGCCGCTCGCTGCTGTTCGTGCGCAATGTCGGCCACCTGATGAGCAACCCGGCCATCATCGACGGCGAAGGCTTCGAGATTCCCGAGGGCATTCTCGATGCGGTGGTCACCAGCCTGATCGCCCTGCACGACCTCAAGCGTCGCGGCAACTCGCGCACCGGCAGCGTCTATATCGTCAAGCCGAAGATGCACGGCCCGTTCGAAGTGGCCTTCGCCGACGAGCTGTTCGGCCGCGTCGAGCAACTGCTGGGCATGCCGACCAATACCCTGAAGATGGGCATCATGGACGAGGAACGCCGCACCAGCGTCAACCTCAAGGCCTGCATCGAGGCTGCCAGCGAGCGTGTCGCCTTCATCAACACCGGCTTTCTCGACCGCACCGGCGACGAGATGCACACGGCCATGGAAGCCGGCGCCATGCTGCGCAAGGGCGATATGAAATCCAGCGCCTGGATCCAGGCCTACGAACGCAACAACGTGCTGGTCGGCCTGGCCTGCGGCCTGCGTGGCAAGGCGCAGATCGGCAAGGGCATGTGGGCCATGCCGGACCTGATGGCGGCCATGCTCGAGCAGAAGATCGGCCACCCGAAGGCGGGTGCCAACACCGCCTGGGTGCCGTCGCCGACTGCCGCTGTGCTGCACGCCCTGCACTACCACCAGATCGACGTGCAGGCGGTGCAGAGCGAGCTGGAGCTGATCGACCTGGCCAGTCAGCGAAACAACCTGCTGGGCGACCTGCTCAGCGTGCCGGTCAGCGCCGAACGGCCGTGGAGCGCCAGCGACATCCAGCAGGAACTGGACAACAACTGCCAAGGCATCCTCGGTTACGTGGTGCGCTGGGTCGAACAGGGCGTGGGCTGCTCCAAGGTGCCGGACATCCACAACGTCGGCCTGATGGAAGACCGCGCCACATTGAGGATCTCGGCTCAGCATATCGCCAACTGGCTGCACCACGGCGTGGTCAGCGAGACCCAGGTACGCGAGACGCTGCAGCGCATGGCGCAGGTGGTCGACGGGCAGAATGCCGGCGATCCGGCCTACCGCCCGATGGCACCGAACTTCGAGCAATCCCACGCCTTCCGCGCCGCCAGTGATCTGGTGTTCAAGGGCCGCGAGCAGCCGTCCGGCTACACCGAGCCGCTGCTGCATGCCTGGCGTTTGCGCTTCAAGCAGGAGGCCTAAGTAATGTGGGAGGGGCTTTAGCCGCGACAAACCAACTACAAAAAGCTCGCGGCTAAAGCCCCTCCCACTGAGCAGTAACAAGCCCTGACGGTTTCTGACCGTCGGGGTTTTCGAGCATGAGCGCGGCGATGGGGAATCCCTGCCGTCGCGCCTCACGGAAAGGCCGGTGCCGTGGCGCCCGGCCCTTCCAGATGCGTGGCGCCGGGTGTCCCCGGAAAACTGTGGTTCACAAGAAAAAGAAGGAACCAACCCATGAGTCAAACGCTGCTGTCCATCCTGGCCTTCGTGCCACTGGTGCTAGCGGGTGTACTGCTGATCGGCTTTCGCTGGCCGGCCAAGTACGCGATGCCGCTGGTGTTCGTCCTCACCGCCCTGATCGGCCTGCTGGCCTGGGACATGTCCCTCAACCGGGTCATCGCCTCCAGCCTGCAGGGGCTGATTCTTACGGCCTCGATCCTGTGGATCATCTTCGGCGCGATCCTGCTGCTGAACACCCTCAAGCACTCCGGAGGCATCGCGGCGATCCGCCGGGGATTCTCCAATATCAGCCCGGATCGCCGCGTACAGGCGTTGATCGTCGCCTGGTTGTTCGGTTGCTTCATCGAGGGCGCCTCCGGTTTCGGTACCCCGGCTGCCGTGGCCGCACCGCTACTGGTAGCCCTGGGCTTCCCGGCACTGGCCGCGGTGGTACTGGGGATGATGGTGCAGTCCACACCGGTGTCCTTCGGTGCGGTCGGTACGCCGATCCTGGTGGGTGTCGGCGCCGGCCTGGATAGAACCGGCATCACCGAACAACTGGTGGCCACCGGCAGCACCTGGGAAACCTTCTTCCACCTGATCTACTCGCGGGTGGCCATCACCCACGGCCTGATCGGCCTGCTGATGCCGCTGATCATGGTGATGATCATGACGCGCTTCTTCGGCAAGAATCAGAGCTGGAAGGAAGGCCTGGCCATCGCGCCGTTCGCCATCTTCACCGCCTTCGCCTTCTCCCTGCCGTACATGGCCGCCGGCGTGTTCCTCGGCCCGGAATTCCCCTCGATGATCGGCGCCCTGGTTGGCCTGGCCATCGTGGTACCGGCCGCCAAGGCCGGATTCCTGCTGCCGAAGGAAAGCTGGGACTTCGCTGATCCCAAGGACTGGCCGTCCGACTGGATGGGCAAGATCGAGATGAAGCTGGATGAGGTGGCCGGCAAGGCGCCGATCTCGGTGCCCATGGCCTGGGCGCCGTACCTGCTGCTGGCGGTGTTCCTGGTGATCTCGCGTACCTTCCCCGAGGTGAAAGCGGCGCTGATGAGCCTGAGCTTCGGCTGGAAGGACATCCTCGGTGAGACTGGGGTATCCGGCACCATCGAGCCGCTGTATCTGCCAGGCGGCATCCTCTGCATGGTGGTACTGGTGACCTTCTTCCTGCACCGCATGCGCTTACCCGAACTCAAGGCGGCGGTGGGCGAGTCGAGCAAGACCCTGCTCGGCGCCGGCTTCGTGTTGATCTTCACCATTCCCATGGTGCGCATCCTGATCAACTCCGGGGTCAACGGCAGCGACCTGATGTCGATGCCGGTGGCGATGGCGCAACTGGTGGCCGACAGCGTCGGCGGCGTATATCCGTTCTTCGCGCCGGCGGTCGGCGCTCTGGGCGCCTTTATCGCCGGCTCCAACACCGTATCCAACCTGATGCTGTCGCAGTTCCAGCTCAATGCTGCCGAGCTGATCGGCGTATCCGGGGCGATGATGGTGGCAGTGCAGTCGGTCGGTGCCGCGGCAGGCAACATGATCGCCATCCACAACGTGGTGGCAGCCTCGGCGACCGTTGGTCTGCTCGGGCGCGAAGGCATCACCCTGCGCAAGACCATTCTGCCGACGCTCTACTACCTCGCTGCAGCCGGCCTGATCGCGCTGGTGGCGATGTACGGCATGGCGCTGACCGATCCGCTGATGACCAGTCGCTGACCTCTGACAGGTCGTGCGCTGCGCGACCCGACTTTGGTTGGTCCCTGGCTGGCGGCGATTGCCGCCGGCCGGCTTGGCGCGTCAGTGCAATTGCGGTAGCTTGCGTCGCGCAACACCGTGAGATTGGCCTGAGGTTTATATGAAAAAGTGGCAATGCGTGGTCTGTGGACTGATTTACGACGAGAGCCAGGGCTGGCCGGATGACGGCATCGCTCCCGGCACCCGCTGGGAAGACGTGCCAGAAGACTGGCTATGCCCTGACTGCGGCGTCGGCAAGATGGATTTCGAAATGATCGAAATCGGCTGATCACGCCTGGTTTTCAAAAAAACGGCGACCCAAGGGTCGCCGCTTTTCATTTCACACCCGCATGCCAGAGCGACTCCTGAGCCAGGATCGAAAAAATCTTCAGCGCCATTTAATCAGCGTCAGAAGCCGGTCGCCCTTCACTTACAGCAGGCAATCACAGCCAGCTTCACTCAACTGAAGGAATATCATCATGGCTCTGTCGATTCATACCAACTACTCCTCGCTGATCACCCAGACCAACCTGGGCAAGACCAACAACGCCCTGGGCACCAACCAGCAGCGTCTGGGCACTGGCTTCCGCATCAACTCCGCTGCCGACGACGCCGCCGGCCTGCAGATCGCTACCCGTCTGAACGCCCAGTCCCGCGGTATGGATGTGGCCATGCGCAACACCAGCGACGCCGTATCGCTGCTGCAGACCGCCGAAGGCGCCTTCAGCGAAATGACCGATATCGTTCAGCGCATGAAAGACCTCGCCACCCAGTCCTCCAACGGCACCAACGCCCAGGCCGACCGTGACGCCCTGCAAGCCGAATACGACGAGCTGGGTAAAGAGCTGGCCAACATCATGACCAACACCAGCTACGCTGGCGACGCCCTGTTCGGTCTTGACGGTACTACCGGCAAGTTCGGTGCCGCCGTGACCTTCCAGATCGGCGCCACCACTGCCGAAACCCTGGAGCTGGACGCTTCGACCCAGTCCGCTGCCCTGGGTACTGCCCTGGACGGCCTGTCCAGCAACTACACCACCCCAGGCACTGCCGGCACCGAAATCGCCGACGCCGCTGGCGCCAACGCCATGATCGATACCATCAATACCGCTCTGGACGACATTGGTGCCATGCGCGCCGCCTTCGGTGCCAACATCAACCGCTTGAACCACACCGCCAACAACCTGGCCAACATGAAGGACAACACCGACATGGCCAAGGGTCGCATCATGGACGCCGACTTCGCCAAGGAAAGCGCCAACATGAGCAAGAACTCCATGCTGATGCAGTCGGGCATTTCCATGCTCAAGCAAGCCGGCCAGATGCCGGGCATGGTCATGTCCCTGCTGGGCTGATCCCGCGTCATCCAGGCGCAAAGGATTGCGCCGATCCCTCCCAACGCCCCGCATCCGCGGGGCGTTTCTTATGGCCTGCGGCCACTGCTGCATCCCGCCTCATCAGCCAAATTGATCAACTGTCATCAAGCTCAGGCATGATCAATACGGCTTCGGCGAATCTCGGCGATATCGTCGACTTCGCCCACAGACTGGCTAGTATTGAGTGAGTGCCCCCAGCGAACGGCAACCTGCTTCCAGCAACAAGCAGCTGGCACAAGACTTGCCAGTGCATTTCCCTGGCGCCAGAATGCCGACCGTCTGTCGCCGGGAAATTTCCCGCATGGAATTGCCGCTCGCCTCAAGGACCGCATGAACACCAGCCCCGAAACGCCGCTAGCCGAGCCGGAAAGCAACATTGCGTGCCTGATCATCAGGACCGGACGCAGCGATTGTTACGCGCATTTCTACCCGGCGCTGTATCAGCTGACCCTGGTAAAGAGCGGCATCGAAGAGAAGATCGATCTGGGCTACTCCGGCAGCCGCCTGCTCGAGCGTTTGCTGCGTGAGCCTGGTGAAGTGGTTTCGCGCGAGGAACTGATGAGCCACGCCTGGGCCGACCGGGTTGTCGGCCAGGGCAGCCTCAACCAGCAGATCTACACCCTGCGCCAGGTACTGGGCGACGAGAAGAGCCGCGAGATCATCCAGACCCTGCCGCGCCGCGGCTATCTGCTGAACCCCAACTATCTGGTTTATCCACCGAGCATCGACGATATCGGCGCAGTCAGCGAAGCACGCGATACGCCGACGCCACAGCCAGCCTTTCTACGCCGCCACAGTCGTCAGCGGACATCCTGGCTGCTTCTGCTGAGCCTGTTCAGCATCATCGGTATCGCCTTGTTCACGGCGCTGTACACCATCAGCCAGCCCAAGGACCTGCACAGTAGCGAAATGAATCTGGGCTCACTGCAGGTGCGCTACATCGATCAAGACCCACAAAGGCTGCAGCAGCTGATTCTGCAGACGCACGGCCTGACCAGCCGGCTTACGGTACTGGCCAGCAAACCGGCCAATCTGGTACTGAGCCTGCGCGGAGGTTTCTATGAACTGCTGTGCTTGCAGGCCAACGGTGGTGCACGCTCGCTGATGTTGCACGAAAGCCAGCTGAATCAGGTGGCCGATGCCCAACTGAGCAGGTGCCTGCCATGAGCCAGGGCAAACAGTGCGGCATCAGCGGCGGCTGGTTGCTGACCATGCTCGCCACGGCCTTGGCGATGCTGCTGAGTATGCTCGTGCTGTGGCTGAACTTCATTTCCAGCGCCGAGCTCGACGGTCGTTACCAGTCCACCGGTCAGGTTCATCTGAGCAACGGCCAGGTGTTGGAAATCAGCCACAGCCTGCAGGTCAACAACAGTCGTTTCTACGCCATGACCCGCCAGGGCGACAGCATCCTGGAGACGTCGGGGGTGGTGGAGTACGGCTTCCTCGGCAACTACCGGCTGCGCGTCGAAGACGGTCAGGTCACCGGGCTGGCCAGCGAAATCGACGACGAACTGGTGTTCAACCTGCTCTACGGCCGACACAAGGGGTCGACCATTCGCCTGACCAGCCTCGATGGCTGTCTCTATGCGCTGGAGACTCGGCAGATCTACTGCCCGGCGCGCAATCTGTAGAGCGAAGCGGGTCACGACTCAGGACTCCGGCGCGCTGAGCTGCGCACCCTCGGTACGGTACTCCACGCGCACCTGGGCCTCGCCGAACAACTCGCGATACAGGCCTTCGGCCTGACTGGTCAGCAACAGCAGCTCGATACGCCGGTTGGCGCCGTTCTCCGGATCACTGGGCAACAAGGGCATGCCATCCGCCTGAGCAGCGACCTGCAGCACGTTGCCACTCGGCAGGCCAGCCTCGACCAGCACGTTGCGGGCACGCAGCGCGCGGTCGCCGGAGAGGTTCCAGTTGTTGTAACCACCGACCACGCCGCGATAGGGCATGGAGTCGGTGTGGCCGCTGATGATCAGATGGTTTTCCACCCGCGCCAGAATCCCGGCCAGACGCTGCAGCAGCTTTTCGAAGTGCGGATTCAGGTGGGAACTGCCGCGGTTGAACATGAAGCGCTGGGCATCGTCCTTGACCAGGATACGCAAGCCCTGGGGCACCACCTGCACTTCGATATTGGCCTCGGCATCCAGTTGTAGCGCCAGCGTCTCCATCAGCTTGGCCAGATCCTGCATCTGCTGCGACTCGGCATAGTGTGGCCGGCGAGCCGGCCCCGGCTGGCCATCGCCCTGTTCCGCGCCCGGATCTTCCTCGGGTGTGCGGGCCTGATTTTCCCGGTCCTGACGCGGGCTGACCTGCACCGGAACACCATCGAGATCCAGCGGCGTGGTGCTGGTGCCGTCGAAGATGCCGGCACCGCCATCGACCAATGGGTTGTTCAGCTGGTCGGCATTGGCGCGGCTGGCGTCCTGAGTCTGCGGCTGGATGATCCACAGCACCATGAACAGCGCCATCATGGCCATGGTGAAGTCGGCGAAGGCTACCTTCCAGGCACCGCCATGCCCGTCGTGGCCACCCTTCTTGCTACGACGTTTGATGATGATTTCATGGCCTTCACCGGCACGCGGTTTCATGCCGCGTCCCTTTCATCTTCGTAACGGTTGACCCAGATTTCCAGCTGCTTGAACGCCGGTTTGACGTCCTGCTCGATCAGCTTGCGCCCGGCGTCAACCGCCAGCAACGTGGGCTTGCCGGCAACGTGGGCGACCAGGGTGGTGCGCACGCACTCGAGCGCCGACATCTCGGTCTTGATGCACTGGCCCATGGCGCTGGACAGCGGGTCCATCACGCAATAGCACATGAAGATGCCGAGGAAGGTGCCCACCAGCGCCGCCGCCACGTGCGCGCCGATCTCGGCCACCGAACCACCGATGTTGCCCATGGTGATGACGATGCCGAGGATCGCCGCGAGGATGCCGAAGCCCGGCATGGCCTCGCCGATCTTGTGCAGCGAGCGCGACGGTTGCATCAGCACATGCTCCATCGCCTCCAGCTCCTGCTCGAGAAAGCCTTCGAGTTCGTGGGCGCTGATCTTGCCCATGGCCATCAGGCGGAAGTTGTCGGCGATGAAGGCCATCAGGTTCTTCTCCTGACGGATCAGCGGGTACTTGGCGAACAGCTCGCTCTGCTCGGGCTCCTCGATATGCGCGTCGAGCACCTTGAGACCGCCGACATCGACCATCTCCAGCAACTCATAGAGCAGCATCAACAACTGGCGCTGGAATTCTTCACCGCGCTTCTTGTAGACGAACACGCCCTTGATCTGATGCAGCATCTCGATCAGCACGTCCTTGGGGTTGGCCACCACCAGAGCACCAAAACCCGCCCCGACGATGATGATCACCTCGGCCGGCTGCCAGAGCATGGCCAGCTCGCCATGGGCCATGACGTAGCCACCGAGCACGCAGGCGACGATGATCAATGCACCTAATAACTTCTGCACCCTAGCCTCTCTCGTTCAGGTAGCGACTGGCCTTGGCGATCGCCTGCTTGCTCAACTGGCAGACGCGCGCGTCGCTCAGCTCCAGCACCAGGGCGATTTCCTTGAGGCTCAGCTCATGTTGGTAGTAAAGGGTCAGCACCAGTCGTTCGCGCTCGCTGAGCTGGCTCAGTGCCTGAGTCAGCAGGCGCTCCTTGAGCACGCGGTCCTCGACCGCACTGCTGCCACAGGCGAAGCTCTCGTGGCCGTTCTGCAGCAGCTCATCGAGGCTTTCGATGGCCTCGCAGGCATCGGCCTGGAGAAACTCCTGATAGTCCTTGGCGCTGATCCCGGTCGCCTGGAGGATCTCTTCTTCCTGCGGTACACGACCCAGTTGCCGCGCCAACTGGCGAATGGCGTCGCGAATCCTGTGGGTCTGCTGGCGCACCTGGCGCGGCCGCCAGTCCTGGCGGCGCAGTTCATCTAGAATCGCACCACGGATGCGCAGCGCGGCGAAGCGACCGAACTGCTCGTCCGGCGTGCCATAGCGGCGCAGGCATTCGAGCAAGCCCATCAGACCGATCTGCTCCATGTCTTCGCGGTCGAGCACCTGGTTGGCCTGCAACGCCAGCTGACTGACGATGCGCTTGACCAGCGGCAGGTACTGCAACAGCCACTTCTGCTCGGCCCCCGGGGCGAACAGCGCAGCCCCGCCCTGTTCGGCGGCGTAGCGATAGTCAATGGCGCAGTTGGCGTTCATGGCAAGGTACCTACTGGACGATCAGTTTGCTGACCAGCACATTGGCGAACGGCATCGCTAGCTTCTTGCTGGCGAAGTCATCGAACAGCGCGCTTTCCAGCGTGCCCTGCAGCTCTGGAATGGGCATGCCGCGCAACTTCTCGAAGGTCATCGCAGACAGGTGGGCGACCACCGAATTGCGCACCATCGGGTCGATCTGCTCGAGCTTCTTCGGATCGGTTTCGAGGTCGGCCTGCAGCACCAGGTCGAGCACGAAGTAGTGCTCGCGGTGTTCGCCCTTGAGGCTGACGATGACCTTCTCGATGGGGAAGAAGCGGTATTCGCTGTTGGCTTCCTCCGCTTCGCTGCCGGCATTGCCAGCAGAAATGCCGAGCACGGCCTGGCCGGTCTGCATGGACTTGAGCGTGGCGTAATTGAAGATGGTGCCGCCAACCACCACCAGGGTGTTGAAGATAACCAGCAGCAGGAGGACGCGCGGCATTGTCATGACTACTCTCGATTCACAAACGGGAAATTAAACGGTGACCAGCACGTCGCTGGTCGATTGCGCGCCATTGCGCTCGCCACCGGCGGGTAGCGCGACGGCAGCGGCCACCTCATCCTCGGCGAGCCAGCGCTGGGCCTGCGCCTGTTGCTGCTGTCGACCGCCCTGAGCATCGGCGGAGACCTGCACGTTGACCTGCACGAAGTTCTGCCCGACCAGCTCCTGACGCAGGCGCTCGCTGGTCTGCTGCAACAGGCGGGCGACATCGGCGTTGGCGGCCGAGAGCTGCACGCTGAGGCGGCCGGACTCATGGCTGAGGAAAATTTCCAGGCTGCCCAACTCCGGCGGATCGAGGCGGATGGTGGCGTTCTGTATGCGCTGGTTGATCTGCAGCTCCACATGCTCGCGCAGGCTGGCCAGCATCTGCTCGCCCCACTGCGTCTGTGGTGCATGCAGCTTGAGCGGACGCTCGGCAGTCAGCGGCGTTGCAGTCGCGGCGGAGGATGTTGCGCTGCCGGGAATGGTTTTATCTGCGTCCGTGCTGATGCTCGGCAGGCGTTCGAGCTCGTTCGTCTCGATGACCTCGGTCGCCATTGCCGGCGCCGCAGTCTGTATCGCGATCTCGGCTGCCATCTGCGGCATGGGCGCCGCTACCTGGGGTGACAACGATTGCTGGCTGAGCACTGGAGCACTGGCGCTGTGCGACGGCTGAGCTGGCATTGGCTCACGCGGCTGCGCCTGGCCGAGGAGCTCGGCAGGCAACGCGGCAGCCTGCTCGATCTGTTCCGAGCCGTCCTGATGCAGCGGTTCATGCAGCGCCTGCTCCTCGGGTGCTTCACGCGCCTCGATACGCACGGCCTGCTGATCCAGCACACTGGCCAGCCACTGCTCGGCATCGGCTTCGCTGAGGGTGACCTTCACGGCAGCAGCCTCTTCACTCAGCGGTGCCCCTGGCTCAGCGGCGATGAAGCCCTGCACGGCCATCTGCAGATCGAACGGCGCAGTCTCACCGCCAGCGCCGCGAGCCTGGGAAAAGCCGGCCGGCAGGGTTTGCCCGGCGGAGTCCGTCAGGTTCACCTGAGCATTGGCATTGATCAGTTGCAGCACCTTTTATCTCCCACCTTGATACAGATCGACGCGCATGTAAGCGCTGCGCCCTTCGGCGTATTCCAGGTGCGTCAGCAATAGCCGACGCACCCGCTCACACTCTTCGGCGCAGGCGATGCGCGCCTGTCCGTGCAACTGCTGCAGATTCCGCTTGGCCTCGCGCACTTCGTCGCTCAGCGTCGGTAGCCCGGCCAGCAGCTGCAGGCACGAGCGGATCAGCGCATCGATCTCGCCGATGCGCGTCCAGTCGCCCTGCTCCAGCGCCTCGGCCAGCTGGCCATGCAGGTGCTGCAGGGCGCGCAGTTCACTTGCGCGTTGCATTCACGCCTTCCCAGCCTTCGCGCAGCACACCGAGCAGGCCGACCACTTCGTCCAACCCCTCCAGCGACAGGCTCACGCTGACATCGGAGAGGCGATAGATGCAGTAGTCGTAGAGCCGCGCCAGACCCTGCACCAATTCCCCGCCATTCTCGTAATCAAGGGCACCATTGAGACCGCCGAGGATGTTCAGGCATTTCTCCAGGGACTGGCCCTTCTGCTGGTAACGCTTGGCCTCGATATGACCACGGGCACGCGCCAGCTCGTCGAGCAGGCCGTCGAACAGCACCAGCACCAGCTCGTAGGGCGAGGCCGCAGCAGCGCGCGCCTCGAGGTCCACGGTGCGATAGCTGTCGTAACTTTCGTTGAGGTTGTAGGCACTCATCAGAACATTCCGTAGGTCTGCTCCATCGCCGCCATGGTCTGCATGAGACCGGTGTACTGACGGAGATAGCGGCTGTAGTAGGAGTCGTACTGCTTCTGGATGTTGTCGAACTGCTGATCGACACGGCGCAGTTGGGTGTTGAGGGTGTCCTTGCGATTGGTCAGCAGGCCGCCGGCGCTGCTGGTGTAGACCGCCAGGTTCTTGTCCAGGGTGTCGAGCAGGTTGCCCTTGTCGGTAAACAGCTTCTCGAAGCCTTCCGGGTTGGCTGCCACGGCCTTCTCGAAGCGGGCGTTGTCGATGGTCAGCTTGCCATTGCGGTCGGCGACGATGCCGAACTCGGTGAGGCTCACACCGCCGAACGAGGTACGCACCAACTGGTTGAGCATGGTCTCGATGGCGCGCACGCTGGCATCGCCAGCCAGAGGCCCGCGACCGCCACTCTCGCTACCGCTGGAGGTGAGCGAATCGAAACTGGTCATCAGCGCATTGAAGGCGCTGACGAAGGTTTGCGCCTTCTCCTTGGTGGCTTTCTGGTCCTGGCCGACTTCCATGGTCAGCGGCGCGTCACCGCTCTTGTGCGCCTTGTTGAAGGTCAGGCTGACGCCGTCGATGATGTTGTCGAAGGTGTTGCTGGTGCTGGTCAGTTCGATACCGGTCTCGCCACCCAGGCGCACGATGGCGTCCTTGGCCACGGACAGCTCCTGCCTGCTGGCCACCGCACCCTCAACCGCGGCATTGCCACTGGCGCTCAGGCTGATGGCCTGGTCGGCGCCGGTTTTCTCGCTGGTCAGCACCAGGTTGACCTGGCCATTGCTGCGTACCAGGGTCGCCTTGACGCCATTGTTGTCGCTCGCGCCGTTGATCGCTGCGGCCAGCTCATCGAGCGTGGCGACGGCGCCGAGGTCGACATTGAACGCGTCACCGCCCTGGCCGATGGTCAGGCTGCCACTGCCGAGGTCGCCGTCCTGCAGCCCTTGCAGGGCAACCTGGCTCTTGCTGGCCAACTGCTGAACGAAAAAGTCGTAACTGCCGGCCACGGCCTTGGAGCCCACTGTAGCGCTGGCATAACCTTCCTGGCTGAAGCTCGCACTGTTGACCAACATGCTGCTGCCGGCCAGCTTGAGGCCGCTGGCGGCAGTCTTGAAAGCCTTCAGTGCGGTATCCAGGCTGGTCAGGGCACTAAGCTGCGCCTTGTATGCGGCCTGGTTGCGGTTGGCCTTGGCCAACTGGCCCTGAATTTCATATTGGGCCAGTTGGGTCGCCATGCTTTGAACGTAATCTGAATCGATAGCCATAGTCGGACACCCGTTTTCCTGTGAGATAGCAATAGCGGTGCCAACAGCTGAAACCCTTGATTTAGAGGGCTCCAGGCATTCCGCCAGGTGAAAGATCCTTTCCGCTTGCACACTGCTGAACGACGAGCGGAAGGCCAACTTCCGCCTGCGTCGCGCTGGTGGCAGACGTACCGATTACAAAGGCGACAGCACAGGAGGGTGACTTAAGGAAAACGCCGCGGGGAGCGGGCAAACCACAGCATCAGCCGTGACGCGGTGCGCGCAACAGGAGAAGCGCCAGGAATGCGCGGGCGCGCAAAAACGCTGGGACAATATCCGGGGAAAGAACGTAGCCGGCAGGCCTTGCCGAGCTATTCGCCGCCGACGGCGAAGTTCGGCAGGCTGTTGACCGGCTGACGGAAGTTGAAGGGAATGGACTCGACGGCCAGACCGACGTTGCGCTGCACCACGAAATGCAGGTGCGGGCCGGTGCTGTTGCCGGTGTTGCCGGAGCGCGCCAACAGGCTGCCGGTTTCCACCCGCTGGCCTTCACGCACGCTGACCGAGCCCTTCATCAGGTGCAGGTAGACGCCCATGGTGCCGTCGTCATGCAGGATGCGCACGAAGTTGCCGGCCGGGTTGTTGCCGCGGCCACTCTGCTGGTTCTCGGTCTTGACCACCACACCACCGCGCGCGGCGACGATGGGCGTGCCCTCGGGCATGGCGATGTCCACCGCATAGCGGCCCTTGGGCGTGAAATGGCTGTAGGTGCCGTTGGCGCCCTGGGTCTGACGGAACGGACCGCCACGCCAGGGCAGCGGATAACGGTGGATGCTCGGCTGCAGACGCGGATCACCGAGGGCGTAGCGCAACCTGGGTTTGTAGCGCAGCGGCTTGGAGGCGTCCTGCGCGGTGAGGGTGGCCAGGCGGATATTGCTGCGCGGTGGCAGTACCCAGCGAATCGGCTTGTCCGGCGCGCCGATGGCGTTCTGTACCTGTTCCAGCCGCAGTTCGATTTCCACCGGGGCATACAGGTCATTGCGAATCAGCAGGGTCTCGCCGGCTTCGTGCTTCTTGGTTTCCAGCTTCACCTGGTTGTCCAGACGCTCGACCATGCGGTCGTTGAACACGAACACCTGCGCGCCAGGCGCGGCCTGATCGCTATAGGTCACCACGCCGTTCTTGTCGACGTACTTGTAGATGGTCAGCGCAACGGCCTGGCCGCAAAAGACCAGCAGACTGCAGAGAATAATCAGACGCCCTAGCATAACGACTCGGATCTTATGGCTTTTTGATATCCGGGTTAGCAAGACTAGCAGCGCAGCACGGAGCGCGCGAGACACCGACCGTCAGGCTGTGAACCGGCTCACCGCCATTGGTCGGCATAGCGCCCTGGATTGCCCCGGGCTACGGGTTGGCAAGCCCAGCAGCGTGTCGGCGAGGAAGATAACGGCGTAAGCCGAGGCGATACGTAGCAGAAGATGGTGCAGGGACAGCGCCGGGCGACCCGCGCCACCCAGAGCCACCGAGCAGATACGGATGAGCGCTGTCGTGGCACTACGCGCCGGGGCTGAAATGCTTCTGCGCGGTGCCACGGGCAATCAGCCGCGACAGGTAGTCGAGCTTCTGTGGATCGCGGTCGACGAAGCGAAAGGTCAGTTGCAGCCATTCGCTGTCGGATTTGGGTTCGAATGCCGCCACCGCGTGCAGGTAGCCATTGAGCCGCGCGGTTTCCGCTGCTTCGCCCTGTTCCAGGTCGAGCACTGCACTCTCCAGCACCTGCGGCAGCTGCTCGGTGCGCTTGACCACCAGCAGTGCCTCCTTGAGGCTCAGCGCCTTGATCACGCAGGCCATGCTGCCCGCCGGTAAACGCAGCTGACCCTGGCCACGACCGGCCGGCGACTTGCTTGCGGCGGCCGGGGCAGGTGCGATGCTCGGTGCCGCAGGGGCGGCAGCTGCCGGCGTTGGTGCACTGGTCTTTACCACCTCGGCCTTGCCGCCGGTAAGTGCGGCCAGCGAGTCGTTGGCGAGGCCACCCGTGCTCAGCATCTTCGACGGCGCGCTGGACATCAGCGCCTGCAGCTTGCCAGCGCGTTGCAGGGCCTTTTTGACCTTGGTCACCAGCTGTTCGTTGGAGAAGGGTTTGCCGATGTAGTCGGAAACACCGGCCTGGATCGCCTGCACCACGTTCTCCTTGTCACCGCGGCTGGTCACCATGATGAAGGGCGTGGTTTTCAGGTTGTCCTGCTCGCGGCACCAGGTCAGCAGCTCGAGGCCGGACATCTCCGGCATTTCCCAGTCACAGAGGATCAGGTCGACCACCTGACGACTCAACATCTGCTGGGCCTTGCGGCCATTGATCGCTTCCTCGATCTGTACGCCGGGGAAATTATCGCGCAGCCCTTTCTTGACCAGATCACGGATAAAGGTCGCGTCATCCACCACCAGCACACTGACTTTGCTCATCGGCCACTCCTGTACGAATGGCAGTAAGCATAGTCATGGCCAGTGGCCTAAGGCCAACGGAAAACGCCGGACGTGCAACAAATCGCGCAAACGAAACGGCCCGGGAAGTCCCGGGCCGTCAGCACGAAGCAGGCGTCAGTCGTTGGACTTGCCCTCGACTTCTTCACGCATGCGGGTCAGGCCGATATGGCGCACATCGGTGCCACGCACCAGGTAAATCACCAGTTCGGCGATGTTGCGCGCATGATCGCCGATGCGCTCCAGCGAGCGCAGCGCCCAGATCACATTGAGCACACGGGAGATCGAACGCGGATCTTCCATCATGTAGGTGACCAGCTCACGCAGTGCGGTCTTGTACTCGCGGTCGACGGTCTTGTCGTACTGCGCCACCGACAGGGCCAGGTCGGCATCGAAACGGGCGAAGGCGTCCAGCGCCTCCTGCACCATCTTGCGCACCTGATCGCCGATGTGACGCACCTCGACGTAGCCACGCGGCGACTCACCCTCCTCACACAGCTGGATGGCACGCTTGGCGATCTTGGTCGACTCGTCACCGATGCGCTCGAGGTCGATCACCGACTTGGAGATGCTGATGATCAGGCGCAGGTCGGAGGCCGCCGGCTGGCGACGGGCGAGAATGCGCACGCATTCCTCGTCGATGTTGCGCTCCATCTGGTTGATCTGGTCATCGATCTCGCGCACCTGCTGGGCCAGACCGGAGTCGGCCTCGATCAGCGCGGTGACGGCGTCGTTGACCTGCTTTTCCACCAGGCCGCCCATGGCCAGCAGGTGGCTGCGCACTTCTTCCAGTTCGGCGTTGAATTGCTGGGAGATGTGCTGAGTAAGGTTGTCTTTGTTGATCATGTTTCGCTCCGCGAAAGCTGCCGGCTTGGATGGCCATGGTGCGAACGGCGCACCCTACACGTTGAGTTTCAGCACTAAGGCCCTTGGAAAATGCTCTCTGGCGCGAAGGGCGCACGCTGACAGTACGGCGCCCGACAAAGCCAGGGAGTATTTGCCATGGCCTTAGCCGTAACGACCGGTGATGTAGTCTTCAGTCTGCTTCTTGGCCGGGTTGGTGAACAGGGTATCGGTGTCGCCGAACTCGATCAGCTTGCCCATGTACATGAACGCGGTGTAGTCGGAGACGCGCGCCGCCTGCTGCATGTTGTGGGTGACGATGACGATGGTGTACTTGCTCTTGAGCTCGTAGATCAGCTCTTCGACCTTCAGCGTGGAGATCGGGTCCAGCGCCGAGCAGGGTTCGTCGAGCAGCAGCACTTCCGGCTGCACGGCCACGGTGCGGGCGATGACCAGACGCTGTTGCTGACCGCCGGACAGACCGAGGGCCGAGTCGTGCAGACGGTCCTTGACCTCATCCCACAGCGCGGCGCTCTTCAGTGCCCATTCCACCGCCTCGTCGAGTACGCGCTTGCTGTTGATGCCCTGGATACGCAGGCCATACACCACGTTCTCGTAGATGCTCTTGGGGAAGGGGTTGGGCTTCTGGAACACCATGCCGACGCGACGACGCAGCTCGGCCACATCCTCGCCCTTGCGGTAGATGTTACGCCCGTCGATGTTGATCTCGCCTTCCACACGGCAACCGTCGACCAGGTCGTTCATGCGGTTGAAAGTGCGCAGCAGGGTCGACTTGCCGCAGCCGGACGGGCCGATGAAGGCGGTCACGCGCTGCTTGGGGATCTCCATCTTGACGTCGAACAGCGCCTGCTTCTGGCCGTAGTACAGGTTCAGACCCGGCACTTCGATGGCCGTGGTCTCGTTGGCCAGGTTGAGGCTCTGCTTGTCGCGGCCGAGGGCGGCCAGATCGATACCGTGGGTATGGGTTTCGTGTTGCATAAACTCACTCCGTTCGTAGCTACAAGCTGCAAGCTGCGCACCGGCGGTGCGCGACTCGTAGCTGCGTTAGTGATCCAGCGCCTTGTACTTCTCGCGCAGGTGGTTACGGATATAGACCGCGGTCAGGTTGAGCAGGGCGATAACGATCACCAGCAGCAGCGCAGTGGCATAAACCAGCGGGCGTGCGGCCTCGACGTTGGGGCTCTGGAAGCCGACGTCGTAGATATGGAAGCCCAGGTGCATGATCTTCTGATCCAGGTGCAGGTAAGGGTAGTTACCGTTGAGCGGCAGGGTCGGCGCCAGTTTCACCACACCCACCAGCATCAGCGGCGCCACCTCACCGGCGGCACGTGCCACGGCGAGAATCAGGCCGGTCATCATCGCCGGGCTGGCCATCGGGATGACCACCTTCCACAGCGTCTCGGCCTTGGTCGCGCCAAGCGCCAGCGAACCTTCACGCACTGCACGCGGAATACGCGCCAGGCCTTCCTCGGTGGCAACGATGACCACCGGCAGGGTGAGGATCGCCAGGGTCAGCGAGGCCCACATCAGGCCCGGCGTGCCGAAGGTCGGCGCCGGGGCGGACTCGGGGAAGAACAGCTGGTCGATCGAACCACCCAGCACGTAGACGAAGAAGCCCAGGCCGAACACGCCGTAGACGATCGAAGGTACGCCGGCCAGGTTGTTCACCGCGATGCGGATCACCCGGGTCAGTGCGCCCTGATGCGCGTATTCACGCAGATAGACCGCGGCGATCACGCCGAACGGGGTAACGATCACCGCCATCAGCATGACCATCAGCACGGTGCCGAAGATCGCCGGGAAGATACCGCCTTCGGTGTTGGCCTCACGCGGCTCGTCGCTGACGAACTCCCACAGTTTCATGGCATAGAAACCGAGCTTGTCGACCGTGCCCATGGCGTTCGGGCGGTAGGCGCGGACGATCTTGCCCAGTTCGATTTCGGTCTGACGTCCATCGCTGGCGGTCAGGGTCACGCTGTCGCGGTTGATCTGCTGGGTCAGCGCCACCATGCGCTCTTCGAGCACCTTGTACTCGCCATTCAACGCATCGCGGCGGGCATCCATGCTGGCCTGGGCAGCGGCGTCCAGCTTGTCCTGCAGCTGCAGCTTGCGGCCTTCCAGCCGGATGCGCTCCAGGCCATGGTTGATACGGCCGATGTCCTTCTTCTCCAGACGCACAAGCTGTGCGTGCAAATCGTCAACGCGATCCAGGCGCTCCTGCAATGCAGCCCAGGCCGCATCACCCTCGGCGACCACCTGGCCGCTTTCCTTGACGTTGACCAGGTTGCCGTAGAAGTTGCCCCACTCGCGGCGCTCCAGCACGGTGATGCCGGCCGGCTTGCGCGGGTTGCTCAACCACTCGCCAACCACCCAGGTGAAGTCGGCACCGAACAGCTCGCGGTTACCCACCTTGAGCAACTCGCGGGTCATGAACTCACCGCCTTCTTCGGCCACCGGCAGGCCAGCTGCGGCGAGACGTGCGCGTGGCACTTCCTCGACCTGCACCACCTCACCCAGCATCACCCGGGCTTCCTGGCCAGGCACCTGGTAGTCGGCTTCGAGAATATCTGCCGGCCAGAAGTGGCCGAGGCCGCGAGAGGCAATCACTGCCAGCAGACCGAGGGTCATGATGATGGCGATGGCAACGGCGCCTCCGCTCATCCACACGCCCGGGGCGCCGCTCTTGTACCAGGATTTCAGGTTGTTCTGTTTCACGGCATCACACCTTGAATGAAATCATTCTTTACCTCCCCTCTCCCGCTTGCGGGAGAGGGGCCGGGGGAGAGGGCTCGTGATTTCACACAACCTTCTCCCGCCCTGCGGGCACCCTCTCCCATGAATGGGAGAGGGTCATCAGTTGGCCTGCTGCGCAGGCACTTTTTACAGACTCGAATACTTGGTACGCAGGCGCTGACGAATCAGCTCGGCCAGGGTGTTCATCACGAAGGTGAACATCAGCAGCACCAGCGCCGCCAGGAACAGCACACGGTAGTGAGTGCCGCCGACTTCCGACTCGGGCATCTCCACCGCGACGTTGGCCGCCAGGGTGCGCATGCCTTCGAAGATATTGATGTCCATGATCGGCGTGTTGCCGGTGGCCATCAGCACGATCATGGTCTCGCCCACCGCGCGGCCCATGCCGATCATCAGCGCCGAGAAAATGCCCGGGCTGGCGGTGAGAATCACCACGCGGGTCAGGGTCTGCCAGGGCGTGGCACCGAGCGCCAGGGAACCGAAGGTAAGGCTCTTCGGCACACTGAACACGGCGTCTTCGGCAATCGAGTAGATGTTCGGAATCACCGCGAAGCCCATCGCCAGGCCCACCACCAGGGCGTTGCGCTGGTCGAAGGGAATGCCCAGGTCGTTGGACAGCCACAGGCGCATGTTGCCGTCGAACAGCCAGTTTTCCAGATGCCCGCTGATCGAGATGGAGAACCAACCCACCGCGACCACCACCGGGATCAGCAGTGCCGCTTCCCAGCCTTCGGGAACACGGTGGCGGATGGACTCAGGCAGCTTGGTCCAGAGGAAACCGAACAGCAGGATGCCCACCGGTGTCAGCAACAGGAGGCTGAAGATGCCGGGTAAGTGGTTCTCCAGAAACGGCGCGAGGAACAGGCCGGCGAAGAAACCGAGGATCACCGTCGGCAACGCTTCCATCAGTTCGATCACCGGCTTGACCTTGGTGCGCATGCGCGGCGCCATGAAGTAGGCGGTGTAGATCGCTGCAGCCACGGCCAGCGGCGCGGCCAGGAGCATGGCGTAGAACGCCGCCTTGAGGGTACCGAAGGCCAGCGGCGACAGGCTCAGCTTGGACTCGAAGTCGGTATTGGCCGAAGTGGACTGCCAGACGTAGTCAGGCTCAGGGTAGCTTTCGTACCAGACCTTGCCCCACAGCGAGCTCCAGGAAATTTCCGGGTGTGGGTTATCCACCACGAAGCGCTGCAGCTTGCCTTCCGACTCGACCAGCACACGACTGGCACGCGGCGACAGGGCGGCGATGGCGCTGCCTTCGGCGACCTGCTCCTTGAGCAGGGTACGGTGCGCGGTGCTGTGGAAAATGCCCAGGCGACCGTCGGCATCCAGGGCCATGAAGCCTTTGCGGCGCTCTTCGGGAAGAATCTGGGTGATTGCGCTGTCGCCGAGCTGGAAGCTGCGGATCGACTGGAAGGTGGACTTGCCATCCTGGTCGCGCACCATGAACCACTGCTGGATACCACCCTTGGCATCGCCGATCATGATCGAGATGCCGCCGAGCAGGCTGGTGGCGCTGGTCACGCGGTTGGAACCACCCTTGAGCAGTTCGTAGCGGCCGTTGAGGCTACGCTTGCGCAGATCGAAAACATCGGCGCTGGAATCGCCGTTGAACACGTAAAGCCACATCTGCCGCGGGTCGAGAATCAGTTGACTGATCGGCTCGCCGATCTGCGGCAGGTTGATGCGCTCCTCGCTGACGCTCACCTCGCCAGTGAACAGGTTCTCCTCGCGAGCGAGGCTGATCAGGTGCAGATCGTTGCCCGTGGAGCCAGCCAGCATCAGCGTGCCGCTGTTGAGATTGACGGCGATGTGCTCGAGCGGACGCCCCTGCGGATCGACCTCGATCGGCGCTTCGCCGTAGGGGTATTCGATCTGCGGTGCGATGGCCCGTACGTTATCCGGGTAGGTGATCTTGTAACTGTGCTGAATGATCAGCGCCTGGCCGTTGGACAGGCCCAGTACCACGCGGCGCGTACCCGGCTGGTCCTGGCCGACGGAGGCGACACTGACACCTTGCGGCAGTGGCAATTGCAGACGCTGCAGGGCTTCGCCACTCTTGAGTTCGAAGAACTGCACGGTGCCGGAAGTATCCAGTCGCATGGCGACCTGGTTCTGCTCTTCCACGGCGAGAAGCAATGGCGCCTGGGCCTCGGCCAGCCAGGCCGGTTGCTGAGCCTTGCGCGACTCGAGCTCGGCGCCCTGGAACATGGGCAGCACGACATGGGCGAGGTAGAAGAAGATCAGGGTGATGGCACCGAGCACCGCCAGACCACCGACGGAGACGTACCAACGCGCCATGCGGTCCTTCAGCGCGCGCAGGCGGCGCTTGCGTTGCAGGGCGGGCGTATTGAAGTCGATCCCCAGAGGGTTCTGCGAACGGTTCATGGATTCGTTTGCCAAGTCATTCATGCGAGAAGTCTCTGCGCGGGCTTGATTGCAGCGCATACGGCTGCCCAGGCTTGTCAATTTAGCGGGCTTGTATGACAGAAAGATTACAGTCTACTGACATGACGAAGCCCGCCACCCATGGGGTGGCGGGTTCATCGAATGGCCTCGCTAGCTAGAGCCAGGCCATCAGGCTGGAAGCCTTACAGGCCCAGGTCCTTCATCGCTTTCTCGGCGACCTTGGACGGCAGCGGGATGTAACCATCCTTCATCACGACCTCCTGGCCCTGCTTGGACAGCACCAGCTTGATGAACTCGGCATCCAGCGGGCTCAGCGGCTGGTTCGGCGCCTTGTTGACGTAGACGTAGAAGAAGCGAGCCAGCGGGAACTTGCCAGACAGAGCATTCTCTTCCGAAGCTTCGAAGGCTTCACCGCCCTTCTTCGACAGCGGCACGGCGCGGACACTGGAGGTCTTGTAGCCGATACCCGAGTAACCGATGGCGTTCAGGGTGCTGGAGATCGACTGGACAACCGAAGCCGAACCCGGCTGCTCGTTGACGTTGGATTTGAAGTCGCCTTTGCACAGGGCTTCTTCCTTGAAGTAGCCGTAGGTGCCGGATACCGAGTTACGACCGAACAGCTGCAGCGGCTTGCCAGCCCACTCGCCGGTCAGACCGAGGTCACCCCAGGTCTTGATGTCCTTGTCGCCACCGCACAGGCGGGTGCTGGAGAAGATCGCATCGACCTGCTCGATCGACAGCGACTTGATCGGGTTGTCCTTGTGTACGAACACGGCCAGGGCGTCGATGGCAACCGGAACGGCGGTCGGCTTGTAGCCGTACTTCTCTTCGAAGGCCTGGATTTCGCTGTCCTTCATCGGACGGCTCATCGGGCCCATGTTGGCGGTGCCTTCGGTCAGCGCGGGTGGCGCAGTGGAGGAACCAGCGGCCTGGATCTGGATGTTGACGTTGGGGTAGTTCTTCTTGAACTCTTCTGCCCACAGGGTCATCAGGTTGGCCAGCGAGTCGGAACCGACGCTGGACAGGTTGCCCGACACACCGGAAGTCTTTTCGTAGTTCGGCAGAGCCGGGTCGACGGCGGCTACAGCAGATACGGCGCTTACGCCAGCGGCGGCGAAAGTCAGGGCCGCCATCAAACGCTTCAGTTTCATGCCTTGCTCCTAGCAGGATAGTGTTGGATGGAACGGGCCCAAGTATCTGCAGGCCACGTGACCACTCTATGAAACGAATGTGACAGTTAAATGAACGTCGACGAGTTTCGGTTGCAGCAGCGAAAAGACGCTTCGGGTGTGGGGAAAATGTGGGTGATACCGGACTGGCCAGCCCCAATAAAAAGCCCCCGCACGCAGTGCGTGCAGGGGCTCGTAACAGCGCCGCAGTGATTACTGCATGTTCTGCTTCAGCGCCCGCATGCGGTCGTGGCAGGCCCGCACCTTGGGCATCTCCACGGCGAGCAGCACACGGACATCATTGTCCGCACTTTCCAGCGCATCCTCGAAGGCATGCAGAATGCGGTCTTCCGCTTCCTCCAGCTGCGAGACGTAGGTGGCGTCTTCATCCTTGGCCAGGGTCGCGCGGGTGTCGGCGTAGAACTGGCGCAGTTTGCCCAGCATGGTGCCGCCGGATGCTGGGGCACTCTGGTTGGCCGCGACCTTGACGCTCAAGGCGTCGATCACTTCGGTCTTGGCGCGCACCATGTCGCGGAACAGCGCCTGCAAGCGGATATCCTTGACCTCTTCGTGGGCATGCTCATAGAAGCGCTTGCCGTCACGGGTGATTTCGATCAGTTCATTGAGTTGTGCGGTCTTGCTGCTCATGGATTCACTCCTTGGCGATGGGACTTGCGGGTTGATGGCCATTCCAGTGGCCGGGATTGTTTGAATTTCAGCTGCTGATGCGCAGGGCGTCGGCGTCGACACCACGCACACCGCGAATGTTGCGGGCGATCTCGACCGCCAGGCGCTTCTCGGCACTGCTCAGCACGCTGCCGCGCAGGCTGACCAAACCGTCGTCAGTGTTCACCGCAATGTTCATGGCATCCAGGTTGCGGCTGTAGAGGAAGCTGGCCTTGACCTTGCTGGTGATCCAGCTGTCACTGATGTCCTCGCGTGCTTCGTCGAGTGTGGTTTGCACTTCGCTGCTACTGCTGTCGGCAGTGCTGATGCTGAGGTGGTTGAACACCTCGCGCACGCCATCGGTATTGGCTGCCAGCTGGCCTGCCAACTCCTTGGCCGCTGGCGTCTGGGCATGGCCACTGAGGGTGATGTTGCCGGTTTCGCTCTTGACTTGAATGTTCAGGCCGCGGGTGTTGCTGTTCCACAGCAACTTGGACTTCACCGTGGCGGCGAGGCTGGCGTCCTCCAGACGCTGCACCATGCTCGGCGCGTCGCCCTCGACTGCGTCACTGCTGACCTCGATGCGATTGTCCACCGACTCGATGCCATCTATGCTCAGCGCCACCTGCTCGGCCAGCTCTTTCTGAACGTCATTCTCGACCTTGCCGTTGAGAGTGGCCGCACCATCCTCAACGTCGATATCGAGCTTGAAAGGGTTGAGGTGCCGGTTGAGCGCGAAGGCTGTCCAGATCGAACCTTCCTGGCGGGCCGCATCCAGCTGTGCTGATAGCTGACCTTCGGCAGCGTGGCTGGCCACAGGCATCAGGCCGATCATCAGCGCGGTGCCGGCGGCCAGTAACAAAGGTTTGAACGGGGGCATGAGTTCACTCCTGTTCGTGAGACGATACAGGCAATATCGCAAGCCCCGTGCCAGCCAGAAGAAATCAAAATCCCCTTTTAAAACAAATATTTACCACCAATAAAGGCACCTTGCTTGCATGCAGGGTGCAGTATCGGCACAGTCGAGCCGTGCAACTTGCATGGTTTTTACCTGACTAAGCTGCATTGACCCGTCAGATGGAGCACATACATGGCAGTTGCAGAGCAAACCAGTGGACGCATTCTGCTAGTGGACGACGAAGCGGCAATCCTGCGTACCTTCCGTTACTGCCTTGAAGACGAAGGCTATGACGTCGCCGGCGCCAGCAGTGCGACCCAAGCCGAGGCGCTGCTGCAGCGACAGGTGTTCGACCTTTGCTTTCTTGACCTGCGCCTGGGCGAGGACAACGGACTGGACCTGTTGGCGCAGATGCGCATCCAGGCACCCTGGATGCGCGTGGTGATCGTCACCGCCCACTCGGCCGTGGACACCGCGGTCGATGCCATCCAGGCCGGCGCCGCCGATTATCTGGTCAAACCCTGCACCCCCGATCAACTGCGCCTGGCCGCCGCCAAGCAACTGGAAGTGCGTACGTTGGCCGCACGCCTGGAGGCTCTGGAAGGTGAGGTACGCAAGGCCAAGGACGGCCTCGACTCGCATAGCCCGGCGATGATGGCGATTCTGGAAACCGCACGGCAGGTCGCTGCTACCGACGCCAACATCCTCATCCTCGGCGAATCCGGTACCGGCAAGGGCGAGCTATCGCGCGCCATCCACGGCTGGAGCCGCCGTGCCAAGCGCACCTGCGTGACCATCAACTGCCCATCGCTGACGGCCGAGCTGATGGAAAGCGAGCTGTTCGGTCACGCCCGCGGCTCCTTCACCGGTGCCAGCGAAAGCACCCAGGGCCGCGTCAGCCAGGCCGACGGCGGCACCCTGTTCCTCGACGAGATCGGCGACTTCCCGCTGGCCCTGCAACCCAAGCTGCTGCGCTTCATTCAGGACAAGGAGTACGAGCGCGTCGGCGATCCGGTGACCCGGCGTGCCGATGTGCGCATCGTCGCCGCCACCAACCTGGACCTCGACGAAATGGTACGCGAGGGCCGCTTCCGTGAAGACCTGCTGTACCGCCTCAACGTCATCACCCTCAAGCTGCCGCCGTTGCGCGAACGTCACGAAGACGTGATGGGCCTGGCCGAGCGCTTTCTCGCCCGCTTCGTCAGCGACTACGGGCGCCCGGCGTGCGGTTTCAGCCCCGAGGCTGCCGCCGCCCTGCAGGCTTATCACTGGCCAGGCAATATCCGCGAGCTGCGCAACGTCGTCGAGCGCGCCAGCATCATCTGCCAGAGCGACGTGGTGGAGGTTAGCCATCTCGGCCTGGGCGGCACCGGCGAAGCGCCGAACAATGCCGTGCGTGTCGGCGCAGCGATGAGCCTTGAGGAGCTGGAAAAGGCGCATATTGCCGCCGTGCTGGCCAGCAGCAACACCCTGGACATGGCGGCCAAGACGCTGGGTATCGATACCTCGACCCTCTATCGCAAACGCAAGCAGTACAACCTCTGACCACGGGATTTCCATGAAGCTGTCGATGAAGCTTCGCACGCGACTGTTCCTTAGCATCTCCGCGCTGATCACCGTTGCACTGCTGGGCCTGCTGCTCGGCCTGTTCAGCGTCACACAGATGGCGCGCAGCCAGAGCGACCTGATCCAGCGCGGCTTCGACGCCGTACAGATCGGCCAGAAGCTGCGCCAGCACCTGGGCGACGAACTGATCGTGCTGATCGCTCAACAGCCCGATGCGCAGCGCCTCGAAGCCATCCGCCAGTCGTTCCGCGCCACCTTCGACGAAGGCCTGAGGGCCAACCTCGGCAAAGACTACGCCAGCGGACTGGAGCGAGCGGCAGCGCTTTACGACGAGATGGAACAGGCTGCCAGTAGTGCGATGCCGGACGGCCAGACACCCCATAACCTGGGTGCTCACAAACCCTTCACCGAGGCCTTCCAGCGCCTGCGCAACCATCTGCTTGAACAGCAGGATCAGGTCGTCGACTGGGTCATCTCGGCCGAAAACAAAGCGGGCGAGCGCTCTCAACTGATCGCCGGGCTGCTGGTGCTCATCGGCCTCGCGGTACTGGCGATCGGGGTACTCACTGCCCACGGGATCGCCCGCCGCTTCGGCGCCCCCATCGACATGCTGGCACGAGCCGCCGACCAGATCGGCCAGGGCAAATACGACGTGGTGCTACCGGTATCGCCGGTTCTCGAACTGGCCGTGCTGAGCCGCCGCTTCGGCCTGATGACCGAGGCGCTGCGCGAATACCATTCGAGCAACCTCAACCAGTTGCTCAGCAGCGAGGGCCGACTGAAGGCGGTGCTCGACAGCATCGATGATGGCCTGGTCATTCTCGACACCCAGGGCAGCATCGAACACGCCAATCCGGTGGCGCTGCGCCAACTGTCCTGGCCGGCCGAGATCGTGGGCCAGCCCATCGGCCCGCTGTTGCCCGAGCATGCGGTGGACGAAGCACTGCGCCGGGTGCTGGCAGGCGAACTGCTGCAGGAGCCGCCGGCCGACCTGCAGATCGAACGCGACGGCGAGACCAGGCTGCTGGCCTGGGCCCTGACTCCGGTGCAGGTACGCGAGGGTGGTAGCGCGGGGGCAGTGATGGTACTGCGTGACGTCACCAAGCAACGTGCCTTCGACCGGGTGCGCAGCGAGTTCATCCTGCGCGCCTCCCATGAACTGCGCACGCCGATCACCGGTATTCATATGGCTTTCAGCCTGCTGCGCGAACGTCTCTCACTGCCGCCAGGCGGACGCGAGCAGGAACTGATACGCACCGTCGACGAGGAGATGCATCGACTGGTGCAGTTGATCGACGACCTGCTCAACTTCTCGCGCTACCAGAATGGTGTGCAAACCCTGCAGCGCCGCCCCTGCGACCTCGGCGAAATGATCCAGCAGCTGTCTCACCGTTTTACCGAGAGAGCCGCAGAACGTGAGGTGACGGTGCTTTGCGAAGTCCACGAGCCCCTGCCGCAGCTTGAGCTCGATGCCGCGCAGCTGCAGCGACTGCTCGATAACCTCACCGACAACGCCCTGCGCTACAGCAACCCGGGTGACAAGATACGACTACAGGCGCGCCGCCATGGCGAACAGGTGATCGTCAGCGTGCAGGACGAAGGCGAAGGGATCCCCTTCGAACAACAGGCGCGGATCTTCGAACCCTTCGTTCAGGTCGGCAGACGCAAGGGTGGCGTCGGCCTCGGCCTGGCGCTGGCAAGGGAGATCGTGCAGTTGCACGGCGGCCAGCTGAGGGTTCATTCGCGCCCCGGCGAAGGCGCCAACTTCTATTTCAGCTTGCCGGTCTGAGGTAGACGACTGCGGTACCGGCCTATTCACACGCAATAAAAAACGCCACGATCTTCGTGGCGTTTTCTTGTTTCCTTGGCGCGGGACCAGCCTCAGCGCAGCACGGGGTCGAACTTGATCCGGCGCCCGGCCATCAACGCGACCAGAAAGCCCGCACCAAAGACGACGCTACCACCCTTGAGCAGCAGGGCGATACCCTCGTCCAGAGCGGGGCTCAGCCACAACACCGCCAGGCTCGACAGGCTCATGATCATCAACAGGACGGCACTTCTGGACATGGCAGGACTCCTTGTCGGTCAGAACACCCAGCGCGGGGTGCTGTTGGCAGGGCGTGGCTCACGGTTGGCGGTATCGGTGTCGCCCTCGTTGGAAATGCGCAGCCACTGCGCATCATCACCGATGGCACCGACAGCGCGAGTTGGCTGCGTGCGCAGTTCGGCAGAGCCTTCCTGCTGCGTAGCGACACGCGATTCCCACACCGGCGAGTTGGAAAGGGTGAACTCGGCCGTTTTCGCAACGGCTCCAGCCGAACCACTGAAATCTTTGGCGTAAGCCCCGTTGACCAGCAGTGCAGCTACGCAAAACAGGCTCACTCGGACGATGTTCATGACGCTTCTCCATCAGCAGGTCAGTCGGGGGGCTTACATGACTGATTCTGCAGCGCTCATGCCAACATCAATCGCCCTAAAATATCCTTATAAATCAATTACTTAAAAACAAAATCAACACCTTCTCCCATGCACTTTGCAAGATGCATGAATTACGACACGTGCAATTTGCACGATCAGCTGCGTAGTGGCAGCAGGATGCTGAAACAGGAGCCTTCGCCGAGACGACTGCTGAGCTCGATGCGACCGTCATGGGCCTGGACGATCTGCTCGCTGATGAACAAGCCGAGCCCAAGCCCCTGCGCGACGCTGGTTCCGGAGACGCGTTCGAACTGCTCGAATACCCGCCGCTGATCGGTCTCGGAGATACCCAGGCCCTGGTCCCGCACCTCGGCGCGGGCCATATCGCCCACCACCCGTACACGCACCGACACGGGTTTACCATCACCGTAGCGCAGGGCGTTGGTCAGCAGGTTGGCCAACACCTGCTCGATGCGGAACTCGTCCATCATCACCGGTGCCGGACCCTCGACGTGCAAATCGATATGGCTGCCGGTATGGGTGAACTGCGCGGCCAGGCTCTCCACCACGTTGCCAGCCAGCACGCCGAGATCGCCGGGTTCTGGACGCACGGAAAGCTTGCCGGTGCGAATGCGCGAAACATCCAGCATGTCGTCGATCAACCGGCTCAGGCTGCGGATCTGCCGCTCGTCGCGGCTGACCATCTCCTGCAGCTTGTCGGGGGTGAAGGCATCCATGCGCCCCTGCTCCAGGCGCAGCCGGCGCAGTTGCACGTCGAGGATCAGACCGTTGAGTGGCGTGCGCAACTCGTGCGAGGCGATAGACATGAACACGTCGCGCATCTGCACCGCTTTCTGCAATTCACCCTGAGTCTCGCGCAACTCGGCGAGCAGTGCCTCCTGCTCACGACGCGCCGCCTCGACCACCTCCAGCTGCATGCTCAACGCCTTGCGATGGCGGTACAGCTCGACGAACATCGCCACCTTGCTGCGCACCTCGAAGGGCGACAGCGGCTTGTGCAGGAAGTCCACCGCGCCGCTCTCGTAGCCGCGGAAGGCGTAATCCATGTCGCGGCCGACCGCGCTGACGAAGATGATCGGGATATGCTTGGTCTTCTCCGTGCCGCGCATCATCTCGGCCAGTTCGAAGCCGTTCATGCCCGGCATCTTGACGTCGAGAATGGCCAGGGCGAACTCGTGCTCGAGCAGCAGCGACAGCGCCTCATCGGCGCTGCTGGCCTGGAACACGGTGCGATCCTCGCTCTGGATCAACGAACGCAACGCCAGCAGGTTTTCCGGCAGGTCGTCGACGATCAATACCTTGGCTTCAATCTTCCTCAGCATGGCAGGGCATCCAGTTCGGCCAGCAGCAGGCGCATGGCATTGATAGACAGGAGAAAATCCGGTTTCAGCAGGGCCAGCGCGGCATTCGGCATGGTGGGCACCTGCGCATCGGCAGGCTCCTGCACCAGCGTCAGGCCACCAGCCTGTTTGATCGCCAGCAGGCCGGCCGCGCCATCCTCGTTGGCGCCAGTGAGCAGCGCGGCAGCCAGCTGCTCGCCATAGGCGTCGGCAGCGGACTCGAAAAGAATATCGATCGATGGCCGGGAGAAATGCCGCGGCTCCTCACGACTGAGGGAGAAGCTACGATCGGTTTCGATGGACAGGTGGTAACCGGCGGGTGCCACGTAGACCACGCCCCCACTGAGGTACTCCTTGTCCTCGGCTTCCTTGGCGGGCAGCTTCAGGCGGCGCTGCAGCAGATCGGCCAGCAGACTGTCGCTGCGATCCGGCTGATGCAGCAGGCAGACCACCGGCAGCCGGTAGTCCGGCGGCAGGTCTTCGAGCAGGCTCAACAGCGCCTCGACACCACCGGCCGAGGCACCGATCAGCAGGGCCTGCAGCGGCGCATGCACCTGGCCGCGGAGGTTGATCCATTGGTTGCTCATCGCTTGCGGAAAATCCGCTCGGGCCGCGACACCGCTTCGAACTGCCGGGCATAGGCGGAGAAATCCAGGCTCTCCTTGCTGCCCAGACCGAGAAAACCGCGGTGGCAAAGGGAGTCGTGGAACAGGCCCAGCGCACGGTCCTGCAGGTCGCGGTTGAAATAGATCAGTACGTTGCGGCACGACACCAGATGGGTTTCGGCGAACACGCTGTCGGTGGCCAGGCTGTGATCGGCGAAGGTCACGTTGGCGCGCAACGACTTGTCGAACAGCACCCGATCGTAGGCCGCCGAGTAGTAGTCGGAGAACGCCTGCTTGCCGCCGGACAGCTGGTAGTTCTGGGTGTAAGTGCGCAGGTTGTCGAGGGCGAAGATGCCCTGCTCGGCCTTCTCCAGCGAGTGCGGATTGATGTCGGTGGCGTAGATCATGGTGCGTTCCAGCAGGCCTTCCTCGTGCAGCAGAATAGCCAAGGAATACACCTCCTCGCCCGTGCTGCAGCCAGCCACCCAGACCTTCAGCGAGGGATAGGTGTGCAGCAGCGGCACCACCTGCTCGCGCAGGGCGAGGAAGTATTCGGGGTCGCGGAACATCTCGCTGACCGGGATGGTGAGGTACTGCAGCAGCTGCATGAACGCCTGTGGCTCGTGCAGGATACGCGCCTGCAACGCCGAGATGGTCGGGCAATCCAGCTGGACCTGCGCCTGGCGAACACGGCGCTTGAGCGAGGCTTTCGAGTAGTCACGAAAGTCGTAGCTGTAGCGCAGATAGATCGCCTCGATCAGCAGGCGCAGCTCGATTTCGTCAGGCATCACAGACGCTCCAGCTTGGGCATCCACACGCGGATCAGGGAGAACAAACGATCCAGGTCGATGGGTTTGGCCAGGTAATCGTTGGCACCGACTTCGCGGCAACGCTCCTGGTCATCCTTCATCGCCTTGGCCGTGACCGCAATGATCGGCAGGTTCTTCCAGCGCTCTTCCAGACGAATCTGCCGGGTGGCTTCGTAGCCGTCCATCTCCGGCATCATCACGTCCATCAACACCAGGTCGATGTCTTCACGCTCGCGCAACTTGTCCAGTGCTTCGAAACCGTTGCGCGCGACTTCGACCGTGGCGCCCTTCTGCTCCAGCGCGCTGGACAGGGCGAAGATGTTGCGCACGTCATCGTCGACCAGCAGCAGGCGCCGGCCCTCGAACAGCTTGTCGCGGCTGCGCGCGGTCTTGAGCATGCGCTGGTGCTCGCTGGATAGCTCGGCCTCGACCTTGTGCAGGAACAGGGTGACCTCGTCCAGCAGACGTTCCGGCGAACGCGCGCCCTTGATGATGATCGAGCGCGAGTACTTGAGCAGCTCGGCTTCCTCGTCGCGGGTCAGGTTACGCCCGGTGTAGACGATCACCGGCGGGAAGGAGCAAATGTCCTCCTCGGCCATGCGCCGCAGCAGCTCGTTGCCCTGCATGTCGGGCAGCTTGAGGTCGATGATCATGCAGTCGAACACCGTGTCGCGCAGCTTCTCCAGCGCATCGCCAGCCAGTGCGACGGCGGTGATCTCGATGTCTTCGTCGCTGATCAGGCGGGCAACGCTGTCGCGTTGCAGCGGGTCGTCTTCGACCAGCAGTACGCGCTTGACCTGCTGATTGAGCTTGGCCTCGAGCCTGCCGAAGACTTCCTTGAGCTGATCGCGACTGGTGGGTTTGAGCGCATAGCCGACCGCCCCCAGGTGCAGGGCCGCTTCGCTCTGGTCTTCCACCGAGACCACATGCACCGGGATGTGACGGGTCTGCGGGTCGTCCTTCAGACGTTGCAGCACACCGAGGCCTGAGCCGTCGGGCAGGCGCATGTCGAGCAGGATGGCATCCGGGCGGTACTGCCGCGCCAGTTCCAGGCCTTCATCGGCGCAGGTAGCCACCAGACAGGCGTAGCCCAGCTCGTGAGCCAGATCGAAGAGGATACGGGCAAAGCGCACTTCGTCCTCGACCACCAGCACGCGGCGGCCGCCACGCTCGTCGAGGTGCTCGCGGTCATCGGCGAAAGGCGCTGGCGCTCGCGGCATCGCCGGGGCGGCAGCGGCAGCGGCGACCGGCAGTGGCGGCTCAGCCACCACCCGAGGCGCGGCAATCGGCTGGCTCGGAGCAGCGCCCTCGACCAGGCGCTCAGGCAGCAGCAGGGTGAAGGTGCTGCCCTCGCCCGGTACGCTGCTGACCGTGATCGAGCCACCGAGCAACCCGGCCAGGTCACGCGAGATGGACAGCCCCAGGCCGGTGCCGCCATAACGGCGGTTGGTGGTGCCATCGGCCTGGCGGAAGGCCTCGAAGATCGCCTGCTGCTGGTCCGCAGCGATGCCAATACCGGTATCGCGCACGGCGAAGGCCAGGTACTGGTCATCCTGCCGCGACACGCTGAGGGTCACGCCGCCGCGGTCAGTGAACTTGAAGGCGTTGGACAACAGGTTGCGCAGGATCTGCTCGGCGCGCTGGCGGTCAGTGAACAGCACCTGCGGCAGCTCGCCCTGCTGTTCGATCTCGAAACTCAGGCTGCGCTCGCCCGCCAGCGGTACGAACACATCACGCAAGCCTTCGAGCAGGCTTGCCAGCGGCGTGCGCTCGGGGCGTATCTCGAGCTTGCCAGCCTCGACCTTGGCGATGTCGAGAATGTCGTTGATCAGGTTGAGCAGATCGTTGCCGGCCGAGTAGATCGACTCGGCGAACTTGACCTGTTCGTCATTGAGATTGCCGTTGCCGTTTTCCGCCAGCAGCTTGGCCAGGATCAGCGAGCTGTTGAGCGGCGTGCGCAGCTCGTGGCTCATGTTGGCAAGGAACTCGGATTTGTAGCGGCTGGCGCGCTGCAGCTCCTCGGCACGCTCTTCCAGCTGCGCCTGAATACGGCCGAGGGTGGTGTTGCGCTGGTCCAGCTCGTCGCGCTGGTCGGCCAGTGTCTGCGCCTGCTCGGAGAGCTTCTCGTTGGTCTGCTCCAGTTCGGCCTGCTGGGTTTCCAGGTGCGCCTGAGACTCCTTGAGCACGCGCGCCTGCTGCTCCAGCTCCTCGTTGGCGGCACGCAGCTCTTCCTGCTGGGTCTGCAATTCCTCGTTAAGCTGCTGGGTCTGGCCGAGCACCTCTTGCAGACGCTGGCGATAGCGCGCCGCTTCAAGTGCCATCCCGACATTGCTGGCGATGGCCTCGAGGAACTCGCGCTCACGCGGCTCCAGTACACGCATGAAGGCCAATTCGACCACACCGTTGACGCGATCTTCGGACTGCAGCGGCACCAGGGCAACGCTCACTGGCTGGCCTTCGCCGAGACTCGAAGCGACCTTGATGTAATCCGCCGGCAGATCATCGAGGCAGACCAGACGACGGCCGCGAGCAGCCTGTCCGATCAGGCCCTCACCGCGGTAGAAATGCTCCTTGAGGCTGGCGTCCTCGCTGAAGCCATAGCCCGCAACCCGCGTGAGGTCGCCAGTATGGGCATCGCGCAGATACAGGGCGGCGACCACGCAATTGAGATACTCAGCGAGAAACTCAAGGGAGCGGTCGGCCAATTCCTGCACCTGAGGCTGGCCGAGTAGACGCTCGGCCAGCAGGGTCTGGCCGCCGCCCAGCCAGGCACGGCGACGCTGCTCATCGGCGTAATCGGACTGCTTGGCCATCGCCTGTGAATAGGTCTGCGAAAGGTTCATCAGCTCACGGCGACCGAACAGTGCCAACAGGGCACTGAACAGGATGCTGACCACCAGATAGATGCCGGCCCCCCAGAGCGTGGTGCTGCTCACCTCGGCATTGCGCTGCTGACGCAGTTCACGCTCGCTATTGATGAAGGTATCCAGCTCGCGGCGCATGCCATCGGTTAGGTTCTTGCCACGCCCGCGCCCAACCTCGGCCAGGTAATTGCCGCCGTCACGGCGGCTGCCTATGACCTCCTGGGCGAACAGATCCCACTGTTCCTGCAACGCCAGCAGGCGTTCAAGCCGCTGCACCTGTGGTGGGTTGTCGCCGACCATGTCGATGATCTGCTCGGTCAGCGGACGATACTTGCCGCGTGCTTGCTCGTAGGGCGCGAGGTAGTCTTCCTCACCGCTGAGCAGGAAGCCGCGCATGCCGGTCTCCAGGTCCAGCGTCAGCTTGTACACCTCGCTGGCCCGGTTGAGCACCTGGTCGGTGTGCTCGACCCAGCGGATCACATTGAGCAGGTAGCCGATCAACAGCGCGAAGAACAGCGCACCGACCAGCCCCAGGCCGAGCGGCAGTCCGACATTACGGTTGAGAATCCGGCGAAACCCTTTTTCGTCCATTGCGGACTCATTCGACATTGGGACGTCCATTCGATGATTGTCTCGCTCGTTCTTATCTGTCCGGGGAAGGCGTATGGCACACTGACCGTGCACCGACTCCGAAGTTTGCCAAACATTCGCGCATTCTGCGCGCTGAAACAGAGAACCCCATGACCGAAATCGACTGCGCCAGTACCAAGACCATCCTGCTGGTCGAGGATGACGATGTCGTACGCCAACTCACCGCTGAAGTCCTCGGGGAGTTCGGCTATCGCGTCCTTGCCCTGCGCGACGGGCACAGCGCCCTGGAGCGGCTGCGCAGCGAGCAGCACTTCGATCTGCTGATGAGCGACATCGGCCTGCCCGGGATGGACGGACGCGAACTGGTGGAAGCCGCGCGCCAGTTGCGACCGACCCTGCCGGTGCTGTTCGCCAGCGGCTATTACGAACGCGAACTGCTCGAAGAGGTGCGCGCCCGCGACAACGCGGCAACCACCGAGAGCATCGTAAAGCCCTATGACTTCAAGCTTCTTGCTCAACGATTGAGCGAACTGGCGGGCTGACGAAGCGGCATCTAGGCTGATTGCAGGTCCCTGGACAGGAGAGTCCGCCGATGCGTTACGCCAACCCGCTTTGCCTGGCTCTACTCACTGCGCTGCTGCTCAGCGGCTGCGCCAGCCAGACCACCAAACCCACAGAGTTCTCCGGCTACCTCGCCGACTACTCCCAGCTCCAGCCAGCCACTTCAGCGACTGGCGCACCGGTACTGCGCTGGATTTCGCCGCAGTTCAGGAGCGAGCGCTACACGACGGTGTATGTGGAGAAGCCGACCTTCTATCCAGAACCAGTTCCCAGCGATCAGGTCAGCGCGCAAACGCTGGAAAGTGTCCGTGATTATCTGCATCAGGCATTGATCCGTGAGTTGCAGGGGCGCATGACGGTGGTCAACGAACCGACCATGGACAGCCTGGTGTTGCGTAGCGCGATCACTGGCGTGACGGTTTCCACCGAAGGGCTCAAGGCCTATGAGGTGATTCCTGTCGCCCTGGTGCTGGCGGCGGCAACCACAGCAGCAGGCACCCGTGACCGCGACAGCGCCATCTTCATCGAACTGGAGGGCCTCGATGCCCGCACCAGCGAACCGGTGCTGCGCGTGGTGCGCAAGGGGCACGGCCTGGCGCTGGAGAACAGCAGCACGCAACTGACCCTGGAAGATCTCAAACCGGTGCTGGATGTCTGGGCGCGTGATGCACGTGATTTCCAACCTGGCCCACGCTGATCGACCTGCCGGTACAGCAACCGTCGCGCAGCACCATGCTGAGCAGATGATCGGCTATCAGGCGGATCGATAGCACTTGCTGCACTCGGCTTCAGGCGAGAGGCTCAGGAAAAACGCCAGCCGAGGAACGTATATGCCGAGCATCAACCCTGCCCGCGAGGATCTGCTGGCGTTCGCCGAGCGCATGCCCAGTGATACACCGATTCTGATGCTCAATCTGCTGCGCTTCAACAGCCAGGCTGCGTACGGTGCAGACAGTCCCCATGCGCCCTGCAGCGGGCGTGAAGCCTATGCGCGCTACAGCCGCACCGCGCTGAGCAAGGTTCGTGGGGTGGGCGGTGAGGTGCAGGTGATGGCAGACGTCCACCTGGCGCTGATCGCACCGAAGGAAGAGCAGTGGGATCTGCTTCTGCTGGTGCGTTATCCCTCGTCAGCAGCCTTTTTGAGCATGCTCGCGGACCCCGAATACCAGGCCGCCACCGTTCATCGCAGCGCAGCGCTGGCCGACTCTCGGCTGATCGGCACCACGCCTAGCTGAGCTCTATCCAGCCGCCTGCAGATTGAGCACCAGTAACCGCGCTGCAGTTTCGGCGTCCGGCTGGCCGTCGTAGTTGGCCGGGCGATACTTCATCTGGAAGGCGGCAATGACGTTGCGCGTCGCCTCATCCAGCTCACCGTGCTGCGGCACCGTGTAGCCATTTTGCGCCAACTGCTCCTGGAACCACTGCACGCTGGGCAGGCTGGTGCTGAACAGCGCCTGTTGGCGCGCCACGGCGTCCTCGTTCGGCCAGGGCACCAGGCCCTCGTCGGCCAGGCGCTTCCAGGGAAACAATGGGCCCGGATCGACCTTGCGCTGCGGCGCCACATCGCTGTGCGCGATGATCGAGCCCAGCGCTAGCTGGTGACGCTTGACGATGTCCTTGAGCAGCGAGATCAGGGTATCGATCTGCTGCGGCGCGAAAGGTTGCCAGTAGCGCCCCGCCGGCGTCTGGTAGTACCCCTGGTTGACCAGCTCGATGCCGATGGTCGAAGCGTTGAGCCAAGTTCGCCCCTGCCACTCGCTGACACCGACGTGCCAGGCGCGGCGGTTCTCGTCAACCAGGCGGTAGACGGTCGGCGGTGCATCACCGATCAGGTAGTGGCTGCTCACCTCGGTCTGCGTCAGCAGATCGAGCGAGCGTTGCAGGTCAGCAGAGGTGTAGTGCAACACGACGTATTGCACCCGGCTGTTCTGACCGGTCGCGGTGTGACTGTCATCGATACGTAAACCACCGGTGCAACCGGCGAGCAGAACAAGGACGAGGGCAAGGCAAAGAGACTTCATGCGTGACCGAATACGCTCTGCAGGTTGTCCAGCAGCATGTCGACGCTGAGCATGATCAACAGCATGCCCATCAATCGTTCTACTGCCATCAACCCGCGATTACCGAGAAAACGCTGCAGGAACGAAGCCTGCAACAGAATGAATGCCGTCGCCGCCCAGGCCAGGATGACCGCCAGGTAGAGCTCCCAGAGCGGCCCGGTGTGGGTATTGCGCAGAGTCATCAGCACCGCAAGCGCTGAAGGTCCGGCAACCGCTGGCGTGGCCAACGGCACCAGCATCGGCTCGCCATCCGGCACGTCGCCGAGCAGGCCCTGCGGGCTGGGGAAAATCAGGCGCATGGCGATGACGAACAGGATGATACCGCCGGCAATCGCGGTTGCCTCGCGTGACAGCCCGAGGCTGGTGAGGAATTTGTCACCAAAGGTGAGAAACAGCAGCAACAGGCCAAGGGCGAACAGCAGTTCGCGCGCGGCGATCCACAATCGTCTGCGCGGCTCGACGTTCTTCAGCGCGGCAATGTAGATGGCGATATTGCCGAAAGGGTCGGTGACCAAAAAGATCAGCACGGCGATGCTGAAGATGTCCATGGGCGTCTCCGGTGGCTAGTGCGCATAGTCTAGGGCCTGAGGGGGTCGCCTCGCGAGTCGGGACCACGGTCAGATTCGGGAATCTTCAGCGCGCGTGGAAATTTTATGACCAGTAGCGCCGCAATGGTTCCAGGAAACAACACTCGAAAAAATGTATACAAAGTAGTAGCCAATGTGACAACAAAATGTCTACATTGACCGTACAAGAACAACAGCGAGTAGCTTGCCCCATGACCTCCACCTCTCAGCGCCCCGAGGACGAGAACCTCGGTATCGGCTCCAATCTCCTCTATGGCCTGCAACACGTGCTGACCATGTATGGCGGCATCGTCGCGGTGCCCTTGATCGTTGGTCAGGCGGCCGGCCTGTCGCCTGCGGACATCGGCCTGTTGATCGCCGCCTCATTGTTCGTCGGCGGCGCGGCCACCCTGCTGCAGACCCTGGGTCTGCCCTTCTTCGGCTGCCAGTTGCCGCTGGTGCAAGGCGTTTCCTTCGCCAGCGTCGCCACCATCGTGGCGATAGTCGGCGCCAACGGCGGTGAAGGCGGGCTGCCGGTGGTATTCGGCGCGGTGATAGGCGCAGCGGCGATCGGGCTGCTGATCACGCCGATCTTTTCCAAGATCACCAAGTTCTTCCCACCGCTGGTGACCGGCATCGTCATCACCACCATCGGCCTGACGCTGATGCCTGTAGCAGCGCGCTGGGCCATGGGCGGCAACAGCAGTGCAGCTGACTTCGGCAGCATGGCCAACATCGGCCTGGCCGCCTTCACCCTGACCACCGTGCTGCTGCTGAGCAAGGTCGGCAGCGCCACCATCTCGCGCCTGTCGATCCTGCTGGCCATGGTCATTGGCACTCTGGTAGCGGTGGCATTCGGCATGGCCGATTTTTCCAAGGTCAGCGAAGGGCCGGTGCTGGCCTTCCCGGCACCGCTACATTTCGGTATGCCGGTGTTCGAGGTGGCAGCGATCATCTCGATGCTGATCGTGGTGATGGTGATCCTGGTGGAAACCTCGGCCGACATCCTCGCCGTCGGCGACATCATCGACACCAAGGTCGACTCCAGACGCCTCGGCAACGGTTTGCGCGCGGACATGATCGCCAGTGTCGTTGCGCCGCTATTCGGCTCCTTCACCCAGAGCGCCTTCGCCCAGAACGTCGGCCTGGTTGCCGTTACCGGCGTGAAGAGCCGCTACGTGGTCGCCACCGGCGGGCTGATTCTGGTCACCCTCGGCTTGCTACCGATCATGGGCCGAGTGATCGCCGCGGTGCCGACCTCGGTGCTTGGTGGTGCCGGCATCGTGCTGTTCGGCACCGTCGCCGCCAGCGGTATCCGCACCCTGGCCAAGGTCGACTACCGCAACAACATGAACCTGGTGATCGTCGCTACCTCCATCGGCTTCGGCATGATCCCCATCGCCATGCCCAGCTTCTACCATCACTTCCCGGCCTGGTTCGAAACCATCTTCCACTCCGGCATCAGCTCGGCGGCGATCATGGCGATCCTGCTCAACCTGCTGTTCAACCACTTCACCGCCGGCAACTCGGATCAGCAGTCGGTGTTCGTCGCCGGCACCGAGCGCAGCCTGCGCTACCGCGACATCGCCGCCCTGCACGATGGCGACCACTTCATCGGCGGCAAGCTGTACGACGCTCAGGGCAATGAGGTGCCGTTGCGGGACGAGGACGATCACGCACCACGGGCACGAACCGCTGCTGCCGCATCAGCAACCAGCAGGGACCCGGCCGAAGCAACATCCTAGAAGGAGTGAGTGGTTCGTACAGGAGCCGCGGCGCCTGCCGCTGCGGCTCGACGTAGACGGGATCAGGCAGCCTGTTCGACTCGGTTACGCCCCGCGCCCTTGGCGCGATATAGCGCCTGGTCGGCACGTTCGAAGGTGACCTCGGTCGCCTCGCCATTGCGAAACTCGGCGATACCGGCGGAGAAGGTGATGGTCACCGGCTCACCCTTGAAGTGGAACGGGCAGGCCTCGATTGCCGCGCGCAGGGTTTCCAGAAGCTGGACACCGCCCTCCAACGGCGTTGCAGGAATCAGCAGAACGAACTCCTCGCCACCAAAACGGGCAATGAAGTCGGTCTTGCGCAAACGCTTGCTGAGCTCCCCGGCGATGATCTTCAGCACTCGATCACCTGCCAGGTGGCCGTAGCCATCGTTGATCCGCTTGAAGTGATCGACATCCAGCACCGCCAACAACAGCTGGCCGCCATAGCGTTGGCGACGAGCGACTTCCAGGTCGAGACGCTCGCTCCAGGCGGCACGGTTGGGCAGCCCAGTCAGGGGGTCCAGCAAGGACTTCTGTCGCTGCTCCTCGATATGCTCGCGAAATTGCTGCGCTTCCTGCTCCATCTCGGCGACACGCTTGACCAGGCCCTGTAGCCGCTCAGCCACGTCATCGCTACCACTGTCGCGCTGACGCTGATGACTGCTGACACTTTGCAAGAGCCCTTCCAGACGCTGTTCCAGAGCCTGCTTGAGCGATTCCAGATCGGCAGCTTCCTGCACGCTGTTCTGCAGATCGCTGACCTGATCCCGCAGCTGCTGGTTGAAACTGCGCGCATTCTCCACTGAAGCGCTGTAGCCCTCGTGCGCCTCGCTGAGGGTTTCGATGAAGGCAGCCAGGCGCTCGTTGAGTTGCTTGAGATAGCCGGCGAACTCACGCTGGCCGCTATCGGTGACGGCCAGCACCAGCACGGCCAGGTCGTCCAGCACCGGCACCAGCTCGTACCAGTTGAGATTGCCCTCCAGTCGCAAACGCAGCGCTTCGCCTTGCGGCAGATGGCGCGCCGGCAGTTCGAGCTCGTCGAGCAGATTACGCAGACTGCTGGCGATATGCGGCGCCACCGCGCTGTACCCGGGTTCGCTGCTAGGCAACGAGAACGGGCTGTCGCCGGCTTGCTCCTGCCGTACCAGACCCGGCGGCAGCGGCAGGCTGTCGAGCATAGGCGAAGCGTCTTGGACCTGGTGCCGGGCCGGCACGCTGGCCACGTTGGAGACACTGGGAGGTGGCTCGTTCGCCACCGCTACGGCCGTTGGCGTTGGCGTTGGCGTTGGCGTTGGCGTTGGCGTCAACTCTGCTGCGGGCTCCTCGGCAACGCCAGTGGCCTCGGTGACAATGCCCGGCGCCTGCACATTGCTTTCGCTGGTCTCGCCGCGCGAACCGAACAGGCGCTGGAGAAGGCCCGGTTGCTCCTGCACCGGCGCCTGCAGAACGGTCAGCGCCTGCCCCTGCAGGTTGCTCAGCTGGCTGAGCAGCGCCGGCAGCAGATACTGATGAGTGGTGGCGTCCTCTAGCTGTTTGCCCAGCGATTTGAGCGCCTTGCGCACCTCACGGGGCGGCTGCAGACGCTGCAGTTGCTCGATCAGGGCGGCCAGTGCGGCCGCCGCCTCGCCAGCGCGCTGCTGACGGCGCTGCTCGGAATCCAGCACGGCCTTTTCCAGACGCGGAATGAGGCCGCCCAATGCCGCGTCCATATCGTCGCGACGAAGGATTTCGCGCATTTCCTGCATGCATTGATCGACCGCCTTGTCCGCGCCCTCGGCGGCCAGGCTGCTGCGCACCAGACCACGGCGCAGCAGATCCAGGCGCGACTCCCACCGGCGGTCGAGCTTTTCCTGCTGCTCCAGGCTACTCAGGTATTTGTCTTTCCAGCGTTGCGCGTCATCGCTCATACGGCTTACTCGGGAGATGGCGTGTTCAGCATAGGCATCTGCGCAGCATTCTGTGCTTCCGGCAGGCGGATTTCCACGGCCACGGGAAGGTGATCGGAAATCGGCTGACTGAGCACATCGACACGCCCCAGTTCGAGCTCGGAACTGAGCAGGATATGATCGAGACAGCGCTGCGGTCGCCAGCTGGGGAAGGTTGCCTCGACCTGCGGCGCGATCAGGCCGAGGTCACGCAGCGGGGAGTTTTCCAGCAGATCGACAGCATGGGTATTCATGTCACCCATCAGCACCAGGTGGCGAAACTCACTGACGCGCTCACGAATGTAAGCCAGTTGCCGCGTACGGGTGCGCGCCCCAAGCGCCAGATGCATCATCACCACACCCAGCGCGTGCTCGCCTTCACCGAGACGCAGGAAAATCGCACCACGCCCGGGCGGACCGGGGAGCGGATGATCTTCCAGCAGGGTCGGCCGCAAGCGGCTGAGCACGCCATTGCTGTGCTGGGCGAAGCGCCCGAGATTGCGATTGAGCTGTTGGTACCAGAAGGGAAAGGCGCCCTGCTGGGCCAGGTACTCGACCTGATTGATGTAGCCCGAGCGCAGGCTGCCGCCATCGACCTCCTGCAACGCCACCAGATCGAAGTCGGCGAGCAGATCACCGATGCGCTGCAGGTTGCCGGCACGCCCGGCATGGGGCAACAGGTGCTGCCAGCTGCGGGTCAGGTAGTGATGATAACGCTGGGTATTGATGCCGACCTGGACATTGAAACTGAGCAGACGCAACAGGCCGTCGGCTGGCCAGTCGCTCTCGGGCGAGCAGTGCGGGTTGATCTGTGGATCGCACAGACCAACCGCACGTGTCTTTCGCCAGCGGCGCAGCATGCTTCGCGCCTGCGGCCGCTTAGAGCGCCTCGCGCTCCTTGGCGATCAGATGGTCAGCGACCTGCAGGGTCTGCTGCGGGCCACCGGCCGAGCCCAGATCGAAGCGATACTTGCCACCGACAACCATCACTGGCACGCCAGTGATCTGGTAAGCCATGGCCAGTTTCTTGGCCTTTTCCATCTGGCCTTTGACGGCGAAAGAATTGAAGGTCTTGAGGAAGGCATCGCGATCAACGCCCTGGGTGGCGACGAAGTCGGCGAACTCTTCAGCCGAGGCCAGCTTCTTCTTCTCCTGGTGGATGGCGGTGAACACGGCGTCATGCACCTTGTGCTCGACCTTCATGCTTTCCAAGGTGATGAACGCCTGGCCATGCACGTTCCAGATGCCACCGAACAATGCCGGCACGCGCACGAAATTGACGTCTTCCGGCAGCTTCTCGACCCAGGGGTTGAGGGTCGCTTCGAACTGATAGCAGTGCGGGCAGCCGTACCAGAACAACTCCACCACTTCGACCTTGCCAGGCTTGGACACCGGCACCGGGCTCTTCAGCTCGACATACTGCTGGCCGGCTACCGGTTCGGCATGGGCAGCAAGGCCGAACAGGCTGCTGATCGCCAGAGCGGCGCCAAAAATCAGGTTACGCATGGGGGTACTCCTCGACTGGATAAGCGTCGCCCTAGTGGCGATTCGAGACTATGACTCGCTACCGTTGGGCCGGTTCCGCCCATTGTAGCCATGGCGCACATGAAAAAGGGTGGCCGTGGCCACCCTTTGTCTTACCAACTGCAACAGTGGTCGCTTAACAAAACTTCTTAGTGCAGACCCTGGATGAAGCTGGATACCGCTTCGATATCCTTGTTGCTCAGCTTGGCAGCGATGGCACGCATGATCATCGCGTCACCATCGTTGGTGCGGTCACCCTCGCGGAAGTCGGTCAGCTGCTTGGCCACGTACTGAGCGTGTTGACCACCCAGGTGCGGGAAGCCAGCGGCGGCCAGACCAGCGCCATCAGGCGAGTGGCAACCAGTGCAGGCCGGCATGCCTTCTTCCAGCTTGCCGCCGCGGAACAACGCTTCACCACGCTCGACCAGCTTGGGATCGGCAGCACCAACGCTCATCTTCTGGCTGGCGAAGTAAGCGGCGATGTCAGCCATGTCCTGATCGCTGAGGTTATCCAGCATGCCGGTCATCTCGACCACCGGACGGGCACCGGACTTGATGTCGTGCAGCTGCTTGAGCAAGTAACGCTCGCCCTGACCGGCCAGCTTGGGGAAGTTTGGCGCAGGGCTGTTGCCATCGGCGCCATGGCAGGCACCACACACAGCAACTTTGCCCTGACCGGCTTCGGCATCGCCAGCAGCCTGTGCCACGCCAGTGAGGCCCAGGGTCAACAGCAGACTCACGAGTACTTTGTTCATCAGCTAATCCAATTACGGCTAAGAGAGAAAGGGTTATCGAGCGGGCTTACTCACTCGGTCATCAGCTTGATGACCGCCTGGTAATCCTCGGCCGAGCAGTCCATGCACAGGCCGCGCGGCGGCATGGCATTCAAACCATTGGTGACGCTCTGCACCAGTGTATCCATGCCCTTGGCCAGACGCGGCTCCCATGCGGCCTTGTCGCCCTTCTGGGGCGCCGTGGGAATCTGGCCGTTGTGGCATACACCACAGGAACGGTCATACACAGCTTGCGGATCCTGAGCAGCATAGCCGTTGAACGACAACATCATAACGGCAGCAGCAAGCAGCATTTTCTTCATCAGATCAACCTCATCAGGGTTGGGAGCGTCCTGCTTTCTATCGAGCAGAGATGTAATCGCTCCCGGCAATTGGGTTCCTGCGGGTGGGACAAAGCGCACACAAAATCTGCGGCATTATATACTGGCAACACTGAAACGGAAACGACGCCCCCTGCCGCCCCCTCTGGAGCGCAGCAGGTGCGCGGAAATGTCGCAAGCCCTCGAACCACTGAACAGGAATCGAGGCATCCACCGGATACCCCCATGCTCCCGAAAAATCCCATTATCGGTCTGTGCCAACAGGCCAGCTTCCTCATCAGCGCCGCCAAGGTCGATCAGTGCCCCGAGGACAGCGGCCTGGAGGTGGCATTCGCCGGCCGCTCCAACGCTGGCAAGTCGAGCGCGCTCAACACCCTTACCCACGCCAGCCTGGCGCGCACCTCGAAAACACCGGGACGCACGCAGTTGCTCAACTTCTTCCGCCTGGACGACGAGCGTCGCCTGGTCGACCTGCCCGGCTACGGTTATGCCAAGGTGCCGATCCCGCTCAAGCAGCACTGGCAGAAACATCTGGAAGCGTATCTGGGCAGCCGCGAGAGCCTGAGCGGCCTGGTGTTGATGATGGATATCCGTCATCCGCTGACCGAGTTCGACTGCATGATGCTGGACTGGTCGGTGGCCAGCGGTATGCCGCTGCATATCCTGCTGACCAAGGCCGACAAGCTGGCCTTCGGCGCGGCGAAGACCACCTTGCTCAAGGTGCGCCAGGAAATTCACAAGCAGTGGGGCGAGGGCATCAGCATCCAGCTGTTCTCGGCGCCCAAGCGCATGGGCGTGGAAGAGGCGCAGATGGTACTGGCCGGCTGGTTGGATCTGTTGCCGGAAGAGGATGAGGAAAGCGCTGAGGAGGAATGAGGCGCAGGGTGCGCTGTGCGCACCGAGATCGTAGGGAGTATTCGGTGCCCACTCCGGAACAACAGGAGCAAGCCCCACCCTCTCCCGCAAGCGGGAGAGGGTCATCAGATCGCCGCTAGCGGCCTTTTTACAGGCAAAAAAAACCCCGAGCTTCGTATGGGGAGGGAGAAGTTCGGGGTTCAAGGTCTGAACCGCTAGGGCGGGGTTCAGATGTCTGCCAACACTTAACACAACAAAGGAGCATTGAAGGGCTTTGCGGCCATTCATGAACTCTGACCGGGTGGGTTTGCGGAAAGTTCATCGCCTTCTTAAAAACCATTTGCAATAAGAAAGCGCCTTTTGATTCCCTGAAACCCCAAAGCTAGAGCGGCCGCGGCTTTACGCCGCGGCGACGGGGCTTAATGCGCTTCGTCCCAGTTGGCGCCGACACCCACTTCCACCAACAGCGGTACGTCCAAGTCGGCGGCACCACTCATCAGGCTCTTGAGTTTGGCGCTGACCTCGTCGATCAGTTCCTCGCGTACCTCCAGCACCAGTTCGTCGTGCACCTGCAGGATGATGCGCGCGTCGATGCCGCTGTCCTGCAGCCAGCCGTCCACGGCGATCATGGCGCGCTTGATGATGTCCGCCGCCGTGCCCTGCATCGGTGCGTTGATCGCCGCGCGCTCGGCGCCCTTGCGCATGGCCTGGTTCTGCGCGTGGATTTCCGGCAGGTACAGGCGACGACCGTAGACCGTCTCGACATAGCCCTGCTCGGCAGCCTGAGCGCGGGTGCTTTCCATGTAGGTCAGCACCCCCGGATAACGGGCGAAGTAGCGGTCGATGTAGGCCTGCGCCTCCTTGCGTTCGACATCGATCTGCTTGGCCAGACCGAAGGCGCTCATGCCGTAGATCAGGCCGAAGTTGATGGCCTTGGCCTTGCGCCGCTGGTCGCTGGTCACCTCTTCCAGTGCCACACCAAACACCTCGGCAGCAGTAGCCCTGTGCACGTCCAGGTCATGGTGGAAGGCATCGAGCAGGCCTTTGTCCTTGGCCAGGTGGGCCATGATGCGCAGCTCGATCTGCGAGTAGTCCGCCGCCATCAGTTTGTAGCCCTTGGGCGCGACGAACGCTTGGCGGATGCGCCTTCCTTCGGCGGTGCGGATCGGGATGTTCTGCAGGTTCGGGTCGCTCGAGGACAGGCGGCCAGTGGCGGCCACCGCCTGGTGATAGCTGGTATGGATGCGCCCGGTACGCGGGTTGATCTGCTCCGGCAGCTTGTCGGTGTAGGTGCTCTTGAGCTTGCTCAGGGAGCGGTACTGCATCAGCACCTTGGGCAACTCGTAGTCCTGCTCGGCCAGCTCGGCGAGCACCGCCTCGGCGGTGGAGGGCTGACCTTTGGCGGTCTTGCTGATCACCGGATAACCGAGTTTCTCGTAGAGGATCACGCCCAGCTGTTTGGGCGAGGCGAGGTTGAATTCCTCGCCAGCGATTTCGAAGGCCTTGCGCTCCAGCTCCACCAGTTTTTCGCCCAGCTCGACACTTTGCTCGCCAAGCAGCTTGGCGTCGACCAGCGCGCCGTTGCGCTCGATGCGCGCCAGCACCGGCACCAGCGGGATCTCGATTTCGCGCAGCACCTTGGCCAAGGAGGGCACGGCTTCGAGGCGTCCCCAAAGCTCCTGATGCAGACGCAAGGTCACGTCGGCATCTTCGGCGGCGTAGGGGCCGGCCTGCTCCAGCGCGATCTGGTCGAAGGTCAGTTGCTTGGCGCCTTTGCCGGCGATGTCCTCGAAGCGAATGGTGCTGTGATTCAGGTACTTCAGCGCCAGGCTGTCCATGTCGTGACGGGTGGCTGTCGAGTCCAGTACATAGGATTCGAGCATGGTGTCAAAGGCCACGCCCTGCACCATGATCGGTGTGCTGGCGTTGGCCAGGACGTTGATGTCGTACTTGGCGTGCTGGCCGACCTTGGCCTTGGCCGGGTCTTCGAGGATCGGCTTGATCGCCTTGAGCACGGCATCGCGGTCGAGCTGCTGCGGCACGCCCATATAGCTATGCGCCAGCGGCACGTAGGCAGCCTCGCCGGCCTTGACCGCGAAGGACAGACCGACCAGTTGCGCCTGCTGCGCGTCGATACTGGTGGTCTCGCTGTCGAAGGCGATCAGCTCGGCCTGCTCCAGCTTCTTCAGCCAAGCGTCGAACTGTGCCTGCTCCAGCACAAGCTGGTAATCACCGGTGCTGACCGGCGCGGGCTCAGGCGTTTGCTCGGTGGCTTCGCCAGCGGGCTCAGCGAACAGATCGCCGGCCGGAGCCACAGCCTTGGCGGCCAATGTCTTGTTCTGGCGCAGCAGGTCGTCCAACCAGTTCTTGAACTCCAGCTGGCCGTACAGCTCGACCAATGCGGCTTGATCCGGCTCGCCGGGATGCAGCGATTCGATCTCGATATTCAGCGGTACGTCGGTCTTGATGGTCGCGAGCTGGTAAGAGAGATAGGCCATCTCGCGGTGTTCCTCGAGCTTGGCCGGCAGGCCCTTGGCACCACGGATCGGCAGCTCGGGCACCTTGTCGAGGTTGGCATAGAGCATATCGAGACCGCCGCCAACGCCGACCAGCAGGCCGAGGGCGGTTTTTTCACCGACGCCGGGTACGCCTGGGATGTTGTCGACCTTGTCACCCATCAGCGCCAGGTAGTCGATGATCAGCTCAGGGCCGACACCGAACTTCTCCTTTACGCCATCGGCATCGTAGACGCTTCCAGTCATGGTATTGACCAGCGTAACGTGCGGGCAGACCAGCTGCGCCATGTCCTTGTCACCGGTAGAGATGACAACGTCACGCTTTTCCCCGGCCGCCTGGCGCGCCAGGGTGCCGATCACATCGTCAGCCTCAACGCCTTCGACGCACAGCAACGGCAGCCCCAGGGCGCGCACGCTGGCGTGCAGCGGTTCGACCTGGACGCGCAACTCGTCCGGCATGGATGGCCGATTGGCCTTGTACTCGGCGAACAGCTCGTCGCGGAAGGTACCGCCCTTGGCGTCGAAAACCACGGCAAAGGGGCTGTTCGGGTACTGTTTGCGCAGGCTCTTGAGCATGTTCAACACGCCTTTTACCGCTCCGGTGGGCATGCCCTTGGAGGTGGTCAGCGGTGGCAGGGCATGGAAGGCGCGGTACAGGTACGAGGAACCGTCGACCAGAACGAGGGGAGCTTGGCTCATGCGCGGGATCAACCTTTTCGGCGGGTGCAGCATTGACAGGTAGTTGAAAAACGTGGGCGAGGCAGCCAGTGCAAGGCGCAACGACCAACGGGAGTAACAGCCAAAGGCTGGCCCGAAGGGTGAGCGCCAGCGAATCAAGCAGGCGAGGAAGCGGAGTTTACGAGTTGTAAATGAGCATTCCGAGCCTGTTTTTAACGTAGCAATGGCAACGCAGGTAGTTTTTCAGCGGCCTGTTAGAATGGCTGCATCATTGAATACAAGGAGCAAGGTTACCATGGGTACAGCCAAACGCCTTTTGCTGGTCGGCCTGCTGGCCTGTCTTCCGCTTGCTGCGCATGCCGAGGATCCGGTCTCGGGTGATCCGGACGTGACCATCCGCCAGGACGGCGACCGCACCATTCAGGAATACCGGGTCAATGGCTTCCTCTATGCCATCAAGGTCATCCCGAAGAACGGTAAACCCTACTTTCTCGTTCGCGCCGATGGCAGCGACGGCAACTTCGTACGTTCGGACGATCCGGACATGCTGATCCCCTCGTGGGAAATCTTTAGCTGGTAAGCGATTAAGGTCTGATATGTCGGTATTCACCCCCCTGGAGCGTCATGAGCTCGAAGTCTTCCTGGCGCCCTATGGGCTTGGTCGGTTGCGTGATTTCCAGGGCATTGCTGCAGGCAGCGAAAACAGTAACTTCTTCGTCAGCCTGGAGCAGGGTGAGTACGTTCTGACCCTGGTTGAACGCGGGCCAGCGGCCGACCTACCGTTCTTCATCGAACTACTCGATGTGCTGCATGATGCCGGCCTGCCGGTGCCCTACGCCCTGCGCACGCAGGATGGCGAGGCGCTGCGCAGCCTGGCAGAGAAACCGGCGCTGCTGCAGCCACGACTTTCCGGCAAGCATGTGCGCGAGGCCAACGCGCACCACTGTCAGGAAGTGGGTAGCCTGCTGGCCCGCATCCACCTGGCGACTCGCGAACAGCCGGTGGAACGTCGCAGCGACCGCGGACTGGACTGGATGCTCGCCGAAGGCCCGAGTCAGGCGCTGAAGCTCGATGAACAGGCGTTACCGCTACTGCGTAATGCGCTGCAGGAAATCGCCGAGCTGAAGCCGCGCATCCTCGCCCTGCCGCGTGCCAACCTGCATGCCGACCTGTTCCGCGACAACGTGCTGTTCGACGGCAACCACCTGGCCGGGGTGATCGACTTCTACAACGCCTGCTCGGGGCCGATGCTCTACGACCTGGCCATCACCCTCAATGACTGGTGCTCGCACGAAGACGGCAGCCTCGATGGCACTCGTGCCCGTGCGCTGCTCGGCGCTTATGCGGCGCTGCGGCCCTTCAGCGCTGCCGAGGCAGAGCTGTGGCCGGCCATGCTGCGCGTGGCCTGTGTGCGTTTCTGGCTATCGCGCCTGATCGCCGCCGAATCCTTCGCCGGGCAGGAAGTGCTGATCCATGATCCGGCAGAATTCCAGCGGCGCCTGGCACTGCGTCAGCAGGTCAACCTGCCGCTGCCGTTTGCGCTGTAGCGGGATCAATGCGTTTCGTAGGGTGGGTTAGCCGCCTGTGGAAGACTGCTGAATCACCCTCTGTTCCTGCGGCGGCGTAACCCACCGTCGGCGCAACGCCATCCATCGCCTGGTGGGTTACGCGGCGCGCCAAGTACAGCTGCGTATACGCGTCCGAGGCATTGCGCCGCTAACCCACCCTACGCGTCGTGGCCATAGCCCGGATGAATCCGGGAAATGCTGTGCCATGCAACCAGGATGATGGTGGTGCGTAGGCGCACCCCAGCGGATCAGCTACCTGAAACCAGTCCGGGAAGTTGCGCCGCCAGCTTGGCGTTGTTGATCGGCGCACGGATGAAGCCGCGCTGAGTACCATCCGGGCCGATGATCACCAGATTGCCGCTGTGGTCGACGGTGTAATTTTCCTTGCTGGTGTCAGCCGGGATGTAGGGAATGCTCACCGAATTGGCGAATTTCTGCAGGGTTTCCTCTTCGCCGGTCAGGCCTTTGAAGCCGGCATTGAAGAAGCCCAGGTACTTGCTCAGTTGCTCCGGTGTATCGCGATGCGGGTCGACGCTGACCATCACTACGTTCAGCCGCGCACGGGTCTCCTCGGGCAGTTGAGTCTGCAGCTGACGCAGCTGGGCGAGGGTCGCCGGGCAGATGTCCGGGCAGAAGGTGTAGCCGAAGAACAGCAGCGTCCAGTCGCCCTTGAGCTGATCCACCACGACCTCCTTGCCGTCCTGATCGACCAGGGTCAGCGCCGGCAGGCTGCGGTTCTGTGGCAGCAGGACGATACCGGCATCGAGCAGCGCCGCCGGATCGCCCTGGCTCTTGCTGCTCAGCACCTTGTTGACGGTTAGGCCCAGCACCAGGGCCACGATGGCGACAAGAACGAAAACCGTAGTGTGGGTACGCGTCATGAAGAGCCTTAGATATTCAGCAGCAGGTAATGGTCCGCGAGTAGCGCGATAAACAGCAGGAACAGGTACCAGATACTGTACTTGAAGGTGTTGATCGCCGCGTGCGGTTTGCTGTCACGGTACAGCACCCAGGCCCAGTGCAGGAAGCGGCCGCCCAGCAGCAAGGCGCAGACGAGGTACAGCGGCCCGCTCATGTGGATGGCGTAGGGCAACAGGGTCACTGCGAACATCACCAGGGTGTAGAGCAGGATATGCACCTTGGTGTAGTGCTCGCCGTGGGTCACCGGCAGCATGGGGATGTCGGCCTTGGCGTATTCGGCCTTGCGGTGGATGGCCAGCGCCCAGAAATGCGGCGGCGTCCAGGCGAAGATGATCAATACCAGCAGCAGCGGCTCGGCACTCAGGTGACCGGTGACGGCAACCCAGCCCAGCAGCGGTGGGGCAGCACCCGCCAGGCCGCCAATAACGATGTTCTGCGGCGTGGCGCGCTTGAGAAAGCCGGTGTAGATCACCGCATAACCGAGCAGTGAAGCGAGGGTCAGCCAGGCGGCCAACTCATTGGTGAACACCATCAGCAGGCTCATGCCGGCGATGGCCAGCAGCAGCGCGAAGGCCAGCGCCGCCACCGGCGAGACACGTCCGGCGGTGACCGGACGTTTGTGCGTGCGCGCCATGATCGAGTCGATGCGCCGATCCACCACATGGTTGACCGCAGCCGCCGCGCCGGCGCACAGGCCAATGCCGAGGTTGCCGAACAGCAGCACGGTCCAGGGCACACCGGCTCGGGTAGCGAGGAACATGCCGACCAGCGAGGTGATCAGCATCAGCATCACCACCCGCGGTTTGGTCAGCTCCAGATAGTCGCGCCAGGTGGCGTGTTCGGAGTGAGCTCGCAGCATTGTCGCCATGGCATTGCTCCTTGATTCGTTATTTACCGGCCTTGAACCAGACCGTTGGAAACCAGAGTCGTGCGCCTGCCCGCCAGACCGGATGCTTCGCGAGTCGCCGCGGAAACAGCCCTCAGGCGATAGTTGATCAGCACCATCACCAGCAGCAGAGCAGCGCCACCTGCGTTGTGCGCCACCGCCACCAGCAGCGGCAGATGGAAGATCACGTTGCTGATGCCCAAGCCAACCTGCACGGCCAGCGCCAGCAGCAACAGACCGGCCAGGCGCGGTAGCTTGGCAATGCGCAGTTGCCAGGCCAGTGCCAACAGCGCCAGCGTTACCAGCAGCGCCCCGATGCGATGGCTCATGTGAATGGCGGTGCGCGCATCACTGTCGAGTTGTCCGCCCAGGTAGTTGGGACCGATATGCTGGGTCAGATGAAAGCCCTTGCCGAAATCCATCGCCGGCCACCACTCGCCATGACAGGTGGGCAGGTCGACGCAGGCGACAGCGGCGTAGTTGGAGCTGACCCAGCCGCCGAGGGTGATCTGCCCGATCACCAAAAGCAGGCACGCCGCCGCCAATGTCCGCAGGTGTCCTGGCAGCTGCAGCGGGGCGAATCGCCCAGACAGACGCAACGTGAGCAAGGTCAGCAGGCTGAGCGTGGCGAAGCCGCCGAGCAGATGAGCAGTGACCACCTGCGGCCAAAGTTGCAGGGTGACCGTCCACATGCCGAAGGCGCCCTGCAGGATCACCAGCGCCAGAATCGCCAGCGGCAGCTTGAGCGGCTGGGCTGGCTCCGCACGACGGCGCACGGCCTGGGCAGCAATGACGAGGATCACCAGGCCCAGGGCGCCGGCGAAGTAGCGATGGATCATCTCGTACCAGCCCTTGGCGACCTCTACCGGGGCCTCGGGAAAACGTGCTTCGGCGATGGCCTGCTTGTGCTCGCTCATCGGCACGCCGAGAAAGCCGTAGCAACCCGGCCAATCCGGACAACCCAGACCGGCATGGGTCAGTCGGGTGTAGGCACCTAGCAGCACCACCACCACGGTCAGGAGGGTCGCGAACAACGCTAGACGGTAACCGGGCTTGTGCATGTCTACTCCTTGGGCACTGGGCCTGACGCTCTGTCGATATGGACAGAGCGCGGCGTCAACCGATCAGGGAAATTTTCAGCAGGTAGCGCAGATCATCGAGAATGGCCTTGCCCTTGCTGCCGGCCGGATAGCGCAGCACCAGGTTACCGTGTGGATCGACCAGCCACAGCTGTGCACCCGGTACCGCCTCGGCGGCCTTGTCGTAGGCCTGCAGATCCAGCTGATAGCGTCCAAGCTGCGGGTACTCGCGCTTGAGCGTGGCGTCGTACTCGGCCGGCAGTGGTTCGGCCAGCGCCAGGCCGTGACTGGCGCGGGCGGTCTCGCGGTTGAGGCCGATCTGGATCTGCCGCGCCAGATAGACCAGCTGCTGGCAGTCGGCCTCACAGGCTCCCGGCGCCGTCACCAGAATCTGCCAGCGCGGCTCGACTTCACCCTGTACGCCGAGGTCGGCGAGGGTGCGCCCATCGCCGATCAGCACACCGTGGTAGCTGCGCGTTTCCGGCACCCAGAAGCGCCACTGGTACATGGCACTGGCCAGGAACATCGGGCCGATGGCAATGGCCAGGATCAACAACAACTGCAGGCGCCCACGCGCCTTGCGCGGTGCCTCAGGCATGGCGATGGCTGGGTTCATGACGACGCTCCCGTGCATTGTGAATTCCGAGATAGATGAACAGACCAAGCAGCGCGGCAGCCAAGGAGAACCACTGCACCGCATAGCCCAGATGCTTGCTGGGACTCATGGCCACGATTGGCCAGTCGACGCGATAACTGGCCGGCCCGGACTCCAGGCGCACCTCGAAAGGCAGGCCGCCACGGCCCAGCTGACGCCAGAGGCTGTCGGCCTCGACCTGCGTGATCAGTCGCGGCCAACCTTCGGATGCCGCGCCGGATCGCAAATTCAAACCGCCAGAAGGCGCCACGTAGACCCAGGCCGTGAGCTGCAGCATGCCGTCAGGCGTATCGAAGTGCGGCAGCGTGCGCCGGTCCGGCCAGGGTAGCCAGCCGCGGTTGAGCAACACCCAGAGGCCACTGGACTGATCGTAAAAAGGCTGCAGCAACTCGACACCGGCATGACCATCACGGATGCGACTGTCCAGCAGCAGGCTGTACTCGGTATCGAAATGTCCACGCAATTGGACGCGGCGGTAGGCGGGATCATGCATGGGCTCGAGCTGCTCGAGACTGATCGGCTCGGCCTGGCGCCGCGCCTCGAAGCTGGCCAGCAACTGATGCTTCTCATCGCCACGCTGCAGCTGCCAGAAGCCCAGCCAGAGCAACCCCGGCAGCAGCAGGGCAACCAGCACGCTGGGCAACCACCCGGGACGGAAGGCGCTCATTGCGCCCTGCCGTTACGATCGGGGTTGCTGGCTATACTGCATCGCATCACTCGAATCCCCCGGAGTCTCACATGCTCAAGGCCGCGATCGTCCTCATGCTGCTGGCAACCATCGCCAGCCTGTTCAGCGGCCTGTTCTTCCTGGTCAAGGACGAGGGCCATGGTTCCCGCGTGGTTGGCGCGCTGACTGTCCGTGTCGGCCTGACCGCCATTACCGTTGCCCTGGTCGCCTGGGGCTTCTACTCAGGGCAATTGGTGTCCCACGTTACGTGGTAGCCCCCACTACAGTACGTAGACGAAGACGAACAACCCCAGCCAGACCACATCGACGAAGTGCCAATACCAGGCGGCCGCCTCGAAGCCGAAGTGCTGATCGGCGTCGAAATGCCCGCGCGTGATGCGCACCAGCATCACGATCAGGATGATGGTGCCCAAGGTCACATGCGCGCCGTGGAAGCCGGTGAGCATGAAGAAGGTGGCGCCGTAGATGCCTGAGCCCAGGGTCAGCCCCAGCTCGGTATAGGCCTCGATGTATTCCTCGACCTGAAAGAACAGGAACGCCAGGGCGAGGACGATGGTCGCCGCCAGCCAGGCCTTGAGCGGGCCACGGTGGTTCTTCTTCAGCGCGTGGTGAGCCAGGGTGATGGTGAAGCTGGATGACACCAGCAAGATGGTGTTGACCAGCGGCAGGTGCCAGGGGTCGATCACTCCGGTTGGCGGCGGGAACAGCTTGGAGTCGGGGTTCTGCAGCAGCGGCCAGCTGTATTCGAAACCTTCCCAGAGCATGTTGGCCACGCCCTTGGAACCCTCACCGCCGAGCCAGGGCCCAGACCACATGCGGATGTAGAACAGCGCACCGAAGAAGGCGGCGAAGAACATCACCTCGGAGAAGATGAACCAGCTCATGCCCCAGCGGAAGGAGCGGTCCATCTGCGCGCTGTACAGACCGCTGCGGCTTTCCTTGATGACGTTACCGAACCAGCCGAACAGCATCCAGGCCAGGATCAGCCCGCCGACGAAGAAGATCAGCGGTCCGTTGGACCCTTCGCGACCTGCCGACAGATCGTTGAACCAGGTGCCGACACCGTAGAAGCTGACCAGCAGACCGATGCTGGCGACGATGGGCCACTTGCTCTGCGCCGGTACGTAATAGTTCTCGTGAATTTCGTGACTCGACATTGTTGTTCTCCTTATGGAGCCTGTGCCACTGGCGGTTTGCGCGCGGTGATATCGAACAGGGTGTAGCCCAAGGTCAGGTGCTTCACATCCTTGGGTAGATCCCTGTCGACGATGAAGCGCACCGGCATTTCGATGCGCTCGCCCGGTTGCAACACCTGCTGGGTAAAGCAGAAACACTCGGTCTTGTGAAAGAAGGCCGCCGCCTTCGAGGGCGATACGCTAGGAATCGCCTGCGCGCTCATCGGCTGGTCGCTGGGGTTGTAAGCGACGAACAGCATGTCGCGCGCCTCGCCCGGGTGAACCAGGATCTCGTCAGCCTGCGGGCCGAACTCCCAGACCATGCCGGCGGCGTTGGTGGCGAGAAACTGCACGCGCACCTGACGCTGCTCATCCACCATTTGCTCGCCCTGGTAGGCTCCGGCCGTCTTGCCGTTGATACCGAACACCCGGCACATGGCGTCGTAGAACGGCGGCAGGATGAAGATGCCGAAGCAGAACATCACCACCACCACGAGCAGCAGACGGGTAACCAGGCGACGAGTCGCGATGACCTCGCTCACGGCAGACCTCCTATTTCACTTCCGGTGGCGTGCTGAAGGTGTGATAGGGCGCCGGTGACGGTACCGTCCACTCCAGGCCTTCGGCACCGTCCCAGGGTTTGGCCGGGGCCGGCTTGCCGCCACGGATGCACTTGATGACGATGAACAGGAACAGCAGCTGTGTGGCCCCGAACATGAAGGCCCCGATGCTGGAGACCATGTTGAAGTTGGCGAACATCATGTTGTAGTCCGGGATGCGCCGCGGCATGCCAGCCAGGCCAACGAAGTGCATCGGGAAAAACGCCAGGTTCATGCCGATGAAGCTCATCCAGAAATGCAGCTTGGCCAGGGTTTCGTCGTACATGTGGCCGGTCCATTTCGGCAGCCAGTAGTAGGCCGAGGCGAAGATGCCGAAGATCGCACCGGGTACCAGCACGTAGTGGAAGTGCGCCACCACGAAGTAGGTGTCGTGGTACTGGAAGTCCGCCGGGGCGATGGCCAGCATCAGCCCGGAGAAGCCGCCGATGGTGAAGAGGATGACGAAGGCCACCGAGAACAGCATCGGCGCTTCGAAAGTCATCGAGCCCTGCCACATGGTGCTGGCCCAGTTGAACACCTTCACCCCGGTGGGCACGGCGATCAGCATGGTGGCGTACATGAAGAACAGCTCGCCGGTCAGCGGGATGCCGACGGTGAACATGTGGTGCGCCCAGACGATGAACGACAGAAAGGCGATCGCCGCCGTGGCGTAGACCATCGAGGTGTAGCCGAACAGCGGCTTGCGCGCGAAGGCCGGGATGATCGAGCTGACCGCGCCGAAGGCGGGCAGGATCATGATGTACACCTCGGGGTGGCCGAAGAACCAGAACACGTGCTGGAACAGGACCGGGTCACCACCACCAGCGGCGTTGAAGAAGCTGGTGCCGAAATGGATGTCCATCAGCATCATGGTCACGCAGCCAGCCAGTACCGGCATCACCGCGATCAGCAGGAAGGCGGTGATCAACCAGGTCCAGACGAACAGCGGCATCTTCATCAGGGTCATGCCGGGGGCGCGCAGGTTGAGAATGGTGGCGACCACGTTGATCGCTCCCATGATCGAACTGATGCCCATCAGGTGCACGGCGAAGATGAAGAAGGTGGTGCTCTCCGGCCCATAGGTGGTCGATAGCGGGGCATAGAAGGTCCAGCCGAAGTTGGGCCCGCCACCTTCCATGAACAGCGTCGAGACCAGCAGACCGAAGGCCGCCGGCAACAGCCAGAAGCTGAAGTTGTTCATCCGTGGCAGGGCCATGTCCGGCGCGCCGATCATCAGCGGGATCATCCAGTTGGCCAGGCCGACGAACGCCGGCATCACCGCACCGAAGACCATGATCAGGCCGTGCATGGTGGTCATCTGGTTGAAGAATTCCGGCTGCACGATCTGCAGGCCCGGCTGGAACAGCTCGGCGCGGATGACCATGGCCATCGAGCCGCCCAGCAGGAACATGCAGAAGCTGAACCACAGGTACATCGTGCCGATGTCCTTGTGGTTGGTGGTCAGTACCCAGCGCATCAGGCCCTTGGCCGGGCCATGGTGGTGGTCAGTATGACCGTGGTCGATCACTGCACTCATGTCCTTACTCCTGCGCCTTGGAGAAATCGAGAATGTCCTTGGGCGTGACCATGTCACCGACATTGTTGCCCCAGGCGTTGCGCTCGTAGGTGATGATGGCGGCCAGGTCGACCGGCGACAGCTGCTTACCGAAGGCGGCCATTGAGGTGCCCGGCTTGCCGTTGTAGACGATGTCGATATGCCCCTCGGCTGGCCCCTTGGCGATGGCCGAGCCCTTGAGCGCCGGGAACATCGGTGGCAAACCTTCCCCGGTAGGCTGGTGGCAGGCAGCGCAGGCAGTGACGTAGGCCTTCTCGCCACGCGCCATCAGCTCTTCCATGGTCCATTCCTTGCTGGTCAGCTCACGCTCGGCGGCGGCGGCCTCCTTGCGCTCGGCCAGCCAGGCATCGAAGTCTTCCTTGGACTTGGCCTCGACCACCACCGGCATGAAGCCGTGGTCCTTGCCGCACAGCTCGGTGCACTGGCCACGGTAGATGCCGGGTTCCTCGATGCGCGTCCAGGATTCGTTGATGAAGCCGGGGATGGCGTCCTTCTTCACCGCCAGTGCCGGCACCCACCAGGAGTGGATGACATCGGCGGCGGTGATCAGGAAGCGCACCTTGGTGCCCACCGGCACCACCAGTGGCTCATCGACTTCCAGCAGGTAGTGTTCGCCCTTGGCTTCGCGGTTGTTGATCTGCGAGCGCGGCGTGGTCAGGTTGCTGAAGAACTCGACGTCCTGACCCAGGTATTTGTAGTGCCACTTCCATTGGTAGCCAGTGACCTGGATATCCAGCTCGGACTCGGAAGTGTCGTAGATCTCGATCAGCGTCTTGGTCGCCGGGATCGCCATCACCACCAGGATGGCCAGCGGCACTACGGTCCAGAGAATCTCGACGGTGGTGCTTTCGTGAAAATGCGCGGGTTTCTGGCCGGTGGAGCGGCGGTGCATGATCATCGACCAGAACATGGCGCCGAAGACGATCACACCGATCACAACGCAGATCCAGAAAATGGTCATGTGCAGATCGAAGACGGAGCGGCTGACGTCGGTTACACCGGGCGCCATATTGACCGTCCACTGCGCGTGCGCCGAGCCTAATGCCAGCCACAGCAGGAGGCCCATCCAGACTCGTGGATGTCGCATCATTGCGGGTTCCCCTTGATTGTTCTTTTTATCCCGCCGGCTGAGCCTGCGGCTAAGGGATCGACTGCCATAGAGCGACAAGGCGGACTCACTGTCCGCGCACCGCGCTCAACTGCTGGCGACTACTGCCGAAACCTCTCCGTGCCTGAGCTCGTCCGGTTCCATCAGGTACTGCCTTTCGAACTCGAGTATAGACGGCGAGTTTCACCTCGCAACGTGCGTGCAAAAATGGCCGAAGGCGCGCAGGCCTTGTCCTAAACGCCCCGACTGACGCGGGGTGTAGCCGTTCTGATACATGTCGTTATAGCTAACTCGCATAAGTATGAAAAAATTATGACAATCGCGTCTTAGCCAAGCCGAACGGCCGGCTAATGTTCACGCCCATGTCCTGAAATGTAGGAGCCGTCATGAACACCGCTGCCCTTCGTCAATTGATCGCTCAGGCTCGCCAGCAGGAAAGCGGCAGCCAGGCTCTCTCGCGCTTGCTGCAGACTCAGCTGGAGCGCCTGCACCCGGCCATCCGCCTGCCTGAGGAGAATGCGCCAGGGGCACTGAGCGCATTCGTCATCGCCTATATCGAGGAGGTGCCGGATGTGCTCGACGCCGCTGCCGAGGTCGCGCGCGAAGCGGGAATCGAGGCTGCGGTGAAACCGGTGCTGAAGATCGCCGAGCATTTCTTCCTGCAGCCACCGGCACTGATGGAGGGGCACGAAGGACTCGAAGGCCTGCTCGACGAGGCCTATCTGGCTCATCGCCTGGTGGAAGAGGTCAATGACCGCTATATCGCCCACCTCGGCCAGCCACTGATCCCGCTGGATACCACCCGCGCCAATCTGATCGCCCACCAGCTGATTGGCGAACCCTTTGCCAACCAGCTCGACGAAGCCGTGCATCATGCCCTGACCGGTATGCTCGATGACGCCAGCTTCGACCAGCCCTCGGTGCAGGCCTACCGCGAGCGCCTGGCGGCGCCGGACACCGCATCGGCCTGGCAGCGCTGGCCCTGCCTGTCACAGCAACTGGGCGTGGAACTGCAGCTCAAGAGCTGATCGCCAGCAGGATCAGCGACAGGGTCAGCAGCGAACCGAGGGTGGAAAACAGGATCGCCCGCGACACCAGCGCCGCCTGGCGCTGGTAATACTCGGCCAGCATGAACGGCCCGGTGCCCGTTGGCAGCGCGCTGAGCAGCAACGCGGCATGCGCCCAGAACGGTGGCAGGTCGAGCAGCACAAAAGCGATGAACCAGGTCACCAACGGTTGCAGCACCAGCTTGAGCGCCACCAGCGGCCAGGCGCCTTCGCTCGGCCCGCTCTGCCGCTGCGCCAGGAACAACCCCAGCGACACCAGCGCACAGGGCACCGTGGCCGCGCCGAGCAGACGCAGAAACTCGTCCAGTGCCGCGGGCATCTGCACGCCACCAAAGGCCCAGGCAGCACCGAGTAGTGGCGCGACCACCAGCGGGTTCTTCAACAGCGCGGTGACCACCTGCACGATGGCGCCACCCAAACCCTTCTTGCTCTGCAAGCCCACCTCGATGCACACCACCGCCAGGCCGAACAGCACGCAGACCACCAGCAGCGAGGCGATCAGCGCGGGCGCCATGCCGTCCTCACCCAGTACAAGCACGCACAGTGGAATGCCGATATAGCCGGTATTGGCATAACCGGCACTGAGCCCATCGATGCTGGCGTCGACCAGGCTGCCGGTGGTTTTCCAGCGGTATGCCAGGGTGACCAGAAACACCGCGAGCATGCCGCCGGTGAAGGCGAGCAGGAAACCGGGCTGCCAGATCTGCGCCCAGTCGGCCTTGGCCGTGAGGCTGAAGAGCAGGGCCGGCAGGCCGAGCCAAACCACGAAGCGATTCATCTCCGATGCCGCGGTCGGCCCCAGGCGATTGGTTCGCCGGCAGATGTAGCCGACCAGGATCAGACCGAAGATCGGCAGCAGCACATTGAGAACGGTGGACATCGAACTACGCCAACGACAGGGGAGGACCGAGCCTAGGGGGGCCGGCCGCTCAGGGCAAGTCATGGGCTGTGATTCGTGTCCGTCAACGGGCGTCTAGCTCAGACTGCCGGGCAGTGCCCGACGCCCTCGCGAGCCTGAACATGCAAGCGTTGTTGAACGAAATTCTCGATGAAGTCCGCCCACTGATCGGCCAGGGCAAGGTGGCCGACTACATTCCCGCACTGGCCAGCGTGGCGCCCGACCAATTGGGCATCGCCGTGTATGGCAACGACGGCCAGGTGCATGTCGCCGGCGATGCGCGTACACCCTTCTCCATCCAGAGCATTTCCAAGGTGTTCAGCCTGGTCCAGGCCATCGGCCACAGCGGCGAAAGCATCTGGCAGCGCCTCGGCCACGAGCCGTCCGGGCAGCCGTTCAACTCGCTGGTGCAGCTGGAATTCGAGCGTGGCAAGCCGCGCAACCCGTTCATCAACGCCGGCGCCCTGGTGATCTGCGACATCAACCAGTCGCGCTACGCCGCACCGGCGCTGTCGATGCGCGACTTCGTCCGGCGCCTGTCGGGCAACCCCGAGGTCACGGTAGACAACCATGTCGCCGAGTCGGAGTACCAGCACCGTGCGCGTAACGCGGCGGCGGCCTACCTGATGCAGTCGTTCGGCAATTTCCACAATGAAGTCGAGGCCGTGCTGCGCAGCTACTTCAGCTGCTGCGCGCTGCGCATGAGCTGCGTCGACCTGGCGCGTGCCTTCGGTTTCCTTGCCAATGAAGGCTTCTGCCAGCACAGCGGCGAGCAGGTGCTGTCGCCCAGGCAGACCAAGCAGATCAACGCCATCATGGCCACCAGTGGGCTGTACGACGAGGCCGGCAACTTCGCCTACCGCGTCGGCCTGCCGGGCAAGAGCGGCGTCGGCGGCGGTATCGTCGCGGTAGTACCAGGGCAGTTCAGTGTGTGCGTATGGTCACCGGAGCTCAATGCAGCAGGTAACTCCCTGGCCGGGATCAAGGCGCTGGAGCTGCTCAGCGAGCGCATCGGCTGGTCGGTATTCTGATTCGATAGGGTATGGTCGCAGCAGGCCGCGCTGTCGTGCGGCCACTGACTCGATGACCAGGAGTGCCCATGTCGATGCCCGAATACCACATGTTCGCCGCTGCGCCCGCGCCGGTCGCACCGTTCTCCCACGCTTGCGAAGCCGATGGCTGGGTGTTCATCACCGGCCAGTTACCCATCGATCCGGGCAACGAAGCGGCGCCACTACCCGAGGGCATCGAGGCGCAAACCCACAAGACCTTCGACAACCTGCTGGTGGTGCTCAGCGGCCTCGGCCTGGGACTGGAAAACGTGGTCTCGGCGCGCGCGTTCCTCACTGACTTCCATGGCGATTACGAGCGCTTCAACGCGGTTTACGCCAGCTATTTCCCTGAAGGCAAACGCCCGGCGCGTACCTGCATCGGCACCACCGGGCTGGCGCGGCATGCGCTGGTGGAAATCGACTTTATTGCGCGCCGACCATAGGTTTACAAACCGCAGACGCTGCCGTCGCTACGCGGGTCCGCAGCGCCTTCGAGCACGCCGCTGGGGTGACGCAGCAACGCGCCGGCGTGGCCCATGGTGTCGCTGAAGGCTTCGTCCAGCACCTCGATCACATGGCCGGCGCCGCGCAACTGCTCGACCAGCTCGGCGGAGAAGCGATTCTCCAGCTTGAGGCTGGTGCTGACGTCGCCCCAGGTGCGTCCCAGCAACCAGCGTGGCGCGGTGATGGCGGCCTGCAGGTCGCTGCCCAGGCGATACCGGCTGAACAGCGCGGCCTGGGTTTGCGGCTGGCCTTCGCCGCCCATGGTGCCGTAGCTCAGCACGCGGCCGTCGTCGAACAGCGCCAGCGCCGGGTTGAGGGTGTGGAACGGCTTGCGTCCCGGTTCCAGGGCCTGCAGCGCGGCTGGGTCGAGGGAGAAGCTGATGCCGCGGTTCTGCCAGGCCACGCCGCTGGACGGCAGCACCATGCCAGAGCCGAACTCCCAGTACACACTCTGGATAAAGCTCACCGCGCGGCCTTCGCTGTCGATGCAGCCCATCCAGATGGTGTCGCCGGGGGAGGTCGGGCGCGGCCATTCCAGGGCGCTGTCAGGGTCGACCGCCGCCGCCAGAGCATCGAGGTTTTCCGGGGCGAGGAAGCCTTGCGGGTCGGCCGGCAAGCGGCGCGGGTCGGTGACCACACGATCACGAATCATGAATGCCTGCTTGGTCGATTCGACCAGGCCATGCACATGGGCGAAGCCTTCGGCCTCGGCGACCTTGAGGCGCTCGAACACGCCGAGGATCAGTAGCGAGGCCAGGCCCTGGGTTGGCGGTGGCATGTTGTACAGGGTGGCGTCGCCCAGACGCACCTGCAGCGGGGTAACCACCTGGGCCTGGTAGGCCTGCAGATCGGCCAGGCGCAGCGGGCTGCCCAGTTGTTCGAGCTCGGCAGCCATGCGCGTGGCCAGCTCACCTCGGTAGAAGTCATCCAGGCCTTTTTCTGCCAGGTGCGCCAGGGTGTCGCCCAAAGCCGTCTGCTTCATCAGGCTGCCTTCGGCAGGCACCTGACCGTTGTTCAGATAGACATCGGCGAAACCCGGCACGTCCTTGAGTTCATCGAACTTGACCCGCGTCAGATGCGCCTGGCTGCGGCTGACAACGATACCGTTGCGCGCCTGGCCAATAGCCTCGGCGAGCAAGTCGCGCAGCGGCAGCGGAGTGCCCCAGCCGGACGCCACTTCCAGAGCCTTGGCCCAGCCGCCGATGGTCCCGGCGACGGTAAGCGCCGCCGTCGGACCACGGCTGGGGATCGCCTCGAGACCAGCGTAGAACGCGCGATCAGCCAGGGCCGCGCTGCTACCGCAGGCGTCGATGGCCACCGGGGCCTTGCCCGGCTCGTGGATCAGCCAGAAGCCGTCACCGCCAATAGCGTTCATATGCGGATAGACCACGGCGATGCTGGCGGCCGCGGCGACCATGGCCTCGACGGCGTTACCGCCGGCCTTGAGCACGTCACGACCGGCCTGGGCGGCCAGGTGATGGGGGGCGACGAAAATACCGCGGGTGGCGTGGGTACTTTTCAGCATGGTCGATCCTCAGAGGGCAAAGGCGCCGAACAGCATGCGTACTGCTGTAAGGGCCAGAAACAGGGCGAACAGGCGGCGTAACAGGCGCGCGTTGATGGCATGAGCGATGCGTGCGCCCCAGGGCGCGGTGAGCATGGTCACCGGCACGATCATGGCCAGACCGAGCAGGTTGACGTAGCCCAGGGTGGCCGGTGGCAGGTTGTCCGCACCCAAGCCGTTGATCAGGTAGGCCAGGGCGCCGGGCAGGCTGATGACCACGCCCAGTGCGGCACCGGTGCCGACGGCAATGTGCATGGGCGTGCGGCAGGCATTGAGGATCGGCACGCTGAGGGTGCCGCCACCGATGCCCATCAGGGTCGACAGGCTGCCGATAAACACCCCGAGCACACCGGTACCGGCTGTGCCGGGCAGCCCGTCGCGCAGGCTCAGGTTGCGCTCGACCGCCATGTTCAGCGCCACCAGCAGGGCGATCACGGCGAAGATCGCCGCCAGCACCTGGCCACTGAGGTAGCCGCTTAGCAACGCACCGATCAGCACGCCAATCAGGGTGCCGGGGATCAGCGGCTTGAGCAGTTCCGGCTTGAGCCCGCCGCGCTTGTAGTGCGCCCGGGCGGAGATGATCGAGGTCGGCACGATGGCCGCCAGCGAGGTGCCGACAGCGACGTGCATGCGCACCTCGGGGTCGATACCGAGCAGGGTGAACAGGTGATACAGCACCGGCACGATGACGATACCGCCGCCGACGCCGAGCAGGCCGGCAAGGATGCCGGCCACCGCGCCGGTCAGCAGCAAGGCGCAGACCAGACCGGCCAGCCACAGCGGGCTGTAAGCAGAGAAAAAATCCATAGGCGTTCTCTTATGAGAGGGTTACCAGCCGATTGCCTTGGGCAACCAGGTGGCGAGCGTGGGGAAGGCGAACACCAGGGCCACGGCGAGCATCTGCAGAGCCACGAAGGGCAGTGCACCGATGTAGATGTCCTTGGTGCTGATGCCTGGTGGCGCTACGCCCTTGAGGAAGAACAGCGCCCAACCAAACGGTGGCGTGAGAAACGACATCTGCAGGTTCAGCGCCACCAGAATCGCCAGCCAGACCATGTCGGTGCCATAGCCCATGAATACCGGCAGGAACATCGGCAGGGCGATGTAGGAGATCTCGATCCACTCCAGAAAGAAACCGAGCACGAACAGCAGCACCATGAGAAACAGGATCGCGCCCAGTTCGCCGCCCGGCAGCAGGCTGAACAGATCATGCACCAGGGCTTCGCCGCCCAGGCCGCGGAAGGCCAGGGAGAACGGCTGCGAGCAGAGCAGGATGAGGAAGATCATCGCGCTGATGCTCAGGGTGCCGTGCAGGGTCTGCTTGAGGGTGTTGCGGTTCAGACGTCCGGCGCAGCCGGCGATGACCAGCGCGCCAAGGGCGCCAACGGAGGCTGCTTCGGTCGGTGCGGCCAGGCCGCCGATGATCGAGCCGAGCACACAGACCACCAGCAGCAGCGGCGGCAAGACCGATTTGGCGATGTTCTGCCACAGCTGTTTGCGGCTGATCAGCGCGCGCTCTTCGGCAGGAATCGCCGGCACCCACTGCGGGCGCAGCCAGCCGAGCAGCAGCATGTAGGCGATGTAGACGCCGGCCAGCATCAGGCTGGGAATAAAGGCGGCGGCGAAGATCGAACCCACCGACTCACCAAGAATATCCGCCAGCAGAATCAGCACCAGGCTCGGCGGAATGATCTGCCCCAGGGTGCCGGAGGCGCAGATGGTGCCGCAGGCCACGCTAGGTTTGTAGCCGCGGCGCAGCAGCACCGGCAGGGTCAGCAGGCCGATGGTCACCACGGTGGCACCAACGATACCGGTCGAGGCACCGAGCAGCACGCCGACCAGCACGATGGCCAGACCCATGCCGCCGTTGAGGCCACCCATGGCCTGGCCGACCGTCTCCAGCATGTCCTCGGCGACCCTGGATTTCTCCAGCATCACCCCCATGAAGGTAAACAGCGGAATCGCCAGCAACGTGTAGTTGCTGACCACGCCAAACATGCGCGCCGGTAGCAGGCTGAACAGCATCGGGCCGAAACCGATCAGGCCGGCGGCGAAACCGGACACAGCCAGGGAGATGGCCACCGGTACGCCGACCATCATCATCGAGAAAAAGGCGAGCACCATCAGAATTGCCAGCCATTCATTGGGGCTCATGGCAAGGCCTCCTCAGGTGTCGGGTTGGATGCGAGCAGGCCCTTGAGAGCACGCAGGGTGTCAGCAATGCCTTGCAGGGCAAACAGGGCAAAGCCCAGCGGCAGGAAGGCCTTGACCAGGAAACGATGGGGCAGGCCGCCGGGGTCCGGCGAGCCTTCGCCGATGGCGTAGGACTGCATCATGTAATGCCAGCAGACCCAGGCCAGGAACGCGCCGATCAGGCAGGTCGCCAGGGCACTGAACAGATCCACCGCAGCCTGGGTGCGCGGCTGGAATTTCTCGTAGATGAAGTCCACCCGCACATCGGCGCGGTGTTTCAACACGTAGGAGATGCCGAGCAGCGCGATGGGCGAAATCAGAAACCATTCAAGCTCCTGCAACGCCACCGGGCTCACGGAAAAGCCATAACGGATCAGCACGTTGGCCGATACCAACAGGACCAGCACCAGCACGCAGCTGCGTGCCAGAGCGCCCAGGGTCTCGACCAACTGCTCGATGCGGTTGATCACGGCATGCATCGCCTCACACCCCCAGGTCCATGAAGCCTTTCTCGCCGGTGGCCGACCAGGTGCTGTACTTCTTGCGGAACGCCATGAAGTGGTCATGCACCTTGCGTGTTGCCGGGTCGGCGGCAGCCATGCCGGCCAGGGTGTCGTTGGTGACCTCGCGCAGGCGGGTGATGATGTCGGTGGGCAGCGGTTTGGCGATCACACCTTCATTGGTCACCAAGTCTTCCAGGGCATCGGCGTTGACCGCGTCGGACCAGGCCAGGCTCTCGGCATTGCAGGCCTGGGCGCAGATGCGCACGATGGCTTGCAGGTCGGCCGGCAGGCTGTCCCAGGCCTTCTTGTTGATGATCAGCTCGGTGACGTTGGTCGGCTCGTGCCAGCCGGTGGTGTAGTAGTTCTTCGCGGCTTTATGCAGGCCCATGCGGCGGTCCTGATAGGGCCCGACGAATTCGGCAGCGTCGATCACTCCGCGCTCCAGCGCCGGGAAAATCTCGCCGCCGGGCAGCAGCCTTACCGCCACGCCCAGCTCGCTGTAGACCTTGCCGGCCAGGCCCGGGACACGCATTTTCAGGCCCTTGAGACTGTCGACATTTTCCAGTGGCTGACGGAACCAGCCGGTCATCTGGGTGCCGGTATTGCCCATGGGCATCGGCACCAGGCCATGAGGCTCGTAGAGTTCTTCCCAGAGTTGCAGCGCGCCGCCGTTGTACAACCAGGCGTTCATACCCTGGGTATTCATGCCGAAGGGCACGGCGGTGAAGAACTGCGCGGCGGGGATCTTGCCGGCCCAGAAGAAGGCGTTGGCGGCGTTCATTTCCACCATGCCGCTGGACACCGCATCGAAGCCTTCGAGCGCCGGGATCAGCTCGCCAGCAGCGAAATGCTGGATCTTCAGACGGCCATTGGACATGGCCTCGACGCGCTTGCAGAAATCGGTCGGGCTGCCTGGCCCCTGCACATAGAACGGCGAGCCGGGCGCGTAGGCGTTGGTCATCTTCCAGTTGAAGGTTTTCTCGCTGGCAGCGGCGATGCCCGAGGCACCCAGGGTCAGGCCTGCGCCTGCGGCAACGGCTCCAGCACCAAGGAATTTACGACGGTTAAGGCTCATGGGGCGGTCTCCAGTTACACAGTGGCTCCAATCGGCGCAATGGCCTATCGGATGTAAAGTGGTCTGGAAGCCCTAGAGCAACACGCGTGCCAGTAGAAAAATATATATAAATTATTGTTTTATAAGGATTTATTTATTTTTTGAAGAATATGGCCGTTAGCCAGACTGCACAAAAAATAAGCACCTCTGGGCTGTCGCTCGCGACGAATCGTCAATACGCTGCGGGGAATGAATACATTTGTCAGCAGTGCCAAACCATTTGCATACGATCGGTCCGCTGACCTTGCCTTCAACTGACGAATGTCAGTTATGCACTAGATGAGCGCACTGAGCGCTTTTTTAAGGCGCCGACGCCTTCAGAACAGTGAGAAATAACTCGATGTATCAGGATGTTACAGGCGGGCACCGCCGCGCCGGTGCTTCACCCGCGTCATCAGTGCCTTGCAGTCAACCGTGAGAATCTCCGGGTGGTTGAAGATATGCTCGCGCACGAAGGCATCGAAGGTCTCGTAGCTGTCGGTCAACGTGTGGATGTGCAGGCTTTTCAGGTCACTCATGATGTACAGGCTGACCACCTCCACGGTGGCCGAGAGTCGCTCGGCGACGGCTTCGATAGCATGCGGCGCGACAGTAAGATCGACGAAGGTGGAAATACCCTTGCCGAGCTTTTCCGGATTCACCACAGCGGTGAATTTCTCGATGACGCCGGTATCGACCAGAGCCTGTACCCGAGTGCGTGCGTGGGCTCTGGATATATTGAGCTGGCGAGCGATATCGGCAAAAGAGGTGCGCGAGTCCTTGATCAGGATATTCAGCAGGGCATTGTCGAGCTTGTTCATGGCTGTCAGCTTGAAGACGAGGGAGCACTGGCGATGCGCAATGCATGCCAACCTTCCTCTCTCGCCCCCACCTACAACAGCTTGCGGTACTGCACGAATCCCGAGCGCTCACCGATGCGCTCATACAGCAGCTTGGCCTGGCTGTTGCTCTCGTGAGTCAGCCAGTGCACCCGTGAACAGCCGGCAGCACGCGCCTGCTCGTAGACATGCTGGATCAGCTGACGACCAACGCCGCCACTGCGCTGGCCCTTGGCGACGAACAGGTCCTGCAGGTAGCAATAGTCGCCGGTGGTCCAGGTCGAGCGGTGGATGACCCAGTGCACCAGGCCAATGGCCTGGTCACCCTGCCAGGCCAGGGCGGCGCCCATGGGCTCGGCGGGGTCGAGAAAGCGCTGCCAGGTAACGGCGCTGGTCTCGGCTGGAATCTCGGTCATATAGAAGCGCTGGTAGCCCTGCCACAAGGGCAACCAGGCTGGGTGATCGGCAGCGACTACAGGGCGAATTTCGATGCTCATCGTCCTTCCTCTGTTCGGGCAGGTGGATCAGTCGCTCATCTCACCACAGAGATCGCGCGCCAGCCAGTGCTCAACCTCGGCTTGTGGCAAACCGGCGCCGAGCAGGGCGAACAGCTTGCCCAGTGCCGCCTCGCGGGTCATGCCGCCACAGGACACCAGGCCCACCTCGGCCAGACGGCTGCCGGCCGCATACACACCGAACTGCACATGGCCTTGCGGGCACTGGCTGATTGCTGCCAGCACCACGCCGCGCTGATGCGCTTCGCGCAGCACGCTCATCAATTGCGCATCGCCGGCCGGGCCGGTGCCACTGCCGTAGCACTCCAGCAGCAGCCCCTGCACGCCGCTGGCCAGCAGAGCTTGCAGTTGCCCGGCCTGCACCGCCGGATGCAGCGGCAGCACGGCAAGATTGACCGGCTGGCGCGGCTGGCGGAAGTCAATCCGCGCATCGACCATGGCTCGTTCGGCCTGACGCTGACGCGGCAGCACCTGGAAGGCGTCGAAGGCGTCGCTGCGCAATTTCGAGCAACGTGCGCCATGCAGCAGCTGGCCGTTGAAGTACAGATGCACGCCAGGTGCGACACCGCGATACAGCGCGCGCATGGCGCCGAACAGATTGGGCCAGGCATCGCCACCGACCACACCAGCCGGCTGCATGGCGCCGGTCAGCACCACCGGTACGTCGAGGCCGAGCAGCAGGAAGCTCAGCGCGGCGGCGCTGTAGGCCAGGGTATCGGTGCCATGCAGTACCAGCACGGCGTCGTGACCGTCGGCCTGCACGGCGGTGACGATCTCGTCACGCAGCGCCAGCCAGTGGCCGGTGTTCATGTTGGCGCTGTCGATCAGCGGCAGCAGCTCGCGAAAGCTCCACTGCGGCAGCTCGCTGGCGTTCTCGCTGGCTTGTTGGGTGCGCATGCGCGCCTCGAAACCCGAGGCCGGCGCCAGACCGTCTGCGCTCATCTGCATGCCGATGGTGCCGCCTGTGTACAGCACCAGTAGTCTTTCCGGGGTCGCCATGGGCTCTCCTCACAAATCACGGGCCTGCGCGACATTCACAACGTCGCTTACGACTGCCCGAACAATGGCTGCCAAAGCTGGCAGGCAAGAAAAAGGGGGCCTCGCCCCCTTCTTCCATCTGAGTCAGATCAACGCTGGTAGACGCGATCACCGATTTCCGCCTGATCGGCGGTTTTACCCGGCTGACTACCCCAGACGGCAGGGTCGAGGTCCAGATCAGCGAACTGCTTGGCGTCCAGCACCGGCGACTCAACACCCGCCTTGATCTGGCTATCGTAGTCGCGCATCAGACGCAGGCCCACCTTGAACAGCAACGCCAGGGCAATCAGGTTGGCGATGGCCAGCAGACCCATGGTCACGTCGGCGAAGGCGAACACGGTGCCCAGATCCTGCACCGAACCCCACAGCACCAGGCCAACCACCAGCACACGGTAGATCATCACCGGGCCGCGCTTCTGGCTGAAGAAGCCCAGGGCGTTCTCACCCAGGTAGTAGTTGTAGATCAGGGTGGTGAAGACGAACAGCAGCAGCGCCAGGCTGACGAACACCCGGCCCCACTCGCCGACCACGGCCGCAACGGCGCTCTGGGTCAGCACCACACCGGCCTGCTCCATGCCCGGCTGATACACGCCGGACAGCAGGATGATCAGCGCGGTGCAGCTGCACAGGATCAGGGTGTCGATGAACACGCTGAGCGACTGCACGATGCCCTGCGCAGCCGGGTGCTTGACCTCGGCGACCGCGGCTACGTTCGGCGCACTGCCCAGGCCGGCTTCGTTGGAGAACAGGCCGCGCTTGACGCCCATGATGATGGCCGCGCCGATACCACCAGCGAAGGCCGGCTCGAGGCCGAAGGCGCTCTTGAAGATCAGGGCGAAGGTGGCTGGAACTTCGGCGATGTTCAGACCGATCACCAGCAGCGCCATGGCCAGGTAGGAGAAGGCCATCACCGGCACCAGCACGTCGGCGAACTTGGCGATGCGCTTGATACCACCGAAGATGATCAGACCGATCACCACGGTCAGGGCAATGCCGCTGGCCAGGGTCGGGATGCCGAAGGTGTCGTGCAGCGAGCTGGCGACGGTGAACGACTGCACGGCGTTGAAGCCGAAACCGAAGGTCACCAGCAGCAGGATCGATACGACGATACCCAGCCAGCGCTGGCCGAGGCCGTGCTGAATGTAGAAGGCCGGGCCGCCACGGTAGCCGCCATCAGCCTCGCGACGCTTGTACAGCTGCGCCAACGAGCACTCGAAGTAGCTGGTGGCCATACCGACCAGGGCCACGATCCACATCCAGAAGATGGCGCCCGGGCCACCAAGCATGATCGCCACCGATACACCGGCGATATTGCCGGCGCCCACGCGGCCAGCCACCGACAGCATCAGCGCCTGGAACGAGCTGAGCTGGCCCGGCTGACGCTGGAATGCCTCGCTGAAGATACGGAACATGCTGCCGAAGTAGCGGAACTGGACGAAGCGTGAGGCGATGGTGAAGAACAGACCAAGGCCGATCAGCATCACGATCAGCAGCTTGCTCCAGATGAGGTCATTGAGAAGATCGAGCATGGAGGCTTTCTCTCTTGTTGTTCTGAATGGGAATGCGCCGCGCCGGGCGGGTGGCGCAATCTTTGGTGAAGGCGCCGTGCGGGACAATTTCGCAGGTCGCGGCGATCTGATGCGAGTTGATGCTAGAATCGCGTCATTCGCATCAGCTGGAGCGGCCATATGTCCGATTCCCTCGGCAGCAATCTGAAATTGCTTTGCAGCCATTACCGCTCGATTGCCGAGGTATGTCGCAAGCTGTCGATCAACCGCGCGCAGTTCAACCGCTACCTGGCCGGGCAGAGCCGACCGACCACGCACAACCTCAAGCGCATCTGCGATTTCTTCGGCGTAGAGCCCTTCGAGCTGGCCATGCCGGCCGAGCAGTTCACCCGCTTGATCGGCGCCCGCAGCGGCGATGCGCAGCAGCACAGCGGCAATGACCCACTGCTGGACCTGTTCGCCCCACTGCGCCGTCAGGCCAGCCCGATGGAGCGCTACTGCGGCTACTACTTCGAATACTCCAACTGCATGTCGGTACCGGGACACGTACTGCTGTCACTGGTGCACCTGCGCGAGGAGCGCGGCAACTACCTGTTCGAGCGCCAGGAACGCCAGGAGCGCCAGGAACCCACGCGTGGCGGCAGTGAGGACTGGGTGCGCTGTCGCTACCTGGGCACGGCGTTCTTCCTGCAGGACCGCCTGTTTCTGGTGGACTACGAGTCGCTCACCGGCAACGAGATGAGCCAGACCATCCTGATTCCCAGCTTCAAGAGCCGCATCATCCGCCTCAACGGCATCAAGACCGGCGTCTCCAGCGGCGACCGCCGCACGCCGGCCTGCACCCGCGTGGTCTGGCAATACCTGGGCAACGAGATCAACCGGGTCAACGCCTATCGCCAGTTGATGCTCTACGCCCCCGACGACCCGCGCATCGACGATGACATTCGTCAGCGCCTGGGCGGTGCGCAGCTGCGTGATGGGTTGTTCGAGATGGAGTAGGGCGTTACCCCCGCAGCGCCTCCAGGCGCTGCTTCTGCTGCCCCGCCTCGTCGAAGTTATACACAGCCAGCCAGCGCTCGAAGGCCTCGCGGCATGCCGGCCATTCCCCGTCGATAATGGAGAACCAGGCAGTGTCACGGTTGCGACCCTTGCGCACCATATGCTGACGGAACAGCCCTTCCTGAATGAAACCGAAGCGCTCGGCGGCGCGCAGCGAGCGGGCATTGGCCGCATCGCACTTCCATTCCAGGCGGCGATAACCGAGATCGTCGAAGGCGTGGCGCGCCAGCAGATAGACCGCCTCGGTCGCGCCTGGGGTGCGCTGCATCGGCGCGCCGAAGGCCACATGGCCAATTTCGATGCTGCCGTCCTGCGCGGTGATACGCAGGTAGCTGAACAGCCCCAGGGCGCGGTCGCTGGCCAGGTCGACCACCGCATAGAACAGCGGGTCGCGGCTCTGTGCATTGCCGGCCAGCCAGGCATCGAAGACGCCTCGCTCGGTGAAGGGGCCGTAGGGCAGATAATCCCACAGCGCCGGATCCGGCCCCTGCAGCGCGCGCCACAGATCATCGCCATGGCGCGTGACATCGAGTGCTTCGAGGCGCACGAAACGGCCTTGCAGCACACGCTGGTCCGGTGTTGGACGGGGTTGCCAGTGAGCGAGATCACGCGTCATCAGAAGAGCTTCCTGTATTGGATGAAACCGGAGCGGTCGCCGATGCGGTCGTAGAGCATACGCCCCTGGTAGTTGCTTTCCTGGGTCAGCCAATGCACGCGGCTGGCGCCAGCAGCGCGTGCCTCGGCGTAAACATGCTCGATCAGCGCGCGGCCGATGCCGCCACCGCGAATGTGCTCGGCGACGAACAGATCCTGCAGGTAGCAGTAGTCACCATTCGTCCAGCAACTGCGGTGATAGATGAAGTGCACCAGGCCTACCGCCTCGCCGTCCTGCCAGGCCAGGGCGGCGTGCATCGGCTCGGCCGGATCGAGAAAGCGCTGCCAGGTGAGGGCGCTGGTCTCTGCCGGGATCTCGGCCTGGTAGAAGCGCTGGTAAGCCTGCCAGAGCGGCAGCCAGGCGGCGTGATCAGCCGCGGTGACGGGGCGGATGTCGAGCATGATGGCCTTCCTTTGGTGATCAGTCGGTGTGATTCATTCGCGCCGCCAGTTCTTGGTCGCGCGGGTTGTTGGACGTTGCCAAGCCGGTACGCACGCCGGCCTGGTCGCTGGCTGAGCGGTTCTGGCTGAGCTTCCACTTGCCCTCAATTCGGCGTATCGGCAAAGCAAAACCGACAATGGCGCGCAACATGCTGTCGATGTAATCGCGTGGCGCATCGCTGACCGCCCATGGCTGCGCGCGGCCCCGTTCGTGGCGCTCGCTGAGGCGGCTGACCAGCTCGAGCAGGCGCTCGGGTTCGTCGAACACCTCGGCCTGACCCCAGGCGTGCACGGCGATGTAGTTCCAGGTCGGCACCACCTTGCCGTGCTCGGCCTTGGCTGGATACCAACCAGGGTGCACGTAGGCGTCCGGCCCATTGAACACCACCAGCGCCTCGGCCCCGTCGGCCAGATCGCGCCAGTGCGGATTGGCCCGGGCGAAGTGGCCGTAAAGGGTGCCGAACTCGCCCTCGCCAGGCTCGAGCAGCAGCGGCAGATGGCTGGCTTGAAGGCCCTGTGCGCCAGTGCTGGTCACGATGGCCAGTCCACTGGCCTGTATCTGCGCGTGCAGGCTGGGCAGATCGTTCTGGCGAAAGGCAGCGGGGCAGTACATGGCGGTTTCTCCTGGCGTGATGGAGCCATGCTAGGCAAGATATTGGCCTGACGTAAGATCCATTGTCGACGACTTCGATAGAGCCAATTTACCCATCATGAAACGCTCGCCTGCCCTGCCATTCGATCTTTCCGGCATTCATCTGCAGCCCGGCCAGGGGCTGGCGCGCCAGCTCTACCAGGCCTTGCGCGAACGCATCCTCGATGGCCGCCTGGCCAGTGGCACGCGCCTGCCGGCCAGCCGTGAGCTGGCCACCCTGCTCGGCATCTCGCGCAATACCGTGACCCGCGCCCTGGACCAGCTGTATGCCGAGGGCTATGTGGCCGGGCGGGTTGGCGATGGCACCTATGTCGCCGAGCTGGCGCGCAATCGGCCTGCTCCAGTGGCAGCCGTAGCCCCAGCAGCGGCCAGCCCGGCACTGCAGCTGTTGCAGAGCCACCATCTGGCGATGCCCACCGAGGGCGCACCGCGCGCCTTTCGCATCGGCGTGCCGGCTTTCGACCTGTTCCCCTTCAAGACCTGGGCACGCCTGCAAGCGCGCTTCTGGCGCAAACCTTCGCTGGCACGGCTGGGCTATGGCGACCCTGCCGGTGACATGCAGCTGCGCGAATTGATAGCCGCCTACCTGCGCACCAGCCGCGGCCTGACCTGCGAGGCGCAGCAGATATTGATCACCTGCGGCTCGCAGCAGGCCATCAGTCTCTGCGCTCAACTGCTGATTCAACCGGACGACCGCGTGGCCATCGAAAACCCCGGCTACCGCGCGGCCGGCCATGCCTTCGCCGTGGCCGGTGCGCAACTGTGCGGCATCACAGTGGATGGCGAAGGCCTGGACGTCACCGCCCTGCAGCGTGTGAACGATTGCCGGCTGGCCTATGTCACGCCCGCGCACCAGTACCCCTCCGGCGTCACCCTGTCGCTGCCCAGGCGCCTGGCCTTGCTGGAGTGGGCCAAGCGCGTCAACGGCTGGATCATCGAGGACGACTACGACGGCGAGTACCGCTACAGCGGCACCCCACTCGCGCCGCTGGCAGCGTTGGACGAGCAGCAACGGGTGATCTACATCGGCACCTTCGGCAAGCTCGCCTTCCCTGCGCTGCGCCTGGGCTATCTGGTGCTGCCGCCAGCGCTGGCCGAGCCCTTCGCGAGGCGCCAGGCGCTGGAGATACGCCATTCGGAGGTCGGCACCCAGGCGGTGATGGCCGAATTCATCGCTGCCGGGCATTTTCAGCGCCATATCCGGCGCATGCGTCAGGCGGCGCGCAGCCGCCGCGACGCCTTGCTCGCGGCGTGGCCGCAGGCGATTCCCGGATGCTCGCCGCTGCCGACGGTTGAGGCCGGTCTGCACCTGGCCATCAGGGTCGAGAGCCTGACCCGTGAACGTGAGCTGATCGGCGCCGCACGCGCAGCCGGCATCGAAATGAACCCCTTGAGCGACTACTGGCTGCCCGGCAGCGAAACGGCTGATGACGCCCGCGCCGGGCTGGTGCTGGGTTTTGCCGCGGTGCCCGAGGCGCAGATCGTCGAGGCGGTGCAGACGCTACGCCGAGCGTGGAGGCTGTAACACAGGCCAACCGGCGGCGCACCCTACGGCAGCCACCCTTGAATGGCAGGCAAAAAACTGCCGGGAGCAGTTTTTGACGTCGCTTGCGACGGCCCGAAGGGTGGCCGCCAGGGATGGCAGGCCACAAAAAAAGGGATGGCCGAAGCCATCCCTGAAGGTTGAGGCTGGTGAAGGCCTCCTATGAAAACGGTTGCTCAGGCAGCGTTGTCGCTGTTGTAGATCTCGCGATCCAGCTCCTTCTCGCTGCTGCCCACCAGGGTGGTGGTCATCAGGTCGCCGGCGACGTTCACCGTGGTGCGCGCCATGTCGAGGATGCGGTCGATACCGGCGATCAGCGCCACGCCTTCCAGCGGCAGGCCGACCGAGGTCAGCACCAGGCCGAGCATGATCAGGCCGGCACCCGGTACGCCAGCGGTGCCGACCGAAGCCAAGGTGGCGGTGAGGATGATCATCAGGTACTGGCCGGCATTCAGGTCGATGCCGAAGGCCTGGGCGATGAACAGTGCCAGCACGCCCTGGTAGATCGCGGTGCCGTCCATGTTGATGGTGGCGCCCACCGGCAGCACGAAGCCGGCCACGCCCTGCGACACACCGAGGTTCTTGCGCGCGCACTCGATGGACACCGGCAGGGTGCCGGAGCTGCTCGAGGTACTGAAGGCCACCGCCAGCGCCGGGGCGATGCCGCGGAAGAAACGCAGCGGGCTGAGGCGCGCCAGGCCGCCGATCAGGCCTCCGTAGACCAGCAGCATATGGGCGATGCTGGCCAGGTAGATCACCCCGATCACCCCGGCCAGTGGCAGCAATACCTCGATGCCGTGGGAAGCGACCACACCGGCGATCAGCGCGAACACGCCGATGGGGGCGAAGCGCATCACCAGGTCGGTGAGCTTGTAGAACACCTCGGCCAGGCTGTCGAAGAGACGTACCACCGGCGCAGCTTTTTCGCCGACCAGGTTCATGCTCACGCCCAGGGCGATGGCGAAGACGATGATCTGCAGGATGTTGCCTTCGGCGAAGGCCATCACCGGGTTGGTCGGCACCAGGCCCACCAGAATCTGCACCAGCGAGGGCGCCTGCTTGGCCTCTTCGCTGCCGCTGGCGACCATGTTCATGCCTTCGCCGGGGCTGAACAGGGTGCCGAATGCCAGGCCGATGCTCACCGCGAAGGCAGTGGTGATCAGGTAGATGGCGATGGTCTTGACGCTGATGCGACCGAGCTTGGCGCTGTCGCTCATGGCGGTGATGCCCGCCACCAGGGACACGAATACCAGCGGCACGATGAGCATCTTGATTGCATTGAGAAACAACGCGCCGACCGGCGCCAGTGCCAGGGCGAGACTCTTGAACAGCATGCCGACGACCACGCCGAGCACCAGGCCGACGAGAATCTGCTGCCACAAAGGCACGCGCGCAAGGAAGGAAGAGGAAGCGGTGTTGCTCTGACTCATGTGGTTGTACACCCGGATTGTCGTTGTTGTGGGGCCGTCTGCGCGGCCTTCAGCGGTGCCGCCCCATGAACAGGCTCGAGGGCGGAAATGAGCACGCCGCCCAGAGGGGCGGCGCGTGTCATTCGATCAATCAGCCCTGCAGCGGAACCAGGCGCGGGGCGATCATGTTCTCGGGGCGCAGGATGTCGGCCAGGGTGGCCTCGTCCAGCAGCTGCTCCTCGCGCACCAGCTCCAGCACGCCGCGCCCGCTTTCCAGGGCGACCTTGGCGATGCGGGTGGCGTTCTCGTAGCCGATGTAGGGGTTCAGCGCGGTGATCAGACCAATGGAGTTTTCCATCAGTTCACGGCAGCGCGCCTCGTTGGCGGTGATGCCGTCGATGCACAGCTCGCGCAGCATGTCCATGGCGCGGGTGAGCAGGCGGATCGAGTCGAAGATCTTGTAGGCGATCAGCGGCTCCATCACGTTCAGCTGCAGCTGGCCACCTTCGGCCGCCATGGTCAGGGCCAGGTCGTTACCGATCACTTCGAAGGCCACCTGATTGACTGCTTCGGGAATCACCGGGTTGACCTTGCCCGGCATGATCGAGCTGCCCGGCTGACGCGCCGGCAGGTTGATCTCGTTGATGCCGGTACGCGGGCCGCTGGAGAGCAGACGCAGGTCGTTGCAGATCTTCGACAGCTTGACTGCGGTGCGCTTGAGCATGCCGGAGAACAGCACGAAGGCGCCCATGTCGCTGGTGGCCTCGATCAGGTCGGCAGCCGGGGTCAGCGGGTGACCGCTGATGATGGCCAGGCGCTTGACCGCCAGGGCCTGGTATTTCGGGTCGGCGTTGATGCCGGTACCGATCGCGGTACCGCCCAGGTTGACTTCGGTGAGCAGGGTCGGCGCCAGCAATTTCAGGTGCTGTAGGTCTTCGCCGAGGGTGGTGGCGAAGGCGCGGAATTCCTGGCCGAGGGTCATCGGCACGGCGTCCTGCAGCTGGGTGCGGCCCATCTTCAGCACGTGGCCGAACTCCAGGCCCTTGGCGGCGAACGACTGGATCAGCTTGTCCAGCGCACCGAGCAGGCTGTCGTGGCCGAGCAGCAGGCCGAGGCGGATGGCGGTCGGGTAGGCGTCGTTGGTGGACTGCGCCATGTTCACGTCGTTGTTCGGGTGCAGGTGCTGGTACTGGCCCTTCTCATGACCCATGGCCTCGAGGGCGATGTTGGCGATCACCTCGTTGGCATTCATGTTGGTCGAGGTGCCGGCGCCGCCCTGAATCATGTCGACCACGAACTGCTCGTGGAACTCGCCCTGGATGATGCGTGCACAGGCGGTGCTGATCGCCGTGTGCTTGGTGGCGGACAGGTGGCCCAGCTCACGGTTGGCGTCCGCCGAGGCCTGCTTGACCATGGCCAGGCCGATCACCAGCTTCGGGTAGTGCGACAGCGGCACGCCGGACAGGCGGAAGTTCTGCACGGCGCGCAGGGTCTGGATGCCGTAATAGGCATCAGCAGGGACTTCGAGGGTGCCGAGCAGGTCTTTTTCGACGCGAACAGATGCAGCAGAGGACATGATAGAGATGACTCTTGGGAAATACGGCGAGTGCCGCGATGCCCATAGAATAGGAGCTCCGACCGTCTCGCTACCAATGCCGTTACTTGCTGCCCTATGCACAATCGGCATAATGTGGATGTGACTGCGGGATAGCGGCAAACGTAGGGTGGGTTAGCCGCATGCTGCCATTGCCGAACATCACGTCGTCCGAGACGCGGCGTAACCCACCATCGGCGCAACGATGATCCATCGCCTGGTGGGTTACGCGACGCACCATGGCAGCTGCTTCTGCCGAACCGTGTTCAGCGTCGCTAACCCACCCTACGCCTCGTGCAAGCCTCGGGAGCCTGCGATGAACCTGGAAACAAAATGGCTGGAAGATTTCGTCGCCCTGGCCGGCACCCGCAGCTTTTCCCAGGCGGCGGAAAAGCGCTTCGTCACCCAGCCGGCGTTCAGCAGACGAATCCGCAGCCTGGAAGCCATGCTCGGTCTGACCCTGGTCGACCGCTCCTGCACCCCCGTCGAACTGACCGAGGCCGGCCGGCTGTTTCTGGTCACCGCACGCAGCCTGGTCGAGCAGCTCGGCGAAGTGGTGCGCCACCTGCACAATCTGGAAGGCCAGCAGGGCGAAGTGCTGTCGATTGCTGCCGCGCACTCGCTGACCCTGGGCTTCTTCCCCGAGTGGATCGCCCGCCTGCGCCGCGAGGGCCTGCCACTGACCACGCGGCTGGTGGCGACCAACGTCGGCGAAGCGGTGCATTCACTGCGTGAAGGTGCCTGCGACCTGATCCTCGCCTACTACGATCCCGACGCGGCGCTGCAGATGGACCCGGCGATCTTCCCCTCGCTGCACCTGGGCGCGACCTCGATGTTGCCGGTATGCGCGGTCAACGAGTCCGGCGCGCCGCTGTACGACCTCGACGGCGGGCAAAGCGTGCCCTTGCTGGCCTACAGCGCCGGTGCCTTCCTCGGTCGCTCGGTCAACCTGCTGCTACGCCAGCGCGCGCTGCGCTCGACCACGGTGTACGAAACCGCCATGGCCGACAGCCTCAAAAGCATGGCCCTGCAAGGCATGGGCGTGGCCTGGGTGCCACGGCTGTCGGTGACGGCGGAGCTGGGCCGTGGCGAGCTGGCGATCTGCGGCGGCGAACACTGGCAGATCCCGCTGGAAATCCGCCTGTACCGCTGCGCCCTGGTGCGCAAGGCGGCGGTGCGTTTGCTGTGGCGCAAGCTGGAGGGTGGCCTGGCCATGTAGATGAGCGGCGGGAGCCGGATAGCTGGTGCGCGCGGCGCACCCTACGGCATGGCGCCTAGGTCGCGGCATCACGCTCTCGTAGGGTGTCGCGGGGCCGCCTAGGCCATGCGCACCGCAGGCGACAGGGATGCTCGCCCCAGACTACGCCGCCGTGCAGGCGGAACCTGCCGCAGCGCCCAACTGGCCATCCAGAAACTCCAGCACCCGCCGCGCATAAGCCTCCGGCTGGGCGATATAAGCCAGGGTATGGTCGGCGCCCGGCACCTGCCAGAGCTCGCAGTGGGTGGCAGCGGTGAGCGCCGCGTGCAGTTGCTGGCCGTCCTCGAGTGGGGTGTGGCGATCCTCCTCGCCGTAGATCAGCAGCAGCGGCGGGCGACCGACCAGGCGCTGCGCGGCATGCAGAGGACGCAGGCGACGTTCGCCGGCCGGATAGACCAGGCGGCTGAGCTGGATGCCCAGGCGCGGCAGCGGATAGGGCCGCCAGAAGTGCAGCAGGGTGGGGAAGGCCGACTCCAGTACCGCCGCCTTGAACGGGTGCTGCGCCAGCGCCAGGGCGCACAGGCCCATGGCCGCGCCCATTGAGGCGCCTAGCAGCGCCACCGGTAGATCCGGGTAGCGCGCCTGCAGCGTCTGCCCGGCGGCGAGCACGTCGAGCGGGTAGTCCATGGTGGTGGAGCTGCTCTCGCCGAAGCCGTTGAGGTCGAACAGCATCACGTGATAACCGGCCGCGCGCAGCAGCTCGGCATGTCCGTGCTTGAGCCAGAAGCCCTTGGCCGCGGTGCCCATCGGGTGGCACAGCAGCACCGCACCGCGCACCTGCCCCGCGCGCGCCTCACCCAGCAGCGCGGCCAGGCTGGCCCCCGATTCGCTGGTCAGCGACAGGCGCTGCCAGCGTGCCGCATCGACCTGCTCGGGCCAGCGCCAGGGCTTCATGAAGCGCCCGAAAAAAGGTTTTTTGAAGAGCCGGTAGGCTGTATGTTTCATCGCCGCTGTTCTCCTGCCTGATGGGTCGCGGGCCGCCAGTGGCGCCCGGGTGAGGCCATGCTAGGAAGCGCAGCGGTGCCCCACCATGGGCAAAAACGACCAATAACAGGCGGATAATTCCGCCAGCGGGGCGGGAAGGATGAAGGTCACGGTGGTGATGGCCGAGCGCTGTTCGGCCACCAGCGTCTCGGCGGCGCTGGAGTTTCTCGAATGCGCCAACGTGCTGCAGCGCTTTCTCACCGGCGACCCGGCGGCGACGCCGTTCGAGGTGCACAGCGCCTCCCTCGACGGCGCCCCCGTCGAGTGCACCGGCGGCCTGCGCCTGACCCCGCAGCGGGCGCTGAGCGAGGTGCCGCACAGCGATCTGGTGATAGTGCCCGGCTTCATGTTCAACATCCTCGGCGTGCTGCCGGCCCTGGAGCCGCTGAGCGCCTGGCTGCGCGAGCGCCATGCGCAGGGCAGCTACATCGCCAGCATGTGCACCGGCACCTTCGTCACCGCCCAGGCCGGCTTGCTCGACGGTCGCCGCGCCACCACCCACTGGATCTTCAGCGAGCAGTTCGCCCGGCGCTTTCCTCGGGTACTGCTGCAGGCCGAACGCAGCGTCACCGACGACGGCCAACTGCTGTGCTCGGCCGGCTCCACCACCGGCAGCGACCTGCTGCTGCACATCATCCGCCGCTTCGCCTCGCCGCAGCTGGCCATCGAGTGCTCAAAGAAGCTCCTGGTCGACAGCGCCGAGCGCCTGCAGACGCCCTACATGAGTGCCTCGTTCAACAAGGCGCATCAGGACGCCGAGGTGCTCAAGGTGCAGATCTGGCTGGAGAAGCACAGCGCCGAGCGCATCGGCCTCGACGAGGTCGCCACGCGCTTCGCCCTGAGCCCGCGCAATCTGATCCGCCGCTTCAAGGACGCCACCGGGCAGACGCCGGTGCAGTACCTGCAGAACCTGCGCCTGGAGCGGGCCAAGCACCTGCTGGAGGCCAGCCAGGAGAACTTCGAGCGCATCACCCAACAAGTCGGCTACGAGGACGGCAGTTCCTTCCGCCGCTTGTTCAAGGAACGCGTCGGCCTGTCGCCGGGCGCCTACCGGCGGCGCTTCAATCGGCCGACCTGAACGCCCCGCCAGTGGGGCGCCCGACCACCGTTCACTTGCCCGACTTGATCGACGTCCAGGCCCGCGTACGCACTCGCTCGATCTTCTGCGGCAACGGCTGCACCACATACAGCGACTTCTGCAGCTCCGGGGTCGGGGTCAGGTCGTGGTCGTCGGCGATTTCCGCGCCCACCAGTTCCATGCCCGGCACGTTAGGGTTGGGGTAGCCGAGGAAGTCGCTGATCGGCGCGATCACCTTGGGTTCGAGCAGGTGGTTGATGAAGGCGTGGGCTTCGTCCGAATTCTTGGCGCTCTTGGGGATGGCCCAGGTATCGAACCAGATCGGTGCGCCTTCCTTGGGCAGGCGCCAGTTGATCACCACGCCGTTGCCGGCTTCCTTGGCGCGGTTGGCGAACTGGTAGAAGCTGCCGGAATAGCCGATGGCCACGCAGATGTCGCCGTTGGCGATGTCGGTCATGTACTTGGCCGAATGGAAGTAGGCCACGTACGGGCGCACCTTGAGCAGCAGTTCGGTGACCTTGTCGTAGTCGGCCGGGTTGGCGCTGTTGGGGTCCAGGCCCAGGTAGTGCAGGGCGATGGGGATGATCTCGGTGGGCGAGTCGAGCATGGCCACGCCGCAGGATTTCAGCTTCTCCATGTACTCGGGCTTGAACACCAGGTCCCAGCTGTTCACCGGCGCATCGTCACCGAGCGCGGCCTTGACCTTGTCCGGGTTGTAGCCGATCAGCACGGTGCCGTACATGTAGGGCACGCCGTACTGATTGCCCGGGTCGTTCTTCTCCAGCAGGCCGAGCAGCACCGGGTCGAGGTTCTTCCAGTTGGGCAGCTTGGACTTGTCCAGCGGGGCGAATACGCCTGCCTTGATCTGGGTTTCGAGGAACTGGTTGGACGGGATCACCAGGTCATAGCCGGAGTTGCCGGTCAGCAGCTTGGCCTCCAGCGCCTCGTTGGTCTCGAAGGTGTCCCAGGTGATCTGGATGCCGGACTCCTTCTGAAAGTCCTTGGGCACCTCCGGGAGGATGTAGTCGGCCCAGTTGTATACGCGCAACTCCTTGGCCTGCACCGCGCCGCTGAGTAGGGTGGCGCCGCACAGGGCGGCGCCGAGCATCTGTTTGATGGCTTTCATCGTTTCTCACCCCTGAAATGTTGCTCTTGTTTGGCAGATTGATCGCCGATCAGGCGCCCTCGAAGCCTTCCAGCACGTTGACCGCGTTGACGCCGATGGCCTCCACGGCGTAGCCGCCTTCCATGATGAACAGCGTCGGCAGGCCCAGCGCGGCGATACGCCGGCCCATGGCCAGGTAATCCGGGCTGTCGAGCTTGAACTGCGAGATCGGGTCTTCCATGTAGGTGTCCACGCCCAGCGACACCACCACGACTTCCGCGCCGTAGTCGGCGATGCGCTGGCAGGCCTGCTCCAGCGCCGCGCTCCAGGCCTCCCAGGAGCTGCCCATCGGCAATGGGTAGTTGAAGTTGCAGCCCTCGCCAGCCCCTTCGCCCAGTTCGTCGGCATAACCGAGAAAGAACGGGAATTCCTCGGCCGGGTCGCCGTGGATCGAGGCGAACAGCACGTCGCTGCGCTGGTAGAAGATGTCCTGGGTGCCGTTGCCGTGGTGGTAGTCGACATCGAGGATGGCGACTTTCTTGCGGCCCTGGTCGAGGAAGGCCTGGGCAGCGATGGCGGCATTGTTCAGGTAGCAGTAGCCACCCATCAGGTCGCCGGCGGCGTGGTGGCCTGGCGGACGGCACAGGGCGAAGGCGCTGTGGGCACCGTTGGCAATCTCCTGCTGGGCGCTTAGCGCGACTTGGGCAGCGCTGTAGGCGGCCTGCCAGGTGCCGGCAGTGATCGGCGCGCCACCATCGAAACTGTAGTAGCCAAGCTGGCCGTGCAGGTCGTTGGGGATCATCCGCCGCAGGGTACGTGCCGGCCAGGTGAACGGCAGCAGGTCACCCTTGCCGCCCTGCTCCTGCCAGCGAGCCCAGGCGCCCTTGAAGAATTCCAGGTAGGCCTTGCTGTGGATCCGCTCGATGGGCGCCAGGCCGAAATCCTTGGGCGCGCGGACTTCGCCGAGCTGGCGAGCCTTGACGCGCGCAAGGATATGGTCGGCGCGCTGCGGCTTCTCGAAGCAGGGCATCAGTTGCCCGTCGATCAACTCGCATTTGCCATGGTGCAGGTGGTGGTCATCGCTGTAGTAGGTGAGCATGCAAAGCGCTCCAGGCTCGTTGTTGTGCCTGCATTGTTCGCCCGCTGGCAGCGAATCGAGAACGCTGGCAACGGCCAAAAGGGGATCGAAATGGCCAAAAAATGGCCGAGAGCGATTTTTTAACAGCGCGCAGCGACGCTGCCTGCCAGGTCGCCGCCAGGGAGGACTGGCCATGAATCTCCCCACCACCACGGCAGACAAATGTAACAACCCGTGATGCTTAAGCTTTTCTTAAGCCTGACGGCCGATGGTGGCAACCTGCCTGGGGCCAAGCCCCGTACCATCAGCCACGCCAAAGGATGCCGAGCATGTCGACACCGGCCCGCCGCCCAGTTCGCGCCCTGACGATGCTCGCACTGCTTGCACTATCCAGCGCCGCACTCGCTGATACCGACTGCGCTCGGCAAGACCGCAGCGCCTGGATGCCCGAGTCGCAGTTCCGCGAGCAGATGAAGCGCCAGGGCGTGCAAATCACCAAGTTCCGCATCACCCCTGGCAATTGCTACGAGATCTATGGCTTCGACCGTGACGGCCGCAAGCTGGAGATCTACTACGACCCGGTCGATGCCCACCCGGTAGAAGAAGTCGCCAGCTCGCACCTGGCTTCGCCCAGCCATCCCTGAACCACCGAACATGACCTCGAGCCTCAAGACCTGCGCCCTGCTGCTGGGCGCTGCCACGGTGTTCGCCTGCGCCTGGTTCGGCGCTGCCCCGCACGCACTGGCGCCCTTCGTCAGCCAGCAACCAGCGCCAGCCTATGCGCCACCGGCCATGGCCGCACACTTCGCCTCCTCCGATCTGGAGGATTTCGTCCATTCCGCCTCCATCTCCGGCCTGCCCGGCGGCGATCTGATGGCAGCCTGGTTCGCCGGTACTCGCGAAGGCGCCGCCGACGTACAGATTCGCGCCGCGCGCTTCGATGCCGCCAGCGGCCAGTGGAGCGCCGAGCGTGTGCTGGCCAGTCGCGAGTCGACTCAGCGCGCGGTCGGCAAGCACATCCGCAAACTGGGCAATCCGGTCATCAGCCTGGCGCCGGACAACCGCCTGTGGTTGTTCTACGTCTCGGTTTCGCTCGGCGGTTGGGCCGGTAGCGCGGTCAATGCCATGGTTTCCGACGACCTTGGCGAAACCTGGTCGGCGCCCCGGCAACTGGTCACCAGCCCCTTTCTCAACATCAGCACGCTGGTGCGTGCCGCGCCGGTGTTCCACGCCGATGGCAGCATCGGCCTGCCGGTGTATCACGAGTTTCTCGGCAAGTTTCCCGAATACCTGCACCTCAGCGCCGCTGGCGAAGTACTGGGCAAGTACCGCATCGGCAAGGGGCGAGACTCCCTGCAACCGACCGTGGTGGCGCTGGGCGAACGCCGCGCCGTGGCCCTTTTGCGCTATGCCGGCGAGGAGCATCACCGCGTGCTGGCCAGCTACAGCGAAGACGCCGGGCGCAGCTGGAGCCATCCGCAGCCGGTCGAGCCGAGCAACCCCAACTCGTCCCTGGCGGCGGTCGGTCGCCCAGACGGCAGCTTGCTGGTGGCGATGAACGACCTCGAAGACGGGCGCTTTCGCCTGACCCTTTATGCCACCGACGCCAACCTGGCCAACTGGCGCACTCTCGGCGAACTCGACGAAAGCCCTAACCCCTGGGGCGAACCGATTGCGCAAGATGAATTCCCGGCCGTGGTCAGTGAAAAATTCCGCGCCAGCGGCGGCAAGCCGGAGCAGCAGGCGCAGTTCCTCGAACGAGTGAGCGCGCGCATGTGCAGCGCCAAGGGCTGCACCTTCGACTACGAATACCCCTACTTCACCCGTGACCGCAAAGGCTCCTACCACCTGGTGTATTCGTGGAACGACATGTTCATCAAGCACCTGAGCTTCAACGAGGCCTGGCTCTCGGAGCGCCGCCCACATGACTGATTTCTGGCTGCCGCATCTGGCCTTCACCCTGCTCGCGTTCCTGATCTTCGCGCGCCTGACGCGCACTGCGACGCAGCGCGGCATCCTGCTGGCGGGTTGCCTGCTGCTCAGCCTGGTGCCGGTCCAAGGCATCAGCCTGGCGCTGCAGTTGCGCACCTACATCGGCGACCTGTCGGTGGCCAGCCTGGTGCTGCTTGGCTGGGCGACGCTATGTCGTTTTGGCCTGTCGCACGCCGGCGCCCGTGATCGCCTGGCCAGCCTGGCATTGTTCGCCGGCCTGGCCGTGCTGCTCTACCCGGCGGCGTTGGGTCTGAGCTATGCCGACCCTTACCAGCTCGGCTTCGAACCCCAACCGATGCTGCTGGTACTGGGCCTGTTGTGCGCGGTGCTGATCCTCCAGCGCAGCTGGCTCGGCGCACTGGCGCTGGTGTTGGCGACCCTGGCCTTCGCCCTGCGCCTGGGTGCCTCGGAAAACTACTGGGATTACCTGATCGACCCCTACCTGGCCCTCTACAGCCTGGGCGCGCTGCTGAGCGCCGCTGTGCGCTGGCTGCTGGCCCGACCGACAAGGAAACTCGCATGAGCTGGCTGAAATCACGCCGCCTGCATTACCTGGCAGGCCTGACGGCGCTGCTGTTCGTACTCTTCGCGGCCCTGCGCGGGGTGTTTCTGCTGGGTTTCTCCGCTGTCGAAAGCATCAGCGAACCGGATGTGCTGCCTACTCTCGGTATCGGCCTGCGCTTCGACCTGCGCCTGGCCCTGCTGTTGATGTTGCCGGTGGGCCTCCTGCTGGCACTGCCCAGGCTGCACCTGGCGCGTTTTCGCGCTGTGCGCTGGCTGCTACGCGGCTATCTGCTGCTGACCGTGGCCGCGCTGGGCCTGCTGTACATCATCGACTTCGGCCACTACGCCTACCTGGGTGTACGCCTCAACGCCACGGTGCTGCGCTTTGCTGGTGATGCGCAGATCTCCGCCGGCATGCTCTGGCAGACCTACCCAGTGCTGTGGATAACCCTGGCCTGGCTGGCCGGTGTGGCGCTGTGGGCCTGGGCGCTGCTGCGCCTGGAGCGCGTCACCCTGGATCGACCGCAAGCACGACGAGTCGGCGTGTTGCCGGCAATCGGTGGTGTGGCGGTGGTGGGCGTGCTGGTGTTCTTCGGCCTGCTCGGCCGCGCCAGCGCGCTGAACCTGGAGAACCCGGTGCCGCTGCGCTGGAGCGACGCCTTCTACAGCGGCAACAGCCAGATCGGCGCGCTCGGGATCAATCCGGCGCTGTTTCTCTTCGACACCCTCAAGCTCGAACCCGCCGCCTTCGACGAGACCGCCACGCGCGAGCATTACGAGGTGGTGGCCGATTACCTGGGGGTCAGCGAGCGCGATGCGCAGGCGCTGAACTTCTTCCGCAACCAGCCGCTGCAGGCGCACCGCATCCAGGCCGAGCGCCCGCCCAACGTGGTCTTCGTCATGCTCGAATCCCTCGGTACCAGCGCCGTTGGTGCCTACGGCAACCCGCTGAACCCGACGCCGAATCTGGATCGTCTGGCCAAGGAGAGCTGGTTCTTCCGCCACTTCTACGTGCCGGTGACCGGCACTGCCAAGACGGTGTGGGCGAGTATCACCGGCATCCCCGATGTGTCGCGCCAGGAGACGGCGACGCGCAACCCGCTGATCGCCCGTCAACGCACGCTGATCAACGCCCTGCCAGGCTACGAGAAGTTCTACATGATCGGCGGCAACGCCGGCTGGGCCAACATCAACGCGCTGATCCGCCAGAGCATCGACGGCGTGCAACTCTATGAGGAACGCCACTGGCAGTCGCCGCAGGTGGACGTGTGGGGTATCTCCGACTTGGATTTCTTCAAGGAGAGTTCGCAAATTCTCGGCGCCCTGCCCAAGGACAAGCCGTTCTTCGCCTACCTGCAAACCTCCGGCAACCACCGCCCTTTCACCATCCCCAAGGACAACGACGGCTTCGAGCCGCTCGACCTGCCGCTGGAACAGGTGCAGCAGGCCGGCTCGCGCAGCGTCGAGCAATACAACGCGGTGCGCCTGCTGGATTTCAATATCGGGCGCCTGATGGAGCTGGCCAAGGAGCAGGGTTTTTACGACGACACCATTTTCGTCTTCTTCGGCGACCACAACACCCGCATCAGCCAGATCCCGCACATGGCGCCGGCCTTCGAGCAACTTGGGCTGGAGAGCAACAACGTGCCGCTGCTGATTCATGCACCGAAATGGTTGGCGCCGCGCGAGTTCGACGAAGCCGTGGGTCTAGCCGACCTGCTGCCGACGGTGGCTGGGCTGGTCGGCGTGCCCTTCAACAACGGTGGCCTCGGTCGCGACCTGCAACTGCCAGCGCCGGAAGGCGAACGCGTGGTGCCGCTGGTGCTGCAGGAAGGCACCTTCCCGGTGATCGGCGCGGTAACCCGAGATTTTCTCGTGCAGATGCAACACGACGGCAGCTCGCCAACCCTGCACGACCTGCGCTCGCCGACCCCGCGAGATAACGTTGCCGAACACTACCCCGAGGAATTCCAGCGCCTGCTGGCGCTAAGCCGTGGCTTGCATGAAGCAGCGCGGCTGCAGATGTACCGCAACGTGCAGGCGGAGGAGTAAGGAGTCGGTGTGCCGTGCGCACCAGCCCGGTAGCCCGAATTACATCCGAGCTACGCGCGAAAGCGGCTCGGCGGCACGCCGCTCCAGCGCTGGAAGGCGTGGCGGAAACTGGCGGTTTCGCTGAAACCGAGCACTTCGGCGATACGGTACACCGGCCATTGCTCCTCGCTGAGCAGCGCCTTGGCGCGTTCGAAGCGCAGCTCGTCGAGCAAGCCCTGGTAGCTGGTACCCAACTCCTGCAGGTGACGGCGCAGGGTACGCGGCGAGCAGTGCATCTGCTGCGCCAGGTTCTCCAGCCCTGGCGGCTCGGCCAACTGCGCGGCGAGCAACTGGCGCACCCGCTCCAGCCAGGCCTGGCGGCTGCTGAACTCGGCGTTCAGACGGCGGCAGCGCTCCACCATGTCGCCGTGGGTCACGCTGTCGGCCAGCGGTAGCCGGCGCTCCAGCAACGCGGCGGGAAAGGCGAAGGCATTGCGCTGAGCCGAGAAACGCAGCGGACAGGGAAAGCTCTGCGCATAGCGCGAGACGTAGTCTGGCCGAGCGTAGGTGAACTCGGCGCCTTCCAATGACAGCGGCTGGCGTAGCAGTTCGTCACCGATCAGCTTCAGCGAGGCCAGGCACATCTCCACGTTGAAGACTTCCAGCGCCTCGGCATCACGGTAGCCGCTGGCGCAGATCCAGGCCAGCTCGCCTTCCACCTGCATGTCGAGGCGAAAATAGGTACCGAGTAGCGCCGGGTACTGCAGCAACAGACGCCAGGCGTCACCAAAGGTGGCAGCCGACAGCGCGGCGTAACCCAGCAGCCCATAGGAGGAAACATGCAGGCTGCGCCCCAGGTCGAGCCCCAGATCAGCACGCAGGGCCAGGGCATTGGCGCACACCTGCAGCTCCTGCACCCGGGTGATGCGCGCGTCGGCATTGTCCAGATCAGCCGCACCGATGCCGCTCCCAGCCAGCAATTGCGGGCGTAGTTCGGGCTGCTCGGCGAAGCGCTGGAGGATCAGGGAAACCACATGCAGGGTGGTCAGCGGGGCGTGCAGCATGATGCGTTCCGTCAGCGTGATAACGCAAAGGAACGCAAGAAATATGCCGCGAGGCGGCGGGCCATAGCCCGCCCGAGAGGATCAGCGATTACGCAGAATGGCGTTGATGAAGTCGCCCTGATTCGGTTCATCCTTGAGGGTGGTGAACTGCAGTTGGCCGTCCTGCTCGCGCAACTTCATGCTTTCGCCGAAACGGCAGTCGACACCCTTGAGGGTCTTGGCCTCAGCCTTGTAGCGGTCGTCCTTGCCACACAGGTAGGCCATCTGGTTGACCACTTCACCGCAGAAACTCGGCACGCTGAGGCCGATCAGTTGCTCATCGGACATCGCGCTCCAGTCCACCTTGGTGCTCAGCGGGGTGGCGCAGGCCTTGGAGGCTTCGCCGTCGATCTCCTGCAGGCGCGCGCTGTAATCGGCCACACGCTGCTTGCGGTCGAAGGCGGCGAGGCGCGCCTGCAGGCCATCCTTCTCCTGCTTCTGGTAAATCGCCAGGAGATCCTTCGGCTTCAGTGCCTTGGTCTTGTCCTCGTTGTAACTGAGCTCGAAGCCCTGGGTGTTCGGCAGGTTGAGCTGGTAGCTCTCGCCACTCCAGGCGCGGCGCTTGTTCAGCAGGTTGTAGTCGCGGCCATCGAGGCGGATGCCATAGTCGCGCTGCTCGTTGCCCAGCTCGCGAACGTCGGTAAGAAACACCACTTCGTCGAGCGGGTGATTGATACCGCGCACCTGCACCAGCGCCTGCTTGCCGTCAGCAGAAGGGGCCAGCGCCAGGCTCACGCCCTGGCCGGCATCGAAGACTTGCGGGTGCTTGGCCAGATCCAGCGCAGCGGCTTGAAGGGAAAGCAGGGAGAGGGCAACGAGCGAAACGTACTGTTTCATGACGACACGTCCTTGTTCGGATGAATAGCGCACAGTATAGCCCGCTGCCTGGCGGCGATCTGTGCGCCCGTCCGCGTCCGTTCTGTAGGAAAGTTGCCAATCCGTGGCCTTGCTCGAATCAGAACTGCAGCACCACCCGCCCCTCGATCTGCCCACCGCGCATTTGATCGAAGATGCCATTGATGTTGTCCAGGCTGTCGCTGTGCACCGTGGCCTTGACCAGCCCCTCGCCAGCGAAATCCAGCGCTTCCTGCAGATCGGCGCGAGTGCCGACGATCGAGCCGGTGATGGTGATGGCCTTGAGCACCACATCGAAGATCGGCGTAGGGAAATCACCCGGCGGCAGGCCGACCAGGGCCACCGTACCGTGCCGGCGTGCCATACCGATGGCCTGGCCGAAGGCGGCGTTGGACACCGCGGTGACCAGCACGCCGTGAGCGCCGCCGATATCGCGCTGCACCACCTCGACAGGGTTTTCCTTGCGCGCGTTGATGGTCAGGCTGGCGCCGAGCTTGCGCGCCAGTTCCAGCTTGGCGTCGTCGACGTCCACTGCAATCACGTGCAGGCCCATGGCGCGGGCATACTGCACCGCAACGTGGCCGAGGCCGCCAATACCGGAGATCGCCACCCACTGACCGGGGCGCGCCCTGGTTTCCTTGAGACCCTTGTATACCGTCACGCCGGCGCAGAGGATCGGCGCGATCTCGAGGAAGTCGACGTTCTTCGGCAGAATGCCGACGTAGTTCGGGTCAGCCAGCACGTATTCGGCGTAGCCACCGTTGATTGAGTAGCCGGTGTTCTGCTGGCTCTCGCACAGGGTTTCCCAGCCGGTCAGACAGTGCTCGCAGCAGCCGCAGGCGGTGTACAGCCAAGGCACGCCGACGCGGTCGCCCTCCTTGACGCGCGTGACGCCGCTGCCGACCGCCGCCACGTAGCCGACCCCTTCATGGCCGGGAATGAATGGCAGGCTCGGCTTCACCGGCCAGTCGCCTTCGGCGGCGTGCAGGTCGGTATGGCAAACGCCCGAGGCCTCGATCTTCACCAGAATCTGCCCGGGGCCAGGCAGCGGGGTTTTCACCTCCTCGATACGCAGCGGCTGCCCGAAGGCGTGGACGACTGCGGCTTTCATGGTCCGGTTCATGCGCGGTTCCTCTTGCATGCGAGTGTCTGTCCAGTGTGCGCGCGCAGCCCGCGCCGGCATTGCTCCAGAGCAAGGTTTAGGCGGTTTTCACCCTCTGCCACAGCTTGCATGACAAACGGTCATCGCCACTGCCCGCCAGCAGTGGCTTTGCGTTATACTGCGCGGCCTTCGGCCGGCAGCACCCGGCCAACGAATCATGACAAGCCACGCTGGCCCGCCCGCGTGGCTTGTTGGTTTTTGATGCGCCGCGAGGCGCCCGAGAGAAGAGGCACGACGATGAGCGCACTGGTTGGCGTGATCATGGGCTCCAAGTCCGATTGGTCCACCCTTAGCCACACCGCCGAGATGCTGGACAAGCTGGGCATCCCCCACGAGGTCAAGGTGGTCTCCGCCCACCGCACCCCGGACCTGCTGTTCCAGTACGCCGAAGAGGCTGAAGCACGCGGCATTCAGGTGATCATCGCCGGTGCCGGTGGCGCCGCTCACCTGCCGGGCATGTGCGCGGCCAAGACCCACCTGCCGGTGCTCGGCGTACCGGTGCAGTCGTCGATGCTCTCGGGCGTCGACTCGCTGCTGTCGATCGTGCAGATGCCGGCCGGCATTCCGGTCGCCACTCTGGCCATCGGCAAGGCCGGTGCGGTCAACGCCGCCCTGCTAGCCGCCAGCATCCTCGGTCACCAGCACCCGCAGTTCCATGCGGCGCTGAAGCAGTTCCGCGAGGAGCAGACCAACACCGTGCTGGAAAATCCGGACCCGAGGGCGCAGTAATGAAGATCGGCGTGATCGGTGGCGGCCAGCTGGGCCGCATGATGGCCCTGGCAGGTACGCCGCTGGGCATGAACTTCGCCTTCCTCGACCCGGCGCCGGACGCCTGCGCCCAGGCGCTCGGCGAGCATATCCGCGCCGACTATGGCGATCAGGATCACCTGCGCCAGCTGGCCGATGAGGTCGACCTGGTCACCTTCGAATTCGAGAGCGTGCCGGCCGAAACCGTCGCCTTCCTCTCGCAGTTCGTGCCGGTCTATCCGGGTGCAGAGGCACTGCGCATCGCCCGCGATCGCTGGTTCGAGAAGTCCATGTTCCGCGAGCTGGGCATCCCCACCCCCGAGTTCGCCGACATCCAGTCGCAGGCTGATCTGGACGCCGCGGTGGCCAGCATCGGCCTGCCGGCGGTGATGAAGACCCGCACCCTGGGTTATGACGGCAAGGGCCAGAAAGTCCTGCGCAAGCCCGAAGACGTCACTGGCGCCTTCGCCGAACTGGGCAGCGTGCCGTGCATCCTCGAAGGCTTCGTGCCCTTCACCGGCGAGGTGTCGCTGATCGCCGTGCGCGCCCGTGACGGTGAAACGCGCTTCTACCCGCTGGTGCACAACACCCACGACAGCGGCATCCTCGCCCTGTCCGTTGCCAGCACCGATCATCCTCTGCAGGCGCTGGCCGAGGACTACGTCGGCCGCGTGCTGGACAAGCTCGACTACGTCGGCGTGCTGGCCTTCGAGTTCTTCGAGGTGGACGGCGGCCTCAAGGCCAACGAGATCGCCCCGCGCGTGCACAACTCCGGGCACTGGACCATCGAAGGCGCCGAGTGCAGCCAGTTCGAGAACCATCTGCGCGCCGTCGCAGGCCTGCCGTTGGGTTCCACCGCCAAGTTGGGTGAGAGCGCCATGCTCAACTTCATCGGCTCGGTGCCGCCGGTGGACAAGGTGATCAGCGTTGCCGACTGCCATCTGCACCACTACGGCAAGGCCTTCAAGGCCGGACGCAAGGTCGGTCATGCCACCCTGCGTTGCGCCGACCGCGCCAGCCTGGATGCGCGTATCGCCGACGTTCAGGCGTTGATCGCCGCAGACTGACAGATCGATTCGCAGCTAGACTCTTGAACGACGGTGGTCGTTCAAGAGCCCCCCATGAAGCGTCTTCTTTCCTTACTGCCTCTACTGTTCACGCTGACCTGCGTTGGCGCGCAAGAGGTGCTGCGCGTCGACTTTCGCGAACGGCCACCGGAGATGCGTGCTGTCGACGGCCTGCCCAGCGGCCCACTGATCAGCGTACTGGAAACGGCCGCACACCGTGTCGGGGTAGAGCTGCAGTGGCGTGAAGCGCCCTTCCTGCGCAGTCTTGACGACCTGCGCTCCGGACGAGTCGACCTGGTGCCGCGCGTGCTACTCACTCAACAGCGCCGCGAGTACATCCATTTCCTGCCCAGCATCGGCAATCAGCAATCAGCAACTGAACGTTCGCTTCGTCGTGCGCCCGGGGGAAGAGGCCAGACTGAGCCGCTACGAGGATCTGTACGACCTGTCTCTGGGTGTCAAACGCGGTACGGCCTATTTCGAACCTTTCGACAGCGATGACATGCTCGGTCGCGCCTATGCCAGCGACGATGCGCAACTGGCCGCGATGTTCCGGGCTGGGCGCCTGGACACCATCGCAGTGCTCGACGCCGTACCGATGGAGGCGCAATTTCAGGCCATGAACTTTCGCGCCTACAGCTACGCGCACTACGCCCACCAGCAGGTACTGGGCAACCACTTCGGCGCATCGCTGAAGCGCTACCAGAGCGACCGACGCGAACTCTACGACCGCCTTGGCGCTGAGCTGCAACGCATGCGTGAAGAGGGCGAAGTTGCCCTGATCTACCACCGCTATGGCGTTCTGCCGCCAGACGAGGCGAACCGATAGCCCCATTGACTTGTCCCATGACGGGCCTGCCGCACGAGCGGCACTCATCAAGGAGACACGCCAATGGGCATTATCGGCACCATCTTCATCGGCCTGATCGTCGGGTTGATCGCACGTTTTCTCAAACCCGGCGATGACAGCATGGGCTGGATCATGACCATCCTGCTCGGCATCGGCGGCTCCATCGCCGCTACCTATGGCGGCCAGGCGCTAGGCATCTACCAGGCCGGACAGGCCGCTGGTTTTATCGGCGCAGTGATCGGCGCCATCGTTCTGCTGGTAATCTACGGCGCGATCAAGAAGGGCTGACAAGCCCCGCTCAGGAGCCGACTTGTCGGCTCCTCGTCAACGCCGCCACGAGATGCCATACCCCATGCGCCACCTGCTGCTCGCCCTGCTCTTTTGTACCGGCCTGGCCCACGCCGAACTGCCGGAAACCGACTGGCTCGACCTGATGCCACCCGAAGACCGCAAGGCCCTCGAGGAAATGCCCGAGATCAGCCACGACAGTCCTGAAGGCGACAGCACCTTCTACAGCGAGGGCGGCCTGCGCCAGCAGGATCAGGATCTGCCGGCAGTGATGTACTCCACCAAGACCGTGCCCGAACTCGACGGCAAGGCCATTCGCCTGGGCGGCTACCCGGTACCGCTGGAAAACGACGAAAAAGGCAACAGCACCCTGTTCTTCCTGGTGCCCTATCCGGGCGCCTGCATTCACGTCCCACCACCGCCGCCCAATCAGCTGGTGCTGGTGCGTTATCCCAAGGGCATCCCGCTCGAGGACATCTACGCCCCACTGTGGGTCAGTGGCGAGCTGAAGGTGGAGCGGGTTAGCAACGATCTGGCCGACGCCGCCTATGCCATGGAAGCGGGCGAAGTGCGCCTGGTGACCGACGAAGACCTCTACTGATCGCTCTGGAGTCTGTGCATGAAAGCTGCCGCCCTGTTGTTGCTGTGCCTGCTGTCTAGCGCCGTACTGGCTCTGGAGCCCGGCGAACGCCTGGCACCCTGGACGCTGCTGGATCAGCATGACGTGCCCTACACCCTGAATGACGAGACCCGCATCCTGCTGGTCGCCCGCGACATGGACGGCGCCAAGCTGGTCAACGCTGCACTGGAAGGCAAACCCAAGGGCTACCTGGACGAGCGCCAAGCGGTCTTCCTCGCCGATATCAGCCGCATGCCCCGCATCATCGCTACCCTGTTTGCCCTGCCGAAGATGCGCGACTACAACTACCGCATCCTCCTCGACCGCGATGCACGCATCGCCCCGCGTTATCCGGCTGGCGAGGGTGAGGTGCTGTGGCTACAGCTCGATGGTCTGCAGATCGTCTCGCAGCAGGTTTTCACTCATACTGACGATCTGCGACAAGCCTTGGAGGCGCAGGCAATCACTGACGGTTCATGAAGAACTGGCAGGCCGCTAACTGCCTTTCGTAGGAGCCCCGCTACGGGGCGAAGCTTCTCAGGTGCGCCGCTCCTACAGGTTCACTGTATCGGTACTGACTGTTAGCCGATCAACTCGCTCGAAAGGCGCAGCTCCAGACGATGCCGCTCGTCGGCTTTCAGCTGCACGACATCCTCCAGCACATTGGCCGTCTCGATGCAGAGCATGTTCTGCCAGGCGTCGTCGGGAAATTGCGAGAGGCGCTTGGCCTTGTCGACCCACGGATTCCACAGCACGGCCGAACGTGAACCACGGGCATCCAGATGAATGCGCCGGCCCCAGCCGGGGTCGACGATACTTAGCCGCGCGGGGGTATCGAGGTAGATGCGATCCGTCTCGGCGCTGAATCCCAGTTCGTCCTGCTGACGAAGCTCCTGCCAGTCCATCAGGGTGTCGATGTAGCGACAGGCCTGCAGCCCCTCGACGCTGACCTGGCGCACGTCGCTGACGGCGAAGTAGCTGTGCAGCGCCTGGCTCAGGGTCAGGGGCGTGTCACCGCGATTGTGGGTTTCCAGGCTCATGCTGAGATCCTGCGCCAGACGCACGACGAAAGTCAGGCCGACGTCCCTGGGCCAGCCCTCCAGCGGCTGAGTACGCGTGTCATAGACAAAGCGCAGAGTGACGGTATCGTCCTCCTCGTCGATGCCCAGCAGCTCCCAGTCCAGCGCTCGCACCAGGCCGTGGGCCGGCGCCTGCTCCTGATGATAGTGCGCCTGTACGGCCTGCGGATTGCGCCGCAGGTCACCGAACCAGGGCCAGCAGACCGGCACACCACCACGCACACTTTGACCGCGCTGGTAGGCCGCATCCGGGCTTAGCCAGATCAGCGGCGGCTGCTCGCCCTGCTGGTAACTGAGAACCTGCGCACCCTGCTGGGCCACCAGCAATTCGCTGTCAGCGGCACGGATGCGCCAGCAGACCAATTGATCCAGTTCCACGCGTTCGACTTGGGCGGTGCTCATGACGACCTCTCGCTGAGATAGATGACAGATAGTGTGACAACGCAAAAAGCAAAACGCCCATCACAAGGACGGGCGTTTTGCCAAACCAGGCCAGCGATGCTTACTTGCCGTAGACCTGCTCCGGCAGCCAGGTAATCAGCCCGGGGAACATGTAGGCGATTACCAGCAGCAGAATCTGGATCAGGATGAACGGCACGACACCCTTGTAGATGGTGCTGGTGGGAATGCTCGCCGGCGTCACGCCACGCAGGTAGAACAGGGCGAAGCCGAATGGCGGAGTGAGGAAGGACGTCTGCAGGTTCAGTGCGATCATCACGCCGAGCCAGATCGGATCGAGGCCCATGGCCAGCAGCACCGGCCCGACGATCGGTACCACCACGAAGGTGATCTCGATGAAGTCGAGAATGAAGCCGAGCAGGAAGATCACCACCATCACCAGGAAGAACGCACCCAGCACGCCGCCTGGCAGCTGGGCGAACACGTCCTCGATCAATGCCTCGCCACCGAAGCCGCGGAACACCAGGGAGAACAGCGAAGCACCGATCAGGATCATGAAGACCATGGCACTGATTTCGGTGGTGCCGTAGGCCACTTCCTTGAGCTGGCCGAAGTTCAGCTTGCCCTTGCTGAAGGCCAGCAACATGGCGCCCACGGCACCCAATGCAGCAGCCTCGGTAGGCGTGGCATAACCGGCGAGGATCGAGCCCAGCACCGCGCCAATCAGGATCAGCGGCGGAATCAGCGCCTTGCCCAGTTTGCCCCACTCGATCGGACCCAGTTCCTCCTGCGGCAACGCCGGCAGTTTCTTCGGCTGGAAGATGGCAACGGCGATGATGTAGACGATGTACAGGCCAACCAGCAGCAGCCCGGGAATCAGCGCACCGACGAACAGGTCGCCGACCGATACGGTCTTCGGCGAGAAGATGCCCATCTTCAACTGCGCCTGCTGATAGGCGCTGGACATCACATCACCCAGCAACACCAGCACGATCGAAGGTGGAATGATCTGCCCCAGGGTGCCGGTAGCAGCCAGAGTCCCGGTGGAAATGGCCGGATCGTAACCGCGACGCAGCATGGTCGGCAGCGCCAGCAGGCCCATGGTCACCACGGTGGCACCGACGATACCGGTAGAAGCAGCCAGCAGAGCGCCGACCACGCACACGGAAATCGCCAGGCCGCCACGCAGGGTGCCGAACAGGCGCGACATGGACTCGAGCAAGTCCTCGGCCACCCGTGAACGTTCCAGCATCACGCCCATGAACACGAACAACGGCACGGCAAGCATGGTCTGGTTGTTCATGATGCCGAACAGGCGGTTCGGCAGGGCGCTGAGGTAACCGGGGTCGAAGGTGCCCGTGACAACACCGATAGCGGCGAACAGCAGGGAAACGCCGGCCAGGGTGAACGCCACCGGGAAGCCGGCCATCAAGGCCACGCAAATACTGACGAACAGCAGAATCGCCATCAACTCAGCCATGTTTCACCTCCGGAGCCGGCAGGCGACCGCTGAAGACGTAGAGCGCCTTGATCAGATTGGAAATACCTTGCAGTACCAGGCTGATGACCAGCACCAGGATGATGCTTTTCTGCAGATAGACGAACTTGAGGCCGCCGGACTCGCTGGAGGCTTCGAGCGTTGACCAGGCATTGCTGACGTAGTCCCAGCTGGCCCAGCCGAGGAACAGCGCGACCGGCAGCAGGAACAGCAGGTTACCGAAAATCTCCACCAGCGCCTGACGGCGGCCGCTGAACTTCTGGTAGAAGATATCCACGCGCACGTGTCCGTTGCGTTGCAGCACCCAGGCCGCTGCGCCCATGAACACCAGTGCGTGAGCGTAAAGCACCGCTTCCTGCAGGGCTGTCGCACCGATACCGAAACCGTAACGCAGTACCACGACGATGGCGGTACCGATCACCAAAAATACCGTCAGCCAGGCGCAGGCCTTGCCGAATAGGGCGTTGCACGCATCGATGAAGCGTGCCAACCCGAGTAAAGGGGGGAGATTGGGCATGGCAGGACCTTATTTTTATAGCCAAGGGGCTCGGGATTCTAGGGGGCCGCTCAAGAGCGTCGCAACCCGCAATACTACGTACGTAGTCGCTGCGCTTGAGTGATGCTACTGCCTATGATAGTCAGAACGCTCCGAATACTGGCGATCCTGGTGTTCGGGTAATTAGTACAACAACAAGGAGCATTGCATGAAACGTCGCGACATACTCGCCGCAGCGGGCGTAGGCCTTGCAGCAACCGCACTGGCTGGCTGTAAAGAAGATTCCAAGAGCGCCGCAGCACCCCAAGAGGGTTCGAGTGCTCAGACCTTCAACTGGAAAATGGTCACCTCCTGGCCAAAGAACTTCCCGGGCGTCGGCGTCGGGGCCGAGCGCTTCGCCAAGCTGGTCGACGAAATGAGTAACGGCCGCCTGAAGGTCAAGGTGTACGCAGCAGGTGAACTGGTACCGGCACTGGAAGTGTTCGATGCGGTCTCCCGCGGTACCGCCGAGATGGGTCACGGCGCACCGTATTACTGGAAAGGCAAAGTCCCGGCTGCGCAGTTCTTCTGCGCCTCGCCATTCGGCCCCAACGCCCAGGAAATGAACGCCTGGCTGCACCGCGGTGGTGGTCAGCAGCTGTGGGAAGAGGTCTACAAACCATTCGGCGTGCTGCCGATGGCTTGTGGCAACACCGGCGTGCAGACCGCCGGCTGGTTCAACAAGGAAATGAACTCGGTCGACGACTTCAAAGGTCTGAAGATGCGCACCCCAGGCCTGGGCGGCGAAGTGCTGACCAAGATGGGCGGCACCGTGGTCAACATGCCGGCCGGTGAAATCTTCACTGCAATGCAGACTGGCGCCATCGACGCCACCGAGTGGATCGGCCCATACAATGACCTGGCCCTCGGCCTGCACAAAGCAGCCAAGTACTACTACACCCCGGGCTGGCAGGAGCCGAGCGTGCTGTTCGAACTGGACGTCAACATCAAGGCCTGGGAAACCCTGCCGCCAGACCTGCAGGCCATCGTTCGCGCAGCCGCCCGTGACGTCAACGGCGACATGCTCGACGACTACAACGCCAAGAACATGGAAGCCATGGAGCAACTCAAGGCCGACGGCGTGGAAGTTCGCCGCTTGCCGGATGAAGTCCTGGCGCGCCTGAAGGAAGTGGCGGCCGAGGTGGTCGATGCCAGCGCAGCGGCCGACCCGGCAGCAACCAAGGTGTGGGAACACCAGAAGGCCTACCTCAAGCGCCTGTACGAATACGCGGAAAGCAACGAGAAGGACATCTACAACATCCGTGGCTGATTCCCGAGCCACGAAAATGTCGGCATCGCACTGCGAGCCGTTCGCCTAGCCTGGTGAATATCGAAGACCCGGTGAAATCACCGGGTCTTCGGTTTGACCCAAGGCAGGTGACCGGTGTCCGTACCGCTCGCAGCAAATCGAGCGGTTCTCAACTCGATTCGCTGTATGCCAACCCAGCCGCTTCATGCGCGGCCAGTCCCACTTGGCCAACAGACTACGCAGTAGAAGCGATTGCGCCCATTCAGTCAGATGACACCTCGCCTTCACCAGCTCATGGATGTCTCCAGCACTCAACGCGTCAAGTGAGAGCCGTCGCGGATCTGCCCTGATCGCCGACGAAGTGCGCGTCTCGGCCAGCCGCACGCCACAAAGCACGCTGAAAATCCGGGTATGATCGACTGCCTGCAGACACGCCCCGAAGACACATGGATGCGATGCGCCGTTTCATGCCACTGGGCAGGCGAGTCAGGCCAACGCCTCTCGGACCCGCCAGACTCGACGATGACCCAGGTACTCTGCTACGCCAATTTCGCATTCAGTTGGCTGTGTTCTTTCTGGAATGACCTGACCCATGCAGCTCAAACACAAGATAGTCGCACTCAGCGTGCTGCCGTTGCTGCTGGCCGTGGCGGTGGTCTGCGTTCTGGTGTTCTTCCAGAACCAGCGCCTGGGCGAACAACAGGCGCGCCTGATCGAAGACAGCATCCTGACGAGCAAGCGCGTCGAGCTCAAACACTATGTCGAGATGGCCCTGAGCATCATTTCGCCGTTGTACGAAAGCGGCCGCGACGATGCCGAGATCAAACAACAGGTGCTGGGGGTGCTGGCCAGAATCAGCTTCGGCAGCGATGGTTACTTCTTCGTTTATGAAAGCAACGGGCGCAACCTGATGCACCCGCGTCAGGGTGAGCTGGTCGGTCAGGATCTATGGAACATGACCGACCCTCGCGGCCTACTGGTCATTCAAGCCCTGATGCAAAGCGCGCACAACGGCGACGGCTTCCAGCTTTACGCCTGGCAGAAACCATCGACCGGCGAGGTGACCGACAAGCTGGCCTATGTGGTTATGCTCGAGCGCTGGGGCTGGATGCTTGGCACAGGGATTTACCTGGAGGACGTCGACCAGGCGATTGCCCAGGTGCATGACGAGGCCTCCAATGGCATCCACGCCACCATGCTGGCGATTGCCGGTCTGGCCCTGGTCGCGGTGTTACTGGTATTCGTCGGCGGCCTGGCGCTGAACCTCAGCGAGCATCGCCTGGCTGATCGCAAGCTGCAGTTGCTCACCCAACGCATCGTCAACCTGCAGGAAGAGGAACGCTCGCGGGTTTCGCGTGAACTCCACGATGGCATCAGCCAGCTGCTTGCCTCGATCAAGTTCCAGTTCGAATTGGCCAGCCTTGAACTTGCATCAGGCAATGATCAGGGCCTGGAAACGCTATACAAAGGCACCGAGCGGCTAGCAGGTGCTATTGGCGAAGTACGGCGGATTTCTCACGACCTGCACCCCTCGCTGCTCGACACCCTTGGCCTGCCCGCAGCGATTGGTCAGCTGGTTGCCGAGTTCGAGCAACGCAGCGGCCTGCTGATCGACTACAGGAATGACCTGGGCGATATATTACTCACCGATGGGATGGCGGTTGCGCTGTTCAGGATTCTGCAAGAAGCGCTGACCAACATCGAGCGCCATGCGCAGGCGAACACCGTTGCCATTAGCCTCGACGGCAGGGCACGACGGGTACGCTTGCGGGTTCGTGACGACGGCGTCGGTTTCAGCTCCCGGCATTTCGACACCCTCACTGGAGGTATCGGCCTACGCAACATCCGCCAGCGTGTCGAACATTTTGGCGGGCGCTTCGCCCTTACATCACAACCCGGCCACACGGAGCTGATAGTGACGCTGCCGTTGTCAACAACCTAGCCCTCTCGACCGAAGCAACCAAAACAACAAGAGCACGCACGAATGACCGCTGCCATACGAATTGCCCTGATAGATGACCATGCCCTGGTGCGCGAAGGTATTCGAGCACTGCTCGAGGTGGTGCCTCATTTCGAGGTCGTCGGGGAGGCGGGCAGCGGTGCCGAGGCATTCGACCTGATACAGAGCACCCAAGTCGACATCCTGCTAATGGATGTTGGCTTGCGCGATATCAATGGGCTGGAGCTGACCCGACAGTTGCGCGAGCGTTACCCGGCCATAAAGGTGCTAATGCTGAGCATGTATGACAATCAGGAGTATGTGAGCAGCTCGCTGGCGGTTGGCGCCAGTGGCTACGTTCTGAAGGAAGCGCCTTCCCGCGAAATCGTCGCGGCTATCGAAGCCATTGCCGCCGGTGGCAGCTTCTACAGCGGCGATATCGCACGCAAGCTGGTCAAGCCGGCTCCGAGCGAAGAGGAGCTGACGCCGCGCGAACGCGAGGTGCTGCTGATGCTCGCCCAAGGCCTTAACAACAAGGTCATGGCCCGCACCCTGCATATCAGCGTACGCACCGTCGAAACCCATCGCCTGAGCATCAGGCGCAAACTGGCTATCGACAAGCCGGTGGACCTGCTCAAGCACGCCCTGGCCCATGGTTGGGTGCCCTACGACTAGCGGGCCGTCACAACCCCGGGAAATAGCGTGGATACAGCCCTGGAGCGTCTGATCGCTGAGAAGCAGCAATTGACGGCGGGTGGCTCATGCCCTTGTCAGCTCAGGCCAAGGCATTCGTTGCGGTCTCAGCGTCGCGGCGGGACCGGACGAGTGCGGCCACTACCATCGATGGCGACGAACACGAATACCGCTTCGGTGACCTTGCGCCATTCGTTGGACAGCGGATCGTCGCTCCACACCTCGACCATCATCTGAATCGAACTGCGGCCGATCTCCAGTGCCTGGGTGTAGAACGAGAGCTGAGCACCTACCGATACCGGTACCAGAAAGGCCATGCGATCGATGGCGACGGTCGCCACGCGGCCACCTGCAACCTTGCTCGCCATCGCGGTGCCGGCGAGATCCATCTGCGATACCAGCCAGCCACCGTAGATATCACCGAAACCATTGGTCTCGCGCGGCAACGCAGTGATCTGCAGGGCGAGGTCACCCTGGGGAATCGGGTCTTCCTGTTCGTAGTCGTTCATCGGTTCGAGACTCGCGGCGCGGTTGTTGTTCTGGGCGCGGAACCCGCATGGCACACGGGCGCAGCGAGTATACCGACTGTGCAGTCGACGAGCGACCACTCTGGCGAGGCGTAAAACGTCACAGCCCATGCCGGGTCGGGCAAAACGCACGACCGGGCAAACCTCGTTCGGGCAGTATGCCTGCCTCCCAAGGCCTTAAAAAAAACGTAAATCAATGATTTACAAGGTTTTTATAAAAACAAAAAGTCTGGCACGGGTGCTGCAACGTTCCCAGTGGGTGACCGGTCATGCACCGGTTGCAATGCAGAACAAGGAAGAGACGGATATGCCACGAACCCGAGCTATTCGCCTCCAACGCAACAGGAGAATCGCCATGTGGATAGTTGCTCTGGTGCTCGCCACCTTGCTGCTTCTGCTCAGCCTGACGCTCGCCAGCGTTGTACTGATTGGCCAGACCCTGTGCGCGAGCCGCAATACCGCCGAGCTGGAGCTGCCCACGGGCGCTGCGCCCCAGCCTCAGGACCCGAGCAACGCGCAAGACCCCTGGCCTGCCTGGGCCATTACCCACTGATCCATCGAGGAGAAACATCATGCTTAGTTGGGCAGTCACTTTCCTGATCATCGCCATCATCGCTGCAGTATTGGGCTTCGGTGGTATCGCCGGCACTGCTGCAGGTATCGCCAAGATCCTATTCGTGGTGTTCCTGGTGCTGTTCATCGTCTCGTTCGTCATGGGCCGCCGCCCGCGTCTTTAGGGAGAGATAGATGCAGTCGATTCACGCCATTGCTGCCGCCCTGCTGATGGGCGGCGCCCTGGCGGCTCAGGCCGCCGACCGCGACACCAGTTTCCATCCAGGCGAGTTGCTGACCAGCAACGACGAGTACCGCCAAGCCTGGCAGGACCTGGTAAAGGATGAAGAGCGCCTGCCGGACTGGCTGATCAATCTCAGCGGCCTTTCTACCCCCATGCAGGCAGTGGAAGCCGACAGTGATCGCTATCTGGTCGGCCAGATCTGCGAAGCGCACAGATGTTTCGGACAGCGCGCCTATGTCGCCTTCGAATGGGAAGACGACGAAGCCTATGCCCTGTACGTGCAGGTGCCCGATGGTCTGCCCGAGGATCGCGCGCCCAGTGAACACGCCAGCCTGCGCTGGTTGGGCGACCCGGACGAGGAGGTCCAGCAGATGCTGATGGAACAGCTGCGCAGCGATCCAAACTGGTATTGAGTGACGACAGTTTACCGGCTGTCCCATAGATACTGCCGGCACGTTATCATCCCCCGCCATAACGGCATGCCCTCCTTCATCCGGCGCTTCGCGCCACCTTTCCCGCAGGGAGAAGGACACCAAGGAAAGGCGTCGCCGGCCAATCTAGGGGGATTGCAATGCTCAATGGCCTGTGGCTGAGCTTTTTTCTGCTGGGAGCCGCTGCAGCTCTGGCACGCTGGCTGATCGGCGGCGACGCCACGGTGTTCGGCGCCATGGTCGAAAGCCTGTTCGCCATGGCCAAGCTCTCGGTGGAGCTGATGGTGGTGCTGTTCGGCACTCTGACGCTGTGGTTGGGGTTGCTGCGCATCGCCGAGAAGGCTGGACTGGTCGATCTGCTCGCACGCCTTCTGGGCCCCTTGTTCGCCCGCCTGATGCCGGAAGTGCCACGGGGCCATCCGGCGCTCGGACTGATCAGCATGAACTTCGCCGCCAATGGCCTGGGCCTGGACAATGCCGCCACACCCATCGGCCTCAAGGCCATGCGCGCCCTGCAGGATCTCAACCCCAGCGCCACCACGGCGAGCAACGCGCAGATCCTCTTCCTGGTACTCAACACCTCATCGCTGACCCTGCTGCCGGTATCGATCTTCATGTACCGCGTGCAGCAAGGCGCCGAAGATCCCACCCTGGTGTTTCTGCCCATCCTCCTCGCGACCAGCGCCTCGACCCTGGCCGGCCTGCTGGCAGTGTCAGTGATGCAGCGCCTGCGCCTGTGGGACCCGGTAGTGCTGGCCTACCTGATTCCATCCGCGCTGCTGCTGGGCGGCTTCATGGCCTTGCTCGCCGGCATGAGCGCCACGGCCCTGGCGGCGCTGTCATCGCTGCTCGGTAACCTCACCCTGTTCGGCCTGATCCTGCTGTTCCTGGTGGTCGGCGCACTGCGCAAGGTGGCGGTGTACGAGAGCTTCATCGAAGGCGCCAAGGAAGGGTTCGATGTGGCCAAGAGTCTGCTGCCCTATCTGGTCGCCATGCTCTGCGCCATCGGCGTGCTGCGCGCATCCGGCGCGCTGGATTTCGGCCTCGACGGCATTCGCTGGCTGATCGAAGCGCTGGGCTGGGATACCCGTTTCGTCGACGCCCTGCCCACTGCGCTGATGAAACCTTTCTCCGGTGGTGCCGCACGCGCCATGCTGATCGAAACCATGGAGAACTTCGGCGTCGACAGCTTTCCGGCGCTGGTTGCGGCCACGGTGCAGGGCAGTACCGAGACTACCTTCTACGTGCTGGCGGTGTACTTTGGCGCGGTCGGCCTGCAGCGCGCCCGCCATGCCGTGGGCTGCGCCCTGATCGCCGATGCGGCCGGAATCATCGCCGCCATCGGTGTGTGCTACTGGTTCTTCGGCTGATCGTCTTCGCGCTGGGGCGGCTCAATCGGCGCCCAACCCCAGCTTGTCACCCGCCCAGCTCAGCAACGGATCGGTGTGCTGGTATTCACGCAACGCCAGCAGCTTGGGCGCGATGAACGCTTCGAAGTCCTCGGGCTGCTCGAAATACACCCCGGTGAAGATGGTGAACATCGACTTGTTGCCGACCGTGGCATAGAACAGGTTGCCTACCGGCTCACCGTCCTGGGTCAGCAGCTTGAGGCTGGCGCGACTGGCCAGCTTGGTTTCCAGCGGTAGATCCTGCTGCACCAGCCCGCTGTCACGCAGGCCGAACGAGGCGCCGAACGTCTCGGCGTAACTGGTCATCAGCGCATCAGCGGCGCGCGGATAGAGAGAGACACCGCTGTAGAGATAGAACCAGTCGCTGCCCTCGCTCTCGAAACTGAGGTCGATGCTGCGCGCAGCGTAGGTCACCAGCTTCTCGTAGTGCCCTTCGTCCGGCGCCTCGTAAACGGCGAAATCCTCACCGCTGAGCAGCAGGCGGCGTTCCTCGGCAAGTGGCGGTTCGTTGTCGATGCAGCCGCCGAGCGACAGCGCGACGAACAACACCAGCAGCATCCTGAACATGACTATCCTCCCTGAATAAGCGCGGCCAGCTTGCCTGATCCTCGCCTCTGTGGCCAGCCGCAACCCTCGTGGCTGTGCGCAGTACCACAGCCTCCGTGCGCCTGGCGTAAATCGCCACGGCCGCTGGCGACTTCTGCCATTGTCAGCTGGCGGTCGTCTGCCTAGCCTGGCGTCGGTAAAAACCATAATCACAAGGCCCGCTTCTCAAAGGGCCACGTCCGTCGTACCGGCGCTCTTCCGGTATTTGAACGGACCAGGGCGGATATCAGTATCCGCCGGGAGGCAATCATGCGCGTTCTGATCACCGGTGCTGCCGGCTTCATCGGCCATCAGCTGCTCGACGAACTGGCCATCCAGCACCCCGAATGGACACTGATCGCCGCAGACATCCGCCCCCTCGCCAGCCAAGGGCTGAAAGCCAACGTCGAGCCGGTGCTACTGGACATGGGCCGCCCGGCGCAGGTGCGTGCCTGCGTCAGTGGCTGGAAACCGGATGCCATCGTCCATCTGGCCACGGTGATCCGCCCACCACGCGATATGACCGAAGCCCACCTGCACGCCATAGAGGTCGGTGGTACCCAATGCCTGGTCGATAGCGCACTCGCCAACGGTGTGCGCCAACTGGTGCTCACCAGCTCCGGCGCAGCCTATGGCTATGCCGCGGACAATGCCGAATGGATCGACGAAGACCAGCCGCTACGTGGCCACCCGCATTTCGCCTACGCCAAGCACAAACTGGAAATCGAACAACTGTTGGCGCGCTGCCGCGAGCAGCACCCGCAACTGCGTCAACTGGTGCTGCGCCCCGGCACCATCCTTGGCAAACGCCTGAATAACCCGATCAGCGACTTGTTCAAGAAACGCACGGTTCTGGGCGTGCTCGGCCACAGCAGCCGTTTCGTGTTCATCTGGGAGCAGGACGTGGTCGGCATCATCCGCCAGGGCCTGGAAGAGAACCGCGAAGGCATCTACAACCTGGCCGGCGATGGCGCGTTGAGCCTCAAGGAAATCGCCGAGATCCTCGGCAAACCCTACCGGCCGCTACCGGCGCCGCTGCTCAGTGGCGCGCTGCGCCTACTCAAGCCACTGGGGCTGAGCCAGTACGGCCCGGAGCAACTGGATTTTCTGCGCTACCGACCGGTGCTGGCCAATCAGCGGCTGAAGGAGGAGTTCGGCTACCAACCGCGCTATTCAAGCCGCGAAGCCTTCTACGCCTTCCTCGCCGCACAAGGCATCAGCTACCACTCAAGCGAAAGCCAATCTTGAGCGTGACCTGGTAGTGACCCACCTTGCCATTCTCGATATGGCCACGGGTGTCGACGACCTCGAACCAGTCCATGTTGCGCACGCTCTTGGCGCATTCGGCCAAGGCGTTCTCGATGGCCTCCTCGATGCTGGTGCGGGACGAGCCGACGATCTCGATCTTCTTGTAGGTGTGGTGGTTGGACATGTCATTGCTCCACGGTGGCTTTACTACCAGCCTAGACCAGCAGCCAGAGCACGCGCCGAAATGACCTAACCCCGTAGCTCGCGCTCCAGCCAGCGCGCCAGTTGCTGAGCGCGGCCGTCCCGCGCGCGACCAGGCACCCACAACGCCAGGCGCGCCGGAGTTTCGACGAAGCCCCAAGGCGCGACCAGGCGACCAGCGGCCAGGTCGTCGGCTACCAGCATCTGCGGGGCGATAGCCACACCGAGGCCCGCCGCGGCGGCCTCCAGCAGATAGTAGAGATGTTCGAAGCCCTGCCCATGCTGCAGCTTGTGCGAGTCGAGCCCTTGCGCAAGGGCCCATTGCGGCCAGGCCTGGGGGCGCGACGCGGTATGCAGCAGCGGCTCATCCAGCAAAGCGGCCGCGGGCGCCGAACCGAGCTGCTCATAACTGGCGTAGCGTGGGCTCAGCACCGGGCCGATGCGCTCTACACCCAGCTCGTATACCTGCATGTCCACCGGCCAGGGCGGGCTGGCGAAGCACAGGGTGGCATCCACTCCAGGGCGACGCGGGTCCAGTTCGCCCTCGCTGGCGGATAACTGCAGGCGCAGTTCCGGTAACTCGCGATTGAGTCGATCCAGACGTGGGATAAACCAGCGTGCCAGCAGGCTGCCGGGGCAACCGAGGACGAAGGGTGCATCGTCCTGGCGCTGGCGCAGCTCGGCACAGACGCCGCGCAGGCGCTCGAAGGCATCGCTTGCCGCATCACGCAGGCGCATGCCGGCATCGGTGAGTTTCACGCCGCGACCATCCTTGTCGAACAGGCTGACCCCAAGCTGTTCCTCCAACGCACGAATCTGCCGACTGATCGCGCCGTGGGTAACATGCAGCTCCTCGCCCGCACGGCTGACACTCTGGAGGCGTGCGGCGGCTTCAAAAGCGCGCAGGGCGTTCAGCGGGGGCAGTTCTCGGCTCATTGACTTGTGACTTTTACTAACATGTCAGGGCAATCTAATCGCTTTTCAGCCTGTCCGCCAGGGGTAGAATGGCGCCATTGCCAATCCTCCTGTCCGCTTGTGGACAGAGGAGCCCAGACAGGAGCTCGATCATGACCTCATTTCGCACCGGCCCCGACGCTCGCGGCCTGTTCGGCCGCTTCGGCGGTCAATTCGTCGCCGAAACCCTGATGCCGCTGATCAACTCGCTGGCCGCCGAATACGAGAAGGCCAAGAACGATCCGGCCTTCCTCGACGAACTGGCCTACTTCCAGCGCGACTACATCGGCCGCGCCAGCCCGCTGTACTACGCCGAGCGCCTGAGCCAGCACTTCGGCGGGGCGAAGATCTACCTCAAGCGCGAAGACCTCAATCACACCGGCGCGCACAAGATCAACAACTGCATCGGCCAGATCCTCCTGGCCAAGCGCATGGGCAAGCAGCGCATCATCGCCGAGACCGGCGCCGGCATGCACGGCGTGGCTACCGCCACCGTGGCCGCGCGCTTCGGCATGCAGTGCGTGGTGTACATGGGCACCACCGACATCGACCGCCAGCAGGCCAACGTCTTCCGCATGAAGCTGCTCGGCGCCGAGGTGATCCCGGTAACCGCCGGCACCGGCACCCTCAAGGACGCCATGAACGAGGCCCTGCGCGACTGGGTGACCAACGTCCACAACACCTTCTACCTGATCGGCACTGCCGCCGGCCCGCATCCGTACCCGGCCATGGTGCGCGACTTCCAGTCGGTGATCGGCAACGAAGTGCGCGAGCAGATCCTCGAGAAGGAAGGGCGCCTGCCCGATTCGCTGGTGGCCTGCATCGGCGGCGGCTCCAACGCCATCGGCCTGTTCCACCCCTTCCTCGATGACCAAGGCGTGCAGATCGTCGGCGTCGAGGCCGCCGGCCACGGCATCGACACCGGCAAGCATGCGGCGAGCATGGCTGGCGGCGCGCCGGGCGTGCTGCACGGCAATCGCACCTTCCTGCTGCAGGATGACGACGGCCAGATCACCGATGCCCACTCGATTTCCGCCGGCCTCGACTACCCCGGTGTCGGCCCGGAACACGCCTGGTTGCACGAGATCAAGCGCGTCGAATACGTGCCGATCAGCGATGACGAAGCCCTCGCAGCCTTCCACCAGTGCTGCCGCCTGGAAGGCATCATCCCGGCCCTGGAAAGCGCCCACGCGCTGGCCGAAGCCTTCAAACGTGCACCCAAACTGCCCAAGGATCACCTGATGGTGATCAACCTGTCCGGTCGTGGCGACAAGGACATGCAGACCGTGATGCACCACATGCAGGACAACCAGGAGAAGCACGCATGAGCCGCCTGCAAAGCCGTTTTGCCGAACTGAAAGCGGAAAACCGCGCCGCGCTGGTGACCTTCATCACCGCCGGTGACCCCGACTACGCCACCTCGCTGAGTATCCTCAAGGGCCTGCCGGACGCCGGCGCCGACGTCATCGAGCTGGGCATGCCCTTCACCGACCCGATGGCCGATGGCCCGGCTATCCAGCTCGCCAACATTCGCGCGCTGGCCGGCAAGCAGGGCATGCAGCAGACGCTGCAGATGGTTCGTGAATTCCGTGAAGGCAACCAGAGCACGCCGCTGGTGCTGATGGGCTACTACAACCCGATCTTCGTCTACGGCGTGGAGCGTTTCATCGCTGACGCCAAGGCCGCTGGAGTCGACGGGCTGATCGTGGTCGACCTGCCGCCGGAGCATAACGACGAGCTGTGCGAACCGGCGCAGAGCGCAGGCATGGACTTCATCCGCCTGACCACCCCGACCACCGACGACGACCGCCTGCCCACGGTGCTGGCTGGCAGCTCCGGCTTCGTCTACTACGTGTCGGTGGCGGGTGTCACCGGCGCCGGAGCGGCGACCATGGATCACGTCGAAGAGGCAGTGGCGCGCCTGCGTCGCCACACCGACCTGCCCGTATGCATCGGCTTCGGCATCCGCACCCCGGAGCACGCCGCCGAAGTGGCCAAGCGCGCCGAGGGCGCGGTGGTTGGCTCGGCGCTGATCGACAAGATCGCCGCAGCGCAAAGCCCGCAGCAGGCCATCGACGGCGTACTCGGCCTGTGCCGCGAACTGGCCGAAGGAGTGCGTGGCGCGCGGCGCTGATCGTCCTCGATGCAAAGAAAAACCGCTGCACCTGGCGACAGGGCAGCGGTTTTTTCGTTACGGCGCCAGCCGTCTACTCGCCCGCGCGCTTGAGCAACTGCTTGCAACGCTCGGATAGGTGTACCACGCGCAGGTGCTTGCCGGCGCGTTCGTAGCGTTCGCGCAGGGTCTTCAGCGCGGCAATGGCCGAGTAGTCGACGAAGCTCAGGTGGCGGCAGTCCAGGGTCACCTGCTGCGGGTCGTCGGCCGGCTCGAATTGCGCGAGGAAGGTGGTGCAGGAGGCAAAGAACAGGGTGCCGTGCGCGCGGTACAGCTTGCTGCCGTCGGCCTGCATATCGCTGTCGGCATAGAGTTCGCGGGCGTGCTGCCAGGCGAAGTTGAGCGCGGCGATGACGATGCCGCAGAGCACCGCCGTGGCCAGGTCGGTGGCGACGGTGATGGCGGTCACCGCGATGATCACCAGCACATCGTTGGCCGGCACCTTGCCGGCGACGCGCAGCGAACCCCAGGCGAAGGTCTGCTGCGCCACCACGAACATCACACCCACCAGTGCCGCCAGCGGGATACGTTCGATCAGTGGCGAGAGGAACAGCACGAAGAGCAGGATCATCACCCCGGCGACCACCCCGGACAGTCGCCCGCGCCCGCCGGAGCCGAGGTTGATCACGGTCTGGCCGATCATCGCGCAACCGCCCATGCCGCCGAACAGGCCGGAGGTCATGTTGGCCACGCCAAGGGCTACACACTCACGATCCGGGTGGCCGCGGGTGGCGGTGATCTCGTCGGTCAGGTTCAGTGTCAGCAGGGTTTCGAGCAGGCCGACCAGGGCCATCAGCACGGCGTAGGGGGCGATGATGGCGAGGGTTTCCAGGTTCCAGGGGATGTCCGGCAGCTCCAGGCTCGGCAGGCCGCCGGCGATATGCGCCATGTCGCCGAGGGTGTGGGTCGGCAGCTCCAGCAGGTAGACCAGCGCGCCAATACCGAGAATCGCCACCAGGGCAGGCGGCACCGCGCGGGTCAGGCGCGGCAGCAGGTAGACGATGACCATGGTCAGCGCTACCAAGCCGAGCATCAGGTACAGCGCCTTGCCCTGCAGCCAGTGGCCGTCGTGCTGAAAGTGCTCGAGCTGAGCCAGGGCGATGATGATCGCCAGGCCGTTGACGAAGCCCAGCATCACCGGATGCGGCACCATGCGGATCAGCTTGCCCAGGCGCAACAGGCCGAACGCCAGCATGATCAGGCCGCCGAGCAGCACCGTGGCCAGCAGGTACTGCACACCGTGCTGCACCACCAGGGCGACGATCACCACCGCCATCGAGCCGGCTGCGCCGGAGATCATCCCCGGTCGGCCGCCGAACAGCGCGGTGAGGGTACAGATGATGAAGGCGCCATACAGGCCCATCAGTGGATTGACCTGAGCCACCAGGGCGAAGGCGATGCACTCGGGCACCAGGGCGAAGGATGAGGTCAGGCCGGCCAGCAGGTCGGCGCGAAGGCGTGCGGGTTTCATGGCGTCTCGGCAAGCCGGCGGGGCCGGGCGATGGCAGCGGAACGAAAAGGGGCGCGCATGGTAGCGCCTGAGCACCTGTTCGTCATGCCTGAGGTCAGATTCGCCGCAGTTGAAAACACCAGCATCTTCTATAGGGCACACTCATGGCGGCTGTGGGATAAATTCGGCAACCAGCCCCCAGAAAAGGAACCCAGTCATGAACAAGAACCTGCTGATCACTGGTGCCAGCCGCGGCATCGGTCGCGCTACCGCTCTGCTGGCCGCCGCCGGCGGCTGGACGGTCGGAGTTAACTACCGCAGCGACCGCGCTGCCGCCGACGAGGTGGTGGCGCAGATCGAGGCCATGGGGGGCCAGGCCATCGCCCTGCCTGGCGATGTCGCCAATGAGGAGGATGTGCAACGCCTGTTCGCGGCCATGGACAAGTTCGGCCCGCTGCACGGTCTGGTGGTCAATGCCGGTATCGTCGCCTCGCCCATGCCGCTGCTGGAGATGAGCGGCGAGCGCTTGCAACGAATGTTCGACGTCAATGTGCTGGGCAGCTACCTGACTGCTCGCGAAGGCGCCCGGCGCATGGCCCGCAGCCGCGGCGGCGAGGGTGGTTCGATGGTGCTGGTGTCGTCGGTCGCCGCCAGTCTCGGCGCGCCGTTCGAGTACGTCGACTACGCCGGCGCCAAAGGTGCGATGGACGTGCTGACTCGCGGCCTGGCCAAGGAGCTGGGCGGCGAAGGGGTAAGGGTCAACGCCGTGCGCCCGGGCCTGATCGACACCGAGATTCACGCCAGTGGTGGCCAGCCGGACCGTGCCGAGCGCCTGGGCAAGGCGACACCATTAGGCCGCGCCGGGCGTGCCGAGGAAGTCGCCGAGGCCATCGTCTGGCTGCTCGATGACAAGGCCAGCTACACCACTGGCGCGCTGATCGATATCGCCGGCGGGCGTTGAGGCGATACCGAGCCCGGTGCGCTATGCGCACCGCCAGCAATCCAGACGAATTTCCGGGTGCTCAATCCCAGCGCGGCGCAAAGCCCGGGTTGGCGACGCGCTCGCCACGCTCCAGAGCCTCGATTGCAGCCATGTCTTCGGTGCTCAAACGCAGCTCGGCGGCGACCAGGTTGGCGGCCAGATTGTCGCGCTTGGTCGAGGACGGAATCACCGCGTAACCCTGCTGTAGCGACCAGGCCAGGGCCACCTGCGCCGGGCTGACGCCATGGGCAGCGGCGATGCGCTGGATCACTGGCTCGGCCAGCACCTTGCCGTAGGCCAGCGGCATGTACGCAGTCAGATGGATGCCCTGCTGACGGGCGAATTCCACCAATTTGCGATTCTGCAACAGCGGATGGATTTCCACCTGATTGGTGGCGATTTCGTCCACTCCCACGGCTTCGATGGCCTGACGCAAATGAGCGATGGTGAAGTTGGACACACCGATGGCTGCGGTCAGACCCTGACGCTTGGCTTCCAGCAACTCGCCCAGATACTGCGCCACGGGAATCTCATCGTTCGGCGACGGCCAGTGGATCAGCGTCAGATCGACCCGCTCCAGGCCCAGACGCTGCAGGCTTTCCTGCAAGCTGGCGATCACCCGGCCGCTGCCGAGGTTCTCGGTCCAGATCTTGGTGGTGACGAACAACTCGTCGCGCGCCACGTTGCTGGCGGCGATGGCCTGGCCGACCGCGGCCTCGTTGCCGTAGATCTGCGCCGTGTCGATATGCCGGTAACCCAGCTCCAGACCGGTACGCACCGAGTCGATGGCGACCTGATCCTTGAGGCGGAAGGTGCCGAGACCGAAGGGGGGAATGAATTTCATGACGGATGTCCTCATCAGGTCGTGAATGGATGGCCGATCAGCAGACCGACGCTGGAACTGAATGGTTCGGCCTGACTCAGCGGATAAAAGTTGCAGGCCGAAGGCAAAGGGCGGGCCGCAGGCAGGCTTGCTGGGGAGCAGTATCCGCGCCAGACTCATGCGAAAAAACCTGACAAGCCAGCAAACACCTTTGACTGAAGATCAACAATGAAAACCAGCCTGGAAGAAATGCTCGCCTTCGTCAGCGTGGTCGACTGCGGCTCGATCAGCGCCGCCGCCGAGCAGCTGGAGCAAACCGCGTCCGGCGTCAGCCGTGCCCTCAGCCGGCTAGAGGAAAAACTCGCCGTTACCTTGCTACGCCGCACCACGCGGCGTCTGGAATTGACCGAGGAGGGCGAGGTGTTCCTGGCCCAGGCGCGGCGCATCCTCGCCAGCGTCGAGGACGCCGAGGAGCAGATGACCCTGCGCCGCCAAGCACCGGCCGGGCGTTTGCGCATCAACACCGCCTCGCCCTTCATGCTGCATGTGATCGTGCCGCTGATCGGCGAGTTTCGCGCGCTTTACCCGCAGATCGAGCTGGAACTGAACAGCGACGACCGCATCATTGACCTGCTGGAACGCCGCACCGACCTGGCCATCCGCATCGGCAACCTGCCGGACTCCAGCCTGCATGCCAGGCCCCTGTGTCACAGCCGCCGCCGCGTATTGGCAAGCCCCGATTACCTGCGCCGCCATGGCACGCCGGAGCGTACCGAGGATCTGACCGGGCACAGCCTGATCGGCTTCACCGAACCGGACAACCTCAACGAATGGCCGCTGCGTCACGCCCTCGGCGAGCGCTGGCGCATCACCCCGAGCCTGCGCGCCTCCAGCGGCGACACCATTCTCGAACTGGCCCTGGCCGGTGAAGGCCTGGTGTGCCTGTCGGACTTCATGACCGATGCCACCCGCGCCAGCGGCGCACTGGTGGAGGTGCTGGCCGAGCAACGCGTGGAGGTGCGCCAGCCGATCAACGCGGTGTACTACCGCAACACCGCGCTGGCGTCGCGCATCACCTGCTTTCTCGATTTTCTCAGCGAGCGGCTGGGCTGTCCGAGCTGAGACACAACGAAAAAGGGCGACTCACCAAGTCGCCCTTTCTGTCACGCCTGCATCACTGCGCGGCCTGCAGACTCCACTCAGCCAGCTTCTGCTGCTTGTAGCTGAGCGCCGCAGCCGGCACCGGAGTGACCTTGCCAGTCTCCATCCAGCGCTTGAGGCGGTTCGCGTCGGCCATGTGGGTGTACTTGCCGAACGCGCCGAGTACCACGAAGGCCACCGGGCGGTTGGCGATGGTGGTGGCCATCACCAGGCAGCGGCCGGCGGCGTTGGTGAAGCCGGTTTTGCTCAGATTGATATTCCAGTCGGGCTTGCGCACCAGGGCGTTGGTGTTGCGAAAACCCAGGGTGTAGTTGGGCTTGCGGAAAGCCACGGTGGCTTCGGAGTCGGTGCTGAACTGGTGGATCAGCGGGTACTGATTGGCTGCCTTGACCATCAGCGCCAGGTCACGCGCCGTGGCGACGTTCAGCTCGGACAGACCGGTGGGTTCGACGAAGTGGCTGTTGTGCATGCCCAGCGCCTTGGCCTTGGCGTTCATGGCCGCGACGAAGGCGGCGTGACCACCCGGGTAATGGTGCGCAAGACTGGCGGCAGCGCGGTTCTCCGAGGACATCAGCGCCAGGTGCAGCATTTCGCGGCGCGTGATTTCGCTGCCAATACGCACGCGGGAGAACACGCCCTGCATTTCCTGGGTGTCGCGGATGGTGATGGTCAATACCTGGTCCAGCGGCAGCTTGGCGTCGAGCACCACCATGGCGGTCATCAGCTTGGTGACCGAGGCGACCGGCAGGCGCAGGTCCGGGTTGCTGGAATAGAGCTCCTGGCCGGTCTTCAGATCGATCAGCAATGCACTACCGGCGGCCAGCTCCTGCTTCGGCTGGGCAGGCGCGGCCTGGAGGTTCGAAACAACAAGGCTGCCGCATAGCAGCAGGCCCAAAATCGAATGACGGAGTTTCACGGTTCACTTCACCGGTTGGAGTGTGGGGGCCGCTGGCAGACGTGGAAAACGACCGGCTAGAGCGGCGGCGATCAGTATAAGGATCACGCTTGGCTATTGCAGTATGGCCCGGTCAAACGGTTGCTGCCGGCGAATCCAGCTCGGCCTGCAACCAATCGACGAAACGTGCGGTCAGGCGCTGGCGACGCTTGCGCTCGGGTAGCACCAGGTAATAGCCAAGCGCCGAATGCGCTTCGGCCTCACCCAGACGACAGAGCAGCCCCTGAGCCAGAAGTTCATCCACTAGATGGCGCCAGCCGATGGCCACGCCCTGCCCGGCAATCGCCGCCTGGATCAGCAGGGTGTAGTTGTCGAAACGCAGCGCGCCGGGCGTTGGCAGGCTGGCGATACCCAGCGCGCGAAACAACCCCTCCCAGTCGAACCAGCGCGAACGGTGTTCCGGACGCAGGTGCAGCAACGGCAGGTCAGCCAGCGCCGCGACCGGCAGCGGCGGCTGACGCTCGCCGAGCAGGCGCGGGCTGCACACCGGGAACACCTCCTCGCGAAACAGCAGATGGGCCTCGCCGTGCTTGAAACGGCCATCGCCGAAGCGAATCGCCACGTCGATGTCGCTGGGCACCGTGGCCGGGTCGCGCTCGCTGGTGATCAGGCTGACGTCCACTTCCGGGTACAGGCGATTGAAACGCTGCAGACGCGGCATCAGCCAGTAGGCGGCGAAGGCGAAGTCGGTGGCCACCTGCAGCACCTCATGCTGCTGACGCGCGGTAACGGCGACAAGCCCGGCATCGAGGCTGGCCAGCCCTTCCTGCACATGGGCCAACAACAGCTCGCCGGCTTCGGTCAGTACGATGCCGCGATAGACGCGATCGAACAGGCGCGTGGCCAGTTGTTGCTCCAGGCGCTTGATCTGCTGGCTGATCGCTGGCTGGCTGCTGCCCAGCTCGCTGGCAGCCGCGGTGAAACTGAGCTGGCGGGCGGCCGACTCGAACACCCGCAGCGCGTCGAGTGACAGCCCATCGATGGCTTTGAACATAAGTTCTGCTTATCCGAGGCATGTTCTACAGCCGGGTTTACCCTGCTGCCGTTCTACCGGAATCATGGAGCCAGCACTGTCGCATAAACCCACAGTATGGAATAGCCGCCACCATGAAGCGCCCGAACATCCTCTTCATCATGGCCGACCAGATGGCCGCGCCGATCCTGCCGCTGCACGACGCCGCCTCGCCGGTGCAGATGCCCAACCTGATGAAGCTGGCCGAGCAGGCCGTGGTGTTCGACTCGGCCTACTGCAACAGCCCGCTCTGCGCGCCGTCGCGCTTCACCCTGGTCAGCGGCCGCCTGCCATCGAAGATCGGCGCCTACGACAATGCCGCCGATTTCCCCGCCGATGTACCGACCTATGCCCATTACCTGCGCCGCCTCGGCTACCGCACTGCGCTTTCGGGCAAGATGCACTTCTGCGGCCCGGACCAGCTGCACGGCTATGAGGAGCGCCTGACCAGCGACATCTACCCGGCCGACTATGGCTGGGCGGTGAATTGGGACGAGCCGGACGTACGCGCCAGCTGGTACCACAACATGTCCTCGGTGCTGCAGGCTGGCCCCTGCGTGCGCAGCAACCAGTTGGATTTCGACGAGGAGGTGGTGTTCAAGGCCCGCCAGTACCTCTACGACCATGTGCGCATGACCCCGGATCAGCCGTTCTGCCTGACCGTGTCGATGACCCACCCGCACGACCCCTACACCATTCCCCGCGAATACTGGGATCGCTACGAAGGCGTGGACATTCCCATGCCGCGCCAACACCTCGAGCAGGCCGAGCAGGACCCGCACTCGCAGCGTCTGCTCAAGGTCATCGACCTGTGGGACAAGCCACTGCCCGAGGACAAGATCCGCGACGCCCGCCGCGCCTACTTCGGCGCCTGCAGCTACATCGACGACAATATCGGCAAGCTGCTCAAAACCCTCGAGGAATGCGGCCTGGCCGAGGACACCTTGATCGTCTTCTCCGGCGACCACGGCGACATGCTTGGCGAGCGCGGCCTCTGGTACAAGATGCACTGGTTCGAGATGTCCGCCCGCGTGCCGTTGCTGGTGCACGCGCCCAAGCGCTTCGCCGCGCACCGGATCAGCCAGTCGGTCTCCACCCTCGATCTGCTGCCTACCCTGGTGGAACTGGCCGGCGGCCAGATCGAGCAGGGCCTGGAGCTGGAAGGTCACTCACTGCTGCCGCACCTCAAGGGTGAGGGCGGGCATGACGAAGTGCTCGGCGAATACATGGCCGAGGGCACCGTCAGCCCACTGATGATGATTCGTCGCGGCCCATGGAAATTCGTCTACTCCGAGCAGGATCCGCTGCTGCTGTTCAACCTCGACAGCGACCCGCAGGAGCTTCACAACCTGGCCGACTGCAGTGAGCACAAGGGCATCCTCGCCGGCTTCCTGGCCGAGGCCCGCGAACGCTGGGATATCCCGGCCATCCACGCCGCCACCCTGGCCAGCCAACGCCGCCGCCGCCTGGTGGCCGAAGCACTGAGCCAGGGCAAGCTGACCAGTTGGGATCACCAGCCCTGGGTCGACGCCAGCCAGCAATACATGCGCAACCATATCGATCTCGACGACCTGGAACGCCGCGCTCGTTTTCCCCAGGTATGAACCTTTTCCCACTGCCGCCCCCAAACCAGAAGAAAAAAGGAGAGACGCCATGAACCGATTCAGTGTGCTGTTACTCGCGGCAGCGCTCACCAGCGCCGGCAACGTCTGGGCCGAGGACGCCGCCTGTGCCGCGGTCAAGCTGGGTGATCCGGGCTGGAGCGACATCGCCGTGACCAACGGCATCGCCAGCTTCCTGCTCGACGGCCTGGGCTACAAGGCGCAAACCCAGACCCTGGCCGTGCCGATCATCTTCGCCGGCCTGCAGAAGGGCCAGGTCGACGTCTTCCTCGGCAACTGGATGCCGGCGCAGCAGAGCAACTACGACAAGTTCGTCGCCAGCGGCGAAGTGGACAAGCTGGCGCAGAACCTCGAAGGCACCGAGTACACCCTGGCCGTACCGACCTATGCCTATGAGGCCGGGGTGAAGACCTTCGCCGATCTGGACAAGCACGCCGACAAGTTCGGCAAGAAGCTCTACGGCATCGCATCCGGCTCACCCGCCAACGAGTCGATCAGGCAGATGATCGCCGCCGACGAATTCGGCCTGGGCGACTGGACGCTGGTGGAGTCCAGCGAACAGGCGATGCTGGTGCAGGTGGGTCGCGCAGTGAAACGCGATCAGTTCGTGGTGTTCCTCGGCTGGACGCCACACCCGATGAACGTGCAGTACGACATGAAGTACCTGAAAGGCGGCGAGAAGTATTTCGGCGACAGCGGCCAGGTCAACACCCTGGCGCGCAAGGGCTACGCCGCGCAGTGCCCCAACGTCGGCAAGCTGCTGAGCAACCTGACGTTCACCCAGGAGATGGAGAACAACATCATGGACCAGGTGCTGAGCAAGCAGGCCAGCAACGACGCCGCGATCAAGGCCTGGCTCCAGGCCAACCCGCAGGTACTCGATGGCTGGCTGCAGGGCGTCACCACCCGCGACGGTGGCGACGGGCTGGCTGCAGTGAAGGCGCGGCTTTGAATTAACCGCCGCAAGTGAGTAGGGTGGAGTCGCCTGCGGCCCACCCTCGACCCAAATCATGCGCCTACCCGACCGACAGACCCTGCTGCCGTTTCTCCGCTGGTTGCCTGGCACCAGCCGCAAGACCCTCGGCAACGACCTGCTGGTGGGCCTGACCGGCGCCATCCTGGCCCTGCCGCAATCGCTGGCCTACGCGCTGATTGCCGGCCTGCCCGCCGAATACGGCCTGTACGCTGCCATCGTGCCGGTGATCATCGCCTGCCTGTGGGGCTCGTCCTGGCACCTGATCTGCGGGCCGACCGCCGCCATCTCCATCGTCCTGTTCACCAGCGTCAGCCCCATGGCGCGCATCGGCAGCGACGAATTCATCGCCCTGATCCTGCTGCTGACCTTTCTCGCCGGGCTGTTCCAGTGGCTGCTAGGTATGCTGCGCTTCGGCGCCCTGGTGAACTTCGTCTCGCAGTCGGTGGTGCTCGGCTTCACTCTTGGCGCGGCGCTGGTGATCGCCATCGGGCAGATGCCCAATCTGCTCGGCGTCGAGGTCGCCAGCCAACCCACGGCCCTGACCAGCCTGCTGCAGATCGGTCAGCACCTGCCCGAAGCGCACTGGCCGAGTCTGGCCCTGGCGGCCTTCACCCTGCTGCTCAGCGTGGCCGTGCGCAAGCTCTGGCCAAAGGCACCTGCACTGCTGATCGGCCTGGTCTGTGGCAGCCTGCTGGCCTGGTTGCTGCCTGCGCGCTTCACCGCTGACATTGCCCTGGTCGCACCATTCGCCGGCGGCCTGCCACCGCTGACTATGCTGAGCTTCGACCTCGACGACGTGCTGCGCCTGCTGCCGGCAGCGGTGGCCTGCGGCATGCTCGGGCTGGTCACCAGCCTGTCCATCGCCCGTGCGCTGGCGGTGAAATCGCACCAGTTCCTCGACGCCAACCAGGAGGTACGCGCGCAGGGCCTGTCGAACATGCTCGGGCCTTGGTTCTCCGCCTCGCTGTCGGCCGGTTCCTTCACCCGCTCGGCGCTGAACCTGCAGGCTGGCGCGCGTACGCCGTTGGCCGGGGTGTTCTCGGCGCTGCTGGTGGCGCTGTTCGCGGTGTTCGGCGCAGCGCTACTGACGCATATCCCGCTGCCGGTGATGGCGGCCGGCATCCTGCTGATCTGCTGGGGCCTGGTGGATCTGCCGGCGATCCGTGCGCTGCGTCGGGTCAGTCGCTCCGAGTTCATGGTGATGCTGCTGACCTTCGCCGCCACCCTGGTGCTGGAGCTGCAGACGGCGATCTACGCCGGCGTGTTGGCCTCGTTGTTCTTCTACCTCAAACGCACCTCGCAGCCGCGCGTGCGCCTGTGGCAGGACGGCGACGACGAGGTGCTGCGCATCGAGGGTTCGATCTTCTTCGGGGCCTGCCAGTACATCCAGCAGTTGCTGCAACGCAGCCGCGGGCAACGCCTGGTGATCGACGCGCGGCACATCAACTTCATCGACTATGCCGGCGTGGAGATGCTGCACCAGGAGGCGCGCCGCCTGCAGGCGCTGAAGCGCAGCCTGGTGCTGCGTCAGGCACGGCCGCCAGTGGTGGAGGAAATCCTCAAGCTCGAAGGCGCCGAGCGCTGCCCGGTACTGTTCGAAGACTGAGTGAGACCGCTCGTCCTAACCCTCATTCGTCTGCGAGCGTGCTCAGATCCAGCGGGCGCACCTGACCGAGCCGTAGCGGCCAGTCGCGGTGGTCGCGCAGCTCGTTGTCAGTGATCGGGTGCACCAGCACGTTAAGGCCATTGCGATGTTGCATCAGCCAGGGCACCAGCTCACCGAACAGCTCAGGACGAAAGGCCAACTGACAGCTCCAATCCGGGTGTGGCCCGACTGGGCGCTCGTGCATCCGTCCCATCTTCAGAGGGAAAAGCCGCGCGGCTTCTTCACACAGCGCACGGGCCTGATCGAGGGTGCTGGCGTCAAAGTAAACATGGGCGTGATAGCCCCTGATCCTCGGCAGCGCTTGCTCGTCCATGCCCGCTCAGCCCGCCAGTTGACAGCGCAGCTCAGCCAGCACCGGCGCCGTATCAGGACGCACGCCACGCCATAGCTCGAACGCCTCGGCCGCCTGCTCGACCAGCATGCCCAGGCCGTCCAGGCAGCGCGCCGCGCCCTGATCAAAGGCCCAGCGGTTGAAGGCGGTCGCTTCACGGCCGTACATCATGTCGTAGCAGACGGTATGACCAGGCTGGATCAGGCTCGGCGCAATCGGCGGCAACTCACCACCGAGGCTGGCAGAAGTACCGTTGACGATCAGGTCCACCGGCGCATCGATCCAGTCGAAGCCAGCGGCGACCAGCGGACCGAGATCGGCGAATTCGCGAACCAGTTGTTCGGCCTTGGCCACGGTGCGGTTGGCGATCACCAGCACCGCCGGCTTCTGCGCCAGGAAGGGTTCGAGCACACCGCGCACGGCACCGCCGGCGCCGAGCACAAGGATGCGCTTGCCGGCCAGGCTGAAGCCAGCGTTGTCCTGCAAGTCGCGGGTTAACCCGGCACCGTCGGTGTTGTCACCAAGCAGGCGGCCGTCGGCCAGTTTCTTCAGGGTATTTACCGCGCCGGCGCGGCGGGCGCGTTCGGTGAGTTCGTCGGCCATGCGAAAGGCCTCTTCCTTGAACGGCACGGTGACGTTGCCGCCCAGGCCGTCGGCGAAAAAGGCGCGGGCATCACCAACGAAGTCGTCCAGCGGCGCCAGGCGCGCATCGTAGGTCAGCGCCTGACCGGTCTGCTCGGCGAACAGGCGGTGGATCAGCGGCGATTTGCTGTGGCCGATGGGGTTGCCGAAGACGCAGTAGCGGTCCATGGAAAGTCCTGTAACGGTAGAAATCTACGAAACTGACGCCGTCCTGTAGGAGCCCCGCCTCGGGGCGCAGCTCTACAAGAGAGAATGGAAGCTAGGCCTGCGCCAGCCAATCACGATCGGTCAGGAAATACTCGGTCAGGCGAGCTTCCTCGCTGCCGGGCTGCGGCTTCCAGTCGTAACCCCAGCGCACATGCGGCGGCAGCGACATGAGGATCGACTCGGTGCGCCCGCCGGACTGCAGGCCGAACAGGGTGCCACGGTCGAACACCAGGTTGAACTCAACGTAGCGACCGCGACGGAAGGCCTGGAACTCTCGCTCACGCTCGCCGAACGGCATCAGCTTGCGGCGCTGGACAATGGGCAGGTAGGCCTGGATATAGGCGTCACCGATGGCGCGCATGAAGGCGAAGCTGGTGTCGAAGTCCCACTCATTGAGGTCGTCGAAGAACAACCCACCGATGCCGCGCGGCTCGCCGCGGTGCTTGAGGTGGAAGTAGCGGTCGCACCAGGCCTTGAACTTGGGATAGACCTCGGCACCGAACGGTGCGCAGGCGTCATACGCGACCTGGTGCCAGTGCACGCAGTCCTCTTCATTGGCGTAGTAGGGCGTGAGGTCGAAGCCGCCACCGAACCACCACACCGGCTCCTCGCCTTCCTTCTCGGCGCTGAAGAAGCGCACGTTGGCGTGCGAGGTCGGCACATAGGGGTTTTCCGGGTGGATCACCAGCGACACGCCGAGGGCCTGGAAGCCGCGGCCGGCCAGCTCGGGGCGATGGGCGCTGGCCGACGGCGGCAGGCTGTCGCCGAACACGTGGGAGAAATTCACCCCGCCCTTTTCGATCAGCGCGCCGTTCTCGATCACCCGCGTGCGCCCGCCGCCCCCGGCCGGACGCTGCCAGGCGTCCTCGGCGAACACGGCCTGGCCGTCTTCGGCTTGCAGGGCGGAGCAGATGCGATCTTGCAGGTCGAGCAGGTAGGCCTTCACGGCCTCGGTACGGTCAGTCACGGCGGCACCTTGAACAGGGAGCAGGTCGAAATCGGCGGGCAGCATAGCATTCACCCAGGCACATCCGCAGTTGACGTCGGTCAATCGGGACGATTGGATAGGCTCTTTCGCCGCTTGCAGCGGCGCCGATCAGACAAGGAATCCGAGATGGCCAAGCGTATCGAGTTCAGCCAGCACGGCGGCAGCGACGTGCTGCAGTACCGTGACTACCAGCCGGCAGCACCTGGCCCGCGCGAGGTGCGCGTGGCCAACCGGGCCATCGGCCTGAACTTCATCGACACCTACTTCCGCAGCGGCCTGTACCAGCCGCCCGCGCTGCCTTCGAGCCTGGGCACCGAAGGTGCCGGGGTGGTCGAAGCGATTGGCAGCGAGGTCGAAGGCATCAAAGTCGGTGACCGCGTCGCCTACGCCACCGGCCCGCTCGGCGCCTACAGCGAACTGCACGTGCTGCCCGCCGACAAGTTGGTGAAACTGCCGGACAACATCAGCTTCGAGCAGGCCGCTGCGGTAATGCTCAAGGGTCTGACTGTGCAGTACCTGTTGCGCCAGACCTATGAACTCAAAGGCGGTGAGACCATCCTGTTCCACGCTGCGGCCGGCGGCGTTGGCTCCTTCGCCTGCCAGTGGGCCAAGGCGCTGGGCGTGAAGCTGATCGGCACCGTCAGCTCGGCGGAAAAGGCGGCGCGGGCCAAGGAACAGGGTGCCTGGGCGACCATCGACTACAGCCATGAAAACGTCGTGCAGCGGGTGCTGGAGCTGACCGACGGCGGCAAGTGCCCGGTGGTCTACGACGGCGTTGGCAAGGACACCTGGGAAACCTCGCTGGACTGCGTGGCACCGCGCGGCCTGCTGGTCAGCTTCGGCAATGCCTCCGGCGCGGTCACCGGGGTCAACCTGGGCATCCTCGCGCAGAAGGGCTCGCTGTACGTCACCCGCCCGACCCTGGCCGGTTACGCCACCAGCGCGCAGCGCCTGCAGGCCATGGCAGACGAGCTATTCGGCATGATCGCCAGCGGCAAGCTGCTGGTGGAAATCAGCAATCGCTATGCGCTGAAGGACGCCGCTGCTGCACAGGATGCGCTGAGCTCACGGCAAACCACCGGTTCGACCATCCTGCTGCCGTGAGGACTGATAGATATTGATGGTGTCGCGATTCTTTCGGACAGGGTGTGGCGAAAGCCGGTGCGCGCGGCGCACCCTACGAAAGATGAATCACCCCATGCAGCGGCACAAACCCGTAGCCCAGTTGCAATCCGGGCTACGACGCTGCAAGCAGATCTGAGTGACGGTGCATAGCCGAGGTGGCGGACCGTAGGGTGCGCCATGCGCACCACTCGTTCTCAGACCTGTGTGGTTTTCGCGGTGCGCGCGGCGCACCCTACGGCAATGACTTGCAGCTTGAGCCGCTCTTCTAGGACGGCCGAATCACATCGCCCGTGCGCAGATCTCGAATCAGGCTGGGATTCTTGCGCCCGCCCAAAGCGCCGCCAAGCACCTTGTCCAGTTCACCTGGGAAGTATTGCTCGACGCGCAGACGCGAACGCGCCGAAGGGCGCCCCGCCGGGTTGGCCGAGGTGGAGATCAGCGGCCCGGTGCAGCGACATAGCGCACGCACCAGTGGATGATCACTGACGCGCAGGGCAACGGTATCGTGCTGGCCTGTGACCCACTCGGGCAGGCGATTCTGATGCGGCACCAGCCAGGTGTTCGGGCCTGGCCAGCTGCCAGCCAGGCGCTCCTGCCAGATCTCTGGCAGATCATCGAGCAGGAAGTCGAACTGTTCGATGTCGTCGGCCACCACGATCAGCCCCTTGTGCATCGGCCGCTCCTTGAGCGCCAGCAGGCGATCCACCGCCGCTTCGTTCCAGGGATCGCAGCCCAGGCCCCAGACTGCCTCGGTCGGATAGGCGATCACGCCCCCCTCACGCACCACTCGCGCCGTTTGCTGTATCTGCCAGTTGCTGGCCATCGACTGTCTCCCGCGGAATCAATGGGCGGCAGTCTATCCAAGCCAATCGTTGCCTGCCACGGGCCTTAACGGACTGTTATCGACTGCGCGCCAGCCAACGCCCGGCCTCGGTACACACCAGGCCATCGAGTTCCAGCTCGGTCAACGCTGCCAACACCTGTGACAACGGCCAGCCGCTAGCCTGCACCAGCGCCTCGGTGCTGTGCGGCGCGGCATGCAGCAAGGCCAGCAATGGATGCTCGACGCTAGCGAGCGGCGCCGATGTGGGCTGGACGGCCGGTGCCTGCCAGCCACGCAGGGCTTCGAGGATATGTTCGATGCTTTCCACCAGGATGGCGCCATCTCGGATCAGTTGATGGCAGCCTCGCGCGCCAGGATGATGGATCGAGCCAGGAATGGCGTAGACCTCGCGCCCCTGTTCGGCGGCCAGGCGCGCGGTGATCAGCGAGCCGCTGGAAGGGCTGGCCTCGACCACCAGTACACCCAGCGACAACCCGCTGATGATCCTGTTGCGCCGCGGGAAATTACTCGCCTGCGGCGGACAGTCCAGCGGCAACTCTGACACCAGCGCGCCACCTTGCTCGATGATCTGCGCCGCCAGCCCCACATGCCGCCGCGGGTAAAGGCACTGCAAGCCAGTGCCCAGCACGGCCACCGTTTTGCCGCCGCCGTCCAGCGCCCCCTGATGCGCAGCACCATCGATCCCCAACGCCAGACCACTGGTGATGACAAAACCACCGCCCGCCAGGCTGCGGGCAAAGGCTCGTGCGTTATCCAGGCCGGGCCGCGAGGCGCGCCGACTACCGACCATGGCCAGTTGCGGCGCCTCCAGCACATCCGGATCGCCCGCCACGAACAACAACGGCGGCGCATCCGTCAGCTCGCCGAGCAGAGCCGGATAGGCTGGATCGTCCCACATCAGCACATGCTGACCAGGCTTATCCAGCCAGTGCAGGGCAGCCGCCGCTCGCTCGCGGATCTGCGCACTGCGCCGGGGCTCGGCGCAGGCAGCCGGCAAGCCCAACGCACGCCAGGCAGTGGCCGGCGCACTGAGCGCTGCCGAGGCGCTATCGAAAGCGCTCAGGAGTTTGCGAAAGCGCCGTGGCCCCAGCTCTGGCAATAGATGCAGACGCAAGCGGGCTTCGAGCTCGGCAGGAGAAACGGCGGGGGAAAGCGAGGAGGGTGCAGGCATGACGATTCTTCCCTGAGCAGTTGCACCGCCATCCTGGCGGCCAGAAAGCACGAGCCCCGCTAGTGCGGGGCTCGTCGGGTATTACGGGTTGCGGACCTTGTCCATCACCGCCAGTTGGCGGCTGGCCTGCAGAACCAGACCGTAGCTGAGCTTGTCATAGGTGCGGAACACCATCAGCAAGCCGGAGCGCTCGTCCGGGATCTTCACGCTCTCGCCGGTAACGCGGTCACGTACGGTCTCGCCGGTCTTGTAGATCGCCAGCACGTTGCCGATTTCCAGGCCATCACGGGCGCCCTTGTTCAAAGTGACCACGTCGAACTGACCGATCTGGGTCACACCACGCGGTACATCGAGGATCAGGCCATTGATTTCGCTGCTCGGCTCACTGGGCATGAAGGTGGAGTTGATCGCACGCTCCTCGGTAGGGAACAGGCGATCTCCCAGGCGCACTTCCTGAGTGGAACGGCTCAGCACCAGAGTACCGATATCACCTTCCTCAGCTACGACTTCACCGGTGCCGATATCATCGGCGTTGATGCCCAGGAATTCCTGGGTATCTGGGTCCGCATAGGTCTTGCCCTGACGGAAGATGCCATAGATCGGATTCTGTTCGTCGAACGCACCCCGCGCATAGACACGATCGCCGGCGCCACTGACCACGCGCTCGGCGTTGCCGGCAACGACATAGGGCTTGCCGTTGAATTCCTCTGGCGTATCGACGATGCGGTTGCTCAGCAGGAAGCTGTTGATCGCCTCCAGCGGGATGGTCGGGATCGCTTCGGCCATCGGCGTGCTGCGCACCTGCGGCGACAGCTTGATGGTACCGCGCGACTCGCCGCGGTTGAGCATCAGGCGCGGCTGACCGTCAACGTAGACCAGGTTGAGGGTATCGCCGGGATAGATCAGGTGCGGGTTGGCCACCTGTGGGTTGGCGTGCCAGATCTCCGGCCATTTCCACGGCTGGCGCAGGAACTTGCCGGAAATGTCCCAGAGGGTATCGCCCTTGACCACGGTGTAGCGGTCCGGGTGACCGTCCTTGAGTTGCACTTCGGCCTGAGCCAAGCTGGTCAGGGCCAGTCCGCCAGCTGCGAAGAGCAGGGCGAGTAGTGATTTCCTCATACGGTGAATCCCTTTATTATGTGCCTTCACGTGAAGCGCCCTAGCGCCGCGTGCCAAACCCGCTGAATACGCGGCGTGAAGCCGTTTTTCAATGCTGTTCATCATCTTAGCAGCGGATTTTGACTTTATTCCACAAGTGCATCACAAACGCATATGGCGATCCTGAATATCCTTGAATTTCCTGATCCACGCCTGCGTACCATCGCCAAACCGGTGGACGTTGTGGATGACTCCATCCGTCAGCTGGTCGACGACATGTTCGAGACCATGTATGACGCTCCTGGTATCGGCCTGGCGGCGACGCAGGTCAACGTGCACAAGCGCGTGGTGGTCATGGACCTGTCCGAGGACAAGTCCGAGCCGCGGGTATTCATCAACCCCGAGTTCGAGCCTTTGACCGATGAGATGGACCAGTACCAGGAAGGCTGCCTGTCGGTGCCTGGCTTCTACGAAAACGTCGACCGCCCGCAGAAGGTCAAGATCAAGGCGCTGGATCGCGATGGCCAGCCCTATGAGCTGATTGCCGAAGGCCTGCTCGCCGTGTGCATCCAGCACGAGTGCGATCACCTCAACGGCAAGCTGTTCGTCGACTACCTGTCCAACCTCAAGCGCGACCGCATCAAGAAGAAGCTGGAAAAACAGCATCGCCAACGCGCTTGACGCCCCATCCAGAAGGCTTGCCACGGCAAGCCTTTTTCTTTAGCGAGCCCCCATGCCTGACTCATTGCGTATCGTCTTTGCCGGCACCCCTGAATTTGCTGCCGAGCACCTCAAGGCCCTGCTGGCCAGCCCGCACCAGATCATCGCCGTCTACACCCAGCCGGATCGCCCGGCCGGCCGTGGTCAGAAGCTGATGCCGAGCCCGGTCAAGCAACTCGCCGTCGAACATGGCATCCCGGTCTACCAACCGGCCAGCCTGCGCAACGAAGAGGCCCAGGCCGAGCTGGCCGCACTGCAGCCGGACCTGATGGTGGTGGTTGCCTATGGCCTGATCCTGCCGCAGGTGGTGCTCGACACCCCGCGTCTGGGCTGCATCAACAGCCACGCCTCCTTGCTGCCGCGCTGGCGCGGCGCCGCGCCGATCCAACGCGCCGTGCAGGCCGGTGATCTTGAGTCCGGCGTCACCGTGATGCAGATGGAAGCGGGCCTGGACACCGGGCCGATGCTGCTCAAGGTGACGACACCTATCTCAGCCGATGACACGGGCGGCAGCCTGCACGACCGCCTTGCCCTGCTCGGCCCACAGGCCGTACTGCAAGCCATCGATGGTCTGGCCGCCGGCACGCTGAAAGGCGAAGTGCAGGACGATGCCCTGGCCAACTACGCGCACAAGCTGAACAAGAACGAAGCACTTCTGGACTTCAGCCGCCCGGCCGTCGAGCTGGAGCGCCTGGTACGCGCCTTCCATCCCTGGCCGATCTGCCACACCACGCTGAACGGCGATGCATTGAAAGTGCATGCGGCCGAGATCAGTGAGGGCAAGGGCACCCCAGGCACTATCCTCGCCGCCGACAAGCACGGCCTGACCGTGGCCTGCGGCGAGGGCGCACTGCGCCTGACTCGCCTGCAATTGCCCGGCGGCAAGCCGCTGGCCTTCAGCGATCTGTACAACAGCCGCCGCGAGCAGTTCGCGCCCGGCCTGGTGCTCGGTCAATGAACCCACGCCTGGCCGCGGCCCGCGCCCTGACCGCAGTGCTGTCCGGCAAGGCCTCGCTGGGCAGCAGCCTGCCGCCGCAGCTGGACAAGGTCGAACACCACGACCGCGCCCTGGCGCAGGACCTGGCCTTCGGCGCCGCGCGCTGGCAGCCACGCCTGCAACTGCTGGCCGACAAGCTGCTGGAAAAGCCCTTCAAGACCGCCGACAAGGATGTGGAAGCGCTGCTGCTGATCGGTCTCTATCAGTTGCTGCACAGTCGCATCCCCGAGCACGCCGCCATCGGCGAGACGGTCGGCTGCGCCGGCGCGCTGAAGAAACCCTGGGCCAAGGGCTTGCTCAATGCCGTGTTGCGCCGTGCCCAGCGCGAGCACGAGGCGTTGTACGCTGAACTCGATCGCGACCCGGTGCTGCACAGCGCGCACCCACGTTGGCTGCAGAAGGCACTCAAGGCGCATTGGCCGGAACACTGGCAAGCCATCTGCGCCGCCAACAACGCGCATCCGCCGTTGATCCTGCGGGTCAATCGCCGCCACGGCAGCCGCGACGCCTACCTCAACGAGCTGCACGAAGCCGGCATCGCCGCCGAACCCTGCACCTTCAGCCGCGACGGCGTACGCCTGTTGCAGCCCTGCGACGTGACCACCTTGCCCGGCTTCAAGGAAGGCCGCGTCAGCGTGCAGGACGAAGCCGCGCAACTGGCCGCTGACTTAATGGAGCTGGCACCAGGCCAACGCGTGCTGGATGCCTGCGCCGCGCCGGGCGGCAAGACCTGTCACCTGCTGGAAGTCGAGCCGGGCCTGGGCGAAGTGGTCGCCGTGGATCTGGAAGCCAAGCGCCTGGCGCGCGTACGCGAGAACCTCGAGCGCCTCGGTCTGGAGGCGCGCCTGATCGCTGCCGACGGCCGTGCAACCAAGGTCTGGTGGGATGGCACGCCGTTCCAGCGCATCCTGCTCGACGCCCCCTGCTCGGCCACCGGGGTGATCCGCCGTCATCCCGATATCAAACTGACGCGCAAACCCGAGGACATTCCCGCCCTGGCGCAACTTCAAGGCGAACTGCTCGATGCACTGTGGCCGACCCTCGCGCCTGGCGGCATCCTGCTCTACGCCACCTGCTCGGTGCTGCCGACGGAAAACAGCGAAACCATCGCTGCCTTCCTCGCCCGAACCCCCGATGCCCGAGAAATAGCCATCGAGGGCGATTTCGGCCTGCAGCCCGCCCACGGTCGCCAGTTGCTGCCACAGCTGGACGGCCACGACGGCTTCTACTATGCCAAGCTGATAAAGACCGCTGTGACCAGCCACAGCTAACGGAGCGATCAGTGAAAATCATCATTCTCGGCGCCGGCCAAGTGGGCGGCACCCTGGCCGAACACCTGGCCAGCGAGGCCAACGACATCACCGTGGTCGACACCGATGGTGATCGCCTGCGCGACCTTGGCGACCGCCTGGACATCCGCACCGTTCAGGGCAAGGGCTCCTTCCCCACCGTGCTACGCCAGGCCGGCGCTGACGATGCCGACATGCTGGTGGCGGTGACCAACAGTGACGAAGTCAACATGATGGCCTGTCAGGTGGCCTACACCCTGTTCCACACGCCGACCAAGATCGCCCGGGTGCGCGAGGCGGCCTACCTGACCCGCGAGGCGCTGTTCGACAATGAAGCGATTCCGGTCGACGTGCTGATCAGCCCCGAGCAGGTGGTGACCAACTACATCAAGCGCCTGATCGAATACCCCGGCGCCCTGCAGGTGATCGACTTCGCCGAAGGCAAGGCTCAGCTGGTGGCGGTCAAGGCCTACTACGGCGGCCCGCTGGTGGGCCAGCAACTGCGCCAGTTGCGCCAGCACATGCCCAACGTCGACACCCGCGTCGCGGCGATCTTCCGCCGCAACCGGCCGATCATGCCCAAGGGCGACACCGTGATCGAGGCCGATGACGAGGTGTTCTTCATCGCCGCCAAGGCCCACATCCGCGCAGTGATGAGCGAGATGCGCCGCCTCGAGGACAGCTACAAGCGCGTGGTGATCGCTGGCGGCGGCAATATCGGCGAACGCCTGGCCGAGGCCATCGAAAGCCGCTACCAGGTGAAGATCATCGAGATGAACCCGGCGCGCTGCCGCTACCTGTCGGAGAACCTCGACAGCACCATCGTACTGCAGGGCAGTGCCTCGGATCGCGACCTGCTGGTGGAAGAGAACATCAACGATGCCGACATCTTCCTCGCCCTGACCAACGACGACGAGGCCAACATCATGTCGTCGCTGCTGGCCAAGCGCCTGGGTGCGCGCAAGGTGATGACCATCATCAACAACCCGGCCTATGTCGACCTGGTGCAGGGCGGCGAGATCGACATCGCCATCAGCCCGCAGCTGGCCACCATCGGCACCCTGCTGACCCACGTGCGCCGCGGCGATATCGAAAGCGTGCATAGCCTGCGCCGCGGCGCAGCCGAGGCGCTGGAGGTGATCGCCCATGGCGATGCCAAATCGAGCAAGGTGATCGGCCGCGCCATCGAAGACATCGCCCTGCCACCCAGCACCACCATCGGCGCCATCATCCGCGACGAACAGGTGCTGATCGCCCACGACGACACGGTGATCGAGTCCGGCGACCACGTGATCCTGTTCCTGGTCGACAAGAAGTACATCCGCGACGTCGAGCGCCTGTTCCAGGCAGGGTTGACGTTCTTCTGAAGCTAGAGAAGACACATCTCGTAGGAGCGAGCGTGGCCGACGAAGGAGACTCCCTGTGAGCACTGAGGCGCTAGAAAAGATGTTGGCCAAGGGCATGGACAACGCCCTGCTGCGCTTCGGCCTGGGCAAGGCCCATCTGGATGGTGGTAACGCCACCCAGGCGGCCGAGCACCTGCAACGCTGCGTAGAGTTCGACCCCACCTATTCAGCGGCCTGGAAGCTGCTGGGCAAGGCGCTGCAGGCCGAGGGAGACCACGACGGCGCGCGGCAGGCCTGGCAGCAGGGCATTGCCGCGGCACAGGCCAAGGGCGACAAGCAGGCCGAGAAGGAAATGACCGTGTTTCTGCGCAAGCTGGACAAGCAACGCTGATCGACTCGGTGCGCACGGCGCACCCTACAGTTCGCAACGGTGTTGTAGGGTGCGCAGTGCGCACCGAATTGGCGAAGGGCTTCGACTTTCACGCTGAAGCCCATTGCAGCGGTTCGCCTCAAAGCACCTCACTCGCCACCGCATCCACCGCCGCCTTGGCGATACCCACCACTTCATCCGCTTCGGCGCGGGTCAGCACCAACGGCGGGGCGAAGCCAAGGATGTCGCCGTGCGGCATGGCACGGGCGATCATGCCGCGCTCCAGGCAGGCAGCGGAAACCCGCGGACCGACCTTGAGCGCCGGGTCGAATGGCGTGCGCGCCTCCTTGTCGGCCATGAACTCCAACGCGGCGAGCATGCCGACACCACGCACTTCACCCACCAGCGGATGACCTTCGAAGGTCTGGCGCAGTTGCTGGTTGAGGTAGGCGCCGACGTCAGCGGCGTTGGCAGAGATATTTTCCTTTTCGAGAATATCCAGGTTGGCCAGCGCAGCGGCGGCGCAGATCGGATGGCCGGAGTAGGTCCAGCCATGGCCCATGGCGCCGTCACGGCTGGAGGCTTCCTCGATCAAGTTCCACACCTTCTCGCCGACGATCACTGCCGACAGCGGCGCGTAGGCACTGGTCAGGCCCTTGGCGGTGGTGATCAGGTCCGGCTGCATGCCGAACATCTGGCTGCCCATCGGCGTGCCCAGACGGCCGAAGGCGCAGACCACTTCGTCGGCGATCAACAGAATGTCGTACTTGGCCAGCACGGCCTGGATCGCCTCCCAGTAACCGGTGGGCGGGACGATGATGCCGCCGGTGCCCATCACCGGCTCACCGATGAAAGCGGCCACGGTATCCGGGCCTTCGGCCAGGATCAGACGCTCCAGATCCTCGGCGCAATGGCGCACGAAAGCCGCTTCGTCCATGCCGGTCGGTGCCTTGTAGAAGTGCGGGCAGGCGGCGTGTTTGATGTCCGCGTGAGGCAGGTCGAAGTGCTGATGGAAGCTGGCCAGACCGGTGAGGCTGCCGGTCATGATGCCCGAGCCATGGTAGCCGCGCTGGCGGGAGATGATCTTCTTCTTCGCCGGGCGACCGAGCACGTTGTTGTAGTAGCGCACCAGCTTGATCTGGGTCTCGTTGGCGTCCGAGCCGGACAGGCCGTAGTAGACCTTCTTCATGCCCTTGGGCGCCCAGTCGATGATGCGCGCCGACAGCTCGATGATGGCCTCGGTCGAGTGGCCCACGTAGGTGTGGTAGTAGGCCAGTTCCTTGGCCTGCTTGTAGATCGCCTCGGCCACCTCGGTGCGGCCGTAGCCGATGTTCACGCAGTACAGGCCGGCAAAGGCGTCGAGCAGCTCGCGGCCTTCATGATCCTGAATGCGGATGCCCGAGGCGCCGGTGATGATGCGCCCCTTGAGCGCGCCGCTGGCGTGGTCATGGGCGTGGGTGGACGGGTGCATGAAGTGGGCACGGTCCTGCTCGAACAGCTCGTCGTAATGGCTCATGGGTAATCCTCCGGATGGGCTCAGTAACGCTGACCCTGGTGATGAATGCAGAAGTACTTGGTTTCGACGAAGGGCTCGAAGCCTTCCGTGCCGCCCTCACGGCCCAGGCCTGAGGCTTTCATGCCACCGAATGGGATCGGGTGGCCGGTGAACTTGGTGCCGTTGACCGCGACCATGGCGTGGTCGAGGCGACGGATCAGCAGGTGGACGACGTCCACGCGGTTGGAACAAATGTAGGCGGCCAGACCGTATTCGGTGTCATTGGCCATGGCCACGGCTTGCTCCAGGGTGTCGAAAGCGCGCACACCGGCGATAGGGGCGAAGTTCTCCTCGCGGTAGATGCGCATGCTATCGGTAACGTCGGCCAACAGCGTCGGCTGCCAGAACCAGCCGCCCAGCGCATGGGGCTCACCTCCGACCAGCAGGCGCGCTCCCTGTTCGATGGCATCGGCAACCCGTGCAGCTGTTACGTCCAACGCAGCCTGGTGCATCAGCGGACCGATCTGGTTGCGCGCGTCATGGCCAGGGCCGACGCGCAGGTCGCGCACGGCCTTGGCGAAGCGCTGTAGAAATTCTTCGTACACCGGTCGCTCGACCAGAATGCGGTTGGCGGCGCAGCAGTCCTGGCCAGAGGTCTGGAACTTGGCATCCAGCGCCACCTGCACGGCGTGATCCAGGTCGACATCAGCGCAGACGATCAGCGGCGCGTTGCCACCCAACTCCAGCGCCACTTTCTTCACATCCTCAGCGGCAGCCTGCAGCACCAGCTTGCCGACGCGGGTCGAGCCGGTGAAGCTCACAGAACGTACCCGCGTGTCCTTGACCAGGGTTTCCATGGTCATCTGCGGTTCGCCCAGCACCACGTTGAACACACCGGCTGGCAAGCCGGCTTCCTCGGCTAGTTGCGCCAGGGCAAAGGCTGAATAGGGCGTCTCGTGCGCTGGTTTGACCACCACGGTGCAGCCAGCCGCCAACGCTGCAGCGGCCTTGCGGGTGATCATCGCGCTGGGGAAGTTCCAGGGCGTGAGCAGGGCGCAAACGCCGACCGGCTCCTTCAGCGTACCGAGCTGGGCACCGGGGATATGACTGGGAATGGTCTGGCCGTAGAGCCTGCGCGCCTCTTCAGCGAACCAGGGGATGAAGCTGGCGGCGTAGCGGATCTCGCCACGGGCCTCGGCCAGCGGCTTGCCCTGTTCCTGGCTGAGGATGCGCGCCAGGTCCTCCTGATGCTGCAGGATCAGCTCGGCCCAGCGCCGCAGCAACGCCGCGCGGGTTTCCAGGCTCTGCTCGCGCCAGTCGGCGAACGCGCGCTGGGCGGCGTCCACCGCGGCGACGATCTGCGTCTGATCAAGCATCGGCACATGGCCGATCACGCTCTGGTCGGCCGGGTTGTGCACGGCGATGCTGGCGCCGTCGTCACTGTGCAGCCAGTGACCGTCGACGTAGCACAGCGATTTGAACAGCAGGGGATGGTCGAGGGGCATGGCGATGTCTCCGGGCCGATGGACATGGGAGACATGCTAGGGAAGGGTGGCTTGGCGTTTTTTCCAAGCCGGTGCGGCGTGACAGCAGTTTTTTCTGAAGGTGATCGGCGAACAGGCGGTTTTTCTGCTCACATCCGAAACCGCCGTGCTCCTTCTGTAGGGTGCGCCGTGCGCACCGCTGCCCCCGGATTGCTACGGTTTGACTCAGGCGGTAGCGGTACGCTGCGGCAGTGCGCGAACGATGGCGCTGAGCAGCATGCCGTACAGCGGCACGAAGAGGATCAGGCTGATGGCCAGCTTGATCACGTAGTCCACCGTGGCGATCTCTACCCAGTTGGCGGCCATGAAGGGATCGTCGCTGCGCCAGAAGGCCACCGAGAAGAACAGGAAGGTATCGAGCAGGTTGCCGAAGATGGTCGAGGCCGTCGGCGCGACCCACCACTGGCGCATCTTGCGCAGGCGGTCGAACACCTGGATATCGAGCAACTGGCCGAAGGCGTAGGCCAGGAAGCTGGCCCCGGCGATACGGAAGACGAACAGGTTGAAGTCGCCCAGCATAGCCAGGCCGCCAAAAGCACCTTCGTGGAACAGCACAGACACCACATAGGAGGCGACCAGCGCAGGCAGCATCACCCGGGCGATCACCACGCGCGCAGCGTGCTTGCCGATCAGACGCACGGTGAGGTCGGTGGCCAGGAAGATGAACGGAAAGCTGAACGCACCCCAGGTGGTATGCCAGCCGAACAGGGTGATCGGCAGCTGCACCAGGTAGTTGCTGGCGATGATGATGAGGATATGGAAAGCGATCAGGCCGGCCAGCACGGGCCGACTGACCGACGCAGGAATCAGGGTCATGTCGATGTCCTTTTTCATGAAGTGGGGTGAGGGAACCCACTGTCGCAGCCGACATGGCCACGAACGGCGCGCATTCTAGCGCATTGTTGACTCGCGGGATAGGTTTTGCCGCAGATGTTCAGACCGCCTGGATGAAAGGTCGCGCCGTCGCTGACTCAGGCCTCCGGCACCACCCGCTTGGCCAACTGGAAATGCCGCTGCCAGTACGAATTGTTGAGGCGGTCGATGCGCACCTTGGTGCCGCGCCGCGGCGCGTGGACGAAGCGGCCCTCACCGATGTAGATGGCGACGTGATCCACCGAGCGGCTGCGAATGCGGAAGAACAGCAGATCGCCGGGCTGCAGGTCGCTTCGTTTCACCGAGGGCGCGTCCAGGCGCGACAGGGCGCGGGAGGTACGCGGCAGGTCGAGGTCATCCTGGGTCTTGAAGGCGTATTGCACCAGGCCGCTGCAATCGAAGCCGTGGCGCAGGCTGGTACCGCCCCAGCGGTAAGGCGTGCCCAGTGCACCAAGGGCGCGGTCGATCACTTCGCTGGCCGGTTTGGGCGCGGCCGCTGGCGCAGTGGCAGGAATGGTGTGAATGCGAAAGGTAGCGGAGGCTTGGGTACAAATTCCCAGTAAAAGAGCGCCTCCCAGGCAAAGTGACATGAAGAACTTATTCAAACCCAGTGACCCTGGTGATTGGCCTTTGCGCGGAAGCCCTTCCGAATCAAGGCATTGCATCGGAAACGGACCTCCTGCCCGTCCCGGAGACGGACTCCCGGGAAAAGTCTTTGGTTCAGTTCCAGGGGGTAGTAGTCGACGAACGGTTTGCCGCTTATGCCTCCGCATTCCCGACCATTCGCGCCCAATTACGCCTCTGCAGCTGAGCCGCCCCCACAGGCCGTTAAGGTCAGGGCGATGTCTTGGCGGCGGTGAAGGTGAAACGCTCGGTCACCTCGGCAGGCGGCTAATCCACCCTACAGATGCCCGACATCTCATGGTGGCGTACGTTAGTCGTCCAGTTCGGCGGGCGCGCCCGACGTGTCCGCCTTGATGGTCTTGGTGACGATATAGGTGAAGTAGCGCTCGATGCCGAGGTCTTCCAGCAGCAGCTGGTCGATGAAGCGCTGGTAGTGGTCGATGTCGCGGGCGCGGATCATCGCGATGTAATCGACACCGCCGCCGGTGGCGTAGCAGAAGCCCACTTCCGGCGCCTCGTTCAGGCGCTGCTCGAAGCGGCGCATGTCCTGCGCGGTGTGGCGGGCCAGGGTGATTTCCACCAGCACCCGCTGGCTGCGAAACAGCGCAGCCCAATCGATCTGCGCGCGATATCCCTGAATCAACCCGGCGCTTTCCAGCTTGCGCACCCGTTCCCAGGCCGGCGTCACCGAGAGGTTGATCGCCTCGGCCAGGGCCGACTTGGTGATCCGTCCATCCTCGGAGAGGATGCGCAGGATCTTCAGGTCATAGCGGTCGAGCTTGTGCATCGGTTTCTCGGTTGGCTAAGGGTTTAAAGATGTAGAGGCCAGATCGCGGCTAAAGCCCCTCCCACGAGACACTCAGACTGTGGGAGGGCCTTAGCCGCGACCGTTTCTAGTCCACCACCTCGGCGATGACTGCGAGGGTATCACCACCTTTCACCAGCCCCGGAAAATGCCGGGCAGCGAGCAGACCGCTGCGTTTGGCGCGGTATTCGGTGGCCGGCTCGCCAGTACGACGCGCACTGTGCACCCGCGCGATCACCTCGCCCTTCTCCACCCTGGCGCCGAGATCTCGGCACATCTCCAGCAGACCGTCATCCTCGCTGGCGACGAAGCAGTCGCCGTCGGGCATGTCGAGCATCACCGACTCACCCGCCTCGATCTCGCCCGGCAGCAGGCCGAAATGGATCAGCAGGTTGCGCACGCCACGCTCGGCGATGGCCAGGCTTTTCGCCGTGCTGCTGCCGCCGCCACCCAGCTCGGTGGTAACGAATACCTTGCCCTGTTCCTCGGCGGCGGTGTCGTACATGCCCACCGCGTCCAGCTCCAGCATGCGCATGCAGTAGGGCGCGGCGAAGGCGCGCATGCCGGCGGCGCAAGCGGCGTCCTGCGCCTTGTCGGGCAGCACGTGGCAGGCGGCGAATGGCAGGAAGTCGAGGGTCTTGCCGCCGGAGTGGATGTCCAGCACCACGTCGGCCAGCGGCAGCAGGCTGCGCTGGAAATAATCGGCGATCTTCTGCGTCACCGTGCCGTCCGGCTTGCCGGGAAAGCTGCGGTTGAGGTTGCCCTTGTCGATGGGCGAGGTGCGGGTGCCAGCCTGCACCGCCGGGGTGTTCATGAACGGCACGATGATCACCCGACCAGCGACGTCCTCGGCGCGCAGACGCTGGGCCAGTTTGCTCAGCGCCAGCGGGCCTTCGTATTCATCGCCGTGGTTGCCGCCGGTAAGCAGCGCGGTGGGGCCGCTGCCGTGCTTCACCACGGTCACCGGGATCATCACCGCGCCCCAGGCCGAGTCGTCACGGGAATAGGGCAGCTTGAGGAAGCCGTGTTGCACACCGTCACGGTCGAAATCGACCGTGGGGCTGATGGGGTTGTCGCGCAGAACGTCGGTCATGGCATCAGTCCTTCACGAACAGCTTGCGCGGCACGTCGCAGAGGGTTTCCACGCCGCTGTCGGTGATCAGGATCGATTCGGTGATTTCCAGGCCCCAGTCGTCCAGCCACAGGCCCGGCATGAAGTGAAAGGTCATCCCCGGCTGCAGCACGCTCTCGTCACTGGGGCGCAGGCTCATGGTGCGCTCGCCCCAGTCCGGCGGATAACTGATACCGATGGGGTAGCCGCAGCGGCTGTCCTTGTGGATGCCGAACTTCTCCAGCACTTTGAAGAAGGCGCGGGCGATATCGCCGGTGGTATTGCCCGGCTTGGCCGCCTCCAGGCCGGCGGCGATGCCTTCGACCACGGCCTTCTCGCCGTCGAGGAAATGCTGCGGTGGCTTGCCCAGATAGATAGTGCGAGACAGCGGACAGTGATAGCGCTTGTAGCAGCCGGCGATCTCGAAGAAGGTGCCGGCGCCGCTGATCATCGGCGAGTCGTCCCAGGTCAGGTGCGGCGCGCTGGCATCGGCGCCGGTGGGCAGCAGCGGGACGATGGCCGGATAGTCGCCGCCATGGCCGTCTGCACCGAGGATGCCGGTGCGGTAGATCTCGGCCACCAGCTCGTTCTTGCGCAGGCCCGGCTCGATCTTGGCGAAGATCGCCGCGTGCATCTGCTCGACGATCTTCGCCGCGATGCGCATGTAGCCGATCTCGGTGGACGACTTGATCGCCCGCTGCCAGTTGACCAAAGCAGTCGAATCGACGAAGCGCGCGTTGGGCAGATTGCGCTGCAGCGAGGCGTAGGCGGCAGCGCTGAAGTAGTAGTTGTCCAGCTCGACGCCGATGCTGAGCCTGTTCCAGCCACGCGCGGCAATGACCTCCTTGGCCAGGTAGTCCATCGGGTGGCGCTCGGTGGACTGCACGTAGTGATCGGGGTAGCCGACGATGTTGCTCTGCTGCATGAACACCGTGCGCTTGGCGCCGTTGGCGTCCTGGCCGCGGCCGTACCAGACCGGCTCGCCATCGAGCGCCAGCAGCACGCACTGGTGCACGTAGAACGACCAGCCGTCATAGCCGGTGAGCCAGGCCATGTTCGACGGGTCGGTGACGATCAGCAGCTCGATGCCCCTGGCCTGCATGGCGCTACGCGTCTTGGCCAGGCGCTGGGCATATTCCTCCCGAGTGAAGGGGAGGTTGACGACGATTTCGGACATTGCGTTGCCCTCGTGATGGAACAGTTATTCAGGCGCGGCGTGCCGCGCCCGCAGGTTTCAGGAATCGAAACTGAGGCCTTTGCCGGCCGCGACGGCGCGCTGATAGGCGAGGCTGGCGATGGCGGTGTCCTGGGCGCCGGTACCGGTGAGGTCGCACAGGGTGATCTGCTCGGGCGCGGTGCGACCGGGGCGCTGGCCGGCGATCACCTGGCCGAGCTCGGCGAAGTCAGCATCGGCAGCCACCAGGCCGGTGGCGATGGCGTGATGCAGCTCACCCAATACGCGGGTCTGGCTCAGACGATCGGCGACATAGGCATCGACCCGCGCCAGCACGGCCGGGGCGATCTCGTTCTTGTGCTCGGCATCCGAGCCCATGGCGGTGATATGCAGGCCGGGGCGCAGGTGCTGCGGCTGGATCAGCGGCTCGCGACTGGGCGTGGTGGTGATGGCGATATCGGCGCCATCCAGCGCCGCGTCGACGCTGTCCTCCGCGCGCGCATCGTCCAGCTCGGCGGCCATGGCCTGGGCCTTGGCGGGGTCACGGGCCCAGATACGCACCTCGCGCACCTCACGCACCAGGCGCAGAGCCTGCAACTGCAGGCGCGCCTGCTCGCCGGCGCCGAGGATGGCGACCACCTTGGCGTCCTCGCGGGCCAGCCATTTGGCGGCGACGGCACCAGCGGCGGCGGTGCGTACGGCGGTGAGGTAGCCGTTATCCAGCAGCAGCGCATCGGCCAGGCCGGTCTGTGCCGAAAACAGCATCATCAGGCCATTGAGGCTGGGCAGGCCGAACTTGGGGTTATCGAAGAAGCCGGGACTAACCTTGATCGCGAAATGGGCGACGCCTGGCAGATAGGCGGTCTTCACGTCCACCTCGCCGTTATGCTCGGGCACGTCCAGACGCAGGATCGGCGGCATCGCAACAGCGGCCGTGGCGAGCAGGCGGAAGGCGTTCTCCACCACCGCGAGGCTGTCAGTGTCTAGGCCGACGCACCCACGCAAATCGGCCTGGTTGAGTATCAGGGTCTTGGCCATGGGAGTTCCTCAGGCGTCGGCGCCATTGAGCAGGCGCAGGTGCTGGTCGATATCGATATTGCGACCGCTGATCACCACCACCACCGGGCCGCGTGGTTCGATCAGGCCGTCGAGCAGGGCGGCGATGCCGACGGCAGCTGCGCCCTCGACCACCAGCCTTTCTTCGCGGTAGGCGTGACGAATGCCACGGGCAATGGAAGCCTCGTCGAGCAGGTGCAGCTGGTCGCACAGCTCGCGGGTGATGGAATAGGTGAAGCGGTTATCCAGACCGATACCGCCGCCGAGGGAATCGGCCAGGGTTGGCAGTTCCTCTACCTCGACCGGTTCGCCGGCCTGCAGGCTGGCGTGCATCGCCGCGCCCAGTTGCATGCTGATGCCGTGGGTGCGAATGGCCGGACTGGCCGCCTTGATCGCCAGCGCCACGCCGGCGAACAGACCACCGCCGGACAGCGGTACCAGCACTTCGCAGACGTCCGGGCACTGCTCGAGAATCTCCAGGCCCAGGCTGCCCTGGCCGGCAATCACATGCGGGTGGTCGAAGGGCGGGATGAACGCAGCACCCTGTTCGCGAGCGATGCGCAGGGCTTCGAGCTGGGCGTCGTCCTGGCTGCGGCCACTGACCACCACCTCGGCGCCCAGTTCGCGAATCGCGCGCACCTTGTTCTGCGGCACCAGCTCGGAGAGGCAGACGATGGCCTTCACACCCTGCTGCGCGGCGGCGAAGGCGAGGGCGCGGCCGTGATTGCCGGTGGAGGCAGTGACCACGCCGAGGCGCTTTTGCTCGGCATCCAGCTGCGCCACCGCATTGCTCGCGCCGCGCAGCTTGAAGCTGCCGGTGGCCTGCTGCGATTCCAACTTCAGCCACACCGGCACACCGGCCAGGCGGCTCAGGCTGGGCGAGTGCTCCAGCGGCGTCTGGCGCACCAGGCCGGCGATACGCTGGCGGGCCTGGAGCAGTTCATCGAAGTGGATGGAAGACATGGCGCACGTTCCGTGAAGGTGTGCGGCCGAGTGTATGAGCGGGAAATTGAGCGGCTGAATGTACTAGGACGATTTTTTATTCGGGCACTTCAAGAGGCGAGCAATCGGTGCGTTTGCGTAGGCTGTGCTGTGCGCACCGATGCAACCCGGAAGCATTGGTGCAAACCGCTCCCGGATTTCATCCGGGCTACACGAACCCCTCTCCCCAGCCCTCTCCCGCAAGCGGGAGAGGGGGCTGAGTCCGCGCACCGTCGGTGCCCGCTCAAAAATCATGCACCTTCGGATACTGCTCGAACACGTCCCGCACGATCTGCACGCCCTGGCGCATCTTCGCTTCGCTGCATTCGGCGCCGACGCACAAACGTACCGCGCGCGGCCGCGGCATGCCGGGCGGGACGAAAGGGTCGGGCAGGGTCAGAGCGACGTTGCGCCGACGCAGCTCGCGCAGCAGGCCATCGGTTTCCCAGCCTTCGGGTACGCGCAACCAGCTGTTGAGCGAATAGGGGTGGTTGCCGATCAGGTGCTCGCCCAGCTCCTGTTCCACCAGCGCCTGTCGGTTGGCCAGCAGCTGCCTCTGCAACTGCACCAGGTCCTCGGCCTCGCCGGAGTCGATCCAGCGCGTGGCGATTTCACCGAGCAGCGACGGCGCCATCCAGCTGTTGACCCGCAGGATACTCTCGGTGCGCAGGGCCAGGCGCTTGGGCATCACCAGGTAGCCGATACGCAGGCCGGTGAGCACCGACTTGGTCATGCTGGTGCAGTAGAACGACAGCTCCGGCGCGTAATGGCTCAGCGGCCGGGTGGCCTGCTGGCCGGCCAGCAGCGGGCCGTAGACGTCGTCTTCGATGATGTACACGCCATAGCGGCGGGCGATCTCGGCGATCTGGCGGCGGCGCTCGTCGGGCATCAGCGCGCTGGTGGGGTTGTTGAGGTTGGGCGTGCAAACCAGCGCGGTGATGCGCTCGTTGCCGCACATGTCCTCGAAATGCTCGGGGTTCAGGCCGTAGCGATCCATCTCCAGGCCCTTGAGGGTGAAGCCGAGCACCTGCGAGCTACCGATGGCGCCGTGGTCGGTCAGCCCTTCGCAGAGCACCACGTCATCCGGGCCGGCCAGGGTAGCCAAGGCGAGGAAAATACCGTGGGCGGCGCCGCTGGTCAGCAGCACATCCTCGATGCCCACATCCATACCCAGGCGCGCCAGCCAGCGCACCGCGGCCTCGCGCTGGTGCTGCATGCCGGCAATCGGGCGGAAGGCGTGAATCCACGGTTGGTCCGGCTCCTGCGCTAGCTCCAGGCAGGTCTGCCGCCACAGGCGGTCGTGATCAGCCGTATGCAGGATACGCGCATTGGAAAAGTCCATCAGCGCCTGCTCGGTTTGATCGAGCATGCTGGTGGCCACACGCTCACTGGTACGCCGCGAAACGAAGCTGCCACGGCCCACCTCGCAGCGCACCCGGCCCTGGCGCTCCAGCTCCTTGTAGGCGTTGGTCACGGTCTGCACGCTGATGCCCAGGGCATCCGAAACCTGGCGTTGCGGTGGCAACCGCTGGCCGTCGAGCAAGGTACCCTGTTCAATGTCGGCGGCGACCGCCTGGACCAGCAGCTTGTATTTCGATTCGCCCGGACGGGCGTTGGCCAGGGCCTTCTTCCAGTTGTGCATCGATGGCTCCTCTGGCGATTGCGCTCAAGCATCCCGCGCGAGGCGTTACGATTCAATTGTCCTAGTGCAATGCCGTAGCGAAAAAAGCCTTTGTATGCTCGGGCCAAGGGTGGAAAACAGTGCCTTGGCACCTCAGAAGAATTACCACCTGGCGCGAACAGCGCCCCAACGCTCTTGATTTACCTGCCTCCTAACACAGCACGCCGCCGTTGGCGGACTACAAGAAACAGGAGAACACCAAGATGAGTAGCGTTATCCCCTCCCGCTTCGGCCGCCTCGCAATGGCCTGCGCCCTGCTCACCGGTCTCGCCGCCGGTGCCCAGGCCTCGACCCTGGACAAGGTCAAGGACAGCAGCAGCGTGCGTATCGGCTACGCCAACGAAACACCGTTCGCCTACACCGCCCTCGACGGCAGCGTCACCGGCGAGTCGCCAGAGATCGTCAAGAAGATCTTCGAGCGCATGGGTGTCGAGAAGATCAACCCGGTGCTGACCGAATGGGGTTCGCTGATCCCCGGCCTGCGCGCCAGCCGCTTCGACCTGATCGCCGCCGGCATGTACATCACCCCCGAGCGCTGCAAGCAGGTGCTGTTCACCGACCCGCACTACCAATTGCCCGATACCCTGCTGGTGAAAGCCGGCAACCCGAAGGGCCTGCACAGCTACGAAGACATCGCCAAGAGCGGTGCCAAGGTGGCAATCATGTCCGGCACGGTGAACCTGGGTTATGCCCGTAATTCCGGTATCACTGACGATCAGATCCTCCAGGTGCCGGACACCACCGCACAGCTGCAGGCCGTGCGCGCCGGTCGCGCCGACGCTGCAGTCGGCACCCAGCTGACCATGAAGGGCCTGGCCGACAAGGGCGGCGACAGCGTCGAAGCCATCGCCGAATTCAAGGACGACCCGGCTCACACCGGCTACGGCGCCCTGGCCTTCCGCCCGGAAGACAAGGAGCTGCGCGATGCGGTGAATGCCGAGCTGAAAAAGTGGCTGGGCAGCGAAGAGCATCTGGCCACGGTGGAGCCCTTCGGCTTCGACCAGTCCAACATCACCGACAAGACCGCCGCCGAACTCTGCGGCCAGTAATGCACGGGTTACGCCGCGCACCCAGGTGCGTGGCGTATTTCCCTGCATAGAGCGGTAGACATCCATGACCGATCTTCTCCCCCTGCTGCTGCAAGGCGCCTGGGTCACCGTGCAAGTCACCTTCTGGGGCTCGCTGCTGGCCATCGTCAGCGCAGTGATCGCCGCCCTCGGCCGCCTGTCGCCGATCGCTGCGCTGCGCTGGCTGGCGATCACCTACATCGAGATCTTCCGCGGCACTTCACTGCTGGTGCAGCTGTTCTGGCTGTACTTCGTGCTGCCGATGCCGCCGTTCAACGTCGAGATGAGCGCCTTCGCCGTGGCCATCGTCGGCCTCGGCCTGCACATCGGCGCCTATGGCGCGGAAGTGATGCGCGGCGCCATCCGCTCAGTGGCCAAGGGTCAGTATGAGGCCTGCACCGCGCTGAACATGCGTCCCTCGAAACGCTTCCTGCGCATCATCCTACCGCAGGCGCTGTTGGCGGCGATTCCGCCGGGCACCAACCTGCTGATCGAACTGCTGAAGAACACCTCGCTGGTGTCGCTGATCACCCTGTCCGACCTGGCCTTCCGTGCCCGTCAGCTGGATCAGGCGACCTTCATGACCCTGGAGATCTTCGCCCTGGCCCTGGTGCTGTATTTCCTCATGGCCCAGGTGATCAACCTCGGCATGCGCCTGCTGGAAAAACGCCTGAGCCGTGGCCGGATGCGCGGAGGCCTGCAATGAATTTCTTCGACTGGGATTTCGCCCTGAGCATCCTCCCGGACCTGCTCAAGGCCTCGCTCAACACCCTGCTGATCACCTTCGCCGGTTTTGCCATCGCCATCGTCGTCGGCCTGCTGCTGGCCATCGCCCGGCGCAGCAAGCACATGTGGTTGTCCTGGCCGGTGGCCGGGCTGATCGAGTTCATCCGCAGCACGCCGCTGCTGATCCAGGTGTACTTCCTGTTCTACGTGTTCCCCAACTACGGGCTCAACCTCACCGCGCTGCAGGCGGGCATCCTCGGCATTGCCTTGCACTATGCCTGCTACACCGCCGAGGTGTACCGCGCTGGCCTGGATGCGGTGCCGCGTGGCCAATGGGAGGCGGTGACGGCGCTGAACATGTCGCCGCTGTCGGCCTATCGGCAGATCATCCTGCCGCAGGCGCTGCGGCCGATCCTGCCGGCGCTGGGCAACTACCTGGTGGCCATGCTCAAGGACACCCCGGTGCTGTCGGCCATAACCGTGGTGGAGATCATGCAGCAAGCCAAGAACATCGGTTCGGAGAGCTTCCGCTACCTCGAGCCCATCACCATGGTCGGTCTTTTCTTCCTGCTGCTGAGCCTGGCCCTGGCCTGGTGCGTGCGGCGCGTGGAAGATCGGCTGGAGGTCACTGCCCGATGACTGCTTTTCTCAACTCTACAGACGCCGCAGGGAGTTCCTCCATGCCCCAGCCCATCGTCCGCTTCACCGACGTGACCAAGCGTTACGGCAATCTCACCGTGCTCAACAAGCTCAACCTGGACGTCGCCCCCGGCGAGAAGGTGGCGATCATCGGCCCCAGCGGTTCGGGCAAATCCACACTGCTGCGTGCGTTGATGACCCTGGAGAGCATCGACGAAGGCGTGATCTCGGTCGACGACGAACCGCTCACCCATATGCCCGGCCGCGATGGTCGTCTGGTGCCGGCCAGCGCCAGCCACCAGCGCAAGGTGCGCGGCAAGATCGGCATGGTGTTCCAGAGCTTCAACCTGTTCCCGCACATGTGTGCACTGCAGAACGTGATCGAAGCACCGATGCAGGTGCTCGGCATGGGCAGGAAGGAAGCCACCGAACGCGCCGAGGATCTGCTGGCGATGGTCGGCCTGGGCGAGAAACTGCGCCATTTCCCCTCGCAGCTGTCCGGCGGTCAGCAGCAGCGCGTGGCCATCGCCCGCGCACTGGCGATGCGGCCCAAGGTGATGCTGTTCGACGAGGTGACCTCGGCACTCGACCCGGAGCTGTGCGGCGAGGTGCTCAACGTGATCCGCCGCCTCGGCAGCGAGCACAACCTGACCATGCTCATGGTCACCCACCAGATGGGCTTCGCCCGCGAGTTCGCCGACCGCGTGTGCTTCTTCCATCAGGGCTGCATCCACGAGCAGGGCACGCCGGATCAGCTGTTCGGCAACCCGCAGCAGGAGCGAACCAAGGCGTTTCTGAGTGCGGTGAACGAGGCCAATTGAGGCTGGTTCACGCCCTGCTGCGCGCAATCTTGTAGGAGCGGCTTTAGCCGCGATTTTTCGCGGATGAATCCGCTCCTACAGAATCACGGCAATTCATTGGCATGCGTCACGGCCGCCGCGCCTTGATCGCCGCCAGCATCTTCTGCGCCAGCGCGGCGTAGTCACCATCGAAGTGGTGGCCGCCCTCGATCATCAGATGCTCCCCTGGGGCACCGGCTTCGGTGCAGCCGCTCTCGGGGGCTTCCTCGCTGCCGTAGATGCAGTACACCTTGGTCGCCGGGACCTTACGCAGTTCCGGCCCGGTCGGCGCCTCTGCGCCATCCTTGCCGAGCCAGCCGCTGACGGCGATCTCGAAACTGCCGCTGCGGGCGAAGGCCAGCAGCAGCATGGTGTCGACCTGCTGCTGATCACTGGCCGGCAAGCGGTTGTAGATCGCCGGTAGCACGTCGGCGCCAAAGGAGTAGCCCGCCAGTACGAAGCGCTTGATATGCCACTTGCCGCGGTACTGCTGCATCAGCCGCGACAGGTCGGCGGCGCTCTGTTCCGGGCTTTTGTGCTGCCAGTAGTAACGCAGGGTGTCGATGCCCACCACCGGATAACCGGCAGCGGCCATGTGCTCGGCGGAAGCGCGGTCGAGGTCACGCCAGCCGCCATCACCGGAATAGAACAGGGTCAGGGTATCGGCCGGTTGCGCCGAGGGATGCTCGATCACCGGCATCGCCGCGCCCTGGCCAGCAAGCAGGTGTTGCAACTGATCGGCCAGCAGCGTTGGCAGCGGCGTGCCCAACGCGCCGATGCGCGGCTCGCCGTTTTGCTGCTCACGCAGGAAGCGGGCGTTGTCATCACCCGGATTGTCATTCCACAGGGCGATCCAATGGCCGTGCTCGGCCATGTTCGGCAAGGGCTCGGCGCAGTCGGGTTTGGCCAGATCGAAGCCGACCGACAGCGCCTGGACCTGGTCGTCACTTTGCGCCGCCAGCCAGCGCCAGGCCGAGGCCGCCGCCGGACCGATACCGGCCACCAAGGTCGGCGCGCCACCCAGGCGCTCACTGGCCCGGCTGAGCAACTGCTGCTGCGCCTCGCAGGCGCCCGCGACGAAGGGCAATTGCAGCAGGCGCAGATCGCCGGCTTCGCCAAGACGGCGCAGCGTGGCTTCATCCAACGCCTGGTCGGTCGGCGCGAGCAACAGCACGCGCTGACGTGCCTCGCCCTGGCTGAGCAACTGCGCCGACTTACCCTGGATCTGCACCGTCTCGAACTGCGTGGCCGCGCGCATCGACCACCACCAGCCTGCCGCTCCCGCTGCCAGCGCCACGGCCAGCAACACCGCGCCCAGCCTCCTTGTCATCCTGCTCATCTCAGCGCCTCACCAGTCCACCCAGGCCGCCAGCGATCAGCGCAGCGGTGTCGGCCAGTGCCACCCAAGGATCGAGCCCGGCCGGCACGGCCAGGTAACGCGGCTCCCACTGGGGCAGGAATTTGTCCTTGAAGCGGCGCAGACCCTGGAAGTTGTAGAAGTTCTCGCCACGATCGAACACCAGTGCACCGAGGCGCAGCGGCAGTGGCGCCCCCTTGCGCGTCTGCAGACCGGCCAGCGGCACCATGCCGAGGCTGAAGCGCGCGTAGCCCTCGCTCTGGAACTGCTGGATCAGGCCGAGCATGAGAAACTCCATGGTCGACTTCGGCGCATCCGGCAGCACGCGCATCAAGTCGAGGCTGGCCACCGCGCGCGTCTCGCACTCCAGCAGATTGGCGAAGGCCACCGCGCGACCTTCGAAACGCACCACCACGACACGGAAGTGCGCCAGGTACTCGGGGCTGAAACGGCCGAGGGAAAAGCCTTTCTCGCGTACGTTCTTGCCCTCCAGCCAGGCATCGGAGATCGCCTGCAGCTCCGCCATCGGCACCTGGCCGGGGGCATGGAACTCCAGGCTCAGGCCGTCGCGCTGACCGCGGTTCCAGGTGTAGCGCAGCGCCTTCATCTCCTTGCCGTTGCTGGCCAGGTCGAAGGTATTCAGGTCCACCAGCGCTTCCTCACCGAGTTTCAGCGCAGTCAGGCCGATGTCGATATAGCCGGGCAGATTCTCTGCGCGCACCTGGTAGAACACCGGTCGCGCATGGTGGCGATCACAGAGGTCGCGGAACTGCCAGATCAGCTCGGCACGCGCCGCCGGCGGGCCGATCGGGTCGAACAGCGCCACCAGGCTGCGGCCGCGCAGCGCGTACATCAGAAACGCTTCGCCATCGGGGTGGAACAGCAACGCCTTGTCGCCACTCAGTGCCAGACCGCCTTCCGGCTGGCGCGAGGCCTGGACGATGGCACGGGCACGCAGCAATGCATCCTCGTCCGGCAGGCTGATACTTGGCGGCGTGGCGCGCAGCAGCCAGGTCAGGCTGACCGCCAATAACACCAGGGCACTGCCCAGCGCCGCCCGCAGGCCACGCGGAGCGTTGGCATCCAGCTCGAACTGCCACCACAACTGATGGCTGTAGGCGACATCCTGATAGGCGAACAGCAGCAGCCACACCGAGGCGGCGATCACTCCAGCCGTGGCCGCCAGCGCCAGGCCGGATGCCGGTACGTCCATCAGGCGGCTACGCCGGTAGAACTCGCGGCGAAACAGTGCCAGCAAGCCGGCGATGGCCGCTAACGCTAGGGCCTCCAGCCAGTCGAAGCCCTTGAGCAGCGACAACACCACGCCCAGGCAGAGCAGCACCAGGGTCAGCGCCCAGGCCGCCGACAGGCGCCGGCGCAGGCCTTGCGCCAGCAGCAGACAAAGCGTGCCGACCAGGCTGGCCGCCAGGTGCGAGGCGGCGATCAGTTGCGGCGGTATGAGAAAGCCCAGGGCCTGCAGATGCTCATCCACAGTGGGGGTCACACCGGAGAACAGCAGCACCATGCCGGCGCAGAACACCAACAGCGCCAGCAGCGGCACCGCCATACCACTGGCCACGCGCGCCACCTGCCGTGGGAACCACAAGCGGCGCGCCTCGGCAGCCAGCAGCAGGAGCCCGGCCGCCACCAGTGGCAGCACCACATAGAGCAGGCGGTAGAGCAGCATGGCGGCGACCAACCCGGCCGGGTCGATGCGCGAGGAAAAGGCCGCCAGCAGCACTGCCTCGAACACCCCGACACCGCCCGGTACATGGCTCAGCACCCCGGCCGCCAGCGCCAGCATGTAGACCAGCACGAAGGACGAAAAAGGCGGTGCCTCGGGCAGCAACAGATACAGCACGCTGGCGGCGATCAGCACGTCGAAGCTGCTGATCAGCAGCTGCGTCAGGCTCATGCGTAGGCCTGGCAGACGCAGACTGAAACGTCCCAGATCGACCTGCCAGCAGCCAGGGGCGGGGCGCTCGGCCAGGCGTTTGCGGCTGACCAGCAGCACCACGGCCGCGGCGGCGACCAGCACGGCGACGGCCACGACTGCCAGCACCGGCTCGGACAGGCGCAGCGCGGCCGAGGCATCCTCGAGATCGAACAGCGCCGCCAATGCTGCGAGGATCGGCAGGTTGACGCCGAGCGACAGGCTGGCGAACAGGCTCATGCGCGCCACATCGCCCGCGCCAAGGCCGTTGCGCCCATACAGACGGTAGCGTACCGAGCCGCCAGACAGCGCCGAGAGGCCGACGGCATTGCCGATGGCGAAGGCGCAGAAGCCGCCCAGCGCCAGGGTCGGCGCCGGCAGCTCGACGTTGGCGTAGCGGCTGGCCGACCACTCGTAGGCGAGCATCACCGCAAAGCCCAGCACGGTCGCCAGCAGGGCACCAAGCAGCGCCTGCGGCGGCACAGCTGCCAGGGATTCGCGCACCTGGTCCGGGTTGATTTCGCGTACCAGGTGCCAGCAGGCGACCAGCGCCACGCCGAACAGCAATAGCGAGAGACCGAGGCCGAACAGCTGGCGGTTACGTTGCAACCAGCCGGGTTGTGAAGGAGGAAGAAGATCAGGCGCATCAGCGCCCTGGACGGGGAGTTCGGATACCGCTCGACTCATGTCGAAAACGCCTCTGATGGACGCCACCTCGGAGTGAGGCCTAGATCAGAGTGTAGATGTAACAAAATGTTCCATTTAGCTGAAACGCTCGTTGCGAATGTCCGAACTGGCTGAAGCCGTTCAGGCCTCGCCGAGAAACCTCAGGCCGGCCCCTTCGGGATCCACGCGCATCACTTCCATCCTCAATACCGGGGCGGGGAAAGGCAGATCCTGTACCTGGCCGATCACTTCGGTGCCGACCGACAAGCTGGCCATGTCCGGGTGCTTCACGTAGACACCGCTATCGGACAGATCACGAGTCTGCGCCAGCAGCTCGCCGAAGCTGGGGTGGCTGATCTTGATCCGGCACTTCATCGGGGTACGCACCTGCTGGCGCTGGTTCGGCATGGAGGCTCCGGGGGTAGGCGGACGATGCAGCCTTTAATAACGCAAAATCGAAACAATTCCCAACGCTCGACAGAAAAAAGGCGCCATCGAGGCGCCTTCGTTCATCATCATGCTCAGTGGCAGTACGTCAGTACCACTTGGCCTCACCCTCGGGCCGCTTCTTGAAGCGCTTCATGCTCCACATGTACTGGCTCGGGTAGTTGCGTACGTAGCGCGATACCACTTCGCTCATCGCCGCCACGCCTTCTTCGACGTTCTCGCTGTACATGCCTTCGGGGGCCGCCTCGAGGATCACCTTGTAGCCGCTGCCATCCGGCAGACGCAGCGCATGCAGGAACACACCGACCGCCTTGCCACCGGTGAGCATGCCCGGCACGAACTTGCTGGTCAGCGCGGTGGTACCGAGAAAGGGCACGAACACACCCGACGAACGGCTCGGCTCCGGGTCGGCCGGAATACCCACGGCGCCGCCCTTGCGCACTTCCTTGATGACACTGAGGATGCCTTCCTTGGTCGACGGCGCCACGCGGTTGCCCATCTGCACGCGCTGCTGCTGCAGCAGCTCGTCGACCGCCTTGAGCTTCGGCGGGCGGTAGAAAATGATCGGCTTGCACTGGTTGCAGTAGAAATGGTTGAGCACTTCCCAGTTGCCCAGATGGCTGGTGATGCCGACCACGCCCTTGCCGGACGCCAGCGCCTGCTGCAGCACCTCCAGGCCCTCCACTTCGTGCACCAGCTTGAGCGATTTCTGCGCCGGCCAGATCCAGGCGCAGGCACTTTCGGTCAGGGTCTTGCCGATGTCCTTGAGACTTTGACCGACCAGTTTGTCCAGCTCGGCCTCGTTCAACTCGGGGAAACACTTGCTCAGATTGATGCGCACCACGTCGCGCGAGCCGTTCGGCAGTTTCCACATCAGCCAGCCGATGGCATTGCCCACGGCCTGCACGGCGCGCCAGGGCAGCAGTGCGAACAGGCGCAGGAAACCCACCACCAGGGCGCCCTTGAGTTTTTCCACGAGAGACTCCAAGCGTTTATACAAAGCGCCCAGTTTAACAGGACGTTCAAAAACGTTGGTGAGGCAGGCAAGACAAGGCGTAACGACCAGGGCCGGCTCAGTCAGTAAAGACTCGTCCGCAGCCGCTGCTGTAGATCGCGCTCGTAGGCCTCGACGTCGAATTCCTCATAGATGCAGCGGAAGATATCGCCCGCGCTCGGCAGGCTGGCGCGTTCGACCTGACGCGAGGCATCCCACAGGCCCGAGCGCACCGCCGCCTTGGAGCACTGGAAGTAGCAGGTATCGATATGGATGCGCAGCACGCTGCGCGGCAGTTTGCCCTGGGCACGGCCCAATTCGAGCAGTTCGGGGTCGAGGGAAATTTCTGCGCGGCCGTTAATGCGCAGGCTCTCACCGACGCCCGGAATCAGGAACAGCAGCGCCACCTGCGGGTTGAGCACGATATTGCGCAGGCTGTCGATGCGATTGTTGCCGGGGCGATCCGGCAGCAGCAGGGTCTGGTTGTCGAGAATCTGCACGAAGCCCGGCGCATCACCACGCGGCGAGCAATCCAGGCCATCCGGGCCAACGCTCGCCAACACCACGAAGGGCGAGGCTTCGATCAGCGCACGGTAGGGTTCGATCAGCCGCGGCAACTCCTTGCGCCGCGAGCGCTCATGGCTTTCGCCATACAGTACCTGCAGTTCATCCAGCGTGGTGATGGTGGTCATGAGCCCTTCAGTTGCGCATAGCGGTCGCAGTCGGTGGTGTGGTCCATCACCATACCCGTGGCCTGCATGAAGGCATAGCAGATGGTCGGTCCGACGAAGTTGAAGCCCGCCTTGCGCAACGCCTTGCTCATCGCCTCGGCTTCAGGCGTCACTGCCAGCATCTGGCTGCGGTCGCTGAAATGGTTGATCTTCGGTGCGCCGCCGACGAACGACCAGAGCCAGGTCACCGGATCCTCCAGCTGCAGCCATGCCTGGGCGTTTTGCCGCACGGCCTTGAGCTTGAGGCGGTTGCGGATGATCCCGGGGTCCTGCATCAGCACCTCGATCTCTTCGTCAGTGAGGCGGGCCAGACGCTCGGGATCGAAGCCATGCAGCACCTGGCGATAACGCTCGCGCTTCTTCAGCACGGTGATCCACGACAGGCCGGCCTGCGCGCCCTCGAGCAGCAGCATCTCGAACAGATGACCGGCATCGCGCTGCGGCACGCCCCATTCCTCGTCGTGGTAGGCCTGGTACAGCGGATCGTCGGTACACCAGAAGCAGCGGGGCATGGCGGTAGGCCTCGGTCGGGGTCGAAGCGACGACTATAGCGGCAAAATAACTGGATATAAATACAGTCAACATCAACCGCGAATGATGCCGATATGCCGTACCCTGCGGCCTGCGTCGAGTTTCGATATACTCCCCGGCTTTCCCTCGCAAGCCTCCACAGGTGATTTTTTCGTGAGCCAGACCAAGCCTGCCGTGCGCACCTTCCAGGACCTGATCCTGGCCCTGCAGAACTACTGGGCCGAGCAGGGCTGCGTGGTGCTGCAACCCTACGACATGGAAGTGGGCGCCGGCACCTTCCACACCGCCACCTTCCTGCGCGCCGTCGGCCCGGAGACCTGGAACGCCGCCTACGTGCAGCCTTCGCGTCGCCCCACCGACGGCCGCTACGGCGAAAACCCCAACCGCCTGCAGCACTACTACCAGTTCCAGGTGGTCTTGAAGCCCAACCCGGAGAACTTCCAGGAGCTGTACCTGGGTTCGCTCAAGGCCATCGGCCTCGACCCGGAAGTCCATGACATCCGCTTCGTCGAGGACAACTGGGAATCGCCGACCCTCGGCGCCTGGGGCCTGGGCTGGGAAATCTGGCTCAACGGCATGGAAGTCACCCAGTTCACCTACTTCCAGCAGGTCGGTGGCATCGAGTGCTACCCGGTGACCGGCGAGATCACCTACGGCCTGGAGCGCCTGGCCATGTACCTGCAGGGCGTCGACTCGGTCTACGACCTGATCTGGACCGACGGCCCGTTCGGCACCGTGACCTATGGCGACGTGTTCCACCAGAACGAAGTGGAGCAGTCCACCTACAACTTCGAGCACGCCAACGTCGAGAAGCTGTTCGAGCTGTTCGATTTCTACGAGAGCGAAGCCAACCGCCTGATCGAGCTGGAGCTGCCACTGCCGACCTACGAGATGGTGCTCAAGGCCTCGCACACCTTCAACCTGCTGGACGCCCGCCGCGCCATTTCGGTGACCGCGCGCCAGCAGTACATCCTGCGCGTGCGCACCCTGGCCCGCGCGGTGGCGCAGAGCTACCTGCAGGCGCGCGCCAAGCTCGGCTTCCCCATGGCCACCCCCGAACTGCGTGACGAAGTACTGGCCAAGCTGGAGGCACAAGCATGAGTGCGAAAGATTTCCTGGTCGAACTGGGCACCGAAGAGCTGCCACCTAAAGCGCTGAAAAGCCTCGGTGACGCCTTCCTCGCCGGTATCGAGAAAGGCCTCAAGGCCGCCGGTCTGAACTACGCCGCCAGCCGCGTGTACGCCGCGCCGCGCCGCCTGGCGGTGCTGGTCGAGCAGCTCGAAGAGCAGCAGGCCGACCGCAGCATGAACCTCGACGGTCCGCCCATCCAGGCCGCCTTCGACGCCGACGGCAACCCGACCCAGGCCGCCCTGGGCTTCGCGCGCAAGTGCGGTGTGGACATCGCCGAGATCGACCGCAGCGGCGCGAAACTGCGTTTCGCCCAGCACATCCCTGGCCAGCCGGCGGTGAACCTGCTGCCGACCATCGTGCAGGACTCACTGAACGACCTGCCGATCCCGAAACGCATGCGTTGGGCCGCCCGTCGTGACGAATTCGTGCGTCCGACCCAGTGGCTGGTGATGCTCTTCGGCGACGCCGTGGTCGACTGCGAGATCCTCGCGCAGAAAGCGGGTCGCGTGTCCCGTGGCCACCGCTTCCACGCCAACCGCGACGTGCGCATCAGCAGCCCGGCCAACTACGCCGAAGACCTGCGCAGTGCCTTCGTGCTGGCCGACTTCGCCGAACGCCGCGAGCTCATCAGCCGCCGCGTCGACGAACTGGCCGCCGCCGAGCAGGGCACGGCCATCGTGCCGCCAGCGCTGCTGGACGAAGTCACCGCCCTGGTCGAATGGCCGGTGCCGCTGGTCTGCTCCTTCGAGGAACGCTTCCTCGAGGTACCGCAAGAGGCGCTGATCAGCACCATGCAGGACAACCAGAAGTATTTCTGCCTGCTCGATGCGAACGGCAAGCTGCTGCCGCGCTTCATCACCGTGGCCAACGTCGAGTCCAAGGACCCGGCGCAGATCGTCTCCGGCAACGAGAAAGTCGTGCGTCCGCGCCTGACCGACGCCGAGTTCTTCTTCAAGCAGGACAAGAAGCAGAAGCTCGAAGGCTTCAACCAGCGCCTGGCCAACGTGGTATTCCAGGCCCAGCTCGGCTCGGTGTTCGACAAGGCCCAGCGCGTCTCCGCCCTGGCCGGCTTCATCGCCCGCGCAGTCGGTGGCGACGCCCAGCGCGCCGCTCGTGCCGGCCTGCTGAGCAAGTGCGACCTGGCCACCGAGATGGTCGGCGAATTCCCGGAAATGCAGGGCATCGCCGGTTACTACTACGCGCTCAACGACGGTGAGCCGCAGGACGTCGCCCTGGCCCTGAACGAGCAGTACATGCCGCGCGGTGCCGGCGCCGAACTGCCGAGCACCCTGACCGGTGCTGCCGTGGCGGTGGCCGACAAGCTCGACACCCTGGTCGGCATCTTCGGTATCGGCATGCTGCCGACCGGCTCGAAAGACCCCTACGCCCTGCGCCGCGCCGCCCTCGGCGTGCTGCGCATCCTGATCGAGAAGGGCCTGGATCTGGACCTGGCCGCTGCAGTCGACTTCGCCGTCGCCCAGTACGCCGGCAAGATCAAGACCGAAGGCCTGGCCGCCCAGGTGCTGGAGTTCATCTTCGACCGCCTGCGTGCGCGCTACGAGGACGAAGGCATCGAGGTGGCCGTGTATCAGGCCGTGCGTGCGGTGAACCCGACCTCGCCGCTGGACTTCGACCAGCGCGTGCAGGCCGTGCAGGCCTTCCGCAAGCTGCCGCAGGCCGCTGCCCTGGCCGCTGCCAACAAGCGTGTGTCGAACCTGCTGAGCAAGGCCGAAGGTGGCGTCGCCGCCCAGGTCGAGGCGCACTACTTCGACAACCCCAGCGAGTTCGCCCTGCACGCCGCCATCCAGCAGGCCGACCAGGCCGTACAGCCCCTGGCCGCCGCCCGCCAGTACAACGAGGCCCTGGCCAAGCTGGCTGGTCTGCGCGAGCCGGTGGACGCCTTCTTCGAGGCGGTGCTGGTCAACGCCGAAGACGCACGCGTGCGCGCCAACCGTTACGCCCTGCTGGCCCGCCTGCGCGGGTTGTTCCTTGGCGTGGCGGACATCTCGGTACTGGGCTGACGCCAGGCGCTGGCCGCGAAGGTTTTCGCGGCCAGCGGTCGTTTCCATCTCTGCTTCTGGCGTGGCTGCATGAAACTGCTGATCCTCGACCGCGACGGTGTCATCAACCAAGACTCCGACGCCTATATCAAGACGCTTGACGAGTGGATACCGATCCCTTCGTCTATCACTGCTATCGCGCGCCTGTCGCAAGCGGGCTGGACAGTGGCCGTGGCTACCAACCAGTCCGGCATTGCCCGTGGCTATTACGATCTGGCGACCCTGGAGTCGATGCACGCGCGCCTGCGCCAGCTGGTGGCGGAGCAGGGCGGTGAGGTCGGCCTGATCGTCCATTGCCCGCACGGGCCGGATGACGGCTGCGAATGCCGCAAACCGAAACCAGGCATGCTCCGGCAGATCGCCGCGCACTACGCCACGGATCTGGCAGGAATCTGGTTCGTCGGCGATACCAGCGGTGACCTGCAGGCCGCGCTGGCCGTCGATTGTCAGCCTGTGCTGGTGAAAACCGGCAAGGGCGAACGCACCCTGGCCAAGCCACTGCCGCCAGGAACCCTGGTATTCGATGATCTGGCGGCTGTCGCCGATCAATTGCTCTCATAAGGTGTGAAGGTTCATGGCGCTAGTGCAGGCATTCAGAGTCACGCTTTTCTACCTGCTGCTGTCGTCCAGCTCGTTCTTCTGGTGCCTGATCAGCCTGGTGGTCGCCCCCTTGCTGCCGTTCCGCCAACGCTACCGCTTCGTCGTTCAGGCCTGGTGCAACTGCGCCGTGTGGCTGGCCAAGGTGATCGTCGGCATTCGCTATGAAGTACGCGGCCTGGAGAACATCCCCGAGCGCCCCTGCGTGATCCTCGCCAACCACCAGAGCACCTGGGAGACCTTCTTCCTCTCCGGCTTCTTCGAGCCGCTGTCGCAGGTGGTCAAGCGCGAACTGCTGCGCGTGCCGTTCTTCGGCTGGGGCATGGCGCTGCTCAAGCCCATCGCCATCGACCGCAGCAACCCCAAGGCGGCGCTCAAGCAACTGGCCAAGCAGGGCGACGAACGCCTCAAGCAGGGCGCCTGGGTACTGGTGTTCCCCGAAGGCACGCGGATTCCGCCGGGCCAGATCGGCAAGTTCTCCCGAGGTGGCACTGCCCTGGCAGTGAATGCCAGCCTGCCGGTACTGCCCATCGCACACAACGCCGGTGAGTTCTGGCCCAAGGCTGGCTGGGGCAAGCGCCCGGGCACTATCCAGGTGATCATCGGCCAGCCGATGTACGCAGAAGGCGAAGGGCCGCGTGCCATCGCCGAGCTCAACGAACGTGCTTTTCAGTGGGTACGCCAGCAACAGACCGAACTGCGTGGCGAAGAGCCGCAGCTGAGCCGTCTGGGCGAAACCGCCTGATCTGTGGACAAGCTGTGCAGGGAATGCAATCAAAGCGCCATCAACCCCTGCATCGAACTGATTTTCCTGGCGAATCACCAGCGCTAGGAAAATCCCGCAGCGGGGTATAAGTTGTGGCTCAGATGTAGGAAAGGCCTAACCGCCATTTGGCTTCCAGCGGGCACCAGCCGTCGATAAAGCCGCTTCTACCTCGATGGGTTCACAGTCTCGCCCGCGGCAATGGCCGAAGATGAGACACGAAAAGGAATTCGCTGCCATGCCGTCGATCTACCAGCTCAAACCGGCCTTCCAGAACCTGCTGCGTCCCGGCGTCGAACGCCTTTACGCACACGGCGTCACCGCCAACCAGGTCACTCTGGCCGCAGCCGCCGTCTCCGTGCTGCTCGGTGCCCTGCTCGCTGCTTTCAGTCACATCACCTGGCTGTTCGCCCTGATTCCCCTGTGGATGCTGCTGCGCATGGCGCTGAACGCCGTCGACGGCATGCTCGCCCGTGAATTCGGTCAGCAATCGAAGCTAGGCGCCTATCTCAATGAACTGTGCGACGTGATCGCCGACAGCGCACTGTATCTGCCCTTCGCCCTGCTGCCCGGCGTTTCGCCGCTGCTGGTGATTGTCGTGGTGCTGCTGGCGGTGATCAGTGAATATGCTGGCGTACTCGGGCCCATGGTCGGTGCCTCACGTCGCTATGACGGGCCGATGGGCAAGAGTGATCGCGCCTTCTGCTTCGGCGTGCTCGGCGCTGGCGTCGCCAGCGGCCTGCTTCCGGCTTTGTGGATCAATCTGCTGCTGGGTCTGATCCTCGCCCTGCTGCTCTATACCCTCTACAACCGCGTTCGCCGGGGTTTGGCCGAAGCGGTCTGACTCGTCCTAAGGAATAAGGAGATTCCATGCGCCCCGTACAGCTTCACACCTTCACCACGCATGACGGCGTCGAGCTGAGCTATCGCCACTGGCCGGCGACTGCGCCCGCAGACGGCCCACGCCAGGCCGTCGTGCTGTTTCATCGTGGGCATGAGCACGGTGGGCGCATGACCCACCTGGTGGATGAACTGGAGCTGCCGCACTGCGACTTCTTCGCCTGGGATGCCCGTGGCCATGGCCTGTCGCCCGGCGCACGCGGCGACAGCCCAAGCTTCGCCACCAACGTGCGTGACGTGCAGACCTTCGTCGAGCATATCGGCAGCCAGCACGCCATCACCGAAGAGAACCTGGCCGTCGTGGCGCAAAGCGTCGGCGCGGTGATCGTTTCCACCTGGGCCCACGACTACGCGCCCAAGGTGCGCTGCCTGGTGCTCGCCTCGCCGGCATTCAAGGTCAAGCTCTACGTACCCTTCGCCCGCCCTGGGCTGAAGCTGCTGCACGCCTGGCGTGGCAACTTCTTCGTCAACAGCTACGTGAAGGCGCGCTTCCTTAGCCACGATCCCGAGCGTATCGCCTCCTTCGAGAACGACTCGCTGATCGCTCGGCCAATCTCGGTGACCATGCTGCTCGGCCTGTATGAAGCCGCCGAGCGCGTCGTCGCCGACGCCCAGGCCATCCAGGTGCCGACCCAACTGTTGATCTCCGGCGCCGACTTCGTCGTCCACCGTAAACCACAGGAAGATTTCTTCGAGCGTCTCGGCAGCCTGCGCAAGGAAAAGCACCTGCTGCCCGGCTTCTTCCACGACACCCTCGGTGAACGCGACCGCGCCCATGCCCTGAGCCGCGCACGGCGCTTTATCCTGCGCAACTTCGAGGAGCCGGTGGCGCGTCCCTCGCTGCTCGATGCCGACCGCCTGGGCGCCACCTGCGCCGAAGCCGAAGAGCTGGCCGCACCGCTGCCGAAAAACTCGCTGCGCGATCTCTACTGGCGCGCTACCCGCGCCGGCATGCGCCTGGGCAGCACGCTCTCGGCCGGTGTCAAGCTGGGCTTCGACACCGGCTTCGACTCCGGCAGCACGCTTGATTACGTCTACCGCAACCAGCCGATCGGCAAGGGCGCACTGGGCCGGCTGATCGACCAGAACTACCTCGATTCCATCGGCTGGCGTGGCATCCGCCAACGCAAGCTGCACGCCGAAGAGCTGCTACGCCTGGCCATGGTCCGACTGCGCGAGGCGAACAAGGCGGTGCGCATCGTCGATATCGCCGCCGGCCACGGCCGCTACATCCTCGAATCGCTGGAGGGCCAGGAGCAGCGCCCCGATTCGATCCTGCTGCGCGACTACAGCGACATCAACGTGCGTGACGGCAACGCGCTGATCGAGCACAAGGGCCTGGGCGACATCGCCCGCTTCGTCAAAGGCGATGCCTTCGACCGTGACGATCTCGCCGTGCTGGATCCCAAGCCTACCCTGGCGGTGGTCTCCGGCCTGTACGAACTGTTCGGCAGCAACCAGATGGTCGGCGACTCGCTGGCCGGGCTGGCGGCGGCGGTCGAGGAGGGTGGTTATCTGGTCTACACCGGCCAGCCCTGGCACCCGCAGCTGGAGCTGATTGCCCGCGCCCTGACCAGCCACCGCGGCGGCCAGGCCTGGGTCATGCGCCGGCGCAGCCAGGCGGAGATGGATCAGCTGGTGGAAGCGGCGGGCTTTCGCAAGGTGGCGCAGCGCATCGACCAGTGGGGCATCTTCAGCGTATCCCTGGCACAACGGGTGAAGTGATGGACAGCGCGCGCGAACAGGGATTGTGGAAGCGCGGCGTACTCTGGCTGCTGGTGCTCGGCCCGCTGTTCTTCGCCAGCTACGGCTTCGCCAACTGGTTCACCGGACAACGCGATGATGTCGGCAGCCTGGTCTTCGCCTGGGAGCCGCAGATCCCGCTCTGGCCCTGGACCATCGTGCCGTACTGGTCGATCGACCTGCTCTACGGCCTGTCCTTCCTGCTGCCGGTCTGCCGCCGCGAGATGGATCGCCACGCCCTGCGTCTGCTCGCCGCTCAGGTCATCTGCGTCGCCTGCTTCCTGCTCTGGCCGCTGCGCTTCACCTTCGAGCGGCCGCCGCTGGACGGCACCTTCGGCCTGATGTTCGACGTACTGATGGGCTTCGACAAACCCTTCAACCAGGCGCCTTCGCTGCATATCACCCTGCTGGTGATCATCTGGGCGATGTTCGCCAATCACACCCGCGGCCTGTTCTGGCGTGGCCTGCTGCACGGGTGGATGGCGCTGATCGGCATCTCGGTGCTGACCACCTGGCAGCATCACTTCATCGACCTGCCCACCGGGGCGCTGGCGGGCTTCTTCTGCCTGTGGCTGCTACCGCTGCAGGGCGCTACGCCGCTTACGCAAATACGCCTGGCCAGCGATCCGCGGCGTTGGCGCCTGGCGCTGCGCTATGGGCTTGGCGCAACGCTGTGCGCCGTGCTGGCCGTCAAGCTGGGCGGTGCCTGGCTATGGCTGTTCTGGCCGGTGGCTTCACTGGCGCTGGTTGCGCTCAACTACCTGCTGTTCGGTGCTGGCGGTTTCCAGAAGCAGGCCAATGGTCGCCTCAGCCCAGCCGCCACGGCATTGCTCGCCCCCTATCTGCTCGGTGCCTGGATCAATTCACGGCTATGGACATACCGCCAGCCAGCGCCAAGCCAGGTCGTGGCGGGCATCCACCTCGGCCGCCTGCCCGCCATGGGCGATCTCGATGGTTATGCCGCCCTGGTCGACCTCTGCGCCGAGCTGCCGCTGCAGTACACGCCACAGAACTACTGCAGCCTGCCGTCACTGGATCTGGTGGCGCCGGATGCACTCACTTGCCAACACGCCGCCGAGGCTATCGAACGACTACGCCACAAGGGCCCGGTGCTGGTGTGCTGCGCACTGGGCTACTCGCGCAGTGCCACCGCCGTGGCGGCCTGGCTGCTGTATAGCGGCCGCTGCCAGAGCGTGGATGCGGCCGTGGCGCTGATCCACCAGGCGCGGCCACAGGTCGTGCTCGGCCCACAGCACCTGGCCGCGCTGCAATCCATGGTCGATGCACAACCGGGGTTGGAGGTCGCTCATGCAGGCTGATTTGCTGCTGGTCGCGGCACTGTTGCGACGTGGCCGCAACCTCGATCATTGCTCCAGCACGCTAAGCCTGGTCGCCGTGCTCTTCGGCCTGGCGCCTTGGCTGGGTGCACCGCCAAGCCTGATCCTGGCGCTGCTCTGTGCCGTGCTGCTGATCGCCGGCCTGGCCGAAAAATACTGGGCGCTGCGCGTGGCGCTGGATGCCGAACTGTTCCAGCGTCTGGCGGAAGCTGGCGAACAGCTCGACAGCCAGACTCATGCGCTGGATCAGGCACTGCAGAAGCTGGGGCTGCAGAATGCGCAGCAGGCTGGCCGCGACTGGAGCCTGCGCGCTCAGGGTGCGCTCGGCCTGCTACGTAAACAGGCGCTGTGCCTGCTGCTACAGATTTTCATCGTCGCACTCGGGTTCTTCATCGTTTTCGCTTAAGGAGTCGCCATGCTCGCCGCATTGACCGCTTTCGCCATCACCTCGGCAGCCCGCCTGCTGACCGGTGCCCGAGCCTTGTGGCTCGGCAGCACCGCGCAGGCGACACAACGCCTGTACTACGCCAACCACAGCAGCCATGGCGACTTCGTCCTGCTCTGGGCATCGCTGCCGCCGGAACTGCGCAAGCGCACCCGGCCGGTGGCCGGCGCCGACTACTGGCAGAAGCCGGGCGTGCGCAGCTTCCTGATCAATAACGTATTCAACGGCGTGCTGGTCGACCGCGAGCGCAAGGAAGGCGCCAACCCGCTGCAGGCGATGCTCGATGCGCTGGATGGCGGCGACTCGCTGATCATCTTCCCCGAAGGCACGCGCAATCTCGGCGACGAGCCGCTGCTGCCGTTCAAGAGCGGCCTCTATCACCTGGCCCAGGCGCGCCCGGATGTGGAACTGGTGCCGGTGTGGATCGCCAACCTCAACCGGGTGATGCCCAAGGGCCGCGCGCTGCCGCTGCCTCTGCTGTGTACCCTGAGTTTCGGCGCCGCGCTGGAGCGCATCGAGGGCGAGAGCAAGGACGCCTTCCTGGAACGCGCACGCAACGCCCTGTTGGCACTGGCACCCGAGGAGGCCTGAGATGGATAACAACACTTTACTGCTGTTCGCCGGTATCGGTGCCCTGCTCCTGCTGGCCAGCCTGGTCGGCTTCGTCCTCAAGCGACGCAGTGGTGATCAGCCGAACCCGGTGATCGACAACCTCAACGCGCGGATCAACGCCTGGTGGGTGATGGTGCTGGTGATCGGCATCGCCTTCCTGTTCGGCAACATCGGCGTCGTGGTGCTGTTCTACTTCGTGTCCTTCTACGCCCTGCGCGAGTTCATGACGCTGACGCCGACCCGGCGCAGCGACTATCCGGCGCTGGTGGCAGCCTTCTATTTCGCCCTGCCGATGCAGTACCTGCTGATCGCCTTCGGCTGGTACGGCCTGTTCGCCATCTTCATCCCGGTCTATCTGTTCCTGCTGCTGCCGATCCTCGCCTCGCTGGGCGGTGATACCACGCGCTATCTCGAGCGCGCGGCCAAGGTGCAGTGGGGCTTGATGATCGCCGTGTACTGCATCTCCTCGGTACCCGCGCTGCTGACCCTGGACATCCCCGGCTACGAGGGCCGCAACCTGCTGCTGATCGCCTGGCTGATCATCGTCGTGCAGCTCTCCGACGTGCTGCAGTACGTGTGCGGCAAGCTGTTCGGCAAACACAAGATCGCCCCCAATCTCTCGCCATCCAAGACCATCGAAGGATTTATCGGCGGCGTGGCACTGGCTACCCTGATCGGCGCCATGCTGTGCTGGATCACCCCCTTTGCCTTCTGGCAGGCGGGGCTATTCGCCCTGCTGGTGTGCATGCTCGGCTTTGCCGGCGGCCTGGTGATGTCGGCGATCAAGCGTGATCGCGGCGTGAAGGACTGGGGGCATATGATCGAAGGCCACGGCGGCATGCTCGACCGCCTGGACTCGGTGTGCTTCGCTGCACCCGTGTTCTTCCATATGGTGCGCTACTGGTGGGCCTGAGCCCGCACAGGTACCGTGAGGGCAGTTGCCCCAGAGTCAACGCAAATCAGAAAACAAGAAGGCTGACATGATCGCCCACACTCAGACACTGTTCGGAGCCGTCGCGCTGGTCGCCGTGATCATGGGCAGCTGTCTGATCCTGGTCGGCCAATTGCGTCATCGCGACGGCATGCTCACCACCGGTCTGGGCATGCTGTCCCATGCGCTGGCCTACATCGGCTTCACCCTGTTCGGGCAGGTGTCGATGTGGTTCAGCTATGTGCTGGCCAACACGCTGCTGTCCACCGCGCTGGCGTTCTACACGGTCAGCCTGCCGCTGATCCACGGCCGCCGACCACCATGGCGGCTGGCTTTCGCCTTCCCGCTGCTGCTGGGCGTGCTGCTCAGCCTGCTGATCGATACCCAGGAACCCCGCCAACTGCTGGCCTGCCTGCTGCTGTTCAGCCAATGCCTGGTGATTCTGCACCTGAGCCGCCTCCATGCGGTGCCCGGTGGGCGTGCCCATCGAATCCTGATGATCGGTGCAGGCATCAGCCTGTTCGGCCTGGGCATCCGCGTGGTGGTCATCCTCAGCGGCGCGCCGGCGGAAATGCACTACGACGTCAGCAACCTGAAACAGACGGTATCCGTCGCCCTCGGCGCCGCCACCATCATCATGTTCTCCTTCGGCCTGGTGCTGCTGTCGCGCGAGCGCATCGAATCGGAGCTGCGCCAGACCGCCCTGCGCGACACGCTTACCAGATTGCCCAATCGCCTGGCGATACTCGAACAACTCACCGACGAGCTGGAGCGCGCTCGCCGCCAACGCACGCCGCTGTCCATCGCCATGCTCGATCTGGATCACTTCAAGCAGATCAACGACAGCCACGGCCACCTGGTCGGCGATGCCGTGCTCAGGCATTGCGCGGACCATCTTCAGCAGCGGCTGCGGCGTAATGACAGCATCGGCCGTTATGGTGGTGAGGAATTCCTGCTGATCCTGCCCGGCACCGACGCCAGCGGCGCACTGGAGCTGGTCGATCAGCTACGCCAATCCCTGACCCAGCACCCGGCGCAGATTGACGACAAGCACATCGCCTTGAGCTTCAGCGCTGGTGTCTACGGCAGCCCCAACTCACTCGTAGAGGACATCACCGGCATGCTGCTCAAGGCCGACGCCGCGCTCTATCGCGCCAAGCATGCCGGGCGTAATACACAGGTCCTGGCCACGGCGGACTGACAGGTGGGGCTCGGATTACTGGCAGACCTGAGTCATGCCTGGCTATCTGCGTTCAGCGTCGCCTGATTTTCCCGCAGGCAACAAAAAACCCGCCGAAGCGGGTTTTTTAAGACCTTCCGACATCCTGTCGTTTGCCATCCTGGCGCGGTCTGTCTTCCTTGACTCGGGACATCCAGTTCCCGGTAGGTGTGACTAGATTAACCAGCCCACTCATGCGAGGGGAGAGGCCCGTTGCGCTTCGGCGTGTAAGCCTTTTGCCATAGCGGCGCTCGCAAAAAATCATGATCTGAGCCTGACGCTAATCAGAAGGCAGCTTTACTCGTCCACAAACACGCCACATAGATCGATCACGAATCGCGCAGGTTGCGATTCGCCTGCAGCTACGACGATGAGTACCGAGTGGTTGTCATCTTGACCAGTAACGCGCTGCACGTAGAGCGCAAGGTTTCCCTGCTTATACGCGGGCGTATCACCAGGAAAATCCAGATGCTTTATTGCGCCAGGAACCAAACCTATCAGCGCATCGGCCTGCCGTTCACCCAGTTCCCATAAATACTGGACCTGCCGGTTGTCGAAGAGCACTGATCCTAAATCTGTCGTATCCAACATTGAGCTGAACACATAGAAATCGCTTTCAGCCCCATCGAATAGTCTTTTTTTCTTTTTAACAAGATTCTTCATGATTCCATTCAACTAAATTTTTTTTATCGCACCTTGTTTCAGCAGCTCGTCGATAGATTTTGATAACTCATATTGGGTGCCTTTACCAGGCTGCCCGAACCAGGGTATAGCTGGGCCAGCGTCGGCCTTGACCGGCTTAACCACCTCATAAGTATTCAGCGGTTTATTCAGGGTGTTCTGAGGCAGTGCCCGGCTGCCAAAAGAAGCCCCAGCGGGAGATGCGAAAGTACCTGAATCCCTAAACTTTCCGTTATCCATCCAGCCGCCATAACGGTCAATCTTAGTACCGGGTTGAAGGACTACTGGTTTGACCTTAACGAAGCCCCGATTTGGAGGCCAGGCACCAGGCCCCATGAATGCCTCAAGAGCTTTCCAATCTCTCTTCTTCCAAAGCGAATAAGCCTTGGCTGCCTGCCCCCTCGAAGAAAATACTCCCTTGGAGCGCGCTTGGAAGCTATTCCAAGAGTTGCTGCATTTAAGGCCTAAAGGGTCGACCCAGGCAATAGGGTTGGGAGCGTATTGGTAGAGGTTTATGCCGCCCCCCAAACCAATCGGATCCGGGCTGATAAAGCGTCCGATATCCGGATCGTAGAACCTGAAGGTGTTGTAATGCAGCCCCGTTTCGCGGTCCAGGTACTGGCCCTGGAAGCGCAGGTTCTGCTCTTCGACAAAGGAGCTTTCCTGCTGTTCGGCCAGGGTATTGCCCCAGACCTGATAACGGGCCTGCCAGATGCAGCGGCCGTCGTCTTCGGTGAGCTGCTGCGGTAGGCCGTTCGGATCGGTGTGGTAATAGCGCAGGCGCGCATGTTCGCCCTGGCCGTCTACGCGCGCCAGCGGGTCGTAGCTGCCTTCGTCGTAGAGGTAGAGGCTGTGCCGGCCGTTGCGGGTTTCGCTGAGCAGGCGCAGGCCGTCCCAGGTGAAGTCGGTTTGGCCAAGCAGTACGCCGTGGGCATCGTAGTGGCTTTTGCCGATGCGCCGGCCGAGCGGATCGTAGTGCATGACCACGCGGCTGCCGTCGCTGTTGGTGACTTCCCGCACGCGGTGTTCGGCGTCGTAGCTCAGCCGTTGCACCTGGTGACGGCCGCTGCGTTTTTCCACCAGGCGGCCGAAGGCGTCGTAGCGGTAGCGCTTGTCCTGGTAGGTGAGCAGTTTGTTGTGGCGTACCCAGCCGCTGCTGGCGGCGTCGCCGCCGACCGGGTGGAGCAGATTGGCAGCGGCGTCGTAGCTGTAGGTTTCCAGATTGCCGCGAATCAGGTCCTGGCTAGCGATGATGCGCCCGCTGGCATCGTAGTGCAGCTGCTGCTTCTGTTCGCGCTGGCTGGCCGGGTCACGGTCGAGACGGCCGATCAGGTTGTCGCTGGGATCAAAGGCGTAGCGCCGCTCGGCTTCGGCCGGCAGTTGCACGGGCGTTTCCAGACGCCGACGCAGGCGCGCAGTGAGACGTCCGGTGCGGTCGTACTGGCTGCGGGTAACGAGCTGCCCCTGGGTGCGCAGCACCTCGCGATGCAGGCGGTCGCGCTCGAAGCGGCTGACCAGTTGATCATCCAGGTGGAGCAACTGCAGGTGGCCGCTGCCGTAGTACAGGCGGCGGATACGGCGCCGGTCAGGCAGTTGCGTTTCCAGCAGGTTGCCGAGCTCATCGTAGGCATGCTGCAGGGCGCCAGCGGCGCTCTGCTCGCTGAGCAATTGGCCAAGAGCGTCGTAGGCGAAGGCCAGCGACTGCACCTGGCCATCGACGGCGGTGAAGTCGATACCGGTCAGGCGATCGAGCGGGTCGTAGGCGTATTCGGTGCGACCGTCATCGGTGTGCTTGGCGATCATCCGGCCCACGGCATCGCGCTCGAAGCGGTGGATGATCGGCGCCGGTGGCGCCTCGGGTACGCTGCCCAGGCCGGTGCCATGCGGCGCCGGGGTGTAGGCCAGGGCGATGAGGTTGCCCTGCGGGTCATAGCGATAATGCCGGGCGCTGTCGTCGAGGTCATGCTGGGCGGTGAGGCGGTCGAGCACGTCCCAGGTGAAGCGGTAGCGCTCGTCGTTCTCGTTGCTCAGGGCGAGCAGGCGGCCATAGGCGTCGTACTCGAAACCGACGCTGCGGCCCAGGGCATCGATGCGCTGGCGCACCTGGCCACGGCGGTCGTAACGGTAGCGCACCGGCTTGCCGGCAGGATCGAGGTAGGCGCTGAGCTGACCAATGGTGTCGCGTTGAAATTCCTCACAGCGGCCGTCGGCGAGTTGAGTCTGCAGCAGGCGCCCCTGGCTGTCGTAGTGGTAGCGGGTGATCTCGCCAAGGGCATCGGTGATCTGCACCAGGTTGCCGCGCTCGTCATAGGCGAAGCGCGTCGGGTAGCCGGAGCAGTCGACCTGCTCGGTGAGCTGGCCGAGGGTGTTCCAGCGCAGGGTCTTGCGCTTGCCGCTGGCGTCGATGATCTCCACCGGCAGGCCGCTGGTGTCGTAGCGGTAGCGGGTGACATGGCCCAGCGGGTCGATCTCGGCGATGCAGTTGCCGCGCTTGTCATAGCGGTACTGCCAGGCATTGCCGGCAGCGTCGGTCTCGGCTTCCGGCAGCGACCAGTGGCCGAGCCACTTAGTGAAGTCACGACGCCCCAGCGGGTCGTGGGTTTCGCAAAGGTTGCCGGATTCGTCATAGGCGAATTGCCAACGCGCGCCGTCCGGTGCGACGGCGGCCAGCAGCTGGCGCTCGTCGTTCCATTCGAACAGCCAGAGCTGGCCGAGGGCGTCGCGATAGCGGGTGATCTGGTACTGGCTGTTCCAGTGGCGTTCGCTGGTGCGACCAAGGCCGTCGGTGACCCGGGTGATCCCCGCATCCAGATCGTACTGCAGCCGGTATTCGTCGCCGTCGTCGGTCCAGTGCCGTGTCACCCGCCATTCGCGGCCATCGGCACCCTGAAACTCACCCCACTCATAGAAGCAGCGCAGACCGGTGGGACGCTGATGTTCGATCAGACGACGGCCACTGTCGTAGACGAAGCGACGCAGCAACTGGCCCTTGTCGTCGCGGACTTCGCTGAGATCACCCTGCGCATCATAGGCGTAGGCGACCAGCACCTCGCGCCGCGCGTCGGCGAACAGGCGCTCGACCCGGCCCAGGCGCTGCGGGTGCTGAGCGTCGGCAATCAATTCGATGCACAGCTGGTTATGGCCATCGCGCACGGCGCGCAGTCGGCCAGCGGCGTCGTATTCGAGCAGCAGGCGGTTGTCGTTGCGATCACCCAGCTTGCTCAGGCGCAGCCGCTGCGGCGCGTCAGGCAGAGGCTCAAACAGACGATAGAGGCCATCGACGCTTTCCACCAGTAGTGCACCGCTTTCATCGCGGCGGAAGTTCAGGCCTTCACCCGGGCTGTAGCAGGCATCGCCCGGTGGCAGGCTGCCGATCTCGATGGGGCGGCCCTGCTCGTCGATATAGGTCAGCGCTTCGCCACCCTGCGGGTGGGCGCGCACCTGCACGGCGATCTCGAACGGCAGGCTCCAGCCAGCCCCCAGCAAACCGTCACGGCGCTCGTCGCAGCTGCTGTAGAAGCGCTGCCACTCGATGGGCATCAGCCCCGGCAGGACGAAGTCGAGGTCGTCGTCTTCGCCGAGCACCTTGGCCCCGGTACTGGCGTGCACCGGGTTGGGCGCACCGCTGCTGGCCGAACCAAGGGCGTTGACGATGGAATTGGTGGCATAGGCGGTCGCGCCGCCCATGGCCATGTTGCCGGCGAAACCGGCGACCAGGCAGGGCAGCTTGCTGCACAGCTTGCGTGGGTTGCCACGCAGCGCCATGAGCACAGTCAGGGCCAGGCCGATGCCGGGGGTCTTGCCGCTGCGAATCGGCTGCACCACCACGGCGTCACCACCGATGCGCACGTTTGGCGAGATGTTGCCGCTGTCCACCACCGTGGCCTCGCAGGTGCTGCGGTCACCGCTGCGCACCGCCGGCTGGCCTTCGATGCTGACCTTGATCGAACCTTCGGCGAGCAATTGCACGGGCATCGGCGGGTGCTTCTTGCACTCGATGGCATCCAGCGGGCAGGGGATGACGCCCGGTGCCGGCTGGGCAACCGTCGGCTGCCACATCTCACTGAAGAAGCTCTTGGCCATGTCGAGGAAGCTGGGCTCAGGCTCCTCGGCGGGCGGCGCCTGCTCCAGCTCGGTGCCGGCCGGCGCAGCGGCGCTGCCCAACTTGCCAGCGGCGCGCGCGGAAGGCAGGCCGTTGGTTTTGGTCTTGTTGGCGCCGGTGAGGATCTTGGCCTGGACATTGGGCGGGGAGATGGCGTTGCCCAGGCCTTCGCAGAGGGTCGTGAGACCCTTGTCCCAGCCGGTTTTGTTCATGCCGACCCCCACGGCGATACCCACTACTGCTGCGAGGACAAACCCACCGAGACCGCCGGTAAGGACAGTCAGGCCGGTGGCGGCGACCACCGCGGCACAGGCCACGGCGGTGATGGCGGCATAGGCAGCCACTTCCAGCACGCCACCGACGATATCGGCGAGCAATGTGGTGTGCAGCAGATCGTCGCCGAGCCGGGCGGCCCAGAGCGCATCAGACATCGCAGGTCATCCGTTGAGGCTGAGGCTGTGCTTGATCTGCGCCCAGTGCGCGGCGTCGGCGTCATCGAGCGGCGTCGGCTTGACGTAGCTAAGGGCGAGCAGGCGGCGACCATCGGCCAGCAACACGCCAAGCTGGAACTGGTAGACCTGCTCCGGCCCCTTGCTGAACTGGCTGCGTAGTTCGACGCCGACGATGGCCTGGGCCGGGCCGACCTGGACGTCCTGCAACGCGCTGCAGCGCAGATCCTTGACCTGTTTCGCCAGCTTGGCGACCTGGGCCTCGAAGTGGCTGCGCAGGGTTTCGCCATCGCCCAATGCACCACGGGTGATCACCAGCGAGGTGCCGAGGTCATTGAGGCGCAGGATGTTGATGCTGCTGTCCTGCAGGTCCTTGCCGGGCAATTGCAGGCTCAGTTCTTGAGTGGTGTAGCTCATCAGACGCTTCCTTTGTCTTGCCCGAACATGGATTTGACGGCTGCATCGATGCTGCCCTGATCACCCTGACCAGCGGGCGTGGCACCAGGGCCGCCGCCGATGTTCAGGTTGAGCACGCCGCCTGTGTTGAATTCCGCGTCGCCACTGGCGTGGAAGTTGATAGCCACGCCGCTGAGGTTGATCTGGCCGCTGGCGTTGAGTTCGAGAATGCTCTTGCCGCAGACCAGGCGCAGGTTCTGGCCGACCTCGATGAGGTAGCTCTGGCTGATGCTGTCGGTCTTGGTCGAGCCCACTAGCAGCACGTCGTCGAGCTTCACCGCACGCAGGCGGTTGTTGCCGATGGTGACGGTCTCGTTCATGCCGATGCTCTTGACCCGGTTGTTGCCCACCGAGTGGGTTTCATCTACCTCGACGACGATGTCCTGGTTGCGCTCGGCGTGGATGTACAGCTGCTCGGCGCCCTTCTTGTCCTCCATGCGGATTTCGTTGAAGTTGGCCGGCGTGCCGCCCTTGCTGGAGCGGCTCTTGATGCCGCTCTGGGTAGCGTTGGCGGGCAGGTCGTAGGGCACGGTCTGCTCGGCGTTGTAGACCCGCCCGGTGATGACCGGCTGGTCGGGATCACCCTCCAGGAAGCTGACGATGACTTCCTGGCCGATACGCGGAATCTGGATATGGCCCCAGTTCTTGCCGGCCCAGGACTGCGAGACGCGAATCCAGCAGGAGCTGTTCTCGTTGGACTGGTCGTGGCGGTCCCAGTGGAAGTGCACCTTGACCCGGCCGTACTGGTCGGTCCAGATCTCCTCGCCGGCGGGGCCGACCACCACGGCGGTCTGCGGCCCCTGCACCATTGGTTTGGGCGTGCCGCACAGCGGGCGGAAAGTCTGCTGGGCGTCGGTGCAGGTGAGTTGGCACTCGAACTGGCCACCGCCGCCACTGCCACTCTCCAGGGACTCCTGCAGGACGTGATAACGCGCGCAGACCACCAGGTATTCACGGTTCTGGTCGGCGCGGCCGAAGCCGGTGAGGCTGAACAGGTTGCCCGAGGCGATGCCGCGCACGCTGCCGCCGAGTTCGACGCGCTCGTGCAGGCTCTGCAGCGCCTCGATACGATTGCGCGCGTACTGCTCGCCGTCACTGCTCTGCACGTAGGCGCCGGGGTAGTCGTACAGCGGATAGTCGCCGGCACTGTGCGGGCGCGGCATAACCGAGCGCACATCGATGCGCGCGCTGGGGCGCTGGAAGTCGTAGTCGTTGAGTTCCATCGAGCCCGGCTGCACGTGCTGGGCCAGTTGCCAGTCGTTGATGTGGTCGCGCTCGCGGTGCTGCCCGTCCGGTGGGTAGTAGGGCACGCTGGCGTAACCGGGAGCCGGCACATGGGCGCCGTAGGCATCGGCCAGTACCAGCACGTGGCGATCCGCCTCGTGGCGAAAGTAGTAGTAGATGCCCTCCTTCTCCATCAGCCGGCTGACGAAGTCGAAGCTGGTTTCGCGGTACTGCACGCAGTACTCCCACTCGCGATACGGGCGGCTGAGTGCGTCTTCGAAATCGGAGAAGCCCAGGTCGCGGAACACCTGCTTGATGATCTGCGGCACGCTCATGTGCTGGAAGATGCGGCAGTCGGACGTGCGGCTCAGCAGCCATAGCCAGGGCCGCAGGGTGACCCTATAAGCCGCGAACTGGCCACGGTCGACGCTCTGCCCGCAGGCAGCGACGATGCCATGGAAATGCCGGTCGCCGCCGCCATGCTGCTGCACTGAGAGCGTCAGCGGCTTGCCGAGCAACTGGTTGAGATCGAGGTTGGCATCATGGGACACCAGTTGCAGCTCGTACTCGAACAGGCGGCCCAGCTCGTCGCTGCCGTGCATCGAGCGCAGCAGCAGAACGTCCGGCCCGAGCGGGCTGGTAATGCGGGCAAAGCGGGAAGATTGGGCGAAGAACATAGGTCGGGGTTCCAGCCTGCCATGGCGCGGGCCGGCGCTAGCCGACCCGCGCTCGGGCTCAGGCGTTGTCGGCGAAGCTGTAGTTCAGGTCGTTGTCGGCCACGCTGACGCGCACACCGGCCAGCGGCTTGCCTTCCATCATGCGGGTGAGGAACTCGCGGCTCATGTCCGGCAGCATGCCGTTGGTGAGAATGGCGTCGATCTGCCGGCCGCCACTCTCGCTCTCGGTGCAGCGCGAAACCACCAGGTCGACCACCGCCTCGTCGTAGTCGAAGGGCACCTTATGGGTGCTTTCGATGCGCTTCTTGATGCGCCCCAGCTGCAGGCGGGTGATGGCCTTGAGCATGGCGTCGCTGAGCGGGTAATAGGGGATGGTCACCAGACGGCCGAGCAGGGCGGGCGGGAAGATCTCCAGCAACGGCTGACGCAGGTCGCGGGCGATGCCCTCCGGGTCGGGCAGGTTGTCCGCGTCCTGACACAGCTGCGCCACCTGCTCGGTGCCGGCGTTGGTGGTGAGCAGGATCAGGGTGTTCTTGAAGTCGATCAGGCGCCCTTCGCCGTCTTCCATCACGCCCTTGTCGAACACCTGGAAGAAGATCTCGTGCACGTCCGGGTGGGCCTTTTCCACCTCGTCGAGCAGCACCACGCTGTACGGCCGGCGGCGTACGGCCTCGGTCAGCACACCGCCCTCGCCATAGCCGACATAGCCGGGCGGCGCACCCTTGAGGGTGGAAACGGTGTGCGCCTCCTGGAACTCGCTCATGTTGATGGTGATCAGGTTCTGCTCACCGCCATACAGCGCCTCGGCCAGCGCCAGCGCGGTCTCGGTCTTGCCGACGCCGGAGGTGCCGGCGAGCATGAACACGCCAATCGGCTTGCTGGGGTTGTCGAGGCCGGCGCGGGAGGTCTGGATGCGCTTGGCGATCATCTTCAGCGCGTGGTCCTGGCCGATGATGCGCTTGCCCAACAGGCTGTCGAGATTGAGCACGGTCTCGACCTCGTTGCGCGCCATGCGTCCCACCGGGATGCCGGTCCAGTCAGCCACCACCGAGGCCACGGCCTGGTAGTCGACAGTCGGCAGAATCAGCGGGGCTTCGCCCTGCAGCTGGCTCAGGCGCTGCTGCAGTTCGACCAGTTGGGCACGTAGTGCTTGGTGATCGGTGCCGCTGTCCTGATCGACCACACCCACGCTTTCGCGCAGGCTGGCGCGGGTGGCCAGCAGTTCATCGACCAGTTGCTTCTCTTCGGCCCAGCGGCTTTCCAACTCGGCCAGGCGCTCGCGTTCGGCGGCCAGCAGGCTCTCGCTGTTGGCCTGACGCAGGCTGACGTCGATGCCGATGGCATGCTCGCGGGCAATGATCTGCAGTTCGGTTTCCAGCGCTTCGATGCGCCGGCGGCTGTCGTCCACCTCGGCCGGCACGGCATGCAGGCTGATGGCCACGCGGGCGCAGGCGGTGTCGAGCAGGCTGACCGACTTGTCCGGCAGCTGACGCGCCGGGATGTAGCGGTGCGAGAGCTTGACCGCGGCGTCCAGGGCCTCGTCGAGGATCTGCACCTGATGGTGCTTCTCCATGGTCGAGGCCACGCCGCGCATCATCAGCAGCGCCTTGTCCTCGGAGGGCTCGGGCACCTGCACCACCTGGAAACGGCGGGTCAGCGCCGGGTCCTTCTCGATGTGCTTCTTGTACTCGGCCCAGGTGGTGGCGGCCACGGTGCGCAGGCTGCCGCGCGCCAGTGCCGGCTTGAGCAGGTTGGCCGCATCGCCGGTACCGGCCGCGCCACCGGCGCCGACCAGGGTGTGGGCTTCGTCGATAAACAGGATGATCGGCTTGGGCGAGGCCTGCACATCTTCGATGACCTGGCGCAGGCGCTGCTCGAACTCGCCCTTCATGCTGGCGCCGGCCTGCAGCAGGCCGACGTCGAGGCTGCGCAGCTCGACATCCTTGAGCGAGGGCGGCACGTCACCGGCGGCGATGCGCAGGGCGAAACCCTCGACCACGGCGGTCTTGCCGACGCCCGCCTCCCCAGTGAGGATCGGGTTGTTCTGCCGGCGACGCATGAGGATGTCGGCCAGCTGGCGGATCTCCTCGTCGCGGCCGACGATGGGGTCGAGCTCACCCTTGCGCGCCTGCTCGGTGAGGTCGATGGTGAAGCGCTTGAGCGCCTCCTGCTTGCCCATCGCCGCCGGCGCCATGGCGCCACTGGCCTCGCCCGGTGCGGCAGCGGCGAAGCCGTCGCTGGCGGCCAGGTTGTTCTCCGGCGAATCGCCGACGTACTCGTCGAAACGCTCGCTGAGGGTCTCCACCTTGATCTTGGCGAACTCGCCCGACAGGCCCAGCAACACCTGACGCAGACTCGGCGTCTTGAGGATGCCGATAACCAGGTAGCTGGTGCGCACCTGGTGCTCGCCGAACATCAGGCTGCCGTACACCCAACCGCGCTCCACCGCTTCTTCGACATGCGAGGACAGGTCGGTGATCGAGGTCGAGCCGCGTGGCAGGCGGTCGAGGGCGTCGGTCAGGTCACGCGCCAGACGCGCCGGCTCCAGGCTGAACTGGCGGATGATGCGGTGCAGGTCCGAGTCCTGCAGCTGCAGGAGCTGGTGCAACCAGTGCGCCAGCTCGACGTAGGGATTGCCGCGCAGCTTGCAAAACACGGTGGCGGCCTCGATGGCCTTGTAGCCGACGCTGTTGAGCTTGCCGAACAGCGCGGTACGACTGATTTCACCCATGTGGAGTTCTCCTTGATTGATCCGCCGGCGGGGTCGCTGTGGCGTGATGGCGGGCCAGCACCAGATCCCTGGCGTCGTGCTGTGGCTGGCCAAGCCAGGTGGTGTAGCCCAGGCGAGCCTGGCCGTTGAGGCATAGCGCGGGGATTTGCTCGCGCTGCAATACGAGATTCAGTTGCCAGTCGAGTTCGTCGCCCTGGTACTCGGCAACCCAGGCCACCAGCGCGGCGAAGGACTCGCCATCGGGCAGCATGGCGTTGTACTGCTCGAGCGTCAGCGGCCCGAAGCAGGTGCGGAAGCTGTGCTGACGATCCCAGACCTGGCTGCCCAGGCAGAAGTCCACGCCCAGATGGCTGGACTCCACGCCCAGGCGCGTGCGCTCAGGCAGGCTCAGCCAGCTGCCAGCGTATTCTTCGATCTGCACCGGCACGCCGAAGTAGTCGGCGAGGATCGCCTTGAGACCATCGGGGTGACGCGTCTGCGCGGCCAGGTGACCGCTGAAGTGCAGCTTCGCGGCATCGTCCAGCAAGCCTCGCTGACGCAGGCTGGGCATGCCGCGGCCACTGAAGGCGGCCAGGCGCGCAGACCAATAGTCGTCTTCGGGGCGATCGTGGCTGACGGTCGGCCGGGCTTCGGCCCAGGCGCGATAGAACAGGGTCAGCAGGCGATGATGAAACAGGTCGAGGAAGTGCTTGCTGGTGCTGTCCGCGTGGTTGCGTTGGCGCTCGCGCACGTACTCGGTCAGGTGCAGCGGCAGCGGCCCGTTGGGCCCGCCGAGGCCGAAGAAATACTGCTCCAGACGCGCCGGACGCTGGTCGCTGGCGGGGGTCACGGCGGCCAGGGTGGCGGGGGCGAAGGTGCCTTCCTGGCGCTGCCCGAGGCGTAACGGATCGTCCGCCAGGCGCCGGGAACGGCCCAGGCGCGGCAGATGCGGGTGCTCGTTCTCGATGCGTCGCAGCGCCTGGAAGAAGTCGTACTCCCAGGGCTGCGCCTGCATCTGCACAAGCGTGTCTAGAGGTTCGGACGACGGCCGGGCCGGGCTTTCCATCGCATGATCTCGCCGCGCTCGGTGCTGCGTAGCACCGTCTCGGTAAAGCTGTTGAGGGATACGTAGCGCGCCAGGAAACGCTCGAACACCGCACCGAGGAGAAACACACCGGTACCGCGAAAGGCGTTCTCGTCGAACTCCAGGGTGATTTCCAGGCCACGGCCGAAGACGATCGGGCCGGGCATCGGCAGACGCCGCGTACAGGGTTTGGCGCTGACTTCGCGCAGGCCCTCGATCTGCAGTTGCAGCGCCGGATTCTGCATGTCGCCATACAGGCGCAGCATCTCGCGCAGGGCAGCAGCGCCCTGGCCCTGCTCGGCCAGTGACAGGTAGTTCAGCGACAGCTGGCTGATCAGCCGCCAGGCCTGGTTGTCATGTGCCGCGCTGGCACGCGGCCGGCTCGGCCCGGCGACGCAGCGCACGCTCTGCACCGGCGCGCTATCGGCCAGGGTGAAGTCGCTCTTGCCGATGCCAACGGTCATGAACAACGGCAGGTCGCGGTTGGTGCACAAGGCACTGAGCCCCAGCTGGCGCAGGTCATGACGATAGGGCGCCTGGTGGCTGTCAACCAGGCTGATGAAGGTTTCGCTGCCGACATAGCTGGAGCGGGTGCCGCTGCGGCGCTGCTCGGCCGAGAGCACGCGCGGCTCGCGGCGCACGCAGTAGTAGGCCTGATCACGGCCATAGCGAGCGGGGTCGCGCACGGCATAGAAGGGCAGGAAGGGCTGCTCCGGGCCACTGCCATGACCAGTGACGCCACGCAGCGAGTGGATCTCGAAATCCATCGGGCGCGTGCGGTCAGCGATGGCGTGGTGCTCGTGCACCTTGTCGCTCAGGTGGATGCGATCCAGGCGCCGCGGGAACAGGTTGATCGCCGGGGTACAGAACGGCAGAAACTGACTGGCGTCGACCTGATTCTGCAAGTGGCTGTCCAGACGGTCGAACAGCACGATCAGCTCCAGCTCTTCACCGCTGCACTGACGTACGGCACGGCGCAGACCACAGAAGTCGACGAACAGAAAGCGCTGCGGCAGGGCGAAGTATTCCTGCAGCAGGCGATAGCCCTGGAAGGCCTGCGGCACCACGGGCAGGGCCGCCTCGGCGTCATCGAAGCCGCAGGGGCGCAAGGCGTCGGCCGGCAGGCGCTCGACCCAATCGCGCCCCGGCTGGCGGGCGAACACGGCGACGCGGTTGCCCAGCAGTTGCTCGTAGAGACGGAACGGCAATTCATCGAGACCGTTGAGGTACAGCGGCAGGTTGTCCAGATCCAGGCTGGCGAAGGGTATTTCGGCGCCGCTGCGCAGGGTGATGCGCAGCGCAGCCTTGGCCCGCGGCTCGCTGGCGGCGAGACGGCCGAGCGCTGCGGCGGGGTTGCTGATGTACTCGGCCTCCGCCACCTGTAGCGGCCACAAGGTCACCGGGTGAGCCGTGCGGTACTCGCAGGGGGTCTGGCTGTCCTTGCCGAGGGTCGCACGCAACACGCTGTCGCGCGGCAGGTTGAAGCTGCCGTTGAGCGCGCCATCGTTGGCATCGGTGTGCAGCTGTACCACGGTCATCGACGGCGTCGGCGCCAGGTAGTGCGGGTAGGCGACTTCCAACAGGTTATGGGTGAAGGTCGGGTACTCGGCATCGAGCTTCAGTTGCACGCGGGCGGTCAGGTAAGCGAAGCCTTCGAGCAGGCGTTCGACATAGGGGTCGGCGCACTCCATTCCCGACAGCGTCAGGCGCCCGGCGATCTTCGGGTATTCGCGGGCAAACTCCTGGGCGCTTTCGCGGATGTGCAGCAGTTCCTGGTTGTACAGCTCCAGCAGGCGGGGGTTCATGATCGTCTCCGCTGCGCAGCGGGCAGCACTTGGACATGGCCGGACTCCAGGTCCAGCTCGGTGCGCAGCAGCAAGGGCAGGGCCACCGGCTGTGCCCACAGGTCACCCTGAATCTCGAAACTCAGGGCGTTATGGTTCATCTGTTCGTGACCGACATGCGCCCGCACCCGCACGCTATGGGCGAGGATGCGCGGCTCGAAGGTGATGATGGCGCGCTGGATCAGGCTCTCCAGGGCGGCTATATCGATCCCGGACACACTGCTGCCGGCCAACGCGGGCAGGCCGTAATTGATCACCGACGTACCGGCCGGCGTGTGCCGTGTGGTATCGGCATCGAGCAAGGCGATGGTGTTGAACAGCCAGGTCAGGTCACGCAGCACCGAGGCCTTGAGCTGATTCAGCGACAGCACGCGGCGATCCGCGCTTTCCTGCGGATTGCCCGGGTCATCGTCGGTCAGGCGATCGAGCAGCGATGGCTGCAGGCGCTCGCGCGGGGTCATGGTTACCAATCGAACATCCCGACGAAAGCCTTTTGATCCCACTGGCTCGGGCCGCAAGCAGCGATGCGGCTGACTGGCGCTGCCTCCAGCCGGCCCTGATGCAGACGCAGGGCCTGCAGGTCGGTCAGACAACTCCTACTCGGCGCTGGTTGCGGCTCGCTACGCTCAACCATGATGATCGGCGTCTGACGGAAGTACTCGACCCGCAGTTGCTGCTGGGGTGTTTCACTGAAACGGCAGGGCCACTGCATGTCCAGCGTCAGTGGCGCCGCGTCCGCCAGGGTCAGGGCGCAACGACCCTGGGCATCGCTGAGCTGCACGGCCTGACCCGCAAACTCGGCCTGGGTAATACCGACGGAGGGCCTCACGCCTTGCTCGGCACAGGCGCTCAGACTGACCAGCGCACTGGCCAGCAGGGTGTTACACAGCAGCGTACGCATCAGCTGAGCTCCCAGAACCAGACGGCCTTGGCCCGGTGGAAATAATCACCGGTCAACGTCAGCCCACGATTCCACAGGTCGATATGGTCGCCGCTGGGATGGCCATCCGGGTCCGTGGGCTGGTAATAGAAATCCTTGTAGAAAATGATCCCGGTCTTGCCGATCAGACTGGTGCGGTCGGCTGCGCTGTTGCTGTAGATCTTCGGGGCGCCTAACTGCGGCCGTTTCCACAACCAGTTGGCCAGTGATTCGGCACCACGGGCGTGACCATGGGCGCAGCGTGGCTCGCTGTATGTGGATGAATTGATCTGCAACGTACGCTCGTTGTTCAGCGCGAGACTCAGGCGAATGGCGCACTGGTTGGCCCAGTTACCGTCACAGGGCCTGCGGTCCGGATATTCGACCAACAAGTCCTCGTAGGCTTTCCACAGATTGATGAACGACGGCTTGGGCATGGCGAAGTCTCTTTGGCGTAACGGTTTCAGAGTGGAAACCGCTTACGGGCAACCACCTCCGGGCGGAGGCCCGGAGGTGGAGCGCATCAGATCTTGACGTTGGAGCGGATGTTCCAGCCGTACTTGATCGGGCCGCCTTCCTTGGTGCCGTCGGCTTTCTGCGGCTGGTAGTCGACCGTGACCTTGGCGAAGTTCAGGGTCACGTTCTCGATCAGGCGGTCGTCGTTGCCCGAACCGCCGGTGCTCAGCGAGGAGATCAGCACTTCTTCGAGGTTGATGATCAGGTACTCGACCTGGGAGTCGCCGCCCGCCTTGCGCACGGTCAGGGTGACCTTGGGCACGTGCTTGCCGCTGGAGCAATGCATCATCAGGTTGGGGGTAGCCTTGTCGACGTACTTGGTCAGCGACAGATCCTGGATGCTTACCTTGCCTGCACCACCACCGGTGCCGGTGTGCATGTTGCCGGACTGGGACATGCCCCAGCTCCAGTTGAGCACTTCGATTTCGTCCTTGTGGGTCTTGTCCTGAGACTCGCCCTTGATGTCACCGATCTTGATGAAGATATCAACAGCCATGTTTTCTCCTGGGTGTGGTCATCGCCACGAGGGTCAGAAATTGCGAAAAGCCCGGGGCTTTCCATGTATCAGGCAAAGGCCTCACCCGGCGACGCCGTGTGAGGCCGGCTTGCCTGCCGGGGCTCAGGCGCCCTTGGCCGACGGCAGCTTGGAAACCAGCCGCAGCGACACTGTCAGCCCTTCGAGCTGGTAGTGCGGGCGCAGGTAGAACTTCGAGTTGTAATAACCCGGGTTGCCCTCGACCTCCTCGACCACGACTTCGGCAGCAGCGAGCGGATGCTGGGCCTTGGTGGTCTCGGTGGAGTGAGCGGGGTCACCGTCGACGTACTTGAGAATCCAGTCCTGCAGCCACAGCTGCATCTCGTCGCGCTCCTTGAACGAGCCGATCTTGTCGCGAACGATGCACTTGAGGTAATGCGCGAAACGGCAGGTGGCGAACAGGTACGGCAGGCGCGCGGCCAGGTTGGCGTTGGCGGTGGCGTCCGGGTCGTCGTACTCGGCCGGTTTCTGCAGCGACTGCGCACCGATGAAGGCGGCGAAGTCGGTGTTCTTTTTGTGCAGCAGCGGCATGAAGCCGTTCTTCGCCAGCTCGGCCTCGCGGCGGTCGGAGATGGCGATCTCGGTCGGGCACTTCATGTCCACGCCACCGTCGTCGGTGGGGAAGGTATGCGCCGGCAGGTTCGGCACCTCGCCACCGGACTCGACGCCACGAATACGCGAGCACCAACCGTAGTGCTTGAACGAGCGGTTGATGTTCACCGCCATGGCGTAGGCGGCATTGGCCCAGGTGTACTTGCTGCTGTCGGCGCCGTCGGTGTTTTCCTCGAAGGCGAAGGCTTCTACCGGATCGGTCTTGGCGCCATACGGCAGGCGTGCCAGGAAGCGCGGCATGGTCAGGCCGATGTAGCGCGAATCCTCGGACTCGCGTAGCGAGCGCCAGCCGGCGTATTCCGGGGTGGTGAAGATCTTGGTCAGGTCACGCGGGTTGGACAGCTCCTGCCAGGAGCCCATGCCCATCACCGTCGGCGAAGCAGCCGCGATGAACGGTGCATGCATTGCGGCGCAGACCTTGGACAGCTCGCCGAGCAGCTCGACATCGGGCGGCGACTGGTCGAAGTAGTAATCGCCGACCAGGCAGCCGTAGGGCTCGCCACCGAACTGGCCGTATTCCTCTTCGTAGAGCTTCTTGAACACCGGGCTCTGGTCCCAGGCGGTGCCCTTGAATTTCTTCAGGGTCTTGTGCAGCTCCGGTTTGGAGATGTTGAGCACGCGAATCTTCAGCTGCTCGTCGCTCTCGGTGTTGTTGACCAGGTAGTGCAGGCCACGCCAGGCGCTTTCCACCTGCTGGAAGTCGCTGTGGTGGATGATCTGATTGACCTGCGCGGTGAGCTTGGCGTCGATGGCGGCGATGATCGACTCGATCGATTTGATCGCATCATTGGAGATCAGATCAGTCTGCGCCAGAGCCTGCTCGGCCAGGGTACGCACGGCAGTCTCCACCGCCTCCTTGGCGCGCTCGGTCTTGGGTTTGAATTCCTGCATCAGCAGCGAAGCGAATTCGCTGGTCTGCTCGGTGCTGGCCAGTGCGGCCCGGTCTTGTTGCAACTGTTCGCTCATGGTGGTCTTCCGAATCAGGCCTGAGGCTCGTTGTCCTGGGGTTTCGGCGCGCTGGCCAGGGCCTGCAACAGCGCAGGGTCCTTGATCGCCTTCATGATGATGTCCTCGGCGCCAGTCTTGCCGTCCATGTAGGTCAGCAGGTTGGCCAGCTGGGTACGGGCCTCCAGCAACTGGTTGAGGGCGTCGACCTGGCGTGCCACGGCAGCCGGGCTGAAGTCGTCCATGCTCTGGAAGGTCATGTCGATGCTCAGGTTGCCTTCGCCGGTCAGCTCGTTGGGCACGTTGAAGGCCACACGCGGCTTCATCGCCTTGAGGCGCGAGTCGAAGTTGTCGACGTCGATTTCCAGGAACTTGCGCTCGGCTACCGGCGCCAGCGGCTCGGCCGGCTTGCCGGTTAGATCGGACATGACGCCCATGACGAAGGGCAGCTGGACCTTTTTCTCGGCGCCGTAGAGCTCGACGTCGTACTCGATCTGCACCCGTGGCGCGCGATTGCGCGCGATGAATTTCTGAGAACTGCTGTTCGCCATGCTTTCTCTCCTGGTCGCCTGACGCGACGCGGCGTGTCGGCCACTGGCCGTCTACGGTGAAGCGTGATCCCGCATACCTGGGCCGGTCGGCCTAGTACTCGTCGGGGCCGCGCAGGTTTTCGAACTGGCTCATGCCATCGGGAATCAGGTTGCGCACGATGGTCGCAAAGTCGGCGTTGACCAGGCTTCGAGCCCGGTTGAGCAGCACCGGCAGCGGGCTGGATGGCTCGTGGCGGGCGTAGTAGGTGAGGATCCGCTCCAGGCTTCTGAGCACATCATCGCGATTGGCGATTTCGCCACTGGCGCGTGCGACCCCAGGTGCCGACGCGTGCTGCGTCAGCTGCTCTTGCGCAATTTCGCCGCCTACCGGGCAATCCTCTGAACCAGCCCCAACCGGGCTGTCGCCGAGCACCTGCAGGGCAAGCTTGAGCGGCTGCTGCAACGCAGAAAAATCCACGCCCTGAGCTGAGCCGACCTGTTCGCTGACCAGTTGCTCAATGGCACTCAAGCTGTGCAACGCACGTTTCAGGGCTTCATGAGTAAGCTGCAAGGCTTCGCTGTCGGCATCCTGCAGGGCGCCGCCGAGTTCTTCGATGCTGAGGCTTTCGCTACTGGCCAGGTGCAGGCCGGCGGCATTCAGCGCAGCGCGCAGGGTGATGTTGCCGAATACCCGCGAACGGACCAGCACAGCACTGCGCAGCAGGCCGAGATTGGTCTCGCAGGTCAGCGCGGAGAGGGTGTTGATGCGTACGGTGGGGTCGTTGTCGTCATCGGCATCGAGCTGCGGGTGAATCTCGGGCCAGTAGCGCGAGAGCAGTTCGAGGATCAATTCGAGGCTGTCGGCAAGGCCTTCGACACCGCGCAAAGCCAGGCGGCTTTGCAGCAGATAACGGGTGATGCGTAGATCCTTGCTGCGTTGCAGCAGGAGGTGACAAGCCTGTTCCAACTGACGCCAATCGGGCGGCTCGGCGGCCTGGATGACATCACCCATGCTGCGTTCCGGGCGCCCCAGCGCATCACGCTCGAGCTGGAGAAAATCGCTGTCGTATTCCAGATCTTCACCACATGGCGAATCATCTGAAATAGCGGCGAGCAACAACGAAGTCTCCACGTGTTCGATCTCCTTATCGTTTTGAACTGCGTCACAAAAGTGCAGTAGCTTCATCCTAGCTAGCACTTTGCCAATCAGTCTTTAATATTGATTGGCCACTACACAATTTCGATGGTGTCGTGCATTTTTTAACTTAAAAATATATAAAGTCAAGGTAGACTGATGCTCGCACAGGACCTTTGTGACTGAAGGCAAAGTTTCGGGAAGTTGCGCGCTTCGGTACATACAGGAACCACGAAGCAAAAGGTAAGATCGCGTGTTTTCGCGTTCCAGAGCCCGCTTGATGGACTTTTCATAAGAGCTGTATGCGGCCTGAAAGCCGCATGAATAAAGGCTTTCATGAGTTTTGCGGGTTTCACGAGAGCCGGGCAAGGAGGCCACATGGCGCTGCGTTTGACCATCACCAGCTATCACAAGATCACCCCCGGTCAATGCCCCGAGAAAACCCTTGAATATGGTTCGATGGCAATTGGCCGCGGGCCTGATAATGACTGGGTATTACCGGACCCGGCGCGCCTTGTTTCGACGAAACATTGCCTTGTGCAAAACAGGGATGGTCGCTACTACATCACCGACAGCAGCACCAATGGTGTCGAGCTGATCAAGGCTGGTGTACGCATGCAACGCGGCAACAGCGAACTTCTCACTCACGGCGAAGTTATTCGTATCGGTGAGTACGAAATTCAGGTAGCGCTGGAAAGTTCCATTGCAGAAGGCTCTGCACCGTTTTCCACCGCCCCCTCCGGAAATAGTTTCGAAGCCCTGATGGAGAGCCATCAGGACGCTCCGGCAGTACCGTTCAGCCCCCCGGCAAACCCCTTCGACTCCTCGGCCAGCGCCCACTTGCAGAGCGTCGCGCCGCACGAGACATTGCCCGATCTATTCGATTTTCTCGGCCCGAGCACATCGGCACCGGTGCCTGTCGCCGATCATGTTCCAGCGCAGCAGCATGACTTCCGACCGCCGGAATTCAAGGCCCCTCCTGTCGAACCCAAACCCGCCAGCACGCCGGGCCTGATCCCCGATGACTGGAGCCTGTTCGACGACGTCGTGCCGGCAGCAGCTCCAGCTGCACCTTTGCCGGACCTTTCCCTACGACCAGAATCCACCGAGCCGGCACCTGTGCCAGCACCGATCCCTGTACCTGCCACACCTGCTGCAGCGCCTGTCGATCAGCCGCAGGTTGCTCAGGGCGACAATTCACTGCTGCAGGCTTTCTTCCGCGGTGCGGGGCTGGAACACCTGCGTCTGGATACCGAGCATGCGGCCGCACAAATGGAGAACATCGGACGCAGTTACCGCCTGATGGTCGATGGCTTGATCGACGTGCTGCGGGCGCGCAGCAGCCTCAAGGGCGAGTTCCGCCTGCAGCAGACCATGGTGCAGCCGGTGGAGAACAACCCGTTGAAGTTCGCGCCCAACGCCGAAGAGGCCTTGCTCCTGCTGCTGCGCGGCGGCAACTCGGCCTTCATGTCGGCTGATCTGGCGGTGCAGGACAGCTTCGATGATCTGCGCGCCCATCAGCTAGCGGTGATGGCGGGCGTGCAGTCGGCCATTCGCCATCTGCTGGCGCGCTTCGAGCCGCAGGCACTGGAAGCGCGCATGGGCAAGGGCGGCGGGCTGGCCAGCCTGTTGCCGAACGCTCGCCAGGCGCAGTGCTGGCAGCAGTTCGTGGAGCTCTACGCGACCCTGTCGCGCGAAGCCGAAGATGATTTTCAGGACCTGTTCGGCCGCGAGTTCGGCCGGGCCTACGAGCAACATATCGCCCGTCAACGTCGCCCTTGAGGGCGTAGGCAAGGATGAGCAACGTGCGTAAACGAACACTCCGGCCCGTTCTGTTGGGCCTGCTGCTGGCAGCGCTGAACAGCGGCTGCAGCAAGGACGCGGTGGATAACGCCGACACTGCCCAGGGGCCGACCACCGTCATGCTGCAGCTGCAGGCTGGCGATGACCTGAACCCCACCACCGACGGCTACAGCGCGCCCGTGCGCGTACGCGTGCTGGAGCTGCGTAGCGCCGCAGCGTTCAGTCGGACGGATTACTTCAGCCTTGCCGAGCGTGCGGCGGCAAGCCTCGGCAACGAACTGGTGGCTGAGGATGAATGGCTGGTGCACCCCGGCCAGACCCGTGAGTTGACCCGTGTGCTGGATCCGGCAACCCGCCACCTCGGCCTGCTGGTTGGCTACCGCGAAATCGACCGGGCGCAGTGGCGTCTGGTGCTGGAGCCGAAGCAGGGCACCCTCAGCCATTACCGTATCGACCTCGGGACCCACGCCGCCAGCGCTGCTGAGCTCGCCGCGCCGTCCCGCCTCGACTCTCGCTAACAGGAGCCTCTATGTCCTGGAACAACCGTGTGATCTGGTCCGAAGGCATGTTCATCGGTACCCAGCATTTCCAGCAGCACGACCGCTATCTGGAGGCGCTGATCGATGCGCGCAGCCGCCCACTGTCAGCGGCTGGCTGGGGTTTCGCCGATCTGCAGCTGGATATGGGGTTACTGGCACAAGGCAAGCTGGCCATCGTCAGCGCCCGTGGCCTGTTACCCGACGGCACGCCGTTCAATATCCCGCAGGACGACGTGGCGCCAGAACCGCTGGACATCCCCGAGGACCTGCGCGACGGAGTGGTCTACCTGGCCCTGCCGCTGCGCCGAGCCGGTGTGCGGGACACCGTCGAAGCGGGTGAAGCGCTGGGTGGCGCGCGCTACCGCGGCCAGGTACGCGAAGTGCGTGACGACAATGCCGCCTTCGAAAGCCGCGTACCGGTGATGGTTGGCGAGCGCGCCCTGCGCCTGCTGACCGCCGCCGATGGCCTGCAGGAATACGCCGTGCTGGGCGTGGCGCGCGTGCGGGAAAAACGCGCCGACCGTGCCCTGGTGCTGGACGAACAGTACATCCCGCCGCTGCTCGACGTGGCGGCCAGCGCGCCGCTGGCCGCCTTCCGTGGCGAGCTGCTGGGGCTGCTGCATCAGCGCGGCGAAGCCCTCGCCGGGCGCGTGGTGGCCTCCAGCGCCGGCGGCGCCTCGGAGATTGCCGACTTCATGCTGCTGCAGCTGGTCAACCGTGCGCAGCCGCTGTTCGCTCACCTGGCGCAGCTGCAACCGCTGCACCCGGAGCGCCTGTACAGCGAATTGCTGGCCCTGGCCGGTGAGTTCGCCACCTTTTCCAGCGCCGGCCGGCGCCCGTCGGAGTTCCCGACCTACCTGCACGACGACCTGCAGGTCAGCTTCACCCCGGTGATGCAGGCACTGCGCGAAGCACTGTCGATGCTGATCGACAGCAAGGCCGTACCGATTCCCATCGTCGAGAAGGCCTATGGCGTGCACGTGGCGATGCTGGCCGACCGCAGCTTGCTGGACAACGCCAGTTTCGTTTTGGTGGTACGCGCCGACATGCCCGCCGAAACCCTGCGCGGACGCTTTGGCCAGCAGAGCAAGATCGGCTCGGTGGAACACATCCGCGACCTGGTCAACCTGCAGTTGCCGGGGATCAACCTGCTGCCGCTGCCGGTGGCGCCAAGGCAGATTCCGTTCCACGCCGGCTCGACCTACTACGAGCTGGATCGTGGCAGCGAGCACTGGAAGCAACTGGCACATTCCGGCGGCTTCGCTTTCCACGTGGCGGGTGAATACCCCGGCCTGAACCTGGCCTTCTGGGCGATACGGGGTTAATCCATGACGGATCAAGACGACTGGCTGAACAAGCCGCCGGCAGCACAACCGCAGAACAACGATCGCACCCAGTTCATGCCGCGCCCGGGTGGTCGTGGTCCGCAGCCCGCCGCCGAGGCGCCGGCTGCCCCACTGCAGATGCCGGCCGCGCCGCTGCCGGCGGGCCAGGCCCGTGGCATGAACCCACTGGAGCAGGCCGCCGGCCCGCTGCTGAGCATGCTCACCCGATTGCGCAGCACCCTGGCCCATCCCGCACCGGCCAGCCTGCGTGCGCAGTTGCTAGGTTACCTGCGCCAGTTCGAACAGCGCGCCGAAGCCGCCGGTGTGCCACGCAACGACGTGCTGCTGGCGCGCTATGCGCTGTGCACAGCCCTCGACGAAGCGGTGCTGAGCACGCCCTGGGGCAGCACCAGCGAGTGGGGCAAGCAAAGCCTGCTGATCACCGTGCATAACGAGGCCTGGGGCGGCGAGAAGGTGTTCCAGCTGCTCGAACACTGCCTGCAAAGCCCGCGCGAACGGCTCGATCTGCTCGAGCTGCTGTACCTCTGCACCAGCCTCGGCTTCGAGGGCCGCTATCGGGTCATGCATGACGGGCGCAGCCAGCTGGAAGCGCTGCGCGAGCGTACCGCAGCGACCCTGCGCAGCGTCCGTGGCGAGCGCGAACACGAGCTGTCGCCGCACTGGCGCGGGGTCAGCGTGGCGCCGGATCGCTTGTCACGATTGCTGCCGCCCTGGGTCGGGCTGGCCGTAGCGCTAGCTCTGTTGCTGATGCTGCTGATGCTGCTGCGGATGATGCTGGCGGCCGATGCTGAACCGGTGTTCCGCCAGATTCACGCTTTGGGCGAGGTGCCGGTGCAGAGCATCGAACCAGCCGTGGTCAAGCCGCGCGTGGTCGAGCGACCACGCCTGGCCACCTTCCTCGCCGATGACATCCGCGCCAACCGCGTGGCGGTCGAGGATGGTGTCGACCGCTCGGTGGTGACCATCCGCGGCGACGAGCTGTTCAGCTCCGGCAGCGCCAGCATCCGTGATGACTTCCAGCCATTGCTGCTGCGCATCGCCGAAGCGGTTGCCAAGGTCAAGGGCCAGGTGCGCATCACCGGGCACAGCGACAACCAACCGATTGCCACGTTGCGCTTCCCATCCAACTGGGCGCTGTCGCGTGCCCGCGCCGAGGAGGTGCTGCAGATTCTCGCGGCACGTACCGGTCAGGCCGAGCGCTTCAGCGCCGAGGGCCTGAGCGACACCGAACCGCTGGCATCCAATGCCACGGCCGAAGGAAGGGCGAAGAATCGCCGGGTAGAAATCACCGTGCTGGCGGAGGGTGTGGAGTGAAGGCGCTGTTCGGATTCATCACCCGCTGGGTCATCCCGGTACTCGGGCTGATCGCCCTGAGCCTGATCATCTGGTTCGTCGGCCCCCTGCTCAATGCATTGCAGCCGGCCTGGACGCGCTGGACGCTGATCATCCTGCTGTTCGCCCTGTGGCTCGGCTGGCGCCTGTTCTGTCTGCTGCGCGAGCGCCAGCAGGAACGCAAGGTACTCGACGGCCTGGCGGCACAGGCAGCACCGGATGCCGCCAGTGTAGCCACCGCCGAGGAGCTGGCGACCCTGCGCCAGCGCATGGACGAAGCTCTGGCGCTGCTGAAAAAGGCGCGCCTGGGCGGCGATGAGCGACGCAACCTGTATCAGTTGCCGTGGTACGTGATCATCGGCCCACCGGGTTCCGGCAAGACCACCGCGCTGGTCAATTCCGGGCTGAACTTCCCGCTCGCAGCGCAGTTGGGTGCCGGCGCCGTTCGCGGCGTGGGCGGCACGCGCAATTGCGACTGGTGGTTCACCGACGAAGCCGTGCTGCTCGACACCGCCGGGCGCTATACCACCCAGGACAGCCACGCCCAGGTGGACAAGGCCGCCTGGCTCGGCTTTCTCGACCTGCTCAAGACCCAGCGCGCACGCCGCCCGATCGATGGTGCCTTCATCGCCATCAGCCTCTCCGACCTGCTGCAGAGCAGCGACAGCGAGCGCGCCGCGCACGTGGCGGCGATCCGCTCGCGGGTGCAGGAGCTGTACAACCAGCTCGGCGTGCGTTTCCCCGTCTACGTGATGCTCACCAAGTGCGACCTGGTACCGGGCTTCATGGAGTTCTTCGACGACCTCAGCCGCGAGGAACGCGCCCAGGTCTGGGGCTTTACCTTCGCCCTGGATGACGGCAAGAGCATCGGCGGCCCGCTGGAGCATTTCGACAGCGAGTTCGTCGCCCTCGAACAGCGCCTCAACCAGCGCCTGGTCGAACGTCTGCAGCGCGAACGCGATCCGGCACGACGGGACCTGATCTACGGCTTCCCGCAGCAATTTGCGGCGATCAAGAGCCTGCTCGGCGAGTTCCTCAACGGCGTGTTCAAACCCAATGCCTACGAGGAGCGCACCCTGCTGCGCGGTGTGTACTTCACCAGCGGCACCCAGGAAGGCAGCCCGATCGACCGCCTGATCGGTGCCATGGCGCAGAGCATGAACCTCGACCGCCAGCACCTGGCCAGGCAGAGCGGCAGCGGCCGCAGCTATTTCCTCCAGCACCTGTTCAGTCGCGTCGCCTTCGCCGAGCGCGGCTTGGTCGGCGTCGACCAGAAGGTCGAGCGCCGCCGCAGATGGCTGGCCATCGGCTCGCTGGCCGCCAGCGTGGCGCTGGTACTGGTGGTGAGTACGCTGTGGCTGCTCAGCTTCAACGCCAACCGCGAGCATATCGCCCAGGTCGGCGCGCGCACCGTGCCGCTGGAACAACAGGTGCGCAGCCTCAGCCCGGCGCAACGCGATGTGCTGGCGGTACTGCCACTGCTCAGCGCCGTACGCAACCTGGCTGGTGACCCACCGGACTGGGCCAAGGGACTGGGTCTGTATCAGGGCGACATGCTCGAAGAGCAGGCCGCCAGCGTCTATCGCCGCCTGCTGGTGGCCACCTTCGCCCCGCGCCTGCTCAGCCGCGTGGAGGAACAGCTGCGCTCTGGCGGTGGCACCGATTACCTCTACGAAGGGCTCAAGGCCTACCTGATGCTCGGTGGCGGCGAGCACTACGACGCCGAGTTCATCAAGGCCTGGATCGCTCTGGATTGGGATCAGAGCCTGCCGCGCGACTTGCCGGGCGAACAGCGCCAGGCGCTCGACGGGCATCTGCAGGCCCTGTTCGAACGTCGTCCACCGGACGCGCGTCTGGATCAGCGCCTGATCGACGAGCTGCGCATGCAGCTGCAGCGTCTGCCCCTGGCGCAGCGCGTGTACGACCGGGTCAAGCGGCAGAAGCTGCCGGCCGGGGTCAGTGACTTTCGCATCAGCGAAGCCGCCGGGCGCGACGCCGCGCTGATCTTCACGCGCAAGAGTGGCAAGGCGCTGAGCGACCCGCTGAGTGGCTTCTACACCCGCCGCGGCTACCGCGAAGCCTTCCTCCGCGCCAGCGTCGGCCAGGCCAGCGTGGTAGCCGAGGAACAATGGGTGCTGGGCCGTCAGCTCGACAGCACCCAGGATGCGGTGAATCTGGCCGCAGATGTACGCCAGCTGTACCTGCGCGATTACGTGCAGCAGTGGGATGCGTTGCTGGCCGACCTGGACTTCGTGTCCATCACCAGCGTGGCCCAGGCGGCGGACGTGCTGCGGATACTCTCGGGGCCGTCCTCACCGCTCAAGCAACTGCTGATCGCGGTGGCGCGGGAAACCGATCTGCAGCAGGCGCCCGAATCCGAAGGTGTGGCCAAGGCCGCCGACGAGGGTGTCGACCAGCTCAAGCAGAAGCTCGGCTCGCTGCTCGGCCAGACCCAGGCCGGCAACGCCGTGGCTGCGGTTACGCAGATCGATCCGGTCAGCGCGCATTTCGCCGAACTCCACAGCCTGGTCAGCCAGGACCCGTCGGCGCCGATGGCCATCGATGGCCTGCTGGCGGATCTCAACGAACTTTACGTGCAACTCAGCAGCATGGTCGGCGCCAGCGGCGAGGCGCTGCTCGGCGAGGCGAAGAATCAGGCCAGTGCAGCCGCCGCGCGGGTCAACCTGACCGCAGCGCGTCAGCCGAAGCTGGTCCAGGGGCTGGTGGGCTCGGTCGTCGCCGCCAGCACCAACAGCATGATGGGCGGGGTGCGCAACCAGCTCAACGCCGCCTGGCAAAGCGATGTGGTCAATGTCTGGCGGCAGTCGCTGAGCGGCCGTTACCCGATGGTAACGGGCAGCCAGCGCGACGCCACGCTGGATGATTTCGGCCAGTTCTTCGGTGTTGGCGGGGTGATGGATAACTACTTCCGCAAGTACCTGCAGCCCTACGTCGACACCTCGGCACGCACCTGGCGCTGGCAGCCGGGCGCGGCGCAGAAGTTGGGCATCTCCGCCAGCGTGCTGCAGACCTTCCAGCGCGCCGCGCTGATCCGCGATGAGTTCTTCCGCAGCGGCGGCCTGCAGCCCAGCGTGCGCTTCGACCTCAAGCCGGTGAGCATGGATGCCACCATCAGCCAGTCGCAGCTTGATCTCGACGGCCAACTGATCGGTTTCGACCACGGCCCGAGCCGTCCGGTGGCGGTGCAATGGCCGAACCCGAGCAGCGTCGGCGTGGTACGCCTGACGGTATCACCACCGGTCGAAGGCGGACGCTCGGCGTTGACCCTGGAAGGCCCGTGGGCCTGGTTCCGCCTGCTCGACCAGTCCGAGCTGATTGGCGGCGCCTCGCCGGATCGCTTCAACCTGCGTATACGCCTGGATCGTTCCAGCGTTGCCTACGAACTGCGCGCCAGCAGTGCCTTCAATCCTTTCAAGAGTCGCGCAGTGGCCGGCTTCACCCTGCCGGAGCGGCTATGACGATGATGGGTTTCTACGGCAAGGTCGCCAGCCGCGGCGACTTCATCGAACGCAACCTGCCGAAGGACTTCCAGCGCAGCTGGGACGCCTGGCTGTCGGCTGGCCTGCAGACCAGCCGGCAACAGCTCGGTGAACACTGGCTGGACGCCTACCTGACCAGCCCGTTGTGGCGCTTCGCCCTGGCACCTGGCGTGTGCGGTAGCGAGGCCATGGCCGGGGTGCTGATGCCGAGCATCGACCGCGTCGGCCGCTACTTCCCGCTAACGGTCGCCTGCCGTATTCCCTGCGGGCAGCCGCTGCAAGCCTTGCAGGCGGGCGAACCTTGGTTCGAGCGGATTGAGGATCTGCTGCTGAGCACCCTGGAGGAGGGCGCCCGCTTCGAAGACTTCGAGACAGCGGTGCAGAGCCTGGAAAGCCTGCCGGATACGGCACTGCCCGCGTGCGACCAGGCGCATGGTCTGCAGCACTGGCCGGTGGTCGATGCCCCGGGGCGTCTGGCGGCACTCGCTGCCCAGGCCTGCAGCGGTGCCAGTCTGTGGTGGGGGCGTGGCTCGCAACGCATCGCGGCCGGATTGCGACGCTGCCAGGGGCTGCCACCGACCGAGTCCTTCGCGGCTTATCTGCTAGGGCCGGAGGTGGTCGCGCAATGACTGCACTGCATTACCAGTCGGCGGCCTACAGTCATGTCGGCCTGGTTCGCCAGATCAACGAAGACGCCTATCTGGAGCGTCCCGAGGCGGGCCTCTGGGTCGTGGCCGATGGCATGGGCGGGCACGCGGCCGGCGATTACGTCAGCAGCCTGATCGTCGACAGCCTGCGCAACATCAAGGCGAGCGACAACCTGAGTGACTACGAACATGTTCTGCGGCTCACCCTGAGCCAGGTCAACAGCGCCGTACGCGAGCAAACCCACCTGCGCGGCGTGACCATGATGGGCAGCACCGTGGTGCTGCTGGTTACCCGCGGCGACCAAGGTTTGTGCCTGTGGGCCGGTGACAGCCGCCTGTACCGGCTGAGGGCGGGTGAGCTGCAGGCGGTTTCCCGTGACCACAGCTATGTGCAGGACCTGCAGGACAGCGGCCTGCTCAGCGAGGCCGAAGCGCGCCTGCATCCGCGCGCCAACATCGTCACCCGCGCCGTTGGCGTGCAGGACCAGCTGGAGCTCGCCTGCAGCCAGTTCGATGTCCTCCCCGGCGATACCTGGCTGCTGTGCAGCGACGGCCTTACCCGCACCGCCGAAGACCACGAAATCCGCGATGTGCTGACGCACAGCGATCCCTATCAGGTGGTGCGCAGCCTGATCCATCTGGGCCTGACCCGTGGGGCACCCGACAACATCACCGCCATCGTCATCAAGGCGAGCGAGCCCGTCTCATGGACCTGAACATTCCCGGTTTCGACATCGACAGGATGATTGGCGAAGGCGCCATGGCCACCGTCTACCTGGCGCTGCAACGTTCACTTGAGCGCAAGGTGGCCTTGAAGATCATGGCCCCGGCGCTGGCCGCCGACGCCTCGTTCTGCGAGCGCTTCCTGCGTGAGGGCAAAACCCTGGCGCGCCTGGCGCATCCGCATATCGTCACCGTGCACGACATCGGCAATGCCGGCGAGCACTACTACATGGCCATGGAGTACCTGCCCAACGGTACCCTGGGCGAGCGTATCGCCGCTGGCCTGAGCCCCGAGCAGGGCTTGCAGTACATCCGCCAGATCGCCTCGGCGCTGGGTTATGCCCACAGCCAGGGGCTGATCCACCGCGACGTGAAACCGGCCAACATCCTCTTTCGCGCCGACGGCACGGCGGTGCTGTCGGACTTCGGCATCGCCAAGTCGCTCGATGACAGTACCCAGTTCACCCAGGTCGGTTTTGCCGTTGGCACGCCCAACTACATGAGCCCCGAGCAGGCGCGCGGTCTGGATATCGACGGCCGCGCCGACCTCTACGCCCTCGGCGTGGTGCTCTACGAAATACTGGTCGGCGAGCTGCCGTACATGGGCACCGACGCGCTGTCCACGGCACTGGCGCACCTGACTCAGCCATTGCCGGAACTGCCGCTGCAGCACAGTCGTTATCAGCCCCTGCTGCAACGCCTGCTGGCGAAGAACCCGGATGAGCGTTTCAGCGATGCCAGGGAACTGCTGGCCGCGCTCGATACCCAGCCAGCCCCCGACTCGGATGCGACCGTGATCCGTCCAGCGTTCACCCAGCAGGCCACGCTGGGCGCGCCCTCGACTAGCGAGATGGGGGAGCTGCAACCGGTATCCATCGAGATTCCGCGCAGCGCACCGACCCCGGCACCGACCGTGGCACCCGCACCGACTGCCCCTGCCAGCAGCGCAGCGGCACCACCGGCTGCCAGTAACAAGGGGCCACGCATGGCACTGCTGGCAGTTGCCGTGGCCGCCGCGCTGGGCGTGGGTGGCGGCGTCTACTGGTGGCTCGGCCAGCCTTCCACTGTGGTGGCGGCAGACAGCGCGCCGCAAAGCACCGGGCAGGGCGCAGCTGTCGCGTCACTGGCAGCCGACACGGGCGAGGCCGGTGAACATCCACTGCTGATGCCTGGCAAGACAACCCTCTACCAACGTATCCTGGCCAAGCCTGGGGCACAGCTGCTGAGCGCTCCGGGCGCCGCCACTGGCGAAGCATTGCCGGCCTTCTCGGTGCTCTACGTGTATGCCCGGCGCAGCCAGGACGGCCAATCCTGGTTGCAGGTGGGTGCAGCCAGCGATGGCCGGGTGCAAGGCTGGATCGCCGCCGAGCAGACCAGCGACTGGAAGCAGAGCCTGGTACTCAAGTTCACCGAGCGTTCCGGACGAGCGCCAGTGCTGTTCATGCAGCAGGCCGCCGACGTCGAACGGCTGATCGACCGCACCAGCCAGGCGCGAGAGCTGCTGCTCAAGGCGCAGAACGATCCCGAGCAGGTGCCGCAGGTGGTGGCACTGGAGCCGACGAGCAGCGCTGTTCCGCAGGATCAGTTCTACCTGATGCCGATCTTCGACTTCCGCGAAGTCTTCGATGCCGAAGGCCAGCCGGTGCAACTGCTGAATATCGCCTCGATTGACCCCGGCAGCGCCGCCCAGTCTCCTGCCGAACGGCCGACCGCTGCCAGCGACACAGGCTTTCGTACCGGTATCGTCCTGGTGGTCGACACCTCGGTGTCGATGCAGCCCTACATCGACCGCGTGCGCCAGGTGGTCAGCGAGCTGCAAAGCCAGCTGCAGGCGCGCGGTGAGCTGGACAACGTCAGCTTCGGCCTGGTCGGCTATCGCAACAGCACGGCGCGCACACCGGGCCTGCAATACCTGAGCAAGACCCTGGTCAGCCTGAAGGAAGGCAGCGATCCGCAACGTTTCCTGCGCGCCGCCGAGCAAGTGCAGGCGACCACGGTATCCAGCCACTCATTTAACGAAGATGCCTTCGCCGGGGTCATGCAGGCCGTCGAAGGCATGGACTGGTCGAGTTATGGCGGCCGCCTGATTCTGCTGGTCAGCGATGCTGGCGCGCTGCGCAAGAACGATCCCTTCAGTAGCACCTTGATGAACGAGGCCGAGGTACGCCAGGCGGCACTGAGCAAGCAGATCAAGATCTTCGCCCTGCACCTGCGCACCCCCGCCGGCAAGGCCAACCACGCCTCGGCCGAGCAGCAGTATCGGGTGCTGACGGCCGACAGCAACCCGCAGATTGGCGACCTCTACGTCTCGGTGCCGGGCGGCGATGTCCAGGCCTTCGGCGAGCGCGTGCGCGAGATCGGCTCGACCTTCGCCGAACTGGCGCAGCAGGTTCGCGCCCAGCAAGCGCCAGTGCCCCCACAGTTGTCCGGTGGCACCAACCTGGCGACCAAATCCCAGGCCATCGGCTACGCCATGCACATGGATTTTCTCGGCCGCCGCAGCGCCAGCCAGGCGCCGCAACTGGTCAGCGCCTGGACCGCCGACCGCGATCTGAGCAACCCGAATCTGCCGACGCTGCAGGTGTGCGTGATGCTGACCAAGCTGCAACTCAACGACCTGCAGCAGTCGCTCAAGCTGATCGTCGACGCCGCGCGCAAGACCAAGACCTCGCCGGCCGACTTCTTCAGCGAGATCGCCAGCGCCAGCGCCTACATGAGTCGTGACCCCGCGGCGCTGCGCCAGGGCGCCAACCTGGCGCAAAGCGGCGTGCTCGGCGAATACCTCGACGGCCTGCCGTATCGCAGCAAGGCGCTGAGCATGACCCAGGATCTCTGGCTGTCGCTGTCGGTGGCCGAGCAGGAGGACTTCATCGACGAACTGGAGTCGAAGATTCGCCTCTACGAAACCTTCCACAACGACATGGCCAACTGGGTGCGCTTCGGCAATGCCGAGCCGGGCGACGCCCTGTACCGTGTACCGCTGTCGACGCTGCCATGATGATTCGCCTGCAGCAGGTCCTCAAGCAACGTGGCCAGGGCGCGCAGCGCTACAGCCTGGCCATCGAGCAGTTGCAACTGCAGGCCGGCGCACGAGTGGCACTGGTTGGCCCCAGCGGCTGCGGCAAGAGCACGCTGCTTGACCTGCTGGCCCTGGTGCTGGCTCCCGATTCCGCCGAGACATTTGCTCTGGAGCTGGCCGGCACTACCTGCGATATCGCCGAGCTGTGGCGGCAGGGCCGGCAGAGCAAGCTGGCGCAGCTACGCAGCCGGCATCTGGGTTACGTGCTGCAGGCCGGCGGGCTGCTCGGCTTTCTCGACGTACGCGGCAATATCGTTCTGCCTCGGCAACTGCTCGGCATGCCGGACAACGGCCAGGTGCAGCGTCTGGCACAGGCATTGGATGTTCAGGAGCAGCTGGCCAAGTTCCCGGCGCAGCTATCGATCGGCCAACGCCAACGGGTCAGCTGTGCTCGAGCCCTGGCGCACGGACCGACGTTGTTGCTGGCTGACGAACCCACTGCGGCGCTGGACCCGCTCAATGCCGAACGCGTCATGCAGCTGCTGCTCACTCAGGCCGCAGAGACCGGTGCGACCTGCGTGGTGGCGACGCACGACGAAGCGCTGGCGCAGCGCGCCGGCCTGCAAATCCTGCGCATGAGTTGCCGGCGCGACGCCGACGGCGGTGTCAGCGCCCATCTGGAGCAGGCCGCCTGATGCGCCTGCTGCTGATCGCCGGCCTGGCCTGGCAGGACTACCGCCGCGAGGCGCGCCTATCTGCGTGCAGCGTACTGGCCCTGGTAGCGGTGATTGCGCCGCTGCTGGTGCTGTTCGGCCTCAAGTACGGCCTGGTAGGCAGCCTGACCGAACGTCTGCAACGTGATCCTGCGGTGCGCGAGATCATCCCGCTGGGTGGCACGCGCCTGCAGGCCGAGTTCATCGAGGCACTGAGCCAACGCGAGGACGTCGCCTTCGCCATCCCCCGTACCCGACAGATCGCCGCCACCAGCGAATTACAGGTGGCGCCAGGGCAGATCCGGGTGACTGTGGAGATGCTGCCGACGGCGGCCGGCGATCCGCTGCTGCAAGGCCTGCCGTTGCCGCAGACGCTGCAGCAGGTGGTGCTCAGCCATAGCGCTGCCGAAAAGCTTGGGGTTACGCCAGGTAGCCAGTTGCAGGCGCGCTTCGGGCGTCAGCACGGCGGCGACCTGCAGTGGCAGCAGACCAGCCTGCAGGTGCTGGCGGTGCTGCCGCTGGCCGCCTTCGAGCGCGACGCGCTGTTCGCGCAGGCGGCGCTGCTGGAGGCCGTCGAGGATTACCGCGACGGCCTGGAGGTGGCTGCACTGGGCTGGCCGGGCGCGACAGCGACACAGGCGCCACGCATCTATCCAGGGTTTCGTCTGTATGCGCGCACCCTGGATGACGTCGAACCGCTACGCCAGTACCTCTCCGCGCAGCAGGTGCAGGTCGTTACCCAGGCAGCGCAGATCGCCCAAGTGCAGGCACTGAGCCGCAACCTCGATCTGTTGTTCTGGCTGATCACCACCCTGGCGCTGGGCGGGGCCGTGGCTGCCACCAGCGCCGGCGCCCTGGCTGCCGTCGAGCGCAAGCAACGGGAGCTGGCGGTGCTACGCCTGCTGGGCTTCGGCAGCGGCGCGCTGCTGCTGTTTCTGATCATTCAGGCGCTGTACAGCGGCCTATTCGCCAGCGTCCTGTCAGCCCTGCTGTACCTGTTGGCAGAGGGCGGTATCAACCATCTTTTCGTGCAGGCGCCGGGCGATCACGCCAGCCGTCTGCTGCCCGAGCATTACCTGGTGGCCCTCGCTGCCGTCCTGCTGGCCAGCGCCCTTGCCGCTGCGCTGGGCGGGCGGCGCGTGGCCCGGATCGACGCCTCTCAAGGAATTCGCGATGTCTGACAGTCGTTTCGCTCCCTCTGCCCTGATACTCGCCACGCTTGCCCTGGCGGCCTGCTCGCCAGCCGATGAGCCACCAGCAGCGAGCACACCCGTCACACCTGCGCAGTCCGAGGCCGAGGCTCCACGCGAACTGGATGCAGAACAATTGGCCAGACTGGACAACCCCAAACCCCTGTCGGGTGACGTCAGCCTGCCGCTGCCCTGTGGCGGAGAAATGCTCTTCCGCCACGTTTACGTGCTGACCCAGGGCAGCCTGGATGATCGCGAAGTCAGCCTGGGCTATCCGTTCAGCGAGGGCGAGGCCGGCTACAAGCAATCCTTCATATCCGGTTATCGCCGCGACTTCATCAACGGCCAGTTCAGCCTGCAGGACCTGGCGCCGCAGTGGCGAAAGCAGGTCGCCGAACGCCTGCCCAAGATCGACGCCGGCAGCCCGCTGAAACCGATGATGTATTTCATCGGCAAGTACGAGGTCACCGCCCGTCAGTACGCTCAGGTCATGGCCCAAGCTCAGGCCCTGGCCAGCGGTGAACCGGCGCCGGAGTGCGCGCCCGTCACCAGCGCCGCCGGGCGGCTGCCGCAGGTAAAACTGTCGCGCTTCGAGGCCGAGCGTTTCGCTGCGGTCTATAGCGCCTGGCTGCTAGCCAATCACCGCGATCTGCTGCCCGTGAGCGGCAGAGGCGGCAAGGCGGAAGAGGGCGGCGCGGCCTTCGTCCGTCTGCCCACCGAAGTGGAATGGGAATTCGCCGCCCGGGGCGGCTCGGAAGTCAGCCGCCAGGAGCTGGAAGCGCGGCTGTTCCCACGTCCGGTCGAAGGCAGCGACGATGATGGCCCGCTGGCGAACTGGGCCGTGTTCAACCAGGTCGCAGGTGGCACCGGTCAGGCGCCTCGACTGATGCCCATCGGCACCAAGCAGGCCAACCCGCTGGGGCTGTTCGACATGATCGGCAACGCTGCCGAAATGGTTCAGGAGTCGTTCCAACTGATTAGTGCCGGGCGCCGCCAGGGCACCTATGGCGGCTTCGTGGTCAAGGGCGGCAACTATCTGGAAGGCGAGGGCACGCTGTTTACCGGCATGCGCCGCGAGTACCCGCTGTTCGGCGCGGATGGCAGCGAGCAACGTAATGAAACCACCGGCTTTCGTGTGGCGATCGGCGCCTTGTCCGCTCCGCGCTCGCGCTACGACGAGCTGTTCGCCCAGTGGCAGAAACAAGGGCGCCTGGCCGAGCTGACGGATGACATCGACGCTGCCGATGACCCGACTCAACGCCTCGACAGCATCATCGCCAGCGCCACCGACCCGCGCCTGCAGGCCGAGCTCGGATTGGTCAACGAGGAGCTCAAGCGCAATGTCTCGCTGATCGCCCGCCAGCGCGAAGAGGCCGCTGGCAACCTGATCCAGTCTGCCGCCCTGGTGGCGGAGACCATCAACAACTACAACATTCGCCTGACCAACCTGCGTCAGAGCCAACGCCAGGCACAGCAGAGCAATGATGCTGCCTCGGCGCAGATCTTCGCTGGCGCCATCGAGAACGGCACCAAGGCGCTCAACGGCGCTGTGGCCATCTACATCGACAACATGGCCAGCGGTACCCGTTACACCAACGCGGTGATCCAGGCGCAGTTCCAGCGCATCAAGGAAGAACTCGCGCGCAAGCCGGTGATTGGCAACAGCCTGGTCAACCGCGCCACCCTGTTCGTCAATCACGTCGCTCTATACCGAGCCCAACAACGGGCCGACTCGGCCGAGATCCTCAAGCAATTGCTGGAAACGCAAGCGGTGTCACAACCGTGAGCGCGATCAGCTATTACCCGCGAAAAGTGACGTTCACATCAATCCACCCCCAGCAGAGAGCCTAGCTATGTACCTATCCAAAGCACGCCTCACCTCGCAGTCTCGCAGTCGCGTTATGACCCTCGCCGCTATCGGTTTCACCTCGATGACCGTATTGATCAGCGGTTGCTCCACCTCCGCTGTCAACCGTGTTGGTAAAACCACCGAGGTCACCTATTACCCAAGTTGCTACCAACCCGTTCAGCACCTGCGTGATACCGACTCCAACATGACTCGCTCGATCGCTACCGGCGCCGTGCTAGGTGCAGTCGGCGGTGCCCTGACCGGCGCGTTGACCGCCGACAAGGAAGACCGCAAGCGCAACGCCGCCATCGGCGCCGCCGGCGGTGCCCTGGTCGGCGGCGCAGCGGCCTACTACACCTCCAAACAACAGCAGATCAGCGACGACCGTCAGCGCATCGGCGCCTATTCCACTGACATCAATGCCAGTGCCAGCACCTTCGACCGCAGCATCGCCTACGCCGAAGCTTCGCAGAGCTGCTACCAGAAGGAGTTCACCAACCTGCTGGCGCAGCGTAAATCCGGGGCGATCAACGAAACAGAAGGGCGCAAGCGTCTGGCCGAAATCATTGCCGGTCTGAACGAGTCCAACAACCTGATCACCGCCGTCAACGGCAAGGCCGGTGAGAACCTGAGCAACTACACCCAGGCTTACGAGGCTGACCTGAAGAACGTCGGCGTCGAACGTGCCGAAGTGACCACCGTCGCCAAGGCTCCTGCCAACAAGCCGGTCAAGCAGACCAAGGTTCCCACCGAGGCCGTCAGCACCGAACGTGTTCTGCAACAGGCCGAAGCCAAGCAGACCAAGAGCCAACAGGTGGCGGTAGCAGGCACCAATCAGGTCAACAGCATGTGCAGCAACCCGGACATGGGCGACTGGGCACCGATTCCCTGCCCGAACGTCTGAGTCCTTGCGGATGATTGACTGACCACACGCTCCGCTGGTCCGCCCTTTATGGGCGGACTGGCGGTTATCGGAGTTTTACCAAGGAGGGCAAATGTCCGACTACCTGATCGGGTTGAGAAACACCCCTTCACAGATCATGGCGCGGCAGCGCATCGAGGCCATGATCGACTTGCGCAAGCTCTACACAGCCATTGATGCCGATCCCGCCATCTCCGGTGCAGGGGTGGTGTATATCGATGCCAATTTCAACGTGGTGACCCTGCGCGAGTTCACCCCGATCTGCAGCATCAGGCCCAAGCGCATCATCATTCGTGAAGCACAGCGCAATGTATCGCCGCAGCAGTTCGTCCAGCAGGTGCAGTCCAACCCGCGTGAATCGCGGCTGGTGGCCGAGAGCGTTAATACCAGTCTGGCCTGTGCCGGCGCGGTGCTGGGCTGGATCGCGATCATCGGCGGTACGGCCATCGTACCGTTTACCGGTGGGGCGAGTCTGGTGATCACGACATTGGGCGTAGCGGCTGCATCGGCAAGCTCCGTGCAGTGTGTGGCAGGTGCTGCGAGGGTCTATACCGAGGTGAACAACCCGGAAGCACTCGATAGACTGGACAGCCAGCAGTGGTATCAGGATGTATCCAGAGCACTGGATATCATTTCTCTTGGCGGCGTAGCCGGGGCCGGAGCAACGATTTTGCGTGTGATGAACATGCGCAGGGCCATGACAGGGCGCAGCTGGTACCAAAGCCTGAATGGCCTGAGCCGTCAGGAACGGCGACGTTTGACCAACGAGATCCTGGAAAACCGCAATCCTGCGCTTACTCCCGCTCTGCGCAAAGCGCTGCAGAGTAGCGGCGAGCTTCCGAAACGATTCAGTACCAGTGAAATCTCGTCGACATTGGCGATCAATATCAGAGATGCGCTGGGTGCCGGGATCGGCTTGCTCGGTAGCAGCATGGTGCAGACCTATGCCATCGGCCTTTACGAGGAGCTGGAGTGAAGCAAGGACTCGATTTTCTCTCGATACTGCGCTGGCACTTTCCGGTTTTCATCGCTGCTTTTTTTCTAGCGCTGTTTTCCCTGGCGATCAGTCAGATTCTGCTGCTGGAGGTCTATCCACCCAGCCTGGATGACTATGGCATCTACATGATGTTGGGCAGCTGCGGCATATCCTTGTACCTGTGTGGCGCAAACCTTCTGGTGATTCGAGGTCGTCCCTGGGCGGTATGGCTGATCGTCGCAGCCATGGTGATCTGTATGTTGCTGGTCATCGGACACTGGGGCAGGCGTGCACCTTACCTGCTGTATTCCATTGGCCTGCTGCTGCCGTTGAGTACCCTGCTGACCCTCAATAGCAAGCGCTACCGCGCCATGCTTGTGGCCATGGTGGAAGTAAGAGGGCAGCGGGCGGCGTGGCGTCAGCGCTTCAAGTAAGAACGCCAGCGTTAGTTCAAAAAGCTCCGCTCAAATAAAAGCCCCTGCCAATTCGCATTGGCAGGGGCTTTTTATTTCACGCCAGCTAACAGTTCAGCTAGCAGGCCATCAGAAGTCCAGATTCGACACCGCCAGGGCGTTGGACTCGATGAAGTCGCGGCGCGGCTCCACAGCATCGCCCATCAGGGTATTGAAGATCTGGTCGGCGGCGATGGCGTCTTCGATGGTCACCTTGAGCATGCGGCGCACTTCCGGGTCCATGGTGGTCTCCCACAGCTGATCCGGGTTCATCTCACCGAGACCTTTGTATCGCTGGATGCTATGACGCTTGGTGCTTTCGGTCATCAGCCAGTCCAGCGCTTCCTTGAAGGTGCTGACCGGTTTCTTGCGCTCGCCACGCTGCACGTAGGCGCCTTCTTCCAGCAAGTTGTTCAGCTGTTCGCCCAGGGTAGTGACGGTCTTGTAGTCATTGCTGGCGAAGAAGTCGCGGTTGAAGGTGGTGTAGCTGGAAAGACCGTGAGATTTGACCTCGACCTCCGGCAACCACAGGTGACGCTCGCGGTCTTCACGCAAACTGGCACTGTAGGTCTGGCCAGACTTCTCGGTCGTCTTCAGACGTGCAGCGAAGCCTTCCAACCAGTTCTGCATGAAGGCCTGATCAGCGAGCTGTTCCACCGAAATGCGCGGCAGATAGACGAAGTGCTCGGTGATGTCCTTGGAGTAGACGCGCGACAGGCGGTCCAGGGTCTTCATCACGCCACGGTATTCACCGACCAGTTTCTCCAACGCGCTGCCAGAAAGACCTGGGGCGTTCTCGTTGACGTGCAGGCTGGCGTCCTCCAAGGCCGACTGGGTCATGTATTCATCCATGGCCTCGTCGTCCTTGATGTACTGCTCCTGCTTGCCTTTCTTCACCTTGTACAGCGGCGGCTGAGCGATATAGATGTAACCACGCTCAACCAGCTCCGGTAGCTGCCGGAAGAAGAAGGTCAGCAGCAGGGTACGGATGTGCGAACCGTCGACGTCAGCATCGGTCATGATGATGATGTTGTGGTAGCGCAGCTTTTCGATGTTGTACTCCTCACGACCGATACCGCAGCCGAGTGCAGTAATCAGCGTGCCGACTTCCTGCGAGGAAATCATGCGATCGAAACGCGCACGTTCGACGTTGAGGATCTTGCCCTTGAGCGGCAGGATCGCCTGGGTCTTGCGGTTACGGCCCTGCTTGGCAGAACCGCCCGCGGAGTCGCCCTCCACGATGTAGAGTTCGGACAGCGCCGGGTCTTTTTCCTGGCAGTCGGCCAGCTTGCCGGGCAGGCCGGCGATGTCCAGGGCGCCTTTACGGCGGGTCATTTCACGCGCTTTACGAGCCGCTTCGCGGGCGCGAGCGGCATCGATCATCTTGCCGACCACGGCCTTGGCTTCGTTGGGGTTCTCCAGTAGGAAGTCGGAGAAGTACTTGCCCATCTCCTGTTCGACTGCGGTTTTCACCTCGCTGGAAACCAGTTTGTCCTTGGTCTGCGAGCTGAACTTCGGATCCGGCACCTTGACCGAGATGATCGCAGTCAAGCCTTCGCGGGCGTCATCACCGGTGGTGGCAACCTTGAACTTCTTCGCCAGGCCTTCGGACTCGATGTAGTTGTTCAGGTGGCGGGTGAGGGCAGAGCGGAAGCCCGCCAGGTGAGTACCACCGTCGCGCTGTGGAATGTTGTTGGTGAAGCAGAGCAGGTTCTCGTTGAAGCTGTCGTTCCACTGCAGGGCAACTTCGACACCAACGCCGTCTTCTTCGCGCTGAACATTGAAGTGGAACACCTGGTTGACCACTGTCTTGTTGGTGTTCAGGTACTCAACGAAAGCCTTCAGACCCCCTTCGTACTTGAACAGCTCTTCCTTGCCGGTGCGCTCGTCACGCAGCAGGATGCCCACCCCAGAGTTGAGGAAGGACAGTTCGCGCAGACGTTTGGCCAGGATGTCCCAGCTGAAGTGGATATTGGCGAAGGTTTCTTCGGACGGCTTGAAGTGGATCTGCGTACCGGTACCGTCGGTATCACCCACAGCGGCCAGAGGCGCTTGCGGTACACCATGCACGTAGGTCTGTTCCCAGATCTTGCCGCTACGGCGGATGGTCAGCACCAGCTCCTTGGAGAGGGCATTCACTACCGAGACACCCACGCCGTGCAGGCCGCCAGACACCTTGTAGCTGTTGTCATCGAACTTACCGCCGGCGTGAAGCACGGTCATGATGACCTCGGCCGCCGAGACGCCTTCTTCCTTGTGCATGTCGACCGGGATACCACGGCCGTTATCGCGCACACTGATCGACTCATCCGGGTGGATGGTGATGGTGATTTCGCTGCAGTAGCCTGCCAGCGCTTCGTCGATCGAGTTGTCGACCACCTCGAACACCATGTGGTGCAGACCACTACCATCGTCAGTGTCACCGATGTACATCCCGGGACGTTTGCGTACGGCGTCCAGTCCTTTCAGCACCTTGATGCTGGAGGAGTCGTACGTTTGGTTCTCGCTCATGCCTTCACTCCCGATGGTCTTGGGTCTGGGTGATACGGCCATGTTCCACGTGGAACATGGCAACCGGCGTATCCGTCTGCCAGCCTTCCCTCAACAATTCATGATCTACACAGGTGATAAACACCTGGCAGCGCAAATCTTCCAGCAACCGGCACAATGCCTGACGATGCTGTTCATCCAGCTCCGACGGTAAGTCGTCCACCAGATAGATACACTGGCCACGCTTGGCTTCGTTGACCAAGTGGCCCTGGGCGATGCGCAAAGCGCACACCACCAATTTCTGTTGTCCTCGCGACAGGATCTCTGCCGCGTTGTGCCCCGCCAGTCGCAGACGCAGATCAGCGCGCTGCGGTCCGGCCTGGGTATACCCGAGTTGCTGGTCGCGGAGGAGGGAGGTGGCGAGCACTTCGCTCAACTCACGATCCTTATCCCAACCGCGGTAGTAACTCAGGGTCAGTCCTTCCAACTCCAGCAGCTCGGCCAGGGTCCGTTCGAACACCGGTTTCAGGGCCTGAATGTAGGCGCGTCGGTAGGTGTCTATTTCCTCGCTGGCACTGCACAGTTCACGGTCCCATGCGGCCTGCGAAGCACCGTCAAGTGTACCATGGCGCAGCCACGAGTTCCGCTGCCGCAGGGCTTTCTGCAGGCGTTGCCAGGCGCCAAGAAAGCGATGTTCCACGTGGAACACGCCCCAATCGAGAAACTGCCGGCGAATCTTCGGTGCACCTTCAAGCAGGCGAAAACTGTCGGGGTTTATCAGCTGTAGTGGCAACAGATCGGCTAGCTGCGCAGCACTACGCGCGTTCTGCCCATCGATACGAATCTGCAGCTCACCCTGACGATCACGAGATATACCCAGATTGCTCAAGCCGCCCTCGGCCAACTGCACCTGACCGAAAATGGTGCAGGCGGGTTGTTCGTAATGGATAACGGGCTGCAGGCGTGTGCTGCGGAAGGAACGGGCGAGACCAAGCAGATGGATCGCCTCAAGCACGCTGGTCTTGCCGCTGCCGTTGGCGCCGTGGAGGATGTTGATGCGGGAGGAGGGGGAGAGGGTCACCGGGTGCAAATTGCGCACCGCGGTGACCGTGATACGGCTTAGGGACATTAAAGACGCATCGGCATGACAACGTAGGCAGAATCGTCGTTGTCGGCTTCCTGCAGCAGGGCACTGCTGTTGGAATCGGAGAGGATCAGGCGCACCTGCTCGGTGCCCATCACGCCCAGCACATCCAGCAGATAGCTGACGTTGAAACCAATCTCCAAACCGCTGCCCGAATAGTCGACAACGATCTCTTCCTCGGCCTCTTCCTGTTCAGGGTTGTTGGCTTGAATCTTCAGCAGACCAGAAGCCAGGGTCAGGCGAATGCCGCGGTACTTCTCGTTGGACAGAATCGCGGTGCGACTGAAGGCTTCGCGCAGGCCCTGACGATCCGCCAGCACCAGTTTGTCACCACCACGCGGCAGCACGCGCTCGTAATCCGGGAACTTGCCGTCGACCAGTTTCGAGGTGAAGGTGAACTCGCCGGTGTTGGCACGGATGTGATGCTGACCAAGAACGATGGCGACTTCGGCGTCCTGCTCGGTGAGCAGGCGAGCCAGTTCGAGAATACCTTTGCGCGGCACGATGACCTGATGCTTGCCTTCCTGCTGGATGATCGCTTCCATGGAGCACATGGCCAGACGGTGACCGTCGGTAGCAACCGCTCGCAGCAGACCACTCTGTACCTCCAGAAGCATGCCGTTGAGGTAGTAGCGCACATCCTGCTGGGCCATGGCGAAGCTGGTGCGTTCAATCAGACGGCGCAGCTTGGCTTGCGGCAGGTTGAAGGTCAGCGACCCCGGACCTTCCTCGACGGTGGGGAAGTCGTTGGCCGGCAGAGTCGACAGGGTGAAACGGCTGCGCCCGGCCTTGACCAGCAACTTCTGCTCGTCGACGCGAATGTCGATCAGCGCATCGCTCGGCAGGCTTTTGCAGATGTCCATCAGCTTGCGAGCCGGCACGGTGATCTCACCCGGCTCGGCGGCATCTTCGAGCGTGACGCGACCAACCAGCTCGACCTCGAGGTCAGTACCAGTGAGCGATAGCTGCTGGCCTTCGACCACCAGCAGGACGTTGGACAGAACCGGCAGCGTCTGGCGTCGTTCCACGACACCGGCGACCAGTTGCAGGGGTTTCAACAGGGCTTCGCGTTGAATAGTGAAATGCATGGTCTAGTCCCTTGCCTCGTGGATATGCGTAATTAGAACCTGTAAAAAGTCTCGCGAGCTAGAGCCATGCAAGGCGAAAACAGGGGAGGAAGCGGAGTGTACTTTTGTACATGAGCATTCCGAGCCTGTTTTCAACGCAGCAGAGCCGACGCGCAGCAGACTTTAACTGGTTCAGGTAGTCAGGGTGCGCAGCAGGTTCTTATAGTCCTCGCGGATGTCCGCGTCGGATCCCCTAAGTTCAGCAATCTTACGGCATGCGTGCAACACCGTGGTGTGATCGCGGCCGCCGAAGGCCACACCGATTTCCGGCAGGCTGTGATTGGTCAGTTCCTTCGACAATGCCATGGCCACCTGACGTGGCCGGGCGATCGAACGCGAACGACGCTTGGAAAGCAGATCGGTGATCTTGATCTTGTAGTACTCAGCGGTGGTGCGCTGAATATTATCGATGCTGACCAGTTTATCCTGCAGGGCCAGCAGATCCTTGAGCGACTCGCGGATCAGCTCGATGGTGATGTCGCGGCCCATGAAGTGCGAGTGGGCGATCACGCGCTTCAGCGCGCCTTCCAGCTCACGCACGTTGGAGCGAATGCGCTGGGCGATGAAGAACGCGGCATCGTGCGGCAGATCGACCTTGGCCTGATCGGCCTTCTTCATCAGGATCGCCACGCGGGTTTCCAGTTCCGGCGGTTCCACCGCTACGGTCAGGCCCCAGCCAAAGCGCGACTTCAAGCGCTCTTCCAGACCTTCGATCTCTTTCGGGTAGCGGTCGCTGGTGAGAATCACCTGCTGACCACCCTCGAGCAGTGCGTTGAAAGTGTGGAAGAACTCCTCCTGGGAGCGCTCCTTCTTGGCGAAGAACTGGATGTCGTCGATCAACAGCGCATCGACCGAACGGTAGAAGCGCTTGAATTCGTTGATGGCGTTGAGCTGCAACGCCTTGACCATATCGGCGACGAAGCGCTCGGAGTGCAGGTACACGACCTTGGCGTTAGGATTCTTCGCCAGCAGGTGATTACCCACAGCATGCATCAGGTGAGTCTTGCCCAGGCCAACGCCGCCATACAGGAACAGCGGGTTGTAACCGTGCTTGGGATTGTCCGCCACCTGCCAGGCGGCAGCGCGCGCCAACTGGTTCGACTTGCCCTCGACGAAGTTATCGAAGGTAAAGGTGCGATTGAGGTAGCTGGTGTGCTTGAGGCCACCTTCGACCTGTACGGTACGTTCGGTGCGTGGCGCCACCGCGGGGGTCGGCGGTTGTGGCGCGGCGCCGCCCATGGAGTCGAAGCTGGCACGCGACGGCTCCTGCTGTGCAGGCGGCGGCACCGGCTTGCTGACGGATGCGGCGGCCTGAACCTGAGCGGCACGCGCAGCAGCAGGCAAAGGGGCCGTTGGCGCGACACGGGCAGTCGCTGCACGCTTGCTGCCTATTAATAAGGAAAGCGCAGGAACCAGACCGCCAGCGCGCTCACCGAGCAACTCGAGCAAACGGCTCAGGTACTTCTCGTTGACCCAATCGAGTACGAAACGATTCGGCGCATACACGCGCAGCTCGTCGCCTTCGGCTTCGACCTGCAGAGGACGGATCCAGGTGTTGAATTGCTGGGCCGGCAACTCGTCGCGCAAAAGCTCGACGCATTGCTGCCATAGTTCCACTGACACTGACTATCCCCTATCCAGGCGGCGATGCAAAAACAGCCGCCATTGTAACGGCCAACGACCGAGTTATCCACACAGCAGGGACTAGATGGCCAAGCAAAATCAAAGCCTTAGTTCCATTCACCAGACTTATCAGTAGCGGCACGAGCCTTGTGGATAAGCACCCCATAAGCTTCTGTAAAAGCCTGGGGATGAACGGGCGGATAACCCTACTGTGGGTAACACGGCATTCTATCCTCAGGCTGTCTGCAGGAGACGCACAGACGAACCACGCCTTTTGGACAGACTTATCATCGCCGGATGAGCAAGCAGGGCGCTGCAGCCAAAGGGTTGTCCACAGACGCTGGCAGCACCATTCAACATAAACATAGAAAAAGAGCTTTAAACCCTTTTCCTTCTTTCTATTTCTATCTAGCGAATAAGGTTGGTTGGAAATTGACCTACCGCGCGGCTTTCTCTAGAATTGCCGGTCTCTTTAAACCAGGGTCATTCCGACCCTAGTCGATCACCCAGGTAACGCACCATGAAACGCACTTTCCAACCCAGCACCATCAAGCGCGCTCGCACCCACGGTTTCCGTGCCCGTATGGCCACCAAGAACGGCCGTGCCGTCCTGTCGCGTCGTCGCGCCAAGGGCCGCAAGCGTCTGACTGTCTAATTCACCCTGACAGGTGGTGAGTCGAGGCTTCGGCCGGGAAAAGCGACTGCTGACTCCCCGGCAATTCAAGGCAGTCTTCGACTCCCCAAGCGGTAAAGCTCCGGGCAAAAGTGTCCTGCTGCTAGCGCGCGATAACCAGCTTGATCATCCCCGCCTAGGTTTGGTGATCGGCAAGAAGAGCGTCAAGCTCGCCGTCGAGCGCAACCGCATCAAGCGTCAAATCCGCGAGTCCTTTCGCCTCAATCAGGACAACCTGACAGGCTGGGACATCGTGGTGGTCGCCCGTAAAGGGCTAGGTGATCTGGAGAATGGCGAACTTGCTCAGCAGTTCGGCAAACTCTGGAAACGCTTGGCCCGAAGCCGGCCCAGTCGCGACGCAGACTTATCCCCCGGGACAAGCGACAATCCCCATGCGTAAAGCGGCTCTAGCCTGTATTCAGGTTTATCGCTACGCCATCAGTCCGCTGATGGCCAGTCATTGTCGCTTCTATCCCAGCTGCTCCTGCTATGCCTACGAAGCCATCGAACAACATGGCTTCCTGCGTGGTGGCTGGCTGACAGTGCGCCGTCTCGGTCGCTGTCACCCCTGGAATGCCGGCGGTTTCGATCCGGTTCCACCCGTTAAAAAATCCCGTTCCCCTTCGATGGCCGAATAATCATGGATATCCAACGCTCGATCCTGATCGTCGCCCTGGCAGTCGTGTCCTACCTCATGGTCCTGCAATGGAACGAGGACTACGGCCAGGCTGCCTTGCCAGCCGAGGTTAGTACCTCGACCGCTGCGACGCCTGCCCTGCCCGACACACCTGCTGCAACCGCCAGCACCGGCGGCGACGACATTCCCACTGCCGTGGCCGAGCCGACTGCTGCTGCCGTTGCGCCTACCGCCGCTGTCAGCGACGAGCTGATTCGCGTCAAGACCGATGTGCTGGACCTGGCCATCGACCCGCGTGGTGGCGATATCGTGCAGCTGCGTCTGCCGCAGTACCCGCGTCGTCAAGACCGCCCGGACGTTCCGTTCCAGCTGTTCGACAACGGCAACGAGCGTACCTACCTGGCACAGAGCGGCCTGATCGGTCAGAACGCGCCAGACAAATCCAGCGGTCGTTCCCTGTGGAGCAGCGAGAAGCAGAACTACGAACTGGCCGAAGGTCAGGACAGCCTGGTGGTCGATCTCACATTCAGCGAGAACGGCATCAACTACATCAAGCGCTACAGCTTCAAACGCGGCCTCAACCCGCAGTGCTCGGCGCGTGAGCAACAGCTGAAGAAGCCTGGCTGCATCGATCCGTCCGCCTATCAGGTCGACGTGCGTTACCTGATCGACAACCAGAGCGAGCAGGCCTGGAGCGGCAACCTGTTCGCCCAGCTCAAGCGCGACAACAGCGGCGACCCGTCCTCGACCACCGCTACCGGCACCGCCACCTATCTTGGCGCGGCACTGTGGACCACCGACGAGCCGTACAAGAAGGTGTCAATGAAGGACATCGACAAGCAGTCCTTCAAGGAAACCGTGCAGGGCGGCTGGGTCGCCTGGCTGCAGCACTACTTCGTCACCGCCTGGGTGCCGAACAAGGACAGCACCAACCTGGTACAGACCCGCAAGGACAGCCAGGGTAACTACATCGTCGGCTTCACCGGCCCGTCCGTGCAGGTCGCAGCCGGCGCGCAGGGCGAAATTGGCGCGATTCTCTATGCCGGTCCCAAGCTGCAGGAGCACCTGGGCACCCTGTCCCCGGGTCTGGAGCTGACCGTCGACTACGGCTTCCTGTGGTTCCTGGCGCAACCGATCTTCTGGCTGCTGGAAGTGATCCACGGCGTGCTCGGCAACTGGGGTTGGTCGATCATCGTCCTGACCATCATCATCAAGCTGATCTTCTTCCCGTTGTCGGCTGCCAGCTACCGCTCCATGGCGCGCATGCGTGCCGTATCGCCGAAACTGCAGGCGCTGAAAGAGCAGCACGGTGACGATCGCCAGAAGATGTCCCAGGCGATGATGGAGCTGTACAAGAAAGAGAAGATCAACCCGCTAGGCGGCTGCCTGCCGATCCTGGTGCAGATGCCAGTATTCCTCGCCCTGTACTGGGTGCTGCTGGAATCGGTCGAGATGCGTCAGGCGCCCTGGCTACTGTGGATCACCGACCTGTCGATCAAGGATCCGTTCTTCATCCTGCCGATCATCATGGGCGCGACTATGTTCATCCAGCAGCAGCTCAACCCGACGCCGCCGGACCCCATGCAGGCCCGCGTGCTGAAGCTGATGCCGATCATCTTCACCTTCTTCTTCCTGTGGTTCCCGGCTGGTCTGGTGCTGTACTGGGTGGTCAACAACTGCCTGTCCATCGCCCAGCAGTGGTACATTACGCGCAAGATCGAAGCGGCAGCGAAACCGGCCAACGCCTGATTCGCCAAGGCTTCCAAGCATCAAGCAAACGCCCCATGATTGGGGCGTTTTGCTATCCAAATATTTGTCGTAGGAGCGAGCTCTGCTCGCGAATCGCTGTTATCCACAGCTTCTCCCTCGCGCCTACTAGCCCCGTAAACATCGAGTAAACCGCCATGAACCATGCCCGAGACACCATTGCCGCCGTCGCTACCGCCCAGGGTCGTGGTGGTGTGGGCATCGTGCGGGTATCCGGTCCACTGGCCGGTCAATTGGCTCAGGCCATCTGCAGACGCGAGTTGAAGCCACGCTTTGCTCATCACGGGCCGTTCTATGGCGAGAGCGATCTGACTCTGGACGAAGGCCTGGCCATCTACTTTCCCGGCCCCAACTCCTTCACTGGTGAAGACGTGCTGGAGCTGCAGGGCCACGGTGGCCCGGTGGTGCTCGATCTGCTGCTGCGCCGCTGCATGGCGTTGGGAGCACGCCTGGCGCGCCCCGGCGAGTTCAGCGAACGCGCCTTCCTCAATGACAAGCTCGACCTGGCTCAAGCCGAGGCCATCGCCGATCTGATCGAAGCCAGCTCCGAACAGGCCGCACGCAATGCGCTGCGTTCGCTGCAGGGCGAGTTCTCCAAGCGCGTGCACGCGCTGACCGAGTCGTTGATCCAGCTGCGCATCTACGTCGAGGCAGCCATCGACTTTCCCGAGGAGGAGATCGACTTTCTCGCCGACGGCCATGTACTGAACCAGCTCGACCGCGTGCGCGCCGACTTATCCACAGTCTTGCGCGAAGCGGGCCAGGGCGCCCTGCTGCGTGACGGTATGACCGTGGTCATCGCCGGCCGGCCCAATGCCGGCAAATCCAGCCTGCTCAACGCCTTGGCCGGGCGCGAAGCGGCCATCGTCACCGATATCGCCGGTACCACCCGCGACGTGCTGCGCGAACATATCCACATCGATGGCATGCCCCTGCATGTGGTCGACACCGCCGGCCTGCGTGATACCGACGACCAGGTCGAACGCATCGGCGTGGAACGCGCGCTCAAGGCCATCGGCGAAGCCGATCGCGTGTTGTTGGTAGTGGACTCCACCGCGCCGGAAGCCGCCGATCCTTTTGCCCTGTGGCCAGAGTTTCTGGAGCAGCGCCCGGATCCGGCACACGTCACCCTGATCCGTAACAAGGCCGATCTCTCCGGCGAGGCAGTAACACTTGAAACCAGCGCCGATGGCCATGTCAAGCTCAGCCTGTCAGCCAAATCTGCCGATGGCCTCGATCTGCTGCGCGAACACCTGAAGGCCTGCATGGGTTATCAACAGACCACCGAGAGCGGCTTCAGCGCCCGCCGCCGTCATCTTGAGGCGTTGCATCAGGCCGAGCAGCACCTCGAGCACGGCCGCAACCAGCTCACCCTGATGGGCGCGGGTGAACTGCTGGCCGAGGACCTACGCATGGCCCAGCAGGCGCTGGGCGAGATCACCGGCGCCTTCAGCAGCGACGATCTGCTGGGGCGCATCTTCTCCAGCTTCTGTATTGGCAAGTGAAAGCAAATATTCAGGCGCTCTGCACTCACCGTCCTCATATCCACAGCTAGCCTGTAGGAGCGGATTTATCCGCGAAAAGGGCAGGTCGCGCTGTCAGTCCGCCTCTGCCTGCCTCCACGGATGTCATCCGGGCTACGAACTGCAGGCCAAACACCGGCTGCGTCTCGGGCTGACGCCGATGGCAATCACCGGCTCGCCCAGCCCACCTTACATAAGCTTGAGATCCACTACGGCACTGTGAAAATGCCCGGTTTTCAGCCGAAATCCGGGGGCTCTGAAGAGTTATTCATAGCGAAATAAACCCTGTGGAAAACAGGCCCTGAACCCTGCCCATAACCCTATGACAAAGCTGGGCGTAACTACCCCTGTGGGTAACCGGCACTTTCATCCACAGTGGTTCAGCAGCTTGCCCAGCGGAACCGAGCAGGAATGACACAGGCTTATTATTCGCTGTACACCAGTAGCCGCAAGGCTTGTAAAGCTTTATCCACAGAAAAGGCTCCCTCTATACATAAACATAAAGAACAAGCTTTATAAAAAATCTCTCTTTTCTATTCTTTATGAGCCTGAGTGTACTTTTCATCAGGAAGGGGTCATCAGGTAAAGGCTCGAAGAGAGAGGAACACAGCCAATCTGCTGGCTATTTTTTGTGCAGAAGGCTTCATTCAAGAGGCTTAAGTCCCTATACTTGCCGCCTTTCTTTCAGACCCCTTCTCAACAGGCACGAGGTGCGTGGTGGATTTCCCTTCCCGTTTTGACGTGATCGTGATCGGTGGCGGTCATGCCGGTACCGAAGCAGCCCTGGCTGCGGCACGCATGGGCGTGAAGACCCTGCTGCTCACCCACAATGTCGAGACCCTCGGCCAGATGAGCTGCAACCCGGCCATTGGCGGGATCGGCAAGAGCCATCTGGTCAAGGAAATCGATGCCCTGGGTGGCGCCATGGCCATCGCTACCGACAAGGGCGGCATCCAGTTCCGTATCCTCAACAGCCGTAAGGGCCCAGCCGTACGTGCGACCCGCGCACAGGCAGACCGCGTGCTGTACAAGGCTGCGGTGCGCGAGATTCTGGAAAACCAGGCCAACCTGTGGATTTTTCAACAAGCCGCCGATGACCTGATTGTGGAAAACGCCACAGTCAAAGGCGTGGTCACCCAGATGGGCCTGAGGTTCCATGCGGATTCCGTGGTTTTGACCACAGGCACATTCCTCGGCGGACTTATCCACATTGGTCTGCAGAACTACTCCGGCGGCCGTGCCGGTGATCCGCCCTCCATCGCTCTGGCGCATCGCCTGCGTGAGTTGCCACTGCGCGTCGGTCGCCTGAAAACCGGTACGCCACCACGCATCGACGGTCGTTCGGTGGATTTCTCGGTGATGACCGAGCAACCGGGTGATACCCCCACGCCGCTGATGTCCTTCCTCGGCAAGCGTGAGCATCAGCCCAAGCAGATCAGCTGCTGGATCACCCACACCAACGCGCGTACCCACGAGATCATCGCCGCCAACCTCGATCGCTCGCCGATGTACTCTGGAGTGATCGAAGGTGTTGGCCCGCGTTATTGCCCGTCGATCGAAGACAAGATTCACCGCTTCGCCGACAAGGACAGCCACCAGGTGTTCATCGAGCCGGAAGGCCTGACCACCCATGAGCTGTATCCCAACGGCATCTCTACCTCGCTGCCGTTCGACGTGCAGCTGGAGATCGTGCGTAGCATCCGTGGCATGGAGAACGCGCATATCGTGCGTCCCGGTTACGCCATCGAATACGATTACTTCGACCCGCGCGATCTCAAGTACAGCCTGGAAACCAAGGTCATCGCCGGCCTGTTCTTCGCTGGCCAGATCAATGGCACTACCGGCTACGAAGAAGCCGGTGCTCAAGGCCTGCTGGCGGGCTGCAACGCTGCCCTGCGCGCGCAGGGCAAAGAAGCCTGGTGCCCCCGTCGTGACGAAGCCTACATCGGCGTGCTGGTCGACGACCTGATCACCCTAGGCACCCAGGAGCCGTACCGCATGTTCACCTCGCGCGCCGAATACCGGCTGATCCTGCGCGAGGACAACGCCGACCTGCGCCTGACCGAGAAAGGCCGCGAGCTGGGCCTGATCGACGATGAGCGCTGGGCCGCTTTCGAGGCCAAGCGTGAAGGCATCGTGCAGGAAGAGCAGCGCCTGAAGAGCACCTGGGTGCGCCCGGGCACGCCGCAGGGCGATGCCATCGCCGCACGTTTCGGCACGCCGCTGGCCCACGAATACAACCTGCTCAACCTGCTGGCTCGCCCGGAGATCGACTACGCCACCCTGGTCGAGCTGACCGACGCGCCGGTTGTGGATAACCAGGTGGCCGAGCAGGTCGAGATCAAGACCAAGTACGCCGGCTATATCGACCGCCAGCAGGACGAAATCGCCAAGCTACGGGCCAGTGAGGACACCAAGCTGCCGGATGATCTGGACTATGCCTCGATCTCCGGGCTGTCCAAGGAGATCCAGTTCAAGCTCGGCAACACTCGCCCGGCGACACTCGGTCAGGCCTCACGTATCCCTGGGGTCACTCCGGCGGCTATTTCCCTGCTGCTGATTCACCTGAAAAAACGCAGCGCGGGACAGAAGCTGGAGCAGAGCGCCTGATGTCGGTCACTCAGCGTCACGCCGAAGAACTGCAGCAGGGTGCCCGCGAACTGGGTATCGAACTCAGCGCGCAGCAGCAGGAACAACTGCTCGCCTATCTGGGCCTGCTGATCAAGTGGAACAAGGCCTACAACCTCACCGCCGTGCGCGATCCCGACGAGATGGTCTCGCGCCACTTGCTCGACAGCCTGTCGGTAGTGCCGTTCGTGGCCGAGCTTGGGGATAACTGGCTCGACGTCGGCAGTGGCGGCGGTATGCCCGGCGTGCCGCTGGCGATCATGTTCCCCGAGCGGCGTTTCACCCTGCTCGACTCCAACGGCAAGAAAACCCGCTTTCTGGTCCAGGTGAAGCTGGAGCTGAAACTCGCCAACCTCGAGGTTGTCCACAACCGGGTCGAAGCGTATCGCCCCGAGCAGCCGTTCGATGGCATCAGCTCGCGCGCGTTCAGCAGCCTGGAAGACTTCAGCAACTGGACGCGCCACCTCGGCAGCGTCGACACCCAGTGGCTGGCGATGAAAGGCGTGCACCCGGATGACGAATTGCAGGCCCTGCCGACGGACTTCCGTCTCAGCGCCACGCATGTGTTGCGGGTTCCCGGTTGCCAAGGCCAGCGCCATCTGTTGATACTGCGTCGCTCGGTCTAAGGGGAAAGAAGATGGCCAAGGTATTCGCGATCGCCAATCAGAAAGGCGGCGTGGGCAAAACCACGACGTGCATCAACCTGGCCGCTTCTCTGGTGGCGACCAAGCGCCGCGTGCTGCTGATCGACCTCGACCCGCAGGGCAACGCGACCATGGGCAGCGGTGTCGACAAGCATGGTCTAGAGCACTCGATCTACGACGTGCTGATCGGCGAATGCGACCTGAGCCAGGCCATGCAGTTCTCCGAGCACGGTGGCTACCAGCTGCTGCCGGCCAACCGTGACCTGACCGCCGCGGAAGTCGCCCTGCTGGAAATGAAGATGAAGGAAAGCCGCCTGCGTTATGCCCTGGCGCCGATCCGCGAGAACTACGACTACATCCTCATCGACTGCCCGCCATCGCTGAACATGCTGACCATCAACGCCCTGGTCGCCGCCGATGGCGTGATCATCCCCATGCAGTGCGAGTACTACGCGCTCGAGGGGCTTTCCGACCTGGTCAACAGCATCCAGCGCATCGCCCAGCTGCTCAATCCCAAGCTGCAGATCGAAGGTCTGCTGCGCACCATGTACGACCCGCGCATCAGCCTGACCAATGACGTCACGGCTCAGCTCAAGGAACACTTCGGCGACAAGCTGTATGACGCCGTGATTCCGCGCAACGTGCGCCTGGCCGAAGCACCGAGCTTCGGCATGCCGGCGCTGGTCTACGACAAACAATCCCGTGGGGCCATCGCCTACCTGGCTTTGGCCGGCGAGCTGGTGCGCCGTCAGCGCGCCGCCGCGAAAACCGCTACCGCTTAAGGAACATCCGCATGGCTGCGAAGAAACGAGGTCTGGGTCGAGGTCTGGACGCACTGCTCGGCGGCAACTCCGTCAATGCACTGCAGGAAGAGGCCGCCCAGGTCGACACCCGTGAACTGCAATACGTGCCCCTGGAGCTGATCCAGCGTGGCAAGTACCAGCCGCGTCGTGACATGGACCAGACCGCTCTGGAAGAACTCGCCGCCTCCATTCGCGCCCAGGGCGTGATGCAGCCCATCGTCCTGCGCCCCATCGGTGGTGGTCGTTTCGAGATCGTCGCCGGTGAACGCCGTTGGCGTGCCAGCCAACTGGCCGGTCAGGACAAGATTCCGGCCATGGTCCGTGAGCTGCCGGATGAAGCCGCCATCGCCATGGCGTTGATCGAGAACATCCAGCGCGAAGACCTCAATCCGATCGAGGAAGCCGTGGCCCTACAGCGCCTGCAGCAGGAATTCGAGCTGACTCAGCAACAGGTCGCCGATGCCGTGGGCAAATCGCGCGTCACCATCACCAACCTGCTGCGCCTGATCGCCTTGCCGGAGGAGATCAAGACCCTGCTCGCCCATGGCGATCTGGAGATGGGTCATGCTCGTGCGCTGCTCGGTCTACCCCTCGAACAGCAGGTCGAAGCCGCGCGACATGTTGTCGCACGTGGCCTGACCGTTCGTCAGACCGAGGCCCTGGTGCGCCAGTGGCTGAGCGCCAAACCTGCCCCGGCCAAAGCCAAGGCCGACCCCGACATCAGCCGCCTGGAGCAGAAGCTCGCAGAGCGTCTGGGCTCGCCCGTGCAGATCAAGCACGGCAGCAAGGGCAAAGGGCAGTTGGTGATTCGCTACAGCTCCCTCGACGAATTGCAGGGTGTACTGGCGCACATTCGTTGAAACAATTCAGTCTGTAGTCCTACTTCACTCCTACTACAGCACGGTTGATCGGGCGCAGGCTGAACCCTATACTCCCCGCGCAATTTTGTCGGCTACGGGCCGAGCTTCGGCACCTTGCAGGGAGAGGTCGATGGGCATCCCCAGTAAGGTCCCGTTTCATCGTCAGCCAGGTTTTCCGATCCTGATTCTTCAGGCCATCGTGACGGCTGTGATTGCAGTGATTTTTGCCGTCAGTGGCGGATGGGTTGCGGCCTATTCGGCATTGCTGGGAGGGCTGATCGCCCTGCTGGCCAACGCGTATTTCGCATTCAAGGCCTTTCGTTACTTTGGCGCGCGTTCGGCCCGAGCCATCGTCCAGTCGATCTGGGCCGGGGCCATGGGTAAATGGATTATCACGGCGGTGCTGTTTGCACTGGCGTTCGTAGGGGTTGAACCACTTGCACCGATGCAGCTGTTCATCGGTTATCTGCTTGGCCTTCTGGCAGCAGCCTGTGCCCCCCTACTCATGAAAGTTTTCTGAAGCATTGGACCGTTTGAGGCGTTTATGGCTGATACCCCAGCAGAATATATCCAGCATCACCTGCAGAACCTGGTCTACGGCTCTCATCCGGATAAGGGCTGGATCATTGCCCAGACCCCGGAAGAGGTGAAAGCGATGGGCTTCTGGGCTGTCCATGTGGACACTCTGGGCTGGTCCCTGTTCATGGGCCTGATCTTCATCACTTTGTTCCGCATTGCCGCCAAGCGCGCCGTCACCGGCGTACCGACCGGCCTGCAGAACATGGCCGAGATGTGCATCGAGTTCGTCCAGGGCATCGTCAAGGACACCTTCCACGGCAAGAACCCGCTGGTTGCGCCGCTGGCCCTGACCATTTTCGTCTGGGTGTTTTTGATGAACAGCCTGAAGTGGATCCCGGTCGACTACATTCCTGGCCTGGCCCATGCCATGGGTCTGCCCTACTTCAAGATCGTCCCCACCGCCGACCCTAACGGTACCTTCGGTATCTCCCTGGGCGTGTTCCTGCTGATCATCTTCTACAGCATCAAGGTCAAGGGTATCGGTGGCTTTACCAAGGAACTGTCGTTCACCCCCTTCAATCACTGGGCGCTGATTCCTTTCAACCTGTTCCTGGAAATCATCGGCCTGCTGACCAAGCCGCTGAGCCTGGCCCTGCGTCTGTTCGGCAACATGTATGCCGGTGAAGTGGTGTTTATCCTGATCGCGCTGCTGCCCTTCTACGTTCAGTGGGGTCTCAACGTGCCATGGGCTATCTTCCACATCCTGGTCATTCCGCTACAGGCGTTCATTTTCATGGTGCTGACCGTGGTTTATCTGAGTGCTGCGCACGAAGATCACCACTGATCAACATCGAAAAACCCGAAAACCCCTAACTCGTAACCTTAACCTCTAAAAACTCTGGAGCTAACTATGGAACTCGTCTACATCGCCGCTGCCATCATGATCGGTCTGGGTGCCCTGGGTACCGGTATCGGCTTCGCCCTGCTGGGCGGCAAGCTGCTGGAATCCACCGCTCGCCAGCCTGAGCTGGGCCCGCAGCTGCAAACCAAGACCTTCCTGATGGCCGGTCTGCTCGACGCCGTTCCGATGATCGGTGTTGGTATCGCGATGTACCTGATCTTCGTTGTCGCGGGTTAAGAGTTCCTGAGTTCGAGGCAGCATGATGAGTGCTGCCTCTTCAGGCTTTTCTTCCCTGAACACGAGATAGCACGAGGTAAATCGCTGTGAACATTAACCTGACCCTGTTCGGTCAAACGATTGCCTTCGCTATTTTCGTCTGGTTCTGCATGAAGTTCGTATGGCCGCCGCTGACGCTGGCCATGCAGGAACGCCAGAAGAAAATCGCAGAAGGTCTGGATGCTGCCGGGCGCGCTGAGCGCGATCTGCAGTTGGCCCAGGAACGCGCTGCCCAGATGCTTCGTGAAACCAAAGAGCAAGCTGCCGAGATTCTCGATCGGGCGAACAAGACCGCCAACGCAATCGTCGAAGAAGCCAAGGCCCAGGCCCGCTCTGAAGGTGAAAAGCTGATCGCTGGCGCCAAAGCCGAAATCGATCTGGAAGTGAACCGTGCCAAGGATCAACTGCGTTCGCAGGTAGCAGCTCTGGCTGTCACCGGCGCCGAGCAGATCCTGCAGTCCTCCGTGGACGGCGCTGCGCACAACGATCTGGTCGCAAAACTGGCCTCTCAACTCTAAGCGAGGCTCGCGATGATCAATACCAACACGCTCGCTCGGCCCTACGCGAAAGCTGCGTTTGAGTTTGCCAGTGCTGCACAGCAGGCCGATGCCTGGCTGAACATGCTGTCGCTGTCCGCGGCTGCGGTTCAAGCGCCGGCCATGGCTCAGCAGTTGGTCAACCCGGCGTTGACCGATGAGCAGAAAGTCAATGTGCTGGCGCAGCTCTGTGCCGGTCACATCGACGCTTCGTTCAGCAACTTCCTGCGCTCGCTGGGCAGCAACGACCGACTGTCGCTGTTGCCGGTAGTACGCGAACAATTCGCAGTGCTGAAGGCTGAAGCCGAACGCGCCCTCGATGTCGAGGTCGAGTCGGCTTTCGAGCTCAGTGCTGAGCAATTGCAAACTCTGGCTGCCGCCCTTTCCAAGCGGCTCGATCGCACCGTCCAGCCCACGCCCGTGGTCAATCCCGCCCTGATCGGCGGCGTTGTCATTCGTGCAGGTGACCTGGTCATCGACGGTTCGGTCCGCGGCAAGCTGAACAAGCTGGCCGAAGCGTTGAAATCCTGATTTGAGGGAACTGGCATGCAGCAATTGAATCCTTCCGAAATTAGCGAAATCATCAAGCAGCGCATTGAGTCGCTTGATGTATCCGCTCAAGCCCGTAATGAAGGCACCATCGTCAGCGTTTCCGACGGTATCGTGCGCATCTACGGCCTCGCCGACGTCATGTACGGTGAGATGATCGAATTCCCTGGTGGCGTGTACGGCATGGCCCTGAACCTGGAGCAAGACTCCGTAGGTGCCGTAGTACTGGGTGGTTACCTGACCCTCGCCGAAGGCATGAGCGCCAAGTGCACCGGTCGCATCCTGGAAGTTCCGGTTGGTCCGGAACTGCTGGGTCGCGTCGTTGACGCACTGGGCAATCCGATCGATGGCAAAGGCCCGATCAACGCCGCCGCTACCGACGCCGTTGAAAAGGTTGCGCCGGGCGTGATCTGGCGTAAGTCGGTCGACCAGCCGGTGCAGACCGGTTACAAGTCGGTCGATGCCATGATCCCGGTAGGCCGTGGCCAGCGTGAGCTGATCATCGGTGACCGTCAGATCGGTAAGACTGCTCTGGCCGTCGACGCCATCATCAACCAGAAAGACAGCGGCATCCGTTGCGTCTACGTCGCCATTGGTCAGAAGCAATCGACCATCGCCAACGTGGTACGCAAGCTGGAAGAAGCTGGCGCCCTGGCCAACACCATCGTGGTTGCAGCTTCGGCTTCCGAATCCGCTGCCCTGCAGTTCCTCGCGCCGTACTCCGGTTGCACCATGGGTGAATACTTCCGTGACCGCGGTGAAGACGCCCTGATCGTGTACGACGACCTGTCCAAGCAGGCTGTTGCCTACCGTCAGATCTCCCTGCTGCTGCGCCGTCCGCCAGGCCGTGAAGCCTACCCAGGCGACGTGTTCTATCTCCACAGCCGTCTGCTGGAGCGCGCTTCCCGCGTTTCCGAAGAGTACGTCGAGAAGTTCACCAATGGCGCCGTGACTGGCAAGACCGGTTCCCTGACCGCTCTGCCGATCATCGAAACTCAGGCCGGTGACGTTTCCGCGTTCGTTCCGACCAACGTGATCTCGATCACCGACGGTCAGATCTTCCTGGAATCGGCCATGTTCAACTCGGGTATCCGTCCGGCCGTCAACGCCGGTATCTCGGTATCTCGTGTAGGTGGCGCGGCTCAGACCAAGATCATCAAGAAGCTCTCCGGTGGTATCCGTACCGCTCTGGCTCAGTACCGAGAGCTGGCGGCCTTCGCCCAGTTCGCATCTGACCTGGACGAAGCCACCCGCAAGCAGCTCGAGCATGGTCAGCGCGTAACCGAGCTGATGAAGCAGAAGCAGTATGCGCCGATGTCCATTGCCGAAATGTCGGTGTCTCTGTACGCAGCCGAGCGTGGCTTCCTGCAGGACGTCGAAGTCGCCAAGATCATCAGCTTCGAGCAGGCCCTGATCGCCTTCTTCAAGCGTGATCACGCCGACCTGATGGCGAAGATCAACGAGAAGGGTGACTTCAACGACGAAATCGACGCTGGCCTGAAAGCCGGTATCGAGAAGTTCAAGGCCACCCAAACCTGGTAACCGCAGCGGGGGCTTCGGCCCCCGCCTGCTTGAACCAAAAGGTGTGAAATGGCAGGCGCAAAAGAGATTCGCAGCAAGATTGCGAGCATCAAAAGCACGCAAAAGATCACCAGCGCCATGGAAAAAGTGGCGGTCAGCAAAATGCGCAAGGCTCAACAGCGCATGGCTGCCGGTCGCCCCTACGCCGAGCGTATTCGTCAGGTGATCGGTCACCTGGCCAAGGCGAACCCGGAATACCGCCACTCGTTCATGGTGGAGCGTGATGTAAAGCGCGTCGGTTATATCGTGGTGACCTCGGACCGTGGTCTGTGTGGTGGCTTGAACATCAACCTGTTCAAGGCGCTGCTCAGAAGCCTGAAGGAATGGCGCGACCAGAAGGTCGAGGCTGATTTCTGCGTGGTGGGCAGCAAGGGCGCGAGCTTCTTCCGCAGCAACGGGGGCAACGTGGTTGCCGCCATCAGCAAGCTGGGTGAAGAGCCGTCCATCAACGACCTGATCGGTAGCGTCAAGGTCGTGCTGGATGCCTACGCCGAGGGCCGTATCGACCGTCTGTATCTGGTGTCGAACAAGTTCGTCAACACCATGACGCAGAAGCCGGAAGTGCAGCAGTTGTTGCCGTTGGCCGCGAGCGATGCGCAAGGCGTACAGAAAGGTCTGTGGGACTACGTGTACGAGCCGGACGCCCAGCAATTGCTGGATGCGCTGCTGGTACGCTACGTCGAGTCGCAGGTCTATCAGTCCGTGGTCGAGAACAGCGCGTGCGAACAGGCTGCGCGGATGATCGCGATGAAGAACGCAACCGACAACGCCGGTGAGCTCATCAAAGACCTGCAGCTGGTTTACAACAAGGCACGTCAGGCAGCGATCACCCAGGAAATTTCGGAAATCGTCGGCGGCGCTGCCGCGGTTTAAGAACGGTTCAAATATTCAGAGGAACCAAAGATGAGTAGCGGACGTATCGTTCAAATCATCGGCGCCGTCATCGACGTGGAATTCCCGCGTGACAAGGTGCCGAGTGTTTATGAAGCGCTGAAAGTAGTTGGCGCCGAAACCACCCTGGAAGTTCAGCAGCAGCTGGGCGACGGTGTGGTACGTACCATTGCGATGGGTTCGACCGAAGGCCTCAAGCGTGGCCTGGACGTCAACAGCTCTGGCAAGGCCATCTCCGTACCGGTCGGTAAAGCGACCCTGGGCCGGATCATGGACGTGCTGGGCAACCCGATCGACGAAGCCGGCCCCATCGGTGAAGAAGAGCAGTGGGAAATCCACCGCCCTGCGCCGAGCTATGCCGAGCAGGCTGGCTCCAACGAGCTGCTGGAAACTGGCATCAAGGTTATCGACTTGGTCTGCCCGTTCGCCAAGGGCGGTAAGGTCGGTCTGTTCGGTGGTGCCGGTGTCGGCAAGACCGTGAACATGATGGAACTGATCCGTAACATCGCCATCGAGCACAGCGGTTATTCCGTGTTCGCCGGTGTGGGTGAGCGTACTCGTGAGGGTAACGACTTCTACCACGAGATGAAGGACTCCAACGTTCTCGACAAGGTAGCCCTGGTTTACGGTCAGATGAACGAGCCACCAGGCAACCGTCTGCGCGTCGCACTGACCGGCCTGACCATGGCCGAGAAGTTCCGTGACGAAGGACGTGACGTTCTGCTGTTCGTCGACAACATCTACCGTTACACCCTCGCCGGTACCGAAGTATCCGCACTGCTCGGCCGTATGCCGTCGGCAGTAGGTTACCAGCCGACTCTGGCCGAGGAGATGGGCGTTCTGCAGGAGCGTATTACCTCCACCAAGAAAGGCTCGATCACCTCGATCCAGGCTGTATACGTACCTGCGGACGACCTGACCGACCCGAGCCCGGCGACCACCTTCGCCCACTTGGACGCCACCGTCGTTCTGTCCCGTGACATCGCTTCCCTGGGTATCTACCCGGCCGTTGACCCGCTGGACTCCACCAGCCGTCAGCTGGACCCGAACGTGATCGGCCAGGAGCACTACGAGACTGCTCGTGGCGTTCAGTATGTTCTGCAGCGCTACAAGGAGCTGAAGGACATCATCGCGATCCTGGGTATGGACGAACTGTCCGAAGACGACAAGCAGCTGGTATCGCGTGCTCGTAAGATCCAGCGCTTCCTGTCCCAGCCGTTCTTCGTGGCTGAAGTCTTCACCGGTGCCCCGGGCAAGTACGTGTCCCTGAAGGACACCATTGCCGGCTTCAGCGGCATTCTCAAAGGCGACTACGACCACCTGCCGGAACAAGCGTTCTACATGGTAGGCGGCATCGACGAAGCCATCGAGAAAGCCAAGAAACTGTAAGTAACGGGTGCGCCCTCTAGGGGGCGTCCAGGCCGGAGCGGGCAGCAGCCCGATCCGGCCTCTCAACCGAGGCATTGTTATGGCTATGTCAGTCCACTGCGATATCGTCAGTGCGGAAGAAGAGCTGTTCTCGGGGCTGGTGGAAATGGTCATCGCCCACGGTCACCTCGGTGATCTGGGTATCCTGCCGGGCCACACCCCGCTGCTGACCGATCTCAAGCCGGGTCCGGTGCGAGTGATCAAGCAGGGTGGCACCGAGGAGGTGTTCTACATCTCCGGTGGCTTCCTGGAAGTTCAGCCGAGCATGGTGAAGGTTCTTGCCGACACCGCTGTTCGTGCCGGCGACCTGGATGAAGCCGCTGCCATCGAAGCGCGCAAGGCTGCCGAGAAGGCACTGAGCGAAAAGGGCACCGAGTTCGACTACGGTAGTGCTTCGGCACGCCTGGCCGAGGCTGCTGCCCAGCTGCGCACCATCGAAGAGATGCGCAAGAAGTTCGGCGGCCGCAGCCGCTGATCGCGTATCGCGGTATCACGCAAAGGGGCGACTTAGGTCGCCCCTTTGCGTTTCTGGCAAAATAGCGCTTTCTTCGCGCGGCTCTCTGGCCGCGGCCAACTCTTGCCCAGCAAGGAGCTTTCTATGAGTCTGGATATCGTCATTCTTGCCGCTGGCCAGGGCACGCGCATGCGTTCGGCGCTGCCCAAGGTGCTGCACCCGGTCGCCGACAAGCCCATGCTCGGGCATGTCATCGACACCGCGCGAAGCCTGCAGCCGCAGAGCATCCAGGTGGTGATCGGGCATGGCGCCGACAAGGTGCGCGAACGGCTGGCCGCCGATGATCTGAATTTTGTCATCCAGGCCGAGCAGCTCGGCACCGGCCATGCCGTGGCCCAGGCCCTGCCGCAGTTAAGCGCCGAGCGCGTGCTGATCCTCTATGGCGATGTGCCGCTGATCGAAACGGCCACCCTGCAGCGCCTGCTGGCCCTGGTCAGCGATGATCAGTTGGGCCTGCTTACCGTCGAGCTTGCTGACCCGACGGGCTATGGCCGTATCGTGCGTGACGCCGATGGCGTGGTGCAGGCCATCGTCGAGCACAAGGACGCCAGCGAAGCGCAGCGGCAGATCCGCGAGGGCAACACCGGCATCCTCGCCGTACCGGGCAAGCGCCTGGCCGACTGGCTGGGCCGTCTGTCCAACAGCAACGCCCAGGGCGAGTACTACCTGACCGACGTGATTGCCATGGCCGTGGCCGATGGCCTAGTGGTGGCCACCGAGCGCGCCGCCGACGAGATGGAAGTGCTGGGTGCCAACGACCGCATCCAGCTGGCTCAGCTCGAATGCCATTACCAGCAGCGCCTGGCCCGCCGCTTGATGGCCCAGGGCGTCACCCTGCGCGATCCGCATCGCTTCGATGTACGCGGCGAGGTGAGCGTTGGCCGCGACGTGACCATCGACATCAACGTCATCCTCGAAGGCAAGGTAGTGATCGAGGATGATGTACAGATCGGTCCGAACTGCGTGATCAAGGACTCGGTTCTGCGCAGGGGTGCCATCGTCAAGGCCAACAGCCACCTGGACGGTGCCGAGATGGGCGAGGGCGCCGACTGTGGTCCGTTCGCACGTCTGCGTCCTGGCACCAAACTGGGCGCCAAGGCTCATGTGGGTAACTTCGTCGAGCTGAAGAATGCAGTAATGGGTGAAGGCGCCAAGGCCGGCCACTTGAGCTACCTGGGCGATGCCGAAATCGGCGCGCGAACCAACATCGGTGCCGGCACCATCACCTGCAATTACGACGGTGCCAACAAATTCCGCACGGTAATGGGCGAGGACGTCTTCATCGGCTCCAACAGCGCCCTGGTCGCACCGGTAACGCTGGGTGACCGCGCCACCACCGGTGCCGGTTCGGTAGTGACCAGCGATGTGCCGGCAGATACGCTGGCAGTGGGTCGGGCCAAGCAGCGCAATATCGAAGGCTGGAAGCGCCCCACCAAGAAGTGAACCCGATCCAGCCTGGGTGACCAGGCCTGTGGATAACCTGCCGGAGGCAGTCCTGTATGTTCGGTGTGACGGATTACGCCGCCTTCGTGGTGGCCTTCATCATCCTGCTGGCCATTCCTGGCCCAGGTAACCTGGCGCTGATCCTGTCCACCGGCAAGGGCGGGATTCGCGGTGGATTGGCCTCTACCCTGGGGATCATGCTTGGCGATCAGGTACTGCTGTGGTTGGCGGTGGCCGGCGTCGCCGCGTTGCTCAAGGCCTATCCGGCAGCCTTCCATCTGGTGCAGTGGCTTGGCGCGGCCTATCTAGTCTACCTCGGCCTGCGCATGATCCTGGCCAAGCCGGGTGCGGCGCCGACGCTGGACATCAAGCCGCGCCAATACCTGTGGCAAACCCTGGTGATCACCGTCTTCAACCCCAAGGCCATCATCTTCTACATGGCGTTCTTTCCGCTGTTCATCGATCCGCAGCGCCATCAGGGTCTGATTACTTTCGGTTTCATGGCCGTGACCATCATGGCGCTGACCTTTCTCTACGGCCTGCTGATCGTGCTGCTGACGCACTTTCTCGCCGAGCGCATGCGCGCCAACCCACGTATCGCGCGGGGACTGGAGAAACTGGGCGGGCTGTGCCTGGTCGGCTTCGGGGTCAAACTGACGTTGAACTGATCGGCGGACGCTTGCGGGTTTTTTGATCATATGTTTTGATTCGCGCCATTATCTTTCGAATCGAAACTTAAGCATGTCGAAGCGCAACACGCCGCAACGTCGCCACACCATCCTTGCCCTGCTCGCCGAGCAGGGCGAAGTGAGCGTGGACGCCCTGGCGCAGCACTTCGCCACCAGCGAAGTGACCATTCGCAAGGACCTCGCCGCCCTGGAAAAGAACGGCCTGCTGCTGCGTCGCTACGGCGGCGCCGTGCCGGTGCCGCAGGAGCTGATCAGCGAGCCGAGCCAACCCATTTCGCCGTACAAGCAGGCGATTGCCCGCGCCGGGGTGGCGCGTATCCGCGAACACGCACGCATCATCATCGACAGCGGCACCACCACGGCGGCGATGATCCCGCAGCTTGGCCACAAGCCCGGTCTGGTGGTGATGACCAACTCGCTCAATGTGGCCAACGCCCTGCGCGAACTCGAGCACGAGCCGGTGCTGCTGATGACCGGCGGTACCTGGGATCCGCACTCGGAATCCTTCCAGGGCCAGGTGGCCGAACAGGTGCTGCGTTCCTACGACTTCGACCAACTGTTCATCGGCGCCGATGGCATCGACCTGGAGCGTGGCACCACCACCTTCAACGAGCTGCTCGGTCTGTCGAGGGTGATGGCCGAAGTGGCACGCGAGGTCATCGTCATGGTCGAGAGCGACAAGATTGGCCGGCGCATTCCCAATCTGGAGCTGCCCTGGAGCAGCCTGAATACCCTGATCACCGACGAGCGCCTGGATGCCCAGGCGGCCGAACAAATACGCGCGCGCGGCATCCAGCTGATCCTAGCGCCGCTGGAAACTTGAGGAGATAACCATGTGTGGAATCGTAGGCGCTATCGCGGAGCGCAATATCACCGCTGTTCTGGTAGAAGGCCTCAAGCGCCTGGAATACCGCGGCTATGACAGCGCTGGCGTGGCGCTGCTGACCGAGCAGGGTGCACTGGATCGCCGCCGCCGTGTTGGCAAGGTCAGCGAGCTGCAGGCCGCGCTGCAAGCCGAGCCGCTGGTGGGGCGTCTGGGCATCGCACACACCCGTTGGGCCACCCACGGTGCGCCGAGCGAGCGCAATGCCCACCCGCATTTTTCTGGTAAAGAGCCCGGGCACGAGCTCGCCGTGGTGCACAACGGCATCATCGAGAACCACGAAGAGCTGCGCGAGCGCCTCAAGGGCCTGGGCTACGTCTTCACCTCCGACACCGACACCGAAACCATCGTCCACCTGCTCGATCACAAGCTGCAGCAGTTGGGCGACCTCAGCGCCGCGCTCAAGGCCGCGATACCCGAGCTGCATGGCGCCTACGGCCTGGCGGTGATCAGCGCCAAGCAGCCGGACCGCCTGCTCGCCGCGCGCAGTGGCAGCCCGCTGGTGATCGGTCTGGGCCTGGGCGAGAACTTCCTCGCCTCCGACCAGTTGGCCCTGCGCCAGGTCACCGACCGCTTCATGTACCTGGAAGAGGGCGATATCGCCGAGATCCGCCGAGACGGCGTGCAGATCTGGGACGCCGCCGGCAATCCGGTGCAGCGTGAAGCCGTGCAGTACCACGAAGGTGCCGAGGCAGCGGACAAGGGCGAGTACCGCCACTTCATGCTCAAGGAGATCCACGAGCAGCCCAAGGTGGTGCAACGCACCCTGGAAGGCCGTCTGGGCAGCGACCACGTGCTGGTGCAGGCCTTTGGCCCGCAGGCCGCCGAGCTGTTCGCCAAGGTGAAGAACGTGCAGATCGTCGCCTGTGGCACCAGCTACCATGCCGGTATGGTTGCCCGTTACTGGCTGGAAGAGCTGGCCGGGATTCCCTGCCAGGTCGAAGTGGCCAGCGAATTCCGCTACCGCAAGGTGGTGGTGCAGCCGGACACCCTGTTCGTCAGCGTCTCGCAGTCCGGCGAAACCGCCGATACCCTGGCCGCGCTGCGCAATGCCAAGGAGAAGGCACCGGGGCAGGGCGGCTACCTGGCCAGTCTGGTGATCTGCAACGTTGGCACCAGCTCGCTGGTGCGCGAATCCGACCTGTGCCTGCTGACCCAGGCCGGCCCGGAAATCGGTGTGGCCTCGACCAAGGCCTTCACCACCCAGCTGGTCGGTCTGATGCTGCTGACCCTGGCCCTCGGCCAAGTGCACGGCAGCCTGGACAAGACGCTGGCCGCCGAACTGGTGGAAGAATTGCGTCGCCTGCCGACCCGCCTGGGCGAAGCCCTGGCCATGGACAAGACTGTGGAGAAGATCGCCGAACTGTTCGCCGAGAAGCACCACAGCCTGTTCCTTGGTCGTGGCGCGCAGTACCCGGTGGCCATGGAAGGGGCGCTCAAACTCAAGGAAATCTCCTACATCCACGCCGAGGCCTACCCGGCCGGCGAGCTCAAGCACGGCCCGCTGGCCCTGGTTGACGCCGACATGCCGGTGGTCACCGTGGCGCCGAACAACGAGCTGCTGGAGAAGCTCAAGTCCAACCTGCAGGAAGTGCGCGCCCGTGGCGGCGAGCTGATCGTATTCGCTGACCAGCAGGCTGGCATGAGCAACGGCGAGGGCACCCACGTGGTGGCCATGCCGCATATCCACGACCTGCTCGCGCCGATCCTCTACACCGTGCCGCTGCAACTGCTGTCGTACTACGTCGCTGTGCTCAAGGGCACCGACGTCGACCAGCCGCGTAATCTGGCCAAGAGCGTCACGGTCGAATAAGACCGCTGACGAAGAAAAGCCCGTAGTTTTAGAAAATAAAAACTGTCGCTGGAAAATAAAAACTGTCGCATCCAGGGCCAGGCTCACTGCCCCTGCGATGTGGTAGATGGCTGCAGCTGCCTCTCTCATCCGTAATTCACTAAATACCAAATTATGCTTTTGCGAATTCAACCTGAAGAGTCGCTGCGGTCATTTATTGCGCGGAATTTCTATGTAAACAGATACAGCCCCTTAATCGCGGAGCTTAAAAAGGACTCTAATTTCGCAGTCTCGAATTACGAAATTAAAAAAATCGGTAAGGCAATGGGGTGGCTGGGTTGTTATGGATTTAACCGGTTGCTACATAATCATACCTATTATCCTAGTAAAGCATTTCTTCATAAAGACGAAGATCTATCTTATTCTGAGCTGGCGTATATACATTCGGGGACGTACGAGTTAGCTGCGACGCCATCGCTATTCTGCCCCGAGTGTGTAAGGGATGACATTGCGTCTTTGGGATTTTCTTATTGGCGAAGAAAGCATCATCCGGGCATCACGGTGTGTGCCGAACATAACGTGTATCTAGAAGCAAAATGTCCATTTTGCTTAATGCCCTTTTCTTCCAAAAATCATGACTTAGATGTTATGTGGAAAGGGTGTAAAGGATTGCACTTAAGCCATACCCCTTCTAGAAGAAACTACAAATTCACGGAGCTTAAGAAAGCAAGATTCTTTAGAGATATCTTTAGTTTCGATTCAGTGATATCTATCGAGGCTGCACGCCTAGCATTGAGAGAAAGGGCCTGTGAAAGGTGGCCCTACCTTCGAGAAAAGCTAGTTGCCGCGGAGCAGTGGCATGAATTTATAGATCTTCTCAAAGACGAATTTGGAGATGATTGGAATCTGGCATGTGGAATATACAATGATGCGATATATGGATTTGCACTAACACTCTATGATGGATTCCAGGATTTTTTAAATCATATTAAATGCTATGACTACAGGCTTCGAAAAATAGAATCGCTCTGGTCTACTTACGCGACTGGTGAATATCTTGCTGTTCAGTACATACGTGAAGATTATGTGCACGGTGTAGGGCACTGGTCTTGCACTTTTTCCCCAAAAGAAATATCCGATGCCCGCGGTGATTGGTACGGTCGACCAGTAGAGTACCCTTGTTGTAACCATGCGCCATCGTTCTATGAGACTCGACCTCTACGGGCGGACCGTGTTGGGTCGGCGCCTCCGGGTGTTCCTATACTTGCAAGACATCCGTCAGAGTACTGAGGTTAAAACTTAGGTAACTGGACTACCTCGGGGCCTCGTCATGGGGCTGATAAACTAATGGCTGTAGTGGACTGGGTTAATCAGAAGGAATGGCGTGGTGCAGCCCGCTTTGGTCGAGTCCCGCAAAAACCGAAATGAGCGATGCGTCGAGAGATGCTCAGTCGGCGCTACACCAATTGCTGAGATGAGGTGATTGGGATCCGCGGCTAGGTGGCGCTGAAAAAACCTAGGCCAGAAATGAAAAAGGCGATCTCGAAAGATCGCCTCAAACCAAGTTTCGTTACCGGTATAGGATGCCGGGAGAGGAAGCTCTTGGGCAGCATGCAAAGGATAACATTGCGTAGTATCAGGGGGTAGTTCAGCTGTCGCGAGCTGCTTGTTGGCGCTGAGCCACAGGGTACCGTATTGGAGGTTGTACGCTTCAGATTGCCACCGGAAAGCTCTTCAGCCGGGGAGAACCTGTTGCTCTACACCAACGCCAATTGCGGGCGTGAGATCGTAGTTGAGACGGTCGCGTGGAGATTGCTTCCAGTTACCAGAAGCTCAACTCAGCCGACTTTACTCGTCTTTGAGATGCAGAAACTGGAGCAAGAGGCTGGAGTGCTCGTGTCTTGCAGCACCGAGCCTTACCGCAGAAGCAGACCTAATTTCCCGGTTTCGGTTATGGCTCAATCGGGTTCATCTCAGGAAGCGTCGTGCCCTCACCCCTCTAGAATGGGCGTCTGCCGCCTTTATAGGACTTTATAGTCAATTATAGAGTGATTATAGAATTTGCTTAGGAAAGCCTGATTCACACATGCTTACGGTTCTGGATTCAACTGGCCAGTTTGCTTTCGGCCAGAAGCAGCCAGCGACCCCAGCAAATAGACCTGTCCCCTTCTACACTTTTTCCTCCATCATCATGAGCCCTGATCAAGGAGAGTTCATCAGATGGAAATGACCTCGCTGAGGCAACTTCACCGCAGCATGATTGCTATCGGTAGCGACATGCAGCAGTTTTTGGTGAAAACAGGTTCGGCGAGCTTCGATTGCCTGTTCTCCACGCGGGACACACCTTTCGTGCTCACTCTTACGGCCCGAGGCAAGGCCCGAGGCTTCTTCCGATTCGATGTCCATGCAGGCTATCGGATTCGGGACTATCTAGGCGATATGTACGGTGATCTCTTAGAGGTTCTCAAGGAAGATGGCTCAAGTGGGCACCGCCTGATTCCCAAAGAGTTCCTCGCCCAGCTAAACGATGCCATTCCTACCCAAGCCACGGAAAAGGCCCATCCGAAGCCTGCGGACATTGTGCGCTTGCGTCCGGACATCGTCGAGGATAGGGAAAAGCCTTACTTCAATTGCTGGTTGTACTGGACGCAAGGCCAGAAACCCAGTGCTGAGAATCAGCACAAGACCCTACTTCTCCTGGGCCCTGATGCCTTGCGCCATAGCCTAGAACGGAGTGCCTCATCACGTTGGAGCTCTACAGAAACTGGCGGCTCATGGACTAAAGATCTTTCGAAATAGCCTCTGGCTGCACTGGAAGGCTAAGGTCTAATCCTCCTTGGGGTAGGAGTAATGGCTTTTCGCGACTACAGAACGCAAGTGCTGCTAGCATATATCGAATGTTGATTGATTACTGTGTTTATATACAGTTATTGAATAACGGTATGTGCCCTTCACCAACGTCGGGTGGTGCCCGACGTTGATTTGCTGACGTGTCACGAGGCGATGCGCGTGCTCGGTCTGCCAGCGAGTCGTTGGTCGTGGAAGCATTCCCACCATTGGAATATGTATGGATACGACGCAATCCCTGAATGCGAGGCTACCCGGCGCCACTCCGTTGCCGTTCGACGCAACTTTGCTATTCAAGGCGCTCCAGTACCAGCTGCTCGTCGCCGTAGAGTACTGCTACGACCTAGCGCCCGATGAATCTCTGTGGCTTGAAGTTATGGGCGATGTCACGGTTCCCGGCAAAACCCAGACCGAGGTCAAGCTCTACTCTGACAACCTCACTGACAGTCATGCCAATTTCTGGAACACCCTGAAAAACTGGCTCCATGAGAATTTTGATCGCACGTCCTTCAAGACCCTGGTGCTGCTGACGACGCAGGAATTCGGTGCGCAAACCTTGCTTAAGGGATGGAACGCGGCCTCAGCAGCAGAACGGCTGTCGATCATGGAGCGTATCGTTGCGGGCTCGCAGGCCACTGCCGACAATCAGGCATCGAACGAGCCGGAGGTAGAGGAGGATGCCGCCAAGCCCTCGAAATCTCAGAAGCTTCAACAGTACGTGATGGATCCTAAGCGCCGGGATGCATTGATGGAGGTCTTGGAGCGGATGCAGATCACGACCGGTGCAGAATCACTGGAGCAACGCCTGAAGGGCTATGAGACCCGTCACCTCAAGCCAATCCGACCGTCTAAATACAAGACGTTCATCGACGAGTTGTTGGGATTTATGTGCAGCCCGGATCTTGTGATCAATGGATGGCAGATCACGTACCAAGCCTTTACTGACAAATTGTCAGAGCTAACGCACCGGTACATGAAACACCCGAAAACCTTTCCTTCGGTGGACATGGCGGCGCTCAAGAAGAGCATCGACATCGAGGAAATTCGGCCCATGCGATTTGCGCAGAAAATTCTGGAAATCGGCGGCGAACAGCAGCTGAAAAGGGCGGCGCTACACAGGGTAGTCGCCCAGACCACGATATCCGATCTGTACACCGACGGTGTGCTGTTCAAGCCTATGGTGGATCTCTACCTCAGCAATCAACTGACTCAACACCAGTATGGGCGTGAGCTAGCCATGGTGGATTGTGCTGGAGTCACCTGTTCGACCGAGCTAAGCACCAGATCCCTGAAGTTCTTCCTCATGCGCAACGGCTTGCCCGCCGATTCGTTTTGCGGCCTGGAACACACGATGCCCGAGTTCCGTAATGGCATTTATCACATGCTTGCAGGAGAACAACCTGAGGATGAAGATGACGAGTTTCACTGGAGGCTCTGGTGATGACCACGCAAGTCTCTGACCACCTGTACACCCTGCATAGAACGCCCTTCGCGCTGGCACCTGTCGTCCAGAGTTTCTACCAGCACTGGGAGTCGGTTGAGAAGGATATTTTGCTCAGCTATCTGATCCTTCCCATCGTCACCTACAAGCCAATGCATGCCTTCTTGAACAGGGCTCGGCGTGACAGCTCAATCCGAACCATGGCTTCAGATGCTGAGAGGCTTATCGGCCTAGCGATGCGCGTGGAGGAGTTTAAGCCCATCACCAACGCTGCCATGCTGATTCTGACTGCTCAGAACAGTTTGGAGATCACCCCCGAGCTGTCGGTGCGGTCGCTCCGGAAGCCGCAATCCATCAATTCGGACAAATCGTTGCTGAAGTACAGCCAGAAGCTGGCCATGGTGCTTTCTGGTGAGAGCGTTGTTTCTATCTACAGGATGTTGGGACTGAAATCGCTATGAAGTGTTACGTAAGCTACCTCGGTGTCGTGGACAAGGATAATGGCGTTCACCACGTACCCCTCGCTCCAGGTCTCAACATCATCACCGGTAAGTCCTCGAAGGGTAAGAGCGCCATCCTCGATATCTTCGATTACTGCCTGGGAAGCTCGGAGGACACGATCCCTGAGGGCATCATCACGGATCGTGCAAAGTACTTCTTCACCGTGCTGCGCTTTGCGACCATGGCCGTTGTCGTAGGGCGGGCAGCGGCCAGCAACCGGTGCTTTCTGCGGGAGATTTCCGGGCCAGCGGTAGACAACGTGCTTCCTATGGTTGAGGACGTGGACACCTTCTTTGCCTCGAATTTCTTTCAGCCAAAGGCGGATTTTCTGAAGAGCCTGGGCCGGTATTTCGGTGTCACCCTGGAGAACATCGACACCGATCCTCTGCAGCAGGAAATGACTGGCAAATGGAGTGCAACGCCCTCTGTTCGTAGTTTCCCATCCTTCATGCTGCAGCATCAGAACCTGGTGGCTAACCGGCATGCGGTCTTTTATCGCTTCGAAGAAAAGCGAAAGCGCGATCAGGCCATCGATCACTTCAAGATCTTCATGGACATCGTTGGTGAGGACTACTTCGACCTTGCGAAGCTGCGCACCGAGGCCCTGTACGAACTCAAGCGTGCCAAGGCCCAGATCCCGAAGCAGGACAAGATCAAGGGTGATTACATCACTGAGTTCGACACCCTGCTAAAAGAGTATGAGGCTTTGGCCGGTCTACCTTTGACGGAGCTCACGGCTGAGGAAATCTGGACGAAGCCTAAACCAGCACTGGAGCGTCTCACTGGCGTTTCGGTCAGAGTGGATGGCCTGTCCAATGCATTTGAAACTCGACGTAACGAACTGCGCGACCGCAAAGCTGAATTGATGGCCAGCATTCAAAAAGCGCTCAATACCCGCTATCTGCTGAAAGTCTCTACTGAGCAGGCTACAGGCTTTGCCAACTCGGTAACCGCGCTACCAATCCCTAAGGCCGCCAACCTTGAACATGCGGTCTGCCCCGTTTGTGCGTCACAGTCGGATGTGGCAGAGGATGAGGCGAACAAGTTGTCGGCTGCGATTCACTGGCTGAATGACGAGCTCAAAGTGTCCACTTATGCGCGCGAAGGTTTTGGGGAGGAACGTCGGGCAGTCGATGCGGAACTCAAAAAACTTCGCAAGGAATTGGCACTGGTCGAGCAGGCACTGAAGCCGCTTGATCAAGAAGCTGACCGGCTTGAGAAATCGAAATCCTTGGATGGTGCTGCTCAGAAGACCAAAATCAAATTGGAGCTCGCCATTGAGAAGAGGATTGCGAACCCACCGTCAGAAGCCAAGGGAATGGTCGACTTCTGGGAAAAGGAGGTTGCAAAGTACGACCTGCAGATGGCCCAGTTCGATGTCGAGTCGAAGCTTTGGGCGCTGCGGAACGACATTAACCAGAAAATGAAGGCGTTCGGCAAGCACTTCGACTTCGAAGAGACATACAAAAATGGTTCTCTAAAGTTTGACGTCGATACCTTCGATCTCTGGCATGAAAAGCCCATTGCTGGGGGACATGTAAAAAAGGTGTTTCTGCGCTCTATGGGCAGCGGTGCAAACTGGCTGTACTCACACCTGACGCTGTTCATGGCACTGCATTACCAGTTCGCCGCGCATCCCAAGTGCAAGGTGCCGCCGATCCTTTTCTTGGATCAGCCGACGCAAGTCTACTTCCCCTCCACCGACAATGCTGACGCCTTCAAGGCCGATGAGCTACGCGGGGATCGGAAGACCACCAAGACGGTCGATGAAGACGTAGACGCTGTATCGAAGATGTTTACTACTCTGGCGACATTCTGCGACACGACATTCGAGGAAACCGGCGTCAAGCCGCAGATCATTGTCTGTGATCACGCAGATGGCCTACCGCTACAGGGCAACTATGTCTTCGAGGACTTCGTCCGTGCGCGTTGGAGAACGCGCGGTTTGATTGCCGATTAACTGACCAAACAGAAAAGGGACGGATTTATTCCCTGTGTCCCCTTTTAGCCGGCTGCTGCCATTGTCGACAGGCAGGAGTCGGTCAAAAGCGGACTATGAAGATCCGGCGATGTGTCTCTATGCATCGGCCGAAACGGCTAGCCTCTTTTCGACGTATTTACCGTCCATGTTGGCAATATTCGACCACCCAGCCATACCACTCGAACTTACCAGTTGTCGCCGGAGAGGGGCTTGCCACTAGGATGGGGAGGTTAATCTCAATCTGGAGGAACTTAGACCTGAACATGGGCATCACTTAGCCAATGATGCCTATTGATAGTGAAACGGTAGTTCGCTTTGCCGTTAAGCATTTGTGGGGCCGTACTGCCCCCGTCAATCTGCAGGTACGAGCTCTATCTTGGCTTGCTTAGAGCCAGGGAAGCTGAGGTGTTCAAGGCCAGCAGTGATACGGCCGAGTCTGATAAGTCCGTCGGAGTAGCCGAAGTCCTGGTAGAACAGGGCCAAGTTGCCCCAAGGCGCGTAGTAGGCGATATCGCCGACATCCGGATCGACTCCAGGGGGAGCACCAGTGGTGGTGAGTTTACGAGGCAGGTAGGCAATTTTCTCCGTCGACGAGTAATCGTCGAAGTCGAGGCTCAGGGGTAGCTGGGCAATGAAGTCACGGGTGGACGGGTTGTCTTCGAGGGTGGCGCTGACGATGTGCTCACCGAAAACGATACGGATGGCATACATGTGCTTTTCGTCCTGCTCGGCGCGAGATAGGGCCGTGTCGTTGGCAAAGGAGTTGGCGCTGAATATCAGCGCCACGATGAAAGCTAGGGCTTGTGGTAGATGACTAAGCACTCGCTTGGTTCCTGTCACCAGGCATGGTCTGACGCTGCTGGCATGCTGGGGTATCAATCACTGCAGATGCTCGTCGAAAAACTCGGCAATCCGATCGAAAGGAATCTTGTCCGGGCGGTCGTACAGATCGACATGGTTGGCGCCCGGAACGATCACCAGCTCCTTTGGCTCAGCCGCGGCGGCGTAGGCTGTCTCGCTGAAGTAGCGCGAATGGGCGTTTTCGCCGTGGATGAACAGGACGGAGCGCGGCGAGATCTCCCTGATGTAAGTGAGGATCGGCATGTTCATGAATGACAACGGCGTGGTCATCGTCCAGGCGTTACCTGAATTGACCGCCCGTGGGTGGTAGCCGCGGGGCGTCATGTAATAGTCATGATAGTCGACCATGAACTGCGCCTCGCCACCTTTCAGTTCGTTGTAGGGCGGCTGGTAGCCGGGGGTGCCGCTTTGTGCATCCTTCCAGCGCTGCTGGCCCAGCTGTTCCAGCGTCTGGGTGCGCTGTTCGAGGGTCACGCTGTCGTTGTAGCCCTTGGACATGACCCGGGTCATGTCGTACATGGTACTGGTCACGACCGCCTTGATTCGCTTGTCCACGGCCGCAGCGTTCAGCGCCATGCCGCCCCAGCCGCAGATGCCGATGATGCCGATGCGCTCGCGATCCACTTCCGGCAGCAAGCCGATGAAATCCACGGCCGCGCTGAAGTCTTCGGTATTGATGTCAGGAGAGGCGACATTGCGCGGTTGGCCGCCGCTCTCGCCGGTATACGACGGATCGAATGCCAGTGTGGCGAAACCGCGTTCGGCCATGGTCTGCGCATACAGGCCGGAAGACTGTTCCTTGACCGCGCCGAACGGGCCGCTGACCACGATTGCAGGCAACGGGTCACCCGTACGACTCTTAGGCAGGTACAGGTCGGCTGCCAGGGTGATGCCGTAGCGGTTGGCGAAGGTGACTTTGCGATGGTCGACCTTTTCGCTACGAGGGAAGGTCTTGTCCCATTCCTGCGTCAATTGCAGCTGCATGCTGTTCGCTCCGTTGTTTACAGAAGTCGAAGCTGCCGGGTTGCCCTGGCAGCCGAGGAGAGCCACCAACGCGCCGGCAAGGATGGCGGCCTGAAGCGGGGGCTTGCGGGAGAGGGTTCGATTGCGGTGCTTGATCATCATGGTGCTCTCCCTCAGTTGGTCAGAGTGACGGACATCAGGTTGGCGATCTCGAATTCGTTGCGAGGCCAAGCTGCATCCTGGGAGCGAATCGGTGACAGGTTCATGAGATTTTTCTCCCGGTTGCGCTAGCCCGCCGATGCTTTCGATTGTGCTGTGAGGATGGTCAGAAAGGCCGAGACCAGCAGGATGGCGGCGCTAGCGAAGAAGGTGGCCTGATAACCGCTGTGGTCGAATAGCAGGCCACCCAGCGTGGAGCCCAACGCGATGGACAGCTGAACCACAGCGACGAACAGGCCGCCACCGGCCTCGGCATCCTTGGGGAAAACCAGGGCGACCCAGGCCCACCAGCCTACGGGGGCCGATGTTCCCGCCACCCCCCATAGCCCGAGCAGTGCAACGACTACCGCGAGCCAGTCGCCGAAGGCGACCAGGGTCAGGGCGGTCAGGGTCATCAGCAGCGGGATGACCACCAGTGTCTGGTAAAAGCGCCGCTGCAGAGCCCGACCGATCAGCAGGGTGCCGATGAAACCGGCGGCCCCCATCACCAGTAGCACGAGGGAAATATGGGGGGCGTGCACCCCTGTGACTGTTTCCAGGAACGGCCGCACATAGGTGAACAGGGAGAACTGGCCCATGAAGAACAGGCTGCTGGCCAGCATGCCGACGCAAACGCCGGGGCGCTTGAGCAGGGTGAACACATTACCCAAGCCAGGAGGGTGTGCCGTGGCCTCCATGGACGGCAGCGCTTTCCATTGCCAGGCCAGCGCTATCAGGGCAATCGGCACTAGACAGAGAAAGGCGCCGCGCCAACCGATGAAGGTTCCGAGCCAGGCCCCCAGTGGGGCGGCTACGACAGTGGCCAACGCGTTGCCGCCATTGATGATGGCCAGTGCCCGCGGTACATCGCGGCTTGGTACGAGGCGCATGGCCGTAGCTGCCGACATCGACCAGAAGCCGCCAATCACCACACCGATCAGCGCCCGGCCCAGCATGTAGGCGAAGTAATTTGGCGCCAGCGCGACGACGGCTCCAGAAACGCCCATTGCCGCCGTCAGCCCCAGCAACAGCGTCTTGCGGTTCAGGTTGCCGGCAAGAGACGAAATAAGCAGGCTGGTGAGAACGGCAAAAGCGCCGGAGATGGCAATGCCCTGGCCTGCCATGCCCTCGGTGATGCTCAGGTCATTTGCAATGGGCGTCAGCAGGCTGACCGGCAGGAACTCGGAGGCGACGAGCGCGAAAGCGCAGACCGAGATGGCCAATACGCCACCCCAGGACCCCGATCGATCCGGAATTTCGTTGGGGATATCGAGCGTGCTGACTGTCATGAAGAGCCTGGTTTATCTACGGATGGAAATGATGCGTAAGTGCCGCCCGTGGCGATGGGCGCATGCATCGACATGACGGGCGTGAGCGCCGATGGCGCTTTCCAGAATGAGTGGGCGCGGTTATTCCGGTGAATTTTCGGACAGGCCACAAGCTGTTACTAGCTAATCAATTCTTAAAAAGGCTATAAGCCTCACTAATCAATGATTCGTGGGAGACTGGGCCATGATCAAACGTAATCTCAACGATCTTCTGTCCTTCGTCACCGTCGCGCGCGAGGGTACCTTTACCCGTGCCGCCGCCCAGCTGGGCGTGACTCAATCTGCCCTGAGTCAAGCGATAAGCGGCCTGGAGGCGCGGCTGCAGATCCGCTTGCTTACCCGCACCACGCGCAGCGTCTCGCCCACCGCAGCGGGGGAGCGACTGTTGAATGCAATTGGCAACCGCTTCGACGAGATCGAGGCGGAACTGGACGAGCTGTCGGCCCTGCGCGACAAGCCAACCGGCACGGTTCGCATTACCTGCGGCGATCACATCCAGCGAACCCTGTTGCTGCCCAAGCTCACGCCGCTGCTGCTGGAGTATCCAGATATCAAGGTTGAGTTCGACATCAACTACGGTTTTCGCGACATCGTGGCCGACCGCTTCGATGCCGGCGTACGTCTGGGCGACACCATAGACAAGGACATGATCGCAGTGCCCATAGGACCGCAATTGCGCATGGCCGTCGTGGCGGCCCCCGCCTACTTTGCCGCGCACCCTAAACCCAAGAACCCGCGCGACTTGGTGAACCACAACTGCATCAACATGCGCATGCAGTCCGGTGGAGGGCTCTATGTCTGGGATTTCCAGCGCAAAGATAAGCAGGTAAACGTCCGCGTGGATGGACAACTCATTTTCAATACCTCGCCCAATATCGTGGATGCCGCGCTGGCAGGCCTAGGCATCGCCTGGCAACCCGAAGAGGAGTTCGCCCCGCATATCGAGGAGGGACGCTTGATTCGTGTGCTGGAGGATTGGTGCCCGCCGTTCCCGGGCTACTACCTGTACTACCCGAGCCGCAGGCAGCCATCCCGGGCCTTTACCTTGGTCGTGGATGCTCTGCGCTACACCAGGCCATAGGTGTTGGCGGCAGTAATGATGAGATTCGGCAGCATGGCCAATGGCCGCGCCTCCGCTTTGTGGCGCGCCCGGTATATCGGGCGTTTCCAGTGAAGATGCCCGCAGGGCAGGAATGGGTCGTTTGACTATGCAGCATCTGGATCTACAGGTTATCGAGCAAGCACTGTCCTGGTCGCGGACGGGGGAAACGGTGTGGCTGTGCACGGTGCTCGCCACCTTTGGCTCCTCACCGCGCGAACCCGGTTCGTTGCTGGCGGCGCGCAGTGATGGCGGCCATGTTGGCTCGCTATCGGGCGGCTGCGTAGAGGAAGATTTTCTAGAACGCCTGCAGCTTGGCGAATTCGAGCGTGCGGCCAGCGTCCTGCGCTATGGCGACCCAGACGGGCCGCAGGGAACTCGGATAACGTTGCCTTGCGGCGGCATCCTCAAAGTCTTGATAGAACGCCTGCCGGCCGATGCGGCCACCTGGGAGCAACTGGAATGTCTGCTTGCGACCTTGCGGGGCCAGCAGCATCTGCTGCGCAGCGTCGACCTGCGCGATGGCCGTACGCATTTGCATGAAGACGATGGCCTGGGGGCGCGGGTGGTTGAGGCTGCTGACGGGCTCTCGCTACAGATTCGCGTCGGCCCAGCAGCACGCTTGATCGTCGCGGGTATTTCGCCGGTTTCGGTGATCTGTGCAGAGTTCGCCCGCACCCTGGGTTTCGAGGTCATCGTCTGCGATCCGCGCGAGGAGGCCTATGCGGGGTTCGACGTACCAGGGGTCGAGCTGCGCAAGGAGTTGCCCTCACAATTCATTGCCGCCGATGGCTGTCACCGCGCCACCGCAGTGGTAGCGCTGACCCATGACCCGCGCATCGATGACCTGGCCATGATCGAGGCCGTGCGTACGCCGGCCTTCTACATCGGCGTCATGGGTTCGCAGCGTACCTCGGCGGTGCGTGCCGAGCGTCTACGCCGCATCGGCGGCCTGAGCGAAGCCGATATCGCACGCCTGCACATGCCCGTAGGCTTGGCACTGGGGAGCAAGACGCCGGCTGAGATCGCCCTGGCGGCAATCGCCGATATCGTTCGCGTCTACCGAGGTCGGTCACGTGATGCACTTTGAGGCCGCTAAACCGAGCCTGCAGTCCAGTGAGATCGTCGATGCTCAGGACCGACGCCTGCGTAACTTGCGCGTGAGCCTGACCAGTGCCTGCAACTATGCCTGCATCTACTGTGTACCCGACGGTAAGCGCCTGCATCCGGAGAAGAGTGCTCTGCCGCTGACCAAGCTGCTGCTGGCGGTGGAATACCTCAAACAGGTCAACGATCTGCGCACCCTGCGCATCACCGGTGGTGAGCCGCTGATCAGCCCGCTGTTCGACGACTTCATGGCGGCGCTGGAACGATTCGACTTCGAGGACGTGTCGCTGACCAGCAATGGCCAGCTGCTGTCACGCAAGCTGCCGGCGCTGCTGGCGGCCAGGGTCAGGCGCATCAACATTTCTCTGGATTCGCTAGATGCCCAGGCGTTTCAACGCATCGCTCGTGGCGGCGAACTGGTAGAGGTGCTCAAGGGGATTGAGCGGGCGCTTGCAGTTGGCCTGCAGGTGAAGATCAACATGGTGCCCATGCGTGGCTGCAACCACGAGCAGATCCTGCCGATGCTCGACTACTGCCTAGCTCGCGGTATGGAACTGCGCTTTATCGAGTTGATGCGCATGGGGCACTTGGCGCTTGACCGTCAAGCCTTCGACAGGCAGTTCATCGGCATGCGCGAGATTCTCGCGAGCATTGCCGAGCACTACCCGTTCACGCCTGCGGCCAATGCTGCAGATGCCACCGCCCAGCGTTTCACCATCCCAGGGCGCGGCAGCTTCGGCATTATCGCCAACGAGAGCGCCCCCTTCTGCACGAACTGCACACGCGCGCGCCTGAGTTCCACTGGCTGGCTGCATGGCTGCCTGTCTTCCAGCCGTAGTCACTATTTAGGTGACGTACTTGAGCTGCCCAGGGAGCAGGCGCTAACCCGAATCCGCGAGCTGTCGCAGCGAGCGCTGGCGGACAAACAGACCGAGCGATTTACCGGTGATGTGATGATCATGAAGATGATTGGTGGTTGAGGGTTATGCCGACCAACAGTGAACGCAAGGACTCGACAGTCGCTGGGCTTGTGCTCGCTGCCGGTTTTTCACGCCGTTTCGGTAGCGATAAGCGCTGCGCTCGCCTCAGCAATGGACAGACCCTGCTCGCTGCGAGCCTGGAGTTGCCCTGTGCTTTCTTGGAGCAGGTTTGGGTGGTGTTGCGACCGGAAGATGACTGCGGCGCGCTCGGCGTTCTGGCACCAGTGCAGGTGGTACGCAACCCTGACGCAGAGCTGGGCATGGGGCACAGCCTGGCCAGCGGCATGGAGCGTGTTAGCCAGGTGACAAAAGCGAGCGCTATCGCTGTCTTCCTTGGGGATATGCCATGGATCGCTGCCGATAGCCTGAAGCATCTGATGACCCTGGCCTCGCCCGAGCATATCGTCGTGCCAACCTACCGGGAGCGGCCGGGACACCCGGTATTGTTTGGGCGCAGATTCTGGCCGGCTTTGCAGGGCCTGAGCGGGGATACGGGTGCCAAGTCCTTGATCAGCGCAAATTCTCAGGCGGTGCGCTACTTAACCTTGGATGACCCAGGCATCTTGCGTGATATCGACGTTCCGCAATTACTTGAATGATGGCCGGGCCTCAGTCTCAGCCGGGCTGTAGTGCCTGCGGCGTGTTCCCCGGGAGAGCAATTTGGGACATGGGAAGTATGGGTTACCTGATTGTATTTCTTATGCTTTCCCGCCCTCGGCTGAATGCCTCTATAAGCGCTGCTAATGAATCATGGGCGGCACTCTTCTGTAGAGTTTCTAGGCTCATTCCGGTAGCCATTTTCCGCGACTGCTGGCTTTGCAACCGCGGTTACCACTGACAGGAGTTCGCCCATGACACGTCTTCAAATCAACGGCCAAACCAAGGACGTTGAAGTCCCCGCCGAGATGCCCTTGCTGTGGGCGTTACGCGATGAGCTCGGCATGACCGGCACCAAGTTCGGCTGCGGCATGGCCATGTGCGGCGCTTGCACAGTACACATGGATGGCGCGGCTATTCGTTCATGCGTCACTCCGATCTCGGCTGTCGCTGGGCGGGCAATCTCGACCATCGAGGGCATGGAGGCTGATCGTGTGGGGCAGGTTGTCCAGCAGGCCTGGGTTGAGAACAACGTCGCCCAGTGCGGTTACTGCCAGGCGGGGCAGATCATGACCGCGGTGAGCCTGCTCAAGAGCACCCCGAACCCCAGTGAGCAGCAAATCGACCAAGCCATGAGCGGAAATATCTGCCGCTGCGGCACCTATCCGCGCATCCGTGCCGCCATTCAGCAAGCCGCAGGCCAACTGGCGCAAGGGGGTGCGCAATGACCATTACATCTGGACTCTCCCGCCGCGGCTTTCTGCAAGGCAGCATTGCTGCGCTGACGCTGGCCGTGACGGCCAAGGGGCTGGTCACTGCCGCCTGGGCTGACGACGGCAGCAAGAAGTATGGCGCCGACGGTATGCCCGGCGGCACAGTGGACGACCCACTGATCTTCGTCTCCATCGCCGAAGACGGCACCGTCACCATCATCGCCCATCGCGCCGAGATGGGTACCGGTGTACGCACCAGCCTACCGATGGTGGTGGCCGATGAGATGGAGGCGCGCTGGGAGCAGGTGAAGGTCGTGCAGGCCGAGGCCAACGAAGACCGTTATGGCAATCAGAACGTGGATGGCTCGCGCAGCGTGCGTCACTTCCTGATGCCCATGCGGCGTGTAGGCGCGGCGGCGCGGCAGATGCTCGAAGCAGCGGCTGCGGTGCGTTGGTCCGTGCCTGTCTCCGAGGTCAAGGCTGTACAACACGAGGTCGTACATGAGCGTACCGGGCGGCGTCTGGGTTACGGCGAGCTGGCAGCGGATGCGGCCAAACAACCGGTTCCCAACGCCGATGCACTCAAGCTCAAGGCGCGGGAGGATTTTCGCTATATCGGCAAGGATCGCGTACGTCTGGTTGACCTGGAGGCCATTGGCAAGGGCCAGGCCACCTACGGCATGGACATGCGCCTACCCGGCATGGTCTACGCCGTAGTGGCGCGCCCGCCGGTAGTGGGCGGCAGGGCTCGCCGCTTCGATGCCAGCAAGGCGCTTGCCGTGCCTGGCGTCATCAAGGTGGTGGAAATACCCGCCATGAGCGGCGCTCCGGCCTTCCAGCCGCTGGGCGGCGTGGCAGTCGTCGCGCGCAATACTTGGGCCGCTCGCCAGGGACGTACCGCGCTGCAGATCGAATGGGACGATGGCGCCAATGCTGACTATGACTCCAGCGCTTATCGCAAGACCCTGGAGATGGCAGCGCGCCAGGTTGGCAACGTGGTACGAAACCAGGGCGATGTAGCACAGGCGTGGAACAGCGCATCTGACGCCGAGCGTCTAATTGCGGAGTATTACGTGCCGCACCTGGCTCATGCCTCCATGGAGCCACCGGTGGCCACCGTGCGCATCACGAAGGATGGAGCTGAGGTATGGACTTCGGTCCAAAACCCGACGGCTGCACGAGCGGCCGTGGCGGCGCGGCTTAAGCTCAAGCCCGAGAACGTCAGGGTCAATGTGCTTTTGTTGGGCGGCGGATTCGGTCGTAAGTCCAAACCCGACTTCGTCGACGAGGCCGCGATCGTCGCGCAGGCTATGCCCGAGGGCACCCCGGTCAAACTGGTATGGACACGGGAAGATGATATCCAGCACGGTTACCTGCACACAGTCTCGGTCGAGCGTCTGGAGGCTGTGATCGATAGTCAGGGGCAGGTCAGCTCTTGGTTGCACCGCAGCGCGGCACCCACCATCGCTTCGCTGTTCACCGAGGGCGCTATGGGGCAAAAACCGTTCGAGTCGGGGATGTCGGCGATCAACATGCCCTACCGCATTCCGAACGTACGAGTGGAAACTGCCGAGGTTCCAGCACACGCTCGCATCGGTTGGTTCCGTTCGGTAGCCAACATTCCACATGCCTTTGCTGCACAGTGCTTTATCGCTGAGTTGGCCCATCGAGCGGGCAAGGACCATCGGCAGTTCGCCCTCGACCTGATCGGTCCCGCACGTCGGATCGACCCGAGTACGATGGCCGACACCTGGAACTACACTGAGTCGCCCGAGCGTTACCCCTATGACACCGGCCGCCTGCGTGGCGTGATCGAAGCTGCGTGCGAGGGCGCAGGGTGGGGGCGCGAGTTGCCGGAAGGCCATGGTCTAGGGCTGGCGTTCTGCTACAGCTTCCTGAGCTACACCGCCGCCGTGGTCGAGGTGGCGGTGGGCGAGAAGGGCGAGGTGCGCGTAGTGAGCGTGGACATGGCGATGGACTGCGGCCCGCAGATCAATCCGGAGCGGATCCGCGCGCAGCTCGAAGGTGGCGCCATCATGGGCCTGAGTCTGGCGCTGAGCAGCGAAATCACTTTCGCGAAGGGGCGGGTAACCCAAAGCAACTTCCACGACTACGAAGTGCTGCGCCATAACGCTTCGCCGCGCACGATCCGTACCCATCTGGTGAACGACGACCACAACCTGCCGCCTGGAGGGGTGGGCGAGCCGCCGGTACCGCCGGTAGCGCCCGCGCTGTGCAACGCCATCTTTGCCGCTACTGGCAAGCGCGTGCGCAGCCTGCCGGTGCGTACAGTGGCATAGCCAACGTTGTTCGCTTTTCACCAGAGGTGAAGTTTTCTTGGCTGCAGGCCGCGGATTTGACTTCACCTCTGGTGGTGCGGTGACTGAGTTGGAGGTCCCGTCAAGGAGCGTGACACTACCCCGTATGGTGCGATCGACAAGTATCTCTTCCCGGCCTAAGTGTTTCTCGCTTTTCGCCCACGGGGGCTCGATTTTACTGGCACAGTTTTGCCGTACTCATTCCACCAGGTCGTGAGTGCCTCCATTGTCGGCCCGAGTGCCCGCGCTTTTTCCGTGATCTCGTATTCGACGCGCGGAGGCACTTCCGCGAACACGGTACGCGACACCAAACCATCTTTCTCGAGCTCGCGAAGTTGCGCTGTCAACATGTGCTGGGTGATGCCACTGATCGCCTTGCGCAGCTCGCCGAAGCGGTAGATCCGCTGATTCAGCAGCCACATGATTTCCAGTTTCCATTTGCCTGAGAGCAGCGCGAATGCGCGGCGCATTTCCTCATGCATGTTGATCTGTTCCACGGCATTAGTCTTATTTTCCATACTAGGCGTCTCTTTTTCATCCTACTTGTGGCTTTTTATCTTAGACGACATCTTTACCGAAACCGATGCAAACAAGCCCGTTTAGGAAAGAACCTCCATGATCGAAAGTTACGCATACTGGATCAGCACGGCACTCCTGTCGCTGCTCTATCTGGCCTCCGCAACGCTGTATATCGTTAAGCGCGCTTGGGTGCGCCAGGCCCTCACCGACCTCGGTTACCCGGCCTATCTCGTGCCGTTTCTCATAGCAGTAAAGCTGCTAGCAGTGGCCGCGATTCTTTCGCGTGTCAACGTGGTGCTCAGCGATCTCGCCTACGCCGGCGCTTTCTACCACCTGCTGCTATCCGCACTGGCACACATTGGGGTCCACAAGCCCAAAGATGCGGTGCCTGCGGTGATAGGCCTGGTACTGCTCGGCGCCTCCTTCCTAACCCAGAACGCCGCGCGGGACGAGCCTTCACCTGACGCTCCAGTCGCCGCAGCCTATCTCAGCACCCCATAACTGTTAGGAGATCAAACATGTCCCGACTCAACGGAAAGGTTGCATTTATCACTGGCGCCGGCCGTGGAATTGGCCGCGCGACCGCAAAGTTGTTCGCGGCAGAAGGCGCGAAAGTGGCAGTGGTTTCACGCACAGCTGAAAACGTGCATCGCGTTGTCGCCGACATCGAGGCTGAGGGGGGCATCGCTCTCGGCGTGACCTGCGATATTGCCGATGCAGATCAAGTCAGCTCAGCGGTAGCCAAGGTGGTTGCCGCATACGGTCGACTCGATATCCTGGTGAACAACGCATTCGATCCCTCCGCCGTCTTTTCATCGGTTCTTGATCTATCGGTCGAGCAACTGCAGCGCAACCTTGAGATGGGGCCAATGTCCTATCTGCGAACGATGCAAGCTTGCTATCCATACCTCAAAGCTTGCGGAAACGGACGGGTTATCAATTTCGCTTCCCTGGCCGGTGTCGTCGGCATGCAGGGGTATGCGCCCTACAACATGGCCAAAGAAGCTGTGCGTGCATTGACTCGCTCGGCCGCACGCGAGTGGGGTGCAGAGGGGATCACGGTGAACAATGTTTTGCCTGTGGCGGATACCTGGGGGGCTGGGGTCGATGTTCCGCCGCCAACCAATGCCCTAGCGCGCTATGGCTCACCAGAAGAGGACATTGCGCCGGTTGTGCTGTTCCTTGCCAGCAAGGATGCGCAATTCATAACGGGCTACAGCCTGACACCCGATGGTGGCCAGATCATTGACAGTGCACGTTGAGAACCATCATTGGCTGAGCCCCTGATCAGGGGCTCATAAGCGGCTCTCTTCGATCAACACGGTGGGATCGCAGCATTGCTGGGCGTGATGCCTGCTGCTGGGCCGTTCTGCTCCATCTGACGGTAGGGCCGCGTAACGGACCTACTGTAGATGGGGACGGTCTCGAAGCGTGCAGGCATATTGACGTGCCAAATGCACCAGATAGTTTTTGGGTAAGTAGCTAAAGCACAGGCCGGATGGAACCAAAGGCAGCGCGGATATGAAAAGAAGTTTTTAGCGGGGGAAACCGCCACTATGACTCTGCCACTCCGCGCTGTTTACCAGTTCAGTTACGACCAGCAGCATCTGCTGCGACGGGACTGCATACTGCCACGGCATTCAGCTCGGTCGAGCAATCGTACTGTTCGCCGCCAATTTACCACCCCGTGCAAGAGCAACGCAGGATGCCGCTAGCACCCTGGTAGGGTCTACCAGTGGTAGGCCGGTCTGCGCCTCTTCAGTCAGTTCAATCAGTGGCAATTCGGTGCAACCGAGGATCACTGCTTGCGCGCCCTTATCCAGCATGTGCGCGATGGCTGCAGCAAGATCTTCGCTGCAACGGCCTGAGGTATATCCGGCCTTGACGCCGGTATCGCCATAAATGGCTGCCATGACCTGTTTCTGCAGCGGTTCATCGGGCACCAGGAGTGCGATGCCGGAGTCTGCAAAAGCCTCGTGGTAAACGCCGCTGGCGACGGTACCCGAGGTAGCGAGCAAGCCGACCCGCGTGATGCCAGGGTGATCGTTCTGGATGTGTTTTCTTACCTCCGACAGCATATTCAAGATTGGTACTGTCAGGTGCGGCTCGATCCTTTCGACAAAGGCATGTGCGGTATTACAGGGGATAACGATTACGTCAGCACCGCCCGCTTCTAGCCTTTTACACGTTGCCAGCAAGGGAATGGTTGGGTCATCCCCGTCCGCTAAGAGGTGTGCGGTTCGATCGGGAATCTGAGGGTTCTGCTCGACCAGCATCTTTATATGATCCTGATCGCGTGCAGCATCGGTCAGTTGGACGACCTTGCGCATGAAATCAACAGTTGCGGCCGGCCCCACACCACCGACCACGCCGACCTTGAACGTATGCGTTGGTTGCGCTGCACCAACGAGCAAGGCGTGCTCGGCATAGGCTTGATTGGAGTCGATGACGGGCACCGCGACCCGCTCGCGCAATGCCTCGATGAATACGGGTATTTCCGTCAGACCGGGAACTATCACCTCGGCACCGCGCTGAACAAGATTCTCACAGGCCTTGGCGAGGCTATCGAGACACAGCAGGTCATGATGGCCATTGCGGATACCGCGCGGGCCATAGACGGCCGCCATGAGCTCTTGCGTCTGTACGTCGGGATCGGGGTAGATGACATCCCAACGGTCACTGAACATACGTTCGAACAACCCAGAATTCTTCACGAAGGTTGACGTGAGCACGCCGATTGAACGCGCGTTGGGGTGATCCCTCATGATGCGCGCACGTAATGCATCTGGCAGGCTCACTACGGACAAGCCGAGTTCGGGCGCGAGTTCCGCTAGAAAACTGTGGGATACAAAACAAGGTACCAAGGCAACATCTACTCCGCTACGTTCCATGTTCTTCAGCACGTCGTATACATAGAACTTCCGCCGCGTCGGATCATAGGTCTCGTCTGCCGCCAGCCCTTTATCGGCGAAGGGATGCTGCTCAAATGCGATGTCGAACTGCTGCTGCGGTGTGGTCTTTATCATTTTGAGTAGCGTGTCCACGCCAGCCACAGCGCCCAACCCGCCGACGACTCCGTACTTCCTCATCGCAGTGAGGTTCACCCAATGTTCAGCCATGAAAAATTTACCCGCTTGTGAACAGAAAAAAGCCGGGCCACGCGAGCAGCCCGGAAAAGGGTGTTGATTAAGAAGGATGCGCCTGGGTCGAAAGGTCGGTTGACTTCAGTACGTGAGCAGTGTCGTAAAGATCCTGATTCAGTTGCCCTTCGCTCTTGGCGACCAGCACGGCGACAGCGCAGTCGCCGACGACATTCAGTGAGGTGCGGGCCATATCGAGCACCCGGTCGATGCCGGCGATGATCGCAACGCCTTCCAGCGGCAGGCCGACCGAAGTGAGTACCAGCGACAACATGATCAGACCTGCCCCGGGTACACCTGCCGTGCCGATCGACGCCAAGGTAGCCGTCAGCACGATAGTCGCGTACTGGGCGAAGCTCAGGTCGATGCCGTATGCCTGGGCGATGAACAAGGCACATACCCCCTGGTAGAGTGCAGTGCCATCCATATTGATAGTGGTGCCGAGGGGCAGCACGAAGCTGGATACTCCGCGAGAGACGCCGAGATTACGCTCCGCCGACATCATGGTGATTGGGAGCGTGCCAGCACTAGAGGTGCTGCTGAAAGCAACTATAGCGGGCTCAATGACGCCCTGAACGTAGCGTACTGGATTAAGGCGAGCGACAAACTTGACTAGCCCAGCATAAACAATCACCGCATGAATTACGCAGCCCATATATACTACGCCAATAACCTTCGCTAGCGGCGCGAGCATTTCCAGGCCATAAGTGCCAGCAACCCAGGTAATGAGAGCGAACACTCCATAAGGTGCGAAAGAAATAATAATTCCAGTGAACTTGTAGAATACTTCTGTTAGCGAATCCATGAAGACTTTAACCGGTCTTGCAGCTTCACCGGCCAGGGTAATTGCCAAGCCGAATAGAATGGCAAAAACGATGATCTGCAGGACATTACCCTGTGCAAAAGCGGCAACCGGATTGGCTGGAACCAACCCCACCAATGTGGCCACCAGGCTTGGCGATTCCGTTGCCGCGACTGTTGCGGCCGAGCCCAGTTCGATACCTACACCCGGCTGGAAGACCGCAGCCAGTGCGAGCCCGATCGTGATCGCCACGGCAGTCGTACCGAGATAGAGCGCCAAGGTCTTGATACTGAGGCGCCCCATTGTGGCCATGTCGCGCAAGGAGGTAACGCCGCTGACCAGTGAGATGAAGATCAGCGGCACGATGAGCATTTTTATGCCGTTGAGAAAGAGATCGCCGATAGGTTTGAGGCTGGCGGCATACTCGCCGTGGCCGCTCTGATTAAGACTGATGCCCAAAAGCAGCCCAAGAGTGAGCGCAATAAATATCTGTTTCCAAAGAGGCATATTTTTCCAGAGTGAAAAAATGCCTCGAACTTGTTTGCTGGATGAATTTTTCAAGGTTGGCTCCCGGCTTGTGAGCGTACGGTAATTGTTTTTTTAGGAAGTACTGCTTAGTGCTACTTTCGGTCTTATTGGCAGGAGAAAGCGTCTAGGTGATTTTTATACGCTGGAGCCAAAGACACGCCCAATTCTTCTTTTCGATGAGCAATGCTTTTTTTGCATGCCGCCCTCAGGCGCGTCGCGATCCCGTAGAGTAATGAGTAGGGATGAGCAACTGAGCGGACACACACGTGGCAGGTAAGGGCGATGGAAGTTAACTGGCTTGAGGATTTCTTGACGCTCGCCGTAACGCGAAATTTCTCGCGTGCTGCGGAGATGCGTAATGTGACGCAACCGGCCTTTAGCCGGCGCATCCAGATACTAGAGGCTTGGGCAGGCGCTTCACTCATTGATCGCAGTATGTTTCCCATTACCTTGACTCCAGCAGGTGAGGCGTTCAGGCGGACAGCCCAAGAAATACTGGAGACACTGCGCCATGGCCGTGAGGAGATGCAGGGGCTGGTGCCTGCGGGTGGCGAGGTGATCACCATCTCGGCGTCGCACACGCTTGCGGTGAGCTTCTTCGCCGATTGGCATGCGGAGTTGCAACAGAGCGTTGGCAGAGTCAATGCTCGGGTTCTGGCTGACAATGTGGCCGCCTGCGCTGAAGCCTTGATCGCGGGCACCTGCGATCTGATGCTGGCTTACAGCGACTCTGGCGTTGCGAACATTATCGGACTGGATCGCTATCCTTCAGTTTTGCTGGCAAGCGACCGTTTAGTCCCGGTAAGTGGGCCTGGTCCCACAGGAGACGCCCTGTACTCGTTTTCTGGTAAGCAGCGGATTCCCTACCTGTGCTACCCGAGCAACAGCTTTTTGGGCCGCATGACCCGCTCGGTAGTGGAGCGTGAAAGCCTGGCTAATAGCTTGGAATATCGATTCGAGTGTTCCATGGCTGATGTGCTCAAGCGTGGGGTCATCGCTGGCGTTGGGGTCGCGTGGGTTCCTGAACGAGTGGTGAGGGATGAGCTTGCATCCGGCGCCCTGGTGCTGGCTGGAGACGACCAGCACACCATCTCGTTAGGGATTACCCTATATCGCAAAGCAGAGATTTCCAGCCCGCAAGTAGAGAAGATTTGGACGCGGGCCTTGGAGCAGTCTGCATTTTGCGAAGGGTAGCTCCCTTTATCATTGGCTTGTCAGCCTGTAGTGGTCAACCCATCCCGGACAGTGGGTTGACCACTACAGCCAGCTCGGGATAGACCACTGCATTCAGAGTAAATAGCAGTGTCCGCTTCTGGCCCAGGCTGTGTAAAAACGTTGGCATCGACCTTGCTGTGATTTGATGGATTCGAAATCAGCGGGGGCGCCAATGAAGCGTTTTATCCAGGGAGAGCATCGAGGCTAAAGCGCGCTGCTTCCCGAGAGTCTGGATGACTACGTGGCGGACACTAACCCGGTGCGGGTGGTCGATGTGTTCGTCGATGAACTCGACCTTGGCCAACTGGGTTTCGAGGGTGTCGTCCCGGCGGAAACCGGCAGACCCGCATACCATCCTGCCGACCTGCTGAAGATCTACATCTACGGCTACCTCAATCGCATCCAATCCAGTCGCCGCCTTGAGCGAGAGACCCAGCGCAACGTCGAGCTGATGTGGCTGACCGGGCGCTTGATGCCGGACTACAAGACCATCGCCAACTTCCGCAAGGACAACGGCAAGGCAATCCGCGGCGTATGTCGGCAGTTCGTGGTGCTGTGCCAGCAGCTTGGCCTGTTCTCTGAGGCGCTGGTAGCCATCGATGGCAGCAAGTTCAAGGCGGTCAACAACCGCGACCGCAATTTCACCAGCGCCAAGCTTCAGCGGCGAATGGAGGAGATCGAGTCCAGCATCAACCGTTACCTGACCGCACTGGATACCGCTGATCGCCAGGAACCTGCCGTGGCGCAGGTCAAGGCCGAACGCCTCCACCACAAGATCGCAACGCTGAAAGCCAAGATGCAGGAGCTCAAGGAAATCGAGGTTCAGCTCAACGAAACCCCAGATAAGCAGATCTCCCTGACCGATCCCGATGCCCGCTCAATGAAGACGCGGGGCAGCGGCATGGTCGGCTACAACGTGCAGGCGGCGGTCGACGCGAAGCACCACCTGATCGTGACGCACGAGGTCACGAACGACGGGGTCGATCGCGATCAACTGAGCGCCATGGCCAAGCAAGTACGAGAGGCCATGGGTGTCGAGAAGCTCTCGGCGGTCGCAGACAGAGGGTATTTCAAAGGCGAAGAAATCCTGGCGTGCCATGAGGCCGGAATCACCGTTTTCGTGCCCAAGACGCTGACCTCAGGAGCGACAGCGGCTGGTCGCTTCGGCAAAGGTGATTTCATCTATGACCCAGTAAAGAACGAGTACCTATGCCCGGCTGGGCAAAGCCTGACCTGGCGTTTCTCTAGTGTCGAGAAAGGGCTGAAGCTGCACCGTTACTGGAGTTCGCATTGCCAGGGTTGTGCGCTGAAAGAGCAGTGCACACCGAGTCCACAGCCACGCCGAGTGAGCCGCTGGGAGCATGAAGCAGTGCTCGAAGCGATGCAGAGTCGTCTGGATCAAGCGCCCGAGATGATGCGAATCCGCCGTCAGACGGTCGAGCACCCGTTCGGCACGCTGAAGATCTGGATGGGTGCCACCCATTTCCTCACCAGAACGCTCGACCGGGTGAGCACCGAGATGAGCCTGCATGTGCTCGCCTACAATCTCAAACGCGTGTTGAACGTGCTGGGCAGCGGTGCCCTGATGGCAGCGATGAAGGCCTGAGGCCTGTTTTACGAGTCCTGCCGCCCTCCAGCAGGCGCACCGAAGCCTAAAGTGCCATAGCAACCAGAATCACCGAATGCACCTGATTGGGTCTCCGGCGGCCTCCTGGACGCTGAGAAAATCACCCGGCAGTTGATTGCCATCGCTTGCTGCGTTTTTACACGGTCTGGGCCGTGAGCTGTCCCCTGACGTATGGGTATTGTCCATACGACACTCCTATCTCCTACGCGGGTAGTTAGTCGAGTCGGCATTGATTTTGGTCAGTGGCACTTTGCCTGCTTACTGTGATATCTCTGCAATTCCGATCGACTAGCAGAAGGAAATGCAATATGTCCGGTTCAGGCGGTAGCTATCTGGGTCCAGATACACCCAGCGATTCTTGTGCAACCCTTCGGTTCGACACTCAGCTTGCATCGCCGAAAGCTCAGGTGATTGCGGGGCTGCAGGTCGGTGATGTTCTCGACATTGCCTTTGGGCAAGGTGGCAACCAGGTCGTGGTTGCGCTGTGGAATGGCGTTGAGGCAGGTGGGATAGTCGATCCGCACCTGAACCAACTGCGTAACTGCATGAACCAGGGCGAACAGTTTCAGGCTCGTGTTCTGAGCATTACTGGTGGGCAGGTACGCGTTCGGGTTCACCACGTCTAATTGCGAGCAAGGAGAGCTCCATGATCACTATCGTAGGAGGCGTCTACCGTGAGCGTTGTATGCGCCCGGGTTGGGACGACATCTATGGCTCAGCAGGACGCGCAGCAGCGGCGATAGCTCGGTTTGGTGGGCACGTCGAATTGCATTCTAGCGCGGATAGCTCGACCCAGCTTGTTATGGATGCACGCGCAGCTGCGGAGGGCTTCAAGTTCAATGCCGTACCTGCTCAGGCTGGGGTGACCTTCGAGTACATTCATGGCCTGGCCAACCCAGATATTCGACGCGGTACTCATGCCAGATCGACATTGAAGGTCAGCGGAGAGAAGGTGCTTCGGTTCGGCATGATCGATGGAACTGCGGTAGTGAACGCCGATTTCGCGGTGTTCGATCCTCAGAACGCCGATGAGCCTGAATCCTTCCGTGCTAATGGGTCCTCAGCCAAACACCTGGCGCTCGTCCTGAATCGCCATGAAGCAAACCTGCTTCTCTCTGACTCCAGTGGACTGACTATCCAACAGATCGCAGCGGCATTGGCCCAGCAGGAAGGCGCAGAAGTAGTCGTCATCAAAATGGGCCCGCTGGGTGCTCTTGTGTACGACAACGGTAAGATCTCCACGGTGCCGGCCTACCGTACCGAGCGCGTATGGAAGATCGGCTCCGGTGACACCTTCGCTGCTCACTTTGCACTGGGGTGGTTGGATAACGGCCTGTCGGCTCAGGATGCCGCCTCGATTGCGTCCATCGCTACCGCCTTCTACTGCGAGACCCAGGGCTTCCCCGACAAGGCTTTGCTGGCTGCATTCAATCCGAAGGCATTGCAGCCCTCTCAGCGTTACCGCGATGGCTACGTACCGAAGGTCTATCTTGCTGGCCCGTTCTTCACGCTCGCAGAGCTGTGGATGGTCGGGCAGGCTCGCCGGGATCTAAAGGCTATGGGGCTAAGTGTCTTCTCTCCTTATCACGATGTCGGCTTGGGTTCCGCTGAAGATGTGGTTGAGAAAGACCTTGAAGGGGTCCGCGACTGTGATGTGCTTTTCGCGATTGGTGACGGCCTCGACTCGGGCACTATTTTCGAGATTGGTTACGCTCGAGCGTTGAACAAGCCTGTCGTTTTCTATGCGGAAAATGAGTCCGCCCAGGATAAGAAAATGATGGAGGGCTCCGACTGCGTCATCACTGATGACTACGTCAGCGCTATCTATCAGATGACCTGGGAGGCTGTGGAGCTATGAAGACAGGGTTGTTGTTGTCCGGAGGCATGGACTCCTTGACGCTTGCCTGGTGGAAACGGCCAGACATTGCATTCACCCTCAACTATGGCCAGTTGGCGGCTCAGGCTGAGATCGAGGCTTCACGCACGATCTGCCACGAGTTGAATATTCCTCACCATGTGATAGAGATCGACTGCCGACAACTGGGATCGGGGGACATGGCCGGAACGCAAGCCGACACTCTGGCTCCAGCCTCGGACTGGTGGCCATACCGAAACCAGATGCTGGTCACGCTGGGGGCGATGAAGGCGATTTCGTTTGGCGTGACACACCTATGGCTCGGGACTGTGAGGTCGGATGGCTTTCACAAAGATGGTTCGCCGGAGTTCATGGCTGCGATCAGCCATCTGCTCTCCCTGCAGGAAGGAGGTATGGTGGTGGAGGCTCCTGCAATTGAGCTTTCAACCGCTGAGCTCGTGCGTCAATCGGGCATTCCAGCTGGGCTTTTGGCCTGGGCCCACAGCTGCCACAAATCCCACTTGGCATGCGGAAACTGCCGCGGCTGCAACAAGTACATGGAGGTCTTCCTAGAGGTCGGCTATGACCTGGATCGACTTGGCTGATCCTCTGCCCAGGAGTGCTCCTGAGCCTTACACTCCGATCGAGTGGGAGCTGGGCGAGACCCGCTCGCTCCCATCCACCTCGGGTGTGCCTGATCGATCGTTCAACGAGGTCATAGACGCGCGCGCGTCGCATCGCGAGTTCGGTTTTGTCGATGATCAGCAGCTCGGTGCTTTTTTATGGCTGGCTTGCAGAACGCGAGGCGTGGGTGCTTCGGAACTTGGTTTCGATCTGGAGCATCGAGCTGCACCGTCCGCAGGTGCGATTCACCCGATCCATGTTGTCGTAAAGCGACCTGGCGATGATCGTTGGTGGTTGTACGTGCCCAGGAGTCACCGGCTCGCAGAGATCAAGCACGCGCCTGCCAAGCTCGCAGGCCTGTTCGATCTCAGCCTGCAGGTTCTGGCAGGTGATCAGGCAATCCGTTTCCTATTCCTGGCCGAGCCTGGTAAGACCCTGGGCAAGTACCAGAATGGGTGCAGCCTGATCTGGCGGGATGCAGGTGCACTGGTTGGAGTGATGGCTCTGGCGGCTACAGCTCAGGGGCTCAAGTTCTGCCCGCTAGGTATCACGGGAGAGCCTTGGGCTAGTGGTTTAGCCGATCAGGGCAAGCTGGTCGGGGTTGGTCTTGCGCTTCTTGGTTCGGCCGCGAACAGCTGAGTCGGGATTATGGTGACCCATCCCCATGATGCTATGCACCGTGGAGGGGGACGACATCATTTCCAACCACATCAGCGCATCAAGCTCGGAGGCTCTCACGCCGAGCCCTTTGCTGAATCGGATGAACTGCTCCTCGAGCTCCAGGTAGTTGCGCTCGACCGTTAGGTTGTCCTCGAAGAACTTACCCAAGAGGCCTGCCCGCAGGATATGGATATCCAAGATGGCCACGTCGTCGGCGTCCAGCCAGTTACGGGCAACCCATGACGCGGTCTTGTAACCGATGCCGGGGATATCCAGCAGCCAGTCACGAAGTTCCTTTCCCGAGGAAAGAGGCGGCCGTTCAGCAGAAAGCTTCTGAAGCGCGGCGCTGAGATAGCGCGCCTTCTGCTTGGCGAACCGGTAGCGGACTTGGCGCCCGTCAACTGCGATGGGCTCCTGCAGCCACTCAAGCAGGACTTCTTCTGCTGGGGGCTTCTCGCCGAAAGCACCACGCTCTCTTAGGTGATGGAAGGCAGCGATGCCGACGTTGGCAGGAATGCCATGGCCACCCAGCAGACAGGCACCGACTTCCTCTTTCAGCGTGGCGCCGAGCTTGTAGTTGATTCGGTTGCCGGTGAGCCGGCGGGCATAAACCTGATACGCCCAATAGGCCGGCGTCGGGAATGCTTCCATAGCACCCCAAGGGACGCCTGGAAGAACCTCTGCCTCTGCTTGGGGGAGCTCGACATTGAAGACCACCTGGTCCATGAAAATAGCGCCAAGTTGCATTAGGCGGCCTCCTCGTCGTTGCCGTAGAGCTCTTGCATCCACTTCAGTAATTCGTGCCGCTCGATGGGATCCAAGTTCTCGATACGAGTGCGAAGTCTGGTTTGGCGGCGCTGAATGGTCTGGCGATCCCGGAAGGTCTCGCCCAGGTATCGGGTGTCGTGCAGTCGACTAGGGGGTGAGAAGTTCATCCACACCACTTCCTCGCGCATCTCTACGTGGGTTTTTGCTGGAAAACTCACTTTCCGCCACCCGACCAACTCTTGGTTGTAGAGATCACAGTCATAGCCCGACAGCATCACATTGCAAGGTAGTTCGACCAAGCAACGCAGTAGGCGGATGTGGTCAGCTTCGGTGTAGTCGCAGCGGTAGACCTTCTCACGCCGGCGAGTTTCGGGGACGTAGGGCGGATCCACATACACTAGCTCCTCACCTTCGAATGCATAGCCTTCGAGGAAGGACACCGCGTCGACCTGATGGAGCTCGCAAGTCCCAGACAGCTTCGACTGCCAAAGCTCAATGACCTGGGCGTCGAGATCTAAGCCGATGTTCCGCTGCGCAGCTTTCTTGTTGCGCATGACGGCGCCACCACCAAGGTGGGACTCAATGTATGTCTGATGCGGTGGCATCAGGTTGATCAAGCGCTGGTAGCACTTGCCTTTTCCGCCTGGGTATCTCATGCCCCCAGCATCGTCAGAAGTGACGATGATGTCAACGCCGAACGGCCGAACGGGCGGCTAGGAGCGCATGGAAGTGGCGTTCTGATTGAGTGGGAAAGATGCGAAATAGAGGCAGCTAAGTGCTGATGGGCCCAGTGTCGACGGGCGTTGGGCCGCCCAGTCAAATAGATCAGGCGGCATACTGCCGATTAGCCTGGCAGGGAGATATGCCGGTGCAGGCTAAAGAAACTTTCAAGGCGTATAAGAGGCTTCTAGCTATAGACCTCACTGCTGCAGGCTCGAAGGTCGAAATCCGATGGCGGAGCGACGAGCCAGCCTTTTGCTTTCATCACTTCTGCAGCGTCTCTAAACGTCAGGAAAGGTACGGGCGCTTTCTCATATTCCTCTGGCTCAACTGCAGGGCTGGCGCTCTCGCGCGAAAGCATCTCGCTTCGCAGCGCAAGCACTACTGCGCGGTGCCGGCCATCAGAGATTTGAAACCTGCTCTCTTCTAAGCTGAGGGTGCCGATTTGCGTGATTTCAATCGGCGTCTTCTGCACCAATTTCCGATAGTAGTGCTCGTATTTCTCATGCCGGCCAAACCCCGCGCCCTGACTAGAGACGAACTCATACGCGGCCTCTCCATGAAAGAAGACAATGACTGGTTGCGACATTTTGCTATCCGGATCCAGCCCATCCGCTTCGTCGAGTGATCGCCGCTCGCCGACCATGTGCTTATAGCTGCCTTTATCAGTGAGTGGAATCTGTACTTTCAAGCTGACCTCGTTATGCCGCATAGGGTTATGCCGTATCAAGCCATTGTGCCCTAGATACCTGCTATCTGCGGGGGCTCATCCTGTCTCCCGTCATCAATGTTCGAGGCAAGGAGTTGGCCTATTGCAGGCGGTGGCTAATGGGCTTTAAGGTTCGGAGTGACTAGGCAGGCAAGGTTGTTTGAGTCAAGCTGAAGTGTCGAACCGGCATAGGGATTTGCGAAGATGCGCGTTATCAATCTGAGGATTGAGAATTTTCGGGGTGTAAAATCAGCTGATCTTACGTTTGACGGACATACCCTACTGGTAGGGGGAAATAACGTAGGGAAGAGCACGATTTGCGAGGCTTTGGACCTTGTTCTCAGCCCGGATAGGTTGTCTCGATTCCCACCGGTTCAGGAGTTTGATTTTTACAATGCCTCGTATCTTGATGAGGATGGGATCACCCCCGTAAAGATCAAAATCGAAGTCATGCTGATAGATCTCAGTGGCGAGGTTGAGCGCACCTGCGCTGCTCACACTGAGTTGTGGCACGTCAAAGAGCGACGTTTGCTAGCAGCTGGTGAGGCTGACGCCGCACTCCCTCCCGATGTTGTTAGATGCCTACGCATTGAAACCCAAGCTTTCTACAGCCCGGATGAGGATGAGTTCGAGGCAGATACGTTCTTCTCATATAGCCCCAGCCTTGAGGGCGGCGAGCTTCAGCGTGTAAAGAAAACTGTGAAGCGGCTGTTTGGGTTTCTATACCTTCGAACCCTGCGTACAGGCTCACGTGCCCTCAGTCTTGAACGAGGCTCACTGCTAGATCTCATCCTGCGGTTGCAAGGGGTTCGAACTGGGCTGTGGGAAAAGTCTATTAAGAGGCTAAGAGAGCTGGATCCTCCAATTGATTCGGATGCTGCGGACCTTCGGCCAGTATTGGATTCCATTGAAGAGAGGCTTGCCCAGTACATTTCCGTAGGTGGGGCTGGCAAAGTGACTCAGCTATTCGTTTCGCAGCTCACTAGAGAGCACCTGCGCAAGACGATGTCGTTCTTTCTCTCTATCACAGAGGACCAAAAGCCAGTTCCCTTCCAGCATGTCGGAACGGGCACACTGAATACCCTAGTGCTGGCCCTGCTGTCCTTCATCGCTGAGGTGAAGAAAGACAATGTCATTTTCGCGATGGAGGAGCCCGAGATAGCACTGCCACCGCATACGCAGCGCCGTATTGCGAAGTACCTGTTGGCGCTGATGGAAAATTGACCCACCCTGCCGATTGAAATTTGACCCAGGGCGGATTGCTGATTTTGTTACCAGCAACTGTGGATAAGTCTACCAGCGCAGCTGCTTTTGAACCCACTCCCTCGCTGTCCCAGTTCAGCTGTTGAAGACCTGCCACATGCAGCCATGCAGCAGGCCGTCGTCACCATGAAATCAGAACGACTCATCGTCCTCCGGTTCCTGGCCGCCCTTACGCTTTCGCTCCCGTGATTTGATCTTGGCCTGGGCCGCCAAGCTACTGTGTTGCAGGCGATAGGACTCGTTACCGGTTTCGACGATGTGGCAGTGGTGGGTCAGCCGATCCAGCAGGGCGGTGGTCATCTTGGCGTCGCCGAACACGCTCGACCATTCGGCGAAGCTCAGGTTGGTGGTGATCACCACGCTGGTGTGTTCGTACAGCTTGGACAGCAGGTGAAACAGCAACGCACCGCCAGCCTGGCTGAACGGCAGATAACCCAGTTCGTCGAGGATGACCAGATCCATGCGCAGCAGTGCCTGGGCGATCCGCCCGGCTTTGCCGTCGTGTTTTTCGCGCTCCAGCAGATTGACTAGATCGACCGTGGAGTAGAAGCGCACGCGCTTGCCATGCCGGGTGATGCCGGACACGGCCAGCGCGGTGGCTAGGTGGGTTTTACCGGTGCCTGGCCCACCGATCAGCACCACGTTCTGCGCGGTGTCGGTAAAGGCCAGGCTGGCCAGCTCGCTGATCAGGCGTGCGTCGGCGCTAGAGGCGTTGAAATCGAAGCTGGCCAGATCGCGGTGCATCGGCAGCTTGGCCATGTTCATCTGGTGGCTCACCGAGCGCATGGCGCGATCTGTGTGCTCTTGTTCCAGCAGGTGTTCGAGCAGCCACTTGGACGAGGCTGTGTTCGACTCACCCTGTGCAGTTAACTCCGCCCAGGCCGTGGCCATGCCGTGCAGGCGCAGCTCCTTGAGTTCCGCCATCAAATCACGCATGACCGACCTCCTCGGCCTGGCCACGCAGGCGGTCGTAGCGCGCCGTGTTAGCGACGGGGGCTTCCTTGAGCGACAAGTGGCTTTCGACGCTGGGTGGTGGTTCGGTCGCGGCCAGGCGCGCCACGACATTGAGGATGTGTTCGGCGCTCAGGCTGCCGCTTTCCAGTACCAGCTCAACAGCCACCAGCACCGCATCGAGCCCGGCGACCGGTACGGCAGCCAGAACTTGCGCCATGATCCGGTCACCGCCGGCATGACGCCCCAGACCGTGCTTAAGCTGACGCAGCGGCGCCGGCAGATCAGCAAAGGGCGCGCCGTTGCGCAGCGCACCGGGCTTGCGTTCGATCAGCGGGAGGTAGTGCTGCCAGTCATAGCTGACCTGGTCGCGATCCAGCAAGCGGACATGGCTGGCGATCAGCGCGTCGTCAGCCACCACCTCGATTCGCGTCGGATACAAACGGCTGCTGACCCACTTACCCGCGTACTCACACGGCACCGAGTAGCGGTTGCGCCCGACGCTGACCAAGCAGGTGCTGGAGACCCGCGCAGGCCGCTCGACGTAACCGTCGAATGGCGCTGGCACAGGCATCAGTTCAGCGCGCTCCAACTCCAGCACTTCGGCCACACTCAGACCGCTGTATTGAGGGTGCGTCAGCTCGTTCCAAAGCGCGCGGCAGCGCTGGCCCAGCCAGGCATTGAGTTCCTCGAAGGAGTGAAACTGGCAGTCCTGGGCGTCTAGCCAGATACGCCTGCGGCTGTCTTGCACGTTCTTTTCAACGATGCCCTTTTCCCAACCAGCGGCGACGTTGCAGAAGTCCGGATCGAACAGGTAATGCGCGCACATCACCGCAAAGCGTGCATTCACCGCCCGGCCTTTGCCCTTATTGACCTTGTCGACGGCGGTCTTCATGTTGTCGTAGATGCCCCGGCGCGGCACGCCGCCCAAGGCGCCGAACGAGCGTGTATGGGCGTCAAATAACATCTCATGGCCCTGGCTCGGATACGCCACAAGCCAGAACGCACGGCTGGCACACAGCTTCAGATGTGCCACCTGCATACGCCGGTAAATGCCGCCGACCAGCAAGCCTTCCTCGCTCCAGTCAAACTGAAACGCCTCGCCAAGAGCAAAGGTCAGCGGCACAAAGGCCTGCGACGCCTTGCCCTGTCCCCCTCGCCAGGCACGGATAAACGCGGTGAGCTGGCTGTAGCCACCGTCATAACCATCGGCTTTGATTTGCGCCAACAGCGCCTTGGCACTGCGCCGCTGTTGCTTGGGGCGCAGCGAATCGGCTTTTAGCGCCTGCTCTAGCGTGACGTGAAAAGGGCTGAGTTTGTTAAAGATCGCGCGGCGTTGGTACACCGGCTGCTTGGCCTCAGGTGCTCTGACCCACTTGCGAATCGTGTTGCGCGCCAGCCCGGTGCGCTTGGCTATCTCATGCAGCGACAGCTTGTCGCGGAAATACATCCGGCGGATTTTGCCCATCATTTCCATACTGATCACCCTGTGTTCTCCTGCTCAAAAATTGAGCAGAAGCAGTTGAACACCTGGGTCAGTTTTCAGTCGGCAGAACAGCCTCTACTGGGTCAGTTTTCGGTCAGCGGCAACACATAAGGTAATGACTGATGTCCCGTTGCGCCTCCTGCGCCGCCAGGTAGCCCGTCGACGGGATCCACTTCGACTTCAGGCTGCGGAACAGGCGCTCCATTGGCGAATTGTCCCAACAATTCCCCCGGCGGCTCATGCTCTGCTGCATCCGGTAGCGCCAGAGTCGTTGCCGGAACAGGCGACTGGCGTACTGGCTGCCCTGATCCGAATGAAACAGCACCTGCTGTGGCTTGCCGCGCTGCTCGTAGGCCATGTCCAGCGCCTTGATCACAAGGTCAGCATCTGGCTTGGCCGAGAACGCCCAGCCGATCACCCGCCGTGTATGCAGATCCAGCACCGCGGCCAGGTATCTCAGTCCGATGGAGTTTGAGCGGCGAAATGCGAGCAGTAGCTCTTAACTACCTGTCCACCAGTTCCGAGACAGACCAATATCGTTAGCGCTGATTACGGCACTCGCCGAGACCCCGGTAGCGAATACTTCGCAATTCTTCGCTTGTGTCTTCAAAAACCATGATCTGAGGTATCACACCGCAGTACTCAATTTTCGGGCTTTGGTAGATGACCTTGGCTACGTTCAGCTTCATGCCATAACGATAGTCTTGGATTTCCGGCACTGGTTTACCGGTACTGTCGGCGTACTTCTCAGCAATCGCGATACTCTTCTGTTCGATCTGCCTGACCTTGTCCTCTGGAAAGGACTGTGCGTAAGTGCTGCCAGCAGCCAGCAGAAGAGCGATCGGAAGGAGGCGTTTGAGCAGTTTCATGAGTAGGCCCGTTGGCTAGTGTTTAGCAAACATTAGCGATTCGTCCCTTACCCAGGCATTGCGCCAACATTACAATCGCGAAAGGGGCTGGCAGGTGAGGGCACCTGCCAGCGACTGACTCAGAATGCGTACTGCAAGCGCATGACGACGCCGTCGCCGCTATCATCACCGACCGAGTTACTGACCCTGTCGGTACTGGCCTTGATGTAGTTGGCACTGATCTTTACCGCGTCGTTGGCGTACCAGTTGACACCCAAGGTGTGAGCCTTGCCGCTTGCATCGCCGACTTGCCGCGTCGCGCTACTACTGGTCACGTTGTCATCTTCTATGTTGATCGAGTCGAATCGGTAGAATAACTCCCATGCGCCTAACTGTTTGTTGGCAGGTTTGATGGTGTCGAACTTGGCTCCATCGAGTTTATAGAGGCGCGGCTCACCTGTGAGCGTATAGGCCATCTGCACATAGTAGCCCTTGGCGTCTATATCGCTGCTAGCCTGATCGGCCTTGAGTGTGCGGCTAAGGTATTCGCCCTGAATCGAAAAGGCATTCAGTGCCCATGCACCTTCTACGCCCCAAACGGCATCGTCTTCCCAGAGGTCGGCAGTGGCCGCGCTACCACCGAACAGCGCACGGTTGCCGTTGGCGCCGGCACTGTTGCCACCGTTGGTATCGACGCCGCGCATCCCCATACGCGAGCGAATGCGAGTATCCACTGCACTGCCACTGAGGTCGCGATAGGCGTACTGCAGGCCTACATGCAGAACGTTACCCGGTTGGTTCAACGGCGCAAAAACGCCGCGAGCGTTGTAGCGTTTGACGCTGTCGCCGTCGGTATCGTTATTGTTCTCGCTGAAAACGCTGCCTGACAGGAACACGCTGTCAGCGAGTACGCTGCTGGCCTGTACGCCCATGCCCGAGTTGTCATTTGTCCATTCGGCCAGGTCGTATGAAAGGTTGCGTTCCAGGGCTGTCGTCCATTTGGAACTGGTAGCCTTTTCCAAGCCGAAGTCGGTGTAGAAACGCCCGAGCTTGATGTTCAGGGGGCTGAAACCAGTGTAGGTCACGCTGGCTTCATCGAAATAACCTGCGCTGTCGTTACCGGTGTTTCGTGACAGGTCATAGTTGACCTGGTACTTCCAGTCTTTGTAAGCAGTGCCACCCAATTCCAGATAGGCGCGACGGAAGTATGCCGCATCGGCAGCGTTGCCATTACGGGTGTAGTAGTCGTCGAACATCGCATAGTCGGCCTGTAGACGCCCACCGATCTTGAAGCTGAATGCCTTGTCGGTCGTCGCGACCTCCAGGCCACCTTTGGTCTTGATAACGATGTCAGCACCATCGGTGGTGACCGTGCCGGCCATTACCGAGAAGGCCGGCAGGCTTAGCAGAATGCCGAGTGCTAGTGGGGAGAGTTGGGTGCTTTTGATCAACATGCATGGCTCCTTATCGCCGAGTGCTGGGTGTTGGCGACGCGATGCTTTGCAGTTCGGGTGACGGTTATTGGTCTGTTTTGTGACGTTTTGATTGCGGGGTGTAGGCTGGTTCTGCCAGCCCAGAGTTGGCGGGTGTTGGGGCTTTTCGGTAATCGTCCGTGGGTGGTTTCACTTCAATTACCGTTTGGTGAAACCGCAGGCTGTGATGACCCCTACGCCGAAGGTAAGGGCGATCCAGCTAGACCAGCCGAAGTTTGAGTGCTCGGTGAGGGTCACGTTCCCGCATTACAGATAAGTAATTTTCCAGCAAGGCTGGTGATAGGTGGTGGTGAGTAGGCTTGCTTGCACGCAATCACTTCTCATCTGCCTTACATGATGCTTCTGGGTCACACATCGAATCGAATACCGGACGGCGCTTATGGGGGCTGCCGTGGCTGAGGTCGAACGGCAGGTGGCCAGAAGCTTCCTGACGACTGCGCGCTGTGCCAGTTTTAAGCAGGCTGCTCGCAGTCTGAACCTGCCTCCCATGGTGCTACGCAGGCAGTTGCAGCGGCTCGAGAAAACTGTTGGAGAGGCGCTCTTCGTGTATCAGGAGCGCGCCCTTGCTCTAACGGTACGCGGTCGTTCTTTGCAGGCAGAGCTGGCTGCCCAGTATCAAGATTTGCGGCCAGAGGCCGCGTTGCTTGAAAAACCCAAGCTTCGTTTGGCGTTACCCGACAGGGTGCTCAACGATATTCTGGGACGGCATCTGGTGGCCTTTCTGCGTAGGGATGCTGGTGTGCACCTGGAACTGATCCGCCAGGAACGTGGCCCGTTAATGCAGAGTGAGGTCATGATCTGGTTGGCCGATCCGAATCAGACTCGACCCGACCCAGGTTTCGCCATGACGCGACCGCAGCGTCTGGCCTGCATCGACTTTCAGGCGTGCATAGCCAAGCGCTATGCGCGTGAGCGGCGCCTCCCCGCCAGCCTCGAAGATCTGAATGACTACATGCTGGTTCAGCAGGCCGATATCCCGACATCGGCCCTGTTCTCACCGTGGAATGCTCTGGTGGACTCAAGGCGCAGCGCAGTGACGCGAGTGCATTCTCAGCAGTGGGCGATGGAACTGGTCAAGCATGCCGCCTGCGTTGGTCTGATGCCGAACTACATCACTCATCTCGATGCGAACCTGCAATCGCTACCCACCCTCTTCACGCAGCCCATGAGGCAATCGATCTGGCTGTCCTGCGCACCATTGTCCGCGCAGCGCGAGGACGTCGTTGGGCTGGTGGCGTTGATCCAGGCTGCGTTCGAGGAGCGGTGGCAGTGGTTTCTGCCTGATGACGGTCAGTGAAGCTACATGGCGAACTCGACAACATGGTTACAAGAACAACGATGCCTCACCCATGACAATTAGAGAATAAAGCATGAAACGATCCACCCTGGCACTGGCCATCACGGCGGCGGCACTCAGTCAGGCTGCTTCCGCCGATTTTCTCGGAGACAGCAAGGCGACGCTCGATATGCGCAACCTCTACTTCAATGAGGATGTGCGTGATCGCGACATTCCATCTACTCAGGAGTGGGGGCAGGGATTCATCCTCAACTATCAGTCTGGCTTCACCGAAGGGACGGTCGGCCTGGGGATTGATGCCATTGGCCTGCTGGGGGTACGCCTCGATGGCGGTGGCCGGTCGGGCAAGGCAGGTATTGATCGTAACCCTGGCGCCCTGTTCCCGCTGGATAGCGATGGTTCTGCGGTCAGTGACTATAGCAAGGCCGGTGTAACGGCCAAGGCACGTCTTTCCAAGACCGAGTTGCGCCTAGGCACTCTGCAGCCGAAGTTGCCGGTGGTGACTTTCAACGATGGTCGCCTGTTGCCGCAGTTGTTCGAAGGTGGTCAGATCGTCTCCAACGAGATCGAAGGGCTGACCTTGACAGCCGGTCAGTTGGAGCACGCAAAAGGTCGGAGCTCGACTGACTCACGTGGCTTGTCCATCGCCGGATCCAACAATGCAACCACTGGACAGTTCGTCAATACGTTCTATTTCGCGGGTGGCGACTACAAGGTCACCAAGGATCTCACCGCTCAGTATTACTTCGGCAATCTGGAAGATTTCTACAAGCAACATTTCCTGGGATTGATCCACAACTACGCACTGGGCGGTGGCAATCTCAAGACCGACCTGCGTTACTTCTACAGCACCTCCGATGGCAAGAACAGCAGTGAGAGCGGCCGGGCTGAGGGCTATCGCAGCAACGGTTACTGGACGGTCGGTGACAGCAAGCGTGGTGAGGTAGATAACCGTACCTGGAGTGCCTTGTTCACCTACAGCCATAGCGGTCATGAGCTGAGCGCGGGTTATCAGCAGGTGTCCGGCGATAGCGCCTTCCCGTACCTGAATGCTGGCGACGGGGCAACCAGTTACCTGATCACCGATCGGCAGATCGGTCGTGGTGGTAAATTCCTCAGTGCTGGCGAGCGCACTTGGTTGGCCGGCTATGCCTATGATTTTGGCAAGCTGGGTATCTCGGGGCTAAAAGCCTCGGTGATGTATTTGTCGGGTGATAACGTCGACAGCGCACAGGGTGAGCGTAACGAATGGGAGCGTGACCTGCGCCTCGATTACGTTCTGCAGGAAGGATCACTGAAGGGACTCGGCTTCTCTCTGCGCAATGCCAGTCTGCGTGGCAATGTTGGGGCAGACGTCGATGAGAATCGGCTTTATGTGACGTACAGCTTGCCACTGCTTTAAACCATGGAAAGTTGCCTCTTCTGTTCTGTGCAGAAGGGGCAACATGATTCACTTCAATTCGTTTTTTTCAGCGGTTGATAAAGACGAACCGCTACCGTGGCTGCTCAACTGGAGTACGATGCCACAGTATGCCATTTTTTCACTTCCTCCCTTGCAGCGCCCGAGCAATTCGCGCAACTGCGCATGCAGTGCCTGCAAATTCTGAATGCGTGCCTCGACATGAGCGATGTGTTCTTTCACCAATGTACTAATGAGTGCGCAACTCGCATGCGGCCGATCATGCATTGCCAATAAGCGACCTATTTCTTCCAATGTCATATCGAGTACACGACAATTGCGGATGAATGTCAGGCGCTCGAAGTGCAGCTGACTATATAAACGATAGTTACTGTTGTTGCGTGAGGGGCTGGGTAGTAATCCCTGATGCTCGTAGTAACGAATGGTCTCCACTGGGCAGCCAGTTCGCTTAGCAAGTTCACCAATTTTCATAATGATGCTTCCAGAGTCCGCCAGCATGAGGGGCTGATAAAGCCGTTAGAGCGGCTTGCCATCATCTAGATTGATGGCTTCGTGACAGCCTGGAAATGAAGAGGTTCTTTGATTACGAAATTGTAATGCAGCGCTCATCTTCGAGTTATCTGGAGGTTGCAAGGATAGAGGGGCCAAATCCACAAGAAGAAATCGGCCTATGACAATCCCAGAACTGCCGGTAAGCATCAGGAGCAATGCATGAAAAAAAGTCCTCTAACCATGGCGATCATCTCCGCGTTGGCATTCGGTGCAAGCGCGATGGCTCAGGCATCCGAGTCTCAGGTTGCCGAAGGCTTCATCGAAGGAAGTAGCCTGAATATTCTTAACCGAAACATGTATTTCAACCGGGACTTTCGCAAAGGGGAGGCCAGGGTACTACCCAGCGGTGAGCGCAGCAGCTACACCGAGGCTTGGGGGCACGGCATCATGGCTAACTTCGAGTCCGGTTTCACTCAGGGAACCGTTGGTTTCGGCATTGACGCCTATGCCGGACTGGGCCTGAAGCTTGATACCGGTGATGGACGTTATGGTCCCGGTGGTAGTGTCAACATGTTCCCGGTCGACAGCGATGATCGTGCCGAGGACTCGTATTCGAAAGTGGGGGCCGCGGTAAAGGCGCGCTTCGCTGATACGGTCGTCAAGGCCGGTGACGTATTCCCAACCACGCCCGTCGTGCACTACGGGGACTCTCGTCTGCTGCCGCAGAGCTTCAAAGGTGTGACGGTCGTCAACGAAAGCATAGAGGGCCTGACCCTGCAAGGCGGTCGTCTACATGCCATGAGCCAACCGCAGGAGAGCACTTCACGCGGTGATTTCGCGACCTTCTATGCTGGGCAGGTGGACTCTCCCTGGGTCGGCTACTTTGGTGGTGACTACGAGCTCAACGACAACCTGGGCTTCAGCCTTTACAGCAGCCGTTTGAAGGATGCCTGGGATCAGTACTACGCTGGCATGTGGTGGACTTACCCACTTTCCGAGGATCTGTCGTTGTTTGGTGGTCTGAATTACTACAACGCCACCGACGAAGGTAAGAAGCAGCTGGGTGATTTCAGTAACAACATCTATAGCGGTAGCATCGGTGTCAAGTACGGCGCTCACCGTGTAGCGCTCTCTCACCAGCGTAACAACGGCGATGACGACTTTGACTACCTGCGTCAGTCCGACTCGATCTTCCTCGACAACTCCCTTCAGTACAGCGACTTCAACTCGCCCAAGGAACGCTCCTGGATGGTGCGCTACGATCTGGACATGGCTGACTTTGGTGTGCCAGGGCTGAGCTTCATGGCGCGTTACGCGCTGGGACGTGATGCGGATTACTCCAATGCCAACAGCATTTACATGCGCACGGATGGTGCCGGTAACCCGCTGACCGATCAGAAGCGCTGGGAGCGCAACCTTGAGGTCAAATACGTGTTCCTCGAGGGTTCTCTGAAGGATCTGTCCGTGCGTGTACGTCAGATGACCACTCGCGCTACTGCTTACGAAAGCGACCTCGATGAAGTGCGTGTAATCGTCGAGTATCCGCTTCAGGTGCTGTAACGACATTCAGGGGCGGCATAGCCGCCCCTCTCTGACAAGATTGTAATTTGAACCTCATGCTCATGTTAGGTGCCGATCCGTAACATGGGACTGTCTTCGAAGCATTCGTTTCCATATTTGCTCAGTCAGTCCGAGGTGCATATGAAAGTTTTTTCCCAGTTTCTGTTTATCGTGTTTCTGGGGGCAGCCAGCATGGTTGCCTCTGCAGAAGATGGCTCTGAGCGCTCTCTCAATGCCGTCAAGCAATTCCGTGAGAATCAACAGCGTATCCATGGTGACAACGCCGTTGAGCAGCAGAAGTCCCAAAGTGCTCAGAGTGAGCAAGACGATTGAGCGCATGAACTAACGCAGCCGTCCTGCTCGCTCTCTCCAGTCCATCTCTTGGTAGCTCCCGCTCCTTTGGTGAGAGATGGTTCCTTGGCGCCCCTTTGGGGGCGCTTTTTTTTGTTCGTCAAAGAATTGGGTTGGAACTGCTTAGTCTTGTGGGCGCGATATCTATCCACTTGAGTTTGCTCTATCCCAAGTTGAGTGGGCACTGATTGATAGTGGATAGTGTCTGCCGTAATAAGTGTCCATGATCCATACCAGGCGACGTTTTCCGAATAATTCAAAAGAGAGACGGTAGAGCAGTGCTTACTGGCACGACGCTTCGTCATATGTTCGAGAGACGCTTGGTATCGCTGAAAGTCTGTTGGGCAAGTGGAAGTGCTAGAACGAACAGCAGTGTGAGTTGTGAAAGTGTGAAGCTGCGCCAGCGGCTGGCTCAGGTCAACAGTAATGCGATGCTCTAAAGACGCTCGCCATCTCCTCACAGCCCACGGAGTCAAGTTTAGCGCTGTCGAGGCATTGGTCGGTCTCTATCCCGTAGCACTGATGTGCCGGCTGCTGTGGGTATTAAGCAACGGTTTCTATGCCTGGCAGCAGCGGTCGCCCTCGGTGTGAAAGATGGCGAGTCGGCGTCTGAGCAAGGAGAACCACACCATCTACCATGAGATGAATGTCTGTAGGGGACGAAGTGGGCGGCTGAAACTGAGAAAATGTGTCGTCTGGTGAGGGGCTTGTATTCGACGTAGATGGGGCAAAAAGGGGGCGCCATCCCTGGCGCAATTCGATTAAGCAGTCTTTTCCGTTGAGCTTTGGCGGGCCTGCTCGATCAAGGGCTTTGGTAAAGGGAAGTACAGCGTAAAAACTGTGGTCTGATCTGCGATGCTGCTCACGCCCACGTGGCCATGGTGCAGGCTCATGATCGAACGCACGATGGCCAGGCCCAGCCCGGTGCCGCCATCAGCACGTGACCGCCCACGATCCACGCGATAGAAACGCTCGAACAGTTTGGGTAGGTGCTCGGGAGGAATGCCTGCACCTGGGTTGCTCACTGCCAGGGTGGCGTTCGTCGCGTTAGTGATGAGGTCAATATCGATTTTCGAGCCTTCCGGGCTATGGCGGATGGCGTTGGATAGCAGGTTAGAGATAGCTCTCTGTACCATCAAGCGATCGCCATTAATTGTTGCGTACCCTGATACGTTGAGTTTGATGTCCTTTTCTTCGGCCGTGAGGCTGAAAAGCTCCACTACTTTCTCTGCCTCTTCGTGCAGTGCAATTGCCTCGAAGGGGATAAGTGCTGCCGGATGGCTGACGTGGGCGAGAAACAGCATGTCCGATACGATCCGCGTGACCCGGCCGAGCTCCTCAGTGCAGTTCTCCAGCACCAGTTTGTATTCTTCTGGCGGGCGTTCCCGTGAGAGCGTCACCTGCGCTTTGCCGATCAGATTGGTGATGGGGGAGCGTAATTCATGTGCCAGGTCGTCAGAGAATTGCGAAAGCTGTTGTACGCCACCGTCCAGGCGATGAAGCATGAAGTTGATGCTGTTAGCCAATTCGCGAAGCTCCTGCGGTAGGTTATCCAGTGGCAGGCGATGGCTCAGATCCTGGGTCGAGACGAGTTCTGCAACCTTGCGGAACTGATTCAGGGAGCTCAGGCCGCGATGAGCGATCCACCAGGCTCCGGCCGCGATCAGAGCCAGTACGAAGGGCAGGGCAATCAAGGTGGATTCGACATAGGCGTGTAGCAGTGCTTGGTCAGCGGAGCGCTCCAGTGTAAGGACGGCGCGTATTCGTGATCCGTCCTTACGCAGAATAAGCTGCGAGGCGGTCAAGAGCTGCTTGTCCTGCGCATCTCGCCAATGTTCGAAGGCGATGGTCTCGCTGGCGTTTTCTATAAAGGAAGGTAGGGCCTCCTGTGTCTGGCCCACGCTCATGATTTCCTTGGGAGACGAGCTGTCGTCATAAAGAGCGAGCGAGAGGCTGTCGTGGCCTTTGATCAAATCTCTGATGTTGTGGGCCTGGTCACCGACTTCCGGGCGAGTGTTGATTTCTCTCATGCCATGGCGGATTTGCTGAAGCTTGTCCTCGAGGCTTTGCTCTGCAATGTAGTTGAGCTGCCGGCTTAACGAGAAATAAGCCAGCGCACTCAGCAGTGCAACCAGTATCAGGCCCAGTATTGCGACCGACAGGCTGAGTTGGCTTGAGAGTCTGGCAGGCCTCATTGACGAGCCTCCAGTACATAGCCGACGCCGCGCAAGGTGTGGATCAGTTTGTTCTCGAAAGGGTCGTCGATCTTGGCGCGCAAGCGCCGGATGGAAACTTCGACGACGTTGGTATCACAGTCGAAGTTCATGTCCCAGACCAGCGAGATGATCTGGGTGCGCGAGAGTACTTCGCCGCTGCGTCGCATCAGCAGGTGCAGCAGAGCGAACTCCTTGGTGGTCAGATCGATTCGTTGACCATTGCGATAGGCGCGGTGGCGGGCTGGATCCAGCTCAAGGTCGTCGACCTTGAGCACGTCTGGCGCGCTGACCTGTTCACCTCTTCGTAGCAGCGAGCGAACTCTGGCCAGAAGCTCGGGGAACTCGAATGGCTTCACCAGATAGTCGTCGGCACCGGAGTCGAAACCTTTGAGCTTGTCGGCCAGGCGCCCGCGTGCCGTCAGCATCATCACAGGGGTGCGACTATTACGGCGAATGCTGGCCAGTACGCCCCAGCCATCGATCTCTGGTAAGTCGACATCAAGGATGATCAATTCGTAGGACGCTTGGGCCGCCATGTGCAAGCCGTCGACACCATTGGTGGCAATATCGACGACATAGCCGCTCTCGGTAAGTCCCTGGTGGAGATATTCGGCAGTTTTAAGCTCGTCCTCAACAATCAGGATTCGCATGTAGTAGTTGACCTTGGTGGGGGAGAGAAATTTTTATCGAGTCGCGATGATTGTTGGACTTGGGAGCGATCGGCATTTTCATGGCAGATGATGATCCCTGTAGTAACTACAGGGTCAAGCGTCAGAGCCCCTAATTTAGGGGGCTGTAGCCTCTGTCTTTGTAAGCCGTTTGTTGCTCTTCTGATGTTTTTTATATGTCCAGTTGTAACTTCATGACTCGAATAATCGTTGCGTTGGCGTCATGGTAATACAGCGTTAAATGGCTTAGTTGGGCATTACGTATTTGTAATTTTGCAGTCACCTCGACGATAGGTGAGGCTCCCTAAATTCTGCACCGAATGAAGGTCTCGGAGATTTCATACATGTCTCCGAATTTATACAGGTGTGGAGGAAAGGCCCTTGTCGAGGCGTTATTCGAGAGTTGCTGAGGCACTTTGCCTGGCTGTTGCCTGCTCAGTTGTAGTGAATCATGCCGTGGCATCAACGCCGATCACCCTGGGCGACGCATGGGGGCAGGCACTGCAGACCAACCCGTCGCTGATGGCAGGTGATCGTAATGTCGGCATCGCAGAAGGTGAGCGTCGCCAAGCCGGTGTGATTCCCAATCCGGAGCTGTCTTGGGAGGTTGAGGACACCCGCAGTGCTACGAGGACCACGACGGTACAGATCAGCCAACCTATCGAGCTGGGCGGCAAGCGCGGCGCCCGGATAGAAATGGCCGAACGCGGTATCGACAGTGCTGCGGTCGGTCAGGAGCAGCTGCGCAATGAGCTGCGTGCCGAGGTGGTCGGGGCTTTTCAAGGAGCCTTGTTGGCGAAGATGCGCCAAGAGTTGGCTGAGCAGTCACAACGCCTGAGCGAACGCGGCGTGGCGGTCGTTGATGCGCGCGTCAAGGCTGGCAAGGCCTCTGCCCTGGAGGCATCGCGCGCCCGGCTGCAGTACGAAGAGGTTCGACTGGAGGCCGCGCGGGCTCGAGATCAGTACATCAACGCCATGAATCAGTTGCTGGCCTTGATTGGGGGGGCATCCGCCAGTGGTGAGCCTAGCCTCAGTGGCGATGTTACCGATATGCCCGCAATACCCTCTGAAGTCGCACTTCTGAGCCGTCTGGACAAAGTTCCGCAGATGCGTCTTGCCAGGGTCGAGATCGACCGGCAGGAGGCCGGAATCGCCGTTGAGAAAAGCCGGCGGATTCCCGATCTGACGGTCAGCCTCGGCAGCCAATACAGCAGTGAGGATCGTGAGCGCGTCAACCTTGTTGGTTTGTCCATGCCTCTGCCTCTGTTCGATCGCAACCAGGGAAATGTTCTGGCCGCCTCGCGGCGGGCTGATCAGGCGCGCGACTTGCGAAATGCTGCCGAGTTGCGCCTGCGCAGTGAGGTGCAGCAGGCCTATCAGCAATGGCGAACGGCGCAGGGAGCGATTAGCGGTTTCGAGGGGGGCCTGCTTGCGTCCGCGGACACAGCTTTGGAAAGCACGACGCGTGGATTTCAGATGGGCAAGTTCGGCTTTATCGATGTTCTCGATGCCCAGCGCACCTTGATCGACGTTCGCTCCCGTTACCTGCAGGCACTCGGCGAAGCGCTCGATGCCTGGGTTCGCCTTGAGCGCATCTACGGCGACCTATCTGCCCAAGCCGATAACTACTGATTTCCTGTCACGACGATCGGCGCGATGCCGGTTACTGATCATCTTTTGGGGTTGTTCATGCAGAAGAAACTTGGTGTTGCCATCGCGGCGGCCCTGACCTTGGGGTTCGTCGGTGGTGCGTTGTTTTATAACAGCGGGCGCTTTGCCGCAGAAATCGGGCACATGCTTGCCAGTAGCGACAGCGTTGTTGCAGTCAGGGCTGGGCAGGTCAGTGAGGCCGGGGACGATCATGCCGATGATGATCATGGCGAGGCTGGCGATGATCACGGTGAGTCCGCGGGTGGGCATGCCGAAGAGGGGGGGCTGGTGCTGAGTGAGGCGCAAATAGCCGCTGCGGGCATTGAACTCGTCGACGTACAAGCGCGCGCCATGAGCACATACATCTCTCTACCTGGCGAGGTGAATTTCGACGAGGAGCGCACGGCTCATGTCGTGCCGCCCAGCGCTGGCGTTGTCGAGCGCGTGCTGGTCGGGCTGGGGCAGAAGGTGGCTGCTGGGGATGGCCTGGCGACTATCGTCAGTCAGCAGGTTTCCGAGTTGCGTAGTGAAATGGCGGCTGCCGCTCGACGCGTTGAGCTGGCCCGCACGACCTTCGAGCGTGAACGCCAATTGTGGAAGGACGGTATTTCGGCCGAGCAGGATTATCTCCAGGCCCGGCAAACGCTGCAGGAGGCCGAGATCGCTCTGGCCAATGCCCGACAGAAGGGCAAGACGATCAGCCCTCAGGGCGAGGCTGGCGATGGCAGCCGTTACAACCTGCGTGCACCTTTTTCCGGTGTGGTGGTGGAGAAGCACCTGGTACCTGGCGAAGTCGTCAGTGAGACCAGTAATGCCTTCACGGTGGCTGATCTGAGTCGCGTCTGGGTCACCTTCAGCGTTTCCCCGCGTGATCTGGAACAGGTGAAAGTCGGGCAGTCAGTACGTGTCAGTGCGCCAGAGTTGGGGCGCGAAGCTACGGGTAAGGTGGCTTACATCAGCCGCCTGCTGGGTGAGCAGACGCGGACGGCGACAGGCCGCATCGACCTGGATAACGCCGACGGCATTTGGCGTCCCGGCCTGTTCGTCTCGGTTGCCTTGGCGACTGAAAGCCATGAGGCCGCGGCCGTGGTGCCGGCTTCATCGATTCAGGATGTCGAGGACAAGACCAGTGTCTTCGTGCGTACCGCTGAAGGCTTCGAAGTGCGTCCGGTGACATTGGGCACCCGCAGCGATGGCTTCGTCGAGGTACGCGAAGGCCTGAAGTCAGGCGAACGTGTAGCTGCCACAGGCAGTTTCATCCTCAAGTCCGAACTGGGCAAAGGCAGCGCCGAACACGCGCACTGATCCTCACCGACGAGTACTTTTCATGTTTGAGCGCATCATTCAATTCGCCATAGAACAGCGTTTTCTGGTGCTGTTGGCCGTTTTGGCGATGGCCGGTGTGGGCGTGGCCAGCTATCAGAAGCTGCCGATCGACGCCGTTCCCGACATCACCAACGTCCAGGTACAGATCAGTACCGCTGCCGAGGGCTTTTCGCCGCTGGAAACCGAGCAGCGCATCACTTTCCCGATCGAAACGGCCATGGCCGGCCTGCCGCATTTGAAACAGACCCGCTCGCTGTCACGCTCGGGGCTATCGCAGGTTACCGTGATTTTTGAGGATGGCACGGATCTGTATTTCGCCCGCCAGTTGGTCAACGAGCGACTGCAAAGCGCCAAGGAGCAATTGCCCGAGGGTGTCGAGGCCTCCATGGGGCCGATTTCCACCGGCCTGGGTGAAATCTTTCTATGGACGGTCGAGGCCGAGGAGGGGGCACTCAAGGAGGACGGTACGCCTTACACACCAACCGATCTGCGGGTGATCCAGGACTGGATCATCAAACCGCAGTTGCGCACGGTGCCTGGCGTTGCCGAAATCAACACCATTGGTGGCTTCGCCAAGGAGTTCCAGGTCGCTCCAGATCCCAAACGCCTGGCTGCCTACAAGCTGACGCTGGGTGACCTGCTGCTGGCGCTGGAGCGCAACAATGCCAACGTCGGTGCTGGCTATATCGAGCGCAATGGCGAGCAACTACTGATTCGGGCACCTGGGCAACTGAGCACGCTGGACGATATCGCCAATATCGTCGTGGCCAATGTGGACGGCACGCCCATTCGGGTTAGTCATGTGGCGCAGGTGATGTTGGGCCGTGAACTACGTTCTGGTGCTGCGACCGAGAATGGTCGCGAGGTCGTGCTGGGAACAGTGTTTATGCTGATCGGCGAGAACAGCCGCAGTGTGTCGCAGGCCGTGGCCGCACGTCTGGAGGAGATCAACCGTTCGCTGCCTGAAGGGGTGGTTGCGGTGACCGTCTATGACCGCACCAATCTGGTGGACAAGGCCATCGCCACGGTCAAGAAGAACCTGATCGAAGGGGCTATCCTGGTCATCGTCATCCTCTTCCTGTTCCTCGGTAACATCCGTGCGGCGCTGATCACAGCCATGGTCATTCCGCTGTCGATGCTGTTCACCTTCACCGGCATGTTCAGCAACAAGGTCAGCGCCAACTTGATGAGTCTGGGGGCACTCGACTTCGGCATCATCGTCGATGGTGCCGTGGTCATCGTCGAGAACGCTATTCGCCGTCTGGCTCATGCGCAGCACAAGCTTGGCCGCGAGCTGACCCGTAGTGAGCGTCTGCATGAGGTCTTCGCGGCATCCAAGGAAGCGCGTCGTGCGCTGATTTTCGGTCAGTTGATCATCATGGTGGTGTACCTGCCGATCTTCGCCCTGACCGGGGTCGAGGGCAAAATGTTCCACCCAATGGCCTTCACCGTGGTGACCGCCCTGTTCGGGGCCATGATCCTTTCGGTGACCTTCGTCCCGGCGGCTATCGCGCTATTCGTCACTGGTAAGGTGAAAGAAGAGGAAAACGCGCTGATGCGTGTTGCCCGGCGCACCTACGAGCCAGTGCTGGCCTGGGTCATGCGACGGCGTACGTTGGCCTTCAGTGCGGCCGTGGCGCTGGTTCTGTTCTCCGGTCTGCTGGCATCACGTATGGGCAGCGAGTTCGTGCCTAGCCTCAGTGAGGGGGACTTCGCGCTGCAGGCGCTGCGTGTACCGGGTACCAGCCTGACGCAGTCGGTGGAGATGCAGATGCGCCTGGAGGAGACCATTCTGGCCAAGGTGCCGGAAGTGGAGCGAGTATTCGCGCGTACCGGTACGGCGGAAATCGCCTCCGACCCGATGCCGCCGAACATTTCTGACAGCTACGTGATGCTCAAACCGCGCGATCAATGGCCCGATCCGAAAAAGTCGCGTGATGCTCTGATCGCCGAGCTGCAGGCCGCTGCCGAGTTGGTTCCGGGCAGTAACTACGAGCTGTCGCAGCCTATTCAGTTGCGTTTCAACGAATTGATATCGGGTGTGCGCAGCGATGTCGCGGTGAAGATATTCGGCGACGATATGGATGTCCTCAATAGCACAGCAGCCGAAGTGGCCGGAACCCTGAGCGGTATTGAAGGGGCGTCCGAGGTAAAGGCCGAGCAGACAACGGGCCTCCCGGTGCTGACTGTGGCCATCGACCGAGACAAGGCGGCTCGCTATGGTCTGAATGTCGGAGACATCCAGGAAACCGTCGCTGTGGCTGTAGGTGGGCGCCGGGCCGGTACGCTGTTTGAGGGGGATCGTCGTTTCGATCTGGTAGTACGTCTACCGGAGAACCTGCGCACCGATATTGAGGGGCTATCACGACTGCTGATACCCGTTCCAGCAACGGGTGCAGCCACTAGCGTCGGCTTTATCGCGCTCTCTGAAGTGGCCAGTCTGCAACTGGCGCCAGGGCCAAACCAGGTCAGTCGTGAGAATGGTAAGCGCCTGGTTGTGGTGAGTGCCAACGTGCGGGGGCGCGACATCGGCTCCTTTGTGCAAGAAGCGGAGGAGAGGATCCGCAGCGATGTGAAGCTCCCTGCCGGTTATTGGACGACCTGGGGCGGACAATTCGAGCAGCTGCAATCGGCGGCCAAACGGCTGCAAGTGGTGGTGCCGGTCGCCCTGCTGCTGGTGTTCATGCTGCTGTTCATGATGTTCAACAACGTACGTGATGGCTTGCTGGTGTTTACCGGTATTCCTTTTGCTCTAACAGGAGGCGTGATGGCGCTTTGGTTGCGCGATATTCCTCTATCAATTTCCGCTGGGGTTGGTTTCATTGCCCTGTCGGGGGTAGCGGTACTTAATGGCCTGGTGATGATTTCGTTCATTCGTAACCTACGCGAAGAGGGAATGGGATTGCAGCAAGCGGTTACCGAAGGGGCCCTGCAGCGCCTACGTCCGGTATTGATGACGGCCTTGGTAGCTTCGCTTGGCTTCGTGCCAATGGCCTTAGCCACCGGAACCGGCGCTGAAGTACAACGTCCTTTAGCGACTGTTGTCATCGGCGGCATTCTTTCGTCTACTGCGTTGACCTTGCTAGTGTTACCTGCGCTCTATCGCTGGGCGTATCGGAAAGAGGAAAAGGAAGAAATGTAGTGTAGACGCACAGAGTCCCGTGGCCATATCACGTCTCCGCTGGAGCCAAATCAGAGTTCTAGGATGCTTCTGGAGCGGCTATTCATCTGAGCAGTCCATGGAACATGGTCTGTCCCGGAGTTAGTGGACACTGACTTAAGGTGGATAATGTCCACCACAAGGAGTGTTCATGACCCGTGACCAGACGACGTTTTCCTGCGAGGCGAGAGCCTCCGATCTGCAGCCTTGCCCCTGCGCCTTTGGCTGGCGCAGTCGCGCAGGCGTATTGCCGAAAACAGGCGAGGAGTAGGAGACGCCTGGCATCGGTAGTTTTGTCCGGAAGCCGTCAGAGCAATCGACGGTTAAACATCCCTGTCTATGCTCGACAGGGTATTCCTAGGTTCAGGAGGTAGCGATGACGATGCCCAGCGAGCGATCTCGCTCAGTGGTACAGACTCGCGAGTTTCTCGTCGAACTGAGCCGGAACAAAGAACTGCCCGAAAGCGTGCGCGACCAAGCGCGATTTCTATTGCGCCACTTTCCCAAGAAGGATGATGTGGTGTTGGCTGGGAGGATAGAGGAACAGTCGGAGACTCTGCCGATCGGCGTGATGGGACCTGTATTCAGCTCAGTTTTCACTGGGTAGCGCAGCGGACACTTCACGCCGGTCATCGGGATCGCCGTTGAGCGGGTTTGGGGCGACTGAAGCTGAGGGCTGATATCCTACGTCTGCAGCCCAAGAGCTTCCTCTCCCGGCCCTATTACCGGTGACGAAACTTGGTTTTCGAAGGCGGCTCATGGCCGCCTTTATTATGGTTCTTCACGGAATCCCGGGAAAGATAGAAACAAGAACGCCGGTTTGATGGATGATGTTCGTGCGAGCAAACACATCTACAAACCGGCGTTCTTGTGCACGATGTTAATACGTTCCTGCCCTTTTGGGAGGGCTTTTCTGTCATTGGCATCAGACCTGACGGCGAAGCGCTGTTGATCGATCTGATCCCCAATCCCCGCAGATTTCCTACCTGCAGCGGCTGCCATCAGCCCAGCACCACCATCCATGAATACTGTCAGCGCTCGATCCGTGACTTGCCCATTCTTGGCCGCTCGGTACGATTGAATGTGGAGCTGCGACGCGTCGAATGTGGCGCATGCGGTAAGCGAATGGAGTCAGTTAGCTGGCTTGACCGCTATTCGCGGATGACCAGACGGCTGGCCGAAGCGGTGACTCAGGCTTGCCGGCGGTTGCCCACACTGCACGTCGCTGAGCTGTTCGGCTTGCACTGGATAGCGTGCGTTTGCTGGAGCGACGAGCATTACAAGCCGCCTTGGAGAAGCTACCGAAAGCTCAGCCGAAGCGCTTGGTGATGGATGAGTTCGCCTTGTTCAAAGGGCATCGCTACGCCAGCGTTGTGCTGGATGCCGATACCCGACGGGTACTGTGGATTGGCGAAGGACGCAGTCGAGCTGCCATCAGGCCGTTCTTTGAAGAGCTGGGGCCGGAAGGCTGCGCTCGGATAGAAGCAGTGGCGATGGACATGAACACCGCGTTTGACCTAGAGGTGCGCCAACATTGCCCGCAGGCGCGGGTGGTCTATGACCTGTTTCATGTGGTCGCCAAGTACGGTCGGGAAGTGATTGATCGAGTGCGAGTGGATGAAGCCAACCGTCTGCGTCATGACAAGCCTGCACGTAAGGTCATCAAGCAAGCGCGGTGGCTGTTGCTGCGCAATCCAGAGAACCTCAAACGCGAAGAGCAGCAAGTACGCCTGCAGGACCTACTGGCCGCTAACCAGTCGCTGATGACGGTTTACCTGATGAAAGCCGAACTTAAAACGCTCTGGTCGCCCACCACTGCCTGGAGCTGGCGATCAGCCTGGAAGCAATGGCTGCGCTTGGCTGGAGAAAGCGAGATACCGGCACTGAAGCAATTTGCAAAACGACTGAGGGGCTACTGGCGCGGCATCCTGAGCCGAGTGCGCTGGCCCATGCACACGGGTCAGCTAGAAGGGATTAACAACCGGATAAAGGTCATCAAACGGATGGCTTACGGCTACCGGGACAGCGAATTCTTCTTTATGAAGATCAAGAATGACTTCCCCGGTAATCCGTGAAGAATCTTTATTATTTCGCCCACAGATCTATGTCATGGGCCGTTCTAGCTTGTTAGCACCAGCTCCTAGATTTTGCTAGCCATCTTTTGCAACTCGCAAACCTACTCGTCTGTATCCGGTACGGGCGACGTTGTTAGGAATTCGAGTGGCTCATCCAGAGAGCTCGACCAGCGCAATCTGCCGACAGACTTCTCAAGTAACCTAGAATGGCTCGTGTAGATCACAGTAGGCGTAAAGACCACACCTATAATCTGTGGGAAGCTCGAAAAGTCGAAATTGTCTCCTGCCCTCTGCGCGTTAAGCTGATCGATGATGCCTGACCAGTAATCAACGCCTCTATCCACCGTTGAAGCAGCATTACGAATAGCGTTGTGGGCGCCTTGGTCATACTCGCGCGCGTATGGGATGCTCTTGTAGGAGAAACCGGAAGAAGGGTGCTATTGAATGCGCCGATAGCGTCGATGTCGGTCAAAGCTCGGCCACAAACATCCAGTGTTTTCTGGCGGAGAGCTCGGGTGGGCTGGCCGCCCCAGCGGGTTTGGTCAATGACGTCCTGAAATAGGCCCTCGAACTTAATCGCTCGCGCGTTCGCTACCTGGCCTTGAATCCTTGAATCCTTGGGAACTGGAGCCAAGCCAGGAAGCCCATAGAGGCGGCCCACATGTCGATGCAAACGTAGTCGTCGATAATTTTTACCGGAGCTCCGTGAGCAAAGGGCCAGACTTCCCCTTTGAAGGCCATGCAGTTGCTGCTGAATGCCGCGAAGTTGTTGGGCGCTTGGAATTGCGGAAGGTGCTGCCTGATATCATTACAGACGTTTGTTCCCAGCTCTTCGCATGAGGGCGATCGCAAGAGCGCCTTCTCGAATGCAGTCGCGCTTCAGTACGGCTTTTGCCAGCCTAGCGGGCTAGGTGGATTGACTGCTCTAGCACGAGCTTTATAGGGGTTTATAGTTAATTATAGAGCGATTATAAAATCCTATTTTGGACGTCCGATTTGTCCTGAAACTGGTGGACTGGTAGTTAAGAGCTGCGGTTCTGCTACCCCGCTCCGGTAGTTGCCTCTCACCATTTATAGGCGGAACTCAGGGATGAGGGTAGGCTGATATTGTCAATCTATGTTGTTCCAAGGTCGGTAATTTATTCGATGCGGCCATAGCCTTGTGTCAAACTATGTTACCGAAGTTGGCGACTAAGCCCTTGGTTTTTCTCAGTGTTTTCAAGGGGGCTTGTGTCAATCTATGTTGTTGCCGACCACCGTCCATCTGGACGGGCTTTTGCGTTTCCATCACGCCGAAATCCTGCTCAGGTGCAGCTCTTCGGGGCGCAGTGTAAGCACGCGAACGCCGTCGCGGGTGACCGCCACGGTATGTTCGAATTGCGCCGAGAGCTGACCATCGCGGGTCACCACCGTCCAGCCGTCGCGCAGGGTGCGTACATCCTCCGTTCCCCGGTTGAGCATGGGTTCGATGGTGAAGGTCATGCCTTCGCGCAGCGTCAGGCCGGTGCCGGCTTTGCCCCAGTGCAGCACTTCGGGTGGTTCGTGCATTTCCCGGCCGATGCCGTGGCCGCAGTACTCTTTGACCACCGAGTAGCGATGGGCGCGAGCGTGCCGTTCGATGGCATGGCCGATATCGCCGAGGCGGGCGCCGGGTTTGACGGCTTCGATGCCCTTGCACATCGCTTCATAGGTCACTTGGGCGAGCTGACGAGCCTGGTCCGACACCTCGCCGATCAGGTAGGTCTTGCTCGAATCGGCGATGTAGCCGTTCTTCTCCAGGGTGATGTCGAAATTCACCAGATCGCCATCGCGCAGAATATCGTTGGCGCTGGGTACGCCATGGCACACCACTTCGTTGCGCGACGTGTTCATGGCGTAGGCGAAACCATACTGCCCCTTGCTCGCCGGACGCGCCTTGAGTTCACCCACGATGTAGTTATCCACAAGGTCATTGACCTGCAGAGTCGACATGCCGAGTAGATCCAGGCGATCCAGGTAGCCGAACACGGACGCGAGCAACCTGCCGGATTCCGCCATCAGGGCGATCTGTTGCGGCGTCTTGCTCATGAGGCGTCCGCCATTCTTGGCGGAACCGCCACGCCGGCGGCACGCATCTCGGCGGCCATCACCTCATTGAAGCTCAGCGTCGGGTTCATCTCGCAGAGCATGCCGATGCGAATCCAGAAGCCTGCCTGGGCATTGATGGAGCGGCCCGAGACGCTACTCGCCCGGCGAATCTGGTCATGCAACTCTTCATCGATATTGACGATGCCCATACTGATTTCCTTTATACGTTTCGTATATGAAGCATATATAAACACGGACGGATTTGATCCACCAGCATCAGTAGCAGGACAAATGCGACTCTCTCATCCTTTACACTAGAGCTGCCCGTCTGCCAGGAGTGCGCAAGCGGGCCCGAGCAAGGCTGGAACAGGAGAGCGGATGAAGCGCGCAGATGTAAAACGCAGAACGGCCGAGGGCGTTCTATTCGATACCCAGATCATGGCTAATCCGGCCAACACCGCCGAGTGGATCGTGTTTTTCAAGAAAGAGGCCGGCCGCAGCTTCTTTCTGGTGGATGAAACCGAGCAGGTAGAAACCTTTGCCAGTCTGGATGAAGTGATACCGGAGCTGCGACTTCTGAGTATCAAGCGCGTCGAGGTACAGCTCTGAACAGTTGCTCACAATTGGCGTGGATCAACTTGTGGATATCCTCGTGACACCCTGCTATAGGCCTTTTAAATAGGGGCTTTCAGCGACTTGTACAGAAACTGTTCGCTTACATGCCTGCTATCCACAGAGCGCTTGGATAACAGGCTGGCTATCTTGTTGATAAGTATATGAAGGCCTTATTTGGCGGGGCCCTCAGCAAACTGTACGGTTTCTCGCCAGGCTCAATCGTTACCAAGGCGGTAGAGATGGCTATGAGTGGCGTCATATAGCGCCGACTCTACAAACGCACCGGGATCGAGCACCCGCCCAACGAGGATCAATGCCGTACGGCGAAAGTCCTTGGCGGTCACCTTCTCTTCGATATCTGCCAGGGTGCCCAGTACCCAGTCCTGATCCGGCCAGCTCGCTCGGTGGATAACCGCTATGGGGCAATCGGCTCCGTAGTGCGGCAGCAGTTCTGCGACTATGGTCGGCAGATGGCGTACGCCGAGGTGGATGGCCATGGTTGCGTGGTGCCGTGCCAGGTCATGCAACTGCTCACCCTCGGGCATCGGCGAGGTGGTGCCATAGCGGGTAAGGATCACCGTCTGGGCGATACCCGGCAGCGTCAGCTCGCTTTCCAGCAGCGCCGCGCAGGCGGCAGTGGCAGTGACGCCGGGAATGATCTCGAAGGGAATGCCCAGGGCACGCAACTCGCGAATCTGCTCGCCGATGGCGCCATACAGCGAAGGGTCACCGGAATGCACCCGGGCTACGTCCAGGCCACGCTCATGGGCCTGGCGCAACAGCTCGATGATCTCGCCCAGGTTCAGCTCGGCGGTGTTCACCACTTGCTCGGCGCTATGGCCTTGTAGCACCGCTCCGGGTACCAGCGAGCCGGCGTAGAGGATCACCGGGCACGAACAGATCAGGCGCTGGCCCTTGACGGTGATCAGCTCGGGGTCGCCGGGGCCGGCGCCGATAAAGTAGACGGTCATGCTGCGGGTTCTCTATCGAAGGTGGCCAACGCGCAAGTGGCGTTGGCCGTGCGGGTTTTATCGCCCAGCAGGCGGGCTGCCTTGCCCAATCGTGAGGCCAGGGCAAGGGCGCAGGGTCCCGTCACAGCGGGGCTGCCGGTTATGGATCGGATGAGGGGACTGCCGGCTTTCTCTGGCTGGTGGAGCGTGAGCGCTTCTGGGGTGAAGAATGTCAGCTGCAGATTCACGTGCATGGCCAGTTCACGCAGCCCCGGTTCGTCGAGCTTGTGGGCGATGCTGGCCAGTCCAACGAGGTTATCCACAGTCAACTCATGCTGGGCCAGGCTGTGGGTCAGCAGGGTGAACAGCTCGTCCTGTGCACAACCGCGCCGGCAACCCAGGCCGGCAACCACCTTAGGGGGGGCAGCGGGGTGATCGAGGTGGCTGGCGGTCATGAGCGGTATTCGTGTCGGAGGGTGATGTAGCTCATCATGGCACCTGCCAGCGGTCAACCGCGATTGACCGGCCGCCGCGGCCTGCGTAGCCTTCTCGCTTTCGAGGTTCTTCCCGGCAAACCGCCGGGGAGCTAAGAGGGAACAGGGTCGATGCCCTGGCTGCCCCCGCAACTGTAAACGGTTTTAAACCCTTCGATACGCCACTGCTCAACAGCGGGAAGGTGAAGGACGCGCAACGCGCAGACCGTGAGCCAGGAGACCTGCCTCGAATGACCAGCCATATGCTCGGACGGGGTGATCCGACGCGGCCAGCACGCTCCTGCGTGTCCGCCTGCGCGTACCCGTCCGCCGAACTTACCGACGCCACGGGGCCATCCATGAAAACCCTCGCCAAACTGCCTGTCACCATCGTCACCGGTTTTCTCGGTGCCGGCAAAACCACTCTGCTGCGCCACCTGCTGGCCAATGCCGGCGGCCGCCGTATCGCGGTGATCGTCAACGAGTTCGGCGAGCTGGGCATCGATGGCGAGATCCTCAAGCAGTGCTCCATCGGCTGCAGTGAGGAAGAAGCCAATGGCCGCGTCTTCGAGCTGGCCAACGGCTGCCTGTGCTGCACCGTGCAGGAAGAGTTCTTCCCGGTGATGCGCGAGCTGGTGGCGCGCCGCGGCGATCTCGACCATATCCTCATCGAGACCAGTGGCCTGGCTTTGCCCAAGCCTTTGGTGCAGGCCTTCAACTGGCCGGAAATCCGCAACGCTTGTACGGTCGACGCGGTGATCACCGTCGTCGACAGCCCGGCGGTGATCGCCGGCACCTTCGCCGCCTTCCCCGATCAGGTGGACGAGCAGCGCAAGCTCGACCCCAACCTCGACCACGAATCGCCGCTGCATGAACTGTTCGCCGACCAGTTGGCCAGCGCCGACCTAGTGATCCTCAACAAGGCCGATTTGCTCGACGCCGAGGCGCTGGCTGCCGTGCGCGCCGAGGTGGCCGAAGAGCTACCGCCGGCAGTCAAGGTGATCGAGGCGCACGGCGGCGAGCTGCCGCTGGACGTGCTGCTCGGCCTGAACAGTGAAACCGAGCTGCATATCGACAGCCGCCGCACTCATCACGACGATGAAGACGAAGACCACGATCACGAGGAATTCGACTCGTTCCACGTGGAACTACCGGAGGCCGAGGAGGCGCGTTTGCTGGCCGCACTGAAGGAGGCGGTGGCCAAGTACGGCATCCTGCGCGTGAAAGGCTTCGCGGCGATCCCTGGCAAACCGATGCGCCTGCTGGTGCAGGGCGTGGGCCAGCGCTTCGACCGCCACTTCGACCGCGCCTGGCAGGCCGACGAGCCGCGCCTGAGTCGGCTGGTGGTGATCGGCCAGCAGCTTGACCGCGCGGCCATCGAGGCCGAGCTGAAAGCGTCGCTGGCCTGATACGGAGCGTAGGGCGTACTCGATCGTAGGGCGGACTCAGGAGCGAAGCGAACAGTCCGCCGGATAACTGAGTCCACCCTACGGCGCTACCACCAGTCGCGGTTAAAGCCCCTCCCACGGAACGAACATGCACCTATTGCGCACCCAGCCCGGCGCCCAACTGCCGGCCGACAGCATCGCCGACCTTGGCCAGACGCCTGCCGAGCTGGTGATCCTGTGCACGGGTGATTCGCACCTTTCCCTGCTGGCCGAGGCCGCTCGGCAATTGCCGGACGACTACCCCAGCCTGCGCCTGGCCAGCCCGGCGCAGCTGAGCAACAACGCCTCGGTGGACTACTACGTCGAACAGGTGTTGCAGCACGCCAAGGTCATCCTGATCTCGGTGCACGGCGGGGTGAGCTACTGGCGCTATGGCGTCGAGCGCCTGGTGGAGCTGGGCGCGCGCGGCGCCACGGTGATCATGGTGCCGGGCGACGATAAACCCGACCCGGAGCTGAATGCGCTCGGCAACGTCGGCGAAGAAGATAGCCAGCGCCTCTGGCAGTACCTGCGCCAGGGCGGTTTGGACAATGCCCGCCAGTTGTTCCGTTGCATCGGTAACCGCTGGCTGGGGCGTGACGACACTTGGCAGGAGCCGCAGCCGCTACCGCGCGTCGGCCTCTATCACCCGCAGCACAGCCCGGCCACGCTGGCTGACTGGCAGGCGCGGTGGCAGCCGGATACGCCCGTGGTGGCGCTGCTGTTTTACCGCAACCATGTGCAATCGGCGAACACCGCTTTCGTCGATACCTTTTGCCAGCACCTTATCGTGCAGGGGCTCAACCCGCTGCCCATTGCCGTGGCCAGCCTCAAGGAATCTGCCTGCCTGGATCAGGTACAGAGCTGGCTGGACGAAACCAGCGCCGCGCTGATCATCAACACCACCGGCTTCGCCCTGTCCAACCCCGAGGCGCCGCAGGCGCGGGTGTTTCGCCGCGACATTCCGGTGCTGCAGGCCATCTGCTCGTTGGACAACCAGGAGCAATGGCAGGCCAGCGCCCAGGGCCTTGGCTCGCGCGACCTGGCCATGCATGTGGTGCTGCCCGAGCTGGATGGCCGGCTGATCGGTACCGCCATCAGCTTCAAAGGTCTGGCCTGGCGCAGCGAGCGTAGCCAGAGCGATGTGGTGTGCTACCAGGCGCATGAACCGGGTATGGCTTATGTCGCGGAACTGGCGATGAACTGGTGCCAGTTGGCGATCAAAAGCAACGATCAGAAGCGAATCGGCCTGATCCTGGCCAACTACCCGACCCGCGATGGCCGCATCGGCAACGGCGTCGGCCTGGATACACCGGCTGCCGCGCTGAATATCCTCCGCGCCCTGCAGGCCCATGGCTATCCAGTGGATAACCTGCCGGACAGCGGTACCGCAATTGTCCACAGCCTGCTTGGTAGCGTCACCAACGACCTCGATGGCCTCGACACAAGGCCCTGCGCGCAGAGCCTGGCGCTGGACGACTACCTGGCTTTTTTCCACAGCCTACCGCCTGCGAATCAGCAAGCGGTTCGCGAGCGCTGGGGCGAGCCGCAGGACGATCCGATGTTTCGCAGTGGGCGGATGATGGTTGCTGGCCTGCGCTTCGGCCTGACCTTCGTCGGCATCCAGCCGGCACGCGGCTACCAGCTCGACTCGGCAGCGGTGTACCACGACCCTGATCTGGTGCCGCCGCACGGTTATATCGCCTTCTACGCCTGGCTGCGCACGGCCTTCGCCGCTGATGCGCTGATCCATGTTGGCAAGCACGGCAATCTGGAGTGGCTGCCGGGCAAGAGCGTCGGCCTCTCCGAGGGTTGCTGGCCGCAGGCGCTGATCGGCCCGCTGCCGAATATCTATCCCTTTATCGTCAACGACCCAGGCGAGGGGGCGCAGGCGAAGCGCCGCACCCAGGCGGTGATCATCGACCACCTGATGCCGCCGCTGACCCGTGCCGAGAGCTACGGCCCGCTGCGCGATCTGGAGCGCCTGGCCGACGAATATTTCGAGGCCAGTCAGCTCGACTTGCGCCGCGCCGTGGAGCTGCGCGGCGAGATCCTGGCCAAGGTGCGCGAGGCCAGCCTCGACCGCGAGCTGGGCCTGCATCTCAATGATGACGATGACAGTTGGCTGCCGCAGCTCGACGCCTACCTGTGCGACCTCAAGGAGTCGCAGATCCGCGATGGTCTGCATGTGTTCGGTGAGTCGCCGGTTGGGCAACTGCGTCGCGATACCCTGCTGGCGTTGCTGCGCATCCCCCGTGGCGATGGCCAGGGTGCCAATGCCAGCCTGCTGCGCGCGCTGGCCCGTGGCTTGGAGCTGAACCTCGATCCGCTCGATAGCGATATGGGCCCGCCTTGGGAGGGGGTGCGTCCACAGGCGTTGCAGGCTGTGGATAACAGCCTCTGGCGTACCGTAGGTGATACCCGTGAGCGCCTGGAGCTACTGGCGCTGAGGCTTATCGAGCAGCGTCTGACGGGTGAGCGCACTGACACCTTCGGCGCCGAGGTGGCGCTGATTCTCGATGGCCTGGCCGGGCATATCGCACCTTTGCTCGATGCCTGTGGCGCGGCCGAGATGGGTGGCCTGCTGGCGGCGCTGGAAGGGCGTTTCGTGCCTGCCGGGCCGAGCGGCGCGCCAAGTCGCGGGCGCCTCGACGTGCTGCCTACCGGGCGCAACTTCTTCACCGTCGACGTGCGTCATCTGCCCACGCCGACCGCCTGGCGTCTGGGCGTGCAGGCGGCGGATCGCCTGCTGGAGCGTCATCTGCAGGACGAGGGCGACCATCTACGTCAGCTCGGCCTGTCGGTTTGGGGCACGGCAACCATGCGCACCGGTGGCGACGATATCGCCCAGGCCCTGGCGCTGATGGGTGTGCGCCCGGTGTGGCAGCCGGGTAGCCAGCGCGTCGAGCGCTTTGAAGTATTATCGCTGGAGCAGCTCGGTCGGCCACGGGTGGACGTCACCCTACGCGTATCGGGCTTCTTCCGCGATGCCTTCAGCAACCTGATTCGCCTGTTCGACGAGGCCGTGCAGGCGGTGATCGAACTGGACGAGCCGGAAGACATGAACCCGCTGTCGGCGCGGGTCTGGCGCGAATCGCTGGCGCTCAAGGACGGCGGCCTGGATGAAGCTGAAGCACGGCGCCAGGCCGGCTGGCGGGTGTTCGGCGCCAAGCCGGGCGCCTATGGCGCCGGGGTGCAGAACGCCATCGAGGAGCGCCTGTGGCAGAGCCGTGCGGACCTGGCCGAGGTCTACCTGAACTGGGGCGGCTACGCCTACGGCAGTGGCGCCGAGGGTGCGCCCGCGCGGCAGCGCTTCGTCGAGCGCCTGGAGCAGATGCAGGCGGTGCTGCATAACCAGGATAACCGCGAGCACGACATCCTCGATTCCAACGATTACTACCAGTTCCAGGGCGGCATGCTGGCGGCGGTGGAAACCCTGCGCGGGCTCAAGGTGGCCAGCTACTTTGGCGACAACAGCCAGCCGGACACGCCGCGCATTCGCAGCCTCAAGGAAGAGCTCAATCGTGTCGTGCGCGCCCGCGCCGCCAACCCCAAATGGATCGAAGGCATGAAGCGCCACGGCTACAAGGGCGCCTTCGAACTGGCCGCGACCATCGACTACCTGTTCGCCTTCGACGCCACCAGCGAGCTGGTCGACGACCACCAATATGCGCTGCTCACCGATGCGTATTTACTGGACAAGGACACCCGCGACTTCATCCAGCAACACAACCCCGGCGCTCTCAATGACATCCTCGAACGTCTGCTGGAAGCCCAGCAACGTGGCCTGTGGGAGAATCCCGGCGAGTACCGCGAAGCGCTGGAAAACCTGCTGCTCGATAGCGAGGAAAGCTGATGCGAGCATTTTTTCTCCCCTCTCCCATTTATGGGAGAGGGGCCGGGGGAGAGGGTTCACCTGGCAACGCCGAGCTTGTAGGGTGGGTTAGCCGCCTGTCGTGCTTGCCGGCCAACTCGCTGAAGTGGGTGCGGCGTAACCCACCATCGGCGTCACACGGAGCATCGCTTGGTGGGTTACGCGGCGCGCCACGTTTTTCTGCAGATACAAGGCCGGCGTTCTGCGCCGCTAACCCACCCTACGGGGGCATGCAGCCGGTAGCCCGGATGCAATCCGGGAAGTGCGCGACCAAAGGCCCCGGATTTCATCCGGGCTACGTCCAACTCCACGGATTACAGTCATGACCGAACATCACTTCCCCCTCGCCGCCGTGGTCGGCGCCGATTCGCTGAAGCTGGCGCTGTGCCTGGCAGCCATCGATCCGGCCATCGGCGGCGTGCTGATCGAAGGCCCGCGCGGGATGGCCAAGTCGACTCTGGCCCGTGGCCTGGCCGATTTGCTGGACGGTGGGCGCTTCGTCACCCTGCCGCTGGGCGCCAGCGAGGAGCGTATCGTCGGCACCCTGGATCTGGACGCGGCGCTGGGCGAAGGCCGGGCGCAGTTTTCCCCTGGCCTGCTGGCCCGTGCCGATGGTGGCGTGCTCTATGTCGATGAGGTCAACCTGCTGCCCGATCATCTGGTCGACCTGCTGCTCGATGCCGCCGCCAGCGGGGTCAACCACGTCGAACGTGACGGCATCTCTCATCGGCATGCCGCACGCTTCGTGTTGATAGGCACCATGAACGCCGAGGAAGGCGAACTGCGCCCGCAATTGCTCGACCGCTTCGGCCTCAACCTGGCCCTCGATAGCCAGCCGCAGCCGGCCGAACGCGCCGAGATAGTGCGTCGCCGGTTGGTCTTCGATGCCGACCCTGCTGCCTTCCTGCAACGCTGGCAGGGCGAGCAAGATGCCCTCGCCGAGCGCTGCCGCAATGCCCGCCAGCGCCTGGCAGATATTCCGCTGGATGACGCCGCCCTCGGCGAGATCAGCCAGCGCTGCTTCGCCGCTGGAGTCGATGGCCTGCGCGCCGATCTTGTCTGGCTGCGTGCCGCCCGCGCCCATGCTGCCTGGCGCGGTGCGGCAGGTATCGAGCCTGTGGATATCTATGCGGTGGAGGACTTCGTTCTGCGTCATCGCCGTCGCCAGCCGCAACCGCCAGCCAGCATGCCGCCCGAGCAGGGCCACGCGCCGCAGCAGGCATCCGAGCAGCGCCAAGGTGAAGGTCAGTGGGGCGAGTTGCCGGCGCAGCCGCAGGCCATGGGTGAACGGCGGGTGCCACCGCGCTGGCCAAAAAAGCCCTGAGCATCCGCCCGCGCGCAGCCACAGGCGCGGATGCCCGCAACCGGCCCGGACGACTCGGCGGCGGCATGCATGGCGCGGCGCGTGTCAGCGCGGGCGGGCGAATCGATTGGCCAGCGACTCTGCGTCAGGGTCGGCCGCAACGCCGTGAACAACTGGTGTTGCGCCCGCGCAGCCAGCAAGCCGACGAGCTGTGGCTGGTGCTGGTCGATGCCTCTGCCTCCACCCGCCGCCATGGCGCCCTGAGCCTGGCCAAGGGCGTGCTCGCCGAGCTGTTCGACAGCGCCTATCGCCAGCGCGCGCGGCTGGCGGTTTTGCAGGCCGGTGGCCGCGAAGCGCAGTGGCTATGGCAGGGGCGCAAGGCCAGCGCCGAGCTGCATCGCTGGCTGCAGGCACTCGGTGCAGGAGGCGGCACACCGCTGCTCGATGCGCTGCAGCAGGCCGGCGACTGGTTGCTGTGTCGCCAGCGCGCGAAGCCGCAAGAACGCCAGCGCCTGCTGATCCTGACCGATGGCCGCCTGCGTGATCTGCCAGAACTGGCGCCGCTGCCATGCCCGACCCTGCTGCTCGATACCGAGCGCGCGCCCATCCGCCTGGGCCGCGCCCGCCAGTTGGCACAGGCGCTTGAGGCTGACTACCACCATATCGACGACCTGGCACCCGGCGTGCCGGGGCGCACCTGGAGAACCCCATGAAAACCCTGCTGTTGGTCGGCATCGGTGCCGGCGACCCGGACTACATCACCTACCAGGCGATCAAGGCGCTGCGCCGCAGCGACGTGATCTTCCTGATGGACAAGGGCCCGGCCAAGCACAAGCTCAACGCCCTGCGCCGCGAGATCTGCGCACGCTTCCTCGACGGCCACACGCCGCGCTTCGCCGAAGGCCTGCAACCGGAGCGCGAGCGCGAGGTAGCGGACTACCGCGCCAGCGTCGACGAACTCAACCGCGACAAGCAGGCGGTGTTCGAGCAGTTGATCGACGAGCAGATGGCCGATGGCGAGACGGCGGCCTTTATGGTCTGGGGCGACCCGTCGCTGTACGACAGCAGCATCCGCATCATCGAAGCCATCGCTGCGCGCCGTAGCGACTTCACCTATGACGTGATCCCCGGCATCACCAGCCTGCAGGCGCTCACCGCCCGCCACCGCATCCCGCTCAACAGCATCGGCCGCGCCGTGGAAATCACCACCGGCCGCCTGCTCGCCGAAGGCTGGCCGCAGGGCGTAGACAGCGTGGCGGTGATGCTCGACGCCAAGGACACCTACCGCCGTTTCGTCGGCCAGGGCCTGCATATCTACTGGGGCGCCTACGTCGGTACTGCCGATGAAATCCTGATCGCCGGCCCGCTGGACGAAGTGGCTGAACGCATCGTCACCACCCGCGCCGAGGCGCGCGAGCGCAATGGGTGGATCATGGACAGCTATCTGCTGCGCAAAGAGGGTGTGGCGGGGGCGTAATGTGAGGGGCGGTGGACAGGAAGAGCGCTGTCCACCCTACGTGCTGGGCGATCACCCCCCCGATGATGCAGCAGTATTGGAAGCTGGGTAAAAGTCTTCTTTAGCTGGATATATCGCAGACTTCTTCCTGATAAACCCGCATACCACGCGCCTGATAGTTGGCCAGGGCCGCCGGATGATCGAAGGTGCAGGTGTGCACCCAAACGCGCTCAGTCCCCGGCCACTGCCAGGCCGAGTGAATGGCATGGCTGAGCAGTGGGCCACCGAAGCCGCGGTCGAGAAACTGCGGAGCCAGGCCGAAGTAGCGGATCTCCGTGCTGCGACCGTCAGGACGGAACAGCTCGTAGTAACCGGCGATGGCACCACGGTGATAGGCGACCCAGGTACGGTGTGCTTCGTTTTCCACCATGGCGCGCCACTGTGCGTCGCTCCAGTCGTCCAGATCACCCCATTCCCAGGTCGAGCCGACCAGTTGGTAGAGAAAGCGATTGAGTGCCGGTTGGGGTTCTTCACACTCGACGATCTGCAGGTCGCTGCGCTGAGGCTTGGCCTTCAGTTGATCCAGCGAGGTCATCTCCAGGTAGTACGTGGTGTACGTCTGCGCCATCAGAGCCAACTCCAGGAAACCCCCGTATACACCCCAAACCCTTCTCCGGGTGTGGAGCGCGCGACGTCCGCGCCGTTGTCGTCATAGCCCGGTGTCACGGTGGCGGCATAGCGCTTGTCGGTCAGGTTGCGCAGGTCGAGCCAGGCTTGCCAGTCGTCTTTCGGCGAGGCGTAGCCGAGGGTGGCGCCGAGGGTGGCGTAGGCATCGGCGTAGTAGGAGTTGGCGTAGTCCACCGCCACCTTGGAGGCGTACTGGGTGTTGAGGCCTGCGTAGAAACCGCTCGGGTGGTCGTAGCGCAGCTCGGCCTGGTAGTAGTGACGCGGCAGGCCGGGCAGGCGGTTGTCGCCGAAGGTGTCGTCGTCGCGGTAGTGGAAGTCGCTGAAGGTGTAGGCCTGGCGCAGGCTCAGGGCGCCGGCGGCGCCACCTTGCCACAGCGGGGTGGTCAGGCCGGCTTCGATGCCCTGGTGCACGGTGGGGCTGGCGTTGGATTCGGCGAATACGTTGGGCTCGATCTCGACGGTGAGCAGTTCATGGCGCACCTGTGAGTAGTAGTAGGTCAGCTCCCACTGGCCCAGTGCGGACTCGCCGCGGCCGCCGACCTCGAAGGTGGTGGCGGTCTGGTTGTCCAGGCTGATGGCAGCGCGCTGGCGCGCGGCATAGGGCTGCGTGGTGGTGCTGGAGAAGCGTAGCGGCGAGCCCCAGAGCATCGACCAGGCATGTGGCGGTTCCACCGAGCGGCTGATATTGCCGAATAACTGCACATCAGGATTGAGCTGGTAGCGCAGGCCGATGCGCGGGGCGTAGTCCCATGTGTGTTCGCTGAGCCTGTCGTCGGTGGCCGGCCAGGTCACTTCGGCTTCACGGCGGGTGTAGATCAGCGCCAGGCCGCTGGTCAGCCACAGATCGGGGGTCAGCTCCGTGTCGTTGCTGAAGTGCAGCACGTTGTCCGAACCCAGGTGCTCGTAGTCGCGCATCAGTGTGCCGGCCGGATAGGGTGTGCCGTTGACGTTGATCGGCAACGCCGCGGTCTCTTTCGCTTTGCTGCTCGGCAGGTTGGTGGTGCTGCGCCAGCCGATGGTGGTGCTGCTATTGAGGCCGAACAGGGTATGCCGGCGCGTGTAGTTCAGGGTGCCGCTGATATCGCTGTAGTCCACGCGGATACGGTAGGCGCCGCCGCGATAGGCGGTCTCGGTGATATCCATGGGGTAGTGGTGGTAGGCCAGGCCGGCGATCAGGGTGGAGTCGTCGTCGATGCGCCAGGTGGTCTTGTTGGCCAGCCAGGTGCTGCCGGGCTGGTCACGGTGGGCGTCGATGCTGCGATTGGCCGCAGCGGCCTGGCGCGGGTCGTCCTTGAGCTGGGCCTTGGTCAGGCGGCCGGGCGTTTCGTGCTCGGTTTCGCGGTAGCGCAGGTAGAAGCGCGTCTCCAGATTCTCGTTGAGGCGGTAGCCGAAGTTGGCGGCGATGCCTTTGCCCTTGCCCGATGAGTGATCCTGATAGCCGTCGGTGCGGCTGTCGGTGAGGGCGAGGTAGTAGTCGAAATCGCCCAGCACCTGACCGGAGGCGATGTTGCGTTTCTGGTAGCCATGGCTGCCGGTTTCATAGCGCAGTTGCAGCTTGGGCGCGGTGTAGCCGGTGTGGGTGATGTAGTCGATGGCGCCGCCGAGGGCCAGCGAGCCGCGGTCGAAGCCATTGGCGCCACGCAGCACCTCGGCGCGACTTATCCACAGGGGCTCCAGCAGTTCGTAGGGCGTGCCGCCGGAGCCGGTCAGCGGCAGGCCGTCGAGCATGATATGGGTGCCGGAGGCGTGCGAGCCGGGGCCTCGGTTGATGCCCGAGCCACGTAGGCTGATCTTCACCCCTTCGTTGCCGGGGGACTGCGCGTAGACGCCGGGCTGGTAGGCCAGCACGTCGGCGACGCCGGCCACGCGGCCCTGCTCGACCTTGTCCATGTCCACCAGGTTGGTGGCGCCGGGGACCTGTTTCAGCTCTTCCTGCGCGGCCTCGATTTCGCTCAGCGGTGCGCCGCTGACTTGCATGGCGTCCAACTGCATAGGCTGCTGAGCCAGGGCGATTGGCGCTGCCAGGCAGTTGAAGGTCAGCAGGGCCAGGCGGGCCGGTCGAGCGTATAGCGGCTGGGGCAACATGCGAAGGTTCCATTGAGCGGGCTACGAGTCTGTCTGATGGATGACGCAGGCTATTCGTCACCATCGTCCGCAACCCTACAGAATCCTTCGCTCAGACGCCTGACATGTTGTCAGCCGTTTCACTCGGCAGAGAAAAACGCGGCTACCTTTGACTGCGCCATGGCGCGGGCCTCCAGCAGGGCCTGCTCACCTCTGGCGGTACCCTCCACACAGAAGAAGTGCATGTTCCTGAGGCCCACCGTGGCCAGGGCCGCCTGCAGGTAGGGGCGCAGGAAGTCTGGCTGCCGCGCCTGCTCGCCGCTGATCAGTCCGCCTGAGGCCAGCGCCACGTACACCGGGCGGTCACGTAGCAGGCCAACCTTGCCTTGCGGTGTGCCGTTGAATGTCATGCGAATCCGCACGATGTGATCGACCCAGGCCTTGAGTGTCGAGGGCACGGTGTAGTTGTGCATGGGGGTGGCGATCAGCAACACATCCGCTTCGTCGAGCTGACGGATCAGCTCGGCGGAGCGCTGCAGGGTACTGCCGGGCTCTGCCTGGTCAGCGTCAGAGGGAGACGCCAGAGCCATGGCATAATCGCGGTCGACATGTTGCAGATCGTTGAGGTCGACGTCCTGCACCTGCAGTGAGTGCTGGCCAGCGAGGCCGTCGAGCACCAGGTGAGACAGGCGCAGGCTTTCTGATTCAGCGCCACGCGGGCTGCTGATCAGGCGCAGCACGCGGATAGCTGCAGACATGGGCGTAACCTCTCTGAGATCGGGCTTCAGGCCAGGTCGGCCTTGTCCAGGCCGAACTGCTTGTCGGCGGAGCCCGGCACGTTACGGAAGGCCACGCTCAGGCGATTCCAGCCATTGATGGCGACCACCAGGAAGCTCAGGTCCGACAGTTCCTGCTCGGAGAACTGCTCGCGCACGCTGGCGTAGATAGCGTCGGACACGCCATGCGGCGACAGCTGGGTCAGGGCTTCCGTCCACTCCAGCGCGGCGCGCTCCTGCGCGGAGAACAGCGGCGATTCGCGCCAGACGGCGACATGGTGCAGGCGCAGCTCGCGCTCGCCATGGATCTTCGCTTCCTTGACGTGCATGTCGACGCAGAAGGCGCAGCCATTGATCTGCGAGGCACGCAGCATGACCAGATGAGCCAGCGGTGCGAGGAACGGGCTGCGGGTCAGCAGTGTGGAGAATTCGGCGTACTTGCCGGAGGCCTTGGGGGAGAGTGCGAAGTAATCGAGGCGCTTGCTCATGGTTTTCATCCATATGCGAGTTGAGAAGAAACCGATGCCCCTCTGCAACTGGCAGTACCACTGCGGCCCGGTGAGGACGAATGTACGCACCAGTGGTCTAGCCACATAGATCCATTTTTGTGGATTTTTACTGGTCCACTTTGCGCAACTGAGTCCTTCGTTATGTGGCCATCGATGACGGCCAGCGCCAGCCGGGGTGGTAGGAGGTAGGCTGCGACCTGTGTGCCGCAGCCGAGACTCGGCGAGGCCTCAGGCCGGTTGATAGTTCAGCGGCCGCCTTGACGACTCGGGCAGTGCCAGGCCACCCGCCAGGGCCAGCAGGGCGATGACGATCAGATAGTAGGCCGGCGACATGCGATTACCGGTTGCCTCGATCAGCCAGGTGGCGATCAATGGCGCGGTACCGCCGAAGATGGTGTAGGCCAGGTTGTAGGTGAACGCCGAGGCGGTGTAACGCACCCGGGTGGGGAACTGCTCGGACAGCAGCACGGCGGTTACCACGCCGCAGATCACCGCACCCACTGCCAGCAGCATGGCGCCCAGAGCTGAAGCCAGCAGGGTGCCCGAGGCGGCCAGGGCAAAGGCCGGATACACCGCGACGATCAGCGCCACCCCGGCAGTCAGGATGGTGCGGCGGCGGCCAACGCGATCCGAATAGCGACCAACGAAAGGGCACAGCAGGGCGGCGAAGAACAGCGCGATCAGGCTGGCCAGCAATGCCACCGGCCGTGCTGCGCCACCGACCACCTGCATGTAGGTGGTCAGGTAGGTGGTGAACATGTAGAACGACAGCGCCGTGGCGGAGATGAACGCCGACAGGCAGAGCACGGTGCCGCCGTGCTCGCGCAGGGTTTCGCGCAGCGGCGAATGTTCCGGATGAGGTTGCGCGGCCAGGGCCTGGAAGGCCGGTGACTCGTCCAGACGCAGGCGCATGTACAGGCCGACCAGGCCCAGCGGTGCGGCGATCAGGAAGGGCACGCGCCAGCCCCAGGCCTGCATCTGCGCTTCGTCCAGCCAGAAGCCCATGCCGAATACCAACCCGGCTGCGCAGGCGAACGCCATGAAGGTCGAGACCGGCACGAAGCTGCCATAACGGGCCTTCTGTTCGGTGGGCGCGTGTTCCATGACGAAGGCGCAGGCGCCGGCATACTCGCCACCGGCGGAGAAACCCTGCAGGCAACGCGCCAGCGCCAGCAGCAGCGGGGCGAACAGGCCGATGCTGGCGTAGGTTGGCAGCAGGCCGATCAGCGTGGTGGCGCCGGCCATCAGCAGCACGGTGATCGACAGCACGCGCTTGCGTCCGATGCGGTCGCCGAGAATGCCGAAGACGATGCCACCGAGCGGGCGAAGGGCGAACGACACGGCAAACACGGCGAAGGTCTGCAGCAGCGCCAGGGTCGGATTGCCCGGTGGGAAGAACAGCGAGGCGATGGTCACGGCGAGAAAACCGTAGACGGCGAAGTCGAACCACTCGACGAAGTTGCCGATGGCCGAGGCGGCGATCACCTTGTGCAAGGTGGCCGGGCTGACCTGCTGGCCCGTGTTGATAGCATTCATGCGACGCTCCTGATCCCTGATTTAGACGGCTTCAGGCAGGTTACGGAGCGATAGCCGGGGCGGGCGCTTCGCAGGCGACAGTGGCGTTGCCGTGAGCGACCTCAGCCCTGGGGAAACTGCGCCGGATCGCAGAAGCAGGCGCGCAGGTGATCGAACACCAGGCGCACCCTTGGGGGCACCGGGCCCTGCTGTGGGCGGTAGATGAACAGCTGCCAGGGATCGGGCGCCTGCTCCGTCAGCACCGCCTGCAGGTGGCCGCTCTGCAGATAGGGCTGCGCCAGGTAGGCGGGTAACTGGCCGTAGGCCAGGCCGGCGAGCACGGCCTCCAGCTCGGCTTCGGGGTCGTCACACACCAGCGCTGGCGTGGGCGGATGCAGGCTGGGGCCATGGGCGAAGGTCCACGGCCAGGGGCGGCCGTTCTTGCGGTCGATCAGCACCGACAGCGGCCGCTGCTGCAGCTCGTCGAGGGTGTGCGGCTTGCCGGTGGCTTTGATCAGTTGCGGCGTGGCCACCACCTGCAACGGCACCGGTGCCAGGGCGCGGGCGACGTAGCGGCTGTCACGCAGGAAGCCGACGCGGATGCCGATGTCGATCTGCGCTTCCACCGCGTCGGTAATCTCGTCCTCCAGGCGCAGGTTCAGCACCAGTTGCGGGTGCTGCTTGAGCAAGGGTTGCAGGAACGCCACCAGAAAGCGCTTGCCGATGGCTTGTGGTGCGGTGATGCCGATGCGCCCGGCGATGGCCGATTCGCCCTCGGCGCGGTGGCCACGAAACAGCGCGTCAAAATCCTCCAGCATCTGCCGGGCGCGCACCGCATAGGCCTCGCCGAAAGCGGTGATATGCACCTGGCGGGTGTTGCGGTGAAAAAGAATCTCGCCGAGTTCTTCCTCCAGCGCCTTGATCGCGCGGGTCACCGTCTGCGGAGAAACCCCCAGGCGAGTCGCTGCCTCGCGGAAATTGCTGCAGTCGGCCGCGCTGCAGAAGATGCGGATCATCTCCATGCGGTTGAGCATGTCGGGGCGCCTCTGTATTCCAGAATGTGGAATAGCCTAATCCAAACTCTTCCATTCATTGAAACTTAAATCGCCTCTAACGTGAGCCCATGTCCAGCGAGCGACGCCGGACACTCCAACGAATCGAGAGGGCATCACCATGAGCAACAACATTTCCGGCAAGGTCGTGGTCATCACCGGCGCCAGCAGCGGCCTGGGCGAAGCGACCGCCCGTCATTTGAGCAAGTTGGGCGCCAAGGTGGTGCTGGCCGCACGGCGCAAGGAGCGTCTCGAGCAACTGGTCAGCGAGCTGGTCGCCGCTGGCGGCGAGGCCGTGGCCTACCAGACCGACGTGACCCGTGCCGATGAGGTGAAAGCGCTGATCCAGGGGGCGCTGGACACCTTCGGCCGCGTCGATGTGCTGGTCAACAACGCCGGGCTGATGGCCATCGCGCCGATGAGCGACGTGCGTGTCGAGGAGTGGGAGCGCATGATCGACATCAACATCAAGGGCGTGCTGTACGGCATCGCCGCGGCGCTGCCGGTGTTCCAGCAGCAGAACGCCGGGCATTTCATCAACATCGCCTCGGTGGCCGGGATCAAGGTGTTCAGCCCGGGCGGCACCGTCTACAGCGGCACCAAGTTTGCCGTGCGGGCCATCTCCGAAGGCCTGCGCCATGAAGTGGGCGGCAGCATCCGCACCACCACCATCGAGCCGGGCGCGGTGGATTCGGAGCTGAAGTTCGGCAGCGCCCATCAGCAGAGCCGCGACTTCGTCGTCGACTTCTACAAGCAGGCGATTCCGGCAGAGTCGGTGGCGCGCGCCATCGCCTACGCCATCGAACAGCCGGCCGACGTCGACATCAACGAGATCGTCCTGCGCCCGACCGTGCAGGAATTCTGATCCGCGCCTGCCGCGTCTGCGGCAGGTTGGCCCCTTTCCAGGCACTTGCGATACCGGGCTGCACTAGGCCAGGATGCAGGCGCCGTTTCGTTCAAAGGAGAGGGGGCAGTATGTTTTCCCATATCTGCATCGGCGTGAGCGATTTTCCACGCGCCCTGAGGTTTTACCAGCCGCTGATGGATCTGCTGGGTGTCGAGTTGCGTTTACTCGATGCGGAAAAGCCTTGGGCGGTCTGGCAGTCGAGCCCGGAGCCCCGGCCTCTGTTGCTGATCAGCACACCTTACGATGGCGCAGCGCACCACTCCGGCAACGGGCAGATGGTGGCGCTGCTGGCGCAGAGCCGTGCACAGGTCGATCAGGCTCACCGGCTGGCGCTCGCTCAGGGTGGGCGTTGCGAGGGCGCTCCAGGCCTGCGCGTGCACTATCACCCGGATTACTACGGTGCCTATTTTCGCGACCTCGATGGCAACAAGCTTTGCGTGGTATGCCACCGCCCCGAGTGAGAGGGGCCTATCCCTGACGCGGTGGTCCAGCGCTCGCTGAGGAGCTCAACCACGGTGAAGGTGGCGGATTGCCAGGCCTGGCTGGTCTGAAAGTACTGAGTGAGTCGTCGATCGATGTCCGATGCTAAAGCAATGGCAGGCTGCGTCGGGTGTGTTCGGCGAAAGCTTCGCTCAATGGTGTGCTGTGGCCCAACTTCAGGCTGATGCCGACGCTCGGCAGCGTCGGCAGTGTTGCTGTGGTGTCGAGAATGCACAGGTCAGGCGGCACGGCGGTACGTGTAATTACGGCGATGGCCTGGCCTGAGCGCACCAATGCGGTCAGGCCGGCCAGGCTGTCGCTGGCGTAGGCGATGCGATAACCGCGGCCGGCGCGGTCGAGGCTGGCACGGGCGGCCAGGTGATCCAGTGTATCGGGGCTCGACAGCGCCAAGGGCAGCGGGTCGAAATCTGCGGTTTCGGTGCCGGGACAGCCAACCCATACCAGTGGTTCGCGGCGGATGATGCTCTCGTCTGGTGCGCCGTCCGGCAGGGAGATCAGTGCCAGATCCAGTGCATGCTTGTCCCATTGCTGCAGCAGGCGTGGTGTTGGCGCGCAGATCACCTCGACCAGTACGTTGGGGTGCTGGCTGGCGAACTGGCGCAGCAGATAGGGCAGGAATACGGCGGCATAGTCGTCCGGACAGCCGAAGCGGATGGTGCCGGACAGCCCCTTGGCGGACAGATCGGCCATGGCTTCGTCGTGCAGGCGCAGAATGCGCTGTGCATGTGCCAGCAGGCGCTCGCCATGAGCGGTGAGCAGTACGCCGCGGCCGGTGCGTTGGAATAGCGGTTGTTCGACGATTTCTTCCAGGCGCTTGAGCTGCTGGCTTAGCGCTGACTGCGTACGCCCGACGCGGTTGGCCGCGCGGCTGAGGGAGCGCGCCTCGGAGATAGCGACGAAGGAACGCAGCAGATCGATGTCGAGGGACAGGCTCAAGTTATTCGTCTCGCTTCTATCTTGTATAAGAACTATTCGTTTCCATGAAATCAGGCCGGATGCCTAGACTGCAAGCACTGCCTTCATGCCCTTTTTGGAGAGTGCCCATGTCCCGCAACGATGATCCGGCCTTCTGGCGCAACGCACGCAATCACCTGATCCGCTACGGCGGCACCTTCGAGCCGATGATCATCGAGCGCGCCCAGGGGTGCTTCGTCTACGACGCCGATGATCGCGCCATCCTCGACTTCACCTCCGGACAGATGAGTGCTGTGCTCGGCCACAGTCATCCCGAAGTGGCGGCGGTAATCGCTGAATACGCCGGTCGACTCGATCATCTGTTCAGCGGCATGCTGTCGCGCCCTGTGGTCGATTTGGCCAGCAAACTGGCGGAGATCACCCCCGCCGGGCTGGATCGTGCGCTGCTGCTGAGCACCGGCGCGGAGTCCAACGAGGCGGCGATTCGCATGGCCAAGCTGGTCACCGGCAAGTATGAGATCGTCGGCTTTGCCCAGTCCTGGCACGGCATGACCGGTGGCGCCGCGTCCGCCACTTACAGCGCCGGACGACGCGGCGTCGGGCCGGCAGCGGTTGGCTCGTTCGCCATCCCTGCGCCATTCCCCTACCGCCCGCGTTTCGAGCGTCATGGCGAGTACGACTACCTGGCCGAACTGGATTACAACTTCGACCTGATCGACCGCCAGTCCAGCGGTAACCTGGCGGCTTTCATCGCCGAGCCGATCCTCAGTTCCGGCGGCATCATCGAGCTACCGCCGGGCTATATGGCGGCGCTCAAGCGCAAGTGCGAGGAGCGCAGCATGCTGCTGATCCTCGACGAGGCGCAGACCGGCGTCGGCCGTACCGGGTTGATGTTCGCCTGCGAGCGTGAAGGCGTTACGCCGGACATTCTCACCCTGTCCAAGACCCTGGGCGCCGGCCTGCCGTTGGCAGCAGTGCTGACTTCAGCGGCAATCGAGGAGCGTGCCCATGAGTTGGGCTACCTGTTCTACACCACTCACGTCTCCGATCCGCTGCCTGCTGCGGTAGGCCTGAAGGTGCTCGAGGTGGTCGAGCGTGATGGTCTGGTGGCGCGAGCCAACCTCATGGGCGAGCGCCTGCGCAATGGCCTGCTGCGTTTGCAGGAGCGCTTCGAATGCATCGGTGACGTGCGTGGCCGTGGCTTGCTGCTGGGGATGGAAGTGGTCAAGGACCGGGCAACCAAGGAGCCTGCCGATGGCCTCGGCACTAAGATCACCCGCGAATGCATGAACCTGGGTCTGAGCATGAACATCGTGCAACTGCCGGGCATGGGTGGGGTGTTCCGTATCGCCCCGCCGCTGACGGTCAGCGAGCAGGAGATCGACCTCGGGCTCGGCTTGCTGGAACAGGCGATCGAGCGTTCAGTCTAGTGGGCTGTTGAACACTCGACCGATCAACGCACTAGCAGCGGCAGCCAAACCGAAGCCAGCAGCAGCGCGGCCATGCAGCGGTTGAACAACAGCAGCCTGGTCGGTTGCCGCAACAAGTGTGCACTGCCGATGCCGAGCAGGCCCCAGGCCAGCAGGCAGGGCGTGGACACCAGCAGGAATAGCGTCGCGTAGCTCGCTACCGCGCCGAACGAGGCCTGGCCGTCGAGAAAGATCGCCGTGACCGAGACGGTCATTAGCCAGGTCTTGGGGTTGATCAGTTGCAGGCCGGCGCCCTGGGCGAAGCCCTGGCGCCGGTCGACGCTGCGTTGGTCCAGGCCGGCTGCCTCGGCGCGCATGAGCTTGCAGGCCATCCAGCTGATCCAGGCCGCGCCGGCCCAGGTCATCGCCGTCTGCAACAGCGGCGCTCTGGCCAGCAGCTCGCCGAGGCCCAGGCCGACCACCAGCAGCATCAGACTGGCAGCGAGGCTGGCGCCCAAGGCGATGGCCAGGGCGATGGATAGGCCGAAGCGAGCCGCGCTGCCGAGGATCAGCAGGTTGGTCGGGCCGGGGGTGATCGAGGCCACCGAGGCGAAAAGGATGAAGGGCAGCCACTGGTTCATGGCCGCGCTCGTTGAGCAGTGAAGGGCATCGGGCATCGCTCCATATCGGGTATGGCGCGATTGTCCGGCTGGCTGCTTCAGTGGTCTTGAAGCTTTGTGCAGAGGCTGCGGTAGGCGCCCGGGGTAAGGCCGTTGGCGCGGCGGAACCAGCGGCCCAGGTGACTCTGGTCGGCGAAGCCCAGGTCGCTGGCGACATCCGCCGGTGCCGTGCCGAGGGCCAGCAACCGGCGTGCGCGCACCAGACGCAGCTGGATCAGGTAACCATGCGGAGCGATGCCGAAGGCCGCATTGAACGCACGGCTGAGGCGGAAGCGGTCGACGCCGCAGACTCGCGCCAGTTCGTCGAGGCCGACGTTCTGGTGAAAGTGTGCGTGCAGGTAGTCGCGGGCACGCAGGGCCACGCGGGGAATCTGCGGATTGCCCGGCAGGCGCTGGCGCCAATAAAGACTGCGTGAGATGCGCTCCAGCAGCGCATCCAGCGCGGCGTCGCGCACCATGCGCGGCTCATTGTCGTTCAACGCCTGCAGGGCATTGGCGATACAGGGCAGCAGGCCGGGGTCGTCCGGTTGGGTGCGCGGCACGCCGGGCAGGCAGTCGGCAGGTGCCTGCTCGAACAGCGCCGGCAGCGCGCGCTCCAGCCAGGCCGGCTCGAGATAGAGGGTGGAGTAGGTGAAGCCGCCCGGTGTCGGCGCATGGCCGTCGTGGATATCGCCGGGCTCGAGGAAGAAGGTCTGTCCCGGCACGCTGCTGAACAGCGCACGTCGGCAATGGAACTGCTGCACGCCCTGCTCGGTGAAACCGATCAGGTAGCTGTCGTGCCAGTGCGGGTCGTAGGCGTGGCCCTCGAAATGCGCACGGATCACCTCGATGCCGGTATCGGCATCCTGCTTGAGGTCGACCCATGATTGCGCGTTCATCGCCTGCTGCCCGCTTGTGCTGTGAACGCTTGAGCTTACCGCGTTCGGCGAACAGGACTAGAAGGTTTGTGCACGCGCCTTTCGTAAGAGCCGGCTTGCCGGCGATCGATGTTTCCGGCGGAGCTGCATCGTCCGCAAGCGGGCTCCTACAGATCGGGATACCAGCGCGGCGTATAGACCCACTCGCCGCCATCGGCACGGGGGAAGCGGCGGGTCTGGCTGGAGCCGATGATCACCAGGGTGCGCATATCGACCATCTCCGGGGTCAGCTCGCCTAGGGTGAGGTTGCGCAGGGCTTCGGCGGGGCGACCGATATCGCGGCCGAGCACCACCAGGGTCTGCGGTTCGCGGTGCTGGCGCAGCAGCTCCAGGGCGCGGCCAAGCTGCCAGGGGCGCGACTTGGAGATCGGGTTGTAGAAGGCCATGGCCAGGTCGGCGGCGGCGGCGTGTTGCAGGCGCTTTTCGATCACTGCCCAGGGCTTGAGGTTGTCGGACAGGGAGATCAGGCAGAAGTCATGGCCCAGCGGCGCGCCGGCCTTGGCGGCGGTGGCCAGGGCGGCGGAGACGCCCGGCAGCACTTCCAGTTCGACACCTTGCCAGGTCTCGCTTTGCGGGCTTTCCAGCGCCTCCATCACGGCGGCGGCCATGGCGAATACGCCGGGGTCGCCGGAGGAGATCATCACCACGCGGCGGCCGCTGGCGGCCAGTTCGAAGGCGTGGGCGGCGCGCTGCAATTCCTCGCGGTTGTCGCTGGGGTGCAGGCACTGATCGGCTCGCAGTGGGCCGGCCATCTTCACGTAAGTGTCGTAGCCGAGCAGATCTTCGGCCTCGTTGAGGGCGCGGCGCACGGCGGGGGTCATATGCTCGGCTGCGCCGGGGCCGAGGCCGACCACGCTGAGGCGGCCACGGCGCTGGCCTAGGCGGTCGATATCGATGGGCTGCTCGGCCAAAAGCAGGCTCAGGCCCTCGCCTCGGTGGCATTCGGCGGGTAGCTGGGAGTCGCTGTGGATAAAACGCAGCGGCAGTTTCAGTTTGTTCGCTGCGGCGTGCAGCTCGGCATTGGCCATCCAGCCTTTGTCGGCCAACAGGCAGGCCAGTGCCTGCGGCGCCAGCTTGGCATCGCCCAGCGCCTGCTGCAGACGTGCCGGCAACTCGGCATCCGGACGTTCTATCAGCGCAGCGGCGACGCGCGGGTGGATCAACAGTTCGTCCGGTTGCGCCGGGCGCGCCTGTGCGGTGATGTGGATAACCCGGCTGGCGGCGTTATCCACAGGCAGTTGCGCGGTTTCCAGCCAGGGTGCCTGGCCTTCGATGCGTACCGTCTCGCCGCCGAGCAGATCGCTGACGAAACGCTTGCCCTGCTGCAGGTCAGCCAGGGCGTAACCGGCGGGCGGCTCCAGCAGGCAGGTGCCGAAGCGCAGTTCTCCGCTGGTGGTGATGGCCGGCGTTACACCCAGGTGCACGGCGATCTCGCGGGCCAGGCGGTTGACCCCAGCCAGGCCGCCGAGCAGCGGCACCACGGCGCTGCCGTCCTCGGCCAGGGCCAGCACCGGCGGCTCGGCGCCCTTTTCCGCCAGCAGCGCGGCCAGGCTACGGATGACGATACCGGCAGCGCACAGCGCCAGCAGGGGTTGGCCGGCACGATAGAGGCTGCGCAGGTGCTCGCCGAACTCGTCGTAGTGGCGCTCGACGCCATCGGCGCGCCCGCGCAGGCCATGGATCACCGCCTGTGGATAAAGCGCCTTGAGGCGTTGTGCAGTGGCCAGTGCGCTGGCGCCGAGGATGACGATGTTCATGCGGCATATCCTGTAGCCCGGATGCAATCCGGGGAATGGGTTTCCCGGATTGCATCCGGGCTACGAGCTGAGTCCTGTGTGTTGAGGTAAATGAATTGCTTCGTTCGTACACGGACTGCTCCCTCTCCCATTTATGGGAGAGGGTTGGGGAGAGGGGCTTCAGGCGCTTCACCCGCGCCATTTCTGGCCGGGCACCAGAATCATCGAGAAATACGGCGAATCCATCGGCTCCACCTCGTCCAGCGGCACGATCTTCTGGCTGGCCATGGTGGCGCGTTCGACGTAGTGGGCGCGGCCATCCAGGCCGAGCTTGCGCAGCACGCGGCGCACCTTGTCGAAGTTGCGCCCGAGCTTCATCACCACGGCGGCTTCGGCGTCGCGCAGGCGCTGTTCCAGCTCGTCTTCCGGTAGCACGCCGGAAAGCACGCTCAAGCTCTGATTGCGGTACACCAGCGGGGTGCCAAGCACCGAGGCGCAGCCGAGCATGGAGCAGACGCCGGGCACCACCTCCACCTTGTAGCGGTCGGCCAGGCGGTCGTGCAGGTACATGTATGAGCCGTAGAAGAACGGGTCACCCTCGCAGATCACCGCCACGTCCTGGCCCGCGTCCAGCAATTGGGCGATCTGCTGCGCGCAGGTGTCGTAGAAATCGGCGATCACATCCTCGTAACTTAGCGGCGGCGCGAGCTTTTCGGTGGTCACCGGGTAGACCAGCGGCAGCCGCTGTTGGGTGGCGTCCAGATGGGCCTCGATGATGCCGAAGGCATTGCCGCCGTGGCCGGCATTATGTTTGGCCTTGGCCACGAAGTACGCCACCACCGGCGCGCATTTGAGCAGGCGTAGGGCCTTGAGGGTAAGCAGCTCAGGATCGCCGGGGCCGACGCCGAGGCCGAGCAGACGACCGGCCATCATTCCACCTCCGAGGCGAGGGCGTTGACCGCCGCTACCGCCATGGCGCTGCCGCCACGGCGGCCCCGCACGATCACGTAGGGCACGCCACGGCTGTCTGCTGCCAGGGCATCCTTGGATTCCGCCGCGCCGATAAAGCCGACCGGCATGCCGATGATCAGTGCCGGCTTCGGCGCGCCGGCGTCGAGCATCTCCAGCAGGTAGAACAGCGCGGTCGGCGCGTTGCCGATCACCACCACGCTGCCTTCGAGATATTCGCGCCAGTACTCCAGAGCCACCGCCGAGCGGGTGTTGCCGGCTTCGCGGGCCAACTCCGGTACGCCGGAATCGTGCAGGGTGCAGATCACCTCGTTGTTCGCCGGTAGGCGCGGGCGGGTGATGCCCTCGGCGACCATGCGCGCATCGCAGAGAATCGGCGCGCCAGCCAGCAGCGCCGCACGACCGGCCGCGCCGGCACCGGGGGAGAAGCGCAGGTCTTCCACCACGTCGACCATGCCGCAGGCGTGGATTACCCGAACGGCGAGTTTTTCCATATCGGCGGGGATGCCATAGAGGTTGGCCTCGGCGCGAATGGTGGCGAAGGAGCGGCGGTAGATTTCCTGGCCGTCGCGGATGTAATCAAGCATCGGGTGTTCCTGCGGGGTGTTGGCGGGCGAACCAGGCGCCGGCCTCGTCGATGGTCATGGCTGGCGCCAGCAGACGACCGAAACCGGGCGCCTCGGGCATGCGTTGGTAGAGCTGGTAGTGATCGGGCGTACTGGCCAGCAGGGTGTAGGGCTGCACGCGTGCGCTGGCGCAGCTGCGCGGGCAGGCGCTGAGATGCACTTGTGGGCGGACGCCGCTTTCGCGCAGCAGCTCCGCCAGGTGCAGGGCGTGGTGCTTGCTGTCGGCCAGGCCGCGCGCGCAGGCTGCCGAGCCGGTGCAGGCGACCAGGCCAAGCAGCGGCTCGTCGGCGTGAATTAGCAGGCCCAGATCGTTCAGCGCCGTCAGCAGCTCAGCGGCCTTTGCCTCGGGCACGTTGCCCAGCAGCACGCCTTGCCAAGGCGTCAGGCGCAGCTCGCCATCGCCGTGGTGCTCGCTCAGCTCGGCCAACGCCAGCAGTTGTTCGGCGTGCAGGCGGCCGAGTCGGGCGCCGGCTACCACCATTCGCAGGCCATTCTGTGCCTGTGGATAAAGCCCAGCCGGTGTGCGTTTGATCGTCGCGGCAGGCTGCCAACTGGCCGGTGCCGGCCGCAGGGGAAAATCCAGACGCGTCTGCAGGCGTTGCAACAGCTCGCTGGCCGGGTTCTTTGCCAGTAATTGGCGCATGCGTGACTGCTCGGGCGTGGCCAGTTCGAGGAACAGCAGTAGAAGCTGACGCACCAACTCGACTGCCTGGGTCGCCTCGACTCGCGCCAGCGGCGCGTCTACGGGGCAGCCGGCCAGGCCCAGCAGCAGGTGCTGTTCGTCTTCGGCGGCCAGCCACAGGTCATGGGGGTGTTCGCGCACGGCCAGGGCTTCGCCGCCGTCCAGTTGCAGGGCGAACTTGGGTGACAGCGCGTGCAGCGCCGGGGTGTCCTGCAGCAAGTCGAGCAACTGACTGGCCAAAGGGCGCACGTCCATCCGCGCCTGCGGGTCGAGGCCTGCAGCGGGGCTGAGCAGCAGGTTGCGCACGTCGTCGGCGCTGGCCACGCGCGGGCCGAGGCCGGCGCCGAGCAGGGCGTCGACCAGTGTGCTTTCCTGGCCGGGCAGTACGCCACGAATCTGCAGATTGCTGCGGTTGGTCAGCTCCAGCACGCCGCTGGCATGCTGCCGCGCTGCTTCGGCAATCGCTCGCGCCTGGGCACTGCGCAGCACGCCGCCGGGCAGTTTGACCCGGCAGATGCCGCCATCCAGCGCAGGCACGATGCGTAGCAGGCCGGGGCAGGCGGAAGGACGGACGGATGTGGGCAAGCGGTCACCTGTGGATAACGACGCGGCGACCGAACCAGCGAAATCCCATAGGGGACTCCATGGCATCGGTACACCCCGCCCGATGTTGGCACTCGCGACCAGCGTTCGTCGGCAGGTCTCCTGGCTGACAGGTCTTCGTCCGCCGCGCCTTCCCGGTTACCCAGTGGCCGATTGCGTTGGACTCGCTGTTTACAGTTGCGGGGGCAGCCACGGCTTTACCGTGTTCCCTCTTAGGGAATTTCTGAAATGGCCATTTACCGTCACTCCCGCGAAGGCGGGAGCCCAGTTACTACTGAGATTCTGGATTCCCGCCTGCGCGGGAATGACGACTATTTCAGAGTTTCCTTAGGCCCTTTACCGAGTCGCATCGACTCATGGGGCACCGACGAAGGTTGTATTATGCCCGCTTTGCCCGGAACGCGGACAGGCGCTCCGTCGGGCCTGTGCGAGGACATTGGATGAAACCCTGGTTGACCCTGGTCGGCATCGGCGAAGACGGCTACCCCGGCCTGGGCAAGGCCGCGCGCCGTGCTCTGCTGGCGGCCACCCTTATTGTCGGCGCGCCGCGCCAGCTGGCGCTGCTGCCGCCGTGCATCAGCGGCAAGCGGGAAACCTGGCCGAGCCCCTTCGACTTGCAACCGCTGCTGGCGCGGCGTGGCGAGGCCGTGTGTGTGCTGGCCAGTGGCGACCCGATGTTCTACGGCGTCGGCGCCAGCCTGGCGCGGCAGCTGCCGGCCGATGAACTGCAGGTACTGCCGGCGCCATCCTCGGTGTCGCTGGCGGCGGCGCGTCTGGGCTGGCCGCTGCAGGAGATGGAAGTGGTCTCCTTGGTCGGGCGGCCGCTGGCCATGCTCAATGGCAAACTGTTTCCCGGCATGCGCCTGCTGGTGTTGAGCGCCGATGGTGACACCCCCGCGCAGGTCGCCGCAGCTCTGTGCGTACGCGGTTTCGGCGCCAGTCGCCTGACCCTGCTGGAACACCTTGGCGGGCCGGATGAGCGCCGCATCGAAGGCCTGGCCGCGAGCTGGGACTTGCCGCGCGGCGCCGACCTCAACCTGCTGGCGGTGGAGTGCCTGGCGGACGCCGGGACAACGCTGCTGCCGCCCACCTGCGGCCTGTCGGACGAGGCCTACCGCCACGACGGCCAACTGACCAAGCGTGACGTGCGCGCAGTGACCCTGGCGCGGCTGGCGCCGCTGCCTGGCGAGCTGCTGTGGGATGTCGGCGCTGGTTGTGGCTCCATCGGCATCGAGTGGATGCGAGCACACCCGGCCTGCCGCGCCATCGCCATCGAGGCCAACGAGGGCCGTCAGGATCATATCCGCCACAACCGAGATGCCCTCGGTGTACCCGGTCTGCAGCTGGTCGCCGGGCATGCACCCGAGGCGCTGGTCGGATTGCCGGCACCGGATGCGATCTTTATCGGCGGCGGCGTCACCGTGCCCGGTGTGCTGGATGATTGCTGGGCTGCGCTCAAGCCGGGTGGGCGCCTGCTGGCCAATGCCGTTACCCTGCAGAGCGAGGCGGCGCTGGTGGCCTTCCGTGAGCAGCAGGGCGGCGAGCTGCTGCGGCTCACCGTGGCCCAGGCGCAGCCGCTGGGCGGCTTCGACACTTGGCGCGCGGCGCTGCCGATCACCCTGCTGGCGGTGCGCAAACCGTGAGTGCGCGACTCCTGCTGCTCGGTGGCACCACCGAGGCGCTGCGCCTGGCGCGTCGACTGGGACCGGAAACTATCTACAGCCTGGCTGGCCTCGGCCGGGTGCCGGATGACCTGGCCTGCCGCGTGCGCGTCGGCGGCTTTGGCGGTGCCGAAGGCCTGGCAGACTTTATCGACCGCGAAGGCATCGAGCTGCTGCTGGATCTGACCCACCCCTATGCGGCGCAGATCAGCCATAACGCCGCCCGCGCCGCCGAAATGGTAGGCGTGCCCTGCTGGGCCCTGCGTCGCTCCGGCTGGCAACCGGGCCCGGGTGACGACTGGCGCGAGGTGGACGGCTGGGATGAACTGACCCGTGCGCTGGCGCCTTTCGAGCGGCCATTCTTCACCTCCGGGCGCGAGCCGCTGGCGCATTTGCACGAGATTCCCGCGCACCAGCACTGGACGGTGCGCTGCCTGCAGGCCGAGCCGGCACCAACCCGCGCCGAGATCATCGGTGCCCGCGGGCCGTTCTCCCTGGAGGAGGAACGCGCGCTGTTCGCGCGCCTGCGCTGCGACGTGCTGGTAAGCAAGAACAGCGGCAGCGCCTCCACCGAGCCGAAGTTGCAGGTCGCGCGTGAGCTTGGATTGCCGGTTTTGCTGTTGCGTCGCCCGCAGTTGCCGGCGGTAACGCATGAGTTCGCGGAGTTGGACGCTCTCTACGAGGCGCTGTCCCTGTAGGGCGGGTGAAACCCGCCAACGCCGGCCTGGCGGCCTTACGCCTGCGCTGATTCCGTAGGGTGCGCCGCGCGCACCGGGCCTTCTATTACCCGCCGGATTGCCTCCGGACCACGACGCGCTGCTAGACTGCCGGCCCGTTCTGGAGACCGTCATGAGCCAAGCCCCCTACGCCCGCGTTCTGTTTATCGGCCCCGGCCTGGGTCGTGGTGCCTCGGCCGAGCGTCTGCAACAGCGCATCGAAATGCTGCTTGGCGAGGCGCATCTGCATGACAGCGAACAGGACGGCTTCTGGCAGGCCATCGATGAGGCGCCGCGACCACTGCTGGTGGTCGATCTGGAGCCGCGCGCCGATGCCGCGCACCGCGACTGGCTGCGCGAACGTATCGCCGAGCGGAGCGACGGGGCAGGAGTGTTCGTGGTCTGCACGGCGCTGGAGGACACCTGGCTCGATGGCCTCGGCGCGTTGCTCGAAAGCCGCGAGGCACATATTCCCTGCAGCGACGTGCCGCCGGTGCCGGCACATCACGCCTGGTCGCAGATCCCGCCGCATGCGCAGCGCCTGCTGCTGTGCAACGGCCCGCGCTGCACGCGCAAGGGCGCGCTGGGCCTGTGGAAAACCCTGCGCCAGCGGCTCAAGGCCGCCGGCAAGCTTGAGTGCGAGGGCGGTGTGCATATCACCCGCAGCCAGTGCCAGTTCCCCTGCGATCTGGGGCCGACCGCGAGTCTTTATCCACAGGGTGAGTGGTATGGCATCAAGGACGAGGCGGCGGTGATTCGCCTGGTCGACGAGCGTCTGGTGGCGGGCAGGGCGTTGCCGGATTTGCGTATCGATGAGCAGGGCAACAATTAGCAACTCGGATTACGCCTGCGGCCAATTCAAGCTACGAGCAATCGCCGCTAAAGCGCCTCCCGCAATTGCCACCGCGCCTTGACTTGAGCGGGTGTGGGTGGTCATATCCGCCCCGCTTCAGGTGTCTCACGCCGCCGCGCGTGAGGTGAAACGGGAAGTCGGTTGAAGTCCGACGCTGCCCCCGCAACGGTAAGCGAGCGACCGCATCGATACGCCACTGTGCGCCACGCGCATGGGAAGGCGATGCGTTCATGACCCTCGCAAGCCCGGAGACCGGCCTGGAGTCGTTTGTGTCTGGCAACCCGCGGTGGGCGGGCGTTGACTCCAGTAGGGCGCCGCCGTGCCCCTGTCTGCTGTTGCGCATTTCCATCGGATTGCCGTGCCTTTTCTCTTTGCGATGGAAGCAATATGGCGCGCCATTTCCGCTACAAGAACCTCTCTTCTGCATGCCTGAACGAAGGGCGTGAGCCCGTTTCTGGCTACCTGCGAAAAACGATAATGTTATGTTATAACAATAACATTATTGCCTCAGGCACCGACTGCGAAGCGTCAAGGCTGACCGCCTTCAACTCGCACACCCGGAGCCTGGAGCGTCCTGACGACTCTCCTGGAATATCCGGAATCACTCACGTGCAGCACCTTCTACGCCTCTGCTCCCTGCCATTCGCGCTGCTGGTCGGCGATGTGGCCATGGCCAGCGAATCTCCTGTCGATCTCCCTGACGTCACCGTCCAGGCGCACGCTGCCGAGGAAGGCGAGAGCGATCTGCATACGCCCACCGCGTCCGGCTCCCGCCTGGAGCTGTCGGCCCTGCAAACGCCGGCCAGCAACAGCAGCCTGAGCGGCGCCGAGGTACGTGGGCGCAACAACCTCACGGTGCAGGACGCCGTGACCCGCACGGCGGGTATCAGCAGCACCGGCTCGCCCGGCAATGGCGGCACCGCGCTGTCGGCGCGCGGCTTCACCGGCCATTCGGCGACCATGCAGCTGTACGATGGCACCCGCCAGTACGTCGGCGCCGGCACCATGACCTTCCCGGTGGACACCTGGTCGGTGGCACGTATCGACGTGCTGCGCGGCCCGGCCTCGGTGCTCTACGGCGAGGGAGCCACCGGTGCGGTGATCAATGTGGTGCCGAAGAAGCCCTTCGCCGGCGAGATCCGCAACCAGCTGCGCCTCGGCTATGGCAGCGATGACCGCCGCCAGGCCGCCCTGGACAGCGGCGGTTCGCTGAGTGACGAACTGAGCTACCGCTTCAACATCAATCAGCAGGCCAGCAATGGCTGGGTCGACCGGGGTGATTCGGATAGCCTGGCGCTCAGCGCCGCCCTGCGCTGGGACGCCAATGATGATCTGAGCTTCACCCTGTCCCACGATCATGGCGATCAGAGCCCCGAGCGCTATCTCGGCACGCCGCTGGTGGCTGGCAAGTACCGCGAGAGCATCCGCGAACGTAACTACAACGTCGCCAATGCCGACATTCGCTACAACGACCAGATCACCCGCCTGGTGAGCGACTGGCGCATCAACGACGTGCTCAGCGCCAGCAACCAGCTCTACTACATCAAGACTCAGCGCTACTGGCGCAATGCCGAGGCCTATCGCTGGCAGCCGGGCGACAGGGTCGAGCGTGGCGAGTTCTACGAGATCAAGCACACCCAGGAACAGGTCGGCGACCGCCAGACCTTCACCCTGGATCACACCCTGTTCGGCCTCGATAGCCGCACGGTAGTCGGGGTGGATTACAACCGCATCCACTTCGCCCGCCAGCACGATTTCGCCAGCAGTTTCAGCGACAGCGTGCCGCTGGCCGGCTCCGGCGGCGGGCAGTACCAGAGCACCGATCCGCTCGGCTACGGCCCGCGCGAGCGCAACCTGGCGCGGCAGTTCTCGCTGTTCGCCGAGAACCGCACCCAGCTGACCGAGCGCCTGTCGCTGGTCACCGGTGTGCGCCGTGATCAGCTGCATATTCAGCGCGACAACCTGATCGATGGCAGCAGCGCCGACCGCAGCCTGAGTGGCGACAATTGGCGCGCCGGGCTGGTCTTCGCCCTGACCCCCGAGCTGTCGCTGTACGGTCAGTACGCCACCAGCACCGAGGGGGTGAGCAACCTGCTGACCCTCAACCCGACTCAGCAGCAGTTCGACCTTAGCGAAGCCAGGCAGAGCGAAATCGGCCTCAAGCAGATGTTCTGGAATGGTCAGGGCGAGTGGACGCTGGCCGCCTACCATATCGTCAAGAAGAAGCTGCTCAGCCGCGAAACCCCGACCTCGCCCACGGTGCAGATCGGCCAGCAATCTTCCGATGGTCTGGAGGCCACCCTGGAATTGGCGCTGGGTCGGGGCTGGCAGGTGTCGGCCAACGCCGCCTTCGTGCGTGCCGAGTACGACGACTTCATCGAAGGTGGTGGCGACCGCAGCGGCAATCGCCCGACCAACGTGCCCAAGCGCACCGCCAACCTGTGGCTGAACAAGGCGCTTGGTGGCGGTGTGGATGCCGGCATCGGCGCGCGTTATGTCGATGCGCGTTATGCCGATACGGCCAACACCGCCAAGGTGCCTGGCTACACCGTGGTCGACGCCAACATCGCCTGGCAGGCGTTGCCGGATGTGCGCCTGGGTCTGGAACTGAACAACCTGTTCGACCGCCAGTACGCCACCAGCGCCAGCAGCGATGGTGAGCAGTGGTACCTGGGGGCGCCACGTTCGTTCTTCGTCACCGCGGATTACAGCTTCTGATGACTCCACGTTTGCGTATCCAGGCGCTGGCCTGGTCGCCCGACGGCCAGCGTCCGCTGCTCGAGGGCATCGACCTGGAAGTCGGCGACGGCGAGCTGCTGGGGCTGATCGGCCCCAATGGCTGCGGCAAGACCAGCCTGCTGCGCTGCGCCTATCGCTTCCAGCGGCCCAGCGTCGGCCAGGTCAAGCTGGACGGCGAGGCGCTGTGGCAGCGCCCGCCGCGCTGGAGCGCGCAGCGCGTGGCCGTGGTGCTGCAGGAATTTCCGCAGGACTTCGGCCTGCGCGTGCACGAGGTGGCGGCCATGGGCCGTACGCCGCACAAGGGCCTGTTCGATGGCGACGACGCCGAGGATCGGCGCCTGGTGGATGAGGCGCTGGCCCGTGTCGGTTTGAGCGGTCTGGCGCAGCAGCCCTTCGCCTGCCTCTCGGGTGGCGAGAAGCAGCGCGCTCTGCTCGCCCGTGCCCTGGTGCAGCAACCGCAAGTGCTGATCCTCGACGAGCCGACCAACCACCTCGATCCGCGCTACCAGCTCGAACTGCTGGGCCAGATCAAGGCGCTGGGCCTGGCGACGCTGGCCAGCTTCCATGACCTCAACCTGGCGGCGGCCTTCTGCGACCGCCTCTGTGTGCTCGACCAGGGCCGTCTGGTGGCCATCGGTACGCCCGCCGAAGTGCTGACCGCCGAGCTGCTGCAGCAGGTGTTCGGCCTGCAGGCGTTGGTCGATACCCATCCACTGGCGGGTCATCCGCGCATTACCTGGATTGTTTGATGAAGCGTTCATGCACGGCTGAACCTGTAGGAGCGAGCTCTGCTCGCGAATCGTGGAAAAAGGCAAAAGCTTCGCGAGCAAAGCTCGCTCCTACACTGGTCGGTGCGATCCTGCTGGCGCTGATCAGCCCCGCCTGGGCCGTCACCGTCACCAGCTGCGATCGCCAACTCACCATCGAGCGACCGCCGCAGCGTGCGGTCAGCCACGACATCACCCTGACCGCCATGCTCCTGGATCTTGGCCTGACGCAGCGCATGGTCGGCTACAGCGGCATCAGCGGCTGGAAGACCGTCGAGCCGGCCATGCAGGCGCAGCTCGATGGGCTACCCGAACTGGCCGCGCGCTATCCGTCGCTGGAGAATCTGCTCGATGCCGACGCCGACTTCTTCTTCGCCGGCTGGAACTACGGCATGCGCATCGGCGGCGAGGTCACCCCGGCCAGCCTGGCGCGCTTCGGCATCCCGGTGTACGAGCTGAGCGAGTCCTGTGCGCACGTTATGCCCAAGCGCGTTGCCAGTCTGGACGATGTCTATACCGACCTGCGCAATCTCGGTCGCATCTTCGCCGTCGAGGAACGTGCCGAGACCCTGGTGCAGGGCATGCAGGCGCGGGTGGCAGCGGTAAGTGCGCAGCTCGGTGAGCAACCGACGCGACCGCGGGTGTTCGTCTACGACAGCGGCGAGGACCTGCCCTTCAGTGCTGGCCGTTTGGGCATGCCGCAGTCGCTGATCGCCGCGGCCGGTGGGCGCAACGTGATGGACGGCGTAGCGGCCAACTGGATGCAGGTGGGCTGGGAAGCCGTGGTCGAGCAGGACCCGGAGCTGATCCTGATCGTCGATTATGGCGAACGTACGGCGGCGCAGAAGCGCGACTTTCTCCTGCAGCACCCGGCGCTGCAGGGCGTCACGGCGATTCGCCAGCAGCGCTTCGTGGTGCTCTCCTATCTCGCCGTCACGCCGAGCCTGGACAACGTCGCCGCCATCGAAACCCTGGCTGCCGCGCTGCATCCCGAGGCCTTCGCGCAGTGACGCGTTTTCGCTTGCTGCTGCTCGGCCTGGCGGTATTGCTGGCGCTGTCCTGTGCGCTGTCGCTGGTCTTCGGTGCGGCTCAGGTGCCGTTGGAGCGCGTGCTGGCAATCCTCGCTCGGCAGCTGTTCGGCATCGAGCCCGCAGTGGCGGTGAGCGCCGGCCAGGACAGCATCGTCTGGCAGCTGCGCGCGCCACGGGTGCTGCTCGGTGCGCTGGTCGGCGCCGGGTTGGCCCTGGTGGGTACGGCGCTGCAGGCGGTAACGCGCAACCCGCTGGCCGACCCGCACCTGCTCGGCGTCAGCTCTGGCGCAGCCTTCGGTGCGGTACTCGTGGTGCTTTACCTGGGCGAGTTCGCCGGGATGCTCAGCCTGCCGCTGGCGGCCTTCGTCGGCGCCATGGCGAGCATGCTGCTGGTGTTGGCGATTGCCAGCCGCGGTGGTCGGCTGCACAGCGAGCGCCTGCTGCTGGCCGGCGTGGCGGTATCCTTCGTGATGATGGCGGCGAGCAACCTGTTGCTGTACCTGGGCAACCCCCATGCGGCCAGCTCGGTGTTGTTCTGGATGCTCGGTGGCCTCGGCCTGGCGCGCTGGGAACTGCTCTGGCTGCCGGCGCTGTGCCTGCTGCTGGCGCTGGCGGTGCTGCTCGGCCTGGGTCGCGCGCTGAATGCGCTGATGGCCGGCGAGCAGAGCGCGGTGAGCCTGGGCCTGGAGCCACGGCGGGTGCGCCTACTGGTGTTCGTGGTGGCGTCCTTGCTCACCGGGGTGCTGGTATCGCTGTCCGGCGCCATCGGTTTCGTCGGGCTGATGCTGCCGCACGTGGCGCGCTTTCTGGTCGGTGCCGAGCACCGTCGCGTGCTGCCGGTGGCGGCGCTGCTGGGGGCGCTGTTCCTGGTCTGGGTCGATGTCGCCGCGCGCACCTGGCTGGCACCGCAGGATCTGCCCATCGGCATCGTCACCGCCGCCATCGGCGGAGCGTTCTTCGTGGCCCTGCTCAGGCGCCGCTAGTCGCCAGGATCGAACTGCTGCAAGGGCGCAAAGGTCATCTAAGCTAGTCTCTGTAACACAGACTCCTGGCCAGGAGGAATGCCCATGCTCGCGCAACTGCCCACCGCACTTCGTGATCTACGACTGCCGCTGCGCCTGAAACTGTGGGACGGCAAGCAGATCGACCTTGGGCCCAAACCCAGGGTGACGCTGGTGGTGAAGGACCCCAGCCTGGTCACGCAACTGGCTCATCCCAGCCTGGATGCCCTGGGCGCTGCCTATGTCGAGGGACGGGTGGATCTGGAAGGCCCCATCGAAGAGGCCATCGAGGTTGGCGATGCCCTGAGTACGGCTCTACTCGGGGATGAGTCCACACCAACTGAGCATTACGTCGCCCACGACAAACGCAGCGACGCCGAGGCCATCAGCTATCACTACGACCTGTCCAACGAGTTCTACCGCCTGTGGCTGGACCGCGACATGGTCTACTCCTGCGCCTACTTCGAAACCGGTCAGGAAGACCTGAACCAGGCCCAGCAGGCCAAGCTGCGCCACCTGTGTCGCAAGCTGCGCCTGCAGCCGGGTGACAAGCTGCTCGATGTCGGCTGCGGCTGGGGCGGCCTGGCGCGTTTTGCCGCGCGCGAGTTCGACGTCGAGGTCTACGGTATCACCCTCAGCCAGGCGCAACTGGAGCTGGGCCTGCAGCGCGTGGCCGAGGAGGGCCTGGAAGGGCGCGTGACCCTGGAGCTGCTGGATTACCGTGACCTGCCGCAGGACGGCCGCTTCGACAAGGTGGTCAGCGTCGGCATGTTCGAGCACGTTGGCCACGCCAACCTGCCGCTGTACTGCCAGCGTCTGTTCGGCGCAGTCAAGGCCGGCGGCCTGGTGATGAACCATGGCATCACCTCGCGCTTCACCGACGGCCGTCCGGTCGGTCGTGGCGCCGGTGAGTTCATCGACCGCTACGTGTTCCCGCAGGGTGAGCTGCCGCACCTGGTGACCATCAGCAAGGCAATCAGCGAGGCCGGGCTGGAGATCGTCGATGTCGAGAGCTTGCGCCTGCACTACGCACGCACCTTGCAGCTGTGGAGTCAGGGCCTGGAGCGGCAGTTGCAGAAGGCCGCGCAGTGGGTACCGGAAAAGTCCCTGCGTATCTGGCGCCTATACCTGGCCGGCTGCGCGTACGGCTTCCAGCATGGCTGGATGAACCTGCATCAGATCCTGGCGGTAAAGCCGCGCGATGACGGCGCTCATGATCTGCCGTGGACCCGTGCCGACCTGTATTCGTGATGGAGTAACATGCGGCTCGTACTGATCCCGCGAGCCGCCCATGCCCTTGCCGCAACAGCATCGTTACCGCGTACTGTTCACCGTTCTGGCGATTCTCGCCGGTCTGCTGCTGAGCCTCTGGCTCGGTGGACGGCATGCCGAGCAGCGCGCCTGGGACGAGCGTAGCGTCGAGGCGCGCGGGCAGTTGCAGCTCTATGCCCAGTCGATTCGCACCCTGGTCGAGCGCTTCAGCTCGGTACCGGAAGTGCTGGCGCTGGACAGCGATATCCGCAGCCTGCTGCGCGCGCCGCATGATCGTCAGCTACGCCTGGCGCTGAACCAGCGCCTGGAGCGGCTCAACGCGGCCGCCGGCTCCACCGTGCTGTACCTGCTCGATGCCCAGGGCGAAACTCTGGTGGCCAGCAACTGGCGCGACTGGAGCAGTTTTGTCGGCAACAACTACGCCTTCCGTCCCTATTTCCAGAACGCCCTGCGCGATGGCGGTGCACGCTATTTCGCGGTGGGCGTGACCACCGGTATTCCCGGCTATTTCCTCTCCCACGTGGTGCGCGATGCCCAGGGCGAGCTGCTCGGCGTACTGGTGGTCAAGCTGGAGCTGGAAGACCTGCAGCGCGAATGGGTCGGTCAGCCCGGCGTGCTGCTGGTCGCCGACAGCTATCAGGTGGTGATCCTCAGCAACAAGCCGATCTGGCGCTTTCGCGCCTTGCAGCCACTCGACGAACAGGCGCGCGCCGAACTGGTGGAGGTGCGCCGCTACGCCGAGCAGGCGCTGCAGCCGCTGGCGCATCAGGTGCATCGGCATATCGACGACGATGCTGACTGGGCGCGCGTCGATGGCCCCGACGGTAATCGCGACTATCTCTGGCAGCGTCTGCACATGCCCGAAGAGGGCTGGACCCTGCATCTGCTCAGCGAGCCGGTCGGTCTGGCGGATAGCGTGCGCAGCTATCGCCTGGCTGCTGCCGGGGTGTGGATGACCTTCGCCTTCCTGCTGTTGTTCCTCGCCCAGCGCCGCAAGAACCAGCGTCTGCAGGCCGGCATCCGCGAGCGCCTGGAGCGCGAGGTGGCGCTGCGCACCGCCGAGCTGCGCGAAGCCCAGGACGGCCTGGTGCATGCCGCCAAGATGGCCGCGCTGGGGCAGATGTCGGCGGCGCTGGCGCACGAGATCAACCAGCCGCTGACCGCCCTGCAGATGCAGCTCGGCAGTCTGCGCCTGCTGCTCGACAGTGGTCGGCCGGAAGCGGTGCGCGACGGTCTGCAGCGCATCGATGGTCTGCTGCAGCGCATGGCGGCGCTGACCGGCCACCTCAAGACCTTTGCCCGCAAGACCCCGGCCGGCCTCAGCGAGCGCCTGTGCCTCGGTGATGTGCTGGAGCAGGCCCTGCAGCTGTTGGCACCGCGCATGCGCAGCGAGCAGGTGGAGCTGCGCACGCAGATCGACGACGAGGCCGAAGTGCTTGGCGATGCCATCCGCATCGAACAGGTGATCCTCAACCTGCTGCACAACGCCCTCGACGCCATGGCCGAGAGCGAATCACGCATCCTGCTGGTGCGCATCGCCCGTGAAGACGATGGCTGCCTGCTCAGCGTCGAGGACAGTGGCGGCGGCATCGCCGAGGAAACCCTCGGTCGCGTATTCGAACCCTTCTTCACCACAAAGCCGGTGGGGCAGGGTTTGGGGCTCGGGCTGGCGGTGTCCTACGGTATCGTGCGCGATCTCGGCGGCACGTTGGAGGCGCATAACGGTGAGCTGGGCGCGGTGTTTACCCTGAGGCTGCCGGCTGCGCCGTAGCTCCCTTCACAGTGGTGTCGCGGCTGGTGCGCATGGCGCACCCTACGAACTGCGCGGCCGGCCGTAGGGTGCGCCGCGCGCACCGGGTTTCGCCAGAAACTGGCGCTCGTCGCAGTCTAGGGTGGGTTAGGCGTGTCACCGATATCACGATGACTTCGCAACTTTATGCCGCGCCGTAACCCACCATTGGTGTCTCGCGGGACGATCGTCCGGTGGGTTACGCGTCGCAGCACTGGCGGAGGTGTGTTGAAGGGAGTGGTTCGCGGCGCTAACCCACCCTACACTGCGGCCGTTCTCAAGAGGAGGTACCATGAGCGCTCAGGTCATAGTGGTCGACGACGAAGCGGCGATTCGCGAGGCGGTGCAGCAGTGGCTGGAACTGTCCGGTTTCGAGGTGCGTACCTGCGCCAGTGCGGCCGAAGCCTTGGCTCTGGTCGACCGCGACTTCCCCGGCATCGTCGTCAGCGATGTGCGTATGCCCGGCAGCGATGGCCTGCAATTGCTGGATAAGCTGCTGCAGGTGGACACCGACCTGCCGGTGATCCTGGTCACCGGTCATGGCGATGTACCCATGGCGGTGCAGGCACTGCGTCAGGGGGCCTATGACTTCATCGAGAAACCCTTCACCCCCGAGCGTCTGCTCGACAGCGTGCGCCGTGCGTTGGACAAGCGCCGGCTGGTTTGCGAGAACCGCCAACTGCGTCGGCAGGTGGCCGACAAGGGCCGTATCGAGAGCCAACTGATCGGCATTTCGCGGCCGATGGAAAACCTGCGGCGGCAGATCCTCGAACTGGCCGGCACCTCGGTCAATGTGCTGATCCGCGGCGAGACCGGCAGCGGCAAGGAGCGCGTGGCGCGCAGCCTGCACGATTTCAGCCCACGGGCTAGCAAGGCCTTCGCCGCGCTGAACTGTGCGGCGATTCCCGAGACCATCTTCGAAAGCGAGCTGTTCGGTCACGAGAGCGGCGCCTTCACTGGCGCCCAGGCACGGCGCATCGGCCGTATCGAGCATGCCGATGGCGGTACCCTGTTCCTCGACGAGGTGGAGAGTCTGCCGCTGGCGCAACAGGTCAAACTGCTGCGCGTGCTGCAGGAAAAGACCCTGGAACGCCTCGGCTCGAACAAGAGCATCCAGGTCGACCTGCGAGTGATCAGCGCGGCCAAGCCGGATCTGCTCGACGAGGTCAAGGCCGGGCGTTTCCGCGAGGACCTGGTGTACCGCCTGAACGTCGCTACCCTGCATATTCCGCCGCTGCGCGAGCGCCGCGAGGACATTCCGCTGCTGTTCGAACATTTCGCCCATGAGGCGGCGCTGCGTCATGGGCGCGAAGCGCCGCCACTGGCGCCGAGCGAACTGGCTCGGTTGCTCGGCCATGACTGGCCGGGCAACGTCCGTGAGCTGATCAACGCCGCCGAGCGCCATGCCCTGGGGCTTTCCAGCCCGCCGCCAGCCGAGCGTTTCGCCGGTCAGGCGCTGGCGCAGCAGATGGAGGCCTTCGAGGCGCAGTGCCTGCACAACGCCTTGCTGCAATGCCAGGGCAACATCACCGCAGTGATGGAAATGCTGCAGTTGCCGCGCCGCACTCTCAACGAGAAGATGCAGCGCCATGGCCTGGCGCGCGGTGATTACCTGCCGGGGGGCGAAGAGTAGGGCGTCGCAGGGCCGCTTAGGTCGTGCGCAGCAAATTTTTGGACCGCGGTACTCTCGGTGCGCACGGCGCACCCTACGGGTAAGCAAGTCTGATCGCCTTCACCTGTGGGGCTCCGCCCCGGGCGAAGCTTTTGGGTATGAGCTTGGTATTGCGCGATGGCCGCCATTCGCCGCGGGGCGTGGCTCCTACTGAGCGCGTGACGCGATAAGCGGAATTTTGCCGACCCTGTCACAGATGTAGGCGATTTCCCGCTCAATGACCCATCGGTCTTTAGATGTAACCCCTCTATCTCGGGCTTTTCAGGCCCTGGCACGGCATCTGCTATGACAGTTACAGCCGCGCAGCATCTTGCCGACGTGGCGACCATAACAACGACAAGAGGTCAGCCCATGAACTGCCATGCCCCTCGCGCCATGCCGCACTCGCTGCCGTGCATGGGCCGCCTTCCTACCGCGCCCGCCGCGGCTCTTGTCCAACGTTGCACCCTGCGCTGCTGATCGCGCAACGTCGACGCCGCCTGCGTGGCGTCGTCTAGAGTGAAACTCTGCATACAGCCAATAACAACGACGGAGATACTTCCATGCGACTGACCAAGAAACTCAGCCTGTTCGCCGCTGCCGCGGCCATCACTGCCAGCACCGCAGTGCTCGCTGCCCCGACTTTCATCAACGTGCTCACCGGCGGTACCAGCGGTGTCTACTACCCGATTGGCGTGGCTCTTTCGCAGCTCTACAGCAACGGCATCGAGGGCTCCAAGACCTCGGTCCAGGCGACCAAGGCGTCGGTGGAAAACCTCAACCTGCTCGAAGCCGGTCGCGGTGAGCTGGCCTTCGCCCTCGGTGACTCGGTGGCCGATGCCTGGAACGGCGTCGAAGACGCTGGCTTCAAGGCGCCGCTGAAGAAAATCCGCGCTATCGCCGGTACCTACCCGAACTACATCCAGATCGTCGCCAACGCCGAATCCGGCATCAAGACCCTGGAAGACCTCAAGGGCAAGCGCATCTCCGTCGGCGCGCCGAAGTCCGGCACCGAGCTCAACGCTCGCGCCATCTTCGAAGCCGCTGGCCTGACCTACAAGGACATGGGCAAGGTCGAGTTCCTGCCCTACGCCGAGTCGGTCGAGCTGATCAAGAACCGTCAGCTGGACGCCACCCTGCAGTCCTCCGGTCTGGGTATGGCCGCCATTCGTGACCTGGCTTCGACCATGAAGATCAGCTTCGTCGCCATCCCGGCCGAAGTGACCGCGAAGATCGACAACGCCGCCTACGAGGCAGCCACCATCCCGGCTGGCACCTACGACGGTCAGGACGCTGACGTGCCCACCGTTGCCATCACCAACATCCTGGTCACTCACGAAGGCGTGTCCGACGAAGTGGCCTACCAGATGACCAAACTGATGTTCGACAACCTCGGCCGCCTGGGCACCGCTCACTCCGCCGCTCAGGACATCAAGCTGGAGACCGCCACCCAGAACCTGCCGATCCCGCTGCACCCGGGTGCCGAGCGCTTCTACAAGGAAGCCGGCGCGCTGTAATGACGGCTCGGACCGTGGCGCTTGCGCCGCGGTCCGGTCTTCACAGAATCGCGAATAAAACCGGCGTTCATGGACGGTAGGTTTTGTTGGCGACTCTGTCCCGTATCGAAGTAGTCATGAGGTTTGCACTCCATGAGTGAGCAGAATCAGGGTATGGGCGCCAGCCCGTCCGACTGGCCGAAGGCGTTGTTCGCCGTCGCGCTGCTGTTTTCCATCTTCCAGATCGTCACCGCGGCTTTCCACCCGGTATCTACCCAGGTGCTGCGTGCGGTGCACGTCGGCTTCCTGTTGCTGGTGGTGTTCATCAGCATCCCGGCTTTCGGCGCCAAGCGCCCCTGGCAGCCGCTGGCCTGGCTGCTCGGCCTGGCCGGTATGGCCACGGCGGTCTACCAGTGGTATTTCGAGGCGGACCTGATCCTGCGTTCCGGTGACATGACCACCAGCGACATGATCATCGGCATAACCCTCATCGTGCTGGTGTTCGAGGCCGCGCGCCGGGTCATGGGCATCGCCCTGCCGATCATCTGCGCGCTGTTTCTTGCCTATGGCATGCTCGGCCAGTACCTGCCGGGCGACCTGATGCATCGCGGCTACGGCTTCGACCAGATCGTCAACCAGCTGGCCTTCGGTACCGAGGGCCTGTACGGCACGCCGACCTACGTGTCGGCTACCTACATCTTCCTGTTCATCCTGTTTGGCGCCTTCCTCGAGCAGGCCGGGATGATCAAGCTGTTCACCGATTTCGCCATGGGCCTGTTCGGCCACAAGGTCGGCGGCCCGGCCAAGGTGTCGGTGGTGTCCTCGGCGCTGATGGGCACCATCACCGGTTCCGGCGTGGCCAACGTGGTCACCACCGGCCAGTTCACCATTCCGCTGATGAAGCGCTTCGGTTATCGCCCGGCTTTCGCCGGCGGGGTCGAGGCCACCTCGTCGATGGGCAGCCAGATCATGCCGCCAATCATGGGCGCCGTGGCCTTCATCATGGCCGAGACCATCAACGTACCCTTCTTCGAAGTGGCCAAGGCCGCACTGATCCCGGCGTTGCTGTACTTCGGTTCGGTGTTCTGGATGGTCCACCTGGAGGCCAAACGCGCCAACCTGCGCGGCCTGCCCAAGGAAGAATGCCCGAACCCGTGGAAGGCCGTGCGTGAACGCTGGTTTCTGCTGATCCCGTTGTTCATCCTCATCTACCTGCTGTTCTCCGGGCGTACCCCGCTGTTCTCCGGCACCGTTGGCCTGGCGTTGACCGCCATGGTCATCCTCGGCTCAGCGATCATCCTGCGGGTCTCGTCCAAGGTCATGCGCTTCGCCTTCTGGATCGCCCTGGGCGTGCTCTGCGCCGGCTTCTTCCAGCTTGGTATCGGCGTGGTGTTCGGCGTCATCGCGGCGCTGGTAGCGGTCTGCTGGTTCGTCAAGGGCGGCCGCGACACCCTGACCCTGTGCCTGCACGCGCTGGTCGAGGGCGCGCGCCATGCGGTGCCGGTGGGCATCGCCTGCGCCCTGGTCGGGGTGATCATCGGCGTGGTGTCGCTGACCGGGGTGGCCTCCACCTTCGCCGGCTACATCCTCGCCATCGGCCAGGACAACCTGTTCCTGTCGCTGGTGCTGACCATGCTCACCTGCCTGGTGCTGGGCATGGGTATCCCGACCATCCCCAACTACATCATCACCAGCTCGATTGCCGCGCCGGCCCTGCTGGAACTGGGCGTGCCGCTGATCGTCTCGCACATGTTCGTCTTCTACTTCGGCATCATGGCCGACCTCACGCCTCCGGTGGCGCTGGCCTGCTTCGCCGCCGCGCCGATTGCCAAGGAGCGTGGTCTGAAGATCAGCTTCTGGGCAGTGCGTATCGCCATCGCTGGCTTCGTCGTGCCGTTCATGGCGGTCTACTCGCCAGCGCTGATGTTGCAGGGCGACAGCCTGCTGGCGACTTTCTACGTGCTGTTCAAGGCGGCACTGGCCATCGGTATCTGGGGTGTGGTGTTCACCGGCTTCCTGCAGGCCAAGCTGACCTGGTGGGAGCGCATCCTGGGCCTGGCCGCTGGTGCCAGCCTGATTCTCGCCACCCCGATCAGTGACGAAATCGGCTTTGCCCTCAGTGCCATCTTCATCGCTCAGCACCTGTGGCGCGCTCGTCGTGCCGAGGCGGCGACGGCGTGATCGGCCTCTGCCTGGGGTTGGCCGGCGCGGTATGGGCAGAGTTGCCCACGTCGTCCTTCACCCTGGCCTGGACCCACACCATCGAGAAGGTGCGCTGGGAAGAGGATTACCGTGTCACCGCCGAGGGCCTGGTCCTCGGCGAGGCGCGGGTCAAGGGTTCCGGCGCCGGAATGGAAATTCCCGACGGCGCCGAACTGCGCAATGGCAGCTGGCACTACCAGCGTCAGCTACCGCCTTTGCAACCCCTGCGAGTCGGGCGTACGCCTGAAGCCGGGGATTACCAACTGTGTTTCAACCAGCGTTGTCGCCCGATGAGCGATTGGCTCGGCCCGCCACAAGCGAGCCAGCCGGCGTTGGAACTCTGGAGCTGTGAGCTGAGCTCCCCTGCGGCTGACGCGGGCTAGGTTCGCCAGAGCGGACTCAGGCTTCCGGCGCCACAAGTGCCGGATCAAAAGAAGGAAACCCCCATGCGGCGCGAGCCTGTGGGGGTTTTGTTCATCTAGGGCCTGCTAGGCTTGGCTAACCACCTGCCCAGGAGACCTGCCATGCGCCCTCTGTTTCGCTTCGCCCTCCCGCTTGCTCTCTGCCTGTCGCCCGTCATGGCCAGCGCCCTGGATCTTAAGCCCGGTGTCTGGGAAGTCAGCTCGCACAACATGCAGGTGGGTGGCCAGGCCATGCCCGGCATGGAGGAAATGCTGGCGCAGATGCAGAACCTGCCGGCCGAACAGCGGCAGATGATGGAGAACATGATGGCCGAGCAGGGCATCAAACTCGGTGCCGGTGGCGTGCAGATGTGCCTCACCGCCGAGCAGATCAAGGCTCAGGAAATCCCCCTGCACGACCCTGACTCCGGCTGCAGCAACGAGATTCTCGAACGCAGCGCGACGCTATGGAAATTCCGCTTCAACTGCCCGGATGCTCAGGGTGAAGGGGAGACGCGTTTCGTCAGCGACAAGGAATTCACCACCCAGGTCAAAGGCACCTACAACGGCCAGCCGAGCAGCATGGAAAGTCGAGCACGTTGGGTCGGGGCGGATTGCGGCATCCTCAAAAGCAAATAAATGCAGCTGTAGATGTAAATTATTCGTATTGACTAAGGGGATGCCTGCTGCGAGAATTTTGTCGCTAATTGTTTGCATTTGCGATTGGCAAATGCCTGCCAGGGAGGCACTCGGCTGCGAAGGGACTATCTGCGGCTATCGACAGCGCATCAGGAGATCGTCCCTTGTTCAGCAGAAAAACCCACCTGGCCGTGGCGGTTGCGGCCGCCTGCAGTTTCAATCAAGCCCTGGCCGAGCAGGAGCAGATCGAGCTCGATGCCCAGACCGTGGTTGGCAGCAGCAGTACGGTGGCCGAGGTCGATAGCTACAAATCCACCCCCAGCAGCGCTGCGACCAAGCTCGACCTGACTCCGCGGCAGACGCCGCAGTCGATTTCCACCCTGAGCGGCGCCCAGCTGCGCGACTTCAAGCTCACCAGTGTCAACGATGCGCTCAAGGCCGTGCCGGGCGTGCAGGTACAGGAAGTCGAAACGGATCGCACCTACTACACCGCCCGCGGCTTCGACATCACCAACTTCCAGTACGACGGCATCTCCGTGCCCTTCGTCTACGGCAACGTCGAGGGCGATCTGGACACCTCGATGTACGAGCGCGTGGAAGTGATCCGCGGTGCCAACGGCCTGATTTCCGGCACCGGCAACCCGTCGGCAACGGTCAACTTCGTGCGCAAGCGACCGACCGCCGTGCCGCAGGCGCGCGTGGACCTGACCGCCGGCTCCTGGGACAAGCGACGTATCGATACCGACGTATCCGGCGCGCTCAACGATGCCGGCACAGTGCGTGGGCGCGTGGTGTACGCCAACGAAAACAAGAACTCCTACCTCGACCGTTACTCGCGTGAGAAGAACGTGTTCCATGGCGTACTGGAGTTCGACCTGGACAACCGCACCGTCTTCACCCTCGGTCATACCCTACAGACCAGCGATGCCAACTCACCGATGTGGGGGGCTTTGCCGCTGAACTACAGCGATGGTTCGAAGACCGACTATTCCCGTTCGACCAGCACGTCCTCCGATTGGGCCTATTGGGACGTCAAGGAAAACCGCACCTTTGCCGAGCTGGCGCACACCTTCGACAACGGTTGGCAAGCCAAGACCGTACTGACGCGAGTGGAAAAGAAGGGCGATGGCTCGTTGTTCTACATGTACGGTACGCCGGATCGGAATACCGGCCTCGGCCTGTTCAGCTATCCGTCCGAGTATAAGGACGAGAACAAGCAGCTGATCGTCGATGTGCAGGCCAGTGGACCATTCAACCTGGCTGGCCGCCAGCATGAGGCCGCCTTGGGCGCCAGCTGGTCGCGTTCGGAATTGAGCGATATTTCCTACTATGACTCCACGAGAGGTACAGCTCTGCCGCCACTGGAGGAGTGGAATGGCGACATTGGCAGGCCGCTGAATGATCTGCCCACCAATGGCAGTGACTTCACCGACCGCATGACGAGCATGTACGGTGCCGCGCGTTGGAGCCTGACCGATAACTTGAGCTTGATCACCGGTACCCGTGTCGTCGACGTGAAAAGTAACGGTACCAACTACGGTGTAGAGAAAAACTCGAAGAACAGCGGCAAGGTGGTGCCCTACGCGGGCGTGGTCTACGACATCACCGATCAGTATTCGGTCTATGCCAGCTATACCGAGATCTTCGATCCGCAGACCAAAACCAATGCTGCAGGCTCGCGCCTGGCGCCGGTAGAGGGTGTGAACTACGAGGTGGGCATCAAGGGCGAGCTGTTCGACGATAAGGTCAACGTGGCGCTGGCCGTATTCCGCACCGAGCAGGACAACTTCGCCCAACAGGCGGGCACCATCGGTGGCCGCGCCTATTACCGCGCGGTCGAGGGGCTGACCAGCGAAGGCTACGAGATCGAGATTTCCGGCCAGCCCATTCAGGGGCTGGAGCTGAATGCGGGCTACACCTTCGTCGACATCACCAATGCCGATGGCTCGCACGGGGTCACCTACTCGCCCAAGCACATGGTCAAGACCGCTGCCACCTATCGTGTTCCAGCGATGGACAAACTCAAGGTTGGCGCTGCTGTGCGTTGGCAGGACGACACTCACAACGGTATTGCCGAGCAGGATGCCTACGCCGTGGTCGACCTGATGGCCAGCTACGATATCGACCCGAACTGGAGCGTGTCGGCCAACCTCAACAACCTCACTGACGAGAAGTATCTGAGCAGCCTGTACTGGACTCAGGCCTACTACGGCGCCCCGCGTAATGCCAGCGTGAGCGTCAGCTGGAAGTACTGAGCCGCCGCCACGCCACCGGCCGACTCACAGCCCGTGGCGACGGCGAATTTCCCCCACCAGCTCGGCCTGTTCTTCGAGAAAACGGTTGAACGCCTCGATCAGTTGCGGATGGTGGATGCTCGACAGGTAGTAGTGATCTTCCACGTGCGGCAGTTGCGGGTCGAACACCAGGCTGTCGGCTGCCATGCGCATCTGCCTGAGTTGGTGAGCCACTACCCTGGGGTTGAGGTAGACGGCGTCGACGCGGTCACTGCTTGCCATGCGCAGCAACGAGTCGATCTGGTTGGCCTGGATCAGGCGTATGTGCCCGGCGCGGATGTCCGGCAGATAGGGCCAGGGCGTGAAGCCGTTCTGCGTGCCGAGCAGTTCGATACGTTGCTGGCCCTGACCGAGGTGCTGCGGCTTGACCAGGATGCCATCTACATAGGGCGCTGCCGGGGCGCTGTAGTGAATGTCATGGCCGGCCTTCTGGTCGGCGTTCCATTGCGGGTGATCGGGGAACTTGAGGTCGACCCGGCCGGACAGAAAGTCACCGAGCAGGCGCCTGACCGGCAGCGGCATGTAGACGAAGCGATAGCCATGCTCGGCGGCGAAGGCGTCCAGCAGATCGCGCGCATAGCCACGGTATTCGCCGTTCTCCACATCCGAGTAAGGCTGATAGGGCTGCAGTTCGACACCGACGTGAATCTCCTCCTGCGCCAGAGCGGGCAGGACGAACAGGCAGAGCAGCAGGGCAGAGCACTTGGTCATGGCGTGCAGGTTCTCGCTGACAGCTAACAGCGGTTGGCACCCTAACCATAGCCGCGGCTCAGAGAATCGGCGAGATCAGCCGCGCTACGCGCATGCCCAGTTGCTGCAGGCGGTGCAGGTTGCGCCGGTCGGCGTTGACCAGCTCGCGTGAGAGGCTGAAGTCTTCCTCCAGCATGTTCGCTACCAGGGCGTTGAAGCCCTCGTCGAAGGTCAGCAGGCTGGCCTCGAAATTCAGGCGGAAGGAGCGGTTGTCCAGGTTGGCGCTGCCCAGCATGCTGACATCGTGGTCGATCAGCAGCGCCTTCTGGTGCAGGAACCCCGGTTGGTAACGGAAGATGCGCACGCCGGCGCGCAGCGCCTCGAAGGCATACAGGCTGGAGGCGGCATAGACAATGCGGTGATCGGGGCGTGACGGCAGCAGCAGGCGCACGTCCACGCCGCGCATCACCGCCAGGCGCAGTGCGGCGAACAGCGCCTCGTCGGGCACGAAGTAGGGGCTGCTCAGCCACACCCGCTCGCGCGCTGCATGAATCGCTTCGACGAACAGCAGCGAGCAGGTTTCCTGCGGATCGGCCGGGCCACTGGCGATCACCTGGCAGAGCAGGCCGGGTTCATCCTGCTTGCTCGGCATCAGCAGCGGCGGCAGCTTCTGGCAGGCCCAGTACCAGTCTTCGGCGAAGGCTTCCTGCAGGCTGGCCACCACGGGGCCGCGCACTTCGACGTGAGTATCGCGCCAGGGCGCCAGCGGCGGTTTCTGCCCAAGGTATTCGATGCCGACGTTGAGCCCGCCGAGAAAGCCGATCTCGCCGTCGACCACGACGATCTTGCGGTGGTTGCGGAAATTCAGCTGAAAGCGATTGAACAGCCCGGAGCGTGTGGGGAAGGCGTGTATCTGCACGCCGCCGCGGCGCAGGCGATCAATGAAGGCGGCGGACAACGAATGGCTGCCGACGCCGTCATACAGCACATGCACCTGTACGCCTGCGGCGGCGCGCTCCAGCAGTACGTCTTGCAGGCGCCGGCCGAGGCGGTCATCGCGGATGATGAAGAATTGCAGCAGAATCACCTGCTGGGCGCTGGCCAGGGCTGCGAAGATGGCGGCGAAGGTGGCTTCGCCGTCGATCAGCAGTTCGACGCGGTTGCCGATCAGGCCGGGCAGATGCGACAGGCGCGGCAGCGCGCGCAGTCGGTCGTAGGCCGGCGACAGGTGCGCCGCCTTGGCTTCCTCGACCCAGGGGCGCCAGTCCTGTTCGGCCATGGCGTGGTGCATTTCCTTGTCGGCCTGGCGCCGCGCCTTGACGTAGGCATCGAAGCGGCTGCGGCCGAACACCAGGTACGGCAGCAGCGTCAGGTAGGGCATGAAGAACAGCGACAGACCCCAGGCCAGCGCGCCTTGGGCGGTGCGCACGGTCAGCACGGCGTGGATCGCGGCCAATACGCCAAGGGCGTGAATGGTGGCGATCAGGTAGGCGAACAGATGGGGAATGCCGAAATCCGCAGGCATGCAGGGTCTTCCTTTGCACAGGCTGTGTGCAGCTGACCACGGGGGTTATGCAGCGTTCGCGAGCATCCTGCCATGGCTATCTGGCGAATGGCAGTGTCGGGCAAATTGCCACCTTTCGAGGAATTATTCAGGACTCTCATGTGTCTGTGAGTCTGAGTGAGCGGAATTCATGTGTTACCCTTTCCGGTTCGACCCGTTTGCAGGTCGTCTTTAATTGGAGGAGGGCATCCGTCCTGTTCACGTTCGGCTTAGCGAGCCCAAAACACATCAAGGAGTACGCCTCGTATGGGAAACGTCCCTTCGCATGACACGACCCCGCCATCCGCAGCGGAAACCCACGAAGGCATCCCGGCACCGACCGGTGAAGCCAACCTGATCGACACCGATTACGTCATCGGTCAGGACAACATCAAAGGGCAGTTCGTCTTCGCCCTCGACATTCATGGCAAGGTTTTCACCATCTCCGCGATCGTCGCGGTGATTTTCGTGATCCTCGCCCTGGCCCTACAGAACCAGATCGAGCCGCTGTTCAGCGGGCTGCGCGACTGGCTCACCCACCACATGGCCTGGTTCTTCATCGGCGCCGCCAACATCTTCGTCATCCTCTGTATAGGTCTGATCCTTTCGCCACTGGGGAAGGTGCGTATCGGCGGCAAGGACGCGACTCCCGATTACACCTACATGGGCTGGTTCTCCATGCTGTTTGCTGCCGGTATGGGTATCGGTCTGATGTTCTACGGTGTGTCCGAACCCATGTCGCACTACAGCTCGGCGATGGGCGGCATCACCGTCGGTGAGGACGGTGTGCGCACCGACTGGGCACCGCTTGGTGGCGCCGCCGGCAACGCCGAAGAAGCCGTGCGCCTGGGCATGGCCGCGACCATCTTCCACTGGGGCCTGCATCCCTGGGCGATATACGCCATTGTCGCGCTGGCGCTGGCGCTGTTCTCGTTCAACAAGGGCCTGCCGCTGTCGATCCGCTCGATCTTCTACCCGATCCTCGGCGAGCGCGTCTGGGGCTGGCCAGGGCATATCGTCGACATTCTCGCGGTGTTCGCCACCCTGTTCGGTCTGGTCACTTCGCTGGGTTTGGGCGCGGAGCAGGCGGCTGCGGGTGTGGAGTACCTGTTCGGCATCCCGGCCACGGACACCACCAAGGTACTGCTGATCGTCGCCATCACCCTGATTGCCCTGGCCTCGGTGGTTGCCGGCCTCGACAAGGGGGTCAAGCGCCTGTCGGAGATCAACATGGGCCTGGCCATGGCCCTGCTGCTGTTCATCATCATCGCCGGGCCGACCCTGGTGATCTTCACCGACTTCTTCAAGAACCTCGGCGCCTACCTGCAGTACCTGCCGGCGTTGTCCAACCCGGTCGGCCGTGAAGACGCCAACTTCAGCCAGGGCTGGACCGCCTTCTACTGGGCCTGGTGGATCAGCTGGTCGCCGTTCGTGGGCATGTTCATCGCCCGCGTCAGCCGTGGTCGCAGCGTGCGTGAATTCCTCGTTGCCGTGCTGCTGGTGCCGTCGCTGGTCTCGGTGCTGTGGATGACCGCCTTTGGTGGCACCGCGATCAACCAGTTGCTGGTCGATGGTTTCACTGGCGCGCAGGAAGCCGGCCTCGAGCTGAAGCTGTTCAGCATGCTCGGTGAAATGCCGCTGACCGGTATCACCTCGTTCATCGGCATCGTGCTGGTGGTGGTGTTCTTCATCACCTCGTCGGACTCCGGCTCGCTGGTGATCGACACCATCACCGCGGGCGGCAAGGTCAACGCGCCGGTACCGCAGCGCGTGTTCTGGGCCAGCATCGAGGGCGTGATCGCCATCGCCCTGCTGCTCGGTGGCGGTCTGGTTGCGCTGCAGGCCATGGCCGTGTCGACGGGCCTGCCGTTCACCATCGTGTTGCTGGTGGGCTGTATTTCCATCGTCAAAGGCCTGATGAGCGAGCCGCGTTAAGCGACGAACGGCCCTCTCCCATGGACGGGCGCGGGTCGTTCCGGCCATAAATGAAAACGCCGCGAACCTGTCAGGGTCCGCGGCGTTTTCGTATCTGGCGGTCGTGCATCAGCACTCGATGATATTCACCGCCAGGCCGCCACGGGCGGTTTCCTTGTACTTGGTCAGCATGTCTGCGCCGGTCTCGCGCATGGTCTTGATCACCTTGTCCAGGCTGACGTAGTGCGAGCCGTCGCCGTACAGCGCCATGCGCGCGGCATTGATGGCCTTCACCGAGGCGATGGCGTTGCGCTCGATGCAGGGAATCTGCACCAGGCCGCCGACCGGGTCGCAGGTCAAGCCGAGGTGGTGCTCCATGCCGATTTCTGCGGCGTTCTCGACCTGCTCCGGGGTGCCGCCAAGTACCGCGCACAGCGCGCCGGCCGCCATCGAACAGGCCACGCCGACTTCACCCTGGCAGCCGACTTCTGCGCCGCTGATCGAGGCGTTTTCCTTGTACAGGATGCCGATGGCGCCGGCGGTCAGCAGGAAATCGATGATGCCGCGCTCGCTGGCGCCGGAAATGGCGTTGGCGTAGTAGTGCAGCACTGCCGGGATGATGCCGGCGGCGCCGTTGGTTGGCGCGGTGACCACGCGACCACCGGCGGCGTTCTCCTCGTTCACCGCCAGGGCCCAGAGGTTGACCCAGTCGAGCATGCGCAGCGGGTCTTCCAGGTAGCTGCGCTGGAAACCGCCCAGCTTGCGCGCCAGGATTGCGGCACGGCGGCGCACCTTGAAGCCGCCCGGCAGGATGCCCTCGGTGCGGCAGCCACGGTCGACGCAGGCCTGCATCACCTTCCAGATTTCCAGCAGGCCGGCATCGGTCTCTTCGTCGCTGCGCCAGTGGCGTTCGTTGCGGCGCATCACCTCGGCGATGCCGATGCCGTTCTCGCGCGCCAGGCGCAGCAGGTCGGCACCACTGCTGAACGGCAGCGGCAGGCTGGTGGCATCCGGGGCGATGACCTTGTGCTTGGAGCCGTCGGCGAGGATCGCCTCGCTGACCACGAAACCGCCGCCCACCGAGTAGTAGGTGGCCTCGTGCACCTGAATCCCGGCGGCGTCGAAGGCGGCGAAGCGCAGGCCATTGGCATGCAGCGGCAGCGCCTTGCGGAACATCTTCAGGTCGGCCTTCTCGTCGAAGGCGACGGCGTGCTTGCCGGCCAGGACGATGCGCTTGTCGCGGCGGATGGTCTCGATGTAGCCCGGCACCTGGTCCACGTCGACTGTGTCCGGCTCGTAGCCGCTGAGGCCGAGCAGCACCGCCTTGTCACTGCCGTGGCCCTTGCCGGTGGCGCCCAGCGAGCCATACAGCTCGGCGGCGACACGGTTCACCTGCGGCATGTGGCCGTGGTTTTCCAGGGCGTGGGTGAACAGCGCGGCCGCCCGCATCGGGCCGACGGTGTGGGAACTGGAGGGGCCGATACCGACTTTGAACAGGTCGAAAACGCTGATAGCCATGGCGAGATTCTTCTTCTGTGGGCACGCCTGAAAACCGGGTTTTCAGCGATGCCTCAATGTGGGTGAACCACGCGCCCGGTTCAGCGCGTGTGGATATCTCTATCTAAGGCCGGCCATATCATTATGTATACTGATTTATTTTTAACCTATTCGTTAGCGACCCTTAACTATTGAGATCGCGCCATGGACATCACCCGCCTGCGCACCCTGCGTGAACTGGCCCGCTGCCGCACCATGGCGGCGGCTGCCGAGTCACTGCACCTGACGCCCTCGGCGGTTTCGCAGCAGGTTGCCCAGCTTGAGCGTGAGGCGGATATGGCGCTGATCGAACGGCGCGGTCGCGGCGTGGTACTGACGCCGGCCGGCGAGCGCCTGGTTGCGCATGCCGAACGCATTCTCATGGTGCTCGACGAAGCGCGCTCGGAGCTGGCGCTGCTGCGCGGCGAAATCGCCGGTGAGCTGCGTGTGGCCGCCTTTCCTTCGATTGCCGTGGCGGTGATCGCGGAAACCGTGCGTGCGCTGCGCAGCGCCTACCCGCGCTTGAACGTGGTGGTGCTGGAACTGGAACCGCAGGAAAGCCTCAGCGCCCTCGGCGCCTGGCAGATCGACGTGGCGGTGATCGACGACCTAGCCGTGCAGCCCGACGAGAACCGCGAGAACTACGCACTGATTCCCCTGACCCAGGATCAACTGCACGTGCTGCTGCCCATCGACCATGCACTGGCCAGGCGCGACAGCCTGACCATCGCCGAGCTGCGCGACGAAGCCTGGGCGCTGGACTCCACCGGCAGCTCGTTCGGCGAATTCATCACCAACCTGTGCCGCCGCTCGGGCTATGCGCCGCGTATCAACGCCCACTGCGCGGGCTTCGAGATGGTCGCGGCCATGGTCGCCTCGGGCAACTCCATCTCCATCGTCTCCGGCCTGCGCCTGGTACGCCCGCTGCCCGGCGTCACCGCCGTCCCGCTGCTGCCGGATATCCAGCGCGGCGTGTTCCTAGCCTACCGCAAGGGCGAGCGCGATCATCCGGCGGTCAATGTCTTTCTCGACGAGGCGGTGTACACCGCCGACAAGGTCCTCGGCTAACGCCACTGGCCCCTATAGGAGGGGCTGGGCGGCAGTCCGCTTTAGCCGCAAGGCTTTTGCTCGCCTCTCCCATTCATGGGAGACGACTGCATGGATGCAGGAGATAGAGCAACGCAGGATGCCCACGCCGAGGGGCTGGGGGGAGAGGGTGCTTTTGATGGTACCCACGCTCTGCGTGGGTACCATCAAACTGTCCGTTTGCCGACTTCTACTCAGCGGGAGTGACAGGCTCTTGAGCCGCTTCAGCCTCCAACTTCGCCCTGTCAGCTTTGCTGACGTACTTGGGTTTGTTGCTTTTGGGTGCGAGCTTGGCATTGGCCTTCATGGCGTGAGCTTCGAGCAGTTGTTTGATCTTCTTGCGGCGATTCATGGGCGTGTGCTTGTGTTGTCTTGATTCGAGAGTACCCGCACGTCGCGCGGGTGGCTGGGGTTCAGGTCCAGAGAGCGCTGATCGGCGTATGCGCCGGGTAGTGCCTCGCCACCTGCGCTTGCAGCAGTTCTCCACAGGCCAGCGCGTCGGTCAGCGCATGGTGTGCGGAGTAGAGCGGAAGGCTATAGCGCAGGCGGCTCTCGGCCAGGCGGATGGAGGTGGGCTCACGACCGCGCAGGCGATCCCACCAGCTCACAGTGCGTTTGGGATGCAGGCGGGCTTCCAGTTCCATGGTATCGATGATGGGGAAGATCAGCCCTTCGCCCAGGTGCTGGCGCACGGCCTGGTCGAGGAAGCTGCGCTCGATATTACGGTAGTGCGCCACCACCACCTTGCCGGCCAGGGCTTCGAGCAGTTCGTCGAGCACACTGGCCAGGCGTGGGGCGTGGCGGATGTCGCTGTGGGTGATGTGGTGGAAGGTGACCGATTCGGCGTTCAACTCGCTGGTGGGCTTGACCACCCAATAGCGCGCCTCGCTGCAGCGTATGCGTTGCAGGCTCAGCGGTACCAGGCCAAGGCTGACGATGGCGTGCTCACGCGGGTCGAGGCCGGTGGTTTCCACGTCCAGTGCCACCAGCGGGACATCCTGCAGCGGCGTATCGGCCGCGACGCAGCCGGCGCCGTAGTAGGCGAGCAGGCGCGGGTCGCGGCTGCTGTCGGCGAGGCTGGCGAACAGTTGCGGCCAGTCCTGGGCCGCGCGCTCACTCATCGTGGACGGCTCGCCGGTTGCGCCGGGTAGCGAAAGCGCAGGAATTTCTGCGCGTTGCTGATCACCTGGAAGGCTTCCTTGAGGTGCTGGCGTTCGCTGGCGCTGAACTGTTCCGGCTCGATGTAGTTGCTTGGCGCGTTGCCGGCCTCTACTTCACGGGCCTGGTGGCGCACGCGCACCAGGCTGAGGAACTCGAAGGCGTAGCGCAGGTGCTCCAGCGCTTCCTTGGGCAACAGTTTGGTGGCGGCGATGGCGTCGAGGCGATCCAGCGAGTTCTGTGCCTTGGAACCACAAGCCAGGGCGTGTACGCGGATCAGGTCGGTAAGCGGCGCAGTACCGCGGCCCTTGAGGTTGATGATGTTGCGGTGGCGGCCGTCGGTTTCCATCACAAAGGTGCGGAAGAAGCCCAGCGGCGGCGTGCGGTTGAGCGCATTACGTGCCAGCGCGGCGAGGAAAGCGGGACTGGCGCTGGCCTTCTGTGCCAGCAGGTCCTTGAGGTTTTCCACCAGCTCGGTTTCGCCGTAGAGGCCGTCGAGGTCGAAGAAGATGCTGGCGTTGAGCAGGGTTTCCGGGTTGGGCCGCTCGATCCACTCGCTGAAGTACTGCCGCCACACCTTCAGCGGCTGCCGCCATCTGGGATTGGTGGCCATGATGCCGCCCTTGCAGTAGCTGTAGCCGCAGGCGGCCAGGCCATCGCTGACGAACTGCGCCAATTCGGCGAAGTAGGCGTCGTGTTCGTCCGCATCGAAGCGGTCGTCGAGCACCAGGGCGTTGTCCTGGTCGGTGAGCAGCAGTTGCTCGTCGCGGGCCATGGAGCCGGCAGCCATGAAGCAGTAGGGCACCGGGGGCGGACCGAGCTTCTGTTCGGCCAGCTCCAGCAGGCGCTGGCCGAAGGCGCGGCCGATACCGCTCATGGCGCTGCCGACCATGTGCGCGCTGGCGTCGTCGGCGACCATTCGTACGAAGGTGGCGCGCAGGTCCGGCAGCAGGCTCTTGAGCCCGTCCACCGAGGTCTTGTTGAAGATGCCGTTGACCAGATACAGGCTGCTGCGTGACTCGTAGCGGATGATGTCGGCCAGCGCTACCACGCCAACTGGGCGGCGGCGATGCAGCACCGGCAGATGGTGGATGTTGTTGCGCAGCATGCACAGCATGGCCTCGAACACCGAGTCGTCGGCCTGCAGGGTGATGGGGTTGGGCGTCATGATCTGGCTGACAGGGGTATCGCTGGGCAGGCCGGCGGCGACCACGCGGGTGCGCAGGTCGCGGTCGGTGAGAATGCCGGCCATCACCTGGGTCTGCTGCTCGGCCACGTCCACCTGACTCGGGTCGGGCCAGCGTGTGCCGGGGTCGACGACGATCACCGAGGATACGCTGTGTTCGGTCATCACCTGCGCTACCTGCTGGATCGGCGTATCCAGCGGCACGCTGATCGCACTGCGCGAGATCAGCTTGCGCACCTTGATCTTCATCAGCTCGCTGGCCTTGCCGTGGCTGTCTTCCAGGGCGGATTTCAGACGCGACTGGCCTTCGGCTTCGACGAAGTCGGCGAAGCTGTCGAACTGCTCGCAGAGCTGATGGAACAGCGCGCCGGGGATGAAGTAGATCAGGCTGTCTTCGATCGCGGTGGCACCCAGGCGTACCTTGTTGCCGCGCAGCAGGCCGGCCTGGCCGAAGATGTCGCCCTCGGTGAGGCGGTTGTGCAGTTCGCCGCCACGCCGGTGGATTTCCACCGCGCCGCTGCGCACGTAATGCAGCTCGTGGATCGGCGCACCGACGGCGAGGATTTCGCTACCGGCCTTGAAGTAGCCCACTTGCACCTGGCGGGCGATCTCGTCGAGAGTTTGTTCCGGCAGGTTGTCGAAGGGGGCATAGCGATTCAGGTGGTCGCGGATCTCGATCAGTTCGATCTGCATGCGGGCTGTGGGTCATGGCGAATGGCTCTCCACCATAACGCCTGAGTCCGTTGACGCAAGACCATCGTGTCTGAATGCCATTCGACGGAAAGTCTGTTTCGTCGTGCTCTCGGTATTTCATCGTCATGGGTTATCGGTAGACTAGCGGCCGCTGGTGGCTCATTGCCCTTATGCATGCAGCCCTATGGCATCGGCGGATGCCTGACACGATGGCTGGCCTGACAATTCTAGCGGGCACCATGTTTTCATGGATTTCACAGGGACGTAATACCGTGCCAACTTATCAGCAGATCACCCCGTTTTCGAATATCCGCCTCAGTAGTTCTACGACGATCAACACGCTTCTCTATGGAACCAAGTGGGGCGAGGGGCTGGGCTATTCGGCAACGCTTTCCTACAGTTTCGCCGTCAGGGGCACCTCCCTTTACTCAAACGATTATGACGACCTCCTCACGGATCTGGGCGGTGTCAGTTACCGGGACTTCGTCTATAACCTGACCGTCAATCAGCAGGATGCCGTGCGCAACGCATTGGCGAAGTGGAGTTCGGTCGCCAACCTGACCTTTACCGAGTTGAACGACACCATCAGTGGCAATGTGGGCGATCTGCGATTTGGTGGTTATGAACTGATCGATGGTGATACGGCGGCGCTCGCCTTCCTGCCTGGCGCCAGCCCGATAGCCGGGGACGTATGGATCGGGCGTGCTACCAATGAGTTCGCACCTTCGCCGGGGAGCTATGACTACCTGACGTTCGTGCACGAGATCGGGCATGCGCTGGGGCTCAAGCATCCGTTCGAGGCGAGTGGCATCAGCAACCAGGTGTTGCGCGGTTCCTACGACGATGTCCGTTACACGGTCATGAGCTACAACGACCGCTATGACTTCCAGCCCACTGGACCGATGCTTTTCGATATTTCCGCCATTCAGTATCTGTACGGTAGCAACGATAGCTGGCAGACGGGGGACAACGTCTATCGTTGGGATGCCAGTGCGAAGATTTTCGAGACCATCTGGGACGCTGGCGGCAATGACACGATCGATGCCAGCAACCAGCTCGATGGCGTGGTCATCAACCTCAATAGCGGTGAGTTCAGCTCCATTGGCCAAGACATCTACAACTATGCCAAGGGGCGTTGGAGCAATGACTTCCTGACCATTGCCTATGGCGCCGTGATCGAGAACGCCATCGGTAGCGATCACGACGACACCCTCATCGGTAACAGTGCCGATAACGTGCTTGATGGTGGAAAAGGCGAGGACACTTTGCGCGGTGGCGCCGGCAACGACACCTACTACGTCGATATGCCGGGCGATAGAGAGTTTTACGACAGAGTGATCGAATATTCGGGAGAGGGTTACGACAGGATCATCCTGCGTGGCAGTAGCACAGGATTCTTTGGTGAGCGTTTCACCTTGTCGAGCAACGTTGAAGAGGTGGATGCCAGCCAGACGAGCAACGTCGCCCTTGTGTTGAATGGCAATGCTTCAGCCAATCGCATTATCGGCAATGCCGCGAACAATGTCCTCGACGGCGGCGCCGGCGCCGACACCCTGATCGGTGGGGCCGGTAGCGACACCTATGTGGTCGATAACCTGGGCGATGTGGTAGCCGAGCTAGCCGATGAAGGCACTGACCTGGTTCAGGTTGCTATCGCCACGGCCGGCGGTACCTATACCCTGGGTGAGCATGTCGAGAACGCCACACTGGCCAACAATGTGGCCTTCAATCTCACCGGCAATGAGCTAGCTAATGTCCTGATCGGCAACGCCGCGAATAACTTGCTCGACGGCGGTGCTGGTGCTGACACCATGAATGGCGGTGCTGGGGACGATACCTACATCGTCGACAACAGCGGTGATGTGATCATCGACAGTTCCGGCGTCGACAGTGTGCGGGCTAGCGCCTCTTACGTCCTAGGTAGCGGGCTGGAGAACCTGCTGTTGACAGGCAATCAGGCCATCTCCGGTACTGGCAACGGACTGGCCAACGTCCTGGATGGTTCGCAGAACAGCGCTGCCAACGAACTGCGGGGCCTGGGTGGTAACGACACTTATATCGTCGGCTTCGGCGATATGGTGATCGAGCAAGTTAATGACGGCATCGACCTGGTGCAGGCCTTCGTGAGCTACAACCTGGGCGACAACCTTGAGAACCTGAGTCTGCTGGGCAGCGACCACCTCACTGCAACCGGCAATGCCCTGGCCAACACGCTGCTAGGCAACGACGGCAACAACGTGCTTGATGGCGGCGCCGGCGTGGACACGCTGCGTGGCGGTAAGGGCGACGATACCTATATCGTCGATCTGACGACGGACAATCTACTCGAAGACCAGATACTCGAAAACGCTGGTGAGGGCATGGATACGCTTATGCTGCGGGGGGGCAACGCAGACCTCGCCAGCCCGGCCATGATCGCGCTCATGGCTAATTTGGAAGCGCTCGATGCCAGCGCCACCGGCCAGTTGCGCGTTAACCTTAGCGGTAATGCACTAAATAACCGCTTGGTAGGCAACGCGGCAGACAACCGGCTCGATGGCGGTGCGGGGACCGACATTCTGATCGGCGGGGCCGGTAGGGACACCTATGTGGTCGATAACCTGAGCGATGTGGTAGTCGAGCTAGCCGATGAAGGCACTGACCTGGTTCAGGTTGCTATCGCCACGGCCGGCGGTACCTATACCCTGGGTGAGCATGTCGAGAACGCCACACTGGCCAACAATGTGGCCTTCAATCTCACCGGCAATGAGCTAGCTAATGTCCTGATCGGCAACGCCGCGAATAACGTGCTCGACGGTGGCGCCGGTGTCGACACTATGGATGGCGGTGCCGGCAACGATACCTACATCGTCGACGATAGCGGCGACGTGATCATCGATAGTGCTGGCGTCGACAGCGTGAGAGCGAGTGCTTCCTATGTCCTTGGCAGCGGGCTGGAGAATCTCACACTGCTGGGCAGTGATCATCTCGGTGGCACGGGCAACGGCCAGGCCAACCTCATCATCGGCAACGAGGGCAACAATGTCCTCGATGGCGGTGCTGGCGTGGATACGCTGCGGGGCGGCAAGGGCGACGATGCCTATATCGTCGACTTGACCGTACGCAACGCTCTGGAAGATAAGATTCTCGAAAACCTCAACGAGGGCAGCGATACCCTCCAATTGCGTGGCGGCAATGCAGCGCTGACCACCCTGGCGACCATCGCCCTGGCCAATAACGTTGAGAATCTCGACGCCAGTGCGACTGGAAGCACCCGCCTGAACCTGACCGGTAACACGCTGAACAACGTCCTCACTGGCAACGCGGCAGACAACCGGCTCGATGGCGGTGCGGGGACCGACATTCTGATCGGCGGGGCCGGTAGCGACACCTATGTGGTCGATAACCTGAGCGACGTGGTAGTCGAGCTAGCCGCTGAAGGAACCGACCTGGTCCAGGTCGCCGTCGCCACCGCCGGAGGCACCTACACCCTGGGCGAGAATGTCGAGAACGCCACGCTGACCAACAAGGTGGCCTTCAATCTCACCGGCAATGAGTTGGACAATATCCTGATCGGCAATGCCGCGAACAACCTGCTCGACGGTGGCCTGGGTACTGACGTGATGAACGGTGGCGCCGGCAATGACACCTACATCGTTGATGATGCGGGCGATGTGATCATCGACAGCGCCGGTATCGACACCGTGCGGGCAAGCATCGCCTACACCCTCGGCAATGGCCTGGAAAACTTGGTGCTGACGGGCAATGAGGCCATCTCCGCAACAGGCAACAGTCTAGCCAACGTTCTGGACGGCTCGCAGAACAGCGCAGCGAATATCCTCTCGGGCCTGGGTGGCAACGACACCTATATCGTTGGAGCCGGTGACAGCGTGATCGAGAACGATCCTAAGGGCGGCATCGACCTGGTAAAGGCTTTCGTGAGCTACGCCCTGAGTGACAACTTGGAGAATCTGACCCTGCTGGGCAGCGATCACCTCACAGCAACCGGTAACATCCTGGCCAACGTCATCACCGGCAACGACGGCAGCAACGTGCTCGATGGCGGTACCGGCGTGGATACGCTGCGCGGTGGCAAGGGCGATGACATATACATCATCGACCTGACCACGAAGAACACCCTCGAAGACAAGCTCCTCGAAAACCTCAACGAGGGCAACGACACCGTCCAGCTGCGTGGCGGCAACGCGGCGTTGGCCACGGTGGCCGCCATCGCCCTGGCCAATAACGTCGAGAACCTTGATGCCAGTGCGACTGGAAGCACCCGCCTGAACTTGACTGGCAATACCCTGAACAACGTCCTCACCGGCAACGCGGCGAATAATGTGCTCAACGGTGGCGCCGGTGCCGACACACTGATCGGTGGTGCTGGTAACGATACCTATGTGGTCGACAACGTCGGTGACGTGGTAACCGAGCAGGCTGATGAAGGCATCGATCTGGTGCAGGTGGCCATAGCCACGGCGGGCGGCACTTACACCCTGGGTGATCATGTCGAGAACGCCACGCTCACCAATAAAGTGGTGTTCAACCTGACTGGCAACGCGCTGAGCAATACTCTGCTTGGCAACGCTGCGAACAACGTACTCGACGGTGGCCTGGGTGCTGACGTGATGAACGGTGGTGCCGGCAATGACACCTACATCGTTGATGATGCGGGCGATGTGATCATCGACAGCGCCGGTATCGACACTGCGCGCGCGAGCATCGCCTACACCCTCGGTAACGGCCTGGAAAACCTGGTATTGACGGGCGACCAAGCCATCAGCGGCACGGGCAACGGCCTGGCTAACGTTCTGGATGGCTCGCAGAGCAGCGCAGCCAACGAGCTACGTGGGTTGGGCGGCAACGACACCTATATCGCCGGCGCCGGCGACACGGTGATTGAGGAAGCCAATGGCGGCATTGACCTGGTGCAGGCCTACGTGAGCTACACCCTGGGCGACAATCTTGAGAATCTAAGCCTGCTGGGCAGCGATGCTCTCAACGGCACCGGTAATGGATTGGCTAACGTCATCACCGGTAACGACGGCAACAACGTGCTTGATGGCGGTGCCGGCGTGGACACGCTGCGTGGTGGCAAGGGCGATGACACCTATATCGTCGACCTCACGGCCAGCAATGCGCTGCAGGATCGCATCGTTGAGAACGCCAACGAAGGTATCGATACCCTCATCCTGCGGGGTGGTACGCTGCTGCCGAAGGCCGCCACTATTACCCTGGCCACTAATCTAGAGAACCTCGATGCCCGCGCTACGGGAAGCATTGCCCTCAACCTCACCGGCAATGCCAGCAACAACCTATTAATCGGCAACCAGGGCAACAACACCCTCAACGGCGGCGATGGCAGCGATGTGCTGGTCGGGATGGGTGGCTTCGATACCCTGACCGGTGGTCGAGGCGCTGATACTTTCCGTTTCGACTTGAGCTGGCTGGGGCTGAGTGACGGGGTGGATGCGCTGATTACTGACTTTCGTCGTCTGGATGGCGACAAGATTCAGTTGCAGGGCGATGGAGTGCAAAGCTTCAGCTTCGTCGGCCGCTCATTCGATGCGGGCTCTGCCGGTAGTCATCAGCTGCGTTTCGATGCCGGTACGCTCTATGGATCTGTCGATGCTGGGGTGAGCAATGCCTTCGAAATCCGCCTGCTGGGGGTGAGCGAACTGTACCAGGACGACTTCTTCTTCGGTTGATCGGCTCCCTGAGCTGATAGGTCGCAGATCGCCTTGGCGGAGCAACCAGGGAGGGGCTATGCAGGTTTCGGGATTTGGGTGGCTGGTGTGTGCGTTACTGGTGCTCGGTGGCGCCACGGTTTTCTACTACAACCGGCTGGTGTTCAACCGCCACCGCGTGGCCGAAGCAGCCAGCGGCATCGATGTGCAGCTCAAGCGCCGCGCCAGCCTGATTCCAGCGCTGGTGGAATGCGTGCGGCAGTACATGAGCTACGAGCAGAGCACACTGCAGGCGCTGGTTCAGCAGCGCATGCGCGCGGTGCAACTGGCTGACTCGCCGCTGGGCCAGCGTGCGCCGGTGGAGGCGAAACTGGGCAGCCAACTGCGCCAGCTCTTCGCCCTGGTCGAGGCCTACCCCGAGCTCAAGGCCGACAGCCAGTTTCGTGAGTTGCAGGGCACTATCAGCGAGGTCGAGGACCATATCCAGATGGCCCGGCGTTACTACAATGGCGCAGTGCGCGAGCTGAACGTGCTGGTCGAGTCGGTGCCGAGCAACCTGGTAGCACGCCTGTTTTCCTTTGCCCCTGCCGAGTACTTCACGATGGATGATCTGCGTCACGGTCAATCACCAAAGATGGAGTTCTGAGCATGCAAGGATGGTTGCGTGGTCTGTTGCTGTTGTTTGTTCTGCTGCCCGGCTTGACGCTGGCGCAGGAGGCCATCGAGGACTTTGCCGTGAGCCTGCAGGTCGAAGCCGACGGCAACCTGCTGGTGACCGAGCGCATCAACGTGCGTGCCGAAGGCCGAGACATTCGCCGCGGCATCTATCGCGATCTGCCGGTCAGTTACACGTTGCCGATGGGGCTGGAGCAAAGCAGCCCGATCACCCTGCTGGGCGTGGCCCGCGACGGCCTGCCTGAATCGGTGCGCAGCGAGCGCAATGGCGCCTGGGTGCGCTTCTACCTGGGCTCGCCGAACATCCTGCTGGAGCCGGGGCGCTATCGCTACGAGCTGCGCTATCGGGTCGGGCGTGCGCTGCTGCATCACGCCGACACGGACGAGCTGTACTGGAACGTCACCGGCAATGGCTGGATGTTCCCCATCCGCCAGGCGTCGGTCGAAGTGCGCCTGCCGGCGGGGGCGCGCATCGGTCAGCTGGCTGCTTATACCGGTGCACAGGGCGATCAGGGCCAGGACTTCCAGGTACTCGAACGGCATAATGACTACCTGCGCCTGGCCACCACCGAGACGCTGCCGGCCTATCACGGTCTGACTGTGGCCGTGGACTGGCAGGCCGGACTGGTGCCACGGCCTGGCCTGCTGCAGAAGGCCAGCCGCGCAGTGCTGGACAACCTGGGCGTTGGCATCGGCGGCGTGTTGCTGATCGGTCTGCTGCTGTTCTACCTGCGCGCCTGGAAGCGCGTCGGCCGCGATCCGCAGAAGGGCGTGATCATCCCGCTGTTCGAGGGGCCGCAGGGCATGAGTGCGGTGCAGGCGGGCTACCTCTGGCATCGCGGGTTGCGCGGTGCCTTCGGGGAGGCACGGGCGTTCAGCGTATGGCTCACCGACATGGCCATTCGCAAGCACCTGCATATCGAGGACAAACCGCACGGTGGTGGTTTCAGCCTGTCCCGCGATCAGGGCGCGGGCGGCGACATGAGCGAGCTGGATCGTGACCTGTACAAGCGCCTGTTTCCGGCCCACAAGGGCGGCATTGCGTTGATCATCGGCACCAAGTACGAGCCACGCCTGGCGGACGCGGTAGCCGGGCTGAGCAGCCAGTTGGGCGAGCAGGGCAAGGCCTGGTTCGCCAACAACCGCGGCATCTGGGCCTGGGGGTTGGTGTGGGCCGCATTGGCTTGCGCCGCCACCGTGCTCTTGAGTGGCCAGGGTGGAGATGAGTGGGGCACAGGTCTGGCCGGGCTGGTGTTCAGCCTGGGCTTTGGTGTGCCGGCACTGGTCGTGTTCAACATGGCCCGCCACCAGCCCAGCTTTGGCAAGCAGATGGGGCTGTACCTGGTGGCGCTGATGTTCGGCTGGCCGGTGCCCGTGGGGCTGATGATGATTGCGGCGGCGGTGTCGGTGCCGGCGTTGCTGCTGGTCGTCGCCTATGTCGTGCTGGTGCTGGTGTTCTATTACCTTTTGCCCGCGCCGACCCTGGAAGGGCGGCGACTGCTCGATGCGCTGGAAGGCTATCGCGATTACCTGCAACTGGCCGAGCGTGACGCCCTGGCCCTGGCGGGCGACGCCCCGGCGATGAGCATCGCGCTGTACGAGCGCTATCTGCCCTTCGCCATGGCCCTGTGCGTGGAAGACAAATGGAGCGCGCGCTTCAGCGAGGCCCTGGCCAGCGGCCTGATCGACCCGGCGCAGCGCGACTATCAACCGAGCTGGTACCACAGCCGCAGCAGCTACAGCTCGCCGCAGGCCCTCAGTGGCGCGCTGGCCGCCGGCCTCGCCAGCGCCACGGCCCTGGCTTCGTCGCCACCATCGAGCAGTTCTTCGGGCGGCGGTGGTTCGTCCGGTGGCGGCTCCTCGGGTGGAGGTGGCGGCGGCGGTGGTGGAGGGGGTTGGTAAGCGCCATCGGGTCGGTCAGCGCGATGAACGCTTCTGCCCGATGAACCTCAGCCGTTGCCATCCTCCTGGCCGGACATGCGCGCCTCTTGCTCAGGCGCTCAACCCGCTCGCCCAAGGGCCGTCATGGCTCAGTTCCAGTTCCAGCTACTTTCGGCCACTGCGTCGTGGGCGTGCAGGCTTTCCGCGTGGACGACCTTGAGGCGGAAGGCGCTGGCCTGCGGCAACTGGCGCAGGGCGCGGTGCAAACGGCGTGCGGCGTCTTCGCAGAACATCAGGTTCTGTCCGTTGGCAAGGGCGAAGGCCTGTTCGTCGGCGCGTTTTACAGCCGTTTGTACCGGTGTGCCGAGGGCGTGTTCGGCACTGTCGATCAGTGCCAGCACGGGCAGGTCGACGCAGCCTGGCGCCAGGCGCAGTTGCAGGGTCGCCGTGCTGCGCTGGCTGTGCGGGGTGGCGAGGATGCCCTGGGTCGAGCCGAGCCAGTCGAGCACGCTGGAGTAATCCACCTGCTGGTCGGGAAAGTCCCAGGCGAAGCGTTGCTGGATCAGCTGCCGTGCCAGCGCTGCCGAGCAAGGGCAGGTGGACGAGTAGCTGACCTCGACCTGCAGCTCGATGTTCACGCCCCGGCCATCCTGCCGGGCGCGCAGTTCGAAGGGGTAGGTCTTCCAGCCGTGCAGCGGGCTGACCAGCGCCGGACGCTTGAGCGGCACTTCGCCGCGCAGAGTCAGGGTGGCGCTGTCGGACAGCTCCTGGTGACTGCTCAGGCAGTCGTCCAGCACCTGCAACACCGCCGGCACGTTCAATGGCTGATGCACCAGGCGCTGCGCCGCCAGGTACAGGCGCGACATGTGGATGCCGCGCGCGCCGGCATCGTCGAGGCTCACGCCGATATCGACGCTGGCAGTCACGGCGGCGTCCGCCAGACGAATGGGCAGGGCGATGCCGGCCATGCCGACACAGTCCAGCGGCAGCTCATGGTGGGTGGCTTGGGCGGCAATATCCGGCAGAGGCTGTTCGTTCATCGCAAATCCGTGGGTTGCTTTCAGAAATAAATGTTATGTTATAACAATTAAAACAAGCTAGCCGATTTGCCATGACCCTGACCGCGACCACCGAAGCCGAACTGCTGGCCCAGCCAGCCAATGACTACATGAACGATGCCCAACAGCAGTTCTTCCGCGAGCTGCTGATGACCCAGCGTGCCGAGTTGCAGGCGCGCATCGACGAGGAATTCACCGAGCTGCGTCAGCCCGATATCAGCAGCGACGTTGCCGATATCGGTGCCGCCGAGGAGCAGCGCCAGTGGCAGCTGCGCCTGCTGGAGCGGGAAAAGAAGCTGCTGGACAAGATCGACCAGGCGCTCGAACGCCTGGCGCGTGGCGAATACGGCTGGTGCGCCGAGACCGGCGAACCCATCGGCCTGAAGCGCTTGCTGCTGCGCCCCACCGCGACCCTGTGCATCGAAGCCAAGGAGCGGCAGGAGCAGCGCGAAAAACATCAGCGTGACCGTGACTGAACGAGGAACACCCCCATGAATCAGCGTCTACCCGTTACCGTGCTGTCCGGCTTTCTCGGCGCCGGCAAGAGCACCCTGCTCAACCATGTGCTGAAGAATCGCGAAGGCCGCAAGGTCGCGGTGATCGTCAACGACATGAGCGAAATCAACATCGACGGTGCCACCGTCCAGCAGGACGTCAGCCTCAACCGTGCCGAAGAGAAGCTGGTTGAAATGAGCAACGGCTGCATCTGCTGCACCCTGCGCGAAGACCTGCTCGACGAGGTCAGCCGCCTGGCCAGCGAAGGCCGCTTCGACTATCTGCTGATCGAATCCACCGGCATCAGCGAGCCGCTGCCGGTGGCCGAGACCTTCACCTTCCGCGACGAGCAGGGGCGCAGCCTGTCCGACCTGGCGCGGCTGGACACCATGGTCACGGTGGTCGACGGGGTGAACTTCCTGCGCGATTTCCATGAGGCTGACAGCCTGGCCAGCCGGGGCGAAACCTTGGGCGAGGAGGACGAACGCTCGATCACCGACCTGCTGATCGAGCAGGTGGAGTTCGCCGACGTGATCCTCATCAGCAAGATCGACCTGATCAGCCAGGCCGAGCGCGAGGAGTTGATGGCCATCCTGCGCGGGCTCAACACCCACGCCGACATCCAGGCCATGAGCATGGGGCAGATCGCCCTGGACAAGATCCTCGACACCGGCCGCTTCGACTTCGACCGCGCCTCGCAGGCACCGGGCTGGCTCAAGGAACTGCGCGGCGAACACGTACCGGAAACCGAGGAATACGGCATCGCCTCCAGCGCTTACCGCGCGCGCCGGCCGTTCCATCCGCAGCGCTTCTTCGATTTCCTCTCTCAGGAATGGCGCAACGGTCGTCTGCTGCGCTCCAAGGGCTTTTTCTGGCTGGCCAGCAAATACCAAGAGGCCGGCAGCTGGTCGCAGGCCGGCGGGCTGATGCGCTACGGCCTGGCCGGACGCTGGTGGCGCTTCGTGCCTAAGCAGCACTGGCCGCAGGACGAGGAAGGTCTGCAGACGATCATGAAGCACTGGAGCGCCGAGGTCGGCGACTGCCGTCAGGAACTGGTATTCATTGGCCAGAACATCGACTTCGCGCGGCTGACCGCCGAGCTGGACGCCTGCCTGCTCAGCGACGAGGAAATGGCCGGTGGCCCGGAAGCCTGGCGCCTGCTCGCTGACCCCTTCGGGGCCTGGCAGCAGGAGGCCGCCTGATGTTCGCCCTGCAGCTGCCGAAAGTGTCCCGGCAGGTGCTGGGCGGGGATATTCAGGTGCTCAGCGAGGTGCTGCATGACGGCGTCAATCTGGCCGTCTGGCAGCGCCGCCTGCCGGCGCAGATCGCCGACTTCGCCGACGCGCTACTGGCGCAAGGTGAACCGCTGGCGCAGTCCATGACCCTGGAGCTGCCGCGCGCGGACAGCGAGCCGAACCTCGATGGTCTGGTGGCGCAGTACGCCGATCTGCCGGGCCAGGCGGCCTTTCTCGCCGACGTGGCCTGGCTGGTGCGGGCCTACGCCTGTCTGCTCGATGCCGAGCGCATCGGCCTGCGCCTGCGTGCGCTGGACAAGGCCATGTGCCCGCGTTTTCACGTCGACCATGTGCCGGTGCGGCTGATCACCAGCTATGCCGGTGTCGGCAGCGACTGGCTGGAGGAGGGCGTGATGCCGCGCAGCAAGCTCGGTCAGCCGGATGAAGAGCCGCAGGACGAGGCGTTGATCCAGCGTCTCGACGCCGGCCATGTAGCGCTGGCCAAGGGCGAGAAGTGGCAGGGTAACGAGGGGCGTGGGTTGATTCACCGTTCGCCGCGACCGCCTGCCGGGCAGCGACGCTTGCTGTTGACCTTGGACTGGTTGGCCTGAGTCGCGCGAAACCGCAGTTGCGTAGGGTGCGCTGTGCGCACCGTGAACACCGAGGCGTTTGCTGGTGCGCACAGCGCCCCTACGGATAGCGGGGAACCACTAAAAAATAGGCCGGAGCGACTGCCCCGGCCTTAAGCACCAAGAGATCATGTCGACGCGTGACTCGACATGAGGGTTACGTGAGGTACCCGCAGCCATTAGGCGCTCTTTGGATGACGCTTTGATGTCAGCAGTGGCCTGTTTTCTCGCTGGGCGAGCGTTCAGGGTTTGATCCACGTGCCCTGATACTGGCTGGTGCAGGCCGGCTCCAGGTACAACGCGTCGCTGGCCACGCCGTAGTAGTGGATGTCCTGCAGGTACATACCACTACCGGCGCGCGCGTTCTGGCAGACGCCGTGGGCACCCTTGGGGCACTGCTCGACGAACTCCACCTCGACCGTCTGGCCTTGCAACTGCGGCTGGCAGAAGCCCTCACGAAACAGCGTGGCGGGGATGTTGCGGTTCTCCTGGCAGACCTTCACATCCAGACGCTCGGCCTGACTATGCACCACGCAGGCTTCGGCCAGGGCCAGGCCCGGCAGCAGGGAAAACAGCAACAGCCATGCACGCATCGTTTCGACTCCCGAAAAACTGCCGGCGAATCTAACATGCCGTTTCTTTGCAGTCTGTGCTGGCACTTGTCTGGCGAACCACCGAACATACCTTCATGCTCAGTCAAATCCCTACCCACCTCATTGCCGGCCCGCTCGGTGCTGGCAAGACCACGTTGATCCGTCACCTGCTGGCGCAGAAACCGGCGGGCGAGCGCTGGGCGGTGCTGATCAACGAATTCGGCCAGATAGGCCTGGACGCCGCCTTGCTCGAGCAAGGCGACGACGGCATTGCCATGGCCGAAGTGGCAGGTGGTTGCCTGTGCTGCATCAATGGCGCGCCGTTTCAGGTTGGCCTCGGGCGCCTGCTGCGCAAGGCCAGGCCCGACCGTCTGTTGATCGAGCCGTCCGGCCTGGGGCATCCGGCGCAGTTGCTGGCGCAATTGCGTCAGCCGCCCTGGCTCGGTGTGTTGGCCGTGCAACCGGCACTGATGGTGCTGGATGCTGCCGCGCTGGCTAGCGGTCAGCCGCTGCCGGACGTGCAGCGTCAGGCGCTGGATGAGACCGGCTTGCTGCTGTTGAACAAGAGCGAAGGCTTGGACGCCGAGGCGCGAGCGCGGATTGCTACCGATCTTCCATCCATGCCGCTGCACTGGACCGCGCAGGGTCGGCTCGACCTGGCCCTGTTGCCGGGACTGGCGGCGCAGGCCTCGCCCATCGAGGTGAGCGCCGAGTTACCCGCAGCTGCACCTGGCCTGGCGCAGATCTGGCGCAATGCCGCCGAGCCGATCTGCCTGGTGCAGGATCAGGTCGAGGGCTGGAGCATTGGCTGGCGCTGGCACCCGAGCCAATGCTTCGACCTCGAGCAGGTCAGCCGCTGGCTTCAGAAGCTGGGTTGGCGCAGAGCCAAGGCCGTGCTGCACGGCGCAGAAGGCTGGCAATCGTTGAATGCCTTGCGGGAGCAAGCGCCAGAGGCCTGGGGCGCAAGTGAATGGCGCAAGGATTCGCGGCTGGAGTTGATCTTCGATCAGGCACAGAACGTCGACGTGCTGACTGCCTCCTTCGCCACCTGCCGAATCCCTGCGACAGACTGATAAACTCGCCGCGCTTTCGTCGCTGTGGATAACCTCAATGCAACTGCTGTCCTGGTCTCATGACACCTCTGCCGGCTTCACCCTGCGCGGCTGGCACACGCCGCCGTCGGGCAAGCCGCTACTGCATTTCCTGCACGGCAATGGCTATTGCGGGCGTGTCTACACGCCGCTGCTGGCGCTGCTGGCCGAGGACTTCGACCTCTGGCTGAGCGATGTGCAGGGCCATGGTGACAGCGACCATGGCGGCCGCTTTCACGGCTGGAACCGCAGCGCCGAGCTGGCGGTGGAAGCCTTTGCTGCCCTGCGTGGGTCGTTCGGTGAAGTACCGCGCTTCGCCCTTGGCCACAGCTTTGGCGGCGTGCTTACCAGCTTGATTCTGGCGCGCCATCCCGAGCTGTTCCGCCGTGTTGTGCTGCTCGATCCGGTGCTGTTCAGCCCAGCGATGATCGGGGTGATGGCGCTGTCCGATGTGGTCGGTCTGGCGCAGCGCACCGGTATGGCGAAAAAGGCGCAGAAGCGCCGCCGGCAATGGCCGGATCGTGCCAGCGCGCATGCCGCACTGCATGGCCGTGGCATGTTCCGTGGTTGGGACGAGGCAGCGTTCGACGCCTATATCGAGCATGCACTGAAGGATGTCGAGGGCGGTGTCGAGCTCAAGTGCCGACCCAGTCGTGAGGCCGATATCTTCGGCTCCTATCCGCGGCGCCTGTGGCCTTCGCTGGCCAAGGTGACGACGCCGACCGAAGTGATTCACGGCTCGCGTACCTATCCCTTCGTTGCCAAGTCCGTGGCGCGCTGGTGCGCGAGCAACCCCCATGTGCGCAGTCAGGTGGTGCCGGGTGGGCACTGTTTCATGCAGGAGCAACCGGCAGACAGCGCCGAGCGCGTGGCCGACTTTCTACTGCAGCGCAGTTGATAGGTTTCTACATCATGTAGGCGCCGGCAAGCCGGCTCCTGCGGTTGAGGCCGCACGCTGCTCTACTGCGCCTTGCGCCGCCAGTCTTCCAGGCGGATGACGTTGCCTGGCTGCTGCACCGCAACCGGCTCGGGTTGCGGCTCCAGTATCGGATGGGGCTCCAGTTCGATGCGGCCGAGGTGCGGGCCGAACATGCTGATATGCCCGCGCAGGCGCTGCTCGCCAGTGACGGTGAACTCGAAGTCATAGAGTCGCGCCAGGCGCCGGTGGCCCTTGCTGTCGCGCTGGATGGCCAGGCGGCGCAGCGCCACGGCACCGTCGAGCAACTCCACGTCAAGCTTGGCGCAATGTTGCTTGGCGAACGCCAGTGCACGCTCGCGAATACCATGGCCGCGCCACAGCCAGGCGCAGACGGCAGCGAACAGCATCAGCAGGAAGACATCGAACAGGTTGATCATGGCGACTCCGGCTTCGGGAGACAGAGCTTAGCTTATCTGCCACGTGCTTCTCAGCACAGTGGCTTGCCCATGCGTCGGCTCTGCATTAGCGTTCGCTCTCTTCAGATGAAAAGGACGTCACCATGCATTGCCCCGCTTGCCGTACGACTCGCCTGCAACCAGCAAAACTCGAAGATGGCCTGCTCGGCCATGGCTGTGCACAGTGCCAAGGCACGCTGGTCAGCCTGCTGCACTACCGCGACTGGGCCGAGCGCCAGCCAGTATACGAGACGTCAACCGAGCTGGCCGCCGAGGCCGAAGTGGGCGAAACCAGTCATGCCCTGAGTTGCCCCAAGTGCGCCAAGCTGATGAGCAAATTTCAGATCAGCGGCACCCGCGCCAACCGTCTCGACCTGTGCGGTACTTGCGACGAAGCCTGGCTGGACAGCGGCGAATGGCAATTGCTCAAGGCCCTGGAGCTGAGCCAGCGCATGCCGGCGATCTTCACCGACGCCTGGCAGCGCCAGGTGCGTCAGCAGGCCAGCGAGCAGGCTCGACGCGAGCGCTTCAGCCGCATCGCAGGCGAGGAAGCCATCGCTCGCGCCGACGAGATTCGTACCTGGCTCAAGGATCATCCGCAGCGCCGCGAGCTGCTGTTCTATATCGGTCACGATTGAGGAGGCGATGGCCCGCCCGTTACGACCCTATGCCTGGTTCTTTTCGTCGCTCAACGCCTGGTAGCGCTGTTGCAACTCGTCGCGAATCTGCCGGCGCTGCTTGGCCTGGCGCTGTCGGCGCAGGCCATCGGCGGTGTCCGGCTGCAGTTCAGGGATCGGCGCCGGGCGGCCATTGGCATCGACCGCGACCATGGTGAAGAAGCAACTGTTGGTGTGGCGCACCGAGCGCTCACGGATGTTCTCGGTGATGACCTTGATGCCGATCTCCATCGAGGTGCGGCCGGTGTGGTTGACCGAGGCGAGGAAGGTGACCAGCTCACCGACATGCACCGGTTCGCGGAACATCACCTGGTCCACCGACAGGGTCACCACATAGCAACCGGCATAGCGACTGGCGCAGGCGTAGGCGACCTCGTCGAGGTACTTGAGCAGGGTGCCCCCGTGGACATTTCCGGAGAAATTGGCCATATCCGGGGTCATCAGTACGGTCATCGTCAGTTGCGCGGTTCCGGCTTCCATCGTTGCTCCGAGTACGTGTGGGGCTTATGAGAGTAAGGCCTGCTGGCTCTGGGGATGCAAGATACACACTCACTACTGCAAGGATGCCATCCATGCTGATTCGCTCGAAATTATTGCTCCTGCCGCTGCTGCTGGGGCTCGCTGGTGTCGTGCAGGCGACCGAAGAATGCGCCACAGCGGTGCAGTGCAACCAGGTCGGCAGCGCCGCCTATCAGGACGGCCGCTTTGAGCAGGCCATCGAAGCGTTCGAACGTCAGTTACGACGCGTCGAGGAGGGTGACACGGCACAGTTGGAGCTGGCGCTGAACAATCTCATCCTCGCCAATCTGCGCGCTGGCGATGCGGGCATGGCGCGTGCCTGGCTGGGCGTGGCGCTGGACAACAATCTCAGCGGCTCCTCGACCCGCCTGTACCTGCGCAAGGTGGCCGAGACACTTAATTATCCAGCGCTGAGCGCCAGCCCCGTCGGCCGCTACCTGCGCTACGGCGGCCAGGCGGTGTGGAGCGAGCTGCTGATCAGCGAGGACGGCAATGGCGGCTATCACGCCAGTTTCTCGCCCGTGCGTGCCGGTGCGCGGGTCGAGGAATATGGTCCAGCCGCCATCGGCGAGCTGGATGGCAAGCTGGTCGGCGACGGCGTGCAGATGCGCCTGGAGGATGCTAGCCTGGACAGCGGCTGTGCGGTGCAACTGCTGCGTGAGGGCATCGAGCTGCGCGTGCAGGAAGTGTTCGCCGAGGGTTGTCAGGACTATGGCGGCATGGGTATCAGTGTCGGTGGTCGTTACATCAAAGTGAGTCGATGATGCGCAGAGGGATCGTCGCGCTGCTCTTGGGCCTGCCAGTGCTGCTGGTCGCTGTCGGCTATGCCTGGATGCGGGATGAACCGCTGAGTGCCGACGCTCAAACCTGGCTGGAACAGGCTCAGGTCGATGAGGGGCAGAGTCGGGCCTATGTGTTTCTCAATGGACTGGATGCTGACCTTGAGCAGTCGCCAGAGGCACTGGGTGTCGAGCGGCTAAAGGCCTATCGTGCCTGGCGCAGCAACCACGGCCCGATGGATGAGGGCTTTGCAGAGCCGGTGGTTGCCACGTTGGCTTTACCGCAGGGACCATTGGTCTGTGCGATAGAGAAAGATGGCTGTCTGACCACGCTGCTGAGTGGGGTGTCTGGCTGGGTCGAGACGGATGAGCAGCGTCTTCTGCGCGAGCGCTACTGGCAGTTTCTCCAGCTCGATGACTACCGCAATCTTCTGGAGGCCAGCATCATTGCCCCGTTGCCGCCGCACCGTTACCTCGTGAGTGGCCAGCAGCTGCTGACTCTGCAACTGCTCAAGGCGGCTCAGGAGGGGGAAGGTGAGCAGGTTCGGGCGCGTCTCGATGAGGAGCTGCACCTGCTGCGAGGGCAATTGCGCCGTGCTGATACGCTGATCGCGAAGATGATTCTGGCGCGTATGGTCGAGCGCAACATGCGCTGGCAGGCCGTGCTCTATCGTGAGGGGGTGATGCCGGCGCCGAGCAGTGTGCCTGCCTTCGATGACGCCGAGCGCAGCCTACTGATGCCGCTGCAGCATGAGTTTCAGGGGATGGCGTTACTTTTCGAGGCGCTGCCCAAGGCGGAGAACAGCTTGGGCGAGTGGCTGATGCTGCGGTGGGGCCTGCGCCCACAGATGAGCACCAATGCCAGCTTGACGTTCTATCAGCCGATAGCCGAGCTGTCGCGGCGCCCGCCTGAATTGTTTGTCGGGGAGCTGCGGCAGTTGCCCGCAGCCCAATGGCAACGCAGCTGGCGCAACCCAATGGGTAACGTGTTGCTTGAAATTGGGGCGCCTGACTATCGTCGTTATGCGGTACGACTACAGGACCTTGAAGCCTATCGTCGCCTGCTGCAGGGGCTGTCCCAACTGCCTCAAGGTACGCCAAGTACCGAGCAGCTGCGCGCCTTCGATAACCCCTACTATCCGGGGCAGCCAGCACAGCTCGATGAGCAGGGCCGGCTGTGTTTTGCCGGTCCCATGCTGGAGGATGACGGCGCGCGCTGCCTGCTGCTGTGAGCTGAGCGTAGGGTGGATGACGCTTTTTCATCCACCTGTCCGACTCAGGCGTGACTCAGGTACCAGCGCCAATCCTGCTCACCCACTTCCCCCATGAATTGGCGGTACTCGGCCCATTTGATCGCCAGGAACACCTTGAGGAAACCCTCGCCCAGCGCTTCGCGTGCCCAGCTCGAACCTTCCAGGTTGCGCAGCGCGGTAAGCCAGTCGGTGGGCAGGGTTTCGCGGGCCTGCTCGTAGCCGTTGCCAACGATGGCCGCGCCCGGCTCGATCTGCTCGCGGATGCCCTTGTGGATGCCGGCGAGAATCGCCGCCGCTGCCAGGTAGGGGTTGGCGTCGGCGCCGCAGATGCGGTGCTCGACGTGGCGACTGTTGGCCGGCCCGCCCGGCACGCGGAAGGATACGGTGCGGTTGTTCACGCCCCAGCTCTTGGCCAGCGGCGCATAGCTGTTGGCCTGGAAGCGGCGGAAGGAGTTGGCGTTGGGGCAGAAGATCGCCAGGGCGTCGTCGAGCGTGGCCATCATGCCGCCAATGGCGTGACGCAGCAGCGGCGTGCCCTCTGGGTCTTCCGAGGCCATCAGGTTGTTGCCGTCGGCGTCGGCCAGCGACACGTGCATATGCAGGCCGCTACCGGCCTGGTCGCCGAACGGCTTGGCCATGAAGCAGGCCTGCAGCCCGTGCTTGTTCGCCACGCCCTTGACCAGACGCTTGTAGCGCACGCCTTCGTCCACCGCCTGCAGGGCGTCGAAGCGGTGTTCCAGGGTCAGCTCGAGCTGGCCGGGGGCGTATTCGGAAATCGCCGTGCGCACCGGCAGGCCCTGGGCTTCGCAGGCGGCGTAGAGATCGTCGAGAAACGGCTGCATCTGCTCCAGCTCGTACACGCCGTAGACCTGCGGCGCCTGCGGGCGTACGCCATTCATCTGCACGGCGGGCTGCGGCCGGCCATTGGCGTCGCGGGTCTTGTCCAGCAGGTAGAACTCCAGCTCCACCGCCATCACCGGGTGATAGCCGTCGGCCTTGAGCGCGTCGATGGTACGGGCCAGCACATGGCGTGGGTCGCCCGGCGTGGCGGGCAGGCCTTGGGTCGGGTGCATGCTCACCTGCACCTGGCCGGTGGGTACTGCGCGCCAGGGTTGCAGGCACAGCGAGCCGGGCAGGGGATAGGTCCAGCAGTCGGCGTCGGCCACTTCCCAGACCAGGCCGCTCTCCTCGACGTCCTCGCCCTGAATGGTCAGCGAGAGGATGGAGCTGGGCAGTGGCCGGCCGTTCTCGTACATGGCCAGCAGCTCGTCGCGATGCAGCAGCTTGCCGCGCGGGATGCCATTGGCGTCGATCAGCATCAGCTCGATGCTGCGCACCTCGGGGTGCTTGGCGAGGAAATCGCGGGCTTCCTCGGGATTGGCGAATTGCATGGTGGTTCTCGCAGAAGGTCGTGGGGCGCAGTGCATCCTGTGGGAGGGGCTTCAGCGGCGACAATCGCGGCTGAAGCCCCTCCCACGGGTATCACTCACGGGCACCGGGGATGGCCAGCAGCTCGGTGAGGGCCGCATCGAGCATGGCGATCAATTTGTCCACATCAGCCTCGGTGGTGCTCGGGCAGCACAGGGTCATGTTGTGAAACGGGGTAATCAGGATGCCGCGGTTGATCAGGTACAGGTGCAGGGCCATCTGCAGCTGGTCATGGAACGCCGCTTCGGCCTCGGCACCGGTGCGCGGCGGGGTGGCGCAGAACTGGAATTCACAGCGTGCGCCCAGCTCGGTCACCGACCAGTTCAGGTCGTGCTTGCCGATCAACTGGCGGAAGCCCTCGGCCAAGCGCGCCGCCAGCGGCAGCATGTGGTCGTAGGCCGCCTGGGTCATCACCTGTTCCAGGTTGGCACGCATGCAGTGCATGGCCAGAGCGTTGGCCGACAGGGTGGTGCCCATGCCGCTGTGGCCGTGACCGTGGCTTTCTTCACTGGCGCGCTGACGGGCTTTAGTCATGGCTTCGGCCATCGCTGCGCTGCAACCGAAGATGCCGCAGGGCACGCCACCGGCGATGGGTTTGCCGACCACGAAGAAGTCCGGGTCGAGGCCCCACAACCGCGTGCAGCCGCCGACGTCGGTGGAGATGGTATGGGTTTCGTCGATGATCAGCAGGCTGCCGTACTGGCGCGTCAGCTCGCGGCACTTCTGCATGAAGCCTGGATCGGGCAGGACCATGCCGATGTTGGTCATCGCCGGCTCGCAGAGCAGGGCGCAGATGTCGCCCTGGGCCAATGCGGCTTCCAGCGCTTCGACGTCGTTGAAGGGAATGGCGCGGCTGTGCTCGGTCAGGTCGTAGGCCTGGCCGACCAGACCGGAGCGGTGCACGGTCTGGCCATCGCGCTCGCGCACCATCACGTCGTCGACGGTGCCGTGGTAGCAGCCGTCGAACACCAGCAGGGTCTTGCGCTGAGTGATGGCGCGCGCCCAGCGCAGCACGTAGCGGTTGGAGTCGGTGGCGGTGGCGGTCACCTGCCAGTAGGGCAGGCCGAAGCGCTGGGCCAGCAGCTCGCCGCAGACCACGGCGTCTTCGCCGGGCAGCATGGTGGTCAGGCCGTTGTTCGCCTGCTCGGCGAGGGCGCGAGCGACCGGGTCGGGGGAGTGGCCGAACATGGTGCCGGTGTCGCCCAGGCAGAAGTCGATGTACTCATGACCGTCCACGTCGAAGAAACGTGCGCCCTTGGCGCGTTCGACGAACAGCGGCACCGGCGTCGACCAATCGGCCATCCAGTGCATCGGTACGCCGCCGTACAGCGAGTGACGGGCGCGTTCGGCCAGCGCCACGGACTTCGGATTGCGGGACAGGAACAGTTCGCGCTCGGCAGCGACGAAACGATCAACGGCGATTGGGCTGATGCCACTGGCGGTGGTCATGGGTCTTACCTCGATTGGACGCTGCAGGCATGATATTTTGTGATCACAAAATAGTAAATGGTTTGATCGTGGTCAGGATTTTCAGCATTAATTGCGTATTTGTGATCACAAAATACTTCGTGGTGAGCTATTTTTCACACAAAATCAGTTCCTGACGTAGACTCGCCACATTTTCCACCGGAGCCTTTCATGCGTGACTGTAGCCTGACCCTTGCTCAACTGCCGGCGCCACCGAGGGAGGTAGCGCATGGCTGACAATCTGCAGGAACAGCTGTATCAGAACATCCGCTCGGGCCTGCTGGCGGGGCGCTTTCAACCTGGCCAGCGGCTGAAGATCCGTGACCTCGCGGCACAATGGGGCACCAGCCCGATGCCGGTTCGCGCGGCCCTGCAGCGGCTGGTGGCCGAGGGTGTGCTGGAGGGCGAGCAGCAGCGCTCGGTGCGGGTCCCGTCGATGACCCGCGAACGCTACGAAAACATCTTTCAGGTGCGTCTGGCGCTGGAAGGCCTGGCAGTGGAGTTGGCCACGCCGAGCCTGACCCGCGACGATCTGGCCCTGCTGCGGGACTGCGTGCAACGCATGGATGTGGCCATCGAGACGCGACAGGTGCAGGACTACCTCAACGCCAACAGCCAGTTTCACCTGCACTTGTACGGCGCCTGCGGCAACCCGGTGCTGATGCGTTCGATCGAGTCGCTATGGCTGCAGATCGGCCCCTTCTTCAACCGGCTTTTTACCGGCGCCGACCTGTCGCTACGGCTCAACGACTTTCATGAAGACGCCTTCGCCGCCATCGAGGCCGGCGACGCCAAGGGCGCACGTCAGGCCATGGAGCAGGATCTGCTGTATTTCGCGCGGTTCCTGCTCAACCTGCTGGCGCTGGAGCAGGGCGAGGTGTGAGTGGTGTGCCGATTTCCCTGAGGGTCGTGGCTAAAGCCCCTCCCACGGTGCCGAGTCTCGGGCACAGATGGTGGGAGGCGCTTTGGCGGCGACAAGGCATTGCCGTCAGCTCTCCAGCCAGACGTCGCGGCACCAGTGCCAGACCGAGTCCCAGCTTTCGTCGGTCAGGTCGCCTTCGTCGCCATCCCACAGCCAGACCTGACCTTCCACGTCCACGGCGTAGTAGTCGCGGCCGTCCTGGCACAGCGGCACCAGATCGCGTGGCAGGCCGAGGCTCCAGGCTTCGGCGGCGACTTCCGGCAGGTAGGTGTGCGATTGCGGATCGCTGGCGGTCACCGGCTCCAGGCGGCCGTAGACCACATCACTGACCTTGAGCAGGTATTCGCGCAGCTCGAAGGGCAGGTGGATGAGGATCTGCTCCTGAATCTCCACCAGGGTCTCTTCTTCCGGCAGCTCCAGCGGTACCGGGACCGGCTCGTTGAGTTCGCGCAGCTGTTCGATGACTTCTTCCACGGCGTCGGCTCCTCATCAGGGGGGATCGGCTTTATACAGTAGCTGGCCGGCAGAATGAAAACATGTCGACGTCACGGCATACTGGCGCTTTTGCGGAGCCCTTTGATGTCATCTCTTGCCTGGCACTGCCTGCACCACAGCGAACTCGATACCGCCACCCTCTATGAACTGCTGGCGCTGCGCACCCAGGTGTTCGTGGTGGAGCAGAACTGTCCCTATCTGGAAACCGATGGCCAGGACCTGATCGGCGATACCTGCCACTTGCTGGCGCGTGACGAGTCGGGGCTGGTGGGTTATCTGCGCCTGCTCGACCCACAGCGTATGGCAGGCGAGGTGGTGATCGGTCGGGTGGTGATCGCCGAGCGGGCGCGTGGCACAGGCCTGGGTCACCGGCTGATGGAGCAGGCGCTGGTCGAGTGTCGTCAGCGTTGGCCGGGTGTGCCGGTCTATTTGTCGGCACAGGCGCATCTGCAGGGCTATTACGGGCGTTATGGCTTCGTGGCCGTGACCGAGGTGTATCTGGAGGACGACATCCCGCATATCGGTATGCGCCGGGCGGCTACGGATCTGTCGTGATGGGCTGTAGGAGCGGCTTCAGCCGCGATAACCGGCAAATGCCGAAATAAAAAACCCGGGCAAGCCCGGGTTTTTTGTGCGTCGTAGCGATCAGTTCTGGCGGATGCCAGCGATCAGCCAGGGCTGGTTGTCGCCCTGAGCACGCTCCAGGCGCCAGCTTTCGCTGAACGGCTCGCCCTGGTCGAAGCGCGAGGTCTTCGACACACCGCTGAAGGTCAGGGTGGCGATGGTTTTCTCGGCGTTGTCGTCGACGCCATCGAGCTGCACCTCGAGGTCTTCGATGTAGGTGGACTGGAAGCCGTCACCCAGCTCGGCGCGTTCGCGCTTGAGGAACTCCAGCAGTTGCGGGGTGACGAACTCGGCGATCTTGTCCATCTCGTCGGCGTCCCAGTGCTGCTGCAGGTTCATGAAGTGCTCACGACCGGCGGCAATGAAGCTCTGCTCGTTGAACCAGGCCGGGGCGTTGATCACCGGAGCGGCCGAAGCCAGACGACCGCCGAAGATATTGCTGCCAGCGGCTGGCGCGTTGTCGGCGTTCGGCATTTCACGCTGGTACGGCGCACCGGCAGCAGCCATTTGTGGCTGTTGGCGAGCGCGACGGGCGGCGAGGAAACGGAACAGCAGGAAGGCGATCAGGCCGAAGATCAGCATGTCCATGATCTGCAGGCCTTCGAAACCATCACCCATGAACATCGAGGCCAGCAGGCCACCGGCGGCCAGACCGGCCAGCGGGCCGAGCCAGCGCGAAGCGCCGCTGGCGGCAGCCGCAGGCTGTTGGCGACCGGGTGCCTGGGCAGCCGACTGTGCCGGCGGCGTGGCCTGGCGGGTCTGGTGGCTGGGCGCGGAGCCGAAGGATTTGCCACCGCCAAAACGCTTGGCGTGGGCTTCGAAGCTGAAGGTCAGTGCCAGGCACAGCACCATGGCGATACTGAGGAAACGCTGCATCACGGTTTTCTCTCTTGTGGAAAAGCTTGGTCGGCATCTTGCCCGCCACGGGGGCGCATGACCAGTGACAGAATGTTTCCGGCTTTTGCCTGCGCTAGACGGTGCCGTGCGCGCCCGGCTTGCTAGCGAAGCGGCCCCTGTTGCGCATGGCATGCCCTACGGGCGTTGCAGTAGCAGGGGCAGGGGGCCGCAGCGCAGTTGGCCACGGAGAAAGGCGCGGAAGGTTGCTACATCTTCTTCTGGATGGCGCAGCCAGTGTACGAAGCTGCGCAGGTAGGCGCCGGTGAGCAGGGTTTCCTCGGCGATGCGGCGCAGGTGCAGACTTTGCCGGCCAGCGGTTTCGCGCCACCACTGCACGGTGCGGCTGATGCGCATCAGGCCGAGCACCTGCAGGTGGATATGTCCGGGTTCGAGCTTGTACAGCAGCATCTGCCCGGTCACCGCGCGATGGGCTGCCAGGCTGTCGAGCCAGGCCAGCAGGCAGCTTTCCAGACGTTGTTCGGCGTTCAGACCCTGCAGATCGGGATTTCTGGCGTGGCCGAGCATGGCCAGGTCGGCGCGGTCGAACCAGGCTTCCACCAGGTCGTCCTTGTCGCGGTAGTGACGGGCAATATCGTCCAGGCCAATGTCGAGCGCGGCGGCGACGTCGAACAGGTGCAGGCGCTCCCAGCCGCAGACGTCGGCCAGTTGCAGGGCGGTATCGAGGATGTGGGCGGGGGCGGTCGGCTTTTTCTTCATCCCTGAAGTATGGCTGCCGGCGCGTGAGCTGGCGTCTTGAACGACAAACGGAGCCTTCAGCGGCCGGTGCGCGCGGCGCACCCTACGTGGCGTCTGCGTTGTGAGGCTGACACGGGTAGGGTGCGCCATGCGCACCGCCGTCGCCAATCGACGTGCTCAGCGCCAGTCGTACAGCTCTTTTTCCGACAGCGCCTGCATCGAGGTGGCCAGCGCCTGGAAGGCCTGCATGGAGGCCCAGATGCGGCCGTTGAGCTCGCTCTGCGCGGCCAGCTCGCCAAGCACTTGTTCGCTCTCGTTTTGCATGGCCTGCAGCACCTCGTCGGGGAAGCGCTTGAGCAGCGTGCCGCTCTTCTTCAGCTCGTCCAGCGCCAGGGCGTTGTGGTAGACGTAGTCGTCCATCATGTCCTGGGTCGCTGCGCGCGCCGCTTCGGTGACGATGGCCTGCAGGTCGGCCGGCAGTTCATCGAAGGCCTTCTGGTTGATCAGCAGCTCGAGCACCGACTGCGGCTCCTGCCAGCCCGGGTAGTAGTAATACCTGGCGGCCTTCTGCAGGCCGAAGGCCAGGTCGTTGTAGGGGCTGACCCAGTCGGTGGCGTCGATGGCGCCGGTCTGCAGGGCGGTGAAGATTTCGCCACCCGGCATCACCACGGTGGTCGCACCCAGGCGGTTCCAGACTTCGCCGCCGAGGCCCGGCATACGGATCTTCAGGCCTTTGATGTCAGCCAGGCTGTTGATTTCCTTGTTGAACCAGCCGCCCATCTGCATGGTGCTGTTGCCCGCCGTCAGCGGCTTGAGGCCGAACGGCGCATAGGCTTCGTCCCACAGTGCCTGGCCGCCGCCCTTGTTCAGCCAGGCATTCATTTCCAGGGTGGACAGGCCGAAGGGTACTGCGCCGAAGAACTGCGCGGCCGGTACCTTGCCCTTCCAGTAATAGGGTGTGCCATGGCCGAGTTCCGCCGTACCGCGAGACACCGCGTCGAACACCTCCAGTGCCGGCACCAACTCGCCAGCGGCATAGACCTTGATGGTCAGGCGCCCGGCGCTCATGGTGTTGACGCGCTCGGCCAGGCGCTCGGCTGCGGTGCCGGTGCCGGGTGCGTTCTTCGGCCAGGTGGTGACCATCTTCCAGTGGAAGGTCTGGGCGGGAGCTGCGGCCTGGTCGGCCGGTGCGGAGTCGTCCTTGCAGCCGATCAGGCCGAGGGCGAGCAGGGGTAGGAGGAGCAGAGAGCGAAGGTGCATGGGCAGAATCCCTAAGAAAAACGGGGCTTTTCAGCCCCGTTCAGTTGGCTCAACGCCAGTTGTACAGCTCTTTCTCGGTCAGCGCCTGCATGGCGCTGGCCTCTTCGAGGAAGGCTTTCTGCGAGGCCCAGATGCGGCCGTTGAGGTCGTTCTCGGCAGCCAAAGACTCGAGCACTACGTTGGATTGCTCACGCATGGCTTGCAGCACCTCGTCCGGCAGACGCTTGAACTGCACGCCCTCGCTCTTCAGGCTTTGCAGCGCCTTGGCGTTGTTGAACACGTAGTCGTCCATCATATCCAGGGTCGCGGCGCGCGCGGCTTCGACGACGATGGCCTGCAGGTCGGCCGGCAGCGCGTCGAAGGCCTTCTGGTTGACCATGGATTCGACCACGGCCTGCGGCTCCTGCCAGCCTGGGAAGTAGTAGTACTTGGCTGCCTTGTGCAGACCGAAGGCCAGGTCGTTGTACGGGCCGACCCAGTCGGTGGCATCGATGGCGCCGGTCTGCAGGGAGGTGAAGATCTCGCCGCCCGGCAGGTTGACGGTGATCGCGCCGAGCTTGCTCCAGACTTCGCCGCCGAGGCCCGGCATGCGGATCTTCAGGCCCTTGATGTCGCCCAGACTGTTGATTTCCTTGTTGAACCAGCCACCCATCTGCATGGTGGTGTTGCCGGCCGACAGTGGCTTCACGCCGAACGGTGCGTAGGTTTCGTCCCACAGTGCTTGGCCGCCGCCCTTGCTCAGCCAGGCGTTCATTTCCAGGGTGGACAGGCCGAACGGCACGCTGCTGAAGAACTGCGCAGCCGGCACCTTGCCTTTCCAATAATACGGCGTGCCGTGACCCATCTCGGCGGTGCCGCGCGAGACGGCATCGAACACTTCCAGCGCCGGCACCAGCTCACCGGCAGCGTAGACCTTGACGGTCAGGCGTCCGGCGCTCATGGCGTTGATGCGTTCGGCCAGGCGCTCGGCGGCGGTGCCCAGGCCCGGGAAGTTTTTCGGCCACGAAGTGACCATCTTCCAGTGGACGGTTGCTGCTGGCTTGGCAGCGGCTTGCTCGCTGGCAGCCTTTTCTTCTTTACAACCAACCAGGCCGATGGCGGCGATCAGTGCCACAGCGGCGCCGAACAGATTGCGGCGATTCATCGATTATCTCCAGATACGGTGTGCTAATAGGCTTCAAGCTTGGCGTACGCCAGCATCAGCCATTTACTGCCTTCGTTTTCGAAATTCACTTGAACCCGCGCCTGGGCACCAGAACCCTCGAAATTGAGGATGGTGCCCTCGCCGAACAGGCTGTGACGTACGCGCTGGCCCAGGTTGAAGGGCGTTTGCGGTATGGCACTGCCGGCGAACAGGCTACCGCCACCCATCGAGCTGGTGCTCATCGGGCGGCTGACGCTGTTGGACAGGCGTACTTCCTGAATCAGCGGTGCGGGGATTTCGCGGACAAAGCGCGACACCTTGTTATAGGTCTCGCTACCGTAGAGACGCCGTGTTTCGGCGTAGCTGATCACCAGCTTCTGCATGGCACGGGTAATGCCGACATAGGCCAGGCGGCGTTCTTCTTCCAATCGGCCCGGTTCCTCCAGGCTCATCTTGTGCGGGAACAGCCCCTCTTCCATGCCCACCAGGAACACCAGGGGGAATTCCAGGCCCTTGGCACTGTGCAGGGTCATCAGTTGAATGCTGTCTTCGTTCTCGGCGGCCTGAGTGTCCCCGGCCTCCAGCGAGGCATGGGTGAGGAAGGCCTGCAGCGGGGTCAGCTCGTCGTCTTCATCGTTCTCGAAGGCGCGTGCGGCGCTGACCAGCTCCTCCAGGTTTTCCACCCGGGCCTGGCCCTTCTCGCCTTTTTCCGCCTCGTGATAGGCGAGCAGGCCGCTCTTTTCGATGACCACTTGGGTCATCTGGTGCAACGGCATGGCCAGGACCTGCTCGGCCAGGCTGTCGATCAGTTCGATGAAGCCGGCCAGGGCACCCGAGGCACGAGCGGGCAGCGCCTTGACCGTCAGCATCAGGCGAATCGCCTCCCACATATGCACGTCATGGGCGCGGGCGTATTCGCGGATGGTCTCGATGGTCTTCTCGCCGATGCCACGCGCCGGCACGTTGATGATGCGCTCCAGCGCCGCATCGTTGCCGCGCCCGTCGAGCAGGCGCAGGTAGGCCATGGCGTTCTTGATTTCGGCGCGCTCGAAGAAGCGTTGACCGCCGTAGATGCGATAGGGGATCTTCTCGCGCAGCAACGCCTCTTCCAGCACCCGCGACTGGGCGTTGGAGCGATAGAGAATGGCGATCTCGCTGCGTTTGAGGCCGTCCTTGCGCAGGGCGTCCTCGATGGTTTCCACCACGTAGCGCGCTTCGTCGTGCTCGTTGAAGGCGGCATACAGAGCCAGCGGCTCGCCATCGCCGACGTCGGTGCGCAGCTCCTTCCCTAGGCGGCCCTGGTTGTTGGCGATCAGCGCGTTGGCGGCATTGAGGATGTTCGCCGTGGAGCGATAGTTCTGCTCCAGACGGATGATCTCGGCATCGGCGAAGTCGCTGTCGAACTGCTGGATGTTCTCGATCTTCGCGCCGCGCCAGCCGTAGATCGACTGATCGTCGTCACCCACCACCATCAGGCTCTCGCCGCCTTTGGCGAGAAAGCGCAACCAGGCGTACTGCACGGCGTTGGTGTCCTGGAACTCGTCGACCAGGATATGGCGGAAGCGGCGCTGGTAGTGCTCCAGCAGCCCGGCGTTGTCGCGCCACAGATCGAGGGCACGCAGCAGCAGCTCGGCGAAGTCGATGACGCCGGTGCGTGCGCAGGCCGCCTCGTAGGCTTCATAAATGCCGCGCATGGTGGCCAGGAACAGGTCGCCGCTGGCCTGGATGCCTTGCGGGCGGATGCCCTCATCCTTCTGCCCGTTGATGAACCACTGCGCCTGTTTGGCCGGCCAGCGTTGTTCATCGAGGCCGAGGTCGCGGATTACCCGCTTGATCAGGCGTTGCTGATCGTCAGAGTCGAGAATCTGGAAGTTCTCGGCCAGTCCGGCTTCTTTCCAGTGCGCACGCAGCAGGCGGTGAGCCAGGCCGTGGAAGGTACCGACCCACATGCCGGCAGGGGCGTGGCCCAGCACGTCTTCGATGCGGTGGCGCATCTCGGCGGCTGCCTTGTTGGTGAAGGTCACCGACAGGATACTGTGCGGCGACACGTCCAGGCGCTGGATCAGGAAGGCAATGCGGTGCACCAGCACACGGGTCTTGCCCGAGCCGGCGCCGGCCAGCACCAGCTGATGACCAGGCGGCGTGGTGACCGCGTGGTGCTGGGCGGGATTGAGGGTAGTGAGTCTGTGATCGAGGTCATTTTGCATCGCGGCATTCTAGGGGGCCGGACAGGGGAGGGCAAACCGTCAGCCAGGCGCGGTGAAACGAGCCTGACGCAACCGACGACTGGCAGGTCAGGGCGTAGATGGGCGTGCTCAGGCGGCCAAAGGCCATCACGCTCTGCCGGTGCCCGCCAAAAGATGGGCGTCAGGCTGTGAAATTGCCCACATCGTTGTTGGGCACAGCGTCTGTCTCGGGTATTCTCCCGCGACGTCAGGGTTGGGGGCGTCGCAAAAAGCGTCCAATACCCTTAGGCAACCATTACAAGAAAATCGCCTATGACCGCCACGACTAGCGCCGTAGTTCAAGAGGTGACGCTGGACCCGCATCAGGCTGAACGTCAGTTCGCCACGGATATTGCCGTCGAGCGTACCCGCCTGTTGTTCCAGGGGTCGCGCCTGCCCACGTTGCTCATGCTGCTGGTCGGCCTGGCCTGCAGCCTGTTGCTGTGGAGTCAGCAGAGCGCACCGATGCTGGCTGCCTGGCTGGGCTGGGTAGTGCTGCTGGCGCTGTTGCGCCTGACCCAGGTGAATGCCTTCAACGAGGCGCTGCCGAGTCGCCAGGCCGAGCCCTACTGGCGACGCATCTTCCTTTTTGGTGCTGGTGCGTCCGGGTTGACCCTCGCCTTCGCCGTGATCGTGCTGGTGCCCACCGATGTGTTCTACCAGCAGGCCCTGGTCTATGGCCTGATTGCCGCAGCGATTCTTTCGGCCAGCGTGGCTTATGCCGTCAGTCTGTCAGCCTTCCTCACCTTCGCCTTGCCCTGCCTGCTGCCGTCGGCCGGCTTCCTGCTGCTCTCCGGCAGCGGCCTGCAACGTGGCTGGGGGCTGCTCAGCGTAATGCTGTTGCTCGCCCTGCTGGTGGTGGCATGGCAGGTCAATCGCCTGGTGCAGCGCAGCTTGCTGCAGCGGTTTCACAACCTGGCGCTGATCAGCAACCTGGAGCACGCCAAGCAGCGTGCCGAAGGGCTCAATGAAGAACTGGCGCGTGAGGTGGAGCAGCGTCGTCGTGCCGAGCGCGAATTGCGCGGCGCCCATGGCGAGTTGGAAATGCGCGTGGCCGAACGTACCCTGGAGCTGGACGAAGCGACCCATGCCCTGGGCAAGAGCCAGGCGCGCCTGGCCCTGGCGTTGGAGGCCAGCGAGCTGGGGCTGTGGGACTGGGATCTGGAAAGTGATCAGGTGCACCACTCGCACCTGCGCGAGCTGTTCGGTCTGGAACCGGGCCAGGTGCAGGTGATGCTGCGTGACCTGACCCCGCGCCTGCACCCGGATGACCTGCCGGGGCTGCGCCGGGCGCTGGTCCGGCATCTCAAGGGGCGCAGCGAGGATTATCAGATCGAATACCGCGTGCGCCATGTCGATGGTCACTGGGTCTGGGTCGAGGACCGTGGTCGTGCGGTCGAGCGCGATGCCAGCGGCCGTGTACGGCGCATGCTCGGCACGCGGCGCGATGTCAGCGCGCGGCGTCAGCAGGAGCAACAGCAGCGCCTGGCGGCGACGGTGTTCGAAGCCGCCAGTGAAGGCATCTTCATTCTCGACCCCGACTACCGCGTGCTGGCAGTAAACCGCGCGTTCAGCGCGGTGACCGGTTACAGCCGCGAAGAGGTGGTCGGGCGCACGGTGACCAGCCTGATCGGCAGCCGCGAGATGCGCCGGCAATACCAGATGATCCGCCAGGAGCTGGACAGCAGCGGCACCTGGCAGGGCGAGCTGATCGAGACACGCAAGAGCGGCGAGCTCTACCCGCAATGGCTGCAGCTCAACCTGGTGCGCGATGCAACGGGTCGGCCCAGTCATATCGTCGGTTTCTTCGCCGATCTCAGTGCGCGGCGCGAGGCCGAGGAGCGCCTGCGCTATCTGTCGCACTACGACGACCTGACCGGCCTGGCCAACCGCAGCCTGTTCAAGGAGCGTCTGCACGATGCCAGCCAGCGCGCCCGCCAGAGCGGGCGCAGCATCGCCCTGGTGCATATCGACCTGGACCGTTTCAAGCTGCTCAACGACAGCCTCGGCCATGAGGTGGCGGACCAGTTGCTACGCCAGATGAGTCGTCGCCTGACCCAGGCCGTACCGGAGGCCGACTGCATCGCACGGCTCTCGGGCGACGAGTTCGCCATCATCCTCGACGCCTACGGCAGCCTCTCCAGTCTGGCGCGGGTGGCCAGTCGGCTGCTGGCCAAGTTGCGTGTGCCGATGACCGTCGGCGGCCACGAGCTGGTGATCAGCGCCTCGCTGGGTATCAGCCTGCTGCCGGACTACGCCCGCGAGATCAGTGCGCTGATCAGCCAGGCCAACATGGCCGTGCAACATGCCAAGCACCTGGGTGGCAACACTTTCCAATTCTTCACCGACAACCTGCAGGCTTGCACCCTGGAGCGCCTGCAACTGGAGAACCAGCTGCGCAAGGCCATCGACGAAGGCCAACTGGAAGTGTTCTACCAGCCCAAGCTGAACCTCGCCGACGACCAGCTCAACGCCGCCGAGGCGCTGGTGCGCTGGCGCCATCCGCAGCAAGGCATGGTGGCGCCTGGCGAGTTCATCGGCCTGGCCGAAGAGACCGGGTTGATCGCGCCGATTGGTGAGTTCGTGCTGCGTCAGGCCTGCCGTCAGGCGCGCCAGTGGCAGCAGGAAGGGCTGGCGCAGATACGAGTGTCGGTGAACATCTCGGTGCACCAGTTGCGCCAGGGCAACCTCACCAGCCTGGTGCGCCAGGTGCTGGAAGAAACCGGCCTGGCGCCTCAGTACCTGGAGCTGGAGCTGACCGAAAGCCAACTGCTGGATAACGTCGACAGTGTCATCGTCACCTTCCGTCAGTTGCGTGAACTGGGGGTCAAACTGGCTATCGACGATTTCGGCACCGGCTATTCCTCGCTCAGCTACCTCAAGCGTTTCCCGGTGCATTACGTGAAGATCGACCAGACCTTCATCCGTGATCTCTCGCCCGGTGGCGAGGACGCGGCGATCACCCGCGCGATCATCGCCATGGCCCACAGCCTGGAGCTGAAGGTGGTGGCTGAAGGTGTGGAAACCCAGGCGCAGATGGACTTTCTCAAGAGCCAGAACTGCGACGAGATTCAGGGTTATCTGATCAGCCGCCCGGTGGAGGCCAGCGCCTTCGCCGAACTGCTGCGCGCGCAGATCGCCAACCCATTGGATTGAGCGGCGCTTGCTCGCTACCCGGGCAGCGCGCGCTTACTTGGCGAACAGCTGGCCGATGTCCTTGAACGCCTTGAACTCGAGGGCATTGCCGCAAGGATCGAGGAGGAACATGGTGGCCTGCTCGCCGACCTGGCCCTTGAAGCGTACGTAGGGCTCGATGACGAACGTCGTCTCGCGGCTGCGCAGGCGCTTGGCCAACGCCTCCCAGTCGGCCCAGCCGAGCACCACGCCGAAATGCGGCACCGGCACGTCATGGCCGTCCACCGGGTTGCTCGCGGCCGCTTCCTGGTAGGCCATCTTCGGCGCCTCATGAATCACCAACTGGTGGCCGAAGAAATCGAAGTCTACCCAGTGCTCGCTGCTGCGACCCTCGGCACAGCCGAACACCTCGCCATAGAAATGCCGCGCGGCAGCCAGGTCGTAGACGGGAATCGCCAAGTGAAAGGGAGCAAGGGCCATCACGCAATACCTCTGTCGAGTTTTCGATCCAGCCTATCAACAGCGAAATTGTGGGAAAGCGAATATTCTTGCTAGCAAGCTCAAATAATTTTGATCATTAGAGACGCCGATGCTGCGTGAACTGAAAACCTTCATCACCGTCGCTCGCCTGGGCACCTTCGCTGCCGCTGGCCAGCAGGTGGGGCTGACCCAGTCGGCGGTCAGTGCGCAGATGCGCGTACTCGAGCAGCACCTAGGCGTGCGCCTGTTCGACCGCAGTGGTCGCGCCGCCGTGCTCAATGCCGCCGGCCGCCACGCCCTGCCACTGGCCGAGCAGATGCTCGCGCTGTACGCGCAGATGGCGCTGCCGCCGGCCGCCGATCAGTGGCAGGGCGAGCTGCGCGTCGGCGCCATCGCCACCCTGCAGACCGGCCTGCTGGCCGAGGCGCTGCCACGCTTTCGGCAACTGGCACCGCGGGTCGAACTGAAGCTGGTGCCGGGTGTGTCCTTGCAGCTGTTCAGCCAGCTGGATGCGGGTGAGCTGGATCTGGCGTTGTTGATCAAGCCGCCGTTTGCCTTACCCAAGGAGTTGCTGGAAGTACCGCTGGCGCGCGAGCCCTTCGTGCTTGTCGCACCGCTGGACGTGGATGGAGACGACCCATTGCGCCTGCTCGCCGAGCAGCCTTTCGTGCGCTACGACCGCGCTTCGTTCGGCGGGCGCCAGGTGACCCGCTTTCTGCGTGAGCAACGCCTGGACGTGCGCGAGGCGCTGGAGCTGGATGAACTGGAAGCCATCGTGCGTCTGGTGGAAAACGGCATGGGCGTGGCCCTGGTACCGCGTGCGGGCCTGTGGCTGCAAAGACCGACGCGCCTGCGGGTGATCGAGCTGGGCGAGCTGACCTTCCATCGTGAGCTGGTCGCCCTGGTGCGCCGTGCGCAGCGACAGCCGGCATTGGATTGCTTGTTGAACTGTCTTGAGTTGAGAGAGGCGCCTGGATAAGGGCGGCGCGCTGCTGTCTGCGCCGGAAGTGACGGTTGCGGTCACTTCCGGCTGCAGGCTCAGATATCCCAGACCAGATTGATCGAAAAGTTGCGGCCCGGCTGGGTCAGGCGGTCGAGGTTGGCGGGGCTGGTCACACCTGCTTCGCCAACGGCGTCGTAGCCACGCACGTCATCCCACAGCCAATACTTCTTGTCGGTCAGGTTATACAGGCCGGCGTTGAGGGTAAGGTCGTCGGTCACCTTGTAGTAGCCAGTAAGGTCGAGGATACCGAAACCGGGGCTGGCGAACTGGCTGCTGCTGCCGTCCGGTCTGTTGAAGCTGCTGTCGTCGATACGTGTCTTGCGCTTGACCAGGGTCCAGTTCAGCAGACCACCGAAGCGCTCCTGCTCGTAGCCCAGGCCGAATACGCCGGTCAGCGGGTTGACACTGTTGAGTGCTTCGCCAGTGTCGTCGTTACGACCACGGGCGTAGGCAATCGAACCTTGCGTGTAGAGACCTGGAAGAGCACCGAAGCTGTCCAGGTTCAAGCGGCCCTTGACCTCCACACCGCGAATGCTGGCATGGCTGATGTTCTGCGATTGAAAGGCCAGTGCGTTGCTGTTGGCGGTGATGGCGTTTTCGTCGATGAAGTTGCGGTAGCGGTTGTAGAACACCGCTATGTCGAAACTGCCGCCCTCGAACTGGCCGCGCAAGCCTGTCTCCACGCCGCGACTCTTCTCTGGTTCCAGGTTCGGATTAGGCTCGACGATGTAGCCGCCGGCGACGTTCTCGAAACGCCCGTACAGTGCCTTGGCCGTAGGGGTGCGGAAACCCTCGGCATACTGGCCGAACCAGGTGTAATGATCGTCGAAGGCATAGGTGATGCCGAGCTTCGGCGAGACGCGGTGCCAGGTTTTTTCGTCGTCGCTGTAGTCGGTCACGCCGCTGCTGGTGACCGTGGCGAGAAACTCGTCTGTCAGCTCCGGCCTCATGCGGGTGTAGTCGTAGCGCAGGCCGGGCAGGAAGGTCCACTGGCCCCAGCGGATTTCGTCCTGAGCGAAGAGGCTGTAGGTCTTGATGGTCGGATCGGGGAAGTCGCTCTGTGGCGTCAGGGTATCAGAGGCGTTGGTACTGATGGCGCCGACGCTGGTGCAACTGGCGCTCAGCACCTGCAGGCAGATGCCTTGGCCAGTACGCAGCCCGGTGACTTCTTCGCGCTTGAGGGTGGTGCCATAGGTCAGCAGGTGGTCGGTCTGGCCGAGGCTGAAGGCCTTGTCGAGCTGCATATCGAAGACCCATTGGCGATCTTTGTACGTGGTGTCGCGGTAGCGCATGACGTTACGGGTGGCTGCTCCGGTCATGAAGCTTTTCGGTACGTAGTGCTCAGCTGTGCTCTGGTCGGTTTTCGCCACCTGGTAGTTCAGGCTCCACTTCAGTTTGTCAGCCAGCAAACTGTCCACAACCAGGCTGTGCTCCAGGCCGAAGCGCTCGCGGGTAATGGTGTCGTTGCCCTCGCGCGATTCGTAGTAGTTGAAGCCGCTACCGGCGTTGAACGGCCCGCCTACAGCGCTGAGCTGATTGGTGTCGCGGTCGCTCTTGTACTTCTCGTAGGTCAGTTGCAGGCGATCACTGTCGTTGTAGTTCCAGCCGAGCTTGGCCAGCAGGTTGGTGGTGCGTACGTCTTCGGGGTTGGCCTCGGTGCGACCCAGGCCGGTGCCGCCAGTGCTGCCGTAGGACTCGGTTTCGTGGCCGTTGCGCTGGGACAGATGCAGCAGGGCGTCGAACTGTTCATGGCGACCGGCAACGGTGGCCGAGGTCAGCCAGCTGTCGTCGGCCGAGCTGTAACCGGTTTTCAGGCGTGCGCCTGCATCCTTGCCGTCTTTGATGATGTCGTCGGCATCGAGGGTGAAATAGCTTACTGCGCCGCCAATGGCACTGCTGCCATATAGGGCTGAGGCCGGGCCGCGAAGGATTTCCACGCGTTTGACGATTTCTGGATCGACATAGTTGCGATGGGTCTGGGCGTAGGGGCCGTTGAAGAAGCTGGCCGGTACCTCGACGCCATCGACCTGCGTCAGCACGCGGTCACCATCGATACCACGGATGTTGTAGCCAGTGATGCCGGCACGCTGTCCGGCGCCACCGACGGAGACGCCCGGCTCGTTACGCACCAGATCCTTGATGCTATTGACGTTCTGCTGGTCGAGTTGCTCACGACCGAGCACGCTTACCGATACGGGAACGTCATTCACGCTTTGCTCGTGACGTGTAGCGGTGACCGTCGTCGGCTGCAGTGCGAGCGATTGCGCAGGATTCTTGACCAGTACCACGCTGCGTTCCCCAACGCTGCGGTAGCTCAGGCCGGTGCCTTCGAGCAGGCGCGCCAGGGCCAGTTCCGGCGATTGGCGGCCGCTGGTTCCCGGTGAGTCGATGCCGTCGGCCAATTGTGCCGGCAGGCCTATCTGCCATCCCGTGACGTCGCTGAACGCGTTCAGTGCCGAGACCAGTGGCTGACGCTCGATGGCGAAGCTGTAACCGCCCTGGCTCTGCTGCTGTGCCGCCGGCGCTAGCTCGGCAGCATGGGCCAGCGGCAGGCTGGCGCAGGCGATGGAGAGTGCCAGCAGCGACAGGCTGGCGGTGGACAGTCGCGGGAAATGCGGGCGCCTGGTGTGAAGGGGCATCGTTGTGCTCTCTGCGGGTGTCGTCGGAAGGTCAGTTAATGCGAATTGTTTGCATTGTTCTGACGGGACGAACGAGGCCCTCGTTGAGCGTAAAAATTCTTTTTCTCAGTTGAGAATCAGCAGCGATGGGTACTCTTGAAGCTGCGCCGAGGTCACCTGCGCCAGCGAGCGCATGATGTCGGCGGGGTCGCTCAGGCGATAGTTGCCGGTGATACGTAGATCATTCAGCTCGGCGTTGCGGTTGATGATCCAGCCGGGGTAGTAACGGCGCAGTTCAGCCAGCACTTCGTGCAAAGGGCTGTCATCGAAGATCAGGCGTCCGTGAACCCACGCGAGTTGGCTGGCTGCGGCGCCATGGATGCGCTTGCCGACACCGTCCGGGCCGATGCGGATGCTGTCGCCGCTTGCCAGGTAGATACGTGTGTCGTTGCCACGAGCATGCACCTCGATCTCGCCGCGTTCGACGCTGACTTCGGCGGCATCGTCGAGATAGCGCACGGAGAATGCGGTGCCGCGTACCGATATCAGAACGGGGCCTGCGGTCACCTGAAATGGACGACTGCTGTCCTTGGCGACATCGAAGTAAGCTTCGCCTCTGAGCAGTTGAGTGACGCGCTGATTCGCGTCGATCTGGCTGGAGAATGCACTGCCGGTGTTGAGCAGTACGTGCGAGCCATCGGCCAGATCCAGACTCTGGCGCTGGCCAACGGCCGTGACATGATCGGCGCGCAGGCGCAGCAGCAGATCGCTTTGCAGGGTGATGCCGACCACCAGCAGCAGCGAGGCGGCGATCGCCAGCGTTCTGGCGATACGCCGCGAGCGCTTCGGTGTCGGTTGCCTGCGCTGCTGCAGGCGCGCGGCTGCGCTGACCAGTGTGGGCGATTGCCAGCACTGCTGCACGCGCCCGAATGCCTCGGCATTGGCAGGGGAGGCGGCCAGCCACTCGGCGAATCGCGCCCGGCAATCATCGTCCGCATCTTCCAGCAGAAGCAGCCAGTCCAGCGCCTGGCTCAGCGATTCGTCGCTGTCGGTGGGGGTTCCCTGCTGCTGGTGCATCGGGCTGCTCTCGAAACCGGGGGGCAATATTCTGGCCGAAGGTGCGGGGGAGCGATAGTCGCTCATGTCGGAGGCGCGAGGCGCTCGATCAGTGTCATGCACAGGGTCATGATCAGTTTCAGTTCTTTCTGCACCGTGCTGGTCGATACACCGAGCTCTGCAGCGATCTCCGCGTAGCCCTGACCATGCAGACGGCTGAGGATGAAGATGCGTTGCTGGCGTTCGCTCAACTGCTCCAGTGCGTTGCCCAGTCGTTGCAGCAGGCGTTCGGCGTGCAGACTGTCTTCGCTGGATGAACCCGGAGCGGGAACAGCCTGCATGATTTCGTCCGGCACGTCGTCGAGCATGGTGCGCGACTGCATGCGCTCGCGGCGCAAGTGGTCGAGCGCCAGATTGCGACCCGTCTGGAAGAGAAAGGGTTCGAGGTGATCGACCGGTTTGTCGCGCAGGCTACGGGCGACCCGCAGGTAGGTTTCCTGCACCAGCTCCTCGGCGATGCTGGCGTTCTTGACGATCTTCACCAGCGTGCGCAACAGCGGGGTGCGCTGGCTGATGAATACGCTGTCTAGATTGGGGATGGTCACTGGCAAGCCTGGTTCGCCGACTACTTCGCGAATAATAATCACTTTTAATAAGGTCGGCTAGCGAGCGCATGAAGGAAGCCCGTCTGCAGCGCCATATTCCCGTGTTTCGCTTTATTTTTACGGAGCTTGGCAGGTTCGTTCGTCTTTAAAAGACAGTGGCAGTCGAACGTCCTGCGCGCTTCATCGAGCGGTGCAGGGGACGGGCTGCCTTACTTCATGCCAGTCATCAGCGAGCTTTCCATGACCGCCTCTTCGCAACTGTCCCATCCGCTGCGTTCGCAGCGCCTGAACCAGATCACCCACGAGCCGCACAGTCACCTCGACAACCTGGTCAAGAGCCATGATCCTTTCGCTAGCCCTGAGCGATTTTCCCATTTCGTGGCCGCCCAGTATCTGTTCCAGCGTGACTTGGAAAAACTCTATAACGACCCGGAGTTGATCAAGCTGGTGCCTGATCTGCCGCAGCGCTGCCGCGTCCAGCAGGCCGTGCTGGACCTGGCCGATCTACAGCGCGCGCTGCCTGAGGGCGATGACAGCATCCGCAACAAGGCCATGGGCATCGGCGAGGCGCTGGCCTGGTTGTTCGTTTCCGAAGGTTCCAAGCTGGGCGCCGCCTTCCTGCTCAAACGCATGCCGGCGCTGGGCCTCAGTGAAACCTTTGGTGCGCGCCACCTGGCCGAGCCGGAAGGTGGCCGCGCACAGGGTTGGAAAGCGTTTACCGCCGTGCTCGACAGTGTCGAACTAGATGCCGAGCAGGAGCGTCTGGCCGAGGCAGAGGCCATCGCGGCCTTCGAGCGTTTCACCGTACACCTGGAACGCTGCTTTGCCTGAAATCACGCTGGCACGTTCGGCCTGGCAGCGTTGGCTATGGTTGCTGTTGGCCTACCTGAGCATCGGCATGGCCATGCTCGGGGTCATATTGCCGGGCCTGCCCACCACCGAGTTCGTCCTGCTGGCGGCCTGGGCGGCGTCGCGCAGTTCGCCGCGCCTGGCCGCCTGGCTGGAGAATCATCGGATGTTCGGCCCGCTGCTGCGAGACTGGAAGAACGGCGGCCTGATCGCCCGACGCACCAAGTGGCTGGCTAGTCTGAGCATGCTGGTAGCGCTGAGCATCCTGCTGCTGACGGTCGATCACCTGCCTTCCGTGCTGTTCGCCGCTGCTGGCATGAGTTGCGGCGCGCTGTTCATCTGGACTCGGCCAGAAAAACCCAAAGCCGAGTAGGGTGCGCCGCGCGCACCGACGATTTCGGATGATCGTAGCCCGGATGCAATCCGGGACGGTGGCCAGGTTGCCCCTAGTGCGCACGGCGCACCTTACGGATCACCGAGGGTTGGCCACTACATGCCACACATAAAAATGCCGCGCGGCTTTGCAGCGGCGCGGCATCGGGTACAGCGAGGGCGGTCAGCGGCGATCAGAACGCCGGGACGACGGCGCCTTTGTACTTCTCTTCGATGAACTGCTTCACCTCGGCGCTGTGCAGGGCCTTGACCAGCTTCTGCACGGCGTCGCTGTCCTTGTTGTCAGCGCGGGTCACCAGAATGTTCACATACGGCGAGTCGCTGCCTTCGATGGCCAGGGCGTCCTGGGTCGGGTTCAGCTTGGCTTCCAGGGCGTAGTTGGTGTTGATCAGGGCGAGGTCGACCTGGCTCAGCACGCGCGGCAGGGTGGCCGCTTCCAGTTCACGCACCTTGATCGCCTTCGGATTCTCGGCGATGTCCTTCGGTGTGGCGAGGATGCCGGCTTCCGGCTTGAGTTTGATCACGCCTGCTTTCTGTAGCAGCAGCAGGGCGCGGCCGCCGTTGGTGGCGTCGTTGGGGATGGCCACGGTGGCGCCTTGCGGCAGTTCGCTGAGGTTCTTGATCTTGCTGGAGTAGGCGCCGAAGGGCTCGACGTGTACGCCGGCGACGCTGACCAGGTCGGTCTTGCGGCTGGCATTGAACTCGTCCAGGTACGGTTGATGCTGGAAGAAGTTGGCGTCGAGGTTCTTCTGCTGCACTTGCAGGTTGGGCTGCACGTAGTCGGTGAACACGCGCACCTTCAGCTCCACGCCTTCTTTGGCCAGGGCTGGTTTGACGAACTCGAGAATCTCGGCGTGCGGCACCGGGGTGGCGGCGACGTTGAGGGTTTCGGCCTGGGCCGAGAAGGCCGCACAAGCGGCGATGGCAGTCAGCAGTTTCTTCATTTCAAGGTTCCTTTTGGGAAGGTGGCGCGGGTCTCGCGGGTGGCGAGTCGCCGCTTTTCATCATTACTTGCGAGAAAAATGTACGACCAGGCGATCACCGACCATCTGCAGCGCCTGCACCAGAATCAGCAGCAGGATCACGGTCACGGCCATCACGTCCGGCTGGTAGCGCTGGTAGCCGTAGCGCACGGCCAGGTCGCCGAGGCCGCCGCCGCCGATCAGGCCGCTCATGGCGGTGTAGGACACCAGGGTAATCGCCGTGACGGTGGTGGCCGCGAGCAGGCCGGGCAGCGCCTCGGGCAGCAGTGCGCGGGTGATGATCTGCCAGGTAGTGGCGCCCATCGCCTGGGTCGCTTCGATGATGCCGCGCTCCACCTCGCGCAGGGCGGTTTCCACCAGGCGCGCGAAGAACGGCGTGGCACCCACCACCAGCGGCGGGATGGCGCCGGCCACGCCCAGCGAGGTGCCGACCAGCAGCTCAGTGAAGGGGATCATCAGGATCAAGAGGATGACGAAGGGCACCGAGCGCAGGATGTTCACCACCAGCGACAGCGCGCCGTACAGCGCCTTCTGTTCGAACAGCTGGCGCGGGCCGGTGAGAAACAGCAGCACACCGAGCGGCAGGCCGAGCAGCACGGTGAACAGCATCGAACCGAGCAGCATGTTCAGAGTGTCGAGGCTGGCCTGCCAGATTTCCGGCCAGAACACGTTGGGTAGCAGTTGTTCGAGCATCAGCGCAGTACCTCCAGATGCACGTCGGCGGCTTCGAAGCGCGCCAGCGCGGCGTCGATGTCGCCACCGGTCAGGGCCAGGGTGAGCTGGCCGTAGGGGGTGTCCTTGATGCGGTCGATGCGCCCGGCGAGGATGCTGTAGTCGACCCCGGTCTCGCGGGCCACGGTGCCCAGCAGCGGCGCGTAGGTGGCCTCGCCCTGGAAGGTCAGGCGCAGGATGCGGCCTTCGACATGGGCAAAGTCATCGCGTTGCTCGGCCTCGTCGACATGCTCGGACTCCTGCACGAAGCGCCGCGTGGTCGGGTGCTGCGGGTGCAGGAACACCTCGGCCACCGGGCCTTCCTCGACAATGACACCAGCATCCATCACCGCCACGCGGTCGCAGACGCGGCGGATCACGTCCATCTCATGGGTGATCAGCACGATGGTCAGGCCCAGTTCACGGTTGATCTCGGCCAGCAGTTGCAACACGGCGGTGGTGGTCTGCGGGTCGAGGGCACTGGTGGCCTCGTCGCACAACAGGATCTTCGGCCGGGTGCTCAGCGCACGGGCGATGCCGACGCGCTGCTTCTGCCCGCCGGAGAGCTGCGCGGGATATTTGTTGGCGTGATCCTGCAGGCCGACGCGGGCCAGCAGTTCGGCGACGCGGGCGTCGATCTCGGCGCGGCTCAGCTCGCCGGCCAGGCGCAGCGGCATCGCGATGTTGTCGGCCACGGTCTTCGACGACAGCAGGTTGAAGTGCTGGAAGATCATCCCGACCTGCTGGCGGAAGCGGCGCAGGCCGGTGGCATCGAGGGCGGTGACGTCGACGCCGTCGATCTCGATGCGACCGCCCGAGGGTTCCTCCAAACGGTTGATCAGGCGCAGCAGGGTGCTCTTGCCGGCGCCGGAGTGGCCGATGATGCCGAAAACCTGGCCGCTGCCGACCTGCAGCGTGGTGGGCTGCAGCGCCGGAATCTCGCGACCGGCGACGCGGTAGGCTTTGTGGACGGATTGAAACTGGATCACGCGAACGACCTTTTGGGTGTGTTCAAGGGCGGGCCTCAACGTGGAAGGGGCCGGCCATCGGGCGCCGGGTGGGGCGCAAAAGGGCGCTAGTTTACCCGGCGGTGTTTAGGCCGAGAAAATCTTTGTTGGCCTATGGTTATTACAAAATGGCATTATCGATAAGTAACAGATATCAGCTGCGCTTTGGGCTCAACAGCAGGCGTGGCACCTGTTGCGGAGCGATCTTCTGGCTCAACTGCGGACGAAAGCTCGGGTCGAGCTTCTTGATGCGTGCCGAGAGCAGCGCCGCGACCCAGGGATAATCCTTGGCTTCGCGTACTTCGATGCGCACGGCGCAGCGAAAGGTCACGACATCCGCCGCCACGCTGTCGAGCAGGCGGCGCAGGTTTTCGTTGTCCTGGTTGTCCAGCATAGGCATGGCCACGCTGCTGGTGGCGGCGTTCGGATCGATCAGGCGCGCTGTGGGCTTGCTGTCGACCACTGGTGCTGGCTGGCTTGCGGCTACCTGAGCGGTTGCTGCCTTGGCCGCTGCCTGGCGCTCACTGGCCTGGCGCTGCTGGCGCAGTTGCTCCTGGCGCTCGGCATCGAGTTTGGCGGCTGCATCGCGTGCCTGTTGCTCGGCAGCCGCCAGGCGTGCCGTACGGGCGCTGTCGATGGCCTGGTTGAGATCGTGACTCAGGGCCGGCGCCTGTGGCATCAGGCTGCGGGCCTGACCCAGTGCCTGCGCGGCGCGATCCAGATCGCCCTGCTGCAGCGCTTCGCGGCCCTGCTCCATATAGGCTTCAGCCAGTTGGCGCTGGTACTGCTCCAGGCGCGTGTCGCGGCTGGCGCGTTGCTGCAGCGTGCTGAGCTGGCTGCGCGCATCGTCGAGGCGTTCTTCGGCCAGGCTCAGGTCGAGCTGACGGAAGGCAACGACCAGATCGTCGACCGGCGGGAGACTGTGCTGCTGGCTGCTCTGGCAACCGGCCAGAAGTAGAACCAGAAAAAGCGGAAGACCACGAAAAGCGAACGACTTCATAACTACGCGTCTCGAATTGTGCAAAAAACGCGCAATCATACCGGTTTACGGCCTCGATTTCACGCTGTTCGGGGCCCTTGCCCATTCATGGGAAAGGGCTGGGGGGAGGTTACAAAGATGAGCCGTAGCCCGGATACAATCCGGGAACAACCTGGCGCAGCTGTCCCGGATTGCATCCGGGCTACGCGCGATGCGCCGTCAACCGCTGCGCTTGGGTAATGCGAAACTGGCCAGGAACAACGCAGCGGCACTGACCACGATGGACGGCCCGGCCGGTGTGTCCTGATACCAGGACAGCGCCAGGCCGCAGCACACCGCCAGCAGGCCGAGCAGGCTGGCGCCGACGGCCATCTGCTCCGGTGTACGCGCGTGGCGCTGGGCAGCGGCGGCGGGGATGATCAGCAGCGAGGTGATCAGCAATACGCCGACGATCTTCATCGCCACGGCGATCACTACGGCAATCAGCAGCATCAGGGCCAGGCGAATCGCCGCCACCGGCAGGCCTTCGACCCGCGCCAGTTCCTCATGCACGGTGATCGCCAGCAGCGGCCGCCACAGCCAGGCCAGCAGCGCCAACACCAGCGCACTGCCGCCGATGATCCAGGCCAGGTCGGTGGGGCTGACGGCGAGCAGGTCGCCGAACAGGTAGCTCATCAGGTCGATGCGCACGTCATGCATGAAACTCAGCGCCACTAGGCCCAGCGACAGGGTGCTGTGGGCGAGGATGCCCAGCAGGGTGTCGGAGGCCAGCGGCTGGCGCTGCTGCAGGGTCACCAGCAGCACGGCGAGCAGCACGCAGCCGACGGTCACCGTCAGGGCCGGGCTGACGTCCAGCATCAGCCCCAATGCCACGCCAAGCAGGGCAGCATGGGACAGGGTGTCGCCAAAATAGGCCATGCGCCGCCACACCACGAAGGAGCCGAGCGGGCCGGCCACCAGGGCCAGGGTCAGGCCGGCGAGCAGAGCGTTGAGCAGGAAATCGGGCATCAGTGTTTGCAACCAGGGCCGTGAACGTGAGCCGGCCCGTGGATGGTCAGGCCTGGCTCAACCACGCCGCCATGCAGGTCGTGAGCGTGGTCATGATGATGGTGGTAGACGGCCAGGCTCTTGGCGTCCTGGCCGAACAGTTCGATGAAGGCCGGATCAAAGCTGACCTGTTCCGGGTGGCCGGAGCAGCAGACATGGCGGTTGAGACAGACCACCTGATCGGTGGCGCTCATCACCAGATGCAGATCGTGCGAGACCATCAGCACGCCGCAGCCATGGCGCTCGCGCAGTCGCGAGATCAGCCGGTACAGCTCGGCCTGGCCGGCGACGTCGACGCCCTGCACCGGCTCGTCGAGCACCAGCAGTTGCGGCTCGCGCAGCAGGGCACGAGCCAGCAGCACGCGCTGCATCTCGCCACCGGAAATGCTCTGCAACGGGCTGTCGATCACCTGCTCGGCACCGACCTCGGCCAGTGCCGCCAGCGCGCGCTTGCGATCCACGCCCGGCACCAGGCGCAGGAAACGCAGCACAGACAGCGGCAGAGTGGCGTCGACGTGGAGTTTTTGCGGCATGTAGCCGATGCGCAGGCGTGGCGCCCGGCGCACGTTGCCACGCTCAGGCTGGAGCAGGCCGAGCACCACGCGCACCAGAGTGGTCTTGCCCGCACCATTGGGCCCGATCAGGGTGACGATTTCGCCGGGCTGTACGCTCAGCTGCACGTCGTCCAGCACAGGCTGGCCGTTGAAGCTGACAGCAACCCCATCGAGACGGATCAGCGCGTCGCTCATGCCGTGCCCTTGCAGCCTGCGCACAGGCCAACCACTTCCACGGTCTGGCTTTCGACGACGAAACCGACGCCGGCGGCACTGTCGACGATGGCCTGACTGATCGCCGGTTGCTCCAGTTCGGTCGCCGCATGGCACGCGCGGCAGATCAGAAACTGGCCCTGATGCGCATGCTCAGGGTGGCTGCAACCGACGAAGGCGTTGAGCGAGGCGATGCGGTGTACCAGGCCGTTTTCCAGCAGGAAATCCAGCGCGCGGTAAACCGTCGGTGGTGCGGCGCGGCGACCGTCTTCGTCGCTCAATACGCCGAGAATGTCGTAGGCGCCGAGCGGCTTGTGGCTGGCCCAGACCAGCTCCAGCACGCGTTTGCGCAGGGCGGTCAGGCGCAGGCCTTGGCGCGCGCAGATGGCCTCAGCCTCGGCCAGGGCATGGCTGACGCAGCGGGAGTGGTCGTGAGGGCGTGCAGCCAGGGGTGTGTCGGTCATGGGCAAGGACGGCGCTGGTAAGAGACGTTATTATATTACCCGTTCAATTCCATCCGAGTATGCCCCGTGTTGCGTCTTTTCTGTCTCTTTACCCTGCTTTTCGTCGCCAGTGCCCAGGCCGAGGTGCGTGTGCTGACCAGTATCAAACCGCTGCAACTGATCGCCGCGGCGGTGCAGGACGGCATCGGCTCGCCTGACGTGCTGCTGCCTCCAGGTGCCTCGCCGCACCATTACGCGTTGCGTCCGTCAGACGTGCGCCGGGTGCGCGATGCCGGCCTGCTGTACTGGATCGGACCGGATATGGAAGCCTTCCTGCCACGGGTGCTGGGCAGCCGCGACAAGCCCCAGGTGGCGGTGCAGGATCTGCCCGGCATGACCCTGCGCCACTTCGGCGATAGCCATAGTCATGACGAGCACGAGCACGAGCACGACGAGCATGATCATGGCCACGAGCATTCCAGCGATGACCTTGGCCATGACCACGATCATCGTCCGGGCAGTCTGGATGCGCATCTTTGGCTGGCAGCGGACAACGCCAAGGTGATCGCCGCGCGCATGGCGGCAGACCTGGCCAAGCTGGATGCCGCCAATGCCGCTCGTTACGCCGCCAATCTGCAAGCCTTCGAGGCGCGCCTGGATGCGCTCGATGGCCGCATTCGCCCGCAACTGGCCGCTTTGCAGGGCAAGCCGTATTTCGTCTTCCACGAAGCATTCGACTATTTCGAGGCCGCCTATGGCCTCAAGCACGCCGGCGTGTTCAGCGTACTGACCGAAGTACAGCCCGGTGCGCGCCATGTCGCTGCCATGCGCAAGACGCTGCAACAGACCGGTCCGAGCTGCGTGTTCAGCGAGCCGCCGCTGCGCCCGCGCCTGGCCGAAACACTCAGCGCCGGTTTGCCGGTCAAGCTGGCGGAACTGGACGCGCTGGGCGGTACCTTGCCGGTGAATGCCACCGGTTACGAGCAATTGCTGGAAAAGCTGGCAAACGGGCTGAGCGAGTGCCTGGATAGCTTGTAGGGTGCGCCGTGCGCACCGCGGCCTTCCTCGCGTAGCCTGCCGAGCGTACCGCGTGCACCTACCTGACCTTCATCCCCGGTGCGCACGGCGCACCCTACGAACTGTAACCATCCTCACGTTGCCGCTTGCAGGCGCAAACCACTAGGCTTGCGCTTTTGCCGCGAGCGCTCGCCATGTCGCCAACTGCACCTCGTCCGTCCAACGCCACGCTGGTGCTGCTGGCCTCGCTTTACTGCGCGCAGGGTCTTCCTTCCGGGCTGATCGCCCACTCGCTGCCGGTGCTGCTGCGCCAGCATGGCGTCGACCTGGCCCTGATCGGCCTGCTCAAGCTGCTGGCGCTGCCCTGGCTACTTAAAGTCTTGTGGGCGCCCTGGATCGACCGCCTGGCCTCGCCCCGACTGGGCCACCACCGTGGCTGGATACTGCCGCTACAAAGCGGCGTCATCGCTTGTGTCGCGGCACTGGCGCTGCTCGCCCCGCAGACGCTGTTTGGCTCCGGCCTGTGGTTGCTGCTCGGCTTGCTGCTGCTGATCAATCTGCTGGCCTCGACTCAGGACATCGCCACCGATGGCCTTACCGTGCGCTTGCTACCCGAGCGCTGGCGCGGTCTGGGCAACAGCCTGCAAGTGGGTGGCTACAAGGTCGGCATGATCATCAGTGGCAGTGGCCTGCTGCTGGTGATCGACCCGCTGGGCTGGAACCTGGCGCTTGGCCTGCTGGCTGGCCTGATCCTGCTGATGACCGTGCCGATTTGGCTGTTCCCCGAGCGCCGCGCCCTGCCCTTCCAGCCCGCCCTGGCCGAAACCGCCCTTGGCCCACGCTTGTTGCTGAACCACTATCGCGGCCTGCTGGCGCAGCCCGGCATGCTGCTGTGGCTGGCGGTGGTGCTGACCTTCAAATTGGGCGACTCGCTCGGCTCGCCGATGATCAAGCCGATGCTGGTGGATCAAGGTTGGAGCACCGCAGCGCTCGGCCAACTGACCCTGATCAGCAGCCTGGCCGGCATCGGCGGTGCCTTGCTCGGCGGCCTGCTCTACGCGCGCATCGGTGTGCTGCGTGCGTTGATCCTGTTCGGCGCCCTGCAGGCCATCGGCATCGCCGCCCTGGCCCTGCTGGTGGGGCAGGGCGGCAGTGTCGGGCTGGTCTACGCCGTGACTCTGTTCGAGCAGGTGGCCGACGGCATGTCCACCGTCGCCCTGTTCGCCGCCATGATGCGCATGTGCCGCCCCGAACACGAAGGCGCCGACTTCACCCTGCAGGCGTCGGCACAGGTGCTGCTGTCCGGCTTCGTCGGCGCCAGTAGCGGGGTGCTGGCCAAGGCATTGGGCTATGAGGGCTTGTTCGTCGGCGCCGGCGTGCTGGGCGTGCTGGTATTGGGGGTGGTGTTGCTGCACAAAGGCAGCCTCAAGCGGCAAGCCTGAAGCCAGTAGCCCGGATTGCATCCGGGCTACGCCTTTATGCCCAGTGCCGGCCGTGACGCTCCAGCAAGTGCTGCAGTTGCTCCGGCCCGTCGCTGCCGGCCGGGTAGGGGCGCGGGCTCTGGTAGTGCTGGTGCCAGCCCTGCAGGATGGGGTCGACCCATTGCCACGCCGCCTCCACTTCATCGCGGCGCATGAACAGCGTCGAGTCGCCTTCGATCACGTCGAGCAGCAGGCGCTCGTAGGCATCCCAGCGGCGCTGCTGGTTGAAGGCATTGGCCAGGTTGAGGTCCAGCTCCACGGGTTTGAGGTGCATGCCCTTGCCGGGGTTCTTGGCCATCAGTTGCAGGCTGATGCGCTCTTCCGGCTGCAGGCGGATCAGTAACTGGTTGGCTTCGCCCTCATGGAACAGACGATGCGGCACCGGCTTGAACTGGATGAGGATTTCCGAGGTTTTCTTCGCCAGGCGCTTGCCGGTACGCAGGTAGAAGGGCACGCCTGCCCAGCGCCAATTGTCGATCTCTACCTGCACGGCGACGAAGGTTTCGGTGTCGCTGTCGTTGTCGACGTTCTTCTCGAAGTAGTAAGCGGGCACGTCGTGGCCGCCGATCTTGCCGGCGGTGTACTGGCCGCGCACGGTCTTGTCCTGCACGTCGAGCCCGGAGATGGGTTTCAGCGCTTCGAGGATCTTGACCTTCTCGTTGCGCACCGCCTCGGCGTCGAAGCGCACTGGTGCTTCCATGGCCACCAGGCACAGCAGCTGTAGCAGGTGGTTCTGGATCATGTCGCGCATGGCGCCGGCCTGGTCGTAGTAGCCGCCGCGGTTTTCCACGCCAAGGGTTTCGCAGACGCTGATCTGTACGTGGTCGATATGCCCGGCGCGCCACACCGGCTCGAACAAGGCGTTGGCGAAGCGCAGCGCCATGAGGTTCTGCACGGTTTCCTTGCCCAGATAATGGTCGATGCGAAACACCCGTGCCTCGTCGAACACGGCGCCGATGGCGGCGTTGATCGCGCGGGCTGATTCCAGCGAGTGGCCGATGGGTTTTTCCAGCACGATGCGCGCTGCAGGACCAGCCAGGCCGGCGTTGGCCAGGTGCGCTGCGATGGCTTCGAACAGAGTCGGTGCGGTGGCCAGGTAGTAGACCCGTACGCGCTCGTCATCACGCCCCAGGCGTTTGGCCAGGCGGCCGAAATCGGCGCTCTGCGCAGCGTCCATGGCGAAGTAGTCGAGGCGCGCGGCGAAGCTGGCCCAGGTCTCGTTGGCGAAATCGGCGCGCGCCACCTGAGCGCGGCAGTGACGCTCGGCCAGGGCCTGGTAGGCCTCGCGGGTGTGGCTGCTGCGGGCCAGGGCGAGGATGCGCACATCGGCGTGCAGGCGTCCTTCGCGGTGCAGGTGATAGAGCGCTGGCAGCAATTTGTGCAGGGCCAGATCGCCCGTACCACCGAAGACCAGCATGTCGCAGGGGATGCTCAAGGGAAGACTCCGACTCGTTGTGGCAGGCCGTTGCAAGCTACCTGCGTTTGCAGCAAAGAGGCAGTGAAAAGATCGAGTGCGCCCCTCTGCCGGAAAGTTCGTTCAGCGAATTGGCAGCCGCTTGGCTGTGCGCGGGTGCGAGCTATGTAGTATAACTACAAGGTCACTACAACCGCCGGCCGCCGATCATAACCGAGCTATGACCCGCCGAGTGCCGCGGTAGACCCTTTTCTGCATAGAGCCTATCTCAGTGAATCTGTTGCAACACATCGCCCAGTCGCGTCACCTGCTGCGCAAGTCCGAGCTCAAGGTGGCCGATCACGTCTTGCTCGATCCTGCATCGGTGATGCACAGCTCCATGGCCGAGCTGGCGCATAGTGTTGGCATCAGCGAGCCGACCATCGTGCGTTTCTGTCGTGCCATCGGTTGCAGCGGCTTCCAGGACCTCAAGCTGAAGTTGGCGCAGAGCCTTGCTGCCGGGGCCAGCTTCGGTCAGTTCGCGATTCACGAGGACGACTCGGTCGCCGACTTCAGCCTGAAGATCTTCGACACCACCCTGCATACGCTGATGGAAGTGCGCGAGAAGCTCGACCCCGAGGCGCTGCAGCGCGCCATCGCTGCCTGCTCCAAGGCGCAGCGCGTGGAGTTCTATGGCTTCGGCGCATCCGGTGCGGTGGCGGCCGATGCCCAGCACAAATTCTTCCGCCTGCTGCTCAACGCGGCCGCTTATTCCGACCCGCACATGCAGGCGATGAGTGCGGTAACCCTGCAGCCGGGCGACGTGGCGGTGTGCATCTCCCAGTCCGGCCGTTCCAAGGACCTGCTGATCACTGCCAACCTGGTGCGCGAGTCCGGCGCCAGCCTGATCACCCTGTGCCCGAGCCAGACGCCGCTGGCGGAGCTGTCGACCGTCAATCTGGCCATCGACGTGCAGGAAGACACCGAGATCTACACCCCGCTGACCTCGCGCATCGCCCACCTGGTGGTGATCGACGTCCTGGCCATGGGCGTGGCCATGGCGCGCGGGCCGAGCCTGGTCAACCACCTCAAGAGCGTCAAGCGCAGCCTGCGCAGTCTGCGCCTGTCGCCGAAGTCGCTGCGTAACACCGAGGATTGAGATAACGGGTTCATCGCCTGTTCATCTTCACGCCGTCAAAGCGTCATCTCCCCGGGCGAAGCTGGGTACTCCAGTCCTCGTTCCGGGAGAACCGAGATGCCTCGTATCTTCGATGACGCGCAACTGCACGACCAACCTGATGCCAAGACCCGGCGCAAACTGCAAGACCAGCGCCGCATGGCTTATCGCCGGGCCATCGAACACTACGCCGAGCAGTGCCAGCTGCAACGCGAGCTTGCCGACTTCCCTGAGCTGGTCTCCGCCAGCTACCTCCAGCACGCAGAACCTGATTCGCGCCGCGCCGCCTGACTTTATTGTTGCCCTGCCTGCGGGCAGGGCAGTGAGCTTGCCCGATTCTACGAACTTATTGCCCGGTTCTGCCGTTCTCACTGATCGGCGGCGACAGCAGGTTTTGTGCCCACTACAGTGATGATCTGGCCCCCTGTGTGCGGGGTTGACCGTGACCACCGGCACGCCATGCCGGAACCATCAGACACCATCAGAACAAGGTGGGCAGACCATGATTACCCTGAATCTCAATGGCAAGGACCATGAGCTGGACGTGGCCGACGACATGCCGCTGCTCTGGGCATTGCGCGACGTCGCCAATCTCACTGGCACCAAGTACGGCTGTGGCATGGCCCTGTGCGGCGCCTGCACGGTGAACGTCGAAGGCCAGCCGACCCGCTCCTGCGTCACCCCGGTATCGGCAGTGGTTGGCAAGCGCATCAGCACCATCGAGGCGGTCGGCGAAGACGCCGTGGGCAAGGTGGTTCAGGACGCCTGGCGCCAGCTCGACGTGGTGCAGTGCGGCTACTGCCAGTCCGGGCAGATCATGGCGGCGACGGCGCTGCTGAGCAGCAACAAGGCGCCGAGCGATGCCGATATCGACGCGGCCATGAGCAGCAACATCTGCCGCTGCGCCACCTATGTGCGGATTCGCGCCGCCATTCACGAAGCTGCCGACAAACTGGCCTGAGGAGGCGCATAGACATGGGCAAGATCGAAACCCCCGATAGCGCCACTCGCGGCATCCTCAATGTCAGCCGTCGCACCCTGCTCAAGGGCGCCGGTGGCTTGGCGCTGGGCATCTTCTTCGCGCCGCTGATGCGCGGCATGGATGCGCTGGCGGCAGGTGGCCCGCTGGAACCGAACGCCTTCGTCCGTATCGACCTCGACGGCACGGTGACCGTGCTGGCCAAACACCTGGAAATGGGCCAGGGCAGCTACACTGGCCTGGCCACCTTGCTCGCCGAAGAGCTGGATGCCGACTGGGACAAGGTGCGCGTCGAAGGCGCGCCCGCCGATGTGAAACGCTACAACAACCTCGCCTTCGGCCCGATGCAGGGTACGGGCGGCAGCACTGCCATGGCCAACTCCTGGGAGCAGATGCGCAACGCCGGCGCGACCGCCAAGGCCATGCTGGTGGCTGCGGCCGCACAGCGCTGGGGCGTGCCGGCCGGTGAAATCAGCGTCAGCCAGGGTGTGGTCAGTCACGCCGGCTCAGGCCGCAGCGCCGGCTTCGGTGAGCTGGTCGAGGCGGCGGCGTCACTGCCGGTGCCGGAGCAGGTGCAACTCAAGGACCCCAAGGACTTCAAGCTGATCGGCAAACGCGAGCTGCGCCGCAAGGACAGCCCGGGCAAGACCGATGGCAGCGCTATCTTCACCCAGGACTTCAAGCTGCCCGGCATGCTGGTGGCCATGGTTGCTTACCCGCCGCGTTTCGGCGGTGTGCCGCGCTCGATCGACAGCAGCAAGGCCAAGGCCGTGCGCGATGTGGTCGAGGTGGTGGAGTTTCGCGATCTGCCCCACGGTCGCTCCGGTGTCGCCGTGTTGGCGAAGAACACCTGGGCGGCGCGCCAGGGGCGTGATGCGCTGGTGATCGAATGGGACGAGAGCCAGGCCTTCACTCTGGGCAGCGAGGAAATTCTCGCGCAGTACCGCGAGAGCGCGGGCAAGCCGGGTCTACCGGCAGCGAACAAGGGCGACGCTGATGCGGCGCTGGCCCAGGCGGCTAAAACCGTCGAGGCCGAGTACGAGTTTCCTTATCTGGCGCACGCGGCGATGGAGCCGATGAACTGCCTAGTGAAACTCTCCAGCGACCGCTGCGAAATCTGGAACGGCGAGCAGTTCCAGACTGTCGACCAGGCCATCATCAGCAGTTATCTGGGCCTGACGCCCGAGCAGGTTTCGCTGACCCAGCTGTATGCCGGCGGCAGCTTTGGTCGTCGCGCCGGTTCGGTGTCGGACTACCTGCTGGAGGCGGTGGCGATCACCAAGGCTGCGCGTGACAAGGGCGTGGATGCGCCGGTGAAGATGGTCTGGACGCGCGAGGACGATACCCGTGGCGGTTATTTCCGGCCGCTGTACCTGCACCGCGTGCGCATCGGCCTGGATGAGGCCGGCAAGCTGCAGGCCTGGCACAACCGTATCGTCGGTCAGTCGATCATTGCCGGTACCTCGATGGAGCCGTTCCTGGTCAAGGACGGGATCGACCACACCTCGGTGGAGGGGATTTCCAACCTGTCCTACGCGGTGCCCAACCTGCAGGTGGAGCTGAGCACGCCGACCAATATCAAGGTGCCGGTCCTGTGGTGGCGTTCGGTCGGTCATACCCACACCGGTTACGTCGCCGAAACCATGATCGATGAGGCCGCCGTCGCTGCAGGGCAGGACCCTTACGCCTTCCGTCATGCGTTGCTGGACAGTCATCCGCGTCACCGCGGTGCGCTGGAGCTGGCCGCCAAGCAGGCTGGCTGGGACAAGCCGCTGGAGGCGGGCGCCGAGGGCGAGAAGCGCGGGCGTGGCATTGCCGTGCATGAGTCGTTCGGCTCGTTCGTGGCGCAGGTCGCCGAAGTCACGGTGAAGGCCGATGGCAGTTATCGCCTGGATCGCGTGGTGTGCGCCGTGGACTGTGGCATCGCCATCAACCCGGATGTGATCAAAGCGCAGATGGAAGGGGGCATCGGCTTCGCCCTGGCGGCTGCTCGGCACAGTGCGATCACCCTGAAGGAAGGGCGGGTCGAGCAATCGAACTTTCACGACTTCCAGGTGCTGCGCATGAACGAGATGCCCAAGGTCGAGGTGCATATCGTACCGTCCGCGGCGAATCCGACCGGCGTCGGTGAGCCGGGCGTGCCGCCACTGGCGCCAGCTCTTGCCAACGCGCTGTTTGCAGCGACCGGCGTGCGCCTGCGCAAGCTGCCGTTCCCGGCGCAGATCAAGGCCTGACGTCCGATACTGGAAACACGAACGCCCGGGGTGATCCCGGGCGTTTGCGTTTATGGGGCAGCTGGGGGCGTTCGCGGCCAAAGCCCCTGCCACAGAATTGCGCCAGGGGTAGATCTGAGGCCACTCGCGGTATCGCTCTGTGTAGGAGCCGCTTTAGCGGCGAGCCAGATGATCGCGGCTGAAGCCGCTCCTACGGATGTGGCGGGCAAGAAGCCGTAGGGTTGGCTTTAGCCCAACAGCCGTAGTGGGCTGAAGCGGATCGCCGCCCGGCCCACCCTACGAGTCTGTGGCCTCGATGCAATCCGGGGATCAGGACGCACTTAGCCTGGTCGCCGGCTCGATCTCGCTGCAGTCCAGCGGCGTTGGCGTGTGGATCGCCGCCTGGCGATGCTTGAGCATGCCGCCTGCACGGAAGTTAATGGCGGCGGTCATCTCGGCGAGAATCGCCGTGGCCACGCTTTCCGGCGTGTCGCCGCCGATGTCCAGGCCGATGGGGTAGTGCAGGCGCTCCAGCGCCGGCAAGTGCGGGCTGTGTTGGCGGATCTCGTCCAGCAGGCGCTCGGTGCGATCACGTGGCCCCAGTTGGCCGATATAGGCCGGCGTACCCTGCAGCACGCTGCCCAGCCAATGGCGATCCTGGCTGTAGCTGTGGCTCATGATTGCCACCATGGCGCCGTCGGTGAGCGCGCGCAGGTCATAGGGTGGACGTGCATCGACCTGCAGCACCGTGTCTGCGTCGGGAAAGCGTTCGGCGCGGGCGAAATGCGCGCGGCCATCGACCACGGTGACGTGCCAGTCCAGCAGCTTGGCCATATGCGTCAGCGGTTGTGCGTCATGGCCTGCACCGAAGATCACCAAGCGCCGCTGCGGCGCCAGGTATTCGCAGAACACCTCGATCTCGCCGCGCGTATCGCGGTAGCTGCGCAGTGAGGAGTGGCCATCGGTCAGGGTTCGCTGCAGATCGGCATGCACTTCGGCGTCGAGTGCCGGGTCAAGCAGGCGGCCGCTGTCGGTCAGCGATGGATGCAGGAACAGGCGCTCACCCACGCGCACGCGGGCGTTGCGATAGCTGCCGATCACCGTGGCGACCGCCCCGGCCTGGCCGCTTTCGCGTACCTGGCGCAGCAGCTCGAGCACCGCCAGCGGCTTTTCCGCGCTGTGGCGCTCGAGCAGCACGTGCACGGTGCCGTTGCAGCCGAGGCCGAAGGTCAGCGCGGCGTCCTGGTCATCATCGTCGTCATGCGTGGCGGTGCTGTAACGACGGATCACCGCTTCGCCGCCATCGGTCAGCCACCAGGCCTTCTTCGCCACTTCGGATTCCAGACAGCCACCGCTGATGGTGCCCACAGTGCCGCCGTAGAGCGGGATCAGCATGCGTGCGCCGGGGCGGCGGTAGGCCGAGCCTTCGACCTTGACCACGGTGGCGAGCACGGCCTGGCCGTTATCGCGTTCGAGCGTGCGGACGGCATCGAGCAGGGCGCTGATTCCCGACAGCATAGGTTTCTCCCAGGCAGGTTTTGGTGAGGCGATCCCAAGGTGGCAATGTCCCGTATCTAAGTGAAGAAGGGTTAGGCCGATCCTGCGAGATTCTTGCCCGATCCTGCGTGGCTGGGCTGGAAGCGCTCGGCCAGTTTGACGATTTGCGCGCGCTCGGTGCGGATGAAGTCGACAAAGGCCTGTGCCACCGGCGACAGGCGCCGGCCGCGGATATTCACCACGCACCAGCTGCGCTGCAGTGGCAGCTCGGCCACCGGCAGCTCGCGCAGCAGGCCGTGTTGCAGCTCCAGGCGCACGGCATGACGTGGTAGCAAGGCAATACCGAGGTCGGCGAGCACTGCCTCGCGCTGCGACTCCAGCGAGCCGATCTCCAGGGTGTTGGGGAAGTGCGCACGTTTCTGGTGGCAGTACTCTTCGCAAGCGCGCCGAGTGCCTGAGCCGCTTTCGCGGATCAGCAGGGGATAGGTGGTCAGGTCCTGCAGTTGCAGGCTGTCCGCCTCGCACAGAGGGTGATCCGGCGGCGCCACGGCGATGATCGGATTCTCGAGAAAGGGCATGAAGTCCAGCGCCAGGTCCTGCGGCACCTGGCTCATGATCATCAGGTCGTCGCGGCTCTGGGTCAGGCGGCGCACCACCAAGGCGTGATTGACCACCGTGAGGTTCAGGCTGACTTCCGGATATTGGCGGCGAAATTCGGCGAACAAGTGCGGTATGAAGTACTTCGCGCTGGATTCCACGCACAGGTTGAGCTGCCCCTGCAGTGAGCCCTGCAGGTCGGACAGCTGCATGTCCAGGCTCTCCAGGCGACCGAAGATATCGCTGCTGGCGCGTTTGAGTGCCTCGGCGGCTTCGGTCAGGTAGAGCTTCTTGCCAACGTACTCGAACAGCGGCTGGCCCACCAGCTCCTCCAACTGACGAATCTGCAGGCTCACGGCAGGCTGGGTCAGCGCCATTTCTTCGGCCGCGCGGCTGTAGGAGCCGTGCTCGCACACGGCACGGAACACCTGGAGCTGGCGCAAGGTCATGCGCAGCAGGGTTTTACGCACGGTTTCGTCCTCGTTCGGTCAATGCATAAGTAATTACTTATGCACGATCAAATAATTATTCATTTTTGTTAATTCGTATAGCCGGATAGGGTTTCACCACGTTTGCAACCAACTGTTGCGGCGGCCCTTGCAGCTCTGCGCTGAGGATTGGATCGTGATAAGAAAAATACTGATCGCCAACCGTGGTGAGATTGCCGTCCGCATCGTGCGGGCCTGCGCCGAGATGGGCATCCGCTCGGTGGCGATCTACTCCGATGCGGACCGTCATGCCCTGCACGTCAAGCGTGCCGATGAAGCGCACAGCATTGGCGAAGATCCGCTGGCCGGCTATCTGAACCCGCGCAAGCTGGTCAATCTGGCAGTGGAAACCGGTTGCGACGCCCTCCACCCCGGCTACGGTTTTCTGTCCGAAAATGCCGAACTTGCAGAGATCTGCGCCGAACGCGGGATCAAGTTCATAGGCCCAAGTGCGGAAGTCATCCGCCGCATGGGCGACAAGACCGAAGCCCGCCGCAGCATGATGGCCGCTGGCGTGCCCTGCACCCCTGGCACCGAAGGCAACGTTGCCGACCTGGCCGAGGCCCTGCGCGAAGCCGAGCGCATCGGTTACCCGGTGATGCTCAAGGCCACTTCCGGTGGTGGCGGCCGTGGCATTCGCCGCTGCAACAGCCGCGAGGAGCTGGAGCAGGCTTACCCGCGGGTCATTTCCGAGGCGACCAAGGCCTTCGGTAGCGCCGAAGTGTTCCTGGAAAAATGCATCGTCAACCCGAAGCACATCGAGGCGCAGATTCTCGCCGACAGCTTCGGCAATACCGTGCACCTGTACGAGCGCGATTGCTCGATCCAGCGCCGCAACCAGAAGCTGATCGAAATTGCCCCCAGTCCGCAGCTCACCCCCGAGCAGCGCGCCTATATCGGCGATCTGGCCGTGCGCGCCGCGCAGGCCGTGGGATACGAGAACGCCGGTACCGTGGAGTTTCTGCTCGCTGAAGGCGAGGTGTACTTCATGGAGATGAACACCCGGGTGCAGGTGGAGCACACCATCACCGAGGAAATCACCGGCATCGACGTCGTTCGTGAGCAGATCCGCATCGCCAGCGGCCTGCCGTTGTCGGTCAAGCAGGAAGACATCATCCACCGCGGTTATGCCCTGCAGTTCCGTATCAACGCCGAGGACCCGAAGAACAACTTCCTGCCCTCGTTCGGCAAGATCACCCGCTACTACGCGCCCGGCGGGCCCGGCGTGCGTACCGACACGGCGATCTACACCGGTTACACCATTCCGCCCTATTACGACTCGATGTGCCTGAAGCTGATCGTCTGGGCGCTGACCTGGGAAGAGGCGATGGACCGTGGCCTGCGCGCGCTGGACGACATGCGCGTGCAGGGCGTGCGCACCACCGCGCCCTATTACCAGGAAATCCTGCGTAACCCGGAATTCCGTAGCGGCCAGTTCAATACCAGCTTCGTCGAAAGCCACCCGGAACTGACCCAGTACTCGATCAAGCGCAACCCGTCGCACCTGGCCATCGCCATCGCCACCGCCATCGCCGCCCACGCGGGCCTGTAGGGGACATCATGAGCAAGAAGATCACTGTTACCGATACCGTCCTGCGCGATGCCCACCAGTCGCTGCTGGCCACGCGCATGCGCACCGAGGACATGCTGCCGATCTGCGACAAGCTCGACCGCGTCGGCTACTGGTCGCTGGAAGTCTGGGGTGGCGCCACCTTCGACGCCTGCGTGCGCTTTCTCAAGGAAGACCCCTGGGAGCGCCTGCGCCAGCTCAAGGCGGCGCTGCCCAACACCCGCCTGCAGATGCTCCTGCGCGGGCAGAACCTGCTCGGCTACCGCCACTACAGCGATGATGTGGTCAAGGCCTTCGTCGCCAAGGCGGCGGTCAACGGCATCGACGTGTTCCGCATCTTCGATGCGATGAACGATGTGCGTAACCTCCGTGTGGCCATCGAGGCAGTGAAGGCTGCCGGCAAGCACGCCCAGGGCACCATCGCCTACACCACCAGCCCGGTGCACACCACCGAGGCGTTCGTTGCCCAGGCCAAGGCCATGCAGGCGATGGGTATCGACTCCGTCGCCATCAAGGACATGGCTGGCCTGCTCACGCCTTACGCCACCTTCGCGCTGGTCAAGGCACTGAAGAGCGAAGTCGATCTGCCGGTATTCATCCACAGCCACGACACGGCAGGTCTGGGTTCGATGTGCCAGCTCAAGGCCATCGAAGCCGGTGCCGACCATATCGACACCGCCATCTCCAGCCTGGCCTGGGGCACCAGCCATCCGGGCACCGAGTCGATGGTCGCCGCGCTCAAGGGCAGCGAATTCGACACAGGCCTGGATCTGGAACTGATCCAGGAAATTGGCATGTACTTCCATGCCGTGCGCAAGAAGTACCACCAGTTCGAGAGCGAGTTCACCGGCGTGGATACCCGCGTGCAGGTCAACCAGGTGCCGGGCGGGATGATTTCCAACCTGGCCAACCAGCTCAAGGAACAGGGCGCGCTGAACCGCATGAACGAAGTGCTGGAAGAGATTCCGCGCGTGCGTGCCGACCTCGGTTTCCCGCCGCTGGTGACGCCGACCTCGCAGATCGTCGGCACCCAGGCGTTCTTCAACGTGCTGGCCGGCGAGCGCTACAAGACCATCACCAATGAAGTGAAGCTGTACCTGCAAGGCCGCTACGGCAAGGCGCCGGGCAAGGTCGACGAACAACTGCGCAAGCAGGCCATCGGCAGCGAGGAAGTCATCGACGTGCGCCCGGCTGACCTGCTCAAGCCCGAGTTGGCGCGCCTGCGTGAAGAAATCGGCAGCCTGGCCAAATCCGAAGAGGACGTGCTGACCTTCGCCATGTTCCCCGATATCGGGCGCAAATTCCTCGAAGAGCGCGCCGCAGGCACCCTCAAGCCGGAAGAGCTGCTGCCCATGCCGAACGGCCAGGGCAAGACCGCGCCGGTAGGTGGCGAAGGCGTGCCGACCGAGTTCGTGGTCGACGTGCACGGCGAAAGCTACCGCGTGGACATCACCGGTGTCGGCGTCAAGGGCGACGGCAAGCGCCACTTCTACCTGTCCATCGACGGCATGCCGGAAGAAGTGGTGTTCGAGGCGCTCAATGAATACGTCGCAGGCGCCGCTGGCAAACGCAAGCAGGCCGGCGCGCCGGGCGACGTGTCCACCACCATGCCAGGCAATATCGTCGATGTGCTGGTCAAGGAAGGTGACAGCGTCAAGGCCGGTCAAGCGGTGCTGATCACCGAAGCGATGAAGATGGAAACTGAAGTGCAGGCGCCGATTGCCGGCACCGTCAAGGCCGTTCACGTGGCCAAGGGCGACCGCGTCAATCCGGGCGAAGTACTGGTGGAAATCGAAGGTTAACCTCTATGGAGCCCGGCCTGTTGGATGGGCAAGTTTGACGGGGCGTAACCCGGGCTCCTTTTTTATTCAGCGCCACGGCGCAGGTTTGTCCCGGGGCCGCAAGGCTCCCTTTTTTTGCACGGCACATCCATGTGCGTCACCCTTTCGGTGGCCTCGCGCAAAACGCTAACGGCGTTTTTGCGACTCCCCTGCGGGGGGCAAGCCTGGTGTGCCGGCCAAGCTTTCCGGTCATGCCCCGGCGCTTCGCCTCCTCGGCGAGGCAAAGCAGGGCGATCAGCACCGCCTTGTGCCGGGGCATGGCCCTTTCCCTTCGCTCGTGCAGCAGTGGCTAAACCATGGAATCGCGCGTCAATCTGAGCGTTCCGTATACCGCGTGCTAACGCAACAGATGGAGGTAAGTCCAAGTGGGTCTGGATCCGGTGGTGCTGTTCTTCGTCTTCGGCTTGGTCGCGGGCCTGCTCAAGAGTGAGCTGAAGCTGCCGGCGGCGCTGTACGAGACGCTGTCGATCATCCTCCTGCTGGCCATCGGTCTGCACGGCGGGGTGGAACTGGCGCAGCAGGCCAGTCTGCAGCTGCTCGGTCAGTCGGCATTGGTGCTGGCACTGGGGGTGCTGCTGCCGATCCTGGCATTCGTGCTGCTGCGCGGCCTGCGCTTCGACCGCGTCAACGCCGCCGCGGTGGCGGCGCACTACGGTTCGGTCAGCGCCGGTACCTTCGCCGTGGTGGTGGCCTACATGCTGGCCAAGGGCGTCGAGTTCGAGAGCTATATGCCGCTGTTCGTGGCCATCCTGGAGATTCCGGCGATCCTGGTCGGTATCGTCCTGGCCAAGGGCATTTCGCGCGAGACCCACTGGGGCGAACTGGGCCGCGAGATCTTCCTCGGCAAAAGCATCATGCTGCTGCTCGGCGGCCTGGTGATCGGCGCTATCGCCGGCAAGGAGGCGATCAAGCCGCTGGAGCCGCTGTACACCAGCATGTTCAAGCCGGTGCTGGCGTTCTTCCTGCTGGAGATGGGCCTGATCGCCTCCGGCCAGCTCGGTGCGCTGAAGCAGTTCGGTGTGCGCCTGGCGGCCTTCGCCCTGCTGATGCCGCTGCTCGGTGCGCTGATCGGCGCCCTGCTGGCCCGCTTCATGGGCCTGAGCCTGGGCGGCACGGCGATGCTTGCCACGCTTGCGGCCTCGGCGTCCTATATCGCGGTACCGGCGGCGATGCGCCTGGCCTTGCCCGAGGCCAACCCGTCGCTGTCGCTGACCGCCTCGCTGGGCATCACCTTCCCATTCAATATCCTGATCGGCATTCCGCTGTACCTGGCGCTGGCCGAACGACTGATCGCCTGGGGGTTCTGAGATGAACGCACATAGCCGCACTCTGCTCACCGTGATCTGCGAGTCGGCGCTGGAGAAGCGTCTGCTGGCCGATCTGGAAGCGCTCGGTGCACCCGGCTGGACCATTTCCGACGCCCGTGGCCGTGGACACCGTGGCGTGCGCAGCGCCGGCTGGGACACCGAAGGCAATATCCGCCTGGAAATCATCTGCAACCGCGAATTGGCCGAGCGCATCGCCGAGCATTTGCAGGTGCGCTACTACGACCACTTCGCCATGGTCTGCTACCTGGCGCAGGTGGAAGTGTTGCGCGGGGAGAAGTTCTAAGGCGCATCAGGGGGCGGAGCCGCCTGGGCTGTGGAGCTCTGGGAGGAGCATCGCGGCTAAAGCCCCTCCCACGGTCACGGCGCGTTTTGTGGGAGGGGCTTTAGCCGCGAGCCTGCGTATCAGCTCTGTGGGAAACGTGCGCGTGGCGTCGCCATTGGAATCTTGTCGCCGTCGAGCGGCAGGAAGCTGCCCAGCTCGGCGTCGTAGGCCTTGATCTGGCTGGTCTCGATGTCATACACCCAGCCATGGATGAACAACTGGCCGCGCGCCAGTTTGGCTGCCACCGACGGATGGGTGCACAGGTGGTTGAGCTGCGCCACCACGTTCTCTTCGGTCAGCACGGCCAGGGCTTCCTTGTCGTCGCTGCAGTTGCAGTTCTCTGCCACCACGCTGCGCGCTACCTCGGCATGACGCAGCCAGGCTTTTACCGTGGGCATGGTTTCCAGCGAGGCCGGATTGAGCACCGCTTTCATCGCGCCGCAGTCGGAGTGGCCGCAGATGACGATGTGTTGCACGCCCAGGGCCATCACCGCGTACTCGATTGCAGTGGAGACGCCGCCCATCATCTGCCCGTAGGCCGGCACCACGTTACCGACGTTGCGGTTGACGAACAGGTCGCCGGGCGAGCTCTGGGTGATCAGCTCTGGCACCACGCGTGAGTCGGCGCAGGTGATGAACATGGCGCGTGGGTTCTGGGCGGTGGCGAGCTTCTTGAACAGTTCTTCCTGCTGCGGGAAGACCTCGTTGCGAAAGCGCTTGAAGCCATCGACGATGCTGTGCAGCGCCTGCTCGGCGGTTTCGTTGCCCTCGTGGGCCTGAAGCGGAATCACCTGATGTTTGTAAGGCATGCCCTGAACCTCTGGGTTATCTGAAAATACGCTGCTAGAACGACAGTCATTGCGCCGTGCGAGTCACACGCCAAGTGTCGCCTCCAGCGAGCTGAGCGACAACCGGCGGTTTCGGGCAATTCGCCTCGGCGCACAGGGAGCGCGTGTCGCTGCCAGGTGGTGCTGCGAGGGGGGCCTGGTCAGCGCGCGCTCTGTCGCTCCAGCTCGTGCAGATAGGGCAGGTCGGGGCCGACCCGGGCGCAGGTCAGTGCGGCAGCCTCGATGGCCAGGCGCAGCATGTCGTTGATCTGATAGCGGTTCAGGTTCGCCAGCGCCTCGGGGCTGTCGAGATCGTGCCGTGCCAGGTAACTGAGCAGCGCGGCCTGGAAGGTATCGCCAGCGCCAACGGTGTCGCGCGTGTGCACCTCCACTGCCGGGGCCGACCAGTGCCCGTGGCGGCAATGGACGCTGGCGCCTTTGCTGCCATGGGTGAGAAACACCAGTTGGCAGCGCTGGTTGAGCCAGCTCGATGCGACCTGCTGCGGGTCGCGCTCGGGGTACAACAGCTGCAGATCCTCTTCGCTGACCTTGATCAGGTGCGCGTAGCCGGCGAAGGTCTCGACGCGCTCGCGCCAGTGGGCGATATCCGGCGCCGGACCGAGACGCACGTTGGGGTCGAGGCTGATCAGGCGCTGCCGGTGTTCGCGTTGCACCAGCTGCAGCAGCGTCTCGGCCACCGGCTCCACCACCAAAGAGAAGGAACCGACGTGCAGGCCGCGCACCCCTGCATCCAGGGTCGGCAGGTGCTCGGCGAGCAGTTGGCGGTCGGCACAGCCTTCGCCACGGAAGGAGTACTGCGGCGAGCCGGCAGCGTCCAGGCCGACCATCGCCAGGGTGGTCGGCGCATCGCTGGCGATGAGGTAGGCATCGCTTACGCCTTCGTCGCGCAGCACCTGGCGCAGGCGCTGGCCGAGGCTGTCCGAGGAGATCCCGGTGAACAGCGCCGAGTCGGCGCCCATACGGCGCAGGCCTAGCGCCACGTTGAACGGCGAGCCACCGGCGATGGCCTTGAAGGCCAGCTCATTGCCACGCCCACCGTCGCTCTGGATGAACACGTCGAACAGTGCTTCGCCACAGACCAAATACATATGTGTCTCCCTCTAGCAGGCTGTTGAAAAACTACCTGCGTTGCCTGGACGTTGTTAAAAACAGCCTCGCGTGCGAGCCCAGTCAAAATGCTCATTTGCAACTCGTAAACTGCGCTTTTTCGGCTGTTTTTGCCTAGGCCAGCCAGCCTCGCCTACGTTTTTCAACGGCCTGCTACAGCCGTGGCGTGCTCACGCCGGTGTGCTCTCGGCCAGCAGGCTGACCTGCTCGCGGTAGCGTTGATAGACCGCTTCGTACCGCGCCGTGCGCGCCGGGTCTGGCTGCGTCTGGGTGCTGGCATCCAGATGCACGCAGCGCTCGCACAGTTCGGCCAGTTGCGCCTGGCGATCCGCTGCGGGCGTCAGGCACCAGGCGGCCTGGATCGCGGCGCCCAGCGCGGCGGCTTCGGTGTGCTGCGGGCAGACCAGTGGCGTGCCCATGATGTCGGCGATCACCTGGCGCCACACCGGGCTCTTCGCCGCACCGCCGATCAGGCGGATGGTCTGGCTCTGCAGACCGCTGGCGCGCAGCAGGTCGAGGCCGTAGCGCAGGCCGAAACTGGTGCCCTCGACCACCGCCCGGCACAGGTTGGCGCGGGTCAGGTTGTCGCTGTCCATGCCCAGCAGGCTGGCGCGCGAGCTGGGCAGCGCCGGCACCCGTTCGCCATTGAAGAACGGCAGCATGAGCAGGCCTTCGGCACCGATGGGCGATTGCTCGACCAGCTCGCCGAAGGTCTGGATGTCCAGCTCCAGCAATTGCTGGATCAGCCCGGTGGCGCTGGTCAGGTTCATGGTGCAGATCAGCGGTAGCCAGCCGCCGGATGACGAGCAGAAGGTCGCCACCTGCGCTTGCGGGCTGATCATCGCGTGATCGCTATAGGCGTAGAGGGTGCCGGAGGTGCCCAGGCTCATGGTGATCGCGCCGGGGCGGATATTGCCGGTGCCGATGGCGCCCATCATGTTGTCGCCACCGCCGCTGACTACCACGGCATCCGGGTTCAGGCCCAGCTGCTGGGCGATCTGCGGGCGCAGGCGGCCCACTGGCTGATCCGAATCGGTCAGCTCTGGCAGCGCGCGCTGCAGGCGTCCGCTGGAGTCGATGAAGTTCAGCAGCTCGCGGTCCCAGCAGCGCGTGCGCACGTTGAAATAACCCGTGCCGGAGGCGTCGCCATACTCGCTGCAGGCACGGCCGGTAAGCCAGTAGTTGAGGTAGTCGTGCGGCAGCAGGACATGCGCGATGCGGGCGAATACATCGGGGTGTTGCTCCTTGGTCCAGAGCAGTTTGGATACCGTGTAGCCGGGTGCGATGGCCAGCCCCAGGCGCTGCAGCGAGCCGGCCTCGCCACCGAGATGATCGAGCAGGCGCTGGTTCTCCGGGGTCGACTCGGTGTCGCACCAGAGTTTGGCCGGGCGCAGCACCGCGCCCTGTTCGTCGAGCAGCACCAGGCCGTGCTGCTGGCCTGAGACTCCGATACCGAGAATCCGCTCGCCGCTTATGCCCGCAGCTGCAAGCGCCTGCCGGGTCGCCTGCGCGAAGGCGTCCAGCCACTGCTGCGGCTGCTGTTCGCGGCGGCCATTGGCGCCGCTCTGCAGGGTATGGCTGGCGCTTCCGGCGCCGAGCACTTGGCCGCTATCAGCGTCCAGCACCAGCGCCTTGGTGCCCTGGGTGCCGCAGTCGATACCGAGGTACATGGCTCAGTCGCCCAGCAGGGTCTGCAGGGTACGGGTCACGCCGAGCTTGCGCAGGCTGTCGTAACAGAGCTCGAAGGCTGCGATGAAGGCTTCTGACTGCGGGACCGCCGCGCCGAAGATCGCCTCGACGCCCAGTACCCGCTCGCGCACCTTGTCGTCATCGGCCACCAGCGCCTGACAGAACTCGGCGCGTGGATCGGGGATGCGATAGCGCGTGCCGTTCTCGTCGACGCCCTTGAGGTAAAGCGCCCAGGCCGCGACCACCAGCGCCACGCGCTCCAGCGGCCGGCCGTCCTCGATCAGGCGGTTGATCGTCGGCACGATGAACTTGGGAAACTTCGACGAGCCGTCCGAGCAGACGCGTTCGAGCTGGTCGGCGATGGCCTGGTTGGAGAAGCGTTCGATCAGTGTGTCCTTGTAGGTGCTCAGGTCGATGCCCGGCACTGGCGCCAGTTGCGGGGTCACGTCCAGATCCATGAAGGCGCGCACGTAGCGGCGCAGCAACGGGTCGTTCAGGGTCTCGTGGACGAAGCGATAGCCCTTGAGAAAGCCCAGGTAGGTCAGCGCTAGGTGGCTGCCATTGAGCAGCTTGATCTTCATCTCCTCATAGGGCGTGACATCGTCGGTGAACTGCACGCCGACCTCTTCCCAGGCCGGGCGGCCGCTGACGAACTTGTCCTCCAGCACCCATTGCACGAAGGGCTCGCAGACAACCGGCCAGGCGTCGTCGACGCCGTGCTGCTCGGCCAGTTGCTGGCGATGGGCGGCGCTGGTCATCGGCGTGATGCGGTCGACCATGGCATTGGGAAAGCTCACGTGATGGTCGATCCAGGTCGCCAGCTCATGGTCGGCCAGGTGGGCGAAGGCCAGCAGTGCCTTGCGCGTGACGTCGCCGTTGTGCGGCAGGTTATCGCAGGACATCAGGGTGAAGGCCGGAATGCCGGCGGCGCGACGTTTGGCCAGGGCCGCGCAGAGAAAGCCGAACACGCTCTGCGGTGACTCGGGGTGACGCAGGTCGTGCTGTATGGCCGGGAGCTCGGCGAGGAATTCTCCGCTGCTGTCGTCGATGCAGTAGCCACCCTCGGTGATGGTCAGCGAGACGATACGAATCGCCGGGTCGGCCAATTTGTCGATCAGCGCCTGTGGCGACTCCTCGGCCAGCAGCATGTCGGTGATCGCGCCGATCACCCGCACCGGCAGGTCCGGTTCGTCGCCCAGTTCGACCAGGGTGTAGAGGTAATCCTGGCTGGCCAGGGCATCGCGCATCGCGCGGTCTTCACTGCGCACGCCGACCCCGCAGATACCCCAGTCCAGTGCCAGGCCCTGGTTCATCAGGGCGTCGGTGTAGACCGCTTGGTGGGCGCGGTGAAAACCGCCGACGCCAAAATGGGCGATGCCGGTGCGGATCATCTCTGGGGTGTAGCTTGGCAGCGCGACGGCGCCGCCAAGCCGGGAAAGCTGCTGGCGATTGAGTTTCATCTGGAACATCCCGTGGTGGAGCGGCGTCAGGCGGCCTGCTGCAGTGGTTTGGCGACGGCTTGGCCATCGGCGTCGAAGAGGTGGCAGTGCGCCGTGTCGAAATCCAGGGTCAGGGCTTCGCCATAACGCGGCGCGAAGTCGCCGCGTACGCGCACCGTGAGCATCTCGCCCGAGGCGCAGCGCACATGGCAGAAGGTGTCGCTGCCCAGGCGCTCGCTGACGTCGGCGGTCACCTGCATGCGGCCCGCGCCGGTGCTGACCACGTTGAGGTGTTCCGGGCGTACGCCCAGGGTCACCGTGCTGCCGACGCTGAGGCCGGCGGCGGACTGCGGCAGCGTCAGGTGCGTGCCACATTCCAGCTGCAGGTCGCAGCTGTCAGCCGCGACTCTGCTCAGGGTGCCGCGCAAAAAGCCCATCTTCGGCGTGCCGAGAAAGCCGGCGACGAACAGGTTGGCCGGGTGGTGGTACAGCTCCAGCGGCGAGCCGACCTGCTCGACGCGGCCGCCATTTAGCACCACCACTTTATCGGCCAGGGTCATGGCTTCGACCTGATCGTGGGTCACGTAGATCATGGTGGCCTGCAGGTCCTTGTGCAGCCGCGCCAGCTCCAGGCGGGTCTGCACGCGCAGGGCGGCGTCGAGGTTGGACAACGGCTCGTCGAACAGGAAGATCTTCGGGTTGCGCACGATGGCGCGGCCGATGGCCACGCGCTGGCGCTGGCCACCGGATAGCTGCTTGGGCTTGCGTTCTAGCAGCGCCTCGAGTTGCAGGATGCGCGCGGCGTTGGCGACCTTGGCTTCTATCTCCTGCTTGCCCACTCGGGCCAGGTCGAGGGCGAAGGACAGGTTCTTGCGCACGGTCATGTGCGGGTACAGCGCGTAGGTCTGGAACACCATGGCCAGGTCGCGTTTGGCCGGCGCAGTGTCGGTGATGTCCTGGCCATCGAGTTCGATATGGCCGCTGCTGACCTCCTCTAGCCCGGCGATCAGCCGCAGCAGGGTGGACTTGCCACAGCCCGAGGGGCCGACGAATACCACGAACTCGCGGTCGCGGATGTCCAGATCGACGCCCTGAATGATCGCCGTGCCGTCGAAGCCTTTTTGCAGGTTGCGGATCTTCAGATCAGCCATGTGGAAGGTCTCCCGTTATTTCACCGCGCCGAAGGATAGGCCGCGTACAAGTTGTTTTTGGCTGATCCAGCCGAAGATCAGGATGGGTGCGCAGGCCAAGGTCGAAACGGCGGAGAGCTTGGCCCAGAACAGGCCCTCGGGGCTGGAGTAGGAGGCGACCAGGGCGGTCAGCGGAGCGGCGGCGGAGCTGGTCAGGTTGAGCGACCAGAACGCCTCGTTCCAGCACAGGATCAGCGACAGCAGCATGGTCGAGGCCAGGCCGCCGCGAGCGATCGGCAGCAGTACGCGGACGATCTCCTGCCAGGTGGTGGCGCCATCCAGGCGCGCCGCTTCGAGGATGTCCACGGGGATGTCCTTGAAGTAGGTGTAAACCATCCACACGATGATCGGCAGGTTGATCAGGGTGTAGATGATGATCAGCGCCAGGCGTGAATCGAGCAGGCCGAACTGCTTGGCCAGCAGGTAGATCGGCACCAGCACGCCGACCGGTGGCAGCATCTTGGTCGACAGCATCCACAGCAGCGTGCGCTTGGTGTGGCGGGTTTCGAAGAAGGCCATGGAGTAGGCGGCCGGCACGGCCAGGAGCATGCACAGCAGCGTCGCCGAGAGGGAGATCAGCACCGAGTTCCAGGCGAAGGCGAAGTAGTCGCTGCGCTCGTTGATGTGCAGGTAGTTCTCCAGCGTCGGCGTAAAGATGAACTGCGGCGGCGTGGCGAAGGCGTCGATCTCGGTCTTCAGGCTGGTCAGCACCATCCAGAAGATCGGGAAGAAGATCACCGCGGCGATCGCCCAAGCCAGGGCACCGATGATCAGGCTCTGCAGGCGACGGGATTGTTTCAGCGTCAGCATCTCAGGGCCCTCACTGCTTGTCGGTCAGGTTCTTGCCGATCATGCGGATCAGCACGATGGCGGCGATGTTGGCGATCACCACCGCGATCAGCCCACCGGCCGAAGCCATGCCGACGTCGAACTGCAGCAGGGCCTGGGTGTAGATCAGGTAGGCGAGGTTGGTCGACTCGTAGCCGGGGCCGCCGCTGGTGGTGGTGTAGATCTCGGCGAATACCGAGAGCAGGAAGATGGTCTCGATCATCACCACCACCGCAATCGGCCGGGCCAGGTGCGGCAGGGTCAGGTGCCAGAAGATGGCGATGGGGCCGGCGCCGTCGAGGCGCGCGGCTTCCTTCTGCTCCTGATCCAGCGACTGCATGGCGGTCATCAGGATGAGAATGGCGAACGGCAGCCACTGCCAGGACACGATCATGATGATCGAGAACAGCGGGTGGTGCGCCAGCCAGTCCACCGGCTGGGCGCCGAAGAACTGCCACACGGCGGCGAGAATCCCCGATACCGGATGGAAGATCAGGTTCTTCCACAGCAGCGCGCTGACCGTGGGCATGATGAAGAATGGCGAGATCAGCAGCACCCGTACGATGCCGCGACCGAAGAACTCGCTGGCCTCCAGCAGCGCCGAGATCAGTACGCCGAACACCACGCTGATCAGCAGCACGCTGCCCACCAGCAATACGGTATTGCCGGCGCCGGAGAGGAAAGCGGCGTCGGTGACGAAGTACTCGAAGTTCTCCAGGCCGACGAAATCGTTCTCGCCGGGGTAGAGCAGGTTGTAGCGGATCAGCGAGAAATAGACGGTCATGCCCAGCGGCACGATCATCCAGATCAGCAGCAGGGCGACCGAAGGGCTGACCAGAAACCAGCCGGGCGCCAGGCGCCGGGGCTTGCGCGCCACCGGCGTGCTGGCCTGCGTGTCGGGGGTATCGATGGCCGGAGAATTCATCATGCCTCCGAGGGCGGAATGGGGGGGCGTAACACGAGTGGCGGCCGGTAGGGTGGGCCGGGCGGCGTTCCGCTTTAGCCCGTAGGGTTGGCTTCAGCCCACCGGTTCACCGTGAGTTCGTGGTGGGCTAAAGCCCACCCTACGGGACCGCAAGATGGCTACTTCGGATACCCGGCGCGCTTCATTTCTCGCTCGGTGCTCTGCTGTGCGGCCTGCAGGGCCTGCTCCGGTTGCATCTGCCCGGTCAGCGCGGCGGTGAACAGCTTGCCGACGCTGGTGCCGATGGCCTGGAACTCGGGGATGGTCACCAGCTGGATACCCACGTAGGGCACCGGTTTGGCGCTGGGGTTGGCCGGGTCGGCCTTTTTCAGCGAGTCCAGGGTGACCTTGGCGAACGGCGCGGCCTGCATGTAGGCATCACTGTAGGTCGAGGCGCGGGTGCCTGGCGGTACGTTGGCCACGCCATCCTTCTCGGCGACCAGTTCGGCATAGGCTTTGGAGGTGGCCCAGGCGCTGAAGGTCTTGGCGGCGTCCTTGGATTTGGAACTGGTAGGAATCGCCAGCGCCCAGGAATACAGCCAGGAGGCGCCCTTGTCGGTGACCTGGGTCGGCGCGAAGGTGAAGCCGACGGCATCGGCGACCTTGCTCTGCGAGGTGTCGGTAACGAAGGAACCGGCAACGCTGGCATCGACCCACAACGCGCACTTGCCGCTGTTGAACAGCGCCAGGTTCTCGTTGAAGCCGTTGCTGGAGGCGCCGGGCGGGCCGTACTTCTTCATGTTGTCGACGTAGAAATTGAGCGCGTTCTTCCACTCGCTGCCGGTGAATTCCGGCTGCCACTGCTCATTGAACCAGCGCGCGCCGTAGGCGTTGGCCAGGGTGGTGATCAGCGCCATGTTCTCGCCCCAGCCGGCCTTGCCGCGCAGGCACAGGCCGTACTGGCCCTTGTCCGGCTGGTGCAGCTTGCCGGCGAATTCGGCCATCTGCTCCCAGGTCGGTTGCTCGGGCATTACCAGGCCGGCCTGCTCGAACAGGTCCTTGCGGTAATAGGTGATCGAGGCTTCGGCATAGAACGGCAGGGCGTACAGCGTGCCCTTGGCGGACAGGCCTTCGCGCACCGAGGGGAAGACGTCGTCGAGGTCGTAGTCGGCCGGCAGTTCGGTCATCGGCTCCAGCCAGCCTTTCTCGCCCCACAGCGCCGCTTCGTACATGCCGATGGTGAGCACGTCGAACTGGCCACCCTGGGTGGCGATATCGGTGGTCAGGCGCTGGCGCAGCACGTTCTCCTCGAGCACCACCCACTTCAGGCGGATGTCAGGATTCTGTTCTTCGAAGGTCTTGGCCAGCCGCTGCATGCGGATCATGTCGCTGTTGTTGACCGTGGCGATGGTCAGGGTCTCGGCGCCCTGGGCGACCAGAGTGAGGGACAGGCAAGAGGCTGCAAGGAGGGCTTTGATCGAGTTGTTCATGCTTGTGAACTCCTCTCCCGCGCCGGTGCGGCTACGGAAGAACGTTATTGTTTTTGTTTGGCTCGGCCCGGATTACACCCCCGCAGGCCTGCACGAACAAATCCTTGAGTGCACAGTGATCGATACTTTTTTGCACTGCTGGGGCAGTGAGAAACCACCACGGTAAGGGGTGTAACTGCCTGGCATGAGGGGTGTAGAGGAGGTCGGAGCAGGAGAGGACTACCGATTCAGTACAGGTTTTGCTCGGTCAGGCGTTGCACCGCCAGCTTGCGATAACCGGAGGGGGTCATGCCCTTGAGTTGCTGGAAACGGCGGTTGAAGTTGGAAATGTTGCTGAAGCCGGACTCGAAGCACACGTCGGTCACTGGTTTGTCGCTATTGCTCAGCAGTTCGCAGGATTTGCTCACTCGCAGGCGATTGACGAATTCGACGAAGCCACGCCCGGTGGCTTGCTTGAAGAAGCGCGAAAAGTAGGTGGTGGTCATGCCCAGGTGCTCGGCGACTTCCTCCTGGCTGATGCCCTGGGCGTAGTGCTGGAAGATGTAGTCCACCGCCCGGTTGATGCGCTCGACATGCTGCTCGTCGCCCAGCTCCGAAGAGGTCACGGCCGAGAGCAACTGGTAATCCTCGCTGCCGGCGAGCAGCTCCATGAGGATGAAGAAGTACCCCAGGCGGGTAATGCCGCGGCTGTTGGCGATCTTGCCCATCAGTACGCCGGCTTCGCGTATCAACTGCGGGTCGCGGAACTCGATGCCGAACTGCGCACGGGCCAGCAAGGGTTGCAGGGTCTTCAACTCGGCGAACACCGCAGTACCGCTCTCCAGCACTTCATCGGTGAAGTTGACCAGCATGTCGCGGGTTTCCACCACCTCGCCTTCCTCGACCTGGCTGATCCAGTTGTGCGGCAGGCCTGGGCCGGTGAGGAACAGGGTATAGGGGGAGAAATTACCGATGTAGTCGCCGATGAATACCTTGCCGGAGCTGGCGACGATCAGGTGCAGCTCGTATTCCTTATGGAAGTGCCAGCGCACCAGCGGCGAGGGAAAGCCGTGCTGGCGGTAGATCAGCGAATGGCCTTCATGGTCATCCATCAGTTCGTAGGACGGGTCGGCTACGCGGGATGTGCGGGTCATGGTCGTCGTCGGTCAATACCTCGAGTCACCACGTTTTAACATATCGAGGCGGGCTGCCAAGTCAGAGCAGGCTCAATTGCGCACCCGGCGGGCAGAACTGCGAACAGTCCAGCACCACGCTGCCGCGCCGATCCAGGCCGAGCTTGCGCCGTGCCAGGCGAAAACGCTGCTCCAGCAGATCGGCAAACTGGCCCTCACCACGCATGCGGCTACCGAAGCGGCTGTCGTAATTCTTGCCGCCACGGCTCTGGCGAATCAAGCTCATCACATGGGCGGCGCGATCCGGAAAGTGCACCTGCAGCCATTCCTCGAACAACCCGGCGATCTCCAGCGGCAGGCGCAGCAGCACGTAGCCGGCCGAGCGGGCGCCGGCATCACGGGCGGCTTCGAGCAGTGCTTCCAGCTCCATGTCGTTGATCTGCGGAATCATCGGTGCGCAGATGGCGCTGACCGGCACGCCAGCCTCGTGCAAGGTGCGCATGGCGCGCAGGCGCGCCGCTGGGGCGGCGGTGCGCGGCTCCATGATGCGTTTCAGGTTGTCATCCAGGGTGGTCAGGCTGAAGGCCACGCTGACCAGGTTGTGTCTGGCCAGCTCGCTGAGCAGATCGAGGTCACGCAGGATCAGCGAACCCTTGGTGATGATGTGCAGCGGGTGCTTGTAGCGCAGCAGGATTTCCAGGGCCTGGCGGGTCAGGCGCTGTTCGCGCTCGATGGGCTGGTAGGCGTCGGTGTTGATGCCCAGGGCGATCGGTTGCGGCACGTAGCCGGGCTTCTGCAGTTGCTCTTCGAGGCGTTCGGCCAGGTTGGTCTTGGCGATCAGGCGGGTTTCGAAGTCGATGCCCGGCGACATATCCCAGTAAGCGTGAGTCGGCCGGGCGAAGCAGTAGATGCAGCCGTGCTCGCAGCCACGGTAGGGGTTCACCGAGCGGTCGAAGCCGACGTCCGGTGAGTTGTTGCGGGTGATCGCCGTCTTCGCCTGCTCCTTGCGCACTTCGGTAGCGCGACTTGGCGGGGTCTCGTCCTGATACCAGCCGTCGTCTTCCTGCTCCGAACGGGTCGGCGCATAACGGTTGTGCGGATTGCTGGCGGTACCACGGCCACGTGGCGGCAGGCTGATGGACATGCTCGGACTCCAAAATATGCTGTATAAAAATACAGTTATTTAAGGCCCGAGCAAGTCCCTTCTGTCGCGGCGTCGATCAAACGGTCGCGATCTGCGGCGCTTCCTCGCGCTTGGCATAACGCTGCGCCAGCACCGCGCAGACCATCAGCTGGATCTGGTGGAACAGCATCAGCGGCAGGATCAGTACGCCGATGGCGCTACCGGCGAATAGCACCTGGGCCATCGGCACGCCGGTGGCCAGGCTTTTCTTCGAGCCGCAGAAGAGGATGGTGATGCGGTCTTCCAGGCTGAAGCCCAACCATTTGCCCAGCAGGTGGGTCAGCACCAGGGCCAGTGCCAACAACACGCAGCAGGCGGCAATCACCAGCAGCAGGGTGGTCAGCGGTACCTGCTGCCACAGGCCGCCGATCACGGCGGCGCTGAAGGCGATGTAAACCACCAGCAGGATCGAACTCTGATCGACGTATTTCAGCCAGCTCTTGTTCTGGTTGACCCAACCGCCGATCCAGCGCTGAGCGATCTGGCCGAGAACGAAGGGCAGCAGCAACTGCAGACTGATTTTGCCGATGGCATCGAGGGTCGAACCGTTGTCGCCCTGCACGCCCATCAGCAAGGCCACCAGCAGTGGGGTGACGAAGATACCGAGCAGGCTGGAGGCCGCCGCGCTGCAGATCGCCGCCGGGATGTTGCCGCGCGCCAGCGAGGTGAAGGCGATGGCCGACTGCACCGTGGCCGGCAGGGCGCACAGGTAGAGCATGCCCAGGTACAGCTCTTTGCCCAGCAGCGGCTCAAGCGCTGGTCTGAGCGCCAGGCCGAGCAGCGGAAAGAGGATGAAGGTGCAGGCGAACACCAGCAGGTGCAGACGCCAGTGCCCGGCACCGGCAAGAATCGCCTGCCGCGACAGCTTGGCGCCGTGCATGAAGAACAGCAGGGCGATGGCCAGGTTGGTGATCCACTCGAAGATCGTCGCGGCCTTGCCGCTGGCGGGCAGCAGCGTGGCGGCGAGCACAACGGCGAGCAGCGTCAGGGTGAAATTGTCGGGCAGCAGGCGGCGCAGGAACATGGCGAATCTCGGACTTGCGATACAGGAGGGGGCCAGACTATCGTCGCTGAAAATTTCCGGCTAACGCTAAAGAGCCAGCAAGTGTCGTCAAACAGACATCCCGCTACCCTGCATCGCAGCCTGCCCGAGTTGCCCAGCCTGCCTCGGCCGCTCTATGGCCGGGTCGAGTCGCTGACCAACCGTGCGCTGACGTTCCGTCATACCCACCCCTGGGTGCAGCTGTCCTACGCCATCGCCGGGGTGCTCGAGGTGCAGACCGCTGGGGCTCGCTTCGTCGCCCCGCCGCAGCGCGCGGTGTGGGTGCCGGCGGGTGTTGAACATCAGGTCTTCAGCTCTCCACGCACCGAGATGCGCAGCCTGTACATCGACGGCAGCGTGGTGCCCTGGGGGCCGGCCGAGTGCCGGGTGCTGGCGGTCAGCCCGCTGCTGCGCGAGCTGATTCGCGGTTTCAGTGCATTGCCGGCCGAATACGACGAGCAGGGCGCGCCGGGTAGATTGGCGGCAGTGTTGCTGGACGAACTGCGTGCTGCGCCAGAGGTGGCGTTGATGTTGCCGCTGCCGCAAGACGCGCGGCTGCGCGAGGTGTGTCAGGGGCTGGAGGATGCGACGCTGCGCCAGCTTGGCCTGGCCGAATGGGGCGAGCGCCTGGGGGTTTCGGAAAAGACCCTGAGCCGGCTGTTCCTGCGTGAGACGGGTCTGAGTTTTCGCGTCTGGCGCCAGCGACAGCGCCTGCTCGATGCGCTGAGTCCGCTGGAGCAGGGCGAGCGCGTCACCGACGTGGCGCTGGCCTGCGGCTATGACTCGCTATCGGCCTTTATCGCCGCCTTTCGTCGCCAGTTCGGCGCAACACCAGGGGAGTTTTTCCGCGAGTAAGGTCGAGGTGGGTGCAGCTCGCCTGCATCATCGGCGCAACACGATCCATCGCCTGGCGGGTTACGCGGGGCGCGGCCATCCGCGCGCGCCACCTTTACCGGCGCTTGCGAGATCGACGGTCCGCGCCGCTAACCCTCCCTACGAATCACTCGCTCGGCTTCTTCAGCTTCGGATTGGGGAAGAACTGCACAGCCTGCACCTTGGGGTCGGCCGCCTTGGGCTTGAGGCCGCTGACATTGACCCGTGTGGGGATCTCCTTGGGCACCGAATTACCGCGTGCGTCGAGGGTGTCAGCGTAGCCGCACTTGACGCATTCGCGGTGTGGTACGCCGTCGACGTTCCACATCTTGATGCTGTCGGTTTCGCTGCACGCCGGGCACACGGCCCCGGCGATAAAGCGCTTTGGGGTGCTGTTCACAGGCGCATCGCTCATGCGGCCTCCTGGCTCAGGCCGAGGTGGCGCAGCAGGGCGTCGATGCTCGGCTCGCGGCCGCGGAAGTCGACGAACAGCACCATGGGTTCCTGCGAGCCGCCGCGGGCGAGGATCGCTTCGCGGAAGGCACGGCCGGTATCGGCGTTGAACACCCCTTCTTCCTCGAACTTGGAGAAGGCATCGGCGCTGAGCACTTCGGCCCACTTGTAGCTGTAGTAACCGGCCGCATAGCCGCCGGCGAAGATGTGCGCGAAGCCGTTGGCGAAGCGGTTGTAGGCCGGCGGACGCAGCACCGAGACCTCGGCGCGCACGCCTTCGAGCACGTCCAGCACGCTGCGGCCGTCGCCGTGGCTGGCGTGCAGCTCGAAGTCGAACAGGGAGAACTCCAGCTGGCGCACCATCATCAGCCCGGACTGGAAGTTCTTCGCCGCCAGCATCTTGTCCAGCATGGCCTGTGGCAGCGCCTCGCCGGTCTCGAAATGGCCGGAGATCAGCGCCAGGCCTTCCGGCTCCCAGCACCAGTTCTCCATGAACTGGCTCGGCAGCTCGACTGCGTCCCAGGCCACGCCGTTGATGCCAGAGGCACCGGCGTGCTCGACGCGGGTCAGCAGGTGATGCAGGCCGTGGCCGAATTCGTGGAACAGGGTGGTGACTTCATCGTGGGTCAGCAGCGCCGGCTTGCCGCCGACCGGCGGGGTGAAGTTGCACACCAGGTTGGCCACCGGGGCGATCAGTTTGCCATTGGCGTCGCGGCGCTTGTCACGCGCGCCGTCCATCCAGGCGCCGCCGCGCTTGTTGGCGCGGGCGTAGAGGTCGAAGAAGAAGCGCCCGACGTGCTGGCCGTTCTCCTGAATCTCGAACAGGCGTACGTCCGGGTGCCAGGTGTCGAAGTCCTTCAGCTCGCGAATCTCGATGCCGTAGAGCTTCTGCACGATGGCGAACAGGCCGCTGAGCACCTTGTCCACCGGGAACCAGGCGCGTACTTCTTCCTGGGAGATGCTGTAGCGCTGCTGGCGCAGGCGCTCGCTGTAGTAGCCGACGTCCCAGCTTTGCAGATCATCCAGGCCCTGTTCGACGGCGAAAGCTTTCAGTTCGGCCAGATCCTGCTCGGCGAAGGGTTTGCTGCGTACGGCCAGATCGCGCAGAAAGCTCAGCACCTGGCCGGTGTTCTCGGCCATCTTGCTGGCCAGGCTCAGCTCGCTGTAATTGGCGAAACCGAGCAGGCGCGCCAGCTCCTGGCGCAGGTCGAGAATCTCGCTCATCAGCGGGCCGTTGTCGTTCTGCCCGGCGTTCGGCCCCTGGTCGGAGGCGCGGGTGCAGTAGGCGGCGTAGACCTCTTCGCGCAGAGCGCGGTCGTCGGCGTAGGTCATCACTGCGTAGTAGCTGGGGAATTCCAGGGTGATCAGCCAGCCGTCCAGACCCTTGGCTTCGGCGGCCTGCTTCATCTGCGCCTTGGCCGAGTCGGTCAGGCCGCTCAGCAGGGTTTCATCGGTGACCTGCTTGGTCCAGGCCTGGGTGGCGTCGAGCAACTGGTTGGAGAACTTGCTGGTCAGCTCGGACAGGCGCATCTGGATCTCGCCATAGCGCTTCTGTTGCTCGGCCGGCAGATCGATGCCGGACAGGCGGAAATCACGCAGGGCGTGTTCGAGAATGGTCTTCTGCGCCACGTCGAAATCGGCCGCAGCCGGGCTCTTGGCCAGCGCCTCGTAGGCCTGGAATAGCGGTTTGTTCTGGCCCATTTCGGTCCAGTACTCGGACAGCTTGGGCAGGCAGGCCTCGTAGGCGGCGCGCAGCTCGGGGCTGTTGCACACGGCGTTGAGGTGGCTCACCGGGCTCCAGGCGCGGCCCAGGCGCGCGCCCAGTTCGTCCAGCGCCAGCACCAGGCCGTCCCAGCTCGGATTGGCCTGCTGTTGTTCGAGCAGTTTGGCGATGGCAGCGCGGCTGTCTGCCAGGATCTGGTCGACGGCGGGCTCGACGTGTTCCGGTTTGATCTGCGAATAGGGTGGCAGGTCGAAGTCTTGCAGCAGGGGATTGTTCGCGGTCACGACGAGGCACCTGTGGCGAATGAATGTGGGGTTGCGGCGCAGAGCGGCAATAATTCTGGCGCGATAGCAACCGACATGGGGGCCATCTTAATTAGAATCAAGCTTTCCCGCAGCTCAGGAGCTTCTATCGTGGCGATTCGCAAATACCAGCAGCACGTTCCACAACTGGGCGTGCGCGTATTCGTCGACGCTTCTGCCGTGGTCATCGGCGACGTCGAACTGGGCGAGGACAGCTCGGTCTGGCCGATGACTGTGATTCGCGGTGACATGCACCGCATCCGCATCGGCGCGCGCACCAGCGTGCAGGACGGCAGCGTGCTGCACATCACCCACGCCGGGCCGTTCAACCCTGATGGCTACCCGCTGATCATCGGTGACGAAGTGACAGTCGGGCACAAGGTCACCCTGCACGGCTGCACCCTGGGTAACCGGATTCTGGTCGGCATGGGCAGCATCGTCATGGACGGCGCGGTGGTCGAGGACGAAGTGATCATCGGCGCAGGCTCCCTGGTGCCGCCGGGCAAACGCCTGGAAAGCGGCTACCTGTACGTCGGCAGCCCGGTGAAACAGGTGCGCCCGCTGACCGACAAGGAACGCAACTTCTTCAGCTATACCGCCGGCAACTACGTGAAGCTCAAGGATCAGCATCTGGCCGAGGGTTACGACCAGTGAGTGGCGAACTGATCATCCGCCCCATCGAGGCGGCGGACTTCGACCAGGTCTGGCCGATCATCCGTGACGTGGTGCAGGCGCAGGAAACCTACGCCTTCGACCCGAATATGGATCGTGAAACGGCCTGGAAAACCTGGGTCGAACTGCCGCGCGCCACCTTCGTCGCCGAAGAAGGTGGGCAGATCCTCGGCACCTACTACATCAAGGCCAACGCCGCGGGTCCCGGTGATCATGTGTGCAACTGCGGCTATATGACCGCTCCTGCCGCACGGGGTAAGGGTGTGGCCAGCCGGCTCTGCGCCCATTCGCTGCAGGTGGCGCGCGAGCTGGGTTTCAGCGCCATGCAATTCAATAGTGTGGTGGCGACCAATACGGTGGCCGTGGCGCTATGGCAGAAGCACGGTTTCGCCATCGTCGGCACCTTGCCCAAGGCATACCGCCACGCCCAGCATGGGTTGGTGGATTGCCATGTGATGTTTCGCGCGCTGGATGAGTGAGTCTGGATCTGCCTATCCGGTCGAGGGAATCTTGTATCCTTGGCCACCGTTCCGATCCTGAACAGGCCCCGCCATGCATCACTCCACCATCCTCTTCGACCTCGACGGCACCCTGACCGACCCGCGTGAGGGCATTACCCGTTCGGTGCAGTACGCCCTGGCCAAGCTGGGTATTGATGAACCAGACCTGGCCGCGCTGGAGCACTTCATCGGCCCGCCCCTGTTGCAGTGCTTCATGGCGACCTACGCGCTGGACGAGGCCACCGGCTGGCAGGCGGTGAATCATTACCGCGAGCGCTTCAAGGTCACCGGGCTGTACGAGAACCGCCTGTTCGATGGGGTCGATGCACTACTGCAAGGGTTGGTGGCGCAGGGGCGGACGCTGTATATCGCGACCAGCAAACCGACGGTGTTCGCCGAGGAAATTGCCCGGCACTTCGGCTTCGACCGCTACTTCAAACGCATCTACGGCAGCGAGCTGGATGGCACCCGCACCAACAAGGTGGAACTGTTGGCGCATCTGCTGGACTCGGAACGACTGGCGCCCGACTCGGCGCTGATGATCGGCGACCGCAAGCATGACCTGATCGGCGCACGCAGCAACGGGTTGCAGGCGGTGGCGGTCGGTTATGGCTTCGGTAGTCGTGAGGAGTTGCTCGGCGAGACGCCGGACTTTCATTTCGAGACGCTGGAGCAGATGCACCGGGCGTTCGGCTGCTGATGGCATAGGAGCGGGCTCGCTTGCGAAAGATTCGCGAGCAGAGCTCGCTCCTACAAGCAGCTGTAGATAGATCAGCCGTTACGCTGATAGACGATCTTCTTGGTGCCACCGTCGCAGCTGCCGACGACCATGCTCTGATCCTGAACTTCGTCGTTTGGCACGATTTCCAGGGTGTAGCTGGGCACGTTATTGGCCTGAATCTTCACTTCGATTTCCTGCTTGAGTTCTTCGCAGGGCTTGGGCGCGGCCAGCGCACCGCTAGCAAGTAGCATAAGGGCCAGGGCGGGAATCAGTCGTTGCATCGCTTGTACCTCCGGTGTTGGGCGAAACCTGAGTAGGTTGGACTGGCAATTTGCCCTGCAGTTCTAGTTGGTTTGCATCAGGCCTTCCAACGCGGCCCGACGGTCTGCTTCCGGCAGCCGGCCGAGCGCGGCCACGGCGGCGTAGAACGCGCGCCAATCCCTGCCCTCGCGCGTGAGCAGTGCCGCGAAAGCCGGCACCCATTGGTCGTAGAGGCCGAAGGGCAGCAGCTTGGCGTTGTTCAGCGGGCTTTCGATCCAGGCGTCATAACGCCCCTGGCCACGCCATTCGCGTTGGCGCAAGGCGCGGTAGTCGCGACGCAGGCGCTCGAACTCGGCATGTTTGGCGGCGCGCATGTCTGACTCCGGCAGGTCGCTGGCGTAGAGCTGTTGTAGGCGTTCACGGCTGGCCAGCACCAGCTCGATGAACTGCTGGCGCTGGCGGTCGTCGCTGGCCGGCGGCGTTTCACCACGGGCCGCGTGCCACTGACGCAGCCCCTCGCGTTCGACAAAGGTGGCGAACGACTCGTTGAAGGCCGTGTCGCCCGGCAGGTAGTACTGCTGGTGCGCCAGCTCGTGGAAGATCACCGCGATGAAACGCTCGTCGCTCCAGCGCAGCATGGTGTTGAGCAGCGGGTCATCGAACCAGCCCAGGGTGGAGTAGGCCTCGACACCGCCGATGTAGGTGTCCAGGCCCTGCTGGCGCAGCAGTGCCGCAGCACCACGGGCACGGCCCTGCTGGTAGTAGCCGCGGTAGGCGACGCAACCGGCGATGGGGAAGCAGTGCAGCTCGGGGTCGAGGGAGAACTCTGGCGTGGCGAAGACATTCCACACCACGAAGGGGCGCTCCAGGTCGGCGTAGAGGCGATAGCTGCGGTTCTCTGGCAACTGCAGGCTGGCGCTGGCGAAGTCCCGCGCCTGCTGGCTCAGTTTCAGGCGCCTGGCCAGATCGGGGTCGGTGGCCGAGTCGTCGAGCAGCCGTTCGACTGGCTGGCGTGCCTGCAACAGTTGCCATTGGCCCTGACCGAGATGGGCGTAATAGTCGAGGGTCGAGCAGCCGCCCAGCAGCAGGGCGAGCAGGGGAACCGCGCAGCGGCGCAGCAGGTCTTTAGGAGAGGCGTTAGGCATGCCGTCACGCTAGCTGATCGCGTTGCTTGTCTCCAGCCCCGTGCGTGTGAATAGGCCCGTTTCGCCTCGGTTTTGCCCGCCTCCCGATGTAGGCTGGTGTCTGAACCCTATCGTGGAGGTCGCCATGCGCGCCCTGTTTCTCGCCCCCGCCCTGATGATGCTCGGGGCCTGTGCTTCACCCCTGCCCAAGCCCGACCCGCAGCAGGCCTGGGTCGAGTTGTATTCCACCGCCGATACCCTGCTGATGGCCGACCGCCTGGACGGCAAGCGCTGGCCGGATGGCCGCTACTTTCAGGTGACGCCCGGCCAGCATGAGCTGGAAACACGCTTCCAGTTCGAGGTGCGTAGCGGTGGGTCGATAGGCATGCAGAGTGAGCCATTGCGCATGACCTGCGAGATTCGCCTGCGCTACGACGACTTCGCAGCCGGTCAGCGCTATCGAATCGAGGCGCGCCAACAACTGATGAAGGCGCAGGCCTGGCTGTATGACGAGCAGCGTAATGTGCTGGCGCGTGGCGAAGTGCTGCGTTGCGGGACGGCCATCTAGGCCAGGGCTGATGCGCACGGCGCACCCGCTGATCAATGGGCGCGCCGCGGTTGCAAGGTCAGGCTTCGAGTATGCCTTCCAGGGTGATCGTGGCGTTGAGTACCTTGGATACCGGGCAGCCGGTCTTGGCAGCTTCCACGGCTTTCTCGAAGGCGGCGCGTTCGGCGCCCGGGATCTTCGCGCGTAGCGTCAGATGCACCGTGCTGATCTCGAAGCCGCCCTCCACCTTTTCCAGGGTCACTTGCGCCTTGGTGTCGATGCTCTCGGCGGTCATGCCAGCGTCGCCTAGCTCCTTGGAAAGCGCCATGGAGAAGCAGCCCGCATGAGCGGCGCCGATCAGCTCTTCGGGGTTGGTCCCGGGCTTGTCCTCGAAGCGGGTGTTGAAACCGTAGGGCGAGTCCTTGAGGACGCCACTTTCGGTAGAGATGGTGCCTTTGCCGTCCTTGATACCACCTTGCCAGTGGGCCGAAGCTGTCTTCTTCATATGCGTCTCCCATCGTATGAACGGGGCCACCGATCTGGCGGCCTGTTCTGATTCAGAGGGCGGTAACGCGTACAAGTTCGCACTTAGCAGGCTGTTGAAAAACTACCTGCGTTGCCATTGCGGCGTTAAAAGCAGGCTCACAGCCGAAGGCTGAACGCGCTTCAGCGCGGCCCCGAAGGGGTGAGCGAAGCGAATCAGATGCTCATTTACAGCTCGTAAAGTCGAGCGCGACCCAGGTCGTTTTTCGCCTGCTTTTGCGGGGCCGCCATCGGCATTGCACTGGCTGCCTCGGCTCGGGCTTCCTGCTTCGCTCTACCTCCTGCATCCATGCAGTCGTCGCCTACGTTTTCAACGGCCTGCTAGCCGTGTTGCAGCTCGGCGAGGATGTCGAAGGCGTGCAGGCGGTCGGCGAAGTCGTACATGTCGCAGGTGAAGATCAGCTCGTCTGCTTCGGTTTGCTCCAGCAATTGTTCCAGGCGCTGACGCACGGTCTGTGGCCCGCCGATGGCGGCCAGGCCGAAGAACTCACCCACGGCCTGACGCTCGTGCGGCAGCCACAGGCCGTCCATGCTTGACACCGGCTTGCGTTGCACCAGGCTCTGGCCGCGGATCAGCGCAAGGATGCGCTGGAACGCGGAGGTGGCCAGGTATTGCGCCTGCTCGTCGCTGTCGGCTGCCAGCAGCGGTACGCCAAGCATCACATAAGGCTTGTCCAGCACCGCCGAGGGGCGGAAGTGGTTGCGGTAGATGCGGATCGCCTCGTGCATGTAGCGCGGTGCGAAGTGCGAGGCGAAGGCGTAAGGCAGGCCCTTCATGCCGGCCAGCTGGGCGCTGAACAGGCTGGAGCCGAGCAGCCAGATCGGCACATTGGTGCCCGCCCCGGGCATGGCGATCACCCGTTGCCCTTCCTGGCGTGGGCCGAGGTAGGCCTGCAGTTCTTCGACGTCATTGGGGAAGTCGTCGGCGCTGCCATCGCGGCTACGGCGCAGGGCGTGTGCGGTGTACTGATCAGCGCCGGGCGCGCGGCCCAGGCCCAGCTCGATCCGCCCGGGATAGAGCGTGGCGAGGGTGCCGAACTGTTCGGCGATCACCAGCGGCGCATGGTTGGGCAGCATCACGCCGCCAGCGCCCAGGCGGATTTTCGAGGTGCCGGCGGCCAGATAGCCGATCAGCACAGAGGTGGCGGAGCTGGCGATGCCGTCCATGTTGTGGTGCTCGGCCACCCAGAATCTCTCGAAGCCGAGGCTCTCGACATGTCGGGCCAGCGCCAGCGAATTATGCAGGGCTTGAGCGGCATCGCCATCGTCGCGAATTGGCGCCAGGTCGAGGGTGGAGAGCTTGATGGAGGCCAGTCGGCTCATTGGGGAATTCTCCTCGTTGCATGGCCGGCCACTCTAACCCCTCGGGTCCAGGTAGCGCACGCCGGGCACAGGCATAGTCATCATCGATACGGGTGATGCGCTGATGCCGTCGTGGCTGGTTTGCGCCGCGGGACGCCCGGTGATGAGCGTGGCGCATGCTGCCTAGGACCGCCGTGTTGGCGAGCGAGCCTGTGCCTCAGCCTGCGCCGTGCTGGGCGCGGTATTCGCCAGGGGTCAGGCCGGTCCACTGGCGAAACGCGCGGAAGAATACGCTGGGTTCGGAGTAGCCCAGCAGCAGGGCGATTTCCGCCGCTGGCAGGCGTCCGTCGCGCAGGTGTTGTTCGGCCAGCTGGCGGCGCGTGTCGGCCAACAGGTGCTGATAGCTGCAGCCCTCTTCGGCCAGCCTGCGCTGCAGGGTGCGTTCGCTCAGGTTCAATGCGCGGGCCAGCTCGGCGCGGTCGGGCTCGCCGTGCGCCAGTTGCTCGCCGAGCAGGCCGATAACCCGCGCGCTGAGGCTGGCACTGGGCAGGCGGGCGAGCAGGGTTTCGGCATGCTGGCGCAGCAGTTGCTGCAACGGCGGGTTGGCCTGGATCAGGGGCGCCTGACTCAGGGTCCGGGGCAGGGCAATCGCGTAGTCGTCGCTGGCGAACTGCAGTGGGCAGGCGAACACGTCCTGATAGGGTGTAAGGTCGGCTGGTGCAGCATGACGAAATTGCGCGCCGAGCAGGCGGAAGTCGTCGAGCAGCGGCCTGGTCATCTGCACCCAGCAGGCCATCATCGCCAGTACACGGATGCGGGTTGCCGGATGCTGCGGATGCAATGGGCGGTACAGCAGCAACAGGCTGTCGTCGCGCGTCTCGATATGCAGTTCGCCGCCCTCGCCACCGAGGCGCTGATAGCGTAGCGCGGCGCTCAGCGCATCGCCCAGGGTGGCGCTGCTCTGCAGCAGATAGCTGAGCACGCTGAATGGGCCAGGGGTGAGGTTGCGCCCGAGCAGCAGGCCGGGTTCCGGGTGCTGCAGGCGTGAGTCCAGCTCGTGCCAGAGGGTTTGCTGGACGCTGAAGGGAATGCGTGCGTCGGGGTCAGTCAGTTGCTGGTCAGTCAGGTTACAGACGCTGAGCAGCGCCTGACGGTCGAGGCCGAGGCGACTGGCTGCATGCAGTACAGCCTGGGTCAGACTGGCGCTGACCGAGGCCTGCGATGATTCGTGAAGGATGTTCGACATTGGCCGATTCTGCCCAATGCCGGGGTTGGACGATAGCCTGCGCCCCACACAATGAGTTACGACCGGTTGGTCAACAAGACGTGCATATTCGTCGCAAGCGGTTAGACTTCCCACCCGGACGTCGCTCACAAGGCACGCTCGCTCAAAACAACAGAAAAAGGAGATATCCCATGAAAGGCAAATCCTTGGCATGGGTCCTGTCCGCCGCGCTCGCGGGTACTGCCCTGAGTGGCATGGCACAGGCCGAAGAGAAATTCGTCACCATCGGCACCGGCGGCCAGACCGGCGTCTATTACGTGGCCGGTCAGTCCATCTGCCGCTTCCTCAACCGTGGCTCGGCTGAGCACGGCATCAAGTGCAACGCGCCCGCCAGCGGCGGTGGTGTGGCCAACGTGAATGGCATTCGTAGCGGCGAATTCAACTTCGGCATCATGCAGTCCGACCACCAGTTCAAGGCCCTCAACGGCGCTGCGCCGTTCGAAGCCGAAGGTGCGATGAGCGATATTCGTGCGGTGTTCTCGCTGCAGAGCGAAGTGTTCACCGTCCTCGCCCGTCGTAGCGCCAACATCGCCAGCTTCGATGACCTCAAGGGCAAGCGCGTCAACGTCGGCAACCCGGGTTCCGGTCAGCGTGACACCCTGGAAGAGATCATGGCTGTCAAAGGCTGGGATCGCTCTGCCTTCGCTCTGGCTGCCGAGCTGAAGCCGGCCGAACAGGCCAGCGCTCTGGGCGACAACAACATCGATGCCATGACCTACTTCGTCGGTCATCCCAATGGCGCGATCCAGGAAGCCACCACCACCACCGACGCCGTTCTGGTTCCGGTGACCGGCGCCGAGATCGACAAGCTGCTGGCCGAGAAGACCTACTACACCAAGGCCGACATCCCTGGCGGTCTGTACAAGGGCAACGACCAGCCGACCCCGTCCATCGGCGGTAAGGCCGTGCTGTCCACCAGCGCCAAGGCCGACCCGGAAGTGGTCTACCAGCTGGTCAAGTCGGTGTTCGACAATATCGATCGCTTCAAGCGTCTGCACCCGGCCTTCGCTGACCTGAAGGAAGAGGACATGATCAAGGTCGGTCTGACTGCCCCGCTGCACGAAGGCGCCGAGCGTTACTACAAAGAGCGCGGCTGGCTGTAAGTCAGCACCCCGGCGCTAGACGAAACCGCGGCCCTGGCCGCGGTTTTCTTTTGTCCCGGATTTGCCTCAGTCCTGCTCATCGAGCAGGTCGATGGCCAGCCTCTGAAGACGTTTCAGCAGCGCCTGCTGAGTGGCCGAGGGGGTCTCGTCGAAGCGCCGCAACAGGTAAAGGGGCACGGGAATCACGGGATCCAGCGGGCGGGCCTGAACCTCTCCGAGATTGCCTGACAGGGCCGTGAACGGGTCGACCAGCGCCAGCCCCTGCCCGGCGGCCACCAGCATGCGGGCCAGTTGGTAGGTCTGGACCGAAATGTCGATACGGGCAGGCGGGTCCAGCTCCTGGATGTGCCCGCGCAGCAGACCGCCCAATGCATCTCGTGTGTCCAGACCGATCAGGCTCAGCCCCGCCATGTTCTGCAGGCGCATGGGCGTCGCGCATTCCTGGTCACTCCACCAACCCGGTGGGGCGATGGCCATCATCCTTCCCTGTGTCAGCACTTCAGTGTGCAGGTCAGGGTGCTCTACACGCTGCAGCGTCAGGCCCAGATCGGCCTCGCGCAGCAACAGGGCCTGGATGATTTCGCCGGTGTGCTGGGTCGCGAGGTCGCATCGGGTGTGCGGAAATTCGGCGCGCCAGCCGCATACCACTTCAGGCAGCAGGGTCTGCGCCAGGGTGGGTGTGCAGATCAGGCGCAGCGCCCGTTCCTCGCCGCGGCGCAGGCTATCGGACAGTCGCCGCAGATCCTGCAGCTCGGCAGCGAGGCGTTCGGTCTGTTGCTGCAGTATTCGCGCTTCGGCGGTAGGCAGCAGCTTGCCGCGTACACGGCTGAACAGGGCAAACCCCAGCTGTTGTTCGGCATGCTGAAGAATCTTGCTGGCAGCCGGCTGGGAGATGTGCAGCAGCTCTGCCGCTGCCGTGAGACTCCCGGTCTGCAGGACTGCCTGAAACAGTTCGACGTGGCGTAGGCGCATGAGCAATCCGTGTTCCCGCGTGGTCGAGGGAACATAACCTAGGGTTATGGGCTGCCGCCATCTTTTCATTGGCCGCTCGTTTCGGCCCTCCATACCCTGACCTCATTCAGATGCGGGGGATGGATCATGCGGGTCGCGGTTATCGGTGGTGGGGTGATAGGGCTGAGCACGGCCTACGCGCTGCTCCGTCAAGGGTATCGGGTGGATCTGATCGAGCAGCGTGAGGAAGTGGCGCTGGAGACCAGTTTCGCCAACGGTGGTCAGCTCAGTTATCGCTATGTCTCACCGTTGGCCGATGCCGGTGTGCCGCTGCAGGCGCTGTCGTGGATGCTGCAGGGGAATGCCCCGCTGCGTTTTCGCCCCAGCCTGAGCCCGCACCAGTGGCAATGGTGTTTGCGCTTTCTGCTGGCTTGCCGTCGCTCGGTGAACCAGCGCAATGGCGCGCATCTGCTGCGCCTGGCCTTGTACAGCCAGTCGGTGTTGCAGGGCTGGCGTGAGCATGAGGCGCTGGATGATTTCTCCTGGCGCGCCAATGGCAAGCTGGTGATCTACCGCAACGCTGCGAGCTGGAACAAGGCGCGCAGCGCAGTCGGTGAGTCGGCGCATCAACGCCTGCTCGATGCTGATCAATGCCTTGAGCTGGAGCCCGCTCTCGAGGGGTTGGCCGGACGATTCCAGGGCGGCGTCTTCGCGGCCGGCGACGAGGTCGGTGATTGTCATCAGTTTTGCCGACAGCTGCTGCGCAAGCTGCGCAGCAGCCCTTCGTTCCGCCTGCATGCCGGGCGGCGGGTCACTGCAATACCTCTTGAGCACGGCAGGGTGAGGGCCGTGGCGCTGCATGACGGGGAGCTGGAGGTCGATCATGTGGTGGTCGCTGCAGGTGTCGGTAGTGTGGCCTTGCTCCGCCCGCTGGGGTTGCGACTGCCGATATACCCGCTCAAGGGCTATAGCCTCACCTTGCCGCTGGCCGAGCGTGCAGCGGGCCCGGAGACCAACGTCACCGATTACGACCACAAGGTGGTCTACGCCCGATTGGGCGAGCGCTTGCGGGTTGCTGCAATGGTCGATATCGGCAGTTGGGATGCCACGCCAGATCCTGATCGGCTGGCCGAGTTGAGGCAGCTTGCCCAGGCCAGCTTTCCTCGCGCGGGCGATTACGCGGCTGCCGAGACCTGGGCGGGAATGCGCCCGGCGACGCCAGAGGGCACGCCACTGTTGGGGGCTAGCGGCATCGGCAATCTCTGGCTGAACGTCGGCCATGGCAGCTTGGGCTTCACCCTGGCGTGCGGCAGCGCCGAGGTGCTGACGCAACTGATAGGCCAGCAACAACCAGCGATCGCTCTCGATGGTATGCAGTTGGCATCCTGAGCACACCCGAACACTCACAACATTAGGAGTTTGCCATGTCCGTGCAGCGTATTCAGACCAACGACCGCCTTTCTGGCGCGACGATCTTCTCCGATCTGGTTTTTCTCTCTGGCCAGGTGCCGAGCGACCGCAGCCAGGATGTAGCTGGGCAGACCGCCCAGGTGCTGGAAAAGATCGACGCGCTGCTTATCGAGGCGGGATCTGATCGGAGTCACATGCTCAGCGCGCAGATCTGGCTGAAAGACATCGAGAAGGATTTTGCCGCCATGAACGCGGTCTGGAGTGATTGGCTGCCAGCCGGCTGCGCGCCTGCCCGGGCCACGGTCGAGGCACGCCTGGCTTCTGCCGATGTTCTGGTCGAGATCATGGTCATTGCAGTGCGTAAGGCGGCTTGACGGCCGCAATGGTTGTACCGATGGCGCTGGTGATGACAGCCCATCCACCGTTCGAAAAAACAACAACACGAGGACGTTGATATGCAGCAGCATCGAATCATGGGTTTCCTGGCATGTGTCATGGGCAGCACCTTGCTGAGCAGTCCCCTGGTCGCTCAGGAGCGCTACGTGACCATTGGCACCGGTGGGCAGACGGGCGTTTATTACACGGCCGGACAGTCGATCTGTCGGTTCCTCAATCGCAGTGGTGCCGAGCACGGCATCAAGTGCAACGCGCCGTCTTCTGCTGGCAGCGTCAGCAACATTGCCTCGATCAAGAGCGGCGACTATGACTTCGGGTTCATTCAGTCCGATCACCAGAACAAGGCGCTCTCGGGTCAACCGCCTTTCGACCGGGATGGCGCTGTCAAAGATCTGCGCGTGGTCTTCTCCCTGCAGAGCGAGATCCTCACCGTAGTCGCCCGCGCAGACAGCGGTATCGAGACCTTCGCCGACCTCAAGGGCAAGCGCGTGAATATCGGCGTGCCGGGCTCTGGTAGTCGCGATACGTTCGATGAAGTGATCCAGGCCAACGGCTGGAGCAAGTCCGACTTCTCCCTGGCCGCTGAACTCAAGCCTGCCGAGATGGCAGCCGCGTTGGGGGACAACAACCTGGATGCCATCACCTATGTGGTCGGTCATCCAAGTGGTGCGATCCAGGAGGCCATGGCTACCGTCGAAACCCGCCTGATCCCGGTCAGCGGCCCTGATATCGACAAGCTCCTGGCGCAGGCCAGCTACTTCACCAAGGCGGACATCCCGGCGGGTGTCTATCCTGGTGTGGAGCAGCCCGTCCCGTCCATCGGCGGTAAAGCGGTGCTGGCTACTTCGGCCAAGACGGATCCCGAGGTCGTCTACCAGCTCGTCAAGTCGGTATTCGATAACCTGGAGCGCTTCAAACGCCTGCATCCGGCGTTTGCCGACCTGCAGGCTGAGGACATGATCAAGGCGGGGCTAACGGCTCCGATGCATGACGGGGCACTACGTTTCTACAAGGAAAAAGGCTGGCTCTAGCCGGGGTGGAGAGTCTCAGGCTGGGCTCTAAACTCTTCGATAGCGGGCGCAGTTGAGCTGGTATAGGTAAACTGCGTGCTCAGAGACCCTTTCAAAGGGTCAAAAACCGAGCCCCTCCGTCAACGAGGGGCTCGCCGTTTTTATCAGAATGACAACGTAGGTGTACTACCCTATGGCCGAAAAGAAACTATCCACCGAGGAACTGATCGCCCAGGATGTCGGCGCGCGCACGCCCGTTGGCCCGATGGCCCAGGTGATCACTGGCCTTGCCTTGCTCTGGTCGCTGTTCCAGTTGTGGATCGCCTCGCCACTGCCGTTTATCTTCGGCGTCGGCGTACTCAACGATACCCAGACCCGCGCCATCCACCTGGCGTTCGCCTTGCTGCTGGCGTTTCTCGCCTACCCGGCGTTCAAGCGCTCGCCGCGTGATCGCGTACCGCTGATGGATATCGCGCTAGGCCTGGTTGCCGCGGCCAGTGCTGCTTATCTGTTCATTTTCTATCAGCAGTTGGCGATGCGCCCCGGCAGCCTGACCACGGGCGACCTGGTTACCGCCTGCATCGGTATTCCCCTGCTGCTGGAAGCCACGCGCCGCGCGCTCGGCCCACCCCTGGCAATCATCGCCCTGGTGTTTCTCATCTACAGCCTGGCCGGCCCCTATATGCCGGGGATATTGGCGCACCGTGGGGTCAGCTTCAACGCGCTGGCCAACCACCAGTGGATCACCACCGAAGGGGTGTTCGGTATCGCCCTGGGCGTGTCCACCAGCTTCGTCTTCCTCTTCGTCTTGTTCGGCGCTCTGCTCGAGCGCGCCGGTGCCGGGCATTACTTCATCCAGTTGGCATTCAGCCTGCTCGGCCACTTCCGCGGCGGCCCGGCCAAGGCGGCGGTGCTGGCTTCCGGTCTGACCGGGATGATCTCCGGTTCGTCGATCGCCAACGTGGTCACCACCGGCACCTTCACCATCCCGATGATGAAGCGCACCGGGTTTTCCTCGGAGAAGGCCGGCGCGGTGGAAGTGGCCTCCTCGGTCAATGGCCAGATCATGCCGCCGGTGATGGGCGCAGCAGCCTTCCTGATGGTCGAGTACATCGGCATGCCCTATGTCGAGATCATCAAGCACGCTTTCCTGCCTGCCGCGATTTCCTACATCGCGCTGCTGTATATCGTTCATCTCGAATCGCTCAAGCTTGGCCTGCAGCCCATCGGTGGCCATCAGCCCAAGCCCTGGCTGCGCCGCCTGACCGGCTTCGCCTTCGGTGCGGCGCTGATCAGCGGTCTTTCGCTGGCGGTTTATTACGGTCTCGGCTGGCTCAAGCCGGCCCTGGGCGAATACGCCCTGCCAGTGATTGGCGTTCTGCTCGCGGTGGTTTATCTGGCGCTGCTGAAAGTCGCCGCCAGCGTGCCAGTACTGCCGCCGGAAGACCCCAACGCACCGCTGGAAGAACTGCCACAGACCCGCGCCGTTCTGCTGTCCGGCCTGCACTTCCTGCTGCCGGTGGTGGTACTGGTCTGGTGCCTGATGATCGAGCGCCTGTCTCCCGGCCTGTCGGCTTTCTGGGGCAGCGTGATGCTGATCATCATCCTGCTCACCCAGCGTCCGCTGCTGAGCTGGATGCGCCGCGACGGCAGCCACGAGCACGGCACCTTCATCGATGGCGTGGTCGATCTGCGTGAAGGCCTGATCGCCGGTGCACGCAACATGATCGGTATCGGTATCGCCACGGCGGCAGCCGGCATCATTGTCGGTGCGGTGTCGCAGACCGGCGTTGGCCTGGTGCTGGCCGACCTGGTCGAGTTGCTGTCGATGGGCAACCTGCTGCTGATGCTGGTGCTGGTGGCGGTGTTCAGCCTGATCCTCGGCATGGGCCTGCCGACCACGGCCAACTACATCGTGGTGTCCAGTCTGCTGGCGCCGGTGGTGGTGGCGCTGGGGCAGCAGAATGGTCTGATCGTGCCGCTGATCGCGGTGCACCTGTTCGTCTTCTACTTCGGCATCATGGCCGACGTGACGCCGCCGGTGGGGCTGGCTTCGTTCGCGGCGGCGGCGGTGTCCAAGGGTGACCCGATCAAGACCGGCCTGGTGGCATTCTTCTACAGCCTGCGCACCGCCGCGTTGCCGTTCCTGTTCATCTTCAACACCGACCTGCTGCTGATCGACGTCGATTTCTGGCATGGGGTGATCATTTTCATCGTGGCGACCATTGCCATGCTGATCTTCGCCGCCGGTACTCAGGGCTTCTTCCTGGTGCGCAGTCGCCTGTACGAGAGCGCATTGCTGTTGCTGGTGGCCTTCACCCTGTTCCGCCCCGGCTTCTGGATGGACATGCTGCACGATCCCTACCAGGAGGTGCCGCCGGCCGAGCTGGCGCAGGCGCTCGATGGCGTGGAAGACGGCAGCTCGCTGCGCCTGCAGGTACTCGGGGAAAATGCCGTGGGCGATCCGCGCGAGTTCACCCTGCTGCTGCCGGTACCCGATGGTGCCTCGGGTGAGGAGCGTCTGCAGAAGCTCGGCCTGAACCTCTATGAGGAGGGTGACAAGGTGCTGGTGGATAGCGTCACCTTCGGCAGCATGGCCGCCGATGCCGGTCTCGAGTTCGACCAGCAGATTCTCAGCGTGCGGGCACCGACCGACCGCTGGATGAAGGAGTTGATGTGGATTCCGGGCTTCCTGCTGTTCGGCTTGATCGTGCTGCTGCAGCGCCGCCGTCAGGTCGCGCAGACCGCATAACCTGGCCTGGCAACTGACAACAAGGCAGCTTCGGCTGCCTTGTTCGTTTATGCCCTCGCGGCGGATTGCTAGACTCGCCGGCCTGACCACTCAGACAACAAGGACGCAGCCAGCATGTCGAAGCCGCGCGTGCATTACCCCTGGTACAAGAAGGAAGATACCGACGCCTTCTTCGCCCTGTTCCAGAACAACATCGCCAATTTCGTGATCATCGCCATCAGCATGCTGGGCATGGGTTTCCCTGCCGAAATCGTGTTCGGCCAAGTGCTGCCGGGGGCGGCGGTGGCGGTGATGGCCGGCAACTTCTACTACGCCTGGAGCGCCGCGCGCCTGGCGCGCAAGGAGAACCGCGCCGATGTCACCGCGCTGTCCTACGGCATCAGCACGCCGGTGATGTTCGTCTTCCTGTTCGGCGTGCTGCTGCCGGCAAAGAACCTTACCGGCGACGCCGAGCTGGCGTGGAAGGTGGCGGTGGCCGCGTGTTTCATCAGTGGTCTGATCGAGGCCGCCATCAGCCTGATCGGTGGCTGGGTGCAGCGCCGCCTGTCGCGCGCCGCCATGCTCGGCGCGGTGGCCGGTGTGGCACTGACCTTCATTGCTGGCGAGATGCTGTTCAAGACCCTGGAAATCCCGGTGATCGGTCTGCTGGTGCTGGCCATCACCATCGTCGGCCTGGTGGCGCGGGTAAGCATGCCGTTTCGCCTGCCGGCTTCGCTGTTCGCCATCGTCGTGGGCACGGCGCTGGCCTACCTGATCGGCGCCGCCGATAGCGGCAAGTTCAGTGATGCCTTCACCCACCTGGGTTTCTACCCGCTGTTGCCCAATCTGGCCTGGTACGAGGGCCTGGGCCTGCTGTTCACCAGCATGCTGGCGCTGATGACGGTGATCCTGCCGATCACCCTGTACAACGCCATCGAGACCATGAACAACGTCGAGGCCATGAGCGCCGCCGGTGACAGCTACAGCGTGCGCGAGTGCCAGGCCGTGGACGGTCTTGGCACCTCGCTCGGCGCGCTGTTCGGCGGTGTGTTCCCGACCACCGTGTACATCGCCACCGTGGGCTCGAAGTGGATGGGTGCCGGGCGCGGTTACAGCCTGCTCAACGGTGCGGTGTACATTCTTGCGACCATGTTCGGCCTGATCGCCTTTATCGCCGCGTTGATTCCGGTGGCGGTGGTGGCGCCGATCCTGGTGTTCGTCGGCATGTCGATGATCGCCACCGCGTTCAACAGCAACCACGCCCGTTACTACCCGGCAGTGGCGTTGGCGATGCTGCCGTATTTCGCCAACTACCTGATGACCCGTTTCAATCGGGGCGCGCCGGAGGTGGTCGAGGGCATTTCCAGTGCCATCGGCGCGCTGGGGCAGGGTGCCATGTTCAGCGCCATCCTGCTCGGTGCCATGTGCGTGGCGGTGATCGATCGTCAGTTCCGCCAGGCCACTGTCTTCGCCTTGGTGGCGGCCGGCATGGCCTTCGTTGGTCTGATGCACGCACCGAAACTGGCCTGGTACGCCGCGCCGGACTTCGTCCACGGCTATCTACTGATGGCGCTGTTCTTCGCCTGGTATGCCTGGCGCGGTGTGGAGCCGGCCGCGCCCGAGCGAGTGAGCGGCGCCGACTGAATCACTCGCCGCCCTCGAGCCTGAGCGCGCCGGTCTCCTGGCCCTCCAGCACCACATAGGCGCTGGAGCAGAACAGCGAGTTGAGGCGCTTCATGTCGGCGATCAGTTCCAGATGCAGGGAGCTGGTCTCGATGCTCTGTGGCACCTGGCGCTGCAGCCGGCCGATATGCGCGTGCGCCAGGCGCCGCTCCTGCGCCCGGAAGCGGCGCTTCTCGCGCAGCAGCTGGCTGGCGCTGGCGTGATCGGCGCTGAGGAACACGTTAAGGCCCAGGCGCAGGTTGGCTGTCAATTGCCCATGCAGGCTGGTCAGCTCCTCCAGCCCCTTCTCGGAGAAGGCTCGGCGCTGCGCAGTCTTCTCGTTCTGGATCTTGCCGAGCATGCGCTCGATCAACTCGCCAGCCTGCTCCAGGTTCACCACCAGCTCGAGCGTTTCCGCCCAGCGCCTACTTTCATGCTCACTCATCGCTTCGCGTGGAACCTGTGCCAGGTACAGCTTGACTGCCCGGCACAGGCTGGCGACATCGTCATTGAGGCTGCGCAGCGCCTTGTTCAACGCCGGCTGGTTCTGCTCCAGCACTGGCAGCAGGTGGCCGAGCATGGCCTCGATCTTGTCGCCCACGCGCAGGGTTTCGCGCACGGCGTTGGCCAACGCCAGACTCGGTGTGGTCAGCGCCGTCGGGTCGAGGTGGCGTGGGAGGGCGATGCCGCTGTCATCGGCACGGTCCGGTAGCAACCAGTTGCAGAAGCGCGCCATCAGCCCGACGCTGGGCAACATCAGCACGGCGCGCAGGCTGTTGTAGAGCAGGTGGAAAAAGATCACCAGCTCCGCCGGGCGCCAATTCAGGCTGTCCAGCCAGTCGGCCAATGGCTGCAGCACCGGCAGCACCAGCAACAGTCCGATCAGCTTGTAGATCAGGCTGCCCAGCGCCACACGCCGCCCGGCAGGGTTCTGCAGGCTGCTGGTGAGAAAGGCCAGCAGACCGCTGCCGATGTTGGCACCGATCACCAGGCCGATGGCCACCGGCAGGCTGATCAGCCCGGCACCGGCCAGGGTTGCGGTGAGCAGCACGGCGGCCAGGCTGGAATAGGTGAGCAGGGCGAACAACGCACCGACCAGCGCGTCGAGCAGCAGATCGCCAGTCAATGACGCGAACAGCACGCGAATGCCACGCGCCTCGGTGATTGGCGTGGCGGCGGCAACGATCAACTCCAACGCCAGCAGCATCAGCCCGAGGCCGATGGCCACGCGGCCGAGTTGTCCTGCTCGGGTCTGCCGCCGCGAGAGAAAGAAGATCACCCCGAGAAAGATGAGCAGCGGGCTGAGCCAACTGAGGTTGAGCGTCAGCACGCGTGCCATCAGCGCCGTGCCGACGTCGGCGCCGAGCATGATCGCCAGGCCCGGCGCCAACGCCATCAAGCCCTGGGCAACGAAGGAGGTGACCAGCAAGGCCGTGGCGTTGCTGCTCTGCACCAGCGCCGTGACGCCGATGCCGGCGACAAACGCCAGCGGTCGGCGGCCGATGTTGTGGCTGAGCACCTTGCGCAACTGCGAGCCGAACACGCGCAGGATGCCGGTACGTACGATGTGTGTGCCCCAGACCAACAGGGCAATGGCTGACAGCAAATGCAGCAGGGTCAGCATGAATCGGCCCCCCTGAAAGACGGCCGATGAGGAATTATGGTTTCGGCCTGTATAGATGAGCATCGGCCGAAATCGCTGATAAAGCCAGTCAACCGTCGCGCAGCACCTTGAGTTCGGCGTCGTCGGCGGAGAAACCGCGCTCGAGTTTGAACTTGAGGCTGAGATCGGTCCGCGAGTCGGCGAACTTGAGCGCTTCGGTCAGACTGATACGGCCGGCTTCGAGCAGGGCGAACAGGTGCTGGTCGAAGGTTTGCAGACCCTGCTCGGCGGCTCGTGCGATGGCCTCGCGCAGCTCGTCCAGTTCGTCGCGCTGGATCAGGTCGCGGATATAGGGCGTGCCCAGCATCAGCTCCACCGCCACCACGCGTTTTTGCGCGATGCCCGGTACCAGGCGCTGGCCGATCACCGCGAGCAGGTTGTGCGCCACGTCGGCCAGCACCTGCTTGCGGGCGTCGTCGGGAAAGAAGCGGGCGATACGCTCGATGGCGTGGCTGCTGCTGGTGGCATGCAGCGTGGCCACGCACAGATGGCCGGTTTCGGCGTAATGCAGCGCGTGCTGCATGGTCGCGGCGTCGCGGATCTCACCGAGCATGATCACGTCCGGTGCCTCGCGCAGCACGTTGCGCAGGGCGTCATCGAAACTGTGGGTATCGAGGCCGACTTCACGCTGGTCGATGATCGAGCGCTGGTGGCTGTGGAGAAATTCAATGGGGTCTTCGATGCAGACGATATGCCCGCTCTTGTGGCGATTGCGGAAATCCAGCATCGCCGCCAGGGTGGTGGACTTGCCCGAACCGGCTGCGCCGGTGACCAGGATCAGCCCGCGATCCTGCATGGCCAGCTTTTCCAGCATTTTTGGCAGGCCGAGCGCCTCGAAGCTGGGAATCTGGCTCTTGATCAGGCGCACCACCATGGCCACTTCGCCGCGCTGGTAGTAGAGGTTGACCCGATAACGTCCGGCGCCCTGCAGGCTGACCGCCAGATTCATCTCCAGATCGCGCTCGAACTCGGCAACCTGCTTCTGCGTCATCAGTTGATAGGCCAGCTGTTGCACCTCGCCGGCCTTCATGACGCGCTGGCCCACCGGCTGGCTGTGTCCTTCCACTTTCATGTGCGGCGGTGCGCCGACGCTGAAGAACAGGTCCGAGCCGCCGTGCTGGTGGATCAGCTGCAGATAGGGGAAAACGTCAGGCTGATCGTTTGCGTTGGTGTCATTCATCGGCTTGCCGCATCTCGTTCGTGTTGCGACAAGAATAGACGGCGTCCTGCCCAGCCCGTTGCTTCGTATCAAGAGAACAGCATGAATTGTCGCCCTATAGCCTGGTTGCACTGGACAGCCGTGCTTGTGAGAGCAAGAGTCAATGATCAGGGCAGCAAGGCGATTGCGCGCCAGTGACTGGAGATCGATGGTGGGATTATGGGGGGCGGCTCTGCTGAGTCTGCTGTTGTGCGTCTCGGTGCGAGCCGAGGTGCTGCACCTGGCTACGGGCGATGACTATGCGCCATTCACCGGCAAGGCATTGCCTGGTCAGGGCATGCTCACCCAGGTGGTGCGGGCGGCGCTGGCTGAACAGGGTTCGGCAATCACGCTCGACTGGCTACCCTGGAACCGCGGTTACCTGAAAGCCAAGCGCGTTGAGTACGACGCCACCTTTCCCTACGTCCGTTCTGCCGAGCGCGAGGCGGAGTTTCTCTACTCGGCGCCCATTTATGTGGCGGAACAATACATCTTCAGCCGGGCCGGTGATCACATCGAACTCGATGATCTGCCTGCCATGATCGGCCGGCGGCTCTGCTATCCGTTGGGCTGGCAGCCGCCGGTGGCGATCCAGCAAATGGTCGAGCAGGGCGTACTGCGCCGTCATTCTCCACTGGGTCTGCAGGAATGCGCACGGCTGCTGCTGCTCGAGCGTGACGACCTGTTCATTGCCGACCGTAACCTGGGGGACAGTGCTTTGCAGAGCGCTGGCGCTGATCTGGCGCAGTTTCACCGGTCACGAGTGCCGTTTCAGAGCAGTACGCTGCACTTCATCGTCTCGCGGCAGCACCCGCGTGCTACCGAGTTGATCGAGCGTTTCAATCGTGGGCTCGAGGCGCTCAAGGCACGCGGCGAATATCAGCGGCTGATCGAGAGCTACGTGGAGTAGCGTCCGTGCTGGCCAATCAGGCCAGCAACATCATGATCGCCACCAGGCTGCCGGCCGCCAGCAGCGTCTGCAGGGTGATGATGCCGGCCATCAGCTGGCTGTCGCCGCCGAGCTGGCGGGTCAGTACATAGGCGGTGGGCGCCGTGGGCAGGGCGAAGAACAGCACCAGCACCGCGCTCTCCATGGCCGGCAGGGCCAGCACCCAGGCCACGCCCCAGGCCAGCAGCGGCATCGCCAGCAGACGCAGCGCACTGTTCCAGCCCAATGCGGGAATTTCCCCGCCCAGCTGTTCCGGCTTGAGCGCCGCGCCAACGCAGAGCAGGCCCAGCGGCAGGCTGGCGGCGGCGAGCAGGCTGAGCAGGCGATCCGTGCCGCCCGGCAAGCCGATGCCCGTGAGGTTGAACAACGCGCCGCCGACGCAGGCGAGGATCAGCGGATTCTTGATGATCGGCAGCAGCAGGCTGCGCGCGCTGACGCCACGTTCGGCGGTCAGCGACCACACCGACAGCACGTTCACCGTCGGCACCATCAGGGCCAGCATCAGCGCGGCGAGGGTCAGGCCTTCCTGACCGAACAGGCTGCCGACCGCGGCCAGGCCCAGGTAGGTGTTGAAGCGCAGGATGCCCTGAGTGAAGGCGCCAAAACGTCCAGCGGGCCAGCCGCGCAGGCGCCGTACCAGCAGCAGCGCCAGCCAGGCGATGCCCAGGCCGAGCAGCACGGCCAGCGCCAGGCGCGGCAACGCCGGATTGTTCAGCGGCGCTCGGGCCAGGCTGGAGAACAGCAGGGCAGGGAACAGAATGAAGTAATTAAGGCGCTCGGCACCTGGCCAGAAAGCCTCGCTGGGGAACTCGCGCAGGCGCAGCCAGTAGCCGGCGACTATCATGGCGAACAGCGGCCACAAGGCCAGCAACAGGTCTATCACGGGAACCCCCGGTGGTGGTAAGCGCCTATCTTGGTCAGCGGCGCGGGGCAATGCAAGGCGGAGGCAGGATGAAGGTCGAACATCAGGGCGGCTGCCAGTGTGGAGCACTGCGCTATCGGATCGATGCGCCGCTGACGGACATCGCGCACTGCCATTGCTCGATCTGTCGGCGCAGCAGTGGCGGCATCCTCACCACCTGGGTCACGGTGCCGCGCCAGGCATTTCACTGGCTGCGCGGTACGCCGAAGGCTTTCGCCTCATCAGCCAGCTGTACACGCTATTTCTGTGCGGACTGCGGTGCACATCTGGCGCTGTTCACTTCGCTCAGCCCGGATACGCTGGATGTAACCGTGGCCACGCTGGACGCGCCGGAGCAAGCCCCGGCGGATCGGCATATCTGGGCAGGCAGCCGCCTGCCCTGGTTGACGGTCGATCCGCAATTGCCGGAAGAAAACGAAGAGATCATTCCCATGGGCCTCGATTCGTAGCCGGATGCAAACCGGGAAGCTGGGTGCGACTGTGTAGGAGCGGCGCCCCGCCGCGAATCGTGGCGCGGCAGGCTCGAAAAGCGTCGCCTCAAGGCGGGGCTCCTACGCAAGGCTGCTTCGGAGCTGATCGATACAGTGGCCATCGCCCCGGATTGCATCCGGGCTACCCCGGCTCTGGAAACTAGGGCAGCTCCAGCCCGCCACTGGCCTTGTGCAGGGCGCGCAGGTGTTCGCCCAATGCCACCAGGTTGGCCTCGTTGGCCTCCAGTTCAGCCAGGCGCTCGGGTTGCAGCAGGTTGCGCACTTCGCCATCGAGCTCGTCGCTGAGCTGGCGCAGTTGCTGCTGACGCTCGCGGCTGCTGATTTCGAGGCGCTCCCACTCCTTCTGTTGCGGCAAGCCGTAACCGCCTTCGAGCAGTTCGGCCGGACGGCTGAGGAAGCCGCTGTTGGCCAGGATCTGTTCAAGCGCGGCACCGGCCTTGTTCAGGCTCGGATCACCGGCGGCGCGGCCGGTCAGGTAGCGGCGCTTGAGTTCGTCCTGAGCCAGCAGCAACTGCCTGCGCAGCGCGGCTTGCTCCAGCAGCAAGAGGGCGGCGCTGGCGCGCAGGTCGGCTTTGGCGAACCAGTTGCGTCGCGTTTCGGCAGGTTGTTCCAGCCAGGTTTCAACGCTGTCTTGAGTAATCGGCAGGCGTTCGCGCAGGACGCGGAACATGGCTTGGTAACGCTCGCGGAAGGAGTCGAAGCGATAGCCCAGGCGCAGCGCCTCGCGCGGATCGTCGAGCACTGTGGTGTCGGCCAGCCCGCGTGCATCCATCAGTTCCAGCAGGCCGTTGGGCAGGATGCTGTCGAGGGCATGCAGGCGCGGATTTCCGGTACCGCTGCGTAGCAGCTTGAGGGTTTCCACCGCACAGTTGTTGGAGACGAAGTAGTAGTCACCGTCATAGCTCCAGTGCTGTTCGGCAGCGCGGACCACCAGTTGTTCGACCTCGTCGCGCGACAGGCGCAGCGGTACCGAGGCCAGGCTGCGCAGCTCGACCTTAGTGTATTCATCAATCACCTGCTCCAGCGGCAGCACGAACAGGCGCGAGGGGTAGACGCCGGTCAGGCCATCCCAGCTCGACAGTTGCAGGTCGCCGACGAAGGCGCGGTAGGACAGCACCAGGTGGTGGTCGAGATCCAGGCGGCAGTCCGGGCCACGCGGCCGGCCCGGTGCGCAGACCACCAGGCGCAGCATGCTGTGACCCCAGCGGCTCATCCAGGCATCGTTGGCTTCAGCGAGCAGGTAGTCGACTTCATACACGCGCTCAGGATCAAGCCGCCTCAGTGGCTGCAAGGCGAAGTCGCGCCCGGCATTGAGGTAGGGATAGTCGTTGCTGCAGTTCTCGCTGGGCGGCGTCCAGTCGAAGTGCTCACGGAAATAGCGCGCCAGCGAAGGGCGGCGGCAGGCATAGCTGGGGTCGAGCAGAAAGTATTCGAGGTTGACCGCGACGAACTCCAGCGCATTGGTCAGCTCGTAGCTGTCCGGGCTGCGTGCGACCTGGCCGTTGTCCAGATCGCGCGCGCCTCGCTGGCCGACACGTTGCGGCCAGCCAGCCAGATCGAGCAGGCGCGGGTCGTCGCTGAGGGTGAAGCGGCGCTCGGTCTGGCCACGACAATCCTCCGGCAGCCCAACCGGGCCCATGGAGCTGACGCGCTGTCGGCATTGGCTGATGTGGCGGCGCTCGGCCGCAGACCAGAGGCGGGCGCGGTCGTAGAGGTGGGTCAGTTCATGCAGCAGGGTGGCCAGCAGTTCCTGGCGCTGGGTGCCGTGCGGGCGACCGGTGCGATTTTCTGCCGCCGAGCCATCGACCAGCTTCGGCAGTAGCTCGGCGTTAAGCTCGATGCCGCTGAAGCGACCGACCTGGCCGTAGATCTCCGAGGGCAGTCCGGTACGCCAGCTGACCCTCACTTCTCGGTCCAGTTGCTGGACGAAGCGCGGGGGCAATGCGGCCATCGCCTCGTCCAACAGGGCCTGGCTCGCCTGGCGTTCGGTTGCGCCTAGAGCGCTGTCGTCCAGCGTCAGACGCAGCTGCGCATGGGCGAAGCCTGCGGCCAGTGCCAGCAGCGCACCGCAGCACCAGGCGGCGAGGTGGGTCACAGAGCGAGAATGGCTTCGGCCAGTTGCAGATCGCTGGCAGCCTGCGCTTGCGGCAACTGCTGGCGGATGGCCTGCAGCGCAGCTTCCAGTTGCGCACCGCGAATCTCACCGGCACTGGCGACGAAGCTGGCGGCATCGTCACGGGCCTGCACCACGGCTTTCATATCACGCAGCGAGGTGGTGGTGTCGGACGTGAAGTTGATGCTGCGATCCAGGGCGCGCACCACGATGTTGCTGGTGGCGACCACGGTTTGCGCCTGAGCGATACCGCTGAACAGGGCGCAGGCGGCGACGGCGATGACGAATGAACGACGCATGATAAGAAGCTCCGAGAACTGCAGAACGGACGATTTGACGTGGACAGGCCGGCGCGGTTCCCCGCGACCAGGCAGGTAGGTGAAGTTTACGGGGCCATGCGGCGTCGGTCAGCAGCGAGCTTATCGATAGACGTGTGCAAAGTTTTCACAGGCTGAGGATGGCCTGAGCCAGGGCCAGGTCATCCGCCGTCGCCAGCGCGGCGTCATGACGGCGAATGTGCGCCAGGGCCGCTTCGAGTCGTACGCTGCGGATAGCGCCAGCGCTGGCGACGAAACTGGCGGCGTCATCGCGGGCCGCGCGCAGCTGTTTCATGTCGCGCAACGAGCTGGTCGCGTCCGAGGTGCCCTCGGCCGTGCCGGCCAGGGCGCCTCCCAGGGTATCGGTCGTCGCGACCAGGCTGCTGGCGCAGGCGGTGCCTGCCAGCCCTAATGAAAGGAGCGCTGCAATCAGGGATTTCTTCAGGTGCATATGGGGTAACTCCGGTAGGGCGGGGCGCTGTTCTGCCCGCATCCGCAGCTTAGCCCAATGGCATTCCCAGCTCCATTACTGGCTCAGCGCCAGAAGGGCTTGGCCAGTTCCTGCTCACGCTGAGCTGTGCTGATGCCGGCGTCAGCCAGTTGTTGCTCATTGAGCAAAGCAAGCTGCCGACGAGTACGACGGTTGCGTTGCCAATGACGCAGTGTCGAGTAGAGGCTGAGCCATTGCAGGGACTTGCCGTGTGCAAGTTGCGAGAGTGGTTCGTGAGTGCGGTCCATGGCGTTCTCCTGTCGAGAGACAAGGGTGGCAGCTCATGTTCTCGCAAGCGCTCTTGGGCGAGCAGATACAACCGGGGGGAATTGTGCGGGGGCAGTGGCGGTTTTATGGCAACTGTACTGCTCGCTCGGGCGATGACTGTTGCAGATAAAACGAAAGCCCCACCGCAGCAGAGACGGTGGAGCTCTCAGAAGATCCCAGATTGGGATGGAGCAAAGCGGGGTGTTAACGCCAGAACGGCTTCTGCAGTTCGACGTAACGCTGATTTTCGCTAATGCCGGCGTCAGCGAGCAGGCGGGCATCCAGTCGAGCCAGTTGACGGCGGCTGACGATGCGGCGCTGCCACAGGCTGAGGGTGGCGATAACGCGGAGCAGCCAGGCCGATTTGTCGCTGGCAACGCTGTGAGTTTGAAGCAGGGCGGAACTGAGGGTACGTTCCATGGTGGTCATCCTTCCGCTTGTGGCGGCGCTGGTGTTTGCTTTCGATGGGCAAATTATCCCGAGCGCAGTGGTGGCTCAGTAGTCACAGCTGGATGAAATTGTTGTCCTATTAGATAGGTTGCTTTGTAACTGTTCGGTCAGGAATCGATATAACTGTACTGGCCATAAGTGAAAAGACTGGGTGCAACCAAATAGAGCGAGATCTTTCACTAGGTGCAACCCAAAAATATTGGTCTTTCAAACGGTACAGTTTGAAATTGATTTGCTGTGATGGCTGACCTGAAAATCAGCTTTTTGCCAGCCCCATAAACGGGAAACCCGGCACATGGCCGGGTTTCCTGTCTGATCGGGCAGGGCTTATTCCACGGCCTTGACCATGTCCTCGATCACCTTCTTGGCGTCGCCGAAGACCATCATGGTCTTGTCCATGTAGAACAGTTCGTTGTCCAGGCCGGCGTAGCCGCTGGCCATCGAGCGCTTGTTGACGATCACAGTCTTGGCCTTGTAGGCCTCGAGGATCGGCATGCCGGCGATTGGCGACTTCGGATCGTTCTTCGCCGCTGGGTTGACCACGTCGTTGGCGCCGAGCACCAGCACCACGTCGGTCTGGCCGAACTCGGAGTTGATGTCCTCCATCTCGAACACCTGCTCGTACGGTACCTCGGCCTCGGCCAGCAGCACGTTCATGTGGCCAGGCATACGCCCGGCAACCGGGTGGATCGCGTACTTCACGGTCACGCCGCGGTGGGTCAGCTTCTCGGCCAGCTCCATCAGTGCATGCTGGGCACGCGCCACGGCCAGACCGTAACCGGGCACGATGACCACGGTGTCGGCGTTGGTCAGCAGGAAGGCGGCGTCGTCGCTTGATCCCGACTTCACGCTGCGTTGCTCCTGGCTGCCGCTGGCTGCACCGGCATCTGCATCGGCGCCGAAGCCACCGAGGATGACGTTGAAGAACGAACGGTTCATCGCCTTGCACATGATGTACGAGAGGATGGCGCCCGAAGAGCCGACCAGGGAGCCGGCGACGATCAGCATCGAGTTGTTCAGCGAGAAGCCGATACCGGCCGCCGCCCAGCCCGAGTAGCTGTTGAGCATCGACACCACCACCGGCATGTCGGCGCCGCCGATAGGGATGATGATCAGCACGCCGATGACGAACGCCAGCGCCACCAGGATAGCGAACGAGGTGATGTCGCCGGTGAAGGTGTAGACCAGGCCCAGGCCAAGAATGGCCAGCCCGACGGCCAGGTTGAGCAGGTGCTGGCCTTTGAAGACCACCGGCGCGCCCTGGAACAGGCGGAACTTGTACTTGCCCGACAGTTTGCCGAAGGCGATCACCGACCCGGAGAAGGTGATGGCGCCGATGGCTGCACCGAGGAACAGTTCCAAGCGATTGCCGGCCGGGATCGGGTCGGTCATGCCGGCGACGATGCCCAGAGACTGCGGTTCGGCCACCGCGGCAATGGCGATACATACCGCTGCCAGACCGATCATGCTGTGCATGAAGGCGACCAGCTCAGGCATCTTGGTCATTTCCACGCGCTTGGCCATGACCGTGCCGATGCTGCCGCCGACCAGCAGGCCGGCGATGACGAAGCCCAGGCCCTGTAGGGCCAGTTCGCTGCCCAGCTTGTGGATCAGGCCGACCGTGGTGACGATGGCAATGCCCATGCCGACCATGCCGAAGACATTGCCGCGTCGTGACGAAGTCGGGTGCGACAGGCCCTTGAGCGCCTGGATGAAGCACACCGAGGCGACGAGGTAGAGAACAGTGATCAGGTTCATGCTCATGGTCAGTGCTTCTCCGCCTGCGCTTTCGGCGCCTTCTTCTTGAACATTTCCAGCATGCGCCGGGTTACCAGGAAGCCGCCGAACACGTTGACCGCAGCGAGGGCCACGGCCAGAGTGCCCATGGTCTTGCCCAGCGGAGTGACGGTAAGCGCGGCAGCCAGCATGGCGCCGACGATCACGATCGCCGAGATGGCGTTGGTCACGGCCATCAGCGGGGTATGCAGGGCCGGGGTGACGTTCCACACCACGTGGTAGCCGATATAGATGGCCAGCACGAAGATGATCAGGTTGTAGATGCCGTCGGAAATCAGATCCATGTCCCTACTCCTTAGCCGTTCTTGCGCACGACTTCGCCGGCATTGCACATCAGGCAGGCCGCGACGATGTCGTCTTCGAGGTTGAGCTGGAACTGGCCTTCCTTGTCGATCACCAGCTTGAGGAAGTCCAGCAGGTTGCGTGCGTACAGGGCGGAGGCATCCGCCGGTACCAGTGCGGCCAGATTGGTGTGGCCGACCAGGGTCACGCCGTGCTTGACCACTACCTTGTCGGCTTCGGTCAGTGGGCAGTTGCCGCCTTGCGCAGCTGCAAGGTCGATCACTACGGAGCCAGGCTTCATCTCGGTGACGGTGGCTTCGTGCAGCAAGGTCGGTGCCTTACGGCCCGGAATCAGCGCAGTGGTGATGACGATATCGGCCTGCTTGGCGCGCTCGTGCACGGCCTTGGCCTGACGTTCCATCCAGGACTGCGGCATCGGTCGGGCATAGCCGCCCACGCCTTGGGCGCATTCACGCTCTTCGTCGGTCTCGAAAGGCACGTCGACGAACTTGGCGCCGAGAGACTCGATCTGCTCTTTGACTGCAGGGCGCACGTCGGAGGCCTCGATCACCGCGCCCAGGCGCTTGGCCGTGGCGATGGCCTGCAGACCGGCAACACCGGCACCGAGAATCAAAATACGCGCGGCCTTAACGGTACCGGCAGCAGTCATCAGCATCGGCATGAAGCGTGGATAGTGATGGGCTGCCAGCAGCACGGCCTTGTAGCCGGCGATATTGGCCTGCGAGCTCAGTACGTCCAGGCTTTGCGCGCGGGAGGTGCGCGGTGCGGCCTCCAAGGCGAAGGCAGTGACGCCGCGAGCATTCATGCGCGCGATGGTCTCGTTGCAGAACGGGTTGAGCATGCCAACCAACACGGCTCCGGCTCTCATATGAGCGAGCTCGGCGTCGGTCGGTGCGACCACCTTGAGCACGAGGTCTGCGCCAAACGCGGCAGAGTCATTGCCAATGGTCGCGCCAGCAGCTTCATAAGCGCTGTCTGGAATGCTGGCGCTGATGCCGGCGCCGGCCTGGACGGTCACCTGATGACCTTGGCCGACCAGCTTCTTGATGGTCTCTGGGGTCGCGGCAACCCGCGTCTCCCCGGCATGGGTTTCGAGAGGAACACCGATGTGCACTTCTAATCTCCTGCGTGATCTTTTTTGTGAACCGGAGCACTGCGCTGGCGCGCCGGCGATTGGGGATCAGCACATAACCCGCCGGAAGGTGGCGAGCGCGGCGATTGTGCAATCGAACGCAAACCCTTACAAGAAGTTATGGAGTAAAAAAAATGCATTACTACAAGTAATGGGTCTATGAGGGATTTTTATACTGTGTGCAGGCCGCGTAGATTCGGGCTGACAGCAGATTCTGCGCAGCTTGCAGGGCAGTATAGGCAGTCACGCGCTGGATGACCGCTGGTCGAATCGGGAGGAGTGTGGAGAGTAACGAACAACGCGTTCAGAATAGTGCTATAGCCCGAAAGCAGTGGCTGTTGTGCACTTTTTCTGGGAAGGCATATGTAGTGTGACCGCTTGCTAGCTACGGGTTCTGTCTATGGGCGTAGCTACGCGCTGCGGGCTAAAAGCAATCTTGCTCCGGCGATGATCATGCGCCTCGGTAGGCATCGGCCTGCTCCAGGAGCCAGTCTCGAAAGGCCTTCAGTGCCGCTGACTCGGCCTTGCGTTCCGGCACCATCAGATAATAGGCGCGGTCGTTGTTTGGTACGGCGCGGTCGAGGGCAATCACCAGGCTGCCCTCTTTCAGTTCGCGCTGGATCAGAAAGGGTGGGATCAGAGCGATGCCCATTTCATGTTGAGCGGCCTGCGCCAGCATGGAAAACAGTTCAAGTCGCGGGCCTGTCATGTCGCGGGCCACATTCATGCCTTGGGCGGCGAACCATTGCCGCCAGGCATAGGGGCGTGTGGTCTGCTGCAGCAGCGGCAAGTTGGCGATGCGTTCGGCGTCGACTGGGGCATCGCCCAGCAGCGCCGGGCTGCACACCGGCAGCAGGTGCTCATGCATCAGGAAATGTGCTTCGGTGCCTGACCATTCGGCGTCACCGAAATAGATGGCGGCATCGAAGTGAGTGTCGGCGAACAGGAAGGGGCGGGTACGGTTGGTCAGGTGCACCGTCACCTCCGGGTGCAGCTGCTGAAAGGCACGTAAACGCGGCAGAAGCCACTGCGTGCCAAAGGTCGGTACCACTGCCAGTTCTATGCTGGTGGTGCCCTGGTTGCCCATCAGTGCCAGGGTGTCGCGCTCCACTGCATCGAGCTGCGCTGACACCTTGCGGCTGTAGGCAACGCCCGCTTCGGTCAGCACCACGCCGCGCCGGGAGCGGCGAAACAGTTCGACATTGAGAAAGCTCTCCAGCCCGCCGATTTGCCTGCAGATCGCGCTCTGCGTCAGGTTCAGCTCGTCGGCGGCCTTGGTGAAGCTTTGGTGGCGAGCGGCGGATTCGAAGGCGACCAAGGCAGCGGTGCTGGGTATCTTGCGACGCATGTATGCAAAAGCCTCACTCGTAAGCAATAGATTTAGATGAATAAGCTATCTCGGAGTGAGAAAAAAGCACAGGTCTGTGCAAATTCTGCGTTTGTCCTCTGCTCGAGGTCGGCCTAGGATCAAAGCCATTCAGGGGCGGCTGGGCCGCCCGCTCACTTCCCCGCTTCGAGGTTTCTCGCAATGGCCAAGGCAAGCTTCAACTGGATCGACCCACTGCTGCTCGATCAGCAACTGACCGAAGAAGAGCGCATGGTGCGTGACAGCGCCCAGCAGTTCGCTGACGACAAGCTGGCGCCCCGGGTGCTGGAAGCCTTCCGTCATGAGCAGACCGATCCGAAGATCTTCCGCGAAATGGGCGAAACCGGCCTGCTCGGTGCGACCATTCCTGAAGCCTACGGTGGCAGCGGTCTGAACTATGTGTGCTACGGTCTGATTGCGCGTGAAGTGGAGCGTATCGACTCCGGCTACCGCTCGATGATGAGCGTGCAGTCCTCGCTGGTGATGGTGCCGATCAACGAGTTCGGTAATGAAGCGACCAAGCAGAAGTATCTGCCCAAGCTGGCAAGCGGCGAGTATATCGGTTGCTTCGGCCTGACCGAGCCGAACCACGGCTCCGATCCCGGCTCCATGGCCACGCGTGCCAAGAAGGTCGACGGCGGCTACCGCCTGACCGGTAGCAAGATGTGGATCACCAACAGTCCGATCGCCGATGTCTTCGTGGTCTGGGCCAAGGACGATGCTGGCGAGATTCGCGGCTTCGTTCTGGAGAAAGGCTGGGAAGGTTTGTCTGCTCCGGCCATCCACGGCAAGGTCGGTCTGCGCGCCTCGATCACCGGCGAGATCGTCATGGACAACGTGTTCTGTCCCGAAGAGAACGCCTTCCCCGATGTACGCGGCCTGCGCGGCCCGTTCACCTGCCTGAACTCCGCCCGTTACGGCATCAGCTGGGGTGCCCTGGGTGCCGCCGAGTTCTGCTGGCACACCGCGCGCCAGTACGTGCTCGATCGCCACCAGTTCGGCCGGCCGCTGGCGGCTAATCAGCTGATCCAGAAGAAGCTGGCCGACATGCAGACCGAGATCACCTTGGCTCTACAAGGCTGCCTGCGCCTCGGACGAATGAAGGACGAAGGCACGGCAGCGGTGGAAATCACCTCGATCATGAAGCGCAACAGCTGCGGCAAGGCGCTGGATATCGCCCGCATGGCGCGCGACATGCTCGGCGGTAACGGCATTAGCGACGAATTCGGCATTGCTCGTCACCTGGTCAACCTTGAAGTGGTCAATACCTACGAGGGCACCCATGACGTGCATGCGCTGATCCTCGGTCGCGCGCAGACCGGCATTCAGGCGTTCTTCTGAAGGCTCGCGCCTCTCATTGATCCATGGTGCGCGTGGCGCACCCTAAGGAGAAGCTTATGTCCGGTGCTCTGTCCCACATCCGCGTGCTTGATCTATCCCGCGTGCTGGCTGGTCCTTGGGCTGGACAAATATTCGGTGACCTTGGCGCAGAGGTGATCAAGGTCGAGCGTCCAGGTTCCGGTGACGACACCCGGCATTGGGGGCCTCCTTATATAAAGGATGCTGAGGGTAATGATTCGCGTGAGGCGGCCTACTTCCAGAGCGCCAACCGCAACAAGCAGTCGCTGACCCTGGATTTCACCCAGCCCGAAGGCCAGCGTCTGGTGCGTGAGTTGGTCGCGCAGTGCGATGTGCTGCTGGAGAATTTCAAGGTAGGCGGCCTGGCGGCTTATGGCCTTGATTACGCGTCGCTGAGGGCGATCAACCCGCGTCTGGTCTACTGCTCCATCACCGGCTTTGGTCAGAGCGGCCCCTATGCCAAGCGTGCCGGCTATGACTTCATGATCCAGGGCCTCGGTGGTCTGATGAGTCTGACGGGGCGCCCAGAAGGTGAAGAAGGTGCCGGCCCGATGAAGGTCGGCGTGGCCCTGACCGACATCCTCACTGGCCTCTACGCGAGTGTGGGCGTGCTGGCCGCGCTGAATCAGCGTGAGCAATCCGGTGTGGGTCAGCATATCGATGTGGCCTTGCTCGATGTGCAGGTCGCCTGCCTGGCCAATCAGGCCATGAACTACCTGGCGACAGGTGTATCACCCAAGCGCCTGGGCAATGCCCATCCCAATATCGTGCCCTACCAGGATTTCCCCAGTGCCGATGGCAACTTCATCCTTGCGGTGGGTAACGATGGGCAGTTCCGTAAGTTCTGCGAAGTGGCGGGTATTGCGAACCTTGCCGATGATCCGCGCTTTGTCACTAACAAGGCCCGGGTTGCCCATCGTGCCGAGCTGATACCGCTGTTGCGTCAGGCCACGGTATTCAAGACCACTGCGCAGTGGATCGAGCTGCTGGAAAAGGCCGGCGTGCCCTGTGGGCCGATCAACGATCTGCAGCAGGTGTTCGCCGACCCTCAGGTACAGGCGCGAGGTTTGCGTCTCGACCTGCCTAATGCCCTGGGTAGCAGTACGCCGCAGGTCGCCAGTCCGCTGCGCCTGTCTGCGACGCCAGTGGCCTATCGTTCGGCTCCGCCACTGCTGGGCCAGCACACCGATGCCCTGCTGCAGAAGTTGCTGGGCATGAGTGAAACGCAGATTGCCGAGTTGCGCGAGGCAGGGGTGATCTGAGCCTCTGTATATAGATGGGAGGGTAGGTGATTCGATTTACGCAATTATTTGCATGTCAGGGGTTTACAGCTCGTCGTGCTCATGTAGAATGCGCGCCACTTCAGCGATGAAGCGCTTCAAAAACTGCTTGTTAATCAATAAGTTAAGTTGAGTGAAGGGCTTGCAAAGCTGGATCTGGCGTGTAGAATGCGCGCCGGTCGACAGGGCGATGGTTTAGTTCTGTTGGTGGTTCGGTCGAATGGATCGAAAGCGGTTTGAAAGAGGTGGTTGACAGCGGTTTTGAACGCTGTAGAATGCGCCTCCCGCTGGAGAGAAGAAGTTCTGATCGAAGGCGCAAGTGGTTGAGTAGAAAGAAGTTTCTCCGGAAACAAAATCGAAAAACAGCTTGACAGGTAGAGAGGCTGCTGTAGAATGCGCGCCTCGGTTGAGACGAAAGGCTTAACCAACTGTTCTTTAACAACTGAATCAAGCAATTCGTGTGGGTGCTTGTGAGGTAAGACTGATAGTCAACTGATTATCAGCATCACAAAGCAACACTCGTTAATTCGAGAGTTACCTTTCATTAATTTGAAAGTTTTGCGATTGCTGAGCCAAGTTTAGGGGTTTCTCAAAACCCAAGCAGTATTGAACTGAAGAGTTTGATCATGGCTCAGATTGAACGCTGGCGGCAGGCCTAACACATGCAAGTCGAGCGGATGACGGGAGCTTGCTCCCTGATTTAGCGGCGGACGGGTGAGTAATGCCTAGGAATCTGCCTGGTAGTGGGGGATAACGTTCCGAAAGGAACGCTAATACCGCATACGTCCTACGGGAGAAAGCAGGGGACCTTCGGGCCTTGCGCTATCAGATGAGCCTAGGTCGGATTAGCTAGTTGGTGAGGTAATGGCTCACCAAGGCGACGATCCGTAACTGGTCTGAGAGGATGATCAGTCACACTGGAACTGAGACACGGTCCAGACTCCTACGGGAGGCAGCAGTGGGGAATATTGGACAATGGGCGAAAGCCTGATCCAGCCATGCCGCGTGTGTGAAGAAGGTCTTCGGATTGTAAAGCACTTTAAGTTGGGAGGAAGGGCATTAACCTAATACGTTAGTGTTTTGACGTTACCGACAGAATAAGCACCGGCTAACTTCGTGCCAGCAGCCGCGGTAATACGAAGGGTGCAAGCGTTAATCGGAATTACTGGGCGTAAAGCGCGCGTAGGTGGTTCGTTAAGTTGGATGTGAAAGCCCCGGGCTCAACCTGGGAACTGCATCCAAAACTGGCGAGCTAGAGTACGGTAGAGGGTGGTGGAATTTCCTGTGTAGCGGTGAAATGCGTAGATATAGGAAGGAACACCAGTGGCGAAGGCGACCACCTGGACTGATACTGACACTGAGGTGCGAAAGCGTGGGGAGCAAACAGGATTAGATACCCTGGTAGTCCACGCCGTAAACGATGTCAACTAGCCGTTGGGTTCCTTGAGAACTTAGTGGCGCAGCTAACGCATTAAGTTGACCGCCTGGGGAGTACGGCCGCAAGGTTAAAACTCAAATGAATTGACGGGGGCCCGCACAAGCGGTGGAGCATGTGGTTTAATTCGAAGCAACGCGAAGAACCTTACCTGGCCTTGACATGCTGAGAACTTTCCAGAGATGGATTGGTGCCTTCGGGAACTCAGACACAGGTGCTGCATGGCTGTCGTCAGCTCGTGTCGTGAGATGTTGGGTTAAGTCCCGTAACGAGCGCAACCCTTGTCCTTAGTTACCAGCACGTTATGGTGGGCACTCTAAGGAGACTGCCGGTGACAAACCGGAGGAAGGTGGGGATGACGTCAAGTCATCATGGCCCTTACGGCCAGGGCTACACACGTGCTACAATGGTCGGTACAAAGGGTTGCCAAGCCGCGAGGTGGAGCTAATCCCATAAAACCGATCGTAGTCCGGATCGCAGTCTGCAACTCGACTGCGTGAAGTCGGAATCGCTAGTAATCGTGAATCAGAATGTCACGGTGAATACGTTCCCGGGCCTTGTACACACCGCCCGTCACACCATGGGAGTGGGTTGCTCCAGAAGTAGCTAGTCTAACCTTCGGGGGGACGGTTACCACGGAGTGATTCATGACTGGGGTGAAGTCGTAACAAGGTAGCCGTAGGGGAACCTGCGGCTGGATCACCTCCTTAATCGAAGACATCAGCTTCTTCATAAGTATCCACACGAATTGCTTGATTCATAGTCGAAGACGATGCTGTAACGCGACCCTGTTATAGGTCTGTAGCTCAGTTGGTTAGAGCGCACCCCTGATAAGGGTGAGGTCGGCAGTTCAAATCTGCCCAGACCTACCAATTGCTTGGTGCAGAAGAATACGGGGCCATAGCTCAGCTGGGAGAGCGCCTGCCTTGCACGCAGGAGGTCAGCGGTTCGATCCCGCTTGGCTCCACCACTCTCTCGTGTTGCGGTGAGTGTTAGAGAGTTCAGAAATGAGCGCTTCAGGGTAGACCTGGTGAGTGCTGATTTCTGGTCTTTTGACCGGTACGAATATCGTTCTTTAAAAATTTGGATATGTGATAGAAGTGACTGATTAATTGCTTTCACTGGCAATTGATCTGGTCAAGGTAAAATTTGTAGTTCTCAAGACGCAAATTTTCGGCGAATGTCGTCTTCACGATTGAGACAGTAACCAGATTGCTTGGGGTTATATGGTCAAGTGAAGAAGCGCATACGGTGGATGCCTTGGCAGTCAGAGGCGATGAAAGACGTGGTAGCCTGCGAAAAGCTTTGGGGAGTCGGCAAACAGACTGTGATCCAGAGATCTCTGAATGGGGGAACCCACCCGGCATAAGCCGGGTATCTTGTACTGAATCCATAGGTGCAAGAGGCGAACCAGGGGAACTGAAACATCTAAGTACCCTGAGGAAAAGAAATCAACCGAGATTCCCTAAGTAGTGGCGAGCGAACGGGGACTAGCCCTTAAGTTGATTTGAGTGTAGTGGAAGGCTCTGGAAAGTGCCGCCGTAGTGGGTGATAGCCCCGTACACGAAACGCTCTTATCAATGAAATCGAGTAGGACGGGGCACGAGAAACCTTGTCTGAACATGGGGGGACCATCCTCCAAGGCTAAATACTACTGACTGACCGATAGTGAACCAGTACCGTGAGGGAAAGGCGAAAAGAACCCCGGAGAGGGGAGTGAAATAGAACCTGAAACCGTATGCGTACAAGCAGTGGGAGCCCACTTTGTTGGGTGACTGCGTACCTTTTGTATAATGGGTCAGCGACTTATATTCAGTGGCGAGCTTAACCGAATAGGGGAGGCGTAGCGAAAGCGAGTCTTAATAGGGCGCTTTAGTCGCTGGGTATAGACCCGAAACCGGGCGATCTATCCATGGGCAGGTTGAAGGTTAGGTAACACTGACTGGAGGACCGAACCGACTACCGTTGAAAAGTTAGCGGATGACCTGTGGATCGGAGTGAAAGGCTAATCAAGCTCGGAGATAGCTGGTTCTCCTCGAAAGCTATTTAGGTAGCGCCTCGTGTATCACTGCTGGGGGTAGAGCACTGTTTCGGCTAGGGGGTCATCCCGACTTACCAAACCGATGCAAACTCCGAATACCAGCAAGTGTCAGCACGGGAGACACACGGCGGGTGCTAACGTCCGTCGTGAAAAGGGAAACAACCCAGACCGTCAGCTAAGGTCCCAAAGTTATGGTTAAGTGGGAAACGATGTGGGAAGGCTTAGACAGCTAGGAGGTTGGCTTAGAAGCAGCCATCCTTTAAAGAAAGCGTAATAGCTCACTAGTCGAGTCGGCCTGCGCGGAAGATGTAACGGGGCTCAAACCATACACCGAAGCTACGGGTTCATCCTTTGGATGAGCGGTAGAGGAGCGTTCTGTAAGCCTGTGAAGGTGAGTTGAGAAGCTTGCTGGAGGTATCAGAAGTGCGAATGCTGACATGAGTAACGACAATGCGAGTGAAAAACTCGCACGCCGAAAGACCAAGGTTTCCTGCGCAACGTTAATCGACGCAGGGTTAGTCGGCCCCTAAGGCGAGGCAGAAATGCGTAGTCGATGGGAAACGGGTTAATATTCCCGTACTTCTAGTTACTGCGATGGAGGGACGGAGAAGGCTAGGCCAGCACGGCGTTGGTTGTCCGTGTTTAAGGTGGTAGGCTGATTCCTTAGGTAAATCCGGGGGGTCAAGGCCGAGAGCTGATGACGAGCGTTCTTTTAGAATGCGAAGTGGTTGATGCCATGCTTCCAGGAAAAGCTTCTAAGCTTCAGGTAACTAGGAACCGTACCCCAAACCGACACAGGTGGTTAGGTAGAGAATACCAAGGCGCTTGAGAGAACTCGGGTGAAGGAACTAGGCAAAATGGCACCGTAACTTCGGGAGAAGGTGCGCCGGTGAGGGTGAAGTATTTACTACGTAAGCCCATGCCGGTCGAAGATACCAGGCCGCTGCGACTGTTTATTAAAAACACAGCACTCTGCAAACACGAAAGTGGACGTATAGGGTGTGACGCCTGCCCGGTGCCGGAAGGTTAATTGATGGGGTTAGCGCAAGCGAAGCTCTTGATCGAAGCCCCGGTAAACGGCGGCCGTAACTATAACGGTCCTAAGGTAGCGAAATTCCTTGTCGGGTAAGTTCCGACCTGCACGAATGGCGTAACGATGGCGGCGCTGTCTCCACCCGAGACTCAGTGAAATTGAAATCGCTGTGAAGATGCAGTGTATCCGCGGCTAGACGGAAAGACCCCGTGAACCTTTACTATAGCTTTGCACTGGACTTTGAGCTTGCTTGTGTAGGATAGGTGGGAGGCTTTGAAGTGGGGACGCCAGTTCTCATGGAGCCATCCTTGAAATACCACCCTGGCAACCTTGAGGTTCTAACTCTGGTCCGTTATCCGGATCGAGGACAGTGTATGGTGGGTAGTTTGACTGGGGCGGTCTCCTCCCAAAGAGTAACGGAGGAGTACGAAGGTGCGCTCAGACCGGTCGGAAATCGGTCGTAGAGTATAAAGGCAAAAGCGCGCTTGACTGCGAGACAGACACGTCGAGCAGGTACGAAAGTAGGTCTTAGTGATCCGGTGGTTCTGTATGGAAGGGCCATCGCTCAACGGATAAAAGGTACTCCGGGGATAACAGGCTGATACCGCCCAAGAGTTCATATCGACGGCGGTGTTTGGCACCTCGATGTCGGCTCATCACATCCTGGGGCTGAAGCCGGTCCCAAGGGTATGGCTGTTCGCCATTTAAAGTGGTACGCGAGCTGGGTTTAGAACGTCGTGAGACAGTTCGGTCCCTATCTGCCGTGGACGTTTGAGATTTGAGAGGGGCTGACCTTAGTACGAGAGGACCGGGTTGGACGAACCTCTGGTGTTCCGGTTGTCACGCCAGTGGCATTGCCGGGTAGCTATGTTCGGAAAAGATAACCGCTGAAAGCATCTAAGCGGGAAACTTGCCTCAAGATGAGATCTCACTGGAGCCTTGAGCTCCCTGAAGGGCCGTCGAAGACTACGACGTTGATAGGTGGGGTGTGTAAGCGCTGTGAGGCGTTGAGCTAACCCATACTAATTGCCCGTGAGGCTTGACCATATAACACCCAAACAATCTGCTCTCGTGCAGAGGGTGTCGATGGTGAAGTCGACAGAAAGCCGAAAATTTGCGAGAGCTACAAGCCTCTATCACGTATCCAAGGGATAGCGCCTCACCGCGAGATCCCAACCGAATTGCTTGACGACCATAGAGCGTTGGAACCACCTGATCCCATCCCGAACTCAGTAGTGAAACGACGCATCGCCGATGGTAGTGTGGTGCTTCACCATGTGAGAGTAGGTCATCGTCAAGCTCCTATACGAAACCCCAGATCGCGAAAGCGGTCTGGGGTTTCTTCTTTGGGGCTGGAAAACAACGCTCGCGTAGGGTGCGCTGCGCGCACCGACAAGGACGCGGTCACAGCTACGGTTGAGCCGCTGACGCTTCGCGAGCAGAGCTCGCTCCTACAGGTCATCAGCACTCGCCTCGGATTTAAGTATCTGCTCGCTATGGTCGTCTTGTTCTGATGAATCACAGGCTATCAATACGCGACTTCCTTCTGAATGATCTCGATTGATAACTCCTGATCCTTGCGATCCAACCAGACGTGGCGAGCACTAAGGCATTCTCCTATGCGTCAATCGAGTCGTATCACCTTCCGCTCCACCTTCCGCATCAAGATCAGTGATCGAGAAAGCGACACGCTGATCGGCTATGCGGGCGATGTTTCCGAGTGCGGGATGAAACTGCTGAGCGATACGCCGGTGGAGCCCGGAAGTGAGCTGAAGCTGCGTGTGCGCATGCGTGATCGTGAGGGAGAGATGCGTCAGGTGGATGTGAACATGATCTGCCAGTGGTCGCAGGAGAATACCCGCACGGGCTTCTTCGAAGCCGGGCTGGCCTTGCAGGAGGAGGCGGCCGAGTACGTCCGGCTGATCGAAGGCATGCGCAAGCTGCGCAAGGAAAAGGCTTAGGTGGGAGTATGGCGAGGTGATGAAGGCGATCGTTCTGGCGTGACTGTCTTCTTTCAGGGTAGGCGTGGTGGATGCGAAGCACGCATCCACCTGCGTGTTGAAACCTTGGCCAATCAGCCCAGAGTGCCGAGGATATTGACGCCAACTCGGTCCGGGATCTCGTTCTGCGACAGTACATGCAGGCCGGGGCTGAATACCCGGGCGTAGCGCGCCAGCAGCGGGCGTAGCTGCGGCATCACGGTAAGGATCGGTGGATGGCCGTCCTTGCGCAGTTTCTCCTTCACCACCGGCATGGTGTTCTGCAGCTGATTGAGCAGGCTGGGTTCTACCGGGATGTTGTCCAGGCTCACCGGGCCGGCCTGCTGGGCGATGGCCAAGGCATTGAGCAAGGTGTTTTCCAGCGCATTTTCGAGAATGAACACCGACAGCTCCTGGCGCTCGCCGGCGATCATGCCGACGATGCTGCGGCGCAGTGCATAGCGCACGTCCGAGGCCAGCAGTACCGGGTCCTTGGTCGATTCGCTGGCTTCCAGCAGCGTCGTGGCGATGGTGACGATATCCTTGAGTGGCACCTGCTCCTGCAACAGCTGGCGGTAGACGCGGTGTTGCTGGGTGTAGCTGAGCTGACTCTTCAGGCTCTCGGCCAGCTTCGGCGCCTGCACCTGCAGACGCTGCATCAGATGATCGACATCGTCGTGCTTGAACACATCGGGTAGATGCTCACGGATGACCTTGTTCAGGTGCGTGGCGATGACGCTGGCACAGTCGATCACCTGGTAGCCGAGATTCAGCGCACGCGCCTTGTCTTCTGGATGGATCCACACCACCTGCATGCGGTAGGCCGGGTCGACACCGAGAATGCCGTCGATCTCGCCATAGAGCTCCGGTGAGGGGATAGCCATCATGCGATCGGCATGCAGCTCGGCGCTGTCGATCTTCTCGCCATTGATCTGGATGCTGTACTGCGAGGCTTTCAAGCGCAGGCTGTCGCGGATATGCACTTCTGGCAGCAGGAAGCCCAGGCTTTCCGACAGGGTCTGACGTACGCCGCGCACGCGCTGGGTCAGAGGTGCGCCGGCGGCTTCGTTGACCAGACCGACCAATTTGTAGCCCAGCGACACGGACAGACGCTCGACCAGCGGGATGTCCTCCCACGCCATGTTCTGCGCACGTTCCTGTTCCATCGCCTTGCCCAATGCCTCGACCTGTTCGAGGCTGGCGGCTTCAGTGGGTGGGCCGTTGCGCGAGACCATCCAGGCGATGAACGCCACCAGGGCGGCGAAGCTGATGAACGCCAGGTGCGGCATGCCTGGCACCAGCGCCAGGGTGAGCAGAATACCGGCCACGGTATAGAGCAGTGCCGGCTGGGCCAGCAACTGACGGTTCACCTGCTGGGTGATGTCCGAGGATTCGTTGATCCGCGTGACGATGATCGCTGCTGCAGTGGACAGCAGCAGTGCCGGAATCTGCGCCACCAGGCCATCACCGATGGTCAGCAGGGCATACTGCTGGAAAGCCTGGCCTGCACCCAGGTCGTAGACGAACAGGCCGATGGCGAAGCCGCCGAACAGGTTGATCAGGAGGATCAGAATGCCGGCGATGGCATCGCCACGGACGAACTTCGAGGCGCCGTCCATGGCCCCGTAGAAGTCCGCTTCCTTGGCCACTTCGGCGCGGCGACGCTTGGCTTCGTGCTGCTCGATCAGGCCGGCATTGAGGTCGGCATCGATGGCCATCTGCTTGCCCGGCAATGCATCGAGGGTGAAGCGCGCAGTGACCTCGGAGATACGCTCGCCGCCCTTGGTGATGACGATGAAGTTGATGATCATCAGGATCACGAACACCACCAGGCCGACGATGAAGTTGCCGCCGATCACCACCTCGCCGAACGACTCGATGACCTTGCCCGCCGCGCCGGTACCGGTATGGCCCTCAAGCAGTACCACACGCGTGGAGGCGACGTTCAGGCACAGGCGCAGCAGGGTGGTGATCAGGATGACCGTGGGAAACAGGGAAAAATCCAGCGGGCTCTTCGACGACACGCTGACCAGCAGCACCAAGATGGCCATGGCGATGTTGAAGGTGAACAGGGCATCGAGCAGCACCGGTGGCAGCGGCAGAATGACCATGGCCAGGATCGACAGGATCAGCACCGGAATACCGATGCGGCCGCTGCGGAAGGTGGGCGCGAGTTGCTGCAGTAGGTTCATGAATCAGCCCCTGTTGGCCAAGCTGTCGGGAATCGGGAGGTTGCTCGCCAGTTCTGGCTTGCTTCTACGGCCCTGGCGCCAGGCCTTGAGCTGCAGGATGTAGGTCAGCACATGGGCCACGGCGGTATACAGCGGGGCCGGGATCTGCTGGTTGATCTGGGTGGTGAAGTAGATGGCGCGTGCCAGTGGCGGAATTTCCACCACCTCGAGTTCGTGCTTCTTGGCCATCTGACGCATGTACAGGGCAGTCTCGTCGACGCCCTTGGCCAGCACGAAGGGCGCGGCGGCCTTCTTGGTGTCGTACTTCAGCGCCACGGCATAGTGCGTCGGGTTGACGATGATCACGTCGGCGTTCTTGATTACCTTGCTGATCTGCCTTTGCAGCATCTGCCGTTGCAGCTGCTTGATACGCGCCTTGACCTCGGGGCGGCCCTCCTGGTTCTTGTGCTCCTCCTTGCGCTCCTGCTTGGTCATGCGCATCTTCTTGAGGAAGAAGTAGCGCTGCAGCGGGATGTCGATGAAGGAGAACACCACGAAGATCAGCATCAGGCACAGGGTCAGGTTGAAGGTCAGGTCCAGCGCCGCCGAGATCGCCTCGAGCACACTGCTGCGCTGCAGGGCGATCAGGTCCGGGAGGGCCGCGCGCACCAGAACGTAGCCGACACCGAGCAGCACCAGAACCTTGAGGATCGACTTGAGCAGTTCGCTCCAGTTCTGCGCCGAGAAAATCCTGCCGAGGCCGGTGATGGGATTGAGCTTGCTGAATTTCGGCGCAAAGTTTTTCGCGGAAAACACCCAGCCGCCCGGCACCAGCGACAGCGCCACCACCAGCACGGAGGTGAGCAGCAGGGGAGACAGCAGCTTGATGAACACCAGCATGTTGTAGCCAAGCAGGGTGTCGAGATCATCCAGGCCGATCTCGCTGTGGCCGAACTGGATATAGGACAGGCGGAAGCTGTCGCTGAGCCCTTCCAGAAAAAGCCCGGCGCTGAACTTGAGGATGAACAGGGTGGCGATCAGCGAGATGGTGGTCGACAGGTCCTTGGAGCGCGCGACCTGGCCATCATCCTTGCTCTTCTTCAGTTTGTGCGCGGAGGCTTCTTCCGTTTTCTCCTGGCCGCTGTTCTGCTCAGACATCGCCGCCCTCGCGCAGAATCACGCCGATGCCGTTGAGCAACTCGCGGGTCAGGTGCAGGTAGCTGTCGGGCAGGTTGGGCAGGGTCAGATAGATGCACAGCAGGCCCATCAGAATGCTGATGGGAAAGCCCAGGGAGAACAGGTTCATGGCCGGCGAAATGCGGTTGAGCAGGCCGAAGCAGAACTGCACCAGGGTCAGGCAGAACACCAGGGGCAAGGTGACCAGCACGGCTGCTGCCAGCACCCAGGCGAAGGCCTGCACGAAGCTTTGTGCGCCCAGGTAATGCAGGCCGCTGCCTACCGGCCAGAACAGGAAACTCTGGTACAGCACGCTGACAGTGACCAGGTGGCCGTCGATGGCGAAGAACAGCAGCACCAGCAGGATGAAGTACAACTGGTAGATGATCGAAGACGACGACACGCCGTTTACCGGGTCGTTGTAGCGCGCCATGCTCATGCCCATCTGCGTCGACACCACTTCACCGACCAGCATGAAGATGGTGAACACCAGTTGCAGGGTCAGACCCAGCAGCACGCCGAAAGCGATCTGCTCCAGTGCGGTCAACAGCCCCTTCAGTGACAGTGGGTCAATTTCGGGCATGTCCGGCAGCGCTGCGCCAAGAGCGATGGTCAAGGCCAGGGCGAGGAGGATGCGCACGCGTACCGAGACTGCCTTGTGGTTGAACAGCGGCGCCATGCTGAGCAGGGCAACGATGCGGCAGAAGGGCCACCAGTAAGCCTGCAGGCTGGTCAGATACTGGCTGGCATGCAGCACGGGTTCGGACATGCTTCAGCCCACCAGATGCCCGGCCTGCTTGAAGGTTTCGATGAACAGATCCCCCAGCGTGCGCAGGATCCAGTGGCCGGCGAACAGCAGCATGGCCAGGGTGATCAGCAGGCGCGGGAGGAAGCTGAGCATCTGTTCGTTGATCTGCGTGGCAGCCTGGAAAATGCTCACCAGCAGGCCGCCGAGCAGGCTCGGCACCACCAGCACGCAGACGATGATGCCAGTGATATAGACCGCGTGAGCCACCAGCTCGGCGGCGTGTTCGGGCGTGAGCATCGCGAAGCCTCGCTAATAGGGCTGAATACTGGTGGTAAGGGTGCCGACCAGCAGCGTCCAGCCATCGACCAGAACGAAGATCATCAGCTTGAACGGCAGCGAGATCATCATCGGCGAGAGCATCATCATGCCCATCGCCATCAGCACGCTGGCCACCACCAGGTCGATCACCAGAAAGGGCACGAAGATCATGAAGCCGAGCTGAAAGGCGGTCTTCAGCTCGCTAAGGACGAAGGCTGGCAGCAGCAGGGAGAAGTCCAGTTGAGCCAGGTCTTCGGGCATTTCCTCGCCGGCCAGGGCGACCAGGGTTTCCAACGAGTTCTTGCTGGTCTGCGCCAGCATGAACTGGCTGATGATGCGCTTGCCTTCGCCCAGACCCTGTTCGAGGCTGATCTGGTCGGCCTCGAAGGGCACGTAGGCCTCGGTATACATCTCCTGCCACACCGGGCGCATCACCAGCAGGGTGAGGCACAGGGCGATGCCGACCAGCACCGGGTTCGGTGGGCTCTGCTGCAGGCCGATGGCCTGGCGCAGGATGGCCAGGACGATGATGAAGCGGGTGAAACAGGTCATCATCATCAGCATGGCCGGGAGAAAGCCCAGCAGCGTCATGATCAGCAGGATCTGTAGCTTGACGCTCAGGGTCTGGCCATCTTCGGTGTCGTTGAAGTTGAACAGGGTGATATCGCCGCCGGCCGCCTGGGCCAGCAACGGGCAGCACAGCGCCGCCAGCAGCAGGCCGGATTGCAGCAGACGGCGCAGCATCACACGCCCAGCCCGCTGAGGCCGCTACCGGACAGCTCGACAATGCGCAGGCCGTAGTTGCCGTTCATCACCACCACTTCGGCCTTGGCGAACAGCGCGCCGTTGACCTTCACGTCCAGCGGCTCGCCGGCCAGCTTGTCGAGGGCGATCACGCTGCCGGCGTCGACGTCCATCAGCTCCTTGAGGGTGATCTCGGTGGAGGCGACTTCCAGGGTGACGTTGACCGGGATCTTGCCGAAGAAGCTCAGGTCCTGCTGCGGCAGGCTGGCAGGCGCTTGCTCAGGGACGGAGTCGCTGACGGCCTCATCGAGATTGAGGCCGGCGTCATTGATCAGGCTATCGAAATCGTTATCGGAAATGGGGCTGCTCATGGGGTCTTCACGCTCTCAAGAGAAGTCAGGAACAAGGAGCCGTCGTCTTCGAAGATGGCACCGCGAAACAGCTTCTGCTGGTTGATCTGTACATCGCAGCGCTCCAGCAGGCGCATCGGCAGGATGTCGCCGGGGCGCAGGGCAAGCACTTGCGACAGGGGCATCTGCAGGCTGGCCACCACGCAGTCCAGACGCACCGGCAACTGGCGAATCTGGTTGAGCGAGTTACCGCTCTGGGTCATGGGGACAGGTGTTGCCAGGCGGCTGGTCAGCTCATCGACCAGCTGCGTATCCAGATAGATGAAGATCGATGCCTGGCTGCCGGTGATATGACTGGTGAAGTGGAACTCTGCCACGTACTCCCAGGCCGCTTCTTCATAGGTGTTGTCGTAAGGCTCGAGCTTGCCGAAGGTCTGGCCGGCGAGAATCGAGCGGGCGAACAACTGGGTCACGTCCAGACCCAGACGCGTACGCATGCGCTGCTCCGAGGTACTCACTGGCGGCGCTTCATGGTTGGGCAGGCAAGTGCCGCCGTAGTAACACTCCAGTGCTTCGGTCAGCAGGGCGCGGTCCATGGCGAAACCGACCTTGCCCAGCGTCGAGCGATAGAGGCACTCGGCATCTTTATTCACGTGCTCGTGAACATCGACTCGCAGCAGTTCAAGATTGATCCGATAGTTACGCAGAAAGTAGTCACTGATAATTCGCGGGTACTTGCTGGAGAGCTCGCGAATATAGTGGGGAATCTTGTGGTAATGCCGGCCAAGTTTCTGCGGTTTCAACCGGGTCAGACTGTCGGCGGGCACGCCATGAAGGACTTTTTTAATCCCGGTCATGTTGTGGGCTGTATTCCTGGTTGTAACTGCGTGTGCACCATCGAGTGCATTCGATGGGCGTGCAGAGGACGTTTTGATATGCCGGCGGGCGTTGGCAGCGGTGCCTTGGCCATGGCGTCGAATTCATCCGGGAAAAGCGCGCAGGTCCGTGATGACGAGGAGGAGTCTAGGCTGAGGGAGGGCGAGAAATTAAATCAATAGATATCAAATGCTGTCTTTGATAGCGGCTTGCCAGCATTGATAGGAAATAACAACAAGTAATTCGGCGAATTTCTGTGCGCTTGTTAACGTTCGCGCCGTGATCCGTTGCGCGTATATAAGTCACGCCGCCAAGTGCTGCCGAAGTTGACCAATACAAGCGACGGAAAGTTTCGAAAGATTAAGGGGCCACGTGAAAAAAATCTGTCATCTGCTTGGCAGTTTTGTACACGGGGTCGAATGCCGCCGCCGGGCTCATGAAAGACATCGGGTGATTTACCTTGAAGCATTCAACTCAAACGGTAAGTTACGCCTGCGACGAGTTGTTCAATGAACAGCTGGGGCAGCAACATATAGTGGTGATCGGTCAGGCCGATGCGGCCAGCGAGCGCCTGTTGACCGGTGGTCTGCTGCGCCAGGGTTTTCAGGTACGCCGCTTCGCCAGCTGTCTCGAGCTGGACCCGCGGGCACTGGAAAGTGCCAGCCTGGTGCTGGTGTTCGTCAGCAGCCTGGCGGGCAACACTCTTTATGCACAGGTAGGCGCCATCCTGCGTCAGGTTGGTCGTGTCGGTGTAGTGCCGGTGGTGGAATATGCCGACCAGGAGAAGGCCGCAGCACTTCTAGAGCTGGGGTGCGTCGACTACCTCCTGGCACCTTTCAGCGAAGCCCAGCTCAGTGCGCTGCTGCGTCGTCAGGAATCGGCCAGCTCCGGCGAGGAAGGCTTCGTTTCCTGCTCGCAGGCAGGTCGCCGTTTGCTGGCCATGGCTCAGCGTGTGGCCATGACCCGCGCGCCCATTCTGATCACCGGTGAGACCGGCACCGGCAAGGAGCTGATGGCCCGCTACATCCACCGCTTTTCCGCGCAGGACGATGCACCCTTCATCGCCGTGAACTGCGCGGCGATCCCCGAACAGATGCTCGAATCCATTCTCTTCGGCCATGAGAAGGGCGCCTTCACCGGCGCAGTTAGCGCTCAGCCGGGCAAGTTCGAACTGGCCAATGGCGGCACGCTGTTGCTCGACGAGATCGGTGAACTGCCGCTGGGCCTGCAGGCCAAGCTGTTGCGTGTGCTGCAGGAGCAGCGCGTCGAGCGTCTGGGCGGGCGCCGTGAAATTGCCTTGGACGTGCGCATCATCGCCGCCACCAACCGCGATCTGCAGCAGGAAGTGGCCGAGGGCCGTTTCCGCGCCGACCTGATGTTCCGTCTCGATGTACTGCCGCTGCATATCAGCCCGCTGCGTGAGCGCAAGGAGGACGTGCTGGCCTTGGCGCGTCGCTTCATTCGCCAGTACGCGCCGCAGGACGCGCGTCACGAACTGCTCACCGAAGATGCCTGCCGCGCCCTGCTGGCGCATGACTGGCCGGGCAACGTGCGCGAGCTGGAGAACTGCCTGCAGCGCGCGTTGATTCTGCGCAATGGCCTGTATATCCAGGCTCAGGACCTGGGCCTGAGCGTCCCTGTGAGCAGCGCGGCAGAACAGGCGCCACGTCTGCAGCCACAGGCGCTCGAAGGCGGCAAGGCAGCCTTGCGCGCGAGCGGCAAGTGGGCCGAGTACCAACATGTGATCGACACCATCCGCCGTTTCGGCGGGCACAAGACCAAGGCCGCCGAAAGCCTTGGCATGACCCCGCGCGCACTGCGCTATCGCCTCAACGCCATGCGCGAACAGGGCGTTCAGATTCCCGTCTAGGAGAAGCAAAGGATGAATTCGATTAGCCAGGTGCAGCAGGACCTGCTGGGCCGTATGGAGCAGCTGAAGAACCTCAGCGAAGCGATGCCGATCAAGCCGGCGCAAGCCTTTGCCGTACAGCCTGGCGAGCCCGGGTTTGCTGCGGCTTTCGACAATGCGGTGCGTGCGGTGGACGCGCAGCAGCACCGTTCCGGCGAGCTGATGGCAGCCGTGGACAGCGGGCAGAGCGATGACCTGGTGGGGGCGATGATCGAGAGCCAGAAGGCCAGTGTTTCGTTCAGCGCGCTGATGCAGGTGCGCAACAAGCTATCCAGCGCTTTCGACGACATCATGAAGATGCCGCTGTAAGCGGATCGGGGACTGACGCGTGCTGCAGACCATAAGAAGCAAGCTGCCTGAACACGGGCTGAAACTCGATCCACGCATGACCCTGATCGGCCTCGCGCTGATCGCCGCCTTGCTGGCGGTTGGTGTGGTGTTCTACCTCTGGCGCGACCAGGGCTCGTTCCGTCCACTGTATGGCAGTGGCGAGGCCTATCCGGCCGCCGAGGTGATGCAGGTGCTCGACGGTGACGCGATCAGCTACCGCCTGCATCCGCAGAGCGGTCAGGTGCTGGTACGCGAGGATCAGCTTGGCCGCGCGCGGATGTTGCTGGCGGCCAAGGGCGTGCAGGTGAAGGTGCCGGCCGGCTACGAGCTGTTCGACAAGGACGAGCCGCTGGGCACCAGCCAGTTCGTCCAGGATGTGCGCCTCAAGCGCAGCCTGGAGGGGGAGTTGGCGCGTACGGTGATGGCGCTCAAGGGCGTGGAGGGTGCCCGTGTGCACCTGGCGCTGCAGGAGAGCAGCTCCTTCGTGGTCGGCAAGCGCGAGCCGGGCAAGGCCTCGGTGATGCTGCAGCTGGCGCCTGGCTACAAGCTGGCGCCGGAGCAGGTCAGCGCCATCGTCAATCTGGTGGCGGGCAGCGTGCCGCAGCTCGATGCCGGCAATGTCCAGGTCGTCGACCAGTACGGCGCACTGCTGTCGCGCGGTATCGACACGCTGGGCGGCCCGGTGCAGAACTGGCAGGTGGTCGACGACTACCAGAGCAAGGCCGTGGCCAATGCCGAGGCGGTGCTGGCGCCGGTACTCGGCGGCGGTAACTACCGTATCAGCGTGTCTGCCGATATCGACTTCAGTCAGAAGGAAGAGACCTTCCAGTCCTACGGCGAGACGCCGCGCCTGCGCAATGAAGTGCTGCGCGACGAGAGCGTGCTCGACCAACTGGCCCTCGGCGTTCCCGGCTCGCTGGCCAATCGTCCGCCGCAACCCGCGCCGGAGCCGCCTGCCGATCAGGCGCAGGCGGGTGCTCCGGCGGAGCCTGCCAACCAGGCGGCGACCTCGCTGCGCAAGGAGTCCAACCGCCAGCTGGATTACGACCAGAGCGTCACGCACGTCAAACATGCGCCCTTCAGCCTGCGTCAGCAGAGCATCGCCGTGGTGCTCAATGCCGCTGTGGCGCCAGAGGGTGGCTGGACGCCCGAGGCGCGCGAGGAGCTTACGGCCATGGTCAAGAGCGCGGTGGGCTTCAATCAGGCGCGCGGTGATCTGCTGACGCTGAGCGTCTTCCCTTTCACCGATGCCGGTATCGGCAGTGCCGGAGACGAGCTGCTGCCCTGGTGGGAAAACGCCAAGGTGCATGATCTGGCCAAGCTCGGCGTGTTCGCCCTGATCAGCCTGCTGCTGTTGCTGATGGTGGTGCGCCCTGCGGTACGCAGCCTGAGCCAGCGCAGCCAGCCTGGTATGCCTGTGGCGGTCGAGGGCGACGACCAGCTGGCGCTGCACGCCGAACGCGCGGCGGAGCGCCTGCTGGCGCGTGTTGGCGACGATGCGCCGGGCGCTACCGTGCTCGGCGAACTCAGCCCCCTGTCGGAGATTCGCCTGCCGGCGCCCGGCTCGGGTCTGGAGCTACAGATCGAACACTTGCAGATGCTGGCCAAGAACGATCCCGAGCGTGTCTCGGAAGTCATCAAACAGTGGATAGGGCGTAATGAACGAGACCTCAACCCAGCCTGACGGCCGCGGTGGTTCCACCGCCAAGGAAATGCGCCTGCGCGTGCAGAAGCGCTCGCTGAGTACGTCCGAGCAGGCCGCCATTCTCATGCTGAGCATGGGTGACGAGATTTCTGCCGGGGTGCTCAAGCACTTCTCGCGCGAGGAAATCGTCAGCATCAGCCAGGCGATGGCGCGGCTGTCCAACGTCAAGCAACCGATGGTTTCCGATGTCATCGGCCGCTTCTTCGAGGACTACAAGGAGCAGAGCAGCATCAAGGGCGCCTCGCGTGGCTACCTCGACGGCATGCTCAGCAAGGCGCTGGGCAGCGAAATCACCCGTTCGCTACTCGACAGCATCTACGGCGAGGAGATCCGCGCCAAGATGGCCAAGATGGAGTGGCTCGACCCCAAGCAGTTCGCCGCGTTGATCGCCAAGGAGCACGCGCAGATGCAGGCGGTGTTCCTCGCCTTCCTGCCGCCGGGCATGGCCAGCGAAGTGCTCGAATGCATGCCCAAGGAGCGCCAGGACGAGCTGCTGTATCGCATCGCCAACCTCAACGAGGTCAACAGCGATGTCATCGCCGAGCTGGAGCAGCTGATCGAGCGCAGCCTGGCAGTGCTCAGCACGCAGGGCTCGCAGGTGCGCGGGGTCAAGCAGGCGGCGGACATCATGAACCGCTTCAAGGGTGATCGCGGGCAGATGTTCGAACTGTTGCGCGCCCATGACGATCAGTTGGTCGAGCGCATCGAGGATGAAATGTACGACTTCTTCATCCTCTCGCGGCAGAACCAGGACGTGCTGCAGGCGCTGCTCGAAGCCGTGCCGCTGGAAGAGTGGGTGGTCGCCCTCAAGGGTGCCGAGCCCGAACTGGTGCGTGCCATCACCGGTGCCATGCCCAAGCGCCAGGCGCAGCAGATGGAGTCGATCAACCGCCGCCAGGGCCCGGTGCCGTTGAGCCGCGTCGAGCAGGTGCGCAAGGACATCATGGCCGTGGTCCGCGAAATGTCGGCCAGCGGCGAGCTGCAGGTGCAGCTGTTCCGCGAACAGACGGTGGAATGAGATGACGGTCAAGGTGATCAGCGGCGACGCCCGCCCGTGGCGCGCCTATCGCTTCCCCCCGCGCAGCAGCCAGCCAGCCGTGGACTGGAGCGGCGATGCCGCCGGCCTGCAGCGGGCCATGGCCGATGGCTTTCAGCAGGGCATCGAAAAGGGTTACCAGGACGGCCTGCAGCAGGGCGAGGAGGCCGGGCGTCAGGCCGGCTTCGAGCAGGGCCGCGACGAGGGCGTGAAGCTCGGGCGCGAGCAGGGGCGCAGTGAAGGCCGTCGCGAATTCGAACTGGCCGCTCAGCCGCTGCAACAGATCAGCGAGAAGGTCGAGCAGTACCTCGGCGAGCTGGAGCACAAGCGCCGTCAGGAACTGCTCGAGCTGGTGAAGAAGGTCTCGCAGCAAGTCATCCGCTGCGAGCTGACGTTGCATCCGACGCAGTTGCTGGCACTGGTCGAGGAGGCCCTGACCAGCATGCCGGGTGAGCCCGAGGACGTGCAGGTATTGCTCAGCCCCGAAGAATACGCGCGGATCAAGGCGCTGGCGCCGGAGCGCGCGGCGAACTGGAAGCTGGTGGCCGACGAGCGCCTGGCACTGGGCGAGTGCCGCGTGGTCACGCCGCAGGCCGAGGCTGACGTGGGTTGCCAGCAGCGTCTGGATGCCTGCATCGACACCCTGGCCGAACACCTGCATCTGACCGAGGCCTGACCGCGCATGCTGGATTACAAGCTCGACGAAGCGCTGCGCTCGCTCGATGGCGTGCAACTGGCCAAGGTGGCCGGGCGTCTGGTGCGGGTCTCCGGCATGCTGCTGGAGAGCCTCGGCTGCCAGCGCAGCACCGGCCAGCGCTGCCGCGTCGAGCAGGCCGACGGCAGCCTGCTGGATGCCCAGGTGGTCGGCTTCAACCGCGATATCACCTACCTGATGCCGTTCAAGAAGCCGGTCGGCCTGGCCGCCGGCTCGCGGGTGTTCCCGGCCAAGGACGAAGCGCTGCTGCAGATCGATGAGTCCTGGTTAGGGCGCGTGGTCAACGGACTCGGCGAGCCGCTGGACGAGCGCGGCAAGCTCAGCGGGCGCGACCCGTTGCCGGTCGAGCTGCCCAGGGTCAACCCGCTCCGCCGTCGCCCGGTGGAGGCCGCACTGGATGTTGGAGTGCGCGCCATCAATGGTCTGCTGACCCTCGGCAAGGGCCAGCGCGTTGGCCTGTTCGCCGGCTCGGGGGTGGGCAAGAGCGTGCTGCTGGGGATGATCACCCGGCAGACCAAGGCCGATGTGGTGGTGGTCGGGCTGATCGGTGAGCGCGGCCGTGAGGTGCAGGAATTCATCCTGCATTCCCTCGGCGAAGAAGGGCTGCGCAAGGCCGTAGTGGTCGTGGCACCGGCCAACGAATCACCACTGATGCGCCTGAAGGCCACCGAGCTGTGCCACAGCATCGCCGCCTATTTTCGCGATCAGGGCCAGGACGTGCTGTTGCTGGTCGACTCGCTGACCCGCTATGCCATGGCTCAGCGCGAGATCGCCCTGGCCCTCGGTGAACCGCCGGCGACCAAAGGCTATCCGCCGTCGGTATTCGGCATGCTGCCGGAGTTGGTGGAAAGCGCCGGCAACGGCGAGAGCGGCAGCGGCAGCCTGAGTGCCATCTACACTGTGCTGGCCGAGGGCGACGACCATCAGGACCCGATCGTCGACTGCGCGCGGGCGATTCTCGACGGCCATATCGTGCTCTCAAGGCGCCTGGCCGACGTCGGCCACTATCCGGCCATCGACATTTCCGCGTCGGTCAGCCGCTGCATGAGCCAGGTCGGCGAGGCTGCGCATCTGGCGGCCGGGCGGCAGTTCAAGGAGTTCTACAGCACCTTCGAGAAGATCAAGGAGCTGATCCCGCTCGGCGGCTACACGCCGGGCATGGACGCCAAGACCGACCGCGCCGTGCAGCTGGCGCCCAGCCTCGAACGCTTCCTGCGTCAGGAGGTCGGCAGCGGCGCCGAGCTCGGCGCCAGCATCGCCACCTTGCAGAGCATCATCAAATGAAAGAACAGCTGGAAGTGCTCGGCCGTCTGGCCAGCCTGCGTGGCAACCGTGTGCAGCAGATGCTCGGGCGGGTCAGCTATCAGCAGAACCTGTGTCAGCGTTATCGCAACAACATCACCGGGCTCAGCCGCTTGTGCGGTTTCAGCGTACCGATGACCACGCCGCTGCAGCGCGACAACCAGCAGCGCTACAAGGCGACGCTGTACAAGATGGTCGAACTGCAGCGCCGCGAGCTGGCGCTGGCCGAGGAGAACCTGGCGCGCATTCAGGGCGAGCTGCTGGCGGCGATGCGCAGCGAGAAGGTCATCACCCAGTTTCTCGAGGGCAAGATGGGCGAGTGGCAGGATCTGCTTGCCCGTCAGGAGCAGAAGATCCAGGATGGCCTGGCCGCGCAGGCCTGGTGGCGAGCCCAGGTCGGTTAATTTTGCACGACGCGTTTAAGTTCTTGCCGCGCCCGGTCGCTCTTAGGCCATAACACCACGCGAGTTGGATTCGAATCATGGAAATCAGCAGGCATCTCAAGCCCAGCCTTAACCCGGCCAGCGACGCTCCGGCACAGGTACAGAGCGCCCGTGCGCAGTCGAGCGGCAATGCTCGTGCGAGTGTCAGCCAGGAGCCGAGTCTGGAGCAGCTGCAAGACGCCTTGCGCAGCCTCCCCGAAGTCGACCTGGACAAGGTTGCCCAGCTCAAGGCGGCACTGGCCCGCGGCGAACTGAGCAGCGATCCGGCCGCGCTGGCCGGCAGCATGCTGACCTATCACAGCGGTAGCGATGCGTGACCACCGCGCGTGAGCAACAGCTGCTGCTGGTCGTCGAGCAGGATCTGGAGCAGGACTGCGCCGACTATCTGGTCCTGCGCGGGCTGATGCAGGAGCTGTATCAGCAGTTGCTCAAGCGCGACAGTCAGCAGATCGATCTGCTCAACGAGCAGATCCTGCCGCTGGTCGATCAGGCCAAGGCCCGAGCCGAACGCCGCAGCAAGGTACTGGCGGCCTTTGCGCTGGGCAGCGGTCATAGCGCGATGCAGAAGCTGCTGGCGCGTTATCCGCAGGCCCAGCGCAATCACCTCGTCCACACCTGGGAGCAGCTCGGCCAACTGGCCGGCCAGTGCAAGCGCCTCAACGAGCGCAACGGCAAGCTGCTGGCCATGCACCACGAGATTCTCGAACAGCTGCTCGGCGAGCCGGGCTCGGCGCAGTTGTACGCGCCGCAGCCGTATTGAGTGACTTCGCCTGCGCTGGTTGTTGTTGGTGGGCTGAAGCGGACCGCCGCCCGGCCCACCCTACGTCCCTGCAGCTCATGTCCCGGTCTCAAAGCGCCTGCCACGCCGTGCTAGACTCGCGCGCTTTCGATCCGTGGTGATTTCCTTCCGTGCCTCACGCCGCTCTCGCCCATCCGCCGCGCTGGCTGACCAATGCCCAGCTGCATCCGCAGCCTTCTGCCGGTGTGCGCGACTGGCTGTTCAACGAGGATTCGCTGACCCGGCGCTTGACTGCGTTGTCCGCTGACGGTTTCTCGGTAATGCCGTTGCAGGAAGGCTGGCAGCGCCTGCGCGTTGACGAGTGTGCGCTGCTTGGCGTGGCCGACGGCAGCCAGGGTTGGGTGCGTGAGGTGTACCTGCGGGGGCACGGTCAACCCTGGGTATTCGCCCGTAGCGTTGCTGCGCGCAGTGCGCTGGAGGGCTCGGGGCTGAATCTGGCCGAGCTGGGCAGTCGCTCGCTGGGTGAGCTGCTGTTCAGTGACCGGGCCTTCGATCGCGGCGAGTTGCAGGCCTGCCGCTATCCGGCGGCCTGGCTGCCGCAAGAGGTGCGCGAAGAGCGCCTGTGGGCGCGGCGCTCGTGCTTCAGCCGTGGAGCGCTGGGTGTATTGGTCGCCGAGGTGTTTCTGCCGGCGTTCTGGCAAGCGGCAGGTGTCGAGGCGTAGGCACCATCAGCGATCCGCGCGTCTGTGGCGGTGGATGAAAAAAGCGTCGACTACGCGCCCCGATCCACCCTACGCCACCAACCCTCGTATAATCCGCGCAACCTGCACGGAGACGCTTTGATGTACACCCGCCTGCTGCAATCGACCACCCGCCTGCACTCGCGCGCCTGGGACTTCATTCAGCTGATGCGCCTGGACAAGCCCATCGGCATCTATCTGCTGTTGTGGCCGACCTTGTGGGCGCTGTGGGTGGCAGCCGAAGGCGTGCCGAGCGCGAAGAACCTGTTCATCTTCGTCGCTGGCGTGATCCTGATGCGCGCCGCCGGTTGCGTGATCAACGACTACGCCGACCGCAACTTCGACGGTCACGTCAGCCGCACCAGGGCGCGTCCGCTGGCCAGCGGCAAGATCAAGCCGCGCGAGGCGCTGGTGCTGTTCGCCGTGCTGGTGGCGCTGAGTTTCGTGCTGGTGCTGTTCACCAATGCCACCACCATCTGGTTGTCGTTCGGTGGCCTGGCCCTGGCTGCCTGCTACCCCTTCATGAAGCGCTACACCTTCTACCCGCAGGTGGTGCTCGGCGCGGCCTTCTCCTGGGGCATGCCGATGGCCTTCACCGCCGAGACCGGCAGCCTGCCGCCTGAGGCCTGGCTGCTGTACATCGCCAACCTGCTGTGGACCGTGGCCTACGACACCTACTACGCCATGGCTGACCGTGAGGACGATCTGAAGATCGGAGTCAGGTCCACCGCCATTCTGTTCGGCGATGCCGACCGGCTGATCATTGCCATCCTGCAGGGGCTGGCACTGCTCTGTCTGCTGCTGGCTGGCGCACGTTTCGAGCTGGGCCTGTGCTTCCACCTCGGTCTGCTGGTGGCCGCCGCCTGCTTCGCCTGGGAGTTCCACGTTACCCGTCGTCGCGAGCCATTGGTGTGCTTCAACGCCTTCCTGCACAACCACTGGGCGGGGTTGGCAATCTTCGTCGGGATCGTGCTGGATTACGCCTTAGGTTAAGTGCTGCCGCGCATCTGTCATATCGCTGCAATAATTCCGTTATCTAATGCGCGCAGACAGTTGAACGAACCGAGGCAGGACCATGGTTGGCAAGAACATCCTGATCGTCGATGACGAAGCACCGATCCGCGAGATGATTGCGGTGGCCCTGGAGATGGCCGGTTACGAGTGCCTGGAGGCGGAAAACACCCAGCAGGCCCACGCCGTGATCGTCGACCGCAAACCCGATCTGATCCTGCTCGACTGGATGCTGCCCGGCACCAGCGGCATCGAACTGGCCCGGCGCCTCAAGCGCGACGAGCTGACCAGCGATATCCCGATCATCATGCTCACCGCCAAGGGTGAAGAGGACAACAAGATCCAGGGCCTGGAAGTCGGCGCCGACGACTACATCACCAAGCCCTTCTCGCCGCGTGAGCTGGTGGCCCGCCTCAAGGCCGTGCTGCGTCGTGCCGGGCCCAGCGACAGCGAGGCGCCGATCGAGGTCGGCGGGCTGTTGCTCGATCCCATCAGTCATCGTGTGACCATCGATGGCAAGCCGGCCGAGATGGGCCCGACCGAATATCGCCTGCTGCAGTTCTTCATGACTCACCAGGAGCGTGCCTACACCCGCGGCCAACTGCTCGACCAGGTCTGGGGCGGCAACGTCTACGTCGAGGAGCGTACCGTCGACGTGCACATCCGCCGTCTGCGCAAGGCGCTCGGTGATGTTTACGAAAACCTGGTACAAACCGTGCGCGGGACTGGGTATCGTTTCTCCACCAAGGGTTGATCGCTAGCGCGGTGTTTCTGCGCCCACGTTCTTCTGACAAGGATGCGCTCCATCGTGAATCAAGACTGGCGTGGCGCCGTGGTGCGCCGCCTGTTGCTGCTGGTTGGCGCCTGCCTGCTGCTCGGTTTCATCACCGGTGAATATGCCTGGGTGCTGGCCGTGGGGCTGGCCATTCATCTGGGCTGGACCCTCAGCCAGCTGCTGCGCCTGCACAAATGGCTGCGCGAGCACAAACCCGACGAGCCACCGCCGGATGGCTACGGCCTGTGGGGCGAGGTGTTCGACAGCATCTACCACTTGCAACGCCGCAACCAGAAGGCGCGTGGCCGCTTGCAGGCGGTGATCGACCGTGTGCAGGAGTCCACTGCCGCCCTCAAGGATGCCGTGGTGATGCTCGACAGCCAGGGTAATCTGGAATGGTGGAACCGCGCAGCCGAGACCCTGCTGGGCCTGAAGACGCCGCAGGACAGCGGCCAGCAATTGGCCAACCTGGTGCGCGACCCGCGTTTCAAGGACTACTTCGAGCGTGGCAACTATGCCGATGCCCTGGAGATTCCTTCGCCGATCAATGATCGCCGCCGCTTGCAGTTCCATATCACCCGCTACGGCAATCGCGAGCACCTGTTGCTGGTACGTGACGTTACCCGTCTGTATCAGCTGGAGCAGATGCGCAAGGATTTCGTCGCCAACGTCTCCCACGAGCTGCGTACGCCGTTGACGGTGATCGCTGGCTATCTGGAGACGCTTCTGGACAACGTCGAGGCGGTCAATCCGCGCTGGCTGCGCGCATTGCAGCAGATGCAGCAACAGGGGGCGCGCATGCAGACCCTGCTCAACGATCTGCTCCTGTTGGCCAAGCTGGAAGCCACCGATTACCCGTCGGACAATCAGCCCGTGGCGGCCGACCTGATGCTGCTGTCGATCAAGAACGATGCCCAGGCATTGTCTGGTGAGCAACAGCATCGCATCAGCCTGGAGGCCGATCCGCATCTGAAGCTCAAGGGCAGTGAGGCCGAGCTGCGCAGCGCTTTCTCCAACCTGGTGTTCAACGCCGTGAAGTACACCCCGGCCGGAGGCGACATCCGTATTCGTTGGTGGTCTGACGAGAAGGGCGCACACCTGTCGGTTAGCGATACCGGTATGGGCATCGAGGCCAAGCACTTGCCGCGCCTGACCGAGCGCTTCTACCGGGTCGATTCGAGCCGTGCCAGCAATACCGGTGGCACCGGGTTGGGACTGGCTATCGTCAAGCATGTGCTGCTGCGTCACCGTGGCAATCTGGAGATCAGCAGCGTTCCTGGCAAGGGCAGCACCTTCACCTGCCATTTCGCCCCGGCACAGGTGGTGCAGCGCGCGCGCTGAGTGCTTGCATTCGCCGCGATGAAGCTCCAACCTCTAGCGATCTTTGGCCAATCCGAACCTTCATGGACCCCTCCACGAGTCTCCCCGCTTCTGCCTACTTTGCCGATTTCGGCCTCATGCTGTTCGCCCTGTTCCTGGTTCTGCTCAACGGCTTCTTCGTCGCCGCGGAGTTCGCCATCGTGCGTCTGCGCGCGACCAAGGTCGATGCCCTGGCCGAGGCCCACGGCTGGCGCGGGCACATCCTGCGCACCGTACACAACCAGATGGACGCCTACCTCTCGGCCTGCCAACTGGGCATCACCCTGGCCTCGCTGGGGCTTGGCTGGGTCGGTGAGCCGGCCTTCGCCGAGCTGCTGACGCCGCTGCTGGTGGCGGTTGGTGTGGAGTCACCCAAGCTGATTCACGGTATCGCCTTCTTCACTGCGTTCTCGATCATTTCCTACCTGCACATCGTCATCGGCGAGCTGGCGCCCAAGTCCTGGGCGATTCGTAAGCCGGAACTGTTGTCACTGTGGACGGCAGCGCCGCTGTACGCCTTCTACTGGCTGATGTACCCGGCGATCTTCGTGCTCAACGCCAGTGCCAACGCCATCCTGCGCATCGCCGGACAGGGCGAGCCGGGGCCGCACCACGAGCATCACTACAGCCGCGAAGAGCTCAAGCTGATCCTGCATTCCAGCCGTGCCACCAGCGACAACGACCAGGACCTGCGGGTGCTGGCTTCGGCTGTCGAGCTGGGTGAGCTGGAGGTGGTGGACTGGGCCAACTCTCGCGAGGACCTGGTTTTCCTGGAGCTCAACGCCAGCCTGGATCAGGTGTTCACCACCTTCCGCCGGCACAAGTACAGCCGCTACCCAATCTTCGACGAGAGCAAGGGCGAGTTCGTCGGCGTGCTGCACATCAAGGACCTGCTGCTGCACCTGTCGCTGCTGGAGATGCTGCCGTCAGCGCTCAAGTTGGCGGATCTGATGCACCCGCTGGAGCGCGTCAGCCGGCACATGCCGCTGTCGCAGCTGCTCGAGCAGTTCCGTCAGGGCGGCGCGCACTTCGCCTTGGTCGAAGAGGCCGACGGCAAGGTGATCGGCTACCTGACCATGGAGGACGTGCTCGAAGCACTGGTCGGCGATATTCAGGACGAACACCGCAAGGCCGAGCGCGGCATCCTCGCCTACCAGCCGGGCAAGCTGCTGGTGCGCGGCGACACGCCGCTGGCCAAGGTCGAGCGCCTGCTCGGTGTCGACCTCGACCATATCGAGGCCGAAACGTTGGCCGGGTTGATCTACGAGACCCTCAAGCGCATGCCTGACGAAGAGGAGGTGCTGGAAACCGATGGCCTGCGCATCATCGTCAAGAAGATGAAGGGGCCCAAGGTGGTCCTGGCCAAAGTGGTCAAGCTGGACTGAATTCACTGGGCGCCCCTTTCTGCAAAAACAGCCAATACAGACTGTCCATTCGGTCAGGTTTTTCTCGCCAAATCCAGGCCCGTTCAGGGCCTGTTCAGTTTCGCGACCGTTCATCAGGTTTGCCGAATCACTCCCTGCATCGACAGTCTAGGTACTTGCGTCCCACCTCCCGGTGAGCGGCGTTATCCACTCATTGCCAAGGAAATCGTCATGCAGCTGTCCAGCATAACCCCCAAAGCAACACTCGCCCTGTGCCTGGCGGGCGCCTCGCAGGCCTATGCAGACTCGGTCACCGACCCCATCTCGACCTTCGGTGTCATCGCTTCGCACAACCAGTACAAGCTCACCGTGGACGATGAAAGCGACAAGGAGCGCCTCAACCAAGGCGGCCTGTTCTACCACTTCGGTAACAAGCTGACCGGGCAGGAAGGCTTCATCTACCAAGCGGGGATCGAAGGCCAATACCGTGACAAGGACGATGTGGAATACAAGTCCGCGCGTGCCGATATCGACCTCGGCCTGCGCGCCGCGTTGAGCACCAACAACTATGTCGACGTGATCGTCGGTGGTGGTTACGACTGGGGTCGCATCGAACAGGACGACGTCGGCCCGCTCGACAGCAACGTCAAGCTGACCAGCAAGTCGCCCTTCGCCAAGGCCGGCCTCGGCTACAACTACCTGACGCCGGACTACACCCTGCGCCTGGAAGTGGGTGCGCGCTATTCCATCAATTCCGAAGCGCGCCTGAAGGTCGATGGCGATAGCGACTCCGTGGACCTCAAGGACAAGGTCAATCCGTACGGCGAGCTGACCATGCTATGGAACAAGGGCATCAACAACCTGCCGATCAGCACCAGCCTGTACTACACCCAGACCCGCTATGAGCTCGACAGCAACAGCGCCATCGCCGAGCGCAGCAAGCTAAAGCAGGAGCAAGTCGGCCTGCGCGTAGGCCTGGCGTTCTAAGCGCCTCCCAGGCCGCCTGCATGCCAGGCGGTCTGCTTTGATTCGCGCGTTGCCTCTTTCCCCAACCAGCGAATGGATGACTGAACCTCATCTGGCCAGCGCTTGCCCGATCCAGTAGGGTGTGATCCCGCTATCTCGGGAGGCGGCCGGTGGGTCGTCGCGTCGTTTTTATTGTGAGGAAAGAGCGCATGAGTGCACCAGTCGTCATCGTCGGCACCGGCCTGGCCGGCTACAACCTGGCCAAGGAGTGGCGCAAGCTCGACACCCAGACGCCTCTGCTGCTGATCACTGCTGACGACGGGCGCTCCTATTCCAAGCCGATGCTGTCCACTGGCTTTGGCAAGAACAAGGATGCCGACGGCCTGGCCATGGCCGAAGCCGGCGCCATGGCCGAGCAGCTCAACGCGGAAATTCGCACCCATACCCGTATCACCGGAATCGACCCCGGCCACAAACGCTTGTGGATCGGTGAGGAAGCCGTGCCATACCGCGACCTGGTGCTGGCCTGGGGCGCCGAGCCGATTCGTGTGCCGGTGGAAGGCGATGCCCAGGACGCGGTGTTCCCGATCAATGACCTGGAAGACTACGCGCGTTTTCGCAGCGCCGTGGCTGGCAAGCGTCGGGTATTGATCCTCGGCGCCGGGCTGATTGGTTGCGAGTTTGCCAACGACCTCAGTGCTGGCGGCTATGAGGTAGAACTGCTGGCGCCCTGTGAGCAGGTGATGCCGGGCCTGCTGCATCCGGCAGCGGCCTCTGCCGTACAAGCCGGCCTGGAAGGTCTGGGTGTACGTTTTCATCTCGGCCCGGTGCTGGCCAGTCTCGACCGCCAAGGCGATGCGCTGCAGGCGACGCTGTCCGATGGCCGCCTGATTGCGTGCGACGCGGTGGTCTCCGCAGTCGGCCTGCGTCCGCGCACCGCGCTCGCTGCGGCAGCCGGTCTCGACATCAACCGTGGGGTGATGGTCGACCGCCAGTTGCGCACCTCGCACGCCAATATCTACGCCCTGGGCGACTGCGCCGAGGTCGACGGCCTCAACCTGCTCTACGTCATGCCGCTGATGGCCTGTGCCCGGGCGCTGGCCAAGACCCTGGCTGGTGAGCCGACGGCGGTCAGCTATGGGCCGATGCCGGTGACCGTAAAGACGCCTGTATGCCCGCTGGTGGTCTCGCCGCCACCGCGTGGCAGCCAGGGCGAATGGACGGTCGAAGGCAGCGGCAGCGACATCAAGGCGCTCTGCCGCGATGCTTCCGGAGCACTGCTCGGTTATGTGCTGACCGGCGCCGCCGTGCAGGAGAAACTGGCACTGAACAAGGAGCTACCGGCGCTGCTGGCGTGATTGCCTGCCGTTCTGTCGGATACGCCACGAAATTGCCTGGTTAAAGTGGCGGGCGAGACTGGCGCAGCGCGATGCGGCATGCCATTCTCCCAAAGGTCTGCCGCAGCGCAGAGCTGTTGCGGCGCCTTGGGCGCTGTTCTGGAAGGACAGCACGGACACAACAACAAAAAACCGTCAAAGAGGCATTTATGCGTAAACCGGAACTCGCCGCCGCCATCGCCGAAAAGGCTGATCTGACCAAGGATCAGGCCAATCGTGTACTCAACGCCGTACTGGAAGAAATCACCGGTGCACTGAACCGCAAGGACAGTGTGACCCTGGTTGGCTTCGGTACTTTCGTCCAACGCCACCGTGGCGCCCGTACTGGTAAGAATCCGCAAACCGGTCAGCCGGTGAAGATCAAGGCCAGCAACACCGTCGCCTTCAAACCGGGCAAGTCCCTGAAAGACGCGGTCAACTGAGCCCGTTACCCGGAGCCGTTCGGCTCCGGGTTCCCCCTGCGCAGCCATGCTGCGACATTCGCTGATACAGCCATGCTTTAGACAGGCTGTAGTCCTGCAAGAAAACCACTACAATGCGCGGCCATCATCTTCGATCACGAGGCCTTGTGCATGAAATTCCGTTTTCTCCTGTGGATGCTGGGCCGCCTGATGGCCAAGGCCAGTCGTGAAAACCCGGCGTTCCGCCAGCAGCTCGAAGGTCGCGATATGGTCTTCCAACTGCACACGCTGGACGGCAAGGTCGCACGCCACTTCACGGTGGCCGGTCAGCGCGTGACCAGCAAGCGCGGCACCGCCACGGATCCGGCCTTCGCCATTGGCTTCAAGGATGCCGCCTACGGCTTTGAAACCATGACCGCGAAGAACAAGCAGCTGGCCTTCATGCAGGGCATCCAGAACAAGGACATCCAGATCCAGGGCAACCCGGCGCTTGTCATGTGGTTTCAGGGCCTGACCAAGTACCTGATGCCGAAGAAGAAGACCGAGGCGCCGAAAAAGGCCGCCTAATCGGCACCGATGCGTGTCGCGGCTGGCCGCGACGCCGCGCTTTGGTTAGGCTGCCAGGCACGTCCCTGTGGAAAGCCCGACCATGCGTCTTTTCCTGTTACCCCTGCTATTGCTGGCCGCCACCACCGCACGGGCCGAGCCAGCGTCTGCCAAGGCCTTGTTACCGTTGTTCGAGCTCGCCGGTATCCATCTGCTGTGCGAACAGAGTGCGCCGTTGGTGCAGCGTGGCCAGGATGAAACCGAACAGAAGCGCCTCGCTCAGCTCTTCGCTGGCGAGGCCTTTTGTCTGGACCTGGCCCAGCGCGTCGCTGCCCGCTTCGATGCGGCGCAGGGCGAGCAGGCCCGTGAGCGTCTCGACAGCCCGTTGGCGCAGCGTTTCACCGCTGCCGAGCGCGCCGTCGGTGAGCAACCCGAAGGCTTGGCTGAATACCGCCAGCGCCTGCAGGAGCAGCCGCCACGAGGCGCGCGTCTGGAGTTGGTCAAGCGTCTCGACGCTGCCGCGCGTACCACTGAACTGGCCAGCCTGCTACGTTACGAAGTCGGCAAGACCCAGGCATTGCTGGCGCTAAGGGCGCGGGGCGAGAACCTCAGCGAAGCCGAACTGCAGGCGCAGACGCAGACGCAAGCGAACGCCATTCGCCAATCCAGCGAGCTGGCAGTGGAAAGCTTCATGTTCTATGCCTACCGGCAGATGCCCAGCGATCAGCTCGCCGAGTATGCGGCACTCTACGAGCATCCCAGCGTCAGCCAGCTGCTTGCCATCAGCCTGGAAGTGGTGCCGCAGCTATTCTCTGAACGTCGCGAGCAACTGCGCAAGCCGTAGGGTGGCCCGGAGCGCCGCTCACTCGAGGCGAAGCGAGCAGCCAAAGCCGAGTACGCCCTACGCCCTACGCCCGATGCCTGGCTGCATGGGCATCGGGGGTGTCTGTCAGTGCGGCTGCTGGAACTGCGCCGCCAGTTCGCGTAAAGCCACTTCGGCGCTGAGCACCTTGTTCACTGCGTCCTCGGCTTTTTCCCGGGTCAGCCCCAGGGCGTCGAACAGCTCATCAGGAATCTCGTTCTGCGGCCCGGCACCGATACCCCGGTTGCGCAGCAGGCTGACCGCCAGGCACACCAGATTGGGGAAGGCCGCGCTGTCGCCGGCGTAGGACGGATCGTGCTGAAAGCGCAGAGCGCTGGACAGCTCTTCCGGCATATCCCAGTGGCGCATCAGCCAGGCACCGATCTGCTCGCGGGTAATGCCCAGCAGGTGCTGCTCGATATGCCCGGCAGGCAGGTGCGGGTTGACCTCCAGGTGACGGCAGATCAACGAGAAGTGCGGTGGGAACACGTGCGCCAGGACCAGATAACCGAAGTTGTGCAGCAGGCCGGCCAGGTAGGTCAGGCCGGCTTCCGGGCGCTGTGCGCGCGGCATGGCGCGGGTCAGGCCCTCGATCACTGCAGCGGTATAGATCGCTTGCTGCCAGTAAGGGGTGGCGTGCTGCGGCTGATCCTTGGGCAGGCTCAGAGTCTTGCCCAGCGCCAGGCCGAGAGCCAGGTTGATCACCAGGTCGAAGCCCAGCACGCGGACGATGGCATCTTCCACCGAGCGGATCTTGCCGGGCGCGGCGTAGTAGGGCGAGGCGGCCCAGCTGACTACCTGGGCCGCCAGCGCGGGATCGGTTTCGACCACGCCGGTGATGTCGTCCACCGTGGCATTAGGGTCAACGCGCAGCTTGATGATCTTCTGTGCGGTTTCCGGCAGCGGCGGAATCTCGATGGTTTCTTCCAGACGCTGCTGGATGCGGCGTGCGGTAAAGGCCTGCACGGCTTGGGTGATTTCCGCGCGGTCGTCATGGGGGCGATCGAGGTTCGGTTTGATCGCGCTGACCGGCTCACCGAAACGCGCCGCGCTGGCCTTGCTCAGCAGCGCCTTGAAGGCTTCGGTGGGGATCTCCAGCAACACACCAGGCTGGCCGGACTCGATCAGCAGACTGGGCACCTGCAGCAGGCGTTCTTCGTAGAGGCAGGGCGAACTGGTCAGCGGCGGCAAACCGGGCAGTGCGGCCAGATTGTGCTTGCCGAGCATGCGCTCCAGGCGTTCCGGCTTGACCGCGGTGAGCTGGCGCCCAGTCAGTTCGGCCAGGCGCGACAGATCGAGCATGTGGCTACGCGGATAGAGTACCAGCAGGGCGCCGATGGCATCGTCCACCAGCACGGCCTGCAGGCGCGCCTCGCTTGGCTGACCCGGGCGCTCCGCGCGTACCTGATAGGGCACGGCGAGTTTCTCCAGCAGTTGCACGATCACGGCGGGCGCTTGTGCAGTGGCGTTGGCGGCGAGGGCTGCTTCAGTCATATCGATATCCAGCGTTGGCGCATGTGCCCCGGAGTATAACCAGCGAGGATTTGCGCAAAGGTTCGTGGCGACGGCTGTCCTGTGAACAGGTTCACACTTGACCGTATTGCTGGCCGTGACGCAACCAGCGTTCCAACAATGGAGCCACATGTTGTGGCCAATGTTCCAATAGTGCCTGCGCCGCGTCGCGCACGGCGGGCAGGAGGTCGGCATCGCGCATCAGGTCGGCGACCTTGAATTGCAGCAGACCGGTCTGCCGGGTGCCGAGCATTTCCCCCGGCCCCCTGAGTTCGAGGTCCTTCTCGGCGATGACGAAACCGTCGGTGGTCTCGCGCATGATTGCCAGGCGCTCGCGCCCGAGTTGCGACAATGGCGCATGGTAGAGCAGCACGCAATGACTGGCGGCGCTGCCACGGCCGACCCGGCCGCGCAGCTGGTGTAGCTGGGCCAGGCCCAGGCGTTCGGGATTTTCAATGATCATCAGGCTGGCATTGGGTACGTCGACGCCGACCTCGATTACCGTGGTGGCCACCAGCAGCTGCAGCTTGCCTTGCTTGAACTCATCCATCACCGCGGCTTTTTCGGCCGGTTTCATGCGCCCGTGGATCAGCCCGACGCGCAGCTCGCCGAGGGCCGCAGACAGCTCCTCGAAGCTGGTTTCCGCGGCCTGGCAGGTGAGCTCTTCGGATTCTTCGATCAGGGTGCACACCCAGTAGGCCTGGCGCCCCTGCTGGCAGGCATTGCGTACGCGTTCGACCACCTCATCGCGGCGGCTGTCGGCGATCACCAGGGTGTTGACCGGCGTGCGCCCTGGCGGCAGTTCGTCGAGGATCGAGGTGTCCAGATCGGCATAGGCACTCATCGCCAGGGTGCGCGGGATAGGGGTAGCGGTCATGATCAACTGATGCGGACAGAGGCGCCCGTCGATGCCCTTCTGGCGCAGGGCCAGGCGCTGCTGCACGCCGAAGCGGTGCTGTTCGTCGATGATCACCAGGGCCAGGCGCTTGAACTTCACTTCGTCCTGGAACAGGGCGTGGGTGCCGACCACCATCGGGCAGCCGTCGGCGATCTGTTCCAGGGCTGCTGCGCGGGCCTTGCCCTTGAGCTTGCCGGCCAGCCAGGCGACGTCCAGACCAAGCGGTGCCAGCCATTTGCTGAAGTTGAGAAAGTGCTGCTCGGCGAGGATCTCGGTCGGCGCCATCAGTGCCACCTGATAACCGGCCTCCAGTGCCTGCAGGGCGGCCAGCGCGGCGACCACCGTCTTGCCGGCGCCGACATCACCCTGCACCAGGCGCAGCATGGGCTCGCTCTGCGCCAGGTCGTAGGCGATCTCGGCACCGACGCGCTGCTGCGCGCCGGTTGGGGCAAAGCCGAGGTTGGCGAGGTACTGTTGCGGCAGCTTCTGCGCAGGCGGCAGGGCTGGCGCCTGTTGCGCACGCACCTGTTCGCGCAGGCGCTGCAGAGATAGCTGATGAGTCAGCAGTTCCTCGAAGGCCAGGCGATGCTGAGCCCAGTGGCGGCCCTCGGCGAGCTCTTCGACATCGGCGTCCGGCGGCGGCCGATGCAGGTAACGGATGGCCTCGTCCAGCGGCGCCAGGCGATAGTCGCGGGCCAGCTCATCGGGCAGCCAGTCCGGCAGACTGCGTGGGCCCAGGCGCGCCAGGGCCTGCTGGCTGAGCTGGCGCAGGCGCTGCTGGGTGAGGCCTTCGGTGGTCGGGTAGATGGGTGTCAGGCTCTGCTCCACCGGGGCCGGCTCGTCGCCGCTCTGCGCGCGGTATTCCGGATGGTAGATCTCCAGGCCGGTGGCGCCGGGGCGTACTTCACCGTAGCAGCGCAGAGCGGTGCCGCGTTTGAGCCCTTCCTTCTGCGCCTGGCTGAAGTGGAAGAAGCGCAGGCTCAGCGTGCCGCTGCCGTCCTGCAGGCGTACCAGCAGGCTGCGCCGCCGGCCCATGACCACGTCGGCACCGGCGACGATGCCCTCGACCACCGCATCCTGCCCTGGGCGCAGCGCGCCAATTGGGGTGATGCGGGTGCGATCCTGGTAGCGCAGCGGCAGGTGGAACAGCACGTCCTGCAGGTTTTCCAGGCCGACCTTGGCCAGTTTCTCGGCCAGGGCGGCGCCTACGCCTTTGAGCGCAGTGACGGAAACCGCTGCCAGCTCGCTCACCTCTGGCCTCAGACTGCCTTGGTCTGCGGGCTGCGGGCGACCGAGCAGAGGCGGATCGAGTCGGCCAGCACTTCGATGGCGTTGGGCCGCGGGAAGCTGGCGCGCCAGGCGATGGCCACGGTACGGAACGGCACCGGCGCGCTGAGCGGACGCACTTCGATCACGCCGGGCGCATAGTGGTGGCTGTCCACTGCCGAGAACGGCAGGATCGACACGCCGAGGCCGGAGGCGACCATATGGCGGATGGTTTCCAGCGAGCTGGATTCCACCGTGGTGTGCTTGCCGTGATCGTCACCGCCCTTGCGCAGGGTCGGGCAGGCTTCCAGCACCTGATCACGGAAACAATGGCCCTCGCCGAGCAGCAGCAGGCTCTTGTCGTTGAGCAGTTTGGTGTCGATGGTGTCCAGCGCCGCCCAAGGGTGGCCGGCCGGCAGCAGGGCGTAGAACGGCTCGTCGTAAAGCGGCTTGGTCAGCACATCGGCCTCCTGGAACGGCAGGGCGATGATGATGGCGTCCAGCTCGCCGGTGCGCAGCTTGTCGCGCAGGATATGGGTGAAGTTTTCCTCGATGTACAGCGGCATGTCCGGGGCGACCCGGTGCAACTGCGGAATCAGGTGCGGGAACAGATAGGGGCCGACGGTGTAGATGGCGCCAATCTTCAGTGGGGCGGTCAGCTGGTTCTTGCCGGCCTGGGCCAGTTCGCGAATGCCCTGGGCCTGCTCCAGCACCTTCTGTGCCTGGGTGACGATGCCCTCACCGACCGGGGTCAGGCGCACGGCGCTCTTGCTGCGCTCGAAGATCAGTACGCCGAGCTCGTCCTCCAACTTCTTCACGCCCACCGACAGGGTCGGCTGGCTGACGTGGCAACGCTCGGCGGCGCGGCCGAAGTGTTGTTCCTGGGCGAGGGTGACGATGTACCGCAGTTCGGTGAGGGTCATAGTGTTTATCCATTAAATTGCCGACAAGCATAGCCTTTGCAAACAGATGAACCAACCGGGCTAAACTGCGCCTTTGCATAAATGTCATGGAGAAAAGCATGTCCGAATGCAACAGCCTGCTGATTGCCGGGTGTGGAGACGTCGGTACCCGCCTTGGCCTGCGGATGGCCGCACAAGGCTGGCGCGTGATCGGCATGCGCCGCAACGTGGCTGCACTGCCTGCCGCGATCGAGCCGCTGGCCGGCGATCTGCATGCCGATGCCTGTCCGGCGGATTGGCCGCAGGGGCAACTGGATTACCTGGTGTACTGCGCAGCAGCTACCGAGCATGACGAGGCCGGCTATCGCGCCGCCTATATCGAGGGGCTGCGCCGCGTGCTGGACTGGCTGGCGCAACATGGTCAGCGACCTCGACGTATCCTGTTCGCCTCCAGCAGCGGCGTGTACGGGCAGCAGGAAGGCGAGTGGATCGACGAGGACTCTGTGGCTGAGGCCCAGAGTTTTTCTGCGGTGATCATGCGCGAGGCCGAACGTGTCGCGCTCGACAGCGGGTTGCCGGCGACCACGGTGCGTCTGACAGGCCTTTACGGCCCTGGTCGCGAATGGTTGCTGAGCCAGGTGCGCGGCGGCTATCGGGTCAGCGAAACGCCGCCGTTGTATGGCAATCGCATTCATGTCGAGGATGCAGCCGGCCTGTTCGCCACGCTGTTGCAGGCGGATGCCGCCGGTGTGCCCTTGGCCGATTGCTACCTGGGTGTCGACGACGAGCCGGCGCCGCTGCACGAAGTAGTGGGTTGGCTGCGTGAGCAACTAGGCGTCAGCCATTGGAGCGACGAGCAGCGCGTGCGCCGAGCCGGCAGCAAGCGTTGCCGCAATGCCCGCGCTCGTGCGCTGGGTTGGGCGCCGCAGTATCCGAGCTACCGCGAGGGCTATGCGGCGATCCTCGCCGAGCGCTGAAATGGACGCCAACAGCTTGCTGGCCAAGCCCTGGCTGCCGGGCGTCGAGCTGTTTCACGCCGACTTCTCCGGACAGGCCTTTGGCCGTCACAGTCACGATGCCTTTGCCATCGGCGCTATCGTGCAGGGTGTCGGAGGCTACCAGTGCCGAGGTCAGCGCTATGCGCTGCCTGCCGGCACCCTGTCGCTGATGAACCCCGAAGAGCCGCATACCGGGCACGCCGAATCGGCGCGTGTGGTTTATCGCATGCTCTATGTCGAGGAGTCGCGGCTGCCGGCGCTGCTCGGGCGCAAGCGCCTGCCCAATGGCTTCGGCACGCTCAACCCGGATGACGACGGCCAGGTCTCGACAGGCCTGGCACGGCTGGCCGGCGAGTTCGAGCGGGGCGATGCGCTGGTGCTGGAGAGCGAACTGCTGGCGCTGTTGGAGCTGGTCTTTGTCCGCCACGGCGGCTTGCGCGAGGCGCGACCGGCATTTCGTGACAGCGGGGTGACGGCGTACCTGCGTGATTACCTGGAAGCGCACTACGCCGAGGCCGTCAGTCTGGAGCAGCTGGCCGCACTGGTGCAGCGTCACCCACGCCACCTGATCGAAGCCTTCCGCCGTGCCTATGGCGTGCCGCCGCATACCTATCTGCTGCAGCGCCGAGTGCGTGAGGCCAAGCGTAGGTTGTTGCAAGGCCAGGCCCTGGCCGATGTCGCACTGGACCTGGGCTTTTATGACCAGGCGCATTTCAATGGGGTGTTTCGCCGTTTCACCGGGGTCACTCCGGGGCGTTTTCGTACGCTGGCGACGGGTTGAGGCCACTGCACTGCAGCACGAAGTCGCGGCGCTGCGCCAGGCTCATTCGCGGTACCTCGATCAGTCGATAACCGGCTTCTACATAGACTTCGCGCATCACCGCGCAGGTCCGTTCGGCCTCGGCCGCATCCTGGCGGCGCTCGTGGTCGTTGCGGTAGATCTGCGGCCAGTGCGGCAGCAGGAAGACCTGCCTCTGGTAACGCAATTGGCGCACCGCCTGTAGCAGATGCTCGCCGACCGGCAGGTCGTTCAGGCGCAGGTAGCCGATGATATCGACCAGGCTGCGGTCAAAGAACACCGGCCCTTTCCTCGTCAGCGCCTGGCGGTGAGCCCTGAGCTCCCACGCCAGCATCAGTTCGGCGAACAGCCTCGGGTTGTGCCAGGGCAGGCCCAGGCCGGCGATGGCTTGCTGATCACGAATGATCTCCCGACCGGCTTCCTCGACGACGTTTTGGCCCTTCTGGGCCAGGGCTGCCAGCAAACTACTTTTGCCGCTACCGGGGCCGCCGGTTAGGACATGGAAAGGTGGGTGACATGGCATACGCTGGGCTCCTCTGAGTTTTTTCCAATACATCGACACCGCCAGTTGCCGACACTGCCTCCGCCAAACGGAGGTTCCATGTTCGCGTTGTTTCTACTGGTGGCCGGTACTCATTTCGCGGCCTTGCTGTCGCCTGGGCCGGACTTCTTTCTGTTGATTCGCACCGCTCTGGCCAAGGGCCGGCGCCAGGCCGACGGTTGCGCCTGCGGCATTGCGCTGGCCAACCTGCTGAGCATGCTGCTGGTGCTCTTTGCCATGGCGTTGTTACCCGCCGAGGGCAGTTGGCTGTGGCGCTGCTTGCAGGTCGTCGGCGGGCTGTATTTCGCCTGGATCGGCCTGCAGGCGCTGGCCTCGCGGCGAGATCTGGTCCTGCCGCAGGGTGATCAGCTGAGGCTCGGCGGGGTGTGGAAGGGCATGCGTCAGGGCCTTCTGGCCAGCAGCCTCAACCCCAAATTACCGCTGTTCTATGCCGGGCTATTCGGGGTCTTGCGCGAGTCGGCAATGCCGGCATGGGGGCTGGGCCTGGCGATGCTATGGATGACCCTGGTGGTGCTGTTTTGGGATCTGGCGCTGGTGCGCCTGCTCGATCAGGCGCGTTGGCGCAGTTGGTTGCCGCGGCGCGTGCGCTGGCTGGATCGCGGTTGCGGTGGCCTGTTGCTGGCGCTGGGAGGCTGGCTGTTGCTGGGGGCTCTATAGCGTGGCGCCGCTCCTGCCCGGAGGCGGCGCCTGCTGATCAGCGGCGCTTGAGCAGCCAGCGCTGCGGGCCGGGCTGGTACTCGGGCATCTCGTCGAACTGGGCGCGGTTCTGCGCTTCGAAGATGCGCAACTGATTGCCTTCATGCACGAACAACCAGGGGCTACCCTGATCACCGGCTTGCAGCCAGAGACTGTCATGTTCGCCGCTCATGGCCGCGCAGTCGCCTGCCAGGCACAGGGCGAAGCGTTCGGCGCCGGGCAGGCCTTGTACCTGCCCGTCGCTGTTGAAGCGCACCAGGCCGCCCTGGCCCAGACCTTCCTCGATCAGCCAGTCGCCGCCCAGGTAGTCGCGATATAGCGCCTGCTCGAAGCTGCTGCCCAGTGGCTTGGGTTCGCTGGAGCTGTTGACGCGGGCGAAGTGCTGCTCGGGCCAGTATTCGCTGGCGATCTGCAGCAGTTCGCCGTTCTGTATGGCGAGCTGCTCGTTGTAATCACCGTAGAAGGTGACCTGCCAACGCCCCTCTCCAGCACCCTGCAGCCTGCCTTCGGCCAGTTCGAAGCCGTTGCTGTAGCTGGCCTGCTGACGTTCAGGATCGATATGCCATTCGAGGTTGGGCCCATAGGCGAGCAGGGCTTCGCGCAGGCGACCGCTCTCGCGGGCGGCATCGATGGCTGCCTGGTTGATCCAGGTACCGCTCGGGTCGTTGTTCGGTGTGCTGGCGCAGCCGCCGAGTAGGGCAGCCAGTAACAGCAGAGGAAGCAGACGCATGGCGATCTCCATGCCGGGGAAGGGCGAGCGGGGCCTGCTGCCCCGCTCGAACGACTTACTCGATGACCAGAATAGCGTCCATTTCCACCTGCGCGCCGCGCGGCAGGGCAGCGACGCCGATGGCAGCGCGCGCCGGGTAGGGCTGCTCGAAGTAGCGGCCCATGACCTCGTTGACCTTGGCGAAGTGCGACAGGTCGGTGAGGAAGATGTTCAGCTTGACGATGTCCTTGAACGAGCCGCCGGCGGCTTCGGCGACGGCCTTGAGGTTCTCGAAGACCTGCACGGTCTGTGCTTCGAAGCCCTCGACCAGCTCCATGCTCACCGGGTCCAGCGGAATCTGGCCGGACATGTAGACGGTGTTGCCCGCCTTGATCGCCTGGGAGTAGGTGCCGATGGCGGCGGGGGCCTTGTCGCTGGTGATGACGGTCTTGCTCATGAATCGCTCCTTGTGAGAACTGGCTGGGTCGAGGCACCCAGCCTACAGACTGGAAACAGGGGAATTGTGTCAGGCGCGTACTCGGGTGATACGCATCACGCCCTTGAGCGCGCGCAGTTTCTTGATCACGCGGGCCAGGTGCACGCGGTCATGCACGCTGACCACCAACTGCACCACGCTGATACGGCCGTCGCGTTCGTCCATGCTGATCTTCTCGATGTTTCCATCGGCGGCATTGACGCTGCTGGCCAGCAGAGCGATCAGGCCGCGCTGGTGTTCCAGCTCGACGCGCAGTTCGACGTTGAATTCGCCGGTGACATCCTTGGCCCAGTTGAGCTGGATGCATTTTTCCGGATTGTGGCGGATGTCGACGATGTTCCGGCAGCTTTCCATGTGCACCACCATGCCCTTGCCAGCGGACAGATAGCCGACGATGGGATCGCCCGGGATCGGCGTGCAGCACTTGGCGTAGCTCATCACCAGGCCCTCAGTGCCGCGGATCGCCAGCGGCCCTTCGCTGCTCGGCAGGGTTTCGTCGCCACTCTCGGCCAGCAGGCGGCGGGCCACGACGTAAGCCATGCGGTTGCCCAGGCCGATGTCTTCGAGCAGGTCCTCGATGACTTCCTGGCGGTATTCGCCGAGTACCGCCTGTACGCGCTCGGGTGCGATCTTTTCCAGGTGCGTATCGAAGCTGGCCAGCACCTTGTTCAGCAGGCGTTCGCCGAGGCTGATGGATTCCGAGCGGCGCTGCTGCTTGAGGGCGTGGCGGATATGCGTGCGCGCCTTGCCGGTGACCACGAAGTTGAGCCAGGCCGGATTCGGCCGGGCGCCCGGCGCGGTGACGATTTCTACCGTCGAGCCACTTTCCAGTGCCTGCGACAGCGGCGCCAGGCGCCGATTGATGCGGCAGGCGATGCAGGTGTTGCCGACGTCGGTGTGTACCGCGTAGGCGAAGTCGACCGCGGTGGAGCCCTTCGGCAGCTCCATGATGCGGCCCTTGGGCGTGAACACGTAGACCTCGTCGGGGAACAGGTCGATCTTCACGCTCTCGATGAATTCCAGCGAGTTGCCGGCGCGTTGCTGCAGTTCCAGTACACCCTTGACCCACTGACGCGCGCGAGCGTGGTTGCCCTTGGGCGCTTCGTCTTCGTTGGACTTGTACAGCCAGTGCGCGGCGATGCCGTTGTTGGCCATCTCTTCCATTTCGCGGGTGCGGATCTGGATCTCGATGGGCACGCCGTGCATGCCGAACAGCGTGGTGTGCAGCGACTGGTAGCCGTTGGCCTTGGGGATCGCGATGTAATCCTTGAAGCGGCCGGGCAGCGGCTTGTACAGGTTATGCACGGCGCCGAGCACGCGGTAGCAGGTGTCGACCTTGTCGACGATGATGCGGAAGGCGTAGACGTCCATGATCTCGTTGAACGCCTTACGCTTGCCGCGCATCTTCTGGTAGATGCTGTAGAGGTGCTTCTCGCGGCCGATCACCTCGCCTTCCATGCCTTCGCGCTGCAGGCACATCTGGATCGATTCCTCGATCTTGGCGACGATTTCCTTGCGGTTGCCCCGAGCGCGGCGCACGGCGGCGCGGATGCGCTCGGAGCGCATCGGATGCATGGCCTTGAAGCCCAGGTCTTCGAACTCCACGCGCATGTTGTGCATGCCCAGCCGGTTGGCGATGGGTGCGTAGATTTCCAGGGTTTCCTTGGCGATGCGCCGGCTCTTCTCGTGCGGCATGGCATCGAGGGTGCGCATGTTGTGCAGGCGGTCGGCGAGCTTGACCAGAATCACGCGGATGTCGCGGGCCATGGCCATGGCCATCTTCTGGAAGTTCTCGGCCTGCGCCTCGGCCTTGGTCTCGAAGTTCATCTGGGTCAGCTTGCTGACCCCGTCGACCAGTTCGGCCACGGTTTCGCCGAACTGCGCGTTGAGCGCTTCCTTGGCGATGCCGGTGTCTTCGATCACGTCGTGCAGCATGGCGGCCATCAGGCTCTGATGATCCATGTGCATATCGGCGAGGATGCTGGCCACGGCCAGCGGATGGGTCACGTAGGCTTCGCCACTGCGGCGGCGTTGGCCATCGTGCGCCTGTTCGGCGTAGAAGTAGGCTCGGCGCACCAGGTTGACCTGGTCATGGCCGAGATAGGCCGAAAGTCGGTCGGCGAGAGCGTCTATGCCAGCCATGGGGTATTCCCCTCAGGGCTGGCTTGGCTACACGCCGCGCGACTTCGACCCGGCATCATCGACTTACAGAGGCTCGTTTGCCTCTTCCTCGAAGGCAGCGAACAGTGGTTCTTCTTCGACGATGTCTTCCTGGGCGATCACTTCGTAGTCCACCAGGCCGGCAGCGATTTCGCGCAGGGCCACTACGGTGGGCTTGTCGTTTTCCCAAGCCACTTTCGGCTCTTTGCCGCCGGTGGCCAGCTGGCGCGAACGCTTGGTCGCGAGCATGACCAGTTCGAAGCGGTTATCAACGTTGTCCAGGCAATCTTCGACGGTAACGCGAGCCATGGTGTTCCTCGTAACTTGTGCGGATAAGCTTGGCCCGAGCGGGCGAGCGGACTGAATAGTCTAAAAAATCACCAGCGACAATGGAAGCGCTGTTTTACGCCAGCAGTTCGCTGAGCAGCCCGGCATGGCGCTGCTGCTGTTGTGTTTGCGACAGCTGGTTGCTGCGGAAGATGGCTTTCAGGTCGCTCAGGGCGTGGTTGAAGTCGTCGTTGATCACCAGGTAGTCGTATTCGACGTAGTGGCTCATCTCGCTGACGGCCTCGCGCATGCGCCGTTCGATGATCTCGCCGCTGTCCTGGCCGCGGTTGGTCAGGCGGTGACGCAAAGCTTCCTGAGTCGGCGGCAGGATGAAGATGGATTTGGCCTGCGGCATCAACTTGCGCACCTGCTGTGCACCCTGCCAGTCGATCTCCAGAATCAGGTCGAAGCCTTCGGCCAGGGTCTGCTCGACCCACTTCTGCGAGGTGCCGTAGAGATTGTCGAAGACCTGGGCATGTTCGAGGAACTCACTGCGTTCGAGCATGGCGTTGAAGTGCGCATGGTCGACGAAGTGGTAGTTGACCCCGTCCACCTCACCTGGACGCATGGCGCGGGTGGTATGCGAGACCGAGACGCGAATCTGCGCCTCGCTGTCGATCAGGGCCTTGACCAGGCTGGTCTTGCCGGCGCCGGAGGGTGCGGAAACGATGTAGAGGGTGCCGGTCGTGGTGGCCATGAAAAACGTCCTGAGAAATCTTGCGGAATTTTAAAAGCGTAGCGAGCGACGGCTAGGCAAGGCGAAATCAGGTGAGAAAGCGGAGTTTACGACTGTAAATGAGCATTTCGAACCTGATTTCAACGCGGCATAGCCTAGCGCAGTAGTTTTTACTCGATGTTCTGCACTTGCTCGCGCATCTGTTCGATGAGCACCTTCAGATTGACCGCAGCCTGCGTGCTGCGCGGATCGAAGGCCTTGGAGCCGAGGGTATTGGCCTCGCGGTTGAGCTCCTGCATCAAAAAATCCAGACGCCGCCCGGCAGCGCCGCCGGCCTTGAGCACGCGACGCACTTCGCTGACATGGGTACTGAGGCGATCCAGCTCCTCGGCCACGTCGCTCTTCTGCGCCAGCAGTACCAGCTCCTGCTCCAGGCGTTGCGGGTCGAGCTCGGCCTGCATCTCGGCGAAGCGGGTTTCGATCTTGGCGCGCTGCCCGGCGAGCATCTGCGGCACCAGCTCGCGCAGGGCGGCGACTTCGTCGAGGATGCTGTCGAGGCGCTCGTTGAGCAGCTTGGCCAGCTCGGCGCCTTCGCGGGCACGGCCGGCCTTGAGTTCACCCAGTGCCTGGTCGAACAGCTTCAGCGCGGCGGCGTTGAGCGCTTGCGGATCGGCCGAGTCGGCCACCAGCACGCCGGGCCAGGCCAGCACTTCCAGCGGGTTGAGCGGGGCCGGTTGCTGGATCAGTGCGGCGACCTGTTCGGCAGCGGCAATCAGTTGGCGGGCGCGGTCGGCGTCGACCTGCAGCGGCTTGCCGGCACTTTCTTCGGCGAAGCGCAGGGTGCACTCCACCTTGCCGCGTGACAGCCCCTGGCGCAGCGCTTCGCGTACCGCGCCTTCGAGGTCGCGGAAGGCTTCCGGCAGGCGCAGGTGCGGCTCGAGATAGCGGTGGTTGACCGAGCGCAGCTCCCAGCTCAGTGTGCCGTGAGCGGTTGCCTGCTCGTTGCGGGCAAAGGCCGTCATGCTGTGAACCATGGGATACCTCGTGGAAGTCGGCTCGAAAAACGCAGGATTGTAGCTCACGGCGCCTACCCATTTCATGTGCAGGCGATCAGGCCTGCCATCTGCTGGCGCCAATTCGGCGTGTCGCCTTGCTCGGGCGCCCCTATAATGCGCACTGTTTTCACTTAATGAAGTAGGTATCGCTCGATGAAACGTCCCAGTGGCCGCGCCGCCGATCAGTTGCGCTCGATTCGCATCACCCGCAACTACACCAAGCACGCCGAGGGCTCGGTGCTCGTGGAGTTCGGCGATACCAAGGTGATTTGCACCGTCAGCGTCGAATCCGGCGTGCCGCGCTTCCTCAAGGGGCAGGGCCAGGGCTGGCTGACTGCCGAATACGGCATGCTGCCGCGCGCCACCGGCGAGCGTAACCAGCGTGAGGCCAGCCGCGGCAAGCAGGGCGGGCGTACCCTGGAAATCCAGCGCCTGATCGGCCGTTCGCTGCGTGCAGCACTGGACATGACCAAGCTGGGCGAGAACACCCTGTACGTCGATTGCGACGTGATCCAGGCTGACGGTGGCACCCGCACCGCCTCCATCACTGGCGCCATGGTGGCGCTGATCGATGCCCTGAAAGTGCTGAAGAAGCGTGGTTCGCTCAAGGGCGAGCCGCTCAAGCAGATGATCGCAGCGGTGTCGGTCGGCATCTACCAAGGCGAGCCGGTGCTGGATCTGGACTACCTGGAAGACTCCGCCGCCGAGACCGACCTCAACGTGGTGATGACCAATGCCGGTGGCTTCATCGAAGTGCAGGGTACGGCCGAGGGCGCGCCGTTCCAGCCCGATGAGTTCAACGCCATGCTGGCACTGGCGCAGAAAGGCATGAACGAGATCTTTGAACTGCAGAAGGCCGCTCTGGTCGACTGAAACCCGTAACGAGCAAGGAGCACCAGGATGAATGACGATATGCAAAACCCGCTTCCGACGCCCAGTCAGGAGGCGCGTCAGTGGGCCATGTTCTGTCACTTCGCCGCGTTTCTCGGCCTGGTGTTCCCCTTCGGCAATCTGCTTGGCCCGCTGATCATCTGGCAGATCAAGAAAGACCTCGACCCCTTCGTCGATGCGCAGGGCAAGGAAGCGCTGAACTTCCAGATCAGCGTGGCATTGGCCGCAGTGGTCTGTTTCATTCTGATGGTGGTGGTGATCGGCTTCCCGCTGCTGATGCTGTTGGGCCTGGCGGCGCTGGTGTTGACCATCATCGCGGGTATCAAGGCCAACGAAGGGCAACCCTATCGTTACCCCTTCAGTTGGCGTTTGGTGAAGTAAACCTGCATGCAACAAAAAGCCGGCGATCAGCCGGCTTTTTCATACCTGTTGCCTGTCGATCAGATGCTGAGAATCCAGTCGTAATCGACGATCAGCGGCGCATGCTGGGAGAAGCGCGGCTGACGTGGCAGGCGTGCGCTGCGCACACTACGGCGCATGCCCGGAGTGAGCAGCTGGTAGTCGAAGCGGTAGCCCAGGTTGAGCATTTCCGCTTGCTCGTTATCCGGCCACCAACTGAACTGGTCACCTTCGCGGCTGACTTCGCGCAGGGCATCGACATAACCCATATTGCCAACCACCTCGTCCATCCAGGCGCGCTCGGGCGCCAGGAAACCTGGTGATTGCTGGCAGTCACGCCAGTTCTTCACGTCCAGCTTCTGGTGCGCTACATGCAGCGAGCCGCAGTAGATGTACTCGCGACGCTTGCGGCGTTGCTTGTCCAGATAATGGGTGAAGTCGTCCATGAACTTGAATTTCTGATTCAAGCTCTCGTCACCGTCCCGCCCGCTTGGCAGCAGCAGGGTGGCGATACTTACCTTGTCGAAATCGGCCTGCAGGTAGCGCCCGTAGCGATCGGCCATCTCGAAGCCGAGGCCGCTGATCACCGCCTTGGGTTGCAATCGCGAGTAGAGCGCCACGCCACCTTGGCTGGGCACTTCACCGTCGCATGCATAGAGGAAATAACCATCCAGTTGGAAGGCTTGGTCGTCCATTTCAAAGGCGGAGGCACGGGTGTCTTGCAGGCAGATCACGTCGGCATTCTGGGCTTGCAGCCAGCTGAGCAGACCTCGCTCGGCCGCAGCCTGAATACCATTCACGTTCACACTGATGATCCGCATAAATGGCCCCCAAAAACACGTGCGTGTATGATACCCGAGCTCACCTCATTTAGCTAAATCCGTGCCGTCCGGGACTTTTCATGCAAGCGTACCAGCGCGATTTCATTCGCTTTGCCATCGAACGCGGTGTTCTGCGTTTCGGTCAGTTCACCCTCAAGTCCGGGCGTACCAGCCCTTATTTCTTCAATGCCGGCCTGTTCGACAGTGGTCTGGCGCTGGCTCAACTGGGGCGTTTCTACGCGGCGGCCATCGTCGATAGCGGGATCGACTTCGACGTGCTGTTCGGCCCGGCCTACAAGGGCATTCCGTTGGCTGCGACCACTGCCGTGGCGCTGGCCGAGCATCATCAGCGCGATCTGCCCTGGTGCTTCAACCGCAAGGAAGCCAAGGACCATGGCGAGGGCGGCACCCTGGTCGGCGCGCCGCTCAAGGGCCGTGTGCTGATCGTCGATGACGTGATCACTGCCGGCACCGCAATCCGCGAGGTCATGCAGATCATCCAGGGCCAGGGCGCTCAGGCTGCCGGCACCTTGATCGCGCTGAACCGTCAGGAGCGTGGTCAAGGCGAGCTTTCCGCCATTCAGGAAGTCGAGCGCGACTTCGGCATGCCCGTAGTGAGCATCGTGTCACTCGAACAGGTACTGGAATATCTGGCAGGGGATGCTGAACTGAAGCAATATCTGCCGGCTGTCGAGGCCTATCGCGCCGAGTACGGAATCTAGCCCTAGCACAAGGTCGTCCTATGCCTGCACCGCTCCTGACCCGCTGTACGCTGCTTTGTAGCCTGCTACTGCCGTTGTCGGGGGTGGCTGCCGAGCTCTATCGTTATGTCGACGACAAGGGCGTGACAGTGCTCAGCCGCCAGGGCGTGCCGCCCGAGTTCATCGGCAAGGGGTACGAGGTGCTCAATGATCAGGGGCGCGTGCTACGGGTGATCCCGCCAGCCCCTACGCCCGAAGAGTTTGCCCGTATGCAGGCGGACAAGGCGCGTGCCAGCAGCGATGCCCAGTTGCTGCGTCTGTACACCAATCTTGACGATGTCGACCGTGCCCGTGAGCGCAAGCTGGCCGAGCTCGACAGCGTCACCAGCGTCGCGCGTGGCAATCTGCAGTCGGTGCGTACTCAGCAGGCCAACCTGCAGAGCCAGGCCGCCGACCATGAGCGTGCCGGGCGCCAGGTGCCGGAACATTTGCTGGCGCAGATCAACAACCTCAAGGAAGAGCAGCAGCGCCTGCAGCGTGATATCGCGCGTTACAAGGAAGCCCGCACTCAGGCCGAGGCCGGTTTTGCCGCTGATCGCGCGCGCCTGGCCGAGCTGTTCGGCGAGCCGCAGAAAAAGCCTTAGGGCTCAGTCATTCAGCCTTGCGGCTGAGTGTTCTCGAAACTCTCGATCTTTTCCCTGAGCCACTGCGGCAGCGGGGCGCTGCTGCGTGTCGCACCGTCGGCGTGAACATAGACGATTTCGCCGCTGGTCAGTAGCTCGCCGTCGCGCCAGATGCCGAGCGCAAAGGTCAGGCTGGATCGGCCCAGACGCGCGCTGCGCACGCCAATCTGCAGTTGATCGTCGAAGCGCGCCGGGGCGCGGTATTCGAGCAAGGTGCGGATGGCGAAAAAGTCGCCACCGTCCTGTGCCAAGTCACCCGGATAGGCGACGCCCAGCGCGCGAAAGTATTCGGTGATGGCAACGTCGGCGTAGGTCAGGTAGTGGCCATTGAAGACGATGCTTTGCGGATCGACTTCGGCCCAGCGCACGCGCAACGCATGGAAGAAACTGAACTGGCTGAGTTCGGGAAGGCTGCTCATGGGCGTTCCTGATCAGGGGGGCTGGTGAGCGTGCATGTTGAGGAGGGTTGCGGCAAGTTCGAGTCGGTGTGCGGATGGCTTGCGATAAGGTTACTCGATGGTCGGTACCGGGGTACGTACCAACTACGGATTGCCCTGCGCTTGCCGGGCCTACCCTAGGGGCACCAGGCTTTGGTTTGTACTCGTTTATCTGAAGAGGGCGTGTGGAATCTTGCCCTCTCCCGCCCTGCGGGCACCCCGCTCCGCGCCCCGGCCTGATCGCCAGCGATCAGGCGCTCATCGGCGCAGGAAGCAGTGCTTCCAAAAGCGCGCCTCATCGCCCCGCAAGCGGGAGAGGGTCATCAGAAGGCCGCGTGGCGGCCGCTGTCTAAGGGCGTTTGCGGTTGCTGATCATGGTGCCGTTGCCGATATCGGTGAAGATCTCCAACAGCACAGCATTGGGTACACGGCCATCGATGATGTGCGAACTGGTCACGCCACCCTGCACCGCTTCCAGGGCGCATTTGATCTTCGGCAGCATGCCGCCGTAGATGGTGCCGTCGGCAATAAGATCGTTGACCTGCTCGGTAGTGAGGCCGGTGAGCACCTCACCCTGCTTGTTCATCAGGCCGGCGATGTTGGTCAGCAGCATCAGTTTCTCGGCCTTCAGCGCCTCAGCCACCTTGCCAGCGACCAGGTCGGCGTTGATGTTGTAGGACTCGCCGCCCGGACCGACGCCGATGGGCGCGATGACCGGGATGAAGTCGCCCTTGACCAGCATGTTGAGCAGGTCGGTGTTGACCCCGGTGACCTCGCCGACATGACCGATGTCGATGATTTCCGGCTGGGTCATCTCAGGGGTCTGGCGGCTGACCGTGAGCTTCCTGGCGCGGATCAGGCCGGCATCTTTACCGGTCAGGCCGATGGCGCTGCCGCCATGCTGGTTGATCAGGTTGACGATGCTCTTGTTGACCTGGCCACCGAGCACCATTTCCACCACGTCCATGGTGGCGGTGTCAGTGACACGCATACCGTCGATGAAGTGGCTCTCGATGGACAGGCGCTTGAGCAAATCACCGATCTGCGGGCCGCCGCCGTGCACCACCACCGGGTTGATGCCGACCGCCTTCATCAGCACGATGTCGCGGGCGAAGCCCTGCTTGAGCTCCTCGCTTTCCATGGCGTTGCCGCCGTACTTGATCACCAGGGTCTTGCCGACGAAGCGGCGAATGTAGGGCAGGGCTTCGGACAGTACCTTGGCAACCTGGGCAGCGGCGTCACGCTCGAGGGTCATGCAGGGGCTCCTGGAACAAATCGGTCAAAAGGGCAGTTGCAGGTCGGGGGCGACCTTGAGCAGTTGGGCGCGGAACACATCCTGGATACGCTCCAGCTCTTCCTGGGTGTCGGCCTCGAAGCGCAGTACCAGCACCGGTGTGGTGTTGGACGCACGGATCAGGCCCCAGCCCTTGGGATAATCGACGCGTACACCGTCGATGCTGGTGATGTTCGCCTCGCCCCACTGGCCTTCACGCTGCAGGCGTTCGATCATGCCGAACTTGGTCTGCTCGGTGACCTTGATGTTGATTTCCGGCGTGGAAATGTCGCTGGGGAAGGCGCTGAACACCTGCTCGGCGTTGCGTTTTTCCAGGCTGAGGATTTCCAGCAGACGGGCAGCGCTGTAGATGCCGTCGTCGAAACCGTACCAGCGCTCCTTGAAGAAGATATGACCGCTCATCTCGCCGGCCAGCAGGGCACCGGTTTCCTTCATTTTCTTCTTGATCAGCGAATGGCCGGTCTTCCACATCACCGGGCGACCGCCGTAGCCGCTGATCAGCGGGGTCAGGCGACGGGTGCATTTGACGTCGAAGATGATGTCGGCGCCGGGGTTGCGCGAGACCACGTCCTTGGCGAACAGCATCAGTAGGCGGTCGGGGTAGACGATGTTGCCGGTGTTGGTCACCACGCCGACGCGGTCACCGTCGCCATCGAAGGCCAGGCCCAGGTCGGCGTTTTCCGCTTTGACGCGGGCGATCAGGTCGACCAGGTTCTCCGGTTTGCCCGGATCCGGGTGGTGGTTGGGGAAGGTGCCGTCCACTTCGCAGAACAGCGGAATCACGCTGCAGCCCAGAGCTTCGATCAGTTGCGGGGCGATCACGCCAGCGGCGCCATTGCCGCAGTCGACCACCACGCGCAGTGGCTTGGCCAGGGCGATGTCGTCACGAATGGTCTTGAAGTAGCGCTGCAGCACGTCGACCTGCTGCACGCTGCCGACGCCTATGGCCAGGTCGTTGTTGTCCAGGCGCGTCTTCAGCGCGAGGATCTGTTCGTTGGCCAGGGTGTCGCCGGCGATGATGATCTTGAAGCCGTTGTAGTCCGGCGGATTGTGGCTGCCGGTGAGCATCACGGCCGAGCGGCCTTCCAGCACGTTGGCAGCGAAGTACACCACCGGGGTCGGCACCATGCCGATATCGGTCACTTCGCAGCCGCAGTCGAGCAGGCCCTGTACCAGTTGCTGCAGCAGTTCCGGGCCGGAGAGGCGGCCGTCGCGGCCAACGATGACCTTGGGCTCGCCCTGGGCCAGGCTCTGCGAGCCGATGGCGCGGCCAATCCAGTAGGCATATTCGGCGGTCAGGGTATCGCCCACCACGCCACGGATGTCGTAGGCGCGGAAAATGTCGGCGGGAAGTTTCGGGGCGCTTTGGCTAGTGCTCATTGCGGGGCTCTGCTCCAGTCCCAGGAGATCCTGGTCTTCATCGAGAATGTCGATATCGAGGATATCGGTGTCCTGAAACAGCGGGTCGACCAGCTCGGCTGGCTTGGCTGCCGGCTGAGCGGCAGGTGCCGCGGCTGTTCCTTTAACGGGGGTACTGCTGCCTTCAGCGCTACTGCGGCGCGGCAATCGTGCCAGGCTCTGGGCCAGCGCATCGAGCACCGGCAGGCTGAGGCTGAAGGCTTTGACGTTCTTACCGGCGGAGAGTTCTTTGAGCATTTGCCCGAGTTGCTGGGCGTCGAGATTGACGCGCCGCTGCAGCGCGCCCTGCACCAGAACCATGCCGATCAGGGCACCGCCCAGTGCAAGCAGGAACGCGAGACCGAGCATCGCTGGAGAAATGCTGCCTTGAGCCAGGCCGGGGCCGGGGGTGAAGCTGATCTTCCAGTACGGATTGCCGGTGGCGAAGGTCTGCGCGGCGGCTGCGTCGCCTGCCTGGCCGCGCTGTAGCAGCACCTGCGCTGGTGTGTTGGCGAACTGCTGCACCAGCTGCACCTGCCCATACTCGGGCGGGAGCGCCGGCATAGCTGCGAGTAGCCGCTGCAGGTCGAAGGCCAGCAGCAGCGTACCCTGGGCCGGCTGATTCTCACTCAGGCGCAGGGCCACGGCGCTATAGGCCAGCCAGCGCTCACCCACGCGATAGGCTTCGGTAGCGGGTTGCTGGCCGCTTTCAGTACGGCGCAGCATATCCAGGCCGGCGAAGTTCATCGGTGCGGCGCGAGAGGTGTTCTGTACCGCTTCGCCGCGGCGGTTGAGATGGGCATCGATGACGCCATCCCAGTAGCCCAGGCGCCGTTCGACTTCGCTGACCCGCAGGTTGTCGCCGCTTTGCAGTGCTTGCAATAACTCCGGGTTGCGCGCCGCGGCGAGGCTGTCGGCCTGCAATTGCTTGAGCGCCTGTTGCACGGCAGCGGCCTGGTTGCTGCCAATGGCCTGTACCAGCTCTGCCTGGCGTGCCTGGCTGCTGCTGTTGTCGGCAAACCACAGCAGCGCGGCGCCTGCGGCCCCGCCGATCACGGCGGCCAGCAGACCGGGTAGCAGGGGGCCCAGTGAGGGGTTCGCCGTCTTGCTCTTGGGCTTGCTCGGCACCAGGCTGGCAGCCGTGTCGGCTTCCTTGGCGGTACGCTTGAAGAGTTTCACGTAGGTGCTCCTCGGCGGGTCGTCCTGTGGGGTATGAATCAGTGGCTACCGGAGTGGCCGAAGCCGCCGGCGCCACGTTGGGTCTCGTCGAACTGCTCGACCAGCTCGAAGTGGGCCTGCACCACAGGCACCAGCACCAACTGCGCGATACGCTCGCCGATGGCGATGGTGAAAGGCGTCTGACCACGGTTCCAGCACGACACCATCAGTTCGCCCTGGTAGTCCGAGTCGATCAGGCCGACCAGGTTGCCGAGGACGATGCCGTGTTTGTGGCCCAGGCCCGAGCGCGGCAGGATCATCGCGGCCAGGCCAGGGTCGCCAATGTAGATCGACAGGCCGGTGGGGATCAGCACGGTCTGGCCTGGCTCGAGGACGATCTGCTCCTTGAGCATGGCGCGCAGGTCGAGGCCGGCGGAACCGGGTGTGGCGTATTGCGGCAGCGGGAATTCCTGGCCGAGGCGGGGATCGAGGATCTTGGCTTGCAGAGCGTGCATGGTCAGTTCTTGTTCAGTCGTTCGGCGATAAGGGTGATCAACTGGCGGGCGATCTTGCCCTTGCTGGTCTGGGCGAAACTGGTTTGCTGCAGTCCACGGTCGATCACGGTGATGGCGTTCTCTTCACTATTGAAGCCGATGCTGGGGTTGGCCACATCATTGGCGACGATCAGGTCGAGATTCTTGTCGCGCAGCTTGCGCGAGGCGTATTCGAGCAGGTTCTCGGTCTCGGCGGCGAAGCCCACGCTGAACGGGCGATCCTCGCGGCCGGCGATGGTGGCGAGGATATCCGGGTTGCGCACCATTTGCAGGAGCATCCCTTCGCCACTGCTGGGGTCTTTCTTCAATTTGTGCTGGGCTACCACTTCCGGGCGGTAGTCAGCCACCGCGGCGGCGGCGATCAGCACGTCGCAGGGCATCGCCGCTTCGCAAGCGGCAAGCATGTCGCGGGCGCTGACCACGTCGATGCGGCTGACCCGGTCCGGCGTCGGCAGATGCACCGGGCCGCTGACCAGGGTCACGCGCGCGCCGGCTTCGGCGGCGGCCTCGGCCAGGGCGAAGCCCATCTTGCCGGAGCTGTGGTTGGTGATGTAGCGCACCGGGTCGATGTTTTCCTGAGTCGGGCCAGCGGTGATCAGGATATGCAGGCCATCGAGCGCCTGGCGCTGGAAGCAGTCGGCGGCCAGCTGGGCCAGATCATTGGGTTCGAGCATGCGACCGAGGCCGACATCGCCACAGGCCTGGCTGCCGGATGCCGGGCCGAACAGGCGCATGCCGCGATTTTGCAGCAATTCGAGGTTGGCCTGGGTGGCTGCGTCGCGCCACATGGCCTGGTTCATCGCCGGAGCCAGAGCAATCGGCGCATCGGTAGCCAGGACCAGAGTGGTCAGCAGGTCGTTGGCCACGCCCTGGGCCAGTCGCGCGATCAGGTCGGCTGTGGCCGGGGCGATCAGGATCAGGTCGGCCCAGCGCGCCAGCTCGATATGGCCCATCGCCGCTTCGGCGGCCGGGTCGAGCAGGTCGAGATGCACGGGGTGGCCGGAGAGGGCCTGCAGGGTCAGCGGGGTGATGAACTCGCGTCCGCCCTGGGTCATTACCACGCGGACTTCGGCGCCTTGATCCTTGAGTCGGCGAACCAGTTCGGCGCTCTTGTAGGCAGCAATACCGCCCCCCACGCCGACGATGATGCGTTTGCGATACAGCCGCTGCATAGGCCTGCCTTTTATAAACCGGTGGATGTGCGCCACGTGACCAACGCCTCCCCAGGCCGGCCGCGTGTAAAAAGATGGGCTACGATAGCACAGCGTCCGCAGCGGAACAGCGGGCGCCTGGCTCGACATGGAGGTGCCCTATGAGCATTCGCGACTGGCCCGCGGCGGAGCGTCCGCGGGAAAAACTCCTGGCGCAAGGCGCTGCCGCGCTGACCGACGCCGAATTACTGGCAATCTTCCTGCGCACCGGCGTGGCCGGTTGCAGTGCGGTAGATCTGGCGCGCCGGCTGCTCGCCGAGTTCGGCAGCCTGCGTGCGCTGCTGGAGGCTGATCTGCCCGACTTCAGCCAGCACCTGGGCCTGGGCCCGGCCAAGTACGCACAGCTGCAGGCCGTGCTGGAGATGGCCAGACGGCATCTGGCCGAGCGGCTGCGCCGCGATTCGGCGCTGGAAAGCCCGCAGGCGGTGCGCGATTACCTCAAGGCGCAGCTGCGCCACGAACCGCATGAGGTGTTCGGCTGCCTGTTTCTCGATGCCAAGCACCGTGTGCTGGCCTTCGAGGTGCTGTTTCGCGGCAGCATCGACAGCGCCAGCGTCTATCCGCGGCAGGTGGTCAAGCGAGCGCTGGCCAACAATGCCGCCGCCGTCATCCTTACCCATAACCACCCATCAGGCGTGTCGGAACCCAGCCAGGCCGACCGCGTACTGACCCAGCGGCTCAAGGATGCTCTGGCGCTGGTCGAGGTGCGCGTGCTCGACCATTTCATCGTTGGCGATGGTGAACCGCTGTCGATGGCCGAGCTGGGCTGGATGTAGCTGGTTCGGGTGTAGGGTGGGCTTCAGCCCACCACGATGGCGCCTTATGGTGCGATCTGCACCGAGGCAAAATTCTGCCGACCGAACGGACTGACCTTATAACCCTCGACCTTGCTGCTGAGCAACGCGAAGGCGGTCGGGTGGGCCAGCGGCAGCCACAGCGCCTGCTCCTGAATGATCTGCTGCGCCTGGTGATAAAGGCGGCTGCGCTGATTCTGGTCGCTGCTGGCCTTGCCGTCCGCGATCAGCTTGTCCAGCGTTTCGTCGCAGTAGCGGGCGAAGTTCAGCCCTGACTGCACCGAGGCGCAGGCGAATTGCGGGGTGAGGAAGTTATCCGGGTCGCCGTTGTCGCCAGCCCAGCCCATGAACAGCAGGTCGTGCTCGCCGGCTTTGGCGCGGCGGATCAGCTCGCCCCATTCGATCACGCGAATTTCGGCGTCGATGCCCACCTTGGCCAGATCCGCCTGCAGCAGCTGCGCGCCGAGGCTGGGGTTGGGATTGAGCAGGCTGCCGCTGGGGCGGGTCCAGATGGTGGTCTTGAAACCCCCTGCCAGACCAGCCTCGGTCAGCAGGGCGCGGGCCTTGGCCGGATCATGCGCATAGCCGGGCAGTTCGCTGGCGTAGCTCCAGGTGTTCGGCGGGTACGGGCCATTGGCCGGCTCGGCGCTGCCCTCGAACACGGCCTTGACGTAGCTGGCCTTGTCGAAGGCCAGGTTGATCGCCTGGCGCACTTGCGGTTTGTCCAGTGGTGGATGCTGGCTGTTGATGCCGACGAAGGCGGTCATGAAGGCGGCGGTCTGTGCGCTTTTCAGCTTGGTGTCGCCGGCGATGGCCTGTACGTCCTGCGGTTTCGGCGACAGGGCGATCTGGCATTCGCCGCGGCGCAGCTTCTGCAGGCGCACGTTGCTGTCTGGGGTGATGGCGAAGATCACCCGGTCCACGCCCGGCTTGCCGGCGAAATACTCCGGGTTGGCGCGGTAGCGCACGGCGGCATCCTTCTGGAAACGCTCGAAGACGAACGGGCCGCTGCCGATGGGCGCGCTGTTGAGCTTCTGCGGGTTGCCGGCAGCCATCAGCTGGTCGGCGTATTCGGCGGAATAGATCGAGGCGAAGCCCATGCTCAGGGTGGCGAGGAAGGTCGCATCACGGCGGTTCAGGGTGATGCGTACGCTATGCGCATCCGGCGCCTCGATCTTGGCGATCAGGCTTGGCCACTGCATCGACTGGGCGTGTGGGTAACCACTGGCGGCAACCTTGTGCCAGGGGTGCTGCTCGTCGAGCATGCGCTGGAAACTGAAGAGCACGTCCTGGGCATCGAGAGTGCGGCTGGGCGTGAAGTCGGCGCTGTGGTGAAATTGCACGTCGTCGCGCAGGGTGAAGTCGTAGACCAGGCCATCGGCGGAGATCGACCAGTTGCGCGCCAGGCTCGGCAGCAGTTTGCCCTGCTCGGCGTCGAACTCCACCAGGCGGTTCATCAGCATGTCGGCCGAGGCATTGGTGGTGGTCAGCGAGTTGTACTGCACCACGTCGAAACCCTCCGGGCTGGCTTCGGTGCACACGCTGAGGGTGGCGGCCTGGGCCAGGATCGGGGTGCACAGTAGAGCAGCGAGCAACAGGCGCATGGTGAAGTCCTCATTCCTGGCGTGAACGGCAAGCTTGCAACCCTAGTCGATTTGCCATGCACTGAATACCCGACCGAGGCGACGAGCGGTCAAATCTTGATCAGGCCCCAACGGGCCGGCCCCCGGCGGGTCTGCTGGCTCGGGGTTGGGTTTTATCCTGCGGTTTTCCTTGTTGCCCTCAGGGCTTTCTGGTATAAAGCAGCGCTCTTTTCTAGGGGCCCGGTTCTTGCGCTATCCAGTGCGCCCGGTAAGACCCTCGAGAAACGCGGCGCCGAGCGCCAAGACATTGAGTTTAAGCGGCCAACCCATGCCGGGTTGGGCATGTGGTTTTAGAGGGCTGAGGCATGTCGAGAGTCTGTCAAGTTACCGGTAAGGGTCCGGTAACCGGGAACAACATTTCCCACGCAAACAACAAAACCCGTCGTCGTTTCCTGCCGAACCTGCAGCACCATCGCTTCTGGGTCGAGTCCGAGAAGCGCTTCGTGCGTCTGCGCGTATCTGCCAAAGGCATGCGCGTCATCGACAAGCGTGGCATCGACGTAGTGCTGGCTGAGCTGCGCGCTCGCGGCGAAAAGGTTTAAGGAGAGAGTCATGCGTGAACTGATCCGTTTGGTGTCCAGCGCCGGTACCGGCCATTTCTACACCACCGACAAGAACAAGCGCACCACCCCCGACAAGATCGAAATCAAGAAATTCGATCCGGTCGTACGCAAGCACGTGATGTACAAGGAAGCCAAGATCAAGTAATTGATCGGCTGCCTGGCAAAGAAGCCCGCCCTAATCGGCGGGCTTTTTTTTGCCCGTGTTTTCCCCTCGGACTCGCGCCTGCGCAGCTCATTTGCACGGGTCGGTTGGCGCGGCTATTGGTCGCGCATTTTTTTGCGCAACTCGCTCACCTGCGACTTACGTCACACAACACCTCGGTTTAGACTGCGCCGTTGCCGTGGAACTGACTCATCCATCAGCTTTTTGGTGGATGTGGGTACATGGGGTTCGGGCATCCTCCGTTCGTCATTCGCCCAGAGGCTCGCATGACCGCTTCAGCTCATTGTGTGGAAGTCCTGATTGCCGAGGCGGATCCCTGGACGTCCAACCTGTTGCAGCAACTGGTGCTCGACGTGTGTGGCGATGCCCGTGTGCTGCAGGTCAGCGATGGTCAGGCGGCTCTGGCGCGCTGCAAGCGGCGCTTGCCCGATCTGGTGATCGCCGATGGCGAGCTGCCGGGGCTCGACGGCCTGGAGCTGCTGCGCCAGTTGCGCCGTCACCCGCGTACACCGGCGCTGCCGTTCGTGCTCATCAGCGGTCGCCTGGATGCCAGCAGCGTGCGCGCCGCGCGGCCGCTGGCGCCCAGTGCCTATCTGGCCAAGCCCTTCAATGCCGAGAGTCTGCGTCAGCGTCTGCGCACATTGTTGCCCGCGCCTGCGGCCGCGGTGGCGGTGCGTCAGCCGCTGTTGCTCAGTGAGCTGCGTGACTATCTCGATACGGTGCGCGAAGAGGGGCAGGGCGCGCCGCTGCTCAGCGATGTACGTAATGCCGTGACTCAGGGGCTGCAGGCCGGCGAGCAGGACCTGGGCGAGCTGGAGGCGGTGTTCGGTAGCGATCCGCAGATCACCGCGCTGCTGATTGCCGCCGCCAGTACCGCTGCGCAGCATCAGGGCGTGCCTTGTCATACTCTGACGCAGGCGCTGCATCGCCTGGGTGTGGCGCGTACGCTGAATCTGGTGCTGGGCCTGGCCCTGCAGCGCAATGCCCAGTTGCGCGACCCGCGTCTGGCCGAGCTGGCCACGCGAGCCTGGCAGCAGGCGCGGCGCAGCGCCGAGCTGGCGCGCTGGCTGGCGCTCGAGCTGAAGCTGGACGCCGAGCTCTGCTATACCGCCGGGTTGCTGCACAATCTGGGTGAACTGGCCCTGCTGCGCAGCCTGCAGGACTGGCAGGAAGCGGGTGGTGAACTGAGCAATGAGCAGATCGACGATGCGATGCTGCGCCGCTCGGCGAGCTTCGGTTCGGCCCTGCGTATCCGCTGGCGATTGCCGTTCGGCCTGCGAGAGCTGATCGCAGCGCTCTATGGCCTGGGCAGCGGCGTGTTCTCGCGTGAGGCGCTGGTGCTCAACCTCACCGGTCTGTTGCTGGCCCTGCCGAACAACGAGCTGCCAGCCAGCCTGGTCGAAGCGCGCTGCGTGCGCATGTTGCGCCTGGACCCGGCGCTGCTCGAGCGCGTACCGGTGGCGCTCTATCAGGCTTCCTGAGTGTCGTGGCGACGCGCGTCGTCGGCCAGTTGCCGCAAGGGCTGCGGGCGGCCAACGAAGTAGCCCTGGGCATAGTCGATGCCCAGGCGGCGCAGGCAGTCCAGGCTGGCCTGGGTCTCGACGAATTCGGCGACGGTGAGCAGGCCCAGTTGCCCGGCGATCTGGCGCATCGAGCCGACCATGGCCTGGTTGATCGGGTCGTTCTCGATGCCGCTGATAAAGCTGCCGTCGATCTTGAGGATGTCCAGCGGCAGGTGACGCAGATAAGCGTAGGAGGCGAAGCCGCTGCCGAAATCATCCAGGGCGACTTTCAGTCCCTTGCTGCGCAACTCCTCGATCCACTGGGCGGAGACACCCAGCTCGCCCAGCGCGACCATTTCCGTCACTTCGATGCAGAATTTCCCGGGCGGCAGGTCGTGGCGCTGCAGTTCGTCCTGCAGCAAGCGGTGGAAATCGCAATCGAGCAGGGAGCTGGCGCTGAGGTTGACGTTGACCTGAGCCAGTTGTGCCAGGTGCCTTGGGTTGGCCGCCAGCCAGGCACACAGGTGCTGGACGACCCAGCGGTCGATGGCGCCGAGAAAGTCATAACGCGCCGCTGCATCGAGAAATTGCGCCGGGCTGATCCACTCGCCACTCTGCGGATCGCGGTAGCGCAGCAGGACTTCGTAGTGCAGGCCGGCAGTGGCACTCTGCAGCGCTTGTACCGGTTGGTAGAACAGCTCGAAATGACCGCGTTCGCAGGCTTCACGCAGGCGGGTGATCCACTGCAACTGGCGTTGATGTTCGAGCAGCGCGCCATCTTCCGGGTTGAACTGACACACGCGGTTGCGGCCCTGGTGCTTGGCTAACTGGCTGGCGCTGCTGGCCCAGGTCAGTGCGGTCTCCCAGTCGCGCACGCCAGAGCCGAGGGCGAGCAGGCCGATGCTGGTGTGGAGACGGAAGGGGCGCCCCTGCCAGGTGAAGACGAACTGTTCGACCGCCCGGCGCAAGGCCTCGGCCTGCTTGAGGGCGGCCTCGTCATCGACTTCGCGCAGCAGCACGGCGAACTCGTCACCGCCGACGCGGGCCAGCTCGGCATGGCGCGGCAACTGGTGCGCGAGCTGGGTTGCCAGTTGCCTGAGCAACTGGTCACCGGCGGAGTGGCCACAGAGGTCGTTGACCTGCTTGAAGCGGTCCAGGCTCAGGTGCAGCAGATGGCTGAAGCGGCGCTTGGTGTTGCCGCCCAGGGTTTCCGAGAGCAGCCTTTCCAGTTCGCGGCGGTTGAGCAGACCGGTCAGCGCGTCATGCGCGGCCAGCTGTTGCAGGCGCTCCTCGAGCGCGCGGCGTTCGCTGAGATCGACCACTATGCCTTCGATGCGGTCTCGCTGAGGGCGCAGATGCAACGACAGGTAGACCCACAGTGGACGCTGTTTCAGGTCGTACAACTGGCATTCGCAGGCGACCGTGCCGGCCTCGGTGTCGAGTTGCTGCAGCAGCTCGCGCCACTGGGTTTCACCGAGCAGTCGCTGTAGCGGCAATCCGACCAACTGCACGGCCGGTGTATCGCTGCCGAGCAGGCGTGCCAGGCTTGGGTTGGCTTCCAGCAGCCTGCCGTCGTGGTCACAGCGGAAGATACCCTCGCCGCTGTGGCGAAACAGCGCCTGGTACTGCTCCAGGTTGTCGATGGCCTGCGCCTGGCTGCTCAGCAGCACGCGGCGCACACGCTCCAGCTGCTTGTCGAGCAGGGCGCCGAACAGCAGCATGCTCAGTGCCGGCAGGTAGGCGTAAAGCGCATAGAAACCGGCGGGCAGCGGAATCAGTCCGGCGCGGCTCAGCGGCACCAGCAACATCAGCACCAGTGCGGCGCTCCAGCACAGCATGTATCCGGGGGCGTAGGGGCGGCGCTGGTAGACACCGAGGATCATCAGCAGCAACTGATACAGCCCGGTGGCCAGCGTCAGCAGGTTGAGGGTCTGGTAGGCGTGGGGATGGTCGACGAAGACGCCGCCGATGCTGACCAGCAGGGTGGCCGCGAACAGGGTATCGCGCAGCCAGCGCAGACGTCCAAGTTTCAGGCCCAGGGCGCTGGCGATGAACAGCGAGCTGAAGATCATCATCCCGGCGGTGGGTAGATTGATCAGCAATTTGGGCAGCAGGGTCCACTGCGGCCAGAGCAGGCCGGCAATGTTGTACAGGCTGGTGTTATACAGCGCCACGCACAACGAGGTGAGGCTGAAGTAGGCCAGTTGCGCTTCGCGCAGGGTGCTGAACTTGACCAGATAGAACAGTGCCAGGGCGAGTAGGGCGCCGATCAGCAGGCCGCTCTGTAGCCAGCTGTAGGCGATCAGTTGTTGGCCCTGTTCGGCGCCGACCACCTGCAGCGGCAGGTTGATCGCCGAATGACTCTGCACGCGCAGCAGCAGGCTGTGCGGGCCATCGTCCAGGCGTGGCAGGTTGAGCAGAAACTGTGGATAGGGCTCGCCACGTTCGGCGAATGGACGTTTTGCGCCGCTGTACAGTGGGCCGAGCGACTGCTCGCCATCGAACAGCCAGACCTCCAGATCATCGAGGAAGGTCTGGCCGATGATCAGTTGCAGGCGTTCGGCTGGCGGTGTCTGCAATTGCACGGCGAGCCACCAGGCGCTGCGTGTATAGCCGATGCGGGCGGTCCCCTGAACCTGGCGGCCCTCTTGCGTGATGCGCTGCAGTACCTCGCTGGCGCTCAGTTGGCCGCTCGGATCTTCCAACAGCAGGCTGTGCTCGATGCTCACCGGCGCGGCCAGATCGGCAGCGCTGAGCTTGAGTAACGGCAGCGCACTGGCCGCCCAGGCCGGCACGACGCAGGCCAGGCAAAGCAGCAATATCAGTGAGCGAAGCGGTCGAAGCATCCTGGGCGCCTCATGGCAACTACGAGGGCGCCGAAGTCCGATGGACGCTGTCGGGTCTGAGGAGCGGTCGGGCGCAGGGCAATTCTAGCCGACTACTGGCGCGATGATTGCGCTGCGAGTCTCATCCGTCGGGTCGCGCGACGACGAATGGCTGCGGCCCCTTCAGCCATGCTCAGGCAGTCTGCGCGCGCTCCTCGCCCGTCTTATGACGGCGCGTCCAACGATTTGCCCGGGCGAAGGTACCGAAGTCGTTGAAGCGAACGCCCATCTCGCGCATCACCCGGTGGGCGAAAGGCACGGTCAGTTGGCGGATATAGAACGGCTCCTTGACCACGAAATGGTGGATCGCATGACTGCTGCCGAAGTTGAAGCAGAACGCCTGCAGCGGCCACAGCCACCAGGGGTTGAGCACCTGGGTCTGCTGGATCACGTTGCCTGGTTCGACATCACCGTAGTAGTGCATGTTGGAGCTGACGAAGTGCAGACAGAAGGTACGCAGCACGTTGGGCCCGACCAGCACCACCACGGCGACGTTCACCACCTCCATCACGTTCAGGGTGCCGGCCGACCAGGCGATCGGAGCACCGAGCGCAGCACTGGCCCAATCCAGCAGATGGAAACCGAGGAACAGGTACCAGGTCGCCCAGTTGAGCAGCCCCAGCGGCGCGTAGACCTTCAGCGTGCGGGTAAGGATCAGCCGGCGGTGTTCTGGGTTCTTCGCCCGCAGCCAGCGAATCAACGAACTCATCATGTTGTCGCCGACCATCAGCAGGCGCGCGATGCCCCAGGGCTCGCCGTTGGTGATGGCGCGCTCTTCCATGTCGGCTTCGCTACCGGACACCTTGTGATGATTGAGATGCAGATGGCGGCGTACCCAGGGGTTGATGGTGCTCGGTCGTGCCAGCCAGACCAGCGCCAGCATCAGGTTGTGCGGCAGCGGCCACTTGCGGAAGTACATCGAGTGGATCAGGTCGTGCTCCAGCTCGTGAGTCAGCGAGGCGAAGAAGGCATTGAGCAGCAGGCACGCCCACCAGGCCAGGTAGCCGCCGATGTACAACACCGCCGAGCCGAGCATGCCGAGCAGTGCGAAAGCGAGAATACCGGCGCCGAGCGCGTCCTGATGTCGCAGGATCGGGTAGCGTTGGCGCAGGGCGTTGCCGTGGGCCATCACCTGTTCACGGATATAAGCGGCGCGTTGCTGGTCATTAAGGCTTGCGGGAGAGGGCGACATGCCGACATCCTCTTGTTATGGGGTTGTGACTTCACTGTGCCGTGACGGTCGTCAGAGCGCACGACCGTGCACGCCAACCTGCCTACCGGATACGCCAATCTGCATGACCGCCGAACCCACCACCCTGGCCAGCTGGACCCGCGCCCTGCGCAAGCAGCTCGATGCCCTCGGCCTGGACAGCGCTGCGCTGTGCCGTGAGGCGGGGCTCGACCCGGCAGTGTTCGACGACCCCAACGCGCGCTGCCCGCTGTCGGTTACCACGCGCCTGTGGCAGTTGGCGGTGGCCGCCAGTGGTGACCCGGCGCTGGGCCTGAAGACTTCGCAGTTCGTCAGCCCGACCACCTTCCATGCCCTGGGCTATGCGCTGATCGCCAGCAGCAGCCTGCGTGAGATGTTCGAGCGCATCGTGCGTTACCACCGGGTGGTCAGCGATGCGCTGCAGCTGGAGTTGCGCGAGCTGGAAGACGTCTACGAATTTCGTTTTCGCGTACCGCCAGGCAGCCCAGCGCCCGCGCCCGAGGCGCTGGACGCCTTTGCCGCGATCTACGTGCGCAGCTGTCGCAATCGCCTGAACCGGGAGTTCTCGCCGCTGCTGGTGCAATTGCAGCGCCCGCAGCCAACCGACCCGGCCCCCTGGCAGGCGGTATTTCGCGCACCACTGCAGTTCGATGCCGAGGAAAGCCTGCTGCGCTTTCCCCGCGCCGCGTTCGAACAACGGCTGGACGACGGCAATCCGGAGCTGGCCGAACACAACGAGACGGTGCTCAGACGCAGCCTGGAGCAACTTCAGGCAGCCAGTTGCAGCGAGCGGGTGCGCAGTTGCCTGGAGGCTCAACTGCCTGATGGCGAGCCCTCCGCCGAGCGTATCGCCCAGGCTCTGCACCTGAGCCTGCGCAGCCTGCAGCGCCACCTGGCCGAGGAGGGCACCAGCTACGAGGCGCTGCTCGGCGAGACGCGCCACGCCCTGGCGTTGCGGCATATGCGCGACCCGCGCTGTTCGATCAGCGAAATTGCCTATCTGCTCGGCTTCAGCGACAGCAGCAGCTTTGGCCGAGCCTTCAAACGCTGGACCGGCCAGACGCCGAGCCAATACCGCGACGGATTCAACAACGCATGACCCAGTACGATCTGATTCTGGCCGGGGCCGGCCATGCCCACCTTGGCGTGTTGCGCCGCTGGGCGCTGGTGGAGCGTCCGCCAGGCCGCATCGGCTTGCTCAGCCCTGGCCCGGAAGCCTGGTACGCCGGCATGCTACCGGGGCTGATCAGCGGCCGTTTCAGCCCGGCAGACTGCCGTGTGGAGTTGCAGCCGCTATGCCGAGCGGCCAAGGTCGAGCTGATCGAGGGCGAGATCGCGTCGCTCGATGCCGATGCCCGCATCATGCAACTTGCGGATGGCCGTAGCCTGCAGAGTGAGTGGCTGTCGCTCAACGTCGGTGCCGGCATGGCCATTCCACCGCAGCAGGGCGATGGCATGCAGGTGCTGGCTGCCAGGCCCATCGAACGGATGCTCGAAGGCTGGCAGCAATGGCAGGCCGAGCCACGGCGCATGGCGATTCTCGGTGGTGGGGCCGGTGGTGTGGAACTGGCCCTGGCGCTGGCCGGCAAGGTACCGGCGCTGGCGCTGTTCTGCGGCGGAACCCTGCTCGACGGACTGGGGCCGGGGCTGCGGCTGCGCGCACTGGGGCATCTGCGTCAGCGCGGCGTGCAGGTGCGTGAGCATTGCCCGATCGGCCGTATCGAGGATGACTGGCTGCTCAGTGGTGACGAACCGGTATGGCGCGGACGGCGCCTGCTGCTGGCCAGCGGTGCACGGCCCTGGCCGTGGCTGACGGCGAGCCAACTGGCCAGCGACGCAGCCGGATTCATCGCCATTCGTCCGACCCTGCAGTGCGAGTCCCATGCGCAGATCTTCGCTGTCGGCGACAGCGCCAGCCTCGACGGCATGCGCCGCAGCGGGCGTTTCGCAGTGCGTCAGGCGCCGGTACTCAGCGCCAATCTGCAGGCCGCGCTGCAGGGGCGCCCGCTGCGCCAGTATCGGGCGCAATGGCAGAGCCTGGCCTTGCTCGCCACTGGCGATGGCGGGGCGCTGCTCGGTTGGCACGACTGGAGCGCGGGCGGGCAGTTGTACGGGCATTGCAAGGACTGGCTGGACCGGCGCTTCGTCAAACGCCATCGCATGGTGGGGTAGCAGGCCTGAAAACCTCGGCTACGGCTGCACGGATGCCGGAGGCCAAAGCCGAGGTGGTTTTTCAACAGCCTGCTAATGCCACTGAGTTAAGTGTCGATACAGCGAGTGTGTAGGCGCTGCGCCCCGGTGCGGATTTTCTGCCAAAGGCAGCTATGGAAGCCTTGTTGAACCTGATTTGGCACTGCCTAAGTTCATGGCAGGTTGCTACCAAAGTTTTATGGTGCTGGCGCTTCCAAGCTGCTCGAATCCCGGTCATGGTGCCCGGCCTGCATACGCTTATTTTTCGTCGGGCCTGTCGTACACGTAGCCTGCTGCCCAGGTTGCGTGGGATATTCAAGGAGAGAACCCGCCGTGACCCCGTCCGCCTACAGCGCCTCGCCGCGCACCAGAACAAGAACTCTGAGGTCGGTCATGCAAGCTGCCTTTGTCCGTTCACCTGTTGCCTGTCTCCTTCACGCCCTGGGGCTGGCTGCATTGATGCTGGTCTACCAGCAGGTGCAGCTACCGCCCTATGTCAGCGTGCTGTCCTTCCTGCTGCTGGCGTTGTGGCCCTGGCTCGGCCCTTGGCAACGCCGCGACGAGCCGGCGCAGGCCGTCCAGCAAAGAGCGACTGGTGACTTCGTCGAGCTCAGCCGCGGGCTGTCGCGACACACCTGCCACAACGCGCTGTCCGCAGCCAAGGTGGCCCATGCGGTCAAGCACCTGGCCGGTCGCCTGCAATCGCAGCTGACGGCGGTGCAACAGGTCAGCCAGGCCGCCGAGGCCATCACCCACACCGAGCAGGACAGCGCCGCCCGTGCCGAGCAGACCCTGGCCGCGGCCCGCCATGTGCGTGATGCCAGCGCCAACGGTCAGGCCGAACTCAATCAGGCCATCGAACGCATGCAGCAACTCAGCGCCCAGACCCTGGCCAGCCGTGAGTTGATCGATGGTCTGGGCAGTCGTACCGAACAGATCGAGCAGGTCACCCAGGTGATCCAGTCCATCGCCAGCCAGACCAACCTGCTGGCGCTCAACGCGGCCATCGAGGCGGCGCGTGCCGGTGAGATGGGCCGCGGTTTTGCCGTGGTCGCCGACGAGGTGCGCAACCTTGCCGCGCGCACCGCCAGCGCCACCGAGGAAGTCAGCCAGATGGTCGCCGATATCCGCCAGCAGAGCACGGCGGTGGTTACCCATATCCAGCGCCAGAGCGTCGAGCTGGAGCAGGCGGCGCAGCAGATCGAGACGGCCGGCAGCCGCTTGCACGGTATCGCTGACCAGGCCGAGGAGGTCGAGCAGCAGGTGGCGCAGATCAGCGCCGGCACGGCGGACAACCACCAGCGCCTCGCCAGCCTCTCGGCTGCCGCCCTGCAATTGCAGGACGACGTGCAAGGCAGCGAAGGGCAGACGCGGCAATTGGCTGATGCTGCCGAGCAACTGGTCGGCCAGGCCGAGACCGTCAGTGAGCAGCTCGCCGAAGTGGGTCTGGATGATTACCACCAGCGTGCCTATGACCTGGCCCGTGAAGGCGCCGCTGCCATCGCAGCGCAGTTCGAGCAGGATCTGCAGGCCGGGCGCATCGGCCTCGACGACCTGTTCGACCGTCGCTACCAACCAATCGCCGGCACCCAGCCGCAGAAGTACCGCACCCGCTTCGATCAGTACGCCGACCAGGTGCTGCCGGCGTTGCAAGAGCCCTTGCTCAAGCGCCATGAAGGGCTGGTGTTCGCCATTTCCACCACCCCGGAAGGCTACGTGCCGACCCATAACGCCGCGTTCAATCACCCGCCCAGCGGTGACCCGGCGATAGATGCGACGAAGAGCCGTGGCAAGCGCCTGTTCAACGACCGCACCGGCATCCGCTGCGGTAGCCACAGGCAGGCACTGCTGCTACAGACCTACATGCGCGATACCGGCGAGCTGATGCACGACCTGTCGGTGCCGATCATGGTGCAGGGCAAGCATTGGGGCGGTTTGCGTCTGGGCTATCGGCCGGAGCCTTGAGTTGTTTGCGTTCTGGCTGAGCGCCGCTTGAAAGCTGGTGCGCATCGCGCACCCTACGATCTGGCCTGAGCCATGGCTAAGCGTGAGCGGTGGATTGTTTAGTGGGTGCACAACCAAGCGTATGAAAAACCCGATTTAACGCACCTCAAACCCTGTGCGACGCTGCCAAGCCATGATCTCCCTGGCCTGCCAAGTCCATGTTCTGCTATACCGCGCTCCCGCGCGGCGGCGCTTGTTGGAGCGGCTCAACCCGCTGCTGACGATCATTCTCGCCTTCTGGGCGCTGTGGCATTGCCGCCACGCCCGCCCGCCGGACGCCGTCCCCGCCCGCTGAATACCGATGGCTGCGCCATGCCCGCAGCCGCTGCTATCACCTTGTCTGCCTGTGCAACCTGTTCAAGAATCGAACGGGCCGTGCGGACACCGAGCGCCCAACTGGCGCAAGCGAGCGCAACATGACGACTTTCGCCCCCGTGCAGGAAGCTCAGGACTTCCTGGCGAACAATCCCGATATCGAGCTGATCGAGCTGTTCATTCTCGATGCCAATGGCGTGCCGCGCGGCAAGTTGCTGCACCGCGAAGAACTGCTGGCGTTGTACCAGAGTGGCCGGCCGCTGCCGAGCACCATGCTCGGCCTGTCCATCCAGGGCGAGGATGTCGAGGACTCCGGCCTGGTCTGGGAGGTGGGCGATATCGATTGCCGCGCCTATCCGCTGCCCGGCAGCCTGGTGCGCCTGCCCTGGCGGCAGATGCCCACCGCTGCCGTGCAGGTGTCGATGCACCCCACCGAAGGCCTGCCGGCCACACCGGCCGATCCGCGCCAGTTGCTGATCCGGGTGATCGAGCAGCTCGAAGCCGAGGGCTATTACCCGGTGATGGCCTGCGAGCTGGAGTTCTACCTGCTCGACCAGAAGCCTGATGCCGAGGGTCGCCCGCAGCCGGCACTGGATGCCGACGGTGGCCGCCCGCGGCAGACCCAGGTCTACGGTCTGCGCGAGCTGGAGCAGATCGAACCCTTCCTGCGCGACCTCTATGCCGCCTGCAAGGCACAGGGCATTCCCGCGCGCACGGCGATTTCCGAATATGCCCCCGGCCAGGTGGAGATCACCCTGGAACATGGCCCGGTACTGGCGGCGATGGATCAGGCGGTGCGCTACAAGCGGCTGGTCAAGGGCGTGGCGCACCGTCACGGGATGCAGGCCTGTTTCATGGCCAAACCGTTCGACCACCTGGCCGGCACCGGCATGCATATGCACGTCAGTCTGGCCGATGCGCAGGGCAACAACCTGTTCGCCAGCGAGCTTTCTGATATCAGGCAGGGTGCCGGCACACCGCTGCTGCGCCAGGCGGTCGGCGGCATGCTCGCCAGCCTGCTCGACTCGCTGCTGCTGTTCTGCCCCAACGCCAACTCCTACCGACGTTTCCAGGCCAACAGTTACGCGCCGCTGGCGCCGACCTGGGGCGTGGACAACCGCACTGTGAGCCTGCGCGTGCCCGGTGGCCCGGCCCCCACTCGGCATGTGGAACACCGCATTTGCGGTGCTGATGCCAACCCCTATCTGGCGGCGGCGGCGATTCTCGCCGGGATTCACCGTGGCATTGCTGATCGCCTCGATCCTGGCGCACCGGTGGAAGGCAATGGCTATGCCCAAGCCAAGACCTTGTTGCCGACCGAGTGGCTGGCTTCGATCCAGGCGCTGGAGCGCTCCGACTGGGCGCGCGACGCCTTTGGCGCGGACTTTCTCAAGGTCTTTCTCGCGGTCAAGCGTGCCGAGTATCGCCAGTTCATGGGCGAGGTTGGCGAGCAAGATTGGCGCTGGTACCTGAGCAACGCCTGACTGAACAGCATCGCGGCTAAAGCGGAGTGCCGCCCAGCCGTTCCTACGAAGTGTGCACCCCATGTAGGAGCGGCTTTAGCCGCGAATTCTCCGGATTTACTGGTGCGCACGGCGCACCCTACGGCGGAAACCGCCACAAGGATTTTGCAATGAACACAATCAAGCAACCCGTCAAACCCGCCGCCGAGCGCGCGCCTTCCTACTACTCGGCCTCGCTCAATTTCGAGACCGACTACCCGACGCTGCAGGGCAGCGTCACCGTCGACGTGGCCATCATCGGCGGCGGTTTCACCGGCATCGCCACCGCCGTGGAGCTGGCCGAGCGCGGCCTCAAGGTCGCCGTGGTGGAAACCAACAAGGTCGGCTGGGGTGCCAGCGGGCGCAACGGTGGCCAGGTCACCGGCAGCCTGTCCGGCGACGAGGCCATGCGCAAGCAGATGCGCAACACGCTGGGCGATGAAGTGGATGACTTCATCTGGCACCTGCGCTGGCGCGGCCACGAGATCATCAAGAACCGTGTGGCCAAATACGGCATCGACTGCGATCTCAAGCACGGCCATCTGCATACCGCGATGAAAGCCAGCCATATGGACGAGCTCAAGGCGACTTATGACGAGGCATTGCGCCGTGGCATGGGCGACGATGTCACCCTGCTCGATGCGGCCGGTGTACGTGCCCAGCTAAGCAGCGATCTGTATTGCGGTGCCCTGAAGAACACCCGCAACATGCACCTGCATCCACTCAACCTGTGCATCGGTGAGGCCAAGGCCGCCGAGAGCCTGGGCGCGCTGATCTTCGAACATTCCGAGGTGCTGGATATCGTCCAAGGCCCGCGTCCGGCAGTAGTCACCACGGGCGGGCGCATCGAGGCCAAGCAGGTGCTGCTGGCCGGCGACGTCTATCACAAGCTCGAACGGCGCAAGCTCAAGGGCCTGATCTTTCCGGCCATGGGCGGCATCGTCACCACCGCGCCGCTGGGCGACCTGGCGAAGGAAATCAACCCGCAGGACCTGGCGGTGTACGACTGCCGCTTCGTGCTCGACTACTACCGCCTGACCGCCGATGGCCGCCTGCTGTTCGGCGGTGGTTGCAACTATTCCGGGCGTGATTCGCGCGATATCGCCGGCGAGCTGCGCCCGTGCATCGAGAGCACCTTCCCGCAGCTCAAGGGCGTACAGATCGACTACCAGTGGAGCTGCGCAATGGGCATCGTGATGAACCGCATCCCGCAGCTGGGCAAGCTCTCGTCCAATGTCTGGTACTGCCAGGGCTACTCCGGTCATGGCATCGCCACCACCCACATCATGGGCGAGATCATGGCCAAGGCGATCACTGGCGATCTGGAGCAATACGACACCTTTGCCGCCTGCAAGCACATCAAGGTGCCGCTGGGCGACCAGCTCGGCAACCCGATGCTGGCGGCGGGCATGTGGTACTACCAGATGCTGGAAAAGCTGCGCTGAAGCGCAGGGGATGACCTGGGTGGTAGCGATTGGCGGCAGTCGTGCTCCGTTCAGGTCATCGACGTAGAGATGATTGGAGTCATTTCTAAAGCGGCCTGACTCTTACATCAGGTATCTGCAGGCCTCGGGCGTTTGTAAGCCATACCAACAGAGCGCGGCGCGGTATGAACGAAGCCAAACTGCGCGTACAGGTCTTGTGCTGGCCCATCCGCAATAAGGCTCACGTAGCCGCTTTCCGGCACATGGGTTTCGATGAACCGCAGGATTTCGCCCATGATGCGCTTGCCGAGGCCCTTGCCCTGATGTTCCCTGAGAACGGCGATGTCCACTACTTGAAAGAAACAGCCTCCGTCACCGATCACGCGGCCCATTCCCACGGGTTGGGCGCCATGCAGGATTTGCACGGCAAAGAGGCTGTTAGGTAAGCCCCGTACGGCGGCCTCATCGGTCTTTGCGCTAAGGCCAGAGCCAACTCGAAGCGCTTGATAGACCTGAGCGGATGGCGTTTCTAACAGGCAAGAGTAAATGCTCAATGGAATCTCCGAATCAGAAGAATTCTTGTGGTGCCAGTTTGAACCCAATTAGAGAGTGCAGGAGGTTCATGGAGCAAATCGGATCACTCCAGTAACGCCTGCTTTTTTCACTCCGACAGACTATCGCCAACTCGCCGGCCATCTGCCTCGGGCGCTTGGCCTGGTGCTATTTGACGTATGCGCTCGGCTCAAGGGTGGCTTGCGCCGCTGTCCCGCGGTGCTGCACTGCGATCAGGATGCCCGAGCAGTGGTGCCGTCGCTGTGCCTGATTCACGCTCGGCAACGAAGGTCGCCGGCGGTGAGCCATCGGCGTTGAGCTGGAGGATGCGCTTGGGCCGGCCCTGTTCGTCGAAGAACACCTGGCCGAGGCCGGCGCTGTTCCATAGGCGTTCGCCCGAGCGGCTGCGGTCGGGGATCAGCGGGGTGACGCGCATACGGCGGCGCTTGGTCAGCCAGTTGAGCGGTGACCAGGGTGCGTAGAGCCAGCGGTTGAGGCGATCGAACCAGTCCAGCAGCTCGGCCGGAAATTCGTTCTTGATGCCGCTGCTGGTGATTTGCCAGATGGTCGGGCTGGCGCGCCGGTGGCGGATGCTCACGCGGTAGACGAAGGAGTAGTGCACGTCGCCGGAGAGGATGACGAAATCACCCGGCGTACGCGAGTGGCGAAAGATGTTCATCATCACGCTGGCCGCGCCGCGATGCGCCATCCAGTTTTCCGCATCGACCATCAGCGGATGGCCGGCATAGGTGAACAGTTTCTGGATGCCCTCGATCAGCTTGACGCCGAACATCGGCGCCGGCGAGACGATGATGCAGCTGGGGTGATCGAGCAGCGCCTGCTGAAAGTCGCACAGCGCTTCCCAGTCCATCAGCCCCGAGGGTTTCGACAGGTGCCCTTCGCTGCGCCAGCGGCGTGTACGGGTGTCCAGCACCAGCAGCGCGGGCGTGGTCGGCAGCACGTAGTGCCACTGCTCGAAATGCAGCAACTGGTCGATCAGTGCGTCCTGCGCTGCGGCCTGCAGGTGATGGTTCTGACGCTGCTGCAGCAGGTCGGCAAAGGCCTGCAGCGGCTCATCGAATACATCCGGGTTGTTGCCCCAGCCCTGGCAAAGCATATAGGCGAGCAGGGCGTTGCCGATGATGCGCTTGGAGAACGGATGGCCATAAGCGGTCTGCTCCCAGCGCGCGGAGAGGTTCCAGTCATCGGTGACGTCGTGGTCGTCGAAGATCATCAGTGTCGGCAGATGGGCGAACGCCCGCGCGGCCTGGCCGAGGGTCTGGCGGAAGGCGTCGATGCGTTCGCGCTCACGGGCGTAACGCTGCTGCTGTTCCTCGTCCAGCGCTGGCTGCTCTTCGCTGATCAGCGTCCAGGGCAGCGGCGACCAGACCAGCAGGTACATGGCGATCATCTCGGCGAAGGTCACCAGATGATTGTCGGCACTGCTGCTGGTGAAGACCGGCTTCTCCACGCCGCCGAAGAACTTGTCGCGCAGGGTCTGGTTGCTCTTCACCGCCGGCAGCAGCTCGGCGCGTTGGTAGTAGCCGACCGGGTGGCCATACAGCGCCTGGCTGTCCTCGACCACGGCACCTTCGAGAAACTCGTCGAACAGGCCGAGGCGAGCGATCAGTTGGTGAATGGCGCACAGCAATGGGCCGGCGACATCGTCGACGTAGACCTGGTCGCCGCTCATCAGCAGCAGTGCCGGACGCTGCTCGGCCTCGGGCTGACTTGCCAGCAGGCGGTCGGCGCAGAGCAGGCCGTCAGCAGCGGCGTGGTGCGGCTTGCGGCAGGAGCCGTGGAGCAGGTGGTCGACGCGCGAGCGCAGGACGAAATCAGCCTGCTCAGCGCCGTCGTAGAGCAGGTGCGGCGCCCAGTCGCGCATGCCTTTCGCGCCCGCGCTGTCGATGATCTGCAGGTCGTAGGCGATGCGTTGGTCCTGTGGCAGTGCCTGTTCGAGCGGCAGGTCGATCAGGTGCAGCACGGCCTGTCGGCCCAGCGGCAGTTGCTGGCAGTGTTCGTTCAGCGCATGCGTCTGCTGCGCCTGGCCCTCGGGTTGCAGCCACAGTTGCAGGCTCAGTTCGCGGCTGGCCACCAGCCACAGCACCAGGCGGCCGGGCTCCAGGCGGCGCAGCAGCGGGCCGGCGAGCACATCGGGCAGCGGAGCGGGGGCATTGTCTGGCATCGGTGCGGTACTTCCTGCATGAAAAACGACAGGGATTGGACACTGGCAGGACGCCAGCAGTTCAGGAGGCCAGCTGGCGCAGACGCTCGAAGTCGAGAATTTCGATCTCGCCGTAGGTGAGCTGCACCACGCCCTGCGCCTGCAGCTCCTTGAGAATCTGGTTGGTGGTCTGGCGTGACAGCGAGAGCATCAGCGCCAGCTGCTCCTGAGCCAGGTGCAGCACTCGGCGCGGTTCGCTTTCACCGTAGTTCTCGGCGATCAGCAGCAGGCGTCGGGCCAGGCGCGGCGCGGCCGGCAGCAGGCTCATGTCTTCCAGCGCGACGAAGGCCAGACGCAGCTTGTGGCTCATCAACAGGGCGAAGTCGCGCCAGTACTGCGGCTCGCGTTCAAGCAGCGCGAGCAGGTCATGCTGGGGTAGCAGCAGCAGGATGCTGGCGCTTTCGGCGAAGGCATCGTGGGTGCGCGGCAGGCCATCGAACAGGGAAATTTCGCCGAACCAGTAAGGCGGTTCGACCAGGGTCAGCAATGCCTCCTTGCCGTTTTCGCTGACCGCGCCGATGCGCACTGCACCTTCGACCACCGCATACAGCCCGCTGGGTTTGTCGCCACGGCGAAACAGCCGCTGGCCGGCATCCAGGCGTTGCACCTGGGCCATGTCCAGCAGGTTCTGGCTCAGCGCTGGGGGCAATGCGGCGAACCAGTGGCCTTGGTTCAGCTGGCTGAAGTAATGACGGGGATCGGGCATGGCGGCTCCTGTGAGGTTGCACGGCGGTGCGGCCTTCCCTGCCATTGTCGGCTAGCCGACAGTGCGACTAGCCAAGGTGGAGGGATCATGTACGGGCCCGTTTCACACCTGAGGACGATAATAATGAAAACCCTCGTCGATCACCTGGCGCAATATGCCGCCTACCATCGCGACCGGCGCAATATCGCCAGTCATTTCATCGGCATCCCGATGATCGTGCTGGCCGTCGCCGTGCTGCTGTCGCGGCCAGGCTTCCATCTCGCCGGCCTGTGGCTGGCGCCTGCCACGCTGGTGGCGCTGGCGTCGGCATGGTTCTACCTGCGCCTGGACACCCGTTTCGGCCTGCTCATGGCCGTGCTGCTGGGGCTATGCCTGTGGGCCGGTGCCAGCCTGGCGGTCGCTTCCACTGCCCTGTGGTTGACGGCAGGCATTGGCCTGTTCGTGGTCGGCTGGGTCATCCAGTTCATCGGTCATTACTACGAAGGACGCAAGCCGGCCTTCGTCGATGACGTCATGGGGCTGGTGATCGGCCCGCTGTTCGTGGTCGCTGAACTGGCCTTTCTGCTCGGCCTGCGCAAGGAAGTCGAGCATGCCGTGGTGGAGATCGCCGGCCCGACCTGCATCCGCGAGAAGAAGGCGCTGGCCTGACTCTGCCATAGTTGTCGGCACGATTCGCCGCGGGGCGCGGCTCCTACGAAGTCACCGGAGCGCGGCTGAAGCCCCCCACAAGCTCGAGAGGCTGTCGGAGGGGCTTCAGCCGCGAACCTTTCTAGAACATCGCCATCCACTGCGCCGTCATCGAACGTGCGTGGCGATCCACGGTGATGGGGGCAAAGGGGCGGCCGGAGACGCTCTGCAGGGTGTTGCTCTGGCTGTTCATGTCGGCCAGCGCCGCACGCAGATAGCTCCAGCGCGTCTGTAGCTTGGTCACCTGCGGGTCGGATTGATCCTTGAGCGCCTGCAATTCGCTGTCGATGGCCGGCAGCAGCAGGCGTTCGTCCTGACCGAGGTAGGTGCCGGGCTGCTCGCGGGCGATCTCGAAGGTGCCCAGGTAGGAGCGGCTGAGGTATTGCACGCTGAGGTACTCGACCTTCGCCGCCAGCTCGCTCTGGCCTTCGGCGCCCGGTAGTGCACGGGCCGTGCTGAGGAAGTCGCGCAGGGCGCGGCTGAGGTCTTCGGGAAAACGCCAGGGTACGTTCTCGTCACCGGGGCCATAGGAAACACCGTTGCGCAATTGGGTAACGAGGGCTTGATGGGCGCTGGTGAGTTCTGCGCTGCCTTGCGGCAGGCTCTGCACGGCGCCGGCCAGAGCGGCCAGGTCGGCTTCCAGGCGCTGCTGATGAGTCTTCTGGAACCCTTCGCCACGTAACAGCATGAGGCTGCTGGTGGCGCGGCTGGCGTGTATCTGAATTTGCTCCTGCGGGCTGACGGCCTCGGCGAAGGCCATTGGCGATAGCCCGACGAAGAGTCCGAGCGACCAGAAAAAAGCATGGCGCAATAGTGCTTTACAGCGCATCCGGGGTGCTCCTTGTTATTGTTTTGAGCAGGTATGCAGTAGGCAGCGTCAATGACGCAGCGCCAAGACTACTGCGTGACGCGCTGCAGAGCATGACCCGAAAGAGTGATTTCGTCGGAAATCGTTACTGTTCAGGTGCTGTTCGCCAGATTGCGCAGGTACTCGGCGGTGAAAGCGTCGGCGGGGAAGAAGGTTTCCAGTGCTAGTTCGGCGAGGGTCACGTCATTCGGGGTGCCGAACACCGTGATGGTGCTGATCAGGCTGAGCACACCTTGTTCGCTGTGCAGTTGCAGCGGCACCAGCACGGCGTCGCTCGGTGGCGCAGGGACTTCAGCCGGCGCCGGATAACCGCGCAGCTCATCGAGCAGGCTGAACAGGGCTTCGTCGCCGCTGATTTCGGCGTCACGCTGCAGGCGCATCAGCAGGTGTGCGCGCCATAGCGCGAGGTTGGCGATACGCGGTGCCAGGCCTTCGGGGTGTAGCGACAGGCGCATCACATTGAGCGGCGGACCGAGCAGAAAGTCCGGCATGCCGGCGAGGAAGGGGCCGACCGAGGCGTTGGCTGCCAGCAGGTTCCACTGTCGGTCGATGGCCAGCGCCGGATAGGGTTCATGGGCCTTGAGCAACTGTTCGATCGCCTGGCGGGCTGGAGCCAGCGCCGGGTCGCTCAGCTCGTGCTGGCTGTACAGCGGGGCGAAACCGGCTGCGCTGAGCAGCCGATTGCGCTCGCGCAGGGGAATCTCCAACTGCTCGGCGAGATGCAGCAGCATCTCGCGGCTGGGCTGCGCACGTCCGGTCTCGACGAAGCTCAGGTGGCGGGTGGATATCTCCGCCTCGCAGGCGAGGTCAAGTTGGCTCAGGCGGCGCCTTTGGCGCCATTGGCGCAAAAGGGCGCCGGCGGTCTGGGTATTATTCATGGCCAGCACGATAGTTCAGTCAGGTCATGTCGGCCATTACCTGGCAGGTAATCGACGCGCTGCTGTTTTCGGCGAAATCTGTAGGCCAGGCACCACTCCGGTGCCCCTACGGAGGATTCGCCATGAACGCACTGCAACCCACCCCGATGCTGCGCAACGCCCTCTTGCTCGATGGCCTGCTCAGCGGTGTCACCGGTCTGCTACTGGTCTTGGCGGCCGGCTGGCTGGGCGCCTTCCTCGAACTACCGCGCATGCTGTTGCTGGTCGCCGGTAGCGCCCTGCTGCCGTTCGCAGCGCTGCTGGTGTGGTTGTCCAACCGCGCCGAAATCAGCCGCCAGGCGATCTGGGCGGTGATCGCGGTCAACGCGCTGTGGGTGATCGACAGCCTGCTGGTACTGGTGATCGGCTGGGTGTCGCCGAACCTGTTCGGCTACGCCTTCGTTATCGCTCAGGCGCTGGCGGTGGCGCTGCTGGCCGAGTTGCAATGGTTCGGCCTCAAGCACTCGCAGGCTGCCGCCGTTTGATGGTCAGGTTCAGAGGCCGCGCAGCGCCAGTTCTGCCCCAAGCAGCAACAGGCCGATGAAGAACCAGCGCTTGAAGCGCTCCGCGCTGATACGTTTGCGCAGCCACTGGCCGCCGGCCATGCCCAGCAGTGCGGGTACTAGGGCGAGGGCCGATACACCCAGCACCGCCGGTTGCAGCAGTTCACCGCTGTGACCGAGCGATGCCGCCAGAGCCAGGGTGGAGACGCTGAAGGACAACCCCAGGGCCTGAACCAGATCGTCCTTCTCCAGGCCGATGGCCTGCAGGTAAGGCACGGCAGGAATCACGAATACACCGGTAACCGCGGTGATCGCGCCGGTGAGCGCACCGATCGCCGGGCTCAGCCAGCCTTCCTTTGTTCGCTCCACGCGAAAGTGCACCTTGGCCAGGCCAAGCAGTGCATAGACCACCAGTGCAACGCCCAGCCAGCGGGTGGCGCCGGGCAGGTCGAGGCTCTGCAGCAGAGCAGCGACCAGCAGCGTGCCGCACAGGATGCCCAGCAGCATCGGCCACAGCCGGCGCAGCATCGGCAGCGGGCTGCGACCGTCGCACAGCTGCCAGATGTTGGTCACCATCGACGGGATGATCAGCAGCGCGGCGGCCTGCAATGGCGCCATCACCAGGCCGAGCAGACCGACGGCGATGGTCGGCAGGCCAAGGCCGACCACACCCTTGACCATGCCGGCGAGCAGGAAGGTGGCGAGGATCAGGAGCAGGTGCTCAGTCATCGCGCTGCCCCCTGCTCGTGGATCGCGCGGCTGTCGGCCGGCGCCTGTTCGCGCTCGTGCATGCCGTAGTCGCGCAGTACCTGGGCCACGCGCAACCGATAGTGACTGAAGACCTCCTCGCGTCCCGCCGACTGCGCGCGGCGGTGTTCTTCGCGCTGGCGCCAGGCCTGGATTGCGGCTTCGTCCTGCCAGAACGACAGCGACAGGATCTTCCCCGGCTGGGTCAGGCTCTGGAAGCGCTCGATGGAGATGAAACCCGGCTGCTCGGCGAGCAGCGGGCGCAACTCACCGGCGAGGTCGAGATAGTCCTGCTGCAGGCCTGGCTTGGCCTGAACTTCGAAGATCACGGCGAGCATCGGTTTCTCCCTGGCTGGCTCTGACTGAAATTGCCTGCCAGTATCCATATTTGTTGCACGCCATGTTTCGTCATGAGGTGAACTATGGAATACGCACCGGGTTTCAGCTCGATTGCCGCGCTGCTCGCCGATGCCGGGCGCGCCAGCATGGTCTGGGCACTGATGGATGGCAGCGCGCGACCGGCCGGTGAGCTGGCCTTGCTCGCGGGCTTGTCGCCGTCATCGACCAGCGCGCACCTGGCCAAGCTGGTGGAAGGCGGCCTGCTGGAGCAGCAGCGCCATGGGCGCAATCGCTATTACCGCCTGGCCGGGCCGGAAGTCGGGCAACTGGTCGAGGCCCTGGCCAGTGCCGCGCTGGCCGCGCAGCCACGGCAACCACGCGCGGTGCCGGCTTCACGCGGTACTCCGCAGACCATGCGCGAGGCGCGCACCTGCTATGACCATCTGGCCGGCGAGTTGGCGGTCGGTGTGTTCGCGCGCATGCGCGCGGCTGACTGGCTGAGCGAGGAGGGCGGTGCGCTGCAACTGACGGCAGGCGGCGAGCAGGGGCTGCAGGCGTTGGGGATTGATCTGCACCAGGTCAACCGTCAGCGCCGCCAGCGACTCTGTGCCTGCCCGGACTGGAGCGAGCGCAAGCCGCATCTCGGTGGTGCGCTGGGCGCGGCGTTGCTGGGTCTGTGCGAAGGCGAGGGCTGGTTGCGGCGCAGCACGGGTTCGCGTGCGCTGCAGGTCTCACCCCAAGGGCGTAGGGCGATCATGGCGATCGCGGCTCCGTAGAGTGGGCTGAGCGACGATTCGTTTCAGCCCACCAAACAAAGGTTGAGCTCTGAGCGGTGGGCTGAAGCCCACCCTACGTACTGCCGCCCGGCCCACCTTACGAAGAGCTACACCTGGGCGCTGACCGGCTTGCCGCCCTTGGGTTTGAAGTACAGGGTGGTGCCGCGGGCGAGGTTGTCCAGGCTGACGTGATCCTTGGCCACCTCGGCTTCGATCAGCTCGTCCTGACCTTCGACCTTGAGGGTGATGCGGGTGATCGCGCCGAGCAGACGAATGTCGCGTACCTCGCCGGCCTTGTGCTCCGGGCTCGGTTCGCTGGACAGGTCAACCTCGTGCGGGCGGAACAGCACGTGGTGATCGTTGCCGACGTAGAGGCGGTTGGCGTCACCGAGGAAGTGGTAGACGAAATCGCTGGCCGGATACTCGTAGACTTCGGCCGGCGTGCCGATCTGCTCGATCACGCCCTTGTTCATCACCACGATGCGGTCGGCCACTTCCATGGCTTCTTCCTGATCGTGGGTGACGAATACGCTGGTCAGGTGCACGTCTTCGTGCAGGCGCGCCAGCCAGCGGCGCAGCTCCTTGCGCACCTTGGCATCCAGCGCGCCGAAGGGTTCGTCTAGCAGCAGCACTTTCGGCTCCACCGCCAGGGCGCGGGCCAGGGCGATACGCTGGCGCTGACCGCCGGAGAGCTGTTCGGGGTAGCGATCGCCAAGCCAGTCGAGCTGCACCAGGTTGAGCAGTTCGTGCACCTTCTGCTGGATCACCTCTTCACTCGGGCGCTGGCCCTTGGGCTTCATTCGCAGGCCGAAGGCGACATTGTCGAACACCGTCATGTGGCGGAACAGCGCGTAGTGCTGGAACACGAAGCCGACGTTGCGATCACGCACGTCGTGGTTGGAGACGTCCTCGCCGTGGAACTCGATGGTGCCGCTGTCCGGGGTTTCCAGGCCGGCGATGATGCGCAGCAGGGTGGTCTTGCCGCAGCCGGATGGGCCGAGCAGGGCGACCAGTTCGCCGCTCTGGATGTTCAGGTTGATCTCGTTCAGCGCCTTGAACGCGTTGAAGTTCTTGCTGACGTTACGGATTTCGATACTCATGTTTATTCCTCGCCAGCACTGGCTTTGCGGCGGTTGATACGGGATTCGCTCCACTGCTTGAGCAGCAGGATGAACAGCGCCAGAAGCAGCAGCAGGCTGGCAACGCTGAAGGCGGCGACGTGATTGTATTCGTTATAGAGAATCTCGACATGCAGCGGCAGCGTGTTGGTGTAGCCGCGGATGTGCCCGGAGACCACCGATACCGCGCCAAACTCGCCCATCGCCCGCGCGGTACACAGCACCACGCCGTAGATCAGGCCCCATTTGATATTGGGCAGGGTCACGTGCCAGAACATCTGCCAGCCGTTGGCACCGAGCAGGCGCGCGGCCTCTTCCTCCTGCGTGCCCTGCTCCTGCATCAGTGGGATCAGCTCGCGGGCGACGAAGGGCACGGTGACGAACACGGTGGCCAGGACGATGCCGGGCAGGGCGAAGATGATCTGGATGTCGTGCTCGCGCAACCAGGGGCCGAAGAAGCCCTGGGCGCCGAACAGCAGCACATAGATCAGACCGGCGATTACCGGTGACACCGAGAACGGCAGGTCGATCAGGGTCACCAGAATGCTCTTGCCGCGAAACTCGTACTTGCTCACGCACCAGGCGGCGGCCACGCCGAACACCAGGTTGAGCGGCACGGCGATGCCCACGGCGAGCAGGGTCAGTTTCAGCGCGCTGATGGCGTCAGGTTCGAGGATCGAAGTGACGAACACGCCGACGCCCTGTTTGAGCGCCTCGGTCGCCACCACGAACAAGGGCAGCAGCAGGAAGAAGGCGAACACCAGCCAGGCCGAAACGATCAGCAGGCGGCGGCCCAGGGCGTTGCCACGGCGTGCGGCATTGTTGGCGGCACTGGCCGTCAGGGTTGCAGATGACATGCCTGGCTCCTCAAGAACGGCTGATGCGACGCTGCAGCAGGTTGATCAGCAGCAGCAGAATGAACGACACCACCAGCATCAGCACACCGATGGCGGTGGCGCCGGCATAGTTGTACTGGTCCAGCTGCACCATGATCAGCAGCGGCAGGATCTCGGTCTTCATCGGCATGTTGCCGGCGATGAAGATCACCGAGCCGTATTCGCCAACGCCACGGGCGAAAGCCAGGGCAAAGCCGGTCAGCCAGGCCGGCAGTAACGCCGGCAGCAGCACATGGCGAGCCACCTGCAACGGCTTGGCACCGAGGCAGGCGGCGGCTTCCTCGACCTCGCGGGGGATGTCGGCCAGCACCGGCTGCAGGGTGCGCACGACGAAGGGCAGGGTGACGAAGGTCAGCGCCAGGGTGATGCCCAGCGGGGTGTAGGCGATCTTGAAGCCCAGGGCCGTGGCGAACTGGCCGATCAAACCGTTGGGCGCGTAGAGCGCGGTCAGGGCGATACCGGCAACGGCTGTGGGCAGGGCGAACGGCAGGTCGATCATCGCTTCGATGACCTTGCGACCGGGGAAGGTGTAGCGCACCAGCACCCAGGCCAGCAGCGTGCCGATCACGCCGTTGATGATGGCAGCGAGAAAGGCGGTGCCGAAGCTCAGCTTCAGGGCGGCCAGCACGCGCGGTGAGGAAATGATTGCCCAGAACTGATCCCAGGTGAGCTGGGCAGCGTGGACGAACATGGCACCCAGGGGAATCAGCACCAACAGGCTGAGGTACACCAGGGTGTAACCCAGCGTCAGCCCGAAGCCGGGTATGACGGGGGAAGTGCGGCGAGACATGCAAGCTCCTTGGTAGGGCGGGTGGAACCCGCCACTGGCTGCGACGATCTGGTGGGCCGTGCACTGGTGCGCACGGCGCACCCTAAGGGCTACTGCGCCTGGTAGATCTGGTCGAAGATGCCGCCATCGTTGAAAAACTTCGGTTGCGCGCTCTTCCAGCCGTCGAAGTCAGCGTCGATGGTTACCAGCTTGAGCTGCGGGAACTGCTTGGCGAACTCGGCCGCCACCGCCTGGTTGCGTGGGCGGTAGAAGTGCTTGGCGGCGATACGCTGGCCTTCCTCGCTGTACAGGTAGTTGAGGTAGGCCTCGGCGACCTTGCGGGTGCCTTTCTTGTCGACGTTCTGATCGACCACGCTCACCGGCGGTTCGGCGAGGATCGACAGCGAAGGCGCGACGATCTCGAAGTTCTCTCCGCCTTCTTCCTTGAGCGCCAGGAAGGCCTCGTTCTCCCAGGCCAGCAGCACGTCGCCGATGCCGTTGTTGACGAAGGTGATGGTCGAGCCGCGGGCGCCGGTATCGAGCACCGGGACGTTCTTGTAGAGCTTCTCGGTGAAGGCCTTGGCCTCGGCTTCGCTGCCGTACTTCTGCTGGGCATAGGCCCAGGCAGCGAGGAAGTTCCAGCGTGCACCACCGGAGGTTTTCGGGTTCGGGGTGATCACTTCCACGCCCGGTTTGACCAGGTCATCCCAGTCCTTCAGGCCTTTCGGGTTGCCCTTGCGCACCAGGAACACGATGGTCGAGGTGTAGGGGGTGCTGGCGTCCGGCAGACGCTCCTGCCAGTTTTCCGGGATCAGCTTACCGAGCTTGTACAGCTCGTCGATATCGCCGGCCAGAGCCAGGGTCACCACGTCGGCGCGCAGGCCGTCGATAACCGCGCGGGCCTGCTTGCCCGAACCACCGTGGGATTGCTGGATGGTCACCGCTTCGTTGCCCTGGGCCTGCCAGTGCTTGTTGAAGGCGGCGTTGAATTCGGTGTACAGCTCACGGGTCGGGTCGTACGACACGTTGAGCAGGGTTTGTGCGGCGGCCACCGGGCCGGCGATCAGACTGCTGGCCAGCGCGGCCAGGGCAAAACGACGAAGGGACATGGTGCAGCTCCTAACTGTGAAATTCTTGTGTTGGCGTATGGGGTGTCAGGCGGGGCGATCTTTCTCGAGCCCTCTGGTGGTCCAGTCGGGCCGCATCATGTTTCAGCTGTTCTTGGTGCTCGGTTGTTGCAGGCGAATCTTTTCCTTGCGCTCGATCTGCACGACCTGGCCGTTGTGCACGGTGATTTCTACCGAGCCGAATTTCAGGCCATGCAGGGCGGTCTGAATCTCGCGCAGGATGCTGGCTTCATCCTGGCCTTCGAGGTTTCTCAGCGTCGCGGTCATTTCCAGGCTCCTTGTGAATAGGTCGCCACGGCGGCGGTATGGAGTACCGACGCTGGCGTGAAGCGGATAGTAGAGAGGCGGAAATATTCTTAAAAATATTGTTTAAGAACATTTATATGCTTTTTGGAAATATAAGGCGTCGTGTGTTTGCCTTGAATTTTTGGAATAAGCAAATAAGCTCTTATTCTTTTTGTAATTAATTCGTGTTGCCTAGACTGACGCCATTCGATTGAAGGAGGCGCCGTGATGGGCAGCGAAGCAATCCGTTATCTGATCCTGCCGGGTTGGCAGGGCTCCCCCGAAGAGCACTGGCAAAGCCATTGGCAGCGCAGCCTGCCGAACAGTGCGCGTGTGGAGCAGAAGGACTGGCTCAACCCGCAACGTAGCGACTGGGTCACCGCGTTGAACCAGGCAGTCGCCGACGATCCGCGTCCGCTCATCCTCATCGCCCATAGCCTGGGCTGCGTGACGGTGGCGCATTGGGCCGCGCAGGCACCGGTCGAACTGCTGCGCCGTGTGCGCGGCGCGCTGCTGGTGGCGCCGGCCGATGTCGAGCGGCCGGGCTGCCCCGAACCGCTGCAGAATTTCGCACCGATGCCGCGTGATCTGCTGCCCTTTCCTAGCCTGCTGGTGGGTTCCGACAACGACGCAGCGGCTAGTGCCCTGCGCGCCTTGGAGCTGGCGCGAGTTTGGGGTAGCGAGGCGGCGATTCTGAGCGGTGCCGGGCATATCAACGTGAAGTCCGGGCATCGCTATTGGGAGCAGGGCTTCGGCTATCTCTATCGCCTGCAGAGCCGCATCGAACAGCAGTCGCGCTTGCGCGCCTGAGCCCGTCATTGCGGGACAACCTTTTCGGAGCGGGGTCGGGCCAGGCAGCCGCCCGCTCTTTTTTGTTCACGTACAGGCTACGCCCAGTGAGGGGCAGCCATGGAGCTGCACGTCATGAGTTTTCCACCCGACTTCCCGGCGCCGCTGACCTTCGCTGATTCGGACAAGAGCCCGCTGAGCATTCGGGCCAAGGCGCTGGTATTCGTCGACGCGCGTTCACGCCAGCTGCGCGAGCGTGCTGAGGCCCTGGCGGGCAATGGCCAGCCGCTGCTGATCCTCGGTGAAACCGGCACCGGCAAGGAATTGCTGGCGCGCTATATCCATCGCCACAGTGAGCGCGCTGGCCTGTTCGTGGCGGTAAGCTGCGCAGCGATAAGCCCGCAGTGGGGCGAGGCCGAGTTGTTCGGCCATGCCGCCGGTGCCCATGTTGGCACCGGCAGCAGCCGCGCCGGCTGGTTCGGTTCGGCCAATGGCGGCACGCTCTACCTGGATGAAATCGCCAATCTCTCGCGGCCTCTGCAGAGCAAGCTGCTGGCCGCGCTGGAAACCCGCGAGGTGTATCGCGTCGGCGCCAGCCAGGCGCTGCCGGTGGATGTGCGTCTGGTGGCGGCGAGCAGCATCGACCTGGCTCGTGCGGTGGCCGCCGGCACTTTCGATGAGCGCTTGTACGTCTACCTGTGCGACGGCCAGTTGCTGTTCCCGGCACTGCGTCAGCGGGTCGGCGATATTCTGCCGCTGGCCGAATACTTCCTCGGCATCCACGCCTCGCGTCTGGGCCTGGCCATCCCGCCGATCAGCCCGGCGGCGCAGGCCGTGCTGGAGGCGCACCGTTGGCCGGGCAACACCCGCGAGCTGGAGAACGTCATCCACTTCGCCCTGCTGCTGGCCGGCAACGCCGAGATCGGGCCGGAGCATCTGGAGTTGCCCGGGGGCGTTTGATCGCCCCGGATTGCATCCGGGCTACGAACCTGCGGCATCTGCGTGTGCTCGGTGCGCGCGGCGCACCCTACGGCGCGAGCAGCGACACCGACTTGATCTGCGCCCAGAGCGCCTGGCCGGCATGAATGCTCAACTGATCGAAGGAGTAGCGGGTGATTCGCGCTAGTAGGCGTTGATCACCGATGCGCAGGGTCAGCAGCATCTGTGCGTCCAGCTCCTGCCAGCTTTCTACCCGTGCCGGCAGTAGGTTGAGCAGGCTGCAATCCTCGGCGCGCTTGAGCGCCAGGCTGACATCGCGCGCCTTGATCTTCACTCGCACCGAGTGGCCGTCGGGCAATGCTGCGTGAGGCAGGCGCAGGCGCGCTTCGCTGCCGGGCAGCTGAAGCTCCAGCAGATCGTAGGCGGTATCGTGACCGCAGACCTGGCCGTCAATCACCGCCTCGGCATCCTCGTCGCTGGCAAAGGGCAGGTCTGCGCGCAGCAGGATTTCCTTGAGCGGGCCGCTGGCGCGTACCTGGCCTTCGTCGAGCAGCACCAGATGATCGGCCAGGCGCGCCACCTCGTCCGGCGCATGGCTGACGTAGAGCATGGGGATGTCCAGCTCCTCGTGCAGACGCTGTAGATACGGCAGCACTTCCTGTTTGCGCTTGAGGTCCAGCGAAGCCAGCGGTTCGTCCATCAGCAGCAGGCGCGGGCTGGTCACCAGCGCGCGGGCAATACCGACGCGCTGGCGTTCGCCGCCGGACAGCGCCGAGGGCATGCGTTCGAGCAGATGAGCGATGCCCAGTAGCTCCAGCGCCTGATCCAGCGCCACCTTGCGTTGCGACGCGGGGATGCGCCGCTGGCCGTACTCCAGATTCTTGCGCACGCTCAGGTGCGGGAACAGGTTGGCGTCCTGGAACACGTAGCCGATGGCGCGCTTGTGCGCCGGCAGGAAGACACCGCGCTCACTGTCTTGCCAGAGCTCTCCAGCGACCTGCAGGTAGCCCTGCTGCGGGCGATCCAGCCCGGCGAAGCAGCGCAGGCAACTGGTCTTGCCTGAACCGGAATGGCCGAACAGCGCACTGACGCCGCGTCCGGGCAGGTCGAGGTCGACATCCAGGGTGAAGCCCGGATGCTTGACCAGAAAGCGCGCGCGAATGCGTCCATCGTCGTGGATGGCAGGTATCGGCGCCTTGCCGAAACCGAACCTCACAGCGCCCTCATCCGAGCATTGCGCCCGCCGTACAACGCCAGCAGAACGATGAAGGAGAACGCCACCATGCCGCCGGCCAGCCAGTGCGCCTGGGTGTAGTTCATGGTTTCCACGTGGTTGTAGATCTGTACCGACACCACCTGGGTCTTGCCGGGGATATTGCCGCCGATCATCAGCACCACGCCGAACTCACCGATGGTATGGGCGAAGCTGAGAATGGCGGCGGTGATGAAACCAGGGCGGGCCAGCGGCAGCACCACGCTGAAGAAGGTATCCCAGGGATTGGCGCGCAGGGTGGCGGCGGCCTCCAGCGGGCCGCGACCGATGGCCTCGAAGGCGTTCTGCAGCGGCTGCACGACGAAGGGCAGGGAATAGAAGATCGAACCGATCACCAGACCGGTAAAGGTGAAAGTGAAGGTACCGAGACCAAGGCTCTGCGTCAGTTGGCCGAAGAACCCATTGGGCCCCATGCTCACCAGCAGGTAGAAGCCGATCACCGTCGGCGGCAGCACCAGCGGCAGCGCGACAATGGCACCGACCGGGCGCTTGAGCCAGGACTCGGTGCGCGCCAGCCACAGCGCGATGGGGGTGCCGATGATCAGCAGCAGCACGGTGGTCAGCGTGGCCAGCTCCAGGGTCAGGAGGATGGCGTCGAGGTCATTCTTGGACAGCGGCATGCAGGGATTCCGGAAGTGGCGAACGTAGCCCGGATGCAATCCGACTACGGCAGTTTATAGCCGAACGATTCGATCACCCTGGTCGCTTCCGCGCTCTGCAGGTACTCGACCAGTGCCGCAGCGGCCGGATTGTCCGCGCCCTGCTTGAGGATCACCGCGTCCTGCTTGATCGGGTCGTACATGGTGTCCGGCACGATCCAGGCCGAGCCGCTGCCGAGCTTGCCGTCCTTGTACACCTGCGACAGCGCGACGAAACCCAGCTCGGCATTGCCGGTTGAGACAAACTGGTGCGCCTGGGTGATGTTCTGTCCCTCCACCAGCTTGGCTTTCACCGCCTCGCTCAGGCCCAGCTTGTCCAGCACCTGCATAGCGGCCAGGCCGTAGGGCGCGGCCTTGGGATTGGCGATGGACAGGTGCCTGAACTGGCCGGCTTTCAGCACCGCGTCCGTGCCGTCGAGGTAGCTGGCATCGGCTGACCACAGCACCAGGCTGCCGATGGCGTAGGTGAAGCGCGAGCCGGGCACGGTCGCGACCTCGCGCTCCAGTCTGGCCGGCGTCGTGTCGTCGGCGGCGAGCAGCACATCGAAGGGCGCGCCATTGCTGATCTGCGCATAGAACTGCCCGGTGGCGCCGAAGGACGCCACCAGCTTGTGCCCGGTGGCCTTCTCGAACGCGGGCGCGATGGCCTGCATCGGTGCGGTGAAGTTGGCGGCTACGGCGACCTTGACCTCGTCGGCGATGGCGCCGCTGGTGAAGATCAGGCTGAGGGCGAGCAAGCTGTGCTTGAGAGGCTTGAGCATGGAGATTCCTGTCGAGTGCAGGTGTAGGGCCAGTGTGGGTTGGGCAATCCTACCTCGTTATGTTTTTTTGTATATAGCGCTATTGCGGACTGTTTCCATGCACGATCTTCGTGCGCACCATCTGCGAAGTTGAGCGCCTGCTGCTCGATGGCTAGCGCGTCACTGGTCTGGAGCTGCGTCAGAACGGCCAGTGGCGCACCTAGCGGTGCACTCGCGAGACCATCCTCTATGCCGGCGTGCCGTGCATCATGATTGGCGAGAAGGCGGCCGATCTGATTCGCCAGGGCTGAGCCCGGCTCAGCTCGTCTTGCGCTTGCCTGAAGACAGGCGCGAGACACCCAGCAGGACCAGTGCCAGGCCGGCGATCTGGTACAGGGTGATGGCCTCGCCGAGCAGCACCCAGGCGGCAAACAGTGTCAGCACCGGGCCCAGGTTGCCGAACATGGCGGCATGGCTGGCGCCCATGCGCTGCACGGCCAGGGCCAGCCAGTAGATCGGCAGCACCGTCGACAGCAGCGCCATCAGTGCGCCGTACAGCCATACCTCGCTCGGCAGGTTCGCCAGTTGCGTCGGGTCACCGCTAATGGCGTAGTGGATCAACACCATGATCGCCGAGGAACCGCCGGCCAGTCCCGCCAGGCGCATCGAGCCGACCCGGCGAATCACCACGCCGGTGCCCAGGTAGTACAGGGCGTAGGTCACCGCGCTGGCGAACACCCAGGCGGCACCCAGCAGGATCTGCTCGCTGTCGCCCTCCACGCGGATGTCATGTACTAGGGCGATGCTCAGGCCCAGGTAGCACAGGCCCAGGGCGAGGAAGGTGCGCGGGCCCGGCCGCTCGCCCAGCGCCAGCATCTGCAACAGCAGCACCAGCGTCGGGTAGGTGAACAGGATCAGCCGTTCCAGCCCGGCGCTGATGTACTGCAAGCCGTAGAAGTCGAACAGGCTCGACAGGTAGTAGCCGAGCATCCCCAGCAGCAGGACGTGCGCCCAGTCCTTCGCCGACAAGCGCGCTTGCCCGATGCCCCGGCTCAGCCACAGCAGCCAGGCGAACAGCGGCAGGGCCAGGCCCATGCGCAGGCTCAGCACGGTGATGGCATCCACCGGCGCGGCGGCATAGCTGAGTTTGACGAAGATGGCTTTCAGGCTGAAACCGGTGGCCGAGAGCACGGCGAACAGCACGCCGTTGTCCAGGCTGCGCCGGTACGAGGCGGTCAGAGCATTCATGAGCGGGGCTGCGGCAGGGGAGTGAGCTGTTATTCTGAGCGGAAAGCTACACGGCCAGAATCGCAATTTCACGAAGATGGCTTTCTGATTTGGAGAAGGCTTTATGCATTTCGACCTGCCCGACCTGCGCCTGATCGCGGCGATTGCCGCCACCGGCAGCCTGAGCAAGGCGGCGGCGACCTTCCCCGTCGCCGTGTCGGCGGCCAGCACCCGCCTGCGTCTGTTCGAGGAGCGCTGCGGGCTGACGCTGTTCGTGCGCAGCAGTGACGGCATGAGCCTGACCCCCGCCGGCCGCTTGGTACTGGAGGCCTGCCAGGGCGTGCTGAAGGAGGCCCGCCAGCTCAGCGACACCCTGCAGGAACTCAACGGCGAGCGGCGCATCACCCTGCGCCTGGCGGCCTCCACGGTGGCCAACAGCACCTTCCTGCCGGCGGCGCTCGGGCCGTTCCTGGCCGACTACCCCGAGGTGGATCTGCAACTGGCCGAGTACAACAGCAAGGACGTGCTGAAAATCGTCAGGGAAGGCAGCATCGACATCGGCGTTTACGACGGCAACCTGGCCACCGATGACCTGCTGTCGCTGCCGTTTCGCAACGACCGCCTGGTGCTGTTGGTGCCCCATGGCCATGCGCTGATTGAGCAACGCCCGGCCTCGCTGCGCAATGCACTCAACTACCCCTTCGTCTGCCTGCCGGCCGAGCGCGCGATGCAGCGTTTCATCGAATACATGGCGGTGCGCAATGCCTTGCCGCTCAAGGTGCGAGTACGCGCGCCGAGCTTCGATGCCATCGCCCAACTGGTGGCGCAGGGCGTTGGCGTGTCCATGCTGCCCGAGGTAGCCGCGACCCGCTTCGCCCAGGAACTGCCGGTGGCGGTGGTGATGCTGGAAGATGTCTGGGCCACCCGCGAACTGCGCCTGTGCGTGCGCAGTTGGGAGTCGCTGTCGTCCCATGCACGGCAGCTGGTCAGCTATCTCTCGCCCGAGCGGCCAGCTGGCGACAGCATGGGTGCGTGACGAGGTGGGAGGGGCTTTCGGCTCTGGCATCCTGCTTCGCTCTACCTCCTGCATCCATGCAGTCGTAGCCGCGACAGTTGCCGCGCAAGCACCTCCACCGGGCATCACTTGAAGAACTGGCTGGGCGTGGTGCCGAACTGCTTCTTGAACATGGTGGCGAAGGCGCTGGGGCTGTCGTAGCCCAGCTCTCCGGCGATGTCGATGATCTTCTCGCCCAGGGCGATACGCTCCAGCGCCAGCAGCAGGCGCGCCTGCTGGCGCCACTGGCCGAAGGTCATGCCGGTGCCTTTCTGAAACAGGCGCTGGATGGTCTTCTCGTCCAGGCCCAGGCGGATGCTCCAGTCGGCCAGCGTGGAGGCGTCGCCAGGGTCGTTCTGTAGCGTGGTGCAAATCGGCTGCAGGCGCGGGTCGGCCGGCTGCGGCAGGTGCAGCGGCAGGGTCGGCAGGATGCGCAGTTCATCGAGGATCAGGCGCATCACCCGTGCCTCGCGCGAGTCGTCGGCATAGGGCTGGGTGATCGCCACGGCGGCGCGGATCAGTTCACTGAGCAGCGGCGAGATGGCCACGGCGCGGCACTCGGCGGGCATGTCCGCCAGGCTGTCGGGGCGCACGAAGACGCTGCGCATTCGCACGCTGCCGATGCAGCGGATCGCGTGCACCTGGCCGCAAGGCATCCAGATACCGCGGCTCGGTGGCACCGTCCACTGGTTCAGCGCCGAGGTCACCACCATCACCCCGGAAATGGCGTAGATCAGCTGGTGCTTGTTGCGGTGCGAGTGCGGCTCGATGATGGCGTTGATCGGGTAATCGGTGGCGCTGCTGCTGACCAGCCAAGGGGAAGCGTCGATCTCGGCCAGCAGCTTGTCAGCTAAGCGCATGAATGTGCCTTTTTTGCGAGGGTTGCTGCCCTGTCTTCGTGAGACAGGCGATTGGGCGCAGCCTAGCATAGCGCCGTCCCTCACCTCGTCCGGAAGCTTCAAGCATGTCCAGCAGTCCTGCCGCTACGACCCTGGCCGGCGCCTCGCCCATCAGTCAGGCCAGCCCTCTGGTGATGCGCGTGATCGGCGCCTGCGCCCTGGCGCACCTGATCAACGACCTGATCCAGGCGGTGTTGCCCGCCATCTACCCGATGCTCAAGCTCAACTACGGCCTGAGCTTCGCCCAGATCGGTCTGATCACCCTGACCTTCCAGCTCACCGCCTCGCTGCTGCAGCCCTGGGTGGGCTACCACACGGACCGCCATCCCAAGCCCTGGCTGCTGCCCGCCGGCTCGTTGTGCACCCTGGTCGGCATCCTCATGCTGGCCTTCGTCGGCAGCTTCTCGGCGATCCTGCTGGCCTCGGCGCTGGTGGGTATCGGCTCCTCGACCTTTCACCCCGAGGCGTCGCGCATCGCCCGCCTGGCCTCGGGTGGGCGCTACGGCCTGGCACAGTCCACCTTCCAGGTCGGCGGCAATGCCGGCACCGCCTTCGGCCCGCTGCTGGCGGCGGCCATCATCATTCCCTACGGCCAGGGCAACGTCGCCTGGTTCGGCCTGTTCGCCGCCTTCGCCATCGTCGTGCTGTACGGCTTGAGCCGCTGGTACCGCCACCACCTGACGCTGTTCAAGCTCAAGCAGGGCGGCGTGGCCACCCACGGCCTGTCGGCCTGTCGGGTGAAGTTCGCCCTGCTGATCCTGGCTCTGTTGGTGTTCTCCAAGTACTTCTATATGGCCAGCTTCACCAGCTACTTCACCTTCTTCCTGATCGAGAAGTTCGACCTGTCGGTGGCCAGCTCGCAGCTCTACCTGTTCCTGTTTCTCGGCGCGGTGGCGGCCGGCACCTTCTTCGGCGGGCCGATCGGCGACCGTATCGGGCGCAAGCAGGTGATCTGGTTCTCCATCCTCGGCGTGGCGCCGTTCTCCCTGCTGCTGCCGCACGTCGGCCTGTTCTGGACGGGCGTGCTGAGCATGGTGATCGGCTTCATCCTGGCCTCGGCATTCTCCGCCATCGTGGTCTTCGCCCAGGAGCTGATGCCGGGCAACGTCGGCATGATCGCCGGGCTGTTCTTCGGCCTGATGTTTGGCTTCGGTGGCATCGGCGGGGCGCTGCTCGGTTATCTGGCGGACATCCACGGCATCGAGGAAGTGTTCCTGATCTGCTCCTTCTTGCCGTTGCTGGGTATCCTCACCGCGCTGTTGCCGTCGCTCAAAAAACATTAGCCGCTTACCACTCGCAAGGAAGGACAGCCATGATCACCTGCTACCTGCGCTATATCGTCGACCCCTACAAACTCAAGGATTTCGAGCACTACGCGAAGCTGTGGATTCCGTTGGTAGAGCGCTTCGGCGGCACGCACCACGGTTACTTCCTGCCGTCCGAGGGGGCCAATAACGTGGCGTTGGCGCTGTTCAGCTTCCCCAGCCTCGCCGAATACGAACGCTATCGTCAGGATTCCTTCGCCGACGCCGAGTGTCAGGCGGCCTTTCGCTACGCCGAAGAGACACGTTGCATCCTCAGCTACGAGCGCAGCTTTTTCCGGCCCGTATTCGACTAGGGCTACGCATGCCTGTGGTGGTGAGCTAAGCGACTCGCCGCCATACGCTGGCCAGCCAGGGTTGCTGGTCGCGTGGTAGGCCGGCGGGGCGGTAGTAGTGCTCCAGCTCGACGAAACCGGCCGCCGTGAGCCGCGCGCGCCAGCGTTCGAGGTCGTGGTAGCTGCCGTAGCGCGGGCCGTTCCAGCCTTCCTGGTTCTCGCCGCGCGGGTTGGAGCTGAACAGTACGCCACCGGTCTTGAGCGCCGCATGCAGCTCGCCGAGCACGCGCGGCAGCTCCTGATCGGGCACATGGAACAGGCTGGCGTTGGCGAAGATGCCGTCGAAATGTCCGGCCGGCAGGTCCAGTTCGAGAAAGCTCTGCTGCCACACCTCGCAGCCGCTATCGGCACGCGCCATGGCGACGAACTCGGCGCAGCCATCGAGGCCGACGGCGGTATGGCCGAGGCTGCTGAACGTACGTAGATCCCGCCCCGGCCCGCAGCCGAAATCGAGGATGCGCCAGGGCTTCTCGCCCTCGATATGGCGCAGCAGCGCGGCGATATTCTGGCTCACGTCATGGTCGCGTGTGCCCTCGCGAAAATCCTCGGCGCTGCTCTGGTAATGGGCCAGGGTGAGGGCGCTGATCTGCGCGAGTTCATCGGGGCTCAGGGGCATGGTGAGGTTCCGGCAAAAGAGCGCATTAAAACCGTTTGGCGGGGCGCACGGCCAGAGGCGGCGTGGTCCTTGGTCGGTAGCCAATGAACCTGCGTACCGCTTGCACAGTCCCATTTCCTGAGGGGTGTAGACCGGCTGTCAGCAGCCGGGCGCCCACAATCAAGGAGATAACGCGATGGTTACGCACTACAAAGTCTCTGGCCACCTCGCCTGTGGCTCTCATGGTGAAAAGCTGCCCGCCACCACCGAGTTGGCCAAGGTCAAATGCCGCAATTGCCGCAAGACCGAAGTGTTCACCGAAGCTCGACGTAACGCACGCAATGCCGCGCGCCGTGCCGCCCGCCGCGAAAAGGCTGCCCGCGCCGTCAACGACTGGCGCACTTCCTGGGAGGCGCGTCTGGCTGCCTTGCCAGGCCCGCAGCGTCTGCCGCGTGGTTTCGGCGACCAGGCATTCGTCTAGCCTGGATATTGGCGGGAGGAACGACCTCCCGCATCCGCCCGCTCTGCCAAGACCTGTAGGAGCCGCGCACCGCGGCGAATGGAACCGGCAACTCTATATTGCGATACGGCCGCATCCGTCTTCGCGCCGGGGCGGCGCTTCTACAGTGACCGAACCAGGCGCGGCACCCAGCGTTGTCCAGTAAGGCGCTCGTGTGCGTCTGACGCCTGGCACGGTCTAGGGCGCGATCTGCGCAACAGCCTGTTCCCGGGTTTGCCCCGTGGCGGAGCTTTCCCGTAGATTGGCCGGCTTACCTCGTCCGGCACTGGCCGGTTCTGCCTCGAGATTTTCGCCGTGTCCGCTGCTCCCGTTTCCGTTTACCGACTTCCCGGTTTCCTGCCGTTTCTCATCGCCCGCATCGTGGTGGTGTTCGCCGTTCAGATCCAGGCTATCGTGGTGGCCTGGCAGGTCTACGACCTGACGCGCGACCCGCTGTCGCTGGCCTATGTCGGCCTAGCCCAGTTCATCCCCATGCTGGTGCTGCTGATGCCGGCCGGCGACCTCATCGACCGCTACGACCGCAAGCTGATCCTCATGCTCAGCTGGCTGGTCGAAGGCCTGTGTGCGGCGGCGCTGCTGTGGTTGTCGCTGAGCGAAGCGGCCGTCAGTTGGTATTACGCGGTGCTGGTGCTCTACGGCTGTGGCCGCGCCTTCACCGGGCCGGCGTTGTCCAGTCTGCTGCCGCAGATCGTGCCGCGCGAGCGCCTGGCCGCGGCCATCGCCGCCAACAGCATGATCATGCGTGGCGCGACCATTTCCGGCCCGGTGATCGGCGGCGGCCTGTACGCCATCGGCGGTGGCGGGCTGACCTATTCGGTCTGCCTGGTCTGCTTCCTCGCTGGCTCCGCACTGCTGCCGCTGGTGCCGGTGCGCTACGCGGAAAAGATGCAGGCGCTGGAAGCCACCGCGTGGGCGCGTTTTACCGCGGGCATCCACTTCATTCGCACGCGGCCGATCATCCTCGGCACCATCTCGCTGGACCTGTTCGCCGTGCTGCTCGGCGGCGTGATCGCGCTGCTGCCGATCTACGCCCAGGAAGTGCTGGAAGTCGGGCCGACGGGGCTCGGCCTGCTGCGCAGCGCCATGGCCATCGGCGAAGTGTCGGTCGGTCTGTATCTGAGCATGAAGCCGTTCAACCGCCATGTCGGCCTGGTGATGTTCGGTGCGGTGGCGCTGTTCGGTGTGGCCAACTTGGTGTTCGCGCTGTCCAGCCTGTTCTGGCTGTCCTTCGCCGCGCTGGTGGTGGCCGGCGGCGCGGACATGGTGAGCATGTACATCCGCTCCTCGCTGGTGCAGTTCTCCACCCCGGACGCCATGCGCGGCCGGGTCAATGCGGTGAACATGCTGTTCATCGGCTCTTCCAACGAACTGGGCGAATTCCGCGCCGGCACGAGTGCCGCCTGGTTCGGCGTGGTGCCGGCGGCGCTGATCGGCTGCGCCTGCACCCTGACCGTGACCGGCGGCTGGATGCTCGGCTTCAAGAGCCTGCGCAGGGTCGACCGCTTCGAGGATGCGTCGCCGAGCAAGGCGGCCTGAGCGCTGGTGTCGCAGCTTGACGTGGTGCGCACAGCGCACCCTACGGGGTAATCGTGTAGGGTGCGCCGCGCGCACCGCCCCCACCCAGCGCCAGATCGGATGCAACCGTAGCCCGGATGAAATCCGGGGAAACCTGCAGCAGAAGACCCCGGATTTCATCCGGGCTACGAAGGTGCATCAGCCCAAGCGCAACAGCGGCCGCAGCTTCAGCCCAAGCACTATGCCGAGTAGGCAGAACAGCCCGAACACCCAGCCCGACGCCGCGCCGGCCATCACGCCGGACAGCAGCGTGCCCACGGTGCAGCCCAACGCCAGCAGGCTGCCCCACCCCAGCAGCACGCCGCCGAGCAGGCCGCGCAGCCAGTCGCGGGGTGCGCCGCTGCTGGGACGGAAGTCGCCGGCGGCCAGGGCGCTGGCCCAGGCCGCGATCACCAGGCCGATGACGAACAGGCCGTTGTTCGACAGCAGCGCCTCCTTGACCGCCGTGGCGCAGCCGGAAAAGCCGTCCAGTCCCTCCAGGCGCTGTGGCAGCCAGCCCAGGCTGTCCGCGCCGGTGCGCGCCAGGCTGCCCAGTTCGGCGGTCACCCCCAGCGGTGCGATGCGAAAGTAGGCCAGCACCGCCAGCCCACCGATCAGCACGCCGCCGACCCAGGCCGGCCAGCGTGCGCCGAACAGCAGCGACCATAGCCTCTGTGTTTCGGAAGGTGTGCCCGCCTGGCGATAACGCAGCAGCCAGGCGGCCAGCGCCCCCAGCAGCGCCAGTTGCAGCAGCAGCGAGCCGCCGTAACCGAGCCGGCCGGGCAGCCAGAGCACCGGTGCTTCCTGCAGGGCGGCCAGATACAGCGGGTTCCAGCTTAAAAAGCCCAGGGCGAAGCCGAGCAGCGCGCCGCCCAGCGCGGCCAGCGAGGCGAAATTGCCCTCGCCGAGGCGATACAGGTGCGCGCTGATGCACGAGCCGGAAATCGCCATGCCGAGGCCGAACACCGTGGCGGCCAGAGCCAGCACCCAGCTCAGCGGACCGATATGGGCATCCGGGGGCAGGCGCCCGCCGCTGGGGTCGGGCAGGAAGGCGCCGAACACCGCGTGATAGCCGAGGGTGCCCACCGCCAGGGCGGCGAGCAGGCCGAGCAGGCCGTCCGGTATGCGGCGTTCGACGAAGTCGCGGGTCACGCAGAAGAAGCAGAAGCGCGAACGCTGCAGCAGCAGGCCGAACAGCGCGCCGCTGGCCAGCGAGTAGCTGAAGGCGCGGCCTTCGTTGCTGCCGTCGGCCAGCTGCCAGATGAAGGCGAGCAGGGCTATGGCGATCACGCCAGCTGTGGCGATGGGTAGCGTTGCGCGAGGGGAGGCAATGCTGGCGGTCATGGGTTGTCCTTGCCCGACGAAAGCGCCCCCGGTGTTTAGGCCGGGGCTGTGTTTTGCGTGACTGACGTTTGTTTTGCAGGAGCGGCTGCGGCCGCGAAACTCGCGGATAAATCCGCTCCTACAGGAGGCATCAGCCTTCATAGCGATGGATCGGTGAGGCGTGATCCACCCTACGCCTGGATCGGTTCAAGCCTACTTGCCGCCCCAGACGGTGCCCGCCACGTTCACCACCGGTACGCCCACGGCATTGCCGTATTCGGTCCAGGAACCGTCGTAGTTGCGCACGTCGTAGCCGAGGATCTTCTTCAGGGCGAACCAGGTGTGGCTGGAGCGCTCGCCGATGCGGCAGTAGGTGATGATCGGCTTGCTGCCGTCGATGCCAACTGCGCCGTAGACCTTCTTCAGTTCCTCGGCCGATTTGAAGGTGCCGTCAGCAGCGACCGCCTGGCCCCAGGGCACGTTCACTGCACCCGGTACATGGCCGGCGCGCACGGCCAGTTCCTGCACGCCCTGCGGGGCGAAGACCTTGCCGTTGTATTCGTCTGGCGAGCGGATATCCACCAGCTGCACGTCGCTGCGCTTCTCGGCGGCGGCCAGCACGTCCGGCAGGAAGGCGCGCAGCTCCTTGTTGGCGGCCTTAACCGTGACGTTGCCGGCCTTCGGCGTGCTAGCGCGGCTGTCCAGCTGACGGCCTTCGGCCTCCCACTTGGCGCGGCCGCCGTCGAGCAGCTTGACGTTATCCACGCCGTACACGTCGAACACCCAGGCGCCCCAGGCGGCGAACCAGTTGTTGTTGTCGCCGTAGAGGATGGTGGTGCTGTCGTCATTCACCCCGGCCTTGCGCAGCAGTTGCTGGAAGGCTTCCTGGCTGGCGATGTCGCGGCGTACCGGGTCGACCAGGTCGCTGTGCCAGGCGAAGTTCACCGCGCCGGGGATATGCCCGCGCTCGTAGACGCCGGGCACCACGCTGACTTCGATGATGCGTACCTTGGGATCTTTCAGGTTCTTTTCCAGCCACTCGGTACTGACCAGATAGTCGCTGGCGGCCTGCGCCGTCAGCGTGTGCAGCAGGGTGGCGGCGGCCAGCAGGCCGCCGCCGAACAGGGTCTTGATAGTCATTGTCGACGACCTCTCGAAGGTTGGCAGATTTCAGGCTAGTCAGCCTTTATCGAAGCGAGATACCGCTTTTTTCTATGCATATTCCCGGTTGAACGCACCTCCCTCAGCCATACAGCGACGGCTGCGGCCCCTGGCCGCTGAGCAGCCAGTGACCGAGGTCGCGCACCTTGTAGTCGATGGGGTCGTGCAGGCTGTGCACCCGCACGTTGCGCCAGAAGCGGTCGAAGCCGTAACGCGAGCTGGTGGCGCGGGCGCCCATGGCTTCGAAGATCTGGCTGGTGATCTCCAGCGCGGCACGTACCGCCACCACCTTGGCCTCGCTGATGGCCAGCGCCACCTCGGCGCGTTCGGCGGCGGTCAGCGCCGGTTTTTCCCAGGCGCTCTGCAGGCGCTGGGCGGCGTGCTCGGCCAGGGGCAGGGCGCTGCGGTAGCGCAGCCAAAGCTCGCCGTAACGTTGCTGGATAAACGGATCGTCACTGGCAGTGGCCACGCCTGATGCCGGCCAGGCACGACTCTGCTCGCGGGTGTAGCGCAGCGCTGCGTCCAGCGCGCCCTGGGCATTGCCCAGGTAGAGCTGGGTGAGGATCAGCTGAGATAGGCAGGCACGCAGGGTGGTACGCGGGCTGGGGCCGACCGGGCCGAGTAGCTCGCTGGCGTCGACGAACACCTGCTCGAACTGCACCGTGCCGCTGTCGGTTTGGCGTTGGCCGAAGCCGTCCCAGTCGCTGTTCACCGCCAGGCCCTCGCGCTGGCTGGGCAGGACGATGAACACCCGATCTTCCGGGTTCTTGCCGCGCGGTGCGCTGATCACCAGCGCGTCGGCGCCGAGTGCGCCGGAGCAGAACGACTTGCTGCCATTGAGCTCGTAATGTTCCTCGCGTGGGCTGAGTTTGAGGCCGGTGTCGCGGCCGTTGGTGGCGTTGCCCCAGAACCAGCGCTCCTGCACTGTGCGGCTCAGCCAGTGGCGCTGCTGATCGGGGTTGCCGAACAGCAGGATGGTCGCCACCTGCAGGTGCTGGAAGGCGAACAGGTGGGCCAGCGAGCTGTCCACTGCCGCCAGGTAACGGGTGATGCGATAGATCTCCGGCCAGGCCACGCCCTGGCCACCGTACTGCTGCGGCACGGCCAGGGTCAGCAGGCCACTGTCGCGCAGCAGTTCGCGTTCGGCCTGGGCGCTGCCCCCAGCACGATCACGTTCCACCGCGCTGGCTGCCAGGCGCCGGGCCAGGCGTTCGACCTTGGCCGTGCGGCTGCCGAAGTCCACGGGGAACAGGTGCGCGGCGAACAATGGTTCGTCGCGCAGGCTGGGGTGCAGACGGGCTTCGGCACTCATTGCGGGCTCCAGATGCTGACTTCGCGGGCATCCACCGAGGTCGGCAACAGGCTGGCGCCGTAGAAGGCATCGGCGATCTTCTGCTGCTCGGCGAGGCTGTCCGGCTGCACCAGGCGCACCTGGTAGCTGCGCTTGGCGTTGGCTTTCTCGACGATGGCCGGGTCGAGGTTGCCCCACAGCGGGCCGAGGATTTCAGCCGCCTGGCGCGGGTTGGCGCGCAGCCAGTCGCCGGTCTTCACCAGCTCGGCGAACACGGTCTGCAGCACCTGCGGGTGGCTCTTGGCAAACTTGGCGCTGGTCAGGTAATAGCGCTGGTAGTCGGCCAGTCCCTTGCCGTCGGCAAGGATGCGCGTCGGCAACTGTTGCTGGGCGCCGCTGAGGAAGGGTTCCCAAGTGACCCAGGCGTCCACCTTGCGGTTCTCGAAGGCGGCGCGGCCGTCGGCCGGGGTCAGGTAGGCCGGTTCGATATCGCTGAACTTCAGGCCGGCCTGCTGCAGCGCAGCGATCAACAGGTAGTGCACGCCGGCCGCCTTGGTCACAGCAACCTTTTTGCCCTTGAGGTCGGCCAGGGTTTTGATCGGTGAATCCTCGCGCACGATGATCGCCTGCGCGCTGGGCGAGGGCGCTTCCTGGGCGAAGTAGGCGAGGTCGGCGCCGGCGGCCTGGGCGAACACAGGCACGGTGTCGGCGACGTCGGCAGACAGGTCGATGTTGCCGACGTTGAGCGCTTCTAGCAGCGGCTGACCGTTGGGGAATTCGTGCCAACTGATGGTGATGTCCTGGTCGGACAGTGCCTTCTCCAGGGTGCCCTGGCTCTTCAGCAGGCTGATCAGCGTGGAGGATTTCTGGTAGCCGATGCGCAGTTGCTCGGCGGCCTCGGTGAGCGGGGCGACGAGCAGGCCGATGGCAAGAGAGGCGGCGATCAGTGTGCTGCGTTTGGAATGGGTCTTGGACATGGCGGCTCTCGATACGAACACGTGCCGGCCATGAGATTGCGGCGGATCACGCGTACTTCAGTGTTGAGGGAAAGAAGTCCGGTGATCCGGTGGAGAGAAGCTAGACGATCTAAAAAATAGCCAACAAATAATTTTTGGGAATTAGCTTAGGCGCATATCGGCCCGAAACATCGGCCATTCGAGCGAACGTAGTGAAGCCCGGGACGTCGGCTGCTCGTTATTGTGTAGGGCGGCCCGGTACGCCCTACGAGCCTCAATCCATTTCCATATATTCTTTTTTGTTACTACAAAGTGAAAAATAATTCTTTTTAGGGATTAACGCTCGTCTCGTAGATTAGTCACCAGCCGACAGCGGACCACCGCATCGGGCCCGAATCAGGGGCTCTTATGCCAATCCGCCGAGACCAGCGCCATGTCCGCTGTCCTGCCGAGCCCCTGTGCAGTGCCAAAACCTAAAACAGCACATACAGCACCTGGAGCATCGAGCATGAACAAGTCCAATCTGGCGCTGGCCGTCGCCCTGGCCGCACTGGCCACCGAAGCGACCGCCGCTGGTTTCATCGAAGACAGCAAGGCCAGCATCGGCCTGCGCAATTTCTATTACGACCTCAACAACAAGAACACCGCCAACAACAACGGCGAGGCGCAGGAGTGGGGGCAGGGCTTCATCTTCAATTACAGCTCCGGTTTCACCCAGGGCACCGTCGGTTTCGGCCTCGACGCTATCGGCCTGCTTGGCGTCAAACTGGACTCCGGCGGCACCGCGAGCAAGGCCGGCCGTGATCGCACTCCCGGCCAGCTGTTCCCGCTCGATAGCGACGGCAGCGCCGTGGACGACTACAGCAAGGCCGGTGTGACCGCCAAGGTACGCCTGTCCAAGACCGAGGCGCGCATCGGCACCCTGCTGCCGAAGCTGCCGGTGGTGACCTTCAACGACGGCCGCCTGCTGCCGCAGACCTTCGAGGGCGGGCAGATCACCTCCAACGAGATCGACGACCTGACCCTGACTGCCGGCCAGCTGGAAAGCACCAAGACCCGCAGTTCCACCGACGACATCGCCCTGCGTATCGCCGGCGCCAGCGGTGACGCCGACACCAACAAGTTCTACTTCGCCGGCGGCGACTACAAGCTGACCAAGGATCTGACGCTGCAGTACTACTACGGCAATCTGGAAGACTTCTACAAACAGCACTTCCTCGGCCTGGTGCACAACTGGGCGATCGGTCCGGGCTCGCTGAAGACCGACCTGCGTTACTTCGACAGCAACTCCGACGGCAAGAATGGCAGCGCCTCCGGCCGTGCCGATGGCTACCGCAGCGCGGGCTACTGGCGTGCCGGCGACAGCAGCACTGGCGAGGTCGACAACCAGACCTGGAGCGCGCTGTTCACCTACACCCTGGGCAGCCACTTCGCCAGCCTGGGCTACCAGCAGGTCGAAGGCGACAGCGCCTTCCCGTTCCTCAACCAGGGCGGCGGCAGCTCGTCCTACCTGATCACCGACCGCCAGATCGGCAAGTTCCAGAACGCTGGTGAGCGCACCTGGCTGGCCGAGTACGGCTATGACTTCGCCAAGCTCGGTGTACCGGGCCTGAAGGCCAGCGTTGCTTACCTCAAGGGCGACAATATCGATTCCGCCAATGGTGATCTGAAGGAATGGGAACGTGATTTCCGCCTCGACTACACCCTGCAGGGCGGCCCGCTGAAAGGCCTGGGCGTGTCCTGGCGCAATGCGACCCAGCGCGGCAATTTCACCACCGACTCCGACGAGAACCGTTTGATCCTGAGCTACACCCTGACGTTGCTCTGATCCACTAACCCAGTTGTGACATCTCCTGACCGGCCCGCCAACGGGCCGGAAGGTATTTCATCCAAGTGAGGAGATGACCATGAAGAAGAATGCTTTGCGCGTTGGCCTGGCGGCGCTGTTCGCCGCCTGGTTGCCAGCCGCCGTACATGCCGCGCCACCGAAAGAAGTCCGCCTGGACTACGCCTACTACGCCCCCACCAGCCTGGTGCTCAAGCAGCAGGGCTTGCTGGAAAAAGCCCTCGCGCCGCAGGGCATCGCTGTCAAATGGGTGTTCAGCCAGGGCAGCAACCGCTCGCTGGAATACCTCAACGGCGGCAGCACCGATTTCGCCTCCACCGCCGGATTGGCTGCCGTGCTCAGCCGCGCCAACGGCGCGCCGATCAACACCGTCTACGTCGCCAGCCGACCGGAATGGACAGCGCTGGTGGTGCCCAAGGACTCGCCCGTCCAGTCGCTGGCCGACCTCAAGGGCAAGAAGGTCGCCGCCACCAAGGGCACCGACCCTTTCCTGTTCCTCCTGCAAAGCCTGCAGAAGGCCGGGCTGGACAAGAACGACGTGGAAATCGTCCACCTGCAACACCCCGACGGTCGCGTCGCTCTGGAGCGCGGCGACGTGCAGGCCTGGGCCGGGCTCGACCCGCTGATGGCGGCCAGCGAGCTGCAGGCCGGCTCGCGCCTGCTGTACCGCAACCGTGATTTCAACAGCTACAGCGTGCTCAGCGTCACCGAGAAGTTCGCCAAGGAGCAGCCCGAGCTGATCCAGCAGGTGATCGCCGCCTACGAGCAGGCGCGTCAGTGGGCCATCGCCAACCCCGATGCCCTGGCCCAGTTGCTCACCGACGAAGCCAAGCTGCCGCTGGAAGTGGCCAAGCTGCAACTGTCGCGCACCGACTTCAGCAACCCGCAGCCGGGCGCCGAACACATCAAGGCGCTGAAAGCCGCCGCGCCCATCCTGCTCGACGAGCAACTGGTGCGTCCGGGTACCGACGTCGCTCAGGTGGTCGACCAACTGATCCAGCCGCAACTGGCCGCTCAGGTGATCGGCAGCAACGTGGCCAAGGCGGGGAACTGACCGATGGGCGCGCTCAATCTCGTCATCGGTCGCTGGACTGAACGGCTTCCAGGCTGGCGGCCGGCACTGACCGACCTGCGCGGTTGGGTGGTGCCCCTGCTGATTCTGGCTCTGCTGGAAACCCTGGTGCGCAGCGGCTTATTGCCCACGCACCAGATGCCTGCGCCGAGCCAGGTGGCGCAAACGCTGTACCTGCTGGCGCAGAGCGGCGAGCTGTGGCGGCACCTGAACGCCAGCCTGCTGCGCGTCGGCGCCGGTTTTGCCATCGGCGCCGCGCTGGCCATCGTCATCGGCACCTGGGTGGGCCTCAGCCGCCGCGCCGAAGCCTATCTGGAGCCGACCTTCCAGGCGTTGCGGGCGATTCCCAGTCTGGCCTGGGTGCCTTTGCTGCTGCTCTGGTTAGGCATCGACGAAACGCCGAAGATCGTGCTGATCGCCCTCGGCGCCTTCTTCCCGGTGTACCTGGCGCTGCTCGCCGGTATCCGCAACATCGACCGCAAACTTGTGGAAGTGGGCCGGCTCTATGGCCTGTCGCCGCTGGCGCTGGTGCGCCGTATCCTCCTGCCCGCTGCGCTGCCGAGTCTGTTCACCGGCTTGCGCGGCGCGCTCAGCCTGAGCTGGATGTTCCTCGTCGCCGCCGAACTGATCGCCGCCACCCGTGGCCTTGGCTACCTGCTCAGCGATGGCCGGGAAACCTCGCGGCCGGATCTGGTGATCGCCGCGATCCTGCTGCTGGCGCTGCTCGGCAAACTCAGCGACAGCCTGCTCAAGGCCTGGGAAACCCGCGCCCTGCGCTGGCGCGACAGTTATCAGGGCGGGGAGGACGGAGCATGAGTGCGCTGCTGAAACTGCAGAATATCCACAAGGCCTTCGCTGACGTGCGTGTGCTCGAAGACGTCAGCCTGAGCCTGGCCGCTGGCGAAGTGGTCAGCCTGCTCGGCCCCTCCGGCTGCGGCAAAAGCACCCTGCTGCGCATCGCCGCCGGGCTGGATCAGGACTACCAAGGCGGGCTGGAACTCAACCCGCTCCTCAACTTCGGTCGTGGCAGCGGCATCGGCGTCGTGTTCCAGGAACCCCGGCTGATGCCCTGGCTGAGCGTGGCGCAGAACGTCGGCCTCGCCGATGGTTGGGTGGCCGACGACCAGTGGGTTGAACAACTGCTGCGTGACGTCGGCCTGCATGGGCGTGGCGAGGCGCTACCCAAACACCTCTCCGGCGGCCAGGCCCAGCGCGTGGCCATCGCCCGCGCCCTGTACGGCAAACCGCAGGTGCTGCTGCTCGATGAACCCTTCAGCGCGGTGGACGCCTTCACCCGCATGAAACTGCAGGATCTGGTGGTAGAGCTGGCCGCCCGCTACGAGATTGCCGTGCTGCTGGTCACCCATGACCTCGACGAAGCCTTCTACCTCAGCGACCGCGTGCTGATCCTTGGCGGCACGCCCAGCCGCCTGCAACGCGAACTGGCCGTGCCCCTGGCCCGCCCGCGCGACCGCCGCTCGGCCGAACTGGCCTATCTGCGCGGCGAGGCCCTGACCGAGCTGTACCAGTCGCAGGTGCTGTAAACGAACTCTTCAAGGTGGAGTACTTTTTCGGGCCGTAAGGCCCGATTTTTTTGCCCGTGTCGCCCGCGCATGCTTTTGTAGCCCGGATGAAATCCGGGGGCTTTGTCAGGGCGAGGCTCAGAGGTTATTGCGGGTATGAAACCGAGCGGTTCATTCGCATGAAGACGCTCTACCCAGACTACTTGCTGACGTAGGGCGGCCTCGCTCGCGAAGCGAGCAGCCCGCCAGGCCGTACGGGGACAGTAGCCTGCGTCCAACACATCATCGGCGTACTGCTTCCGAGCGGCCGGCGTCCCGGTACGCCCTACGCGCTGTTCCTACCCTTGGCATGGTGGACAAGCTCCGCGTTGTCCACCCTACGCGGCGGGTATTTCAGTGTAGGGTGGATGACGCTTTTTTCATCCGCCGTTGGGTGAGGTTGTCTGTGCTACTTGCTGGGGATAGACAAAAATTTAAGCGATTAATTAATCGTGGTCTGTCCCCCGGTTGTTTCGGCCAAATCAAATTGGCGCGATAGCTTGAAAAGCTTTGCGTAACTCATCAATATTCTTAAACCTAACAGTCTTATCGCTACTAAGACCTTTGTAAATAAAGGCACTCACATTCTCTGGTGGTTTTTCAGTCTTGCTCTTTCCGGTTAGCACGTAATATAAAATGCGAGTCAAAGCGTATGTTTCATGCAGGATACTGTAGTTATCAAAGCCTTCAGTAACTAGGCTTGGGTCATTGTAGTAGCCCTTAAAGTTTGTATTGCACGAAGTTAATTCGCTATCAACGATTTTTACCAGTCCAAAATCTGCTACTTTGACTACCACTACGTCGTCATATTCTTTGAGCAGGATATTCTTGGGGCTAATATCTCTATGTAAAATATTTTTGGAGTGTATGTACGAGAAAGCTTTGAGGATTTGTAGTCCCAATTTAACGCGATCATGAAATGACAGCTTGGAATTATTTTTTAATATGTATTTATCCAAAGAGTTGTCCATAAATTCCATGATATATTCATTGTTTTTTTCATTGTAGCCATAAACTTCGAGGACGTATGGTGAGCTTAGCATGCTCATCTGTTCATACTCTCGCCTAAACCTTTGAATCTCCTTTGCATTTAGATCTTTCTTTGCTCGTTTTAAAGCAAAGTTTTTAAGATAAAAGCTGTCGAAATATTTATAGACGTTTGCATAAGATCCGCTGCCGAGTGCCTTTAGGTCAGCGGTATTATTTTTATTTTCAATTTTTATTGAGCTTTGCGGAAAAAATATTGGGATGGTGTAATAAAGCTCCAGCTTTTCAGTATAAGGGGGGATTGCACTTCCGCCACTCTTGCTTAGAAAACTCTTGCAAAAGTTAAGTTTATCTCGATGATACTCCTCAATATAGAATGCATATTCAGAGTTTTTCAAAGATCTCTCTAAAGCTTCAATCGTTTCTATGGATCTAATGAGCTCTCTACTCGGTTCTGCCCAGAAGTGAGCCGAATCTTCATCTGTTGGAAGTCTATTGTTCATCGAATCAAAAAGACTAGTTATGCTAGAGTGAAGAGTAGAGAATAAAATTCTTAACTTGTCATTATTTATTGGTTCGTAAAGATCTTCGAATTCATTATTCAAAATATCAGAGAGCTTTCTGTAGTGGCTCTCTATGGCGTTTTCAGCATTCATTGGTATTGGAGAGTCTGTCTTTGATTGAACCGTAACGTTGGAGATTAGCCGCCCGCTTTGGCGGGTAGGCTAGATCGACTTGTTATACGAAGATGCACTCGATTAAAGCTCGGCGAATATTTGAGACATGCCTTTGTCACCTTTTTTGTAGCTGGGAGGGTTTGATGAAAATGTCTTATCTAGAACCTTCAGGCCTACAATTTTGCTTAATTCGCAAAAATCCCATTCATGCCCTGGTGTGATGTGGCCACCAGCGGTTTGATAACAACGAAGAACTGGATTTCCTGCGTGTGAAATACCAACAGCTGCTGGTTGTGCTTCGCGCTGCAATCCACTGTATGTGAAGGCAATATACCTGCGCTCATTAATTGCTTGAGCTAGTATTTCTCTCATTTGACTCTCCCTGTTTTTGAGTTACTACACTGTGATTGACCTTGCGCATAAATATTAACTAGACGACATAGCTGTCGCGTTTACCCACGACACCTGTCGCACAACCTTCCTTGTCGTCCTGCAAGTCTTTGTTTCGATTGAGGGCGGTCGCGTGAAACGCGACAGTCTCCGGGGAGAAACGCGACATAGATAATGGCAAGCCCAATCTGTTGGATCACTGCACCAGCAGAACCAACCCAGAACCTAGTCCATCCACCGTGAGGCTGTCCATGCTTCGTGGGCAAAATGCCATGTATGTGATTTGCCGTTGGAGAGACGGTGATCCAGACCCTCCCAAACCCACCCACAATTTCTGTGAACAGCGCTGTGGATAACCTTTGCAAAAGCCCTCCGCGCCTAGCATTCAAGCGGGCCGTAGCAGGCCGTTCAGTTTTTGCCCAATGACGCTTTGCTGGCGTTATCGCCAGGCGGAATATCGCTTTTAATCAATCACTTGGCTGGGGTTTTCAACAGCAGGGCAGGGTGGGGGCGGGTTACCGGGCGTCGTGCACAGAATCTGGGGAAAGTGCTGTGGATAAGATGCGGGAAAACTCGCCCAGGCCAGGTGGGACAAGGGCTGCGCGGCGATGGTGATTTTTCGTGCGCTGTCGCGCGGCGGTCATGTTCTGCGGCTATAGTGGCCGGTCGATTTTGTCCACCATGGAGCCCTTCGATGTCCGAGTCCCCTGAGCGTCTCGCCCCGGTCAGTCTGCTGCAGGCTTTCTGGTTCTGGCTAAAGCTGGGGTTGATCAGTTTCGGCGGGCCGGCGGGGCAGATTTCGATCATGCATCAGGAGTTGGTGGAGAAGCGCCGCTGGTTGTCCGAGCGACGCTTTCTGCATGCGCTGAACTACTGCATGTTGCTGCCCGGGCCGGAGGCGCAGCAGTTGGCGACTTATATCGGTTGGCTGATGCACCGCACCTGGGGCGGGGTGATCGCCGGGGCGCTGTTCGTGCTGCCGTCGCTGCTGATTCTGGTCGCGCTGTCCTGGGTCTATCTGGCGTTCGGCGACGTGCCGCTGGTGGCCGGAATCTTCTACGGTATCAAGCCGGCGGTGACGGCCATCGTCGTGCAGGCGGCCTGGCGCATTGGCGGTCGGGCGCTGAAGAATCGCTGGCTGTGGGCGATCGCCGCGGCGGCTTTCGTCGCCATCTTCGTGCTGCACCTGCCGTTCCCGCTGATCGTGCTGGGCGCCGCGTTGGTTGGTTACATCGGAGGGCGCCTGGCGCCGCAGCACTTCGCGGTCGGCGGTGGCCATGGCGAAAAGGGCGGCGCGCATGCGCCAGCCTTGATCGATGACGATACGCGCCTGGCGCACACACACTTTCGTTCCAGCCGCCTGGCGCTGATCCTGCTGGTCGGCGTTGTGCTGTGGTTGCTGCCGATGGGCCTGCTGACCCTGGCGTTCGGCTGGCAGGGCACGTTGACGCAGATGGGCTGGTTTTTCACCAAGGCGGCGTTGCTCACCTTCGGCGGCGCCTACGCCGTGCTGCCTTATGTGTATCAGGGCGCGGTGGGTCACTACGGCTGGCTGACGCCGACGCAGATGATCGATGGCCTGGCGCTGGGTGAAACCACGCCGGGGCCGCTGATCATGGTGGTGGCTTTCGTCGCGTTCGTTGGTGCCTTTGGCCAGCCGGTGTTCGGTGGCGATTCGACCTTTGCCAGCGGTGCGCTGGCGGCGGTGCTGGTCACCTGGTTCACCTTCCTGCCGTCGTTTTTGTTCATCCTTGCCGGCGGGCCGCTGGTGGAATCGACCCACGGGCAGTTGAAGTTCACCGCGCCGCTGACCGGGATCACCGCTGCGGTGGTTGGTGTGATCCTCAATCTGGCGCTGTTCTTCGGTTATCACGTGCTCTGGCCGCAGGGCTTTGCCGGGGCGTTCGACTGGGTGTCGGCGTTGATTACCCTTGGCGCGGCGTTGGCTCTGTTCGCTTTCAAGCGCGGGGTGATCGAGACCATTGCTGGTTGCGCTGTAGTCGGGCTGGTGGCGCATTTGTTGGTTTGATGGGTGGGTTTGGCATCGCTTGGTGGGTTACGCGGCGCGTGGAGTGGGTACGTGGCTGTGGTAGCGGTGTTCTGCGCCGCTAAACCACCCTACGGGAGCGCTGCCGGTGCTCTTGTGGGAGGGGCTTTCGGCTCGGGCATCCTGCTTCGCTCTACCTCCTGCATCCATGCAGTCGCAGCCGTGAGGCCTGGATAAGTCGCCGCTGAAGCGCCTCCCACAGGGCTGATCCCACCGCATCAATACGATTTCTTTACGCCCCGGCGGCGGGGCGCCAATCGAATTTTTACGGCCAGCCTTTCGACAATGCTCGCGAGCGGATTCCCCGCATCGTGGAGCTTTGGACATGAACGCAATCGATGGTGTGTCGCTGATCCTGGTGGTCGGCCTCTTCGCCTACCTGCTGTCGGCCCTGCTGACCGCCGGGCGTGGCTGAGGAGACGGCCATGCACGACTACGACTGGCTGCTGCTGGCGGCCTTCTTCCTGCTGGTGCTGGCGCCGGCACCTTTTCTCGGACGCTACTTCTACCGCGTGATGGAGGGCCAGCGCACCTGGCTCAGCCCGGTGCTGCAGCCGGTGGAGCGCCTGTGCTACCGCGTGGCCGGCGTTGACCCGGAGCGTGAGCAAAGCTGGCGCGGCTACGCCCTGGCGCTGCTGGCCTTTACCCTGGTCTGCCTGCTGGTGCTGATGAGCATTCTGCTGTTGCAGGGCGCTCTGCCGTTCAACCCGCAGCAGCTCGCCGGACTGAGCCTGCCACTGGCGTTCAACACGGCGGTGAGCTTCGTCACCAACACCAACTGGCAGGCCTACAGCGGCGAGGCGCAGCTGAGCTATTTCAGCCAGATGCTCGGCCTCGGCGTGCAGAACTTCGTCAGCCCGGCGGTGGGCCTGGCGGTGCTGGTGGTGCTGTGCCGGGGCCTGGCGCGGCAGTCCAGCGACCGCCTGGGCAATTTCTGGGTCGATATCACTCGCGCGGTGCTCTACGGCCTGCTGCCGCTGTGCCTGGTGCTGGCGGTGCTGCTGGTGTGGCAGGGCGTGCCGCAAAACTTCAGCGACTACGTCTCGGCCACTACCCTGCAAGGTAGCGAGCAGACCCTGCCGATGGGACCGGCGGCCAGCCAGATTGCCATCAAGCAATTGGGTACCAACGGCGGCGGCTTCTTCGGCGTCAACTCGGCGCATCCGTTCGAGAATCCCACGGCGCTGAGCAACCTGCTGGAGCTGGCGTCGATCCTGCTGATCCCGGCGGCGCTGGTGTTCACCTTCGGCCATTACGTGCGTGACCTGCGCCAGAGCCGGGCGATCCTGGCCAGCATGCTGGTGCTGTTCGTCATTGGCCTGGCTGTTTGCGCCTGGGCGGAGTTGCAGCCGAACCCGGCGCTGGCGGGGCTGCCCATCGAACAGGTCGGCTCGCTGGAGGGCAAGGAGGCGCGCTTCGGCAGCTTCGCCTCGGCGCTCTGGGCGACCACCACCACGGCAGCGTCCAACGGTTCGGTGAACGCGATGCACGACAGCTTCAGCGCCCTCGGCGGGCTGGTGCCGCTAGTGAACATGCTGCTGGGCGAGATCGTCTTTGGCGGTGTCGGCGCGGGCCTTTACGGTATGTTGTTGTTCGTGTTGATCGCGGTGTTCCTCGCCGGCCTGATGATCGGTCGAACTCCGGCCTACCTGGGCAAGAAGCTGGAAGCACGTGAAGTGCGCCTGATGGTCGCCACGCTGCTGGTGATGCCGGTCGGCGTGCTGATATTCGGCGCCCTGGCGGTCAGTTTCGCCGGCCCGGCAGCCTCCATCGGCAACCCCGGCCCGCATGGCTTCAGTCAGGCGCTGTATGCCTACGGCTCGGCCACCGGCAACAACGGCTCGGCTTTCGCCGGCTTCACCGCCGACACCCCCTACCACAACCTGATGCTCGGCCTGGCCATGCTGCTCGGGCGCTTCGGCTACATCCTGCCGGTGCTGGCGATTGCCGGCAGTCTGGCGGCCAAGCGCGCTGCGCCGCAGGGGCAGAACAGCTTCCCCACCCATGGGCCGCTGTTCGTCGTGCTGCTGTCGTTGACCATCCTCCTGGTGGGTGGCTTGACCTTCATGCCGGCGCTGGCCCTGGGCCCGCTGGCCGAACACCTGGCGTTCTGAAGGAGAAACCGTGATGAATGCCCCCGTAACGGCGCAACGCAGCGTCAAATCGTCCAGCAGTCAGCCGCAGACCGGCCTTGGCGCGCTGTGGCGCCCGGCCCTCAAGCAGGCCTTCGTCAAGCTCGACCCGCGCCAACTGGTGCGTTCGCCAGTGATGCTGGTGGTGGAGCTGACCGCGCTGGTCACCAGCGTGCTGTGCTTCGTTCCCAACCCTGCGGTAAGCACTGCCCTGGGCGTGCAGATCGCTCTGTGGCTGTGGTTCACCGTGCTCTTCGCCAACTTCGCCGAGGCCTTGGCCGAGGGCCGTGGCAAGGCGCGCGCCGACAGCCTCAAGTCCGGCAGCCAGGGCCTTATGGCCAACAAGCAAATCGGCGGGCAGTTCCAGTCCGTACCGGCCAGCAGCCTGCGCAAGGGCGATGTGGTGCGAGTCGAGGCCGGTGAGCTGATCCCCGGCGACGGCGAGGTGATCGAAGGTGTCGCGGCAGTCAACGAAGCGGCGATTACCGGCGAATCCGCGCCGGTGATCCGCGAATCCGGTGGCGACCGCTCGGCGGTAACGGGTAACACCCGGCTGGTGTCGGACTGGTTGCTGGTGAAAATCAGCGCCAACCCCGGCGAGTCCACCCTCGACCGCATGATCGCTCTGGTCGAAGGCGCACGCCGGCAGAAGACGCCCAACGAGGTGGCGCTGGATATCCTGCTGATCGGCCTGACCCTGATCTTCCTGCTGGTGGTGGCCACGCTGCAGCCGTTCGCCCGTTTCGCCGACGGCGACCTGCCGCTCATATACCTGGCGGCGCTGCTGGTGACGCTGATCCCCACCACCATCGGCGGCCTGCTCTCGGCCATTGGCATCGCCGGCATGGATCGCCTGGTGCGCCTCAACGTCATTGCCAAGTCCGGCCGCGCCGTAGAGGCCGCCGGCGACGTGCACACCCTGCTGCTGGACAAGACCGGCACCATCACCTTCGGCAACCGCCGTTGCAGCGCCATGGTCAAGGCGCCAGGCGTCGCCACGCCGGAGCTGGCCGAGGCGGCGCTGCTGGCCTCGCAGGGCGACGACACCCCGGAGGGCAAGTCCATCGTCGAGTACCTGACGACACTGCACCCGATGGACATGCCCGACCGTAGCGGCATGGCACTGATCGCTTTCAGCGCCGAGACGCGCCTGTCCGGTGCTGACGTGGGTGGCGTGGCTTATCGCAAGGGGGCGGTGGACGCCGTGCTGGCCTACCTCGGTCTGGGCCGTGACGAACTGCCGGCGCCGCTGGCGCGCGAGGTGGAGAAGATCGCCCAGAGTGGTGGTACACCGCTGCTGGTTGCCGGGGCTGGGCGCCTGCTCGGCGCCATCCACCTCAAGGACGTGGTCAAGCCAGGCATCCGCGAGCGTTTCGCCGAGCTGCGCGCCATGGGCATCCGCACCGTCATGGTGACGGGCGACAACCCGCTGACCGCCGCCGCCATCGCTGCCGAGGCCGGTGTCGACGACGTGATCGCCGAGGCCACGCCGGAGAAGAAACTGTCGCGTATCCGCGCCGAGCAGGCCGAAGGCAAGCTGGTGGCGATGTGTGGCGACGGCGCCAACGACGCCCCGGCATTGGCCCAGGCCGACGTCGGCCTGGCCATGAACGACGGCACCCAGGCCGCTCGTGAGGCCGCCAACCTGGTGGATCTGGACAGCGACCCGACCAAGCTGATCGACGTCGTGCAGGTGGGCAAGGAGCTGCTGGTGACGCGTGGTGCGCTGACCACCTTCTCGGTGGCCAACGACGTGGCCAAGTACTTCGCCATCCTCCCGGCGCTGTTCGCCGGCATCTACCCGCAGCTTGGCGCGCTCAACCTGATGCAGTTGCACAGCCCGCAGAGCGCGATCCTCTCGGCCATCGTGTTCAACGCGCTGATCATCGTCGCGCTGATCCCGCTGGCGCTGCGCGGCGTGCGTATCCCCGCGCTGGATGCCGGCCAACTGCTGCGGCGCAACCTGCTGATCTACGGCCTCGGCGGGCTGATCGCGCCCTTCGTCGGCATCAAGCTGCTCGACCTGCTGCTGGCGGGGTTGGGCTGGGTTTAACAGTGTTGTTTGAAGGTGCTGTAGGAGCGGATTCATCCGCGAAATGGCCGGGCATGATGCCAAGACAATCGCGAATGAATTCGCTCCTACAAGCAACGAATCGATATCGGAGATTCATCATGCTCGAACATTTTCGTCCCGCCATCACCACACTGGCTTTCATGACCTTGCTGGTCGGGGTTGCCTATCCCTTGACCGTCACCGGCGTGGCGCACCTGGCCTTCCCCGATCAGGCCGCCGGCAGTCTGGTGCGTGACGACGCCGGCCAGGTACGCGGCAGCCGCCTGATCGCCCAGTCCTTCGACGGCGATCAATGGTTCCAGCCGCGCCCCTCGGCAGGTAGCTACGCCACCGTGGCCAGCGGCGCCAGCAACCTGTCGGCCGGCAATCCGAAGCTGTTTGCCCGCATCGAGCAGGCCAGTGCCGGCCTTGCAGGTGACACGCCAGTGCCGATGCAACTGGTGACCACCTCGGGCAGCGGCCTCGACCCACAGCTGTCGCCCGAGGCCGCCGCCTGGCAGATTCCGCGCATCGCCCAGGCCCGTGGCCTGGCCGAGGCCGAGCTGCTGCGCCTGGTCGAGGCATACACCGAGCGCCCGCTGTTCGGCCCGGCTGTGGTCAATGTGCTGGCTCTGAACCTGGCGCTGGTCGACAATCCATCCACTTCTTCCCAGTGACGAGTGCTCGATGAACGACAGCCTGCGCGCCGAAGCGCTGCTCGCCGACCTGCCCCGCGAAGGCCGTGGCCGGCTCAAGGTGTTTCTCGGCGCGGCGCCGGGCGTGGGCAAGACCTACGCCATGCTCCAGGCCGCCCATGCGCAACTGCGCCAGGGCGTGGCGCTGCGCGCCGGGGTGGTGGAAAGCCACGGCCGCAGCGAGACCGAGGCGCTGCTGCTGGGCCTGCCGCAACAGCCGCCATTGCGCCTGCCGTATCGCGGCCTGGAGCTGAGCGAGATGGATCTCGACGGCCTGCTGGCCGACCCACCCAAGCTGGCGCTGGTGGATGAGCTGGCACACAGCAACGCGCCCGGCAGCCGCCACGCCAAGCGCTGGCAGGACGTGCAGGAGCTGCTTGCAGCCGGCATCGACGTCTACACCACGGTCAACGTCCAGCACCTGGAAAGCCTCAACGACCGCGTCCGCGATATCACCGGCGTGCAGGTGCGCGAAACCGTGCCGGACTGGGTGCTGCAGGAAGCCGACGAGATCCAGCTGGTCGATCTGCCGCCGCGCGAGCTGCTCGAGCGTCTACGTGACGGCAAGGTGTACATGCCCGAGCAGGCGCGGGCGGCCATCGACGCCTTCTTCTCGCCGACCAACCTCACCGCGCTGCGCGAGCTGGCCATGCAGACTGCTGCCGCGCGGGTCGATGCCGACCTCGACCAACGCTACCGCCAGCTCGGCCAGGCCGCGCCCAGCGTGCTCGGGCGCCTGCTGGTGGGAGTGGATGGCGACGGCGAGGCCGAGCGCCTGGTGCGCCATGCCTGCCGGGTGGCCGAGCGGCGTCATCTGCCCTGGTCGGTGGTGCATGTGGACGGCCGCCACGCCATGGACGAGGACCAGCGCGGCCGTCTGCAAGCCGCGCTGCGCCTGGCCGAGCGCCTCGGTGGCGAGGTGGTGACGCTGCACGGCGACTCGGTGGCACGCACGCTGCTCGACCACGCCCGCGAGCGCCGCGCCAGCCTGATCCTGGTCGGCAGCAGCACACGGCGCCTGCGTCGGCGCTGGTTCGGGCGTGGCCTCGGCGAGCGTCTGTTGGCCGCCGGTGCCGGGCTGGAAGTGAGCGTGCTGGATGCGGCGGGTGATCAGCCACGGGCTGGCCGCCGTGCGCGCATCGCCCCGCGCTGGCGCGACTACCTGCTGGCCGCACTGGCGACTGCCTGCGCCACGCTGATCTCCCTCGGCCTGGCGCGGGTGCTGGAGTTGCCGAACATCTCCCTGGTGTTTCTCGCCGCCGTACTGCTGGTGGCGGTGCGCAGCAGCCTGGGACCGGCACTGGCGTGCTCGGGATTGTCGTTCCTGGCCTACAACTTCCTGTTCATTCCGCCGACCCTGACCATGCAGATCCAGCGTCAGGAGGACGTGCTGACCCTGCTGTTCTTCCTGCTCATGGCCGGGCTGACCGGCAACCTGGCCAGCCTCCAGCGGCGCCAGGTGCAGGCGCTGCGTCAGGCGCAGAGTGAAACCACGGCGCTGCTGGAGCTGTCGCGCAAGCTCACCGTCGCTGCCGACCGCCAGGCCGTGCTGGTGGTGGCCGAGCAACAACTGGGCGGCTGGGCCGAGATGCAGCTGACCCTGTTGTCGCGTTCGGCGGATGGCCAGTGGCAGCATGAGGGCGGGCTGCACGCCGAGTTGCCCGATGCTGAGCGTGCCGCCGCCGACTGGGCCTGGCAGCACGAGCAGCCAGCGGGACTTGGCACCGACACCCTGCCCAGCAGCCGCTGGTGGTGGTGGCCGCTGTGCGGCGAGGAGGGGCCGCTACTGCTGATCGGCTTGCAGCGCGTCGACGGCGCGCCGCTGGCGGATGGGCGCCGACGCCTGATCGCTGCTCTAGGCCAGCCGCTGGCGCAGGCGCTGGCCCGTGCGCAACTGGCCGAGGAGCTGGAGGCGGCGCGCCTGCACGGGCAGACCGAGGAGCTGCGCAGCGCGTTGCTGGCTTCGGTGTCGCACGACCTGCGCACGCCGCTGACCGCCATGCGCGGCTCCATCGACAGCCTGTTGGCGTTGGGTGATGCGATCCCCGCGGCGGATCGTACCGAGCTGCTGGAGGGCACCCGCGACGAGGCCGAGCGCCTCGATCGCTATATCCAGAACCTGCTCGACATGACCCGCCTCGGCCACGGCGGACTCAAGCTGGCGCGCGACTGGGTGGCACCCAGCGACATCGTCGCCAGCGCCCTGCAACGCCTGCGCGCGGTGCTCGCGCCGCTGCAGGTCGAGTGCCTGCTACCGCCGGAGCCACCGCTGCTGCGTGTGCATGCGGCGTTGATCGAGCAGGCGTTGGTCAACGTGTTGGAGAATGCCGCGCGCTTCTCGCCGCCCGGCGGGCGTCTGCGGGTGGCGCTGGAGTACGACGAACAGGAACTGCGCTTCGTCGTCGCCGATCAGGGCCCTGGCATTCCCGAGGCGGAACGGGCGAAGATCTTCGACATGTTCTACACCGCAGCGCGCGGGGATCGCGGCGGCCAGGGCACCGGCCTGGGCCTGGCGATCTGCCAGGGCATGGTCGGCGCCCATGGTGGCCGCGTCACGGTCGGCGAGGGCCTCGATGGCCGTGGCGCCAGCCTGACCCTGCATCTGCCGTTGACCACGCAACCGCAAGCCGCCGAGGAAGACTGATGAGCCAGGGGCCGAGCATTCTGCTGATCGACGATGAGGCGCAGATCCGCAAGTTCCTGCGCATCGCCCTCAGCGCCCAGGACTACCGGGTGCTGGAGGCGGTCAACGGTGAAGACGGCCTGGCCCAGGCGGCGCTGCACAACCCGGATGTGGTGGTGCTCGACCTCGGCCTGCCCGACCTCGATGGCCAGCAGGTGCTGCGCGGCCTGCGCGAATGGAGCCAGGTGCCGGTGCTGGTGCTCTCGGTGCGTGCCAGCGAGGGCGAGAAGGTGCTGGCGCTGGACGGCGGCGCCAACGACTACGTGACCAAGCCGTTCGGTATCCAGGAATTTCTCGCCCGCGTGCGCGTGCTGCTGCGCCAGGGCCAGGGTCGCGAAGCGTTGCCGGCGAGCATCGCCTGTGGCGCACTGAGCATCGATCTGGCCTACCGTCGGGTCAGCCTCGACGGCACCGAAATCGCCCTGACACCCAAGGAATTCGCGGTGCTGGCGCTGCTCGCCCAGCATCTCGGGCGGGTGGTGACCCAGCAGCAACTGCTGCGCGATATCTGGGGCCCCAGCCACGTCGGCGACAGCCACTACCTGCGTGTGGTGGTCGGCCACCTGCGGCAGAAGCTCGGCGATGACCCGGCTGCGCCGCGCTACCTGATTACCGAGGCCGGTGTTGGCTATCGCCTGCGCGAGCCTGTCTAAAGCTCCAGCGCCAGACGCAAGCGATCCCGATGCTGCAAGCCATTCTCGAACAGCGGCTCGGGGTAATGCTGCAGGAAGTAGTCCGGCTCGACTGCTACCACGCGAAAGCCAGCGCGCTGGTAGAACGTCAGCTGGTGGCCGAAGCTGCCGGTGCCCAGTTCCAGGCGCTTCGCCCCTAGTTGTCGGGCCTGGTCGATGGCGTGGTGCAGCAGCAGGGCGCCGATACCCTGACCCTGGCATTCGGGCGCCACGGCGATGTTCATCAGTTCCCAGGCAGCGGCGGTCAGGGCCTTGATCACGTAGACGCCTATGATCGCGTCATCCAGGCATGCGACCACGCAATGACCCTCCTGCAGATAGCGGGCGATGACGCTGGGGCTGGGGTCGGCCTCCAGCAGCAGCGCCATCGGTACCTGTTCGCTGGGAACCTTGTGCAGGTTTGGGGTGGACATGACGAACCTTCCGTTAATAACTTTTGGTTATAAATAAATCATTATTTATTCTTTTTATTTCGATTGGTTCCTGAGCATAGTGAGCGCCACGCAAGCTACTGCCAAGGAGCACGATCATGAGCATCCGTCTGGGCGACATCGCCCCTGACTTCGAACAGGATTCCAGTGAAGGCCGCATTCGCTTCCACGAGTGGCTGGGCGACAGCTGGGGCATCCTCTTCTCCCACCCGGCTGACTTCACGCCGGTGTGCACCACCGAACTGGGTTTTACCGCCAAGCTCAAGGACGAATTCACCAAGCGCGGCGTCAAGGCCATCGCCCTGTCGGTCGACCCGGTGGATTCGCACATCAAATGGATCGATGACATCAACGAGACGCAGAACACGGCGGTCAACTTCCCGATCATCGCCGATGCCGACCGCAAGGTGTCCGACCTCTACGATTTGATCCACCCGAATGCCAACGACACCCTGACCGTGCGTTCGCTGTTCGTCATCGACCCGAACAAGAAGGTGCGCCTGACCATCACCTATCCGGCCAGTACCGGGCGCAACTTCAACGAAATCCTGCGCGTCGTCGACTCGCTGCAACTGACCGACAACTACAAGGTGGCCACGCCGGCCAACTGGCAGGACGGTGAAGAAGTGGTGATCGTGCCGTCGCTGAAGGACGAAGCTGAAATCGCCCAGCGCTTCCCGAAAGGCTATCGCGCCGTCAAACCCTATCTGCGCCTGACCCCGCAGCCGAATAAATAAGGAACCAGCATGCATGTCGTGTTGCTGTCCGGCAGCCCTGCGGCGCGTTCGCGCACCGAGGTGCTGCTGGATTACGTCCGCCAGCGCCTCGAGGCGCAGCAGGTGGAAGTGAGCCTGCTCAAGGTGCGCGACTTCCCGGCCGAGGATCTGCTACATGCGCACTTCGACAGCCCGGCAGTGCAGCAGCTGCAGGCCGTGGTGGCCAGCGCCGATGGCCTGGTGGTCGGTACGCCGGTGTACAAGGCGTCGTTCACTGGCGCGCTGAAAGTGCTGCTGGACCTGCTGCCCGAACGTGCCCTGGCGCACAAGGTGGTACTGCCCCTGGCCAGTGGCGGCAGCCCGGCGCATCTGCTGGCGGTGGACTACGCCCTCAAGCCGGTGCTGGCCGCGCTGAAGGCGCAGGAAATGCTCTCCGGCGTGTTCGCCGTGGACAAGCAGATCGCCTACCCGGAAGGCGACAGGCCCGCGCAGATCGACGACGAGTTGCGCGAACGCCTCGACGAGGCACTGGAACAACTGGACGCAGCCCTGGCGCGACGGCCGAAGCCGATCGACCCGAACCTGCTCAATGACCGGCTGGTGAACGCCCGCTGGAGTATCTGACACGGGCTTTGCCCGACTGTAAGCCCCGTAATACCCCGCCTTACTCGCCCGCCAACGGGCAAGCAGGTAGCCAACCAAGACATCACCGCAAAGGGAGAGCGCCATGCGCACCATTACTTTGCGTCGAAGCCTGGTCGCCCTGTTTGCCGCGGCCATTTCTTTCGGCGCCATCACTCACGCTCAAGCCGAGACATTGCGTATCGGCTATCAGAAATACGGCACCCTGGTACTGCTGAAGGCCAAGGGCACCCTGGAAAAACGCCTGGCCGAGCAGGGCGTGGAGGTCAAGTGGACGGAGTTCCCGGGTGGCCCGCAGTTGCTCGAAGGCCTCAACGTTGGTTCCGTGGATTTTGGCGTCACCGGTGAAACCCCGCCGGTATTCGCTCAGGCGGCTGGCGCCGACCTGCTCTACGTTGCCCATGAGCCGCCGGCACCGAGTGGTGAGGCGATCCTTGTACCCAAGGATTCGCCGATCAAATCGGTGGCCGAGCTCAAGGGCAAGAAGGTCGTCCTTAACAAGGGTTCCAACGTGCATTACCTGCTGGTGCGCGCGCTGGAAGACGCCGGTCTCAAGTACAGCGACATCACCCCGGTCTACCTGCCGCCGGCCGATGCCCGCGCCGCCTTCGAGCGTGGCAGCGTCGATGCCTGGGTGATCTGGGATCCCTTCCAGTCCGCCGCCGAGAAACAACTGCAGGCCCGCAGCCTGCGTGATGGCAGTGGCCTGGTGGACAACCACCAGTTCTACCTGGCAACCCGCACCTATGCCGAGCAGCACCCAGAGGTGATCGGCGCGCTGGTCGAGGAAATCCGCGGCGTCGGCGAGTGGGTCAAGGGCAACCTCGACGAGGCTACAAGCCAGGTCGCGCCGCTGATCGGCCTGTCCCCGGAGATCACCCGTCAGGCCGTCGAGCGCCAGGGTTACGGCGCGCAGTTCATCAGCCCGGAGGTGGTCGCGGCGCAGCAGAAGATCGCCGACACCTTTACCGAGCTGAAGCTGATCCCCAAGCAGCTGAACATCAAGGATGTGATCTGGACACCGCTGGCCAAGGTGGCCCAGGCCCAGTAGTTCCCAGGCCCGGATGCGTCCGGGCCATGCCGACGATTTCCTGAAAGGAGACAACTCCATGAGCCTCAATATCTTCTGGTTCCTGCCTACCCATGGCGATGGCAAATACCTGGGCACCGCCGAAGGCGCACGTGCCGTCGACCATGGTTATCTGGCGCAGATTGCCCAGGCGGCTGATCGCCTCGGTTTCGGCGGCGTGCTGATTCCAACAGGACGTTCCTGCGAGGATTCCTGGCTGGTGGCCGCTTCGCTGATCCCGGTCACGCAAAACCTGAAGTTCCTGGTCGCGCTGCGTCCGGGGATCATTTCGCCGACCGTGGCCGCGCGCCAGGCGGCGACCCTGGATCGCCTGTCCAACGGCCGTGCGCTGTTCAACCTGGTGACCGGCGGCGACCCGGACGAGCTGGCCGGCGATGGCCTGCATCTATCCCATGCCGAACGCTACGAGGCGTCCGTCGAATTCACCCGTATCTGGCGCCGTGTGCTGGAAGGCGAAACTGTCGACTATGCCGGCAAGCACATCCAGGTGAAGGGCGCCAAGTTGCTCTACCCGCCGATCCAGCAGCCGCGTCCGCCGCTGTATTTCGGTGGCTCATCCGACGCGGCGCAGGACTTGGCCGCCGAGCAGGTCGAGCTGTACCTGACCTGGGGCGAGCCGCCTGCTGCTGTGGCCGAGAAGATCGCTCAGGTGCGCGCGAAGGCTGCTGCGCAGGGCCGTGAAGTGCGCTTCGGCATTCGCCTGCACGTGATCGTACGCGAGACCAATGAGGAAGCCTGGGCGGCGGCAGATCGCCTGATCAGCCACCTGGATCAGGACACCATCGACCGCGCCCAGGCGTCGCTGGCGCGTTTCGACTCCGTCGGCCAACAGCGCATGGCCGCCCTGCACGGCGGCAAGACCGACAACCTGGAAGTGTCGCCGAACCTCTGGGCTGGTGTCGGCCTGGTGCGCGGCGGCGCTGGCACCGCACTGGTCGGCGATGGCCCGACCGTGGCGGCGCGGGTCAAGGAGTATGCGGAGCTGGGCATCGACACCTTCATCTTCTCCGGCTACCCGCACCTGGAGGAGTCATACCGGGTTGCCGAACTGCTGTTCCCGCATCTGGACGTGGCCCAGCCGCAGCGCCCGGAGAGTCGTGGCTATGTCAGCCCGTTCGGCGAAATGATCTCCAGCGATATTTTACCGAAGGCGGCTTCGGCGAGTTGAAAAGCGCCCTCTCCCCCAGCCCCTCTCCCGCAAGCGGGAGAGGGGAGCCGAACCGGACTCCGGACGAACCAGCGGCGCCGATCAGCCCCCTCTCCCATTTATGGGAGAGGGTTGGGGAGAGGGCATATGTAGCCCGGATGCAATCCGGGGGAACACAGACGCTACACAAGGTTTCGAGGCAACCATGAGCAACACGACCCTTCACAAACTGGCCTTGCGCGCGGCGCCCTGGGCTTTGCCGTTGGGGCTGCTGGCCGCCTGGCGGCTGGCGGTGGCCAGCGGCTGGTTGTCCAGCCGCATTCTGCCGGCGCCCAGTGCGGTGCTCGCCGCCGGCTGGGCGCTGCTGGCCTCCGGCGAAATCTGGCAGCACCTGGCGATCAGCGGCCAGCGCGCCGGCATCGGCTTCGCCATCGGCGGCGGTATCGGCCTGCTGCTGGGCTTCATCACCGGCCTGTCGAAATGGGGCGAGCGCTTTCTCGACAGTTCGGTGCAGATGATCCGCAACGTGCCGCACCTGGCGCTGATCCCGCTGGTGATCCTCTGGTTCGGCATCGACGAGGCGGCCAAGGTGTTCCTGGTCGCGCTCGGCACGCTGTTCCCGATCTACCTCAACACCTACCACGGCATCCGCAACGTCGACCCGGCGTTGGTGGAGATGGCGCGCAGCTATGGCCTGTCTGGTTTCTCGCTGTTCCGTCAGGTGATCCTGCCCGGCGCGCTGCCGTCGATCCTGGTTGGCGTACGTTTCGCCCTCGGCTTCATGTGGCTGACCTTGATCGTGGCGGAAACCATCTCGGCGAGCGCCGGCATTGGCTACCTGGCGATGAACGCCCGCGAGTTCCTGCAGACCGATGTTGTGGTGCTGGCGATCCTGCTCTATGCGGTGCTCGGCAAGCTGGCCGACGTCGCAGCCAGAGGTCTTGAGCGCGTGTGGCTGCGCTGGCATCCGGCCTATCAGACCAAGGCAGGTGGCCAATGACCGCATTGCACAGCATTCGCCAGGGCGTGCCCCTGGCGATCGAGAAGATCGAGAAATCCTTCGGTGAGCGTCAAGTGCTCAAGGGCATCGACCTGCATATCCCGGCCGGCCAGTTTGTCGCCGTGGTCGGCCGCAGCGGCTGCGGCAAGAGCACCTTGCTGCGCCTGCTGGCCGGTCTGGATCAACCCACCGGCGGTCAACTGCTGGCCGGCAGCGGCTCGCTCAATGCCGTGCGCGAAGACATTCGCCTGATGTTCCAGGACTCACGCCTGCTGCCTTGGAAGCGAGTGATCGACAACGTCGGCCTGGGTCTTTCCGGCGACTGGCGCAAGCAGGCCGAGGACGCCCTGGCGGCGGTCGGCCTGGCGGATCGTGCCAATGAGTGGCCGGCGGCCCTTTCCGGCGGGCAGAAGCAGCGTGTGGCGTTGGCCCGTGCATTGATCCATCGGCCGCGCCTGCTGCTGCTCGACGAGCCGCTGGGTGCGCTGGATGCGCTGACCCGCATCGAGATGCAGCAGCTGATCGAACGCCTGTGGCAGCAGCATGGCTTCACCGTGCTGCTGGTCACCCACGACGTGGCCGAGGCGGTGGCCGTGGCGGATCGGGTAATCCTCATCGAGGACGGTCAGATCGGCCTCGACCTCGATGTGCAACTGCTGCGCCCGCGTCCGCATGGCTCGCCGCTGCTGGCTGCGTTGGAAGCGCGGGTGCTCGACCGGGTGCTGGCGCAGCCGGAATTGCCGACGCCACCGGAGCCCGTATCACCTCTGCCCACGCAATTGCGTTGGGCGCTGTGAGGCCGTAGCCCGGATGTAATCCGGGGCGGCTCAAGAATTCCCCGGATTGCATCCGGGCTACATCAGTGGACCATCAGGAGAAACACCATGACCATCAAAGCCATCAACGTGCGTAACCAGTTCAAGGGCAGCATCAAGGAGATCGTCATCGGCGACGTGCTGTCGGAAATCGATGTGCAGACTGCCGCCGGCATCGTCACGTCGGTGATCACCACCCGCTCCGTGCGCGAGCTGGAACTGCAGGTCGGCAGCGAGGTGATCGCCTTCGTCAAATCCACCGAGGTGTCCATCGCCAAGCTCTGACGCTCTCGCATGGCCCCGGCCGCAATGGCCGGGGCAAGCTGCCTTGCGCCTTTCGGTTCGCCTGGCCGGGCGACATGCCTTATCCTTGCGGCCCCACGGCCGATCAGCGTCTGCGATATCCGTTATAAGCAGATAAGAAAAAGATATTTTTCGGCTATATATCTTTTCTGCAGAATCGAGCCATCAAAACGCCTGCGTGCAGGTTTCTCTGTCGATAAGGATGCCTTAGATGCTGAAGAAGATCGTTCTGGCCACCGTGGCCAGCGCCACCCTGCTGACTGGCTCGCTGAGTCATGCCGCCGCCGATACCCCATTCCATAATGCCTCCTACGACATCGCCCGCGAGCTGTTCGGCGAGATCAATCCGCTGTTCGTCGAGCACTGGAAGCAGCAGAGCGGCAAGGAAGTGAAGATCATCCAGTCGTTCGCCGGCACCTCGCGTCAGGCGCAGGACATCATCCAGGGCAAGAAGGTCGACGTGGTGACCTTCAACCAGGTGACCGATGTGGACATCCTGGCCAAGCGCAAGCTGCTGCGCGAGGACTGGGCTCAGCAGTTCCCCAACAACAGCTCGCCGTATTACAGCACCACCGCCTTCCTGGTGCGCGAAGGCAACCCGAAGAACATCAAGAGCTGGGACGACCTGATTCGCGATGACGTGAAACTGGTATTCCCTAACCCCAAGACTTCCGGCAACGCCCGCTACAGCTACCTGGGCGCCTGGCTGTTCGCCAACGAGAAATTCAACGGCGACCAGGAGAAGGTAAAGGCCTTCGTCGGCAAGCTGCTGAAGAACGTCGAGAACTTCCCCACCGGCGGCCGTGGCGCCACCGTGGCCTTCGCCCAGAACGGCCAGGGCGACGTGCTGCTGACCTTCGAATCGGAAGTGATCAACATCGCCAAGGGTGATGAATTCAAGTCTGCCAACCTGGAAATCGTGGTGCCTGAAGTCAGCGTGCTGGCCGAATTCCCGGTAGCCATCGTAGACAAGGTGGCTGACGAGCGCGGCACCCGCGAGCAGGCCAAGGCCTTCCTCGACTTCCAGTACAGCAAGGACATCCAGCAGCTGCTGACCCGCTACAACTATCGCGTGCACAACCCGGAAGTGGTCGAGGCGACCAAGGCGCAGTTCGCTCAGGTACGCCTGATCAACCCGACCGAGGTGCTGGGCAGCTGGGACGAGATCACCGCCAAGCATTTCGACAACGGTGGTATCCTCGACCAGCTTCTTGCGACTGGGCGCTGATCGCGTCCTACGCGAGCATCGTAATGGTCCGTTGGCCGCCTTATTGGCGGCCAACTGCATTTGTAGAGCCGAGCTTTTTCGTGAGTAAACCGACGCTGTTCTTCCTGCAGACCCCGCTGCTGCCTGGTTTCGGCCTGAGCTTCGGCGTCAGTGTGCTGTACCTGTCCCTGGTGATCCTGCTGCCGCTGTCGGCGCTGCTGCTGTACGTCAGCGACATGACCTGGGCGCAGTACTGGTTCGCCATCAGCGATCCGCGCGTGGTGCAGACCTACAAGGTGACCATCTCGGCGGCGTTCTACTCGACCCTGGCGGTGCTGGTACTGGGCCTGCTGCTGGCCTGGATCATCACCCGCTACGACTTCCCCGGCCGGCGCATCGTCGATGCGCTGGTCGACCTGCCGTTCGCCCTGCCAACCTCGGTTGCCGGCCTGACCCTCGCCGCGCTGCTGGTGCCCAACGGCTGGATCGGCCAGTGGCTGGGCTTCAAGGTGGCCTACGCCTATGCCGGTATCGTGGTGGCGATGGTGTTCACCAGCATTCCCTTCGTGGTGCGTACCGTGCAGCCGGTGCTGCAGGATCTCGGCTCGGAATACGAGGAGGCCGCGCGCACCCTTGGCGCCAGCCGCGTGCAGACTTTCCGCAAGGTGATCCTGCCGACCCTGGCACCAGCCCTGGTCACCGGTGGTTCGCAGGCATTCATTCGCAGCCTCGGTGAGTTCGGCGCGGTGATCATGATCGCCGGCAACATTCCCTACCAGACGGAGGTCAGCTCGCTGATGATTTTCGTCCGTCTGCAGGAATTCAATTACCCGGCGGCGGCGGCCATTGCTTCGGTGATCCTGCTTGCCTCGCTGACTCTTCTGTTCCTCCTGCAGGTCGTGCAGGGGCGTCTGTTCGCATGGCAACGGCAAGGTCGATGAAAAAACCTCAGGATTGGCGCCAGTGGGCGCTGGTAACCCTCGGTCTGTTGGTGGTGGCGCTGATCCTGCTGGTGCCGCTGGCATTGATTTTCAGCAAGGCGCTGGCCGGCGGGCTCGACCTGCTGTGGAGCAATCTGAACGAAGACTACATGCTCCACGCCATCGGCCTGACCTTGCTGGTGGCGGTGCTCACTGTGCCGCTGAATCTGTGCTTCGGCATCTGCCTGGCCTGGTGCGTGACCCATTACGACTTTCGCGGACGCAAGCTGCTGACCACCCTGATCGACATTCCCTATGCGGTTTCACCGGTGGTCGCTGGCCTCTGTTACCTGGTGGTCTACGGCCTGGAAAGCTTCATCGGCCGCTGGTTCTACGATAACGGCATGCAACTGATGTTTGCCTGGCCGGGCATCGTCATGGTCACCGTGTTCGTCACCGCGCCCTATGTGGCGCGCATCCTGATTCCGGTGATGCAGACCCAGGGGCAGGACGAAGAAACCGCCGCCATGTGCCTGGGCGCCAGCGGCTGGCAGATCTTCCGCCGTATCAGCCTGCCGAAGATCAAATGGGCGCTGCTGTATGGCGTGGTGGTGACCAACGCCCGTGCGGTTGGTGAGTTCGGCGCGGTGTCGGTGGTGTCCGGCAGCATCATCAACCAGACCCTGACCCTGCCGCTGTTGGTTGACCAGCTCAACAACGACTACAAGCCTGCGGCTGCCTTCACCGCCGCTGGCCTACTGGCATGCATGGCGCTGCTCACCTTGTTCCTGAAAACCTTCATGGAGTGGCGTCAGCGCCAGCTGATGCAACGCGCCGAGGCCTGATCGCCGTTATGTAGGAGTCCGCTTGCGGGCGCTCAACGTCCCTGGTTAATCGTCCGCAAGCGGGCTCCTACGATGTCTGTCGCGTTCAGTCGTCTGCGACCTGCACCTGATTGCGACCACCATGCTTGGCCGCATACAGTGCCTTGTCGGCGCGCTCGCGCAGTTGCTCGGCTTCACTGTGCACATCGGTGCCGGCGATACCGGCACTCAGGGTGCAGGAGAATTCGCCGCCATCGGCGATGAAGCGCAACTCGGCGAAGCGTTCGCGAATCTCGTCGACGATCTGCTTGGCCTGTTGCGGGGTGCAGTCCGGCAGCACCGCGAGAAACTCCTCGCCGCCATAGCGCCCCAGACTGTCGACCCGACGCAAGCGCTGGCGCAGCAGGTTGGCCAGGGCGCGGATGACGTTGTCGCCGGCGGCGTGACCATGTTCGTCGTTGACCCGTTTGAAGTGATCGATATCCAGCATCACCACACTGGCGCGGTCGCCGCTGCGTAGCGCGCGCTCCAGTTCGATCGCCACCTGCTCCTTGATATCGCCATGCTTGAGCAGGCCGGTGAGGCTGTCGCGCGCCAGGGCATTGGACAGCAGACGGGCGCGCTGAGCGCGGGAGAACACGGTGGCGACCAGGGCGTTGTCGGAAATCGGTTTGGTGACGAAGTCGTCGCCGGCCTTGATCAGCGCATTCATCTGCTTGCCGATATCGGTTTCCGCCGACAGGTAGATGATCGGGATGCGCAGCCAGTCGTCGTTGCAGCGGATGATCTGCGCCAGCTCAGGGCCAGTGCAGTCCGGCATGTTGACGTCGAGCAGCACCACCTCGGGATTGAAGTCGCGCAGGTGCTCGAAGATCTGCGCCGGGTCCTGAAGAAATTCCACCAGCATGCCGGCATCGCGCAGCACCAGGCTGTAGCGGCTGGCCAGATCGCGGTCGTCGTCGACGATCAGCACCCGGTAGGGCTCGCCGCTTTGCTGGGCGAAGCAGCGTTCCAGGCGGCTTTCCAGTTGCGGAATGTCCACCGGTTTGGCGAAGAAACCCAATGCCCCGGCCCGCACTGCCTGCAACTGGGTGGCGAAGTCATCCTGGTGGGTCAGCACCAGCAGCGGCAGGGGCACCTCAAGGCGCTGCTGCAAGCGTGCAGCGTAGTCCAGGCCGCTGCAGTCTTCGTTGGCCAGGTTGACGTCGACGATCAGCGCGTCCGGTATCTGCTGCTCCAGGGCCGCATCGAGACCGGCGATGGAGTTGAAGTGCTCGGCCTGATAGCCGAAGTTGTTCAGCGTCAGGCGCATGTTTTCGCCTACGGCTATTTCATCCTCGAGGATATAGATGAGCCGGGACTCGGTGTCTCCACGTAGCGCCTGTGGTATCTGCTGCTGCACTGCGCCGGGTGCCTCGTTGCTGGAGGTCTGGTTGCCCAGGCGTTGCAGCGCCACGATGAATTCGCCGAGTTCGTGCTGCAGACGTTGCTGGTGTTCCAGCCAGCGTTCGGCCTGTTGTTCCAGCTCCCGGGCTTGCTGGCCGAGCTGTTCGAAACCGAAGGTGCCGGCACTGCCGGCCAGGCGATGCAACTGGTCGCGTAGCGCCTGCAAAAGATGCCTGCGCTGCTCGTCGCCGGCCTCGAGCAATTGTTCGCCCTGTTGCGTCAGTTGCGGCAGCTCCTGGCGCAGGCGTTCGGCGAATTGCTGGCCGAGCTGCTGCAGGCGCTCTTGCAAAGTCTGAGGAATGGCGTTGCCGTCGTGTTTATCCATGGCGTTGGCTCCAGATCTGCCGGATCTGGGCGGCGAGTTGCATGGGATCGAAGGGTTTCACGATCACGTCGAGCGCGCCCAGACTGCGGTAATGGGCCACTTCGCCGGGCTGGACCTTGGCCGTCATGAAGGCTACCGGCACCTCACCGATATCCACCAGTTCGCGCAGCCTCTCCAGCGTTTGCGGGCCGTCCATGCCGGGCATCATCACGTCGAGCAGGATGAAGTCGGGCGCGAAGCCTTGTACCTGATCGAGCGCTTCCTGGCCGCTGGCGCAGCTCAGCACCTGGAAGCCGCCGACGGCTTCCAGAGCGACCTTGGCCACGGCCTGGATCGAGGGGTCGTCCTCGACGTGAAGGATGCGCTTGAGCTCAGTCATGGCGGGTCTCCTTGGCGGGTAACAGGCGGTTGAGCATGTGCAGGAAGTGTTGTCCATCATTGCGCGATTTGGCCAGTGCCGCGCTCACCCCAGCCAATTCATGGCCATCCATCTCGCTGGCCGAGAGCACGGCCACCGGTAGCCCCGGCCGCTGGTTCTGCAGTTCGTCGAGCAGCTCCAGGCCGTTGCCGTCGGGCAGGCCGAGATCGAGCAGAACCAGATCGAAAGGCTGCTCGGCGAGCAGGCGACGCGCTTCGGCGAGGCTGTCGGCAGGAACGAATTCGGCCAGCTCACGGCCCTGTTCAGCGACCACCAGACGCAGATCGTGATCGTCCTCCACGTGTAGCACGCGCGGACTCTGCGGCAAGTGCTGCAGGGCCTGGGCGAGGCTGCCGAGCAGGCGCTGCGGGTCGATCGGCTTGCTCAGCCAGTCCAGCGCGGGCACCCCATCGAGGGCCAGACGGCCTTCTTCGCAGGCGGCCGATACCACCAGGATCGGCAGCTCGCGATAGCGCGCGTCGGCGCGCAGTTCTTGTACCAGTTGCATGCCGTCACCGTCCGGCAGGCGCAGGTCGAGGCTGATGGCGGCGGGTATTTCCTCGCGCAGGCGGGCGCGTGCTTCATCCAGGCTGTGAGCCAGACGTACGCGATAACCGGCGTTTTCCAGCAACTGGCGCAGCAGGTTGGCGATGTCCGGTTCGTCCTCGACCACCAGCAGGCCGCGTCGGCCGTCGCTGGCCGCGGGCAGGGCGGCTTCGGCCAAGGCGGGCAGCTCGAACCAGAAGCAGGTGCCCTGGCCCTCTACCGAGTCGAAGCCGATCTGCCCGCCCATGCGTTCGATCAGCTCCTTGCTGATCGCCAGGCCCAGGCCGGTGCCGCCCTTGCTGCGGCTGTCACTGGCGTCGGCCTGGGAGAACTTGCTGAAGATGCGCTGGCGAAATTCGGCGGCGATACCTGGGCCCTGGTCGCTGACCTCGACGCGCACGCGAGCACCACGGTCTTCGGCGCGCAGACACACCTCGGCGCCGGGCGGTGAGTACTTCACGGCGTTGGAGATGAAGTTGGCCAGCACCTGTTGCAGACGCATGGCGTCGACCCGTACGCGGGCCGGCACGCAGTCGAGCAGGCGCAGCTTGACCTGGTGGCGGTCGGCATAGGCCTGGTTGCTGTCCAGCGCTTCCTGGAGCTGGGCGGCAAGCGTGTAGGGTTGCAGGTCGAACTGCATCTTGCCGGCCTCCAGCTTGTCCATGTCCAGCAGATCGTTGATCAGGTGGCTGAGGCGCTGGCTGTTGGCTTGGGCGATGCTCAGCATGGTGCGCATGCTTTCCGGTACCGTGCCCAGTGCGCCGCCATTGATCAGTCCCAGGGAGCCGGCGATGGCGGTCAGCGGGGTGCGCAACTCGTGGCTGACGGTGGAGACGAACTCGCTCTTGAGGCGCTCGATACGCTTGGCCTCGCTCTGGTCCATGGTGGTGCCGGTGATGCGCAGCGGGTAGCCGTTGTCGTCACGCTGGATGTAACCGCGCAGCAGCACCGGCAATTCGCTGCCGTCGACACGCAGCAGACGACAGTCGATGGTGAAGTTGCTCTCGCCCTCTTTTAGGGCCTGTTTCAGGCGATTGTGTGCCGTGGGCAGGTCGTCCGGGTGCACCAGACTTTCCCAGGCCCGTGGATCGTCGGTAAAGCCCGGTGGCCCCTGTTCCGGGTAGCCGAGCATTTGCCAGCCGTTGGCCGAGGCGAAGAAGCTGCCGGCCTTGACGTCGATATCCCACCAACCGTCGTTGCTGCCCCTCAGCGCCAGGGCCAGGCGTTGCTCGCTGCGGTGCAACTGTTCGGTGATGCCAGCAGCCAGTTCCTGTACCTGGGCGCGGCGCAGGCTGAGACTGCTGACCAGGCAGAACAGCAACAAGCTGATACAGCCGCCAAGTATCAGCAGCGCCATTTCGCCGCGGTGTTCGCGTGCGAGGTAGCCTGGCGCGTAGTGAAAGTCCAGGTGCCAGGTCTGGCCAAACAGTTCGAGCTGGTGCTGGCTGTCGGCTGGAACATTGATCGGTGCTTCGCCGCGGCTACTGTATAGCTTTTCCGAGGTGTCGGCGATGGCGCCTGCGTACAACTCGAAGTCCAGCTCGCGCTTGCGTTCGCCAAGGATGCCATGCACCAGATCGTGCACCCGGAACGGGCTGTAGACGAAGCCGCGCAGCGCCGCCAGGCGCTGTTCTGGGGTATCCAGCGGTCGCTGCGGCCAGTACACCGGGACGTACAGTAGCAGGCCGGGTTGCACCTTGCCGTGGGTTTCCTGAAGCAGTTTGACGCGGCCGGACAGGCGGCTTTGGCCGCTGCGTGCAGCGTCCAGCATGGCGGCGCGGCGCACCGGTTCCGACAGCATGTCGAAGCCAAAGGCGGCAAGGTTGCGCCCGGCGAAAGGTTCGATGAGGCGGGTCACGCCGTAGCGTTCGCGCTGGCCGGGCGGGTGCGTGCGAAACTCGGGAAAACCCTCCGCGCGTATTTCGCTTTCGAAGGCCGGTAGCTCCTGCGCCTCGAGCATCTGGGTAAAGCCGATGCCCTGGATGCCGGGGTAGCGTTCGTCCAGGCGCAGGCGTTCGGCATAGGTGCGCCAGTCGGCACGGCTGACCTCTTCGCTGGCATCGAACAGGCCGGCGGCGCCGAGCAGAATGCTCTCATGCTCTTCCATGCGCTTGATGATGGCCCGGCTCAGCTCTTCGGTGAGCAGCTGGAACTGGCGGGTGGCAGACTCCGTCTGGCTCTGGCGCAGATTGTGCCAGACCAGCAGCGTAGCCCCCAGAGCGAGTGCCAGCACGGCCCAGGCCAGCAGATTGATGCGGCTGAACAGTGAAGTCAGTAATGCGCGAGTAGTTCTCATGGTTACCCTCCGACCTGCGGCAGGTCCAGCCAGAAGGTGCTGCCTTGTCCCTCTACGGAGTCGAAGCCGATGCGTCCACCCATGTGTTCGATGATCTCCTTGCTGATCGCCAGGCCCAGGCCTGTGCCGCCCTGGCGGCGGGTGTCGCCGGCATCGGCCTGGGCAAATTTGCTGAAGATGCGCGGCTTGAAGTCCTGCGCGATACCCAGGCCCTGGTCACGTACGCTGATGCGTACCCAGCCGTCCGTGGGCACGGCCGCCAGCTCCACACTCTGCCCGGCGGCGGAAAACTTGGCGGCATTGGCCAGCAGGTTGGCCAGCACCTGCTCCAGGCGCTGGGCATCGGCGTTTACCTGGCAGTCGATGCCCGGCAGTAGCAGCAGTTGCACCCGGTGGTGCTCGGCATAGGGCTGGTTGCTGCGCAGCGCCTGCTCCAGCAGCGGGCGCAGGGCCAGCGGCTGCAGATCGAAGCGCATCTTGCCGGCGACCAGCTTGTCGATGTCCAGCAGGTCGTCGATCAGCTTGCGCAGGCGCTGGCTGTTGCTCTGGGCGATTTCCAGCATCTGCTGCATCTGCTCCGGCACCGCGCCCAGGGCGCCGCCGTTGATCAGGCCGAGTGAGCCGGCGATGGCGGTCAGCGGCGTGCGCAGTTCATGGCTGACGGTGGAGACGAACTCGTTCTGCAATTGCTCGCCGCGCTTGCGTTCGCTGATATCGCTGATGAAGCCGTGCCAGAGCGTTTCGCCGCCGGGCAGGCGCTGCGGTGCGGCACGCCCCTCGACCCAGAGCGGACCGTGCAGCGGATGCAGGACACGGTATTCCTGATGCCAGGTGCTCAGGTTTGCGGCCGAGCGGGCTATGGCGGCTTGCACCTGTGGCGCGTCATCCGGATGCAGGCGGGCGAGGAGTGGGCCGGCATCCTCGCTGACTTCTTCAGGCGTGCAGCCGTAAACGTCGCGGATACCGGCGCTGGCATAGGGGAAGCAACTGCTGCCATCGGCGCGCAGCAGATACTGGTAGACCATGCCCGGCAGCTGTGCGGCGATGCGCTGCAGGCGCAGGCGTGCCTCTTCGCGCTGGCTGAGATCGTTGGCCACCAGCAGGTAGCCTTGGAGCGGCTGGCCTTCAGCGCGGACCGGCGAGAGATTCAGGCGCACCGGCAGGTGCTGTCCGTTGCGTGCGCGCAGCTGCCCCTCGGTGCTCTGCGGCCCGCTGCTGCAGGCAATGCACAGGCGCTCGTACTGGCCTGGTTCGAGCAGCAGCTGCGGCAGGTACTTGTTCTCCAGCTCAGCGGGCGAATAGCCCAGTAGCTGCTGCGCTTCGTGGTTGCTGCGCAGTACACGGCCCTGTGGGTCAAGCACCAGCACTGCGCTGCCGGCGTTGTCCAGCATGGCCTGGTGCATGGCGCTCTGTTCGGCCTGGCGACGCGCCTGCAGGCGCAGCTCGAACAACTCGGCGGTCAGTTGTGCCAGGTGCTGCAACTGAGCGCGTTGGTGGTTGTCGAGGTGGCGCGGCTGGCGGTCGATCACGCACAGGGTGCCGAGCGCCAGGCCCCGGCCGTCGCGCAGCGGCATGCCGGCGTAGAAGCGGATGTGCGGGTCGGAAGTGACCAGCGGGTTGTCGCGAAAACGGGCGTCATCCAGGGCATTGTCCACTTCCAGTGGCGCGTCGGCGGCCACCGCATGGGCGCAGAAGGCCAGCTCGCGCGCGGTTTGCTCGGCATCCAGGCCAACCCGACTCTTGAACCACTGGCGCTGGGCATCGACCAGCGAAATCAGGGCGATAGGGGTGTCGCAGATCTGCGCTGCCAGCGCGGTGATGTGGTCGAACATCGCTTCGGCCGGGCTGTCGAGCAGTTCCAGGGCGTGCAGGGCGGCCAGGCGTTCCTGCTCGTTGGCGGGGATCGGGGCTTGGCTCATGACGCGTTCCCTGTGATCGGTAGTTCGAACCAGAAGGTAGCACCTTGGCCTGGGGGCGAGTCGAAGCCGATATGGCCGCCCATGCGTTCGATGATTTCCTTGCAGATGGCCAGCCCGAGCCCGGTGCCGCCCTGTTGCCGGGTGTCACCGGAGTCGGCCTGGGAGAACTTGCTGAAGATGCGCGATCTGAAGGCTTCCGGTATGCCGGGACCGCTGTCCGACACGCTGACGTGCAGGACCTCGCCGCAGTGCTGCAGACGCACCTCGACGCTGGCACCCGCTGGCGAGAACTTGGCGGCATTGGACAGCAGGTTGGCCATCACCTGGGCCAGGCGCTGAGCGTCGACCCGCACCTGGGCATCGCCCTCGACCTGCAGGCGCAACGCTACCTGGTGCTGCTCGGCATAGGGCTGGTTGTGCAGCAGCGCCTGTTCCAGCAGTGGCTGCAGTGTGCGTGCCTGCAGGTCGAAATGCATCTTGCCGGCCACCAGTTTATCCATGTCCAGCAGGTCGTTGATCAGGGCGCTGAGGCGCTGGCTGTTGCTGTGGGCGATGCTCAGCATCTGGCGCATGCTCTCCGGTACGGTGCCGAGGGCGCCGCCATTGATCAGGCCGAGCGAGCCGGCGATGGCGGTGAGCGGGGTGCGCAGCTCGTGGCTGACGGTGGATACGAATTCGTTCTTCATCTGTTCGGTGCGCTTGCGCTCGGCGATGTCGCGGATCACCGCGATAAAGCGGCGCTGCCCCTGGTGGCTGATCTGCGACACCGCCAGCTCCATGGCGAAGCGCTCGCCGCTCTGGCGCAGGCCCTCCAGCTCGCGGACCTTGCCCACTACCCATGCTTCGCCGGTGCGCAGGTAGCGTTGGATGTAGCCGTCATGGGCATCGCGGTAGGGGGCGGGCATCAGCATGCTGACGTTGCGCCCGGCCACTTCGCTTTGCCTGTAGCCGAATATCGCTTCGGCCGCATGGTTGAAGGTCTCGATACGGCCCTGCTCATCGATGGTGACGATGGCGTCGACCACGTTGTCGAGCAGGGTGCGCAGGTAGTGCTCGCGCTCACGCACCGCGCGCTCGGCAGCGACGCGGTCACTGAAGTCCTGGATCTGCGAGACGAAATGCACGGGCTGCCCCTCGCCGTCACGCACCAGCGACACGCTGAGCAGTACCCAGAGCGTGCGTCCCTGCTTGTCCAGGTAGCGTTTCTCCATCTGATAGGCGTTGATCCGCCCGGCCAGCAGATCGGCGACGTTCTGCCGATCGGCATCGAGATCGTCCGGATGGGTGAGCTGTTGGTAGGTGCATGCCAGCAGCTCCTCGCGTTCGTAGCCGAGCATGCGGCACAGCTCGTCGTTGGCCTCCAGCCAGCGGCCGTCGGGGCCGACCAGGGCCATGCCCTGTGGTGCGGTATTGAAGGCATTGAGAAAACGTTGCTGGCTCAGGCGCAGTTCGTCCTCCATGGCCTGGCGCTCGCTGATGTCCCAGATGAAGCCGTCGATCCACAGCAGCCTGCCGTGGCTGTCGTATTCGCCACGGCCCTTCTCGCGCACCCAGACGTTATGGCCATCGGCATGGCGCAGGCGGTAGGTGAGCTCGAAGCTTTCCTGGCGTTCGATGGCTTCGCCGGCGCGGTAGGTGATGGCCAGGTCGTCGGGGTGCACGATGCTGGAAAAGCTGCGCACCTGGTTGTCGATGAAGTCGCTGGCTGGATAGCCGCTGAGGTTGGCAATTTCATCGCTGACATAGCGCATGCTCCAGTCGGCGTCGTTGGCGCAGCGATACACCACGCCAGGCAGGTTGGCCACCAGGCCGCGGAAGCGGCTCTCGCTCTTCTGCAAGGCGCGGGTGGCCTGTTGCAACTCGCTGATATCGCTGGCGATGCCGAGAAAACCGGTGATCTGCCCGTTCTCGTCGAACATGGCGCTGACCGTGAGGTTGACCTGGCGCAGGCTGCCGTCCTTGTGGCGGTAGGTCCACTGGCGGGTTTCCGGGTCGCCGCCGCGGGCGTTGTGTACTAAGACTTCGAAGCCTTGAATAGGCTGACCTGCCGTCTCGCTCAGCTCGGCGGCGCGGGTCTGGATTTCGTCCGCGAGATGAAACATCGCCGGAGTCTGGTGTCCGATCATCTCCTCGGCGCTGAATCCTAGCAGGCGTTCGGCGCCGGAATTGAACAGGCTGATGGTGCCGCTGGTATCGGTGGCGATGATCGATACCCCGGTGGCCGAGTCCAGCACCGCTTGCAGATAGGCGCGTGCCGCGCGCACGGCGCGTTCCTGCTGCTGGCGTTCCAGAATGGCGCCAACCCAGCGGGCGAACAGACCGAGGAAGTCGCGGTCGGCGTCATCGAATGGCTGCCTGCGTCGCTCGGGGTTGGCGAAGGCCAGGGTACCGAAAGGCTTGCCGCCCACGCGCACGGCGGTGCCGATATAGCTTTCCAGGGCGAATTGGCGATAACAGGGGTGGCGCCTGTGCGGCGAGTTGGCCATATGGGGGATGGCCAGTACATCGTTCTGCTGCAAGGCCAGGCTGCAATAGGTGTCACCCAGTTCGAACTGCTGGCCGTCGGCGAGGGCGCCGTCGGGAGATACCTGCACCAGCACCTGGTACTGCTCGCCTTCGATACGGCTGATGATGCCCAGCGGCATGCCGAAATGCTCCGCGCCCAGGCGCAGCGCCTGGCGCAGTTGCTCGGTGCGGCTCAGGTTGGGCAGCGCGGCGATTTCGTTGAGCGCACGCAGCGCCGCCTGCTGGCGCTGCATCAGGCGCTGCGTGCTGCGCCGGGTGCTGCGTAGCAGAACCAGCAGCAGGGCCTCGGCGCCGCACCAGGCGAGCAGCCATTTGATCACCAGCCAGCGCTTGTCGCTGCGGTGCAGGTTGAACTGATCGCTGACGTCGTGCCAGATCAGTGCGACCGCCAGAGGCGCTGCGCTGGGGTCGTGACGTTGCCGGTAGCTGCTCAGTGCCACCTGATTGACCAGATAATGGCGTTCGCCATCGTCCAGCAGGCGCACGCTATCGCCCTCGCTCGGGGCGGGCAGTCGCTGTTGCTGTTGCCAGGCCAGGACCTGGGGCCGCGAATGATCCATCAACTGCCAGCGCTGGGCATCGCCGGCCAGGCCGCGAAGTTCTTCGCCGCTGTCCGAACTCAGCAGCAGGTCTTCGCGCAGCAGCAGGGCCACACCGCTGTCGAACTCACGGTCCAGTTGGGCGAGATCCTCGAGCACGCCCATGGCCACTTCGATGGCGCCGACCTGTTGGGGCCCGTTGTTGCCTTCGGCCAGCAACGGGGCGATGGCGCGCATGCCGACGCTGCCGCGGGTCAGGCCCAGACCGGCCTGGCTCCTGGCGCTGCGCAGCGCTTCCAGCACCATCGGACGCCAGCCAATCTGTAGATCGCCAAAGTGCTCGGGTTCGTGCACGCGCAGCAGCACCTTCACGTCTGGCGCCAGGTGCACGTACAGCCGAAACGGCTGGTGCGCTTGCAGGCTGCGCCAGCGCGGCGCCAGGCGGGTGTAGAGCTGGCTGCGGATGCTGGCCAGGCTTTGTAGATCGCTCGCCGGCAGGGCGTGAGCCTGGCGCACCAACTCTGTCACCCAGGCGTCGGCTGCGATGGCTTCCGCCAGCAGTTGTGTGCGTTCCTGCAGCCCATGCTGGGTGCTGTTCAGGGCCATGCGCTGGATGTCTGCCTGTTTGCTGATCTGCAGTTGCCAGAGCGCTTCGCGCTCGTTCAGCGCCTGGTTCCCGAGAAAGGCGAAGAACAGCGCCAGGCACAGGCTGCCACCGATGACTATCCAGCGGCCGGCGTCCCGGCGGCCGGCGTCGCGGTCACCGGCGTCCCGGCCACTGGCGTTGAATTGACCGAACCAGCGATTACCCAGCCTCGGTTTACTCATTCGGCGCGCCTCAGCTGAGCCCGGCCAGGCGGCGCAGGCGTTGTACTTCCTGGCTGTCGGCGCTCTGCAGTTCAGCGCTGGCAAGGCGCATGAGAATCGGCTCGCGGCGCGTGTTGCCGGGAGCCAGGCCGTAACAGGCGCCGATCAGTTCACGTAGCCCGATGGGCAAACGCCAATCTGCCTTGAGGCGGCTGGCCAGTTCGCCGCTGTATTGGCGCAGCGCTTGTTGCACTTGTTCCTCGCTCAACGGCAGACCGCGGTTGCGCCAGATCTGCGCCTGTTGCAGCACGGCCAGCTCGCCCATGCGTTGCAGCAGGGCGGCGCTGTGCAGGGGGGGCGGGTCCAGCTGGCAGGCTTTGGCCAGTGCATCGACCCTGTGCTGCAGGTCCAACTGCGCCTGTAGCAGGTTCTGGCCCAGGGTTCTCAGGTCGGCGTCCTGCAGGCTGGCTGCCGGGCGTAGCGCCAGGCCCTGAATCAGATTCAGAGCGGTGGCCGAGCCCAGTCGGCGCACGGCATCGGGTAGGCTGACGCAAGGCTGTCCAGTGCTGTTGTAGAGGCTGCTGTTGGCCGCAGCGATCAGTCGCGCCTGTACGGCTGGGTCCTGCTGCCAGTGTTCGCCGAGTTGCTCCAAGGTGCTGGGTGCTGCCGTGGTGTCGCGCAGTTGCTGAAAGAGTTCGTCGCGCAGTGGCAGATCGATCTCCTCGTCGGGCAAGGCGCCGAGATGGTGAAGAAAATTCTCGTCGTTGGCTGCCGCCACGTGAGGCTCATCATATTCGGGTAACAGGCTGCGCAGGCAGTCCAGAACCTTGGGCACCTGGAAGGGTTTGCTGATAAAAGCGTTGATGCCCAGGGGGCGCACCTCGAGTACGCTGTTGCGATCGGCGCGCGCGGTGATCATCACCAGCGCCACGTCACGGTCCTGGCTGCGTACCGCCTGCAATAGAAGAGTGCCGCTGCCGTCCGGCAGGTTCCAGTCGGCGATCACCAATTGCGCCGGTTCGCGCTGCCAGGCCGAGATGGCGTCTGCCACGCGCACCTGGCAGTCGACGCGAGCACCGGGGCGCAGGCTCAGTACGATCTGCTTGAGCAGATCGGCGATCCAGGGATCGTCTTCGAGAATCAGCACGCGCATGTTCAGCTCCTGGTGCTTGACTGACTATCCTTCGCTTCGCTCAGTGCAGTGGCGTCGACGGCTCTGGTTACAGGTTGCGGACGGCCGAAGTGGTAGCCCTGGCCATAATTGCAGCCTAGCTCGCGCAGAAAGGCGGCTTGAGCGGGTTGTTCGATACCTTCGGCGAGAACCTTGAGGCCCAGGCTCTTGCCCAGGGCGATCACTGCGCGGGCGATGGCGGCATCCTCCGGGTCGTCAGGCAGGCCGCGCACGAAGCTCTGGTCGAGCTTGAGCTTGTCCACTGGTAGACGCTTGAGGCGCGCCAGGGAGCTGTAGCCGGTGCCGAAGTCGTCAATGGCCAGGCGCACGCCCAGGGCGCGCAGGCTGATGAGCAGTTTCTGCGCTGCATCCGGGTCTTCCATGATCGCGCTCTCGGTAACTTCCAGCTCCAGCTGCTCGGGCGGCAGGCCTGTTTCTGCCAGTACCTGCGCCACTTTCATATCGAGTTCACCGCGGCTGAACAGGCGGCTGGAGACGTTCACCGCAACGAAACTCAACCCACAACCTTCGGCGTTCCAGCGCACCATCTGGCGGCAGGCCTGTTCCAGTACCCAGGTATCGATGGCGCCGATCATGCCGTTGTCCTCGGCAATCGGAATGAATTCGCCAGGCGCAATCAGCCCACGTTGCGGGTGCTGCCAGCGCACCAGTGCCTCCATGCCCACCTGGCTACCGTCACCTAGGTCATGCAGCGGCTGGTAGTAGACGCGCAGCTCATGGTTGTCCAGGGCATGGCGCAGGCTGCTGGCCAGTTCCACGCGCTGGCGGGCGTAGTCGGTCAGCTCCTGCACATAGAAGGCGTAGCCCTCGCGGCCGCTGCTCTTGGCCTTGAACAGCGCCGAGTCGGCGTTGCGCAGGATCTGTTCGACGCTATCGGCATCTTCGGGGAACAGGCTGATGCCGATGCTGGCGCCGATGTAGAGCTCGTGGTCGTCAAGGCGAAAGAACGTTTCCAGGCTGCGCAGCAGGCGTTGTGCAAGCTCGGCTGCCTGAGCAGCGTCGGCGCAGTTTTCGCTGAGCAGACCGAACTCATCGCCGCCCAGCCGGGCCAGCGTGCAGCCACTGGGCAGGCCCTGCTGCAGGCGCTCACCAACACCCTTGAGCAGCAGGTCGCCGACGTTGTGGCCGAGGCTCTCGTTGATGTGCTTGAAATGGTCCAGGTCGATCAGCAGCACTGCGCCGCGCAGTTCCTCGATCTTGCTGCGCTCCAGTGCATGGGCGACGCGCTCGGTGAACAGCAGGCGATTGGGCAGGTTGCTCAGCGGGTCGTGGTGGGCCAGGTAATCCAGCTCACGCTGCGAACGCTTGAGCGCAGTGATGTCGGAGAACACCGCCACGTAATGGCTGACGCGCCCCTGCTCGTCGTGGATGACGCGGATGCATTGCCATTGCGGGTAGATTTCGCCGCTCTTGCGCCGGTTCCACACTTCACCGCTCCATGCGCCACGGTTCTGCAGGGCGTGCCACAGGCTCTGGTAGAAAGCGGTGTCATGGCGGCCGGATTTGAGCAGGTTGGGGTGCTGGCCGAGGATTTCCTCGCTGCTGTAACCGGTGATGCGGCTGAAGGCAGGGTTGACGTGCACGATGCTTTGCTCGGCATCGGTAACCAGTACCCCTTCCTGGGTGGCATCGAACACCGCTGCGGCCTGGCGCAGGCTGTCGTCGGTGGCGCGTTGCTGGGTGATGTCGCTGGCGATGCCGATGAAGCGCTGCGGTTGGCCGTTTTCGTCACGCAGCAGGCGGCCGCGCGAGTGAATCCAGCGATAGCTGCCATCGGCATGGCGCAGGCGATAGATGTTTTCGTAGTGCTGTTCGCTCAGCTCGGCGTTGAGTGCATGCAGCGCGCGCTCCATGTCATCCGGATGCAGGCGCGCGGCCCAGTCTTCGCGGGTATCGCCCAGGGTTTGTGGCGTGAGGCCGAGGAGCCTGGCGTAGCCTTCGGAGAAGAACACGCGGCGTCTGGACACGTCCCAGTCCCACAGGCCATCGCGCGTGGCATCCAGCGCCAGGCGCAGACGCTCCTCGTTACCGGCCAGTTCCAGGCGGGCGCGGCGGTACAGCAGGGCATGGCGGTGCAGCACCAAGTAGAGCAGTGAGCTGGTAAGCACGACGAAGAGCAGGCCCTTGAGGGACTGCACGCGCTCCTGCTGCGCCACGGACAGGCCCAGGGCGGTCAACAGATGGTCGCTGAGAAGTATCCACAGAGCGGCGAGCAGGAGGTAGACCAGGGTCAGACGCAAGGCGGCGATGTCGATACGCATGGGCAAGCGGCAGCGCTCCCTGTAAATGCTGGCCAGTATAGATGCTTCACTGCTGAAACATTCTCATCTAAAAGACCAACTGGTTTTCTGGCATGGGTCAGGGATAATGTGATCAGGTTCGTCCTTGTAGGACAAGCCGCGTTCCCCCTTCAAGAGGCAACAGCGCCCATGTGGTACAACGGTTTACTCGACCTGTCGGTCTGGCAGCTGGTGGCTGCGACCTTGCTGATGACACACGTGACCATCGTCAGCGTGACTGTCTATCTGCACCGCTACTCTGCGCACCGTGCACTGGAACTGCACCCCGCGCTCAAGCATTTCTTCCGTTTCTGGCTGTGGTTGACCACGGGTCAGAACACTCGCGAGTGGACCGCGATTCACCGCAAGCATCACGCCAAGTGCGAAACCGTGGATGACCCGCACAGTCCGGTCATCAAGGGGCTGAGCACCGTGCTGCGCAAAGGTGCCGAACTCTATCAGGAAGAGGCGAAGAACCAGGAAACCCTGCGTATCTACGGCAAGAACTGCCCGGATGACTGGATCGAGCGCAATGTCTACAGCCGCTACCCGATTGGCGGCGTGACGCTGATGGCGATCATCGATCTGGCGCTGTTCGGCGTGCTTGGCATGACCGTCTGGGCGATCCAGATGATGTGGATTCCGGTATGGGCCGCAGGTGTCATCAACGGTCTTGGCCACGCTGTCGGCTATCGCAACTTCGAATGCCGCGACGCCGCCACCAACCTGGTGCCCTGGGGTATCCTGATCGGCGGTGAGGAGCTGCACAACAACCACCACACCTATCCCAACAGCGCCAAGCTGTCGGTGAAGAAGTGGGAGTTCGACATGGGCTGGGCCTGGATCAAGCTGTTCAGCTTCTTCGGTCTGGCTCAGGTGCAGCGTGTCGCCCCCATCGCCCATCGGGTCGAGGGCAAAGCCAGCCTGGATATGGACACTGCCATGGCCATCCTCAACAACCGTTTCCAGATCATGGCGCAGTACCGCAAGTTGGTGATCGTGCCGTTGGTCAAGCAGGAAGTGGCCAAGGCCGACGAGTCCGTTCGTCACCTTTTCCGCCGTGCAAAACGCCTGCTGTCACGTGAACCGAGCCTGCTGGAAGAGCAGCATCACGCGCACATCGCCGACATGTTGGCGCAAAGTCAGGCACTCAAGGTGATCTACGAGAAGCGCCTGGCGTTGCAGCAGATCTGGGTCAAGACCAGCAGCAACGGCCACGACATGCTCGAAGCCATGAAGCAGTGGGTACACGAGGCCGAGGCCAGCGGTATCCAGTCGCTGCGTGAGTTTGCCGAGCAGCTCAAGACCTATTCGCTGCGACCATCCAGCGCGACTGCCTGACCGCCGCTCGTTACAAGCAAAGGCCCGCCGAACTGGCGGGCCTTTGTATTTGTCCAACAGCTCGCACTATGCTCATTTCAATGCGAGGCGAAGGACGGATGGCTGCTGTAATGGACGATCAAGGCAACGCTGTTTCCGAGTTGGAAGAACTGACCTTGGCTCTACTGCACAGCCGTGCCGAAGTAGAGCGCCTGGGTGCGCGCGAACAACTGTTCAGTAGCCTGCTTGGTAGCGTCAATGCCGTGCTCTGGGCTTTCGATTGGAACGAGCAGCGGATGATTTATGTCAGCCCTGCCTATGAGCGCATCTTCGGTCGTTCCGCCGCGCTGCTTTTGGCCGATTATGGCGAGTGGCGCAACAGCATCTATCCGGACGATATCGACTACGCCGCCGAAAGCCTGGCCAAGGTGCTGGAAACCGGCGCGGTGGAGTCTCGCGAGTACCGCATTATTCGCGCTGATGGCCAATTGCGCTGGCTCAGCGACAAGTGTTTCGTCAGCCCACGGCTGGGCACTGAGCCCGGCAGTGTGATCGTCGGTATCGCTGAAGACATCACCGAGAAGAAGCGCCTGGAGGGCGAGCTGCATCGCCTGGCTACCACCGATGTACTGACTCAGAGCAGCAACCGGCGGCACTTCTTCGAGTGTGCCCGTCGCGAGTTCGAACATGCGCGCAAGTTTGGCAGCCCGCTGGCCTTCCTGTTGCTCGATCTCGATGACTTCAAGAAGATCAATGACCAGTACGGCCACCAGGTCGGCGATGAAGTGTTGCGGCGTCTGGCGCATTGCGGCAGCAATGCCCTCAGGCGCGGCGATCTGTTCGGGCGTATAGGTGGTGAGGAGTTCGCGGCGCTGTTCCCGGGCTGTGAGCAGGATGTGGCTTTGCAGGTGGCTGAACGACTGCAGCGTGAGGTGCAACGCCTCAGCTTTCGCCACGAGGGCACCAGCTTCGGCATCACCGTCAGTCAGGGGCTGACCAGTCTGCTGGCCACTGATGTAAGCCTCGATGCGCTCTATGCACGTGCCGATGCAGCGATGTACATGGCTAAGCGCCAAGGCAAGAATCAGATCGTCCTGGGCTGAGGTCCTGGCGATTTTCCGCCTGGGAACAGGTTCTCATAAGCGGAAATTTGCCTATCTTGATTGTCACTACATGGTCACTGCGCTGCAGGAAAAATGTAACCTGTTGTTCTAGAGGCCCCGCAGGCCTGCTATAAGGAACTGGCGCGTTATCTGCATAGGCATCCGGCAGATGCCGGTCAGGATGTCGGCGCACAATAACAACGACGAGAGAGTATTCACCATGCACCACTCTGCCCGCCTTATTTCGGTCACCGCCCTGCGTTCGCCGTTGTTCTGTTCTTCCTGAGTTTTTCACACATCCATTCGAGCCTGGTTCATACCCTGTCCCGGCTTGTGGGTGCGTATGCCCCATTCGTGCCGGCCAGCCTCTTCGTGCCGAAGTCTGCGCCGGACGATGCGTCACCTTAAACACACTGGAGAGAAACATAATGAGAAAGACCTCCCTGGCACTGGCCGTAGCCGCCAGCACCCTGGGCATGAGCCAAGTCGCCTTCGCCGATTTCATCGGTGACAGCAAAGCCAGCCTGACCATGCGCAACTTCTACTTTGATCAGAACACCGTGAACACCACCAACAACAATGGTGAGGCCAGCGAGTGGGGCCAGGGCTTCATTCTGAACTATCAGTCCGGTTTCACTGAAGGCACCGTTGGCTTTGGTGTCGATGCTGTTGGCATGCTGGGCGTGCGTCTGGATGGTGGTGGTCGCAACACCAAGGCTGGCCGTGACCGTACTCCGGGCCAGCTGTTCCCGCTGGAAAGCGATGGTAGTGCCGTGGATGATTTCAGCAAGGCTGGCGCGACCGCCAAGGTCCGCATCTCCAAGACCGAGGGTCGTGTCGGTACCCTGATGCCGAAACTGCCGATCCTGGTTTCGAACGACGGCCGTCTGCTGCCGCAGATGTTCGAAGGTGGCATGATCACCTCCAACGAAATCGACAACCTGACCCTGACCGCTGGCCAGATCGAGCACGCTGTAAGCCGTGCTTCGAGCAACAGCACCGGCCTGTCCGTCGCTGGCGGTAGCGAAGCCTCCAACAAGTTCTACTTCGCTGGCGGTGACTGGAAGGTCAACAGCGACCTGACTGCTCAGTACTACTACGCCAACCTCGAAGACTACTACAAGCAGCATTTCGCTGGTCTGGGCCACAATCTGGCACTGGGCGAGGGTAGCCTGAAGACCGACCTGCGTTATTTCCGTACCAGTTCCGATGGCAAGAACGGCAAGGAAGCGGGTTACTCCGTAGGTGGTTACACCCGCAACGGTGACGGCGAGATCGACAACAACACCTGGAGCGCCGCCTTCACTTACAGCCTGGGTAGTCATGCCGTAATGCTCGGCCATCAGCGTGTTTCCGAAGACAGCAACTTCGTCCAGCTGAACCAGGGCGGCATCGAAGGCTCTTCGGGCGCCAGCGTCTACCTGCTGACTGACCGCTTGGTGACCAGCTTCACCCGTGCCGGTGAGCGTACTACCTTCGGCCAATACAGCTATGACTTCGCGACTCTCGGGGTTCCGGGTCTGAAAGCTTCGGTTGCTTACCTGAAGGGCACCAACATCAAGGTTGCCGGTGGCAATGATGCCAAAGAGTGGGAGCGTGACATCGCTCTGGACTATGCATTCCAAGATGGCGCTCTCAAAGGTCTGGGCCTTGGCTGGCGCTACGGTGTTCTGCGCGGTAACGCTCCTGGTCAGGCCGATACCGACCAGAACCGTCTGATCGTCAGCTACACCCTGCCGCTGATGTAAGACCAAAGGTTTTCGGGAGGCTTGCCAAGGCCTGATGTCTCGAAAAACTGACTGAAAATGCCCGCTCCCTTTGGATGCGGGCATTTTTTATGGGCGACTGGTGGCGGCTCAGCGTAAGTTGTCAGCTGGCGCTGCCGAGGTGGCAAGAATGGCGCTGGCCAGTGCCATATCGTCGGCGTCCTGCAGTTGCGGGTTGGCGCTACGCAGTTGCTGCATTGCCGCTTCCAGATGCGGGCCGCGGATTTCGCCATTACTGGCGACGAAGCTGCTGGCATCCTCTTCTGCCGCCGCAACCAGCTTGCGATCCTTGAAGGTCAGATAGGTCGAGGCGGTGGTTGCGCCCGAGGAAAGAATGTCGCGCAGCAGGCCATCGGCTGCTGCAGTCTGGGCGATCAGGCAGGCACTGAACGCCAGTGCGGCACGGCTCGTTACACGCATGATGAAACTCCTTTAGGGTGGTTCCTCTCCTAGGAGTCGCGCAAACTGCTGGTGGTTCCTTGCGGGCGATGGCCGGTTGCCAGGCCGGTCAGTTGCTGAGCTTGCGCGCCCTCTGCTGATGACGCCACCAAAGCAGTGCCGAGAGCATTGCCAGGGCGCCGAACAGCAGGAATTGCCAGACCCAGGGCAGGTCCGGGAACAGGTAGGTCAGTGCACCGACGGCGACGGCCACCAGGCCGATCCACAGCAGGTAGCCTCCGGCGCCGAATACCTCGAGAATCAGCAGCAGGGTGGCCAGGGCCAACCAATCCCAGAACGACAAGTTTTGCAGGTAGGTGATCATGGGAAGACGCGGCTACCCATACTCAGACTGTTAGCTGATCGCCCTTCGCTGTACATCGCATAGACTCCATTGCCAGATCAATCAATCTAAGCACAGTCGCCTGGGCTCTGCCGCCGACCCCTTCGCAAGGCGGGCAGATGCCGGGCCATCCGTGGGAGCCAGGGCATGTTTGCGCGTTCGTTGATGGCGTTTTTGCTTACCGCCCTGTTGCTGGCAGGGCAGGGCACCGTGGCCGATGAGCTGCTGAATGCCCTGCACCGTGCAGCGCCGCAGTTGGAAATGCGAGCGTTGCAAGGTGCGCTACAGGCGCTGCGATGTGCCGAGCGTGAAGGCGCGGGTGGGGCCAGGCGGTTGGCGGTGATCGATTACTCGTATTCCTCGCTGGAGCGGCGCCTATGGGTTTTCGATCTGACGCACAGGCGTCTGTTGCAGCGCGAGTTCGTGGCTCATGGTCGCCAGTCCGGTGAGCTGTTCGCCGAGCGCTTTTCCAATCTGCCCGGTAGCCATCAGTCCAGCCTGGGTCTGTTTCGCGGTGGTGAAAGCTACAGCGGCCGGCATGGGCATTCGCTGCGCCTCGATGGTCTGGAGCCCGGCTTCAATGACCAGGCGCGTGCTCGGGCGCTGGTAATCCATGGGGCTGATTACGTTGCGCCGATATGGGCGCAGAAATATGGCCGCATGGGGCGCAGCCTGGGCTGTCCGGCTGTGCAGCAGGAGGTGATCCGGGTGCTGGTGGATCAACTCAGGGATGGCCAGTACCTGTTTGCCTGGCACCCACAGTTGGCCGACGACCGCTATCGCGACTGCGCGAGCATCAGCGTTGCTCGCTCTGCGGAGTGACGCGCAACACTTCCTCGATGGTGGTCAGCCCAGCTGCGACTTTCTGCGCGCCGGACAAGCGCAGGCTGCGCATGCCGTCCTTGAAGGCTGCGCGGCGCAGGGCGGTAAGGTCGGTGTCGGCGTTGATCAGCGGCTTGATGGCATCGTTGATCAGCATGATCTCGTAGACGCCGGCACGGCCTCGGTAGCCGGTTTCACGGCATTCGAGGCAGCCGACGGCATGGTGCGCCTGGGTCGGCAATGGTGAGCTCCAGGGCCGGGTCAGGCCGTTCCAGGTGTCTTCGTCCAGTTGCACCGGTGCCTTGCAGTGTGGGCACAGGGTACGCACCAGGCGTTGCGCCATGACGCCGAGGATAGTGGCCTTGAGCAGGTAGTGCGGCACGCCCAGTTCGAGCAGGCGGGTGATGGCGCTGGGGGCGTCGTTGGTATGCAGGGTGGACAGCACCAGGTGGCCGGTCAGCGCCGCCTGGATGGCCATTTCGGCGGTTTCCAGGTCGCGGATCTCACCGATCATGATGATGTCCGGGTCCTGGCGCATCAGTGCGCGTATGCCGCTGGCGAAGTTCAGGTCGATGTTGTGTTGCACCTGCATCTGGTTGAAGGCTCCTTCGATCATCTCGATGGGGTCTTCGATGGTGCAGACGTTCACCTCCTCGGTCGCCAGCTGTTTGAGCGTGGTGTAGAGCGTGGTGGTCTTGCCCGAGCCGGTAGGGCCGGTAACCAGGATGATGCCGTTGGGTTGGCAGGTCATGCTCTCCCAGCGGCGCAGGTCGTCAGGAGAGAAGCCAAGCTGATCCGGGCTTTTCAGCAGCACTTCCGGGTCGAAGATACGCATCACCATCTTCTCGCCGAAGGCGGTCGGCAGGGTGGACAGGCGCAACTCCACTTCGTTGCCATCCGGAGTCTTGGTCTTGACCCGGCCATCTTGCGGCTTGCGCTTCTCGGCGATGTTCATGCGGCCGAGGTTCTTCAGGCGGCTGACCACCGCCATGGTGACCTGGGCAGGGAACTGGTAGACGGTGTGCAGCACGCCGTCGATGCGAAAGCGCACCGTGCCCTGCTCGCGGCGTGGCTCGATATGAATATCGCTGGCGCGTTGCTGGAAGGCGTACTGGAACAGCCAGTCGACGATATTGACGATGTGCGCATCGTTGGCGTCCGGTTCCTGATCCTGGGCGCCGAGGCTGAGCAGTTGTTCGAAGTTGCCGACACCGCTGATCTTCTGGTCGGTGGCATTGGCGCCGCTGACCGAGCGGGCCAGTCGATAGAACTCGGTGGTGAAGCGCTGAATATCGCTGGGGTTGGCTACCACGCGCTTGATCGGACGCTTGAGCACGTGGATCAGGTTGGCTTCCCAGCTGTGCACCAGTGGCTGGCTGCTGGCGATGGTCACGCTCTCGCTGTCCACGGCCACGGCGAGAATCTTGTGACGCTGGGCGAAGGCGTAGGACATCAGCGGGGTGATGGACGGCACGTCGATCTTCAGCGGGTCGATGCGCAAGTAAGGTTGCCCGGCGAAGTTGGCCAGCCAGGTGGTGAGGGTTTCTAGGTCGAGTTTCTTGCCCGGCCTTTTCTGATCGTCCACCTGCTGTGCGGCGAGAAACTCCAGCGGGTGCTGGCTATTGTTCAGCGAGCTGCGACGGATCGCCAGGCACTGCTCAGCCACATCCTGATCGACCCGGCCCTGGGCCACCAGCTCACGCAGCAGATCGCCAAGATCCAGTACACGGTCAGGGGCGGTAGCGGTGAAGGCGGACATGCGGGCTCCTCGGGGTCGGCCTGAACAAGGTTAGCAGGCCGTTTTTCAACGACCTTTCAGCCTGGCTAGGATGCCCGAAAAGCGGCACAAGGGCGAAGGCTCATACGTGACCGAGTAGCCGCTTCAGGCCACCTCCGTCACCAGGCCGTGATCCAGGTGTTGCCAGGTCACCTCCCATACGCAGACCAGGCCTCGCAGTTTCTGCGCCAGCACCCCGGCTCGATGCAGCGAGATGCCGGGCAAGTGCAGGCTGATGTGCAGGTCATCGTGCAGGCGTTCCATGTGCAAGGCTTCGGGTAGCAGCTGCAATTGGGCGAACAGACCGAGCAGTCGGCACAGCACGTCGGCTTCGGCGTCGGTGCGCAGTTGGTATTCGACGTAGGCATCGGGACGATCCTGCCAGGGATCGCGGCGGTTGTGGGCGGCGGGGAACGGAGTGGTATCAGGCATGGCGGCAGCTCGGGCAGGTTTTGCCTAAGTTTCCGCCTTCTATCGGCAAAAGTTCTGCCTGTTTTTCTGTGTTTATGGGTGTTTGATGGATAGAATTTCCCAATTTCGTCGTTAGTAGGGATTTTTTATGTCAGTTTCCCTGGATGCCTACGATCAACGCATTCTTGCTCTGCTACAGGAGGATGCGGGTCTCTCCACGGCGGAGATCGCCGAGCGTATAGGTCTGTCGCAGTCGCCGTGCTGGCGACGTATCCAGCGTCTGAAGGAGGAGGGGGTGATTCGCAAGCAGGTTACCCTGCTCGATCGCAAGCGCATCGGCCTGCATACGCAGGTATTCGCTCAGGTCAAACTCAACGCCCATGGTCGCTCCAACCTGACCGAGTTCGCCGAAGCCATGCGCGAGTTTCCCGAGGTGCTGGAGTGTCATGTGCTGATGGGCGCGGTGGATTTCATGCTGCGCATCGTCACCCGCGATATCGAAGCCTATGAGCGCTTCTTTTTCGAGAAGCTGTCACTGGTGCCCGGTATCCAGGAGGTGAACTCGATCGTTGCGTTATCGGAGATCAAGTCCACCACCAGCTTGCCGCTCGCCTAGCAGGCCGTTGAAAAACGTAGGCGAGGCAGCCAGTGCAAGGCAAGAACAGCCGCAGCAATGGCAACGCAGGTAGTTTTTCAACGACCTGCTAAGGCTTGATCACCACGGGTTTGGTCTGCTCCACGTTGCGTTTGTCGGGTGGCGTGAGGCCCATGGAGACGTAGATGCTGGTCAGTTGATCCACGCCCATGTCGGCCGGGCGTATCCATGTCTCCGGTACGTAGAGCAGGCCGCCACCGACTGGAATCGGCGCGGTGGGAATGAGGATGGCGCAGTAGGCGCGGCCTTCCAGCTCGACTGTTTCGGAACTCGGGCGCAAGGCTAGCACCGCTGCGCCGTCGCCGCCGAAGAAGCACCAGACCGGGGCCATGGTGGTGATATCCGGGTTCTTGTTCTTGTCCAGCAGGCCAACGAAGCGATCGGCCAGGTTGTAGAAATTACCGATCAGCGGGGTGCGCCGCAGGGTGCGATCGATCAGCCAGGACAGCGGACGACGCAGGCCCAGTTGCACGGCCAGACCCAGTGGGTAGAGGCTGGCCAGCAGCACCAGACTGCCCAGCAGATAGGCCATGTAGCCGTTGCTGGAGAAAGGTTGGCCGAGGGCGGCGAACACCTGGCCGATGAGGGTCGAGGGGCCGACCAGGCGATTGAGCAGGCTGAATATCCAGGCGAGCAGTGCCAGGGTCAGCGCCAGCGGTAGTAGCGCGAGTAGACCAGTCAGCCAGGTGGTAACGACGGATTTCAGGCTGCGTCTGAGCATGTAACGATTTCCTTGACGATCGTGGCGGTGACTTTACGCCAGGCCCGGCAATTCTGCGCAGCCATGTGTGTGCTGGGTTGGCGAAATGGCTACAGCACTTTTCGTCAGATTGTTTCGTGCAAAAAAAGCCCGGCACTAAGGCCGGGCGGAGTGGGTACACGAGGTACCGAAGTAGCATCGTTCGGTTGAACCCTTACATGCCGAGCATGTTCGGCAGCGCCATGGAAACGGCCGGGATGTAGGTAATCACCATCAGGAAGCTGATCAGCAGCATCAGCCATGGCAGCGCGGCGCGGATCACGGCCGTCAGTGGCATGCCCGTCACCGCCGAGGTGACGAACAGGTTCAGCCCCACCGGTGGCGTGATCAGACCGATCTCCATGTTCACCACCATGATGATGCCCAGGTGGATCGGGTCGATGCCCAGTTGCATGGCGATCGGGAAGAGGATCGGCGCCAGGATCAGGATGATCGCCGACGGCTCCATGAAGGCACCGGCCACCAGCAGCACGATGTTCACCACCAGCAGGAACTGCCACGGCTGCAGGCCCAGATCCACCACCCAGGCGGTGATCTGTTGCGGGATCTGCTCGGTGGTCAGCACGTGGGCGAAGAGCATGGCGTTGGCAATGATGAACATCAGCATGATGGTCAGCTTGCCGGACTCCAGCAGCACCTTCGGGCACTCGCGAATGGTCAGGTCCTTGTACACGAACAGGGCGACGAAGCCGGCGTACACCGCTGCCACGGCCGCAGCCTCGGTCGGGGTGAACATGCCGGTGTAGATACCGCCGAGGATGATCACCATCAGCAGCAGGCCCCAGAACGCCTCACGTGCAGCACGCAGCCACTCGCGGAAGCTGGCACGCGGCAGGGCCGGCAGCTTCTTGATGCGCGCGACGATGTAGATCGCGGTCATCAGCACCAGGCCGAGCATCACGCCCGGGATCACCCCGGCCATGAACAGCTTGCCCACCGACTGCTCGGTGGCGGCGGCGTACACCACCATCACGATCGACGGCGGAATCAGGATGCCCAGGGTACCGGCGTTACACACGATGCCGGCGCCGAACGCCTGCGGGTAACCGGAGCGCACCATGCCGGCGATGGCGATGGAGCCCACTGCGGCTACGGTCGCGGGCGAGGAGCCGGACAGCGCGGCGAACAGCATGCACGCGAGCACCGCACCGATGGCCAGGCCGCCACGAATGTGGCCGACGCAGGCGTTGGCGAAGTCGATCAGGCGACGCGCCACGCCACCGGTGGTCATGAAGGCACCGGAGAGCAGGAAGAACGGAATGGCCAGCAGGGTGTAGTGCTCGGAAGTCTCGAACAGCTTGATCGCCAGCGAGCGCACCGAGTCGGGGCTGAACAGCATGATGGTGATCGAACCGGCCAGGCCGAGCGACGCGGCGATCGGTACGCCGATGAACATCAGCAAGAACAGCAGCAGGAAGAGGAACAGAACGGTCATTGCTTGGGCTCCTCGTGCTCATTGATTTTCAGCGCATCGGCGGCTTCGTCAGCCAGGCCGAGGCCGGTCTGCTCGTTGCGCAGGATACGGACGAGGATTTCCAGGAAGCGGATGAACACCATGGCGTAGCCGAACGGCACGATCATGCCGATATGCCATTGCTGCACGCCGTAGTGGCCGAGGTCTTCGGCACCAATACCGGCGATGAACAGGGTGCGTACCCAGTCGAAGCTGCCGACCGCGATCAGGCCGGCATAGCCCAGGCAGGCCGAGCAGGCGATCACACCGATCACGCGCTGCACGCCGCGCGGGGCGAGTTTGACCAGGGCATCGACACCGATGTGGCCGGCAGTACGCACGCCGTAGGCCAGGCCGAAGAAGATCAGCCAGCCGAACAGGGCCTTGGTCAGGGCATTGCTCCAGGTCATCGCCTGGGCCATGTCGAGAATGGAGTCGCCGATAGCGAGCAGAAACTCGTTGCCGCCGAAGGCATCACCCAGCCAATAGAACAGGGTGTAGAAGTTGTTGAGGATCACGTAGACGAAAGTGATCAGCGTCATGGCCGCCAGGAGGAAAGCAATGAAGCCTTCCTCGAAGTGCTCCCAGACGCGCCGCAAGGCGTTCATGGTCGGTTCTCCCGAATGGAAAGGGCGTAGGGTGGGACGGTAGCCGGCCCACCGGTTACAGCGTTGATCGACGCCCGTCGCGGGCGTCGTGGTGGGTCAGAGCATCGACGCTCTGCCCACCCTACGGCTCTCCGGCCTTATTACTGGTTGGCAGCTTGCGCGGCCTTGATCAGGTCAGCGCCGATCTCGCCTTCGAACTTCTTCCATACCGGCTGCATGGCATCGCGCCATTGGCCGCGCTGCTCAGGAGTCAGGGTCAGGATCTCGGTGGTGCCTGCTTCGACGATGCGCTGCTTGTCGCCTTCGTTGAGGGCGTCAGCCTGCTTGTTCACCTCGACGGTGACCTCGGCGATGATCTTGTTCAGCTCGTCGCGTACGTCAGCCGGCAGACCTTCCCAGAACTTGGTGTTGGTGATCAGCATGTAGTCCAGCAGACCATGGTTGGACTCGGTGATGTACTTCTGAACTTCGTGCATCTTCTGGCTGTAGATGTTCGAGTAGGGGTTCTCGGCACCGTTGACTACACCAGTCTGCAGGCCCTGATATACCTCGGCGAAGCTCATCTTGCGCGGGTTGGCGCGCACGGCCTTGAACTGCTCTTCCAGTACGGCGGAAGCCTGTACGCGGAACTTCAGGCCACGGGCGTCTTTCGGCTCCAGCAGCGCCTTGTTGGCCGACAGCTGCTTCAGACCGTTGTGCCAGTAGGCCAGACCGGTGATGCCCTTGTCGGTCATGGAGGTCAGCAGTTTCTGGCCTTCCGGACCTTTCTGGAAGCGATCGACTGCAGCCATGTCGTCGAACAGGAACGGCAGGTCGAATACCTGCAGCTGCTTGGTGTAATGCTCGAACTTGGCCAGGGACGGGGCGATGATCTGGACGTCGCCGAGCAGCAGCGCTTCCATTTCCTTGCCGTCACCGAACAGCGAGGAGTTCGGGTAGACCTCGACCTTGACCTTGTCGCCCAGACGCTCTTCAGCCAGTTGCTTGAACAGCACGGCACCCTGACCTTTCGGGGTGTGCTCGGCAACCACGTGGGAGAACTTGATGACGATCGGGTCGGCAGCGTGAACCACGCCAGCGATGGACAGGGACAGGGCGCAAGCCAGCGCCTTGGCAGTCAGTTTGAACATGCGGATGCTTCCTCTTGTTGTGTTTATCGCATTTGCGCCGGGGCGCAGCTGACGAACGGACAAGAGCAAGTCTAGGCGGCTTGGAGAAAAACGCCGAAGGCATTAGCGAGGCCTGGACTTGTACTTGTGGGTTCGCTTGGGGCAAATCTAGAGCAACCCTTGTGCCAGACCTCTGTGGCATGCGCATGACAAGTGCGCAAAAGCCCTTGGCCAGAGGTCTTGATGGCTTCTGGCCAATCGCGGCGCGGGCCTTTCGAAGCGCTCCCCGGCCTATCGTTACGTTCGGATTTGGCGGTTTGCCGCCAGTCAGTCGAAGTCCTCTGGCGAGCTTCCGCCAGCGCCGGAGAAATTCAGCCCATGCTTACGCAGTTTGTCGTGCAGGGTCTTGCGCGGCACGCCCAGGGCTTCGGCCAGGCTGCGTAGCGAGCCGTGCGGGCGGCTCAGCTCGGCGGCGATGAGGGCGCGCTCGAAGGCTTCGACCTGTTCGCTGAGGCCGCCATTGACGGGTGGCAGGTTCGGCGCATTACTGTCGAGCGCCAGCTCCAGGCCCAGCGCGAAGCGCTCGGCGGCGTTCTGCAGCTCACGTACGTTGCCTGGCCAGGGATGACGCAGCAGCAGCGCACGCTGCCCCGGTTGCAGTTCACGTGGCGCCAGGGCGTGGCGGGCGGCCGCCCCTTCGGCGAAATGCTGGAACAGCAGCAGGGCGTCCTCGCCGCGCTCGCGCAGCGGCGGGATGGACAGCGGCGCAACGTTGAGGCGGTAGTAAAGGTCGGCGCGGAAGCGCCCGGCATCGGCGGCCTGGCGCAGGTCTTCCTTGGTCGCGGCGATCACGCGGATATCCAGTGGGATCAGCTGATTACCACCGAGGCGCTCGACCACGCGTTCCTGCAGCAGGCGCAGCAGCTTGACCTGCACATCCATGCTCATGCTCTCGATCTCGTCGAGGAACAGGGTGCCGCCGTTGGCGAACTCGAACTTGCCGATGCGCCGTTTCTGCGCGCCGGTAAAGGCGCCGGCCTCGTGGCCGAACAGCTCGCTTTCCACCACCGACTCGGCCAGTGCGCCGGCGTTGATGGCGACGAAGGGCCCTTCGCGGCGGTTGGACAGATCGTGCAGGGCGCGTGCGACCACCTCTTTACCGGCGCCGGTCTCGCCGAGAATCAGTACATCGGTGGCGATGCTGGCAAGCGCACCGATCTGTTCGCGCAGGCGTTGCATGGCCGGTGACTGGCCAACCAGGCGGCTGGACAGTTGCTGGCGGTCGTTGAGCGCCGTACGCAGGCTGCGGTTGTCCAGCACCAGGCGGCGCAGTTCCAGCGCGCGGCGTACGCTGTCGAGCAGATCATCATTGGCGAAGGGTTTTTCCAGAAAGTCGTAGGCGCCGGCGCGCATCGCCTGTACGGCCAGCGGCACGTCACCATGGCCAGTGATCAGCAGCACGGGTAGCTCGGCATCACGCTCGCGCAATTGCTGCAGCAGTTGCAGGCCATCGATGCCGGGCATGCGGATATCGCTGACCACCACGCCTGGCCAGCCAGCGGGAATGCGCGCGGCCAGACCCTGCGCATTGCCCAGGCTGAGGACCTTGAGCCCGGCCAGGTCGAGCGTCTGGCTGAGTGCCTGGCGCAGATGGGCGTCGTCGTCGATCAGCAGTACCTGAATGTGGCTGTCGATGGCGCTGTCGCTGGTCATGGCGAAGGGTCCTCTGAGGGTTGCAGGTTGACGCCGGGGGTGGCCAGGCGCAGGCGCAGGGTGATCAGCGCACCACCGGATGGATGATTGGCCAGCAGCAGTTCGCCGTCCAGCGCGCGAACCAGGCTGTCGCAGATGGCCAGCCCTAGCCCCAGGCCCTGGGCGCTGGTCTTGGTGGTGAAGAAGGGTTCGCGCGCACGGGCGAGCGATTCGGCGGAGAAGCCGGGGCCATTGTCACGCAGCAGCAGGTGAAGGTGCTCGGCTTGATGCTCGATGCTGATCCAGATGCGCCGTGGCGGTGCTTTATCGATCAACGCATCGAGCGCATTGCCGAGCAGATTGCCCAGCACCTGACGCAACCGCGTCTCGCCAGCTTGGACCCAGAGGGTGGCGTCCGGCAGATCGCGAATCAGTTCCACGTCCATGGCCCGGCGGCGCTTGGCCAACAGCGCCAGGGCATCGTCCAGCGCTGGCTGCAGGGCAACCCGCTCCGGCGCGTGGCGGTCGCGGCGGGCAAAGGCGCGCAAATGGGTGATGATCGAGGCCATGCGCTCGGTCAGCTCGCTGATCAGCTTGAGGTTGGCGCGGGCATCGTCGCTGCGCTGGTGATCGAGCAGGGTACTGGCGTTCTCCGCATAACTGCGGATCGCCCCCAGCGGCTGGTTGAGTTCGTGGCTGATGCTGGCACTCATGGTGCCGAGCGCCGACAGTTTACCGGCCTGGACCAGCTCGTCCTGAGCGCGCACCAGCTCCTGCTGAGCCTGTTCACGCTCGAGCACTTCCTGCTTGAGGCGGCTGTTGAGCAGTTCCAGGTCCTGCGTGCGTTCAGTCACGCGTTGCTCCAGTTCGGCTTTGGCGCGTGCGTCGAGGGCAATGCGTTCCAAGTAATGACGGCGACGGAGGATCAGCAGGCCGAGCAGCAACAGCAGTGCCAGCAGGGCGGCTGCCCCGACGGCCACGGCGCTGCGCACGGGGCGGTCGAGGAGGATGCGTGGGGCGAGAATGCTCACCGTCCAGCCGGTTTCTTCCAGGGAGCGGCTTTGTGTCAGCCAGGCGTTGGGATCGATATCGAGCAGGGGCGGCGCCTGGGTCGGGTAGGGCTGGTTGGCGGCGATGGCCGATTGCTCGACCCGGTCCAGCGGACGGCTGGCGTGGAAGCGCCAGTCCGGGCGTGAAGTGAGAATGACGACGCCATTGGTGTCGGTGACCAGCAGTTGCTCCGGGGTGTTGCCCCATAGGGTTTCGGTGTGATCGAGGTCGACCTTGACCACCAGTGCGCCGATATTGTGGTCGTCCTCGCGCACCGGATAGGCGAAGTAGTAACCGCGCTTGCCGGACGTTGTACCCAGGCCGAAGAAGCGCCCCAGGCGCCCGGCCAATGCTTCACGAAAATACGGGCGAAAGGCGAAATTGCCGGCGACGAAGCTGTCGGGCTTGTCCCAGTTGGAGGCAGCCAGGGTGACGCCGCGCGGGTTCATCAGGTAGATCACGTCGGCGCCGGTCTGGCTCTTCACGCGGGCCAGCAGTCGGTTGGCGTTGTCCAGCGCGGTCGGATCTTCAGGCGCATGCAGGGCCGCGCGCAGGCCCGGCAGATCGCCAAGAATCTGCGGCAGTACTTCGTAGCGGCGCAGCGTGCCGAGCAGGTTGGCCACATACAGATCGAGGGTTTGCCGGTTCTGTTCGATCAGCACTTCGCGGTAGTAGCGCTCGGCCAGGAAGTGAACGGGCCATAGCAGTGGCGCAAGCAGCAGCGCCAACAGCACGAGGCTGCGCCAGCGCAGGCGACGGGGAGTGGCAGTGTTCGTGCTCATGGCAAACCGTGCAGAAATGATCGGCGCATTATGCACGTTAAGCGCGTGGCCGGTGATGCGCACTGGCCGCGCGGATGAAACGCAGGGCCTTCAGTTCATGCGTTGCAGGCAGGCATCCAGTGCTGTGCGCCAGTCCGGCATGCGAACCTGCCAGTCTTGCTCCAGGCGCTCGCCATCCAGGCGCGAATTGAGTGGGCGCTGCGCCGGTGTCGGGTACTCGCTGCTGGGAATGGGGCGTAGCCTGGCGCAGGGTTTGCCGGCTGCACGCAGGCGCTCGGCGATGGCGCTGGCGAAGCCGAACCAACTGGTCTCGCCCTGACAGGTCAGGTGGTAGGTGCCCCAGTGATGGCGCCCCTGCTGCCACTTGTCGATCAGCTCGGCGGTGGCGCTGGCGATGCTGCCGGCCCAGGTCGGCGCGCCGATCTGGTCGTTGACCACGCTGAGCTCTTCGCGCTCCTGCAGCAGGCGCTGCATGGTCAGCAGGAAGTTGCGCCCGTGCTGCGAGTAGACCCAACTGGTGCGCAGGATCAGGTGGTCGCAGCCGCTGATGCGCAGCGCCTGTTCGCCGGCCGCCTTGCTGGCACCGTAGATGCTCAAGGGGTGTGGCGTATCGGCCTCACGGTAGGGGGTGGCCTTGCTGCCGTCGAAGACGTAGTCGGTGGAGTAGTGGATCAGCGGGATGTCCAGCTCGAAGCAGGCATCGGCCATGGCGCCCGGCGCTTCGGCATTGATGGCGAAGGCGAGTTCGCGCTCCTGTTCGGCCTGATCGACGGCGGTGTACGCGGCGGCATTGATCACTAGCGCCGGCCGCTCGCGCAGGATGATTTCGCGCAGGCTGTCCGGGCGGGACAGGTCGAATGCCTGCCTGCCGAGACTGATCAGTTCGTGCTGGTGCAGGGCCAGTTGCAGTTCGCGGGCGACCTGGCCGGTATGGCCGCTGATAAGGATCTTCATGCGAATGTCTCGGCGTCCTGCAGGCTCAGGCCCTGCTGGTCCTTGGCCGACAGTTGCGGTGTCAGCCCGTGCAGCGGCCAGTCGATGGCCAGGCTCGCATCGTCCCAGCGGATGCAGCGCTCATGGGCGGGGGCGTAGTAGTCGGTGGTCTTGTAGAGGAACTCGGCATACTCGCTGAGCACCAGGAAACCATGGGCGAAACCTTCCGGCACCCACAGCTGGCGCTTGTTCTCGGCCGACAGATGCACGCCGACCCATTTGCCGAAGTTCGGCGAGCTGCGGCGTACATCCACCGCCACGTCGTAGACCTCGCCGGCACTGACCCGCACCAGCTTGCCCTGGGCCTGCTGCAGCTGATAGTGCAGGCCGCGCAGTACGCCGCGCGCCGAGCGCGAGTGGTTGTCCTGAACGAATTCGCGGCTCACCCCGGTGGCCTCGGCAAAGCGCCGCGCGTTGAAGCTTTCGTAGAAGAAGCCGCGTTCATCGCCGAATACCTGGGGTTCGAGAATCAGCACTTCCGGTAGTGCGGTTGCGATGACTTTCACAACGACTCCTCCGCCAGTTTGTACAGGTACTGACCATAGCCGGTCTTGCCCAGCGCCTTGGCGCACGACAGCAGCTTTTCGCGATCGATCCAGCCCTGCTGGTAGGCGATTTCCTCCAGGCAGGCGACCTTCAGGCCCTGGCGCTTTTCCACCGTCTGCACGTAGTGCGAGGCCTCGAGCAGGCTGTCGTGAGTGCCGGTGTCGAGCCAGGCGAAGCCGCGGCCGAAGCGCTCCACGCGCAGGTCGCCACGCGCCAGGTAGGCATTGTTGACGTCGGTGATTTCCAGTTCGCCGCGGGCGGACGGTTTCACAGCCTTGGCGATCTGCACCACGTCGTTGTCGTAGAAGTACAGGCCGGTCACGGCAAAGCTGGATTTGGGATTGGCCGGCTTCTCCTCGATCGACAAGGCGTTGCCGGCGGCGTCGAACTCCACCACGCCGAAGCGCTCGGGATCGCTCACCCAGTAACCGAATACCGTGGCGCCGCTCGGCTGGCTGGCAGCGCGCAGCAGCTTCTCGGTGAAGTGCTGGCCGTGGAAGATGTTGTCGCCGAGGATCAGGCATACCGAGTCGTCGCCGATGAACGACTCGCCGATCAGGAAGGCCTGAGCCAGGCCATCGGGAGAAGGTTGCTCGGCATACTGCAGTTCGATGCCGAACTGGCTGCCATTGCCGAGCATCTTCTGGAAGTTGGGCAGGTCCTGCGGTGTGGAGATGATCAGGATCTCGCGAATGCCGGCCAGCATCAGCACCGATAGCGGGTAATAGATCATCGGCTTGTCGTAGATCGGCAGCAATTGCTTGGACACGCCGAGGGTGATGGGGTGCAGCCGGGTGCCGGAGCCGCCGGCAAGGATGATGCCTTTCATTGTTCCTGCTCCTTGGAGCCTGTTTAGTCGATGCGTAGGGCGGGTGCAACCCGCCGCTGCCTGGCTGGCGGGTTGCACCCGCCCTACGTCTTGAGCTCTAGAGTGCGCCGAGCCGCTCGCCCTGATAACTGCCATCCTGCACGCGGCGGCACCAGTCGAGGTTGTCCAGGTACCACTGCACCGTCTTGCGCAGCCCGCTGTCGAAGGTTTCCTGTGGTACCCAGCCCAGCTCGCGTTCGATCTTGCCGGCGTCGATGGCATAGCGCAGGTCATGGCCCGGGCGATCCTGCACATAGGTGATCAGGTCTTCATAGCGCGCCACGCCGGACGGCTTGTGCGGCGCCAGTTCCTCCAGCAGTGCGCAGATGGCGCGTACCACATCGAGATTCTTCTGCTCGTTGTGCCCGCCGATATTGTAGGTCTCGCCCACCTTGCCTTCGCAGACCACCTTGAGCAGCGCCCGCGCGTGATCCTCGACATAGAGCCAGTCGCGTACCTGCTGGCCGTTGCCATACACCGGCAGCGGCTTGCCCGCCAGGGCGTTGAGGATCATCAGCGGGATCAGCTTCTCGGGGAAATGGTACGGACCGTAATTGTTCGAGCAGTTGGTGATCAGCACCGGCAGGCCGTACGTACGCTGCCAGGCTCGCACCAGATGGTCGGACGCCGCCTTGCTCGCCGAATAGGGCGAGCTGGGCGCGTAGGGAGTGGTTTCGGTGAAGAGGTCATCTACCCCGTGCAGGTCGCCGTAGACCTCGTCGGTGGAGATATGGTGGAAGCGGAAGGCCGCCTTGCGTTCGGCGTCCAGCTGCTGCCAGTAGGCGCGTGTGCTTTCCAGCAGGGCGTAGGTGCCGACGATGTTGGTCTGGATAAAGGCGGCTGGGCCATCGATGGAGCGGTCGACGTGGGATTCGGCGGCCAGGTGCATGATGGCGTCGGGCTGAAACTCGGCCAGTGTCCGTGCCACCAACGCGCTGTCGGCGATATCGGCATGGACGAAGCGGTAACGGTGGTTGCCCGCTACTTCGGCGAGCGATTCCAGGTTGCCGGCATAGGTCAGTTTGTCGAGGTTGAGCACTTCATGCTCGGTGTGACGGATCAGATGACGGATCAGAGCCGAACCGATGAAGCCGGCACCGCCGGTGATCAGGATGCGCATGGATGATGCCCTTTTCCTATGGAACATGAACGCTGGTCGTCGGCGGCGGATGATAAGGCAGTCACGTAAAAATAGGGGAGGAAAGCTGCCATGCCTTTCCTGCCATCCACCTGCCAGGCATTTGCCCTGACGCCACCTATTTCGCGCGCTTGCGACGTATATGTGACGCCAATTTTTAACTGCATCCTAATATCGGATAGATGTTGAAATGCCACCATAAAAGTGGTTAAGTCGCACCATAACAAAGCGACGACATTCTGTCGCGCCGCGTAAGAAATTATTTCTACTGCCTTTTTTCTGTCGCCACTAGGCGGAGCCTGCTCAGAAGAATTGGCGGGGGTAAACAGATATGCGTCAGCTTTTGCAAGGTAGCTCATTGCTGGCACGTCCTGGCTTTGTTCAGTACTTCCTGGCGGCAATGCGCGTTGTGCACGGCTTTACCGCCGCGCTGCCGGGCTTGTTGCTTCTGCTGTGGTTGTCGGAAGAGCGCGGTCTGACGCAGAGCTACAGCGCCGTGTTGCTATTTTTCGCGGTGCTGACGGTGCTCATGTTTCAGGCTCTGGATGTCTATTCGGAGGACATCTTCAGCAATCTGCTGCGTTTTCGTGTCATGTTCTTCGCCTGGTCGGCGGCGTTCTGCCTGTTGTTGTTCATGCATCAGGCGCTGGAAATCTTCGGTTTCATGGAAACCCATCTGCTTGCGCTCTGGTTTTGCGTCAGTTTGTTGGCGTTCGGGGTGGAGCGTCTGCTGATCCTGTCGTTATTCAGGCGATGGATAGGTGCTGGGCAGTTCCTGCAGAGCGCCGTCATTCTCGGCGGCACCGAAAACGGTGTGCGTTTGGCCGAGCACATGTCCCGTCATTGCGATATCCGCTCCGGCTTGATCGGTTTCATCGATGATCGCATCGGCCGAATGCCAGACAACTTGGCAGGCTTGCCGCTGCTGGGTGACAGCCGGGATCTGGAGAGTCTGATCCGTCGCGAGCGGGTCACTCAGGTGCTGGTGGCGCTGCCCTGGTCGGCCGAGAACCGCATCGGCCAGATCGTGCGCGAGCTGCGCAAGCTGCCAGTCAACGTTTTGCTGGTACCGGACATGCTTGCCTTTCGCCATGCACGCAACCGCATCACCGAGGTGGGCGGGCTGCCCATGTTCAATGTGTCGGAGCGTCCGCTGGATGGCTGGTCGCCTCTGATCAAGCGCCTCGAGGATCTGGTGCTGGCGAGCCTGGCGCTGATACCGGCATTGCCGGTGATGCTGCTGGTGGCATTGGCCATCAAGCTCGATTCACCCGGCCCGGTCCTGTTCCGGCAGAAGCGCTACGGCTACAACAATCGCCTGATCGAGGTGTTCAAGTTCCGCTCGATGTACTGCGACCGTGCCGATGCCAACGCCGAGCGGCAGACCACCCGTGGCGATGATCGCATCACCCGGGTCGGCCGCTTCATTCGCAAGACCAGCCTCGACGAGCTGCCGCAACTGTTCAACGTGCTGCTCGGCAGCATGTCCATGGTCGGGCCGCGCCCCCATGCCACGGCGACCAAGGCGGCCGGAATCCTCTTCGAGGAGGCGGTCAAGGAGTACACCGCGCGGCATCGTGTGAAGCCCGGTATCACCGGTTGGGCGCAGATCAATGGCTATCGCGGCGAAACCGACACGCTGGAAAAGATCGAGAAACGTGTCGAGTACGACCTGCAGTACATCGAGAACTGGTCGGTCTGGTTCGACCTGTACATCCTCTTCCGCACCTTGCCTGCGGTCATCTTCACCCGCGAGGCCTACTGATGAGCACGCTGATTCCCTGCATCGTTGCCGGTGGTGCCGGCACCCGTCTGTGGCCGGTATCGCGCGAGGCCATGCCCAAGCCCTTCATGCGGCTGAGCGACGGCTTCAGCCTGCTGCAGAAGACCTTCGAGCGTGTAGCGGGTCTCGATGATGTGATCAGGCTACTGACCGTGATCAATCGGGAGCTGCTGTTTCGTACCCTGGACGACTACCGGCCGCTGAATCGTGGGCGCCTGGGGCTGGATTTTCTTCTCGAACCGATGGGGCGCAACACGGCACCGGCGATTGCCGCGGCAGCGCTGCACGCCGTGCGTCACTACGGCGAGGATGCGCAGCTGCTGGTGCTGCCGGCCGATCACCTGATCCGTGATCAGGCGGCTTTCGTTGCCGCGGTGGCGCGGGCGCGTGCTCTGGCCGAGGCGGGCTGGCTGGTCACTTTCGGCATCCGCCCCGGCCATGCGGAGACCGGTTATGGCTATATCCAGCAGGGTGAAGCGCTGGAGGCCGGTGGGTATCGCGTAGCCAGTTTCGTCGAGAAGCCCGACCTGCAGACCGCGCAGACTTACCTGGAGGGCGGCGAACATCTGTGGAACGCCGGCATGTTCTGTTTCCGCGCCGACGTGCTGCTGCGCGAACTTCGCGAACATGCGCCGCAGGTCGTCGAGGGCGTGGAGAGATGCCTGGCGCTGAGTGGAGCCGTCGAAGGCAAGCAGGGCAAGCAGTGTGAGCTGGATGCGGCCAGTTTCGCCGAGGTAACGGATATCTCCATCGACTATGCCCTCATGGAGCGTTCCTCGAAGGTGGCTGTCGTGCCTTGCGACCTGGGCTGGAGCGACATCGGCTCGTGGCAGGCGCTGCGCGAGCTGACGCCGACGGATGCCAATGGCAACCAGATCATAGGTGAGGCGGTGCTGCACAACGTACAGAACTGTTACATCGATTCGCCCAAGCGGCTGGTGGGCGCCGTGGGTGTGCGTGATCTGGTGGTGGTGGACACGCCGGATGCTCTGTTGATCGCCGACGCGCGCAGCACCCAGGACGTCAAGTTCATCGCCCAGGAGTTGAAGAAGCGTGGCCACGAGGCCTATCGCCTGCACCGTACGGTGACTCGCCCGTGGGGCACCTACACCGTGCTGGAGGAGGGTGCGCGCTTCAAGATCAAGCGCATCATGGTCCGGCCCGGCGAATCCCTGTCGCTGCAGATGCATCACCATCGCAGCGAGCACTGGGTAGTGGTCAGCGGTATGGCCCGGGTGATGAACGGCGAGCGCGACTTTTTGCTCAACACCAATGAGTCGACCTTCATTCCCGCTGGCCACAGTCACCGCCTGGTCAATCCTGGGGTGATCGACCTGGTGATGATCGAAGTGCAGAGCGGCGAGTACCTCGGCGAAGATGACATCGTGCGCTTCACCGATATCTATGGCCGTGTGCCGGTGGCCGAGACGTTCAACTGATGTCCGTTGCCCTGATCATTCCCACGCGCAATGCCGGTGCTCACCTCGAGCGCCTGCTGCCTGCGCTCGCCCGTCAGACCTTGCAGCCCGACGAATTCCTGGTGGTCGACAGCAGTTCGCGCGACGACAGCGTGGCGCGTCTGCGCGACGCCGGTGCGCGGGTCGAAGTGATCGAACCGGGCCAGTTCAACCATGGCGGTACGCGGCGCTGGGCCAGCCAGCAGGTTGCAGCGGATGTGCTGATCTACCTGACCCAGGATGCCATTCCGGCAACGCCGGACACCTTTGCCCGCATTGTCGGCGCCCTGCATGGCGAACCGGATATCGGCGTTGCCTATGGCCGTCAGTTGCCCCATGCGGACGCCGGTTTGCTGGGCGCGCAGGCGCGTCGTTTCAATTATCCGCCGGTCAGCCGGACCAAGCGCCTTGCCGATGCAGGCGAACTGGGCATCAAGACCTGCTTCAGTTCCGACTCCTTCTCGGCCTACCGACGTGATGCGCTGGAGGCGGTCGGCGGTTTTCCCGAGGACGTGATCGGCAGCGAGGACGCCTACGTGGCGGCGCGCATGCTGCTGGCCGGTTATGCGGTGCGCTATGCGGCGGACGCCGAGGTGCATCACTCGCATGATTACCGTCTGCTCGAAGAGTTTCGCCGCTATTTCGATATCGGCGTGTTCTACGGGCGTGAACGCTGGATTGGCGAGGCGTTCGGCGCGGCCAGCGGCGAGGGCCTTCGCTACGTCAAGGCCGAGCTGCAGGCTGTGCTGGCTGCGGGCGCACTCTGGCGCGTGCCGGAAGTGCTGCTGCGCAGCGCGGCGAAACTGCTTGGCTACAGGATTGGACAGGGCGAGCGCTATCTTGATGTTGGCTTGAAACGCCGCCTTAGCATGTTTCCGGGGTACTGGAAGTGAATATTGGGGTCTGCAAGGAAAATTCCCTTATGAAAGCGTTGTTGCCGCTCATCGTGACGCTGGGCCTCACGGCCTGCACCACTCCGGCCCGGATCGGCCTACCCGACTCCGATACGCTCGACGCCGGGCACCGCGCCGCGTTGACGCTGGCCGATCTGCCGCCGGTGCAGGAGCGCATTTACCCTGGCGATACCTTGCGTATCGTGCGCGACAGCGGGGAAACCCCGACTATCTCAGCCTTTACCGCCAACTCCATCTACGAGCTGACACTGTATACCGTGCTCAATGACGGCACCTTTTCCTACCCATTCATCGGCAAGGTGCAGGCCGGTGGCAAAACGCCGGAGCAATTGTCGGCCGAGCTCAAGGAGCGGCTGACACCCTTTTACCGCGAGCCCGGCGTAACCGTGAACATCAACCAGGCGCCCGGCAATACCGTGTTCGTGGGCGGCTCCGTGCGCAACCCTCAATCCTATTCCACCAATGTCGTCACCACGCTGGAGCAGGCGATCGTCGCAGCCGGCGGAGTGGAACCCAACGCCGACAGCCGGCACGTCGCCCTGCTGCGATCCGACCCGGACGGCCGTTATAAGGCCTATTTCGTGGATTACAGCCAGTTGCTGCAAGGCGGCGCGCAGGGGCGTCAGGCCGTGGCCTTGCAGCGCGGTGACGTGGTGTTCGTACCCAAGTCCGGTGTGGGCAATCGCATCGAGGGCGTCGACCTCTATCTCAATCAGTTAATCCCCTTCGTGAAATCCATTGGCATCGGTGCCAATTACGATATCCGCCGCAACTAGTCGCTAGGGAACAGCTTCTCATGATCGAAATTCGTACATTCCGTGATCTGTTGCGCCTGTTCTTTATCTTCTTTCGGGAGTTCAAGCTGGCGGTGATCGCAACCCTGGTGGTGGTTCTCCTGGGCGCTTTTCTGCTGCCCACCTCCTATGAATCCAGTGCGCGCCTGTTGATCAAGCCGGGACGGGAAACCAGCACCCTGCCCATCGAGATGGCCGACCGCCAGGCGATCGTCATGCCCGGAGCCATGAGAGATCCCATTCTCGATGAAGAGCGCATGCTGACCGGCCGACCGATCAGTCGGCAGGTGGCCGAGCGCTACCTCGAACAGTTGGCCAACGCACCGAGACCCGAGGGTTTCTTTGCCGCCATCAAGTACGGCGTGGGTCAGGTGGCCAATGGCGCGGTGGAGCTGGTGCGCAGTTTCCTGCAGCTGATCGGACTGGCGGAGAAGCAGACTCCGGTCGATCGTCTGGCCACCAAGCTGGAAAAGAACTTCAGCGTGACGCACGCCAGTGGCTCTTCGGTGATGGAGATCAGCTTTCGCTGGAGCGATCCGGTCGTGGCGCAGGCGGTGGTGCAGAGCTGGATCGAGCTGTACATGCAGGAGCGTACCCGAGCCCTGGGCCGCAAGAGCCTGTATGACTTCTATCTGACCCAGAGCCAGGCCAGCGAGAAGGAGATTCTCGGCTACAAGCAGCAACTGGCCGACAAGCTCAACGAGCTGGGGGCGGTGAGCATCGACGAACACCTGCAGGACCTGGCCGAACGCATCAACCAGCTGCGCAGCGACCGCTTCTACACATCGCGCCTGATCTCCTCCACCGAGGGCAGCCTCGCCACCCTCGCCCAGCAGATCCAGGGGCTGCCAAAGGAAGTCAGTACGGTTCGCGAACTGTCGCTCAACCCCGTGCACCAGAACCTGGTGCGCATGCTCAACGACAAGCGTGCCGAGCGTCAGGACCTGCTTCGCACCTTCACCGAGAATGCGCCGCCGGTGAAGAGCATCGACGAGAACATTCTCTACCTGGAGCAGATGGTCAAGGCCGAGGCCGCGACCGTGCAGGCTTCGCAGAACCTCGCTCCGAACCCCATCGCCGAGCGTCTGCGCAGCAATCTCATGGATCAACAGGCCGACCTCGCCCGTCTCAAGGCGCAGCTGCTGCGCCAGGACGGTCATCTGCAAAAGCTCGAGCAGGACCGTGCCAGGGCGCTGGCGGCCGAACCCGAGCTGGCGCGCTTGCAGCGCGTACTGACCGCCGCGGAGCGAAACTTCGCGCTCTACAACGAGAGCCTGGAGAAAGCCCGCATCGATCGGGAACTGGACGACAGCCGCATCAGCAACATCGCCATCATCGAGCATGCGACGCTCAACCCGAGCCGGGTTTTCCCCAAGAGCCTGTTGATGATTTTCCTGGCCTTGCCGCTGAGTGTGCTGGTCGGCTTGCTGGCGCTCTATCTCTGCTACCTGCTCGATCAGCGCATTCATGATGGGGGGCGCATCGAAGAGCGCTTCTCCGTCCCGTTGTGGACCACCCTGCCCGAGATAGAAGAGGGCAAGCCGGGGCAGAACACCGCCTTCCTTGCGGCCCTGTATCGTTTGTATGGTCAGTTGCCGCTGGAGCGTATCGAGCAGCAGGGGCTGACCTTTGGTCTGACGTCCGCTCGCCGCGGCGAAGGCGTCAGCTTCATCGTCGAGCATCTGGCCAAGCTGCTGGCCGAGCGCGGGCTGACGGTGCGCGTCGACGGTGAGCAGCCATGCCAGGCTGGCGAAGTCGTGCTGCTCGATGCCTCCGGCCTGCTGTCCAACCCGCAAGCCTTCGTGCAGTTGCGCCGCGCCGACCTGATTGCCCTGGTGGTGGAAGCGCAGAAGAGCACGGTTCCGACCGTCGAGCATGCGCTGGGTGTGCTCTCCACGGCGTTTGGAAAGGTCGATGGCGTGATCATCAATCGCCGCCGCTTCGAAGTACCGACGCGGGTGCTGCAACTGATCGCCACAGCCAGAGGCGCCGTTTGATGCGCATCGCCCTGCTTGCACCGCTGCCGCCCGAGCAGACCGGCATAGCCGACTATGCCGCGCATCTCAAGCAGGCGCTGGAGGCCAAGGGGGTCGAGGTGATGACGCCCCTGGCAGGCTGTGGCAACGAGCCGCGAGATGCCGAGGCACGTATCGCGGCCTTCGATTGGCAGGGTATCGACCTGGCGCACGGTGAGCTGGGTGGCGGGCGCCTGGCCGAGTTTCATGCCCTGCGCACGCTGCGTCAGTTGCGGCCGGAGCTGCCCCTGAGCGCGACGGTGCATGATCCCGAGCGCCTGGTGTGGCGACGTGCACAGCTACCCTGGCCGCTGTCTCTGGTGCAGGGCATGCCATCGCCGCTGCCGCAGATGGCGACGGTGATGGCGGATCCGCTGTGCCTGAGCGAAGAGCGCAAGCTGGCGCAAAGCATCGATCGTCTGGTGACGCTGACCCAGACCGGGGCCGGCTACCTGCGCCGTCGCATGCGCTTGCCGGCAGAGCAGGTGCGGGTCATCGCCCATGGCAATCAGCGTATCGCTGAGGTACCGCTGCCGCCCACAGAGCCCCTGCGTCTGCTCTACTTCGGTTTCATCTACCGCGGCAAGGGCATCGAAGATCTGCTCGACGCCCTGGCGTTGCTGCTACATCGGCAGCCCTCTCTGCGTGAACGTCTGCGTCTGACGCTGGCGGGCGGCAGTGAGCCGGAGACCGCCTTTGCGCCCGGCGCTTCCTATCTCGATGAACTGCGCAGGCGTATCCGGCTCGAGGGGCTGGAGGCGGTCATCGAGTGGGATCTCGACGTGCCGGCGGCCGCCATACCGGCCTTGATTCAGCGTCATCACGTCATGGTTCTGCCGTATCGTGAGTCGAAGAAGCTGCGGCTTCTCGGCTCCATGCGCGGGACCAGCGGCGCCCTGTCGTGGGCGGTGGCCTGTGGGCGCGGGGTGATCACCTCGGATGCGCGATCCTTCGCCGAAGAAGTAGCCAGCGGCAATGGCGCGATGTATCCGCAGGGGCGAGCCGACGCCCTGGCCGAGCAGCTGGCGCGCCTTCTGGCCGAGCCGGGTTTGGCCGCGCAGTGGGCCGAGCGCGCCCGGCTGATTGCCGCCGAGCGGGCCTGGGACATCACCGCCGAACGCTTCGTCCGGCACTTTGAAACCCTGCGCGAGGTGATGCCGCATGTGGCGTAGAACTGTTTTCCTGCTCCCCGCGGTGCTCGTGCTTGGCGTCGTCCTTCTGATCCTGCCCTGGAGCCGCCAGGCCGAGGCCGAGGTGACCACGCTGAAGGCGCCGGGGCCGCTGGTATGGCGCGACTTCCTTGGCGTTAACGCGCAGTTCCACTTCTTCGAGCCCGCCATCTATCAGGCGCAGATGCAGCAGTTGAACGAGCTGGGCCTGGAGTGGGTGCGAATCGCCATGCACTGGGCGTACCTGGAGCCGCAGCGCGGGCAGTTCAACCTGACCGCCTTCGACCCCATGGTCGAGGCCATGCAGCAGCATCAGCTCAAAGCGGTTGGATTTCTGGTCGGGTCGGCGCCTTTCGCCACCACCGCTCCGGCCGATTCCCCCTATCAGGATTCCTTCCCGCCCAAGGACAATGCCCTGTACGGCGAGAGCCTGGTGCGCTTGGCCAAGCACTACGACTCTTTCGAGGCCTGGCAGATCTGGAACGAACCGAACATCTTTCCTTTCTGGCGTCCCAAGGAAGACCCGCAGGCCTACGCCAAGCTGCTGTACCAGAGCGCCGATGCCCTGCGCGCCCAAGTTCCCGGCAAGACGGTGGTGGCGGGTGGCATGGCCTACTACAGCAACATGCCCTCGCATGGCGGCGCGCTCATGCTGCAGTCCCTGTTGCAGATGGGGGTGGCGCAGAAGAATCTGGTGATGGCCTACCACCCCTACACCGAGCAACCCGAGGGCGCCTCGCCCAAGCAACAGGATTATCTGCAGCACTCCAACTTCATCAACGGCGCCCTGCGTGCCCATGGGGTGAAGCAGATTTGGGCGACCGAGTGGGGCTGGTCCAGCTATAGCGGGCCCAAGGAGATGCAGGCCATCATCGGGGTCGACGGGCAGGCGGACTATACCTTGCGTCGGTTGGCACTGATGAGCGCGCAGGATTTCGACCGCATATTCCTGTTCAATCTCAGCGATCTCGATAGCCGCGCCGGCCCGCGTGATCAGGGCTACGGCCTGCTGGATCTGCAGGCTCGCCCCAAGCCGGTGTACGACGCCCTGGCGAACCTGCTCAAGGTTACCGGTCCGCGTCTGGAGCCGAGCGACGCCCCGCGTTTCGAGCAGGCGCCAAAGGGCCTGTACAACGTCACCTGGACTCGCCAGGACGGCAGCCACGTCTGGATGTTCTGGAGCGCCAGCGGCAAGCAGCTCCGCCTTCCGTCGGTACAGCGTGCCACCCTGCATGATCCGCTCACCGGTAAGCAACTCGAGCTGCAAGGTGACGAGGGCGTGGTCGTGCCGCTCAAGTCCAGCCTGCAACTGCTGGTCTGGCGGTAGGAGCGAGCATGCGCATCCTCTGGATATTGCCTTACATGCCCTGGCCGACCAGCAGTGGCGGCAAGACGCGTCAATATCAGCTGATCCGCAGCCTGGCACAGGCCGGCCATCGAATTACGCTGCTGGTACAGAGCAAGACCCCGATCGATGATCAGCAGCGCGAGGCGCTGTCGCCCTGGTTGGAGCGCCTTGTCGTGCTGCCGCGCCGCCCGTTGCGCAGCCCGGTGACGCTACTGGCTGCCCTGTTCGCGCCTTATCCGCTATTGGTCAGCATCAATGGCCTGGCGCCCCGTTTGCAGGCGGTTTTCAGCGACTTGCTGCAGGAGCGCTGGGATGTCATTCAGATCGAGCACAGCTACAGCTTCCAGCCGTACGAACGTCTGCTACGGCAGTCGGGCCAGCCATTCATCCTGACGGAGCACAATGTCGAGTCGGAGCTTGGCGCCGCCACCTACGACCGTTTCCCGTCGTGGTTGAGGTGGTTCGTTCGTCTGGACCAATGGCGTTACCGCAGATGGGAGCGCCGCGTGCTTGCGCAGGCCGAACAGGTGGTCAGCGTGACCGAGGCCGACGCGCAAGTGCTGTCAGCATTGTCACGTCACCCGAGCCAGGTGGTGGTCAATGGTGTCGACTGTGGTCACTACGCCTCGGTCAGCTCGGACTACCATTCCCGGCGCTTGCTCTTCGTCGGCAACTACGAGTATCCGCCTAACGTGGATGCCGTTGAATGGGCGCTCGACGCGGTAATGCCGCTGCTTTGGCAGCAATGCCCCGACGTCCGCTTCGTGATCGCGGGTTTCGCCATGCCCGCACATTGGCCCGAGCGCTGGAACGATCCGCGGATCGAGTGGCATGGTTTCGTCCCCGATCTGCGAGAGCTGCAGCGCAGCGCCAGCATCTTCTTCGCGCCCTTGCGGCAGGGCGGCGGTTCCAAGCTCAAGGTCCTCGAGGCGATGGCCGCGGCTTTGCCCGTGGTGACCACGACGCAGGGGGTGTCCGGCCTGGCGGTACGCGACGGCGTGCATTACCGCAGGGGCGAGGATCCGCAAAGCCTGACGGCGGCGCTGGTTGCGCTGTTGAATTCGCCGAGCGAAGCGCGGGCCGTCGGCGAGGCCGGACGCGGCTATGTCGTCGCCGAGCACGACTGGTCCAAGGCAGCTCGCCAGCTGGAACAGGTCTACACCACCATCAAGCAGGAAAAGGACGGCATAGCGGCATGCGTGTAGCTCTGGATTATCGCCCGGCGATCAGCTTTCCCCATAGCGGCATAGGCCGCCAGACGCTGGCGCTGGAAGCCGCCATCGCGGCGCTGCCCGGCGTGGAGCTGCAGTTGTTCTCCACCGCGCCCGCCGACCACCCACTGCGTCAGCGGGCCCGCTGTCCCGATTGGGCAAGCCCTTTGCAGGGGGTGCACCGGTTGCCCTTGCGCCTGCGCTTCGAGGCGGGGTTCCTGCCGCGCGCGCTGCGTGAGCAACGCACCGACGTGCATGTCTGCAATTTCAACATGGGCTTGCCGTTGCCGCCGCGCCCGCCTGGCGTGCGCTATGTATTGCAACTGCACGACCTGTTTCAGCTGACCCATCGTAACCGTCACGCCTCATCACTCAGGGCCATGGTCTATGGGGTGAGCGATCGTCTGTCGATTGGCTATTCCGTAAGGGTCGCGGACCGCATCTGGACACCTTCGCAGTTCACCGCCGACGAGGTGGCGCGCTATTTCCCCGCTGTGCGCGACAAGGTTCGGGTTCTGCCGAATCTGGTTTCCGATCTGGCGGACTCGCTGGAGTCCATCGAGGCTCTCGGTCTGCCGCTGCGGTACTGGTTGGCCGTAGGCATTCGCGAGCCGCGCAAGAACATTCCCTGGTTCATCGAGGCCTGGCAGGCGGCCCGCCAGCAATGCGCGGCCGTGCCCGAGCTGGTGCTGGTGGGCGCGCGCGAGGAGCTTCCCCAGGAGCAGCGACAACTGGCCGGGCTGCATGTCGTGCACGGCTTGAGTGATGGACAGCTGCGGGCTCTGTACCAGCGTGCCGAGCGTCTCTGGCAGCCGGCATATGCCGAGGGCTTTGGTCTGCCCGTGGTGGAAGCGCTTGGCCAGGGCACGCCGGTGGCCGTTGCGCGTGGGTCGGCGCTGGACGAAGTCGCCCCCCCTGAGGCGCCGCGTTTTGATCCGCGCGATGGCGCGGCTCTGAGTCGTCTGATGGAAAACCTGGCTCAGGACGCAAAGGGACCGGGGAGCGCATCGAAGGAGTGGGCCGCACGTTTCGCTGAAGCACCGTACCGGGCCAATGTGGCGCGGCTGCTGGAGGAGCTGAGGCCATGAGCATGCCGCTTGGCGTCCCTCTGGCATTGCTCTGTGGCGGCCTTTTCGGCGCGCTGCTCTGGGTGCTGCCGGCCGGCAAACTGCTGGTGCTGCTGGCCGGCGCCGCGCTGGGGCTGACCATTTTGCGTAAACCTTTGCTGGGCTTGTTGCTGTTCGCTGTTGTGGGCACCTTTCTGCCATATTCGACGGTCAGTCTGGGCATTCGCACCACGGTGTCCGAGGCACTGCTGATGCTGGTCTGGGTCGGCATCTGGTTCCAGACCCTGCTGGGTAGCCTGCCGCGTGCCCCCGAGTCCACCGGGCTTCCAGAGCGCCTGGCCGTGGCCCTTGCCGTGTATAGCCTGTTTCCGTTGGCCATCGGGCAGGTCATGGTGGATGCCGAAGGCAATGGGCCGATCAACTGGATACGCTGGCTGTTCAACCTGTCCGCGCTGTTTCTGGTGGGGCGGCTGTTGGCCGAGCAGAAGGCCCGAGAGCAGGTGGTGATAGCGCTCTTACTGGGCACCCTGTTCATGCTCTTGTTGTCGATCCCGACCTTTCTGCGTGAGCGCTCGGCGACCAGCATGACGCCCATCCTGGCGGCCCTTGGTTACGGTTCGCTGGAGGTTCTCGGTGACAGCCTGATGGCCCTCGCACCGAGAATGGGCTCGCCCTGGATGCATCCCAACGCCACGGGCGGGGCACTGGCTCTCCTGCTCCCGCTGGCGCTCTGTTACGGCCTGGCTCGTCGTGGCTGGCCGCGAGCGCTCGGTTTGGCCGTCACCCTGCTCGGCAGCATGGGTTTGCTGCTCACCGGATCGCGAGGCGCCTTGCTGAGCCTGGTGCTGATACTGGTCTGGATGGCGGGGCGACGCGTGCCCTATGCCGGTCGCCTGCTGTTGATCGGCAGCTTCCTGGGCGTGCTGCTGACCTTGGCGTACCCGCCATTGCAGGAGCGTCTGCTGACCATGTTCCTGACCAGCAACGAGAGCACCTCGGTACGATTCGACGAATACGCCAACTTCCCTGCTGCCATGGCGGCTTACCCCTTCGGTGTGGGGTTCAAGGTCGATCCCCCGGTCCCGGGCAGCGGTCTATGGGGTATCTCCAATCTCTGGCTCAACTACATCTACAAGATCGGCCTGCCCGGCATGCTGCTGTTCATCGCGGTGACCTGGAGCTGGTGGCGGGTTGTCCGGCCGCGCTCCAGAGTCATCCCGCTGACGGCCGACAACGCCATTTGGCTGGGTACGCTGGGCGGCCTGCTGGCGGCGCTGTTGAGCGGTTTGTTTGACCACTATTTCAGTTTCACCATGGTGCTGGTCGCGCTGTTCTGGTTGTTCATGGGGCTCAATCTGCATGAAGCCCGGCGCTTGTACGGGGCCGAGGCGCGGGGGGCTGACGTGGATGAGGCAGGGCCGAATCAGGATTCCCCGGATAAGCAATGGAGGCGGCGATGAAACATCGCATGTACCACTCGAACAATCTGCGCCAGGCCTTGCCCGAGTATGCTCAGCGCCTGGGTTGTAGCGTCGAGGAGCTGGAAAGCGCCTACGACTGGATGCTGCAGAACGACGTCTGCTTTGAGCGCCAGATCAAGGATGACATGCTTTGCTCGATTTCCTACGTGAACATCGAGTCGCGTATCGAGCATCCTCTGGCAAGGCGTTTCTACGCCATGCTGGGCAAAGAACTGCAGGGTGCGCTGGTGCCGCTCTACGGGCTCAACTGGCCAACGTTGCGTGATCGCATGCTGCGCACCTGGGAGCAGATCTACAACATCTTCATCTGCAAGATTCCCAGCCACACTCTGCGTTTGTTCTGGTTACGTCTGGGCGGCGCGAAGATCGGCAAGGGCTCGAGTGTCTGGCGCAATACGGAAGTGCTGGGGATGGACAGCCTGGTCATAGGTGAAGACAGCGTGGTGGGTTGGCACTGTCTGCTGGATGCACGGGGCGGCCTGACCATTGGCGACCATGTGACCATCGCTTCCTACGTTCTGCTGATTGCCGGCGGGCACGATCTGGAGGCCCCCGAGTTCTGGGCCGTCGGCGGGCCGGTGAAGATCGGCAACTATGCCTGGATCTGCAGTCGGGCACTGCTTTCCTTCGGCGCGGACATTGGCGAAGGGGCGGTGGTTACCGGCCAGGCGGTGGTCGCCAAGCGGGTCGAGCCCTACAAGATCGTGGGCGGAAGCCCCGCCAAACCCATGGGCGAGCGTTGCCGCAACCTCAATTACAAGGTGGGGGGCAAGGGCCTCTTCACCCTGCTGCACTGACGCTTCGTGCTCGGCTCGACGCTCTGGTTGACCCTGGCCACCCTGCTCGGCCTGGTGGCAGGCTTTGCCCGTGAGTGGTTGCTGGTGGCGGCTTGGGGTGTCGGCTCGCGCAGTGACGCTTTCATCGTCGCTCTGTTTCTGCCCGAGGCTCTGCGCATGGCCTTCGCTGCCGGCCTGCTCAGCGCAGCGGCTTTGCCTTTGTTTCAACAGCGTGATGCCGAACAGCGCGAAGCCTGGCTCTGCGGCCTGTTACCCAGGACAGTGCTGGTGGGCTTGGTGCTGGCGTTGCTGATGAGTGTCGGTGCGCCGCTCTGGGTGGCTGTGGTCGGGCCGGGGCTTTCAGGCGAGGCAGCGGCAACGGCGCGCGAGAGTCTGATGCTGCTTGCCTGGAGCGCGCCGGGAATCCTTCTGCACGCCTTGCTTTGTGTGCCGCTGCAGGCGCAGTCGCGCTTCGTCTTGGCCGGCCTTGGCTCGCTGACCTTCAACCTTCCGCCGGTGCTGTATCTGCTGACCTGGGGGGCTGACAGCAGCTCGGCTGGATTGGCGTTGGCCTGCCTGGTTGGCAGCCTGTGCATGCCGCTGCTGCTATTGCGGTCAACCTGGAGCCTGGGCTGGCGCCCGTGGAAGCTGGGGCGGGACTCCGGCGCAGGGCGTGAGCTGCTGGCGCGCATGGCGCCGCTGTTCGGCAGCAATCTGGCCAGCCATGGCCTGGCGTTGCTGGAGCGGATGGTTGCGTCGCTGCTTGGCGAAGGCGCGGTTACCTGGCTGAACCTGGCGCGTAAGTTGATCAATCTGCCGCTAGTGGCTCTGATGAGTCTCAACCAGGTATTGCTCGGTCTGATGAGCGGGCGCCATGGAGAAGAGCGATTGGCCTTGCTGCGTCGTGGTCTGGCCTGCACCACTTTGCTCAGCTTGCCTGCCGTCGTCGGGCTGATCGGCGGAGCAGCTGTGCTGGTTGCCTTGCTGATGCCGTCGCAGGCCCATGATTCCGCCTTGGTCGAACTGGTTGCGTGGTTCGCTGTTCCGCTGTTGTTCAGCGCCTGGAATGCACTGTTTGCACGCTATGCCTACGCAGGTGGCAACACCGTATTGCCGCTGCGCTGTGAGCTCAGCGGAAGCCTGCTCAACGCCTGCCTGCTCGGTGTCATTCCTTTCTATCTAGGTCTGCCGGGTATCTCCTTGGCTGCCTGTGCCGGAGTGACGCTGACAGGCTTGCTGCTGCTACGGCGACAGGGGTTGTGGACCACGCTTGCCTGGCGTAGTCAGGCAAGCGTGGCGCTGCTCGCAATGGCCCTGGCCGCTTACCTGCTGCCGCTGGGCCGCGGGCACCTGGCGCAGTTGTTCAGCAGTGCGGCTGCGGCCCTGATTCTGATGCTGTTTCTGGCGGTGAGATTGAAGCCCTGGCAGGAATAGCCTTCTCAGAGCACGAAACGCAATCGGCGACTGGCAAGTATCAGCAACGCCGAGGCCGGCAGAGAAAGCGCCAATACGATCAAAGTGGTTGACGTGCTCTCTTCGAGCCCGACGCCCACCAGCAATATCAGCAGCAACGGGTGAAGATAGTAGATTGCCGCAGATAGCTTGGCGGGTATCAAGCTGCGTCCTTCGATGATGTGGCGCAGAGGCAGCAAAAACAGTGCTGGCGCTGCGATCAGAATCGACAACATGCAATCGAAGTTCAGCTTGCGTAGCGAGTCCTGTTGCAACTGATAGTGCAGCGTTGCCTCTGCCAGAACCAGCGCGCAGCCAAGCAGTAAGAGTGCCAGGGTTTGGCTGGTGGTTATTTTTTCCGGAAGCCGGTTGCGGGCAATCAAAAAACCCAGAGTCATCAACGGAAAGGCGACAAACAGGAAGTTTCTGCCTACATAATCGTTATTGTTGATGTGCTGAAGTAAGGGGTTTGGGATTTCATAATAAGCGCGCATGTACTGAAGGACCGCTCCGGTGCAGTAGAGCAGAAGGGTCAGGCACAGGAGCGTGCGGTTACTCTTGTGGCGAAGAAGGTAGATCATGACGCCACCGCCAATCATGGCGATGACATACCACAAATGGAAAAAGCCGATCAGCCAATGTTTGATGAGCGCTATGACGCCTCTTAAATCCTCGAATGTGGCAGGTGTTACATAGAAGGGCGCGTAAAGTATCATCCAGAAAACATAGAGTGTAACGGCTCGGCGCAACCACAACTTGATGCTGTGTGGGTCGCGCTGCAGGCTGTGGTACAGGTAGTAGCCACTTATTAGGAAGAAGACCGGCACGGTAATTCTGAAAATACCACTGTTCAACTGGTAGCCCAGTAGGGTGCCATTGCCACCGAGAAAACCGCAATGTACCGCCAGTACCATGCAGGAAAGTGCAACTTTCAGGGCATCCAGCCCGCCATTGATAACCTTGGCCATGCTCGACTTTCCTTAGCGGGGGGCGGAGTCCAGAATCGTCGGATCCTTCTGCCTGAACCAGCGATTTCCATACTGATTCAGCAAATTCACCAAGGGCTTTTCCAGTGTTCTGTAGGCGAGCCAGCCATAACTGAGTGCGGCGCCGAACATGAGCGAAACAAACAGGGCGTTATCGAGCAGAGTGCTCGGGTCAGGCCCATACCATTGCCAGAGCTTCCCGATTACACCCAACACCAGTATGTGTGAGAGATAGACGGTGTAAGACATGTCACCTATTGCACTGAGCATGGCCGGTGGCGCCCAGTGTTGGCGCTGTTCCAGTAACGCCAGAGCAAGCAGTAGCAGAGCGAAGCTGCCACCGCACAGCAGCATGCGCAGTACGCCCTGGGTGCCTGAAACTTGTGCGCTGAAAAACCAGGGCAGCGCAATCATGGTCAGCGCGGCGAGCAGGCACACCGGAGCCAGAGGTATACGACTGGCGTGGCGGCTGAAAAATATCAGGGCTGTCGTGCTGCCTAAAATGAACTCGAGGGCGTAGGGGTGTAGCACTATTTTCATCAGGGGAGAGAACGCTTCGAGATCGGCAGATACGTTGAATATGATCAGCCCCAGGGCCCAACTTGCGAGCAGAGTAGGTAACCATTTTTCGCGACACAAGAGAAAGGCACTGAAAACGAGATAGAACCAGAGTTCAAATATCAGTGACCATGCAACCATGACCAGTTGCACTTGCTCGTTGGGTATAAGAAAAAGAGACAGCCAGATATTAGAGCCGCCATGCGATGAATTGACCAAGCGAGGCTGGAACAGCAGCACGGATAGGGTGAGCAGAAAATAGATCCAGTAATTGGGATAGATGCGCGCCAAGCGATGAAAAAGAAAGCGCCCCAGTTCTCTTGGCTGTTGAAAGCGATTGCGGGTTACCAGCACCATGACGAAGCCGCTTATAACGAAGAACAGGTCGACTCCAAGTTGCAGCCAGAGCGCCTCATGCGCGAGCAATGTGGCTCCAGCGCTGTATTTGCCTTCCACCGCAATCATATGAAAGAGCAGAACCGCTAGTACGGCTATTCCACGGAGAGCTTGAAGTGAGTGCAGTTTTCCCATTGCCGGCTGAGTCTCGTGGTTTCGCTGTAATATTGGCGCCGGCATGCTGGCGTGGGTGGTATAAGCAGCATGAATGTCTAGCCGGATTTATTTCATCACAGGATGACGGTCTATCCGCGCAAGGGCTGGTGAACTGGCGATGATGGCAGCATGCCTTTATGGGTGGTTCAATGCAAGGGGATGGTTAATGCCAAGAGGTCTGGGGTAATGTCTGCGTTTCTTGAAAGTGGCGCTGGTCCACGGAGGTGGTAAGTGCGAGTGTTTATCTGTGCCCTGACGGTCGTTACTGCTATTTCGGCTGCGAGTGTCGACGCGGTGGAACGAATTCCCATCAATATAAAAAGCGTCGAAAGAAATCACTACCAAACCATCGAAGAAAGCATGCACATCCATACCCGCTATTGCGATGAGATCGCCTACGCGGACAGCGCGCTGCTGGTTTTCGAACCCTATGGCTTGGAGAACAAGTTGGTGTTCCGGTCTGGGGTGATCTGTGAGGTGACCCAGGTCTATGACCGGGACGCCAACTACACCCGTACGGGGCGATGAAGCAGAAAAGACAAAGCCCCGCTTGAGCGAGGCTTTGAAATATGGTGCCGGCACCAGGAGTCGAACCCGGGACCTACTGATTACAAGTCAGTTGCTCTACCAGCTGAGCTATACCGGCATTGTGGGGGCGCCATTATATCCATTCGTAAGCCTGAGTAAAGCCACCTTCGAGCCAGGTTTTTCCGGGCTCGGCTATCAGCAGCATCTGGCTTATGCACAAAGAGAAGGCGCGTGCGATGGTGGCGCACCGGCTCTGTGCATTCGATCACGATTTTTCGCAAGTTGTTGTTTTTGCTAGGGCTTCGAGGACTGTTCGAAAAATGATCAGACGTCTACGAGGCAATTCCCAAGTGGCTTTGGCGCATTTGCCCAGAAAGGATCAACAGAGTTATCCACAGCTTCTGTGTGCAACTCAGGCGCGTTCGGCCAGTAGTAGCAGGTTGCGCGGGCTCAGCTGGTAATCGCAGAAGGTGCCCAGCTTCACTTCGTAGCCCTGGTCCTGCAGATACAGGGCGCGGTCGAGCAGCAGCCAGAGTTCCAATGGCCGGCGGAACAGGTTGCGCAGCAACTCCAGATTGCGCACTTCGGCCAGGCGTTGCCAGCCGCGAGCTTCCAGTGCCGGCCAGTCCTGCTCGCCAGGCGCTGGCACTTCACGCAGTTCGGTGAGGTCATGACAGAAGCTGGGGAACGGTTTGCTCAACCAGTCGCTGGGCAGCGATGGCGTTGGCAGGTATTCATCGATGCCGCGTAGCTGGCGTTGCAGCAGATCGAAAGCCAGGCGCCAGGCCATCGACTGATTGCGTTGTCTGCGCACGCGCGCGCCAGCGGTAACGGTCTCGCTCAGCGGCAGGCCGAGGTCGTCGCGTGAAAGCCGCAAGGCGGAGGCTTGTGCGGCATTCGAGAGCGCTTGGTATTGCAGGCCGGCGATGCGGTTGTAGCAGCAGGGCGCAACCGCCAGTTGTGGGCATCCGTTGCGGCTGGCCAGTTGCAGCAGGCGGACATGCAGGTCGCCACAGGCGTGCAGGGCCACCGGGGTATGTTCTTGCGTCAGGCGCTCATCGCAATCATCGGCAAGCACATCCTGCTGTAGGTGTGCGGCGTCCAGTCCCAGGCGTTTGCTCAGTGCGCTGCCGGACTCGATCAGCGCCGGGTCGTACTCCAGGCAGGTCAGGTGCTGGTCATCCTGAGTCAGCCAGCGACCGAGGTGGCCTTTGCCGGAGCACCAGTCGAGCCAGTGCGTGGGGCGCTGGCGAAACTGCAGATGGTTTGCGAAGGCCTGGATCTGCGCCAGCTTTCTGCCAGGTACATCGACGCTGAAGGTGTGCGCACGCGGAGGACTGTCCAGGTATGGAATCTCGCCCAGCTGGCTAAGTGCTTGCGCTTGGTGGGCCAGCTCAGGAAAGGGGGCTGGTGCAGAGAGGGCGAAGGGGCTGTTGTCGCTGGCCTCAGCCTGTTCCAGGGAGCGGCCGCGCAGCCAGGTAGCGAGTTCCGCCAGCTCCGTTTCCCAAGGCAGTTGCAGGTGATGAAACGGCCGAGGTCGCCAGAGCGCCTGATGTTGCAGAAGAAAGCTGTCCAAGGCCTGGAAGCGAGCGAGCAGATCGCCAGAGGTAAGGATGGGCTCGGACATGGCGCTCATGCGTCTGGTTGAACCGGGCTGCCAAGTAGGCCGCCCGATTGGCTTAGCGACCCTGGCAGGCGTCGACGCGCAGCCAGCGCTCCAGCAGGCGGAAGGCGCGCACCAGAACGAAGGCGATGACCAGGTAGAACAGGCCTGCGGCAAAGAATATCTCCACCGGCAAATAGGTGCGCGCGATGATGGTGCGCGCCATGCCGGTCAGCTCCAGCAGCGTCACGGTGCTGGCCAGGGCGCTGGCCTTGAGCATCAGGATCACCTCGTTGCTGTAGGCCGGCAGGCCGATGCGCGCAGCGCGCGGCAGAACGATGTAGAACATGGTCTTGGCCCGCGACATGCCCAGTGCGCGCGCCGCTTCCACTTCACCAGGCGGCACGGCCTGAATGGCACCGCGCAGGATCTCGGCGATATAGGCGGCGGTGTGCAGGGTCATGGTGATGATCGCGCACCAGTAAGGCGAGCGCAGGTAGGGCCAGAGTGGGCCCTGGCGCACGGCGTCGAATTGCGCCAGGCCGTAGTAGACCAAAAACAGCTGTACCAGCAGCGGCGTGCCGCGGAAGAAGAAGATGTAGCCATAGGGCAGGGCGCGCACGTACCAGTGTTTGGACGCGCGGGCGATGCCCATCGGCAGTGCGAGGATCAGGCCGGCGACGACCGCGATGGCCACCAGCTCCAGGGTCAGCAGCGCACCTTCGGACAGGCGCGGCAGCCACTTGATGATGACTTCCCAGTTCATGAGGCGCTCCGGACGAAGCCGCGGCTAGCGCGCTTCTCGAGGAAATGCAGGCCGATCATGGCGAGAACGGTCAGGCCCAGATAAATGAAGGCGGCGACCATGTAGAAGGTGAAGGGCTCCTTGCTGGCGGTCACGGCGATCTGCGAACGGCGCATGATCTCTTCCAGGCCGATCACCGACACCAGTGCGGTGTCCTTCATCAGAATCATGAACAGGTTGCCCAGGCCGGGCAGGGCGATGCGCCACATCTGCGGCAGGATCAACTTCCAGAGAATGCGCGCCTTGGACATACCCAGTGCCATGCCGGCTTCGCGGTGGCCCTTGGGGATCGCCAGGATGGCGCCACGGAACACTTCGGTGGCATACGCGCCGAAACACAGGCCGAGAGCAATGGTGCCCGCGGCGAAGGCGGAGAGTTCGAGGCTCTCGACGCCAAGCAGGTCGGCCAGGCTGCGCATCAGGCCAACCGTGCCGAAATAGATCAGCAGCACCCAGAGCAATTCGGGTACGCCGCGCACGATGGTGGAATAGCTGCCGCCGAGCCACTGCAGCGGCTTGTACGGCGAAGTCTTGGCCAGCGCACCGAGCAGGCCAAGCACCAGACCCACTGCCAGCGCGGACAGCGCCAGTTGGATGGTCATCAGGGTGCCGGCGGCCAGGGCGGGGCCGAATCCGTGGAGTTCGAAAATCATCGGAGGGCTCGGGCAACTGCGCCGCCCATTGGGCGGCGCAATGCCTTCAGGTCATCAATAGATGCTGAACGGGAAGTACTTGTCGTTGATCTGCTTGTAGGTGCCGTCTTCGATGATGGCCTGCAGAGCGGTGTTCAGCTTCTCGCGCAGCGGGTCGCCCTTGCGCACGGCGATGCCGATCTTGTCGTTGTCGAATACCGGGTCGCCCTTGAACTCGAAGTCCTTGCCAGCGTCGCTCTTGAGCCATTCCCAGTTGACGAAGGTGTCAGCCAGTACGCCGTCGAGACGACCGGAAGCCAGGTCGAGGTAGGCGTTTTCCTGGGTGTCATACAGCTTGATGTCGACCACCTTGTCCAGGTTGTCTTCCAGCCAGGTGCCGGCAATGGTGGCGCGCTGCGCACCGATCACCTTGCCTTTGAGGCTGCCGGCATCGGTCTTGAAGTCGGCCGATTTCGGTGCGATGAACTGTAGCTTGTTGGTGTAGTAGGGCTCGGTAAAGTCGACCGCTGCCTGACGCTCTTCGGTGATCGACATCGAAGCGATCAGGAAGTCGAATTTCTTGGCGTTTAGGGCCGGGATAATGCCATCCCAGTCAGAGGTGACCACTTCGCACTCGGCCTGCATCTTGGCGCACAGCGCCTGGCCGATTTCCACGTCGAAGCCGGTGACCTTGCCACTGGCGTCGATCAGGTTGAAGGGTGGGTAGGCGCCTTCGGTGCCGAGTTTCAGTTTGTCAGCTGCGACAGCGCTGGTGCCGAAAGCCAGGGTAGCGGCTGCGGCCAGCAGGATCTTCTTATAGTTCTGCATGCATGTTGCTCCGTGTTAGCGATTGCTGGACATGAATTGTTTACAGCGTGCCGAGTTGGGGTTGTCAAACACCTGGGCGGGTGGCCCCTGTTCCTCGACCAGGCCTTGGTGGAGGAACACCACCTCACTGGAAACCTGGCGAGCGAAACTCATTTCATGGGTCACCAGCAGCATGGTGCGACCCTCATCGGCAAGCGCGCGAATCACATTAAGCACTTCTTGTACCATCTCCGGGTCGAGCGCCGAAGTCGGCTCGTCGAACAGGATCACCTTCGGCTGCATGGCCAGGGTGCGGGCGATGGCTGCGCGTTGCTGCTGGCCGCCGGAAAGCTGGTTGGGATACACATGACGCTTGTCGGCGATGCCGACCTTGGCCAGCAGCGCCTCGGCCACCTCGATGGCTTCGGCCTTGCTCTGGCCAAGCACGCGGCGCGGCGCCTCGATGATGTTGTCAAGCACGCTCATGTGCGGCCACAGGTTGAAGTTCTGGAAGACGAAACCGATCTCGCTGCGCAGGCGATTGATCTGCCTGTTGTCGGCAGCAACCAGATCGCCATTCTTCGCGGCCTTGAGCTTGAGCTCCTCGCCAGCGACGAAAATCTGACCCTGATGCGGGTTTTCCAGCAGATTGATGCAGCGCAGAAAAGTGGACTTGCCGGAGCCGGAAGAGCCGAGAATGGAGATGACGTCGCCGTCTTTGGCCGTCAGTGAAATACCCTTGAGCACTTCGAGATCGCCGTAGCGTTTGTGCAGGTTGCGGATTTCCAGCGCGGGCGTCGCCTCGGCCATGGGGTGGTGTCCTCTTCTTCTTCGAATGCACTCCGGCGTACGGCGGGCCGTCCTGGCTGGCGGCCAAGCTAGCATAGCGTTTCCGTGACCGCCAAGCCGTTTGCTGGGCGATAGAGGGTCGCCGGGTTGCAGGTGTCGCCTGGTTACAGTTGCTTGTCGCGCAGGCGAAACAATGGCACACGAAAATTGCCGGAGACAGAAAGCAAAAAGCCCCAGCACATGGCTGAGGCTCTTCGTTTGCTATTCATGGTGCCCAGGGACGGAATCGAACCGCCGACACGGGGATTTTCAATCCCCTGCTCTACCAACTGAGCTACCTGGGCCAACGGGGCGCTATTAGACGGATTTGAAGGATCAGTGTCAAGCGCGGGTTTGAAAAATATTTAATTATTTCGGGCGCTTAGGTTCGTGAGGGTAGGGTGCGTCGTGCGCACCGCCCTGTAGATGCCCTGGTGCGCGCGGCGCACCCTACGTCTTATTCGCTTGGCGGTACATAGCCTTCGGCCTGGGCGTATTCCTCGCCGGAGAGGAACTTGTCCATCTCGGCTTGCAGGAACTTGCGGTCTTCGGCGTTCATCATGTTCAGGCGACGCTCGTTGATCAGCATGGTCTGGTGTTTCTGCCACTCGTCCCAGGCTTGCTTGGAAACGTTGGCGAAGATGTCTTCGCCCTTGGGGCCGGGGTAGGGCGCGCGATCCAGGCCGGGCAGTTCCTGTTTGTATTTGCGGCACTGTACGGTGCGGGTCATGTCGGTTCTCCAGCGGTAATGGCTTGCGCCGCGCGTTTGAGCAGCTTCTTCACCGGGGCGGCGAGGCCCAGGCGCGGCGGGGTGGCGAGGTTATACCAGAGCCAGTCGGCCTCGGCCACGCGACCTGGCTGTTCGGTTACCTCGATCAGCCAGGGTTCGATGGCTAGCTGGAAGTGGCTGAAGGTGTGGGTCAGGCCTTCCAGCTCGCGGCGCTCGCCGAGTTGGAGCTGTTTTTGTCTGCCGAGATCATCGAGCTGGGAGAGGTCGTCCAGCTCCGGCAGGCTCCACAGTCCGCCCCATAGCCCGGTTGAGGGGCGGCGATAGAGCAGGATGTCACCGGCGTGATTGACCAGCAGCGGCATCAGCGTGCGTTTCTGCGGCAGTGTCTTGCGCGGCTTGGGCGCCGGGTAGCGGATTTCCAGGCCGAGCAGATGCGCCTGGCAGCCGCTGCGCACCGGGCACAGCAGGCAGGTGGGTTTGCTTCGTGTGCAGAGGGTGGCGCCGAGGTCCATCATCGCCTGGGTGTAGTGGTTGACGCGTTCATGCGGGGTGAAGCGCTCGGCCACGTCCCACAGCTGTTTGGCCACTTTCGGCTCGCCTGGGTAGCCCTCCTGCGCCACGTAGCGCGCCAGCACACGCTTGACGTTGCCGTCGAGGATCGGCGCTCGTACGCCCATGCTCAGACTGGCGATGGCGCCGGCGGTGGAGCGACCAATGCCGGGCAGTTCGGCCAGCGCCTCGACGCTGCGCGGGAACTCGCCACCGTGCTCACGCATGACGATCTGTGCGGTCTTCTGCAGGTTGCGCGCGCGGGTGTAGTAACCCAGGCCGGTCCACAGGTGCAGTACTTCATCCTCGGGAGCTTCGGCTAGGTCGCGTACCGTGGGTAATGCGGCCATAAAACGGTCGAAGTAGCCGAGCACGGTGCTGACCTGGGTCTGCTGCAGCATGATTTCCGAAACCCAGACACGATACGGCGTGATGTTCTGCTGCCAGGGCAGATCCTTGCGTCCGTGCTGGTCGTACCAGGCCAGCACGGCGCTGTTGAACTGCTCGGGGCTCATCGATTGAACAGGCCCTTGAGTGCGTCTTTCAGATCCGGGCTGACCTTGTCGCCGAGCTTCTCTTCCAGCTTCTCGGTCAGTTTGTTGCCGGCCAGGCGCGCAGCGATCTTGCCCAGGCCGTCCTGATCCAGGCGGCAGGCCTTGGCGCCGAGCTCCAGCGGGCCGCGACAGCGCAGCGGCCATTCGATGCCGACGTAGCGCTCGTTGACCTGGCAGGCCGGGTCCGGCATTTCGCGCTGGTCGCCTTCCAGGGTGATACCGACCTTGTAGTCGAGGCCGAGCACGCGCAGGTCGAGGTCGCCGTTGCCGCTGACTGCCAGGCCCGGCACCTGGGCCTTGAGGTCCGGGTTATGGGCGACGCCATCGCGCACGCTGAGGCTGCCCTTTAGTTCGCGGAAGGGGGTGTCCTTGCCGGTTGGCGGGTTACTCAGCGCCTTGCGGTTGAGGGTGGCGATGCCGCGGCACAGTTGCTGTTCGAGGTTGGCGTCGACCAGCACGCCGTCGTTGAGCACGAAGCTGGCGTTGCCGTTGAGCGCTTCGATCCAGGCCTTCTGGCTGTTGCCGCGGGTGTTGAATTTGGCATCCAGGTCGAGCAGGCCCTTGATCGGCGACGGCTGATCGTCCTTCTTCAGCAGCGGTTCCAGTGGCATACGGCTGACGCGCTTTTCCACGCTGAGCATCGGCTCGGCCTGGCGCATGTCGATGCGCCCGCTACCGACGAAGCTGCCGCCCTGCAGTTTGCCGCGCGCCTCTTCCACCGTGATCAGACCGCCCCGGCCATTGGCCTTGAGATTGACGTCGGTGAAGGGCTGCTTGTCGTAGGTGAGCTGGCCGAGGCTCAGCGCCAGTTGCAGGTCGAGTTTGCGCAATTGGTCCACCGGCAGCACTTTCTCATCACTCCAGGCCTGCTGGGTGGGTTTGTTAGGCAGTGGGGTGGAGCCGTCCTTGCCGGCGCCGGCGATACTGTCCTTGACCTCCGCCTTGCGCGCGGCAGCGGCGCTATCCTGGGTTTTGGGCGGCAGGTAGCGGTTCAGGTCGAGCTTGTCGCCCTTGAGGTCGACGCGCAGTTCCTGCTTGCTGACATCGGCCACGCCCAGCTTACCGGTGAAGGTGCTGCCGTCGAGTTTGAGGTTGAGCTCTTCGAACATCATGCCCTTGCTCGAACCGTTCAGGCGGCTGACCAGCTCGAACTGGTTAAGCGCATCGCCAGCCTGCATGGCCGGCAATTCGACGCCGATGCCGTCGAGGAACTCGCGCAGGTTGAGCGAGGCGATGGACAGCCCGCCGGAGATCTTGGCGTCCTCGCCCAGTTCGCGCGCCTTGATCTCGCCGAGGGCGCGCAATTGGTTGGCCGATAGCTTGAGGCCATTCCACTCGGCTACGTTGGCAGCCAGGTCCACCAGCAGTTGGCCTTGGGCAGAGAAGTTGAGGGTCTTGCCCTTAAGTGGCTCGCCCGAGGCTTCACCGGCCAGTTTCAGGTCTTCGAACTGATAGCGCTTGAGCGCGCGGTCGAAGCGTAGCTGGCCTTCAATCTCGCTGCGTGCACGCAGCACTGGCTGATTGGTGCCGAAGAAGGCGCTGAGCTTGACCGGGATACTGGCACCCTCGCGGATGGCGCCGGTTTTCAGCTCGATATTCTCGACGGTGAGTTGTTGACCTTTCTGCGCATCGCTGTAGTCGATGCGCGAGTTGCTCAGGGTCAGGCTGTCGATATCCAGTTTGACCGGCTGGCCGGCCGGTTTGTCACTCGGCTGGCTCGGCGGCGTTTCTTCGCTCGGCGCCGGCTCGCTGGGTGTTTGCTGTGGCGCACTGGCCTGGGCCGGGCGGCCAACGCCTTCCCAGTTGCCATGGCCTTTGTCGTCACGCTGGAGGTTGAGGTTGAGTCCGTCAACGCGGATGTCGCTCATCTGCACTTCCTTACGCAGCAGCGGCATCACGCGGACGGAAAGGCCGATCATGCGCAGGTCGGCGAAAGGTTTGTCCGGGGTATCGGCGCTGGCCAGGGTGGCGTCGGTCAGCTCCAGACCCAGCCAGGGGAACAGGCTCCAGCCGATGTCGCCCCTGAGCTGCAGCTCGAGGTTGGCCTTGTCGCGGGCGATCTGGCGGATCTCGTCCTTGTAATCGTTGGGGTCGAACAGATGAGTCAGGGCGAACAGCAGCGCCACTACGATCAGCAGCAAGCCGAGAAAGAAAAGGCCCAGGATCTTGCCTAACGCTTTCATGAACGGGTCCTTGGTTTCGAGAGCTGGAATGGCGGTGTGCAGAAGACTGCCGATTATAGCGTCATGGCGCCATGTCCAGGCGCCCGCTTGAGGCGCTGAGCAGGTGATCGGCTCGAGCTTGGATCGGAATAGGTTCGAGCGGTTCCCCGCAGCTGCGCCGGGCAGTGGATTGGCAGTTGTATCGACGCCGTCTATCACGCAATAGATGAGGTCTTTTGGGTTTTTGCGTAAAAAGCAAAAAATCTGCATAAATTGATAAAAATTGACTTCTTGCGCGGCGATTTGTCGCGCCCTGGTGCTACTCTCCGCAAGCTTTTACCTCGGCGAGTCTATGCGATTGCCCTTGCTTGCTCGTAACCATAAGAAGAGACCTACTCTATGACTGACGCCTTTGTATTGGACGGCGATGTGGCGAAGCCTGCATTTCTGTCCAAGGAGCGCATCATCGCGCGCCCCGGTTTCAACCGTTGGTTGGTTCCGCCAGCCGCTCTCGCCATTCACCTGTGTATCGGCATGGCCTACGGCTTCTCGGTATTCTGGTTGCCGCTGTCGAAGGCGGTCGGTATCACCGCTGCCACGGCCTGTGCCCCGGAAATGGGCTTCTTCGAGCAGATCTTCGCCAGCAACTGCGACTGGCAGATCTCCATGCTCGGCTGGATCTATACCCTGTTCTTCGTTTTCCTCGGCTGCTCGGCTGCCATCTGGGGTGGCTGGTTGGAACATGCTGGCCCGCGTAAGGCGGGCGTGGTCTCCGCGCTGTGCTGGTGCGGCGGTCTGCTGATTTCCGCGCTGGGTATCTATACCCACCAGATCTGGCTGCTATGGCTGGGCTCGGGGGTCATCGGTGGTATCGGTCTCGGCCTGGGTTACATCTCGCCGGTTTCGACCTTGATCAAGTGGTTCCCGGACAAGCGCGGCATGGCCACCGGCATGGCGATCATGGGCTTCGGCGGTGGTGCGATGGTCGGTGCGCCGCTGGCGGCAATCCTGATGAATCACTTCGCGTCGGCTGAAGGCGTGGGCGTGTGGCAGAGCTTCGTGGTCATGGCGGTGATCTACTTCATCTTCATGATGGGTGGTGCGCTGTCCTACCGCGTACCGCCGACCGGCTGGAAACCGGCAGGCTGGACCGCGCCGACAGCCAAGGCCAACAACGCGATGATCACCAAGGGTCACGTACACGTGAACACCGCGTGGAAGACCCCGCAGTTCTGGCTGGTCTGGGCCGTGCTGTGCCTGAATGTGTCGGCGGGTATCGGCATCATCGGCATGGCTTCGCCGCTGCTGCAGGAAGTCTTCGCCGGCAAGCTGATCGGTGTCGACCTGGCCTTCAACGAGCTCAGCTCCGCGCAACTGGTCGAGATCGCCGCCATCGCTGCGGGCTTCACCGGTCTGCTCAGCCTGTTCAACATCGGTGGCCGCTTCTTCTGGGCCTCCTGCTCGGACTTCATCGGTCGCAAGGGCACCTACTTCGTGTTCTTCGGGCTGGGCTTCGCGCTCTACGCTTCGGTGCCGATGCTCGGTCACCTGGGCAGCCTGGCGCTGTTCGTGCTGGCGTTCTGCATCATCCTGTCGATGTACGGCGGCGGCTTCGCCACCGTGCCCGCCTACCTGGCCGATTTGTTCGGCACGCAGATGGTCGGCGCGATCCACGGTCGCCTGCTGACTGCCTGGGCGGTGGCTGGTGTGCTTGGCCCGGTGCTGGTCAACTACCTGCGCGAGTACCAGTTGAGCATCGGAGTGGAGAAGGCTGCGGCCTACGACATCACTCTGTACATCCTTGCCGGTCTGCTGGTGCTGGGCTTCATCTGCAACTCCCTGGTGCGTCCGGTGGCGCCGAAGTACTTCATGACCGAGGCCGAGCTGGCCGCCGAGCGCGCCCATGGCGAGAAGTCGGCGCCGGCAGCGAGCGAGCTGGAGTGGTCGGCTGATCCGTCGAGCAAGCCGGTGGCAGTCGCCGCCTGGCTGGTGGTGGGTATCCCGCTGGCCTGGGGTGTGTGGATCACCCTGCAGAAGACCGTCGTGCTGTTCCAGTAACGCCGTGCTTGTGGAAAAGCCCGCTCAGGCCTCGCGCCTGCGCGGGCTTTTTCGTTTCTGCCCGTCCGACCATCGCCGGTAGCCGTTGCCGCCCCGGCACGCCTATAATGCTGGCCTTTTTCCGTTAGTAATTCGTGGAGCTGGTGATGGCCGAACGTACGGCATTCGTCGAGCGCAACACCCTGGAGACCCAGGTCAAGGTCTCGATCAACCTGGATGGCACCGGTAAGGCGCGCTTCGATATCGGTGTGCCCTTTCTCGAGCACATGCTCGACCAGATCGCCCGTCATGGTCTGATCGACCTCGATATCGAGTGCAAGGGCGATCTGCATATCGACGACCACCATACCGTCGAGGACGTCGGCATTACTCTCGGCCAGGCCTTTACCAAGGCCATTGGCGACAAGAAGGGCATGACTCGTTACGGCCATTCCTACGTGCCGCTGGACGAAGCGCTGTCGCGCGTGGTGATCGACTTCTCCGGCCGTCCCGGCCTGCAGATGCACGTGCCGTTCACCCGCGCGGTGGTTGGCAACTTCGACGTTGACCTGTTCCAGGAATTCTTCCAGGGCTTCGTCAACCATGCACTGGTCAGCCTGCACATCGACAACCTGCGTGGGCACAACACCCACCACCAGATCGAGACCGTGTTCAAGGCCTTCGGCCGCGCGCTGCGCATGGCCGTGGAACTGGACCCGCGCATGGCCGGGCAGATGCCGTCGACCAAGGGCTGCCTGTAAATGCAGACGGTAGCCGTAATCGACTATGGCATGGGCAACCTGCACTCAGTGGCCAAGGCGCTGGAGCATGTTGGCGCTGGCCGCGTGCTGGTGACCTCGGACGCCAAGGTGATTCGCGAGGCTGATCGTGTGGTGTTCCCCGGTGTCGGCGCGATCCGCGACTGCATGGCCGAGATCAGGCGTCTGGGTTTCGACGAGCTGGTGCGTGAAGTCAGCGCCGATCGTCCGTTCCTCGGCATCTGCGTCGGCATGCAGGCGCTGCTCGAGCGCAGCGAGGAGAACGATGGCGTCGACTGCATCGGCCTGTTCCCCGGTCAGGTGCGCTTCTTCGGCAAGGACCTGAGTGAGGATGGCGAGCGCCTCAAGGTGCCGCACATGGGCTGGAACGAAGTGGCGCAGGCGGTCAAGCACCCGCTGTGGCACGACATCCCGGACAGCGCACGCTTCTACTTCGTGCACAGCTATTACATCGAGGCCGGCAAGCCGCAGCAGGTGGTCGGTCGTGGCCACTACGGCAAGGACTTCGCTGCGGCATTGGCCGAAGGCTCGCGCTTCGCCGTGCAGTTCCACCCGGAGAAGAGCCATACCCACGGCCTGCAGTTGCTGCAGAACTTCGCCGCCTGGGATGGTCGCTGGTAATGGCCCGCAGCAAGGTCCCCAGTCTGGCGCTCGAGCCTGCCCAGGAGCAGGCCGCGCTGCTGATGCTGAAGCGCTTTCTCGATGAGCGTTTCGAGCTGCAGCTGGGCACCTTCGAAGTGCAGGAAGTCCTCGACCAGATCACCCGCGAGCTGGCGCCGCACTACTACAACAAGGCGATTCTCGATGTGCAGGCACACCTGAAAGACAGGTTCGAAAGCATCGAGAGCGACCTCTGGGCGCTCGAAAAGAGCTGAGCGCCTTACCGAATTCAAACTTGAGCAGGTTCAACCGATGCTGATTATCCCCGCTATCGATCTGAAGGACGGCGCCTGCGTGCGTCTGCGTCAGGGCCGCATGGAAGACTCCACGGTGTTCTCCGATGACCCGGTGAGCATGGCTGCCAAGTGGGTCGAGGGTGGCTGCCGTCGTCTGCATCTGGTCGACCTGAACGGCGCCTTCGAAGGGCAGCCGGTCAATGGTGAAGTGGTCACCGCCATCGCCAAGCGCTACCCGACCCTGCCGATCCAGATCGGCGGCGGTATCCGTACTCTGGAGACCATCGAGCACTACGTTCGCGCTGGCGTCAGCTACGTGATCATCGGCACCAAGGCCGTGAAAGAGCCCGAGTTCGTCACCGAGGCGTGCAAGGCCTTCCCCGGCAAGGTCATCGTCGGCCTGGACGCCAAGGACGGCTTCGTCGCCACCGACGGCTGGGCGGAAGTGTCCAGTGTGCAGGCTACCGATCTGGCCAAGCGCTTCGAGGCTGACGGCGTCTCGGCCATCGTTTATACCGACATTGCCAAAGACGGCATGATGCAGGGCTGCAACGTCGAAGCCACCGCTGCGCTGGCTGCCGCCAGCCGCATTCCGGTGATCGCCTCCGGCGGCATCCACAACCTGGGTGATATCGAGAAGCTGCTGCTGGCGCGTTCGCCCGGCATCATCGGCGCCATCACCGGCCGCGCCATCTACGAAGGCACCCTGGATGTGGCCGAGGCGCAGGCCTTCTGCGACAGCTTCAAGGGTTAATGGGTAGGGTGCGCGGTGCGCACCGCTGACGGTTTATTGGTGCGCGCGGCGCACCCTACGAGAGAAGTCGACATGGCACTGGCCAAACGCATCATTCCTTGCCTCGACGTGGACAACGGCCGCGTGGTCAAGGGCGTCAAGTTCGAGAACATCCGCGACGCCGGTGATCCGGTGGAGATCGCTCGCCGCTACGATGAGCAGGGCGCCGACGAGATCACCTTTCTCGACATCACCGCCAGCGTCGACGGCCGCGACACCACCCTGCACACCGTCGAGCGCATGGCCAGCCAGGTGTTCATCCCGCTCACCGTCGGTGGCGGCGTGCGTACCGTGCAGGACATTCGCAACCTGCTCAATGCTGGTGCCGACAAGGTGTCGATCAACACCGCCGCGGTGTTCAACCCTGAGTTCGTCGGCGAAGCTGCCGCGCGTTTCGGCTCGCAATGCATCGTCGTCGCCATCGACGCCAAGCGTGTGTCTGCGCCGGGTGAGCCGGGCCGCTGGGAGATCTTCACCCATGGCGGGCGCAAGCCGACCGGCCTGGATGCCGTGGCGTGGGCGCGCAAGATGGAAGAGCTGGGCGCCGGTGAGATCCTGCTGACCAGCATGGATCAGGACGGGGTGAAGAGTGGCTACGACCTCGGTGTGACTCGCGCCATCAGCGAGGCCGTGCGCGTGCCGGTGATCGCCTCCGGTGGCGTCGGCAACCTGCAGCACCTGGCCGACGGCATCCTCGAAGGCAAGGCTGATGCCGTGCTGGCCGCGAGCATCTTCCACTTCGGCGAGTACACCGTGCCGGAAGCCAAGGCCTACCTGGCCAGTCGCGGTATCGTGGTGCGCTAAGGCTCCGGCCTGTTCGGGTCACGCTCGTGGCCCGTTGATAGCTCGACAGAGCCGGTAACGAAAGCTGCGGGCGAGTCGACGGCAAAGTGCCAGCGATGCGGCTAAAATCTCCCACCATTCCTGAATCCTATGCCTCTGCTTCTGGCGGATGGCATTCCCTTGCCGAACTTTCCGACACGGAGTCCCCATGTTCCTTCTTCGATTCGTGACCATACTGGCCCTGGCGTGTGGCCTCAGCCTCGCGCGCGCCGAACCACTGGTGCTGCTCACGGAGAATCTGCCTCCCTTCAACATGTCGGTCGCCGGCACCAACTATGCCCGTGACGATGGCGTGACCGGCATCAGCTCGGACATCCTGCGTGCGGTGTGCGAGCGTGCTCAGGTCCAGTGCCAGCAGATCTTGCGCTTCCCCTGGCAGCGTGTTTACCAGCAGACGCTGGACGATGCGGGCTACGGGCTGTTTTCCACCGCGCGTACCGCAGAGCGCGAAGGGCTGTTCAAGTGGGTGGGGCCGATCGCCAGGAACGAATGGGTGCTGTTCAGCAAGGGTGACAGTTCGATCCAGTTGAACAGTCTCGACGACGCACGGCGTTACCGTATCGGCGGCTATAGAGGTGACGCCAAGACCCAGTTCCTGCTCGATCGCGGGTTGGAAGTGCAGACGGCGTTGCGTGACAGCGAGAACGTCAAGAAGCTGGAAAGGGGCCAGATCGACTTGTGGGTTACCTCCAATCAGGCGGGGCGTTTCGTCGCGCGCCAGGAGGGCCTGGATAACCTCAAGGTGGTGCAGAATCTGCACACCGCTGATCTCTACCTGGCGCTCAACCTGCAGACTCCTGACGAGCTGGTGCAGAAGTTGCAAAGTGCACTGGACTCGCTGCGGGCCGAGGGGGCGTTGAGGAGTATCGAGGCGCGCTACTGAGGCACACTGCCAGTAATCGCTGGGCCGGGGAGGGCGTGGCGGTTATCCTGAGGTGGTCTGCCTTTTCATAGAAAGAGAAATGTCATGTTCAAACGTCTGCTAATCGCGTTCGCTGGCACCCTTGTGGTGCTCGCTGGCGCGGTGCGCGCCGAAGTGGACCCGAACTACAGCGTGGTCCTGCTGACCGAGAATTTCCCGCCCTACAACATGGCGATCAACGGCAAGAACTTCGCTCAGGAAGACAATATCGATGGCATCGCCGTCGATGTGGTCAGAGAGATGTTCAAGCGTGCCGGGGTCAAGTACAGCCTGACCCTGCGTTTCCCCTGGGATCGTATCTACAAGCTGGCGCTGGAAAAACCGAGCTACGGTGTTTTCGTCACCGCGCGCCTGCCGGAGCGTGAGCAACTGTTCAAGTGGGTTGGCCCGATCGGTCCTGATGACTGGGTACTGCTGGCCAAGGGCGACAGTTCGATCAACCTGGCCAATCTGGATGAGGCCAAGCAGTATCGCATTGGTGCCTACAAGGGCGACGCCATCTCCGAATATCTGGTCGACAAGGGGGTGGAGCACAGCACCTCGTTGCGTGACCAGGAAAATGCCCGCAAGCTGATGGCCGGGCAGATCGATCTATGGGCCACCGGTGATCCTGCCGGCCGCTACCTGGCCAAGCAGGAGGGGATCTCCGGTCTGCGCACCGTGTTGCGCTTCGACAGTGCCGAGCTTTACCTGGCACTGAACAAGGAAATGCCTGACGAGATCGTCGCCAAGCTGCAGGCCGCGCTGGATCAGATGCGCGCCGAAGGCTTTGTCGACGAGACGCTGAACAACTACCTGTAAGCACCGAACACGCGACCGGCCACGAGCCGGTCGCTTGCCATGGATGGCAAAGCCACTGAGTGCCAATGACCGGGCTCAGGCCCATGCAAGGATGTCGCTAGCCATAACCAAAATCATGCGAGCGGTACGTCTTATGCTGAATACTCTGAAGAAAAGCCTGTTTGTCACCTTGTTCATGCTCTGCGGTTCCGCGTACGCGGAGTTGCCGCAGGATTACAAGGTGGTGCTGCTGACCGAGAATTTCCCGCCCTTCAACATGGCGGTGGACGACAAGAACTTCGCCCGTGACGACGGTATCGATGGCATCAGTGCCGACATCGTGCGCGAGATGTTCAAGCGTGCCGGCATCGACTACACCCTGACCCTGCGTTTTCCATGGGATCGCCTCTATCGCCTGACACTGGACAAACCCAACTACGGGCTGTTCTCCACCACCTATACCGAGGAGCGCAAGCCGCTGTTCAAATGGGTTGGCCCGATCGCCAAGACCGGCTGGGTGTTGCTCGCCGCGCCGGGTAACGACATCAAGGTGTCGAGTCTGCAGGATGCTGCCAAATATCGTATCGGTGCCTACAAGAACGATGCGGTCAGCCAGAATCTGGAGAGCCAGGGCCTGGAGCCGATCAACGCCCTGCGCGATCAGGAGAACGTGAAGAAGCTGGTGCGCGGGCAAATCGACCTGTGGGCCACCACCGACCCGGTGGGTCGTTATCTGGCCAAGCAGGAAGACGTTACCGGTCTCAACACCGTGCTGCGTTTCAGGGAAGCCGAGCTGTACCTGGCGCTGAACAAGGATACCCCGGACGAGGTGGTGCAGCGTCTGCAGAAGGCGCTGGATGAGCTGCGCAGCGAAGGCTTCATCGACGACATTACCGAGAACTATCTGTAACCTCTGTGGCTCTCGGGGCCTTGAGCTCCGACCCTGGCGCGAGTGTCGGGCTCGGTGCGCATGGCGCACCCTACGAGGTGTGTAAGTCACCGCAAAGCGCGTTGATATGAAAAAGCCCGGACATTTGTCCGGGCTTTTCGTATGGCCTGCTGGCTCAGTTGCCGCGCGTGACGCTCAGGCCCTTGAGCAGGTTGAGGGCCTGGCTTAGCTGGTAGTCGTCGTCCTGCGGGCGTTCGGCGCGTGCTGCCTGGGCAGCCTTGCTCGGGCGATCAGCACCGCCGTTGCCATTGCCCAGGTGGCCCTGCAGGTCGGCTTCCTTGATGCCTTCACTGTCCTGCTCGCGGGTGAGCTTGGCACGCGCCACTTCGATGTCGGGAACGATGCCCTGAGCTTGGATCGAGCGGCCGTTGGGCGTGAAATACAGGGCGGTGGTCAGCTTCAGCGCGCGGTCGTTGTTCAGCGGCAGCACGGTCTGTACCGAGCCCTTGCCGAAGCTGTCAGTGCCCATCAGTACCGCGCGTTTGTGATCCTGCAGCGCACCGGCGACGATCTCCGAAGCAGAGGCGCTGCCGCCATTGATCAGCACCACCAGCGGTACGCCTTCGCTGGCGTCGGCCGGGTCGGCGTTGAAACGCAGTTCGGAATTGGCCAGGCGGCCTTCGGTGTAGACGATCAGGCCGCTCTTGAGGAAGTGGTCGGTGACTTCCACGGCTGCCTGCAGCACGCCGCCCGGGTTGTTGCGCAGGTCCATGACCAGGCCGCGCAGTTTCTTGTTGCCGTTGTCCTGGCGCAGTTTGGTCAGCGCCTTGCCGACCTCTTCGCCGGTATTGACCTGGAATTGCGAGATACGCAGATAGCCGTAGCCGTCTTCGAGCATCTGGCTCTTGACGCTGCGCACCTTGATCACCGCGCGGGTCAGGGTCAGGTCGAACGGGCGACCGCCATCACGCACCAGTGTCAGCTCGATCTTGCTACCAGCCTTGCCGCGCATCTTGTCCACGGCTTCCATCATCGACAGGCCTTTGGTCGGCTGGCCGTCGATCTTGACGATCAGGTCGCCGGGCTGGATGCCGGCCTTCGATGCTGGAGTGTCGTCGATGGGCGAGACCACCTTGACGAAGCCATCCTCCATGCCGACCTCGATGCCCAGACCGCCGAACTCGCCGCTGGTGCTTTCCTGCAGCTCGGCGAAGGCTTCCGGTTCGAGGTAAGCCGAGTGCGGATCGAGGTTGCTGAGCATGCCCTTGATGGCATTCTCCAGCAGGGTCTTGTCGCTTACCGGCTCGACGTAGGCTGCCTTGATGCGGTCCATCACCTCGGCGAAGGTGCGCAGATCATCCAACGGCAGTGGAGCCTTGCCGCTCGCCGCTGCTACTGGCGCGGGGGCAGGCTCGGCGGCATGCAGGGCTGGAGCGCCGAGCAGCAGCCCGAGGGCCAGGGCCAGGCAGGTGGGGCGGAAGCGATGAGACATGAAGACAACTCCTAGTTAAATTAGGCGCCACCAGGCTGCTGAAAAACTACCTGCGTTGGCAATACTGCGTTAAAAACGGCCTCAGAATGCTCATTTACAGCTCGTAAATTCCGCTTCTTCGACCGTTTTTGCCTTGTCTTGCCGGCCTCGCTTACGTTTTTCAAAAACTTGGTTATCCCTGCGCGCGGCACCACTGTGCCGGATCACTCGGGCGACCGTTCTGGCGAATGGCGAAGTACAGTGCCGATGTTTCCTGGCCACCGCTGCTACCTACGGTGGCGATGGGATCGCCGGCCTTTACCACGTCTCCGGCACTCTTGAGCAGGTTCTGATTGTGGCCATACAGGCTCAGATAACCGTTGCCATGGTCGAGAATGACCAACAGACCGGCGCCACGCAACCAGTCGGCGAATACCACGCGACCACCATGCACGGCGCGTACCTGACTGCCAGCGGGCGCACCAATCAGTACGCCATCCCACTTAGTACGAGCGTCGCCGCCGCGAGGGGTTCCGTAGCGTGCTACCAATCGGCCATCGACCGGCCACGGCAACTTGCCGCGTGCGCTTGCGAAAGGCCCGCCGTAGACGGCTCCGGATGTCACCAACGGGCCGCTTGGCTGGCTGGGCTGCTGGCCTGGCCGAGCCTGCTCTGCCTGCTGCGCGGCCAGGGCGCGCTTGCGCGCCTCTTCGGCCTCGCGCGCCTGGCGGGCCAGGGTTTCTTCGATGGTCTTCAGTACACGACCCAGCTCGGCCTGTTCCTGCTGGCGCGCCTTGAGCCGCTGATCACGGGTGGCGAAGTCGCGGTTGAGCTTGGCCAGTGCCTGCTGGCGTTCCTTGCGCGCTTCGGCGAGCCGGGCGTGGCGCTCATCCAGGCCCGCTTTCTGCGCCTGTAACTGGGCCTGGTGGCTGTTGATTTCCTGCTCGACATTGGCCAATTGGCGCAGGGTCTCGTTGAACGCGGCGAGTTGTTCGAGACGCGCCTGGCTGAGGTAATCGTAGTAGGTGAGGGTGCGTGAGAATTTTTCCGGGTTCTGCTGGTTGAGCAGCAGCTTGACGTATTCCTGGCGGCCGCTCTGATAGGCGGCGCGGGCCTGGATTGCGATCAGCCTTTGCTGTTCAGCGCGTGCGCCCTGGAGTTTTTTTTTCTCCTGATCCAGGCGCTGGATTTCCTGCTCGCTGCCCTTGAGCTCGCGCTGCAGTTCCTTGACCTGGTTTTCCAGGTCGCCCATCTCGGTCTCGGTCTTCTTCAGCTGCTGCTGCACGCCGGATTTCTCCTGCTGCAGTTTCTCCAGCAGCTTCTTCAGCTCGGCGACGTCCTGGCGCGCGGCTTCCAGCTGGCGCTGGGTATCGGCGCGCTGATCGGCGATGGCCGGAGCGATCAGGCTGCTGAGCAGAATCAGGGCAAGGATGCGAAGCATGGGCGAGGCGACACCGGAGGGCGAATTGAGGCCTAGTATGCCCGCGCCGCCGGGCAAAAAAAACGCCCCGGGCCTCACGGCGCGGGGCGTTTCTTGTTTTCTGCCGATTACTGCAGCTCGACGATGGTCTTGCCGGTCATCTCGGCCGGCTGTTCCAGGCCCATCAGCTTGAGCAGGGTCGGTGCCACGTCGGCCAGCACGCCACCTTCGCGAATGCGCGCTGGGCGTTTGCCGACATAGATGAACGGCACCGGCTCGCAGGTGTGGGCAGTGTGCGCCTGGCCGGTGCACTCGTCTTCCATCTGCTCGACGTTGCCGTGGTCGGCGGTGATCAGCGCTTCGCCGCCGACCTTCTCAAGCGCCTCGGTGATGCGACCGACGCAGCTGTCGAGGGTTTCCACGGCCTTGACTGCTGCCTCGAACACGCCGGTATGGCCAACCATGTCGCCGTTGGCGTAGTTGACGATGATCACGTCATAGCGCTGGTTCTCGATGGCATCGACGATCTTGTCGGTCACCTCTGGCGCGCTCATTTCCGGCTTGAGGTCGTAGGTGGCGACGTTCGGCGAGGGGATGAGGATGCGTTCTTCGCCCTCGAACGGCTCTTCGCGGCCGCCGGAGAAGAAGAAGGTGACGTGAGCATATTTCTCGGTTTCGGCGATGCGCAGCTGGGTCTTGCCGTTCTTCGCCAGGTATTCGCCGAGCACGTTGGTCAGAGCTTCCGGAGCGAAGGCACTGGGGGCCGGGATGCTCGCCGCGTACTGGGTGAGCATGACGAAGCCGACCTGCGGTGCACGCTTGCGCTCGAATTCCTTGAAACCAGGCTCGACGAAGGCGCGGGTCAGTTCGCGGGCGCGGTCGGCGCGGAAGTTCATGAACACCACGGCGTCACCGTCCTCGACCTGCACCGGCGTACCGATGGTGGTGGCCTTGACGAATTCGTCGCTCTCGCCGCGTTCGTAGGCGGCCTGCAGGCCTTCCACGGCGCTGGCGGCGTTGAACTGGCCGGCTCCGTCGACGATCAGGTTATAGGCCTGCTCGACGCGGTCCCAGCGGTTGTCGCGGTCCATGGCGAAGTAGCGGCCGGTGAGGCTGGCGATGCGGCCCTTGCCAAGGCGGGCGAAGGCGGCGTCGAGCAGTTCGATGGACGGCTGCGCGCTTTTCGGCGGTGTGTCGCGACCGTCGAGGAAGGCGTGCAGGTAGATCTTCTCGGCGCCGCGTTTGGCGGCCAGTTCGGCCATGGCGACGATGTGATCCTGGTGGCTGTGTACGCCACCATCGGAGAGCAGACCGAGGATGTGCACGGCCTTGCCGGCGGCCACGGCCTTGTCGACGGCCTGGTTGATGGTGGCGTTATCGAAGAATTCGCCGTCGCGAATCGCCTTGGTCACGCGGGTGAAGTCCTGGTACACCACGCGGCCGGCACCGAGGTTCATATGGCCGACTTCGGAGTTGCCCATCTGCCCGTCCGGCAGGCCGACGTCCATGCCGCTGCCGGAGATCAGGCCGTGCGGGTAGGTGGCACGCAGGCGGTCGTAGACCGGCGTGCTGGCGGCGTGGATGGCGTTGTACTCGGGGTTGTCGCTGTGACCGAAGCCGTCGAGGATGATCAGAACCAAGGGTTTTGGCGTGGCACTCATTGAACTGGCTCGCTCTGCGTCTGAGGGGGCAATGAAACAGCCCGGCATTTTAGGGCCAAGCGCCTGGCGCGTCACTGCCAGACGGGGTTTGGCCGACCTGTGGGGCTGTGTATACTGGCCGGCATTTTACCGTCCTGGGCCATATAGATGTTCGCCAACCTGATTGAATTCATCATCAACCACTACGTACTGAGTGGAATGTTCGCCGTTCTGCTGGTGTTGCTGATCGTCACCGAAATGCGCAAGGGCGGGCAGAGCCTGTCGAGCCGCGAGCTCACCGCGCTGGTCAACAGCGACAAGGGCGTTGTGCTCGACGTGCGCGCGCAGAAGGACTTCTCCGCCGGACATATCGTCGATTCGCTGCACATCCCTTACGACAAGGTGGTGGCACGTGTCGCCGAGCTGGAAAAGCACAAGGCCAAGACCATCGTCGTCGTCGACGCCATGGGTCAGCATGCCGGCAGCGTCGCCCGCGAGCTGAAGAAAGCCGGTTTTACCGCCGCCAAGCTGTCCGGTGGCATCGCCACCTGGCGCGGCGACAACCTGCCGCTGGTGAAGTGACATGACCAGTGTGGTCGTCTACTCCAGCGACTGGTGCCCCTACTGTATGCGCGCCAAGCAACTGCTGGCCAGCAAAGGGGTGGACTTCGAGGAAATTCGCGTTGACGGTCAGCCGGCCATCCGCGCGGAGATGACCCGCAAGGCCGGCCGCACCTCGGTGCCGCAAATCTGGATCGGCAGCACCCATGTGGGTGGCTGTGACGACCTCTATGCCCTGGAGCGCGCCGGCAAGCTCGACGCCCTGCTGCAGAGCCCCGCTTGAAACCTCAACGTTAAGGAAGGCAAACGCCATGACCGAGCAAGCCAACAGCGGCGCAGCCGCTGCCGATTCGCAGAATCCGCAATTTTCCCTGCAGCGCATCTACGTCAAGGACCTGTCCTTCGAAGCGCCGAAGAGCCCGGAAATCTTCCGTCAGGAGTGGACGCCGAGCGTCGGTCTGGATCTGAACACCCGCCAGAAGGCCCTGGAAGGTGACTTCCACGAGGTGGTGCTGACCCTGTCGGTGACAGTGAAGAACGGCGAAGAAGTCGCCTTCATCGCTGAAGTGCAGCAGGCCGGCATCTTCCTGATCAAGGGCCTGGACGCTGCCTCGATGAGCCACACCCTCGGTGCCTTCTGCCCGAACATCCTGTTCCCGTACGCCCGTGAAGCGCTGGACAGCCTGGTGATCCGTGGCTCGTTCCCGGCCCTGATGCTGTCGCCGGTGAACTTCGACGCGCTGTACGCCCAGGAGCTACAGCGCATGCAGCAGTCTGGCGAAACCACTGCTCATTAAGAGCGGCTCGGTTGCATGAAAAAGCGCCCCAAGGGGCGCTTTTTTGTGTCCGCTCGCGGCCTTAGTCGGCGCCAGCGAAGCCGTTCTGCCGCCAGGCCTCGTACACGGTGACGGCCACGGTATTGGACAGGTTCAGGCTGCGGCAACCGGCGCGCATCGGCAGGCGTACGCGCTGCTCCGGCGGCAGCGCGTTACGTACGTCCTCGGGCAGGCCACGGCTTTCCGGGCCGAACAGAAACGCGTCGCCGGGCTGGTAGGCGATCTCGTGGAACGGCTGCGAGCCCTTGGTGGTGAAGGCGAACAGGCGCGGCTGGCCAAGGCTGTCGAGGCAGCTCTGCAGGTCTGGGTGGCGCTTGAGGGTGGCGTATTCGTGATAATCCAGGCCGGCCCGGCGCAGGCGCTTGTCGTCCAGTTCGAAGCCCAGCGGCTCGATCAGGTGCAGCTGGCAGCCGCTGTTGGCGCACAGCCTGATAATGTTGCCGGTATTGGGCGGAATTTCCGGTTGAAAGAGGATGACGTGGAACATGCAACACTCCGAGCGCTGGGACGAGCGCCATTCTACGCCGCCAGAAGATCCGCGGCCGCGTTTGCGCTGGCGTTTCGTGGCATCGGTGATGCTGATCGCCTTTCTCGTCGGCATGATGATCGGCCGGGTGTTCGATCCACCACGTCTGCGTATCGAGGATGCCGAGGCCTGGGAACAGGGGGTGCAGCTCTGGTTCAACCGCGAGCCACAGGCGCAGGCCGAACATATCGACGGCGCCCTGGTGTATCGCTACGAGGATGCCTACGGGCGTGTGCGTGAGGGACAATTGAAACTGCCGCTGGGGCTGGTGAACTGGCGCGTGGAGCGCGACGGACGGGATCTGCTGCTGGTGCTGGTGTCACCCCGCCCGCTGGACGGGGAGTGGCGCGGTGCGCAAGAGGATGGACGTTGGCGGGCGCGCCTGACGCTGCGTCCCAAATAAAGAAGGGGATTCCCCGGCCTGCCTGTACCAAGGTCCCCGAAACGGGTGGCGCCGTGCTCATTGGCAGAGCAGCGGCGCGTTACACATGACGCGCGGTGGCGTCGAATAAAGAAGGGGATTCCCCGGCCTGCCTGTACCAAGGTCCCCGAAACTGGGATTGCCTTAGCATATGCAGGGCGTGTGCCAATTTTATTACCGGAGCGGGAAGGCGCTATTTCGCTGGGTTTGAGGCCCGTGGGCGAGGGCTGCGGCGCCAGTTGCGGCGCCACGGTGCACCAGCGTGCAGCGTGATGCACCGATGACGCACCACGCTGTTCTAGGACGCTGGATGGTTGCTCAGCGTGGCAGCAGTTTCAGCGTGCCCTGGCTGTTGGCTTTGACGTCGGCATCGCTCAGGTGCTGTGGCTGATACTTGCCGGCCACATGGGGCGCCGCCTGATCGCCGTAATGCGCGTCGAACGGCACGCCGCTCTGGCCGACGGGAATGCCGCCCAGCGCCTTGTCGGCATCGGCCAGATCGACCAGTCGTCGGGTCGATGGGCCATAGACCACGGGCCAGGGCGCCGGGCCAACCTTGTGCGAGAGGTTGTTCGGTGTTTCATGGCCGCCTGGTGCGGCAAACGGGCCGACGTTCAGCAGCCAGGTCAGCGGCTGCTGCTGACCAAGTGCGTGCTGATGCGTGAGGGTATGACCGCGGCCCCAGTTCCAGGCATCGACATCATTGCCGAGCACGCTGAGTAGATGCGTCAGGCTGGCGCGCCAGGCGTCGGCGACGATCTGTGCGCGGCTTTCGCGTTGCTCGCTGCCCTGGCGATTCCACCAAGGCGAGTCGGCATTGGCGGTCAGGCGTGGCAGGGCAGTGTCGAGCACGCGGGTTTGCAGCAGGCTGTCGAAGAACACCTCACCCAGCTCGTCGGCCATGGCTTCGCGGGCAAGCTGATAGGTCAGCTGATTGAACAGGGTGGCGGCCACGGAATCGAGTGTGTGGTCGCCATTCCACTTGGCCAGTTGTTCCGCCAGTGCGCGCTCCTCATCGGTCGTCGCCGCCGCTCGCAGCTCGTCGAGGATCGGCGCCAGCAGGCGCGGGCCATAGCCAGTACCGGGGTCGAGCTGCAGCGCCTGGCTGTTCTGCGTATCCCACTTCACCGAGGCGTCGCTCAGGCGCTGGTTCAGGCGCTGACCGCGATCAGGCAGGTTGTAGTAACCGGGAATTTCGATGCCGCTGGCCGGCACGGGCTGGTAGTTGGCCGAGAGGATGTAGCCGCGCTCCGGGTTCTCTTCCTGCGGGTTGGCGCTGAAGGGGTGATAGCCGAGCTTGTCCGCTTCATCGCTGGCGCCATCGAGAATGAAGGTCGGATTGACCCCGGCCGGGCGCAGCGGCAGCTTGGCGGCGGCCCACCAGCCAATATCGCCGCTGGCACTGGCCCAGAGCACATTGAGGCCGGGCGCTTCGATCTTCTCGACGGCGGCGCGGGCCTTGTCCAGGCTGTCGGCGCGGCCCAGTTGGTAGAAGGCGTCGAGCATCGGGTTGTCGGTTTCGAGGAAGGCCCACCACATGGCGATCGGCGTGTTGCCGCTGGTCTGGCCCAGGGCATCGTTGATGATCGGCCCGTGCGGCGAGCGGCGCAGGGTAATCTGCACCGGCTTGGCACCTTTGACCCGGATGGTTTCCGTACGCTGTTCGAGGTCGACCCAGTTGCCCTGGTACCAGACCTGGTTGGCGTTATCCGGATTGACGCGCTCGGCGATCAGGTCGAGGTCGTCGTTCTGGAACATGGTCAGGCTCCAGGCGAAGTCGCGATTGTGGCCGAGCATGGCGCTGGGGATCAACGCGTGGTGGTAGCCATACAGTTCATAGCCGGGCGCCTGCAGGTGCGCCTCGTACCAGACCGCCGGCAGCGAGAAGCGAATATGCGGGTCACCGGCCAGCAGTGGCTTGCCGCTGGCGGTGCGGCTGCCGGAAACAGCCCAGGCGTTGCTGCCCTCGAACTGTGGCAGGCCGGTGCCCTCCAGGGCGTTGTTGCTGAGTTGAGCGAGGGCGGAAAGATCCTGCCAGTCGCCTGCGGCCAGGGAGGTGCCGAGCACGCCCTGCGGATGCCAGTCGAGATCGAACAACTCGAGATAGTCCGCACCCAGGGCGTCACGGATATGGGTCATCACCGGTTCGGTGCGCAGGGCCGCGGCGAAGCTGTAGGCCATGTAGCCAGCGATGCTGAGCGTATCGGCCATGGTGAAAGGGCGTGGCTCGATGCCCAGCAGGTCGAACTCCAGCGGACCTGGGCGGCTGGCCTGGTACTGGTTGACCCCCTCGAGATAGTGCTGCAGCGCCTGGGTGGACGGACTGTTGGCTTCCAGGCTGGCGGCGTAGGCATCGGCGTGGCGGCCTATTTCCAGGGTGCGGAACAGGCGGTCGGTGGGCACCAGCTTTTCTCCGAGCACTTCGGCCAGTTCGCCGCGCGCCAGGCGCCGCAGCAGCTCCATCTGGAACAGGCGATCCTGGGCGTAGACGAAACCGAGGGCGCGGTACATGTCCGCTTCATTCTCGGCGCGGATGTGCGGCACGCCGCGTTCGTCGTAATCGACCGTGACCGGCGCCTGCAGCGCGCCGAGTACCAACTCGCCATCGCGTTGCGGTTGCTTGTCATGCAGATACCAGGTCAGGCCGCCAGCAGCGGCTGCAATCACCAGCGCAAGGGCGGTCAGGGAACGTTTCATCCAGCGATCCTTATTGTTGTGGGGCAAGCGTGCGCGCATTTTGCTCAGACGCGTGGGTGGCGGCATTGACCATATGCCTCAATACTGAAAGTCTATGGTCAATAGTTGCCAGAAATCGCCATGGTCGATAACGCCTTCGTCGCCCTCACTCACTCCTCGACCCTGCGTCGGCTGCTCTACGAGGCCCTGGCGGCGCTGGGGCTCGATCCTACCGACACCTATCGCCGCGCCTACGCCGGCGTACCGCTGGCTGCGCCGCTGCTGGAAGCACGTGAGGAACACGACAACGCCCCGCGCTTCTGGCAGGCGCTGGAGGGCATCAGCGGTGACGCCGATATCGGCCTGCACCTGGGCGAGGTCATGCAGCCACGGCCGATGGATGTAGTCAGCTACCTGCTGCTGGCGGCTCGGGATCTGCGTCAGGGCTTGCAAGCCTTCGTGCGCTTCCAGCACATCCTCTCCGGCGGTTTTGCCGCGCGACTGCAGGAGCAGGGAGACGAGGCGCACCTGGTGATCGATCTCAACTATCGCCAGGTTGGCTCGCTACGTCAGCAGATGGAGTGCCTGGCCGTGCTGCTGAGCAAGATGCTGGCGTCGGCCGCTGGCGGCGAGTTGCCATTGATAGGCGTCGAGTTTCGCCACCGAGCGCCGCGCAAGCTTGCCGAGCATCGCCGCCTGCTCGGCGTCGAGCCGCGCTTCTCGCGCCCCCACGACGTGCTGATCCTGCCGCGTGCGCTGCTCTCGCGGCCTTCGCGCAGCGCCAGCCCGCGATTGTTCGAGGTGCTCAGCGAAGAAGCCGAGAAGCAGTTGGCAGGGTTGGTGGAGAACCAGTTGCTGGCGCGGGTGCGCTACTGGCTGGAGGTCAACCTGGGGGGTACGACCTGCAGTCTGGAGGCCTGCGCACTGGCGCTGGGCAGCAATCGCGGTGCCTTGCAGCGTTCGCTGAGCGAGCAGGGCAGCAGCTTTCGCGCACTGCACGACGAGGTGCGGCGCCTGCGCGCGCTACGCCTGCTGGATCAGGGCGTGGGCGTACGCGAGGTGGCGCGGGCCTGCGGTTTCGCCGAGCTGTCACCGTTCTACCGCGCCTTTCGTCGCTGGCAGGGCGGGACGCCGCGCGGTCTGGTATCGCGCCACGGATCGACTGGCGATTGAAGAGCGTTCGTAGGGTGGGTTAGCGACGCTGGAGGAGGATCGACAAACGCCGCGGAGGTGGTGCGTCGCGTAACCCACCAGGCGGTGGCTCGTATTGCGCCGATGGTGGGTTACGCCGCGTCAAACAGGGCTAATCGACCGGTAAGCGCGACAGGCGGCTAACCCACCCTAGGGTTGCTCGGGCCTCGTCAGTTGCTGGTCGGCGCGGACCATTCACAGAAGCAGCCCACCGCCAGGGTGTTGCTGGCGTCGACCCGGCGCCCTGCGGCCAGGGCTTCGAGAATCGGCTCGATGAAGCTGTTGCTCGAGTTGCAGACCAGGCCTTCGCTGTAAGGCCCGAAGTAGGCCAGCTGGCCCTGTTTGTCCCAGATTGCCACCGCGGGGCTGGCTGGCAGGTTGGTGCTGCCGGGCAGCTCATCGATGGGTTGCAGTGCGGCCAGTTCGGCGGGCAGGCGGCCCTGGCTGCCGGGCTTCTGCACGACGTGAAATTGCACACCTTGTGGCGTGTAGTGTTCGATCAGTTCGGCAAGGTGCTGCTGGTTGCCGACATTGCATGGGCAGGCCGGGTCCCAGAAATGCACCAGGCGGATCGCGCCGGGGCCGCTCAGTTCAGTGGGTAGCTGCAGTTCGGCGCCGGAGAACACCGCTGCGCGCTCGTCGAAGGTGCGCAGGTAGCGTGTTTCGAACCAGCGGTAGGCCAGCGCCATGCCGGCCAGCCAGGACAGGGCGAGCAGGGCGATGAGCAGGTTCTTGCGGGACAGGCGGAGCATGGGGAGGGCCGGGCGAAAAAGGGCGTGTAGCTTGCCACGATGCGCCGGGCAGCTGAATATCGCAGCATTCGAGGAGATGTCGTCGGGATCGTCCGCGCGCATCCTGCAACCTATGGAAAGCCCTATGTCAGAGCCGTTTCAGCCCGATCACTTGCGCCCGCTGCTGCGACCCTTGGCCGCAGCGCACCTGGAATTGCCGGCGCTGCAGGCCTATCGAAGCTTCTACGGCTTCGATCAGGCAGCGCGTTTCGCCGGGCTGGACAACCGCCTCGGCAGCTTCAATGCCGCCGGCTACCAGATCGCCGTGCAGCTGTGGGCGCCGGCCGAGCCGCAGGGCACCCTGCTGTTGCTGCACGGCTATTACGACCATATGGGCCTGTACCGACATGTGGTCGACTGGGCACTGAGCATGAATTTTGCCGTGCTCGCCTGCGACCTGCCGGGGCACGGCCTGTCCAGCGGTGCGCGCGCCAGCATCGGTGATTTTGCCGAGTATCAGCAGGTGCTGGCTGGGTTGTTCGAGCAGGCCAGCGAGCTGGGGCTGCCGCAGCCCTGGCATCTCTGTGGGCAGAGTACGGGGGGGGCGATTCTGCTGGATTATCTGCTCGCCGACGGCAAGCGCCCGGAGCTCGGGCAGAGCATTCTCCTGGCGCCACTGGTGCGGCCGCGCGCCTGGGCCTGGTCGAAGCTCAGCTATCGAATGCTCAGCCCCTTCGTTCGGGAAATTCCGCGGCGCTTCAGCGAGAACTCCAGCGACGCCACCTTCATCGATTTCGTGCACAACCTCGATCCCCTGCAGCCGCGCAGCTTGCCGACTGCCTGGGTGGGGGCATTGGCCAAATGGGTGCCGCATATCGAAGCGGCCGGGCGCAGCACGCACAGCCCGCTGATCATTCAGGGTGAGGCGGACATGACCGTGGACTGGCGCTACAACCTCGAGGTGCTGCAGGACAAGTTCCATCAGCCGCAGATTCTGCGATTGGCAGACGCCCGCCATCACCTGGCGAACGAGAACGAGACGTTGCGTAAGCACTATTTCGACTTTCTGCGCGAGCGATTGGCATAGGGCGTACTCGGCTTTGGCCTCCTGCGTCGCTCTACTTCCTGCATCCATGCAGTCGTCGCGAAGCAGTACGCCGGGACGTTGAACGTTAGGCGGGCTTTTCGCTTCGCTCCTGAGCACCGCCCTACGCGCAGGTTTGTGCCAGGACTCGGTAGGTGCCTCAGATGCCCTGCGGTGCCGGCGCCAGCTCGTTGCTGCTCATGCCTACTGCAAGGCCTGCGCGTAGCGCCTGCAGGGCGGCCTGGTAATAGGCTTTACCCGCCTCCGACTGGGCGAATTCGACGAATTGCTCCAGCTCGGGGTCGCTCAGCTCGCGATAGACGTGCAGCAGGGTGTTGTCGAGATCCTGTTCGATCTGCGCCATCAGACGCTCACGCTGGCCATTGAGCAGCCCTTGAGCCTGGCTGCCGCCGAGCAGGCCGGGAATCATCTGGCTGAGGCTGTCGGCCGCCACGCCGGCCAGCGCCAGGCTGACTTCAGCCCCCGCTTCCTTGGCCGGAATGGCCTGGGCCAGGTGACGAATCAGCAGGCGGCGAGTGGCATCGGCATCGGTGCGAGGCAGGCCGTTGGCGTATTTGGCCAATTGGTCGCTACGGGTGGCCAGCGTCTCGGCGGCGACGATCTTGCGGCCCAGCGCGGACTCGAAGAAGGCCAGCGCCGGCTGCGGGTTGGCCAGCTCCATGCCCAGGCTGTGCTGCGCGCGCTGGTCGATGGCGGCAGCGGCGAAGCGGCGATTGCTGTTATCCACCAGAGCCTGAAACACCGCCGGTGGCAGGCTGCTGCGGTAGCGTTGCTGAGCAGCGTCGAGCGCCTGGTTGAAATGTTCGCGCTGTTGCGGCCAGCCGGCAGCCTGATACAGGCGCAGGTGGTCGTCTGCCAGGGCCGGCAAGGTCAGGCCAATCAGCAACAGGGCAAACAGAACGCGCATCGAGAACTCCTTGGCAAACTTTCCTGGCCGGCCGCAGGGTGCTGCGGCCGGTTATTTTCGGTGGCTGGTGGAGGCTTGTCGAGTCACGACATGCCACTGATACAATCGCCGCCATGACCGAATCCAGCCTGCAAGACCTCTTTTCCGGCCTTATCGACGACCTTGCCAGCCAGGGCTGGTCGCAACGGGCGTTGTTCGCCCCAGAGGTTCTGACCCGCGAACTGGCCGCCGAGTGCCGTATGCGTGCACAGAACGGCGAACTCAATGCCGCCAGCGTTGGTCGTGGGGGCATGCAGCAGGTGCAGGAAGGGATTCGCGGCGATCGCATCCAATGGCTGGAACCTGGGCAGAGCCAAGCCTGTGACCAGTATCTGCAATTGATGGACGGTTTGCGTCAGGCGCTCAACCAGTCGCTCTATCTGGGGCTCGAAGACTATGAATGCCACTTCGCCTGCTATGCACCGGGGGCCTTCTATCAGCGTCATCTTGATCGCTTTCGCGATGACGACCGCCGCACGGTGTCGGCGGTGTTCTATCTGAACGAGGACTGGAAGGCCGAGCAGGGCGGGGCGTTGCGCCTGTATCTGGCCGATGGCCGGGAGCATGACGTACTGCCCCAGGCGGGCACACTGGCGCTGTTTCTATCTTCCGAGATGCCTCACGAAGTGCTGCCGGCCACCCGCGAGCGACTGTCATTGACCGGCTGGTTCAGGCGTCGAGGTGGCGCGGTACTCTGAGGCCTGCGGGCTGTCTGGCGACAGTCATGGAGAGGACGATGCAGAAGATATTGGTCAGCCGCTGCCTGCTCGGGCATCGGGTGCGTTATGACGGCGGTGCTCACGACCCTTTCGATCAACTGCAGAGGTGGCTGGATGAAGGACGAGTGGTGGCGCTGTGCCCGGAGGTGGCCGGTGGCCTGCCGACGCCACGTCCGCCTGCGGAAATTCGCGATGGACAGGGTGGTGCGGTGTTGGATGGTCGGCTGCCAGTACTGACGATCGAGGGCGAGGATGTCACGGCTGCGTTCGTCGAAGGCGCCGAACAGGCGCTGGCGCTGGTGCGCGAGCACGACATCCGCCTGGCACTGCTGAAGGCGCGCAGCCCTTCGTGTGGCAATCTGGAAAACTACGACGGCAGTTTCAGTGGCGTGCGAGTGCCGGGCGAAGGGGTCACTGCTGCCCTGCTGAAACGAGCCGGGGTGAAGGTGTTCAACGAAATGCAGTTGGACGAAGCAGCAGCCGAATTGGCGCGCTTGGAGCAGGATTGAGGTAGCCCGGATGCAATCCGGGGCACGGTGGTGCGCGCGGTGTACCCTACGGAATGAGAAAGGGAGGCCGAAGCCTCCCTTTTTTTGCTGCTGCGCTGCGTTAGAACAGGACGCGGCTGCGAATGGTGCCGTTGACGTGCTGCAGCTTCTCCAGCGCCAGGTCGGAGTACTCGGCGTCGACGTCGATCACCACGTAGCCGACCTTGTCGTTGGTCTGCAGGAACTGGCCGGAGATGTTAATGCCGTTGTCGGCGAACACCTTGTTGATTTCGCTCATCACGCCCGGAATGTTCTCGTGGATGTGCAGCAGGCGGTGTTTGCCCGGATGCGCCGGCAGGGCCACTTCAGGGAAGTTGACCGAGGACACCGAGGTGCCGTTGTCGCTGTACTTGACCAGCTTCTCGGCCACTTCCAGGCCGATGTTGGCCTGCGCTTCGGCGGTGGAGCCACCGATGTGCGGGGTCAGGATCACGCGATCCAGGCCGCGCAGCGGGCTCTCGAACTCTTCGTCGTTGGACTTGGGTTCGACCGGAAACACGTCGATGGCCGCGCCGATCAGGTGCTCGTCCTTGATCGCCTGGGCCAGGTGATCCAGCTCGACCACGGTACCGCGCGCGGCGTTAATCAGGATGCCGCCCTTCTTCATGGCGCGGATTTCCTTCTCACCGATCATCCACTGGGTGGACGGCAGCTCCGGCACGTGCAGGGAGACGATGTCGCACAGGCCCAGCAGCTCGTAGAGGTCACCGATCTGCGTGGCGTTGCCCAGTGGCAGCTTGGTCACGGTGTCGTAGAAGAACACCTGCATGCCGAGGGCCTCGGCCAGTACCGAGAGCTGGGTGCCGATGGAGCCGTAGCCGACGATGCCCAGCTTCTTGCCGCGGATCTCGAAGGAGTTGGCCGCCGACTTGATCCAGCCGCCACGGTGGCAGGAGGCGTTCTTCTCGGGGATGCCGCGCAGCAGCAGGATGGCCTGGGCCAGCACCAGCTCGGCCACCGAGCGGGTATTGGAATAGGGCGCGTTGAACACGGCGATACCGCGCTCGCGGGCGGCGTCCAGGTCGACCTGGTTGGTGCCGATGCAGAAGCAGCCGACGGCGACCAGTTTCTTCGCGCAGTCGAACACGTCAGCGGTCAGCTGGGTGCGCGAGCGAATACCGATGAAGTGCGCATCGGCGATCTTTTCTTTCAGCTCTTCGCCTGACAGCGCGCCCTTGAGGTACTCGATGTTGCTGTAGCCGGCGGCCTTCAGAGTGTCCACGGCATTCTGGTGGACGCCTTCGAGAAGAAGGAACTTGATCTTGCTCTTGTCGAGAGAGGTCTTGCTCATCGGAGTACCTGTTGTCCCAGGGATGTTGGCAGGGAAGGGCCGAGAAACTCAGCCAGCGCCCGTAGATCGCTGCATGGCTCGATTCACGGGGTGCGTATGCTAGCATGTTCGCCTTTTTCAATGCTCGGTTGCGACCTGAATGGTTCTCAGGGCGACCATGAATCCTTTGAGAGTTCCGTAGATGACCACCCCTGCCCAGATCGAAGAGCTGAAGACCCTGGTTGAACCCGGCAAGGTACTGACCGACGCCGATTCCCTCGAGGCCTATGGCAAGGACTGGACCAAGCATTTCGCCCCGGCGCCTTCGGCCATCGTCTTCCCCAAGAGCATCGAGCAGGTGCAGGCCATCGTGCGTTGGGCCAACGCGCACAAGATTGCCCTGGTGCCGTCCGGCGGCCGTACCGGCCTCTCGGCCGCAGCGGTAGCGGCCAACGGCGAAGTGGTGGTGGCGTTCGACTACATGAACCAGATTCTCTCGTTCAACGAATACGACCGTGCAGCGGTATGCCAGCCCGGCGTGGTGACCAAGCAGCTGCAGCTGTTCGCCGAGGAGAAAGGCCTGTATTACCCGGTTGACTTCGCTTCCTCGGGCTCCAGCCAGATTGGCGGCAACATCGGCACCAATGCCGGCGGGATCAAGGTGATTCGCTACGGCATGACCCGCAACTGGGTGGCCGGACTGAAGGTCGTGACCGGTACCGGTGAATTGCTGGAGCTGAACAAGGACCTGATCAAGAACGCCACCGGTTACGACCTGCGCCAGCTGTTCATCGGCGCCGAAGGCACCCTGGGCTTTGTGGTCGAAGCGACCATGCGCCTGGATCGCGCGCCGAAGAACCTCACCGCGATGGTGCTCGGCACCGCTGATTTCGACTCGATCATGCCGGTGTTGCACGCCTTCCAGAGCAAGCTTGACCTGACCGCGTTCGAGTTCTTCTCCGACAAGGCACTGGCCAAGGTGCTCGGTCGTGGCGACGTGCCGGCGCCGTTCGAAAGCGAATGCCCCTTCTATGCTCTGTTGGAATTCGAAGCCAGTACCGAGGAAGTGGCCAACTTGGCGCTGGAAACCTTCGAGTACTGCGTCGAGCAGGGCTGGGTGGTCGACGGCGTGATGAGTCAGAGCGAGCAGCAGCTGCAGAACCTGTGGAAGCTGCGCGAATACATCTCCGAAACCATCAGCCACTGGACGCCGTACAAGAACGACATCTCGGTCACCGTCAGCCAGGTGCCGGCCTTCCTCAAGGATATCGATGCCATCGTCGAAGCCAATTACCCGGATTTCGAGGTGGTATGGTTCGGCCATATCGGTGACGGCAACCTGCATCTGAATATCTTGAAGCCCGAGAACCTGTCCAAGGACGAGTTCTTCGCCAAGTGCGCGGTGGTCAACCAGTGGGTGTTCGAGACCGTGCAGAAGTACAACGGCTCGATCAGCGCCGAGCATGGCGTGGGCATGACCAAGCGCGACTACCTGCACTACAGCCGCAGCGAGGCGGAGATCGCCTGCATGAAAGCGGTCAAGGCGGTGTTCGATCCCAATGGCATCATGAACCCCGGCAAGATCTTCGCCTGAAAGCTACTGCGCTCGGCCATGCTGCGTTGGCGAAGTCGGGAAAAATGCTCATTGGCACCAGCCAACTCCGCTTTTTCCCGACCCCGCCGCCTTGCCTGACCTACGCTCGTGACGCTTTCGAATGTGAATCTGATTTGGAGAGGCAACGATGAGCTATCAGCACCAGTACGTCGACGGAACCACCGTCCACTTCCCCCTCGGCAAGGTCGTTTGCATTGGCCGCAACTACGCCGAGCATGCCAAGGAACTGAATAACCCGGTGCCCAGCGAACCCTTGCTGTTCATCAAACCGGGTTCCTGTGTGGTGCCGCTCGATGGCGGTTTTGCCATTCCTGAAGAGCGTGGCTCGGTGCATTACGAGGCGGAGATCGCCGTGCTGATCGGCAAGCCGCTGTCGAAGAAACCGGACGCTGAGGAAGTGCGTGACGCCATCAGCGGCTTCGCCCCGGCGCTGGATCTGACCCTGCGCGACGTGCAGGCCAAGCTCAAGGAGAAGGGCTATCCCTGGGAAATCGCCAAGAGTTTCGACGGCGCCTGCGTGCTGGCGCCCTTCGTGCCCGGCGATGCCATCGAGGACCTGGCCGATATCGGCATTCGCCTGGTGATCAACGGTGAAACCCGCCAGGACGGCAACAGCCGCGACATGCTCAACCCCATCGTCAGCATGATCCAGCACATGGCCGGGCACTTCGCCTTGCAGCCGGGGGACGTGATCCTCACCGGCACGCCCGTCGGTGTTGGTGCGCTGAGCAAGGGCGATGAGTTGGTGCTGGAGTTGGTCGGTCACAGTAGTTTCACCAGTACCGTGCTATAAGCTCTGACCGCCGCCTCTCATCAGGCGGCGGAACTCCTCCAGACATCGGATGTCGGATCGCCATCAAGCAGCCGAGCCGTCGCCGATGCCCTCCCTCCGTTCCCGCCTTTCTCGCCCCCGTTACTGGTTGTCCGGCATAGCCGTGCTGGCCGTGATCACGGTCGTAAAAACCCAGCATTTGGATGATCGCGCCCTGCTCTGGTGGCAGGAGGGGCGTACGCCGTTGGTCGAGCGCCTGTCCAGCGTCTGGCTGCCTGGCTACCGTGCGGTGATTCAGGCCAAGGCGTTGTCTGGTCTGGAACGAGATGAAACCTCGGGGCTGACCTACAACCCGGTAACCGGCACTCTCTTCACCGTCACGGGCAAGAATCCCCTGCTGGTGGAACTCTCGCGTGAGGGTGAGGTGTTGCGGCGTATTCAGTTGAAGGGCTTCTCTGATCCGGAAGCGGTGGAGATGATGGACAACGGGCGCATGGCCATCGTCGATGAGCGTCGGCGTCAGCTCACCACCTTTACCCTGCATGACGATGACCTGGAGCTGGATGCGGCCGATTTCCCCGGCTTCGACTTGGGCTTTGCCGAATCGGGTAACAAGGGCTTCGAAGCCGTTGCCTGGGATGCGCGCAGCAGCAGCCTGATGCTAGGCAAGGAGCGTAGCCCGATGGGCTTGTTCAGCCTGCCTTTTCCTGGCGAGGATGGTGCTGCTGGCGTGATGCAGCCTTTCAACTACGGCAATCTGGGAATGCGCGATATTTCTTCGCTGAGTATCGATTCGCGTACCGGTCACGCACTGGTGCTGTCGGATGAGTCGCGCATGCTGCTGGAGCTGGATCGTAGCGGTCACCCGGTCAGCTTTCTCAGCCTTACCGGCGGTCTCAACGGTCTGGAACAAGGCATCAAGCAGGCCGAGGGCGTGACCATGGACGAAGAAGGCAATATCTATATCGTCGCCGAGCCCAATCTTTTTTACGTATTCAGCAAGGCGCAGCCGGATCCCAGTTGAGTGGAGTGGCGGATTCAGTTTGGCTTAAGCCGCGATTCAGTCTGGCTTCAGCTAGCGGCACTAATCTGAGCCCGTCACTTACGAACAACGAGGTTCACACCATGAAACGTACCGCTCTCGCTCTGATGGTTCTGCCGCTGCTCAGCTCCGCTGCTTTCGCCACCGGTTACACCGGCCCTGGCGCCACCCCGCAGGTCACCACCGTGGCTGCTGCACTGGAGGCTGCTGACGACACCCATGTTGTTCTGGAAGGTCAGATCGTCAAGCGCCTGCAGGACGAACTCTACGAGTTCAAGGACGCCACCGGCACCATCCAGGTCGAAATCGACGACGAAGACTGGCCGGGCCAGAAAGTCTCTGAAACCGCCAAGGTGCGCCTGACCGGTGAAGTCGACAAGGACTTCAACAGCCGCGAGATCGATGTCGATCGCGTCGAGCTGATCAACTGATCGCGATTTCACCGCTGCCCGCCACGCTAAGCCCGTGGCGGGCTTTTCTGTGGTAGTCAGAGAAATTCATCATGCGTCGTTTGCTCTCCATAAACCCCTGGCTCTATCTGCTGTTCTTCGTCTTGTTGCTTGGCGCCGTGTTGGGCCAGCAGTATCGGCTGTTCGAGCGAGCCTGGTTCTCCGTGCAGGAGTGGCAGCATGGTGCGCAGTGGCGCGATCAGTCGCTGTGGCTGGGCGACTACCGCGTGGTGATCGAAGCCAAGCCCATTGCCGATATCAGCGATGTGTCGGCGCTGACCTATGATCCGGATCGCCGCAGCCTGTTCAGCGTCACCAACAAGCCGGCCAAGGTGATCGAGATCAGCCTGCAGGGCGAACTCAAGCGCACCATCGATCTCGAAGGTTTTGGTGATCCCGAGGCCATCGAATATGTGGCGCCCGGCACCTATGTGATTGCCGATGAGCGCGAGCAGCGCCTGGTCAAGGTGCGCATCGACGATGCCACGCGCGCGCTTGATGCAGCCGACTTCCAGCAACTTTCCCTGGGTATCGGGCGCAACGGTAACAAGGGCTTTGAGGGTTTGGCCTACGATGCGAAGAATCAGCGTCTGCTGGTGGCCAAGGAGCGCGATCCGGTGCGCATCTTCGAGGTGCTCGGCTTCCCTCATGTCGACGAAAGCAAGCCACTGGCGCTGCAGGTCAATACCGATCCAAAGCGCGATGCGCGCTTGTTCGTGCGCGACCTTTCCAGTCTCGACTTCGATACGGCGACCGGCCATCTGTTGGCGTTGTCGGATGAGTCGCGCCTGGTGATCGAACTCAATGCCGAAGGCAAACCGATCAGTACATTGTCGCTGTTACGTGGCCAGCATGGCCTGCAGCGCAGCGTGCCGCAGGCCGAGGGGGTGGCGACGGATGACGACGGCAACCTGTACCTGATCAGTGAGCCGAACCTGTTCTATGTGTTCAGGAAGCAGGGCGACTAACTCGTCTGGTCGTCGATCACCGCGCTCGGTGCATTTTTTTGCACCGACTCGATGCCGCTCTTGCAGCTGGCGGCGCTGGCATACATCTGGCTTTGCCCGACCACCTGGCCGTTGGTGGCCATGAGCAGGAAGTAGTGTTTGTCGTTGCTCGAGGTCTTGGTCTCGAAGGCGCCCTCGCGTTGTGAGTTCTTCCTCACCGACTCGATGCCGTTAAGCGCCGAGTCCTTGGCTTTGTACATCTCACTGCTGAGGATGACCTGGCCATTGGTCGCCAGCAGGTTGAAGTGGAACTGGCCGTCTTTGGCCTTCTTCAGCTCGAACTTTCCAGACATGTTCATTTCTCCCCGAGCACTCGGCGGTATGCCGCAGCGATGTTCAGCAAGCGTAGTTCATCAATGCGAGTGGCTCTTGCCGACATGGGTATGGCCATCGTCCGGTAGCGGTTGCACACCGCCGCTGACGTTGAGCTGGCGCAGGATGCCGCAGTCTTCCGCCTCCTTGGGGCCGTTGCAACGGTCGCGCAACTCGGTGAGTTGATCACGTAGCGCCTGCAGACTGTCGATGCGCGCCTGAACATGCTCGATATGTTCGTCCACCAGGCTGTTGATGCCGGCGCAGCTCTCGTGGGGCAGGTCGCGCAGGGCCAGCAGTCGTTGAATCTCTTCCAGGGTCATGTCCAGCGTCCGGCAATTGCGGATGAACACCAGACGTTCCAGATGCTGGGCGCCGTACAGGCGGTAGTTGCCTTCGCTACGTGCGGGCGCCGGCAGCAGACCTTCGCGTTCGTAGTAGCGTACGGTCTCTACCTGGCAGCCGGCCTTTTTCGCCAATTCTCCGATTTTCATGGGATCGCTCCGTGAGTGCTTGACCCTATAGTGACTACAGGGTGTGTACTCGGCAACAGAGACCTGACGGAGATTTGCCATGAGCCGCTGCTGCGATCACTCGCACCAACAGCCACCTGCTCACCCTGAGCATGCCCACGATCACACTGGACACAATCACGAGGCCGTGCCGCAGCCAGCGGACGCTGCGCTGACGGGCGCGTGCAATACCCGTATACGCATCGAGCAGATGGATTGCCCCACGGAAGAGCGCCTGATTCGCGACGCGCTGGGTCGCCTGCCTGGCGTGGCCGGTCTGCATTTCAATCTGCTGCAGCGCGTGCTCACCGTCAGCCATGACGAAGGCATGCTGGCGCAGGTGCTGCCGGCCATCCGCGCGCTGGGGTTCACCCCGCAGGTCGAAGATGATCGCACTGCGCAGCAGCCGGCTGCTGCACCGGCGAAAAAGCCCTGGTGGCCACTGGTACTGGCTGGTGGGGTGGCAACCGCTTCGGAAGTCGTGCATTTCGCCGGGCTTGGCCCCGACTGGCTGGTGGCACTGCTCGCCGTTGCCGCCATTCTGATGTGCGGGCTGAACACCTACAAGAAGGGCTGGATCGCCCTGAAGAACCGCAACCTCAATATCAATGCCCTGATGAGCATCGCCGTGACCGGCGCGGTGCTGATCGGCCAGTGGCCGGAAGCGGCGATGGTGATGGTCCTGTTCACCCTGGCCGAATTGATCGAGGCGCGTTCGCTGGATCGGGCGCGCAATGCCATCCGCAGCCTGATGGATCTGGCGCCGCCGCGCGCCACCGTGCAGCAGGTCGATGGCAGTTGGCGGGAGTTGGACGTGCAGGCTATCGGGCTGGGCGCGGTGGTGCGGGTGCGTCCTGGCGAGCGCATCAGCCTCGATGGTGAGGTGGTCGGCGGCAGCTCGACGGTCAATCAGGCGCCGATCACCGGGGAAAGCCTGCCGGTGGAAAAACGTGTGGGCGACGCGGTGTTCGCTGGCACTATCAACGAGGCGGGCTCGCTGGAGTTTCGCGTAAGCGCGGCAGCACGTGACACCACGCTGGCGCGCATCATCCATGCGGTGGAGGAGGCGCAGGGCTCGCGCGCGCCGACTCAGCGCTTCGTCGACCGGTTCTCGCGCATCTATACCCCGGTGGTCTTCGCCTTCGCCCTGGCGGTCGCCGTGCTGCCGCCGCTGGTCATCGGTGGCGCCTGGCTCGACTGGGTCTACCGCGCCCTGGTGCTGCTGGTGGTGGCCTGCCCCTGCGCGCTGGTGATTTCCACGCCGGTGACCATCGTCAGCGGCCTGGCGGCCGCCGCACGCAAGGGCATCCTGATCAAGGGCGGCGTCTATCTGGAGAACGGCCGGCACCTGGCTCTGCTGGCGCTGGACAAAACCGGCACGCTGACCCATGGCAAACCGGTGCAGACCGACAGCCTTCACTTGCTGGAAGTGGATGAACCGCTGCACGTCGCCTGGGCGGCGAGCCTGGCCGCGCGCTCGGATCACCCGGTTTCCAGGGCGTTGGCCCAGCGTGGCGAAGAGCAGGGGCAGGCGTTGCACGATGTCGAGGATTTCGAGGCACTGCCAGGGCGGGGTAGCAAAGGTCGGATCGAGGGCACGCTTCTCTATATAGGTAACCACCGCCTGGTCGAAGACCTCGGACTGTGCTCTGCGCAGTTGGAAGAGCGCCTCGAGGCACTGGAGCGCCAGGGCAAGAGCGTGGTGGTGCTGTGCGACGAACAGCGCGCGCTGATGCTCTTCGCCGTGGCCGACACGGTGCGCCAGAGCAGTCGCGAGGCGGTCGCCGAACTTCACGAACTGGGTGTACGCACCTGCATGCTCAGCGGTGACAACGCCCATACCGCCGCGGCCATTGCCGAACAGGTCGGTGTCGACGAGGCACGCGGCGACCTGTTGCCAGCCGACAAGCTGGCCTGGGTCGAGGCGCGTCAGGCACAGGGCAGGGTGGTCGGCATGGTCGGCGACGGCATCAACGATGCGCCAGCCCTGGCCAAGGCCGAGATCGGCTTTGCCATGGGCGCCGCCGGCACCGACACGGCCATCGAGACGGCAGATGTCGCACTGATGGACGACGATTTGCGCAAGATTCCGGCCTTCGTTCGCCTGTCGCGGCAGACCCACGCCATCCTGGTACAGAACATCGTCCTGGCCCTGGGCATCAAGGCGACCTTCCTGGCCCTGACCCTGGCGGGCGAGGCGACCATGTGGATGGCGGTGTTCGCCGATATGGGCGTGAGCCTGATGGTGGTGTTCAACGGCCTGCGCCTGCTGCGCAAATGAAGGAGGGCGATATGAACATGAAACTGCAAGCCGCCATCGACGAGGCTTTCGCTCAGGCGCAACAAGAACTGCGTGCTCGCCGCAGCGCCGAAGCATTGGTCTGGCTGGAGCGGGCGCACATCCTTACCCAGCGTCGCCCATGGCTACATGCACGTTCACATTACTTGATGCTGTGGGCCGGCTGGCAACAAGGGGATATGCGTGAGGTGCTTGGGCAAATGCCGCGCATCCTGGCGGCGCTGCTGTTCTCGCGCATCTGGGTGCCCATCGGCAACACCGGGCGGGCACGGGTCAGTGCCTTTCAACCCATGCCGATCAGCGAGGAACTGCGCCGCCTGCTCGAGTAGGCGGTGCATTGACAGGCTCCGTAGCCCGGATGAAATCCGGGACATTCCGCTGAGTCTGCCCCGGATTTCATCCGGGCTACGGTTTAACGCTTGAGCGTTTTCACGCCGTCGGCGGTGCCGAGCAGCAGCAGGTCGGCCGGGCGGGCGGCGAACAGGCCATTGGTGACCACACCGACGATGGCGTTGATGTCCGCTTCCAGCTTCACCGGGTCGGTGATCGACAGGTTATGTACATCGAGGATGACGTTGCCGTTATCGGTCAGCACGCCTTCGCGGTACACCGGGTCACCGCCCAGCTTCACCAGCTCGCGCGCCACATGGCTGCGCGCCATCGGAATGACTTCCACCGGCAGCGGGAAGGCGCCCAGCACCGGCACCAGCTTGCTGGCGTCGGCGATGCAGATGAAGGTCTTGGCCACGGCGGCGACGATCTTCTCGCGGGTCAGCGCCGCGCCGCCGCCTTTGATCAGGTGCAGGTGTTCGTCGCTTTCGTCGGTGCCATCGACGTAGAACTCCAGCTCGGCGGTGCTGTTGAGGTCGTAGACCGGGATGCCATGGCCCTTCAGGCGGGCTGCGGTGGCTTCGGAGCTGGCGACGGCGCCATCGAAGTCCATCTTGTGCTTGGCCAGTGCGTCGATGAAGAAGTTGGCGGTGGAGCCGGTACCGACGCCAACGATGCTCTTGCTGTCGAGGCGCGGGAGAATGTGGTCGACGGCGGCCTGGGCCACGGCCTGTTTCAGCTGATCCTGGTTCATCGCGGGGGAATGCCTGGGAAGGTGGGAGGACAAGGCGCGAATTATAGCCGCAAGTGACTTGCTATAGCCGTAAATGGCTTGCTGACGGGAGGTGTCTGCCCCTAAAACCCGTGCGTTTCGTATGGTCGCCCGGCGCGGCGCTGGGGTAGACTCGGCAGTCCTCTCAAAGCCCGACCGCCTGCGAAATCGCCATGCTCGAACAGTACGTGAAGAAGATCCTCACCTCGCGCGTCTATGACGTCGCGGTGGAAACCCCGCTGCAACCCGCCCGCCAGCTCAGTGAGCGGCTGGGCAGCCAGATTTTGCTCAAGCGCGAAGATCTGCAGCCGGTGTACTCGTTCAAGATTCGTGGCGCCTACAACAAGCTGGCGCAACTGTCCCCTGAAGAACTGGCGCGCGGCGTGGTCACCGCCTCGGCTGGCAACCATGCACAGGGCCTGGCTCTCGCCGCCAAGCACCTGGGGGTGAAAGCGACCATCGTCATGCCGCGCACCACGCCGGAGCTGAAAGTGCAGGGCGTGCGTTCGCGGGGCGGCAAGGTGGTGCTGCACGGCGACGCCTTCCCCGAGGCGTTGGCGCATTCGCTGAAGCTGGTGGAAGAGAAGGGCTACACCTATATCCACCCTTACGACGACCCACTGGTGATCGCCGGCCAAGGCACCGTGGCCATGGAAGTGCTGCGCCAGCACCAGGGGCATATCGATGCCATCTTCGTGCCGGTCGGTGGCGGCGGCCTGATCGCCGGCATCGCGGCCTATGTGAAGTACCTGCGCCCGGAAATCAAGGTGATCGGCGTCGAGCCGGACGACTCCAACTGCCTGCAGCAGGCGATGGCGGCTGGCGAGCGTGTGGTGCTGCCGACGGTCGGGTTGTTCGCCGATGGCGTGGCAGTGGCGCAAATCGGCCAGCACACCTTCGATCTCTGCAAGCATCACGTCGATGAGGTGATCACCGTCAGCACCGACGAAATCTGCGCGGCGATCAAGGATATCTACGACGATACCCGCTCGATCACCGAGCCGGCCGGCGCCCTGGCCGTGGCCGGGATCAAGAAGTACGTCGAGCGCCAGGGCGCCAATGGCGAAGTGCTGGTGGGCATCGACTCCGGCGCCAACGTCAACTTCGACCGCCTGCGCCATGTGGCCGAGCGCGCCGAGCTGGGCGAGAAGCGCGAAGCGATCATCGCCGTGACCATCCCCGAGCAGCCGGGCAGCTTCAAGGCCTTCTGCGAGGCGGTGGGCAAGCGTCAGATCACCGAATTCAACTATCGCTATCACACCGACCGCGAAGCGCACATCTTCGTCGGTGTGCAGACCCATCCGGAGAATGACCCGCGCCAAGCGTTGGTCGAGGGCCTGCGCGCGCAGGGCTTTCCGGTGCTGGACCTGACCGATAACGAACTGGCCAAGCTGCATATCCGCCATATGGTAGGTGGCCATGCCGCCGGTGTCGGTGACGAGATGGTGCTGCGCTTCGAATTCCCCGAGCGGCCGGGTGCGCTGTTCAATTTCCTGCAGAAACTGGGCGGGCGCTGGAACATCTCGATGTTCCATTACCGCAATCACGGCGCTGCCGATGGTCGCGTACTGGCAGCGCTACAGGTGCCGGCGAACGAACGTCATCTGGTGCCGGCGGCGCTGGATGCCATCGGTTATCCCTACTGGGATGAAAGCGACAACCCGGCTTATCGCCTGTTTCTGGGCTGAACACGACCTTCGAACCCTAGGGCGGGTGTACGCCGCCCTGCGTAATCGCCTGATAATCAAGGAAGCCCCTGATGGAACACTACCTGCTGGTTCGCATCCTCCACAGCGCCCCAGGCGTGTTGCTGCTGCTCGGCCTGATCGCCCATGGCGTCATGCTGCTCAAAGCGCAGCGCGGTGGCGATGCAGCCGTGCTGGCGCGCAAGCTGCGCGTGACCCTGCTGTTCAGCTTCCCGGCATTCGCCGTGCTGGCGCTGAGCCTGCCGGTTACCGGCTACTGGCTGGTGGACACCGCCGGCTGGCCGCTGGGACAGACCTGGCTGCTGCTGGGCAGCATCCTCTATGTGCTGATGATGCTGCTCGGTTTGTTGCTGGCTGGTCGCCTGGCGGTCTGGCGTGCGCTGGGTGATACACCGGCGCCGACTTCGCTCAAGCGTCTGTGCCTGATCTATGCCGGGCTGATTCTGCTGCTCTTGATCGCCATCATGGCGCTGATGGGCGCCAAGCCGGTCTAAGCAGATCGGCGGGCTGCTCGCTTCGCTCGCGAGGCCGCCCTACGTCCGGCGACCGCACGTGGTTCTGGTACACGGCCTCAGCGTAGGGCGTACTCGGCTTTGGCTTCCTGCGTCGCTCTACCTCCTGCATCCATGCAGTCGTCGCGAAGCAGTATGCCGATCCCTCTCAACGCAGCGAAATCACCGGCCAGCCGCGTTCGAGAGCTGTGGCGCGCAGCACGTCGTCCGGGTCGACCGCCACCGGGTTGGCCACGGCCTCAAGCAGCGGCAGGTCATTGCGCGAGTCGCTGTAGAAGTAAGCGTCGTCGAGGTTGTACCCCGTCTCCGCCAGCCATTCGTTCAAGCGGGTCACTTTGCCGCCCTGGTAGCACGGCATGCCGGTGATCTGCCCGGTATAGCGGCCGTCCTGCATACCGCATTCGGTGGCGATCAACGTCTCCACACCCAGGCGCTCGGCGATGGGCGCGGTGACGAAGCGGTTAGTGGCGGTGATGATCACCAGTTTGTCGCCCGCAGCGCGGTGTTCGGCCAGCAGTGCCTCGCCCTTGGCCAGGATGATCGGCTCGATCACCTCGGCCATGAACTCGCGATGCCACTGCGCCAGTTGCGCCATGTCGTGGCGGCCGAGAATGGCCTGGCTGAAATTCTGATAAGCCACCACGTCCAGCTTGCCGGCGCAGTAATCGGCATAGAAGGCATCGTTGCGCGCCAGGTACTCGGCCGCGTCGACCAGGCCGCGCTGGCAGACGAATTCGCCCCAGCTGTGATCGCTGTCGCCAGCCAGCAGGGTGTTGTCGAGATCGAAAAGGGCCAAGCGCACGGTTCGTTACCTGTTCTGTAGAAAGGGAAGGCGCGCCAGAATAGCCGCTTTGCCGGGGCTTTCAAACAGCGCCTAAACCCGCGTTGCTGCTGTCGCCGGCTTTGTGGAACAATGCCGGAACTTGCGTGTACGAGGTTGCTTGCCGTGATCGATTCTGATGGTTTCCGCCCGAATGTCGGCATCATCCTGACCAATGATGTCGGCCAGGTGCTCTGGGCCAGGCGTATCAACCAGGATGCGTGGCAGTTTCCCCAGGGCGGCATCAATGATCGTGAATCGCCGGAAGAGGCGCTTTACCGTGAACTGAATGAAGAGGTCGGGCTCGAAGAGCAGGATGTGAAGATCCTCGCCTGCACCCGCGGCTGGTTGCGTTATCGTTTGCCGCAGCGTCTGGTGCGCACGCACAGTCAGCCGCTGTGCATCGGGCAGAAGCAAAAGTGGTTTCTGCTGCGCCTGACGGGGGCTGAAGACCGCGTACGCATGGACCTGACCGGCAAGCCCGAGTTCGATGGCTGGCGCTGGGTCAGCTACTGGTACCCGCTGGGCCAGGTGGTCACATTCAAGCGCGAGGTCTACCGCCGCGCGCTCAAGGAACTCGCCCCGCGCCTGATAGTGCGCGACTGATACGGACCCCAATCGAGCATGCTCAATACGCTGCGCAAGATCGTCCAGGAAGTAAACGCTGCCAAGGATCTCAAGGCGGCGCTGTCGATCATCGTGCAGCGGGTCAAGGAAGCGATGGGCAGCCAGGTTTGCTCGGTCTACCTGCTCGACCCGGAAACCAACCGCTTCGTGTTGATGGCCACCGACGGCCTCAACAAGCGCTCCATCGGCAAGGTCAGCATGGCGCCCAGCGAAGGCCTCGTCGGCCTGGTCGGTAGCCGCGAAGAGCCGCTGAACCTTGAAGACGCCGCCAGCCACCCGCGCTATCGCTACTTCGCCGAAACTGGCGAGGAGCGTTATGCCTCCTTCCTCGGTGCACCGATCATCCACCATCGCCGGGTGATGGGCGTGCTGGTGGTGCAGCAGAAGGAGCGCCGCCAGTTCGACGAAGGCGAGGAAGCTTTCCTGGTCACCATGAGCGCGCAGCTCGCCGGCGTTATCGCCCATGCCGAGGCGACCGGCTCGATTCGCGGCCTGGGGCGCCAGGGCAAGGGCGTGCAGGAGGCCAAGTTCGTCGGCGTGCCGGGTGCGCCGGGGGCAGCGGTCGGTACTGCTGTCGTGGTGCTGCCCCCGGCTGATCTGAATGTGGTTCCAGACCGCAGTGTCGATGACATCGCTGCCGAGCTGGAGCTGTTCGACAAAGCGCTGGGTTGGGTGCGCGAGGACATGCAGGAGCTGTCCGAGAAACTCGCCACTCAGCTACGCAAGGAAGAGCGTGCGCTGTTCGACGTCTACCTGATGATGCTCGAGGACGCCGCACTGGGTAACGAGGTGCGCAAGGTCATTCGTACCGGCCAGTGGGCGCAAGGCGCCTTGCGCCAGGTGGTGCTCGACCACGTCAATCGTTTCGAGCTGATGGATGACGCTTACCTGCGCGAGCGTGCCTCCGATGTGCGCGACCTCGGCCGCCGCTTGCTCGCCTATCTGCAGGAAGAGCGCAAGACCACGCTGGTCTACCCGGACAACACCATCCTGGTCAGCGAGGAACTGTCGCCGGCGATGCTCGGCGAGGTGCCGGAAGGCAAGCTGGTCGGTCTGATCTCGGTGACCGGCTCGGGCAACTCCCACGTGGCGATTTTCGCCCGCGCCATGGGTATTCCCACGGTCATGGGTGTGGTCGACCTGCCGTACTCGAAGATCGACGGCATCAAGCTGATCGTCGATGGCTATCACGGCGAAGTCTTCACCAACCCCAGTGAGCTGCTGAGCAAGCAGTACGCCGATGTGGTCGAGGAGGAGCGCCAGCTCACCGAAGGGCTCGACGCTCTGCGCGCGCTGCCCTGCGAAACCCTCGACGGCCATCGCATGCCGCTTTGGGTCAACACCGGTCTGCTCGCCGATGTTGCCCGTGCCCAGCAGCGCGGCGCCGAGGGTGTCGGTCTGTACCGCACCGAAGTGCCGTTCATGATCAACGAGCGCTTCCCCAGCGAGAAGGAGCAGCTCGCCACCTACCGCGAGCAGTTGCAGGCCTTCCACCCGTTGCCGGTGACCATGCGCACCCTGGATATCGGCGGCGACAAGGCGCTGTCTTACTTCCCGATCAAGGAAGAGAACCCCTTCCTGGGTTGGCGCGGCATTCGCGTTACCCTCGATCACCCGGAAATCTTCCTGGTGCAGACCCGCGCCATGCTCAAGGCCAGCGAGGGGCTGAACAACCTGCGCATCCTGTTGCCGATGATTTCCGGCACGCAGGAGCTGGAAGAGGCGCTGCACCTGATCCACCGCGCCTGGGGCGAGGTGCGTGACGAGGGTACCGATGTGCCACTGCCGCCTATCGGCGTGATGATCGAGATCCCGGCCGCCGTTTATCAGACCCGCGAACTGGCGCGCCAGGTGGATTTCCTTTCGGTCGGCTCCAACGACCTGACCCAGTACCTGCTGGCGGTCGACCGCAACAACCCGCGTGTGGCCGATCTCTACGATTTCCTCCACCCGGCGGTGCTGCAGGCCTTGCAGAAAGTGGTCAACGACGCGCACCTCGAAGGCAAGCCGGTGAGCATCTGCGGTGAGATGGCGGGTGACCCGGCGGCGGCCGTGTTGCTGCTGGCGATGGGCTTCGATTCGCTGTCGATGAACGCCACCAACCTGCCCAAGGTGAAATGGCTGCTGCGTCAGGTGACCCAGAGCAAGGCCAAGGAGCTGCTCGGCCAGGTGATGACCATGGACAACCCGCATCTGATCTACAGTACCCTGCACCTGGCGCTGCGCAATCTGGGGCTCGGTCGGGTGATCAACCCGGCGTCGAATATCCAGGCCTGATTCGCGAGCAGAGCTCGCTCCTACCTCAGGGGATATATCCCATCAGCGGCGTTGCCGCGGATCGCATCCGAGCTATCCGCGTAACGCGACCTCGCCCACCAAGGCACCATGCGGGCCGAAGCTGCGCTCGGTGATATTCCAACGCCCGTCTCGGCAGACGTTCAGCACCGTGCTGGCGCGGGTGCCATAGGTGGCCGTGGTAATGAAGACACTCGACAGCACGCGCTCCGTCGCCAGCCCGACGCCGGTGTCCGGTAACAGGTGGTCGGCCGGCTGGCTGCGATCGGTCAGCAGCTCCAGTAGCGCTTCATCCTCGCTTTCGAGTCTATCGCTCAGGGCATTTCTGGCACGCAGCAGCTTCGGCCACGGCGTGTCTAGGTCGGCGTTGGACATACCATAAATGCCGCTCTGCAATTGCCGAGGCAGGCCTTCCTGAGAATTGAAATGCCAGAGCTGATGGCGGTCGCCCAACAGCAGGTTGAAGCCGGCATGCTCTTGTGCGTCGCGCATGATCCTGTCGAGATAGGCAGGCGCGGACTCCTGACCCAGCAGGTAGTCGGCTGTCAGCACGCCGCGTGAACGGGGGCCGGCTTTCTGCCTGGGGTCGCGGATATTGGTCAGCGCCGCGAAGCGGCCTTGCGCGGTAACGCCGAGCCAGGTACCCCCAGCTTGCAGATCGCGACCGGCGAATACGCCAGGTGCATCCGGCCATTCACTCAATGCGGCGCTGGGGCGCGCGTAGAACTCGTCGCGATTGGCCGCCATGCGCAGCACCGTCGGGCTTTCGGGCTGCCAGGCGAAGACGATCAGGCACATGCGCATTCCTCCTATGGCGGAGTCTGGCAGGCTAGCGAGCTCAGCCAAGGGCGGCAACCGTTCCGTCGATCCGTGTGCCGTTGAGGAGGCATTTCCGCTACCATGCCGCTTTGTTTTTGGGGGTGTCGATGGAGCTGCTGCTCTACCTGGTGCTGGGCTCGGCTGCCGGTGTGCTGGCTGGCCTGTTCGGCGTGGGCGGCGGTCTGATCATCGTGCCGGTGCTGGTGCTGAGCTTCACCGCCCAGGGTATGGCAACGGAAATCCTCACTCACCTGGCAGTGGGAACGTCCCTGGCGACCATCGTCTTTACCTCGATCAATTCGCTGCTCGAGCACCATCGCAAGGGCGCGGTGCGCTGGCCGCTGTTTCGCTGGTTGACCATTGGCATCCTACTGGGTGCTGCGCTGGGGGCCATGACGGCGGCGTTGATCCAGGGGCCGTTGCTGCAGAAGATCATCGGTACCTTCGCCATCATCGTTGCCGCGCAGATGGCGCTGGACCTGAAACCCAAGGCCAGTCTCGGTGTCCCAGGCAAGCCGACGCTGACGGTAGCCGGCGGGGTGATCGGTTGGGCCTCGGCGATTTTCGGCATTGGCGGTGGTTCGCTTACCGTGCCCTTTCTGGTCTGGCGCAGCGTGCCGATCCAGCAGGCGGTGGCAACCTCGGCGGCCTGTGGTTTGCCGATCGCCATCGCCGGCGCGCTGAGTTTCATGTTTACCGGCTGGGGGAATCCGAATCTGCCGCCATGGAGCGTCGGTTTCGTGTATCTCCCGGCATTGCTGGGCATCGCCGTGACCAGCATGTTCTTTGCCCGTTTTGGTGCGCGTCTGGCTCATCGCCTGTCGCCACTGTTACTCAAGCGTCTGTTCGCCCTGCTGCTGTTCAGCGTGGGTCTGAGTTTTTTCATTTAAGGAGTCCTGGATGCTGCCTTATCCGCAGATCGACCCGGTGGCCATCGCCCTTGGTCCCCTGAAAATCCATTGGTACGGCCTGATGTATCTGGTCGGCATCGGTGGTGCATGGCTACTGGCATCGCGCCGTCTGGAGCGTTTCGATGCGACCTGGACCAAGGACAAGCTGTCCGACCTGGTGTTCTGGGTGGCCATGGGGGTGATTCTCGGTGGCCGTCTGGGCTACGTGTTCTTCTATGACTTTGCCGCCTATATCGCCGAACCGGCGAAGATCCTGCGGGTTTGGGAGGGCGGCATGTCCTTCCATGGCGGCCTGATCGGGGTGATGCTGGCGACCTGGTGGTTCGGCAAGCGCAACGGCAAGAGCTTCTTCGAGCTGATGGACTTTATCGCCCCGTTGGTACCCATCGGCCTCGGCGCCGGACGCATCGGCAACTTCATCAACGCCGAGCTGTGGGGCAAGGCCACCGATGTGCCCTGGTCGATGGTCTTCCCCACCGACCCTGAGCAACTGGCGCGCCATCCGTCGCAGCTGTACCAGTTCGCCCTGGAGGGCGCGGCGCTGTTCACCATCCTCTGGTTCTATTCGCGCAAACCGCGGCCGACCATGGCCGTGTCCGGCATGTTCGCCGCCTGCTACGGCGTGTTCCGCTTCATCGTCGAGTTCGTCCGCGTGCCGGATGCCCAGCTGGGCTACCTGGCCTGGGGCTGGCTGACCATGGGGCAGATCCTCTGCCTGCCGATGATCCTCGGTGGCATCGGCCTGATCGCCTACGCCTACAAGCGCCAGCCCGTACAAGGAGCCGCCTGATGAAACAGTACCTCGACCTGATGCGCCACGTGCGCGAGCACGGCACCTTCAAGGAAGACCGCACCGGTACCGGCACCTACAGCGTGTTCGGCTACCAGATGCGCTTCGACCTGGCCGATGGCTTCCCCATCGTCACCACCAAGAAGTGTCACCTGCGCTCGATCATCCACGAGTTGCTGTGGTTTCTGCAGGGCGACACCAACATCCGTTACCTGAAGGAAAACGGCGTCAGCATCTGGGACGAGTGGGCCGACGAGAACGGCGACCTCGGCCCGGTCTACGGCTACCAGTGGCGCAGCTGGCCGGCGCCCAATGGCGAGTCCATCGACCAGATCGCCAAGTTGATCGAGATGATCAAGAAGAACCCGGACTCCCGTCGCCTGATCGTCTCGGCCTGGAACCCCGCGCTGGTCGAGCAGATGGCGCTGCCGCCATGTCACGCGCTGTTCCAGTTCTACGTCGCTGACGGCAAGCTCTCCTGCCAGCTCTATCAGCGTTCGGCAGACATCTTCCTCGGCGTGCCTTTCAACATCGCCAGCTACGCGCTGCTGACGCTGATGGTGGCGCAGGTGTGTAACCTGCAGCCGGGCGAGTTCATCTGGACCGGCGGCGACTGCCACCTGTACGCCAACCATATCGAACAAACCGACCTGCAACTGACCCGCCAGCCACTGCCGCTGCCGACCATGAAGCTCAACCCCGAGGTGAAGGATCTGCTGGCCTTCAAATTCGAGGACTTCGAACTGGTCGGCTACGAAGCGCACCCGCATATCAAGGCGCCGGTGGCGGTTTGAGACCGGGCGAGTGCGAGCGGTCGTAAGGTGGGCTTTGGTGGGCTGAAGCGGAGCGCCGCCCGGCCCACCCTACAGGTGTGTATCGCCGCCAAACGTAGGGTGGGCTTCAGCCCACCGCTTGCATGGCGATTTCACTGCACAAACGCTCCACCTGTTCGGCGCGCTCGGCCTCTTCCAGACGTGCGCTGGGGTTGAGCGACGACCATTCGGGATGGGCGCGTGCCACGTTCAGCGGGGCGGGCAGCTTGCCGTGGCGCCACAGGGTATCCTGCGGGGCGCTGAGGGTGATGGCGTCCATGGCGGCGTGGCCTCGTTTATCCAGTGCCGCCAGCAGTTGCTGCTGACGCAGGGCGAGCAAGCGCAGCACGGCGTCGTCGACGGTCAGTTCGCGCTGACCTTTGAGCTTTCCCTTCAACCTTTCCCCGTAGTTGCGCAGAGTCTGCGCGCTGCCGCCGATCACTGCGCCCAATGCGGCAGCTGCGCCCATGGTGAGGCCGCCGACCAGCAGGTCGACACCAACGCCGGTGGCCGCGCCCGCTGCCATGCCGCCGCCGACCTTGATGCCCAGTTGCTTCAGCGTTTCCGGATTGAACAGGTCGTCGCCCCAGCGGCCATCGAGCAGAGGCAGGTCGGCCGCCTTGGCATCGCTGCTACGGAAGGCATACAGGCGCAGCAGGGCCTCGACGCAACGCTGCTCGCGCTGACGAATCGCATCACGCAGCTCAGAAATGGCGCCCTGTTCCAGCACCGGTTGAGCGGCGACGCTGCGGCGGCAGGCGGCGCAGTCGATCAGCAGCTCGGCGATCAGGCGGTTGCCGGCCTGGCGACGGGCTTGGCGCTGCGCTTCATGATCCTCGATCAGGCGTTGTAACTGCGGGCGCGAACGCTCCAGCAGTAGGGCGAGGCTTTCGTACAGGCGTCGTTCGCCATCTTCCGGTGGTGCCACGCTGTCGAACGCCACCAGGGCATGCAGGCCGAGGCGAGCCAGGGCTTCGCGCCATTCACCTTCGCGGTGGCTGACGCTGGCGACGAAGTTGAGCACCGGCAGCAGCGGCCGGCCACACATGGTCAGCACCGCCAGTTCGTCGCGGTACTTGGCCAGCACCGGCTCACGCACGTCGATCACATACAGGCCGGCGTCGGAGGCCAGCAGCTGGCGCAGCACCTTGGCCTCCTGTTCGTAGCGCTGGCGCGCCTCGCTGCCGTCGAGGAAGCGGGCCAGGCGCGCCGGGCCGTCCAGGCGTTCACCGGGGCGGTCGAGGCGTTCCAGGTAATCGAGCAGGGCAATGGCGTCCTCCAGGCCGGGGGTGTCGTACAGCTCTAGCAACGCCTGGCCGTCTACCGACAGTCGCGCACCCTCGACATGGCGAGTAGTGCTGGCGCGCGGCGAGACTTCGCCGAACTCCACGTCGCGGGTCAGGGTGCGCAGCAGCGAGGTTTTGCCGACGTTGGTATGGCCGACCAGGGCGAGTTTCAGCGGCTGGTTCATGGCGCGGGCTCGGTCGGGTAGCTCGGAGGCAACAGAGCGGGCATTGGGGTAGGAGCGAGCTCTGCTCGCGAAGCTTTTGCCGCTTGCCATGGTTCGCGAGCAGAGCTCGCTCCTACATGAAGGTCATGTGTCTGCGGCTTTCTAGTCATGCCCTGTCTCCAGCCAGCTTAGAGGCGCCGTATCGCCATGGGGCAGTCCCAGCGTGCCGAGGGCTTGATGCCAGTCCGCCAGGCGGGCGCTGTCCAGGCATTCGCCGGGCGCAGGCGGCAGCAGCCAGATACGTGTAGCAGAGGCCGAGCGCGCCAGTTCGCCGAGCAGCGCCAGGGTGCCGCGATCCGGCGAGCGGCGTGGGTCACAGGCGATGGCCAGGCGTTCGGGCGGGAAGCGGGTCAGTTGTTCGAGCAACTGGCGGCGCTGCTCGCGGCTGTCGATCACCCCGGCATCGGCCACGCCCTTTGGTAACGGCAGCGGTGGCCAGGGGCGGCGCTCGTCTAGTTCCAGGCCGAGCAGCAGTGCGCCACTACCAGGTTGGGCACTGGCGCCGCCTTGCGGCTGGTGCAGAGCGGCTGGCGCCAGGTCGCAGACGCCAAGGCGTTCGCTGTCCGGTTGCAGGCGCTGGCGCAGCAGGCTGTAGCCCGGTAGGTCGAGGTCCAGACGCAGCCTGCGCGTGCCTGACTGCCAGCGCCACAGGCACAGCAGCGCCAGCAGCAGGCGTGGCAGCAGGCCATAGACCAGCGCTACGCCAACCAGCCAGCCGGCCCAGCTCTGCCGGGCGGCTTCGCTGGCGATGGCGGCGTCGCCGCTGGCACGAATGACGTCGATATCCGGCAGGCTGAAGCCGAGCAGCGCAGGCAGGGCGCCTATGGCTTGGGTTAGGGCGATGAAGGTGTCGCCGCCGAGGATGGTGGTTTCCCAGACGAAACCGTAGCGGCGGGTGGCGAGCAGCAGCAACAGGGTGGTCAGCGCGGCGAGCATGGCCAGGGTCCACAGGCCGTTGACCATCAGACCCAGGCCCCAGCGGGTCAGGCGTTGGCGTTGCAGCATCAGCAGCAGGGCCGGGGCCAACTGCGCGGCGCTGGCGTCGCGCGCAAGCTTTTCGCTGAGCCACAGCCACAGGCGACCGAGCGCGCCAGGGCGGTCTCGGGTCAGCAGCAGACCCAGCAGCCAGCCAAGCAGCATCAGCAGGTTGAGCCCGAGCAGGCTGCCCAGCGCCCAGAACACATTGACGGGTTGGCGCCCGTCACCCAACGCGGCCAGAGCCAGACCGAAGCCGCTGAGCAGGGCCAGCAGTGCCAGCAGCCCACCGGCCAGGCGTGCGCCCTGCAGCCAGTGCAACAGCGCCTGCCACTGACCATCTCGACGGGCCAGGTGCAGGGCGCGATGCTGGATGCGTTGGGCCAGGTCACCGTGCTCGGCGCGGGCCAGGCGATTGGCCTCGGCATCTTCGAGCGGGCCGGCGTGTTCCTCACGCAGGCGAATGGTCTCGCTGAGCCAGAGGCGTTGCAGGGGCGTAGGGGAGGAGGCGTCTGTCACGCGGCGTCTCGTCGTTCGGATCAGGGGTTGAGAATAACCCCTGATCCGCCCCGGTGCGAATCAGCGCTGTTCGCGCAAGCGCACGGCGATGTCCGGTTGGTCGATGAACAGGCCGTCGACGCCGGTGGCGAGGAAGGCGCGCAGTTCGGCCTCAATGTCGCCACGTTCGGCCGGCTCGCTGCCGTTGCGCAGGCTGGTGGGCAGGAAGGCGTTCTCGGCGCGGAAGGTGTAGGGATGGACCTTGAGCTTGGCCGCATGGGCGTCACGCACCAGGCTGGTGGGCGTGGTCAGGTTGCCGGCGGCGTCGCGCGGGATGATCATGCCTTTCTCCGGGCCGATGCCGCTGGCGTAGCGGGCGATGGCCTTCAGGCCCTTGGGCGTGATCATCTGGGCGTAGCCCAGGCCGGTGCCGAGCACCTGCTGGTCATAGGGCTGGCCCTCGGTCCACAGCAGTTGCACCAGTCGTACCTGGGTCAGACGGCTCAGGGTCTTGAGGTTCTCCACTTCGAAGGACTGGATGTAAACCGGCGCCTTGGCGCTGTTGTAGCCGTTGCGCTTGAGGATCTTGACCAGTGGCTGCTCCATGGCCAGGCCGATCTGCTGGAAGTGGGTCGGGTGCTTGGTTTCCGGATACAGGCCGATGACCCGCTGCTGGCTGAGCTGCAGACTTTTCACCAGGTCGATGATCTCCTGCAGGGTTGGGATCTCGAACTGGCCATCGAAACGGGTATTGGCCGGGCGCACCTGCGGGATGCGCTCGATGGCGCGCAGGGTCTTGAGTTCGGCCAGGCTGAAGTCCTCGCTGAACCAACCTTCCAGGCTGACGCCATCCACCGTCTGGGTGCGCTTGCGGTTGGCGAACTCCGGACGCTGCGCCACGTCGGTGGTCAGGCCCAGTTCATTGTCGTGGCGGGCCACCAGTTGCCCGTCGCGGGTCATCACCAGGTCCGGCTCGACATAGTCGGCGCCCTGCAGAACCGCCAGGGCATAGGCGGCCAGGGTGTGTTCGGGGGCGTAGCCGCTGGCGCCACGGTGGGCGATGATCAGTGGCCTGGCGTCGGCATGGGGCTTGCCCTTCTGCGCCAAAGGCTGTTGTTGCGCCCAGTCGATGGCGGCCTGCACGCTGTCGGGCTTGGCTGGCGCGGCGAGGCCGAGGGCCGGTAGCAACAGGCCGGCGCAGAGCAGCCAGCTGCGAAGCGGTGTGGTCAACATGGTGGTACCTCCTTGCACGGGGATGGAAACCCAAGCCTGCACCGACAAGGGTGACGATTCTGCTACAGAGGTCCAAGCCTAGACGGTTCTGTGCGCCACTCGGCAAGCCAAAGGTGGGCTGCGGGTGCGCAGGACGCTCTGCTATGCTCGCGTTCATGAAAATGACTCTACCCCTTTCCCTGATCGCCGCGCTCGCGCACAACCGCGTGATCGGTCGCGACAACCAACTGCCCTGGCACCTGCCGGCGGACCTCAAGCATTTCAAGGCGCTGACGCTCGGCAAGCCGATCATCATGGGGCGCAAGACCTGGGATTCACTCGGTCGGCCATTGCCGGGCAGGCTCAACATCGTGGTCAGTCGCCAGGCGGGCCTGACCCTGGAAGGTGCCGAGGTATTCGCGACGCTGGAAGAGGCCATCGAACGAGCCGACGCCTGGGCACGTGAAGAGAATGCCGAGGAACTGATGCTGATCGGCGGCGCGCAGCTCTATGAGCTGGGCCTGGCCCAGGCTGATCGCCTGTACCTGACGCGTGTCGGCCTCGACCCTGAAGGCGATGCTTTCTTCCCTGAGGTCGACGAGGCTACCTGGCGCATGACCTCCAGCCTCGAGCACCCGGCTTCGGCCGAGACACCGTTCTACGCCTTCGAAGTGTGGGAGCGCCGCGGCGCATAACCTCACCGAGCTTTCCGGCCATCTCTGCCGCCAGACAGATTCCCTGGCGCGCCGTGATGGCCACTGCCTTGCCTTGCCTTGCCTCTGCCGTAATTTTCTTTCGTGCATCCTGATGCAGGTTCTGTCATGACTGAGCAATCACCCGTCGACGAGCGCCCGAGCGCCGTCGCTGCACTCTTCGTGCGCCATCCACTCTGGGAAGATGCGCTGGCCCTGCTGTTCGGTACCGCTCTGGTGGCATTGGGCATCGCCTTCTACGCCCATGCGGGGTTGTTGACGGGGGGAACCGTCGGCATCGCCTTTCTGGCCAACTACCAGGCTGGTTGGTCGTTCGGTCTGGTGTTCTGCCTGGTCAACCTGCCGTTCTACCTGCTGGGCATCTGGCGCATGGGCTGGGCTTTCACCTTGCGCACGGGCTGCGCGGTGATGCTGGTTTCGCTACTGGCCGAGCTGACGCCGCAGTGGGTCGCCTTCGCCCATCTAAGCGCCGTGTATGCCGCGCTGTTCGGTGGCGCTGCGATGGGGCTGGGTTTGCTTATGCTGTTCCGCCACCGCGCCAGCCTGGGCGGGGTGAACATTCTCGCGCTGTACATGCAGGAGCGCTTCGGTTTCCGTGCGGGGACCGTGCAGATGGCCATCGATGCGAGCATCGTGCTGGCGGCGATCTTCGTCGTGTCGCCAGACAAGGTGCTGCTCTCGGTGCTGGGGGCGGTGATGCTCAATCTGGTGCTGGCGATCAATCACCGGGCGGACCGTTACGTTGGCGTCAGCTGAACCCCGCAACGAACGAGGGGCTGCCTCGCTGGAGGCAGCCCCTCGTTGTTTCGTTTGTCGCGGACGCGAGAATCAGATCACTTCGGTGAACTGGATGATCTCGACCCAGTAGCCGTCCGGGTCCTTGATGAAGGCGATGTCGCGCATGCGGCCGTCGGTCAGGCGTTTCTGGAAGTCCACACCGAGGTCTTCGAAGCGCTGGCAGGCCGCCTTGATGTCCGGCACCGACACGCACAGGTGACCGAAGCCACGTGGGTCGCTGTTGCCGCTGTGGTAGGAGAATTCCGGGTCTTTCTCGGTGCCGTAGTTGTAGGTCAGCTCCAACACGCCTGGGATCGACTTGCGCCACTGATGGCGAGCTGCCGGGTCAGCCGGGATCTGCGACTTGTCGTTGATCAGCGCGAGGAAGTACAGGCTGAACTCGGCATCGGGGAAGTCCTTCTTCTCCAGCAGGGTGAAGCCCAGCACACGGGTGTAGAAATCGAGGGATTTCTGCAGATCCTTCACGCGGATCATCGTGTGGTTGTAGACGAAGTCGGCGGTAGCGACGTCAGGCTTGGCGGTCACGCCAGCAATGGCGTTGAGCTCGTCGAGGGTCATGGGGTTCTCCATCAGGTACGGAATGGGGTCGGCGCTGAGCGGCCGTATCTGCCTAGATGGCTTCGCCCATGGTGTTTTTCAAGGTCGAATGTCACAGCAGGGTGGATGGGACTCTTTCATCTGCCTTGCTGGCGTGGTGTCTTGAATGGTGGGCTGAAGCCCACCCTACAGCCATGCCCAATCGAGCAGGGTGGGCGGGGCGGCGATCCGCTTCAGCCCACCAATCCCAGCACCCGCATTAGACCTCCAGCCTGATCAGCTCGGCCCGTGTCTGGTCATCCTCGATATGCAGAATGCCAACGCCGATGGGTAGCTTGAAGCGCCGCGGCCCGGCGCTGCCGGGATTGAGATAGAGCACTCCGTTGCGTTCCTCGTGCAACGGCTTGTGTGAATGCCCGGCGATGACCACGTCGATGCCCTGAGCTGCCGGGTCGATATCCAGCTGCTTGAGGTCGTGCAGCACATGCAGGGCGATGGCGCCGAAGCGTAGCGTCTGGCGCTCGGGGATGGCGTCGGCCCAGCTGTCCTGATCATTGTTGCCGCGTACCACCGACAGCGGCGCGACGCGCTCAAGTTCGGTCAGGATGTGCGGCCCGCCGATATCACCGGCATGGATCAGATGATCGACGCCTTGCAGCGCTGCCAGCGCCTCGGGGCGCAGCAGATTGTGGGTGTCAGCGATCAGGCCGATACGCATGATGGGCTCCTGAGCATGGATGTAAGAGCCAGCTTGCTGGCGATCAGCGTCGGATGCAAAACCTTCCGTCAACAAAAAGCCCGGCAAACCAGGCCGGGCTTTTCTCTGGTGTGGGCTGACGAATCAGCCGTCCAGCATCGCCTTGTTGCGCACCGCGCCCTTGTCGGCGCTGGTGGCCAGCAGGGCATAGGCCTTGAGTGCCGTGGTCACCTTGCGGGTGCGCGGTGCGGCAGGCTTCCAGCCTTTCTTGTCCTGCTCGGCGCGGCGGGCGGCCAGTTCTTCATCGCTCACCAGCAGGTTGATGCTGCGGTTGGGGATGTCGATGAGGATTTTGTCGCCATCGTTGACCAGGCCGATGGCACCGCCTGCTGCAGCTTCCGGCGAGGCGTGACCGATGGACAGACCGCTGGTACCACCGGAGAAACGACCGTCGGTGAGCAGGGCGCAGGCCTTGCCCAGCCCCTTGGACTTCAGGTAGCTGGTCGGATAGAGCATTTCCTGCATGCCCGGGCCGCCTTTCGGGCCTTCGTAGCGGATGATGACGATGTCACCTTCCTTCACTTCGTCGGCGAGGATGCCCTTGACCGCGCTGTCCTGGCTTTCGAAGACCTTGGCGTTGCCTTCGAAGACGTGGATCGACTCATCGACGCCGGCCGTCTTCACCACACAGCCATCGAGGGCGATGTTGCCGTACAGCACCGCAAGTCCACCCTCTTGGGAATAAGCGTGCTCGACGCTACGAATACAACCATTCTCGCGGTCATCATCCAGACTCGGCCAGCGGGTGCTCTGACTGAACGCGGTCTGGGTGGGGATGCCAGCAGGGCCTGCCTTGAAGAAGTGATGAACCGCTTCGTCCTGGGTCTGGGTGATGTCCCACTGGGCGATGGCTTCGGCCATGTTCGGCGTGTGCACGGTGGGCACTTCGGTGTGCAGCAGGCCGCCACGCGCCAGCTCGCCGAGGATGGAGAAGATGCCGCCAGCGCGATGCACGTCTTCCATGTGGTACTTCTGGATGTTCGGCGCGACTTTGCACAGCTGCGGCACCTTGCGCGACAGTCGATCGATGTCGCGCAGGTCGAAGGCGATCTCCGCTTCCTGGGCTGCAGCCAGCAGGTGCAGGATGGTGTTGGTCGAACCGCCCATGGCGATGTCCAGCGTCATGGCGTTTTCGAACGCCTTGAAGCTGGCGACGTTGCGTGGCAGTACCGACTCGTCGCCTTCGCCGTAGTAGCGTTGGCAGAGTTCGACGGCCAGGCGACCGGCGCGCAGGAACAGTTGTTCACGATCGCTGTGGGTGGCCAGGGTCGAACCGTTGCCTGGCAGTGCCAGACCCAGGGCTTCGACCAGGCAGTTCATCGAGTTGGCGGTGAACATGCCGGAGCAGCTGCCGCAGGTCGGGCAGGCGCTGCGCTCGTACTCGGCGACCTTCTCGTCGGAGGCGCTGGAGTCGGCAGCGATGACCATGGCATCGACCAGATCCAGGCCGTGATTGGCCAGCTTGGTCTTGCCGGCTTCCATCGGCCCGCCGGAAACGAACACCACCGGGATGTTCAGGCGCAGGGCGGCCATCAGCATGCCGGGGGTGATCTTGTCGCAGTTGCTGATGCAGACGATGGCATCGGCGCAGTGGGCGTTGACCATGTACTCCACGGAGTCGGCGATGATCTCGCGGCTCGGCAGCGAATAGAGCATGCCGTCGTGGCCCATGGCGATGCCGTCGTCGACGGCGATGGTGTTGAATTCCTTGGCCACGCCGCCGTGCTTCTCGATCTCGCGGGCGACCAGTTGACCCAGATCCTTCAGGTGCACGTGGCCGGGCACGAACTGGGTGAAGGAGTTGGCGATGGCGATGATCGGTTTCTTGAAGTCTTCGTCCTTCATCCCGGTGGCGCGCCACAGGGCGCGGGCGCCGGCCATGTTGCGGCCGTGGGTAGAGGTCTTCGAGCGGTAGTCAGGCATGACGATGATCCTGCGGCTAATTCGGTTATATAGGCGGTGAGCGTCGTGGGCGGCAGGTCACCGCGTGTCGTGGGCTGCATGACGAGACGGGATCACCGTTCGCGCGGCCAGGGCTCACAGGCCCGCCGGAGGATGCCTGGCGGGAAATACCTCGATTCTACGCCGCAGTAGGCGCCAGGGGAAAGGCTGCTGACGGTCACCATCGCTGGTGATCCGTCAGATTCGGGGTGGTGGGGTGATGCAGTGATCAATTGCCTCGCGACGCGCCGTCAAGGCCCTCCGGTAGCCGGATGCCGCTATCGGCGATTCGATAGAGTTCGTCTGGGCTGAATGACGGAGCACTCGCCTCGCTATCCGGGTCGCTTTGAGTGGCGGCGAGAATATCGCTATAGGCCTGAGGTATTTCTACCGCCGGGTTGCTCGGCTGGCCCTGGGATTGGCCGCTGATGGTCAGGGTGCCGTCTACGAAAGTAAGGGCGTAGTTACCAGAGGTCAGACCATGGGCGCTGATAGCATAACTGCCGTTATTGACTGCACCCTGAGCACTGCCACCATAGGTAAGATTGCCGCCGAGCACGCTGGCATCCTCGCCATTGACGAAGCCGCTGTAGCTGACGCCATTGCCGCCGCTGAAGGCGAGGCCATCGTAAGTCTTGCTGGCATCAGCGGCGGTGACGGTGAGCGCGGCCTTGTCGATGGTCAGGGTGGTATCGGCGTAGCTGATGTCGTAGCCCTGCTGACCCGAATACAGCCCGTCCAGGCTGAGACCACCATCGGTGGTGCTGTAGCTGCCAGCGTTCTGCGAGGCGCTGGAGTAGGTCAGGCTACCAAGCAGTAGATCATCATTCAGGGTATCGCCAAGGTCCGTTGTGTATCCGCTGGTGCCGCTGTTCTGGCCATCGTAGGTTTTATTGCCAATGTCCGTCGCCGTGACGGTCACGCTCTGCATGAAGCTGCGCAGCAGTGGCGCAGTATGCCCCTCATAGATCCTCCAGACTGCATTACTGCCGCCGTTGGTGGCCAGGTTCCAGGTGGCATAGTTGGAGGCGTCGCGTAACGCTGTGCTGTCCAGGCCGAGTAGATTTTCCACAGTCGCAACACCACCAATGCTGCCCGCGCCGGGACCGGTGAAGGTGTCGGTGTTCCAGAACGAGTCCGCTACGCGTCCGGTTGCTATATTGCCTACCAACCCCCCTACGGACGTCACCCCGGTCACGCTGCCAGTGGCGTAGGTGTATTCGATCAGGCTGCCGTTATAACCGGCCAAACCACCTACATACTCTGTGCCTTGTACCTGACCGGTGGCATAGGCATTGCGGATGGTGCCGGTGTTGGCACCCACCAGGCCGCCGGTCATTACGACACCGCTGATGTTTCCCGTGGCGTAGGAATTTTCTACCAGGCCCCAGTTTTCTCCGGTCAGCCCACCTACGACGTTCTCCGCGCCGCTTACATCGCCAGTGGCATAGCTGTTGCGAATGATGCCGTTGTCCCGGTTGCGTGCCACCAAGCCACCAGCACCGCGTGCAGTGGAGCTGACGGTGACGTTGGTATGAAGGTCGCTCAGTATGCCGCCGTAGTTGATGCCTACCAGGCTGGCAGCATTGAATCCGCCATGAACGCTGCCACCGACCAGTCCCAGGTCGTGAATCTGCGCCCCGGCGGCTGTCTGCCCGATCAATGCCACTTCGCTTTCGTTTGCGCGATTTATCCTGAGGTCGCGAATCAGGTGGCCTTGACCATCCAGCGAGCCGGTAAAGGGGGTGCTGGAGTTGCCCACTGGTTTGAACCCAGCCACTCCCCAGACATCGCCGTAGTAGCCATTACCGCCTGCTGCAAGCGCGGCACCGAGATCCAGGTCGGTGCCCAGGCGATAGTCGGCTGACAGATCCAGCGCCATCAGTTGCAGGGCGTGGGGCGTGAACAGGGTCGTCGAGTACTCGCCGCGCAGCATGGGTCGTGTATCGCCTTCGAACATCACCCAGGTGTTGGTGAAGTCGAAGCCGGCGTAGGTGGCTTGGGTGCGGGCGTTGGTGGAGTCGATACCAGTGCCGGCTGCACTGCTTGCTTGGCCGGTGGAGTCCATGTCCCAGTAGCTGTTGGTGACCGTGGCGCCGGAGCCGTCAACGTTCCCCACCAGCCCGCCAGTGCCGGTCACTCGGCCGCTGGCGTAAGTATTGGTCAATGTGGTGCCCTGCACGGTGCTGCCGATCAGCCCGCCGATAGCATCACCCGTACCGGTTACCGCTCCCGTTGCATAGGCGTCCGTGACCGAGGCCGCACGATTACGGCCGATCAAGCCGCCTACCTCACTCGCCCCGCTGACCGTCGCTGTGGAGGAGGACTGGCTAACAAAGCCTTGATCGTTCAGGCCCACCAGGCCGCCGACCTGATCACCCAGCGAGGATACCTGGCCGGTGACATGGGTATTGGTCATGGTGCCACCGCTCAGCCTTGCCACTAGGCCTCCTACCGTGCCAATGCCAGTGATGGAAACATTGGAGAGGGTCAGGTCGCGGATGGTGGCTGCCGTGAGGCCGAACATACCGATAACCCCGTTATTGGGGCGATAGATGAAGAGACCGTCAACCGTGTGCCCGAGGCCGGCAAAGGTGCCGTTGAAGCCATCGATGGGAGCGAAGCCGGCTCCTGCGTTCCAGGTACTGGTCGCAGCGGCATCGAGGTCGATGGCGAGCGCGTAGTGACCGTTTCCCGAAATGCCTTGCAGGGCGCTGAGGTCGCGAATCAGGGTGTAGTCGACGCCGCCGAGACTCAGTCCGGCATTGCCTCCTGAGAGGGTGACGCGGGCGCCCTGGTTCAGGCTGTAACCGTTGCCGTAGGCCAGCACCAGCGCTGCATTGTCGCCGCTGGCGGTGATGTCCTTGTTGACGTTTATGCGGCCGTGGGCATCGAGCGTCAGCGTGGTATCTGCGCTCCAGCTCACGGCAGCATTGACGTTGATGTCGCCGTTTTCGCTGCCTCCCGCCACGGTCTGTAGCGTGATGCTGGTGTTCTGCAGGTTGGCGCTGAGGGTGCTGGCACCGATGCCGCTGGGGGTCTGGCTGGCACTGCCGGCGCTGACGGTAAAGTCGGTCGGGTCGATCAGCCAGGTGCCGGTTTGCCCGGTCGTGGCCTTGGTGGTGACGGTCGTGCCCGCGGCGATCTGCACATGGGCGCCGCTGGTGTCGATAAAACCGCCATTGCCGCCATCCGCCGCGCTGGCATCCAGGGTGCCGGCGACCTGCACTGTGCCGCCGTCGAAGTCGCCGAGCAGGACGATCCTGCCTTCCTTCTCGCCGAGGGTGCGGGCCTGGATCACGCCCTCGTTGTTGACCACCGTCTGCAGCAGCGCATCGGCTGCGCTGGCGGTGAGGATGACGTTGCCGCCGTCGGCCTGGATCAACTGACGGTTTTCCACCAGCGCGTCCTTCACCGCCTCGTCGACCTGTACGCTGAGCAAGCCGTCACCCGCGAAGTCGAGGGTGACCGAATTACCAGCGGCCAGGGCCACCGTGCCCTGGTTGGCGACGATCACGCCGTTGTTGCTGACCGTGCCGCCGAGCAGGGCGACGCTGCCGCCATCGGCGGCGCTGATGCGCCCATTGTTGATGACCGAAGCGTTGCTGCCGTTGCCCTTGAAGGCGTAGTTGCCCGCTTCGAAATCGCTCACTGACAGATCCAGGGTGGAAGCCACCAGACCGCCGACGTTGACCTGCGCCCCGGCGCCGAAGAGCACGCCGTTGGGATTGATGATGAACACCCGGCCATTGGCATCGAGCTGGCCCATAATCTTCGAGCCGTCGGCGCCGAGCACCCGGTTCAGGGCGATCGAGTCGGTTCCGGGCTGGTTGAAGGTCACCTTGTTACCGCTGCCGATGTCGAAGCTCTGCCAGTCGATGGCCAGCTTGTTGCTGGCTTGATCGATGACCATCTGCTGGCCGTTGGGCTGGCTGATGCTGCCGCTGCCGGAGACCACCTGACCGCCAGTGGGCAGGTCGGCGGCGAAGGTCGAGCCGGCCAGTACGAGGCTTGTCGCCAATACCGCACCGGCGCCCTTGCCACGTTTGCGGGCGTGTTCATGGGCGACGGCCCAGGCGCCCAGGGCGTGGTTCCAGATTAGAGCGTAGCTGCGGTTCATGGATGTCCCCTTATCAATCGTCTGGCTGCGGAGTGCTGCGTTTCGGCCTGCGGTGTAACCATCAAGGGTTTGCAGCGTTAGAAGAAGCGCACCACCTGTGCCCATACGCGCGGGCTGCGGTCGACATCGCTCTGCGGCTCGCTGTTGCCCAGTTTCCACGCGGTCACGGCGCTGACCTGCCAGCCGTGGGCCGCCCAGCGTGCGCCCAGGCCGGCACCGGAAAGGCTGCGATGGTTCTCGCCGGAGGCCCAGCTGTCCTTGTTCAGGCGCACCTGGCCATGGTCGACGAAGGTGCTGAGCTGCCAGGCATCGGTCAGCGCATAGCGCAGCTCGAGATTGGCCAGCCAGCCTTGGTCGCCGGAGGCTTCGCCCTGCGGGTAGGCGCGTACACCGTAGGCGCCGCCCAGGTAGAGCTTTTCCGAACTGTCGAGGTTGCCGTCGGCCCATTGGCCTTGCAGCTGGGTGTAGAGGCTGAAGCGCTCGCTCAGGCGTTGCAGGCGAACCAGGCTGGGGTTGAGCTTGTGGAAGCGGCCGGCCGTGCCGGCAGTGAGGTCGTCGATACGCTGCGCAGTGGCATCGTCGAGGTTCAGGCTGCCCTGGCTCCAGGCCAGGGCGAAGCTGTTGATGCCACCGCCGAGCAGGGTGTCACGGCTGTTGCCGTTGAGCGTCAGGATGACCACGCGCGAGCGTTTCTCGCTCTGCTGGTCGAACAGGTCGATGTCGTCCTGCAGGCGCTTGTCGTCGAATTGGGCCTGCACATAGAGGTTGAAATCCCTCGAGCGCATCAGTGGTTGCAGGGCGAAGACGCTGGCGATGCGTGCATTGCCATGGGCATCGAGGTCTTCGAAGTCCTTGGCCAGCTCATAGTCCATGTCCGAATAGGCCACGCCGAGCTGAGTCGACCAGGGGCCGACAGGTAGCTGATAGGCGATGCGGCCGTAATTCTGTTCTTCGTCCGAACCCATGGCGCGCAGGGTCAAACGGTCACCCAGTCCCAGTGGACTGTTGATGTTGAGTGTGCCGCCAAGGCGGTACTGACCGGTGAAGCGGTTGCCGTAGTTGTCGGCGTCGATGGAGCCGGACAGCAGCGGTGCGCGCTCGATATTCACCAGCAGGTCGGTGCTGCCGGTGCTGGTGCCGGGGCGCAGGGTGGACTTCACCTCGACGCCGGGAGTGTCCTGCAGCAGCAACAGGCTGCGTTCGAGCGGCCTGGCCTGCACCGCATCGCCGGCTTGCAGTGCCGCCAGGGGCGCGAGGGCGCTGCCACCCAGGCCGGCCTGGTCGTTGATCTGCACCTGGCCGTAGCGGCCTTCGAGCACGGCGATCCGAACCATGCCGCCATCGATCTCCTGGGCGGGCAGATAGGCGCGTGCCAGCGGGTAACCGCGTTCGCGGTAGAAGCGGGTGATGCGATTGGCGGCGCCCTGCAGATCGCCAAGTGTGAGGGTGCGATTGTTCAGGTCATCGAGCAGCGTCAGCAGTTGCTCATTGGGGATGGCGCTGTTGCCCTCGAGGACGAAACCTGTGACTTGCAGGCTCGGCCCAGCGCTTTGCTCCTGATCACCGGGTGAGTCGGGCAGATTGATGTCTATGGATTGACGCTTGGGTAACTGCAGAGGCTTCTGGTCGAGACTTTGTTGGGTCTGACCAGCATCCGGCGCTACGGCTGCCAGAGCCGAGTTGGTGAGGATATTCCCGGCGGCCAGCAAGGCGACGGACAACAGGCTCGTGGCAACACGCATGGCGATCAGCTTCCTTCTGGGAGACGGCTGCCCAGGCCTGAGTGATCTGCATCAGGCCGAAGACAAAGAGGAAGCCTAGGTCGTGTGACCTGGATTTAGCTTGATAGAACTTGCGGTGTTTGCCTCAGCTCTCCAGGCCGATGGCGATATCCAGACATTGCGTGGCATCACCTGACCAGGGGGGCTGGCGATAGAGTTCATAGCCGCCCTGGGGGACAAAACGCTCACCGGAGCTTTCCGGCCAGGCCACGGCGAGGGTGCGATAGGCCGCGAATACCTGGTTGTAGGGTGCTCGGTGTTGAAGGCAGGCGTAACGTCCGGCTGGCAGCCTCATTCGGCTCAGTGGGGCGTCACCGATGGGGAGTCCGAGATCGACCACAGCGCAGTCGTAGCGCACCAGGTCGTTGGGGGTGATCTCCGGGTTGTCGGTGATGGCTCCGATGGCCCTGGCGTTATCCAATGGATAGCCGATACGTTGCAGTTCTTCGGCAAAGTGTCGCCAGTGCTCCGCAACTCGTGCATAGCTGCCGTAGAAACGCATGCTCAGCAGCGCCAGATCGGGAAGGTGAGTGATCTGTACTTCGCTTGCCCGACGATGTTCCTCAGCTGTGGCGGGGATGCTGGCCTGGCGCGCGAACTGACGGTACTGGGTGGGCGTCAGGGCGAACTGGCGATGGAAGGCACGGATGAAGGCCTCATGACTGGAGTAGCCAACGGACAGCGCGATGGAAAGCACCGACTCCGGGTAGATCAACAGGTGAATCGCCGCGCGGTCGAGGCGGGTGCGACGAATGTATTCGCTTGGGCTTTCGCCCATTACCTCGCGGAAATGGCGCTGAAAGTGGAAGGTGCTCAGGCTGGCGCGAGCCGCCAGACGATCAAGCGAGAGCGGCCGGTCCAAGTGGGCTTCAATGTAGCGAATGGCGCGCAGGATGCGCCGGTCTTCCAGCACATGGGGCGGTGGCTTGTCCCGTTCGTAGGGTTTGCGCGACCCCGCATGCGGGCGTTCGAACAGCAGAGCATGCTCCTGCTCCACCAGGCGCTGCTCATGTACGTCTCGGGTTGCATCCATGGTCAGGGCGTGTCGTGCTCGAAGCTGGTGGATAGGCAGGGCAGGCCGCCGATAATAAAGGTGATGGGCTTCGGACGAACAGGGGAAGCGTTCTGCGTCATGTTCGCCCTTCGGGGCGGGTATCAGTCCGGTATCTCGATCCCTCGCATCCGCTCGGCGCGGCGGCGCAGCAGTTCGATGGTTACCAGCAAAGCGATGGACACCAGAATCAGCAGGGTGGCGATGGCCAGGATGCTCGGGTTGATCTGCTCGCGCAGGCCCGAGAACATCTGCCGCGGAATGGTGCGTTGCTGTGGGCCAGCCATGAACAGGATGACCACCACCTCATCGAAGGAGGTGATGAAGGCGAACAGCGCGCCGGAAATCACCCCGGGGCGGATCAGCGGCATGATCACGTCGAAGAATACGCGTACTGGCGTGGCGCCGAGATTCAGCGCTGCGCGTGCCAGGCTGTAGTCGAAGCCGGTGAGCGTGGCGGTGACGGTGATGATGACGAAGGGCGTACCGAGCGCCGCGTGGGCCAGGATCACACCCAGATAGCCGCCGGCCAGGCCGAGGTTGGAGTAGAAGAAGAACATGCCAGCGGCGGTGATGATCAGCGGCACGATCATCGGTGATAGCAGCAGGGCGGTGATGAAGCGGCGAAGCGGCATCTCGTCGCGCGCCAGGCCTACGGCTGCGCAGGTGCCCAGAATCGTGGCCAGAATGGTGGAGAGGATGCCGATGAAGAAGCTGTTCTTGATCGCCAGTATCCACTTCGGATCGTTGAAGATCTCCCGGTACCAGCGCAGCGAGTAGGCCTCGGGGTCCAGCGTGAGCATGCCCTCGGTGAAGCTGAAGAAGGGCTCGGCGTTGAACGACAGCGGTACGATCACCAGGATCGGCAGGATCAGGAACAGCAGCACCAGCCAGGAGCTGACCTTGAGCAGCCAGTTGCCGAGATGGTGCCAGAAACCGTAGTAGGCAGGGATCTTCATTGTCTCGTCATCCCAACTTGATGTTGCTGGCGCCGACGAAGCGGTCGTACACCCAGTACAGCAACAGGATCAGCCCGAGCAGCAGCGAGCCCAGCGCGGCGGCCAGCTCCCAGTTGTTCGAGCGCTGCATGTGGAAGGCGATGATGTTGCTGATCATCTGTCCGTCGGTACCTCCGACCAGTGCCGGGGTGATGTAGTAGCCCACGGAGATGATGAACACCAGCAGCGCCCCGGCGCTGAGCCCGGGCAACGTCATCGGGAAGTAGATACGGGCGAACGCCGGGATCGGTTTGTCGCCGAGGCTGAGTGCTGCACGCATGTAGCTGGGGTCGATGCCGCGCATCACGCTGTACAGCGGCAGAATCATGAACGGCAGCAGGATGTGGGTCATCGCCACCACGGTGGCGAACGAGGTGTAGAGCATCTCGAAGGGCTGACTGATCAGGCCGATGCCCATGAGCGTGGAATTGATCACGCCATTGGTCTGCAGCAGCGCGATCCATGAGGTGGTGCGCACCAGCAGCGAGGTCCAGAACGGCAGCAGCACCAGCACCAGCAGCAGGTTGGCGCGGTTCGATGGCAGGCCGGCGAGGTAGTAGGCCAGCGGGTAGCCGAGCAGGGCGCAGAGCAGGGTGATGACCAGCGCCATGTTCAGGGTCTTGGAATACAGCTGCAGGTAGATCTGCGTGTCCTGGCGCACCTGGATGCCATCGTCGGGGTGCATCTCCAGGTCCAGGGCCGTCAGGTAGTAGTCGTAGGTGTAGACCTTGCCGGCGCGCTCGATGGCGTACCACAGCTCGGGCTTGCTCCAGTTGCGATGGCTGGCGAGCAGGGCTTCGACCCCCTCGGAGGACAGCGCTTCGGCATCCATCCGGCCGATGCGCCGCGCGGTGGCTTTGACCACACTGGACATGCCGGTATAGGCGCGGTTGAACTCTTCGGACAGCTTGCCGGACAGGCGCTGCTCGTTGAGCGCGTGCAGTTCGCTGACGAATACCTGCAGGGTCTTTTCGTCCGGCAGTTGTTTGTGATCTTCCCAGCGTTCGAGCTCGGCCAGGGTTTGCGGAATCAGCTCGGCCACGGTCGGGTGATACACGCTGCGCCACAGCATGCTGCCAATCGGGGCGACGAAGGTGACGATGATGAACAGCAGCAGCGGCACCACGAAGAGAAAGGCGGCGAGGCGTTTCTTGCGACGGGCGCTGGCGGCTTGGCCGGCTTCGCTGGTGGTCAGGGATGACAAGGTATGACTCCGATCCGTTGTAAGGCGGGTTAGCCGCGCATGACGCCTGGCCAGATAGGCGATGCGAGTGATGGGCGCGGCGTAACCCGCCGAGCGCAATCAAGGGGATCTGGTGAGGCCGATACCCTCTCCCCCAACCCCTCTCCCACAAGTGGGAGAGGGGAGCTGATGGCGTTTACTTCAACAGCCACTCGTTGAATTTCTCGCCCAGCGACTCGCCATAGTCAGCCCAGAACTCGGAGCCGGCCTGGATGCCTTTGTCCAGGTGAGCGGTCGGCAGGTGCGGCGTCGCGCTCTGGTCAGCCAGCGGCATGGACGACTTGCGGGTCGGGCCGTAGGCCACGTCCGGCATGCCGGCCAGGGGCTTGGAGCCGGTGGCGTACTTGATGAACTCCATGGCCAGGTCCTTCTTCTTGGTGCCCTTGACGATGGCCCAGGCGTCGAGGTCGTAGACGTGGCCGTCCCAGACGATTTCGAAGGGTTTCTTCTCCTGCACGATGGCGTCGTAGAAGCGGCCGTTGGCCGATTGCACCAGCACCGCGCCGCCGTCATTGAGCAGTTGTGGCGCCTGCGACCAGGAGTCGAACCAGACGATGTCCTTCTTGATGCTGGCCAGCTTGTCGAAGGCGCGTTGCTGGCCTTCCGGGGTGGCCAGTACTTCGTAGACTTCCTCAGGCGCGACGCCGTCGGCCATCAGTGCCCATTCCATGTTCACCTGTGGGCGTTTGCGCATGGCGCGCTTGCCAGGGATCTTGGCGGTGTCGAAAAAGTCGCCAATGCTGGCAGCCTTGGTACCGCCGATGGTGTTCTGGTTGTAGGCGAATACTACCGACCAGACGATATTGCCCACCGCGCACTCGCTGGCCAGGGCTTCGGGGATGAAGTCCTGGGTGGCCGGGGTGCCGTCGATGCCGGCCGGCAGCACGCTGTGGTCGAGGGTTTCCAGCAGGCCTTCGGAGCAGGCGCGCTCGAGGTCGATCACTTCGAAGTCGACCACGTCCCACTGAATGTTGCCAGATTCGACCTGGGCCTTGATCTCGGCGACGCCGCCCGAGTAATCCTCGAACAATACCTTGACGCCGGACTCTGCCTGGTAGGGGTCGATGACGTGTTTTTTCTGCGCCGCGCCATAGGCGCCGCCCCAGGACACCACGGTGAGGCTGTCCTGGGCTGTGGCGTTGCCCGCTGTGAGTCCCAATGCCGCCACCAGGGCGAAGGTGGAAAAGCTGGTAGTCAGTGATCTAGCCATTGCTGTGCTCCATTTGCTTCTACTAGTTGTGGGGTCAGAGCGTCTTCGGCACTTCTGATCGGTCCAGGGCCTGGCTGTCTTCCGGCAGCCAGGCGAGGGCGATCTCTTCCTGAGCGCTGAGTTGCGGGGCTGAACTGTCGTTCAGATTCTTCACCACCAGCTCGCTGCCGCTGGCGGTTTCGAAGTGGTAGCGAATGTATTCTCCGACGTAGTGGCGGGTGACGAAGCGGGCCTTGACCTGGTTGCCGGCGTCGCCAAGGCGGTCGGTGAAGTTGAGCTTTTCCGGGCGTACCGACACCGTGGTGGCCTGGCCGACTTCGGTGCAATTGGCTTTCAGCGTGCTGACCAGGCCGCCATCGTCGAGGCGCACCTGGACGCGATCAGCCTCGACCGCCTCGATCACGCCGGGCAGCTTGTTGCTCTCGCCGATGAAGTCGGCGACGAACATGTTGGCTGGGCGTTCGTAGAGCACGTGCGGCGCGGCGCATTGCTGCACCACGCCGTTGTTGAACACGGCGATGCGGTCGCTCATGGTCAGCGCTTCAGTCTGGTCGTGGGTCACGTAGATCACGGTGAAGCCGAGCTGCTCGTGCAGGCGCTTGATCTCGAACTGCATCTGCTCGCGCAGTTTCTTGTCCAGTGCGCCGAGCGGCTCGTCCATCAGCACGATGTCCGGGGCGAAGATCAGCGCGCGGGCCAGGGCCACGCGCTGGCGCTGGCCGCCGGAAAGCTGGGCGGGGTAACGGCCGCCGAAGGCCTGCAGTTCGACCAGGGCGAGATACTCCTCGACCTTGGCGCGAATCTCGTCCTTGGGCAATTTGCGGATTTTCAGTGGGTAGGCCAGGTTCTCGCGGATGGTCATGTGCGGGAACAGCGCGTACTGCTGGAAGACCATGCCGATGTTGCGAGCGTAGGGGGCGATGCTGGTGACGTTGCGGCCGTTGATCAGGATCTCGCCGCTGGTCACGTCCTCGAAGCCGGCGAGCATCATCAGGCAGGTGGTCTTGCCTGAGCCTGAGGGGCCGAGCAGGGTGATGAATTCGCCCTTGGCCACGTTGAGGTTGAAGTCCTTGACCACCAGGGTCTTGTGATCGTAGGTCTTCTTGACGTTGGTGAATCGCAGGAACGCGTCGTTCCCAGCTTGCGCAGTCATAGTCCTCCCCGCTATCGGCAATATGGAGTCAGCTCGTGGCCAAGGCTCCAACTTCTGAGTCGATTCGCCCCCTTCGTGGGGAGCGTTCGTTATGTTGATAGCCAAAAGCAATAAGCAAGCCAGTTAACCGGTGGTCGGCTGATAGCGCTCAGCTATGCAGGTTGAAGCCTAGTCGATGCTGGGCGAGATGCGAGGCGGGTGTGGGGGGAGGTAACAGCGAGAGGGGGAAAGAGGCACCTGCCGAAACGCACTCGGCAGGTGCAGGTTGCTCAACTGTTGGGCAGCAGACGCATGGTCAGGCTTTTGATGTAGCGGGTCTCGTTGATCGCCGGGTGCACCGGGTGATCCGGGCCCTGGGCGCCGCGCTCGAGTAGTTGAATGTTGCGATCCAGATGGCGGGCGCTGGTCAGCAGAATGTTCTGCAGGTTGTCCTCTTCCAGGTGCATGGAGCAGCTGGCGCTGACCAGGATGCCGTCCTTGTTCAGCAGGCGCATGGCGGTTTCGTTAAGGCGTCGGTAGGCCGCTTCGCCGTTCTTGATGTCCTTCTTGCGCTTGATGAAGGCGGGTGGGTCGGCGATCACCACGTCAAAGCGCTCTTCGGCGGACTTCAGTTCGCGCAGGGCGGCGAACACGTCACCTTCCACGCAGGTGACCTTTTCGGCGAAACCGTTGAGCGTGGCGTTGCGCTCCACGCCGTCGAGGGCGAAGCCGGAGGCGTCCACGCAAAACACTTCGCTGGCGCCGAACGCTGCAGCCTGCACACCCCAGCCGCCGATGTAGCTGAACAGGTCGAGCACGCGTTTGCCTTTGACGTAGGGCGCCAGGCGTGCGCGGTTCATGCGGTGGTCGTAGAACCAGCCGGTCTTCTGCCCCTCGATCACCGGGGCTTCGAATTTCACCCCGTTCTCTTCCAGTGCTACCCACTCCGGCACCTCGCCGTAGGCGGTCGCCACATAGCGCTCGAGGCCTTCGGCGTCGCGCGCGCTGGAGTCGTTCTTGAACAGGATGCCGCTGGGCTTGCACACCTGGATCAGCGCGGCGAGCACGTCGTCCTTGTGCGCCTCCATGGTGGCCGAAGCCAGCTGCACCACCAGAATGTCGAAGAAGCGGTCGACCACCAGCCCCGGCAGCAGATCGGAGTCGCCATACACCAGGCGGTAGCAGGACTTGTCGAACAGGCGTTCGCGCAACGACAGGCAGACGTTGAGGCGGTGCACCAGCAGGGATTTGTCCAGCACGTGCTTGACGTCGCGTGACAGCAGGCGCGCGCAGATCAGGTTGTTCGGACTCATGGCGACGATGCCCAGCGGCTTGCCGCCGGCGGCTTCGAGAACAGCCTGGTCACCGGCGGCAAAACCATGCAGCGGGGTGGCGGCGACATCGATCTCGTTGCTGTACACCCACAGGTGGCCGGCGCGCAGGCGTCGGTCGGCGTTGGCTTTCAGGCGCAGACTGGGCAGGGAAGACATGAGTTCGGGCTCCGCGGGGAAAAGAGCGGGATTATAGCGGTTTGCACGCGGGGCCGGCGGTTACAAAAGTCGACTGCGGGCTGGCCTGTGCTTTGGCTAGACTGTGCGCTACTTCTCACCCTGCACGATCCCTCTTTCATGACCTACGAACTTACCGCCGAACAGATCCAGCAAGTCCTGCAGGGGATCAGCGTACCGCCGCAACCACAGATCATGGTCGATCTGCAGATGGAACAGATCATGCCCAACCCCGATCTGCGCAGCATCGCCAAGCTGATCAGTCAGGACCCGGGGCTGTCCGGCGCGCTGCTGAAGATCGTCAACTCGCCACACTTCGGCCTGGTCAACCGCATTGCTTCGATCCAGCAGGCGGTCAATCTGATGGGCTGCAACACCGTGATCAACCTGATCAATGCGCAGTCGATCAAAGGCGAACTGACCGACGAAGCGATTCTGGTGCTCAACCGCTTCTGGGACAGTGCCCAGGACGTGGCGATGACCTGCCTGACCCTGGCCAAGCGCCTCGGTTATCACTCGCCCGACGAAGCCTACAGCCTTGGGCTGTTCCACGACTGCGGCATTCCGCTGATGCTCAAGCGCTTTCCCAACTACATGCAGGTGCTGGAGGAAGCCTATGCCAGTGCCAGTGACGAGCGCCGCGTGGTCGATACCGAGAACCGTCTGCTGACCACCAATCATGCCGTGGTCGGCTATTTCACCGCGCGCTCCTGGCGCCTGCCGGAGCACCTCTGCGAGGTCATCGCCAACCACCACAACGCCTTGTCGATCTTCAGCGATGACTCGGGGCGTGACGCTCAGTTGAAGACGCTGCTGGGCATTCTCAAGATGGCCGAGCATATCTGCGAGACGCATCGCGTGCAGGGCGGGCAGGCCATCGACATGGAGTGGCAGCACATCGCGCAGCCGATTCTCGAGTATCTGGGGTTGTCGGAGTATGACTTCGAGAACCTGCGCGAAAGCATCCGCGATCTAGCGGTGCTTTGAGTCTTCGTGGGGATGCGCCGCCGTGCAACTGAGCGGGCAGGCGGCTTACCCTACCGCTTGTTGCGTAGCTCCTGCTAAGGTGGCGCACCGCCGTTTTCCTGTCGTATTGCCATGCCTGAATTACCCGAAGTCGAAACTACCCGCCGTGGTATTGCCCCCTATCTTGAAGGTCAGCGCGTCAGCCGCGTGATCGTGCGTGAGCGCCGTCTGCGCTGGCCCATCCCAGAAGACCTGGACGTGCGCCTGTCCGGCCAGCGAATCGAGTGCGTCGAGCGCCGCGCCAAGTACCTGCTGATCAAGGCCGAAGTCGGCAGTCTGATCAGTCATCTGGGTATGTCTGGCAGCCTGCGTCTGGTCGAGTGTGGCCTGGCCGCAGCCAAGCATGAGCATGTGGATATCGAGCTGGAATCGGGCCTGGCCCTGCGTTACACCGATCCTCGGCGTTTCGGCGCGCTGCTATGGAGCGAAGACCCGCTGCGCCACGAACTGCTCAGCAAGCTCGGCCCTGAGCCGTTGGGCGGATTGTTCGAGGGTGAGCGCCTGTTCCAGATGTCGCGCGGGCGCAGCATGGCGGTCAAACCCTTCATCATGGATAACGCCGTGGTCGTCGGCGTGGGCAATATCTACGCCACCGAAGCGCTGTTCGCCGCCGGTATCGATCCGCGCCGTGAGGCCGGTTCGATCTCGCGGGCGCGCTACCTGCGCCTGGCCGAGGAGATCAAACGCATCCTCGCTCATGCCATCGAGCGTGGCGGCACCACCTTGCGCGACTTCGTCGGCGGGGATGGCCAGCCCGGCTACTTCCAGCAGGAACTGTTCGCCTATGGTCGCGGCGGCGAGTTCTGCAAGGTCTGCGGCACTACGTTGCGTGAGGTGAAGTTGGGACAGCGCGCGAGTGTCTACTGTCCCAAGTGCCAGCGTTGAGCAAGACCACACTGCCAAAAGAATAAGAAACACCGAGGTTGATCGATGTCCGGTAACTACCTGCCACGCAATCCGGCCGCCGAATGGCTGGGGCGCAGCGTGCTGAAGCTCATGGGCTGGCGTATCGAGGGCGAGTTGCCCAAGCTCGACAAGTTCGTCGCCATCGGCGCCCACCACACGTCCAATTGGGACTTCGTGATCTTCATTGCGCTGAAGTTCGTACTGCGCCTCAACGCCCGCTGGTTCGGCAAGCACAGCATCTTTCGCTGGCCCTTCGGCGGCCTCATGCGCAGTTGGGGCGGCATCGCGATTCGCCGGGACCGCAAGTTGAACACCGTCGAACAGGCCATTCAGGCCTTTCGCGAGCATGACGAGTTCATTCTGGTGCTGTCGCCCGAAGGCACGCGCAAGAAGGTCGAGCGCTGGAAGATGGGCTTCTACCATATCGCGCTGGGCGCGGGTGTACCCATAGTGCTGGGTGCGCTGGATTACCAGAATCGACGGGTGGTGATCGGTCCGACCTTCCAGCCAACTGGTGACGAGCAAGCCGACCTGGCGGCCATGCTGGCATTCTTTCGTCCATACGTGCCGAAAAAGCCGGAATATGCCTTTCACGGCGATTGACGTCCGTCACGCTGACAATTATCAATGCGCTGTTATAGTTACTGGCACTTTCCCGAATAATCTGAAGGATCGATCCATGAAAGCGTTCCGCACTTCCGCCGTTGTCCTGGCGCTGACCTCTGGCCTGCTGGCGCTATCGGCGCAAGCGGAAGTGGTTCAGCAGAACGCCAGCGGTGATCCGTTGTACACCGTCGAGGCGCCCAAGGGCTATGCCATGATTGGTGATCTGGTCATCGCCCGCCCCCTGCTGATCGGCGCCACTGCGATCGGTGCTGCAGCCTTCATCGTCAGCCTGCCATTCACCGCGCTGGGTGGCAACGTCGGCGAGGCAGCGCAGTCCCTCGTGGTAGCGCCGGGCAAAGAAGCCTTCGTACGCTGCCTGGGCTGCACCAGCAGCGGCTACAAGCAAGACTGATTCGCTGTAATCCGTTTGTCGCGGCCTCTCGCCTCTCCATGAAGGCGAGGGGCCGTTTGCGTTTGAACGCCGAGAAAAGGAAGAAGCGGTGGTGATGAAGTCCCTGCGCTGGGTGATGGTGCTGCTGGTGGTAATGGGGCTGATCGCCTCGTTCTGGTTCAGCCAGGGCTGGCTGCAACTCTGCGCCGGGCTGGCGATCTTCCTGTTCGGCATGCAGTGCCTGGAAGAGGGCTTGCGCCAACTGGCTGGCAGCAAGCTGGAGCAGATACTCGGGCGCAGCACGTCCACTGCCTTCAAGAGTCTGTTGTTCGGCGTTGGCGGCACCTTGCTGTTGCAGTCCAGCACCCTGGTGTCGCTGCTGACCATCGCCTTCATCAGCACCGGGCTGATTCAGCTGGCGGGCGGCATCGCCATTCTGTTCGGCGCCAACCTCGGCGCCACCAGCGGTATCTGGTTGCTGGCGCTGGCGGGGCAGAATCTCAGCCTCAGCCCGTTGGCCTTGCCATTGCTGGTGTTCGGTGTGCTGGCCGGCTTTTTCGGCCCCAGGAGCAAGGCGGCCGGACGCATCGTGCTGGGCATCGCCTTCATCTTCCTCGGCATCGATCAGATCAAGGACGGCTTCGCCAGCTTCGGCGACGGCTTGGACATGACCGGCTATCAGGAGGGCGGCTGGCGCGGGGCGCTGCTGTTCACCGCCATCGGCATGGCGATCACCGTAGTGTTGCAGTCCAGCCACGCCACGCTGATGCTGACCCTGGCGGCGCTGGCGGGCGGCCAGTTGGAGCTGAGTCAGAGTCTGGCCATCGCCATTGGCTCAAACATCGGCAGCAGCGTGACCACCGCTTTCGTCGGCTCGCTGGGCGGCAATCGTAGCGGTCAGCGTCTGGCTCTGGCCCATGTGCTGTTCAATATCACCACCGGCACGCTCGCCTTCTGTCTGCTCGGCCCACTGACATGGTTGGTTCACACCTTGGCCGAACCGATGGGCCTGGGTGAGAACAGCCTTATTCAGCTGGCGATGTTCCACACCCTGTTCAATGCCATGGGCGTCGCGCTGTTCTGGCCGCTGCAGGGGCGCCTGGCGTTGTTGTTGATCCGCTGGCTGCCGGAACGTAGCGAGCCACAGGTACTGATCACCGAACTGGCGAGCGAGAAAGTCGCCGAGCCCGAGCGAACTCGTGCGCGCTACCTCAATGAGCGCGCCTTGGATTCGGTGGATGCCGCTTCCGGCGCGGTGGTGCAGGAGTTGGGGCACCTTGGTCGCTTGAGCTTGGAGGTGATCTGCCATGCACTCTATCTGCCGGTTGATCAGTTGGCGCGCGCTCACGCGGATGAGCAACTGCTGCAGGCCAAGCCCACGCAGGGCGGCTTCGACGCGGAGCACTTGTACCAATTCCATATCAAGGGGGTGTATGGCGATCTGCTGAGCTTCATGGGGCGCATGGAGCTGCCTATGGATGAAGCGCATCAGCAGTTCTGGGTCAGTTGCCAGTTGGCGGCGCTGCAACTGGTGGATGCGGTCAAGGACGCCAAGCACCTGCAGAAGAACCTTGGCCATTATCTGGACGCACCACCCTCGGCGGTGCGCGATGCCTATGTGGAACTGCGTCGCCATTTGCTCGCCACCTTGCATGAGGTGCGTGAGCTGGCACGCTCGGACATGCCTGACGAAATGTGGCAGTCACGCCTGCGTTGGTTGGATGAGCAGGCGGCGAGCTTCGATGCGCGGTTTCGTCAGCGTCTGTTCGCCGAGGTACGCGACGGCCACCTTGATGGCCTGCAGACCAGCTCGCTGATGAACGACCTGGGCTATGTCAGCCGCATCTTCCAGAGCCTGCGCAACGTGCTGATGCTGGGGAGCGAGCAGGCGCTGTTCCGCGAATTGCGCAAGTTCGGTGAGGAGCAGGAGAGCCTGATCCGGCTCTCCTGACACAAGACGTAGCCCGGATGAAATCCGGGGCTTGTGGGCCTCGATACCCCCGGCTTTCTTCTGACGGGCTATGGCCACATTTGGGCGCTGCGCTTCAAGGCGTCGCCGTACCAATCCCGCGAGGATCGCTTGCGGCCTTCACCTCGCCGCTGACCTTGTCCCAGAACAGTACCTGCTGATTGCCGTACTGCCGGTCCAGGCGCTTGAGTTCATGGCCGCGCCGTTGCAGCTCGGCGATCTGCTCATCGTTGAAGGTATCCGGCTCATGCTCGATCACGTCGGGCAGGAACTGGTGGTGGTAGCGCGCCACCGCCGGCCAGCGCGCGATGGGCTGATCGTCCAGGTACTCGAGCATCGACAGCAACACCATGCTGGGGATACGGCTACCGCCGGGAGTGCCGAAGGCGGTGAATTCGTCGCTGCTCTCGATAAAGCTGGGGCTCATCGACGACAGCGGCCGCTTGCCTCCGGCAATCGAATTGGCCTGGCTGCCGGTCAGACCGTAGGCGTTGGCGCCCTGTACGTCGGCGGCGAAGTCGTCCATCTCGTCATTGAGCAGTACGCCGGTGCCGGGCACGGTGAAAGCCGCTCCAAACGGCAGGTTGATCGACAGGGTGGCGGCCACCGCGTTGCCCTCGGCATCGAGCACGGCAAAGTGGGTGGTGTGGTCGCCCTCGTGCCAGGTGCCGGCCGGCGGCAGGCTGGTGCTGGGTGTGGCGCGTTCGGGGTCGATGCTGCCGGCCAGTACAGCCAGGTGTCCAGGCGAGAGTAGTTGCTCTACTGGATTTTTGACGAAGTCCGGGTCGCCGAGCAGGCCACGGTCACGGTAGGCACGGCGCAGCGCCTCGACCACATAGTGCACACGCTGCACCGGCTCGGCCTCGCGCCAAGGCAGTTGCTGCAACATCGCCAGGCTCTGCGCCAGCGCGATGCCACCGGCCGAGGGTGGTGGGGCACTGATCAGCTCGCGGCCGTCTTCGAGGGCGAAGCGCAGCGGCTCACGGCGGGCGATACGGTATTCGCGCAGATCATCGAGCGTCCAGATGCCACCGGCGTGACGTACTCCCGTGACCAGACGTTCGGCCACCGGGCCGGTATAGAAGCCCGCGCGGCCATGTTCGGCCAGCGCCCGCAGGGTGGTGGCGAGGTCGGGCTGGCGCAGCATATGGCCTTCGGCGGGGATTTCGCCCTGGTCGAGAAAGAGCTTGGCGCTTTCGGCGTCGTCACGCAGCGCAGCCAGGCGCCAGGTCGCCCGCTCGCGGTAGACGCGATCGACCGCGAAGCCCTCGTTGGCCAGGCGAATCGCCGGTGCCAGGCTGGTTTTCAGCGGCAAGCGGCCGTGCTTCTCGGCCAGCTCGACCAACGCTGCCGGCAACCCCGGAATGGCGGCAGCCAGCGCGCCATTGAGCGACAGCTCGCGCTGCACCTTGCCATCGCGGACATAGAGATTCGGTTTGGCTTCCAGCGGTGCGCGTTCGCGGGCATCGAGGAAGTCATAGCCTGGTGTATCGCCGGCAGTGCGCAACAGGAAGAAGCCGCCGCCGCCAAGGCCCGAGCCGTAGGGCTCGACCACGGCCAGGGCCGCACTGGCGGCGACGGCGGCGTCAAAGGCATTGCCGCCGGCGTCGAGCATCTGCTGCGCAGCGGCTGTGGCGGCGGGGTGAGCGGTGGCAATGGCGGGTTGTTGCGGGGCGGCATGGGCCAGCAGGCTGGCGCCGAGCAGCAGGGTCGATAGCAGGAGTTTGCGCAACATGCGATCTACCAGAGGCGGCTGAAGGAAGCTGGAAGCTTAACAGCCTCGCTCGGGCGAGGGGGGCACAACGGGCGCGGAGAAAGCGGGAGGCCGCTGGCCCCCTCGGAAGCGTCAGGCCTTGCCGGTGATGATGCGGTACTTCTGCATCAGCTCATCCTTGCTCTCGACGTTGTTCTCGTCGAGCGGGATGCAGTCCACCGGGCACACCTGCTGGCATTGCGGCTCATCGTAGTGGCCAACGCATTCGGTGCACAGGTTGGGGTCGATCACGTAGATCTCCTCACCCTGGGAAATGGCGCCGTTGGGGCACTCGGGTTCGCAGACGTCGCAGTTGATGCAATCGTCGGTGATGATCAGGGACATGGGCAACTCCTGTCGAAGCGCAGGCTTCGACACTTTACGGGCTTTGATGCTGCAAATTGTGCCGGATTGGTGCGGCTTGTGCCATGAGGCTGGTCAGTTAGGCGCCGCTCTCTGTAGGAGCGGCGCCCCGCCGCGTATCTTGGGCGCGTCAGACTAGCTTCGCCCCGGGGCGGGGCTCCTGCTAAAAGTCGATCTTGCTCAGCTTTTGCGGAAGCGCTCGTTCAGCGCGTCGGCAACGGCGGGGTGGACGAACTTGGTGATATCGCCGCCCAGGGCTGCAATCTCGCGCACCAGGGTCGAAGAAATGAAGGAATACTTTTCCGACGGCGTGAGGAACAGGCTTTCCACATCCGGCGCCAGTTGGCGGTTCATGTTGGCCAGCTGGAATTCATATTCGAAGTCGGATACTGCGCGCAGTCCGCGCAGGAAGACATTGGCGTTCTGCTCCTTGACGAAGTGCGCCAGCAGCGACGAAAAACCCACCACTTCGACGTTGGGCAGGTGCTTGGTCACCTCGCGGGCCAGCTCGACGCGTTGCTCCAGGGAAAACAGAGGGTTCTTCTTGGGGCTGGCGGCGACGGCGATGATAACGTGATCGAACAGGCGCGCGGCGCGTTCGACCAGATCACCGTGGCCCTTGGTGATGGGGTCGAAGGTGCCGGGGTATAACACTCGATTCATCGGGACGTCCTGGCGGGTCGAAAAGGAGTCGGATGGTAGCGCAGCGCATGCCAGCGGCCAAGCCACGGCCTGCGTTGCGTTCTGCCATGCCAGGACAGTGGCGTCTAGCTCGGGCTTTTCAGGCGCTCGGCCAGCAGCGTCGCAAGCTTGGCGGTCAGGCCGTAGATCGACAGTTGGGGGTTGGCGCCGATGCTGGTGGGGAACAGCGAACCGTCATGGATCGACAGGTTGGCCAGGTGATGGTGCTGGCCCAGGCTGTCGACCACCGCCTGCTGCGTATCCTCGCCCATGGCGCAGCCGCCCATCACGTGAGCACTGCCCAGACGTGTGCGATAGAGCGCCAGGTCGAGGTTCTCGATCATGTCCCGGGCCTCCTTCCAACTGCCGACATAACGTGCATCGGCATGGGTTGGCATCACCGCTTTGGCGCCGGCGGCGAACTGGATTTCCGCCATGGTCAGGTAGGCGCGGCGCACGCCGTCCCAGGTGTAGTCGGTCATCTGGTAGTCGAGCACCGGGCTGCCGTCGCCGCGCAGCTCGACGCAGCCTTCGGCGCTGTCTTCATGGAAGCCGTCGCGCAGCAGGGCAAGCATCACGTTGGTGTGCGGTAACTGTTCCATGCGCAAGGCATTCTCGCGGCCGAAATCACCGAGCAGAGTGGCGGTCATCGCTGGTTGCAGCGGCGGCACTTCCAGCTTGTAGGAGAGGCGCCCGCTGGCGCCGTCGTCCCACTGGAAATGATCCGAGTAGACCGACTGCGGCGCGCCGTAGAAGGGGTTGATGACCTGCTCGAACTGCGCCGCGGAGAAGTTCACCAGGTGCAGGTAGGTGCGCCGGCCGACACGCTGGTGCGGGTCTGGCGCATTGGAGCGCAGCAGGATGCCGGGCGTATTGATGCCGCCGCCGGCCAGCACATAATGCCGCGCCTTGGCCCGGATGCGCCGGCCATTGGGCGCTACGCAGCGTGCATCCATGCCCAGGCAGTCGATGCCGACCACCTTGTCGCCCTCGATCAGCAGTTTGTCGGCGCGCGCCAGGTAGAGCAGCTCGCCGCCAGCGTCGAGGGTGGCGGGGATGGTGGTGACCAGCATCGATTGCTTGGCGTTGGTCGGACAGCCCATGCCGCAATAACCGAGGTTCCAGCAGCCGCGCACGTTGCGCGGGATCGGCGCCCAGTGATAGCCGAGCTTGTCGCAACCGCTGCGCAGCACCTCGTTGTTGGCATTCGGTGGCACCGCCCAGGGCGCCACGCCCAGGCGCTGCTCCATCTTCTCGAACCAGGGCGCCATGGACTCGACGTCGTGGCCTTTCACCCTGTGCACCTCGGCCCAGTGTGCCAGGGTCTGTGGTGGCGTGCGGAAGCTGCTGGTCCAGTTGATCAGCGTGGTGCCACCAACGGCGCGGCCCTGCAGGATGGTGATGGCGCCGTCCTTGCTCATGCGGCCGATGCCTTCCTGATAGAGGGTCGGGTAGGCATCGGCCTCGCGCATCTTGAAGTCGTCACTGGTCTTGAGCGGACCTTCCTCGATCAGCAGCACCTTGTAACCGGCGGCGCTGAGGATTTCCGCCGTGGTGCCGCCACCGGCGCCGCTGCCGACGATGGCGACATCGGCTTCCAGGGTCAGGTCGTTTTCCAGACGCGAACCGTCGTATGTCTTCCAGCCCCTGGCCAGGCCTTGTTTGAACAAATCGGGTACAGGCATTTCAGACTCTCTTCTTGTCATTCACCGCGAGCGAGGCAGGGTGGGTAGGGTGCGCTGCGCGCACCGAGGCTCAACCCTGTTTTATGGTGCGCACGGCGCACCCTACGGGATCCGCGACACGTCTTCAGACCGTAGGCGGCCCCGGATAGCCGCAATGGGCCCAGGCCTCCTGGCGGCTGTACCAGGCCATCATCACCAACTGCAGTAACGAGGCGTGGCCCATGCGCAGCAGGCTCAGGCTGCTGTGCTGCCAGCGTGTGAGGAAGTTGCGCACGTCGTCGGCGCTGGCGTTGTCCCAGCTGCCCCAAACCCCGGTCAGCGGGCCGCGGGTGATGGGCAGGGCGAGGACGTCGAACAGCTGCACGGTGAGTTTCAGCATCTCCGGCGACAGATGCGCCAGGCTGGTGTCGAGGCTCTTCAGCGTGCCGTCGATGGCCTGCGGCATCTGCTCGGCACTGACGGCGCCGTCGAGCATCACCGGGATCAGTGCGCGCAGGAAGGGCAGGTCACTGCTGCGCAGGATCAGGTAGCCGTTGGTCGGCGTGCTGGCCGAGCAACCGCTGAGGGTGGCGGTCAGCCCGGCGGTGCCGAGCAGCGCCGTGCCCAGCAGGCCGACCTTGAGCAGGTTGCGCCGCGACAGCTGCGGCGCGTTGAGGGTGGTGTCGTTCATTGTTTTTATCACCAGGCGTAGAACGGGCGCTGCCCGCGTTGTTCAGCGTACGAACAGCTTGTAGACCAGCTTCTGGATCGCCTTGCCATAGGGCGGGTATATCAGCCGCGCGGCGTTGAAGCGCTGCTTGATGAACACGCCCTTGGCCTTGCTGAAGGTCAGGAAGCCTTCGTGGCCGTGGTAATGACCCATGCCGGAGGGGCCGATGCCGCCGAACGGCATGTCGTCCTGCGCCACGTGCAGCAGGGTGTCGTTCAGGCACACGCCGCCGGAGTGGGTTTCGTGCAGCACGCGCTGTTGCTCGCGCTTGTCGTAGCCGAAGTAGTACAGCGCCAGCGGCCGGGGCCGCGCGTTGACGTAGGCGAAGGCATCCTCGATGCGGTCGTAGGGCACCACCGGCAGCAGCGGGCCGAAGATTTCGTCCTGCATCAACTTCATGTCGTCGTTGACGTCCAGCACCAGGCTCTGCGGCAGGCGGCGGCCCTGGGCCTCAGGGTAGAGCGGGACGATACGCGCGCCCTTGGCCTGGGCGTCCTGCAGGTAGCCATTGAGGCGTGCCAGCTGGCGCTCGTTGATGATCGCGGTGTAGTCGGGGTTGTCCTTGAGCTGCGGGTAGAAGCGCTGCACCACCTCGCGGTAGGCGGCGACGAAACCCTCCACCCGATCCCTCGGCACCAGCACATAGTCCGGTGCCACGCAGGTCTGCCCGGCGTTGAGGGTCTTGCCGAAGGCGATGCGCTCGGCGGCGTGCTCCAGCGGCACGTCGGCGGCAACGATGGCTGGCGACTTGCCGCCCAGTTCTAGGGTCACCGGGGTGAGGTTTTCCGCGGCGGCGCGCATCACATGCTTACCGATGCTGGTGGCGCCGGTGAACAGCAGGTGGTCGAACGGCAGCTTGGAGAAGGCCATGCCGACTTCCGCCTCGCCCAGGGCGACGCTGACCAGATCTTCGGGGAATACGCGGGTCAGCAGATCCTTGATCAGTTGCGAGGTGGCCGGGGTGGACTCGCTCATCTTGATCATCACCCGGTTGCCGGCCGCCAGCGCGCCGGTCAGAGGACCGATGGCGAGAAACAGCGGGTAGTTCCACGGCACGATGATGCCGACCACGCCCAGCGGCTGGTAGATGACCTTGGCTGCGGCGGGCATGAACTGCAGGCCGACGCTGCGCCGCGAAGGCTTCATCCACTTTCTGATGCGTTTGCTGGCGTAATGGATGCCATGCAGGCTGGGCATCAGCTCGGCGAGTAGGGTCTCGTCGGCCGAGCGATTGCTGAAGTCGGCGGAGATCGCTGTGATCAACGCATCCTGTTGCTCGGTCAGCAGCTCGCTGAGGGATTTCAGCCACTGGATGCGTTGTTCGGCCGAGGGCATCGGGTTGGCGGCGAAGGCCGTGCGCTGCAGGGCGAAGGTGGCGTCCAGCTGGTTGATCTGCTGTTGGTTTTGCTGCAGGTAGGCGATGTCGGCGACCATTGGTTTCTCCTCGACGTTCCAGCGGGCTGCATGGGCTGAACTGGATTTTTAGAGCAATTACTCTAATGTGTCAAATAGGATGCCGCGACGCCGTCCCCGGCGCACCCTAACCAAAGGCCTGCCAGGGCCTGGGGGATGCATCGGGGGGTAACACTTCGGCTGTTTCGCCTGTACCTTTGCCAATTTTGAAGTCGAGATCGAGCTGCGTCATGGCGCCACCCAAGACCCGCGACCGCATCGTTGCCGAGAGCCTGGCCCTGTTCAACGGCCAGGGCGAGCGCAACGTCACTACCAACCATATCGCCGCGCACCTGGGCATTTCGCCGGGCAATCTGTATTACCACTTCCGCAACAAGCAGATGATCATCGCCGAGCTGTTCGCCCAGTACGAAGCACAGGTCGACAGCTTTCTGCGCCGGCCCGAGGGCCGCGCGCTGACGGTGGAGGACAAGACCTTCTATCTGGAGGCGCTGCTGGCGGCGATGTGGCATTACCGTTTCCTGCACCGCGACCTGGAGCACCTGCTGGAGTCGGACGCCGAGCTGGCCGAGCGTTACCGCGCCTTCGCCCAGCGCTGCCTGGTGGGGGCGCAGTCGATCTACCAAGGCTTCGTCGAGGCCGGCATCCTGTTGATGACACCGGCACAGATCGAGGCGCTGACGCTCAACGCCTGGATCATCATGACCTCCTGGGTGCGCTTTCTCTGCACGGCTGGCGCCAGCCCGGACAACCTCAGCCAGGACATGCTGCGCCGTGGCATCTACCAGGTGCTGGCGTTGGAGGGCGGCTATATCGCGCCTTCGGCGCGCGCGGCGGTCGAGGCGCTGTACGACCGCCTGCACGTGCCAGTGAAGCAGGTGCTGGGCTGATTACCTCACACGCACGGCATTCGTGGGAGGGGCTTTAGCCGCGAGCTTCTCGCCGCTGAAGCGCCTCCCACAATCCGCCGCGACTGCCGTGCCCGGTTGCAATCCGGAAAGGCCTTTGTCGCGTCTTCTCGGATTTCTCTGGGCTACGGTTCTTGCAGTCCTTGTAGGAGCGGCTTTAGCCGCGATTATCCGAGGCTTGCCAACCACTGCGGAATACGCCGTTCCAGGTAATAACCTGGCCGGCGCGGAGTACCCTCGACGAAGCCGACATGCCCGCCCTTGGCATGCAGCTCGAACTCGGTGCCGGGGGCCAGTTCGCTGGCGTCGGGTAGGCTGTGGCGGAAGATGAAGGGATCGTCCTCGGCCTGGATGATCAGCGTGCGCGTGCGAATATCGCCCAGGTAGAAGCGGCTGGAGGCGCGCCGGTAGTAGTCGTGGGCATCGGCGAAACCGTGCAGCGGCGCAGTGATGCGCCCGTCGAAGTCCCAGAAGGTGCGCATGCCATCCAGCGGGCCGAGGCGCTCCAGCACCGACAGGCGCTCGCTCTGGCCCTGTTCGCTGAACAGGCGCTGCTTGTTGTTCACGTAGGCGACCATCTCGCGCATGAAGTGCGCTTGATACACCCGCGAGAATCCCAGGCCGATACGGTCGGCGCACTGATCCAGACGAAAGGGCACCGAGACCGCCACTGCGCCTTGCAGTTGGCTCTGCGCGCCGCTTTCACCCAGGTACTTGAGCAGCACATTGCCGCCCAGCGAATAGCCGACGGCATACAGCGGCGCCATCGGTCGTTGCGCGCGCAGATGCGCCACGGTCGATGCCAGATCTTCGCTGGCGCCGGAATGGTAGCCACGCGGCAGCAGGTTGGGTTCACCGGAGCAGCCGCGCCAGTTCAACGCCACGCTGGCCCAGCCGCGTGCAGCCAGCGCCTGTTGCAGGCCGAGCACGTAGAGCGAGCTGGAGCTGCCGGTCAGGCCATGCAGCACCAGCACCAGCGGCGCATGGGCGTCATGCGGGCCATGCCAGTCGAGGTCAAGGAAATCGCCATCGTCCAGCCACAGCCGCTCGCGCTGCCGTTCGAGTTGCGGCGGCTTGCGGCAGAAGGGGTTCCACAGCGTCTGTAGATGTGGGCCGGGGAGCCACCAGGCGGGTTGGAATGGCGTCATGGGTATGGTCTATCCAAAACGTAGCCTGGATGAAATTCAGGGACAGCGCTCCCAATTGCATCCGGACTACGCTGGCTCCTGCGATGAACTTCTTTGCCACAGCGCGTAATGCACCTGGCCGGTATGTTTTTCACGGTGCAGACGCCAGTAGCCGGGCAGACCCAGCGTCGAAGGCGCGGTTTCGCTTTCGGTATAGATCCAGGCGTCGTCGCTCAGCCAACCCTGCGCTTCCAGTAGATTGCAGGCGTCCTGCAGCAGATTCTTATGGAACGGCGGGTCGAGCAAGGCGATATCGAAGCGCCGCGGCGCCGGGCGTGCCAGCAGTTGCAGGGCGTCGCCCAGTTGAATCTCGCCGGCGCTGCACTGCAGCGTCGTCAGATGCCCGCGCAGCGCGGCCACCGACGCGGGGTTGAGGTCGCAGGCCAGGCCGCTTGCAGCACCACGCGACAGCGCTTCGAGCAGCAGCGCGCCGCTACCGGCGAAAGGGTCGAGCACATGGGCGCCCTCGACATAGGGTGCCAACCAGTTGAACAGCGTCTCGCGCACCCGGTCCGGGGTCGGGCGCAGGCCCGGCCCGTCGGGGAAGGCAAAGCGCCGCGACCGCCACTCGCCGCCGATGATGCGCAATTGACCCTGGCCGCCGTGAGCCTTGGCGGCCGGTTTTGGTGGTGTGCGACCACGCATCAGTGCGGCACCGCGCTGGGCAGTTCGGCCGGGCGGTCGGTGGGCGGCGGCAGCTCCTTCTGCGCTACCGTCGGGCCGGCGGTGACCACTACCAGCGCCTCAGGGTCGAGGTGTTTGGCCATCGCCGCCTTGACCTGCTCGGTGCTCAGGCTCTGGACGTCACGCATGAAGTCGTCCAGATAGCTCAGCGGCAGATCGTAGAAGCCCATCGAGGCAAGTTGGCCGACGATGGCGGCATTGCTTGCGGTGGACAGTGGGAAGCTACCGGCCAGCTCGCGCTTGGCGTTGTCCAGTTCCTGCTGGGTGGGGCCGTCACGCAGGTAGTCGGCGAGCAGCTGCTTGACCAGCGCCAGGGTGCCTTCGCTCAGTTCGGCGCGGGTCTGCAGGTTGATCATGAATGGGCCACGCGCCTGCATGGCGCTGAAGCCGGAGTAGACGCCATAGGTCAGGCCGCGCTTCTCGCGCACTTCGCTCATCAGGCGCGTGCCGAAACCGCCGCCGCCGAAGATCTGGTTGCCCAGGTACAGCGCGGCATAGTCCGGGTCGCGCCTATCGATGCCGAGCTGGGCGATCATCAGGTGGGTCTGGTTGGACGGATACTCGATATGGCTGATGCCCGGCTTGGGCGCTTGCGGCTGGGCGATCTTGGCCAGGGCCGGACCTTGCGGCAGGGCGGCGGATACCTGATTGGCGATGGCCTCGGCTTCGCTGCGCGACAGATCACCAACCAGCGCGATCACCGCATTGCCGGCGGCATAGGCGCGGGCATGGAAAGCCTGCAACTGCTGGCGGGTGATGGCCGGGATCGACTGCGCCGTGCCGTCGCTCGGGTGAGCGTAAGGATGCTGACCATAAAGGCGCTCGAACAACTCGAGGCTAGCCAGCTTGCCCGGGTTCTGCTTCTGGAACTCGAAGCCGGCCAGCAGCTGGTTCTTGATCCGTGCCAGTGAGTCGGCGGGGAAGGTGGGTCTGCCCAGCACCTCGGCGAACAGCGCCAGTGCCGGCTCACGTTGCTCCTGCGCGCTCAGGCTGCGCAGGCTGGCCACCGCCATGTCGCGGTAGGCGCCGTTGCCGAACTCGGCACCGAGCCCCTCGAATCCGGCGGCGATGGCGCCAACGTCCTTGCCCGGTACGCCTTCGTTGAGCATGGCGTTGGTCAGGGTGGCCAGGCCTGGCACGCCGCCGTCCTGGCTGCTGCCGGCGGCGAAGGTCAGGCGCAGGTCGAACATCGGCAGCTCATGGGCTTCGACGAACAGCACCTTGGCGCCTTGCGCGGTCTGCCAGGTCTGGATATCCAAGGTGCGGCGCGTTGGCGCCTTGCCGTCGAGTGCAGCCAGCGACTGCAGCTTGGCGGCATCGCCAGTCAGGGTGCTGTCGGACAGGTTGGCGCAGGCGCCCAGTGCCAGGGCGCTGGACAGGATCAGGCCGAGCAGTCCCAGGCGGCGTTGCTCAGTCTTCATGGGCGGGACTCCTCATTGCGGGACTCTTCGGGCAGTACGTGGGCGACGCTCAGACGGTCGCGAACGAAGAAAGTACGGGCAGCCTGCTGGATGTCGGCTGGGGTCACGGCCTCCAGCTCGGCCAGCTCCTGATCGGTCAGTTGCCAGGACAGGCCGACGGTTTCCAGTTGGCCGATGCTGGTGGCCTGGCTGGTGATCGAGTCGCGCTCGAACACCAGGCCGGCGATGACCTGGGCGCGTACGCGGGCCAGTTCGGCGGCGGACGGCGGGGCTTTCTTCAGCTCTTCCAGCTCACGCCACAGACCGGCTTCGGCCTGCTCCAGGGTCTTGCCTTTCTGCACGTTGGGCGTGGCCGAGAGGATGAACAGGCTGTCGCCACGGGTGAAGGCGTTGTACCAGGCGCTGGCGCCGGAGACGAGCTCTTCGCCACGTTCCAGGCGGGTGGACAGGCGAGCGCTGTAGCCGCCGTCGAGCAGCGCGGCGGCCAGGCGCAGGGCATAGACCTGGCGTGGTGTTTCGGCGGTGGCCAGGCCCGGCACGTTGAAGCCCATGATCAGGCTCGGCAACTGTGTCTTGAGGTGCAGCGTGGTGCGGCGTTCGCCCGGCGCAGCCAGTTCCAGCGGCAGTTTGGCAGTGGGCACCTCACCGCGCGGGATGTCGCCGAAGTAACGCTGTACCTGGTTCTTGACCTCATCCACGGTTACGTCACCGACCACCACCAGGGTGGCATTGTTCGGTGCGTACCACTTCTGGTGCCAGGCACGCAGTTCGTCGATGTGCATGCGGTCGAGGTCGGCCATCCAGCCGATGGTGGGGATGCTGTAGCCGCTGGCAGGGTAAGCCATGGCCTTGAAACGCTCGTAAGCCAGCGAAGAGGGGCGGTCGTCGGTACGCAGACGGCGCTCTTCCTTGATCACTTCGATTTCCTTGGCGAACTCGTCTGCTGGCAGCTTCAGGCTGGCCAGGCGGTCGGCCTCCAGCTCCAGCGCCACGCCCAGGCGGTCGCTGGCCAGCACCTGGTAATAGGCGGTGTAGTCGTCGCTGGTGAAGGCATTTTCCTCGGCGCCCAGTTCGCGCAGGATGCGCGAGGCTTCGCCGGGGCCGAACTTGCCGCTGCCCTTGAACATCATGTGTTCCAGCGCGTGGGACAGGCCGGTGGAACCGGGCGTCTCATAGCTGGAGCCGACCTTGTACCAGATCTGCGAAACTACCACCGGAGCGCGGTGATCCTCACGGACGATGACCTTGAGGCCGTTGTCCAGTTTGAATTCGTGGGTGGGTTGAGCGGGGGAAGCAAAGGCTGCGAGTGGCACGCAGAGTGCGCCGAACAGCAGGCCGAGGGAACGGCGGGCAATGGCATTCATCGAAAGTCTGACCTGTCGGATAGCCTGGGCGGTCGTACCGCCGACGGGCGAAGAGGTGCTAGGATACCCCATCCTTTTCCGGGGCGGCGCGGCAAGGCTTTACAGCCTGTTAGCGTTCGCTCCCCTGAGATGCAAGCGACCCATGTTTGGTTCCAATGACGACAAGAAGTCGCCGGCCGAGGCTGGCGCGCAGACCCCGCCTGTGACCGAAGAAAAGAAATCCCTGTTCAGCTGGTGGCGCAAGAAACCGGCAGAGACCGCTGCCGAGCCGGCTCAGCCCGCGCCCGTTGAGCAACCTGCTACTCAGGCGCCTGCCGAGCCTTCGACGCCTGAGCCTGCGCCGGAAGCCTTGCCGGTAGTCGAGCCGGAGGTGGCCGAGGTCGCGCCTGCTCCAGCACCACAGCCTGAGCCGCTGGTTGCCGCCCCAGTTGTCGTTGAACAGCCGACTCTGGTGCCTGAACCTGTCGTCGAAGCACTGCCCGAGGTTGCTGCGTCAGCTCCTGTTGCTGCTCCAGCCACTCAGGAAAATCCGAGCTTCTTAGCCCGCCTCAAGCAAGGCCTATCGAAGACCAGCGCCAGCCTCGGCGAAGGCATGGCCAGCCTGTTCCTCGGCAAGAAGGCCATCGACGATGACCTGCTCGACGATCTGGAAACCCGCCTGCTGACCGCCGACGTTGGCGTCGAGGCGACCACCGCGATCATCGGCAACCTGACCAAGCGCGTCGCGCGCAAGGAACTGGCCGACAGCGGTGCCCTGTACAAGGCGCTGCAGGAAGAACTGGTGACCCTGCTCAAGCCGGTCGAGCAGTCGCTGGTCATCGACACTGCCAAACAGCCTTACGTGATTCTCGTCGTAGGCGTGAATGGCGTGGGCAAGACCACCACCATCGGCAAGCTGGCCAAGAAGCTGCAGCTCGAAGGCAAGAAGGTCATGCTCGCCGCTGGCGACACCTTCCGCGCCGCTGCGGTGGAGCAGCTGCAGGTCTGGGGTGAGCGCAACAACATCGCGGTCATCGCTCAGCACACCGGTGCCGATTCGGCCTCGGTGATCTTCGATGCAGTGCAGGCCGCCAAGTCGCGTGGCATCGACGTGCTGATCGCCGACACCGCCGGACGCCTGCACACCAAAGACAATCTGATGGAAGAGCTGAAGAAGGTCCGTCGGGTGATTGGCAAGCTGGACGAAACCGCGCCGCATGAAGTACTGCTGGTACTCGATGCCGGCACCGGGCAGAACGCCATCAACCAGGCCAAGCAGTTCAACCAGACCGTGAACCTCACCGGTCTGGCACTGACCAAACTCGATGGCACCGCCAAAGGCGGCGTCATCTTCGCCCTGGCCAAGCAGTTCGGCTTGCCGATTCGCTATATCGGCGTGGGTGAGGGTATCGATGACCTGCGCCCGTTCGAGGCGCAAGCCTTCGTCCAGGCACTCTTCGAGGAGCGTGAGCGCGGATGATCCGATTCGAGCAGGTCGCCAAGCGATACCCCAATGGCCATGTCGGGCTGCACGAACTGAGTTTCCGCGTTCGCCCTGGCGAATTTCTCTTCGTCACTGGTCACTCCGGAGCCGGCAAGAGCACGCTGCTGCGTCTGCTGCTGGCGATGGAGCGGCCCACCAGCGGCAAGCTATTGCTGGCCGGGCAGGACCTGTCGACCATCACCAATGCGCAGATTCCTTTCCTGCGCCGGCAGATCGGCGTGGTGTTCCAGAACCACCAGTTGCTGTTCGACCGCACCGTGTACGACAACGTCGCGCTGCCGCTGCAGATTCTCGGCCTGTCCAAGCCGGAAATCGGCAAGCGCGTCGGTGCCGCACTGGAGCGCGTCAGCCTCAGCGACAAGGCGGCGCAGTCGCCCGGCGATCTGTCCACCGGTCAGCAACAGCGCGTCGGCATCGCCCGCGCCATCGTTCACCGGCCGGCCCTGCTGCTGGCAGACGAGCCCACCGGTAACCTCGACCCGCGGCTGGCCGCCGAGATCATGGGGGTGTTCGAAGACATCAACCAGCTGGGCACCACGGTGCTGATCGCCAGCCACGACCTGGCGCTGATCGCGCGCATGCGCCAGCGCATGCTCACCCTGCAACGCGGTCGCCTGATCGGTGATGGGGAGGCTGCCTGATGAGCGCATCGAAGATGCCCACGCCGCAACCGGCCGAACGTGTCGGCGCGGCGCCGCGCAACAAGGTGGTCGACGGCCCGGCCGACGAACCGGATTTCCGCACGCTGTTCCATGCCTGGCTGGAAAGCCATCGTGCCAGTCTGGTCGATAGCCTGCGCCGCCTGGCGCGCCAGCCCATCGGCAGCTTCTTCACCTGCCTGGTGATGGCCGTGGCGCTGAGCCTGCCCATGGGCCTGTCGCTGCTCCTGGACAACGTCGAGAAGCTCGGCGGTTCCTGGCAGCGTGCGGCGCAGATCTCCCTGTTCCTCGACATGTCCGCCGGCGAGCGTGATGGCCAGGCGCTGCGCGAGCAGATCGCAGCGATGGATGATGTCTCCGATGCCGAGTGGATCAGCCGCGAACAGGCACTGGAAGAGTTTCAGCAGCTGTCGGGTCTGGGTCAGGCGCTCAAGGAACTGCCGGAGAATCCGCTGCCGGGTGTGGTTCTGGTGACGCCGAAGGAAGTCGACAAGGCCAAGCTCGAGGCCCTGCGCCAGCGCCTGGCGGAGCTGCCCAAGGTGGAGCAGGCGCAGCTCGATCTGGTCTGGGTCGAGCGTCTGACCGCCATCCTCAAACTGGGCGATCGTTTCGTCTTCGGCCTCAGCCTGCTGCTGATCCTGGCGCTGCTGCTGGTGATCGGGAATACCATCCGCCTGCACATCGAGAATCGCCGTGCCGAGATCGAGGTGATCAAGCTGGTAGGTGGAACCGATGGCTATGTACGCCGTCCCTTCCTTTATATGGGCGCGTTGTACGGTTTTGGCGCAGGCATCTTCGCCTGGTTGCTGCTGGCCTTCGGGCTGGATTGGTTGAACGATGCTGTAGTACGTTTGGCCGGCCTTTACGGTAGCGATTTCGCGCTGGGTGGCGTACCTTCTTCCGACGGTTTTTCGCTGCTGCTTGGCGCCGTGCTGTTGGGCTATATTGGCGCCTGGCTGGCAGTGGCGCGTCATCTGAACGAACTTGCACCCCGTTAGGGCGCTGTTCGGCAAGGCTGAACGCAAGCTGACAAGTCATTGTTTTGGTTGATATTGACTATCTCTCAGGGAACTTATCCACAGGCCCTGCATCAGATAGCGCAGTGCTACACTGCACGAGTTTCGTGAATCGGAGGATTCGAATGTCCACTTCCTTGCAACCTGTTCATGCTCTGGTTCCAGGCGCCAACCTGGAAGCGTACGTGCATGCGGTCAACAGCATTCCGCTGCTGACGCCCGAGCAGGAGCGTGAACTGGCCGAAAATCTCTACTACCAGCAGGATCTCGAGGCCGCCCGCCAGATGGTGTTGGCTCACCTGCGTTTCGTGGTGCATATCGCGCGCAGCTACTCCGGTTATGGTCTGGCCCAGGCCGACCTGATCCAGGAAGGCAACGTCGGCCTGATGAAGGCAGTCAAGCGCTTCAACCCGGAAATGGGCGTGCGTCTGGTGTCCTTCGCCGTGCACTGGATCCGTGCCGAGATCCACGAGTTCATCCTGAAGAACTGGCGCATCGTCAAAGTGGCCACCACCAAGGCCCAGCGCAAACTGTTCTTCAACCTGCGCAGCCAGAAGAAGCGTCTGGCCTGGCTGAACAACGATGAAGTCACCGCTGTGGCCGCAAGCCTGGGCGTCGAGCCGCACGAAGTGCGCGAGATGGAAAGTCGTCTGACCGGCCAGGACATGGCCTTTGACCCGGCAGCCGATGCTGACGACGACAGCGCCTTCCAGTCGCCTGCACATTACCTGGAAGACCACCGCTACGACCCGGCCCGTCAGCTCGAGGATGCCGATTGGAGCGACAGTTCCAGCAGCAACCTGCACGAAGCGCTGGAAAGCCTGGACGAGCGCAGCCGCGACATCCTCTACCAGCGCTGGCTGGCCGAGGAGAAGGCAACGCTGCACGACCTGGCCGCCAAGTACAATGTGTCGGCCGAGCGTATTCGTCAGCTCGAGAAGAACGCGATGAACAAGCTCAAGGGCTGTATTGCTGCCTGAGCCTGCCGTTACCCCGAAAAGCCGCACCCTGGTGCGGCTTTTTGCTGTCTGGAGCAATAGCCTTGAACAAACCCCCTCTGAAAGCGCAGCACTTGCTGGTATTCGTGGCTGTGGCCGTGTTGTTCTTCGCCTGGGGCGCCTGGTTGATGCGCAGCGGTGAGGTGCATCCACTGGCCAATCTGCAGCAGTGGCGCGATGCGCTGCTGCAGCCGTTGGCCGAAGACGAGCTGACGCTACGTGAGGTACGGGCGTTGGCGCCAGGCGAGCTGTGGCTGGCGCCGCGCCTGGACGGCGCACGGCTTTTCTATCGTGCGTCGCTCGACGGGGAAGAGGGCGAGTGGTTGCTCGAGGCGGAGGTGAGGTTAAGCCTTGAGCAGCGCGACAGTCTGATGGCGGCGCAGGGGGTGAAGGCGGGTGATGCCGATTTGCCGCTGAGCGAGTCGCTAGCCGAGCAGATGGCTGGGTTTGCCATCTCCAGCCTCAGTTTGCAAGCGCCCGATTCGCTGGCCAGCGAACGCCTGGCCGCCAGTCTCGGGCAGCCACGCCTGACATTGGAGCTGACCGAAGGCCGGGCCTGGGTCTATCCGCAATGGGGGCTCACTGTGCATCTGCGCGGTGACGACGTCGCGTTGTTGCATGCGGTGCCCAAGCGTGCGTTCTCGCCTCACCGCTAGCGCGTTGATCAATATCCCTGGTGCGCACGGCGTACCCTACGCCGTCCGGCGTTCCGACCGTAGGGTGCGCCGTGCGCACCGACTGCGGCAGCGTCAGCTAGCGGTTTCTACAGCCAGCGCGGCCACCAATCGGGGCGCTGCGGTTTGAGCTGGTTGAGGTAGTGGCTGCCACCCAGCTGCGTCATCTGCTGACGTATCCAGGCGGCGCGACGATTGACGTAGGCGTCCGGTCGGCCGGCGCTCCAGCGCAGCGGGTTGGGTAGCACCGCTGCCAACTGGCTGGCCTGCTGGCGATTGAGGTAGGGCGCGCCGACACCGAAGTGATGCTGTGCGGCCGCTTCGGCGCCGAAGATGCCATCACCCCACTCGACGCTATTGAGGTACACCTCGAGGATGCGCTCCTTCGGCCAAAGCAGCTCGATCAGCGCGGTGAACCAGGCTTCCAAGCCCTTGCGCAGCCAGCTGCGCCCGGACCAGAGAAACAGGTTCTTCGCCACCTGCTGGCTGAGGGTGCTGGCGCCCCTGAGCGAGCCGCCGCTCTGGTTGTGTGCCAGCGCCGCTTGAATCGCGCCGACGTCGAAGCCCCAATGCTCGGCGAATTTCTGGTCTTCAGCGGCGATCACCGCCATCTTCAGGTGATCCGGCAGTTCTTTCCAGGGGCGCCACTGGCGCTTCAGTTCAATGGGTTGTTCGCTGCTCCAGGATTCGATCTTGCGCTCGATCATCAGCGCTGTACCGGGCGGCGGTACCCAGCGCAGAGCAAGCACCAGCAGCACGCTGGCCAGGATCAGCCAGAGCAGCAGTTTCAGCAGGCGGCGGGTCAGGGCTCGGAGCATGGGGTCTCGCAACGATCAAATGAGGCGCTATTAAAACAAAAAAATGCCGGGAGCAATTTTTTGACGTCGCTTTGCGACGGCCCGAAGGATTGCCGCCAAGGATGGCGGGCAGCAAAAAAGTGCCGAGTCAGTTCCTGCGGAACCACAGGGTTGGGCGCAGGTGTGACAATAACGACCATTTCGTCTTCAGGCCCAATGGCTAAACTGCGCACAGGTCGATTTATTCAGGAGTTTCCATGGCCCGTCTCTGGCTGCTGTTGTCCGCATTCACCGGCTTCACTGGTGTCGCTCTGGGCGCGTTCGCGGCCCATGGCCTGAAGCACAGGCTGACGCCCGAATATCTGGCGGTGTTCCAGACTGGTACGCATTACCAGCTGATTCACGCGCTGGCCCTGTTCGGCGTCGGGCTGCTGGCGATGCATGCGCCTGGACGGCTGGTGAACCTGGCGGGTGGCACCTTCGCCCTGGGTATCCTGCTATTTTCAGGCAGCCTCTATCTGCTGACCCTCAGCGGCATCGGCAAGCTCGGCATGATCACGCCTTTTGGCGGCGTCGCCTTCCTCGTTGGTTGGCTGTGCCTGGGTCTGAGCGCCTGGAAGCTGACCTGACCCTGGCGTCAGAAATGAGGACGAATGGCGCCTTTTAGCCTTGGTCGTGGCCAGTTAACGGGCTAGAATGCCGGCCCTCTTTCCAGTTGTGACCGAGTCGTCATGCGTATCCAGTTGAATGGTGAACCCTTCGAACTGCCGGATAACCAGAGCGTCGCCGACCTGTTGGTTCGCCTCGATCTGACCGGGCGCCGTGTGGCGGTCGAACTCAATCAGGACATCGTTCCACGCAGCCAGCACGACAGCACCCAGCTCGCCGAGGGCGATCAGGTGGAAGTGGTGCACGCCATCGGCGGCGGTTGACCTCACGAGGAGTATTCCATGAGCCAAGTTCGCAGCGACAAGCCCTTCACCCTGGCCGGTCGTACGTTCCAGTCGCGCCTGCTGGTCGGTACCGGCAAGTACAAGGATATGGACGAGACCCGTGACGCCATCGCCGCCTCCGGCGCCGAGATCGTCACTGTGGCGGTGCGCCGCACCAATATCGGCCAGAATCCCGGTGAGCCGAACCTGCTCGACGTGATCAGCCCGGACCAGTACACCATCCTGCCCAACACCGCCGGTTGCTATGACGCCGTCGAGGCCGTGCGCACCTGCCGGCTGGCCCGTGAGCTGCTCGATGGTCACAACCTGGTCAAGCTGGAAGTGCTGGCCGACCAGAAAACCTTGTTTCCCAACGTCATCGAAACCATCAAGGCCGCCGAAGTGCTGGTCAAGGACGGCTTCGACGTCATGGTGTACACCAGCGACGATCCGATCATCGCCCGCCAACTGGCCGAGATCGGCTGCATCGCGGTGATGCCGCTGGCCGGCCTGATCGGCTCGGGCCTGGGTATCTGCAACCCGTACAACCTGCGCATCATTCTCGAGGAATCGAAAGTGCCGGTGCTGGTCGATGCCGGTGTGGGCACTGCCTCCGACGCCACCATCGCCATGGAGCTGGGTTGCGAGGCCGTGCTGATGAACAGCGCCATTGCCGAAGCGCAGAATCCGGTGCTGATGGCGCGGGCCATGCAGCATGCCGTCGAGGCTGGCCGCCTGGCCTACCTGGCCGGTCGCATGCCGAAGAAACTTTATGCCAGTGCGTCGTCGCCGCTGACTGGCCTGATCAACTAAGGATGACGATTTGCTGCGCGTCGGCCCTGCTGCGTTGAATGCAGGGCTTCAGCCCGCAGAGTCGTAAAACACTCGACAAGAGCCCAGCATGACCGATACCCAACAGCCCGAACTGACCGAAGACGGTCGTCAGCGCCGTACCATCAAGAGCTTCGTGATGCGCGCCGGGCGCATGACTGAAGGTCAGCAGCGCAGCATCGACAAGGGCTGGCCGCTGTTCGGCCTGGAACTGGAAGATGGCCTGCGCGACTTCGATCAGGTGTTCGGCCGCAGCGCGCCGCGCACCTTCGAGATCGGCTTCGGTATGGGCCACTCCACCCTGGAGATGGCTGCTGCCGCACCCGAGCAGGATTTCATTGGCGTCGAGGTACACAAACCCGGCGTCGGTGCGTTGCTGAGCGGCGCGATGGCGCAGAATCTGAGCAACATTCGCGTGTACAGCTGCGATGCGCTGGAGGTGCTGCGTGACTGCGTAGCCGATGCCAGCCTCGATCGCGTGCTGCTGTTCTTCCCCGACCCCTGGCACAAATCGCGGCACCACAAGCGCCGTATCGTCCAGCCGGCTTTCGCCGAGCTGGTGCGCAGCAAGCTGAAGGTCGGTGGTGTACTGCACATGGCCACCGACTGGGAGAACTACGCCGAGCACATGCTCGAGGTGATGAATGCCGCGCCGGGCTATCGCAACCTGGCGGCCGATGGCACCTACGTGCCGCGTCCCGAAGAGCGTCCGGTGACCAAGTTCGAACGTCGTGGCGAGCGTCTCGGCCATGGCGTGTGGGATCTGAAGTTCCAGCGTCAGGAGTGACTGACTCACCCAGCGACAAGCGTTTGATTAGAACCGGCAGGATGCACGATTAGATCGGGATAACCCGACGGCCAGGACGGCGCCTCACCTCAGAACCTGCTCACGATCTGCTGCGCGTCGGCGCTACTGCGTTAAAAACAAGCTCGGAAAGCCGCTTGCGGCTAACGCGCCTCTGGTGCGGCCCCGAAGGGGAGAGCGAAGCGAGTCATGCTCATGTACAAAAGTACAGTCGCCCGCGACCCCGGCCGTTCCTCGCTTGTTTTTGCCTTGTATCGCTCTAGCTCGCGAGGCCGTGAGCAGGCTCTCAGAACACAACAAAGACAAGCGCACCTACAAGGGGCGCGGACAATAGCGGCACCGCTTGCAGGCGCCGCGAGGAGAGCATTGTGTTGAGATCGGTTTCCCTTCTTCTGCTGACTGCCCTGGCGTTTCAGGCCCAGGCCAAGGTCGATGCCAGCCAGGCCGCGCGTCTGGGGCAGGAGCTGACACCGCTTGGTGGCGAGCGTGCCGGTAATGCCAGTGGCACCATCCCTGCCTGGACGGGCGGCCTGGCCACGCCGCCGGCCAATTACCAGCCGGGCATGCATCACCCTGATCCCTATGCTGACGACAAACTGCTGTACCGGGTCGACAGCCAGAACCTGGCGCAGTACGAACAGCAGCTGCCGGTCGGCCTCAAGACCCTGCTGCAGCAGAACCCCAGTTTCTATCTGCGCGTATTCCCGACCCGGCGCAGTGCGGCCGCGCCACAACGCATCTACGACGCCACTCGCTTCAACGCCCTCAATGCCGAGCTGATTGCCGGTGGCAATGGCGTTCAGGGCGCTGCTTCCGGCGTGCCGTTCCCGCTGCCGGCGAACGGCCAGGAGGCGATCTGGAACCACGTCATGCGGTATCGCGGCGACCAGATCAGCATGGCCACCAATCAGGCGGCGGTGCTCAGCAACGGTAGTTACAACCTGCTCAAGCTCGAACGCGACATCTACTTCGTCTACGGTCGTGACGGCGTCGCCCCGCAGGACCTGGACAACACCCTGTTCTATTACAAGTACAAGGTGGTAGCTCCAGCCAAGCTGGCTGGCTCGGCGCTGGTGGTGCAGGAGACCCTCGATCAGGTGCTGGCGATTCGCAAGGCCTGGCGTTTCAACCGTGGCGAGCGCCGTGTGCGCCGCCTGCCGATGCTTGCCTACGACACCCTGCAGCCTGACACCAATGGCATGGCCACCGCCGACCAGGTGGATTCCTACAATGGTGCGCCGGATCGCTACGAGTGGCAGTTGTTGGGCAAGCGCGAGATGCTGGTGCCCTACAACAGCTATGCCGTGCACCAGCGCGGCATTCCCTACGCCGATATCCTGCAGGCCAAGCACATCAACCCCGAGCTGTTGCGTTACGAGCTGCACCGCGTCTGGGTGGTCGAGGCGGATCTGCGTACCGGTTTCAGCCATCCCTATGGCAAACGCCGTTTCTATCTGGATGAGGACAGCTGGCAGATCCTTGCCGTCGATCTGTATGACCGCAACGGCAACCTGATCGGTCTGCAGGAGGCCCACCCGATCAGCTACTACGACGTGCCGATGTTCGGCTCGACCCTGGAGACCATTTACGACCTCAAGGGTGGCCGCTACTTCGCTGACGGCCTGGATAACAACGAGAAGATGTACGACTTCAACGCCCGACTGAGCCCGCGCGACTTCACCCCGCAGGCGCTGCGCCGCGAAGGTAACTGAACCGTCCTCACTGGCGCGACCAGCGCATCGTCAGCTCCGGCTGGCCGGTGTGCGGGTCGCGCGTCTCGTACAGCGTCACGAACCCGCCTGCCCGGTAGACGCCGAGTTCCAGGCGGTTGCGCCTGCGTTTGGCTTCGTCCAGCAGCTGACTACCCAGACCGCGGCCTTGCGCGTCCGGGCTGACGAACAGCGCAGCCAGGCGCTGTTCATGCAGCGACGCGAAGCCCAGCACTTGACCCTGTTCCTCCAGCACCAGGGTTTCGGCCTGCGGCAGATAAAGCTCGCGCATGGCGGGTAGCTGCTCGTACCAGAACGTCTCCGGCACGAAGTCGTGGGCCAGAATGGAAGTTCTCAGCCAGAGGTCGAGTAGCGCGTCGCTGTCTGTGGGATGGTAGGGGCGAATCATGATGAAATCCTGTTCGAGGAGAGGGACATCCATGGAGGTTCGGTTACATATCTTCGGGGCATCCGGCTCGGGCACCACCACGCTGGCCCGCACGCTGGCCGAGCGCAATGGCTGGCTGCACCTGGATACCGACGATTTCTACTGGCTGCCGAGCGAGCCGCCCTATCAGCACAAGCGGCCGCCCGAGGAGCGCGTCAGGCTGATCCGCGAGCGTAGCGCACAGGCGCCCAGCTGGGTGCTCAGTGGTTCGCTGTGCAGCTGGGGCGAGGCGCTGATCCCTTCGTTCAGCCATGCCCTGTTCCTGCGCCTGGACGACCGGGAGCGCATGCGCCGACTGCGGCAGCGTGAAGCGCAGCGCTACGCTGAACGCATTCTGCCAGGAGGTGACATGCACGGGCAGAGCCTGGCTTTCCTGCAATGGGCCGCCGGCTACGAGCAGGGGGACCTGCACACACGCAGCCTGCTTATGCACGAAACCTGGATGGCCCGCCATCTGGGCTGCCCGCTGCTGCGGCTGGACTCCACCCGGCACACGCCCGAACAACTGGCTGAGCGCGTGCTGAGCTGGCTGCAGTCCTGAGCGAGGTGCTCAGTAGATCCAGTGCCGTAGTTAAGAGACCCCTCTAACTCAGTGCTTTTAAGCGGTTTTGCACGCTTTCGGCTTCACGTTTTCCGTCGTGCGGTCGCTTATTAACTGCGTGTGCCCGTCAGAACTGGCCAGGTTCCCGGGCAACCCCATAACCGCTTCCCAGATCCCGGTGATAGCGCTCTGTGCTGAAAGCCTGCTCAGGGGCTCGCGCTTCCGCGCTGCGTCGCTTGCTCACGGATCTGGCTTTCAACGACAGGTGTCTGCTCGAGCCTGACATCGATGGAGTCCTGTGCATGAATATCAAGGATTGGCCGCTGCGCCTGAAAATCACCCTGACGGCGGCGGCGCTGTTATCGCTGGTCAGCATTGTGCTGATCTGGCAGAGCGTTTCTTCCCTGGACCGGACCGTCAATGACACCCTGCGGCGGGATATCGACGGCTTCGCCCAGTCGATATCGGTCAACCTGGGCAACTGGATGAACGACCGCATCAACGCCGTGAAGACCACTGCGGGCAGCCTGGTGCAGCAGCCGCAGATCGCCCCGCACATTCTGCTGCAGCAGACCTGGGCGACCTTCGCCTTCAATATCACCTACATCGGCACCGTCGATGGACAGATGCTGCAGAATGACCCGACGGTGATCCTGCAGAACTACGATCCGCGCCAGCGCGGCTGGTATCAGGGCGCCGAGAAGAACAACGATGTGTTCATCAGCGACCCTTACGTATCGCTCACCGATGGCGCCTACGTGGTGACCATCGCCTACCCGGCACGTCGTAACGGCACGCTGATTGGCGTGGTCGGCGCCAACCTGACGCTCGATACGTTGACCGAGACCATCGGCAAGTTGAGCATCCCTGGCGAAGGCTACGCGCTGTTGATCGATCAAAGCGGGCAGATGATCGCGCACCCCGACAAGGAGTGGCGCACCAAGTCGGCAGCCGACTTTTCGCCAGCGCTGGCTGACGAGCAGCTCAACGCCCTGGTGCAACAGCGTCGTCTCACTGAGGCTGAGGTGGCGGGCACCGATAGCCTGCTGTACGCCGTCGAGATCCCCAATACCCGATGGACTTTCGTGATGGTCATGGATGAGGCAAAAGTGCTCGCGCCGGTGCGTGAGCAGCTCGCTGTGCAGTTGATCATCGGTACCGGCATGCTGGCCGTCGCCATTCTGGTGCTGGCTCTGCTGGGCCGTGTGCTGTTCCGTGATCTCGAGCAGATCCGTCACAACCTCAACGCCATCGCCGAAGGCAATGGTGACCTGACCCAGCGCCTGCCGGTCAACTCCAATGACGAGATTGGCCAGCTATCGAGCAGCTTCAACCGCTTCATCGAGCAGTTGCACGGCATCATCTCCCGCCTGCGTGAGGTTGCCGTGGCGCTGAGCAACGAGTCCGGACAGGTCGCGCAGGATGCTGAAGCGCAGAACCAGCACGTGCAGCAGCACCAGTCCGAGCTGCACCTGGTGGCCACTGCGGTGACGCAGATGGCTTCCGCCACACAGGAAATCTCGCACAATGCCGAGACCGCCTCCGGTCAGGCCGTGGATTCGGTCAGCCTGAGTGTGGAAGGGCGCCGCCAGGTGGAGCGCAGCCAGCAGTCCATCGCCCTGCTGGCTGAAGAAGTCGAAGGGGCCGGGCGCATCATCGATGAATTGCACCGCCACTCCAACGAGATCAGCTCGATTCTCTCTACCATCGCCAGCATCGCTGACCAGACCAACCTGCTGGCCCTCAACGCGGCCATCGAGGCGGCGCGTGCCGGTGAGCACGGTCGCGGTTTTTCGGTAGTGGCCGACGAGGTGCGCGTGCTGTCCAAGCGCACCCATGAGTCGACCCGCGAGATCGAGGCGATGATCCAGGTACTGCAGGACGCCACCCGCCAGGCAGTCGGGGTGATGGACAACGCCGCAGCCAAGGCTTCGCAAAGTGTGACGGATGCCCAGGCGGCCAGTGACCTGTTGCAGCAGATCACCGATGCGGTCGGGCAGATCAACGACATGGCTGCGCAGATCGCCTCGGCGGCGGAAGAGCAGGCCTGTGTCACCGTGGAGGTCAACCGCAACACCGAGAACATCCGCGCCATGGGCGATCAGATGTCGCAGAGCAGCCATGCCGCCTCGGCAGCTGCCTCCAACCTGCAGGCGCTAGGCCGGCAGATCGGTAGCGAAGTGTCCAAGTTCGTGCTGTAGAAACAGCGGTTCGCCCCTCGCCATACGGAGCGGCTTCAGCCGCGAAAGCCAATGTCCATGGCTGACACCGCTCCTACAAGGGAAATCAGTTCTTCTTGCCGCAACTGCAATGGCGCTCCGCGGTCACCCTAGTTCCTGTCGGCCAATATGCCGATCACCACGAAGATCAGGATCAGCACCGGCGCCAGTGTGTAGTTGTTGAAGTGCGCCAGGCCCTTGGCCAGCCAGGGTGTGAGGAAGACGATCGCCAGGCCGTAGCCGACCGCGCAGAACACCACGAACAGCAGAGTACGCAGGACGAAATTGAGGTTGCCGATGGTGCGTTGAACCCAGGCGTTGATGGCTGGGCCGAACAGCACCAGCAGGGTGGCCATGATGGCCAGGGAGATATCGCCGAGGTGGCTGCGGCTCCAGCGCGAGAGGGTGACGATCAGGTCCAGTAGCAGATCCATTCAGGCTCCTTGGCAGGCATAACGGTCAGCGCAGCGGCATCAGGGCTGCGCGAGCGAAGCGCCTAAGCCTAACGGATTCTTGTTGCGCTGTGGGGTGATCTAGGCTCTGTCCGAAAAGTGCCTGTGCTCGGTGATGCTTCGTTAAAAACGGGTTCGGCAAGCTGCTTGCAGCTAACGCGCTTCAGCGCGGCCCGGAGGGCGAACGAAGTGAGTAATGCTCATTTACAGCTCGTAAACTCGAGTGCGAGCCCAGTCCGTTCCTCACCTGTTTTTGCGGGGCCGCCATCGGTATCGCCTGACCTTGGCTCGGCGACTTTTCGTACAGACCCTAGGCCAGGAATTGCTGCAGCAGATCATTGAGAAACAGCTGGCCCTTGGCCGTTGCGACCAGCCGAGTTTCGTCGGCTTGCAGCAGACCCTGACGTTCGGCTTCGCGGCGTGCCTGTTCGAGTTGCTGCAATGGCAGGCCGGTGCGCTGGCTGAACAGCTCGGCCGGCGCGCCTTCGGTCAGGCGCAGCACGTTCATCAGAAACTCGAAGGGCAACTCGTCGGCTTCCAGCGGGCGGTCGCCGGCCTGAAATGTCTTGGCCGGGTCGAGGTAGTCCTTCGGCAGACGGGTTTTCCAGGTGCGCTGGATGCGCCCTGCGGGTGTGCTCAGCTTGGCGTGAGCGCCAGCGCCGATGCCGAGAAAGTCGCCGAAGGTCCAGTAGTTGAGGTTGTGCCGCGCCTGTTTGCCGGGCTGGGCGTAGGCGGACACCTCGTACTGCGCGTAGCCCTCGGCGGCAAGCAGCGCCTGGCCGGCTTCCTGGATGTCCCACAGCAGATCGTCCTCGGGCAGCTCGGGCGGCTGGCTCCAGAACACCGTGTTCGGCTCCATCGTCAGCTGGTACCAGGACAGGTGTGTGGGAGCCTGGGCGATGGCGGTGCGCAGGTCGAACAGGGCGTCTTCGATGCTTTGCTGCGGCAGACCGTGCATCAGGTCGAGGTTGAAGTTGTCGAAGCCGGCAGCGCGCGCCATGTCGGCGGCGCGAATGGCCTCGTCGCCATCGTGGATACGCCCCAGCGCCTTGAGCTTGGCCTGCTGGAAGCTCTGCACGCCGATGGACAGGCGATTGATGCCCAATGCCCGGTAGCCCTTGAACTTGGCCTGCTCGAAGGTGCCGGGGTTGGCTTCCAGGGTGATCTCGATATCCGGCGCGAAGGCCACGCGCCGTTCGACGCCTTCCAGCAGACGGCCCAGGGCGCGGTCGGAAAACAGGCTGGGGGTGCCGCCGCCGAAGAAGATCGAGGTCAGTGGACGGCCATGGACGTGCTGCAGGTCGGCATCGAGGTCGGCGAGCAGCGCGTCTACGTACTCTTCTTCACGCAGCGTCGGCCCGGCAGCATGGGAATTGAAGTCGCAGTAGGGGCATTTGCGCACGCACCACGGGATATGGATATAGAGCGCGAGGGGCGGGAGCAGGAAACTCCCGCCAGTGGTATCGCTCATGCCAGCCCCAGGCGCTGCTTGAGCAGGGCCATGGCGCGGGCACGGTGGCTGAGGCGGTTCTTCTGCTCGGCCGGCAGTTCGGCACTGGAACAGGCGGTTTCCGGCACCCAGAACAGCGGGTCGTAGCCGAAACCCTGCTCGCCACGGGCTTCGTGCAGGATGCTGCCGTGCCACAGGCCTTCACAGAGGATCGGCAGCGGATCGTCGGCATGTCGCACCAGCGCCAGGGCACAGACGAACTGGGCGCCACGCTCGGCGTCCGGCACGTCTTTCAGGGCGGCGAGCAGCTTGGCATTGTTCGCCGCATCGCCCTGGCCATCGGCATAGCGCGCCGAGTAGATGCCAGGGGCGCCGCCGAGGAAATCCACCGCCAGGCCGGAGTCGTCGGCCAGCGCCGGCAGGCCGGAGATGCGCGCGGCGTTGCGCGCCTTGAGAATGGCGTTCTCGACGAACGACAGGCCGGTCTCTTCCGGTTCGACCTGGCTGAACTCACCGATGGAACGCACGCGCACCGCATCGCCGAGCATGGCCTGCAGTTCCTTGAGCTTGCCGGCGTTATGGCTGGCCAGCACCAGTTCCTTGAAGTCAGTCATCCGGGAACATTTCCTGATTGAAGGTGATGCGGTGCGTGTTGTCGCCCTGGCGTACGTCGAGGGTGAAGCTGAGAATCTCGCGGCTGGAGAAGGGGAACTGTGCCAGGTAATAGATGGCGCCGCTCTCGGTGACCTGCCTGAAGGTCAGCGCGGTGCTCTGCCCCAGCAGGTTCTTCACCTGGCCGCTGACCTGCGCGGTGCTGGCCTTGCCTGCCTTGAGCACGGCGATATTGACCACGCCCTGGGTCTTGCTGCGTACCAGGCCGGCGGCGCTGGCGATGTCCGGTTGCAGGAAGCTGGAGTTGAACACGCTGTAGTGCACGTCGAGCTCGCCGAAGCTCTGCTTGCGCTCGGCGGCGGCCGGCAGGGCTAGGCACAGGGCGATCAGGAAGGGGATGATGCGGCGCATGATGTTCTCCTCGTTCAGACCGCGACGCGGTGGGCGGAGAGGTCCGCGCCGCTGATGCGGTAGATGCCGATCTCGCCCAGCAGGTTGGGCCAGATGCGGCTTGCCAGGCCATGGCGGTGGTCACGGTCCACCGCCAGGCGTTCTTCCACACGGGCACCCTGAGCGTGACAGAGACGCTCGAAGTCTTCGAAAGTGCAGAAGTGGATATTCGGGGTGTTGTACCAGGTATAGGGCAGGAAGTCCGACACCGGCATGCGACCTTTCGTCGTCAGGTACCAGCGACAGCGCCAGTGGCCGAAGTTGGGGAAGGTGATGATGCAGGTCTTGCCGACCCGCAGCATTTCGGCCAGCACCTTGTCCGGGTAGTGTAGCGCTTGCAGCGACTGGGTCATGACCACCACGTCGAAGCTGTTGCTGGCGAAGTTGCCCAGGCCCAGGTCGAGGTTCTGCTCGATGACGTTGACGCCGCGTTCGATGCACAGGGCGATCTTGTCCGGGTCGATCTCCAGGCCGTAGCCGGCCACCTGCTTGTTGTCGCGCAGCCAGGCGAGCAGCTCGCCGTCGCCGCAGCCCAGGTCGAGCACACGGCTGCCCGGGGCTATCCATTCCTGGATGATGTCCAGATCCGCTCGCATGCTCATACCTCGATTCGCTTCATGTAACTGCCGAATGCCTGCAGGTAACGCGGGATCGGCATGAGGAAGGCGTCGTGGCCCTGCGGCGCATCGATCTCCAGGTAGCAGACGTTCTTCTTCGCCGCCGTCAGGGCGTCGACAATCTCCCGCGAGCGGGTGGGGGAGAAGCGCCAGTCAGTGGTGAAGGACATCACGCAGAAGTCCGCCTTGGCCACGGCCAGAGTCTTGGCCAGATCACCATCGTGCGCAGCGGCAGGGTCGAAGTAGTCCAGCGCCTTGGTCATCAGCAGATAGGTGTTGGCGTCGAAACGGCCGGAGAATTCCTCGCCCTGATAGCGCAGGTAGCTTTCCACCTGGAACTCGACGCTGTGGAAGTCGTAGTTGAGCTTCTCGCTCTTCAGACCGCGACCGAATTTCTCGCCCATGGCGTCGTCGGACAGGTAGGTGATGTGGCCGACCATGCGCGCCAGCATCAGCCCGCGCTTGGGGATCACACCCTGTTCCTGGAAATGCCCACCGTGAAATTCCGGATCGGTGAGAATCGCCTGGCGCGCCACCTCGTTGAAGGCGATGTTCTGCGCCGACAGCTTGGGCGCCGAGGCGATGGCCAGGCAGTGACGCACACGCTCGGGGTAGCTGATGGTCCACTGCATGGCCTGCATGCCGCCGAGACTGCCGCCGATCACCGCCGCCCATTGCTCGATGCCGAGCACATCGGCCAGACGCGCCTGACTGTGCACCCAGTCTTCGACCGTCATTACCGGAAAGTCTGCGCCGTAGGGCTTGCCGGTGGCCGGGTTGGCGCTGCTCGGGCCTGTGGAGCCGTTGCAGCCGCCGAGGTTGTTGAGGCTGACGACGAAGAACTTGTTGGTGTCGATGGGCTTGCCGGGGCCGATGCAGCTGTCCCACCAGCCGGGCTTGCGATCATCCGGGCTGTGGTAGCCGGCGGCGTGATGATGGCCGGACAGGGCGTGGCAGATCAGCACCGCATTGCTGCGCGCGGCGTTCAGTTCGCCATAGGTCTCGACGACCAGTTCGTACTCGGCCAGGCTGCGACCGCAGGCCAGCGCCAAGGGTTCGCTGAAGCGGAACACCTGGGGACTGACCAGGCCGACGGAATCTTCGGGAAATGCAGTGGGCATTGAGGCGCTGCTAATGAATCGGAGGAGGGCGCCAGTCTAAAGAGCACCGACCCGAGCGGCAAGCGAGCTGGGCGCCCGCTCCGCTCTACAGGCTTTGTGGGCGCGCTGCCGTCGGTAGGCTGACCACCTTGCCCTGGCGCTGCACCGGTGCCGGACGACGCAGCACGCGCAGCATGTCGCTGGCCAGGGCCAGCTGCTGTTCCAGCTCTTCCCGGTAGCGCGCCAGTTGCAGGCTGCGTTTGCGCGTCTGCTGGGTTTCCTGGGCCAGCGCCTTGAGGCGCAGCATGTGGCTTTCCAGCATCTGCTTGTGTTCCAGGGTGTGCTGCATCAGCGGCATCAGCGCATCGGCGGCCCATTGCTCGGCGTCCAGGCGCAGGCGCTGGTGCAGGCCGATCACTTCCTGGGCCAGGGTGGCGAAGAAGCGTCGGGTCAGGCTGCGCTGCTCGGTGAGCAGGGTCTTCAGGTGCAGGCGGAACTGGTCGCCCTTTTCCTGCAGTTTCTTCAGCTCACGCAGATAACGCTGGATCTTGAACTGCGGCGCGTCGACCCCACCCAGCGGATTGTCTTCGTTGTGTCGACGATAGATGGCTGCAACCATCTTGTTGGCCATGTCGGCTTCGTGCTGCAGGTTGTGCAGATCCTGTTCGACGGCGCGGAAGAAATGCAGGATGGCCTGGTTGATGCCCAGGGTGGTCCAGCTGCCGGTGAGATTGCGGCGCACCTCGCTCAGGTGTTCCTCCAGGCGTTCGGCGCGTGCGGCGTGTCGCAGCAGCTGACCCTGACGCTGCAGCAGGCGCTGGTTGGTCTTCAGACCGAGCAGGCGTTTGTGGTGCAGGCTGTGGTCTTCCTTGGTCTTGGCGGTCAGCTCGAACAGCAGCTGGCCGTTGTCCTGTTGATGGTTGCCGAGCAGGGCCAACTGCTCACTGACTTTCTCCAGGCGCAGGTTGAGCACATGTTGACTGTTGTTCACCAGCGCCAGCACCTGACGCACCACGTTATCTTCGATCAGGCGTTCCTTCTGCGCGACGATTCGCTCGCACAGCAGGTTTTCCAGACCAGCCATCTGGCTGCGTGCCAGAAGTTCTTCGTCCCTGCGCACCTTGGCCAGCAGCGCCTGTTTGGCCGACAGCGGCAGTACGTCCTGCTTGGCGATGCCCAATTGCTTGGCGGTGGCGCTCTGGATCTGGCCAATGGCGTTCTGCACGAAGGTCTCGCCTGCCAGGTCGTCCCACAGCACGTCGATCTTGTTGAGCACGGCGAACAGGCTGGTCTGGGCGTCTTCGTCGAGCTGCCGGATGTGCTGCTGCCAGATGCTCATGTCGCTGGCGGTGACGCCGGTATCGGCGGCCAACAGGAAGATGATCGCCTGGGCATTGGGCAGCATCGACAGGGTCAGCTCCGGCTCGCTACCGAGGGCGTTGAGCCCGGGGGTATCGAGAATGCGCAGGCCCTGGCGCAGCAACGGGTGGTCGAAATTGACCATCGCATGGCGCCAGGCCGGCACCAGTACCTGGCCACGTTTGCCGGTGCCTTCGAGCATGTCCGGGTGGAAACCGAGCTGGATCGCCTGTTCCACCGGCATGGATTTGGTTTTGGCCACCTGGCTGAAAGCCAGGGCCATATTGGCCGGGTCGCTGGTATCCAGCGGGATGTTCACCCAGTGCCGCGGGATGCGTTTGAACTGTGCGACGCTGGCCGAGGCCGTGCGCGTCTCGATGGGCAACAGACGAATGTAGGGGCGTTCCGAGCGCGGGTCGAAGAACAGCTCGGTGGGGCACATGGTGGTACGCCCGGCATGCGAAGGCAGCATGCGCTGGCCGTATTCGGAGAAGAACAGGCTGTTGATCAGCTCGGTCTTGCCGCGTGAGAACTCACCGACGAAGGCCAGGGTGATGTGATCGGTACGCAGGATTTTCAGCGCGCGTTCGAGTTTTGCCTGAACGGCCTCGGAGTTGAGCCGATTGTGTTCCAGCCAGCTGCGATAACGCGTGATCTCGCGCATCAGTTCGCGTTTCCAGGCGACGTAGGCGTCAACCTGCTGGCTGAGACGTTCCATGCTCATCCTGGCTCTCCTCTCGGCAAGTTCATCCACTTGCTGGGGCTGCGTGATTGTTCAGTTGGTGTTGCCGCCAGGAAGCACGGCATTCGCGGGAATAACCTGCATTATGCGAGGTACAAGGCGGCCGTCAATTGGCTGCTTATACAGTCCCGCCTTGTGGTCGGGTATGGCGGCTGAATGGTCATCAGGGGTTCTGCAAGCCGGGAATCGCTGGCAGGTTACGTGGTGTGCGGATGCGCAGGCGCTTGTGTCGATTGAGTTCGCCGCTTTCCAGGCTCACCTGGCTCTTGGCCACGCCGAACGCCTGGGCCAGAAAGGCCAGCAGATGGGCGTTGGCCTTGCCCTCGACCGGTGGGGCGGTGAGGCGGATCTTCAACCGATCACCATGCAGCCCGGCGAACTCGTCCTTGCTCGCCTTGGGCTGCAGGTGGCAGTCGAGGATCAGGTCTTCGCCGTCCCAGCGGTAGAAACTCATGCCGAGAACCTGCTCAAAGTCTGCTGCGCGTCGGCTTTGCTGCGTTAAAAACAGGCTCGGAATGCTCATTTATCATTCGTAAACTCCGCTTCCTCACCTGTTTTTGCCTTGCATAGCGCTAGCTCGCGAGCCTTTGAACAGGCTCTCAGAGGAAGGGGCTGAGCATCGGTGGCAGGCCGGTGGAGGCTGCAAGACCGCCGATGACGAAGCGATCGATCAGATTGATGGTGATGAAGGCGAAGATCGGCGAGATATCCAGGCCGCCGAGGTTTGGCAGCAGCTTGCGGAACGGCGCCAGCAGTGGTTCGCAGATCTGATTGACCAGCTGCGCGCCGGGGTTGTAGCTGCCCGGGGCGACCCACGACAGGATCACGCTGATGATCAGGGCGAAGAAGAACACCTTGAGAAACAGCGAGGTCACGCCGATCAGTGACCACACCAGCAGTTGCAGGATGAAGCCGCCGACGTTGTAGCCCATCAGCGTCAGGGTGATGACCATCAGCAGCAGCTGCACCAGGATGGCCAGCACCAGCGAGGCCAGATCCAGCCCGGCGAATCCCGGAATGACGCGGCGCAGGGGCGTCAGCAGCGGTTGCGTGGCCTTGACGATGAACTGGCTCAACGGGTTGTAGAAGTCGGCGCGCACCAGTTGCAGGATGAAACGCAGCAGGACGATCAGCAGATACAGGCTGCCGAGGGTCTGGATGATGTAGATCAGGGCTTCGATGAGTCCGGACATGTGTGCTTCCTTTATTGACCCAGTTGTTCGGCCAGTTCGGCCGAGCGATTGGCGGCGGCATTCAGTGCCTGTTGTACCAGCGTTTCGAAGCCGCCGGTCTGGAAGGTTTTGATCGCCGCTTCGGTGGTTCCGTTCGGCGAGGTCACACGGCGGCGCAGTTCGGCGGCCTCCACATCGCTCTCGCTGGCCATGCGCGCGGCGCCCAGGGCGGTGTGAATGCTCAGGCGGGCGGCGGTTTCGCGCGGCAGGCCGAGTTGTTCGCCGGCCGCGGTCATGGCCTCGATCAGCAGGAAGAAGTAGGCCGGGCCGCTGCCGGAGACGGCGGTCACCGCATCGAGCTGTGCTTCGTCGTCCAGCCACAGGGCCAGGCCTACGGCGCTCAGCACCTGTTCGGCCTGGGCTTTCTGTGCGGCGCTGACGCGGGCGTTGGCGAACAGGCCGGAAACGCCCTGACGCAATAGCGCCGGCGTGTTGGGCATGCAACGCACCACTGGGCGCTGGCCCAGCCAGTTTTCCAGGCTGGCGCAGCTGATGCCGGCGGCGATGGAGATGATCACCTGATTGGGAGCCAGGTGTGGCGCCAGATCCAGGCACACCACTTTCATGATCTGTGGTTTGACCGCCAGCACGATCAGGTCGGCGCCTTTTATGGCTTCACCGTTATCCGCGAAGGTGGCGATGCCGTGTTCCTGTTGCAGGCGGGCGCGCTGTTCGCTGCCGGGCTCGCTGGCGCGGATGGCGCTGGCTGCCACGCCCTGGGCGCGCAGGCCGCCAATCAGGCTGGCGGCCATGTTGCCGGCGCCGACGAAGGCGATGGTCGGGTTGCTCATTGCAGAAAATCCTTCATTCAGTGAGTGGGCTGGCCGTAATCGCGGGCGCCGAACAGGGCGGTGCCGATGCGCACCCAGGTGGCACCTTCGGCGATGGCGGCCTCCAGGTCATGGCTCATGCCCATGGACAAGGTATCGAGGTCCAGCGCCAGGTCATCACGCAATTGGCGCAAGTGGGCGAAGGCAGCATGTTGCGCCGCGATATCGTCGGTCGGTTCGGGAATTGCCATCAGCCCACGCAGTCGCACGTTGGGCAGGGCGGTTACAGCCTTGGCCAGCTCTGGCAGCGCTTCCGGGCTGCAGCCGGATTTGCTGTCCTCACCGCTGACGTTGACCTGCAGGCAGATATTCAGCGGCGGCAGGTGGGCGGGGCGCTGCTCGGAGAGGCGTTGGGCGATTTTCAGGCGATCCACCGAATGTACCCAGTCGAAATGCTCGGCGATAGGCCGGGTCTTGTTCGACTGAATGGGGCCGATGAAGTGCCAGATCAAGGGCAGATCACTCAGTTCGGCCTGTTTTTCCAGCGCTTCCTGCAGGTAGTTCTCGCCAAAATCGCACAAACCAGCCGCATGAGCTTCACGAATGGCCGCTGCCGGTTTGGTCTTGCTCACCGCGAGCAGGCCGATATCCGTCAAATTACGCTGTGAGGCTTGCGCCGCCTCACGGATGCGCGCTCCGACCTTTGCAATATTCTCTGCTATCGTGGACATTACCTGCGCTCTATAAGCCTGGCCGTTGCGTTCGCGGCATTCTACCTGCTTGCTTGTAATTGGGGAGTCCCATGGATATCACTGAGCTGCTTGCCTTCAGCGCCAAGCAAGGCGCGTCGGATTTGCACCTCTCGGCGGGTCTGCCGCCGATGATCCGCGTCGACGGCGATGTACGCCGCATCAACCTGCCGCCGCTGGATCACAAGCAGGTACACGCGCTGATCTACGACATCATGAATGACAAGCAGCGCAAGGACTTCGAAGAGTTCCTCGAGACCGACTTCTCCTTCGAAGTGCCGGGTGTGGCGCGTTTCCGGGTCAACGCCTTCAACCAGAACCGTGGCGCCGGTGCGGTGTTCCGTACCATTCCGTCCAAGGTGCTGACCATGGAAGACCTGGGCATGGGCGAGGTGTTCCGCAAGATCACCGACGTGCCGCGCGGCCTGGTGCTGGTCACCGGCCCTACCGGTTCGGGCAAGTCGACCACCCTGGCGGCAATGCTCGACTATCTCAATAGCAACAAGTACCACCACATTCTCACCATCGAAGATCCCATCGAATTCGTCCACGAGTCGAAGAAGTGCCTGGTCAACCAGCGTGAGGTGCATCGCGACACCCACGGCTTCTCCGAAGCCCTGCGCTCGGCGCTGCGTGAAGACCCGGACATCATCCTGGTGGGCGAGATGCGCGACCTGGAAACCATCCGCCTGGCACTGACCGCCGCGGAAACCGGTCACCTGGTGTTCGGCACCCTGCACACCACCTCTGCGGCCAAGACCATCGACCGTGTGGTCGACGTGTTCCCGGCCGAGGAGAAGTCGATGGTGCGTTCGATGCTGTCGGAATCACTGCAGGCGGTGATCTCGCAGACTCTGCTGAAGAAGATCGGCGGCGGTCGCGTAGCGGCACACGAAATCATGATCGGTACGCCGGCCATCCGTAACCTGATCCGAGAGGACAAGGTGGCGCAGATGTACTCGGCGATCCAGACCGGCGGCGCGCTGGGCATGCAGACCCTCGATGCCTGCCTGAAGACGTTGGTGTCCAAAGGGCTGGTCAGCCGCGACAGCGCGCGCGAGAAGGCCAAGAGCCCGGAAAACTTCTAGGAACAGATGTAGGAGCGAGCCCTGCTCGCGACGCTTTTGGCGTCACCCTGTTCGCGGGCAGAGCTCGCTCCCATGATTCGGCAGATGGCTGCCGAACGGTATTGCACACGAAGCTGCGAGAACGACGATGGAATTCGAAAAACTGTTGCGCCTGATGGTCGAAAAAGGCGGCTCCGATCTGTTCATTACCGCTGGCGTACCGCCGTCGATGAAGGTCAATGGCAAGATCATGCCGGTGACCAAGAATGCCATGTCGCCGGAGCAGACCCGCGAGACCGTATTGGGCGTGATGAACGAGGCACAACGCCGCGACTTTGCCGAGAACCATGAGTGCAACTTCGCCATCAGTGCCCGCGGCATCGGTCGTTTCCGCGTCAGTGCCTTCTACCAGCGCAACCTGGTGGGCATGGTGCTGCGCCGGATCGAGACCAATATCCCCACCATCGACGACCTCAAGCTGCCGGAAATACTCAAGAAGCTGGCGCTGACCAAGCGCGGTCTGGTGCTGTTCGTCGGTGCCACCGGTACCGGTAAGTCCACCTCGCTGGCGGCGATGATCGGCTACCGCAACAAGAACAGCAGTGGCCACATCATCTCCATCGAAGACCCGATCGAGTACATTCACCAGCATCAGAGCTGCATCGTCACCCAGCGTGAAGTGGGCATCGACACCGAGTCCTTCGAAGTGGCGCTGAAGAACACCCTGCGTCAGGCGCCTGACGTGATCCTCATCGGTGAGGTGCGCACCCGCGAGACCATGGACCACGCCGTGGCCTTCGCCGAAACCGGCCACCTGTGCCTGGCCACTCTGCATGCCAACAACGCCAACCAGGCGCTGGACCGCATCATCAACTTCTTCCCGGCCGACCGGCAGAACCAGGTGTGGATGGACCTGTCGCTCAACCTCAAGGCCATCGTCGCCCAGCAACTGGTGCCGACCCCGGACGGCAAGGGCCGTCGCGCGGTGATCGAGGTGCTGATCAACACCCCGCTGGCCGCCGACCTTATCCGCAAGGGCGAGGTGCATGAACTCAAGGGCCTGATGAAACGCTCCACCGAGCAGGGCATGCAGACCTTCGACCAGGCGCTGTACAACCTCTACACCCAGGGCGAGATCACCTACGAAGATGCGCTGCTCTACGCCGACTCGGCCAACGACCTGCGCCTGATGATCAAGCTCGGCTCGGAAACCGATGGCGATCACCTGACCAGCATGGCCCAGGGCCTGGCGCTGGAGGTCAGCGAGGAAGATCCGGGGCGTCGCTTCCGCTGACGCTGGCTGACGGGGGACGCGCTGCGTCCCCTTCGTTTATCTGGGCGATGCGTTTGCCCTTCCTGCCGGCCAGCACCAATGCCTGGCCATCGCGCTGTGCGCCGGCGCGTGCTTCGCTCATCAGTTGTGGAATCAGCGGGCCTTCTGGCAGGTGCTTCCAGAATCTCAGTGGTAGATGTTGCTGCATCACCGTGCGGTTAAGCCGCGCCGGGTTGAAGGTGCTGCCGTAATAGGCTCGCCACAGGGCCTGACCGTCATCCCCTGGCTGCTGTGCCCAGGCTTGCCATTGCGCCGGGCAGCGGCGCTCGTGCTGCAGGTGTTGGCCATCCCAGTACACGCCGTCGCGCGGCGTTGCGATCAGCCAACTGTGTTTGCCCAGGCGTTCGGCGAAGTGACCACTGGCCGAGGCGAGAATGTCATGCGCGGGTTCGAACCAGGCGACGAAGTCCGGTGCGCCAGCAACCTTGCACGGCTGAAAACGCACGAAAGCATGCAGATGATGCGCCTCGCGGCGTACCGCCTTGAGCCGGCGGTGCAGCTCGCTGCCATCCGGGTCGCCGGCCAGCACGGCGCTGCGCTCGCCCTGCACGAAGCGCCAGAGTACGCGGTAGAGCAGGCTCCAGCGTTCATCGCCGCGGTATTGCGCGGCGCTTTCCAGCAAATCGAGCAGTTCGGGGGAAACGCGCAGGCGGCCGCTAGGTTCCGGCGTGCGTTCAGCAGGTTGATCGAACAGGCTGGGTGGCGCCTCTTCGTCCAGCCACTGCAACTGATGTGGCGCCAGGCCTTGCAGCAGTGCGCGGCGCGCAGCCTGTCGCCAGGTGGCGAAGGTACCGTCGAAGCGCAGGCTGTGCATCACCACAACGCCATCTGCGCCGGGGTGTCGCGCAGTTGCTGGCGCAGCACCACGGATTCGTGTTCGGCACGCGGTGGTCGGTAATCCTGGGTGACGATGAAAGGTTTGGCTTTTTCCAATACACAGCGCAGGCGGGTCAGGTCCTCGAAGCGGATGCGCCGTTCACGACGCAGCGCGCCCAGGCGCCGTGCACTGAGCACGCCGATGCCGGGCACGCGAGCGATCAATGATTCGTCTGCACGGTTGAGGTCGACGGGAAACTGCTCGCGGTTGGCCAGCGCCCAGGCCAGCTTGGGGTCGATATCCAGTGCCAGGTTGCCGGGGCCGGCCAGCAGTTCAGTGGCGTTGAAACCGTAGCCGCGCATAAGGAAGTCAGCTTGGTACAGGCGATGCTCGCGCAATAGTGGTGGAGCCTCGAACGGCACGGTTTTCGGGCTTTGCGGAATCGGGCTGAACGCTGAGTAGTAGACGCGGCGCAGGCGATAGTCCTGATACAGACTCTGGGCGTTGTGCAGGATGGTGCTGTCGTCGGTGGCATCGGCGCCGACGATCATCTGCGTACTTTGCCCAGCCGGGGCGAAGCGCGGCGCGCGGCGTTCTTCCTGGGCCTCACGCTCGCCCTGATGAATGTTGTGCATGGCCTGGTGGATGCTGCTGACGTTCTTTTCCGGCGCCAGGCGCACCAGACTGGTCTCGGTCGGCAGCTCGATATTGACGCTGAGGCGATCGGCGTACAGCCCGGCCTCCGCGATCAGTTCCGGCGCGGCATCGGGGATGGTCTTCAGATGAATGTAGCCACGGAACTGGTGCTCCTGGCGCAGCAGCTTGGCGACGCGAATCAACTGCTCCATGGTGTAGTCGGCCGAGCGGATGATGCCGGAGCTTAGGAACAGGCCGCTGATGCAGTTGCGCTTGTAGAAGTCCAAGGTCAGCGTCACCACTTCCTCGGGCGTGAAACGCGCACGCGGCACGTCGCTGGAGCGTCGGTTGATGCAGTACTGGCAGTCGTACAGGCAAAAGTTGGTCAGCAGGATCTTAAGCAATGCCACGCAGCGACCGTCCGGCGTGTAGCTGTGGCAGATGCCCATGCCATTGGTCGAACCGATGCCGTCCTTGCCCTTGGAGCTGCGCTTGGGTGCGCCGCTGCTGGCGCAGGAGGCGTCGTACTTGGCGGCGTCGGCGAGGATGGTGAGCTTTTCGATCAGTTGCATGGCAGTCGATATCTATACTGTTTTTTTATACAGTATATGGGCGTCGTACAGCTATCAAGCCATTCTTGTATTGCGCTGCCTCATTGCAAATGAAACCTTCATTCGGCGCACAGCGTCATAGCTGCATCTCGCACAAGGAGTTCGCCATGCAACGACAGGACACCCATAGCAAGCTGATCGGCTACCTGCTGTGGATCTTCGGTTTTCTCGGTTCGCACCGTTTCTATTACGGCAAGCCGGTGACCGGCACCATCTGGTTCTTCACCCTCGGTTTGCTGTTCATCGGCTGGATCATCGACCTGTTCCTGATTCCCTCGATGGATCGCGAGGCCGACCTGCGTTTTACCGCAGGTGATACTGACTACAACGTCGCGTGGATTCTGCTGACCTTCCTCGGTGTGTTCGGTGTGCACCGCATGTACCAGGGCAAGTGGATCACCGGGATCATCTACCTGTTCACCGGCGGCCTGTTCCTGATCGGCGTGCTCTACGACTTCTGGACGCTCAATACGCAGATCTCGATCAAGAACGCGCAGCGCGGTTGATCGGGAGGCGACAATTGGCGGTGCGCGCGGCGCACCCTTCGGTCGTCGCGTCGTAGCCCGGATGCAATCCGGGGAAATGAAAAGGGCATCCCATGGGATGCCCTTTTTCGTAATGCTGGCGGGATCAGTCGTCGCTGTCGTCGTCATCCCCGCCGTCGACCTTCATGCCCAGCTCCTTGATCTTGCGCGTCAGGGTGTTGCGACCCCAACCCAGCAGCAGGGCGGCGTCGCGGCGGCGGCCAGCAGTGTGCTTGAGCGCGGTCTCGATCATGATGCGCTCGAAGGCCGGCACGGCGCTGTCGAGCAGGTTGGACTGGCCGCGTGCCAGGGCCTGGTCGGCCCACAGGCGCAGCGCCTGCTCCCAGTTGGTCACTGGTGCGGCGTCCTGCGGTTGGGTCAGCAGCTCCGGTGGCAGGTCGTCGACATGCACCTCACGGCCTGAGGCCATGACGGTGATCCAGCGGCAGGTGTTCTCCAACTGGCGCACGTTACCCGGCCAGGGCAGGTGCTTGAGGTAATCCTCGGTTTCGCTCTTGAGCAGCTTGGGTTCTACCGATAGTTCCTGCGCGGCGCGGGCGAGGAAGTGATGAGCCAGGGTAGGGATGTCCTCGCGGCGGTCGGCCAGGCGCGGAATGTGGATACGAATGACATTGAGGCGGTGGAACAGGTCTTCACGGAACTTGCCGGCCTGTACCAGGGTTTCCAGGTTCTGGTGGGTGGCGGCGATGATGCGCACGTCAACCTTCACCGGGGTGTGGCCACCAACTCGATAGAACTCGCCATCGGCCAGCACGCGCAGCAGGCGCGTCTGGGTGTCGGCCGGCATGTCGCCGATCTCGTCGAGGAACAGCGTACCGCCGTCGGCCTGCTCAAAGCGACCGCGGCGCTGGTTGGCCGCGCCGGTGAAGGCGCCTTTCTCGTGGCCGAACAGCTCGGACTCCATCAGGTCCTTGGGAATTGCCGCCATGTTCAGGGCAATGAACGGCGCTGCTGCGCGTGGGCTATGGCGGTGCAGGGCGTGCGCCACCAGCTCTTTGCCCGTGCCGGATTCGCCGTTGATCAGCACGGTGATATTGGAATGGCTCAAGCGGCCGATAGCGCGGAACACCTCCTGCATCGCCGGTGCTTCGCCGATGATTTCCGGCGTGCGCGCCTGTGCTGCGGGCGCGGCCAGGCTCTGTTGTTCCTGGGCGTGCTGGAAGGCGCGCTTGACCAGCGAGACGGCCTCGTCGACGTCGAACGGCTTGGGCAGGTATTCGAAGGCGCCGCCCTGGTAGCTGGCCACCGCGCTGTCCAGGTCCGAATGCGCGGTCATGATGATCACCGGCAGGCGCGGGTACAGTTCGCGGATGCGGGCCAGCAGGTCGAGGCCGCTGGCGCCGGGCATGCGGATGTCAGAGATGATCACGTCCGGCTGCTGGCGGGTCAGGCGGGCGAGTACACCGTCTGCACTGTCGAAACTCTGGGTGGTCATGCCTTCCTGTTGCAGGGCCTTTTCCAGTACCCAGCGGATGGAACGATCGTCGTCGACAATCCAGACGGTTTCACTGCGGCTCATGGCGTGGGCGCTCCTTGTTCCAGCGGTAGGAAGATCGAGAATACGGTGTGGCCGGGATAGCTCTCGCACTCGATCAGACCCTGGTGCTGACTGATGATGTTCTGGGTGATGGCCAGGCCCAGGCCGGTGCCGTCGGCACGCCCGCTGACCATGGGATAGAAGATGGTTTCCTGCAGCTCAGGCGGGATGCCGGGGCCGTTGTCGATGATCTCGACCTTGACCACCAGGCGGTGACGGGTGTGGCCGATGGTGAACTGGCGCAGGGTGCGGGTACGCAGGCTGATGCGCCCGAGGCCCATGTCGTGCTTCTGCCCGGCGATGGCCTGCATGGCGTTACGCACGATATTGAGCACGGCCTGGATCATCTGTTCGCGGTCGATCAGCAGATCCGGAATGCTCGGGTCGTAATCGCGCACCAAAGTGATGCTGCCCTGGCTTTCCGCTTCGATCAGGTTGGCGACGCGCTCGAGCACCTCGTGCACGTTGGTCATCGCCAGCGACGGCAACTTGTTCGAACCGAGCATGCGGTCGACCAGGTTACGCAGACGGTCGGCCTCTTCGATGATGACGTTGGTGTAGTCCTTGAGCTCTTCGTTGGGCAGTTCGCGCGACAGCAGTTGTGCTGCGCCGCGAATGCCGCCGAGTGGATTCTTGATTTCATGGGCCAGGCCGCGCACCAGCAGTTTGGTGGTTTCCTGCTTGGATAGCTGCGCCTCTTCCTTGGTGATGCGCAGCAGGCGATCACGCGGGTGCACCTCCAGCAGCAGCAGAGTTTCACCCTTGCTGAACAGTGGGGTGACGGCGTAGTCGACGGTCAGCGTCTGGCCAGTGACCGAGGTCAGTACGGCTTCACGCTTGTTGAACGGATGTGCCTGCTCCACCGCCTGTCGCAGCGACGACAGCGCCTCTGGCGATTCGGTGAACAGGTCGCTGATGAACTGACCATGGCTGCGCTGGCCGCTGACGGCCAGGAGCATTTCCGCCGCCGGGTTCATGTACTCAAGGCACAGCTGGCTGTTGAGCAGCAGGGTAGCGGTGGTCAGGTTGTCGAGTAGCAGGCGGTGCAGCGCGTCATTGATGGTCATAGGCAGTGCTTTCCGGCAATGGGCAGGAAAATGCAAGAAGCAAACCAAGGCCCCGAAAAGACGCATTATTTGTGCGGTCTGCCAGGTTTTGGTGGTGCTGCGGCGAAGCAGGGCGGGGAAAAGCGACCCAAAACAGGGAGAGCTTAGGAGGTGGTGCGCTCGATTGCACCATTAAGGTGCGATCGAATTCAGAAGAAGGGAAGGATGCTGACCTCTTCCTTGGGTTTGTCTTTCAGCGGGCATTCGGGGCGAACGCCGTATTCATCCTTCTTGCACGGATTGATCTTGCGCTTCTGCGCCAGGGTCATGCGGTGCATGTGGAAGGGCTGTGCTGGCGTGCGTTCGACGATGAGCCCAGCGGAGTCGATGATTTCTGCCACCAGTTGGTGCGTACCGCGGTCGACGTGCTGCAGGGAGAAGACCGGGCTGCGGCTTGTCTCGCCCTGGGGCTCGCCATCGAGCAGCAACCGATAGCTGTGGCCGGGCAGCAGGCCCGGCTCGCTGTTGAGGGTGACGATCATGTCGCCGGAACCGTTATGGATCGAGGCGTCCGGCTCCGGCACGAGAATGCGCAGCACCTGATAGTGCACGGTCGGTTTGCTTACCGCAGGTGGCGGGGCCATGCGCACCGTGGGTTGGGGCTGGCTCATTTGCGCGCTGTTGGATGGCGCGAGCATCACCCGTTCGGCATTGCTGCTGCGCGGTTTGTCAGTGAAAACGCGGTTACCTTCAGCATCGATATAGGTATAGACCTGGGCCGAAGCTGCTTGGGTGATGAACAGCAGGCAGAGCAGCAGTGTACGCATCGTGATCAGTTCGCAGGTCTTGGGGTCGGACGCGGTGGCGTGACAGGTGGACGGGCAGGGCTGTTGACGCTGATGCGCTGCACGGTAAAGGTTTCGGTGGCGCTCTGCTGGATGATGCGGTCACCCAAGACCACTGCCACCGCCAGGCTGTGCTCGCCGCGCTCGACATTGGTCAGCTGCAGGCTCGGTACATTGCTGGCCTGGCCGTATGGCTCGCCATCGAGAATCAGCCGTAGCTGGTGGCCGGGTTGCAGGCGTGGCTGGATGTTCACCCCGACGACGAAGGTGCCGTTGTTGGCGCGCATGGCTTCATCATCCGGGATACCGGTGAGGCTCAACACGGAGTAAGGGGCCGCGCTCTGTGCTGAGGTGTCGCCGCTGGTGTCTGCAGGAATGCTGGGCGTCTGCATCTCTACCGTATTGGTTGGCGGCAGGTTGACGCTCTCGGCTGCTGCGCCATCGGGCGGCTGGTTGGTGAAGACCGTATTGCCGTTGGCGTCGATGTATTTGTAGATCTGCGCACTGGCCGGTAAGGCCAGGGCAAGCAGCAGGCAGGCGAGTAACGGGCGCATGGGCCGATCCTTCCGCGGATGATGCGCTAAGCCTTGCACTGCTGGCTGTTCCTGGCAAGCGCAGGGCGCCATGGCTGTGATGTTTGGCTACAAATCGGCTCGGGCCATGGGCGCGGATTCCGTTGGGTGTCGTGGGGTCGCCAGGGCTGTACGCACTATCTGCTGCTGGGCCTCGGGTTCTCGGTGCGCGCGGCGCACCCTACGGCGGAAATGAAAAAGCCCCGCCAGGCAGGGCCGGGCGGGGCTTTCGAGAGCACCGCACGAGGCGGCGCGAAACTGGCTTAGACGCTGTAGTACAGGTCGTATTCCAGCGGGTGTACGAAGGTGCGCACCTTGATTTCTTCTTCGGATTTCAGCTCGATGTAAGCATCGATGAAGTCGTCGGAGAACACGCCGCCCTTGGTCAGGAACGCGCGGCCCTTGTCCAGCTCTTCCAGGGCTTCTTTCAGGCTGCCGCAAACCTGCGGGATCAGCTTGCCTTCTTCCGGCGGCAGGTCGTACAGGTTCTTGTCGGCTGCATCGCCCGGGTGGATCTTGTTCTGGATGCCGTCGATACCGGCCATCAGCAGGGCAGCGAAGGCCAGGTACGGGTTGGCAGCCGGGTCCGGGAAGCGCGCTTCGATGCGGCGGGCTTTCGGGCTGGCAACGTACGGGATACGGATCGAGGCGGAGCGGTTGCGAGCCGAGTAGGCCAACATCACCGGAGCTTCGAAGCCCGGAACCAGACGCTTGTAGGAGTTGGTCGACGGGTTGGTGAAGCCGTTCAGGGCCTTACCGTGCTTGATGATGCCGCCGATGAAGTAGAGAGCAGTTTCGGACAGGCCGGCATAGCCTTCGCCAGCGAAGGTGTTCTTGCCGTCTTTGGAGATCGACATGTGCACGTGCATGCCCGAGCCGTTGTCGCCGTACAGTGGCTTCGGCATGAAGGTGGCGGTCTTGCCGTAGGCGTCGGCGACGTTGTGTACGCAGTACTTCAGGGTCTGAACTTCGTCAGCCTTGGCCACCAGGGTGTTGAACTTCACGCCGATTTCGTTCTGACCGGCAGTGGCCACTTCGTGGTGGTGCACTTCGACGACCAGGCCCATTTCTTCCATGGCGTTGCACATGGCAGTACGGATTTCGTGGTCGTGGTCGCACGGCGGAACCGGGAAGTAACCGCCTTTGACGGCTGGGCGGTGGCCCTTGTTGCCGCCTTCGACGTCGCCGTCGGTCATCCAGGAGCCTTGCTCGGAGTAGATCTTGAACATCGAGCCGGAGATATCGGACTTGAACTTCACTTCGTCGAAGATGAAGAACTCGGGCTCCGGGCCAACGAATACGGTGTCACCGATGCCGGTGCCTTTGAGGAACTCTTCAGCGCGCTTGGCGATGGAGCGCGGGTCGCGGTCGTAGCCTTGCATGGTGCTCGGCTCGATGATGTCGCAGACCAGGATCAGGGTCGGCTCTTCGGTGAACGGGTCCAGAACGGCGGTATCGTCTACCGGCATCAGGATCATGTCGGAGGCTTCGATGCCTTTCCAGCCATGGATGGAGGAGCCGTCGAACATTTTGCCGTGCTCGAAGAAATCTTCGTCCAGGGCGTCACGGGCCGGCATGGTCACGTGGTGCTGCTTGCCCTTGGTGTCGGTGAAGCGCAGGTCTACCCACTTCACGTCGTGTTCTTTGATCAGTTGAACAGCCTTAGACATGTTGTCCTCCAGGTGGAAAAGGCTCTTATCGATAAGCCTTGAAGATGCGGTGAAGCCCGGCGGGATAGTCCTCCAGGGCGACCTGCCTCACAAGGGAGCAAATTGCATGCCAGTGCCCTTTATTGGGCAGAAGCCGCGAAACTCAGGTGCTGCGCCGTCTGCGCGGTAATTCGTCAGAAATATTTGCACCATTTAAGGGCCTTTAATTTCGATGAAGATCCATTTTGGTGCGCTGTGTGGTTGGTGCAGTATTTTTGGTCAAAGCTTGAACAATTTCCGCTATAATCCGCGCCCCTGTTTTTTCGTCCCCTAAGTGGGCGGCCTATTCATGAAGCTCATCGTCAAAGTTTTCCCGGAAATCACCATCAAGAGCCGCCCGGTGCGCAAGCAGTTCATCCGCCAGTTGGGGAAGAACATTCGCTCCGTGCTGCGCGATCTTGACCCCGAACTGCGGGTGACCGGTGTCTGGGACAACCTCGAGGTCGAAACCGATCTGGACGATCCCAAGCTGCTCGCCGAGATGACCGAACGCCTGCGCAACACGCCTGGCATCGGCCTGTTTCTCGAGGTCAATGAATACCCGCTGGGCGATCTGGACGAGATTACCGAGCACTGCAAGCGTCACTACGCCGAGCAGCTGCCGGGCAAGATCTTCGCCGTGCGTTGCAAGCGCGGTGGCAAGCACGCGTTTTCCTCCATCGATGTCGAGCGTCATGTCGGTTCGCGCCTGCGCCTTGAGTGCGGCGCTGCCGGCATTGACCTGAAGAAGCCGGACGTCGAAGTGCGCATGGAGATTCGCGACCAGCGCCTGTTCGTGGTGCACAACCGTCATGAAGGCCTCGGCGGTTATCCGCTGGGCTCGCTGGAGCAGACCCTGGTGCTGATGAGCGGTGGCTTCGACTCTACCGTGGCGGCCTACCAGATGATGCGTCGCGGCCTGGTCAGCCACTTCTGCTTCTTCAACCTCGGCGGTCGTGCCCACGAATTGGGCGTGATGGAAGTGGCGCACTATATATGGCAGAAGTTCGGCCGCTCGCAGCGCGTGCTGTTCGTCAGCGTGCCGTTCGAGGAAGTGGTCGGCGAGATTCTCGGCAAGGTCGACAACAGCCAGATGGGCGTGATCCTCAAACGCATGATGCTGCGCGCTGCCACCCGTGTCGCCGAAAAGCTGCAGATCGAGGCGCTGGTCACCGGCGAGGCGATCAGCCAGGTTTCCAGCCAGACCCTGACCAACCTCGCGGTGATCGATTCGGCCACCGACATGTTGGTCATGCGCCCGCTGATCGCCAGCCACAAGCAGGACATCATCGACACTGCCACGCGCATTGGCACCGCCGAGTTCGCCAAGAACATGCCTGAGTACTGCGGCGTGATCTCGGTCAACCCGACCACCAAGGCACGCGGTTACCGCATCGAGCACGAGGAGGCGCAGTTCGACATGGCCATCCTCGATCGCGCCCTCGAACGCGCCACCCAACTGCCCATCGACCGCGTGATCGACGAGTTGGGCAAGGACGTGCAGGTCGAGGAAGTACGTGAAGCACTGGCCGGCCAGATCGTCATCGATATCCGCCACCCGGATGCCGCCGAAGACGAGCCGCTGGACGTGCCGGGCATCGAAGTGCAGGCGCTGCCGTTCTATGCGTTGAACAACAAATTCAAGGAACTGGATGAGAACCGCCAGTACCTGCTGTATTGCGACAAGGGCGTGATGAGCCGTCTGCATGCCCACCATCTGCTGAGCGAGGGACATGCCAATGTGCGCGTTTATCGTCCGGCATAGAACGCCGGGGCTCAATGGCGGAAGTATCCGCCATCGCCCTCCCGACCGTTCGCCAGCGGTGAAACCCCATTCAGCTCGCTGAAACAGTTTTCTTCATATTCGTCGTCCAGGCTGGGCGACACACCGAATCCTCTGATCGAGATACACACAGTGATCGAAAATCTGCGCAACATCGCCATCATCGCCCACGTCGACCATGGCAAAACCACCCTCGTCGACGCCCTGCTGCGTCAGTCCGGCACCCTTGAGCGTAACGAGCTCAACGACGAGCGCGTGATGGACAGCAACGACCAGGAAAAAGAGCGCGGCATTACCATTCTGGCCAAGAACACCGCCATCAAGTGGAACGACTACCGCATCAACATCGTCGACACCCCCGGCCACGCCGACTTCGGTGGCGAAGTCGAGCGCGTGATGTCCATGGTCGACTCCGTACTGCTGGTGGTCGACGCCCAGGACGGCCCGATGCCGCAAACCCGCTTCGTGACCAAGAAGGCCTTCGAAGCCGGCCTCAAGCCGATCGTCGTGATCAACAAGATCGACCGTCCGGGCGCGCGTCCTGACTGGGTCATGGACCAGATCTTCGACCTGTTCGACAACCTTGGTGCCACCGATGAGCAGCTCGACTTCCAGGTCGTCTACGCCAGCGCCCTGAACGGCATTGCCGGTCTCGACCACACCGCCATGGCCGAAGACCTGACCCCGCTGTACCAGGCAATCGTTGACCACGTGCCGGCACCGAACGTCGACCTCGACGGCCCGTTCCAGATGCAGATCTCCGCGCTGGACTACAACAGCTTCCTCGGCATCATCGGCGTTGGCCGCATCGCTCGCGGCAAGGTCAAGCCGAACACCCCGGTGACTGCCATCGACGTCGACGGCAAGAAGCGTAACGGCCGTATCCTCAAGCTGATGGGCCACCACGGCCTGCACCGCGTAGACGTCGAAGAAGCCACCGCCGGTGACATCGTCTGCGTCAGCGGTATGGATCAGCTGTTCATCTCCGACACCCTGTGCGACATCAACCATGTCGAAGCAATGAAGCCGCTGACCGTTGACGAGCCGACCGTCTCGATGACCTTCCAGGTCAACGATTCGCCGTTCTGCGGCAAGGAAGGCAAGTTCGTCACCAGCCGCAACATCAAGGAGCGCCTGGACAAGGAGCTGCTGTACAACGTGGCTCTGCGTGTTGAAGAAGGCGACAGCGCCGACAAGTTCAAGGTCTCCGGCCGTGGTGAGCTGCACCTCTCGGTTCTGATCGAAACCATGCGTCGCGAAGGTTTCGAAATGGGCGTTGGCCGTCCGGAAGTGATCATTCGCGAAGTCAACGGCGTCAAGCAGGAGCCGTTCGAGAACGTCACCATCGACATCCCTGAGGAATCCCAGGGTAAGGTCATGGAAGAAATGGGCCTGCGTAAGGGCGACCTGACCAACATGTCGCCGGACGGCAAAGGCCGTGTGCGCCTGGAATACAACATCCCGGCTCGCGGTCTGATCGGTTTCCGTAACCAGTTCCTGACCCTGACCAACGGCGCCGGCATCCTGACCTCGATCTTCGATCGTTATGACACCGTCAAGCCGGGCAGCATGTCTGGGCGTCAGAACGGCGTACTGGTGTCGATCGATACCGGCAAGGCCCTGACCTACTCCCTGGAAACCCTGCAGGCGCGCGGCAAGCTGTTCGTCGAGCATGGCCAGGAAATCTACAACGGTCAGATCGTTGGCCTGAACAGTCGCGACAACGACCTGGGTGTGAACCCCACCAAAGGCAAGAAGCTCGACAACATGCGCGCTTCGGGCAAGGACGAAACCATCGCCCTGGTGCCGCCGGTTCGCTTCACCCTGGAGCAGGCGCTGGAGTTCATCCAGGATGACGAGCTGTGCGAAGTGACGCCGAAGTCGATCCGTCTGCGCAAGAAGATCCTCGACGAAGGCGAGCGTACCCGCGCTGCCAAGAAAGCCAACAAGGCCTGACGCTTAGCGACTCGCCTCGGCTTTAAATGAAAAGCCCCGCCAGAGCGATCTGGCGGGGCTTTTTGTTGGGGCGCCGTTAGGTGTTGAGCGGCTTCAGCCGCGCTGTGGCCTGCAGGCCAGCAGCCCATAGGCGGCCAGCGCGATCACCACCAGCAGGCTGAGCGTCATCACTCGCCCGCCACCTGGCGCAGCGATTGCGCCGGGGTGTCGCCGAGGTTGTTGAGCATGCGCTCGCTGTACCAGTCGAGGAAGTTGATCACGCCGAACTCGTAGGTTTTCGAGTACGGGCCCGGCTGGTAGGCGGTGGAGTTGATGCCGCGCTGGTTTTCCTCGGCCAGGCGGCGATCCTGGTCGTTGGTGGCATCCCACACCTGGCGCAGGCGGGCGACGTCATAGTCGACACCTTCGACGGCATCCTTGTGCACCAGCCACTTGGTAGTGACCATGGTTTGCTGCGCGCTGATCGGCCAAACGGTGAAGACGATCATGTGGTCGCCCATGCAGTGGTTCCACGAATGCGGCAGGTGCAGGATGCGCATGGAGCCCAGGTCAGGGTCGGTGATGCGGCCCATGAGTTTCTTGCAGCCCTGCTTCCCGTCCATGGTCATGGATACGGTGCCCTTGAGCAGGGGCATGCGCACGATGCGGTTGCGCAGGCCGAAGCTGGCGTGGGCGTAGGGGATCTTGTCCTTGTCCCAGCGGGTGGTGCATTCGGCGACCTGATCCTTGAACGCCTGGCTGGCGCGCGGATCGGTGACGTCATCCCATTCCAGCAGGGTGTTTAGCAGTTCCGGGTGCGAACCATTGCAGTGGTAGCACTCGCGGTTGTTCTCGAGCACCAGCTTCCAGTTGGCCTTTTCCATCAGGGTGGTCTGCACGGCCACCTTGGTGTTTTCCATGTCGTAGGGTTCCATGTAATGCGCCAGGGTGGCGAGGAACTCGTCGATGGCCGGCGGATTTTCCGCCAGGGAGATGAAGATGTAGCCGCCAGCGGTCTTGCACTGCACCGGTTTCAGGCTGTAGTCCTTGAGGTCGAAATCGGCGCCCATTTCGGTGCCGGCGAACAGCAGGCGCCCGTCCAGCTCGTAGGTCCACTGGTGGTAAGGGCATACCAGCTTGGCGACCTTGCCCTTGTCCGAGACACATAGGCGCGAGCCACGGTGACGGCAGACGTTGTGGAAGGCATGGATCTGTCCTTCGGCGCCGCGAATGACCAGAATCGGGTTATCGCCGATCTGCAGGGTGAGGAAGTTGCCCTTGGCCGGGATTTCGCAGGTCATGCCGGCGATCAGCCATTCCTTGTTGAAGATCTCCTGCATGTCGACCTGGAACAGGCGTTCGTCGCTGTAGAACGGCTGCGGCAGCGAGAAGCTGTGGTCGCGTTCGTTCAGCATCTGTGCGGTGGCCTTGCGCACGGGTTCCAGCGGGTCGCCCAGGCTCAGGTTTTGGGTGCAGTCCATGGTGGCTCCTCATTGGCGGGCGCCTCGCGCCTGCCGGAAATAGTGGCTGATACGGTATGTGCCGCAAGGTCTCGATCGTTCGCTGCTGCCTGCAATGGGCGTGCATGCTTGGTGAGCGGAGTGTGGAGCCGGCAACAGGTAAAACCTTATCCATGGGCGACATGGCCAGATTTGTTTCCGACGCGCCAGGCCCCGTGCTATCGGGCAGGTCGCGATAAGCATGCGGATGTCGCTGGTAGATAAATGACGACCGGCAGCCTTTCGCACAATCCGCCGCATATAGGCCGATATCCGGCCGCGTGGAGAGCCGTTCATGACCACCAACGCCTTCCTCAATCCGGTTACGACGCAGACCTGGACCAACGGTCGCCATCTGGTGCGTTGCGTCAAGGTGATCCAGGAAACCTGGGACGTGCGCACCTTCTGCTTCATGGCCGACCAGCCCGTGCTGTTCTTCTTCAAGCCCGGGCAGTTCGTCACCCTGGAGCTGGAGATCGACGGCCAGCCGATCATGCGCTCCTACACCATCTCCAGCTCGCCTTCGGTGCCTTACAGCTTCTCCATTACCATCAAGCGGGTGCCGGGCGGCAAGGTATCGAACTGGTTGCACGACAACCTCAAGGAAGGCGACGAGGTGCCAGTGCATGGGCCGGTAGGCCTGTTCAATGCCATCGATTTTCCCACCGACAAGGTGCTGTTTCTTTCCGGTGGTGTCGGCATCACCCCGGTGATGTCGATGGCGCGCTGGTTCTACGACACCAACGCCAATGTCGACATGGTCTTCGTGCACAGCGCTCGTTCGCCGAAGGACATCATCTACCAGCGCGAGCTGGAGCACATGGCGGCGCGCATCAACAACTTCAGCCTGCACGTTATCTGCGAGAAGCACGGTCTGGGTGAAGCCTGGGCGGGTTATCGCGGTTACCTGAACAAGCCGATGCTGGAGCTCATCGCTCCGGATTATCTTGATCGCGAGATCTTCTGCTGCGGCCCGACGCCCTACATGAGCGCCATCAAGCGCCTGCTCGAGGCGGCTGGCTACGACATGAATCGCTACCACGAGGAGGCCTTCGGCCCGACGCCGCCGGAGATTCGCGCCGAGGTCAAGGAGCTGGCTGCCGAGGCGGCCGATGCGCCGGATGTGCCGCTGGCCGACCTGCACCAGGTGGAGTTCACCAGCACTGGCAAGAGCATTCGCGTGGTGCCCGGCGAAACCGTGCACGCCGCTGCCGCCAAACTCGGCCTGCATATTCCCAAGGCCTGTGGCATGGGTATCTGCGGTACCTGCAAGGTAATGAAGACTGCAGGCGAAGTGGAGATGGAGCACAACGGCGGCATCACCGACGAGGACGTCGCCGAGGGCTACATCCTGTCGTGCTGCAGTGTGCCGAAAGGCGATGTGGCGATCGACTATTGATCGCCATGAAGGTTTGTAGCCCGGATGAAATCCGGGCTACTTAGCCATAAGCCCCACTCGTGGGGCTTATGGCGTTTCAGGCGCTCATCACTTCACGGATATCGGCGGCCAGCTGGCGCACGCGGGCTTCGTCGGTATCCCAGCTGCACATGAAGCGCGCGCCGCCGGCGCCGATGAAGGTGTAGAAGCGCCAGCCGCGAGCGGTGAGGGCGGCGATGGCCGGCTCCGACAGTTGCAGGAACACGCCATTGGCCTCCACCGGGAACATCAGACTGACACCGGGCACGTCCTCGACCAGCGTGGCCAGCAACTGCGCGCAGCGGTTGGCGTGGTTGGCGTACTTGAGCCAGGCATCATCCTGCAGGATGCCGACCCAGGGCGCGGACAGGTAGCGCATCTTCGAGGCCAACTGGCCGGCCTGCTTGCAGCGATAGTCGAAGTCTTCGGCCAGATCCTTGTTGAAGAAGACGATGGCTTCACCTACCGCCATACCGTTCTTGGTGCCGCCGAAGCACAGCACGTCCACGCCAGCCTTCCAGGTCAGCTCCGCCGGGCTGCAGCCAAGAAAGGCGCAGGCGTTGGAGAAGCGCGCGCCGTCCATGTGCAGGTTGAGATTCAGCTCCTTGCAGACCTGGCTGATAGCGCGGACTTCTTCCGGGCGGTACACGGTGCCGACTTCGGTGGCCTGGGTGAGGGTGACCACGCGCGGCTTCGGGTAGTGAATATCCTGACGCTTGAGGGCGATCTCGCGGATGGCTTGCGGGGTCAGCTTGCCGTTCTCGGTCTTGGCCAGCAGCAGCTTGGAGCCGTTGGAGAAGAACTCCGGCGCGCCGCACTCGTCGGTCTCGACGTGGGCGGTCTCCGAGCAGATCACGCTGTGGTAGCTCTGGCACAGCGAGGCCAGGGCCAGGGAGTTGGCGGCGGTGCCGTTGAAGGCGAAGAACACTTCGCAGTCGGTCTCGAACAGGCGGCGGAAGTGGTCGGCGGCACGCGCCGTCCATTCGTCATCGCCGTAGGCGCGCTGGTGGCCCTGGTTGGCCTCGGCCATGGCGGCCCAGGCTTCGGGACAGATGCCGGAGTAGTTGTCGCTGGCGAATTGCTGGGCATTGTCGGGCATTGGCGCGTTCCTTCTGAAAAACCTGCCGGCGGGTCTGCCGACAAAGCGCTCACTTTAACCTGCGGCTGGCGGTCAGGCGTCCGTCGCGGCGACGAGTTGTTGCGCTGAAGCGTACTGCCGGGTCGGTTCGTGGCCAACCGTTCGGCTCGCAGATGGAACTTGGGGCTTGTAGCGGGGTTCACACTTACCAGAGGGCGGCAGTCGATCCGCTCTCCGCAATCAAGAGAAGGAGTTTCCCATGACTTATCGTCACCTGCTCGCCCTTGCCCTGCCGCTGGCCGTGGCGCTGCCCGTTGCCGCCGCCGAGTGGTCGGATAATGCCAAGACCGAGTTCGTTCAGCAGTGCATCGCTGGCGCACCGGCAGGCTACGAGGAGCCACAATTGCGCGCTTATTGCGACTGTGCCGCGACCAAGGTCAGCCAGGAATTCAGTGAAGCTGAATTGCAGGAAATCAGCCGCCAGTCCCCACCTGACCCTGCCATGCAGCAGCGTCTGGTGAATGCCTCCAGCAGCTGTGCTGGCAAGCTCAAGCCGTAAGGCGTCGTTGAGCAAATAGCAGGCGCTGGCGCCGGAGCCCCATGGGCCCTTGCCTGGCGCCATGTTTCCACAGGCCATGCACAGCGCCGCCCACAGTATTTGTGCACAAGCCTGATCTATCTCCTTGATCCTGTTCGATTTTTAGCCGTATCCCGACAGGCCGCGGTGGCTCTGGGCGCGCGCCCTTGTCGAACAGCCTATGCACAGTTTCATCCACATCTTCTGTGCATATCCCCAACCGATCCCGCCTCTCGTTCATGTCGCTGGTGGATAAGCCAGGGAGCCGGCGTGCGTGTACGGATATCGAACAGCGCTCTCACGTGCAGAGCTGGCGAGGGCGGCAGCCATCTGCTGACAGCTTTTCCACAGGCTAGTCCACCGCTTCTGTGCATTCTCTGCATTGTTAACTGATTGATATCGATCAGGAAATGAGCGCTGCCAGGAAACCCTTGCAGTTGCTGGGGCGACACGCGCTATGCACGGCTTATCCACAGCTTGATCCCCGTGATTTGTGTGCAAGCCAGCGGCGCACCCGCGACGCGCCTGATTGCGACAAGGCCATGTCGCAAACGAATGCTCTCGCGGCGTTGGCAGGCATTTGAGGGGGCAGGGGCGGCCCTACCATCGCTGCACAGGGCCTTGCTGGCCCGCCCGTCCAAGACCGCCGCCCATAGGCGCTGCAGGAGAGTCGAGATGTTCAGCAAGCAGGATCAGATTCAGGGTTACGACGACGAGTTGCTCGCGGCGATCGATCAGGAAGAACGCCGTCAGGAAGAGCACATCGAGCTGATCGCCTCGGAGAACTACTGCAGCCAGCGGGTGATGGAAGCGCAGGGCAGCGGCCTGACCAACAAGTACGCCGAAGGTTATCCGGGCAAGCGTTATTACGGTGGCTGCGAGTACGTCGACAAGGTCGAGCAACTGGCCATCGACCGCGCCAAGCAGCTGTTCGGCGCCGATTACGCCAACGTCCAGCCGCACTCCGGTTCCTCGGCCAACAGCGCCGTGTACCTGGCGCTGCTCAATGCCGGCGACACCATCCTCGGTATGAGCCTGGCCCACGGCGGCCACCTGACCCACGGCGCCAAGGTGTCGTCCTCGGGCAAACTCTACAACGCCGTGCAGTACGGCCTGGACACCGCCACCGGGCTGATCGACTACGACGAGGTCGAGCGCCTGGCCGTGGAGCACAAGCCGAAGATCATCGTCGCCGGCTTCTCCGCCTACTCCAAGACCCTCGACTTCCCGCGTTTCCGTGCCATCGCCGACAAGGTCGGGGCACTGCTGTTCGTCGACATGGCCCACGTGGCGGGCCTGGTTGCTGCGGGTCTGTACCCGAACCCGATTCCCTTTGCCGACGTGGTCACCACCACCACGCACAAGACCCTGCGCGGCCCGCGCGGCGGCCTGATCCTGGCCAAGGCCAACGAAGAGATCGAGAAGAAGCTCAACTCCGCCGTTTTCCCCGGCGCCCAGGGTGGCCCGCTGATGCACGTTATCGCGGCCAAGGCGGTGTGCTTCAAGGAAGCCATGGAGCCGGAGTTCAAGGCCTACCAGCAGCAGGTCATCGACAACGCCCAGGCCATGGCCAGGGTGTTCATCGAGCGCGGCTACGAGGTGGTGTCCGGCGGCACCGACAACCACCTGTTCCTGCTCAGCCTGATCAAGCAGGGCCTGACCGGCAAGGAGGCTGACGCTGCGTTGGGCCGTGCCGGTATCACCGTGAACAAGAACGCCGTGCCCAACGACCCGCAATCGCCGTTCGTGACCTCGGGCATCCGCATCGGTACGCCGGCCGTCACCACCCGCGGCTTCAAGGTTGCCCAATGCCAGGCGCTGGCCGGTTGGATCTGCGACATCCTCGATCACCTCGGCGATGCCGATGTCGAGGCGCAGGTGGCCAAGCTGGTGGCCGGGCTGTGCGCGGACTATCCGGTGTATCGCTAAGCCAACCCTTTCTCTCGGCCCCTCTCGCGTAACGCTGAGAGGGGAGTAGAACCCTGGAGCATGCCCATGCAACGTTATTCCGGCTTCGGCCTGTTCAAGCACTCGTTCAGCCACCATGAGAACTGGCAGCGCATGTGGCGCAACCCGACGCCCAAGCCGGTGTACGACGTGGTCATCGTCGGTGGTGGCGGCCACGGCCTGGCCACGGCCTATTACCTGGCCAAGGAATTTGGCGTGAAGAACGTCGCCGTGGTCGAGAAGGGCTGGCTCGGCGGCGGCAACACCGCGCGTAACACCACCATCGTGCGTTCCAACTACCTGTGGGATGAGTCCGCGCAGCTCTACGAACACGCCATGAAGCTGTGGGAAGGTCTGTCGCAGGACATCAACTACAACGTCATGTTCTCCCAGCGTGGCGTGTACAACCTCTGTCACACCCTGCAGGACATGCGTGACGCCGAGCGCCGCGTCAGCGCCAACCGCCTCAACGGCGTGGATGGCGAACTGCTGGATGCCAAGCAGGTGGCCGAGGAGATTCCCTACCTCGACTGCAGCAAGAACACCCGTTATCCGGTGATGGGCTCCACCGTGCAGCGTCGCGGCGGCGTCGCCCGTCATGACGCCGTGGCCTGGGGTTACGCGCGTGCCGCCGATGCCCTGGGCGTCGACCTGATCCAGAACACCGAGGTGACCGGTTTCCGCAAGCAGAACGGTGCGGTGATCGGTGTCGAGACCAACAAGGGTTTCATCGGTGCCAAGCGCGTCGGTGTGGTCACTGCCGGTAATTCCGGGCATATGGCGGGGCTCGCTGGCTTCCGCCTGCCGCTGGAATCCCACCCGCTGCAGGCGCTGGTATCCGAGCCGATCAAGCCGATCATCGACAGCGTGATCATGTCCAACGCCGTGCACGGTTACATCAGTCAGTCGGACAAGGGCGACCTGGTCATCGGTGCCGGCATCGACGGCTACAACGGCTACGGCCAGCGCGGCTCCTACGGCACCATCGAACACACCCTGCAGGCCATCGTCGAGATGTTCCCGGTGCTCTCGCGGGTGCGCATGAATCGCCAGTGGGGCGGCATCGTCGATACCAGCCCCGACGCCTGCCCGATCATTTCCAAGACTCCGGTGGACAACCTGTTCTTCAACTGCGGTTGGGGTACTGGTGGCTTCAAGGCCACGCCGGGTTCCGGTCACGTATTCGCCGCCAGCCTGGCCAAGGGTGAAATGCACCCACTGGCCAAGCCGTTCTCCATCGACCGTTTCCACACTGGCGCACTGATCGACGAGCACGGCGCCGCTGCCGTGGCCCACTAAAAGCGCGCGTAGCGCAAAGCTGATGACCCTCTCCCATTCATGGGAGAGGGTGGCCCGAAGGGCCGGGAGAGGGCGTTGCGGTTCACACCGAATGCCCTCTCCCCCGACCCCTCTCCCACAAGTGGGAGAGGGGAGACAAAAACCTTCTCCCCCAGCCCCTCTCCCGAAGGGAGAGGGGAGGCAAGATAAACCCCGTTGGCATCTGCGAGCGGGGAAGCGTTTCAGGAGGCCAACATGCTGCACATCTTCTGCCCCTACTGTGGCGAACTGCGCTCCGAAGAAGAATTCCACGCCAAGGGCCAGGCGCACATCGCTCGCCCGCTCGATCCCGATGCCTGCACGGATGCAGAGTGGGGCGAGTACATGTTCTTCCGCGACAACCCGCGCGGTATCCACCACGAGCTGTGGGTGCACGCGGCCGGTTGCCGCAAGTATTTCAACGTCACCCGCCACACCGTGACCTACGAGATCCTCGAGACCTACAAGGTCGGCGAGAAGCCTTCGGTCACCGCAGCCGGGGCCACCGACAAGCAAGCCGTGGCAGAAGGAGTAACGGCATGAGCCAGGTCAATCGTCTTGCCAAGGGTGGTCGCATCGACCGCAGTCAGGCGCTGAGCTTCACCTTCAATGGCCAGACCTATCAGGGCTTCGCCGGCGACAGCCTGGCCGCCGCGCTGTTGGCCAACGGCGTCGACATCGTCGGCCGCAGCTTCAAGTACTCGCGCCCACGCGGCATCGTCGCTGCGGGCGCGGAAGAGCCCAACGCCGTGCTGCAGATCGGCTCCACCGAGGCGGCGCAGATCCCCAACGTGCGCGCCACCCAGCAGGCGCTGTACAGCGGCCTGGTGGCCAACAGCACCAATGGCTGGCCGAGCGTCAACACCGACCTGATGGGCATCCTCGGCAAGGTTGGCGGCGGCATGATGCCGCCCGGTTTCTACTACAAGACCTTCATGTATCCACAGAACCTGTGGATGACCTACGAAAAGTACATCCGCAAGGCCGCAGGCTTAGGCCGTTCGCCCACCGAGGTCGACCCGGACATCTATGACCAGCTCAACCAGCACTGCGACGTGCTGATCGTCGGCGCTGGTCCGGCCGGTCTCGCCGCCGCGCTGGCTGCTGGCCGCAGCGGCGCGCGGGTGATCCTCGCCGACGAACAGGAAGAGTTCGGCGGCAGCCTGCTCGATACCCGCGAGACCCTCGACGGCAAGCCCGCCGCCGACTGGGTGGCGCAGGCCATCGCCGAGTTGCAGGCAATGCCGGAAGTGACCCTGCTGCCCCGCGCCACGGTCAACGGCTACCACGATCACAACTTCCTCACCATCCACCAGCGTCTGACCGACCACCTCGGTGAAACCGCGCCGATGGGCCAGGCCCGTCAGCGCATGCACCGCGTGCGTGCCAAGCGTGTGGTGTTGGCCAGTGGCGCCCATGAGCGGCCGCTGGTGTACGCCAACAACGACGTGCCCGGCAACATGCTGGCTGGCGCCGTGTCGACCTACGTGCGTCGTTATGGCGTGGCGCCGGGGCAGGAACTGGTGTTGTCGACCAACAATGATTACGCCTACCGCGTGGTGCTCGATTGGCTCGATGCCGGGCGCAAGGTGGTGGCTGTCGCCGATGCGCGCAGCAACCCGCGCGGCAGCTGGGTCGAGGAAGCGCGTGCGCGTGGCGTGCGCATCCTCACCGGTAGCGCAGTGGTCGAGGCGCGTGGCAGCAAGCGCGTCACCGGTGCGCGCATCTGCGCGATCGATGCCAAGGCACACAAGGTCACCAGCCCTGGTGAAGTGCTCGACTGCGACCTGATCGTCAGCTCCGGTGGCTACAGCCCGGTGGTGCACTTGGCGTCGCACCTGGGTGGTCGCCCCGAATGGCGCGAGGACATCCTCGGTTTCGTGCCCGGGCCGGGCAACGGCATCCAGCAGCGCATCGACGCCGGTGCGGTGAATGGCGTGTTCGCCCTCGGCGACGTGCTTGCCAATGGCTTCGAGGCGGGCGCCAAGGCGGCTGCCGAGACCGGCTACAAGGCCGTCAGTGGCAGCCTGCCACAGGCCGAGGTGCGTCAGGAAGAACCGATGCTGGCGCTGTTCCAGGTGCCGCACGACAAGTCCACGGCGCGTGCGCCGAAGCAGTTCGTCGACCTGCAGAACGACGTCACCGCGGCCGGCATCGAGCTGGCAACGCGTGAAGGCTTCGAGTCGGTCGAGCACGTCAAGCGCTACACCGCACTGGGCTTCGGTACCGACCAGGGCAAGCTGGGCAATATCAACGGCCTGGCCATCGCCGCGCGCTCGATGGGCATCAGCATCGTGCAGATGGGTACCACCATGTTCCGTCCGAACTACACGCCGGTGACCTTCGGCGCCGTAGCCGGTCGCCACTGTGGCGAGCTGTTCGATGCCAAGCGCTACACCGCGATGCAGGCCTGGCATGTGAAGAACGGCGCCGAGTTCGAGGACGTTGGCCAGTGGAAGCGCCCCTGGTACTTCCCGAAGAATGGCGAGGACCTGCATGCTGCCGTGGCTCGTGAGTGCCTGGCTGTGCGCAACAGCGTGGGCATCCTCGATGCCTCCACCCTGGGCAAGATCGACATTCAGGGCCCGGATGCGCGCGAGTTCCTCAATCGCGTTTACACCAACGCCTGGACCAAGCTGGACGTGGGCAAGGCGCGCTACGGCCTGATGTGCAAGGAAGACGGCATGGTCTTCGACGACGGCGTCACTGCCTGTCTGGCCGACAACCATTTCGTCATGACCACCACCACTGGCGGCGCGGCGAGGGTGATGGAATGGCTGGAGATCTACCACCAGACCGAATGGCCGGAGCTGAAGGTGTACTTCACTTCGGTCACCGACCACTGGGCCACCATGACCCTGTCCGGCCCCAACAGCCGCAAGCTGCTGGCCAAGGTCACCGACATCGACCTGGACAAGGATGCCTTCCCGTTCATGAGCTGGAAGGAAGGTCTGGTCGGTGGCGTGCCGGCGCGGGTGTTCCGCATCTCCTTCACCGGCGAGCTGAGCTACGAGGTGAACGTGCAGGCCGACTACGCCCTGGGCGTGTGGGAGCAGATCATCGAAGCCGGCAAGGAGTTCGACCTGACTCCCTACGGCACCGAGACCATGCACGTACTACGTGCCGAGAAAGGCTTCATCATCGTCGGCCAGGACACCGATGCCTCGGTGACCCCGGACGATCTGAACATGGGCTGGTGCGTCGGTCGCACCAAACCTTTCTCCTGGATCGGCAAGCGTGGCATGAACCGCGACGACTGCCTGCGCGAGGACCGCAAGCAGTTGGTCGGGCTGAAACCGGTCAATCCGAACCAGGTGCTGCCGGAAGGCGCGCAACTGGTGTTCGATCCGAAACAGTCCATCCCGATGCAGATGGTCGGCCACGTCACTTCCAGCTACATGAGCGCGGCCATGGGCTACAGCTTCGCCATGGCGGTGGTCAAAGGCGGCCTCAAGCGCATGGGCGAGCGCGTGTTCGCGCCGCTGGCCGATGGCAGCGTGATCGAAGCCGAAATCTGCAGCTCCGTGTTCTATGACCCGAAAGGGGATCGCCAGAATGTCTAACGTCAACGTCTACCAACAACGTCCCGCCGACATCGCCGGGCAATCGCCGCTGCACCATGCCGGCCTGCACGAACTGGTCGGCAAGGGGCGCAAGAACGCCGGCATCACCCTGCGCGAGAAGAAGCTGCGCGGTCACCTGGTGATCCGTGGCGACGCCCGCGACACCGCCTTCTCTGGCAGCGTGCACAAGGCCCTGGGTCTGGAGCTGCCGGTGGCGCTGACCCTGGTCGCCGACGGCGATACCTCGCTGCAGTGGCTGGGCCCGGACGAGTGGCTGCTGATCGTGCCTGGCGGCAGCGAGTTCGAGGTCGAGCGCAAACTGCGTGCGGCGCTGGACGGTCAGCACTTCTCGGTGGTCAACGTCAGCGGCGGGCAGACCCTGTTGGAGCTGTCCGGGCCGAAGGTGCGCGAGCTGCTGATGAAGTCCACCAGCTACGACGTGCATCCGAGCAACTTCCCGGTGGGCAAGGCGGTGGGCACCGTGTTCGCCAAGTCCCAGCTGGTGATTCGCCACACTGGCGAGGAGACCTGGGAGCTGGTGATCCGTCGTAGCTTCGCCGACTACTTCTGGCTGTGGCTGCAGGATGCCAGCGCCGAGTATGGGTTGGCGATCGAGGCCTGAGCCGCACGCGAACCGTCCCCTCTCCCGTTTGCGGGAGAGGGTTAGGGAGAGGGCCGCTTTACCCTCTCCCCCAGCCCCTCTCCCATAAATGGGAGAGGGGAGCCATTCAGCGGAGCCCCTACCATGAGCCGCACCCCTGACACCTGGATTCTCACCGCTCATTGCCCGAGCGTGCTCGGCACCGTGGACGCGGTGACGCGCTTTCTCTTCGAACAGCGCTGCTACGTCACCGAGCATCACAGCTTCGATGATCGGTTGTCCTCGCGCTTCTTCATCCGTGTCGAATTCCGTCAGCCGCAGGATTTCGACGAGGCCGCCTTCCGTGCTGGTGTGGCCGAGCGCCTGGCGCCCTTCGACATGCAGGTCGAGCTTACCCCGCCTGGCTACCGCGCCAAGGTGGTGTTGATGGTATCCAAGGCCGATCATTGCCTGAACGATCTGCTCTATCGCCAGCGCATCGGCCAACTGGCCATGGACGTGGTGGCGGTGGTGTCCAACCACCCGGATCTCGAACCGCTGGCGCGCTGGCACGGCATTCCTTATCACCATCTCCCGCTCGATCCGGCCGACAAGCCGGCGCAAGAGCGCAAGGTACTGCAGGTGATCGAGGACACCGGCGCCGAACTGGTGGTGCTCGCCCGCTACATGCAGGTGCTCTCGCCCGAGCTGTGCCGCCGACTGGACGGCTGGGCAATCAATATCCACCACTCGTTGCTGCCCGGCTTCAAAGGCGCCAAGCCCTACCACCAGGCCTACCAGAAGGGCGTCAAGCTGGTCGGCGCCACGGCGCACTACATCAACAATGACCTCGACGAGGGGCCGATCATCGCCCAGGGCGTGGAGGCGGTGGATCATGCCCACTACCCCGAAGACCTGATCGCCAAGGGCCGCGACATCGAATGCCTGACCCTGGCCCGTGCCGTCGGCTACCACATCGACCGCCGTGTGTTCCTAAACGCCAACCGCACGGTGGTGCTCAACGCTTGAGGGCAATTGCAGCCGCGTAGGGTGGGCTTCAGCCCACAGGTCTTTTCGGTGGGCTAAAGCGGAACGCCGCCCGGCCCACCCTACGGTCGCTATTCGGTGCGCGCGCACCGGCAGTCAATGCAAGAACATCGGTGCGCATAGCGCACCCTACGGAACCCGCCCTGCCAAGTTTCAATGGCGGTTTCCGGCAACAGACGCAACAAGCTCCAGTGCAAGGCAGCGTGGCCAATCGGTCGCGTCTTGTGTCCACAACAAGAAAGGAGAGTTACGCATGTCTGGTAATCGTGGTGTGGTTTATCTCGGTACGGGCAAGGTCGAAGTGCAGAAGATCGACTACCCGAAAATGCAGGACCCGCGCGGCAAGAAGATCGAGCACGGGGTCATCCTCAAAGTCGTTTCCACCAATATCTGTGGCTCCGACCAGCACATGGTGCGTGGCCGTACCACTGCGCAGGTCGGCCTGGTGCTGGGCCATGAGATCACCGGCGAGGTGATCGAGAAGGGCCGCGACGTCGAGCGTTTGCAAATCGGTGATCTGGTCTCGGTACCCTTCAACGTCGCCTGTGGCCGTTGCCGCTCCTGCAAGGAGCAGCACACGGGTGTCTGCCTGACCGTCAACCCGGCGCGTGCCGGTGGCGCCTACGGCTACGTCGACATGGGCGACTGGACCGGTGGCCAGGCCGAATACGTGCTGGTGCCCTACGCCGACTTCAACCTGCTCAAGCTGCCGGATCGCGACAAGGCCATGGAAAAGATCCGTGACCTGACCTGCCTGTCCGACATCCTGCCCACCGGCTACCACGGCGCGGTCACTGCCGGTGTCGGACCGGGCAGCACGGTGTATATCGCTGGCGCGGGTCCGGTCGGTTTGGCCGCTGCCGCCTCGGCGCGCCTGCTGGGTGCTGCGGTGGTGATCGTCGGTGACGTGAATCCAACGCGCCTGGCTCATGCCAAGGCTCAGGGATTCGAAATCGCCGACCTGTCCAAGGACACCCCCTTGCACGAACAGATCGCCGATCTGCTGGGCGAGCCGGAAGTGGATTGCGCGGTCGATGCCGTGGGCTTCGAAGCGCGTGGCCACGGCCATGCCGGTGCCCAGCAGGAGGCGCCGGCCACGGTCCTCAACTCGCTGATGGGGGTCGTGCGCGTAGCCGGCAAGATCGGCATTCCCGGCCTCTACGTCACCGAAGATCCGGGCGCGGTGGATGCGGCGGCGAAGATCGGTAGCCTGAGCATTCGCTTCGGCCTCGGCTGGGCCAAGTCGCACAGCTTCCACACCGGCCAGACGCCGGTGATGAAGTACAACCGCGCGCTGATGCAGGCCATCATGTGGGATCGCATCAACATCGCCGAAGTGGTCGGTGTGCAGGTGATCAGCCTGGACGATGCGCCGCGTGGTTACGGCGAGTTCGATGCTGGCGTGCCGAAGAAATTCGTCATCGACCCGCACAAGACCTTCAGTGCGGCGTGACGGCGTGACCTGGGCTTAGTCCCAGGCCGCTACCTTTCTCGGCAAAGGCGCAGTTGTTGGTGTCGTCTTTCGGGAGCCTGCGGGCTCCCTTTTTGTTTGGTATGAGGTCATTCCGGGTTCGCCTTTTTCGCGGCTGAAGCCGCTCCTACCGCGGGGGCAGTGGTTACAGCCCGTACTTCTTCACCTTGTCGAACAGCGTGGTCTTGGCCAGGCCGAGTGCCTGCGCCGCCTGGCTGAGGTTGCCGGCGTGGCGCTCCAGGGCCGCACCCAGCAGGTTGCGTTCGAAGGCCTCCACGGCTTCGTTGAAGCCCAGCGCGTTGCTGTCGGTCTGGCCGCTTTTCTTGAACACAGGCAGGCCGAGGGCGAAGCGCTCGGCAACGTTACGCAGTTCGCGCACGTTGCCGGGCCAGTCGTGGGCGGTCAGCGCCGCCAGGGTGTGTCGATCCAGCTCCGGCACGCCGCGGTCGAAGCGCAGCGCCGCCAGTTGCAGGAAGTGTTCGAACAGCAGGGCGATGTCCTCGCGGCGTTCACGCAACGGTGGCAGCTCCAGAGTCACCACGTTGAGGCGGTAATACAGGTCGCTGCGAAACTCGCCGCGCTTGCCCAGCTCGCCGAGATCCGCCTTGGTTGCGGCGATCACCCGGCAGTCGACCGTGATCGACTGGTTCGAGCCAAGCCGCTCCAGGCTGTGCTCCTGCAACACGCGCAGCAGCTTGATCTGCAGGTTGATCGGCATGCTCTCGATCTCGTCGAGGAACAGGCTGCCTCCGTCGGCGTGTTCGATCTTGCCGATGCGGCGTTTGCCGGCGCCGGTGAAGGCATGCGCCTCGTGGCCGAAGATCTCGCTCTCGAACAGGCTTTCCGGCAGGCCGCCGCAATTGAGCGCGACGAACTGCTTATGCTGGCGTCGACTGAAATCGTGCAGGCAGCGGGCGATCAGCTCCTTGCCGGTACCGGTTTCGCCCTCGATCAGCACGTTGGCGTTGGTGTCCGCGACGTTGGCGATCAGTTCGCGCAACTGCTGCATGGCTGGCGAACGACCGATGATGCGCTGCTCCAGCGCCTGGCGCCCGGCCAGTTGGCGGCGCAGGGCGCTGACCTCGCGTGCCAGGCTGCGCTGCTCCAGAGCGCGGCGGGCGACGTCTACCAGGCGTTCGGGGGAGAAAGGTTTTTCCACGAAGTCATAGGCGCCGTCGCGCATCGCGCTGACCGCCATGCCGATATCGCCGTGGCCGGTGATCAGCACCACCGGCAGGCTTGCGTCGCGCTGCTTGAGGCGGGTGAGCAGCGCCAGACCATCGAGGCCGGGCAAGCGGATGTCGCTGACGACGATGCCGGCGAAGTCCGCATCGACCTGCGCCAGCGCTTCTTCGGCGCTGCTGACGCCGATGCTGGGGATGTCTTCCAGCGCCAGGGCCTGCTGGCAGCCGAGCAGCACATGGGGATCGTCTTCGACGATCAGGACGGTGAGGCGGTCGCTCATGCTTGTGGCTCTCGCGGGTAGGGCAGGCTGAGGACGAAGGCGGTGCCGCCCTCTTCGGGGTGGCGCACGGTGAGGCTGCCGCCGGCAGCGGCGGCGAGGCTGGCAGAAAGGGTCAGGCCGAGGCCCAGACCCTGTTCGCCCGGCTTGGTGGTGAAGAAGGGCTCGAACAGGTGCGCGCGGGTTTCCGGGGCGATACCGGGGCCATTGTCGCGCACCTCCAGTTGGTAATGCTCGGCCTCGCTGGCACCGCTCAGCCAGATCTGTCGGTCGGTCTGCGGCTGCAGGGCGTCGAGGGCGTTGCTGATCAGGTTGACCAGAATCTGCTCGAGGCGAATCTGCTCGATATTCAGGCACGTCTCGGTGAACGCGTGGTGGATCTGTACGCGGGTGCGCTGCAGGCGCGGATGCAACAGCAGCAGCGCCGCGTCCACCGCCTGCTGCAGCGACGCCTCGCCCTGGTCGCCGCTACGGCGGGCAAAGGCGCGCAGGCTGGCGGTGATCTTGCCCATGCGATCGACCAGCTCGGCGATGTTCTGCAAATTGCTGCTGGCAACATCCAGGGCGCCACGCTGGAGAAAACGCACGGCATTGGCGGAGAGGGTGCGCAGCGCCGCGAGAGGCTGGTTCAGTTCGTGGGCGATGCTGGTGGACATCTGCCCGATCACCGCCAGCTTGCCGGCTTGCACCAGCTCGTCCTGGGCCTGGCGCAGGGTTGTCTCAGCCTGCTGGCGCTCGCGCACCTCGGCTTGCAGGCGCTCGTTGCTGGCCTGCAGGTCGGCGGTGCGCTCGGTGATCTTGCGTTCCAGTTCGTCGTTGGCCGCCTGTAGTGCCTCGCGGGCGGCCAGGCGGGTGGCGATGACCTTGCGCCGCTCGTTCCAGGCGATCAGCAGAAAGGCCAGCAGGGCCGCCGCCACGGCCGCCAGCATGCCGTGGCTCATGGCCGCGCTGCGTTGTTCCTGCAGCGGGCTGAGCAGGGTCAGGTGCCAGGGTGTGTCTTCCAGGCGGCGCGTCTGCAGCAGATAGTTGGCGGGCACGCCGGCGGTGGCGAAGCTGACCTGTTCGATGCCTTCATCCAGCGGCGAGCGGTTGAACAGCTGCAGTTCTTCCAGCGCCGCCCAGTGATATTGCAGGCTGCGCGCCAGGCGCTCCTTGGTTGCATCGTCAAGCGGACGCACGGACTTCAGGCGCACCATCGGATCGCTGGCGAGGATGATGATGCCGTTCTCGTCGCTGACGTAGGCCTCCAGCAGCGCGCGTTGCCAGCGCTCCTCGAGGGCGTCGAGGCGCACCTTGACCACTGCCACGCCGATGATGCGCTGGCCCTCGCGCAGGCCATGTGCCAGGTAGTAGCCGGGCTCGCCGGTGGTGCTGCCGATGCCGTAGAAGCGGCCGGGGCGGCCCTTGATGGCGTCCTGGTAATAGGCGCGGAACGACAGGTCCTCGCCGAGGTAGCTGTCGGCCTCGTCCCAGTTGCTGGTAGCGATCACCCGGCCGTCCGGGTCGAGCACGTAGATGGCCAGGCTGCCACTGCGTTCGTTGAGGCCCTGCAGGTACATGTTGACGTGATGACGGCGGTAGGCCGTGGGCGCGAGTAGCAGGCGCGAGACGTTGCCTTCCAGTTCCAGCAGGCTGGGCAGGTAGGTGTACTTGGTGATTTCGCTTTCCACCGCGCGAGCGTTGAGCTCCAGCTGGCGCTCGCCGTTCTCGGCCAGCGCGCGGATGCCGGCGCGGTCGCTGATGTGATAGGCGGCGTAGCCGCAGCCGAGCACCAGCAGCAGGAACAGCAGAATCAGCGACAGGTGACGGAGCAGGCGCGGTTTCACGGTCAGATCGGCGCGAGAAGGGGCGGGCAGGCATTGCATCATAGTCCTCCCCAGACTGGCCAGATATGTGGATGTGTAGCCCGGATTGCATCCGGGCTACGTCAGGCGCGACAGGTCAGTGCTGGAGGATCTTCGCCAGGAACTGCTGGGCGCGCTCGGAGCGGGCGTTGATGTCGCCGAAGAACTCCTCCTTGGGGCAGTCCTCGACGATCTGCCCGGCGTCCATGAAGATCACCCGGTCGGCGACCTTGCGGGCGAAACCCATCTCGTGGGTCACGCACATCATGGTCATGCCTTCCTGGGCCAGCTGCACCATCACGTCGAGCACTTCGTTGACCATCTCCGGGTCGAGCGCCGAAGTCGGCTCGTCGAACAGCATTACCACCGGGTCCATGGCCAGGGCACGGGCAATGGCTACGCGCTGCTGCTGGCCGCCGGAGAGCTGACCAGGATGCTTGTGCGCATGGGCAGCCAGACCGACGCGATCGAGCAGGGCCAGGCCCTTCTTGGTGGCTTCTTCCTTGCTGCGGCCGAGCACCTTGATCTGCGCGATGGTCAGGTTTTCGGTGATGGTCAGGTGCGGGAACAGCTCGAAATGCTGGAACACCATGCCGACGCGCGAGCGCAGTTTGGGCAGGTTGGTCTTCTTGTCGGCGATGGAGGTGCCGTCGACGTTGATGTCGCCCTTCTGGAACGGCTCCAGCGCGTTGACGCACTTGATCAGGGTCGATTTGCCCGAGCCGGACGGTCCGCACACCACGACCACTTCGCCCTTCTTCACCTCGGTGCTGCAATCGGTCAGCACCTGGAAGTCCCCGTACCACTTGTTGACGTTCTGGATGGAAATCATACGGCTAACCTTTTTTGCAGAAGCTTGACCAGGCGCGAGGCGGCGAAGCTGATGGTGAAGTAGACCAGGCCGGCGAAGATCAGGAACTCATGGGGCTGGCCGATGATGTCGCCACGCGAGCGGGCGGCGTTGAGGAAGTCCATCAGGCCCACGGTGTACACCAGCGAGGTGTCCTGAAAGAGGATGATGCTCTGCTGCAGCAGCAGCGGCGTCATCTTGCGGAACGCCTGCGGCAGGATGATCAGGCGCATGCTCTGGCCGTAGCTCATGCCGAGCGCCTGGGAGGCACCCATCTGACCCTTGGGAATGGCCTGGATGCCGGCGCGGACGATCTCGCAGAAGTAGGCTGCCTCGAACATCACGAAGGCCACCAGGCAGGAGCTGAAGGCGCCCACCGGGGTGTCCTCGCCGGTGATCCAGCGCAGGATGAATGGCACCGCGAAGTAGAACCAGGTGATCACCAGCAGCAAAGGGATCGAGCGGAAGTAGTTGACGTAAGTGGCGGCGATGTTGGCCAGCAGCTTGCTGTGCGACAGACGCATCAGGGCCAGCAGAGTGCCCAGTGCCACCCCGCCGAGGATGCCCAGGGCCATCAGTTGCAGGGTCATCGCCATGCCGTCCCACAGGCCCGGCAGGGCGGGGATGATTTCGCTGAAATCCATCATTTACCCCCTACGGAGATCAGGCCGGGCACGGCAACCTTCTTCTCGATCATGCGCATGATCATCATCAGGCTCATGTTCAGGGTGAAGTAGATCAGCGTGGCCAGGGTGAAGGCCTCGAACAGATTGGCGCTGAATTCGGCGGTCTGCTTGGTCTGCGCCAGCAGCTCCATCAGGCCGATCAACGAGGCCACCGAAGAGTTCTTGAAGATGTTGAGAAACTCGCTGGTGAGCGGCGGAATGATGATGCGGAAGGCCTGCGGCAGCAGCACGTTGCGGTAGATCTGCGGCAGGCGGAAACCCATGGCGTAAGCGGCGGCAGTCTGCCCCTTGGGCAGCGCCTCGATGCCGGTGCGTACCTGTTCGCAGACCCGCGCGGCGGTGAACAGGCCGAGGCACACCACCACCGAGAGATAGGCCGAGGTGGCCGGGTTGAGATCCTGCTTGAACCACAGTTCCAGTGGTTCGGGCAGCAGGTCCGGCACCAGGAAGTACCAGAGGAACAGCTGCACCAGCAGCGGCACGTTACGGAAGATTTCCACGTAGGCGGTGGCCAGGCCAGACAGCCAGCGGTTCGGCAGGGTACGCATCACGCCGAGCAGCGAGCCCAGCGCCAGGGCGATGATCCAGCCGGCCAGGGCGATGGCGATGGTCCAGCCCAGGCCGGTGATGAACCAGTCCAGGTAGGTTTCGCTGCCGATGCCGGTGGACTTGAAGTAAATACCCCAGTCCCAGTTGTAATTCATTACAGATACCCTCTCGTGAGGACAGGATCTGCTGCGCGTCGGCCCTGCTGCGTTGCTACGACCAACGGGAGTAACAGCCGCAGGCTGGCCCGAAGGGTGAGCAACGCGAGTCAAGCGGCTTCAGCTCGCGAGATCCTGGGTACGGCGACGATGGCGAAGCGTAAGGCGGGCAACAGCTGCCCGTATCCGCCTGGGCGGACGGTCTCGGCTTCGTCAGGAATTAGGTAGGGGAAGCCGCTGGCTTCCCCGGAGTCCCCGCGCCGTCACGCCTTGTGAGCATGGCGGCGCATCACCGTCAGATCTGTTCTGCAGATTTGTCGGTCGGGTTGGCGATCAGCTTCTTCAGCTCGTCGCTCATGGGGAAATTCAGGTTCAGGCCCTTCGGCGGCACCGGCTGGAGGAACCATTTGGCATAGATGTCGTTGATCTCGCCGGAGGCGAAGGTGGCGCTGATGGCCTTGTCGACCACCTGCTTGAAGCCGGCATCGCCCTTGCGCACCATGCAGCCATAGATTTCGAAGGACTGCGGGGTACCGACCACGGCCCAGTCATCCGGCTTCTTGGCCTTGGCCATTTCGCCGGCGAGCAGGGCGTCGTCCATCATGAAGGCGACGGCGCGGTTGGATTCGAGCATCAGGAAGGACTCGCCGTGATCCTTGGCGGAAATCACGTTCATGCCCATCTTCTTCTCGGCGTTCATCGACTTGATCAGGCGCTCGGACGTGGTACCGGCGGTGGTCACCACGTTCTTGCCCTTGAGGTCTTCGAAATCGTTGATGCCGCTGGTCTTCTTGGCCAGCAGGCGGGTGCCCACCTCGAAGATGCCAACGGAGAAATCGACCTGCTGCTGGCGCTCGATGTTGTTGGTGGTGGAGCCGCATTCCAGGTCGACGGTGCCGTTCTGCACCAGCGGGATGCGGGTCTGCGAAGTGACCAGGTTGTAGCGTACCTTCAGGTCCGGCATGCCCAGTTCCTGCTTGATCGCCTCGACCACCTTCAGCTGCAGGTCATGGGAGTAGCCGATCGGCTGGCGCGAGTTGTCGCCGAAGTAGGAGAAGGGAATGGACGAGTCGCGGTGGCCCAGGGTGATGGTGCCGCTGTCCTTGATCTTCTTCAGGGTGCCGGTCAGTTCCGCAGCGGTTACCGGGGTGGAAAGGACGGCGGCGGCAATGGCCACGCTCAGTACACGGTGGAAGGTACGCATGAATCGAATCCTCGATGTTGTTGTTGTGATGGCGGGGTGCGCCACTTTGCTCATGGAAGGTCTATTGCATTCCTGCAGTGACTTGAGCAGGTTGTGTGCCAGCGTGTTCGAGGGCTTCGATAATTCGTTAAGTATTTGATTTGTATGAATTAAGTTTTTAACTTCAGGTTGTCTTCATTTGTTGCTCGTTCGCTCTTCCGACCAACGCGTGCGGGCGTATTCGGAAATCCGAACGATGCCCGGTTCGGTGCCGACGGTCAGTCGTGTTTTTCGCTGCGCAACTGCTCGATGCGTTTGTCCTTGGCCAGCCACAGGTCCGAAACCCAGTCCTGCACCTGCAGGCGGAAAACCGGGTCGTTCTCGTAATCGCCCTGACACAGCGCCGGGTCGAGTTCGAGTGTCTGAATATCCATGATCACCTTCGGCACCTGGCCGCTGAGCAGTGCCCAGAACCCTGGCACCTGCCTGCCGGGATACACCAGCGTCACGTCCAGCACGGCGTCGATCTGTTCACCCAGCGTCGCGAGTACGAACGCCACGCCGCCGGCCTTGGGCTTGAGCAGGTAGCGGTAGGGCGACTCCTGCTGCGCCTGCTTGGCCGCAGTGAAACGGGTGCCTTCGAGATAGTTGACCACGGTGACCGGCAGGCGCTTGAACTTCTCGCAGGCAGCCTTGGTGATCTCCAGATCCTTGCCCTTCATGTGCGGGTTCTTGTCCAGGAACGCCTTGGAGTAACGCTTCATGAAGGGGTAATCGAGCGCCCAGAAGGCCAGGCCGAGAAAGGGCACCCAGATCAGTTGCTGCTTGAGGAAGAACTTGAAGTAGGGCGTCCTGCGGTTGAAGGCCTGCACCAGGGCGGGAATGTCGACCCAGGACTGGTGATTGCTGATCACCAGGTAGGAGCGGTCTCTGCGCATCTCGGCGTTGCCGCGGATGTCCCAGTGTGTCGGCGTCAGCAGGGCGAAGATGCGTTTGCAGTTCTCCGCCCAAAATTCGGCCACCCACATCACCCCGCGCGAACAGGTGTCGCGGGCGCTTTGTCCGGGCAAGACGAGCTTGGCGAGGGCGATCAGCAGCAACGGGCCGATCAGGATCAGGGTGTTGGCGAGCAGCAGGACGATGTTGGCAAGGCCGGTCAGCAGAGGGCGCATGTCGACTCCATGGCGGGCAGTGAGCGGCCATCTTATGCAAGCACGGCATTTTGCTCAAAGCTCCCCCCACTGGCCTATTGCCAGATCAGCGTCTATAAGCCAATGATCGTCACCACGGGACATCCCGCCCACGGAAGGCGCTTCAACCTGCCGGTATGCACCATGCTCAAACGGATCGCCGTCGCTGATCTACGCGTCGGAATGTTCATCCAGGAGTTCTGCGGCTCCTGGATGGATCATCCCTTCTGGAAGTCCAAGTTTGTCCTCAACTCCGAAAAAGACCTCGCTCGTATTCGCGATAGTGCGATCACCGAGTTGTGGATCGACGTCAGCAAGGGCAGCGATGTCGCCGTTGGCGTGAAGGCCGCCACAGAAGCCGAGGTCGAGTGCGAAGCCGAGGCGCGGTTACTGGCCGCTATCGAGCCGCCCAAGGTCAAGGCGCTGTCGATGGAGCAGGAGCTGGAGCAGGCCGTGAAGCTCTGCGCGCGCTCCAAGCAGGCGGTGATGGACATGTTCTGTGATGCGCGCATGGGCCAGGCGCTGCAGTTCGAGCAGGCCGAATCGCTGGTCGAGGAAATTTCCGAGTCGGTGATGCGCCACCCCAATGCCTTGATCAGCCTGGCACGGCTCAAGCACAGCAATGAATACACCTACATGCACTCGGTCGCGGTGTGCGCGCTGATGATCGCCCTGGCACGCCAGCTCGGCCTGCCCGAAGCGGCTGTGCGCGAGGCCGGGCTGGCCGGTTTGCTGCACGATATCGGCAAGATGGCCGTACCGCAGGAGCTGCTGGACAAGCCCGGCAAGCTCACCGACAACGAGTTCGCCAAGGTGCGCAAGCATCCGGAGGAGGGCGGCGGCATTCTGATCGCCAGCAAACAGGTCAGTGCGTTGGTCCTCGACGTGTGCCTGCATCACCACGAGAAGGTCGATGGCAGCGGTTATCCACACCGCCTGCAGGGCGAGCAGATCAGCCTGATGGCGAAAATGGGCGCGGTCTGCGACGTTTACGATGCCATCACCTCCAACCGTCCCTACAAACAGGGCTGGGACCCGGCCGAGTCGATCCGCAAGATGGCCGAGTGGAAGGGGCATTTCGACGAGCTGGTGTTCCAGGCCTTCGTCAAGACCGTCGGCATCTACCCGGTCGGCGCGCTGGTGCGTTTGCAGAGTGGACGCCTGGCGGTAGTCATGGAGCAGAATCCCAAGGCGCTGCTGGCGCCCAGGGTCAAGGTGTTCTTCTCGGCCAAGTCACGTTTGCCGTTGCCGCAGAGCGTCGTCGATCTGAGCAAGATCACCGATCAGGACCGCATCGTCGGGCGTGAGTCGGCCGAAGAGTGGGGCTTTGAGCGGCTCGACGAGTTGTGGAGTGGGATGGATCTGGAGGGGCGCGGCCGCTGAGGCTGCTCTGCAAAAGCCATCTGTCGTCACTCCCGCGAAGGCGTGAGCCCAGATGCTTCGCAGATTTTGGATACCCGCTTGCGCGGGCATGACGATTTTTTCAGTGTTTCCCTGACGGCGTGCGGAAACCTCAGGTTAAAAAATAGCGCTTGCACGCAGCATGTTGTAACGCTTCTGGTGGAACGCGGCAGGCGCCTGGCAGTCGTAGGTTCGGTCACAGCAAACGAGAGGACCTGACCTTGAAATACGCTCTGCTCCTGCTGGCCGCCGCCATCAGTCTGCCGACCATGGCCGATGAACAACCGGACCTTTACGGCCGTTACGAACTGATCAAGCTCCCTGCTCTGGGCCAGACCCTCAAGGCCAAGATGGACACCGGCGCAATGACCGCGTCGCTATCGGCCAAGGACATCGAACCCTTCAAGCGCGACGGCGAAGACTGGGTACGCTTCCGCCTGGCCGTCGATGGCGCCGAGGATACGGTTTACGAACACCCGCTGGTGCGCATCGCCGAGATCAAGAAGCGCGCTGAAGAGAGTGACGCCGAAATCAAGGAAGTCGCCTACTCGCAGCGTCCGGTGATCGAGATGCCGATCTGCCTGGGCGAAGAGGAACGCACCATCGAAGTCAACCTGACGGATCGCAGCACCTTCAGCTATCCGCTGCTGATCGGTGCCAGCGCCATGCGCGATCTTGGTGCAGCCGTGGACCCGGCCGAGCGTTACACCCGCGATCGTCCCCAATGCTGAGTTAATTGTCGCATTTCGGAAAAGGCTGATACTCATTGGCCATTACACTCGTCGAGAGTGCCCAGTATCGACTTCCTTGCCCCCAGGGGTGTTGGACCTAGCGCCACTCAGTTGAGCCTCAATGCACCGCACACGTAGGAGCGGCGCTCCGCCGCGAACCCAGGCGGAGCGGACTCGAGAAGCTTCGCCCCGGGGCGGGGCTCCTACCAACGGCTACTTTGGGAACCTCATCTGATCGGCGTTAGCGTCGGGCCTGCTTTTTGCTATATGCAATTCTTTGCCAGGCCTGTAGGCCCTTTAGGTCGTTGAGGTGTCGCTATGACGGGAGTACTCAAGCCGGGTGTACGGCTGCTGCAGCGTTTCAGTTTTGCCCACAAGTTTCAGCTGGTGTTCCTGTTGTTCGCGCTTCCGCTCGGATACGCGTTGTGGGTCATCAGCAGTGATTACTTGTCACGTCTGCAGTCCGTGGACTTCGAGGTGGAAGGTGCGCAAGCGCTGGAGCGCATGGCGCAGGTGCAGCATGAGCTGATTGCCCAGCGCACCCTGCTGGCGCGTTGGAAAGGCACCGAGAATGCCGCGCAGGGGCTGCTGCAGCAGCGCGAGGCCAGGCTCGACGAGGCTTTGCAGCAGGCCGCCGAGCCGCTGCAGAGCGAGCTGATCAGTGATCAGGCGCGCCAGCATTTCCAGGCCCTGCAGGGTGAGCGCGACGGTCTGCGAGCTGCTGGGCTGACCAAGGTTCCCTTGCCCGATGCACTGGAGCGCTACCAGAAGGCGCTGTTGTACCTGATCGCCCTGCGCGAGCAGGTGGCGACCGACAGCACCCTGATTCTCGATCCGCGCCTCGACACCTACCTGATGATGGAGCAGATCACCTACGTCATGCCGCGGCTGCTCGAGCAGCTTGGCACCTTCGCCGCTCAGGGTCATGGCGCCGTGGTTTCGCAGCATTTCACCCTGCAGAGCCGGGTGCTGATCCGCGACCTGCGCCGCAGCCTCGACGAGCAGCGGGCGCAACTGGTCAAGGCGCAGATCACCCTGTCACGCGAGGCGCCGCAGGCCATGCGCCAGCTGAGCGCGCCCTTTGACGCCTCGCTCAAGGCATTCGACGACTTCCTCACCCAGATCGATCGCGACATGTTCGAAGCCAGCCCGATGGCGCTCACGCCCGAGCAGTTCGTGCAGCGCGTCGAGGCGCTGGAGAGCCAGCTGCAGGGCCTGCAGCAAGCGCTCTATCAGCAGTTCAGCGCCAGCCTCGGTCATTACCGGCAGCAGGCGCTGCACTCGATGATCGAGGTGATCGGCGCCTTCATCGTGCTGACCCTGCTGGCGATGTACGTACTGATATGCCTGAACGCCTCGATCCGCATCAGTACCAGCAACATTATCGAAGCCGCGCGTGGTCTGCGTGACGGCGACCTGCGCGTGCGCATGGAGGTCAACGGCCGTGACGACCTGGCCGCCATCGCCCAGGCGCTGAATACTGCGGTCGAGCAGATGCGCGACTCGCTGCAGGGCGTCAACCGCGAAAGCCAGCAACTGGACAGCACGGTGCAATTGCTCGGTGGTCAGGCGCGTGATGCGCTGGACGCCGTCGAGCAGCAGCAGGCGCAGATGAGCCAGATCGCCACCGCCGCGACGCAGATGGCCGCCACCGCGCAGAGCGTGGCGCAAAGCTGCGAGCAGGCAGCGGTGGAAGCGCAGCAGACACGCGAGGTGGCGTTGAGCAGCAACCAGCGCAGTGAGCGCACCAGCGCCAGCATGCGCCACCTCAGCAGCCGTCTCGGCGACAGCGCCGCTGCGTTGCAGCAACTGCGTGATCAGACCCAGCAGATCAACCGCGTGGTCGAGGTGATCAAGGGCATTGCCGAGCAGACCAACCTGCTGGCACTCAATGCCGCCATCGAGGCGGCGCGCGCGGGCGAGGCCGGTCGAGGCTTTGCCGTGGTTGCCGACGAAGTGCGCTCGCTGTCCAAGCGCACCCAGGACTCGACCCAGGAAATCGCCCAGACCGTGGACAACCTGCAGCGCGTGGTTGGTCAGTCGGTCACCCTGATGGAAGAAGCCTGCAGCCAGGCCGACGGCGACATCGGCAGCGTGCTGGCCATGGGTGATGAATTGCAGAACATCGTCGACTCGGTGCAGCGCGTCAGCGACCGCCTGGCGCAGATCGCCACGGCTGCCGAGCAGCAGGCGGCCACCGCCGATGAGGTCAGTGGCAATATCCAGCAGGTCGATCAGGCCGCCGGACAACTGCTCGATGGCGCCCAGGCCGTGAGCAGCGCCGCCGAGCAACTGCGCCGAGGCAGCGAAGGGCTGGCGCAGAATACTGGACGATTCAGCCTCGAGTGAGGCTGACCGCGGCGGCCAACTCTGCTAAAAACGGATAACAACAAAAGGAGTCGTCAGCATGAAAACCGCCGCAGAAGTTCTTCGCAATAAAGCCCATGCCTACGTTTACAGCGTCGACCGTGAGGATTCGCTGCTCGACGGTTTGCGTGTGCTGGCCGAAAAGGGTGTCGGGGCACTGGTGGTGCTCTCCGGCGGGCGCCTGGTAGGCATCGTCAGCGAGCGTGACTACGTGCGCAAGGTAGCGCTGGCCGAGCGTTCGCTGCTCAACACCAAGATCAGTGAAATCATGACCAGCGACGTCATCAGCGTCGGCCCGCGTGACAGCGTGCAGTACTGCATGGAGCTGATGACCGAGCGCCGCCTGCGTCACCTGCCGGTGCTGGCCGAGGGCGAACTGATTGGCCTGCTGTCCATCGGTGACCTGGTCAAGGAAACCATTGCCGAACAGGCCGACCTGATCCGTCAGCTGGAGCAGTACATCCGCGGCGAGATTCCCTGAGCGCGTGGCCCGGATGCAATCCGGGGAACGAATGGCACGATTTCCCGGATTGGGCTCCAGGTGAGCGAAAACCTTGCGGGAGGCGCTTTCGACTCTGGCATCCTGCTTCGTTCTACCTTCTGCATCCATGCAGTCGCAGCGGCGCTGTCGCGTAGGGCGGGTGTAACCCGCCAACCTCCGCTGACGGCTTGCCCCCTTCCTACGTTATCGCCTGCTTGACGCATGATCCGGCCCCCGGCAGTCTGCCGCCGTTGCCCAACAGGTGCAGGACGCCCGATGCCGCAGATACTCATAGTCGAAGACGAAGCCGCGATTGCCGATACGCTGGTCTATGCCCTGCAGGCCGAAGGCTTCGTCACACACTGGTCGAGCCTGGGCGGCGAGGCGCTGACGCTACTGGAAAACGGCACCTTCGACCTGGCGATTCTCGATGTCGGCCTGCCCGATATCAGCGGCTTCGAACTGTGCAAGCGCCTGCGCCGCTTCTCCGAGGTGCCGGTGATCTTCCTCACCGCACGCAGCGAGGAGATCGACCGCGTGGTGGGCCTGGAAATCGGCGCCGACGACTACGTGGTCAAACCCTTCAGCCCGCGTGAGGTGGCCGCTCGGGTCAAGGCCATCCTCAAGCGCGTGGCGCCGCGAGAAGCACCAGCAGCCAGCGCGCCAAGCACCTTTCAGATCGACGATGCCGCCTTTCGCATTCACTACCATGGCCAAGCCCTGAGCCTGACCCGCCACGAATTTCGCCTGCTGCGCACGCTGCTCGGTCAGCCACGCCGGGTCTATTCGCGCGAGCAATTGCTCGATGCCCTCGGCGTGGCCAGCGAGGCCGGCTACGAGCGCAACATCGACAGCCATATCAAGAGTGTGCGCGCCAAACTGCGCGCCATCGCCCCGAGCGAAGAGCCGATCCAGACCCATCGCGGGCTGGGCTACAGTTTCGAACCGGAGGCCTGAGTCATGCCACTGGGCGTGCGCATCTTCCTCGTCTACTTCCTCTTTGTTGGCCTGGCCGGCTGGTTCGTGCTGAGCACGGTGATGGACGAGATTCGCCCCGGCGTACGCCAGAGCACCGAGGAAACCCTGGTCGATACCGCCAACCTGCTGGCCGAGATCCTGCGCGACGAGGTCAAGGCCGGCACCCTCGGCCAAGGCCGTCTGCACGAAGCGCTGGAAGCCTATGGCCGGCGCCAGCCGCAGGCCAGCATCTGGGGGCTGACCAAGGCCGAGGTCAACCACCGCATCTACGTCACCGACGCCCAGGGCATCGTCCTGCTCGACTCCACAGGCCTGGCGGTCGGCCAGGATTATTCGCGCTGGAACGATGTGCTGCTGACCCTGCGCGGCCAGTACGGCGCCCGCTCGACCCGCGAAGACCCGGACGATCCCGACTCTTCGGTGATGTATGTCGCCGCGCCGATCAAGGACGGCGAGCGAATCATCGGCGTGGTCTCGGTGGCCAAACCCAACCGCACCCTGCAGCCCTATATCGAGCGCTCGCAAACGCGTCTTGGCTGGCTCGGTGCCGGGTTGATCGGCCTTGGCCTGTTGATTGGTGCGGGGCTGTCCTGGTGGCTCAGCGCCGCACTGGGCAAGCTCACTCGCTACGCCCAGGCTGTCAGCGAGGGCCAACGCGCCGAGATGCCCACTGTGCGCGGCGGCGAACTGGGGCAACTGGCCAAGGCGGTGGAGCGTATGCGCACCGAGCTGGAAGGCAAGGCCTACGTCGAGCGCTACGTGCACACCCTGACCCACGAGCTGAAGAGCCCGCTGGCGGCCATCCGCGGCGCCGCCGAACTGCTCGACGGCGACATGCCGGTCGAGCAGCGCCAGCGGTTCGTGGCCAATATCCAGCAGGAAAGCGCGCGCCTGCAGAACCTGATCGAACGCCTGCTGCACCTGGCTCAAGTGGAGCAGCGTCAAGGTCTGGAAGAGCGCGTGGCAGTGCCGCTGGCGCCGCTGGTGGGCGAGCTGCTGCAAGCGCAGCAGGCGCGTATCACCGCCGCCAACCTGCAGATCGAACAGGTTGTGCCAGCAGGCCTCAGCCTGCGCGGCGAGCGCTTCCTGCTACGCCAGGCACTGGCCAACCTGCTGGACAACGCCCTCGACTTCACTCCGCCCGGCGGGCGTATCCGCATCGCCGCCGAGCGCGATGGCGAGCGTATCGTCCTGCGCCTGTTCAACCAGGGCGAAGCCATCCCCGACTACGCCCTGGCGCGCCTGACTGAGCGCTTCTACTCCTTGGCCCGTCCCAACAGCGGCCGCAAGAGCACCGGGCTGGGCCTGAACTTCGTCCAAGAGGTGGCCGAGCTGCATGGCGGCGAGCTGCGCATCGGCAATGTCGAGGGCGGCGTGGAGGTCATCCTGCAGCTGCCGGGCGCTTGATCTGGTGCGTGTTGTCAGCTTTCCAGCAAAGGCAGCGTGACGGGCAAGCGCAGCAGCTCAACCTGCCACCAGGTCGGCAGCAGTTTGCGTACTTCGGGGCGGGCGAAGCGGTCGTCGATCAGGTAGAGCACGCCCTGGTCTTCCGGCGTGCGGATCACCCGGCCGGCGGCTTGCACGACCTTTTGCAAGCCGGGGTAGAGGTAGGTGTAGTCGTAGCCATTGCCGAACAGAGCGTCCATGCGTTGGCGGATTTCTTCGTTGATCGGGTTGAGCTGGGCCAGGCCGAGGGTGGCGACGAAGGCGCCGATCAGGCGTTCGCCGGGTAGATCCACACCTTCGCCGAATACGCCACCGAGCACGGCGAAGCCGATGCCGCGTCCGCCGATCTGGAAGCGTTCGATAAAGCCCTGACGCGCCGCTTCGTCCATCTGCCGGGACTGCGTCCATACCGGGATCTGCGGGTGGTCGCGGCGCAGCTCCTGCAGTACCTGTTCCAGATATTGATAGCTGCTGAAGAACGCCAGGTAGTTGCCCGGGCGTTCGGCGTACTGGCGCGCCATCAATTGGCAGATCGGCGCCAGCGAGGCGTCGCGGTGCTGGTAGCGGGTCGACAGGTTACGCACCACCTGCACGTGTAGTTGCTCGGCGCTGAACGGCGAGGCGACGTCCAGGCACTGGGTCTCTTCCGGCAGGCCGAGAAGGTCGAGGTAGTAAGGGTTGGGGCTGAGAGTAGCGGAGAACAGCGTGGCACTGTGGGCGTCCTCAAAGCGTGGGCCGAGGAAGGGCGCCGGCAGGATATTGCGGATGCACAGGGTCGAATAACTTCGCCCGTTGCCGGCCTCGATGCGGTTGATGTCGAACAGCGAATGTGCGCCGAAGCTTTCCGCCAGGCGGCAGAACAGCATGGCGTCCAGGTAGAAACTGAGCAGCTCGCCGCCATTGCCTTCGGGCTGGTCGGTAAGCAGGTCGGTGATGGCACTGACCGCCTTGCCCAGCGCGGCGAGCAGCAAGTCCGGCGCCAGCGGGTAGACCTGGTAGGGCACCTGCTGCTCGCGGTGCAGTTGATCCCAGTGGCGGTCGACCCGTTCCAGCACGCTTTTCAGGCGCTTCGGCGCTTCGCGACACATGGCTTTGAAGCGCGCCTGATCCAGCTCGGCGCTGTACATGCCGCGCCCGCGTTCCACCAGGTTGTGCGCTTCGTCCACCAGCAGGCAGACGCGCCACTGGTTGATCAGGGTGAGGCTGTGCAGCAGGGCGCCGAGGTCGAAGTAGTAGTTGTAGTCGCACACCACCACGTCGCTCCAGCGGCACAGCTCCTGGCTCAGGTAGTAGGGGCACACGCCGTGGGCGATGGCGATATTGCGCACGGCCTGCTGATCCAGCCAGCGTTCCTTGAGCGCCGCACTGCGCGCTGCCGGCAGGCGGTCGTAGAAGCCCTTGGCCAGCGGGCAGGAGTCGCCATGGCAGGCCTTACTCGGGTGTTCGCAGGCCTTGTCGCGGGCCACATGTTCCAGCACGCGCAGCGGCGTTTCTGGTTCGCGCAGGCGTTGCAGGGCATCCAGTGCCAGGCGCCGGCCCGGCGTCTTGGCGCTCAAGAAGAACAGGCGGTCGAGCTGCTGGCCGGGCATGGCCTTGAGCTGCGGGAACAGGGTGCCAAGAGTCTTGCCGATGCCGGTGGTGGCCTGCGCCAGCAGGTAATGGCCGTCACGCGCAGCGCGATACACAGCCTCGGCCAGTTGTCGCTGGCCATGGCGAAATTCGCCGTAGGGAAACTCCAGCACCTCCAATGCCTGGTTGCGAGCCTGCTGATGCGCCTGTTCCTGCCGCGCCCAATCGATATAGCGGCGGCAGTGCAGGGCGAAGAATTCACCCAGCGACGCGGCGCTGTGGCGCTCGCGGAATACCGTTTCTTGCTGGGTCATGACGTTGAAGTACACCACCGCCAGATCCAGTTCCTCGAAGCCCAGTTCCTGGCACAGCAGCCAACCGTAGATCTTCACCTGCGCCCAGTGCAGCAGGCGGTGGTTGGCCGGGATGCGCGAGATGTCGCCGCGGTGGGTCTTGATCTCTTCCAGCAGGCGAAACTCGGGGTCGAAGCCATCAGCGCGGCCACTGACCGTCAGCCCCTCGAACTGGCCGATCAGTGGCAGCTCGGCAACGTAATCCGGGCCGCGCCGGCTCACCACCGTGGCGTGCCCGGCCATGCCCTCCTGCGCGGTGGGTGAGGGGGTGAAGCGCAGGTCGAGATCACCCTCCTTGGCGGTGAACTCGCACAGCTCGCGCACGGCGATGCGCAGGCTCAATCGCTCCACTCCACGTAGCACACGCTGACCGGCATGCCGTGCTCGGCGCAGAAGGCCAGCCAGCGTTTCTGGTTGTCCTGCAGGCGGTCGCCCGGGCCTTTCACCTCGATCATTCGGTAGCGGCCCTCGGCCGGCCAGAACTGGATCAGGTCGGGCATGCCGGCGCGGTTTTCGCGGATATCGGCCAGCAGGCGGCGAAACCAGGCGCCCAGGTGCGCCGGTGGCAGGCAGGCCAGCGCCTGTTCCAGGCGTTCGGTATCGAGCAGCTCCCAGAACACGAAGGGCGACTGGATGCCGAATTTCTCGGTGTGGGTGCGGCGCATGGTCTCGAGGTAGCTGCCGTCCTCCAGACGTGCCAGACAGGCGGCGAACAGCTCGGCGCGGCGGGCGTGAAAGTCGGCGCGGTGCAGATCCACCGGGCCGGTATGGAAGGGATGGAAGAAGGCGCCGGGCAGCGGGGCGAAGATCGCCTCCCAGCAGAGCAGGCCGAACAGCCCGCAGATCAATGTGTTCTCCACGTAATGCACGGACGCATCCGGCTCGGTCAGGTGCATGGCCACGGCCAGCTCGACGCTGGCGGCGCGCGGCAGGCACAGGTCGAGGCGATCCTCGACAAGTTTCGCCGCCTTGGCTACTGGCGGCAGGCCGAGGCGTTTGCGCAGGCGCGTGCGTGCCCGTTCGGCCAGTTGCGGCTCTTCGGCATTGTGCGGCGCTTTGAGCACCTGCTCGGCCAGGACCAGCGCTTCGGCATCCTGACCCAGGCGCTCCAGCACGCGGATCTGCCGTTGCCGTGAGCCCACCGCGCGGGTGTCGCGGTACAGCGCTAACGCCGACTCAAGTTCACCGGCGCGTTCCAGGTGTTGCGCCAGTTGCAGCAGCAGGCGCTGGTGGCGTTCGCCGATATGCGGGCTGTCGCTGCAGAAATCGCCGAGCTGCTGCAGCACCTCGGCAACCGCCATGCCCGCCTCGAAGGCCTCACGGCAGGTGCGCAGGTGCAGGTAGTCGTCGACGTCCTGGCGATGGCGAAAGCCGCGCGAACCTGGGGTGATCGGAACTTGCTCGTAACGGAAAATGCCCAGGTCGGCGAGCACGAACTCCGACCAGTCCTGCGCCAGGTTGCCGAAGAACATCAGGCGCAGGCGGTCGCACAGCGGGCCGATGGCCAGGCTCAGCAGGCGCTCGTCCAGGTGCGGGCACCAGTCGGCCAGGCTGCGGGGTTCGCTGTGCAGCTCGCGCAGATGGTCGAGCACTTCGCTCTTCTTCAGGTTGCTGCGTGGCAGATCGCTGGCGAAATGCGCGGCCAGTTCGTCCTTGAGCAGCAGGGCGCCGAGTTCGTCGAAGCTCAGTGCGGCGCAGTCGATCAGCCAGCCCAGTTCCAGCAGCGGAGCGGCAGCGGTCGGGATGTCGCCGATCTCGGCATAGCGCAGTTTGCTGACACGAAAGTGCACACCCTTGCGCATCACCAGACGTACCAGCAGCGCCTGGGCGGGCAGTGGCACCTGGGGGAAGTCCGCGACGAAGGCGTGCTCGACGTCATCCATCAGGTCACGGTGATGGGCGTCGAGCCAGGCGAGGGCCTTGCGGAAATTGGCCAAGTAATAGAGTTCGGGAGCGTCGAGGCTGAGCATGCTGCAAAGTTTCACTGGTTTTTTATACAGATGCTAGTGCCGTTCACCGGCTGGAGTACTGAGGTGGATGGAAGGCGAGGGCGGCATTGTTCTGCTGCCTGTGGCAACTATCTGTCTGATCGATAAGCGCTTTTTCAGGTATCGATGGCGTCGATTGTCACTATCCCGAGATGTGCCTTTTGCCGTTCTGGGGCGTGCGTAACATGGCAACCGTAGCCAGTTACTCACCCCTCTCAGGAGAACGAACATGAAAAAGCAAATCCTCGCCAGCCTCGTCATCGCCGCCCTGTCCGCCAGTGCTTTCGCCCTGCCGCAGATCAACGCTCAACAGTCTGCAGCCCCTGTAGTCGCTGAAGATGGCGCAGATCGTGTCGGCGTGAATCGTGTAGCCGAAGGCGGTGCCGAACGTACTCTGGAGCGTTTCCGCGTAGCTGAAGATGGTGCTGATCGCGTTGGTCCGAACCGTGTTGCCGAAGGTGGTGCTGACCGCGTGGGCCTGAACCGCGTAGCTGAAGGTGGTGCTGACCGCGTGGGCCTGAATCGCGTAGCTGAAGGTGGTGCTGATCGCGTTGGTCCGAACCGCGTAGCCGAAGGTGGTGCTGACCGCGTAGGCCTGAACCGTGTAGCCGAAGATGGTGCCGACCGCGTAGGTGCCAGCCGTATCAGCTGATCCGGATATCCATCACGCGGGAGCAGTCTTATGCCGCATTGCAGTTAGAAAGGGCGCCCTGAATCGGCGCCCTTTCTCTTTCACCCATTCTCCACACAATCTCCACGCTCGCCCCATACGCCTCCCACCGCCCTTGCCCAGACTCTGCCGTACCTTCACTCGCTACGGAGAGCCGTACCATGACCCGTTCCCTGGGCTTCAAGCTGGGCGCCATTGCCCTGCTGATTCTGCTACTGATGATTCCCCTGCTGATGATCGATGGCCTGGTCGACGAGCGCCAAGGCCTGCGCCATGAGGTGCTGCAGGATATCGCCCGCAGCTCCAGCTACCGCCAGCAGATCACCGGGCCGATCCTGGTGCTGCCGTATATCAAGACCACCCATGAGTGGAAGACCAACGAGAAGACCGGTGAGCGCTATAGCGAAGAGCGTCAGCGTCGCGGTCGCCTGTACTTCCTTCCGGAGCGCTTCGTGCTTGAAGGTCAGGTGGGTACCGAGCTGCGTGCCCGTGGCATCTATGAAGCGCGCCTGTACCGCAGTGACAGCCAGGTCAGCGGCCAATTCCGCCTGCCGGCGCGCCTGGGACTGGGTGACGAGCTGGGCTTCTACCGCTTCGAGAAACCCTTCCTCTCGGTCGGCATCAGCGATATCCGTGGCATCAGCAACGACCTGCAACTGCGTCTGAATGGCCAGACCCTGAGCTTCGCGCCGGGCAGTGCTGACGATAACTTCGGCGCCGGTGTGCATGCACCGCTCCCGGCTCTGGATGCCCAGGGTGGGCAGACACTGGAGTTCGCCTTCGACCTCAAGCTGCAGGGCACCGAGCAATTGTCGATCGTGCCGGTCGGGCGTGATAGCCGGGTCAACTTGACCTCCGACTGGCCGCACCCGAGCTTCGTCGGCGAATACCTGCCGAGCCGCCGCGAAATCTCTGACAAGGGCTTCAGCGCCGAATGGCAGACCAGCTTCTTCGCCACCAATCTGGAAGAGGCATTGCGCGGCTGCGTGGGGGCTGACCGTTGCCAGGATCTGTTCGGGCGCAACTTCGGGGTGAGTTTCGTCGACCCGGTGGATCAGTACCTGAAGACCGATCGCGCAATCAAATATGCGCTGCTGTTCATCGCCCTGACCTTCGCCACCTTCTTCCTCTTCGAAGTGCTCAAGCGCCTGGCTGTGCACCCGGTGCAGTACGCGCTGGTCGGCCTGTCGCTGGCGCTGTTCTACCTGCTGCTGTTGTCGCTCTCCGAGCATCTGGACTTCGCCTTGGCCTATGCGTTGTCAGCCAGCGCTTGCGTCGGCCTTATCGGTTTCTACGTCAGCTTCGTGCTCCACAGCTGGCGGCGCGGGTTGGGCTTCGGCAGCCTGCTGGCCGCTCTGTACGCCATGCTCTACGGCCTGCTCAATGCCGAAGACTACGCCTTGCTGATGGGCTCGCTGCTGGTGTTCGGCGTACTCGGCAGCGTGATGGTGCTGACCCGCAAACTGGATTGGTACGGCGTCGGTCGCAGCGCTCCGCAAGCCTGAATCCAATCGGCGCGGCGAGTGTCGCGCCCCTTCTCTGGAGGTGATCCCATGCGTCTTCTCATGCAATTTTCCGCCTGCCTGGGCCTCGGCCTGGTGGTGGCGGTGATGATCCTGATCGGCTTGATGTTCTGCGGCTGGTTCAACCTGATCGACGGCCTGATGCTGACCGGCAAACCGCTGGCCAGCCTGAGCCTGATGGTGCTGCCGGAGGGCTTCTGGAGCACGCTGACCGGCATTCAGGACGCGGCGCAAAACAGCACGTTGCGTTCCTTTCTGTCTCTATGCGCGGCATTGGGCCAGGTTGGCCTGCTGCTGGCGCTGGGCTTCATGCGCCTGTGGTATCGGGCATGAGCGGGAATATCGGTTTGCGCGAAGAGGCGCGTGCCGGACATCTGCTGGCGCTGCGCATCACCTGGTTGTTTCGCGATGCGCGCCATGGGCAGTGGGCGGACCACCGCGTAGACTCGCGGTTCGTTGAACGGGAGTACTTCAAGGATGAAAAAGAGACTGACCACCGCCCTCGGCGGTCTGCTGCTGGCGAGCCTGGTACAGGCCGATGATTGCCGGCAGCAGTTGCTCACCTGGATCGAGATAGCCCACCCAGGCCATACAGCCAGTCAGGTGCTCGAGGATGAGCGCGGGCGTTATCGGGTGGATGCCGAACAGAGTATTTGCAAGGTCTGGCCAGCGCGGCCTGAGCTGACGCTGATCGCGATGCCACTGCTGCGCGCAGAGCACGACAGTCATGGCGAGGCGGACCTGGAAGTGCTGGTGCTCAATAGCGCCGAGCAACAGGTTCTGGCACGGCTGGTGGAGCCCAATCGGTTGGATTGGGACGCGATCTATGCGGACAGGTTGGCCTTGGATACTGCGCCTTATCGCCTGCGTGGGGATGACCTGGCGTTTGCTGTTCGGATCAGCCGCCGCAACTGGTCGCGACTGAATCCTTTCGCGGAAACCGAGCTCGCTCTCTACGAGTTGAAAGAGCAAGGGTTGCGCACCTTGATGGGAGGGCTGGTGGTGGAGAGCTTCGGCGGTGAACGAGACGACGATTGCACGGCTTCGTTCGACGAGGCCAAGGGCGTGCTCATCGTTACGGACAAGGTTGGCCGCAATGGCTACCGCGACCTGATCTTCAAGCGAACTCATACTGGCCGGCGAATGGAGGCGGCAGATGGCGAATGCCAGACCATCGAAGCCGATACACGCCGCGTTCAGTTCCGTATTGAGTACGCTGAAGAGCGCTATCTGCTGCCAATCGAGCTGGTCTCCGACCCGCTCTGACGGCACATGGTCCGGATGTAATCCGGGAGCAGCACGACAGGCCATCCCGGATTGCATCCGGGCTACGACGAGGTAAGCCGGGTGAGCATCGTTCACCCGGCCTCATCCTTACAAACTGACCGAAATCCCCGCCTGCAGCGTGCGCGGCTCGCCCGGATAGCTCCAGACGTTCCAGGCGCGTTCTTCGTAGTGTTTGTCGAAGACGTTGTTGAGGTTGAGGTTCAGGCGCACGTTCTCGGTAAGCGGGTAGTAGGCCAACAGGTCGACCAGGCCATAGCCGTCCATGTCGAAGGTGTTGTTGCTGGTCTGGCCCTGACGCTCGCTGACGTATTTCAGGCCAACGCCCAGGCCAAGGCCGGCCAGGGTGCCGCTGTCGAACTCGTACGTGTCGAGCAGGTTGAAGCTGTGGCGTGGCACGTTGGCCAGGCGCGAGCCTGCCGGCATGGTGGCGCTGGTGCTTTCGGTGACTTCGGCGTCGACGTAGGCATAGCCGCCAATAACCCGCCATTGCGGAGTGATATTGCCGGCCACGTTGATATCGAAACCACGGCTGCGTATTTCACCGGCGGCGACGCTGCGCGTGCTATCCAGCGGGTCGCTGGTCAGCACGTTTTCCTTGACGATATGGAACAGCGCCGCGGTCAGGCTCAGGTCACGGTCGGCCATGTCGTACTTGATACCGACCTCGTGAGCGACACCTTTTTCCGGGTCGAAGGCATTGCCCAGGCGGTCAGCGCCACGGTTGGGCTTGAACGAACGCGAGGTATTGGCGAAAACCGCCAGCTCGTCGGTGAGGTCGTAGATCAGGCCGAAGCGCGGGGTTACGGCGTTGTGCGCCTGATCCCAGTCGCCGCTGGTGGTGAGCTTGTCTTCGTAGCTCTGCTCGAAGCGCTCGATACGCGCACCCACCTGCGCCTTGAGGCGTTCGGTCAGGGCGATCTGGTCCTGCAGGTAGAAGGCGTAGGACTCCAGCGTTTCGGCATCATGCGTGGTGGTACGGGTCAGCGCCGGCAGCGGCTGGCCGTGCACCGGGTTGTACAGGTCGATGGGGTAAGCGCCGCCGCCCGGCGAGCGGATGATCAGCGAGTTGTAGTTGAACTTGTCGTACTCCACGCCCACCAGCAGGGTGTGGGCGAAGCCGCCGAGGTCGAAGTTGCCTTCGGCGTTGGCTTGGGCGTTGACGTCATTCCAGTTCAGCCAGCGCTCGTTGTAGTTGCGCCCGACGCTGCTGGCGCCTGCAGGCAAGCCGGTGTAGGCGTTGCTGTTGTTCTCCACGGCGCCGCCGTAGATCTTGCCATCGAGATACTGCACGCCGCCGCGCAGGGTCCAGCTGTCATTGAGCAGGTGCTCGATGCGCAGTTGCGTGCTGGCGTTCTCGTTGGTCAGCTTGCCGGCGGACTCCTCGCTCAGGAAGCGGTCGCGCGGCAGCTTGCCGTTCTGGTTGGAATAGCGGGTGACGCCACGGTCGAGCGGGTGGCGGTTGTGCAGGTAGTCGCCTTCGAGGGTGACGGAGGTGTCCTCGTTGAGCTGCCAGCGCAGCACTGGGGCGACGTTGTAGCGCTCGCTCTCGACATCATCGCGGAAGCTGTCGCCGCCCTCGGCCACCAGGTTCAGGCGGTAGGTGAAGGCGGCTTGCTCGTCCAGGGCACCGGTGGTGTCGAGGGTGCCACGACGCAGGCCTTCGCTGTTGACCTGGCTACCCAGTACGGTGCGGCGCTCGGCCTGTGGCTGCTTGCTGACGATGTTGAAGGTGCCGCCAGGATCGCTGCGGCCGTAGAGCATGGCCGCCGGGCCGCGTAGCACTTCGATGCGCTCGATGGTGCTGGCGTCGGGCATGTTCGGGTAGCCACGGTTGACGGCGAAACCGTTGCGGTAGAACTCCTGACTGTTGAAACCGCGAATCAGAAATTCGGTCAGGCCCTGGCCGCCGAAGTTGTTGCCGCGCTCCACGCCGCCGGCGTAGTCCAGCGCATCTTCCAGGCGCACTGCGCCGATGTCCTGCACCACCTGTTCCGGGACCACGCTGATCGACTGTGGGATTTCATGGATCGGCGTATCGGTACGGGTCGCACTGGCCGAGCGGGTGGCCCGATAGCCGTCTACCGGGCCATCGGCTTGTTCCGAAGGGGCGGTGATCTGCATTTCTTCCAGTGCCAGCGGTGTGTCGTTATCGGTGCTGGCAAAGGCACTGTGGCAAGTGAGAGCGGGCAGGGCGAGGAGCGGTACGACCAGGCGTCGCATGGTGTGAATCCTTGGGCCGGGGGTAGGTGAGGGCCCGGGATTCTAGTGTTTTAGAGAATCATTATCAAATGCGGATTTATCGCAGTGAATCGCTTGAAAGATGCCGCTTCTCTACTAGGGTTTTCAGCGCTTGCAATGAATCCACGAAACGTCGCGATGCGGCTAATACCAATGTCTATCTGTCGGTCGGTGCTGGCCTGCTGCTAGCTTGAAGCTGCATCAGAATAACAATAACCGGAGGCGTCTATGACTTCTGAACAAACAAATGCCGCGGCCTATTGGAAGGCCAATGTGCGGCTCATCACCTGGAGCCTGATTGTCTGGGCGCTGGTTTCCTACGGATTCGCCATGATTCTGCGCCCGATGGTCGCGGGAATCTCCGTCGGCGGTTCCGACCTCGGATTCTGGTTCGCGCAGCAAGGCTCCATCCTCGTGTTTATCGGACTCATTTTTCACTACGCGTGGAGACTGAACAAACTCGATAAAGAATTCGGCGTCGAGGAGTAAGTCATGAGCCAGTTCGTCATCAACATGTTGTTCGTAGGCGCGTCCTTCGCGCTCTACATCGGTATCGCCATCTGGGCGCGTGCCGGCTCCACCAAGGAGTTCTACGTCGCTGGCGGTGGTGTGCATCCGGTCACCAACGGCATGGCGACTGCCGCCGACTGGATGTCCGCTGCATCCTTCATTTCCATGGCGGGCCTGATTGCCGCCGGCGGCTATGCCAACTCCACTTTCCTCATGGGCTGGACTGGCGGCTACGTGCTGCTGGCGATGCTGCTGGCACCCTACCTGCGCAAGTTCGGCAAGTTCACCGTGCCGGATTTCATCGGTGATCGCTTCTACAGTCGTGGCGCGCGCCTGACTGCGGTGATCTGCCTGGTGATCATCTCCGTGACCTACGTGATCGGTCAGATGGCCGGTGCCGGTGTTGCCTTCTCGCGCTTCCTCGAAGTGAGCAACTCCACTGGTATCTGGATCGCAGCAGCGGTGGTATTTGCCTACGCCGTATTTGGCGGCATGAAGGGCATCACCTACACCCAGGTCGCTCAGTACGTGGTACTGATCGTGGCCTACACCATCCCGGCGATCTTCATCTCCCTGCAGCTGACCGGTAACCCGATCCCGCCGCTGGGCCTGTTCGGTGACCACGTCGAGTCCGGTGTGCCGCTGCTGCAGAAGCTCGATGAAGTGGTGCGTGACCTGGGCTTCGCTGCCTACACCGCCGATGTCGACAACAAGCTGAACATGGTGCTGTTCACCATGTCGCTGATGATCGGTACTGCCGGTCTGCCGCACGTGATCATCCGCTTCTTCACCGTGCCGAAGGTTTCCGACGCACGCTGGTCGGCTGGCTGGACCCTGATCTTCATCGCTCTGCTGTACCTCACCGCTCCGGCCGTTGCCTCGATGGCGCGTCTGAACCTGGTCACCACCATCTATCCGGAAGGCGCTTCTGCTCCGGCGCTGTCCTATGACGAGCGTCCGCAGTGGGTCAAGAACTGGGAACAGACCGGTCTGATCAAGTGGGAAGACAAGAATGGCGACGGTCGCATCCAGATGTACAACGATGCCGCACCGGCCTTCACCGCGACCGCTCAGGAGCGTGGCTGGAGCGGTAACGAGCTGACCGTGAACAACGACATCCTGGTTCTGGCCAACCCGGAGATCGCCAACCTGCCTGGTTGGGTGGTCGGCCTGATCGCGGCGGGCGCCATTGCGGCGGCACTGTCGACGGCTGCGGGATTGTTGCTGGCGATTTCTTCGGCGATCAGTCATGACCTGATCAAGACCTTGATCAATCCGAAGATCAGCGAGAAGGGGGAAATGCGCGCAGCGCGGATCTCCATGGCCTGCGCGATTCTGCTGGCGACCTACCTGGGCCTGAATCCACCAGGGTTCGCCGCGCAGGTGGTGGCGTTGGCCTTCGGTATCGCCGCGGCGACCCTGTTCCCGGTGCTGATGATGGGGATCTTCTCCAAGCGCATGAACGACAAGGGTGCGATCTGCGGCATGGTCGCCGGCCTGGTGATCACCCTGCTGTACATCTTCACCTACCTGGGCTGGTTCTTCATTCCGGGGACCAACATGCTGCCAAACACCCCGGACCAGTGGTTCATGGGTATCTCCCCGGCTTCCTTCGGTACCGTCGGCGCCCTGATCAACTTCGCCGTGGCCTACGGCGTATCGATGGTCACCGCCGAGCCGCCGCAGGAAATCCAGGATCTGGTGGAAAGCGTACGTACCCCCAAAGGTGCTGGTGCCGCTCTGAGCCACTAAGCATAATCCTGGCCTGACGCCATCTGTCGATGGTCCAGGGTCTGACAGACGGGCCTCCACTGGAGGCCCGTCTTTTTTCGGGAACAACCATATGTTGTGGACTTTGCTTGCCATCGTGGTGGCGGGGCTCGGCGCTGCCGGTATCGCTCTGCTGCTGCGCAAACTGACGCGTAACAAACTGCCGAAGTGGATCGTGCCGCTGTTCGGTGGTCTGGGGATGCTGGGTTATCAGGTGTTCTACGAGTATTCCTGGTTCGAGCATCAGCAGGCGCGCCAGCCCAAGGAGTCGGTCGTGGTCGCGACCGAAGCGGGCCACGTATTCTGGCGCCCGTGGAGCTACTTCGTACCGATGATCACCGCCTTCACCGTGCTCGACAGCAAGAGCGTCGTGCGCGAGCAGGTGGCGGACGCACCGGTGGCCGAGTTCATGCTCTATCGCTTCGAGAAGCAGCACATCGACCACGTTTCGCACCGCGCCCATCTGCTCAATTGCGCAACCGGCGAGTTGTTGCCGCTGGACGATAAGAAACAGCCTCAGCTGGCCCAGCTCAAGCGTATCGACAAGGAAGACGCGCTGTATCGTCAGGTGTGTCGCTAGCGCTATCCGTGCGTTACGGGGGTGGTGCGCGCAGCGCACCCTACCCGAAAGCGCATCGGTGCGCGTGACCTGGGCGGCCACTCCCTATTTGCGGACGCCTTTCACTGTAGGGTGCGCCGTGCGCACCGACCCTTCACCGATGGTGCCTGACTCGGCTGCTTTTCAGCGCCCGATAGACCCAGATCAATATCCACGCCTGTCACCTGCATAGAATCGCCAGCCCTGATTTTTCGAGCTTGCGGTCATGCCCCGTTTCCCCGAACTGTTGTCGCCAGCCGGCACCCTGAAGAACATGCGCTACGCCTTCGCCTACGGCGCCGATGCGGTGTATGCCGGTCAGCCGCGTTACAGCCTGCGCGTACGCAACAACGAGTTCGACCACGCCAACCTGGCCCTTGGCATCGCTGAGGCGCACGCGCAGGGCAAGCAGTTCTACGTGGTGGTCAACATCGCCCCGCACAACGCCAAGCTGAAGACCTTTCTCAAGGACCTGGCGCCGGTGATCGAGATGGCGCCGGATGCGCTGATCATGTCCGACCCGGGCCTGATCATGCTGGTGCGTCAGCATTATCCGCAGATGCCGATTCATCTCTCGGTGCAGGCCAATGCGGTGAACTGGGCCAGTGTCGAGTTCTGGCGCCAGCAGGGACTGACGCGGGTGATCCTGTCGCGTGAGCTGGCGCTGGAAGAGATCGAGGAGATCCGCAGTGAGGTGCCGGGCATGGAGCTGGAGGTGTTCGTCCACGGCGCCCTGTGCATGGCCTATTCCGGGCGCTGCCTGCTGTCGGGCTACATCAATCGTCGCGACCCCAACCAGGGCACCTGCACCAACGCCTGCCGCTGGCAATACCAGACCACGCCCGCGACCGAGAACGAGTTGGGCGAGATAGTCCGCGTGGTCGACCCGACGCTAGGGCAGGGCGCACCGACGACGCAGGCCTTCGTGCTCGAAGAGGCTGGGCGTCCGGGTGAGGAAATGGCCGCCTATGAGGACGAGCACGGCACCTACATCATGAATTCCAAGGACCTGCGCGCGGTGCAGCACATCGAGCGGCTGGTGCGCATGGGCGTGCACTCGCTGAAGATCGAGGGGCGTACCAAAAGCCACTTCTACGTGGCGCGTACTGCGCAGGTCTACCGCCGCGCCATTGACGACGCGCTGGCCGGCAAACCCTTCGACCCGAGCCTGCTGGGCAGTCTGGAGTCTCTGGCCCATCGCGGCTACACCGAGGGCTTCCTGCGCCGCCATGTTCACGACGAATACCAGAATTACCAGCGCGGCAGCTCGGTGTCGGAGCGCCAGCAGTTCGTTGGCGAGCTGACCGGCGAGCGCCGTGGCGAACTGGTCGAGGTGCGGGTGAAGAATCGTTTCGCCGTGGGCGATGGGCTGGAGCTGATGACCCCGCAGGGCAACCTGCGCTTCACTCTGGAACAGTTGCAGAATGCGCAGGGCCAGGCACAGCAGGTTGCGCCGGGCGATGGCCACGTTCTGTACCTGCCACTGTCGGCAGATGTGCAGTTGAACTACGGGCTGCTGATGCGTGACCTCTAGGCCTTTCTTAGGGTGAAGCGCCATCCTCCCTACGTGCTGTAGGGCACGTGGACAGTGCCGAAAGTGTTGGTGCGCGCGGCGCACCACCTTACGCGGACGCCAATCCGTAGGGTGCGCCGTGCGCACCGGGGGATGGTGAACTGTTTTCTTGCAGGGCCAAGGAGGTGTTGCGATTACGCTGTGGTGGCCAGGGGCGCGATGCTACATGGCGTGTTGACGCCGGCGTTGGCTAGCCAGTTGGCGCTCCAGCTCGCAGAGACTGTCGATGCCCTGACGGCGTGCCTTGCTGAACAGCATCAGCGCCAGTTCAGCGGTCACCAGGGCGTCGGCGCTGGCGTTGTGGCGCTGGTGCACCTGCAGGCCGAATTCGGCGACCCACTCATCGAGCCCGCCCTGGCGAATGCGCGATTGTGGGCACAGCAGCGGGGCGATTTCGGCGACATCGAAGAAACGGTGCTGCAGGCGATAGCCCAGACTCTGGCGCAGCGCGCGAACCAGCATGCGCTGGTCGAACTCGGCATGAAACGCCAGCAGTGGGCTGCTGCCAACGAACTCCATGAAATCCAGCAGTGCCTCGGCTGGCTCCACGCCACGGGCCACTTCGCTGGGGGCGATACCGTGGATCAGGGTGCTGGCGCTGGCCTGGTGATCGGGGCGGTGCAGGGTACATTCGAACTGTTCGGCGAAGTCGATGGCGCCGTTATCGATCACCACTGCGCCGATGGCCAGCACCTGATCGCGGCGCATGTTCAGACCGGTGGTTTCCAGATCGAGGACGACGAAGCGCTGCTGGTGCAGCGGACGTTCGTCGAACGCTGCCGGAGCGCTCAAGGCCTCGCGGCGTTGCAGTTGCTGCTGGGTCAGGGCCGGGCCACGGCCAGTGAACCAGGTGAACTTGCTCATAGCTGATACCTCATGGCCAGGCTGCTCTGCAGGCGCTGCGCCTGGCGGAACGACTCGCGCAGAATACGCCGGTCCAGATGATTGAGGTGGTCGGGGTCGACCCGATTGGAGTAGGGCAGCTCGTCACGCGCCTGCAGTTGATGCTGCTGCATGCGCGTCTGCTGAATGAAGTGGTAAGCCTCTTCATAGGCGGCGCCGTCCAGGGCCTCGATCACGCCCTTGGCGACCAGCGCGCGCAGGCGCTCCAGGGTGCCGACCGCACTGATGCCATTGGCCAACGCGAGCAAACGGGCGCCGTCGACGAAGGGCGTCAGGCCCTGCACCTTGAGGTCGAGAGTGTCCTTGTCGGCGCCCGAACGGGCCACCACGAAGTCGCGGAAGCGTCCAACCGGCGGGCGGTGGCGCAGGGCGTTCTCCGCCATCATGCGCTGGAACAGGCTGTTGTTGGCGATGCGTCCGAGCAGCTCCTCGCGTAGCTGTTCGCAGCCTTCGTCCGGGCCCCAGATCGCGCGCAGGTCGAAATAGATGGTCGAGCCCAGCAGATTTTCCGGCGTGGCTTCGAGGACGAAGCCGGCGAAGCGCCGCGACCACTCCTCGCGCGACAGGCACAGCTCGGGGTTGCCGGCCATGATGTTGCCCTTGCACAGGGTAAAGCCGCACTGCGCCAGGCGCTGGTTGATCTCGCGGGCGATCGGCAGCAGGCGCTCGCGGATGGCAGTAGCCTCACTGGCGCTTTCGGCCTCGAAGAGGATGCCGTTGTCCTGATCGGTGTGCAGGGTCTGCTCGCGGCGGCCTTCGCTGCCGAAGCACAGCCAGGTGAAGGGTATGCCCGGGTCGCCCATGTCCTCGAGGGTCAGCTCGATCACTCGGCATACGGTGTGGTCGTTGAGCAGGGTGACGATATGGGTGATCTGCGTCGAGCTGGCACCGTGGGCGAGCATGCGGTCGACCAGCAGGCGGATGTCGCTGCGCAGCCCGGCCAGGGTCTCTACCTTGCCGGCGTGGCGGATGGTGCGTGCCAGATGCACCAGGTCGACGCGTTGCAGGCTGAACAGGTCGCGCTCGGAAATCACCCCGCAGAGTTTCTCGTGCTCCACCAGGCAGACGTGAGCGATGTGCCGCTCGGTCATGGCGATGGCGGCATCGAAGGCACTGGCATCCGGCGCCAGATGGAAGGGGTTGGGCGTCATCAGGTTGTCGATCGGCTGGGCCAGGTCGACGCCGTCAGCCACCACCCGGCGCAGGTCGCGCAGGGTGAAGATACCCAGTGGTTTATCGGCCGGGTCGAGCACCACGATGCTGCCCACGTGCTGCTCGTGCATCATTCGCACGGCATCACGCAACGGCGTCTGCGGCGCACAGCCGATGGGTTGGCGCATGGCCAGTTCGCCCAGGCGGGTATCCAGCGAATACTGCGCGCCGAGAGTTTCCACCGCGCGCAGCTGCACCTGCTGGTTGACCTGATCGAGCAGACTGCTGACCCCACGCAGGGCGAAATCGCGCAGCGGGTTGGAGACGGCGAAGAGTTTGACGAAGGCAAGCTTGGACAGCAGCAGGCAGAAGGTATCTTCGGCGGCCAGGTGCTCGGTACGTGTGGCGCGCTCGCCGATCAGCGCCGCCAGGGGGAAGCACTCACCGGCCGTGATCTCGAAGGTGGTCTCGGTGCCACGCCGTGCGCTGTGCGGGCGCTCGCCATGCACACGGCCCTGTTTGACGATGTAGAAGTGCTCGACCGGGCCATCGCTGGGTTTGATGATCGAATCGCCCTCGGCATAGAAGCGCAGCTGGCAGTGCTCGACCAGAAACGCCAGATGGGCGGTGTCCATCTGGTTGAAAGGCGGGAACTTCTGCAGGAACTCCATGGTGCCGTGGATGTTCTGCAGCACCGCTGTCTTGCCCGCATCGGCCATCGCGTCGGCCTTGCTCATGGGCGTGCGCCTCGCAGTTTCGGGATGTTGTCAGTGTGGCCCTGGCTGGTCGGCTTGCCCATTGCACCTAAGTAGGGGGAGAGAGAGGCGTAGCCCGGATGCAATCCGGGGGCGGCATCCCCGGATTGCATCCGGGCTACGGGGCTGCGGGAGGGACTTTAGCCGCGACTTCCCATAAAAAAACCGCCCCGGAGGGCGGTTTCCTATTCGAGCAGCGCCCGAATCACAGGCCGTTCTTTTCCTTGAACTCGCGACGACGGCGATGCAGTACAGGCTCGGTGTAGCCGTTGGGCTGCTTGGTGCCTTCGACTACCAGCTCCAGCGCGGCCTGGAAGGCGACGTTGTTGTCGAAGTCCGGGGCCATCGGGCGATACAGCGGGTCGCCCGCGTTCTGGCGATCGACCACCGGTGCCATGCGCTTGAGGCTTTCGACCACCTGCGCCTCGGTGACGATGCCGTGGCGCAGCCAGTTGGCCAGCAGCTGGCTGGAGATGCGCAGAGTGGCACGGTCTTCCATCAGGCCGACGTCGTTGATGTCCGGCACCTTGGAGCAGCCGACGCCCTGGTCGATCCAGCGCACCACGTAGCCGAGGATGCCTTGCGAGTTGTTGTCCAGCTCGTTGCGGATTTCTTCTGCTGACCAACTGGTGTCCTTGGCCAGCGGGATGGTCAGGATGTCGTCCACCGAAGCCGGGGTGCGCTTGGCCAGTTCGGCCTGACGGGCGAACACGTCGACCTTGTGGTAGTGCAGCGCGTGCAGGGTGGCGGCGGTCGGCGAGGGGACCCAGGCGGTGTTGGCGCCGGACAGCGGGTGAGCGATCTTCTGCTCGAGCATCGCCGCCATCAGGTCCGGCATGGCCCACATGCCCTTGCCGATCTGCGCGCGGCCCTGCAGGCCGGTGGCCAGGCCGACGTCGACGTTGTTGTTCTCGTAGGCGCCGATCCAGGCCTCGCTCTTCATGGCGGCCTTGCGCACCACGGCGCCGGCTTCCATGGAGGTGTGGATCTCGTCACCGGTGCGGTCGAGGAAGCCGGTGTTGATGAACACCACGCGCTCCGAAGCCGCTTTGATACAGGCCTTGAGGTTGACGGTGGTGCGACGCTCTTCGTCCATGATGCCGACTTTCAGGGTGTTGCGGGCCAGGCCTAGCACATCCTCGACGCGGGCGAAGATTTCGCTGGTGAAGGCGACTTCTTCCGGGCCATGCATCTTCGGCTTGACGATGTACACGCTGCCGGTGCGGGTGTTCTTGCGGCTGGTGTTGCCGATCAGGTTGTGCACCGCGATCAGGCTGGTGAACAGCGCGTCCTGGATGCCTTCCGGAATCTCGTTGCCTGCGGCGTCGAGGATGGCCGGGTTGGTCATCAGATGGCCGACGTTGCGCACGAACAGCAGCGAGCGACCATGCAGGGTCAGCTCGGAGCCGTCCGGCTGGGTGTAGACGCGGTCCGGGTTCATGGTGCGGGTGAAGGTCTTGCCGCCTTTGGACACTTCCTCGGCCAGGTCGCCCTTCATCAGGCCCAACCAGTTCTTGTAGACCACCACCTTGTCATCGGCATCGACGGCCGCGACGGAGTCTTCGCAGTCCATGATGGTGGTCAGCGCGGCTTCCATCAGCACGTCTTTCACGCCAGCGGCGTCGGTGCTGCCGATGGGGCTGGAGGCGTCGATCTGGATCTCGAAGTGCAGGCCGTTGTGCTTGAGCAGCACGGCGATCGGCGCGCTGGCCTCGCCCTGGAAACCGACCAGTTGCGTGTCGTCACGCAGGCCGCTGTTGCTGCCACCCTTGAGTGCGACGACCAGCTTGCCGCCGACGATGGCATAGCCGGTGGAATCGACGTGCGAGCCGGCAGCCAGCGGCGCGGCCTCGTCGAGGAAGGCGCGGGCGAAGGCGATGACCTTGTCGCCACGCACCTTGTTGTAGCCCTTGCCCTTCTCGGCGCCACCTTCTTCGCTGATCACGTCGGTGCCGTACAGCGCGTCGTACAGCGAGCCCCAGCGGGCGTTGGAAGCGTTCAGGGCGAAACGCGCGTTCATCACCGGCACCACCAGCTGCGGGCCGGCCAGGCGGGCGATCTCTTCGTCGACATTGGCAGTGGTGGCCTGGAAGTCTTCCGGCTCCGGCAGCAGGTAGCCGATCTCCTGGAGGAAGGCCTTGTAGGCTGCGGCGTCATGGGCCTGGCCCTTGCGCGCCTGGTGCCAGGCGTCGATCTGCGCCTGCAGCTCGTCGCGCTTGGCCAGCAGGGCACGGTTCTTCGGCGCCAGGTCCTTGATGACCGCAGCGGCACCGGCCCAGAACTTGTCGGCAGCGATGCCGGTACCGGGAATGGCTTCGTTGTTCACGAAGTCGTACAGGGCTTTGGCGACCTGCAGGCCACCGACTTGAACGCGTTCAGTCATCACTTGCCTCACTATCTGAGCTTTACTCAATCGCCGCTTCGGGCACCTCTGAAAACGACCTGCGGGTCAACGCCTGCGCTTTCAGAGAGGCTCGTCGGAGACGGTCTGGCCGTCTTGTAGTCCGTGGCGCGGCATACTACATCAAGATTCCGGGGAAATGCAGTGGGTATGCGTCAGACCGCGACCAAAAGACTAGTTACGGTCACGAGCAGTACGCGTTGTGTTCAAAAAAGTTAGCTATTGTTTCATAAAAAGTGCAAAAACGTACACGATTAATTGCGTGGAATACTGACAACGGGCCGAATATAGCCTACGCCACCTTCACCTATACTGCGGCCAAGCCGTTGGAGCCTGCCATGTTGGTATCTGTCGCCGTAACTGCCGATCTTCAGGACCTCACCCGTCTGTTTGCCGGGTACCTGCGTTTCTACGAGGTGCCGAAGGCCGAGGCGCAGATCGCCGTCTTTCTCGGCGAGCGCCTGAAACGTGGTGATTCGCAACTGCTCATCGCGCGTGACGCGCAGGGCCTCGCCCTGGGCTTCGTCCAGCTCTACCCCTTCCAATCATCACTGGCCCTTGAACCGGCCTGGCTGCTCAGCGATCTGTATGTGCACGAGTCCGCCCGTCGAATGGGCGTCGGTGAGGCATTGATGAATGCGGCGCGCGCTCATGCCGAAGCCAGCGGGGCCTGTGGCCTGCAACTGGAGACAGCGAAGACCAACCTGGCCGGACAGCGTCTGTACGAACGCCTGGGCTATGTGCGCGACGAGCAGTTTCTGACTTACTGGCTGGCACTACAGGATTGAAACCCTTGCACTACATGAATGAGAGAGGCCGTATATGGATCATCTGGTATTGACAGTGATTGCCGCGGATCAGCCCGGCCTGGTAGAGCGTCTGGCCGGCTGTGTCGCCGCGCACGGCGGCAACTGGCTGGAGAGCCGCATGGCGCGCATGGCCGGGCAGTTCGCCGGGATCGTGCGGGTAGACGTGCCGGCCGAGGCGCACGGCGGTCTGATCAAGGACCTGGAAGCGCTGAGCACCCAGGGCATCCGCGTGCAGCTGGCGGCCAGCGGTAGCGAGCCGGGTGGGCGTTTCACCTCGATTCGTCTGGAGCTGGTGGGCAACGACCGTCCCGGTATTGTCCGCGACATCACCCGCGTGCTGGCCGAGCAGGGCGTCAACCTGGAGAACCTGCTGACCGAAGTGGCGCCGGCGCCGATGAGCGGCGAACTGCTGTTCACCGCCGAAGCGCTGCTGGCCGTGCCGGAGACGCTGCCCCTGGAGCAGTTGCAGGCGCGTCTGGAGACCCTGGCCGACGATCTGATGGTGGAGCTGAATCTGCGCGCCGAGGATTGATATCCCCGGTATAAGTGGATCAGCCTGTGGATAAACTGGGGAGCCCCGGCGCACAACATAGTGCCCCGGGGGTTTTCATTGGCTGGCTAAAAGTTCAACAGGATCAATGTCTTGTGCACAAATGCCGGGGATGGATCTGTGGATAAGCCGGGGGTGACAGGCGCCGCCCCAAGGCTGGCGCGGCCTGGCGGTGGATGGATATTTTTTGTTCAGTGAAAGTGAAGCCGGTGCGCGCAGTGCACCCTACAAGGATGCTCTGCGCGGAATCGTAGGGTGCGCCGTGCGCACCGCCGGGTTAACCGTTCGAGCGCTTGCGCAGGTTCAGCCAGATATCCAGGCTGTATACAAACAGCCCGGCCCAGATGCAGGCGAAGGCGAGCAGGGTGCTCGGCGAGAAGTGTTCATCGAACAGCAAGATGGCTTGCAGCAGTACCAGGGTCGGAGCCAGGTATTGCAGGAAGCCCAGCGTGGTGTAGGGCAGATGCCGCGCCGCGGCGTTGAAGCACACCAGCGGCACCAGGGTGATCGGCCCGGCGGCGGCCAACCACAGTGCTTCGCTACTGGTCCAGAAGCTTGCCTGGCTGCTCATCGCCGCAGGGTGCAGAGCCAGCCAGGCCAGCGCTACCGGCACCAGCAGCCAGGTTTCCACCACCAGCCCGGGCAGTGCCGCCACGGGTGCCTGTTTGCGGATCAATCCATAGAAGCCGAAGGTCAGCGCCAGCACCAGCGACACCCAGGGCAGGCTGCCCACCTGCCATAGCTGCTGCAGCACGCCCAGCGCGGCCAGGGCGACCGCCAGCCACTGCAGGCGGCGCAGGCGCTCGCCGAGAATCAGCAGACCGAGCAGTACGTTGATCAACGGGTTGATGTAGTAGCCCAGGCTGGCCTCGATCATGCGGTCATTGTTCACCGCCCACACGTACACCAGCCAGTTGGTCGCGATCAGCAGCCCGCAGCCGGCCAGCACTGCCAGGCGTTTGGGATTGTCGCGCAGCTCGCGCCACCAGCCAGGGTGCTTCCAGACGAGCAGCAGCAGGCCGCCGAACAGCGCGGACCAGAGCACGCGGTGCACGATGATCTCCATCGCCGGGACGCTTTGCAGGGCTTTGAAGTAGAGCGGGAACAGGCCCCAGATGATGTAGGCGGTAAGGCCCAGAACGTACCCGCGTTGCGGGTTGGCGGTAGCCATCGAGAATCCTTGGTTAGGCAGCTAACGGTTGCCGCGAAATTCTAGCGTTCTGTCCGCCGCCTTGTCTGTTCGTTCAGCTTTTTCCGTATACCGAAGTGCCGGCAAAGTCGTAAGGCAAACTTTACGCGGCGTGCGCAACTGTATTGGTGCGCGGACTTGGCGCGGTCGGTGCGTTGCCCGGATGCAATCCGGGAACTGCGGCCCCGGATGTCATCGCCTCAGAACAGTCGCAGCGGCTCTTCATCCAGTGCGGCCATCTGTTCGCGCAGCGACAGAATCTGATCGCCCCAGTAGCGCTCGCCAGCAAACCAGGGGAAGGCCAGGGGGAAGGCCGGGTCGTCCCAGCGGCGGGCGATCCAGGCGCTGTGATGCATCAGACGCAGGGCGCGCAGGCCTTCGATCAGCGGCAGCTCGCGGGCGGCAAAATCATGGAACTCCTGATAGCCGTCGACCAGTTCGGCCAACTGGCCAAGGCGTTCATGGCGTTCGCCGGCCAGCATCATCCACAGATCCTGCACGGCAGGGCCCATCCGGCAGTCGTCGAGGTCGACGACATGGAAGGCGTCGTCGCGGTGCAACAGGTTGCCTGGGTGGCAGTCGCCGTGCAGGCGAATCGGCGTATAGCGCACGCGGGCGAACAGTTCATCGAGGCGGGCAAGCAGATCGCGCGCTACCGACTCGTAGGCGGGCAGCAGGCTGCGCGGCACGAAGCCGCCGTCGAGCAGGGAGGCCAGGGCCGCATGGCCGAAGTTGTCCACCGCCAGGGTTTCGCGATGAGCGAAAGGACGGCTGGCACCGATGGCGTGCATGCGTCCGAGCAACTGGCCGAGGCGGTACAGTTGCTCGAGGTTGCCCGGCTCGGGTGCGCGACCGCCCCGGCGCGGGAACAGGGCGAAACGGAAGCCGCCGTGCTCGAACAGCGTCTCGCCATCACGCTCCAGCGGCGCTACCACCGGGACCTCATGCTCGGCCAGCTCGGCGCTGAAACTGTGCTCCTCGCGGATCGCCGCATCGCTCCAGCGGTCCGGGCGATAGAACTTGGCGATCAGCGGCGTTTCGTCCTCGATACCGACTTGATAGACGCGGTTCTCGTAGCTGTTGAGTGCCAATACGCGGGCGTCGCTGAGGTAGCCAAGGCTCTCCACGGCATCGAGCACCAGATCCGGGGTGAGGGTGGAAAAAGGATGGCTCATGAGCGGCTCCGCGTGAGTGGGCGCCCAGTCTACCGGCTTGCGCTAAACCTAGGGCGGGTGTAACCCGCCGTTAGCATTATTAGCGGGTTGTACCCGCCCTATAGCTGTGTGCCGAGCAGCACCTGACTGGCGGCAAACTGCGCGCGCACCGGATCGCCGACGCGCAGGCCCAGCTCGGCCAGGCGAGCGGAGTCGAGCAGGGCGCACAGGGTCTGACCGTTAGGTAGGCTGATGCGCACATCGCTGGGGCCGTCGTTGGCCGGCAGAATCTGTTCGATACGGCCTTCGAGTGCGTTGTGCTGTTCTGCACGGGGAGTCTGTAGTGGCTGCAATTCCAGCCAGCCAGCCTTGAGCAGCGCGACCACGCTGCTGCCTTCGCTCAGCTGCAGGTTTTCCGTACTGTCATGGGTGATCTGCGCCTGCAGGTGGCCGCCGCCTGGTAGTTCTATGTCGATCAGATCGTTGTGCCCGTGGGCGTGAATCGCGCGCACACGGCCGGTCAGTTGGTTGCGCGCGCTGGTGCGCAGCATCAGGCGGCCGAGGAGCTCCAGGTCGGCGTCGTCACCGGCGGCATGCAGCAGTTGCACCTGCAACGTCTGCAGGCGCTGTTGCAGTGCCAGCAGGCGCTCGCCAGCGGGGGTCAGGCGTGCGCCACCGCCACCTTTGCCGCCGACATTGCGGCTGACCAGGGGCTGCTCGGACAGGTTGTTCAGCTCATCGATGGCGTCCCAGGCGGCCTTGTAGCTCAGCCCGGCGGCCTTGGCGGCGCGGGTGATGGAGCCTTGTTCGGCGATCTGCTCGAGTAGGGCCAGGCGCTTCGGGCGGCGGCTGAGCAATTGGGCGATGGAATCGAGCTGCGACATGGTTCAGGCGTGGCCAGGGAGAATGCTGGGCACGTTGCGTGACTGTGCCTGGCGCGTCAAGTCAGCCATCGCCCGGTCGTGGCGTGCGTGCCAGGCAATACACATCGACGCGCAGGGCGCCAGCGCGACGCAGCAGGTGGGCGAGCACGCCCGCCGTGGCGCCGGTGGTGAGCACGTCGTCGACCAGCGCCAGATGAGCGCCGGCGACCTTGGCTTGCAGTTCCAGGCTGAAGGCCTGACGCAGATTGCGCTTGCGCGTTACGGCATCCAGCCCTTGCTGTGCGGGTGTATCGACGCGGCGCTGGAGCCATTCATGTTGCACCGGCAGCTTCAGGCTGGCGCCCAGCCAGTCGGCGAGCATCTGTGCCTGATTGAATCCGCGTCGACGCTGGCGCTTGCGGGCCAGCGGCACCGGCAGCAGCGCCTGGGGGCGGGGCAGACCCTCATCGAAGGCATGGCGCAGGTGTTCGGCCAGCAGCTCGGCGAGCAGACGACCGTGCGGCCATTGCGCCTGATGCTTGAAGCGGGTGATCAGGTTGTCGACGGGAAAGGCATAGCGCCAGGGCGCTTCCACACGGCTGAAACTCGGCGGCTTGTTCTGGCAGGCGCCGCAGATCATGCCGTGTGCCGGCAATGGCACCGCACAGATCTGGCAGTGAGCCCCGAGCCAGGGCAGTTCGGATTCGCAAGCCGTGCAGATGCTGTGCGTGGGGTGATCGGTGGCTTCGTCGCAGAGCTGGCAATGGCGCCTTTGACGTAACCAGGCAAGGCGTTGCGGAACGGTGAGGTCAAACGGAGGCATGGCAGCTCGTCCATGAGCGGTGGTGCCTGAAGTTTAGTCAGCGTCAGCGGATGAGCCAGCCCATTACGATCAGACCGAGAAACAGCCAGATCACCCCGCCGATGATCGAGCCGCGTAGCAGTGAGCGAGCGCCGCTGAACAGAAACAGCAGGCCGATGATCAGCAGGATGATGCTGAAAATCGACACGTCCATACCAATGGCCCTGGCCAGGCCATGGAGAAAGTCGTCGATGGCATCGGCCATGGCGCCCAGCACGCCGGACAGCATGTCGACGATGAAACGGATGGCACGGCCCAGCGCTTCGCCGAGCCCTTCGAAGAAACCTTCAACCTGCATGCAGAACATCCTGTGAGAGGGGTAAGCATTTGGCCTTGTGCCATGACATAAGTTCTATTGATTGTTAATTGATCAGATGTAAACCTGTGTCTTTATCATGGTTGACAGCATCCAATCGCCACATATGATGACCAAAGCCTGAATGCCCCCTGTGGGCCTGACAACAGATGCCACCAAGCGTCGAAGGACTTCTCAGATGAGCGCAACCGCTGCAATCACCACCCGCCACGACTGGAGCCTCGCCGAGGTTCGCGCGCTGTTCGAGCAGCCGTTCAATGATCTGTTGTTCCAGGCGCAGACCGTCCATCGCCAGCACTTCGATGCAAACCGCGTACAGGTGTCGACCTTGCTGTCGATCAAGACCGGCGCCTGCCCCGAAGACTGCAAGTACTGCCCGCAGTCCGGCCACTACAACACCGGCCTGGACAAGGAAAAACTGATGGAGGTACAGAAGGTGCTGGAGGCCGCCGCCGAGGCCAAGGCCATCGGCTCCACGCGCTTCTGCATGGGCGCAGCGTGGAAGCACCCGTCCGCCAAGGACATGCCCTACGTGCTGGAAATGGTCAAAGGCGTGAAGAAGCTCGGCCTGGAAACCTGCATGACCCTCGGCCGTCTCGACCAGGAGCAGACCCAGGCGCTGGCCGAAGCGGGGCTGGACTACTACAACCACAACCTCGATACCTCGCCGGAGTTCTACGGCAACATCATCACCACCCGCACCTACGGCGAACGCCTGCAAACCCTGGCCTACGTGCGCGAGGCGGGGATGAAGATCTGCTCCGGCGGCATCCTCGGCATGGGCGAGTCGGTGGACGACCGTGCAGGGCTGTTGATCCAGCTGGCCAATCTGCCGGAGCACCCGGAAAGCGTGCCGATCAACATGCTGGTCAAGGTCAAGGGCACGCCGCTGGCCGAGGAGAAGGACGTCGACCCGTTCGACTTCATCCGCACCCTGGCCGTGGCGCGCATCATGATGCCGAAATCCCATGTGCGCCTGTCTGCCGGCCGCGAGGCGATGAACGAGCAGATGCAGGCCCTGGCCTTCATGGCCGGCGCCAACTCGATCTTCTACGGCGAGAAGCTGCTGACCACCGCCAACCCGCAGGCGGACAAGGACATGGCCCTGTTCAAGCGCCTCGGCATCAAACCCGAAGAGCGCGAAGAGCATGCCGATGAGGTGCACCAGGCGGCCATCGAGCAGGCGCTGGTCGAGCAGCGCGATTCCAAGCTGTTCTACAACGCCGCTTCGGCCTGATTCCTTTTATGTAGGAACGGGCTCTGCTCGCGAATGACCTCCTGCCCTGGTTTTTCGCTCGCGACGCTCGCTCCTACGGGAAACGTGCATGAGTTTCGATCTCGCTAGCCGCCTGGCCGAGCGTCAGGCCGCCGATCTGTTCCGCCAACGCCCGCTGCTGCAGACCCCGCAGGGGCCGCAGGTGCGCGCGGACGATCAGGAACTGCTGGCCTTCTGTTCCAACGACTATCTCGGCCTGGCCAACCACCCCGAGGTGATTCGCGCCCTGCAGCAGGGCGCGGAAAAATGGGGCGTCGGTGGCGGTGCTTCGCATCTGGTGATCGGCCACAGCACGCCGCACCATGAACTTGAAGAAGCACTGGCCGAGTTCACCGGCAGGCCACGTGCTCTGCTGTTCTCCACCGGTTACATGGCCAACCTGGCGGTCGTCACCGCGCTGCTTGGCCAGGGCGACAGCGTAATTCAGGATCGTCTCAACCACGCTTCGCTGCTCGATGCCGGCCTGCTCTGCGGCGCGCGGTTCTCGCGCTACCTGCACAACGATGCGGTGAGTCTGGCCAACCGCCTGCGCAAGGCTACGGGCAACTGTCTGGTGGTCACCGATGGCGTGTTCAGCATGGACGGCGATCTGGCCGATCTGCCGGCCTTGTGCGCCGAGGCGCGCGCCACGCAGGCCTGGGTGATGGTCGATGACGCCCATGGCTTCGGCCCGCTGGGCGCCACCGGCGGCGGTATCGTCGAGCACTTCGGTCTGGGCCAGGATGACGTGCAGGTGCTGGTCGGCACCCTGGGTAAGGCCTTTGGCACCGCTGGCGCCTTCGTCGCCGGCAGCGAGGAGCTGATCGAGACGCTGATCCAGTTCGCCCGCCCCTACATCTACACCACCAGTCAGCCGCCAGCGGTGGCCTGCGCCACGCTGCAGAGCCTGGAACTGCTGCGCAGTGAAAGCTGGCGTCGCGAACACTTGCAGCGGTTGATCGCTCGCTTTCGTCAGGGCGCCGCCGAAATCGGCCTGAGCCTGATGGACAGCCCCACGCCGATTCAGCCGATCCTGGTGGGCGACAGCGCGCGGGCGCTGAAACTCTCGTCGCTGCTCAAGGATCGCGGCCTGCTGGTCGGCGCCATCCGCCCGCCGACCGTGCCTGCTGGTAGTGCCCGCTTGCGCGTGACGCTGTCCGCGGCGCACAGCGATGCGCAGCTCGAGCTGCTGCTCGAAGCGCTTGCCGAGTGCTGGCCGCAGGTGCAGACCGATGCGTGAGACGCTGATTCTATTGCCGGGCTGGGGCCTGGACGGCGCCTTGCTGCAACCGCTGGCCCAATCGCTGGGTGGCGATATGCAGGTACAGGTGTCGGCCTTGCCGCGCCTGAGCAGTGCGGCAGCGGCCGATTGGCTCGACGAGCTGGATACGCGTTTGCCACATGATTGCTGGCTGGCCGGTTGGTCGCTCGGCGGCATGTTGGCCGCTGCCCTGGCGACACGTCGCGGCGAGCGTTGTCGTGGCCTGATCACCCTGGCCAGTAACGCCTGTTTCGTCGCCAGCGCTACCTGGCCGACGGCAATGCCGGCGCAGACTTACGCAGCCTTCTATGAGGGCTGCCAGGAGAACGCCGGCGCTACGCTCAAGCGTTTCGCCATGCTCTGCGCCCAAGGCTGCGCCGACACGCGCGGTCTGTCACGACAGCTGCAGAACCATCTGGCGTCCAGCGACGAGCCATCCTTGTTGGCCGGGCTGCGCTTGCTGGCGAGTCTGGATAATCGCGCGGCGCTGGCGGCTTTCACCGGGCCGCAATTGCACCTGCTGGCCGAGCAGGATGCGCTGGTGCCGGCTGCGGCGGGTGATGCGCTGCTGGCGCTGTTGCCAACGGGTGAGGTGGACGTGCTGGAAGATTGTGGTCACGCCTTCGTACTTGACCAGGCGGATGCTCTGGCGGCCTTGATGCTCGATTTCATCCGCGAGGCCAAGGATGTCTGAGCTGCGTGGGGTACATGGCATGGACCCGCTTTACCAATCCATTGGTGCGCACAGCGCACCCCAGGGTGATGCGGCGTTGCCGGACAAGCGTCAGGTCGCGGCGTCCTTTTCCCGCGCGGCGGAAAGCTACGATGCAGTGGCCGAGTTGCAGCGCAACGTCGGCACGCAGCTGTTGGCGCGTTTGCCGGCCTCGCTGCAGCCACGTCGTTGGCTGGACCTGGGCTGCGGCACGGGCTATTTCACCCGCGCCCTGGCCGAGCGTTATGCACCAGGCGAAGGGCTGGCTGTGGATATCGCCGAGGGCATGTTGCGCCACGCCCGCCCGCAGGGCGGTGCTGCACATTTCATCGCTGGCGATGCTGAGGCTCTGCCGCTGCAAAGCGACAGCGTCGAGCTGTTGTTCTCCAGTCTGGCGCTGCAATGGTGTGCTGACTTCCCGCGTGTGCTGAGCGAAGCGCAGCGGGTGCTGCGCCCCGGTGGTGTGCTGGCGTTCTCCAGCCTGTGCGTCGGTACCCTGCAGGAGCTGCGTGACAGTTGGCTGGCGGTCGATGGTTTCGTCCACGTCAATCGTTTTCGCCGCTTCGAGGATTACCAGCAGCTGTGCGCGGCCAGTGACTTGCAGCCGCTGACGCTACAGCGTCAGGCCGAGGTGCTGCATTTCCCGGATCTGCGCAGCCTGACCACCTCGCTCAAGGAGCTCGGCGCGCATAACCTCAATCCGGGGCGACCGGGCGGATTGACCGGGCGCTCACGCATTCGTGCGCTGATCGAGGCCTACGAGCGTTTTCGTCAGCCTCAAGGACTGCCGGCAACCTACCAGGTGGTGTACGGCGTGCTACAGAAACCTTCATAGGAACGAGCCTCGCTCGCCAACAAGCTTCGCGAGCAGAGCTCGCTGCCACGGTGGATCAGATGACCCAAGCCTACTTCGTCACCGGAACGGATACCGAAATCGGCAAGACCACTATTGCCGCTGGTCTGCTCCATGCGGCTCGCCAGCAGGGTTTGAGCACCGCAGCGGCCAAACCGGTCGCTTCCGGTTGCATGCGAACCGCCGATGGGCTGCGCAACGACGACGCGCTGGCCTTGCTCGCCCAGTGTTCGTTGCCGCTGCGCTATGACGAGGTCAACCCGCTGGCCTTCGAGCCGGCCATTGCCCCGCACCTGGCGGCGCGCGAAGTGGGCGTCAAACTGGATGTTGCCAGCTTGCTGCCGCCGGTACGGGCGATCCTGGCCAAGGGCGCGGACTTCTCTCTGGTGGAGGGCGCAGGCGGCTGGCGTGTACCGCTGGCCGGCGAGGAAAACCTGTCAGACCTGGCGATGGCGCTGGGCATTCCGGTGATTCTGGTGGTGGGTGTGCGCCTGGGTTGCATCAACCATGCATTGCTCAGTGCCGAAGCCATCGAGCGCGACGGACTCAGGCTGGCCGGCTGGGTGGCCAATATCGTCGAGCCTAAGACCTCACGCCTGGAAGACAATCTCGCCACCCTCAGCGAGCGGCTGCCAGCGCCTTGCCTGGGGCGTGTGCCGCACCTGGGCAAAGCGACGGCTGCGGCGGTGGCGGAGCACCTCAATCTCGAGTTGTTGGCAGACTGGTAATAAACAGTAAAGTGACCATAGCCTTTTGCCTGTACGTTTTTTAGCCGTTTTCTGCTTCAATACACGCCATTAGGTTCTATATCCCTCAGGTGGCTGCCGATGGAAATCTCCGCCAACGCATTCAATTCGGGTTTGAACGGTATTCAGGCCGGGCAACGCCGTGTCGAGCAGGCAGCCGCTGATATCGCCAGCAACACCATCAACCCTTCTCAGCAGACCACGCAGACTCCGCCGCAGAATCAGGTCAACCCGAGCTCGCAGGTTTCCGAGCGTAGCCGTCCCGACCTGACCGAAAGCCTCGTTGCACTGCGTGTCGGTGAAAACGAAGTGCGCGCCAATGCGCGCGTCGTCGACACGGCTGACGAGGTGCTAGGCACCCTGATCGATACCCGCGCTTAAGTCGTCTCACCCCGGCCGCGCGGATGCGGCCAGCGGCGGGGCAGGAGGGCGCTCATGCAGATCGGCAGTAGCCTGCCACCATTCACTCCCGCGCCGTCCGCCAGTGCGGCGAGACCGCTGTCGTCCGATGTTTCCCCTGATATTGCCCGTGCCGACCAGGCGCCTGTCGCCGCGCCACAGGAGCAACAGGCCGACTCCGCTGCTTCCGGCCGAGAGGAGGCGGATCGCGATACCAACTCATCGACACTTGCAGGCGAGGCCAAGCCAAGCCCCCAGGAGCAGCGCCAGCAGCAGCTGGAAATCGCCGATCTCGTGCAACGTGACCGCGAGGTGCGCACCCACGAGCAGGCGCACGCGGCCGTTGGTGGGCAATACGCCGGTGCGCCCACCTACAGTTTCAAGCGCGGTCCTGATGGGCAGCGTTACGCCGTTTCCGGCGAAGTCAGCATCGATACCGCTCCCATCCCCAATGATCCCGAAGCGACGTTGCGCAAGATGGAAATCGTCCTGCGCGCAGCACTCGCACCCATCGAACCTTCCCCGCAGGACCTGCGTGTAGCTGCTCTGGCTCAGGCGCAGGCGGCGCAGGCGCGCGTTGAACTGGCCGAGCAGCGGCGAGAGGACGCCACCAACGCCGTCGAGCAGCGCAAGGCTCGTGAAGAAGCAAGACAAGCGGATGAGCAGCCCGCCGAGCAGTCGCAGCAGGCTTTACCGCCAGCGCCTAATCTTGATCTGTATCGGCGTCTGGGTGAGTTGCCAGCGCCGGAGCCTCGCATCGATCTGGTCGCGTAGCCGGCCGATTGGCAGCGCTTGACAAGGGGGTGGCGTAAACGTATGTTTCAAACGCCTGTTTGATTGCTTCGGCCGCAGCCTCGTGGCCAGGCAGCCGGGAGTGATCCCGAGAGCGACCGCCAAGACGGTCACCCCCAACTACTAGGAATCCACCGCAGAGGTTTACCGTTATGCCTGACTACAAGGCCCCCTTGCGTGACATTCGTTTCGTTCGTGACGAACTGCTGGGTTATGAAGCGCACTACCAGAGCCTGCCTGGCTGCCAGGACGCCACTCCGGACATGGTCGACGCCATCCTCGAAGAAGGCGCCAAGTTCTGCGAGCAGGTGCTGTCGCCGCTGAACCGTGTGGGTGACACCGAGGGCTGCACCTGGAGCGAATCCGGCGTGAAGACCCCGACCGGCTTCAAAGAGGCTTATCAGCAGTTCGTCGAAGGCGGTTGGCCGAGCCTGGCCCATGACGTCGAGCACGGCGGCCAGGGGCTGCCGGAATCCCTCGGCCTGGCCATCAGCGAGATGGTCGGTTCGGCCAACTGGTCCTGGGGCATGTACCCGGGCTTGAGCCATGGCGCGATGAACACCATTGGTGCTCACGGTACCGACGAGCAGAAGCACACCTACCTGACCAAACTGGTTTCCGGCGAATGGACCGGCACCATGTGCCTGACCGAGCCGCATTGCGGCACCGACCTGGGCATGCTGCGTACCAAGGCCGAACCGCAGGCCGACGGCAGCTACAAGGTTTCCGGCACCAAGATCTTCATTTCCGCTGGTGAGCACGACATGGCCGACAACATCGTCCATATCGTTCTGGCCCGCCTGCCCGATGCACCGGCTGGTACCAAAGGTATCTCGCTGTTCATCGTGCCGAAGTTCCTGCCCAACGCCGAAGGCGGCGTAGGCGAGCGCAACGCCGTTTCCTGTGGCTCCATCGAGCACAAGATGGGCATCCACGGCAACGCCACCTGCGTGATGAACTTCGACGGCGCCACCGGCTACCTGATCGGCCCGGCCAACAAGGGCCTGAACTGCATGTTCACCTTCATGAACACCGCTCGTCTGGGTACCGCGCTGCAAGGCCTGGCCCATGCCGAAGTCGGTTTCCAGGGTGGCATCAAGTACGCTCGCGAGCGTCTGCAGATGCGTTCGCTGACCGGCCCGAAAGCACCGGAAAAAGCCGCTGACCCGATCATCGTGCATCCGGACGTACGCCGCATGCTGCTGACCATGAAGGCGTTCGCCGAAGGCAACCGTGCCATGGTCTACTTCACCGCCAAGCAGGTGGACATCGTTCAGCACAGCCAGAACGAAGAAGAGAAGAAAGCAGCCGACGAACTGCTGGCCTTCCTGACTCCGATCGCCAAGGCCTTCATGACCGAAGTGGGCTTCGAAGCCGCTTCCCACGGCATGCAGATCTACGGTGGCCACGGCTTCATCAGCGAGTGGGGCATGGAGCAGAACCTGCGCGACTGCCGCATCTCCATGATGTACGAAGGCACTACCGGCGTTCAGGCGCTCGACCTGCTGGGCCGCAAGGTGCTGATGACTCAGGGCGGCGCCCTGAAGAACTTCACCAAGATCGTGCACAAGTTCTGCCAGGCCAACGAAGGCAACGACTCCGTCAAGGAATTCGTCGAGCCTCTGGCCAAGCTGAACAAGGAGTGGGGCGACATCACCATGAAGATCGGCATGGCCGCGATGAAAGATCGCGAGGAAGTCGGTGCCGCCTCCGTGGACTACCTGATGTACTCCGGCTACGCCTGCCTGGCCTACTTCTGGGCCGACATGGCGCGTCTGGCTGCCGAGAAGCTGGCTGCCGGTACTGACGACGAGGCCTTCTACAAGGCCAAGCTGCAGACCGCGCGCTTCTACTTCGCACGTATCTTGCCGCGCACCCGCGCGCACGTCGAAGCCATGTTGTCCGGCGCCAACAACCTGATGGAGATGGATGAAGAGCATTTCGCGCTCGGCTTCTAAGTCCTGATCGGTTGAACCGCAACGCCGCCCCTCGGGGCGGCGTTGTCGTTTTTGCGCCGGGTACTGAAGGGAATGTCGCATCCTGTCGCTGTTTTCAACAGGCGAAGCAGGCAGAATGCCTTCATCTCTCGCCCAGGATGTCAGCGTGATCCGTCCGGCCAATTTGCGCCTCAGTCACTTCTTCTCGTCGCTGCCTTTGCTGGCCGGTGGGATCGTGGCTGCTCTGCTGCCAGTGCTGAGCGAGTTCTTCATCTCCCTGTTCAATGTATTGCCGACGCTGCTGTTGTTGCTCGGCGGTGCGTTCTGTCTGGTCTATGGCCGTCAGCGCGAGGTGTTTCTGCTGCTGGCGCTGTATGTCGGCTACTTCCTGCTGGATATCCAGGTCGATCACTTCCGTGACAATGGCCAGATACGCGACGATGCGGCTCTGGTCTTTCACCTGATCTGCCTGTTGCTGCCGCTGCTCTACGCCCTCTACGGTTGCTGGGAGGAGCGCTCGCACCTGGCGCAGGACATGCTCGCCCGCGCCTTGGTGCTACTGGCAGTCAGCGCAGTGGCTTTCGGCTTGGCGCGCCGTTACCCGCAGGGTATCGCCGACTGGCTGGCACAGATTCACTGGCCGTCGCTGCACGGCGCCTGGATGAACCTGGCACAACTGGTCTATCTGGCGTTCCTGCTCGCTTTCATCGCTCTGTCAGTGCAGTACCTGCGCAAGCCCAGGCCGCTGCATGCGGCGCAATTGGTGGGGCTGTGCGGTCTGCTGTGGATGTTGCCGCAGGTGTTCATCCTGGCCAACGCGTTGCAGGTGATGATCAGCATGGTGATGCTCATGCTGGTGGCTGCCGTGGCGCACGAGGCCTACCAGATGGCCTTCCGTGACGAGCTCACAGGGTTGCCTGGGCGGCGGGCGCTCAACGAGCGCCTGCAGCGGTTGGGGCGCGATTATGTGATCGCCATGGTCGACGTCGATCATTTCAAGAAATTCAACGATACCCACGGCCATGATGTCGGCGACCAGGTGCTGCGCCTGGTCGCCGGTCAGCTGCGCAAGGTTGGCGGTGGCGGCAAGGCCTACCGCTATGGCGGTGAGGAGTTCACCTTGCTGTTTCCCGGCAAGAGCGTGGAGCAATCCCTGCCGCACATCGAGGCAGTGCGTCTGGCCATCGAGCAGTACCGCATGCAACTGCGTGATCCGCAAAGCCGCCCGCGTGATGACCGTGAAGGCAAGCAGCGCCGGGCCGGCAAGGCCGCCAGCGAGGTGTCGGTGACCGTGAGCATGGGCGTTGCCGAGCGTCAGGCCGAGCAGCGCAGCCCGCAGGAAGTCATCAAGGAGGCGGACAAGGCGCTGTATAGCGCCAAGGCGGCCGGGCGCAATTGCATCCGTAGCGCTGGCCAGCGTCGCGGGGCTGTGAAGCTGGCCTCCGGGCGCGAATAGCTGCACTGGCAGACGAGCGGTCAGCAGGGGTTTTCCTTGCCCTCAGTCAATCAGATAGTTAGTGACCTGCAGTGGATTAATGGTCACAACACGACCCTATGTGTCTGTAAAGTTGTTCAAGTAAACTCGGTCCTCTCACGTAAGTCCGTTTTTCCGAGGATGTGTCATGGCCGATTACCAAGCCCCCCTGCGCGACATGCGCTTCGTGCTCAATGAAGTCTTCGAAGTCTCCAAGCTCTGGGCCGAGCTGCCGGCCCTGGCCGAGGTGGTCGATGCCGATACCGCCAGTGCCATCTTGGAAGAAGCTGGCAAAGTCACTGCCGGCAGCATCGCGCCGCTGAACCGTAGCGGTGACGAAGAGGGCTGCTCCTGGGATAACGGCGCGGTGAAGACCCCGGCCGGCTTCCCCGAGGCCTACCAGACCTACGCCGAGGGTGGCTGGGTCGGTGTTGGCGGTTCGCCGGAGTTCGGCGGCATGGGCATGCCCAAGGTGATCGGCGCCCAGGTCGAGGAGATGGTCAACTCGGCCAACCTGTCCTTCGGCCTGTACCCGATGCTGACTGCCGGCGCCTGCCTGTCGATCCTCAACCACGCCAGCGAAGAGCTGAAGGCGCAGTACCTGCCGAACATGTATGCCGGTGTCTGGGCTGGCTCCATGTGCCTGACCGAGCCGCACGCCGGCACCGACCTCGGCATCATCCGCACCAAGGCCGAACCTCAGGCAGATGGCAGCTACAAGATCAGCGGCACCAAGATTTTCATCACCGGCGGCGAACACGACCTGACCGAAAACATCATCCATCTGGTGCTGGCCAAGCTGCCGGACGCGCCGGCGGGCCCGAAAGGCATCTCGCTGTTCATCGTGCCCAAGGTCATAGTCAATGCCGACGGCTCTCTCGGTGATAAGAATGCGCTCGGCTGCGGCTCCATCGAGCACAAGATGGGCATCAAGGCTTCGGCCACCTGCGTGATGAACTTCGACGGCGCCACCGGTTATCTGGTCGGCGAGGTGAACAAGGGCCTCAACGCCATGTTCACCATGATGAACTACGAGCGCCTGGGCGTTGGCATCCAGGGCCTGGCCCTGGGCGAGCGCAGCTACCAGAGCGCCATCGAATACGCCCGCGAGCGCATCCAGAGCCGCGCACCGACCGGTCCGGTGGCCAAGGACAAAGCCGCCGACCCGATCATCGTGCATCCGGACGTGCGCCGCATGCTGCTGACCATGAAGGCGCTGAACGAGGGCGGTCGTGCCTTCTCCAGCTACGTCGCCATGCAGCTCGATACCGCCAAGTACAGCGAGGACAAGGACACCGCCAAGCGCGCCGACGAGCTGGTGGCGCTGCTGACCCCGGTAGCCAAGGCCTTCCTCACCGACATGGCGCTGGAAACCACCGTGCATGGCCAGCAGATCTTCGGCGGCCACGGCTTCATCCGCGAATGGGGCCAGGAGCAGCTGGTGCGCGACTGCCGCATCACCCAGATCTACGAAGGCACCAACGGCATCCAGTCGCTGGACCTGATGGGGCGCAAGATCGTCGGCAGCGGTGGCAGCTACTACAAGCACCTGGCCGACGAGATCAAGGCCTTCGTCGCCTCGGCCGATGCCAGTCTCGACGAGTTCACCAAGCCGCTGGCAGCTGCCGTGCAGAACCTGGATGAGCTGACCGCCTGGGTACTGGACCGTGCCAAGAGCAACCCCAACGAGATCGGTGCGGCGTCGGTGGAGTACCTGCACGTGTTTGGCTACACCGCCTATGCCTATATGTGGGCGCTGATGGCCAGGGCTGCTCTAGGCAAGGAAGGGCAGGACGAGTTCTACGCCAGCAAGCTGGGCACCGCACGCTTCTACTTCGCCCGCCTGCTGCCGCGCATTCACTCGCTGAGTGCGTCGGTCAAGGCCGGTAGCGAGTCGCTGTACCTGCTCGACGCCGCGCAGTTCTAAGCGCCTCCGGTACCACCCGAAAGCCCCGGCCCCAGTGCCGGGGCTTTTGCGTTCCGGGCCTCTGGTGCGAGGTGCAACCAATGCCATATCGCGTCGCTTCGTAGCCCGGATGCAATCCGGGGCAGATCGTCCACTTCCCTGGATTGCATCCGGGCTACGGTAAAGCGCCGCGCCGTGAGCTCCCGTGCGCGCGGCGCACCCTACGTGGTGGGTTTTGCCGTTCACGCCCCTGTCATTGCTGCTCGCTAGCCTGGGGTGACCCAGCCGGGCAATCCAGTCAGCGAGGAGCGGTCATGACCGATCAGATGCACAGTTCGTTACAGGCCTACGAGCAACTGCTGCAGGCCGAATTCCAGGACAGCCTCGACGAGGAACTGGAAATGGAGCTGGACGATGCGCGCATGGATGGCCTGATCGCCCGCGCCGAGGGCGGCGTACCGCTACAACCGGGTGATCTGTCGCGGCGCACCTACTTCTCCGAGCTGCTGCGCCTGCAAGGCGAGCTGGTCAAGCTGCAGGACTGGGTGGTGCACAACCAGCTCAAGGTGGTGGTGCTGTTCGAGGGGCGCGACGCCGCGGGCAAGGGCGGGGTGATCAAGCGCGTCACCCAGCGCCTCAACCCGCGTATCTGCCGGGTCGCAGCGTTGCCCGCGCCCAACGACCGCGAACGCACCCAGTGGTACTTCCAGCGCTACGTGCCGCACCTACCGGCCGCCGGGGAAATGGTCCTGTTCGACCGCAGCTGGTACAACCGCGCGGGCGTCGAGAAGGTCATGGGCTTTTGCAGCGATGCCGAGTACGAGGAGTTCTTCCGCTCGGTGCCGGAGTTTGAACGCATGCTGGTGCGTTCCGGCATCCTGTTGATCAAGTACTGGTTCTCCATCACCGACAACGAGCAGAACCGCCGCTTCCTCGCGCGCATTCACGATCCGCTCAAGCAGTGGAAACTGAGCCCGATGGACCTGGAGTCGCGGCGACGCTGGGAGGCCTACACCCAGGCCAAGGAAGTGATGCTCGAGCGCACGCATATCCCCGAGGCGCCCTGGTGGGTGGTGGAGGCCGACGACAAGAAGCGCGCACGGCTCAACTGCATCGCCCACCTGCTCAGCCAGATTCCCTACCAGACGGTGCCGCGGGCACAGGTGCAATTGCCGGCGCGGGTCTACAACCCTGACTATCTGCGCATGCCGGTGCCGGACAGCATGCTGGTGCCGTCGCGCTACTAGCCTCCGCGACCATGGGTGATGGTCGCACCGCGCGTGCTGCTGTCCAGGCAGCCTCGCGGCGCCCTGCGGGACGCCTCAGGGCGCCTTGCTCAGGGCTTCCAAACTGCTGCGGTAGCTGTCGCGGGCCAGCGGCATATAGCCGGTGAAGTGAATCCAGCCGGGCAGACCGTCCAGGTAGTGGCGCAGGAAGCTGTCCAGCAACGGCTTGTCCGCCAGGCTGCGCTGGCTGACGTAGAGAAACAGCGGCCGGGTCAGCGGCTGGTAGCGGTTCTGCGCGACCGTCTCCAGGGTGGGGAAGACCGCGCCTTGGCCGGCGTCGACGGCGACCAGCTTGAGTTCGTCCCAGTGTCGGTGGTAGGCGCCGATGCCGAAGAAGCCCAGGGCATTGGGCTCCGCGGCGATGGCCTTGGCGAGAAACTCCTCGTCCTCGCTGGCTTGGTAATCCTGCCGGCTGCTGTGCGTGGTGCCGACTATGGCCTGGGTGAACACGTCGTAGGTGCCGGAGTCCTGGCCGCGGCCGAACAGCACGATGGGCTCATCCGGCCAGTCCGGACGCAGGTCGCGCCAGCTGTTGAGCTTCTTCTCGGCGGCCGGCGACCAGAGTTTCTTCAGCTCCTCGACGCTGATGGCATCGACCCAGGTATTGGCCGGATTGACCACCACGGCGATGGCGTCCATGGCCAGCGGCACGACGCGAAAGTCGATGCCGTTGGCCTGACACTGGGCCAGTTCCTCGGCATTGATTTCCCGCGAGGCGTTGCTGATGTCGGTCTCGCCGGCGCAGAAGCGGCGAAAGCCGGCTGCCGTGCCGGAGAAGTCCACTGCGATACGGCTGCCCCCGACCGTGCGCTCAAAACGTCGCGCCGCCTCGCGGCTCAGCGGAAACACCGTGCTGGAGCCGTCGATGTGCAGATCGGCCGCGGCCGAAGTTACCGGTGGCGCCTCGTCGCAGGCGCTGAGCAGGCTGACGGCGAGGCCGCCGAGCAGGGTCTTGGCGAGAGAGAGTCGGGTCGTCATGGGATCACGCCTTGGGCTTGCGCCATTCCTGTTTGAGCGAGTTCCAGAACAGCTGCAGGCTGCTGAGCTTGGTGTCGACGGCGTCGATATAGTCGTCGAGGTGATCGATCTGCTGGTGCTGGGCCTGCTCCTGCGCCTCCATCCCGGCCAGTTGCGTCTCCAGCTCGTTGAGGGTTTCGCGCAGCTCGTGGATGCGCTGCTGAGTTTCGTGGCGACTCTGTTCGCGTCTCATGGCAACTCCTTGGCAGGGCTCAGATCTGGCTGGCGCCGATCAGCAGCAGGGGCAGGGCAAAGAACACGCCGGCGATATAGGCGGCCACGTAGAGCTTGCTGCGCTGTGCCAGCGTGGCCAGGCCCTCGGCGATCATCGGCGGTACACCACGCAGGAAGGGCAGGGCATAGATGATGAGGATGCCCAGCAGGTTGAACAGCAGGTGTACCAGGGCGATCTGCATGGCCACCTCCGCGGTCGGCCCGGTGATCGCGGTGGCCGCCAGCAGCGCGGTGACGCAGGTGCCGATATTGGTGCCGAGGGTGAAGGGGTAGACCTGCTTGAGGCTGAACACGCCGCTGCCGGCCAGCGGCACGATCAGCGCCGTGGTGGTCGAGGACGACTGCACCAGCACGGTGATCACGCTGCCCGAGGCAATGCCGGACAGCGGGCCGCGGCCGACGCTGGCATGCATGATGTCCTTGGCGCGGCCGACCATCACCTTGCGCAGGACCTTGCCGATGGCCGTGACCACGAACAGGATCATCGCCACGCCAATCAGGATCAGCGCGACGCCGCTCCACACGGCGCCGGGCAGCCAACTGACGCTACCTGCAAGCAGGTCGGAGGCTGGCGACAGCAGGGTCTTCATGAAGTTGACGCTCTTCATGTCGACGCTGGCATCGCTGACCAGCAGGCCGGCGAGCGATTCCGACAGGCGTTGCAGTGGCTGGAACAGCAGCTCCAGCGGCAGCAGGATGGTCACCGCGGTGATGTTGAAGGCGTCGTGCACCGTGGCTGCCGAGAAGGCGCGGCGGAACTCCTCGCCGCTGCGAATATGGCCGAGGCTGACGATGGTGCTGGTCAGCGAGGTGCCGATATTGGCGCCCATGATCAGCGGAATGGCGATGGGAATCGGCAGGCCGCCGGCGACCATGCCGACGATGATCGAGGTCACGGTGCTGGAACTCTGGATCAGTGCCGTGGCCACCAGGCCGATCATCAGGCCGACCAGCGGGTTGGTGGCGAAGGCGAACAGTTCGCGGGCGTTGTTGCCGGTGGCGGCCTTGAAGCCGTCGCCGATGGCGCCAACGCCGGCCAGCAGCAGGTAGATCAGCGCCACCACCAGCAACCAGGACAGCCACTGGCGCGTGGCCGGCAGCGAGGGTTCGACGGTCAAGGCATCGGCATTGGCGGTCATCGGCCATTCTCCCTAGTGGCAGCAATGGCTCGATGCTGGCGGCGCGGGGTTAAGGTTTGATGACCGCTCAGCTACCGTTGGTCTCGCGCCACAGCCAGGCCAGATAGAGCAGGGCGGGTTGCTGGGCATGCAGCGCAAGCGGGCCGGGCAGGCTTTCCAGCAGCAACCCCTGGCCGATTTCCAATAGCCGCTTTTCGCCATTCGCCAGCCGGCATTCGATGCTCGCGCCAGCCTGACACCAGAGCAGCATCACCTCGGCATCGTTCTCCACGTCCTGCCGCCCATGCAGCCGCAGCGGGGCGAGGCGATGGCGCCAGGCGCCACGGCGAGTCATCAGATTGAGGTCGCCGACCGGGCCGTCTACCAGCTCCGCGGTGATCGCCTCCTCGCCAGCAAACGCCGCCACCGCGCCGCCGGCATGCAGCTCCTCGACGCCGCCGTCGCCCCGCTGCAGGCGCAGCCCCGCGCCACTCAGCAGCGCCAGGCTGCGGTCGACGCCGGCGAAGGTCGAGAAGGGGCCCGCCGCGCCGACCCGCGCGCTGCTGATGCGCCAGGCGAAATCCTCCAGCCCGGCGCCTGCCGGAGCGATGGCCAGTTCCAGGGTTTCGCCGCCGCCGTTCTTCCAGGGCATGACGCGGGCGGTGGCGAGGTCGAGCAGGGTGCAGGGCATGCTTTCTCCAAATGTATATACATGATCATGAGGCGACGAATGGCAGCTATTGATTGCGCCGGCGCGCAGTCTCTATCTGACAGTCGTAGCGGCTCTGTGTCAGGGGCTTCGCTCGTTGAATGGACAGCGCTCGCCGTCGGATGACCATCTGGTCAAACGAGCCGGCATGGCTTGACGGCCGATCGAACCACTCATATTGTATATACAAAACAAGCAGGGAGAATCCCATGCCGACGCAATCAACTTCGAAACAGCTGTGGCGCGACGTGCAGGTCTTCGATGGCCTGGTGCAGCTGAGCGAGGCGATGACCGTGCTGGTCGAGGACGGGCGCATCGCCGGTCTGTGGCCGGCACGCGAGTTCAACGAGGCGCGTGCCGAGGGCGCCGCCTGCGCCGGTCGCGGCGGGGTGCTGACCCCCGGCCTGGTCGACTGCCATACCCACCTGGTCTACGCCGGCAACCGCGCCGGCGAGTTCGAGCAGCGCCTGGAGGGCGTCAGCTACGAGGAGATCGCCCGCGCCGGCGGCGGTATCCTCAGCAGCGTGCGCGCCACCCGAGCGGCCAGCGAGGACGAGCTGATCGCCGCCAGCCTGCCGCGCCTCGATGCGCTGCTGGCCGATGGCGTGACCACGGTGGAGATCAAGTCTGGCTACGGCCTGACCGTCGCCGACGAACTGAAGATGCTGCGCGTAGCGCGTCGTCTCGGCGAGCTGCGCCCGGTGCGGGTGATCACCACGCTGCTCGGCGCCCACGCGCTGCCGCCGGAATACGCCGGCCGCGCCGACGACTACGTGAGCCTGGTCTGCGACGAGATGATTCCGGCCGCCGCAGCTGAAGGCCTGGCCGATGCGGTGGACGTGTTCTGCGAAGGCATAGGCTTCTCCCCGGCACAGTGCGAGCGCATCTATCAGGCGGCCAAGGCCCATAGTCTGGCGATCAAGGCACATGCCGAGCAGCTGTCCAATCTGGGCGGCAGTGCCCTGGCGGCGCGCTACGGCGCGCTGTCCGCCGACCATATCGAATACCTGGATGAAGCCGGCGTGCGCGCCATGGCCGAAGCCGGCACAGTCGCCGTGCTGTTGCCCGGCGCCTTCCACGTGCTGCGCGAAACCCAGCTGCCGCCCATCGAGCTGCTGCGCCAGTACGGTGTGCCGATGGCCGTGGCCAGCGACGCCAACCCCGGCACCTCGCCGATCTGCATGCCGACGCTGATGGCCAACCTGGCCTGCAGCCTGTTTCGCCTGACCCCGCGCGAAGCCCTGGCCGGCATGACCGCCCATGGCGCCCGCGCCCTCGGCCTGCCCGACCTCGGCCGCATCGCGGTCGGCGCGCCAGCGGATCTGTGCCTGTGGGATATCCAGCAACCGGCCGAACTGGCCTACGCGGTGCAGGCCGGGCGCCTGCGTCAGCGCGTTTTCAACGGAGCCATTACTCATGCTCGCTGATCGTCACAGCATGGCTGCCTGGAGCGGTCGTACCGACCCGGAAACCGACAGCGCGCGCTGGCACCAGCGCATCCGCGCACTCGCCGAAGACAGCCAGCCGGGCCTGGCCCTGCTGGGGTTCGCCTGCGACGAGGGCGTGCGCCGTAACCATGGCCGCGTCGGTGCTGCCGCTGCGCCGCAAAGCGTACGCAAGGCGCTGGCCAACCTGGCCTGGCATCGTCAGGCGCCGGCCTATGACGCCGGTGACGTCACCTGCGAGGACGGCGACCTGGAAGCGGCCCAGGTTCGCCTCGGTCGCAACGTCTGTGCGCTGCTGGATGCCGGCCACCTGCCGCTGGTGATAGGCGGCGGCCACGAGGTGGCCTTCGGCAGCTGGTCGGGTCTGGCCGAACACCTGTCCGGCAACCCTGCGCCGAAGATTGGCATCGTCAACTTCGACGCCCATTTCGATCTGCGCGACCCGGCCCATGTGCATTCCTCCGGCACCCCTTTCGCGCAGATCGCCGAGCAATGCGCCGCGCGCGGATGGCCGTTCCGCTACGCCTGCCTGGGCGTCAGCCGCGCCAGCAACACCCGCGCGCTGTTCGCCAAGGCCGCCGAGCTGAACGTGCTGGTGCGCGAGGATCACGAAATTCGCGAGTCGACCCTCGATGCCATCGGCGCCGAGCTGGACGCCTTCGCCGCCGGCTGCGACGCGCTCTACCTGACCATCGACATCGATGTGCTGCCGGCCTGCGAGGCGCCGGGCGTCAGCGCGCCGGCCGCCCGTGGCGTGCGCCTGGAACTGCTGGAGCCGCTGCTCGAACGGCTCAAGGCCAGCGGCAAGCTGCGCCTGGCCGACCTGGCCGAGATCAACCCCGAACACGACATCGACAACCGTACCGCCAAGGTGGCGGCGCGGCTGATCCATCTGCTCAGCCTCTGAGCAGGCAAGAACCGCGCTTTCTCGCACAACAACAATTACGAGGAATACCCGATGTTCACCACCGTCCGCCGCGGCCAGGAGCCGCGCCATGTCTGAGTCCCTGCCGTTGAGCGCCGGCGTGTCGCGCTCGCGCGCCCTGGCGCGCCTGTTGGGCTACAGCCTGATCGGTCTGCTGCTGTTCTTCGTGCCGTTCGAGATCGCCGGGCGTTCGACCATCCTTCTCGACCATGCGGCCAGCGCCCTGCAACTGCATGCGCGGCCGCTGGTGATCGGCGTGGCGCTGCTGTTCATGCTCTACGGTGCGCTGGCGCCCTGGCTCGACGGCAGCTGGCGGCGCAGCCTGACCCATAGCGTATTCAGCGTGCTCAAGGTGTTCGGCCTGCTGATCGGCGTCGCCTATCTGCTGCAGCTCGGCCCGCAGGCGTTGTATCAGCCGGGCATGCTGCCGTTTTTGTTCGACAAGCTGGTGCTCAGCCTGGCGCTGATCGTGCCGCTGGGCTCGCTGGCATTGGTGTTCCTGATCGGCTTCGGCCTGCTGGAGCTGATCGGCGTGCTGATGCAGCCGGTGATGCGGCCGATCTGGCGCACGCCGGGCAAGTCGGCCGTCGACGCCGTGGCATCCTTCGTCGGCAGCTACTCGGTAGGCCTGCTGATCACCGACCGCATGTATCAGCAGGGCCATTACAGCCTGCGCGAGGCGGCGATCATCGCCACCGGTTTCTCCACCGTGTCGGCACCGTTCATGGTGATCATCGCCAAGACCCTGGGCCTGATGGGCCAGTGGAACCTGTATTTCTGGAGCGCCATGGCGGTGACCTTCGCCGTCACCGCGATCAGCGCGCGCATCTACCCGCTGTCGCGGCTGCCGTCCGAGCCCATCCCGGAAGCGCCACTGCAGCCCGGCGAAAGCCGCCTGGGCAGCGCCTGGCGCGCCGGCCTGCAGCAGGCCAGCAACGCGCCGTCGCTGGGCTCGGCACTGCGCGAAACCTTCGTCGATGGCCTGCGCATGACTGCCGCCATCCTGCCGAGCATTCTCGCTGTCGGTCTGCTCGGCTTGCTCGCCGCCAAGTACACCCCGCTGTTCGATGCCCTCGGCGTACTGCTCTACCCGCTGACCTGGCTGTTCGGCCTGGATGAACCCATGCAGGTGGCCCGCGCCATGTCCGCCGGGCTGGCGGAGATGTTCCTGCCGGCGATGCTGCTCAAGGACGCCGACGTGCTGGTGAAGTTCGTCACCGCCATCGTTTCGGTGAGCAGCGTGCTGTTTCTCTCCGCATCGATTCCCTGCGTGCTGGCCACGCGAATTCCCCTGAGCCTGGGCCACCTGCTGCTGATCTGGCTGCAGCGCACCCTGCTCAGCCTGCTGCTGGCCATCCCCCTGGCTTACCTCGCGCAATTTCTGGGCTGGCTCTGACCGCCCACCCTTAACTCGTTCTCCACAGGAGCCCGCAAATGACCAAGTACCGCGACATCGAAATCCGCGCCCCGCGCGGCAACACGCTCACCGCCAAGAGCTGGCTGACCGAAGCGCCGCTGCGCATGCTGATGAACAACCTCGACCCGGACGTGGCCGAGAACCCCAAGGAGCTGGTGGTGTACGGCGGCATCGGCCGCGCCGCGCGCAACTGGGAGTGCTACGACAAGATCGTCGAGAGCCTGACCAACCTGAACGACGACGAGACCCTGCTGGTGCAGTCCGGCAAGCCGGTCGGCGTGTTCAAGACCCATAGCAACGCGCCGCGCGTGCTGATCGCCAACTCCAACCTGGTGCCGCACTGGGCCAGTTGGGAGCACTTCAACGAGCTGGACGCCAAGGGCCTGGCCATGTACGGCCAGATGACCGCCGGCAGCTGGATCTACATCGGCAGCCAGGGCATCGTCCAGGGCACCTATGAAACCTTCGTCGAGGCCGGTCGCCAGCACTACGGCGGCAACCTCAAGGGCCGCTGGGTGCTGACCGCAGGCCTGGGTGGCATGGGTGGCGCCCAGCCGCTGGCCGCGACACTGGCTGGTGCCTGCTCGCTGAACATCGAATGTCAGCAGAGCAGCATCGACTTCCGACTGCGTAGCCGCTACGTCGACGAGCAGGCCACTGATCTGGACGACGCTCTGGCGCGCATCGCCAAGTACACCGGCGAAGGCAAGGCCATCTCCATCGCCCTGCTGGGCAACGCCGCCGAGATCCTGCCGGAGTTGGTCAAGCGCGGTGTTCGCCCGGATATGGTCACCGACCAGACCAGCGCTCACGACCCGCTCAACGGTTACCTGCCAATCGGCTGGACCTGGGCCGAATACAAGGATCGCGCCGCCACCGACCCGGCTGGCGTGGTCAAGGCTGCCAAGCAGTCCATGGCCGTGCATGTTCAGGCCATGCTCGACTTCCAGAAGATGGGCGTGCCGACCTTCGACTACGGCAACAACATCCGCCAGATGGCCAAGGAAGAGGGCGTGAGCAATGCCTTCGACTTCCCCGGTTTTGTCCCGGCCTATATCCGCCCGCTGTTCTGCCGCGGCATCGGCCCGTTCCGCTGGGCGGCGCTGTCCGGCAACCCCGAGGACATCTACAAGACCGACGCCAAGGTCAAGGAACTGATCCCGGACGACGCCCACCTGCACCGCTGGCTGGACATGGCCCGCGAGCGCATCGCCTTCCAGGGCCTGCCGGCGCGTATCTGCTGGGTCGGTCTGGGTCTGCGTGCCAAGCTCGGCCTGGCCTTCAACGAGATGGTGCGTTCGGGTGAGCTGAGTGCACCTATCGTCATCGGCCGCGACCACCTCGACAGCGGCTCGGTGTCCAGCCCCAACCGCGAGACCGAAGCGATGCAGGATGGCTCCGATGCCGTGTCCGACTGGCCGCTGCTCAACGCCCTGCTCAACACCGCCAGCGGCGCCACCTGGGTGTCCTTGCACCATGGCGGTGGCGTGGGCATGGGCTTCTCCCAGCATTCGGGTATGGTCATCGTCTGCGATGGCACCGACGAAGCCGCCGCGCGTATCGCCCGCGTGCTGACCAACGACCCGGGCACCGGCGTGATGCGTCACGCCGACGCTGGTTACCAGATCGCCATCGATTGCGCCCGCGAGCAGGGCCTGAAACTGCCGATGATCGGCTGAGGAAAGAGATTCCATGAATACGCTTAACCTGAAACCCGGCCAGCTGACCCTGGCCGACCTGCGCGCCGCCTACCAGGCACCCGTGCAACTGCGTCTGGACCCCGCCGCCCATGAGGCTATCGAGGCCAGCGTTGCCTGCGTCAACCAGATCATCGCCGAGGGCCGCACCGCCTACGGCATCAACACCGGTTTCGGCCTGCTGGCCTCGACCCGCATCGCCAACGACGACCTGGAAAAGCTGCAGCGTTCGCTGGTGCTGTCCCACGCCGCCGGCATCGGTCAGCCGCTGGATGACGCAATGGTGCGCCTGATCATGCTGCTGAAGATCAACAGCCTGGCGCGCGGTTTCTCTGGCATCCGCCGCCAGGTGATCGACGCGCTGATCGCCCTGGTCAACGCCGAGGTCTACCCGCATATCCCGCTGAAAGGCTCGGTCGGCGCCTCCGGTGACCTGGCGCCGCTGGCGCATATGTCGCTGGTACTGCTCGGCGAAAGCCAGGCGCGATACAAGGGTGAATGGCTGCCGGCCACCGAGGCGCTGGCCATCGCCGGCCTGGAGCCGATGACCCTGGCTGCCAAGGAGGGCCTGGCCCTGCTCAACGGCACCCAGGTGTCCACCGCCTACGCCCTGCGCGGTCTGTTCGAGGCCGAGGACCTGTACGCCGCCGCCAGCGTCTGCGGCGCGCTCAGTGTCGAAGCGCTGCTGGGTTCGCGCTCGCCCTTCGATGCGCGCATCCATGCCGCCCGTGGCCAGCGCGGACAGATCGACGCAGCCGCCGCCTTCCGCCACCTGCTCGGTGACAGTAGCGAGATCGGCCGTTCCCATGCCGCCTGCGACAAGGTGCAGGACCCGTACTCGCTGCGCTGCCAGCCGCAGGTCATGGGCGCCTGCCTGACCCAGCTGCGTCAGGCTGCCGAGGTGCTCGGCGTCGAGGCCAACGCGGTATCCGACAACCCGCTGGTGTTCGCCGCCGAAGGCGAGGTGATTTCCGGTGGCAACTTCCACGCCGAGCCGGTGGCCATGGCCGCCGATAATATCGCCCTGGCCATCGCCGAGATCGGCTCGCTGTCCGAGCGCCGTGTATCGCTGATGATGGACAAGCACATGTCGCAGCTGCCGCCGTTCCTGGTGGCCAATGGCGGGGTCAACTCCGGCTTCATGATCGCCCAGGTCACTGCCGCGGCATTGGCCAGCGAGAACAAGGCGCTGTCCCACCCGCACAGCGTCGACAGTCTGCCGACTTCGGCCAACCAGGAAGACCACGTTTCCATGGCTCCAGCTGCCGGCAAGCGCCTGTGGGACATGGCCGCCAACACCCGTGGCGTACTGGCCGTGGAATGGCTCGGCGCCTGCCAGGGCCTGGACTTCCGTGAAGGGCTGAAGAGCACCCCCGCGTTGGAACAGGCGCGGCAGGCGCTACGCGCCAAGGTGCCGTACTACGTCGAGGACCGCTTCTTCGCTCCGGACATCGCCGCCGCCGATGCTCTGCTCGCCGAGCGCGTGCTGACGCCGCTGCTGCCGGCCGGCATGTTGCCTTCGGTAGGCTGATACGCCCGGCTTGCGCCCGCCCCTGCAAGTGGGAGCGCGGCGCAAGCTCCGCTATCATCCGCGCACCGGGCATATCCAAGGAGCAGCCGTGACCAGTCCCACCCCGCGCTACAAGGCCATCGAGGATTTCCTCCTCGAGCGCATTCACGGCGGCGCCTATCCGGTCAATCACCAGATTCCGCCGGAGGAACAGCTGGCGCGCGATTTCGCCGTCAGCCGCATGACCGCCAACAAGGCGATTCAGCATCTGGTGCAAAAGGGTTATCTGGTGCGTCAGGCCGGGCTCGGCACCTTCGTCACCGACCGCAAGGCCGAGTCGCCGCTGCACGAGGTGATGAACATCGCCAGCGAAGTGCGCGGCCGCGGTCATGCCTACAGCAACGCAGTGGTGCGCTGCGAAGCCATCGCCGCCGATGACGAAGTGGCCCTGCGCCTGGGGCTGCGCCTGGGCGCCGAGGTGTTTCACAGCATCCTCGTGCACCTGCAGGACGGTCTGCCGATCCAGCTCGAGGATCGCTTCGTCAACCCGCGCTGGGTGCCGCATTACCTGCAAAGCGACTTCACCCAGGTCACGCCCAACGAGGTGCTGGTCGCCAGTTGCCCGATCTCGGATGTCGAGCATGTGGTGGAGGCGGTACTGGTGGACGCGCGCACGGCCGAGCTGCTGCAGATCGAACCGGCCATGCCCTGCCTGAGCGTGATTCGCCGCACCTGGTCGGACGATCACCTGATCAGCTACGCGCGGCTGATCCATCCCGGCGACCGCTACAAGCTGCGTTCGCTACATAAGCGCAGAGCGTAGGGCGATTGGTAGGGTGCGCTGTGCGCACCAAGCACGCTGTAGTTCAGCAGACAGATTCGGTGCGCACGGCCTAGGCGGCCCCGCGACACCCTACGGAGCGGCGTCGCGATATCGAAAGCAGCGAGACCTCAATCAGCGATCAACTGATCCACCAGTGACGGATCGTCGATAAAGCGGTTGCGCGTGCCCTGCAGCACCTCGATCTTGTCGTTGCGCGTCTTTTCCTCGGCATCCGGCGGGTCCATGCGGTGCCAGGCCTTGTACATTGGCACCAGGCCGACGATGGGCAAACCGTATTCGATGTGCATGTAGAAGATTGCCCGGGCGATATTGCCCTTGGCTTCGTCGCGCGGCTCCACCAGTTGGAAGCTGGTTTTAAGATCGCAGCCGATATCGGCGAACTTGCTCGGTACGTCATCGGCCAGTTCGGCGAACTGGGCATTGCGTCGTGCCAGCTCCACGCGGCTCAGCGCCGGGTAGTAGTTGTGCAGGTCGGCGACGATGTACGGATAGCGCGGGTTCATGATGGTGCATTGGCGGTCGGTGACGCAGCGCATCGCGCTCTTGAGCTGCTTGCTGCTGTAGATCGGGCTGGCAGTGAGGGTGCCGCTTTCACGAGCGAAGGTCTGGCCGCAATAGAGCGTGGTGCCGCCATTACCGTAAAGATCCTGCCAGAACGCCTGAGCGATGGCCTGTTTGACGTCGCCCAGTTGGGTCTGGCCATTGGCCAGGGAGAAGCTGCTGATGCAGGTTGCCAGGCAACCAAGAAGCAAGGTGACTGCGCGCATACTCTAGCCCCAGTGACCGCCGTTGTCGGAGTCTGTTGTTTTTGTAGGACAAGATGCAGTCTAGCAAGACGTGCGTCACAAAAAACATGGCCAAATGCTTTCTCCCAATCTGGAATGGCCCGAGCAAAGTCAGGCGGCTGACAGAGGGAGAATTCGTGTAAGCCATGGCTTACACGATGTCACGATTTTCGCCACTGTTGGTCGATCAGGTACGGGCGTACTCTGCTGCACATGGATTCAGCGCAGGAAGCGCCTAGACGAACAGGGACACGCTGGACAGCCGCCAGGATGGTGAGCAGATCAAGGATGTCAGGACAACAGTCTGCAAGGCCCCGCAATCGCGGGGTTTTCTTTTTTGGGCGCTCGCCCACCTTCATTCAATCCTCCCTCGCATTACCCACCTAGTGCGCGCCGCGCGTGCCGGACTTTTACGCTGATTGGCGCGATCTCAACCCAGCAACTGCCTTAGCGCACTGGGCGACAGGCCCGTCCAACGCTTGAACGAGCGACGGAAGTTGGTGCTGTCATGGAACTGCAGGTAGGCGGCCACTTCGTCGTTGCTGTAGCCCTTTACCCGGTACAGGTAAAGCGCCACGTGCTTGCGTACCAGGTCGAGCTGTTCCTGAAAGTGGCTGTCGTGTTTGCCCAGCTTGCGCTTGAGGGTGGCGGGGCTCATGGCGAAAGCGTGCGCCACCTTGTCCAGATTCGGTGTCTCGCGAATCTGCTCGTGCAGGTGGTCGTAAAGGCGATCCAGCAGGCTGGCGGAAAATCCCAGCGCCTCCAGTTGCGCCAGGCTCTGTTGTTCGGCCACCTGCCCGGCAGTGAGCGAGGCGCCGGGCCAGGGACGGGTCAGGTATTCGCGTGGCAGGCTCATCATGTCCACCTGGCGCGCGAACGCCACGTCCTCGCCAAGGTGTACCCAGTACTGTTCGATATAGCGTGGCTGCTCATGGGCGAACTCGAACTGCCAGGGCAGGCGTTCGCCAGCCAGCCAGCGGCTGCTCGAGGCCAGCGCGGTCATGCTCGCCTCGAGCAGGAATCGTCGCTGCTCGCCGCAGCCGCAGGCATCCAGCCAGACGATGTAGACGCGCTGTTCGTCGAGTAGCAGGCGTGGCGCCAAAAGCGGGCTGAGCAGGGCGCGCAGACGCACCAGCAGTTCCAGCGACTGTTGCAGGTCGGCGGCCTGCTGCAGGGCCTGGCTGGCGGCACCGTAGTGGCCCGGCAGCAGGCGCTGGCCGAACAGAAAGCTGCTGTCGTCGGCATCCAGCAGGCGCCGCGCGTTGTCGATCAGTTGCAGGAACTGCTGCGGGCTGATGCGCGCCTGGCCGCTGAGAATGTCTTCGTGAAACAGGCCGCTACCGCGCAGCAGGCGATGGCTGTCCAGCTCGCGCGCCAGGGCCAGGTCGAGCAACAGCGCCGGTTGATGGTGGGCGGCGATGAAGCGGCTGTCGCGTTCGTACCAACTGCCCTTGACGGCCATGGCGTCTTCCTCAGGCGCGCTTGGCTGCGGGCGTCTGCTTGACGCGCGCCAGGGCCAGGTTGAGGCGCCTGAGCAGGCTGTCACCATCCTCGTCCTGGGCCAGCACGCTGGCCACGCCGGCTGACAGATACAGGCGTTCGCCGTTGCGGCTGCTGCGGTAGGCCAGGTGGCGTACGGCATCCTGCAGCTCGCCGGCGATCTGTTGCGCCTGCTGCGCGCCGGTGCCTGGCAGCAGCGCGACGAAGCGATCGCCGGCCAGACGGCAGAGCAGATCCTGACGACGCAGGTTGAGCAGCAACAGTTGGGTCAGGTTCTGCAAGACCAGGTCACCCTCGGCATGACCATGCTCGCGATTGAGGCGGTCGAAACCATCCAGATCGAGAATCACCAACGCCAGGGGCTGGCCCTGTTCGTGGCTCTGCTGCAGCGCCTGCTGCACCTGCAGACGCAGGTACTCGGCGCCGCCCAGTGGGGTGAGTTTGTCGAACAGGCGGTGTTCGCGGAACAGCCGCTCGCGCTTTTCCATCTGCGCGCTGATCGCCAGCTGCTCGCGGTGCCAGTGGTAGATGCCCAGGGTCATGAGAATGAAGCCTACCGGCATCGGTCCGGACTCCAGCCACTTGTCCCAGTGGACGCTGGCCGGCAGTTGGACGAACTCGTCCACCGAATCCATCCACAGCGAGAAGAACAGGCAGGCCAGGCCGCAGAACAGCAGGTTGGTCACCCGCCCGGCCGGGCGGCTTTTCAGTAGCAGGCCGATCCACAGCAGCACCAGCAGCGCCGAGCCACCTTCGCCGAGGATATCGGTCCAGTTCCATTCACTGGTGGGTTTGATATGGCCGGCGATCAGATGAGCGAGCAGGCCGAGGTTGGCCAGCAGTAACAGGCCGGCGAGTTTCCAGGCATGCAGTTTCAACAGGGGCGGCATCGGGCGGGCTCCGCAGGCTTCAATGACGGCCAGCAGAACAGAGGCTCATGACACTTTGGTTGCAGTGGGGGAGGTCGATTTGGCTCAGGGCAGTTGCACGATTTTTTTGCTCAGGATGCGCTGCGCGCACCGACTCTGGGGGCGCGCACCTGTAGCGCCGGGCTCGTTGCAGGCGCCCATCTGGCTCTGAGCTGTGCTGCGTCAGGTCATTTCGGCTCATCTGCTGCGGATATTGCCGACAAAACCCGGTATTTCACCGCATGCGCTGCAGGGCTGTCACAGAAGCGTCATTCGCCCCACCTAGCTTGCGCCTCCAGCGAGCCGGCCCCGTGCCGGTGGATTTCACTCTTGGGGAGAGCAGGCCATGCGCCTAGGTCACAGCAGCACCCGCCGTGCGGGCTTTCGTATCAGCACCCTGGCGCTGGCCATCGCCGCCAGTACCGTCGTCCTGGCCGAGGAGCCGGTGCTTCTCGAGCACATCGAGGTGGTCGGCCAGGCGGTGAGCATCGACAAGGCGCTGCAGGATCAGCGCCGCTCCGACAGCGTCACCAGCGTGGTGCACGCCGATGGTATCGGCCAGTTGCCGGATGACAACGCCGCCGAGGCGCTGCAGCGCATTCCCGGCCTGTCGGTGGAGCGTGACCAGGGCGAAGGCCGCTTTGTCAGCGTGCGCGGTATCGGCCCGGATCTCAACGCCGTGACCATCAACGGGACCCTGGTGCCGTCGCCGGAGAGTGACCGCCGCGCCGTGGCCCTCGACGTGCTGCCGTCCGAGCTGGTGCAGTCGCTGTCGGTGGTCAAGACCCTGACCCCGGACATGGACGCCAATTCCCTTGGCGGCACCGTGCAGGTCGAGAGCCTCTCGGCCTTCGACCACGACGGCTTGTTCTACACCCTCAGCGGCGAGGCCAGCTACGACGACAACAGTAGTCAGACCAGCCCGAAATTCTCCGGCGCGATCAGCGAGCGCTTCAGTCTCGGGGACGGTATCGACAACTTTGGTGTGGCCGCGGCGCTGAGCTGGCAAAAACGCGATTTCGCTTCGGACAACGTGGAAACCGGCGGCGCCTGGGATTTCAGCGACGGTGCCCGGCTCGAAGAGCTGGAGCAGCGCGCCTACGACATCCGCCGCGAGCGCACCGGCTTCGGTCTGAACTTCGACTACAAGCCGGACGACGCCTCCAGCTACTACCTGCGCACGCTCTACAGCCGCTACAAGGACACGGAAACGCGCAACGCCGCCGGCGTCGAGTTCGCCGACGCGCAGTTGCCCGGTGAGAGCGGCGAAGCCGAAGGCTGGCGTGAGCTCAAGAGCCGCGAAGAAACCCAGCAGATCCAGTCCTACGTGTTCGGCGGCGAGCGCAGCCTGGGCCTGTGGACGGTCAGTGGCCAGGTCGGCTACAGCAAGGCCAGCGAGAAGACCCCGGAAGGCATCGCCGGCGCCACCTTCGAGGGCAACGACGACTTTGCCGATGTCGGCTTCGGCGGCACGCGCAAGCCGAAGCTGACCATCGGCTCGGCCTTCTACGACCCGGCCAACTTCACCCTCGACGAGGTGCAGTGGGAGAAACAGAAGACCACCGACACCGAAAAGAACATCAAGCTCGACCTGGCCCGCGACTACGAGCTGAGCGGCTATGCAGCACAGGCTAAGTTCGGTGGCAAGCTCAGCCGGCGCAAGAAGGACAACGACCTGGAGGCGTGGGTCTACGAAGACCTGGGCGACTTCGGCCTGACGGACGAGCAGCTTAACCTCGGCCAGTTCGTCAAGGGTGAGGTCGACTACGGTCTCGGCCGCTTCGGCCCGGGCATCAGCGCCAAGGCCATCGAGCGCCTGCTCGCCGGGCTGAACAAGGCTGACTTCTACGACGAGGAGGAGTCGCGCATCAACGATTTCACGATGCGCGAGGACATCAACGCCGCCTACCTGATGAACAGCGTCGACATCGACGACTGGCGCTTTATCGCCGGGATGCGCTACGAGGGCACCGAGTTCGAGGCCAAGGGCACCGGTCTGCGCGACGACGCCTATGAGTCGATCAGCAGCCGCAAGCGCTACGACCACTGGCTGCCGGGCCTGCACGCACGTTACCAGCTCGATGCCAACACGCAGATCCGCGCCGCCTGGACCAACTCGGTGGTGCGTCCGACCTTCGGCCAGCTGGCACCCGGCTTCGTCATCGATGGCGATGAGGCCAGCTTCGGCAACCCCGATCTCAAGCCGCTGGAGTCGAGCAACTTCGACCTCGGCATCGAGCGCTACCTAGGCCGTGCGGGGGTGGTCTCGGCCTTCGCCTTCTACAAGGACATCGACAACTTCGTTTATGCCACGGACCTGGCCGGCAGCGGCGCCTGGGCCGATTTCAGCGAGGCCAACACCTTCGCCAATGGCGCCAGCGCCAAGCTGTACGGCATCGAGCTGGCCTACTCGCAGAAATTCGACTGGCTGCCGGCACCTTGGAACGGCCTGCTACTCAGCGCCAACGCCACCTTCAGCCGCTCCGATGCGCGCATCGAAGGTCAGGGCAGCAAGCGCAGCATCGATCTGCCGAACCAGTCCGACCAAGTCGGCAACCTGACTCTGGGCTGGGAGAGCGACAAGCTCAGCCTGCGCCTGGCGGCCAACTACAAATCCAGGTACCTGGCCGAAGTGGCAGCGGTGGACGACAAGGCTCACGACCTCTACGCCGATTCGCAGCTGTTCGTCGACTTCAGCGCCGGGTATTTCCTCAGCGACAACCTGCAGCTCAAGTTCGAGGCGCAGAACCTCACCGACGAGTCCTATTACCTCTACACCGGCAACCGTCGCTACAACGCCCAGTACGAGGAATACGGCCCGACCTACAAGCTTGGCCTGACCTTCACCCACTTCTAATGCACTGCCCTGCGCGCCCGCCGGGTAGCGCAGGGCGACCCGTAAAAGGATCGCCCCTCTGATGAACCGTGTCTTTTCTCCCACTCCCCTGGCCCTCGGCCTGCTCGCCGGTGTCCTGAGCCTCGCTGGTTGTGAGCCACAGGCGCCGGCTGCCCAGGCCCAGCCCGCGGCAGTCGAGACTGCGCCGCTGGCGCCACAGGCCTGGCAGCCGGCCACCGAGATTGCCGTCGAAGACCTGCAACTGCTGAGCGAAACCTCGTTCTGGCCGGGCGCACGCTTCCTGCTCAGCAGCGAGAAGCAGGGCCTCTACCTGCTCGACGAGCAGGGCACCAAGCTGGCCCACCTGCCCGGGCGCTTCGGCGCCCTGGACCAGCGCAGCGATGCCGAGGGCCTGCTGCTGGCCAGCGTCGATATCGACCGCCAGCAGCCTATGCTGGTGGCCCTGCGCGGCGCCGACCGGCGCTGGGGCGAGCCGGTGTACCTGCCGCGCGCCAGCTTCAAGGTGGACGGCCTGTGCCTGTCGCGCGACGCGGCCGACAACCAGTTCCTGTTCCTGGTCGGCGAGGAAGGCATCGGCGAGCAGTGGCTGGTGGCCCAGGCCCTGCAGCCGCTGGCCGAGCCGCGCCTGGTGCGGCGCCTCAGTCTGCCACCGGCCAGCGAGCATTGCCGCGTGGATGATGACGCCGAGCTGCTCTACATCAACGAGGAGAACGTCGGCCTGTGGGCCTATGCCGCTGGCGCCGAGGATGACCTGATCCGCCAGCCGGTTGGTCTGCGTCAGCCGTTCGGCGATATCGCCGAGGCCATGGCCGGCATGGCGGTGGTGCCGGGCGGGGTGCTCGCCCTCGATCCCGAGGCCGGTGTGCTGCACCGTTACGCCCGCCAAGGTAAAGGCTGGCGCGCCGAGACGCCGCTGCCGCTGACAGGGCTGGACGAGCCGGAGCGCCTCGGCGCGCGGCCGGTCGAGGGTGGCCTGGAGCTGCTGATCGGCGGCGATAACGGCCTGCACCGCGTCCAGCTCGACTGGGCACCGGCCGCGCCGGCGCTGGCCAGGCCGCTGCCGGTGCTGACGCCGCTGGTACAGACCGACGAGGTGCCGAGCCTGGGCGACGCGGCGGACGACCCGGCGATCTGGCTGCATCCGCAGGAGCCGAGCCGCAGCCGCGTGCTGGGCACCGACAAACAGGGCGGCCTGCTGGTGTACGACCTGCAGGGCAGGCAGCTGCAGGACCTGCGCGTCGGTCGTATGAACAATGTCGATCTGCGCGCCGGCTTCGAGCTTGGCGGGCAGCGCGTCGATCTGGCCGTGGCCAGCAATCGCGATCATAACAGCCTGCACTTCTTCGCCATCGACCGCGCCAGTGGCGAGCTCAGCGACCTTGGCCAGGCGCCCACCGCGCTGAGCGACATCTACGGCCTGTGCCTGTTCCAGCAACCCGATGGCGCCATTCACGCCATCGCCAACGACAAGGACGGCACCTTCCTGCAGTACCGCCTGGACGGCAGCAGCGGCCGTGTGCAGGCCACGCTGGCGCGCCAGTTCAAGGTCGCCAGCCAGCCGGAAGGCTGCGTCGCCGATGACCGTAATCAGCGCCTGTTCGTCGGCGAGGAGGATGTCGCGGTCTGGGTGCTGGACGCCCGCGCCGAAGCACCGGCCGAGCTGCAGCAGGTGATCGGCGTCGGCGAGGTGGTGCACGACGATATCGAGGGCCTGGCCTTCTACCAGGGCGCGCAGCGCGACTACCTGGTGATCTCCAGCCAGGGCAACGACAGCTACGTGGTGCTCGACGGCCAGGCGCCGTACGCCGTGCGTGGTGCCTTCCGCATCGGCCTGGACGCCGCGCGCGGCATCGACGGTGTGTCTGAAACCGACGGCCTGGAAGTGACCTCGGCCAACCTCGGCGGCCCCTGGAGCCAGGGGGTGCTGGTGGTGCAGGACGGCCGCAAGCGCATGCCCGAAGGTCGGCAGAACTACAAATACCTGCCCTGGAGCGCAGTGGCCGAGGCCCTGGGCCTGGAGTGACCGCTTTTCACCGCCTGGCCTTTGGCCGGGCGACGTAGGGCGAACTCAGTACGTAGGGCGGACTCAGGAGCGCAGCGAACAGTCCGCCGCAGCGAAGCCCTCCATCGGCAGCGGCAACCAGGCTGCCTGTAATCCCAATAGGCATGGCGCCCGCCACCCACGGCGGGCGCAGCAAGCAAGGAGTCGAAGATGCACAGTTCACTCGAACAGATGACCGTCTGGGGCCTGGTCAGCGAGGCCAGCCTGCTGGTGCAGGCGGTGATGCTCAGCCTGGTGCTGGCGTCGCTGGTCAGCTGGTACCTGATCGTCCAGCGCAGCGCCGTGCTGCGCCGCAGCGAACGCGAGGCGAAAGCCTTCCTGCAGCGCTTTCGCGGCAGCGCCGAGCTGGCCCAGCTGCAGCGTGAGTGCGCCGCCGAAGCCGATCAGGACGCTGGTGTGCAGCAGCTGTTTCAGGCCGGTTACGGCGAGTATCTGCAGCTGCAGCGCGAGCCCGGTATTGCCGCCGACGCGGTGATCGAAGGGGTCGAGCGCAGCCTGCTGGTGGCCATCGCCGAACAGGAGGAGCGCCTGGAAAAGGGCCTGCCGCTGCTCGCCACGGTCGGCTCGGTGAGCCCCTACGTCGGCCTGTTCGGCACCGTCTGGGGCATCATGAACTCCTTCATCGGCCTGTCGCAGGTGCAGCAGGCCACCCTCTCCACCGTCGCCCCGGGCATCGCCGAGGCGCTGATCGCCACCGCCATCGGCCTGTTCGCCGCGATTCCCGCGGTGATCGCCTACAACCGCTTCTCCGCGCGCGTGGCAGGCCTCGGCGCGCGCTACTACAGCTTCGGCAACGAGCTGCAGGGACGCTTGCAGCGCAGGCTGCACAGCAGCGCCAGCCGCGTCGCCGTAGCGGGCTGAGGGGAACGTCATGCGCAGGCCGCAGAGTAAGCATGGCCCCAAGGCCGAGATGAATGTGGTGCCCTACATCGACGTGATGCTGGTGCTGCTGGTGATCTTCATGGTCACCGCGCCCATGCTCACCCAGGGGGTGCATATCGAGCTGCCCAAGGTGGCCGCCGAGGCGCTGCCCAGCGATAACCAGCAGCGCATCCTCACCCTGTCGGTGCAGGCCGACGGCAGCTACTACTGGAACCTCGGCAGCGAGCTGGACACCGAACTGGGCGCGGCCAGCGAGCAGGCCGTGGACCTGGCGGTGATGAGCGCGCGGGTGGCGCAGCTGGTCGCCGAGCAGGGCGACACCCAGGTGTACATCCGCGCCGACCAGGCCGCCGACTACGCCAGTGTGGTGGCCGGTATCGCCGCCCTGCAGCAGGGTGGGGTGAGCAGCCTGGGGCTGATCACCGAGGCGCCGCAATGAGCAGCCTGACCCTGCCCGCCGAGCACGACATGCGACGCCCGCTCGTGCCGTCCGTGCACTGGCGCCGTAGTTGCGGCGCGCTGGCGGCCACCCTGGCCCTGCACCTGGGGTTGGGCGCACTGCTGCTCGCCCATTGGCAGATCGGCGAGCCTCTCGCGCCGCAGGTCAGCACGGTGCAGCTGCAACTGCTGACCCTGGCCCCGCCGGTACCGCCGGAGCCGCCTGCCGTGATTCCCGAGCCGACGCAGCCGGCGCAACCCGATCCGGCCATCGCACGCCAGCATCTGGAACAGGCCGCCCTGGCGCGCAAACGCGCCGAGCAGCAGCGCCTTGAACAGGAGCAGCAACGCCAGCGCGAGGCGCAGCGGCGTGAACAGGAGCGCCAGCGCCGCGAGGCCGAGGCCCGCGAGCAGCTCGAGCAGCAGCGCCTGGCCGAGCAGCGCGAACAGGTCGAGCGTCAGCAGGCGGCTGCGGCAGCCGAACGCGCGCGCCAGGCCGAGGCTGCGGCCGCCGCCAGCCGCGAGTTCCTGCCGATTGCCAAGCAGGCCCCGGCCTATCCGCAGCGCGCCCTGGACAAAGGCCTCGAAGGACAGTGCACGGTGCGTTACCGGGTCAACGAGCAGGGCCGGGTGGAAAACCCCGAGGCCGAACCCGACTGCCACCCACTGTTCGTCCGCCCCTCGCTGAGCGCGGCGAAGAGCTTTCGCTACCAGCCGCGGGTGATCGATGGCCGCGCCGTGGTGGTGGAGAGCGTGAGGAACACCTTCACCTACCGCATCGAATGACCACGCAGCGCAACAGAACCTGGCCCATACGCAGCCGGCCGCCGCGCGCACCATCAGTCCCCTCGCACCTCTGGGGAGAGGGTTAGGGAGAGGGGGCATTTAACCGCGTATCCCCGACCCGGATGCAATCCGGGAACACCAGCCAGCACAGAGAAGCTCGATGAAGCACGATCCGCAGGACTTTCACCAACGCCTCGAAGCCCACGACGACCAGTCGATCAACCCCAGCGCCAACCCGTCGCTGGCGACGCTGATCGACCCCACCCGGCGCAACCTGCTCAAGGGCGGCCTGGGTCTGGCCGCCCTGGGTTTCTTCGGTGGCGGCCTGGCCGCTTGTAGCAAGGCGTCGGCCAGCCCGTTGCTGAACTTCACCAGCGTGCCGCTGCAGTTCGATCCCCAGTTCGACCAGGTGCTGGTGCCACCGGGCTACCGCGCCGTGCCGTTCTTCTCCTGGGGCGATGCGGTGGAGCCTGGCGCGACGGACTGGCGTCCGGACGCCAGCGACGACTGGCAGGCCCAGCTCAAGCAGGCGGGCGACAACCATGACGGCATGAATTTCTTCGCCTTCGAGGGCGAAGAGGATCGTGGCCTGCTGGTGATGAACCACGAGTACGTCAACCCGCCGTTGCATCCGTCCGGGGTGATCGACCAGAGCCGACCGCGGCCGCTGGACGAGGTGCGCAAGGAGCAGGCCGCCCATGGCGTCTCGGTGATCGAGGTGAGAAAAGGCTCGGACGGCCAATGGCACAGAGTCATGGATTCGCCCTACAACCGACGCATCAGCATGCTCACGCCAATGCGCCTGGCCGGGCCGCTGGCCGGGCTGGAGATGATGAAGACCGCCAGCGACCCCGAAGGCCTGACGGTGCTCGGCACCCTGAACAACTGCGCCACCGGCGTTACGCCCTGGGGCACCTTCCTCACCTGCGAGGAGAACTGGCACAACTACTTCATCAATCGCGACCAACAGGATTATGAGCGCCGTGTGTCGCACAAGCGCTACGGCCTGGCCACCGAGGGCACCAGCAAGAACTACGCCTGGGAAACCGCCGACGCGCGCTTCGACGCCACGCCCTATGCCGACCAGCCCCACGGCGGCCATGTCAACGAGCCGCACCGTTTCGGCTGGGTGGTGGAGATCGATCCCTTCGACCCCGGCGCGCAGCCGATCAAGCGCACCGCTTTCGGCCGCTTCAGTCGCGAGTGCGCGGCGCTGGCGCTCGGCGAGGACGGGCGCATGGCCTTCTATTCGGGCGACGACGCCCGCGGCGAGTACGTCTACAAGTTCGTCCCGAGCGGGCGCTTCGACGCCGCCAATCCACGGGCCAACCGCGATCTGCTGGACGAAGGCACGCTGTATGCCGCGCGTTTCGATGCCGACGGCAGCGGCCAGTGGCTGGCCCTGGTTCACGGGCAGAACGGCCTGAGCGCCGAGCACGGCTTCGCCAGCCAGGCCGAGGTGCTGCTCAACGCCCGCGCCGCCGCCGATCGCGCCGGCGCCACGCCGATGGATCGCCCCGAGTGGGCCACGGTGCACCCCGGCACCCGCGAGGTCTATGTCGCCCTGACCAACAACGACGGCCGTGGCGACAAGCAGCCCACGGACGCCGCCAACCCGCGTCCGCACAACCTGCACGGGCAGATCTTGCGTTTCAACGAGCAGGGCGGCGACCCGACCGCCACCGCCTTCACCTGGGAGCTGTTCCTCCTGGCCGGCGAGGCCAGGGGCGCGCGGACTGCTGGCGGCGAGCCAATGCCGGCCAACCTCACCGGCACCGTCAACGGTGACATCTTCTCCTCGCCGGACGGTCTGGCCTTCGACGCCGCTGGGCGGCTGTGGATCCAGACCGACTACGATGACGAGGAGGCGCCGATGCAGGGCATGGGCTGCAACATGATGCTCTGCGCCGACCCCGCCACCCGAGAGGTGCGCCGCTTCATGGTCGGCCCGCGTGGCTGCGAGATCACCGGTCTGGCCTGGAGCCCGGATGGCAAGGCGATGTGGGCCAATATCCAGCACCCGACCCTCAGCTACCCGGCCAGCGATGGCCGCAGCCGCCCGCGCTCGACCACCGTGCTGGTGACCCGCCTCGACGGCGGCGTGATAGGCAGCTGATCTCTGCGACGCACCTTTCCGTAGGGTGCGCCGCGCGCACCAATGCCTCCGCTCACCATGGCTGGTGAGCACAGCGCATCCTACGAGGTCAGGCCGCGCGGCGCTCGGCGTGCAGCCGCTCGAACCAGTCCAGCGTCTCGTCCCACAGGCGCTGGGCGGCGGGGCGGAAGTAGCCCATATGGCCGATATTGCCCAGGCCCTCGGCCTGCGAGTCGAGCGTGCGCGCCCGATAGGGCGCGTTGACGTAGGCAGCCATGAAGGCATCGCGCGAGGCGGGTGGCGCCCACAGGTCGTCCAGGGCGTTGAGCGCCACAATGGGTGTACGCACCTGAGCGAAGCGCTCGGCCAGCCCCGGCATCTGCGGGTCGTCGAAGAAATAGCGCGGGAAGCGGCACCAGCGCTTCCACTGGCGGTACACGCCCATGGGCAGATCCTCACCCATGCCCAGCTTGCTCCAGGCCAGGTAGCCCTTGTAGCGCGTCATCAGCGGGCCGATCACTCGCCACATGGCCAGCACGCGAAGCTGTTCGGCCCTGGGCATCCAGCCATGCCAGCCGGCGCCGGTGCCGAAGGTGTAGAAGCCGGCGACCTGATCATGATTGGGCAGCAGGCCAAAGGCGTGACCGCCGAAGGAATGGCCGACCATGAACAGCGGGCGCTCGGCGTGCCGGTGTTGATCCACTGCCGCGGCCAGGTCGAGATGGGCCCAGTCCAGATACTCCATCTCGAAACCACGCAGGCTGTCTGGCCTGGATTGGCCGATGCCGCGGTAGTCCAGAGTCAGGGTATTGAAACCGCGACTGGCCGCATGCTCGGCGAAACGCCGGTAGAAACCTTGTGGCACCCCGGTGGCGCCGGCGATCAGCAGTTGCGCCTGGGGGCGCTCGGCGTGATAGCGCGTGGTGGCCAGCTGATAGTCGTCCAGGGCGAGCAGGGGCAGGGTTTCGCTGCGGAGGGTGGCGTTCATGTCATCTGGGCTCCGTACGGTGCTGGCGGGTCAGGTGGAGCAGGGTGGCGACGGCCTGTTTCAGCGGCTCGCTGCTGCCGGCGACACGCGCTTGCAACAGACCGCCTTCGTAGAGCGCGACGAACAGGGCCGCGAGCCCTTCTGGCTGTGGGTAACCGTGACGTTGCAGCTGCTGCTGCAGTGCCTGGCGAATGGAGGTGAAGGCATTGGCCAGGGCTGCACGAATTTCATGATCCCGCGGGCCGCTTTCCAGGGCCACGGTGGCCAGCGGGCAGCCGCGCTCGAAGGCGCTTTCCTGCAACTGGCCAAGCGCGCCCTGTAGCCAGATAGTCAGCGCATCGAGTGGATCGGACTGACGCTCGAAGAGCGCAGCGAATGCCTGTTCGGCACGCTGGCCGACACACTCGATGGCGGCCACGGCCAGTTCGGTCTTGCCGTTCGGGAAGTGGTGATAAAGGCTGCCCTTGGGCGCATCGGCGGCGGCCAGCAGTTCGTTCAAACCAACGCCATGCAGACCCTTGCGTTGCAGGGCATCGATCATGGCGTCGATCAGTTTGTCGCGAGTGGTCTTGGTCATGGCCTGGATTATGTAGACCGGTCGGTCTAGTGGCCAGTGTCATTCAGGCCGCAGATGAGGGCATATCGGCATAGTGAAGCGCCGCCCGGTGGGCGGCGCGCGGTATCAGGCCTGCTTGGCTACCCAGGCGGCATAGGCGTCGATGAACTTCTGCAGGAACGGCTTGATGCCGTCGCTGAGTACGCCGTTCTCGTCGAAGAAGTTGCCGGCGCCACCGAGATAAGCCTCCGGCTGCTGCAGCACATGCACGTCGAGGAACACCAGGCACTGGCGCAGGTGATGGTTGGCACCAAAGCCACCAACGGCGCCCGGCGAGGCACTGAGCACGGCGCCTGGTTTACCGCTGAAGCCGCTCTGGCCATAAGGGCGTGAGCCGACATCAATGGCGTTCTTCATCGGCGCCGGGATCGAGCGGTTGTATTCGGGGGTAATGAACAGCACCGCATCGGCCGCCTTGAGCTTGCTGCGAAACGGCGCATAGGAGGCCGGAGCGGTATCGCCATCGGCGTCTTCGTTGTACAGCGGCAGGTCGCCGATCTCGAGGATTTCCAGATTCAGCGAGGCCGGCGCCAGGTCGGCCAGCGCAAGTGCCAGTTTGCGATTGATGGAAGCCTTGCGCAGGCTACCAACCAGCACGGCGACGTTATAGGTCTTGCTCATGTGTACTCCAGAAGGTGTGGTGAGGAAGGAACAACCACTATAGACCCCGGATGTTTCAGCAGGTGCAGGGCTCGCGCCTCGTCACTCGCCGAACGCGTCCAGCAGATCGTCGGCGAAGGCCTTCTGCGCCTCGCTGGCGGGATGGCCGCGATGGCTGGCCAGACGAAACTGCACGGTGAAATCCCACTTGCCGGGCAGCGCGCGCAAGCCGCCGCGCTCTACCCAGGGCAGGGCGATGTGCTCGGGCAGATAGCCCAGGTGAGCACCGGAGAGGATGAACGCCAGGCTGCCTTCGACCTGTTCGCAGCGCGCGCTGCTGCTGCCGCCTTGCCAGGGTTCGTCGGCAGCGATGAAACGATAGGGATGCACCACGCGGTCGCAGGCCTGCAGGTCATCGGCGCTCGGCGTTTGCCGGTCGAACAGCGGATGCTGGCGGCCGCAGTACAGGCGCTGGCGTTCGTCGAACAGCGGCTGATAGTCCAGCGCCGTCTGGCTGCCGGAAAAATAGCCGATGGCCAGTTGTAGCTGGTCCTGCAGCAGACGTCGCTCCAGCTCGGCGGGCATGGCGCTGACCAGCTCGATCTGTACCGCCTGGTTGCGCTGGCGAAAACGCCCGATGGCCTCGCCGATGCGCTGCAGCACCTCGTCCGACAACGCTTCGGACAGGCCGATGCGCAGTTCGCCGAGCAGCTTGTCGGCCATGCCCTGGGCTTCGCCCTTGAAGGTCTCGATGGCGGCGAACAGCTTGCGTGTGGCGGCCAGCACCTGCTCCCCCTTGGGCGTCAGGCGAAAGCCGGCCTTGCCGCGTTCACACAGGCGAAAGCCCAGGCGGGTTTCCAGCTTGGCCATCTGCGTGCTGATGGTTGACTGGCCGATACCCAGTTCACCCTGCGCGGCGCTGAAGCCGCCGCTCTCCACCACGGTGACGAACAGCCGCAGCAGTTGCAGGTCGAGGTCGCGCAGTTGGCTGAGCATGCGGGCTCCATACATTGATGAATGTCGATGTTGGAGTAGAACACTTCGAATTTATCCGAAGCAACGCTGGGCGCAGGATGCACACATCCCAGCCTCCAGCAGAGAGGCACGGCCAACCACGTCTGCCCGAGGATAAAACCATGCGTCTTGCTGTAAGCCTGCTGCTTCTGGCCATCGCCACACCGCTGATGGCGGAGCCGAAACAGCTAAACCTGTACAACTGGGCCGACTACGTGGCGCCGCAGGCGCTCGCGCGCTTCCAGGCCGAAACCGGCATCCGCGTCAAATACGACACCTTCGACAGCACCGATGTGCTGGAGAGCAAGCTGATGACCGGCGGCAGTGGCTACGATCTGGTCTTTCCTGCCTCCAGCGGCCTGTCGCGGGCGATCCAGGCCAAGGCGTTGCAACCGGTGGGAACCTTGAAAAACGCCAGCAACCTCGACCCCGAACTGCTGGCCAAGCTAGCCAGCGTCGATCCCGGCAACCAGTACGGCGTGCCTTACACCTGGGGCACGGTGGGCCTGGCGATCAACAAACAGGCCGTCGAACAGCGCCTGCCTGGCGTGGCCCTGGATAGCCTCGACCTGCTGTTCAAGCCCGAGTACGCCAGCAAGCTGAAGGACTGCGGCATCTCCGTGCTCGACTCGCCGCAGGAGGTGATCGCCATCGCCCTCAATTACCTGGGCAAGCCGCCCTACAGTGCCAAGGGTGATGACCTGGAGGCAGCCAGCGCCTTGCTCGCCGCGCTGCAACCGAACCTGCGCTATATCGGCAATGCCCGGCAGATCGATGATCTGGCCAAGGGCGAAACCTGCCTGGCGCTGACCTACACCGGTGACGCCGGCATGGCTGCTGCGCGCGCAGCCGAAGCTGGGCAGCCGTTCGAGGTGCTCTACCGCATCCCGCGTGAAGGCACGCTGATCTGGTTCGACACCATGGCCATTCCCGTCGATGCGCCGCACCCCGGCAACGCCCGCGCCTTCATTGATTTCATGCTGCAGCCCGAAGCCATCGCCGAGCTGACCAACGAACTGTTCTTCGCCAACGCCAACCACGCCGCCACGCCCCTGCTGGACGAGGCGGTGAGCGGCGACCCGGATATCTACCCGCCCGAAGCCGTGCGCGAGCGCCTGTTCGCCGAGCAGGTGCTGAGCCTGCGCGAGCAGCGTCAGCGCACCCGCCTGTGGACAGCTTTCCGCAGCCAGTACTGAGTCTGTAGGAGCGAGCTCTGCTCGCGAACATCACCGAACGAGTACCCGACCATGGATCAAGCCTTCGACAACGACCAGGCCATCACCCGCGCCAGCCTCTACGGCACCGCCGCCGAACCCACCTACGCCGGCATCACCAGCTTCATGCGCCGCCGCTACAGCCGTGACCTCACCGGCGTGGACCTGGCCATCAGCGGCGTGCCGTTCGACACCGCCACCACCAACCGGCCCGGCAGCCGCTTCGGCCCGCGGGCGATCCGCGCCGCCTCGATCCAGTCGGCCTGGGCGCGGCATTTTCCCTGGGAGTTCGACCCCTTCGATGTGCTCGCCTGCGTCGACTACGGCGACTGCTATTTCGACCACGGCACGCCGCAGGACACCCCGGCGCTGATCGAGGCGCATGCCACGCGCATTCTCGAGGCCGGCAGCGCGCTGCTGACCCTGGGCGGCGACCACTTCATCAGCTACCCGCTGCTCAAGGCCCATGCGAAAAAGCATGGCAGGCTGGCGCTGATCCACTTCGACGCGCACAGCGACACCTGGCCGGACGAAGAGGTCAAGCGTATCGACCACGGCACCATGTTCTATCACGCCGCGCGTGAAGGCCTGGTCGACCCGGCGCGCTCGGTGCAGGTCGGCTTGCGCACCACCAACGACGACGTGATGGGCTTCCAGGTGCTCGATGCCCGCGAGGTGCACCGCAGCACGCCGGAGCAGATCGCCGAGCGCATTCGTGCGCGGGTGGGCGAGCATCCGGTGTACCTGACCTTCGACATCGACTGCCTCGACCCGGCCTTCGCCCCCGGCACCGGCACACCGGTGTGCGGCGGCCTTTCCAGCCATCAGGCGCTGGAGATCCTGCGCGGGCTGCGCGGCATCAATCTGGTCGGCATGGACGTGGTGGAAGTGGCGCCGCCCTACGACAACGCCGAAGTCACCGCGCTGGCCGGCGCCACCCTGGCGATGGAGATGATCTGCCTGTATGCCGCGCGGCATAAGGTCGATGCCGTGCAGTAACCTCCAGCTTCAGGCGGTCGCGATCACCCGGCGCAGGGTGATCGGAATCGACTTGGCCGCCGGGACCTTGGCCTTTTTCTCATGGTGCCAGAGCGGCACCAATGGGTTGCACTCGGGGTAGTAGGCGGCGCAGCAGCCCTCGGGAATATCGTGTGGCGTCACGCGCAGTGGCCCGACCGAGCGTGGCACGCCATCGTCCACCGCCGTGCTCACCTGCACCTGCTCGCCTTCGTCCAGGCCCAGTCGGGCCATGTCGTTGCGGTGCATGAAGATCACCGAGCGGGTGCCGTACACACCGCGGAAGCGATCATCATAACCGTACACCGTGGTGTTGAACTGATCGTTGCTGCGGATCGTCATCAGGTTGAGTACGTCACGACGTTCCGTGCTCTGTTCAACGTCATCGTTGAGCGCCAGGCTGTCCGGTCGGATGAAGTTGGCCTTGCCGCTGTCGGTGTTCCACTCGCGCCAGGTGGCCGGCAGTGGCCGATGGAAACCGCCTGGTTCGAGCATGCGCGTGTTGAAGTCGTGAAAGGTTTCCGGGTAGGTGGTGGCGATGGCCTGGCGGATCAGCCCGTAGTCGGCCACCCAGGCGTCCCAGTCCATACGCGGGTTGGCCGGTAGCACGGTCCTGGCCAGGGCGGCGATGATCGCCAGCTCCGAACGCAGGTCAGAGCCGGCCTGTTTGACCACGCCCTGCCAGGCGCGAATGCAGGCGGTGCTGTCTTCGGTGGTGTGGTATTGCGGGCCGCTGGCCTGGATATCCATTTCAGTGCGGCCCAGACAGGGCAGGAGGTAGGCTTTCTCGCCATGCACCAGCGCACTGCGGTTGAGCTTGGTGGTGATCTGTACGGTCAGACGCAGCTTGCTCCAGGCCGGCTCCAGGCGCTGGCTGTCCGGGGTGGCGCGGACAAAATTGCCACCCAGGGAGAGGAATGCCTTGATCGTGCCGCTGAGTACGCCCTCGCAGGCGTCCACCGTGGTGGTGCCGTCGCGCTCCGGCACGTTCAAACCGAACTGCTCGTACAGGCGGTCGACCGGCACCTGTGCGACCTTCTCGGTGATGCCGACGGTGCGCTGGCCTTGCACGTTGGAGTGGCCGCGCACCGGGCAGATACCCGCGCCTTCCTTGCCCAGATTGCCGCGCATGAGCAGCAGGTTGACCAGCATCTGGATGCTGGTCACACCATGGCGATGCTGGGTCAGGCCCATGCCGTAGATGGCGATGACCCGCTGGCAACCGGCATAGACCCTGGCGGCGCCCTCCATCGCGCCACGGGTCAGGCCGCTGCGGCGTTCCAGCATCTCCCAGGCATAGCCGCGAATGGTCCGCTCGAAAGCCTCGAAACCCTGGGTGTGCTGTTCGATGAAGGCAATGTCCAGTACGCGATCCTGACCGCTTTCGCGCGCGGCGTCGTCCATCGTCAGCAAGGCCTTGCAGATGCCGGCGATGGCCGCGGCATCGCCGCCGATGGTGACCTGGTGATAGTGGGTGCTGACCACTTCCGACTCACCCGTGAGCATCTGCCGCGGTGATTGCGGATTGGTGAAGCGCTCCAGGCCGCGTTCGCGCAGCGGATTGAAGGTGAGAATGGGGGCGCCGCGCTGCCGGGCGGCGTCCAGGTCGTGCAGCATGCGCGGGCTGTTGCTGCTGGTGTTGTGGCCGAAGATCAGCAGGCCGTCGGTCTTGGCGAAATCCTCCAGGGTGACGGTGCCGACCGGCACGCCGATGCTTTCCGGCAAGGCCACCGAGGTGCTCTCGTGGCACATGTTGGAGCTGTCCGGCAGGTTGTTGGTGCCGAAGCAACGGGCCAGCAACTGCCACAGGTACGAGGCCTCCAGCGAGGCGCGGCCGGAGGCATAGAACACGGCCTGATCGGGATCCTCCAGTGCCTTGAGTTCGGCGCCGATCTCGGCGATGGCTTCGTCCCAGCTCACGGGCAGGTAGCGATCAGTCGTAGCATCCCAGCGCATCGGCTGGGTCAGGCGGCCCTGCTGTTCCAGCTGATAGTCGCTCCAGTTACGCAGCTCGCTCAGGGTGTGGCCGGCGAAGAACTCGGGCGTGCAGCGCAGGCTGGTGGTTTCCCAGGCCGTGGCCTTGGCACCGTTCTCGCAGAAAGCCAGGGGTTTGGACGGGTGCGGCTTGGCCCAGGCGCAACTGACACAGGCAAAGCCGTCGATCGGACGATTCTGTTTGAGCAGCGCCATGGCGCCGGTCAGTGGAGCCCGCTCGCGCAACAGGATGGTGCCCACGGCATTGGCTGATCCCCAGCCACCGGAAGGGCCACGATAGGGTTTGAATCGGGGTTTCATGCTCCGTCTCCCTGGCTCGTCGTCTTGCAGTTACGACGAAGGGGGCGGGCGATGGTTCAGGTTGTTTGCCCGCGCATGGCGCGAGCGGGGCGCATCTTGCCGGGAAAAAAACGGGCCCGTTCAGGCCCGCGAGTTCACGCTCAAAGGTTTGCCAGGCATTGCGCCAGGCCTATCGGCTCGGGCCGGAACAGCCGTGCGTCCATCAGCTTCGGCTGGCGGACGATGGGGGCGAAGTCCATGCGCGCGAGGATGTCGCGCTCGATGTCCACCCCCGGCGCCACTTCGATCAGTTCCAGCCCTTCGGTAGTCAGGCGCAGCACGCAGCGCTCGGTGACGTAGAGCACCGGCTGGCCGCGCTCGGCGGCCAGGCGGCCGGCGAAGGTGCGGTGTTCCACCTCGGCGACGAACTTGCGCAACTCGCCGTCCTCGATGATGCGCAACTGGCCGTCTTCGATGCGGATGTCCTGCTTGCCGGCGCTGAAGGTGCCGACGAACACCACCTGCTTGGCGTTCTGGCTGATGTTGATGAAACCGCCAGCCCCCGCAAGGCGACTACCGAACTTGGACACGTTGAGGTTGCCCGCCGCATCGGCCTGGGCCAGACCGAGGAAGGCGATATCCAGGCCGCCGCCGTCGTAGAAGTCGAACTGGTAGGGCTGATCGAGCAGAGCGCTGTGGTTGCTCGCCGCGCCGAAGTCCAGGCCCGAGGCCGGCACGCCGCCGATCACGCCGGGCTCGGCGGTCAGGGTCAGGCGCTCGATCACACCTTCTTCGGCGGCCACTGCGGCGACGCCTTCGGGCATGCCGATGCCGAGATTCACCACCGCGTCCGCTTTCAGCTCCAGCGCTGCGCGACGGGCAATCAGCTTGCGCACGTCCAGCGGCATCGGGGTCAGGCTGTCCACCGGTACGCGGGTTTCGGCGGCGAAGGCGGGGTTATAGGACGTGGCGAAGGTCTGCTGGTGATTGGCCGGCTCGGCCACCACCACGCAATCCACCAGGATGCCGGGAATCTTCACCTGCCGTGGGTTGAGCGAGCCGCGCTCGACCACCCGCTCGACCTGGGCAATCACCAGGCCGCCGCTATTGCGCGCGGCCATGGCGATGGCCAGGCTCTCGATGGTCAACGCCTCGCGCTCGAAACTGAGGTTGCCGTCAGGGTCGGCGCTGGTAGCGCGAACGATGCCGACGTTGATCGGGAAGGTTGGGTAGAACAGGTAGTCCTCGCCATCGATGGGCATCAGCCGCACCAGATCGGCAGTGGTGAGCGCATTGAGCTTGCCGCCACCGTGGCGCGGGTCGACGTAGGTGCCCAGGCCTACCCGCGACAGCTGCCCCGGCTTGCCGGCGGCGATATCGCGAAACAGCTGGGAGATCACCCCCTGCGGCAGGTTGTAGGCTTCGATGCGGTTGTCCACCGCCAGCTTCTGCAACCCCGGCACCAGGCCCCAGTGGCCACCGATCACCCGGCGCACCAGGCCTTCATGAGCCAGGTGGTTGAGGCCGCGACCCTTGCCGTCACCTTGGCCGGCGGCATACACCAGGGTCAGATCGCGCGGCGCCTGTTCAGCCATGAAGCGCTGCTCCAGGGCGATGGCGATCTGCTCGGCGAAACCGATACCGACGAAGCCGCCGGTGGCCAGGTTGGCGTTGTCCGGGATGCGCGCCACGGCGTCGGCGGCGGTCATGATCTTGCTCATTGCGGGTACTCGAAAGCGATTGAACAACACGGTGTACAGGCAGCATGGCGCCCGAGGGCGCCATATTCGTCAGAAGCTGCCGAACAGGGTGCCCAGGGTGATGACCACGGCCAGGGCCACCATCGGGAAGGCGACGGTGTTGACGAAGATGAACTTGTACGACTCGCGGTGGGTAAGCTTGCAGATCGCCAACAGCGAGATCACCGCGCCGTTGTGCGGCAGGGTGTCCATGCAGCCCGAGGCCATGGCGGCGACGCGGTGCAGCAGCTCGGGGCTGATGCCGACGGCGTTGGCCATTTCCAGGTACTGCGCGCCGAGGGTCTTCAGGGCGATGGACATACCGCCGGATGCCGAGCCGGTGATGCCGGCGAGGATGTTCACCGCTACCGCTTCGGAGATCAGCGGGTTGCTGGAGACGCCCAGTACCAGGTCACGGATGATGACGAAGCCGGCCAAGGAGGCGATCACTGTGCCGTAACCCACCTCGGCGGCAGTGTTGAGAATCGGCAGCATGGAGCCGAAGGCACCATCGTTGACGCTCTGCTTCAGGTCCATCCAGCGCTTCCAGTGCATGGCGATCAGCAGCACGATGGCGGCACTGAGGGCGACGATGATCGACCAGATACCGATCAGCGACTTGGCGTCCTGCAGACCGCCGTATTCCGGCTTGGCCAGGTAGCTGGTATCTACCGCCGGCAGAATCTGCTTGGCCATCAGGAAGTTCAGCGCGATCACCACGAAGATTGGCAGCAGCGCCAGCCAGAAGCCGGGAATGTCGCGGCGCTCTTCGACGACCGGGTCGTCGCGGTGTTCACCATAGCCTTCACCCGCGGCCATCAGCTTGCGCGACTGCGCGGTGAGCCACCAGGTGCCGAGGCCGAACATGATCAGGCCGGCGATCACCCCCAGACCCGGCGCGGCGAAGGCGTCGGTGCCGAAGAAGGGGTTGGGAATGGCGTTCTGAATAGCCGGCGTGCCGGGCAGCGCGGTCATGGTGAAGGTGAACGAGCCGAGGGCGATGGCACCGGGGATCAGACGCTTGGGAATGCCCGCCTCGCGGAACAGTGCGGCACCGATCGGGTACACGGCGAAGGCCACCACGAACAGCGATACGCCACCGTAAGTGAGAATGCCGCAGGCCAGTACGATAGCCAGGATGGCGCGCTCGCTGCCGACCTTGGCGACGATGCCGTGGGCGATGGCGCGCGCTGATCCCGAGTCGTCCATCAACTTGCCGAACAGTGCGCCGAGCAGGAACAGCGGGAAGAACTGGATCACGTAGCCGCCCATGGCCTTCATGAACACCTGGGTGTAGGTGGGCAGCAGCAGAGCGATATCGCCGGCGAACAGCAACGCCAGCAGGGCCAGCAGTGGGGCGAGGATCAGGACGTTGATGCCGCGATAGGCGAGGTACATCAACAATGCGAGGGAAATCAGAATACCGAGGGTACCCATGGGTGGTTCCTTTTGTTGTTGTTCTAGCGGCTCGAGGCCGTTTTATCGGGAAGGCGCGGATGCGGCAGCGCGCCTTTGCCGGATATAGAGCCAGAGTCGTGCCAGGCTGGGGTGAGACTTTGGTCGATAGGGCGGGAAGGCTTGTGGGCAGGGGATTTCAGGTTTTCGTGCCGAGTGCAGGGCAGGTAGGTCGGATGTAGATAAGTGTCCAGTTTTCTGGACTTGGTCTAGTTTCTTGGATTTATTTGGAGAGAATTCCAGAAATATGGACGCGCAGCCGACAACGGTATTTGTAGGAGCGGCTTCAGCCGCGAAGCGATTTCCGGCCCGGTGACAATCGCGGCTAAAGCGGAGTGCTGCCCAGCCGCTCCTACAACACGCTCTGCGAAATGCTCAGCCCTTTCGCCCCAGCCCATGCTGCGCCAGCTTGGCGTAGAACCCGGCGCGGGAGATTCCCAGGCGCTCGGCGGCCAATTGGCGATTGCCGCCACAGGCCGCCAGTGCCGCCTGCAGCGCCTGGCGCTCGGCCTGCGCCAGCTGTTCGGCCAGCGTCTGCGCCATGCTCGTCACCACTGGCACAGCGGGCGCTGGCTCGCTCGGCGCGACTGGGTCGACCAGCAAACCACGCGAGGCTTCGCCATCCAGCCGCCCATCGACCGCCAGCTGCGCCCGCTCCAGCAGGTTGCGCAGCTCACGCACGTTGCCCTTCCACGGTTGTGCGCAGAGCAGGGCGAGGGCATCGTCCGTCAGCTCCATGGGCGCCAGGCCGGAGCGGTTGGCCAGGTCATCGAGCAGGTGTTCGATCAGCGCGGGAATGTCGCTGGCACGCTCGCGCAACGGCGGCACGCGCAGGGCCAGCACGTTGAGGCGGTAGTAAAGGTCATCGCGGAACTGCCCGGCGGCCACCCTGGCTTCCAGGTCGATATGGGTCGCCGCGATCACCCGCACGTTGAGCGGCTTGACCTGGTTGGAGCCGAGCGGCTCCACCTCCTGCTCCTGCAGCACCCGCAGCAGCTTGGCCTGCAACGGCAGCGGCAGATCGCCGATCTCGTCGAGAAACAGCGTACCGCCGTTGGCCACCTCGAACTTGCCGATGCGCGCCTTGCGGTCGGCGCCGGTAAAGGCGCCGGGCGCGGTGCCGAACAGCTCGGCTTCCACCAGGGTTTCCGGAATTGCCGCGACGTTGACCGCGACGAATGGCCCGTTGGCGCGCGGCGACAGATTGTGGATGCCCTGCGCCAGCAGCTCCTTGCCGGTGCCGGTCTCGCCGCGGATCAGCACGGTGGAGTCGAGCTGCGCAGCACGGCGGGCCTGGCGCTTTACCTCACTGGCTGCACTGCTGGCGCCGATGAAACCGGCGATGGTGTAGCGCGCCCGACGCGCCTTGGCCAGCTCGTGCTGGGTGGCGAGCAGTTGCGTCTGCAGGTTGGCGTACTTGGCCATCAGCGGCTTGAGATGGCGGGCGCGGTCGAACAGCACGAAGCCCAGCGCGCCGACCAGGGTGCCGTCCTCGTCGCGCAGCGGAATACGGGTGACCACGAAGTGCTCGCTGCCGAAGGCCATCAGGTCGAGCATGCTCGGCTGGCCGCTTTCCACCACCTCGCGCAGGCGGCTGGCCGGCAGCACTTCCTCGATCTCCTTGCCCAGCGCCGTGCGCGCATCGGCGATGCCGACCTTCTGTGCGTACTTGTCGTTGATCCAAACGATGCGCGCCTGGCGATTGACCGCGATGGTGCCCTCGCACTGCGCATTGAGGTGATCGAACAGCAGCGGCATGGCCACCGCGCGAAAGCGCTCGGGCGACACGCCGATGATCAGGCCGTGCTGGTCGAGGTCGTCGCGGGAAATGGCCATGGGGACTGTCCGAAAATGAGATGCCGGTGATTATGGGCAGCGCCGATCAGGCCGGGCAACGTCAACAGTCATCAGACAATGGCATTCGCCGCGCGCTTCTGGAATAGTTGGGCGGCCGCGCGTAACCCGCCGGCACCTGCCGATCGCCCACAAGGCCTGCCCGGCAGCCGTGACACCTGCCGTGTCCCTTTCGCGTGCCGACCAGGCGCGCCAGGCGAGCCATCCGCTCGCCGCTGGATCCGCACCGCTTTGCCGGTGCCACAACGACAATGACCAAGATCCATACAAGGACGCCCCGATGAAACTCAAGCGACTCTTCTCCGCGCTCGCCGCTGGCGCTGCGCTGACCGCCCTGTGCGCCACCGCGCAGGCACGTGAATACTCCGTTTCCACCGTACTTTCCGACGCCTTCCCCTGGGGCCAGGCCGCGCAGAAATGGGCCGACCTGGTCAACGAGCGCTCCGAGGGACGCATTACCCTGCGCGTGTACCCCAATGCGCAACTGGTCGCCGGCGACCAGACCAAGGAGTTCTCTGCCATGCGCTCCGGCCTGATCGACATGGCCGTGGGCTCGACCATCAACTGGTCGCCGCAGGTGCCGGAACTCAACCTGTTCTCCCTGCCGTTTTTGATGAAGAACGATGCCGACCTCGACGCCATCACCCAGGGCGAAGCCGGCAAGCTGGCCTTCGCCGCCATCGAACAGCGCGGCATCGTGCCGCTGGCCTGGGGCGAGAACGGTTTTCGCCAGCTGTCCAACTCGGCCAAGCCGGTACGTAGCCCCGCCGATATGGCCGGCCTGAAGATCCGTGTGGTCGGCTCGCCACTGTTCCAGGACACCTTCACCGCCCTTGGTGCCAATCCGACGCAAATGAGCTGGGCCGATGCCAAGCCGGCGCTGACCACCGGCGCGGTGGATGGCCAGGAAAACCCGCTGTCGGTATTCGACGTGGCGCGTGTCGACCAGGTTGGCCAGAAGTACCTGACCCTGTGGGACTACATGGCCGACCCGCTGGTGTTCGCCGTCAACCAGCGCGTATGGAAATCCCTGCCCGAGGAAGATCGCGAGCTGCTCAGCCAGGCCGCCATCGACGCCGGCAAGTGGGAGATCGAGCTGTCGCGTGGCGCTCAGGCGCAGCGCCTGGTCGACGTGCGTGAGCGTGGCGTGGAAGTGATCGAACTGAGCGACGCCGAGCGCGCGGCCTTCGTCGAAGCCACCGCCAGCGTGCATGAGAAATGGGCACCGCGCATCGGCGATGCGCTGATGGACGCCGCGCGCAAGGCCGTGGCCCAGCCCTGATTCGTTTTATCTGACCGGAAGCCCAAGGGTTTCGGGGCGTGATGCTGCAAGTCTGTCGCGCGACACTGATCCGCTCCCCTCTCCCATTCATGGGGCGACAGCGGAAACAGCGAAGCACTACTTCGCCCGCTGTCGCGACCTGAGCTCTGCGAAGGGCTGGGGCACAGAGTGGGGGCTGAGGGAGAGGGCCAGCGGCACTTGCGCTGAACAACGCCAAGTCGGTCATTCGAGGTTCTTATGAGCAAGCCAATCGACGCGCCGCTAGAGCGCGTGCTCGCCACCCTGGCCCTGGTGATCATCAGCCTGATCAGCCTGGCCAACGTCGTGGTGCGTTATTTCACCGATGCATCCTTTGCCTTCACCGAGGAAATCTCGGTGTTCCTGTTGGTCATCCTCACCTTCGCCGGTGCCTCGGTGGCCATGCGCAGCAACCGACACATTCGTATCGGCCTGCTCGAGCGCCTGTTCCCGCGCCTGCGCACGCCGCTGATCCTGCTGCAGTGGCTGGCCGGCGTGCTGGTGCTGGGGCTGGTGTGCTGGTTCGGTGGCCAGTTCGCCTGGGAGGAATTCCAGTGGGATTCCGAGTCGCCCGGCCTTGGCCTGCCCAACTGGTGGTACGTGATCTGGCTGCCGATCCTGGCGCTGCTGGTGTTCGTGCGCCTGACCCAGATGACCGTCGATCGCCTGCGCGGGAGAATCAGTGATGAGCCCTGATCTCTGGCTGATCCTCAGTTTCGCCGTGCTGCTGGCACTCGGTGTGCCGGTGGCCTTCGCCCTCGGCCTGTCCGGGGCCATCGGTATCATCGCCGGGTTGTCGCCGGACATGCTCGCCACCCTCGGCACCAACACCTACAACGGCGTGGCCAAGTACCCGCTGATCGCCATTCCGCTGTTCATCCTCACCGGCCTGGTGTTCGAGAAAGCCGGAGTAGCACTCAGATTGGTGCGCTTCGCCCAGGCGCTGATCGGCCCGCGTCACGGCGGCCTGGCCATGGTCGCGGTGCTGGTGTGCCTGATCATGGGCGGTATGAGCGGCTCCGGCCCGGCCGATGCCGCCGCCGTGGCCATGGTGATGCTGCCGAGCATGACCAAGGCGGGGTATCCCAAACCCTTCTCGGCCACGCTGATCGCCGCTTCGGCCTCGACGGCGATCCTGATTCCGCCGTCGATCGCGCTGATTCTCTACTCCATCGTGGTGCCAGGCGTGGACCTGCGCGCGCTGTTCGCCGCCGGCCTGTTCCCCGGCATTCTCGCCGGCCTGGTGCTGTTGCTGCCGGCCTGGCTGTTGTCGCGCCACTACGGTTGGGAGTCGCCGGAGCAGGGCGAGCGTCCGCCGCTGGGCGAGAGCTTCAAGCAGGCGCTGCCGGCGCTGTTCGCCCCGGTGCTGATTCTCGGCGGCCTGCGCAGCGGCCTGTTCACCCCCACTGAAGCCGCCGTGGTCGGCGTGACCTACGGCGTGCTGATCGGCCTGTTCGTCACCCGCGAGCTGGACTGGCGCAGCCTCTGGCGCCTGTGTGGCGAGGCCGGGGTAATCTCCGGGGTGGTCATGCTGATCATCGCCCTGGCCGGCATCTTCGCCTGGGCCGGCACCATGCTCGGCACCTTCCGTCATCTGGCCGAATGGCTGATCTCGCTGTCGGACAACGGCTGGGTGTTGCTGGCGCTGGTGATGCTCGCCGTGCTGCTGGCCGGCATGCTGCTCGATGCCATTTCCATCTACCTGATCCTGATGCCGATCCTGATTCCGGTGATGCAGCACTTCGGCTGGAACCCGGTGTGGTTCGGCATCCTGCTGGCAATGAACATCGCTATCGGCCAGTTCACCCCGCCGGTGGCGATCAACCTGATGGTCACGGCGGAGGTGGCCAAGATACGCCTGGAGCAGACCGTGGGCTGGGCCGCGCTGTTCGTCGTGGTGATGTCCAGCGCCCTGCTGCTGGTGGCGATCTTCCCGGAAATCGCCCTGTGGCTGCCGCGCGTGCTGGGTTACGCGGTGTAAAACAGGCAAGGCCGTCTATAGTTGCCTGATGGTGCGCAGCGGGGGGCTGCGCACCGCTGAGGGCGGCAGCGCTGGGCACCAAGATGAGTGACGGCAACTATAACGATCACAGGGATGTAGGCGCAGGGCACTGCGAAGGGCTGCGCGAATCGGGCAAGCGCAAGCTGATGCGCACCATCCTGCTCGCCACCGGCCTGACCCTGGGCGGCTTTGCCGTGCTGCAGGCCCTGGCCGGCAACTACCCCTTCGCCATCCTCGAAGTGCTGTGCACCGCCTTGCTGCTGTTCGGCGCCTGGCGCATCGAACGCGCTCGCCATCTGTACCTGTGGATCTACCTGTACCTGATCCCGACCTTCTGCTTCATCCTCTACATCATCGTCATGCCGGACGCCTCAGCGGCGGCGTTCGTCTGGCTGTACATGATCCCGCTGCTGGCCTACCTGCTGCTGGGCAAGCAGCGCGCCTTCCTGCTCACCGCGCCGTTCATGGGCGCCGGGCTTTTGCTGTACTTCGCCGACAACCACCTGACCCTGGACACACACGGCCTGATCGACCTGGGCAACGCCGCCCTGTGTGGTGTGCTGATCCTGGTGTTCGTGCATATCTACGACGGTTTGCGCATGCAGGCCTATGAGGAGCTGCAGCGCCTGGCGCAGACCGACTCGCTCACTGGCGTGGCCAGCCGCGGCAGCTTCCAGCACGCCCTGCAACGCAGCATCCAGGAGGCCGAACGCAGCAACGGGCATATGGTACTGGTGCTGCTCGACGTCGACCACTTCAAGCAGGTCAATGATCAGTGGGGGCACGAGGCGGGCGACATGGCGCTGCAGCATATCTGTCAGATCCTCCAGCAGCGCCTGCGCGTGACCGACTTTCTCGGTCGCCTGGGAGGAGAGGAGTTCGGTCTGCTGCTGCGTCATACCGACAGCACCGGCGCCGACCCGCTGGTGGACAAACTGCGCAAGCAGATCGCCGAACAGCCGCTTGAGTACGACGGTGAGCAGATCGCGCTGTCCGCCACCTTCGGCCTGGCCACCTGGCCCGTGGACGGCCGCAGCGCCGCCGAGCTCTACCGCGCTGCTGATCGTCGCCTGTACAGCGGCAAGCAGCGCGGACGCAACCAGCTGGTCAGCGCCGACATACCGACCGAGCTGCTATTGGACAAATTCGACGTGCGGCTTTGAGGGCCGGCTAGCGTGCTGCGTTGGCAGGTGCAGCGGGCACGCAGGGCTGCTGGCCGGCACCGGCCAGGTTCTCGACGTTATTCAGCACGTTGTGGCCCTGGTTGACCTTCTGCGCGTTTTCCGCAACTTCCATGCGCTTGGCATAGGTCGCGGTGTTGCCGTTGAAGCTCTGCTGCGTCTCCAGCACGGTGTTGGCCATATCCAGCAGGCTGCGCCCGGTGGCGATCAGGTTGCTGGTCGCGCTCGGCGCGCATGGATCGTTGGCCAGCTGGGTATTCTGCAGCCCCTGGGTTTGCGTGTTTTGCGCCAGACAGCCGCTCAGCGAGGCCAGCACGGTGGCGCTCATGAGGACGCCCAGGGTTCCTTTGATGTTCATCAGACATTCCCTTCTATGACCGGGCCCCGACCCAGTGCCGAGGCGTTGCCCGGATTCTAGGAATGGCTGGGGGCGCACGAAATAGTACGGGTGTACTAGTGCCTCTTTGCCTGCCAACCAGTTCCTTGCGCCGGCCGCAAGCTCCGGCCTAAGGTGCCGACACCACAACATGAGCTGTAATCAGCAGGGAAACGTCATGTCCGGGACTGTCTTCGCCGCGTATGACACCGAACGCGCCCAGGCCGGGGTGCGGATGATCTTCATGTCGGTCGCGGCCTGCTACATCGTGATCCTCTACCATCTGTCGCTGATCGACCCGGCGCTGGTATGGAAGATCTTCCTCCTGGAGTGCGTCTTCAGCGTCGTCGCCACGCTGATCTGGTTCGATATCCGGCGGCGTCCGGGTAACCATCGTGGGCGCCGCCTGATCACCATGCTCACCGACTACGCCGGCATCGCGGTGACCATGGCGCTTGGCGGCGCAGCCATGCTGCCGGTCTATGCGATTCTGCTGTGGGTCACCATCGGTTATGGCTTGCGCTACGGTTCCGGCTACCTGCTGCTGGCCACCCTGATGGCGCTGCTGTCGCTGAGCGTGGCCGCCAGCCTGTCGGCACACTGGCAATCGCAGCCCTACCTGATCGTCACGCTGCTGCTCACCACCCTGCTGGCGCCGGCCTACATGCACGCCCTGCTCAAGCGTTCGCGCCAGGCGGCCGAGGCCGAGCAGGCTGCCAACCGGGCCAAGTCGCAGTTTCTCGCCCAGGCCAGCCACGACCTGCGTCAACCCATTCATTCCATCAGCCTGTTCACCGCCTGCCTGCGCGACAGCAGCCTGGGCACCGAGCAGCGGCGCCTGGTGGAGAACATCGATAAATCACTGCACAGCGTCGCACGCCTGTTCCGCACGATTCTCGATATGTACTCGCTCGACAGCGGCAAGGTGGTGCCGCAACTGGAGTCGCTGGAGCTGCGCAGCCTGCTGCAGCAACTCATCCATCAGAATGCCGAGGCGGCGCGTTGGGCCGGGGTCGAGATGCGCCTGCGTTGCCCGCCGCTGCATGTGCGGGCCGACCCGGTGCTGCTCACCACCATGCTGCAGAACCTGCTGTCCAATGCCCTGAAATACGCGCCGGGCAAACCGCTGTTGATCGCCTGCCGCCGTCGTGGGCCAGGCGTTGCCATCGAGATCTACGACAAGGGGCGCGGCATCGCCGCCGACCATCTCGACAGCGTCTTCGAGGAGTTCTACCGCGTGCGCCAGGAGCGAGACAGCGATGTCGAGGGAATGGGCCTCGGCCTGGCCATCGTCAGGCGTCTGGGAGCGTTGATGGACATGCATGTGAGCATTCGCTCCGTGGAGGCACGCGGCACACGGGTGGTGATCGACGGCCTGCAGCGCGTCGAGGCACCGCGCGAGATGTCCACCGCCAAGGGCGTTGGCCTGCAGGCACCGCGCATGCTCGATGGCTTGCGCGTGTGCCTGATCGAAGATGACCAGAACGTACTGCTGGCCACCGCAACCTTACTGCAGAAGTGGGGCTGCGAAGTCGCCACCTTCAGCACGCTGCCCGATGCCTCTGCGCATTTCGATCTGGTGGTGACGGACTTCGACCTCGGCACCGAAGCGTCGGGGGCCGACTGCATCCAGCATGTGCGGCGCAGCAGTGGGCGCAAGGTACCGGCGATCATCATGACCGGACACGACGTGCGTCGTGTGCAGGAGCAGGTGGGCGACAGCGATATCCCGATCCTGTCGAAACCGGTACAGCCCGCCGAGCTGCGTTCGCTGTTGGTGGCCTTGAAACTCAAGCTCAAGGCCGCGTGATGCTCACACCAGCCCGGCTTTGGCACCTTTGGCGGCGGCCGCTGCGCGGGTGCTGACATCCAGCGTGCGCAGCAGCGAGGACACATGGATGCGTACGGTAAAGGGCGAGATCGCCAGCTCGCGGGCAATTTCCTTGTTCGACAGACCACGCACCACCAGCCGCAAGACCTCCTGCTGACGTGGCGTCAGTTGCTCCAGCAGATGACGGTCCTCGGCGAAGGCCGGTACGCCGGCAGGGCCCAGGGTCAGGACGAACTCCCCGGCGCGCACGGCCAGCAAGGCATCGGCGATTTCATCCGGCGGCGTCGCCTTGCCGATGAAGCCGTCCGCACCTGCCGCCATCACTTCATCGATCAACTCGCGGTTGTCGACCATCGACACGATCACGATCGAGCTGCGCGTAAACGTCTGACGCAGCGCGCTGATGGCCTGCGGCGACTGGCCGGGGAACAGCAGGTCGAGCATGAACAGGCTTGGCGCCGTGCCGGCTTGCGCCAGGCTCAGCACTTCATCCATGTCTCCGGCTTCCACAACGCACGCCTGGGGGAAGACGCGCTGGGCGATACGACACAGGCCATCGCGGAAAACCGGATGATCGTCGGCGACGATGATGCGTTCTTGTGGTGATTGTTCGGACATACTGGGCGCTTCCATCCTGGCGCCAGACTAAGGTCATATCCCTGGCGGCGCCAGCGTCTGGTTCTCAGTATCGCCGCTGGCTTGGTCGCCCCGAGTGAACTGCAAGGCGCCAGCCGCAGTCTGTTCAGGTACCCCTTATGGAATGTAAAGGAGTACCGCATGGACCTTATCCGCATCCTCATCGCCATCCTGCTGCCACCGCTGGGCGTGTTTCTCCAGGTCGGTTTCGGCGGCGCGTTCTGGCTGAACATCCTGCTCACCCTGCTCGGCTACATCCCCGGCATCGTCCACGCGGTGTACATCATCGCCAAACGCTGAGGCGCTATTGGCTGATGTGTTTGGGCAAGCGGCGCCGAGCGCTGCTCGCGTAGGGTGGGTTAGCCGCCTGTGACATTGCCGATCAACTCGCAGTGTCGGCTGCGGCGTAACCCACCATCGGCGCAACGCCGTCCATCGTCTGGTGGGTTACGCGGCGCACCACCTTCATCTGCGTCTGGAATACTCGGTATTCGGCGCCGCTAACCCACCCTACGCTACGGTGGGTTTTTCGCCGTCCTTCATTCCCTCCGCAAAAAATGCACGCTGAACAGCTGCGCCGGGTCGCGCCACATGGCGACCGAGGCGAAGCCGCATGCGCCCGCCAGATCACGAAAGCCGCTCGGCGTGTACTTGTAGGAGTTCTCCGTGTGCAGAGTCTCGCCAGCGGCGAAGTCGAACACGCGGTCCTCGATGCGCACTCGCTGCGCCTGCCGGCTGACCAGATGCATCTCGATGCGCGACTCGGCTTCGTTGTAGAAGGCCCTATGCTGGAAGCGGCGCGGGTCGATGTCGCTGTGCAGCTCGTTGCGAATGCGCTCGAGCAGGTTGAGGTTGAACAGCGCAGTCACCCCGGCCGCATCGTTGTAGGCGCGCTCCAGCACCTGGCGGTCCTTGACCAGATCCACGCCGATCAGCAAGCCACTGCCTGCCGGCAGTGCCTGATGCAGGTTGCGCAAAAAGGCGCGGGCCTGATCCGGGTCGAAGTTGCCGATGCTGGAGCCGGGAAAGAACGCCAACGGCCGTTGCCCCAGCGCTTCGGCGGGCAGCTTCAAGGGTTGGCTGAAGTCGGCGCACAGCGCGTGCACATCGAGCCAGCGATAGTCGGCCGCCAGGCGACGGGTGCTGCTATGCAGAAACTCGCGGGAGATATCGATGCCCAGGTAACGCGCCGGGCGCAGGGCTTCGAGCAGCAGGCGGATCTTGCGGCTGGCGCCGCTGCCCAGCTCCACCAGGCTGGCGTTGCGCCCGGCCAGCTCGGCGATATCGCTCGCCGCCAGACGCAGAATGGTTTCCTCGGTGCGCGTCGGGTAGTACTCCGGCTGCAGGCAGATCAGCTCGAACAGCTGCGAGCCGCGATGATCGTAGAAGAACTTCGGTGACATCGCCTTCGGGCTGGCCGCGAAGCCACGCAGTGCTTCCTCGCGCAGCGACTCCAGTTCCGGGCTGATCGACTGTTCGTGGGTACGGATTGCCAATGCCATGCTCAGAGCTCCTTGGCCAGGCGCAGGCCGGAGAACTGCCAGCGCATCGTGGGGTAGAAGAAGTTGCGACAGGTGGGGCGCACGTGGTCTTCAGGCGTGGCGCAGCTGCCGCCACGTAGCACCATCTGCCCGGACATGAACTTGCCGTTGTACTCACCCAGGCTGCCGCCCAACGGCCGAAAGCCGGGGTAGGGCCGATAGGCGCTGGCGGTCCATTCCCAGACATCGCCATAGAGCTGCTGCAGGCCATCACCCGCGCCCGCCGCCACCGGCTGCAGGTGATCGTTCTCGACGAAGTTGCCCCACAGCGGTTCGTCCTGCGCGGCAACCTCCCATTCCTCTTCGCGTGGCAAACGCGCCTGCGCCCAGGTGGCGAAGGCCTCGGCCTCGAAGTAGCTCAGGTGGCAGACCGGCGCATCCAGATCCAGCTCGCGCGGCCCGCCCAGGGTCAGCTCCAGCCAGTCGTCGCCCTCGCGCAGCCAGTACAGCGGTGCCTGCCAGCCGGCGCGCTGGATAAGGTCCCAGCCGTCCGCCAGCCACAACGCCGTGCTGCAATAACCGCCATCGCGGATGAACTCTAGATACTCGCCATTGCTCACCGGTCGGCTGGCGAGCTGAAAGGCCTCGACGAACACCCGGTGGCGCGGCCGCTCGCAGTCGAAGGCAAAGCCATTACCGGCATGGCCGACATGCCGTAGCCCGGCGGGAAACTCGACCCAGCGCAGCTCGCTTGCGGCTGCGCCGCCCGGCTTTAGGTCGTGACGATAGACCGGTCGCAACGGGTTCTGCGCCAGGATGTGCTTGATATCCATCAACAGCAGCTCCTGATGCTGCTGCTCGTGCTCCAGCCCCAGCTCGACCCGTTGCAGCACCTCGTCGGCAAGGTCGCCGCCTGACTGGAGCAACTGCGCCATGGCCAGGTCGACATGGCTGCGATAGGCGTACACCTCGCTTACCGTCGGCCGCGACAACAACCCGCGCCGCGCACGCTCGAAGGGCGTGCCATGGGTCTTGTAGTAGGAATTGAACAGATGGTCGTAGCGCTCATCCAGCGGGCGATAGCCCGGCAGAAAAGGCTGCAGCACGAAGGCCTCGAAGAACCAGGTGACATGCGCCAGATGCCATTTCGGCGGGCTGACGTCCGCCATGCTCTGGATCACATAGTCCTCGGCCTCCAGCGGCTCACAGAGCCGCTCGCTGGCAGCGCGCACCCGCTGGTAACGCTGCCATAGTTGTTCGAGGTGCGGCGGTGAAACGGCGATCCTGCTGGTGCGGTCTCGCATAACACGCATCCTTTGCTGGCGCCGCGAAGCGCGACGGTACTTAAAGCCGACTGGGCTAAAGGGGCAAAGGTTCAGGAAAAAATTAGGGACTGCGAAACGCAGCTAACAGAAGCGAGAAATACGAAAGCCGCGCAATGCGCGGCTTTGAAGGTGGTGGGCCCACACGGACTCGAACCGTGGACCAAAGGATTATGAGTCCTCTGCTCTAACCAACTGAGCTATAGGCCCCCAGAAGGCCGGCGGATTATACCGGCGCGCTATCGCCAGCGCCAACCGCTTGACCTGGTGGGAGAAATTTCCGGGTGAAGGCCTCGGCGGAAAGCGGGCAACTGACCACGTAGCCCTGGATTTGCAGGCAGCCTTCGGCGGCCAGGCAGAGTTCCTGGGCCTTGGTCTCCACGCCTTCGGCGATCACCGTCAGTTGCATGCTGTTGCCAAGGGCGATGATGGCGCGGGTGATCGCCAGGTCGTGCGGGTCGTCCGGCAGGCCACGGACGAAGGACTGGTCGATCTTCAGCACGTCCAGCGGCAGGCGCTTTAGGTAGCTGAGTGAGGAGTAGCCGGTGCCGAAGTCGTCGATGGCCAGTTGCACGCCGAGCTGTTTGAGGCGGTGGAGGATGTCCAGCGCTTCGCCGGCCTGGTTCATGATGAAGTTCTCGGTGATCTCCAGTTGCAGCAGCTCCGGCGCCAGGTTGTATTGCTGCAACAGTGCGCTGATGCGCGGCAGCAGGCTGGGCTGGTGCAGCTGGGCGCCGGCGAGGTTGACCGAGAGGGCGCCGAAGCCGTGGCCGCTTTCCTGCCAGTCCTGCAGTTGGCGGCAGGCTTGTTCCAGCACCCAGTCGCCCAGCGGCAGGATCAGTCCGCTTTCTTCGGCCACCGGGATGAAGCGGTCCGGCGGGATGTCGCCGAACACCGGGTGCGGCCAGCGTACCAGCGCTTCGGCGCCGACCAGACTCTGGCTGCGCAGGCAGAACTTGGGCTGGTAGTGCAGGCACAGTTCGTCGCGCTCCAGGGCGCGGCGCAGTTCTTGTTCCATGGCCATGCGCTCGTTGACCTGGAAGGTCAGCGAGCGGGTATAGAACTCGCTGCGGTTACGGCCCTTGGCCTTGGATTGGTACATGGCCGCGTCGGCGTTCTTGACCAGGGTGGCGACGTCGAGGCCGTCCTTGGGGTAGAGGCTGATGCCGATGCTGGCGCTGATGAAGAACTCGTGGTTGTCGAGCTGGAACGGTGCACCGAAGCATTCGAGCAGTTTCTGCGCGACCTGTTCGGCGTCTTGCGGCTGGTGCAGGCCGGGCAGCAGGATGATGAATTCGTCGCCGCCGAGACGGGCCACGGTGTCGATATCGCGCAGCTGCAGTTTCAGGCGCGCGGCGATGGCCTTGAGCAACTGGTCACCGACCGGGTGGCCGAGGCTGTCGTTGATCTGCTTGAAGCGGTCGAGGTCGAGAAACAGCACGGCGCCCAGTTGGTCGTCGGCGCGTGAGCCATCCAGGGCGCTGCGCAGACGGTTCTCGAACAGCAGGCGGTTGGGCAGGCCGGTCAGCGGGTCGTGGTGGGCCTGATGATCGAGGCGTGCCTGGGCATGCTTGAGGCTGGAGATGTCGGCGAATACCCCGACGAAGTGGGTGATCTGGTTATCGCAGTTGCGCACGGCGCTGATGGTCAGCCATTCGGGGTACAGCTCGCCGTTCTTGCGCCGGTTCCAGATTTCCCCCTGCCAGTGGCCGTTGGCCGCCAGGCTGTGCCACATGGCGGCGTAGAAGGCGTTGTCGTGCTGGCCGGAGGAGAGCAGGTTGGGACGCTGGCCGAGAGCTTCGGCCTCGCTGTAACCGGTGATCTGGGTAAAGGCGCGGTTGACCGCGGTGATGCGCTGTTCGAGGTCGGTGATCAACACGCCTTCGGCGGTGCTTTCGAAAACGGTGGCGGCTTGTTGCAGTTCTTCCTGCATCTGCTGGCGTTCGGTGATGTCGCGAGCGATGGTCAGCAGGCACTCGTCGCCGCCGATGGGCAGCGGCTGCGCGGAGAGTTCGCAGAGGCGCAACTGGCCGCTCTTGGTGCGCACCGGGGCGATCAGGTCGCGCACGCTGCCTTGCTCACGAATGCGTTGCACCAGGCGTTCACGATCTTTCGGGTCGGCCCAGATGCCTAGGCTGAGGGTGCTTTGTTCGGCAATCTCGCCGAGGCTGTAGCCGGTGATGCGGCTGAAACCTTCGTTGGCCTCCACCAGCAGGCCGTCGCGCAGACGGGTGATCAGCAGGCCATCGGGCGAGGCGTGGAAGGCCTTGGCGAACTTCTCTTCGGAAATCTGCAGTTGCTGCTGGGTGCTCTTGAGCTGACTGATGTCGCGCACCACCACGACCAGTGCCAGGGTGTTGTCGAGCATGAACTGACTGGCCGAGATGAGGCCGGTGAACAGGGTGCCATCGGCGCGGCGGAAGGGGATTTCCAGGTTGCGCAGGCTTTCGTCCTGCAGACGCAGCAGCAAGCTCGGGCCGATGCCAGGCACGCCCCATAGATCGAGTTCGGTGGCGGTCTTGCCGATGGCCTGCTCGACGCTGATGCCGGTCTGTTCGGTGAAGGCGGTGTTGACCTCCAGCAGCACGCCGTCGACGCGTCGAGCAATGATCAGGATGTCCGGGCATTGTTGGAACACCGAGGCGAACTTCTGTTCCGACAGGCGCAGTGCCTGCTCGGTCTGCTTGGCGTCGCTGATGTCGACCATCACACCGCGAATCACCTGGCGGTCGTCGCGTTGCAGCAGGGTGACGATGTCGCGCACCCACACCGTGCGCCCGTCGGCGGCGAGCAGGCGGTATTCCAGGGCGTGGTCGTTGCCGGCCGAGCATTTTTCCAGGCAGGTGCGCAGGGTGCGCTGGTGATCGTCCGGGTGCAGGTGGCGCTGCCAGAAGCCGGGCTCCAGCCATTCGTGCAGGGGATAGCCCAGCAATTTTTCCGCATGGGGCGAGACGTAGGTGTAGGTCAGCCCGCTGGACTCGGTTTCCCAGGTGATGGCCGAGAGGCTTTCGACCATGTCGCGAAAGTGCTGCTCGCGGTTACGCAGTTCCTGCTCCAGCGCTTCACGGTTGCGCATCTCGCGTTTCAGGCGGCGGTTGATGCGCAGGATGATGGCGATGACCGTCAGCAGGCCGAGCAGGGCTGGCAGGCCGTAGAGCAGGGTTTCGTGCCAGATGCTGCGTTTGTCCAGCACGCTGCCGACCCAGGGTTCCTGCAAGGCGGCGATTTCTTCGGCGCTGAGCTCGGCGAAGAGTTTGTCGAGAATGCTGACCAGCATGCTCTGGCCGCGCGGGGCGGCCATGGCCAACTGGTAGCGATAGGGCGTCTCGCCGCTGATGTAGACGCCGTCGAGCTTGAGCTGGCGTAGGCTCCAGACGCTGGAGGCAAGATCACCGACCATGGCATCGACCTGGTTGGTCGCCAGCGCCTGCAGGGCGGCGGCGACGTTGCGCAGCGGCAGCAGGTTGAGATCGGGGTGTTGCTGGCGCAGCAGCTCGTGCGGGGCGTAGTCAGCCACCACGGCAATCTTCAAACCGTACAGCTCATTGAGCGTTCTCGGCTGCGGCCCGCCGTTGCGGGCGAGGATGACGATGGGAAAGTCCAGGTAGGGGCGGGTGAAGATCAGGTATTCCTGGCGTTCGGGTGTCGACATCACGCCGGGGAGCAGGTCGACCTGGCCCATGCGCGCCTGCTCCAGTATCGCGCTCCAGTTACTGGGCTCGACGGGTTGCAGCGTCACGTCAAGACGCTCTTCGATCAGCCGTACATAGGCGGCGGTCAGGCCGTGATAGTTACCCTGTTCGTCACGAAACTCGAAAGGGGGCCAGGATGCATCGACACCCAGGCGTAGTTCGGGGTGTGCTGCCAGCCAGGTGCGCTCGTCCTCGTTGAGTGTCAGGGCTAGGGCCGGGGTCATCCAGTACGCCAGGCACAACAGCACAATGGCCGGCAAGCGGGGCATAACGGCCTCGTTTCGCGATCAGTATCGTCGTAGTGTAGATCGGCCATTGCCGGGATGGCAGTTTGATTGCAGCGTCTGCGCTGCCTTTGGCTGGCGAGTGAGCGGGCACACGGCCCAGAAAGCAAAACCCCCGGCCTGGGCCGGGGGTTCTGGTATCACTCGTCGAGGAAGGAGCGCAGATGCTCGCTTCGCGTCGGGTGGCGCAGCTTGCGCAGCGCCTTGGCTTCGATCTGACGGATACGCTCACGGGTGACATCGAACTGCTTGCCCACTTCCTCGAGGGTGTGGTCGGTGTTCATGTCGATACCGAAGCGCATGCGCAGGACCTTGGCTTCACGGGCAGTGAGGCCGGCCAGCACTTCGCGAGTGGCTTCCTTGAGGCTTTCGACCGTGGCTACGTCGATCGGGGACTGCATGGTGCTGTCCTCGATGAAGTCGCCCAGGTGCGAGTCTTCGTCGTCGCCGATCGGGGTTTCCATGGAGATCGGCTCTTTGGCGATCTTCAATACCTTGCGGATCTTGTCCTCGGGCATTTCCATGCGCTCACCCAGCTCTTCCGGAGTGGGCTCGCGGCCCATTTCCTGGAGCATCTGACGGGAGATGCGGTTGAGCTTGTTGATGGTCTCGATCATGTGCACCGGGATACGGATGGTGCGCGCCTGGTCGGCGATCGAGCGGGTAATCGCCTGGCGAATCCACCAGGTGGCGTAGGTCGAGAACTTGTAGCCGCGACGGTATTCGAACTTGTCCACCGCCTTCATCAGGCCGATGTTGCCTTCCTGGATCAGGTCGAGGAACTGCAGGCCGCGGTTGGTGTACTTCTTGGCGATGGAGATGACCAGACGCAGGTTGGCCTCGACCATTTCCTTCTTGGCGCGGCGAGCTTTCGCTTCACCGATGGACATGCGCCGGTTGATGTCCTTGATCTCGGCCAGGCTCAGGCTGCACTCGGCTTCCAGATCGGCCAGCTTCTGCTGGCAGCGCTGGATGTCGCCCTGCAGGTTGCCCAGGGCTTCGGCGTACTTGGCCTTGCCCTTGGCCAGGTCGGCGGCCCAGTCCATGTCGATTTCGTTGCCCGGGAACAGGCGCAGGAAGTCGGCACGCGGCATGCGCGCATCACGTACGCACAACTGCATGATGGCGCGTTCTTGCGCACGCAGACGGTCTAGGGCGTCGCGCACCTGGGTGACCAGGGCGTCGTACTGCTTGGGCACCAGCTTGATCGGCATGAACAGCTCGGCCAGGGTGGCCAGCTCTTCGGTGGCCTGCTTGCTGCCACGACCATGCTTCTTCAGCGCCTTGAGGACTTTGTCCTGCTGCTCGGCCACGGCGGTGAAACGGCGAGCCGCTTCTTCCGGGTCCGGGCCGCCATCGCCTTCTTCTTCCTCGTCGTCGCCGCTCTCGTCTTCTTCTTCGTCGTCGCTTTCTTCAGCGGCGGCGCCTTCCTTGACGGGAACGGGGGCGGCGGCTTCGTCAGGCACGCTGCCGTCATCCGGGTCGATGTAGCCACTGAGGACTTCGGCCAGGCGGCCGCCCTCGGTGGTGACGCGGGTGTACTCGGCGAGGATGCCGTCGACGGTGCCGGGGAAGTGAGCGATGGCGCTCATGACTTCGCGGATGCCTTCCTCGATGCGTTTGGCGATTTCGATCTCGCCTTCGCGGGTCAGCAGTTCCACGGTGCCCATTTCGCGCATGTACATGCGCACCGGGTCAGTGGTGCGGCCGATATCGGTCTCGACGGCGGCGAGGGCGGCAGCGGCTTCTTCGGCTGCAGCCTCGTCGGTGTCGGCATCGGCCAGCATCAGGGCGTCTGCATCCGGAGCACTCTCGTGTACCGGGATCCCCATGTCATTGATCATGCGGATGATGTCTTCCACCTGCTCAGGATCTGAAATGTCCTCAGGCAAGTGGTCGTTGACCTCTGCGTAAGTCAGATACTTCTGCTCACGACCCAGGGTGATCAACTCTTTGATACGAGATTGCTGCTGCGCTTTTACGGACATAACACCCTATCCACTGAAGGTCTTGGCGGGCTGAAAACAAGCCGAGGATTATACCTCGGTTTTGGCTTTAGGCGCCAGTTGGGGACTTGCTGCTCTGCGAGGAGGTCAGGCTGTAGTGCTCTCTGAGCAATGTCTTTTCCTCGTCTGTGAGCTCGCTGGGGCTTTTATGAATGATGCTGCGGAGCGCCTTTTCACGCCGCCTCTGCGATTGACTATTTGCAAGTGTAGTAATGGTGTCGAAAAACTGCTGTTCAAGGTTGTCGCCCTGGATCAGCCATTCCTTCTCCGCCAGCGCCCGCAGCAGGCGACCTTGTTCGGTGCCGTGCCAGCGGGCGATCAGTTGCAGCGAACGCAGGTTGGGCGTTTTCTGCAGGGCACCGACCAAGGCCACGAGAAGCTGAGCGTAGGTGTCGTCTTCGTCGGCGAAATGACTGACATCTTCGACCTTCTGCGCCAGGTGCGGATGGTGCAGCAACGTGCGCAGGGCGATCAGGTGTGGTGATTCGACGCTCACGGCAGTGCGCGGGGCACGTGGGGCGAAATCGCCCTTGCCCTTCTTGTTCCACTTGCCGCCGCCATCTTTTTTCCAGCCGCCCTTGCCGCCTTCGTTGCTGCGCTCGTAGTGCTGCTGGGGCGGTGCGGGCTGCTCGTAACCGCCGACATCCGGCAGGTTGTCGTAGTAGGCGCTGTCGGGGATGTCGCCGTAGTCCGGGTAATCGCTGCTGGGCGCCTGACTGGTGGTGCTCGGCGCGTGACTGCGCGGTGCACTGGCGACCTGGCTCAGCGCTTCGCCGGAAAGGCCGGTGATCTCACTCAGGCGCTGACGCATCAGGGCGCGCAGGTTGTTGCCGGGAATCTTGTCGATCAACGGCGCGGCCAGGGTCACCAGGTGTGCCTTGCCTTCCAGTGAGCGCGGGTCGGCTTCTTCGCACAGCTGTTGGAAGAAGTAGTCGGCCAGCGGTTGCGCGTGCTGGTTGATGCGTGCGCGGAAGGCGTCGGTGCCTTCGGCGCGCACCAGGGTGTCCGGGTCTTCGCCTTCGGGCAGGAACAGAAAGCGCGCGCGGCGACCGTCCTGCAGGCTCGACAGGGTGGACTCCAGGGCGCGCCAGGCGGCGTTGCGCCCGGCAGCGTCGCCGTCGAAGCAGAACAGCACGCTGGGCACGATGCGGAACAGGCGCTTGAGGTGCTCTTCGCTGGTGGCCGTACCCAGGGTCGCCACGGCATTGCGCAGGCCCTGCTGGGCCAGGGCGATGACGTCCATGTAGCCTTCGACCACCATGATCTCGTCGAGATCGCGGTTGTGCTTGCGCGCCTCGTACAGGCCGTAGAGCTCCTGGCCCTTGTGGAACACGGGGGTTTCCGGCGAGTTGAGGTACTTGGGCTTGTCGTCGCCCAGCACGCGGCCGCCGAAAGCGATCACCCGGCCGCGACTGTCGCGGATGGGGAACATGATGCGGTCGCGGAAGCGGTCGTAGCGCCTGCCATTCTCGGCGTTCTCGATCAGCAGGCCGGCGTCGATCATGACCTTCTGCTGCAGGGCGTCGGCGCCCAGTTGCTTGAGCAGGTTGTCCCAGCCGGGCGGGGCGAAGCCGATGCCGAAGTCGCGGGCGATTTCGCCGGTCAGGCCGCGGCCCTTGAGGTAGTCCACCGCGTATTTGCGCTGCGGATGGCTTTTCAGCGCCTGGCGATAGTGCTCGGCGGCGGCATTGAGCAGCGGGTAGAGCGGTGAGTCGACCGGCTGTCTGGGTTTGTGTCCGCGGCCGCTTTCTTCGCGCGGCACGTCCATGCCGGCGCGTTTGGCCAACTCCTCGATCGCCTGGGGAAATTCCAGTTGATCGTGGTCCATGACGAAGCCGAGGGCGTTGCCACCGGCGCCGCAGCCGAAGCAGTAGTAGAACTGTTTGTCCGGGCTGACGGTGAAGGAGGGGGTCTTTTCCTTGTGGAACGGGCAGCAGGCGCTGTAGTTCTTGCCGGTCTTCTTCAGCTGGATGCGCGAACTCACCACATCGACGATGTCGGTGCGGTTGAGCAGGTCATCGATGAAGGATTGCGGTATCAGGCCGGCCATAGGCGCTCAGCATACTGCCCGGCGCAAGCGCGGGACAACGATGGGTAGAAAAGCAAAAACTCCGCTCACTCGCTAAGGTGCGAGGCGGAGTCTTTCAAATGCAATGCCCGGCCAGGGCCGGGCATTCGAGCGCTGCGTGTACGGTATTAGTACAGGCGGACGCTGCGACGCTGTTCGCGCTGCACTTTCTTGGCGTGACGCTTAACAGCGGCAGCGGCCTTGCGCTTACGCTCAGCGGTCGGCTTTTCGTAGAATTCGCGGCTACGGACTTCAGCCAGTACGCCGGCTTTTTCGCAGGAGCGCTTGAAACGACGCAGGGCTACGTCGAAGGGTTCGTTCTCTTTAACTTTGACGGCTGGCATCCAGGTCGTACCTTCGTTAATTACCGGTGTTCAACGCGCTCCCGGCAAATGGCTCGGGTTGCGTCGGTTTTTAAGGGTTGCGGATGTTACCCCCTCGAGCCGAGGAATGCAAAGGCCTCTGATCGAAAAGCGCTGGCCGCTCCGCCGGGCGGCGCTTATCATGCGCGCCTTTGTTCCACGCGGCAAATCAAGGCTCAAGCTCCATGCTCGTACTGGGATTGGAAACCTCCTGCGATGAAACCGGCGTCGCGCTCTATGACAGCGAGCGCGGCCTGCTGGCTGACGCCCTGTTCAGCCAGATCGACCTGCATCGCGTCTACGGCGGCGTAGTGCCGGAACTGGCCTCGCGCGATCACGTTAAGCGCATGCTGCCGCTGATCCGCCAGGTGCTGGGTGAGGCGGGCAAGCAGGCCAGCGATATCGACGCCCTGGCCTACACGGCAGGCCCCGGCCTGGTCGGCGCGCTGCTGGTTGGTGCCTCCTGCGCCCAGGCGCTGGCCTTTGCCTGGGGCGTGCCGGCCATCGGCGTGCATCATATGGAAGGTCATTTGCTGGCACCCATGCTGGAAGAGCAGCCTCCAGCCTTTCCGTTCGTCGCCTTGTTGGTGTCCGGCGGCCACACCCAGTTGGTGCGAGTCGATGGCATCGGCCAGTACCAGTTGCTTGGCGAGTCGCTGGACGATGCCGCCGGTGAGGCCTTCGACAAGACCGCCAAGCTGATGGGGCTGAATTATCCGGGCGGCCCGGAAATCGCCAAGCTGGCCGAGCAGGGCACGCCGGGGCGCTTCGTCTTCCCGCGGCCGATGACCGATCGCCCGGGGCTGGACTTCAGTTTCAGCGGCCTCAAGACCTTTGCGCTCAATACCTGGCAGCAATGCCGCGACAGCGGTGACGACCTCGACCAAGCCCGCCGCGACATCGCGCTGGCCTTCCAGCAGGCGGTGGTTGAGACTCTGACCATCAAGTGCAAGCGCGCGCTCAAGCAGAGCGGGCTGAAAAGCCTGGTCATCGCTGGTGGCGTGAGTGCCAACAAGGCGCTGCGTGAGCATCTGGAGCGCATGCTGGGTGAAATGAAGGGCAAGGTGTTCTACGCGCGTCCGCGTTTCTGCACCGACAACGGCGCGATGATCGCCTACGCCGGTTGCCAGCGTTTACTGGCCGGGCAGCATGAGGATCTGGCGATCAAGGTGCAGGCGCGCTGGCCGATGGAGTCGCTGCCGGCGATTTAACGAGTCGAGGCTCTGTAGGAGCGGCTTCAGCCGCGCTTTGCAGTCCGACCGGTTGCTTAAAAACGCCGCTCGCGGCCGGCGAACAGATCGCGCAGATTGCTGCGGTGACGCCAGACAATCAGCCCGGTGAGTACGCAGGCCGGCAGCAGGGCCGCCGGTTGTTGCCAGGCCAGCAGCGGTAGCGTCAGCGGTGTGGCGATCAGCGAGGCCAGCGAGCTGGTGCGGGTCAGCAGAAATACCAGGGCCCAGGCCGCCAGGGCGAGCAAGGCCGCCGGTGGGTAGAGGCCGAGTAGCATGCCGGCGGCAGTGGCCACGCCCTTGCCGCCACGAAAACGGAAGTACAGCGGGTAGAGATGGCCGACGACGGCCGCCAGGCCGATCCAGGCCTGCTGGTGCAGGCTGAGGCCGAGCAGCTTGGCGATGAGGATGGGCAGCAGGCCTTTGAACAGGTCGCCGATCAGCGTCATCACGGCGAGCTTCTTGCCGGCCACGCGCAGCATGTTGGTGGCGCCGGGGTTGCCCGAGCCGCTGGCGCGCGGGTCTGGCCCGCCAGCGAGGCGGCTGAGCAGGATGGCGAAGGACAGCGAACCGAGCAGGTAGGCAAGGATTGCCAGAAGCCAGAACATGGTGGCCATTCCAGGGCATGGGGTGGCCCGATTCTAACGAGGTGCAGCGCCCTTGTCGTGGCGCGGAGAGTGCGGGTGGACAGAGTATTTATCGAGGGGCTGGAAGTCGACACGGTGATCGGCGCCTACGATTGGGAGCGCGAGATTCGCCAGTGCCTGCGCCTGGACCTGCAGATGGCCTGGGACAACCGCCCCGCCGCCGCCGGTGATGACCTCAACCTGGCGCTCGACTACGCCAGCGTGTCCACGCGCATCCAGGCCTTCGCGGCCGAGTCGCAGTTCATTCTGGTCGAGACCTTCGCCGAACGCCTGGTGCAGACCCTGATGGAAGAGTTCAACATTCCCTGGATGCGTCTGAAGCTGACCAAGCCCGGCGCGGTGCCAGACGCTCGCGGTGGCGTGGGCGTGGAGATCGAGCGCGGATGCCTCTGACTCGGGTCTTTCTCGGCCTCGGCAGCAATGTCGAGCGCGAGGCTCACCTCACCGCCGGTCTCGATGCGTTGGCGGGGCTGCTCAGCGACATGCGCTGCTCGCCGGTGTTCGAGAGCCATGCGGTGGGCATCAAGAGCGGTAACTTCTTCAACCTGGTGGTGGTCGGTGAGACGGACCTGCCGCTGTTGGAGCTGGACCGCCGGCTGAAATTCATCGAAGCCGACAATGGCCGCTACGCGCCGGACCGCAAGGGTTTGCCGCTGGACATCGACGTGCTGCTGTATGGCGAACAGGTCGGCAACTTCAACGGCCTGATCCTGCCGCGCGCGGAAATTCTCAAGAACGCCTTCGTGCTCTGGCCGCTGGCACTGTTGGCGCCGCAGCTGCAGCACCCGGTTGCTGGCCGCTCGTTCGCCGAGCTGTGGGCCTCCGCGCAGATCGATCAGCAGTTATGGCCGGCGGCCTTCCAGTGGCGTGGCACCGAGCTGACGCCGGCAGAGCTGCTGCAGACGCATTCGGTCTAGCTGGCTGCGGCCAGGCCTTTGTAGGGTGCGCCGCGCGCACCACGGTTACCGGTACGCGCACGGCCCTGCGACACCCTGCGGTTGTAGCCCGGATGAGACCCGGGACTTGCGTCGGGTGCTACCCCGGATTTCATCCGGGCTCTGTTGTTTGCTGTTCCTTATAGGCCTTGAGTGCCTTCAGGCGCTCGCGATTGAGCGCCTCGCCCAGCTCTGCACCCTTGAATCCCTTCTCCAGCAACGGTTTGACCGGTACCTGCCGCGCTACCTCGGCTGCGCCCAGCAGGTAAGCGGCTTGTGGATAGTCGCGCCGTTCCAGGCCCTGGCGCCCGCGGGCATCCATCTCGCAAGCGGCGACGAATTCGGCGAAGCGCTGCGGGCGGCGGAACACGTCGAAGCGTTGCAGCAGTTCCAGTAGCGTCGAGGGACGCAACTCCAGCGCGCGATGGCCATGGGTATGAAACTCACCGACCAGCATTGCCAGTTCGGCGCAGTCACGGGGTGCTTTGCAGCGTTCGTTGATGGCCTGGATCAGGCGCAGGCCTTTTGGCTCGTGAGCGATATGCCGCGGCCACTCATCCTCGGGCGTCAGGCCTTTGCCGACGTCATGCAGCAGGCTGGCCCAGCGCACGTTCAGCGGCTGGTCGTGCTCCGCACACTGGCGCAGCACGCTGAGCACATGCACGCCGGTATCGATTTCCGGATGGTGTGCCTGCGGTTGCGGCACACCGAACAGATCGTCCACTTCCGGCAGCAGGGCGGCCAGCGCGCCGCAGTCGCGCAGCACCTGGACGAACACATCCGGGCGCGGCTCCATCAGGGCGCGGGAGATTTCCTTCCAGCTGCGTTCGGCGGTGAGGTGGGCCAGTTCGCCTGACTCGGCCAACTCACGCATCAGCATCAGGGTTTCTGGCGCGACGCTGAAGCCGAGCGGTGCATAGCGCGCGGCGAAGCGGGCCACACGCAGGACACGCAGCGGATCTTCGGCGAATGCCGGGGAAACATGGCGCAGGATGCGGGCTTCAAGATCCTGCTGGCCGTTATAGGGATCGATCAGGTTACCCTGGTCGTCCTCGGCCATGGCGTTGACGGTGAGGTCGCGGCGGATCAGGTCCTGTTCCAGGGTGACGTCGGGGCTGGCATGGAAGGTGAAGCCGCCATAGCCGCGCCCGCTCTTGCGCTCGGTGCGGGCCAGAGCATATTCCTCGCCCGTTTGCGGGTGCAGGAACACCGGAAAGTCGGCGCCCACCGGGCGGTAGCCGAGTTCGAGCATCTGCTCGGCGCTGGCGCCGACCACGACCCAATCCACTTCACTGACGGGGCGGCCAAGCAGGCGATCGCGCACGGCACCGCCGACTTTGTAGATCTGCATGTATGTTCCTCCACTGAGCGCAGAGGATACCGAAGAACGTGTCGAGCGCGCAGGCGATCAAATCGGCGGAATGATCAGGTCCAGCCTCGGGTACTCGCTGTCGTTCTCCGAGCTGCCGCGTGGTGGTACATGCTGGGTGGTGATCAACTGGTCGCCTTGGCAGACCTCCAGATGAATGTCGAAGCCCCACAGCCGGTGCAGGTGCTTGAGCACTTCGCCGGTGGAGTCGCCCAATGGTTTGCGGTCGTGCTGCTGATGGCGCAGGGTCAGCGAGCGGTCGCCGCGGCGGTCGATGTTCCAGATCTGCACGTTGGGTTCGCGGTTGCCCAGGTTGTACTGCGCGGCGAGTAGTTCGCGGATGGTGCGGTAACCCGGTTCGTCATGAATGGCCGGCACCAGCAGTTCGTCCTTCTGGTCGTCGTCGAGAATGCCGAACAGCTTGAAGTCGCGAATCACCTTGGGCGAGAGGAACTGCAGGATGAAGCTCTCGTCCTTGAAGCTGTTCATGGCGAACTTGAGCGTGGTCAGCCAGTCGCTGCCGGCGATGTCCGGGAACCAGCGTTTGTCCTCTTCGGTGGGGTTTTCGCAGATACGGCGGATGTCGCGGTACATGGCAAAACCCAGGGCGTAGGGATTGATACCGCTGTAGTAGGGGCTGTCGAACGGCGGCTGGTAGACCACGCTGGTGTGCGACTGCAGGAACTCCATCATGAAGCCGTCGGTGACCAGGCCTTCGTCGTATAGATCGTTCATCAGGGTGTAGTGCCAGAAGGTGGCCCAGCCTTCGTTCATCACCTGAGTCTGGCGCTGCGGGTAGAAGTACTGGGCGATCTTGCGCACGATGCGGATCACCTCGCGCTGCCAGGGCTCCAGCAAGGGCGCGTGTTTTTCCAGAAAATAGAGGATGTTTTCCTGCGGTTCGGCGGGGAAGCGCTTGCTGTCCTTCTCGCTGCCCTTGTCTGCGTTCCTGGGAATGGTGCGCCACAGGTCGTTGATCTGCTTCTGCAGGTGCTCTTCGCGATCTTTCTGCCGGCGCCGTTCTTCCTCGGCGGAGATGGGGTAGGGGCGTTTGTAACGGTCGACGCCGTAATTCATCAGCGCGTGGCAGGAGTCGAGCAGCTCCTCCACCGCATCGATGCCGTATCGCTCCTCACACTGCATGATGTACTGCTTGGCGAACACCAGGTAATCGATGATAGAGCTGGCGTCCGTCCAGGTACGGAACAGGTAGTTGCCCTTGAAGAAACTGTTGTGGCCGTAGCACGCGTGGGCGATCACCAGTGCCTGCATGCAGATGGTGTTTTCCTCCATCAGGTAGGCGATGCAAGGATCGGAGTTGATCACGATCTCGTAGGCCAGGCCCATCTGCCCGCGCTTGTAGCCTTTTTCGGTGGAAAGGAAATGCTTGCCGTATGACCAGTGATGGTAGCCAAGCGGCATGCCCACCGAGGCGTAGGCATCCATCATCTGCTCGGCGGTGATCACTTCGATCTGGTTGGGGTAGGTGTCCAGCGCATAGCGCTCGGCGATGCGGGCGATTTCCTTGTCGTACTGGCGGATCAGGTCGAAGGTCCACTCCGATCCGGTGGAGATCGGCTCGCGCTTTCTGCTGCTGGCATTCATGGCTTGGCCCTCAACTCACCAGGCGACGCTGGAACAGTTCGCGGAACACCGGGTAGATGTCCGCGGCGGACACCAGTTGCTGCTGGGCGAAGCTGTCGGCGAAGGCTTCGGCCACTTGTTCGTACTCGAACCACAACGCCTGGTGTTCGCGTGGGGTGATCTCGACATAGGTGAAGTACTGCACGAACGGCATGATCTGGTTGATCAATATATCCCTGCATACCGGTGAATCGTCATTCCAGTTGTCGCCGTCCGACGCTTGGGCGGCATAGATGTTCCACTCGTTGATCGGGTAGCGCTCGGCCATGACTTCCTGCATCAGCTTCAGGGCGCTGGAAACGATGGTGCCGCCGGTTTCGCGGGAGTAGAAGAACTCCTCCTCGTCCACTTCCTTGGCACTGGTATGGTGGCGGATGAAGACCACGTCGATCTTGTCGTAATTGCGCTTGAGGAACAGGTACAGGAGGATGAAGAAGCGTTTGGCGACGTCCTTGGTGGCCTGGGTCATGGAGCCGGAGACGTCCATCAGGCAGAACATCACCGCCTTGGAGCTGGGATTGGGCTGCTTGGTCAGCAGGTTGTACTTGAGGTCGAAGGTGTCGAGAAACGGCACACGATGGATGCGCGCGCTGAGGCGTTCGATTTCCTCCTGAATGGCCTGGATATCGCCGAAGTTGTCCGGCTCTTCCCGGCGCAATCGCTCCAGTTCGGCCTTGGCGTCGCGCAATTTGGCGCGGCTGGAACCAGACAGGGCGATGCGCCGCGCGTGGGCCGAACGCAGGGTGCGCACGATGTTGATGCGCGAGGGGTTGCCCTCGTTGCTGATACCGGCGCGCACGGTCTTGAAGGTTTCCGCACCGGTCAGGTGGCGCTTGACCAGATTGGGCAACTCCAGGTCCTCGAACATGAAATCGAGGAATTCCTCCTGGGTGATCTGGAACACGAACTCGTCCATGCCTTCGCCGGAGTTGCTCGCCTTGCCACTGCCGCGCCCACCACCGCCGCCTTGTGGTCGTGGGATGCGTTCACCGGTGGTGAATTCCTTGTTGCCGGGGTGGACGATGGTCTGCTTGCCGCCGCGGCCATGATGCAGCACCGGCTCATCGATATCGCGACCGGGAATGCTGATCTGCTCGCCGTGCTCCATGTCGGTGATGGAGCGCCGGCTGACGGCTTCCTCCACCGCCTTCTTGATGTGTTCACGGTAACGCCGCAGGAAGCGCTGGCGGTTAACCGTGCTCTTGTTCTTGCCGTTGAGGCGTCGGTCGATCACGTAGCTCATGACATCTCCTTCGAACCTGCTCAGAGTCTGCTGCGCGTCGGCCCTGCTGCGTTGAAAACAGTTTCGGACTGCTCATTTATCGCTCGTAAAGTCGAACGCGACTCCGACCGGTCCTCACCTGTTTTCGCCTGGCAGCGCTCTAGCACGCGAGACTTTGAACAGGTTCTTGCCCGCCCGTGGCCACGGGCGAGCAGCGAATGACACGGCGCGCGCCGCGCGCCGGGTAGGGCTTACTGAGACTTGCGAACCCGCAGGTACCACTCCGACAGCAGGCGCACCTGCTTCTCGGTGTAGCCGCGCTCGACCATGCGTTTGACGAAGTCGTTGTGCTTCTGCTGATCCTCCTTGCTGCCCTTGGCGTTGAAGCTGATGACCGGGAGCAGATCCTCGGTGTTGGAGAACATCTTCTTCTCGATGACCACGCGCAGCTTCTCGTAGCTGAGCCAGGTGGGGTTCTTGCCGTTGTTGTTGGCGCGGGCGCGCAGCACGAAGTTGACGATCTCGTTGCGAAAATCCTTCGGGTTGCTGATGCCGGCCGGTTTCTCGATCTTCTCCAGCTCCTCGTTGAGCGCCACGCGGTTGAGGATCTCGCCGGTCTCCGGGTCGCGGTACTCCTGATCCTGAATCCAGAAGTCGGCGTACAGCACGTAGCGGTCGAAGATGTTCTGCCCGTATTCGCTGTACGACTCCAGATAAGCGGTCTGGATTTCCTTGCCAATGAACTCGATGTAGCGCGGCGCCAGGTATTCCTTGATGTAGCGCAGGTAGCGCTCGCGCACCTCGGCAGGGAACTGCTCCTGCTCGATCTGCTGCTCCAGCACGTACAGCAGATGTACCGGGTTGGCGGCGATCTCGTGCGGGTCGAAGTTGAACACCTTGGACAGGATCTTGAAGGCGAAGCGGGTCGACAGGCCGTTCATGCCCTCATCGACACCCGCGCTGTCGCGGTACTCCTGAATCGACTTGGCTTTCGGGTCGGTGTCCTTGAGGTTCTCGCCGTCGTAGACGCGCATCTTCGAGTAGATGTTGGAGTTCTCCGGTTCCTTCAGGCGCGACAGGGTGGAGAACTGGGCAAGCATCTTCAGGGTGTCCGGCGCGCAATGGGCCCTGGCCAGCGAGCTGTTGATCAACAGCTTGTCGTAGATCTTGATCTCGTCGGTCACGCGCAGGCAGTAGGGCACCTTGACGATGTAGATACGGTCGATGAAGGCCTCGTTGTTCTTGTTGTTGCGGAAGCTGTGCCACTCGGACTCGTTGGAGTGGGCCAGCAGGATGCCGCTGTAGGGAATCGCGCCGAGGCCTTCGGTGCTGTTGTAGTTGCCTTCCTGGGTAGCGGTCAGCAGCGGGTGCAGCACCTTGATCGGCGCCTTGAACATCTCGACGAATTCCATCAGGCCCTGGTTGGCGCGGCACAGTGCGCCCGAGTAGCTGTAGGCGTCGGCGTCGTTCTGCGGGTATTCCTCCAGCTTGCGGATATCCACCTTGCCGACCAGGGCGGAGATGTCCTGGTTGTTCTCGTCGCCCGGTTCGGTCTTGGCCACGGCGATCTGGTTGAGGATCGAGGGGTACAGTTTGACCACGCGGAACTGGCTGATGTCGCCGCCGAACTCCTGCAGACGCTTGGTGGCCCAGGGCGACATGATCGAGTTGAGGTAGCGCCGTGGGATGCCGTAATCCTCTTCGAGGATGGCGCCGTCCTCGGTGGCGTTGAACAGCCCCAGGGGCGACTCGAATACCGGTGAGCCCTTGATGGCGTAGAAGGGTACCTTCTCCATCAGTTGCTTGAGCTTTTCGGCCAGCGAGGATTTACCGCCGCCTACCGGACCGAGCAGATAGAGAATCTGCTTCTTCTCTTCCAGGCCCTGAGCGGCATGGCGGAAGTAGGAGACGATCTGGTCGATGCACTCTTCCATGCCATGGAAGTCGGCAAAGGCCGGATAACGGCGGATGACCTTGTTGGAGAAGATGCGTGACAGCCGTGAATCGCTGGAGGTGTCCAGCAGTTCCGGCTCGCCAATGGCCATCAGCAGGCGCTCGGCCGCAGTGGCGTAGGCGCTGCGATCCTGTTTGCACAGTTCGAGGTACTCCTGCAGCGAGTACTCCTCCTGGCGGGTCGCCTCGAAACGTTGTTGGAAGTGACTGAAAATGCTCATGACTTCACCTCGCTCGATGCTGAAAGCTGGCTCGGGATCGGTCGTGCGTGCAGGTGCTGGGTAACTCCGGCTCCGAAGAAGTCGGGAACAATCCCCCAAAACCTAAAAGTCGTTACCGATGGCCCGATGCCGGTTTGCCGGCTCTACCTTCAGTGGGATGGCCTGAGTAACAGAATAGTTCGTTCTGCAGAGCGTCAAGGGCGAGACAACGATAACGGGATGTTACCGTACGTCGGGAAGTGGCGGCAGGCCAGAGCGGACGCGGCTTGCCGCGTGAAGAAATTTATTCTTCGGAACTTTGCGCGGTCTCGCTTGGGTAGGTGGCGCGCCATAGCTCGAAACCGCCGTCGAGGCTGTACACCTCGGAGAAACCCTGACCGACCAGGTAGGCTGCGGCGCTCTGGCTGGAGTTGCCGTGGTAGCAGGAGACGATCAATGGCGCGTCGAGGTCGGCGTGGCTGATGAAATCATGCAGCGAGTGATTGTCCAGGTGACGCGAGCCGCTGATATGACCATTGGCGAAGCTCTGCGGGTCGCGAATGTCGACCACGACGGCGCCCTGGGTGCGCAGCTCCTGCGCCTGTTGTGGGGAAATACGCTTGAATTCGCTCATGTTCGCAGACCTTTGGATTCGTGGTGCGCCTCGGGCGCTTATGCCTTGGGGCAGGTGCAGCGGTGCAGTGCTCCGCTGTCGACGTCGAGCAGGGTCATCGCACCGCCCCAGACGCAGCCGGTATCCAGCGCGTAGAGGCCGGGTTCCGTGCAGTTGCCTTCCAGCGCTGCCCAGTGACCGAAGATGATCTTCTCGCCGCGCATCTTTCGCTGCGGGTGGCTGAACCAGGGGGCGAAGCCTGGCGGTGCGCTGCCGACGCCTTCCTTGCTCTTCAGATCCAGCATGCCATCTGCCGTGCAGAAGCGCATGCGGGTGAAATAATTGGTGATCACCCGCAGGCGGGTGACGCCGTGCAGTTCCTTGTTCCATTTGGCCGGTTCGTTGCCGTACATGCCGTCGAGAAATAGCGGTAGACGGGCATCGTCACGCAATGCTTCTTCGACTTCGGCTGCGCGGCGCAGTGCCTTGCTCAGCGTCCATTGCGGCGGGATGCCGGCATGCACCAGGGTCACCTTGCGTTCGGCGTCGTGGTGCACCAGTTTCTGCATGCGCAGCCAATCGAGCAGATCGTTGCGGTCCGGCGCATCGAGAATCTCGCGCAGGGTATCGCCCTTCTTCAGACGCTCGATGTTGTGCGCGACAGCCAGCAGGTGCAGGTCATGGTTGCCCAGCACACAGGTGATCGCATGGCGAATGGAGTAGAGAAAACGCAGGGTTTCCAGCGACTGCGGGCCGCGGTTGACCAGATCGCCGACCAGCCACAGCTGGTCTTGCGCGGGATCGAAGGACACTTGCTCGAGCAGACACTTGAGCGGTTTGAGGCAACCCTGCAGGTCGCCGACGGCATACACCGCCATCAGTGAAGGGCTCCCGGTACGGCCAGGCGGAAGGGCGCGATAGTCGCGTCGAAGCGTTTGCCGTCCTCGGCGAGCATCTGGTAGCTGCCCTGCATGGTGCCGACCTGCGTGGCCATTACCGTGCCGCTGCTGTAGGTGTGGCTGGCGCCGGGAGCGATATGCGGCTGCTGGCCGATCACCCCGGCACCACGCACTTCCTGCACGCGGCCGTCGCCGTCGGTGATGACCCAGTGACGCGACAGCAATTGGGCCGGTAGCTCACCGTTATTGACGATGGTCACGGTGTAGGAGAACGCGTAGCGGTTCTGCTCCGGCTGCGATTGCGCAGCCAGGTAGCGGGTGGTGACACTGACGTCGATCTGATAGCGAGGGTCGGACATGCACATGATCCGTTGAGCGTGATTGCAGTTTAGTCCTGCTCGGCCGAAGGCTGCAGGGCCAGCTGGTCGGCCAGGCGGACGAAGGCGGCCAGATCCAGCTGCTCGGGGCGCAGGCTGCCGTCGACGCCTACCGCTTCGATGGCCTCGGCGGGCAGCAATTGTTTGAGCGTGTTGCGCAGGGTCTTGCGGCGTTGGTTGAAGGCCTCACGCACGACGCGTTCGAGCAGGCGATGGTCTTTGGCCGGGTGCGGCAGGGTTTCATGCGGCACCAGACGGACGATGGCCGAGTCGACCTTGGGTGGCGGGTTGAAGGCGCCGGGGCCGACGTTGAACAGATGCTCCACGCGGCAGTGGTATTGCACCATGATCGACAGCCGCCCCCAATCGCCACCGCCCGGGCCGGCGGCCATGCGTTCGACCACTTCCTTCTGCAGCATGAAGTGCATGTCGCGAATCAGTGGCGCGTTGTCCAGCAGATGGAAAATCAGCGGCGTGGAGATGTTGTAGGGCAGGTTGCCGACCACGCGCAGGCTGCGTGGCGCAGCTTCGAGGCGGGCGAAGTCGAATTTCAGCGCGTCGCCCTGATTCAGGCGAAAGCGCGGATTGTCGCCGAACTTGCCTTGCAGGATGGGGATCAGGTCGAGGTCGAGTTCGATCACGTCGAGCTGCGCACCGCTGCCGAGCAACCCTTCGGTAATGGCACCCTGGCCTGGGCCGATTTCCAGCAGGCGTTCGTCTTCCTTGGCGCGAATGGCGCGCAGGATGCGGTCGATCACCCCGGCATCATGCAGGAAGTTCTGGCCGAAGCGCTTGCGCGCGCGGTGTTGGTATTCGGACATGTACGGCTCCGCGCAGCGCCTCGAGGCGTTTTGCTCGAGGCTGGATGCAAAAAAGAAAGTCGCACAGTCTACCAGCGAATGGCGCCGCGGGCGCGGGCCGTGGTCTCAGTGGTTCATTCCGGGCGGCTGGCGGCCATCTGGTAGGCGGTTTCCAGTGCCACCTGCAGGCTGCCGATGTCCACCTTGCCGGTACCGGCCAGATCCAGGGCAGTACCATGATCCACCGAGGTGCGGATGATCGGCAGGCCCAGCGTGACATTGAGCGCCGCACCGAAGCCCTTGAACTTGAGCACTGGCAGGCCCTGGTCGTGGTACATGGCCAGTACGGCGTCGGCATGGTCGAGATACTTGGGGGTGAACAGGGTATCGGCCGGCAGCGGGCCGATCAGGTTCATGCCTTCGCTGCGCAGACGCTGCAGCGTCGGTTCGATGATCTCGATTTCCTCCCGTCCCAGATGCCCGCCTTCGCCTGCGTGCGGATTGAGCCCGCACACCAGGATGCGCGGCTCGGCGATGCCGAACTTGCTTTGCAGATCGGCATGCAGGATGCGGGTCACACGCTCCAGACGTTCGGCGGTGATGGCTGCCGCGACATCCTTCAGTGGCAGGTGAGTGGTGACCAGCGCCACGCGCAGGCCGCGGGTCGCCAGCATCATCACCACCTGCTGGGTGTGGGTCAGTTCGGCGAGAAATTCGGTGTGGCCAGAGAAGGCGATACCCGCTTCGTTGATCACGCCCTTGTGTACGGGCGCCGTGATCATCCCGGCAAATGTTCCGTCCAGGCAGCCTTGGCCTGCGCGGGTGAGGGTCTGCAGCACGTAGGCGGCGTTGGCGGGCGTCAGTTTGCCGGGTATGGCAGGCGTCGCCAGGGGCGTGTCCCAGACGTAGAGGGTGCCAGCCGCTGCGGGGCTGTCTGGCCATCGCTGCGGGCCGACGGTCAGCAATTCGATATTCAGCCCCAGCTGCTTAGCGCGTTCTGCCAGTAGCTCGCGACTGGCGATGGCGACCAGAGGCGCTGGCTGCGCCTGGCGGGCCAGCAGCAGGCAGAGATCAGGACCGATACCGGCGGGCTCGCCAGGTGTGAGGGCAAAGCAGTGCTGCGCAGTCATGGTCGCTCTCTGTGCGGGCTGGGGCGTCAGTTTACGCTGCCAGGCCAATAACGAAAAAGCCCGGCACTTGGCCGGGCTTTTGGGACGATACCGCTATTACAGCTTGGTCTCGACGTAGGCTTCGTCGCGGATCTGGCGCAGCCAGGCCTGCAGCTCCTCGTCGTATTTGCGGTTACGCAGCAGGTTTGCGGCCTGTTGCTCGCGGAACTGCGCGCTGCTGTCAGTGGCGCGGCGGCCCATGACCTGCAGCACGTGCCAGCCGTAAGGACTCTTGAACGGCTTGGACAGCTCGCCGCTGGCAGTGTTGTTCATCACTTCACGGAACTCGGGCACCAGCGCGTTGGGGTCGATCCAGTTCAGGTCGCCACCATTGAGCGCAGAGCCCGGATCTTCGGAGAAGCTCTTCGCCAGTTCGGCGAAGTCTTCGCCATCGACGATGCGCTGATACAGGCGCTCGACCAGGCGACGGGTTTCTTCTTCGCTGCGAATCTCGCTGGGCTTGATCAGGATGTGGCGAACATGCACTTCGTCACGCACCTGAGTATCGCCACCACGCTTCTCGATCAGCTTGAGGATGATGAAGCCGCCCGGTGTACGCACCGGCTCGGTGACTTCGCCCGGGCTCAGCTGGCTGATCATGTTGTCGAACGGCGGCGGCAGCTGACCGGCTTTACGCCAGCCCATTTCGCCGCCTTCCAGCGCGGTTTCACTGGCCGAACGGGAAATCGCCAGTTGGGCGAAGTCTGCGCCTTGCTGCAGTTGCTGATACACCTCCTGCGCCTGCCGCTCGGCGGCCTGGATTTCGTTGGAGGACGCGCCCTCGGAAACCGGAATCAGGATATTGGCCAGACGGAACTCTTCCGACAGCTGCATCTTGCCCAGGTCCGAGGCGAGGAAGTTCTGCACTTCCTGGTCGGTGACCTGGATGCGTTCGGCCACGCGGCGCTGACGCACACGGCTAATGATCATCTCGCGACGCACCTGATCACGGGCATCGGCATAGGACAGGCCATCACGAGCCAGCGCTTCGCGGAACTGCTCCAGGCTCATGCCGTTGCGCTGGGCGATGGTGCCCATGGCCTGGTTCAGCTCTTCGTCGGTGATACGAATGCCGGAGCGGTCGCCGATCTGCAGCTGGATGTTCTCGATGATCAGGCGTTCGAGCACCTGCTGGCTGAGTACGTTCTCCGGAGGCAGGGCGCCACCGCGCTTGTCGATGGTCTGTTGCACTTCACGCAGGCGAGCGTCGAGCTGGCTCTGCATGACTACGTCGTTGTCGACGATGGCCACGACGCGATCCAGTGGGAGAACCTGGGCCTGAGCCATTGCTGCCAGCAGTGCTGCGCCCAATAGCAGGGGGCGCAGGCGATCAGAAAGCTTGGTCTTCACGTTCACGGTAACCTTGAATGCCTTGGTCGAGGAAAGATTCCACCTTGTTGCCAACAACGCCGCCGAGGCCCTTGAGGACGATCTGCAGGAAGATGCCGCGGTCCGGCTCGTCGTTGCGCGATGGGTCGAGGCTGACTTCGTCGTAATCGATCCAGTAGCGGTTGATCAGGCGCAGTTTCCAGCAGCAGCTGTCGTACTCGAAACCACCGAAGGCTTCCAAGGTACGGTTGCGGCCATAGTCGTACTGCCAGCGCGAGATCAGGCTCCACTGCGGAGCCAGCGGCCAGATGACGGAGAAGTCATGCTGGTCGATCTTGTAGTAGTTCTTGATGTAGTTGGGGTTCGGCGAGCCGTCGGCAAGGGTCTCGCTACCGTAGTCCGGGTTGGTCGTCCAGGTACCGCTGTCACGGTCATAACGCACGGTGTCGTTACGATAGCGATAACCGAAGTTGACGATCTTGTTCGGATTGGCTTCCGGCTGGTAATGGAACATTGCGCTGCCCGAGCGGGTGGCGTGCTGGTCCGGATCCCAGTTGAAAGTCGAGGAGAAGCGCCAGTCGCGATTGAAGCGATACAGGTACTCCAGCGCATAAGGCGAGACGTCGGCGGTGGCTTCCTGGCGGGCACGGTAGTCGATGCCCGGCAGCTGTACCTTGCGGTCTTCGAAGTAGAAGGCCTGGCCGATGCTGAAACGCTGACGCTCGAAGCCATTCGACTCGATCCAGCGGCTGGTCACACCCAGCGACAGCTTGTTCTCGTCACCGATGCGATCCTTGCCACTGAAGCGGTTTTCACGCCACAGCGAGGCGTAGCTGAACGTCGGCTCGCCCGTGTCGAATACCGGGATATCGGTCTGGTCTTCTTCCGGCACATAGAGGTAGAACGCACGCGGTTCCAGGGTCTGGCGGGCGTCTTTGCCAAACAGTTGGGTGTTGCGGTCGAAATACAGGCCGCTGTCGACACTGATCAGGCCTACACCGCGGCTCTGTGTGCCCTTGTAATTCTGCTCAGCCAGCAACGTGTCTTTGCCTTGCTGATCCAGGCTGATGTCATAGTTGGTCTGCAGGTACTTGACCTGAGGTTTGACGAAGCCCCAGCTCCAGTTCAGCGGCAGGCTAACGCCTGGTTCGAGGTGCAGCCGTTCACCATCGGCCCTTGATAGGCCGGTCAGACGTTCGTCGTACCAGAGGTCTTGCGGGCGACCGGTTACGCCATCCTTGTCGATGAAGAAGCCCGAGCGCAGGTTGCGATCGAAGCGCACGTACTCGGTTCCGTAGGTGAAGTCCAGACCGCCCGGATTGAACGGCAGCTTGCCGTCCAGGGTGATCTGCGGCAGACGGTCATACGGCGTCACATCAGTGATGTTGGCCAGTTCGTATGCATGCACGTTCAGGCGTGCGGTATAGCTGTCACCGCGATAGGTCAGCGTGCCGCGCTGGTCGACGTAGGTTTGCTTGTCGATGCCCAGATCGGTATCGAGATCCTGGAAGTAGTAGGGGTCGCTGATGTCGGTGTAGTCGACTTCGGCGAGCAGGCGCGAGTTCAGCCCCTGCTTGTGCTGCCAGCTGTACATCCAGCGCTGATCTTCGTACTCGGACTGCAGTTTGCGCTCGTCTTCGCTGTCGTCGAGGTAGGCAGTGCCGATCTGGCCTTCGCTGCTCTCGGTCAGGTAGCGGAACTCACCTTCCATCAGTAGGCCGCGTTTGGCCATGTAGGTCGGGTACAGCGTGGCGTCGTAGTTCGGCGCCAGGTTGAAGTAGTACGGCGTTTGCAGCGAGAAGCCGTTGCTGCTCGACGTGCCGATGCTCGGCGGCAGGAAACCGGATTGGCGACGGTCGTCGATCGGGAAGTAAATGTACGGGGTGTAGAACACCGGAATGTCCTTGACCCGCAGCGTCACGTTGGTCGCGGTACCGAAGCCGGTCGCCGGGTTCAGGGTGACGTTGTTGCCCTTCAGGTGCCAGGCATTGTCGCCCGGTTCGCAACGGGTATAGGTGCCATCCTTGAGGCGGATGATCGCGGTCTCTTCGCGCTTGGCGTAGAGCGCGCTGCCGCGCACATGAGCCTGATGCATCACGTATTCGGCGTTGTCGATACGGGCTTCGCCGTTATCCAGTTGCAGTTCGGCGCGGTCGCCGACCACCAGCATGCCCTTGTCGCGCAGGCGTACGTTGCCGACCAGCTCGCCACGGTTTTCCGTCTGGTGCAGGCTGGCCTCGTCGGCCTCGACCTGCATACCGGACTGGCGCAGGACGACGTCACCGGCGAGGGTGGCGATCTGCTTTTCCTGCTCGAAGCGCGAGGCCTTGGCGGAAACGTACATCGGCGACTCGTCCAGCGGCGTGGTGTCATCCATGCCCGGACGCAGCGGCTCGACGTAGGCGCCTGCGCAGTAAGGACCGGCCTCGGCCAGTTGCGCGGCAGTCAACTTATCGCGTGGGACCCAGTCCAAGTGGCTGTAATCGGGGCTGCGCGAGGCGAGGGCGCGGCCCTTGCTCTCGGTGACCAGCACCGGGGCGGTATCCTGCTTGGCTACCGCCTCGCTGGTGGCACCGCTGGTGCTGACAGCATCACGGCTGTGCACCGGGCGCGGAGGCAGGGCGCTGGCCGCTGATTTCGGCGCGCAGGCCCAGCCGCCCGTGGGCGACGCCTGGCAATCGTATTGCTCGGCGGCAAAGGACTGTAGGCTGAACGCGGGCTGTAGGGCCAGAAGGCTGCCGGTGACCAGCAGCGGGAATTTCTTGCGGAACGCGGGGTATTTTACTGCCATCTTGTTAGTCCGGGCTTCCTGCGCGCTATCGGCCCAGGGGCCGCACGCCTCTCGATGGGCTGAAAAAGATGCTGGATAATAAAGCATGACCCGCGCAACGGCTAGCGCCGTCGGAGACCCCTTGATGTCTGAACACGATGTACGACTGCAACAGCTGCAAACCTGGCTCGCCGAGCAACTGCCCCCCCTCTTCGCAGTGCGCGACTGGGGCGCGGTGCCTGAGGCCGGGCTCACGCCTGCCAGTAGCGACGCCAGCTTTCGTCGCTATTTTCGTTGGCAGGCCGGTGAGCGCAGCCTGATTCTGATGGATGCGCCGCCACCTCAGGAAAACTGCGAGCCCTTCGTGCGTATCGCGGCATTGCTGTCCAGCGCCGGTGTGCATGTGCCGCAGGTGCTGGCTGCCGATCTTGAGCAGGGCTTCCTGATTCTCGATGACCTGGGCCGCCAGACCTATCTGGACGTGATAAACGAATACAATGCCGACGAGTTGTTCGACGATGCCATCGAGGCCTTGCTGCTGCAGCAGCGCTTGCCCCTCGACAGCCATCTGCCGCATTACGATGAGGCGTTGCTGCGTCGTGAGTTGCAGCTGTTTCCCGAGTGGTACGTACAACGCCATCTGGGGCATGCCTTCACACCTGAGCAGGAAGCAGCGTGGCAACGTATCAGCCGCCTGTTGATCGACAGCGCCCTGGCGCAGCCCAAGGTGGTGGTGCACCGCGACTTCATGCCGCGCAACCTGATGCAGAGTGCACCGAACCCCGGCGTGCTGGACTTCCAGGATGCCGTCAACGGCCCGGTCACCTATGACATCACCTGCCTGTTCAAGGATGCCTTCCTCAGTTGGCCCGAGGCGCGCGTGCAGGCCTGGCTGCACGGCTACTGGGAACGTGCCAAGGCGGCGGGTATTCCGCTACAGGCATCGTTCGAAGACTTTCTGCGAGCCAGCGACCTGATGGGCGTGCAGCGCCACCTCAAGGTCATCGGCATCTTCGCGCGCATCTGCCACCGCGATGGCAAGCCCAAATACCTCGGCGATGTGCCGCGTTTCTTCTCATATATAGAAGCTGTGCTGGCGCGTCGGCCGGAGCTCGCCGAGTTGGGTGAGCTGTTCGCCAGCCTGGCGAAAGATGAAGGGGCACGTGCATGAAGGCGATGATTCTCGCGGCGGGTAAGGGCGAGCGCATGCGTCCTTTGACGCTGCATACACCCAAACCGCTGGTGCAGGTGGCGGGCGTGCCGTTGATCGAGTACCACATCCGTGCGCTGGCTGCTGCAGGCTTCACCGAGCTGGTGATCAACCACGCCTGGCTAGGCCAGCAGATCGAGGACTACCTCGGCGATGGCTCGCGCTTCGGTGTGCGTATCGTCTATTCCCCCGAAGGTGAGCCGCTGGAAACGGGTGGCGGCATCTTCAAGGCGCTGCCGCTGCTGGGCGCTGAGCCGTTTCTGGTGGTCAATGGCGATATCTTCACCGACTACGCCTTCGCCGCGCTACGCGAGCCGCTCGCCGGTCTGGCACATCTGGTTCTGGTGGATAACCCGGCGCATCACCCGCAGGGCGACTTCGTTCTGGCGGCCGGCCAGGTGCAGGACAGCGGCACGATGGGTGAGCGGCTGACCTATAGCGGTCTTGCCGTGCTGCATCCGCGTCTGTTCGGTTCTTCTCAACCCGGCGCCTTCAAGCTGGCGCCGCTGCTGCGTGAGGCGATGGCGGCCGGGCAGGTCAGCGGCGAGCATTATGGCGGCTGCTGGGTCGATGTCGGTACGCACGAGCGCCTGGCCGAAGTCGAGCGCTTGCTGCAGGAGGCACGCTAGGTGTTGTGGCCGGCCACCATGCTCGGGGCAGCAGCCGGGCTCGCCCTGGCCAGCATCCCAGGTGCTCTGCTGGGCGGTCTGCTCGGGCAGGTGCTGGACCGTCGTCTGCGCCTGCATGGCTGGGACAACCTGCGCGAGCGTCTGGGCGGTCGTGCGGCGCCGTCGGATGACGACCTGCTGTTTCTGATGCTGGGGCGTCTGGCCAAGAGTGACGGTCGGGTGGTGCAGAGCCATATCCAGCAGGCTCGCTCGGAAATGCAAAGGCTGGGGTTGGACGCTGCGGCTCAGCGACGTGCCATCGAGGCCTTCGCCCGGGGCAAGACCGGGCGTGACAACCTGCGTGCGCCGCTGCAGCGTCAGCGTGAGCGCGCCGATGCCATGCTGCGGGCCTGCTGGCGCATGGCCTGGGTCGATGGACGGGTATCGGCCAGTGAGCATGAGCTAATTCTGCTCTGGGGCAAGTGGCTCGGCTGGGACAGCACCCGGCTCGATAGCCTGGGCGAGGAATACGCGCCGCGTCGCAGTCAGCAGCCGGCACCGGCTGGCGGCAGTTACCAGGAGGCGCTGCGGCTGTTGGGTGTGAATGAAGGCAGCGAGCCTGAGCAGATCAAGCGCGCCTACCGGCGCCTGCTCAGCCGCCATCACCCGGACAAACTGGCCGGCTCCGGCGCTTCGTCTGAGCGCATTCGTGAAGCCACCGACACCACGCGCCAACTGCATCAGGCCTATGCGCTGATTCGCCAGCGCCGAGGCATTCGCTAGCAGGTAGTTTCAACAGACTACTAGCTGCCTGCGGTGCGAATATGCTGCGTCAACCAGCCACGTAGACGGCGATAAAGCTGCTCTTGCTGAACATCCAGGTTACCCGGCAGGGCTTTCATCGATACCTGTATGTAGGTGGGCAGCTTGGCTCGCTTGCTCGCCTGCAGGCGTTTCAACGCAGCCATGCGCTCGGTGGCTTGGTCCTTGTAGAAGAAGTCGCCAGTGGCCACGGCCAGCTGCGCGACCATCTCATCCAGTGGCGGCGCAAAGCCGACAGGTAGTTCGGCTGCCACCATCAGCAGATTCTGCACGTTGTCCGGCTGGCGCTCGCTCAGGTAGCGCGCAGCCCAGTAGGCGCCACTGCCATGACCTAGGAGGACGATTTCCCTGGCCTGCTGCTGGTTGGCGAAGGCGATGGCGGCATCGATGCGGGCCATCACCCGCTCGACATGCGCCTGACGCCTTTGCTCTGGGCTGATCGCGCCGCTGTCGGCTGGTTGTGTAGCCTCGGCTACGGTCGCTTCAGGCGGGCTTTCGGCGGCAGGAGCGCTCTCGGTAGTGGGGGCATCGCTTTGCGGTGCCGCTGTTGCAGTGGCGGCAGTGCGCAGTGGCAGCGGGTCACCGTCCGGGTCCGGCAGCGTCAGGCTCAGGCTGTGCCAGCCGGCGTCGGGCAGCTTGCGCCGCAGCGGGCCGATCGCGGCGGCGCCGTCGGCGTTTTCCACATCACCGGGCAGCAGAATCACCGCACCACTGGGCTCGCCGACGTTGGCAGGCAGCCACAGGGCGAGAAAACTTTCGGCGCCGGCCTGCAGCATCTGCTGCTCACGTTTGTCCAGACGTTGCTCCAGCGTCTGCGCGTCGCTGACGCTGCGTTCGGGCAACAGAGGACGTTCGCTCGCCGCGGGGGCGTCGGCGCTATCAGCCGGCGCATTCTCGGGCGGCTCCTCGGCCCAGGCCGCGGGACAGGAGAGCAGGCAGAAACCGAGCAGTGCTAGTGAATGAAGGCGCATCGATGAGGCTCCTGATCGTCTGCTACAGAGCCTAATGCCGGGCTCCGCTTTTGTCAGGCGATTGGCGCAAGACTGGAGTAAGGTAGGGGATCGCGTCACCGGATTCGCCGTGCATGAACTCCTTTCTTCGTTCCCTCGCCATGCTGCTGATGCTGGCTGTTTCCACCGCCTGGGCGGAGAGCGCGCGCATGCCGTTGCGCCCGGCTTTCGATGCCGAGCAGCGCGCCTGGCTGAAGGAGCATCCCGTGCTGCGCGTGGGCCTGATCCAGCAGGCACCTTGGGTTCTGCGTGGCCAGAACCGACAGCTGACAGGCGCCAATGTCGAGCTGATGCAGCGTCTGCTCGAAGGCATGGGCGTCGCGCCTGACTGGCGCCTGTATCCGAACCTGGAGGCCCTGGAACGTGCCGCCAGTGCGGGCGAGGTGGATCTGGCGCCAGGCCTGCAGCAGACGCCGGCCGGCCTGCGCATCTGGCATTACTCCATGCCTTACCTGCGCGTGCCACACCTGGTGGTCGGCGAGCGCAGCGGCAATGGTGCGGTGGATCTCGATCAGTTGCCGCTGGAGCAGATGGTCGCCCTGCGCTCGCCGAGCCAGGCTGCCGAATACCTGGAGCGTACTCATACCAACCTGCGTCTGCGGGCGACGTCTTCGGAGCGTTCGGCGCTGTTGCTGGTGCTGAATCAGGAGGTCAGCTATGCAGTGCTGGACGAGGCGAGCCTCAGCCTGCTGCTGCGCGAATCACGTTTCTCCAGCCTGAGCATCGTTGGCGATATCGGTTTGCCGCAGCTCCTGCGCCTGGCCACGCGCCGCGATCAAGCGCTGTTGTCCGGCATCGTCGATCAGACCCTGAAGGCACTGCCGGCTCGCGAGCTGGAGGAATTGCGCGACACCTGGATGCCTTTGCGCTATCCGCAGTCCACCGATTTCGTCGGCTTCTGGAAGACGCTCGCGCTATTTTTCGGCCTGCTGCTGATGCTGGGGGCAACCGCGCTTTATCGGCAACGACAGCAGACGCGTTTGCTCGAGCGAGGGCTGCTGGGCGCACGTGGCGAGCTGGATCGTCACCAGCAGGCCGCCGAGGCATTGCGCCTGAGTCAGTTCTCCATCGACCACAGCACGGTGGGCATTCTCTGGGTCAACTGGGACAGTCATCTGCGCTACGCCAACCGCGCTGCCGAACGCATGCTCGGCTACGCCCCTGGTGAGCTGGTGGACAAGCCATTGAGTCAGTTGGAGCCCGGCCTGCATATGGACCGCTGGCTCAACCTGTGGAAACGCGTGCGCGAGCAGGACGAGGGTTCACCCAGCTTCGAGGTCGACTGCCTGCGCGCCGATGGCAGCCGCATGCCGGCTGACGTATCGCTGAGTTTTCTGCGTTACCGCCAGGCCGAGTACCTGGTGGTGTTTCTCAGTGACGTTACCGAGCGCCGCCGTGCGCGTGCCGCGTTGGAGGAGAGCGAGGCGCGCTTCAAGGGCATCGCTGGCAACGTGCCTGGCCTGGTGTTTCGCCTGGAGCGCGCCGGGCCGGGAGCGGTGGTCAATTTTGCCTACATCAGCGAGGCCAGTCAGGAAATGGTCGGCTGGCCGGCGCAGGAGCTGCAGCGTGAGGACCGTGGCATCCGCAGCCTGGTGCACCCGCAGGATCTGAGCAGCTATCTGAACAGCCAGACGCTGGCGCTGGAAGGCGAGAGCGACTGGTATTGGCTGGGGCGCATCCTCACCGCCGAGCAGGAGGTGCTGTGGGCGGACATTCGTACCACCGCGCGTCCGCTCGGCAATGGCCGAGTGGTGTGGGACGGCATCCTCTGGGATATCACCGAGAACAAGCTGGCCGAGCTGGCGCTGGCCGATTCGCGGGCGCGTCTGCGCGAACTGTCGGCGCACCTGGAAAGCGTGCGTGAGGAAGAGAAGGCGCGCATCGCCCGCGAAGTGCATGACGAGCTGGGCCAGGTGCTGACCGTGCTCAAGCTGGAGACGGCGATGTGCGAGCTGGTTTGCGCCGGGCAGATGCCTGAGCTGGACGAGCGCCTGGCCAGCATGAAGCGTCTGATCGCGCAGTTGTTCCAGCTGGTGCGTGATGTGGCCACGGCGCTGCGGCCGCCGATTCTCGATGCCGGCATTGCCTCGGCCATCGAGTGGCAGGTGCGGCGCTTCGAGGAGCGCACGCAGATTCCTTGCCTGGTCGAGGTGCCGGAGCACCTGCCGCATCTGCCGGATGCCCAGGCCATCGGCATGTTCCGCATTCTTCAGGAGGCGCTGACCAACGTCATGCGCCACGCTGGCGCGCATAGCGTCGAGGTGCGTCTGTGGCAGGAGAGCGGCAGCCTGTGTCTGTCGGTGGTCGACGATGGCAAGGGCTTCGATCCGGCGCTGCGCAAGCCCGGGCAATCCTTCGGCCTGGTCGGCATGCAGGAGCGCATGCTCATGCTCGGTGGCCAGTTGCAGATTGACAGTCAGCCGGGCGAGGGCACTACCCTGTGCGCGCGCATCAATCTGGAAGAGGAGATCGCAGCGTGATTCGGGTACTGGTGGCCGAAGACCACACCATCGTGCGGGAAGGCATCAAGCAACTGATCGGCATGGCACGTGATCTCGAGGTGGCTGGCGAAGCCTGCAATGGCGAGCAACTGATCGAGGTGCTGCGTCGCACGCCCTGCGACGTGGTACTGCTGGATATCTCCATGCCCGGCGTCAACGGTCTGGAGGCCATTCCGCGTATCCGCGCGCTGACCGAGGCCCCGGCGATTCTGGTGCTGTCGATGCACGACGAGGCGCAGATGGCGGCGCGTGCGCTCAAGGCTGGCGCTGCCGGCTACGCCACCAAGGACAGCGATCCGGCGCTGCTGATCACTGCGATTCGCAAGGTGGCCAGCGGTGGTCGTTATATCGATCCGGCGCTGGCCGACCGCATGGTCTTCGAGGTCGGCCTGACCGACTCGCGCCCGCCCCACGCGCAGCTTTCCGAACGCGAGTTTTCGGTATTCGAGCGCCTGGTGCGCGGCGAGGGCGTCAACGACATCGCCCTGCACCTGGCGATCAGCAACAAGACCGTGAGTACGCACAAGGCGCGCCTGATGCAGAAGCTCGGTGCGCATTCGATGGCCGATCTGGTGCGCTACGCCATGGAGCACCGCCTGGTCTGAGCAACCGTTCCTGCACACGCGGCTGTATGGCCGGCGTAGGGTGGATGACGCTCTTTTCATCCACCGTTGCCATATGGGGACATCCGCATGGGTGGACATGAAAAGCGATGTCCACCCTACCCATGGATTACCCATGAGGCGTCTTCGATAGCCGACGTGATCGCTCGGATTTTGTAGGGCGAGCCCTACACAAGATTCTCCTCGTGCCTGATATCAGCTTGTCATCCTGCCCGATTTTTCACCCTGTCTCGCCGGCCTAATCTTGGGTCATCGGCCTGAGACAAGAACAAGGGTGTGGTGTGATGGCAAACGATGTACTGGTGAGTTTCCGTGGCGTACAGAAGAGCTATGACGGCGAAACGCTGATCGTCAAAGACCTCAACCTGGATATCCGCAAGGGTGAGTTCCTGACCCTGCTCGGCCCGTCCGGTTCCGGCAAGACCACCAGCCTGATGATGCTGGCCGGCTTCGAGACGCCGACCGCTGGCGAGATCCTGCTCGATGGCCGCTCGCTGAACAAACTGCCGCCGCACAAGCGCGACATCGGCATGGTGTTCCAGAACTACGCGCTATTCCCGCACATGACCGTGGCCGAGAACCTGGCCTTCCCGCTGAGCGTGCGCGGCATGTCGCGCACCGATATCAGTGAGCGGGTCAAGCGCGCGCTGTCGATGGTGCAGCTCGACAGCTTCCGCAATCGTTACCCCGGCCAGCTTTCCGGTGGTCAGCAGCAGCGTGTGGCCCTGGCCCGTGCGCTGGTGTTCGAGCCGCAACTGGTGCTGATGGACGAACCCCTCGGCGCGCTGGACAAGCAACTGCGTGAACACATGCAGATGGAGATCAAGCACCTGCACCAGCGCCTGGGCGTGACCGTGGTCTACGTGACCCACGATCAGGGCGAGGCGCTGACCATGTCCGACCGTGTAGCCGTGTTTCATCAGGGCGAGATCCAGCAGATCGCGCCGCCGCGCGAACTCTACGAAGCGCCGCACAACACCTTCGTCGCCCAGTTCATTGGCGAGAACAATCGTCTGGCTGGCGAGCTGGTCAGCCGCGACGGCGAGCAGTGCGTGGTACGCCTGGCGCGGGGTGAAGAAGTGCGCGCCACAGCGGTCAACGTCGGTGCGGTCGGTGAGGCGGTGAGCCTGTCGATCCGCCCCGAGCGCATCCGCCTCAACGGCCACAGCGAGGCCTGCCCGAACCGATTCTCCGGGCGTATCGCCGAGTTCATCTACCTGGGCGACCACGTGCGTATCCGCATGGAGGTCTGCGGCAAGTCCGATTTCTACGTCAAGCAACCCGTGGCCGAGCTCGATCCCGCGCTGACGGTTGGTGACCTGGTTCCGCTCGGCTGGTCTGTCGAGCATGTCCGCGCGCTGGATCCACTCCAAGTCGAGTGAGCCTTTCGCGCAGTGCTTCACCTTTACCCCGTAACACAGAGGAGCTGATAAGAATGACGAAATCCCTGAAGCTGGCGGCATTGGCCCTGGGCGTTAGCTGCGCCATGCCGGCACTGGCGGTGGACCTGACAGCGGTATCCTTCGGCGGCGCGAACAAGGCGGCGCAGGTCAAGGCCTTCTACGAACCCTTCGAGAAGGAAACCGGCAACAAGGTGCTGGGCGGCGAATACAACGGTGAAATGGCCAAGGTCAAAGCCATGGTCGACACCCGCAGCGTGAGCTGGGACCTGGTCGAGGTGGAGTCGCCGGAGCTGGCCCGCGGTTGCGACGAAGGTCTGTTCGAGGAGCTCGATCCTGCCCAGTTCGGCGATGAGGCCAACTTCATCGACGGCGCCATCCAGCCATGCGGCGTGGGCTTCTTCGTCTGGTCCACGGTGCTCGCCTACAACGCCGACAAACTCAGCGCGGCGCCGACCAGCTGGGCCGATTTCTGGGACGTGAAGACATTCCCGGGCAAGCGCGGCCTGCGCAAGGGTGCCAAGTACACCCTGGAATTCGCCCTGATGGCCGACGGCGTGCCGGTCAAGGATGTGTACAAGGTGCTCGCCACCAAGGAAGGTCAGGATCGCGCATTCAAGAAGCTCGACGAGCTGAAACCGAACATCCAGTGGTGGGAAGCCGGCGCTCAGCCGCCGCAATACCTCGCCTCCGGCGACGTGGTGATGAGCTCGGCCTACAACGGCCGCATCGCGGCGGTGCAGGGCGAGAGCAACCTGCAGGTGGTGTGGAACGGCGGTATCTACGACTTCGACTCCTGGGCCATCCCGCGTGGCGCCAAGAATGCCGAACTGGCCAAGGAATTCATCGCCTTCTCGGTCAAACCTGAAGCGCAGAAGACCTACTCGGAGAACATCGCCTACGGCCCGGCCAACAAGCAGGCCATCGAGCTGCTGGCGCCGGAGCGTCTGAACCTGATGCCGACTACCCCTGAAAACATCGCCAACCAGGTGGCCATCGACGTGACCTTCTGGGCTGACTACGGCGAGCAGTTGGAGCAGCGTTTCAACGCTTGGGCCGCGCGCTAAGTCGCCTATCCGGCCCCGTCTCGTGGCGGGGCCGTCTGAATTCCTTTCTTGCTTGCGGAGTTGTCCATGGCCGCCGTACTGCCTGCCAACGATTTGCCTGGGCCGAGCCTGAAGCAGCGTCTGGCTCGTGCCGAGCGTTTCAATCGCCTGAAATCCAAGGCGCTGATCCTGCCGCTGTTGCTGTTTCTCCTGCTGACCTTCCTGCTGCCCATCGGCGCGCTGCTGATGCGCAGCGTCGACAACCCTGAGGTGGTCGGCAGCCTGCCGCGTACCGTCGAGGCGATTGCTGCCTGGGATGGCCGTGGCCTGCCGGATGAGGCGGCGTACCGGGCGATTGCCAGCGATATGCTCGAAGCGCGGCGCAACCAGAGCCTGGGCGATCTGTCCAAGCGCCTGAACATGGAACTGGCGGGCTTTCGCAGCCTGGTCAGCAGCACCGCACGCAAGCTACCGCTGCGCGAGGAGCCGGTGTCTTACCAGGAAGCCTTCCTCGACATGGACGAGCGCTGGGGCGATCCCGCCTACTGGCAGGTGATCCGCCGCAATGCTTCGTCGGTGACGCCATACTATTTGCTGGCTGCGCTCGATCACCGCATCGACGACCTTGGCGAACTGGCCAAGGCCACGCCGGACCAGGCCATTTATCTGGACATCTTCGCCCGTACCTTCTGGATGAGCCTGGTGATCACCGCCATCTGCCTGGTGCTGGCCTACCCACTGGCTTACCTGTTGGCCAACCTGCCCACGCGGCAGGGCAACCTGCTGATGATCCTGGTGCTGCTACCGTTCTGGACCTCGATCCTGGTGCGGGTGGCGGCCTGGATCGTATTGCTGCAGTCGGGTGGGCTGATCAACAGCGCGCTGATCTCGCTGGGCATCATCGAGCAGCCGCTGCAACTGGTGTTCAACCGCAGTGGTGTGTACGTGGCCATGGTGCACATCATGCTGCCGTTCATGATCCTGCCGATCTACAGCGTGATGAAGGGCATCTCGCCCAGCTACATGCGTGCGGCGGTATCGCTGGGCTGCCACCCGTTCGCCAGTTTCTGGCGGGTGTACTTCCCGCAGACCCTGGCCGGTGTCGGTGCCGGTTGCCTGCTGGTGTTCATCCTGTCGATTGGCTACTACATCACCCCGGCGCTGCTGGGCAGCCCGAACGACCAGATGATCAGCTACTTCGTCGCCTTCTACACCAACACCACCATCAACTGGGGCATGGCAACGGCCCTCGGCGGCCTGCTGCTGGCCGCGACCCTGGTGCTCTACGTGGTGTACAGCTGGCTGGTTGGCGCCAGCAAGCTGAGACTTGGCTAAAAGCGGTCTGCGTAGCAGACCATCCGATGACCCTCTCCCATTCATGGGAGAGGGTGCCCGAAGGGCGGGAGAGGGTGCTTGTGTCGGCACCACTGCCTCTCGGTAACCGAACCAGGGAGGACGGCGCAGGTAGAGCGCCCTCTCCCCAACCCCTCTCCCTTAAATGGGAGAGGGGAGCTTGAAAGCTCACTGGAGTAAAACTCATGCTCAGCCCCTACATGTCACCCGTCGAGCGCCTCTGGTACTACGGCCTGCGCATTCTCTGCGGCCTGGTCCTGCTGTTTCTGATCCTGCCGGTGCTGGTCATCGTGCCGCTGTCGTTCAACTCCGGCACCTTTCTGGTCTACCCGTTGCAGGGCTTCTCGCTGCGCTGGTACGAGGACTTCTTCATGTCCGCTGACTGGATGCGCTCGCTGAAGAACAGCCTGATCATCGCCCCGGCTGCGACCATGCTGGCCATGGTCTTCGGCACCTTGGCGGCCATCGGCCTGACCCGAGGCGAGTTTCGCGGCAAGGCGCTGGTGATGAGCCTGCTGATCTCGCCGATGATCGTGCCGGTGGTGATCATCGGCGTCGCCAGCTACCTGTTCTTCGCGCCGCTGGGCATGGGCAACAGCTACCTGTCACTGATCCTGGTGCATGCCGTGCTCGGCGTGCCGTTCGTGATCATCACCGTGTCGGCCACCCTGCAGGGCTTCAACCACAACCTGGTGCGCGCCGCCGCCAGCCTGGGCGCCTCTCCGCTGACGGCGTTTCGCCGGGTGACCCTGCCGCTGATCGCGCCGGGTGTGATCTCCGGCGCGCTGTTCGCCTTCGCCACCTCCTTCGATGAAGTGGTGGTGACCCTGTTCCTCGCCGGTCCCGAGCAGGCTACCCTGCCGCGGCAGATGTTCAGCGGTATTCGCGAGAACCTGTCGCCAACCATCGCTGCTGCGGCAACCCTGCTGATCGGCTTCTCCATTCTGTTGCTGCTGACCCTGGAATGGCTGCGTGGTCGCAGCGAGAAGCTGCGAACTTCGGCGCCGGAATAGATCGCCGTAGCTGCATGCTCAGGGCCTCGCCGGGAAACCGGCGGGGCCTTGCTCGTTTCCGGGCGTAGAATGTGCAGTTTCTCCTCCGTAACAAGGCGGCCAGATGGACTTCGATGATCCCGGTTTTCGCGAACTGATCGACGCGTTGCATGACGGCGTCTACATCACCGACGCCGACGGCATCACCCTCAAGGTCAACAGTGCCTATGAGCGCCTGACCGGGCTGCGTGCCGAGGACGTCGTCGGCCAGCACATGCAGGCGCTGGTAGAACAGGGCGTGATCTCGCAGTCGGTGTCCCTGCGCGTGCTCAAGGAAGGCAAGGCGCTGTCGCTGATGCAGAGCGTCAGCCAGGGCAAGCGTCTGCTGGTCAGTGGTACGCCGATCTTCGCCGCCGATGGCCGCGTTCGCTACGTAGTCAGCACCGTGCGCGACATGACCGAACTGCTGCGCATGAAGCACGAGCGCGACGAGCTGCAGCAACTGAAGCAACTGCGCAACAGCACCGCCAGGCTGCATGCCGGGCAGCGTGACGATCTGCTCGATGCCTCCCCGGTCGCCGACAAGCCCGCTTCGGGGCGCGTCTTCATGCAGGCGCGGCAGGTCGCGGCCAGCGACGTGAAAGTGCTGCTGCAGGGTGAAACCGGCGTCGGCAAGACCCTGATCGCCCAGTACATCCACAAGAGCAGCCCGCGCGCGGCGCAGCCTTTTCTCGCGCTGAACTGTGGCGCGTTGCCGGAGAACCTGATCGAGGCCGAGTTGTTCGGCTATGTGCCCGGCGCCTTCACCGGCGCCGGTAGCAAGGGCAAACGTGGCCTGCTCGAGTTGGCGCACCAGGGCACGGTTTTTCTCGATGAGATCGGCGATCTGCCGTTGCCGCTGCAGGTCAAGCTGCTCAAGGTGATCGAGGAGAGCCGCTTCATTCCGGTCGGTGGGCTGGAGTTGAAGGAGGTGGACGTGCGCATCATCACCGCCACCCACCATGACCTGCGCACGATGGTTGCCGAGGGGCGTTTTCGTGCCGACCTCTACTACCGGCTCAATGTCGTGCCGATCCACATCCCGGCGCTGCGCGAGCGCCCCGAGGAAATTCAGCCGCTGCTGGACTTCTACCTGGCCGAATTCAACCAGCGTTATGGACGAGCGCTGAGCTGGGAACTCGAAGCGCTAGATGCGCTGACCGACTACGCCTGGCCCGGCAATATCCGCGAGCTGATCAATCTGGTCGAGCGTCTGGTGGTCACCGTCTGTGGCGAGCGCATAGAGCTGTTCGAGCTGCCGGAGGAGATGCGCATCGCCCGTAGCGACGCCGGCGAAGACGACCTGCTGCCATTGCGCAAGCAGGTGGAAAACCTCGAGCGGCGCCTCATCCGTCGTGCGTTGATGCAGCACAAGACCACCCGAGAAGCGGCCAAGGTACTCGGCCTCAGCCAGGCGACGCTGGTACAGAAGATGAAGCGCTGGGAACAGGGCTGATTGGAAAATGGATCGAGATAGGCTCTTTTGATTGATTTTTTGATCAAGCGTAGCCCGCAGCGCGCTGTGACAAATCGACTCAAGCCTTCTAGCGCGCCGCTTTCCGCGAGCTGGCACAGGAATGGCTATGGCAAGCCCCGAACCCGTTCAGCACAACAACGCATAAAGGGCCTGCTGATGAGTATTGCTGCATTCAAGATCGCCAATAAGCTGCTGACCGGCCAGGGTGCCGTGGAGCAACTGGCGGTCGAACTGCCTCGACTGAATATCACCAACCCGCTGATCGTCACCGACGCCATCCTGATCAAGTCTGGTACGGTCGAACATGTCCTCAAGCAACTCGGCGAGCGCCGCTATGGCATCTATGACGGTGTCGAGCCGGAGCCGGAGATTGCCATCGTCGAGGCCTGCGCCAAGGTCTACCGCGACGGCGGCCACGATGGCCTGATCGGTGTCGGTGGTGGCAGCGCCATCGACATCGCCAAGGCCGTGGCCGGTTATGTGGGTCATGACGGTCCATTGGAAGAGCTGTTCGGCGTCGATCAGATCAAGCGCAAAGGCCCGCCGCTGATTGCCATTCCGACCACTGCCGGCACCGGTTCGGAAGTGACCAACGTGTCGATCCTTTCCGACAAGCAGGCGCAACTGAAGAAGGGCATCGTCAGCGATTACCTGCTGCCTGATGTGGCGCTGGTCAGCCCGGTGATGACCCTGACCTGCCCGCGCGGCGTGACCGCTGCTAGTGGCGTCGATGCGTTGGTACACGCGGTGGAGTCCTATCTGTCGGTGAACGCCTCGCCGATCACCGACGCCCTGGCCATTGGGGCCATCAAGCTGATCGCCAGGGCGTTGCCCAAGGCCTATGCCAACCCGGCGGATCTGGTCGCTCGCGAAGACATGGCCACCGCCAGCCTGATGGCCGGCATGGCCTTCGGCAATGCCGGCGTGGGCGCCGTGCATGCGCTGGCCTATCCCCTGGGTGGGCGCTTCAATATCGCTCACGGTGTCAGCAATGCCTTGCTGCTGCCCTACGTGATGGCCTGGAACAAGCTGGCATGCGTCGAGCGCATGGCCGAGATCGCCGCTGCTCTTGGCGTGCAAACGCATGGCCTGAGCGACAAGGCCGCCGCCGACCTGGCCGTCGAGGCCATGGCCGAGCTGTGCGCCAGCGTCGATATTCCCAAGGGCATGCGCAGCTTTGGCGTACCGCAAGACGCCATCCCGGCCATGGCCGAGGAGGCGAGCAAGATCGACCGCCTGATGCGCAACAATCCGCGTCGTCTGAGCGCAGGCGACATAGAGCAGATCTACCGCGCTGCCTACTGATTACCGCAACGAAGATGACAGGCCCCAGTTTGCTGGGGCCGGCTGAAATACAACTCTAATAAAGCTGGGTGACTCAAATGTCCGAACTGCATCAACAAGACCTTGGTGTGGAAGCCCCCTACTGGCCGGTGGGGCCATTCAAGGTGCGTCTGCCTTTCATTCATTACCGCTTCGAGATCTCCGACTACATGCAGGGCCTGCTCATGTGTGCGGTGGACCTGGCGGCGATTCCGCTGATGACCGAATTTCTCGGCATGCCCTTCGAGGTGGCGCTGGCGGTGGTCATGCTCAACGGTCTGCTGTATCTGACCCACCACCTGCTGGGTGACCCCGTGGTTCCGGGCTGGATCACCCCGGCGATCCCACTGCTGATGGCCTACTGCAGCCAGTTCCCGGAGGGCCCGGAGCGGGTGCATGCGCTGATTGCCTTCCAGTTGATGCTGGGGGTGTTCTCGATAGGCCTGGGCATGACGGGCATGGCACGCAAGGTGGTGTCCCTGGTGCCCTCTGCGCTCAAGGCCGGCATCATCATGGGCGCCGGCCTCAGTGCGGTGGTGACGGTATTCAAGGAGGGCGGTCGCTTCGATAGTTTCCCCTGGACCATTTCCATCGCCGTCGGTATCGCCTTCTACTTGGTGTTCTCCCTTCACTTCCAACAGCTGAAGAAGCGCAACCGCTTCTGGTGGAACTTCGCCAAGCTGGGCATCTTCCCGATCATTCTGCTGGCGGTGATCGTTGCGCCGATCTTCGGTGAGGCGCCCTGGCCCAGCATCGAGTGGGGCATCAGCAAACCAGACTTTGTCACCCTGTGGAACGAGTACACCGTATTCGGCCTTGGCATGCCGCCGCTGATGATGTTCGTCACCGCCATTCCCACCGTGTTCGCCGCCTATCTGGTGGTGTTCGGTGACGTGCTGGGGGCCAGGGCGATCCTGTCCGAGGCCGACCATGTGCGCAGTGACGAGAAAGTCGACTTCAACCCCAACCGCTCGCACCTGATCTTTGGCGGGCGCAACGCCTTCATGAGCCTATTCGGGCCGGACGTGGCCATGTGTGGCCCGCAGTGGTCGGCCATGCAGGTTGTCATCACCGAGCGCTTCAAGGGCGGCGCCCAGGCAATGAAGTCCATCTACGGTGGGGTCGGATCTTTCCGTTGGGGAACCAACACCGGCCTGTTGCTGCTGCCGGTGGTCACCCTGCTGCAGCCGATTCTCGGTGTGGCGCTGGCGCTGACCCTGCTGATTCAGGGCTACGTCAGTGTGCGTCTGGGCATCATGGAGGCGCGCAGCCAGCGCGACCTGGGCATCGCCGGGGTGATCGGCGCGGTGCTGGCGATAAAGGGCGCCGGCTGGGCCTTCGCCATTGGCGTTGGCCTGTGCGCGCTGATCTATGGGGCAAGGATGTTCCGTGGCGAGAACGACCAGACCTTCACCAAGGATCTGCCGCCCGCCGAATGAGGCCTGTGCAATCCCCAATTCAGCCGAGGGGTGATCGCCTCCCTCGGCAGCAGGAGAAAATCATGCAACTGAACGATCCCGATCTGCTGCGCCATCAGGCCTATATCGATGGCCAATGGTGCGACGCCAGCAATGGCGATGTGACTGAAATCTTCAACCCTGCCAACGGCGAGTCGCTGGGCAGCGTGCCGAACATCGGTGGCGCGCAGACCCGTCAGGCCATCGAGGCGGCGCAGGCTGCCCAACCCGCCTGGCGTGCGTTGACGGCCAAGGAGCGGGCGGCGCGACTGCGCAAATGGTACGAGTTGATGCTGGCAAATCAGGAAGATCTGGCGCGGATCATGACGGCCGAGCAGGGTAAGCCGCTGACCGAGGCGCGCGGTGAGGTGCTTTACGCGGCATCCTTCATCGAATGGTTCGCCGAGGAAGCCAAACGCGTCTACGGCGACACCATTCCCGGCCATCAGCCGGACAAGCGCTTGATCGTGACCAAGGAGCCCATTGGCGTGACCGCAGCCATCACGCCCTGGAACTTCCCGGCGGCGATGATCACCCGCAAGGCCGGCCCAGCGTTGGCCGCTGGCTGCGCCATGGTGCTGAAACCGGCGCCACAGACACCGTTCAGTGCGCTGGCGCTGGCTGTGCTGGCCGAGCGCGCGGGCATTCCGGCCGGGCTGTTCAGCGTACTGCCGGCTGATGCCGAGCGTTCCCGAGAAGTCGGTGCCGAGCTGTGCGCCAACCCCATCGTGCGCAAGTTGTCGTTCACCGGTTCCACTGGTGTCGGCATCAAATTGATGGAGCAATGTGCTCCGACGCTGAAGAAGCTCTCGCTGGAACTCGGTGGCAATGCGCCGTTCATCGTCTTCGAGGATGCCGATCTCGATGCCGCGGTCGAAGGCGCACTGGTGGCCAAGTACCGCAACGCCGGGCAGACCTGCGTCTGCGCCAATCGCTTGTATGTGCACGACGCTGTCTACGACGCCTTTGCCGACAAGCTGGCCGCGGCCGTGGCCAAACTGCGGGTTGGCTCGGGTGATGAAGCAGGCGTTGTAATTGGCCCGTTGATCGACGGCAATGCCGTGGCCAAGGTGCAGGCTCATCTGGCCGATGCGCTGGAGAAGGGCGCCAAGGTGCTGCAGGGCGGCAAGCCGCACGCGTTGGGCGGGCATTTCTTCGAGCCCACGGTCATCACTGGCGTCACCGCGGATATGCGTGTGGCCCGCGAAGAGACCTTTGGTCCGCTGGCGCCACTGTTTCGTTTCAGCGACGAAGCCGAGGTGGTGCGCCAGGCCAACGACACCGAGTTCGGCCTGGCCGGCTACTTCTATACCCGCGATCTGGGCCGCACCTTCCGTGTCGGCGAGGCGCTGGAGTATGGGATGGTCGGCATCAACACCGGGCTGATCTCCAACGAAGTGGCGCCGTTCGGCGGCATCAAGGCCTCCGGCCTGGGCCGCGAAGGCTCCAAGTACGGGTTGGACGAGTATCTGGAGATCAAGTACCTCTGCCTCGGCGGTATCTGAATCAGGTCGCTATTGTGGGAGGGCTTTAGCCGCGACCGGCTTGGCACAAAAGCCAGAAACTCGCCGCTGAAGCGCCTCCCACTGTCTCCTGCGCTTGTCGATCAAGGGCGCCACAGCCGTTACAATGCGCGCCACCGTGACCAAAGCCCTTAGAGGTGCGCCATGCAACCCTTCGCCATCGCCCCGTCGATCCTTTCCGCCGACTTCGCCCGTCTGGGTGAGGAAGTGGACAACGTACTCGCCGCCGGGGCGGACATCGTCCACTTCGATGTCATGGACAACCACTACGTGCCCAACCTGACCATCGGCCCGATGGTCTGTGCAGCGCTGCGCAAGTACGGCATCACCGCTCCGATCGACGCGCATCTGATGGTCAAGCCGGTGGATCGCATAATCGGTGATTTCATCGAGGCCGGTGCTTCCTACATCACCTTCCACCCTGAAGCCTCCGAGCACATCGACCGTTCGCTGCAACTGATCAAGGCTGGTGGCGCCAAGGCCGGCCTGGTGTTCAACCCGGCCACCCCGCTGGACGTGCTCAAGTACGTGATGGACAAGGTCGACATGATCCTTTTGATGAGCGTCAACCCCGGTTTCGGCGGGCAGAAGTTCATCCCCGGTACCCTCGACAAGCTGCGTGAGGCCCGTGCGCTGATCGATGCCAGTGGACGCGAGATTCGCCTGGAGATCGACGGTGGCGTCAACGTGCAGAACATCCGCGAGATCGCCGAAGCAGGTGCTGACACCTTCGTCGCCGGCTCGGCGATCTTCAACCAGCCGGACTACAAGGCCGTGATCGACGCCATGCGCGCCGAACTGGCCCAGGTGCGTGGATGAAACCGCTGCGCGCGCTGTGCGGCGGCGAGCTGCCGCGCCTGGTGATGTTCGACCTGGACGGCACGCTGATCGACTCGGTGCCCGATCTGGCCGCAGCGGTCGACCGTATGCTGGTCGAGCTGGGTCGCCCAGCGGCTGGCGTTGAATACGTGCGTGACTGGGTCGGCAACGGCGCGCGGGTGCTGGTGCGCCGCGCCCTGGCCGGCGGTCTGGATCACGCTGCAGTGGGCGAGGTCGAGACGGAAGAGGCACTGGCGCGCTTTCTTGATATCTACGCCGACTGCCACAACCTGACCGCGCTGTACCCGGGCGTGCACGAGCTGCTCGAAGCGCTTAGCACAGCGGCTGTCGAGCTCGCCGTGGTGACCAACAAGCCGGAGCGCTTCGTCGCGCCGCTGCTGGAACAGGTCGGCCTCGGCGGTTACTTCCGTTGGATCATCGGTGGCGACACCCTGCCGCAGCAGAAGCCTGACCCGGCGGCGCTGCTGCAGGTGATGCGTCTGGCTGGGGTGGAGGCGGCGCAATCGTTGTTCGTCGGCGACTCGCACAACGACGTGCTGGCCGCGCGCGCTGCCGCGGTGCCCTGCATCGCCGTGAGTTACGGCTACAACCACGGCCGGCCGATTGCTGAAGAGCGGCCAAGCCTGGTGGTCGATAGCCTGGCCGAGTTGCTCTGATAGTTGCTTAGCCTGAGCGGCTGCGCTACCGTGGCCGCTCTCCTTATTCCCCCGCCTGTCGAGATCGCACCGTGGTGGTTAGCTGCAAACTCTGGATGAAAGTGATCAAGGCTCTGGCCCGTTGGCGCTGGCGCGCCTGATCTCGTCCTGCCGCCGCCGCGCGGCCCGTTTGCACCCGACCGTTTACCCCGAGCCATGAGGCTGATCATGACCCATGAAGAATTCCTGCGTTTAGCCGCTGAAGGCTACAACCGCATTCCGCTTGCCTGCGAAACCATCGCCGACTTCGACACGCCGCTGTCGATCTACCTGAAACTGGCCGATGCGCCCAACTCCTACCTGCTGGAGTCCGTGCAGGGCGGCGAAAAGTGGGGCCGCTACTCGATCATCGGTCTGCCGGCGCGCACCGTGCTGCGTGTGCAGGGTCATGAGGTTGTGGTCACCACCGACGGCGTCGAGGTCGAGCGTCATGAGTGCGCCGATCCGCTGGCCTTCGTCGAGCAGTTCAAGGCGCGCTACAAGGTGCCGACCATCGCCGGGCTGCCGCGTTTCAATGGTGGCCTGGTCGGTTACTTCGCCTATGACAGCGTGCGTTACGTCGAACCCAAGCTGGCTGCCGGAGTGAATCCCGACGCGCTGGGCACGCCGGACATCCTGCTCAACGTCTCCGATGCTGTGGTGGTGTTCGATAATCTGGCCGGCAAGATGCACGCCATCGTCCTGGCCGATCCGGCTGAAAGCGATGCCTTCGAGCGTGGCCAGCAGCAATTGCAGGACATCCTGCACAAGCTGCGTCAGCCGTTCACCCCGCGCCTGGGCGTGGACCTGAACAAGCCGGCAGGTGCCGAGCCGGCGTTCCGTTCCAGCTTCAGCCGCGAGGATTACGAACGCTCGGTCAGCGCCATCAAGGATTACATCCTGGCTGGCGACTGCATGCAGGTGGTGATTTCCCAGCGCATGTCGATCCCGTTCAAGGCTGCACCGATTGACCTTTATCGCGCGCTGCGCTGCATCAACCCGACGCCTTACATGTACTTCTTCAACTTCGGCGACTTCCACGTGGTGGGTTCGTCGCCTGAGGTGCTGGTACGCGTCGAGGACAACCTGGTCACCGTGCGGCCAATCGCCGGCACCCGTCCGCGCGGTGCCACCGAGGAGGCCGACCTGGCGCTGGAAGAAGACCTGCTGGCCGATGCCAAGGAAGTCGCCGAGCACCTGATGCTGATCGACCTGGGCCGCAACGACACCGGACGCGTCTCGGAAATCGGTTCGGTGAAACTGACCGAGAAGATGGTCATCGAGCGCTATTCCAACGTCATGCACATCGTTTCCAACGTCACCGGCGAGCTGAAAAAGGGCCTGACCTCGATGGACGCCCTGCGCGCCATCCTGCCGGCCGGCACCCTGTCCGGTGCACCGAAGATTCGCGCCATGGAAATCATCGACGAGCTGGAGCCGGTCAAGCGCGGCGTCTATGGCGGTGCAGTCGGTTACTACGCCTGGAACGGCAACATGGACACCGCCATCGCCATCCGCACCGCGGTGATCAAGGACGGCGAGCTGCACGTACAGGCCGGCGCCGGCATCGTCGCCGACTCGGTGCCTGCGCTGGAGTGGGAAGAAACGTTGAACAAGCGCCGCGCGATGTTCCGCGCCGTCGCGCTCGCTGAACAGACTGCCGTCCAGGCCCAGGAATAAGAGGAGCCGTACCATGCTTTTGATGATCGACAACTACGACTCCTTCACCTACAACGTCGTGCAGTACCTGGGTGAGCTGGGTGCCGACGTGCACGTGATTCGTAACGATGAACTGACCATCGCTGAGATCGAGGCTCTGCAGCCCGAGCGCATCGTCGTTTCGCCCGGCCCCTGCACGCCGACCGAGGCGGGGGTGTCCATCGAGTCCATCCTGCATTTCGCCGGCAAGCTGCCGATCCTGGGTGTCTGCCTTGGCCACCAGAGCATCGGCCAGGCCTACGGCGGTGATGTGGTGCGCGCGCGCCAGGTGATGCATGGCAAGACCAGCCCGGTGTTCCATGAGGACAAGGGCGTGTTCGCCGGCCTCAACAACCCGCTCACCGTGACCCGCTATCATTCCCTGGTGGTCAAGCGCGAAACCCTGCCGGATTGCCTGGAGATCACCGCCTGGACCCAGCATGAAGACGGCTCGGTCGACGAGATCATGGGCCTGCGCCACAAGACCCTGAACATCGAGGGCGTGCAGTTTCACCCCGAATCCATCCTCACCGAGCAGGGCCACGAACTGTTCGCCAACTTCCTCAAGCAGACCGGAGGCGTGCGCGCATGAATATCAAGGAAGCCCTGGGCCGCATCGTCGCCCAGCTCGATCTGACCACCGAGGAAATGCAGGCGGTGATGCGCGAGATCATGACCGGTCAGTGCACCGACGCGCAGATCGGCGCTTTCCTCATGGGCATGCGCATGAAGAGCGAAACCATCGACGAGATCGTCGGTGCCGCCAGCGTCATGCGCGAGCTGGCCGCACCAGTGGTCATCGACGCCGAGCGGCTGGTCGACACCTGCGGCACCGGTGGCGATGGCATGAACATCTTCAACGTCTCCACCGCCGCGGCCTTCGTCGTCGCCGCGGCCGGTGGCAAGGTGGCCAAGCACGGCAACCGCGCAGTCTCCGGCAAGAGTGGCAGCGCCGATCTGCTGGAAGCCGCTGGCGTCTACCTGGGGCTCAAACCCGAGCAGGTCGCGCGCTGCGTCGAGAGCGTGGGCGTCGGCTTCATGTTCGCGCCGTCTCATCACGGGGCGATGAAGCACGCCATCGGCCCGCGCCGCGAGCTGGGCCTGCGCACCATCTTCAACATGCTTGGCCCGATGACCAACCCGGCAGGCGCCAGGCATCAGGTCATCGGTGTATTCAGCCAGGCGCTGTGCCGGCCGATGGCCGAAGTGCTGCAGCGTCTGGGCAGCGAGCACGTACTGGTGGTGCACGCGCAGGATGGGTTGGACGAGATCAGCCTGGCTGCGCCGACCTTCATTGCCGAACTCAGGAATGGCACGGTCAGCGAGTACCGCATCCAGCCCGAGGATTTCGGTATCAAGAGTCAGAGCCTGATCGGCCTGACCGTCGACAACGCCGAGCAGTCGCTGGCGCTGATCCACGATGCCCTCGGCCGGCGCAAGACCGACAACGGTCAGAAAGCCGCTGATATGATCGTGCTCAATGCTGGCGCGGCGCTCTATGCTGCTGACCATGCCAGCAGCCTGCGCGAAGGCATGCAGCTGGCGCATGACGCCCTGCACACCGGCCTGGCGCGCGAGAAGCTGGAAGAGCTGGTGTCCTTTACCGCGGTATTCAAACAGGAGAACGAAGGGTGAGCGTGCCAACCGTACTGGAGAAGATCGTCGCCCGTAAGTTCGAGGAAGTCGCGGCGCGCCGTGCTCAGGTCAGCCTGGCCGAGGTCGAGGCTGCTGCGCGCAGTGCCGACGCACCGCGTGGCTTCGCTCGTGCGCTGCTCGAGCAGGCGGCGCGCAAGCAACCGGCCGTGATCGCCGAGATCAAGAAGGCCTCGCCGAGCAAGGGCGTGCTGCGCGCTGACTTCGTGCCAGCGGATATCGCCCGCAGCTACGAGGCGGGGGGCGCCACCTGCCTGTCGGTGCTGACCGATATCGATTTCTTCCAGGGTGCCGACCAGTACCTGCAACAGGCCCGCGCGGCCTGTGCGTTGCCGGTGATCCGCAAGGACTTCATGGTCGATCCGTACCAGATCGTCGAAGCCCGCGCACTGGGCGCCGACTGCGTGCTGCTGATCGTGTCCTGCCTGGATGACGTGCGCATGGCCGAGCTGGCCTCGGTGGCCAAGGACGTCGGCCTCGACGTCCTGGTCGAGGTGCATGACGGCGCCGAACTGGAGCGGGCGTTGAATACGTTGGACACACCACTGGTGGGGATCAACAACCGCAATCTGCACACCTTCGATGTCAGCCTGGAAACCACCCTCGATCTGCTGCCGCGTATTCCGCGTGATCGCCTGGTGGTGACCGAAAGTGGCATTCTCAATCGCGCTGATGTCGAGCTGATGGAGATCAACCAGGTCTATGCCTTCCTGGTCGGAGAAGCTTTCATGCGGGCGGAAAGTCCGGGTAGCGAATTGCAGCGTCTGTTCTTTCCCGAGCGTGGCCGGCCTGCAGTGATCGGCACGGACCCGGAATAACGCGCATGAAAAAGCCGGCAATCAAGCCGGCTTTTTCTATTGGGGCTGTTCAGCGTGTGCCGAAGACCACCATGGTCTTCCCTTTGACGTGTACCAGGCCCTGCTCTTCCAGGGACTTGAGCACTCGGCCGACCATCTCACGGGAGCAGCCGACGATGCGGCCGATTTCCTGACGCGTGATCTTGATCTGCATGCCATCCGGATGGGTCATCGCGTCCGGCTGCTTGCACAGGTCGAGCAGGGTGCGCGCTACACGGCCAGTGACATCGAGGAAGGCCAGGTCGCCGACCTTGCGCGTGGTATTGCGCAGGCGCTCGGCCATCTGGCTGCCGAGGGCGAAGAGGATTTCGGGGTCTTGCTGGGTCAGTTCGCGGAACTTGGCGTAGCTGATTTCCGCGACTTCGCATTCGGTCTTGGCGCGAACCCAGGCGCTGCGTTCCTTCTCTGAACCATCCTTCTCGAACAGGCCCATCTCGCCGAAAAAGTCGCCAGAGTTCAGATAGGCGATGATCATTTCACGGCCATCGTCATCCTCGATCAGGATGGTGACCGAGCCCTTGACGATGAAGAACAAGGTTTCGCAGCGATCACCTGCGTAGATGATGGTGCTTTTGGCTGTGTAACGACGACGATGACAATGCGCAAGAAGCTTGTCGAGGTTCTTGATTTTTGGTGTAAGGGTAATAGCAACCATGCCCGAGTCCCGAATATGAAAAGTGAAGGCCTTTGTCCAACGGCAATTTCTTATTTGTTATCCGGCCAAGTGTGCCAGCATTCCGACGCCAGCTTAACAGACATACTATGACTAGGTAGTTTTTTGCGACCTGGGTAACGTAACTATGCGGAACTTTCGCGCATTCGGCGCACATCGGATCGCGGCCTGCCTGTGTTAATCTGCCGAACTTTTCCACTCTGGGAGCCAATATCGATGAAAGCGCGTGTGCAATGGGCCGGTGAAGCTCTGTTCCTCGGCGAGTCCGGTAGTGGCCATGCCGTGGTGATGGACGGTCCGCCCGATGCCGGTGGTCGTAATCTCGGTGTTCGACCGATGGAGATGTTGCTGATCGGCCTCGGTGGCTGCAGCAACTTCGATGTGGTCAGCATTCTGCGCAAGGGCCGTCAGCCGGTAGAAAGCTGCGAAGTGTTCCTCGACGCCGAGCGCGCAGGCGAGGAGCCCAAGGTGTTCACCAAGATTCACCTGCACTTCGTGGTCAAGGGCCGTGGACTGAAAGAGGCTCAGGTGAAAAGGGCGGTGGAGTTGTCGGCGGAGAAGTACTGCTCGGCCTCGATCATGCTGGGTCGTGCCGGCGTCGATATCAGCCACGATTACGAAATCGTCGAACTGGGCTGAGGTTCGCTGAAAATGACGGGGGCGCCAATGGCGCCCTCGTTCGTTTCAGACGCGGTAGGTGCTCTTGGTCATCACCTTCGACAGCAAGGTCATGCCGAACTTGATCGGCGCCGGGAAGCGCACACCGCCCGCCGCCAGGGCACTGTTGGCATGTTGCTGTTCGTCGATGCGCATCTGCTCGAGGATGGCGCGCGACTTGGCGTCATGCTCGGGCAGTTGCTCCAGGTGCTCGTCCAGGTGTTTGCACACCTGGTCTTCGGTGGCGGCGACGAAGCCGAGGCTGACGCGATCACTGACAAGCCCGGCAACGGCGCCAACACCGAACGACAGACCGTAGAACAGCGGGTTGAGCACGCTGGGTTGGCTGCCCAGCTCACGAATGCGCTGCTCGCACCAGGCCAGGTGGTCGATTTCCTCATCGGCCGCATGCTCCATGGCGCTACGCACTTGCGGCAGCTTGGCGGTCAGCGCCTGGCCCTGATAGAGCGCCTGGGCGCAGACTTCACCGGTGTGATTGATGCGCATCAGGCCGGCGACGTGGCGCGACTCCTCACTGCTCAGCTCGGTCTCGTTCTGCACGATGGCAGGCGAGGGGCGACTCGACGCGCCGCTGAATGGCAGCAGCGTGCGCAGCGCGGCATCGGCTTGCAGCAGCAGGCGGTCGACGGGGGAATACTGGCGTTCGCTGGCCATGGGGCACCTCCAGAGGTAACAACAGCGCTAGTCTACTGCAAAGTCGCCAGGTCGTCCGTGGCTCAGAGGCTGTTCTAAAGTCTCGCGAGCTAGGATCGTGCAATACCGATGGCGGCCCCGCAAAAACAGGTGAGGAACGGTTGGAGTCGCGGACGACTGTACTTTTGTACATTCGCATGACTCGCTCCGCTCACCCCTTCGGGGCCGCCCTGAAGGACGTTGGCCGCAAGCGGCCTCCGAGCCTGTTTTTAACGCAGCAGGGTCGACGTGGAGCAGACTTTGGGCAGTCTCTCAGGGTAGCTCGCGCAGCACGCGAAACCCCAGGGCATAGTCGCGGTGATGCGGTTGCTTGAGATCACGCATGCTGCTGCGCAGGTAGACCGGGCCACTGTTCCAGGCGCCGCCGCGCACCACGCGCGGGCTGCTGTCGAGCAGGCCGGCGCTCTGCGTTTCGCTGCCGTCGAAGCGCTGGGTGAAGTTCGACGCCGTCCACTCCCAGACATTGCCCGCGGTGTCATGCAAGCCGAAGCCATTGGCCGGGAACTGGCCGACGGCTGCCGTCTTGTTGCGCAACAGGCGCGAGCTGGCGCAGCCGCGGCAGTGAGCGCGTGGCGCCTGCTCGCTGCTGTCGAGTTGCTCGCCCCACCAGTAGTAGCTCTGGCTGCCTCCGCGTGCTGCATACTCCCATTCGGCTTCGGTCGGTAGGCGATAGCGTGCGCCCGTCTCGCGTGACAACCACTGGGTGTAGGCGTGAGCGTCACGCCAGGACACATGAATCACCGGGCGCTGCGCCGAAAGGCCCCAGCCCTCGTTGTCAGGCATGGGCAGCCCGTTGGCGTCGGCGTACTTCTGCCAGTCGGCGAAGGTGACTTCGTAGCGGCCGATGGCGAAGGGTTGATCGAAAGCAATCGATCGTTGCGGCCGCTCGTTGTCATTGCCGCGACCGCTGGCATCGCCCATGCGGAACTCGCCAGCCGGAATCACCACCATTTCGGGGCCCTGAGCGCCGCCGGGCAACGGGTCGCTGATGGTTTCGGTAGCAACGGCCGGCAGGTTAACCAGCAGGCCGGCTGCGATGGCCATGGATACTGTGACGCAACGCGCTTTCAGCACTTGCACGGCGTGATGCCTCCGGCGACGATCTGCGTGTTCAGGCGGTCCATGCGGTAAGTTCTCGATTCTGTGAAGCCGCGGATGGTAACCCTGCGTGCCTGGCTGGCCAAATCTCACAAGGAGTCGGTGTTGAAGAACGATATTCATGATCTTGGACTGGTGCTGGACTCCAAGGTCAAGCTGGTGGTGATCGAGTCCTGGGACGAGCTGCGCGTGCTGGAGACCCTGACTGGCCTGGCGATCAAGCGCGGCCTCGGTCTGCACACCTGGTCGGTGACCGAGGGCCTGCAGCGTCTGGGTTTCGGCGGCGCACCAATGGACGAGTCACCGACCCTGGAGCCCGAAGCGGCGCTGCGCATGATCAAGGTCGATCCGCAGCCGAACCTCTACGTGATGTGCGACCTGCATCCCTTCCTTGATGACAACCCCAGGCTGGTGCGCCTGCTCAAGGAAATCGCCATGAGCGAGGCCGCGCACAAGCCGACGCTGGTGCTGGTGTCGCATGCGCTCAAGCTGCCTGCCGAAGTACAGCGTTTCGCGGCTCGTTTCAGTCTTGCGCTGCCGTCGGAAGACGAGCTGCTGAGCATCGTGCGTGACGAGGCGACGCGTTGGAGCGAAGGCAATCGCGGCGCACGCGTGCGCACCGACAACCGTACCTTGCAGCAGGTGGTGAAGAACCTGCGCGGCCTCAGTCATGCCGAGGCACGGGCGCTGGCGCGCAACGTGATCTGCGATGATGGCGCGATCACCCAGGAAGACATCCCGGAGCTGAACAAGACCAAGTTTCAGCTGCTGGATCTGGAGGGTGTGCTCAGCTTCGAATACGACACTGCGCGCTTCGCAGAAGTCGGCGGGTTGGTCAACCTCAAGCGCTGGCTGGCCGAACGTCAGGCCGGCTTTCTCGAAGGCAAGCTCCTGGATGCGCCGAAAGGCGTGATGCTGGTCGGCGTACAGGGCGGGGGCAAGAGCCTGGCGGCCAAGGCCGTGGCCGGACTCTGGGGCTTGCCGCTGCTGCGTCTGGATTTCGCCTGCCTGTACAACAAGTTCTTCGGCGAGACCGAGCGTAATCTGCGTGAGGCGCTACGTCTGGCCGAACAGATGGCGCCCTGCGTGCTGTGGATGGACGAGGTGGAGAAGGGGTTGGCCAGTGGCGACCACGACGGTGGCGTGAGCCAGCGCGTGCTCGGCACCCTGCTGACCTGGATGGCCGAGCGCAAGGCACCGGTGTTCGTGGTGGCCACGGCCAATGCCATCGACCGTCTGCCGCCGGAACTGGTGCGCAAGGGGCGCTTCGACGAGCTGTTCTTCGTCGACCTGCCCAGTGCTGAGGTGCGGGCCGACATCTTCCGTATCCACCTGCAACGCCGTGAACTGGAACCAGGCAACTTCGATCTCGCGCAGCTGGCTGCTGCCAGCGAGGGCTACTCGGGTGCCGAGATCGAGCAGGCAGTGGTCAGCGCGCTGTACGCTGGTCAGGCGCAGCAGCAGGCGGTCGATCAGGGGTTGCTGCTGCGCGCACTGCAGAGCACCGCGCCGCTGTCGGTGGTAATGGCCGAGCGGTTGATGGCGTTGCGAGAGTGGGCCGATGGGCGCACGGTCAATGCCGGCTGAGTACCCGGTCAGGCGCCGGTGAAGGGGCGGGTCAGGCGAGCACTGAGTTTGCGTACCAGCCAGCGCGGCGCGAGGCGTGGACTCAGGGCCAGCAGGCGGTTGCGCCAGCCGGGAATGATGATGGCGCGGTTCTTTTCCAGTGCGCGCACGGTGATCAGCGCCACTTCCTCGGCGCTCATCATCAGCTTGCTGCCGGTAATCCGCGCGACGTCCATCTGCGCTGCACGGAAAAAGGCGCTGTGGGTCGGGCCGGGGCAAAGTACTGACACACGCACGCCGCGGCTTCTCAGCTCTTCGCGCAACCCCTCGGAAAAGTTCAGCACATAGGCCTTGCTGGCGTAGTAACTGCTCATCCAGGGGCCGGGCTGGAAGGCCGCGACCGAGGCGACGTTGAGAATCTGCCCGCTGCCGTGCTCGGCCATGCGCTGACCAAGTGCGTGACACAGGCGGGTCAGCGCCAACACGTTGACTTCCAACTGCTCCAGCTCGCGACTCCAGTCCTGCTCCAGGAACGGACCGGCGCAGCCGAGGCCGGCGTTGTTCACCAGCAGATCGACATGCCACTGGCCTTCTTCCAGCTCCAGCAGCAGGCCGGACAATTGCAGCGGCTCGCTCAGGTCGCAGAGACGAAACAGCACTTCGACGCCGAAGCGCTGGGCCAACTCGCAGGCGATGCTTTCCAGGGCATCACGCCGGCGCGCCACCAGGATCAGGTTGCGCCCCCGGCGTGCCAGAGCTTCGGCCAAGGCCAGGCCAATGCCGCTGGACGCTCCGGTGATCAATGCATAGCTGCGCATGGTCGGGAATTACTGCTCCTGATATTCGGCGGCACGCTCGACATAGCCCTGATACTGGGGAATGGCGATGGCGGCGACGATACCGGTCACTGGTACCAGCAGGAACAACCAGGCCAGTACCTTGACTGCAGTGCTGTTGGGGGGCGGCGGTGGGCCGTAGCGGTTGACGCCTTGAGTGCCTGGGATGATCAGCATCAGCAGGGCGAACACGCTGCCGACCACCGGGATCAGGTGTACCAGCAGCAGCCAGCCGGACCAACCGATGTCATGCAGACGCTGTACGCCGATGAAGATGCCGATCACCACCGCGGCAATACTGACGATGCCCAGCGCCAACATGGCCAGGGTCGAGGACATCGCGGCAATGCCGGTACCGATCAACATGATTGGGATGAAACACAGCGTCATCGCCATCAGCCAGCCCAGGTAACGCACGCGGCCGATCCGGCCGCTGACGCCGAGGACCTTGAGTTCGGAGTACTGCGGCAATTGCTCGGCGACATTCGCCTGTGGCGGTGCGTAGGGCGATGCAGTCGCTGCGGCAGGCACCGGGGCCGGAGCGGCTTCGGCCAGCTGTGCCTGGCGAGCGAGGTATTTCTCGATGATGATGCCGCAGGCGGAGCACTCGCTCGCCTTGGCCTGCTCATGACCGCATTTGGGGCAGGTCATGTGAGTGCTGGTGGGGGAGGGCGTAGCCACTTCTTGAGGTGCGGTCTCCTGATGATCATCCGTAGGCACCAAGCTCAGGCTGGCGGCCTGATCCAGCTCCTTGCGCACCTTGGCCCCCGCCTTCTGCAAAGCATTGAGGTACTGCTCCGCCTCGCCTTCGCCCAGATCACGCTTGAGCGCCACCGGCGTTCCGCTGAACAGACTGTCGATACGGGCAAGGTCGCTCTTGAACAGGCGGGCCAGGTTTGTCTTGACCATTTCCAACGATGCCTCGGGCATCAGTTGGCCGTCGAACACGATCTTGTAACGCGGTTGATTCATGCGAGCTTCCTTGTCGGCGGGAAGTGGGGGGAGCGAGCGCCCGTTGAGCAGCAAGCGAGGCATAAGCCTAGAGTGCCGCAAGGCCAATATACAAGCGGCCTGAAGCGCCTCTCATGGCTATTTTTCAGCTGTCGCCTATTGTGCTCCAGCGGCCGACCAGCTGGCCGCGGCGTAGTAGACGTATTTCGCTGAAATCGCCCAGCACACCTTCGCTGATCGCGGGGCGCAGAAATACCCAATCGTTACTCGTCAGTCGTGTGCCTTTACCACCCACCAGGCGCTCCTGATTGGCGCTACGGCCGTAGAGTTTGTCGTAGTCGAGCCCGGTCGGTGAGACGGGCTGTGCCGGCCAGCGACCGCCGTAGAGGTAGTAGGCGTTCTCTCGGTTGGGGTTCCAGGCGCTGATCAGAGGCTGCAGCGGTTGCAGGTAGGGCAAGGCGCCGTCGACCACCTTGAGTATGGGGCTGGCGATCCACAGGGCCGGCTGATGCTCCTTGAGCAGTGGCGTGTCGAACTCCGCGGGCTTGAGCAGGGCGGAACCGACGGCGACTTCATTGAGCGAAGTCTCCTGCTGGCTGTGCAGCAGGTAGGTCAGGCTGCCGGCACCGTTGAGCAGCGGCTTTGCTGGCCAAAGATCGCTGAACCCCTGAGCGCTGCTGATGAATAGTCGATAGCGCTCATCGGTCTCCCTGAATGCGCGTAACTGATTCTGCCAGGGTGGGCTGTGTGCGACATGCGCGTCATATCCCATCAGCCCCTGCAGACGCAGTGCCGGCAGCTGACGAAGTTGCAGCAGCGCCTGAGCCAGCGCCTGCGGGGTGGCGAAACCGCCGCGCTCCAGGCCGACGTCGATTTCCAGCGCAATGCGCAGCGGTCGCCCCAGCGCCTTGGCCAATTCACCGTATTGCATCAGGCGCTGCTGGCTGTCGATCAGCCAGGTAACCTGGCGGTCGGGATCGAAATCCAGGTGGTGCGCAAGCTGGCGATAGAAGTTCAGCGCAGCGGCAACCGGCATGGGTTTGCCAAGCAGCAGGTCGGCCTGGGGAAAACTCCTGGCCAGGCGATTCAATTGCGGCTGATGAAAGACCATGAAGCGCTGGGTCTGCAGGCGCTTGGCCAGGTATTCCAGCAGGCCGGTGCTGGCCAGTGATTTGGCCACCAGGCGCAGCTGGAGGTGACCGCCCAGTCTTGCGGCCAGCAGGTCGGCGTTGGCGTCGAGCCGATCGAGGTCGAGCAGCAGGGTGGGGATGCCCTCGCCATCGCGCTGCAGCTGCCGGTTGAGCTCGGCGAAGTAGGCCTCATGCTCGCGACCTCGATCAGTTGGGCGCAGCGCCCAGCCGCCGAGCAGACCGAGCGCGCCCAGGCCCAGCAGATGGCGACGCTTCATCGCGGCCAGCGTTGCCCCAGTGCTTGGCTACGTGTCAGTGCGGCGCGATATTCATGGTCGAGTCGCGACACCAGCTCCTGCACCGACGGCAGGTCGTCGATGCCGCCGACGCCCTGGCCGGCCGACCAGACGGTTTTCCAGGCCTTGGCTTCTTCATCCATCGGCTTGAGCTTCTCGCCGTAGTTGATATCGCCCTTGTTCTGCAGCTGTTTCAGGTCGTAGCCGGCCTGTTCCAGGCTCTGGCGCATGAAGCTGGCCGGTACACCGGACACGGCGGGTGTGTGAATGATGTCGGCGGCTCGCGCTTCGAGAATCATCGCCTTGTAATCGGCCGACGCATTGTTCTCGGTCGTGGCGATGAAGCGCGTGCCCATATAGGCCAGGTCGGCACCGAGCAACTGCGCGGCGAGAATTTCGTGGCCGTGGTTGAGGCAGCCGGACAGCAGCACGGTCTTGTCGAAGAACTGACGAATCTCGGCCAGCAGGGCGAAGGGGCTCCAGGTCCCGGCGTGGCCGCCAGCGCCGGCTGCCACGGCGATCAGGCCATCCACGCCGGCCTCGGCAGCTTTTTCAGCATGGCGGCGGGTGGTCACGTCATGGAACACCAAGCCGCCGTAGCTGTGCACCGTATCGACCACTTCCTTCACCGCGCCCAGGCTGGTGATGACGATGGGCACGCGGTGTTCGACGCAGATGGCCAGATCCGCCTGCAGGCGTGGGTTGCTGTTATGCACGATCAAATTGACGGCATAGGGCGCGGCGTTGCTCGCCAGGCTGGCTTCGATCTCGTCGAGCCAGGCGGCGAAACCGGCGCTCTCGCGCTGGTTCAGCGCCGGAAAGCTGCCGACGATGCCGCTGTTGCAGCAGGCACTGACCAGCGCCGGGTTGGACACCAGAAACATCGGCGCAGCTACCAGAGGCAGGCGCAGGCGTTGATCGAGCAGGGCAGGCAGAGACATGGCGAACTCCTCAGAAGGGGCGGACGACGACCAGGATTACGATGCCCAGCAGGGCCAACACCGGCGCTTCATTGAACCAACGATAGAACACGTGACTACGGCTGTTCTCGCCGCGGGCAAAGCGCTTGAGCTGAGCGCCGCAGAGGTGGTGATAGATCACCAGCGCCACTACCAGCGTGAGCTTGGCGTGCATCCAGCCTTGCGTGAAGTAGTAAGCCGAATTGAGGCTGAGTAACCAGATGCCCAGGCCCAGCGTGGCGATCATCGAGGGGATCATGATGCCGCGATACAGCTTGCGCTCCATGATGCAGAAGCGTTCGTGGCTGGCGGCATCGCTGCTCATGGCGTGATAGACGAACAGACGCGGCAGGTAGAACAGGCCGGCGAACCAGCAGACCATGGCGATGATGTGCAGAGCCTTGAGCCAGAGATAGAGCATTTTCGCTTCCCGCGCTGAAAAATGGCCTCGATAGTAGAGGCAGCTGACGGTCTGCGTCACCTCTGCGGTTGGAGCTTGGCCGATGCGGCTTTATCATCGGCAACTTTCCAATGGCTTTTGCAAAGGGGCATGTGATGATCAAGGTCGGTATCGTCGGCGGCACGGGCTACACCGGTGTCGAATTGCTGCGTCTGCTGGCGCAACACCCGCAGGCAGAGGTGAGCGTGATCACTTCCCGTTCCGAGGCCGGCCTGCGCGTCGACGAGATGTACCCCAATCTGCGCGGCCACTACCCCGAACTCGCGTTCAGCGTGCCGGATGTCGCCACCCTGGGCGCCTGTGATGTGGTGTTCTTCGCCACCCCGCACGGCGTGGCCCATGCGCTGGCTGGTGAGTTGCTCGCTGCGGGCACGCGAGTGATCGACCTCTCCGCTGACTTCCGTCTGCAGGATGCCGAGGAGTGGGCCAAGTGGTACGGCCAGCCGCATGGGGCTCCCGAGCTGCTGAGCGAGGCGGTGTACGGTCTGCCCGAGGTCAATCGTGAGGCGATCAAGACTGCGCGCCTGATCGCCGTCCCCGGCTGCTACCCGACCGCCACTCAGCTGGGGCTGATCCCATTGCTGGAAGCCGGCTTGGCCGATGCCGGCAGCCTGATCGCTGACTGCAAGAGCGGCGTCAGCGGTGCCGGCCGTGGTGCCAGCGTTGGCTCGCTGTTCTGTGAGGCCGGCGAGAGCATGAAGGCCTACTCGGTCAAGGGCCACCGTCACCTGCCGGAGATTCGCCAGGGGCTGCGCCAGGCAGCAGGTAGCGATGTCGGCCTTACCTTCGTGCCACACCTGACACCGATGATTCGTGGCATTCACGCGACCCTCTATGCGCGCGTGGCCGATGCCTCGGTCGATCTGCAGGCACTGTTCGAGAAGCGTTACGCTGGCGAGCCTTTCGTCGATGTGATGCCCGCGGGCAGCCATCCGGAAACCCGCAGTGTGCGCGGAGGCAACGTTTGCCGCATCGCCGTGCACCGTCCGCAGGGCGGCGACCTGGTGGTGGTGCTCTCGGTGATCGACAACCTGGTCAAGGGGGCCTCCGGCCAGGCGGTGCAGAACATGAACATCCTCTTCGGTCTCGACGAGCGTCTCGGCCTGTCGCACGCGGCCCTGCTGCCGTGATACCGGGCTGGGAGGTCCGCCTCAGCGATCCGCGTCGTGAGCGCAGACGGCGTTGGCTGCAACTGCTGCTGGTACTCGCCGTACCGGCGGCCTTTGCTCTGGGATGGTACTGGCCACAGGTGCAGCCACAGCAGACGCCCGAGGATACGCACGCACTGCTGACCCGTGTTGCCGAACAGGAGCAGGAGCTGGAACTGTTGCGCCAGCGCCTGGCTGTGGTTGGCAGTAGCGACAAGGTCACTCAGCAGGCCATGGAGCAGAATCGCCGCACCATCAAGCTGCTGGAGGAGCAGATCTTCAAGCAGCAGCAGGATCTGGCCTTCTATAAAGGCGTGTTGGCGCCTGCCAGTCGTCGTGAAGGCATTCGTATTCGCGCCTTTGAGCTGCAAGCCACGGACGCGCCGCAGCGATTCCGCTACAAATTGCTGATGAGCCGAGTCGGTACCAGTGATGAGGCATTGCAGGGGCGTTTGCGTATCACGGTCGAAGGACTGCAGGACGGTAAGCCGGCCACCTTGGAGCTGGCGGCGCTGTCCGACGAGGTCAGCGAGAGCAGCATTGCCTTCTCTTTCAAGCACTTCCAGTCCTTCCCCGAAGCGGGGCGTTTCGGCGAGCTACAACTACCTGAGGGCTTCGAGCCGCGTCAGGTCAAGGTTCAGGCGGAGGTCGAGGGCGACAAACCGCTGAGCCGTACATTCGAATGGATAAAATCAGGAGCGATAGCTACCCATGTGGAGTAAAGACAAGACCAAACCCGACTTGCAGCGCTTCAGCGGTAAGACCAGCCTGATTGCCGCTGGCGCCGAGCTGTTGGGCGACATGCGCTTTCAGGGCGCGGTGCAAGTGGATGGTCGGGTCACCGGTAATCTGTTGGCTACCGAAGGTCTGGTGCGTGTAAGTGCAGGCGGCCTGGTTGAAGGTGAGATACGCGCACCCCATATAGTGATCGATGGAGAGGTGAGTGGTGATGTGTTCGCCAGCAGCCATCTTGAGCTGGGTTCACGCTCACGGGTTCGCGGCAACCTGCATTATGGCCTGATGGAGATGGCCATGGGGGCGCAGATCGAGGGGCGCCTTTGTCACCTCAAGGATGGTGAGCGGCCACTCGAGCTTCCCGCTACGCTGGAAATCGAGCAATAGTTGACCAATTTCGTCGGGCAAGCGGATAATGCACGCCCAAAGCAGTATGGCGCATGGCGCCGGGAGTCCAGAATGAGCGTCGAAACCTTCACCCCTGCCCCCTTGCACTTTACTCAAGGCGCGGCCAGCAAGGTGAAGAACCTGGTCGATGAAGAGGGCAATCCGCGTCTGAAGCTGCGCGTGTTCGTCACGGGCGGCGGCTGCTCGGGCTTTCAGTACGGCTTTACCTTCGATGAGGACGTGGCTGAGGACGACACCATCGTCGAGCGTGAAGGCGTGAGTCTGGTGGTCGACGCCATGAGCTTCCAGTATCTGGCTGGTTCGGAGGTCGACTATCAGGAAGGGCTGGAAGGTTCGCGTTTCGTGATCAAGAACCCCAATGCCACCACTACCTGTGGTTGCGGGTCGTCCTTCTCGATCTGAATGCTCCGCCTGATGACAGACGCCGCGCTCGATGCGCGGCGTTTTCGTTTTCAGGCCGGGTAGATGGCGCCGAGCACGCGCAGGCCTTTGGCGCCGGTTACGCTCGGGCGATTGCCAGCAATGCCTTCAAGTGCGCAATGTGCCAGCCAGGCGAAGGCCATGGCTTCGACCCAGTCCGGGTCTACACCCTCAGTCGCGGTGCTGCTGACCTCGGTTCCTGCCAGCATCTCGTTCAGACGCTTCATCAAGCAAGCGTTGTGAGCGCCGCCACCACACACCAGCAGAGCGTCCGTGTGAGCTTGCGCGTTGCGCAAGGCGCTGACGACACTGCGCGCAGTGAGTTCTACCAGGGTCGCCTGAACGTCTTCGCCGGCCAACTGTGGCAATGCTTGCAGATGGCCAAGCAACCAGTCGAGATTGAACAGCTCGCGACCGGTACTCTTCGGTCCCTGAGTGGCGAAGAAGGGATCGCTCAGCAGCCGTTTCAATAGCTCCGGGTGGACGGTACCGCTGGCTCCCCAGGCACCATCACGGTCATAGGCCAGGCCCTGGCAATGCTGAATCCAGGCGTCGAGCAGAACGTTGCCAGGGCCGCTGTCGAATCCCAGAACCTCCTGGCCGGGTGAAAGCAGACTGAGGTTACTGAAACCGCCGACATTGAGCACGGCGACCTGCCGCTGGCTATTGCCGAACAGATCATGGTGGAAGGCTGGGACCAGGGGAGCCCCTTGACCGCCTGCAGCCACATCGCGACGGCGAAAGTCTGCGACCACGCAAATGCCCGTAAGCTCGGCCAGCAATGCCGGGTTGCCAATCTGGATGGTGAAGCCGCGCGCCGGTTCATGGCGCACGGTCTGGCCATGGCTACCGATGGCGCGAATCTGCTGCGCGGTTAGGTTCTGTTGCTGCAGGAGTTCGTTGATAGCGGCAGCGGCCAGTTCGACCCAGCGCTGTTCTGCAATGGCTGCGCGCGCCAGTTCATCATCACCCGAGGTGCACAGCGCCAGCAGGTCGCTACGCAGCTGTTCTGGCATGGGGCGATAGAGGGTGGCGAGCAGGTGAGGGCGCTGATCTTGATCGATCAGCGCGATGTCCAGCCCATCCAGGCTGGTGCCGGACATCACGCCGATATAGAGGGGCACGGCTTACTGCTGGTTGGCGGCTAGCATGGTGGCCTTTTCCTGGTCCATGCGTGCCATCAGCGGCTTGCTCAGTTGCATGAAGCGCTGCTTCTCGCTCGCTGCAATCGGGTCGGCCATCGGTAGCTTCTGGCTGAGCGGATCGACGTGTACGCCGTTGACCTGGAACTCATAGTGCAGGTGCGGTCCGGTGGAGAGTCCGGTAGTACCGATATAACCGATGATCTGGCCTTGCTTGACGTTCGCACCGTTGCGCACACCTTTGGCAAAACCCTGCATGTGTGCGTAAAGGGTGCGATAACGCTGGCCGTGCTGGATGATCACAGTATTGCCGTAGCCTCCATTACGACCTGCCAGCGTCACGCGACCGTCACCGGCCGCCTTGATCGGCGTGCCACGTGGCGCAGCATAGTCGACACCCTTGTGTGCGCGGATCTTGTTCAGGATCGGGTGCTTGCGACCAGTGGAGAAGCGCGAGCTGATACGAGCGAAGTCCACCGGCGTGCGGATGAATGCCTTGCGCATGCTTTCGCCATCGGCATTGTAGTAGCTGGTGGTGCCTTGCTTGCTGGTGTAGCGCACGGCGGTATAGGTCTTGCCGCGATTGGTGAAGCGCGCCGAGAGAATGTTGCCGGTGCCAACGCGCTTGCCGTTCACCACCTTCTCTTCATAGATCACCTCGAACTCGTCGCCTTCGCGAATATCCATGGCGAAATCGATGTCGTAGCCAAACACGTTGGCGAGGTCCATGGTCAGACTATGAGACAGGCCCGAACGCTTGGCGGAAAGGAACAGCGAGCTGTTGATCACGCCGCGGCTGTATGCGGTGACCACCTCAGGCTTGACCTGGTCGCGCTGGAAATCGAAGCCTTTGTCGGTACGGCTGAGGCGAATGGTTTCCAGATCGCTGAGCTTGCTCTGCAGACTCTTCAGCTTGCCGTCTTCGTTCAGTTCGAAGTCCAGCACCTGGCCCACTTTGAGGCGGCTGAACTGCTTGGCGTCCTTGCTGCTATTGAGCGCTTCATGCAGATCATTGGCGTTCAGACCGACCTTGGCGAACACGGTAGAAAGCGTATCGCCATTACTGACCGTGATGTTGTGGTGGTTGGGGTCGGAAGGAGGAGTGGTGTCGGCTGTTTCTAGGAGATCTTCGTCAGCGTCTTCTGCGCTGTTTTCGGCGGTGTTCGCGCTTTGCTCGATCTTGGCGAAGGGCGAAGCGGCGCCAGGCACGGGCAGTCCCGCTCGGAGGTCATCCTTTTCCTGCAGCACCTGCTCGGTATCGTTACCGAGGTCCAGATCGAGAAAGGTTTTCTGCGCTTCGACTTCACGCGAAGGAAACACCAGCAGAGCCAGGCTCAGCAGCGCAGCTACACCGCTAGCAGCCAGGATATGGCTTTTAGGGTAGGGCGGGGCTTTGGGAATATTTTGCGTCATGGCGTGAGGCGTTTTCTTGGAATATGCATTAACTGTATAAAATATAACCAAAATCGGCTTGGAGCAACCCTTGACATGCCGAACGGATGCTCAGGGCGCTTACCCTGGGCAAAACTTGTAATTAGTCCGCGATCTTGTATGGTTGGTTCCCTTTCAATTTCCAGTGGTTGCGGGTTCTGTCATGAAGTCGGTCGAAGAGCAGCTGGCGCTGATCAAGCGCGGTGCAGAAGAGGTTCTGGTTGAGGCTGAGCTGGTCGAAAAGCTCAAGCGTGGTCAGCCGCTGCGGATCAAGGCGGGTTTCGACCCTACCGCGCCGGATCTGCATCTCGGTCACACCGTGCTTATTAATAAGCTGCGTCAGTTTCAGGAGCTCGGTCACCATGTGATCTTTCTGATCGGGGATTTCACCGGAATGATCGGTGACCCCAGCGGCAAGAGCGCTACTCGTCCGCCGCTGACCCGTGAGCAAGTTCTGGATAATGCTGAGACCTATAAGCAGCAGGTCTTCAAGATTCTCGATCCGGCCAAGACCGAGGTGGCTTTCAACTCCACCTGGATGGACCAGATGGGGCCTGCCGATTTCATTCGTCTGACGTCGCAGTACACGGTGGCGCGGATGCTCGAGCGTGATGACTTCGACAAGCGCTATAGCAGCAACCAGCCGATCGCCATTCACGAGTTTCTCTATCCCCTGGTGCAGGGCTACGATTCCGTAGCGCTGAAGGCTGATGTCGAGCTGGGCGGTACCGACCAGAAATTCAACCTGCTGATGGGGCGCGAGCTGCAGCGCGCCTATGGCCAGGAGTCGCAGTGCATCGTCACCATGCCGTTGCTGGAGGGTCTCGACGGTGTGAAGAAGATGTCCAAGTCGCTGGGCAACTATGTGGGTATCCAGGAAGCGCCGGGTGTGATGTACAACAAGCTGGTGTCCATGCCCGATGCGCTGATGTGGCGTTACTTCGAGCTGCTCAGCTTCCGTTCCATGGAAGAGATCGAGCAGTTCAAGCGTGATGTCGAGCAGGGCGCCAATCCACGTGACATCAAGATCAAGCTGGCCGAAGAGCTCGTGGCGCGCTTTCACGGTGAAGAGGCTGCGGCCAATGCTCACCGTTCCGCTGGCAACCGTATGAAAGATGGCGAGCTGCCGGAAGATCTGCCTGAGGTTGAGTTGACCTCGATTGAAGATATGCCGATCTCATCCGTCCTTAATAAGGCAGGCCTGGTTAAGAATGCTGCCGTGGCTCGCGATCTGCTGGGTTCGGGTGGCGTGCGCGTCGATGGTGAGGTGGTTGACCGCGCTTTCCTGTTCAAGGTGGGTTCTGCCCATATCTGTCAGGCCGGCAAGAAGGCCTTTGCGCGCATCACCCTCAAGGCCGAGTAATAAAACTGCAAAATAAGCTTGACGCGCATTCTGCTGGCGGTAGAATGCGCGCCACTTCAGCGATGAAGCGCTTCAAAAACTGCTTGTTAATCAATAAGTTAAGTTGAGTGAAGGGCTTGCAAAGCTGGATCTGGCGTGTAGAATGCGCGCCGGTCGACAGGGCGATGGTTTAGTTCTGTTGGTGGTTCGGTCGAATGGATCGAAAGCGGTTTGAAAGAGGTGGTTGACAGCGGTTTTGAACGCTGTAGAATGCGCCTCCCGCTGGAGAGAAGAAGTTCTGATCGAAGGCGCAAGTGGTTGAGTAGAAAGAAGTTTCTCCGGAAACAAAATCGAAAAACAGCTTGACAGGTAGAGAGGCTGCTGTAGAATGCGCGCCTCGGTTGAGACGAAAGGCTTAACCAACTGTTCTTTAACAACTGAATCAAGCAATTCGTGTGGGTGCTTGTGAGGTAAGACTGATAGTCAACTGATTATCAGCATCACAAAGCAACACTCGTTAATTCGAGAGTTACCTTTCATTAATTTGAAAGTTTTGCGATTGCTGAGCCAAGTTTAGGGGTTTCTCAAAACCCAAGCAGTATTGAACTGAAGAGTTTGATCATGGCTCAGATTGAACGCTGGCGGCAGGCCTAACACATGCAAGTCGAGCGGATGACGGGAGCTTGCTCCCTGATTTAGCGGCGGACGGGTGAGTAATGCCTAGGAATCTGCCTGGTAGTGGGGGATAACGTTCCGAAAGGAACGCTAATACCGCATACGTCCTACGGGAGAAAGCAGGGGACCTTCGGGCCTTGCGCTATCAGATGAGCCTAGGTCGGATTAGCTAGTTGGTGAGGTAATGGCTCACCAAGGCGACGATCCGTAACTGGTCTGAGAGGATGATCAGTCACACTGGAACTGAGACACGGTCCAGACTCCTACGGGAGGCAGCAGTGGGGAATATTGGACAATGGGCGAAAGCCTGATCCAGCCATGCCGCGTGTGTGAAGAAGGTCTTCGGATTGTAAAGCACTTTAAGTTGGGAGGAAGGGCATTAACCTAATACGTTAGTGTTTTGACGTTACCGACAGAATAAGCACCGGCTAACTTCGTGCCAGCAGCCGCGGTAATACGAAGGGTGCAAGCGTTAATCGGAATTACTGGGCGTAAAGCGCGCGTAGGTGGTTCGTTAAGTTGGATGTGAAAGCCCCGGGCTCAACCTGGGAACTGCATCCAAAACTGGCGAGCTAGAGTACGGTAGAGGGTGGTGGAATTTCCTGTGTAGCGGTGAAATGCGTAGATATAGGAAGGAACACCAGTGGCGAAGGCGACCACCTGGACTGATACTGACACTGAGGTGCGAAAGCGTGGGGAGCAAACAGGATTAGATACCCTGGTAGTCCACGCCGTAAACGATGTCAACTAGCCGTTGGGTTCCTTGAGAACTTAGTGGCGCAGCTAACGCATTAAGTTGACCGCCTGGGGAGTACGGCCGCAAGGTTAAAACTCAAATGAATTGACGGGGGCCCGCACAAGCGGTGGAGCATGTGGTTTAATTCGAAGCAACGCGAAGAACCTTACCTGGCCTTGACATGCTGAGAACTTTCCAGAGATGGATTGGTGCCTTCGGGAACTCAGACACAGGTGCTGCATGGCTGTCGTCAGCTCGTGTCGTGAGATGTTGGGTTAAGTCCCGTAACGAGCGCAACCCTTGTCCTTAGTTACCAGCACGTTATGGTGGGCACTCTAAGGAGACTGCCGGTGACAAACCGGAGGAAGGTGGGGATGACGTCAAGTCATCATGGCCCTTACGGCCAGGGCTACACACGTGCTACAATGGTCGGTACAAAGGGTTGCCAAGCCGCGAGGTGGAGCTAATCCCATAAAACCGATCGTAGTCCGGATCGCAGTCTGCAACTCGACTGCGTGAAGTCGGAATCGCTAGTAATCGTGAATCAGAATGTCACGGTGAATACGTTCCCGGGCCTTGTACACACCGCCCGTCACACCATGGGAGTGGGTTGCTCCAGAAGTAGCTAGTCTAACCTTCGGGGGGACGGTTACCACGGAGTGATTCATGACTGGGGTGAAGTCGTAACAAGGTAGCCGTAGGGGAACCTGCGGCTGGATCACCTCCTTAATCGAAGACATCAGCTTCTTCATAAGTATCCACACGAATTGCTTGATTCATAGTCGAAGACGATGCTGTAACGCGACCCTGTTATAGGTCTGTAGCTCAGTTGGTTAGAGCGCACCCCTGATAAGGGTGAGGTCGGCAGTTCAAATCTGCCCAGACCTACCAATTGCTTGGTGCAGAAGAATACGGGGCCATAGCTCAGCTGGGAGAGCGCCTGCCTTGCACGCAGGAGGTCAGCGGTTCGATCCCGCTTGGCTCCACCACTCTCTCGTGTTGCGGTGAGTGTTAGAGAGTTCAGAAATGAGCGCTTCAGGGTAGACCTGGTGAGTGCTGATTTCTGGTCTTTTGACCGGTACGAATATCGTTCTTTAAAAATTTGGATATGTGATAGAAGTGACTGATTAATTGCTTTCACTGGCAATTGATCTGGTCAAGGTAAAATTTGTAGTTCTCAAGACGCAAATTTTCGGCGAATGTCGTCTTCACGATTGAGACAGTAACCAGATTGCTTGGGGTTATATGGTCAAGTGAAGAAGCGCATACGGTGGATGCCTTGGCAGTCAGAGGCGATGAAAGACGTGGTAGCCTGCGAAAAGCTTTGGGGAGTCGGCAAACAGACTGTGATCCAGAGATCTCTGAATGGGGGAACCCACCCGGCATAAGCCGGGTATCTTGTACTGAATCCATAGGTGCAAGAGGCGAACCAGGGGAACTGAAACATCTAAGTACCCTGAGGAAAAGAAATCAACCGAGATTCCCTAAGTAGTGGCGAGCGAACGGGGACTAGCCCTTAAGTTGATTTGAGTGTAGTGGAAGGCTCTGGAAAGTGCCGCCGTAGTGGGTGATAGCCCCGTACACGAAACGCTCTTATCAATGAAATCGAGTAGGACGGGGCACGAGAAACCTTGTCTGAACATGGGGGGACCATCCTCCAAGGCTAAATACTACTGACTGACCGATAGTGAACCAGTACCGTGAGGGAAAGGCGAAAAGAACCCCGGAGAGGGGAGTGAAATAGAACCTGAAACCGTATGCGTACAAGCAGTGGGAGCCCACTTTGTTGGGTGACTGCGTACCTTTTGTATAATGGGTCAGCGACTTATATTCAGTGGCGAGCTTAACCGAATAGGGGAGGCGTAGCGAAAGCGAGTCTTAATAGGGCGCTTTAGTCGCTGGGTATAGACCCGAAACCGGGCGATCTATCCATGGGCAGGTTGAAGGTTAGGTAACACTGACTGGAGGACCGAACCGACTACCGTTGAAAAGTTAGCGGATGACCTGTGGATCGGAGTGAAAGGCTAATCAAGCTCGGAGATAGCTGGTTCTCCTCGAAAGCTATTTAGGTAGCGCCTCGTGTATCACTGCTGGGGGTAGAGCACTGTTTCGGCTAGGGGGTCATCCCGACTTACCAAACCGATGCAAACTCCGAATACCAGCAAGTGTCAGCACGGGAGACACACGGCGGGTGCTAACGTCCGTCGTGAAAAGGGAAACAACCCAGACCGTCAGCTAAGGTCCCAAAGTTATGGTTAAGTGGGAAACGATGTGGGAAGGCTTAGACAGCTAGGAGGTTGGCTTAGAAGCAGCCATCCTTTAAAGAAAGCGTAATAGCTCACTAGTCGAGTCGGCCTGCGCGGAAGATGTAACGGGGCTCAAACCATACACCGAAGCTACGGGTTCATCCTTTGGATGAGCGGTAGAGGAGCGTTCTGTAAGCCTGTGAAGGTGAGTTGAGAAGCTTGCTGGAGGTATCAGAAGTGCGAATGCTGACATGAGTAACGACAATGCGAGTGAAAAACTCGCACGCCGAAAGACCAAGGTTTCCTGCGCAACGTTAATCGACGCAGGGTTAGTCGGCCCCTAAGGCGAGGCAGAAATGCGTAGTCGATGGGAAACGGGTTAATATTCCCGTACTTCTAGTTACTGCGATGGAGGGACGGAGAAGGCTAGGCCAGCACGGCGTTGGTTGTCCGTGTTTAAGGTGGTAGGCTGATTCCTTAGGTAAATCCGGGGGGTCAAGGCCGAGAGCTGATGACGAGCGTTCTTTTAGAATGCGAAGTGGTTGATGCCATGCTTCCAGGAAAAGCTTCTAAGCTTCAGGTAACTAGGAACCGTACCCCAAACCGACACAGGTGGTTAGGTAGAGAATACCAAGGCGCTTGAGAGAACTCGGGTGAAGGAACTAGGCAAAATGGCACCGTAACTTCGGGAGAAGGTGCGCCGGTGAGGGTGAAGTATTTACTACGTAAGCCCATGCCGGTCGAAGATACCAGGCCGCTGCGACTGTTTATTAAAAACACAGCACTCTGCAAACACGAAAGTGGACGTATAGGGTGTGACGCCTGCCCGGTGCCGGAAGGTTAATTGATGGGGTTAGCGCAAGCGAAGCTCTTGATCGAAGCCCCGGTAAACGGCGGCCGTAACTATAACGGTCCTAAGGTAGCGAAATTCCTTGTCGGGTAAGTTCCGACCTGCACGAATGGCGTAACGATGGCGGCGCTGTCTCCACCCGAGACTCAGTGAAATTGAAATCGCTGTGAAGATGCAGTGTATCCGCGGCTAGACGGAAAGACCCCGTGAACCTTTACTATAGCTTTGCACTGGACTTTGAGCTTGCTTGTGTAGGATAGGTGGGAGGCTTTGAAGTGGGGACGCCAGTTCTCATGGAGCCATCCTTGAAATACCACCCTGGCAACCTTGAGGTTCTAACTCTGGTCCGTTATCCGGATCGAGGACAGTGTATGGTGGGTAGTTTGACTGGGGCGGTCTCCTCCCAAAGAGTAACGGAGGAGTACGAAGGTGCGCTCAGACCGGTCGGAAATCGGTCGTAGAGTATAAAGGCAAAAGCGCGCTTGACTGCGAGACAGACACGTCGAGCAGGTACGAAAGTAGGTCTTAGTGATCCGGTGGTTCTGTATGGAAGGGCCATCGCTCAACGGATAAAAGGTACTCCGGGGATAACAGGCTGATACCGCCCAAGAGTTCATATCGACGGCGGTGTTTGGCACCTCGATGTCGGCTCATCACATCCTGGGGCTGAAGCCGGTCCCAAGGGTATGGCTGTTCGCCATTTAAAGTGGTACGCGAGCTGGGTTTAGAACGTCGTGAGACAGTTCGGTCCCTATCTGCCGTGGACGTTTGAGATTTGAGAGGGGCTGACCTTAGTACGAGAGGACCGGGTTGGACGAACCTCTGGTGTTCCGGTTGTCACGCCAGTGGCATTGCCGGGTAGCTATGTTCGGAAAAGATAACCGCTGAAAGCATCTAAGCGGGAAACTTGCCTCAAGATGAGATCTCACTGGAGCCTTGAGCTCCCTGAAGGGCCGTCGAAGACTACGACGTTGATAGGTGGGGTGTGTAAGCGCTGTGAGGCGTTGAGCTAACCCATACTAATTGCCCGTGAGGCTTGACCATATAACACCCAAACAATCTGCTCTCGTGCAGAGGGTGTCGATGGTGAAGTCGACAGAAAGCCGAAAATTTGCGAGAGCTACAAGCCTCTATCACGTATCCAAGGGATAGCGCCTCACCGCGAGATCCCAACCGAATTGCTTGACGACCATAGAGCGTTGGAACCACCTGATCCCATCCCGAACTCAGTAGTGAAACGACGCATCGCCGATGGTAGTGTGGTGCTTCACCATGTGAGAGTAGGTCATCGTCAAGCTCCTATACGAAACCCCAGATCGCGAAAGCGGTCTGGGGTTTCTTCTTTGGGGCTGGAAAACAACGCTCGCGTAGGGTGCGCTGCGCGCACCGACATGTCGGCGTCACAGCGCTCGCCTCAGATTTAAGCTTTATCGGCATCAATAGGAAGGTTTCCTTGAAGGTGGTCTTGTTGCCGTTGGTTTTTATTGGCGGCTCTTTCGGCTGGATCTTGCGCCGTGGCAGTTATCTTTCCCCGCGCGGCCTTCTTCGGCTTGCCGTTTTCTATGCAAGCTGAAGCCTCGTCGTTATCATGCCAGCCTTGTTCGTGGCGGGGCCTGGCATGCTGGAATTGTTGAAACTTCTACAGGATGGTCGATTCCATTCCGGTGAAGCCCTGGGGGCGAAGCTTGGGATAAGTCGCAGTGCCATCTGGAAGCAACTGCAAGGCCTGGAGGCCGAGCTGGGGATCGAGGTGTTCAAGGTTCCTGGTCGGGGCTATCGGTTGTCTTCGCCCATGACCTTGCTCGATGCCCAAGAGATATCTCATGGCGCTGATGGCTTGGATTGGCCGATCACTGTCGAGTCCAGCGTGGACTCTACGAACGCGGAGATCTTTCGTCGCCTCGATGCTGGAGTGCGTGCGCCTTTCGTTCTGCTTGCCGAGCGTCAGACCGCTGGGCGTGGTCGGCGGGGGCGGGTCTGGGCCAGTCCCTTTGCCGAGAACCTTTATTGCAGCGTGGTTCTGCGTGTAGATGGTGGCATGAGTCAGGTGGAGGCCTTGAGTCTGACTGTGGGCCTTGCTGTCGCTAAGGCGCTGCAATCCATTGGCATCAATGGTGCGCGACTGAAATGGCCGAATGATGTACTGGTCGAGGGGCGCAAGATATCTGGAATTCTCCTAGAGCTGGCCGGGGATCCGGCAGATGTCTGTCACGTTGTGATTGGTGTCGGTATCAACGTCAATATGGCGATCGATGTGCCTGCTGTTATCGACCAGCCCTGGACCTCAGTGCGCCAGTGCCTTGGACACATGCTCGACCGTAATGAGTTGGCCGCCAAGTTGTTGTTGCAGCTTCGAGATTGCCTTTCCATTCATTGGCAGCGCGGGTTTGCCGGTTTGCGCGAGGAGTGGGAAGCGTTGCATGCATGGCGCGGGCGAGCTGTGGCGTTGACGGCAGGAAATAATGCGACTCTGGGTGTCGTGCTTGGGGTTGATGAGCGAGGCGCTATTAGGCTGAGCGTGGATGGCGTCGATCGCTCCTTCAGTGGGGGCGAGTTGAGCCTGAGGTTGCAGCATGATTCTTGAGCTCGACTGCGGTAATAGCTTTATCAAGTGGCGGGTGATCTCCGTGGATGGAGCGCAGCGCCTTCTTGCAGGCGTGGTCGATTCCGATGCCGCTCTCTTCGAGTCATTGGCTGCTGCGCCTGAGTTGCGGGTAAGTCGCTGTCGCTTGGTCAGCGTGCGCAGCGACGCCGAGACCGAACAGTTGGTTGCGCGTCTGCGTGAGTCCTTGGGGGTGGATGCGGTCTGTGCTCAATCTGCCAGTCAGGTCGGGGTTGTGCATAACGGTTACGAAGACTTCCGGCGCCTTGGTCTGGATCGCTGGCTGGCTATGCTGGGTGCCTATCATCTTGGGCAGCGTGCTTGTCTGGTGGTGGATCTCGGGACAGCGGTGACCGCTGATTTCGTTTCTGCCTCAGGTATGCACCTGGGCGGCTTCATTTGCCCGGGGTTGCCGCTCATGCGTGATCAGTTGAGTACGCACACTCGGCGTATTCGCTATGACCGACAGGTGGCTCTCGCTGCTTTGCAAGAGCTGGAGCCTGGGCGCTCCACTGCGGAGGCTGTCGAGCGAGGGTGCGTATTGATGCTGCGCGGTTTTGTTGCCGAGCAGTTGCTGCAGGCGCAGGCTCGTTTTCCTGAGGGCTTCGAGGTCTTCTTGACTGGAGGCGATGCGGGCCTGGTACAAGATGTGGTTCCGGGAGCGCAGGTTGTTCCTGATCTGGTATTTGTCGGGCTGGCTATCGCCTGTCCCTTGAGCTGAGGCGAGGTATGCGCTGGATTCTGCTATTGCTCCTGCTGCTTAACGCCTTCTATTACGTTTGGCATCAGCAGCAGGCCCCCTTGCGTGCCAAAGAGGTGGCTCCAGCAGGTGCTTATCAGGCGGCGCGTAAAGATATTCGTTTGTTGAGTGAAGCGGATGCGCCGCGCTCGCGTGCAGATTCGTCGATGCCGGCTGATGCGGCTGCTCCTGATGCGGCTGTTTGCCTCTATCTAGGGAGTTTCGAAGAGGAGTCGAGGGCCAGGGTTGTGGAGCAGCGGCTATTGAGTTTGGACATACAGGCTGAGGTGCGCGGTGTCGATGCGGCGGCGGGGGTCGAGTATTGGGTGTATCTGCCGCCTCTGGCTTCCCGCCAGGCCTCGCTGAGGCAGTTGCGCGAACTGCAGGCCCGTCGTATCGATAGCTACATCATTACTCAGGGCGAGCTGGCGAATGGCATATCGCTCGGCATATTCCCTCGCAATGACTCGGCCAATAGCGTCATGCAGCGTTTGCGGGATGTGGGTTACGAGCCGCAGATTCGCGAGCTCTCGCGTGCGCATCGCAGTTTCTGGGTGCGGGTGGCTCCGGAAAGCCGGCGCTTGGCTGACGAATTTTTGCTTGGGCGGCTCGCGGGTGACTTCGCAGGTTTGCAGCATCAATTAATGCCTTGTGAAGGCGTTGCATTGCTCCAGTAGTTTGCATAGAATGGCGCCCGCTTCGCAGGGTGGTCAAAGTTGGTTCCCGACGAAGATGTTGTCAAAGTAGCTAACCTCAAGATTTTAATGAGAAAAAGCTTGACAGCAGGGTGGCAGATCTAGAAAATGCCGCCTCACTTTGGAGGGGTTCCCGAGCGGCCAAAGGGATCAGACTGTAAATCTGACGTCATCGACTTCGAAGGTTCGAATCCTTCCCCCTCCACCAGATTCAGCGTGAGCTGCAAGCTCCGCGGGTATAGTTCAGTGGTAGAACCTCAGCCTTCCAAGCTGATGATGCGGGTTCGATTCCCGCTACCCGCTCCAGTTTGTGGTTGGCGCAACAGAGTTTGGCTCATGTAGCTCAGCTGGTAGAGCACACCCTTGGTAAGGGTGAGGTCAGCGGTTCAAATCCGCTCATGAGCTCCATCTAATGAAGGCAGATATGAAAGTATCTGCCTTTGTTTTAATGGCGGCATGGCTTGCTCAATTCTTCGCTAGGAGACGGTCAAGATGGCTAAAGAAAAATTCGAACGTAACAAACCGCACGTCAACGTTGGCACCATCGGTCACGTTGACCACGGTAAAACCACTCTGACCGCTGCTCTGACCCGTGTCTGCTCCGAGGTTTTCGGTTCCGCTCGCGTTGACTTCGACAAGATCGACAGCGCTCCGGAAGAGAAGGCTCGTGGTATCACCATCAATACTGCCCACGTAGAGTACGATTCCAACATTCGTCACTACGCGCACGTTGACTGCCCGGGTCACGCCGACTACGTGAAGAACATGATCACCGGTGCTGCCCAGATGGATGGCGCGATCCTGGTCTGCTCGGCTGCCGACGGCCCGATGCCGCAAACCCGTGAGCACATCCTGCTGTCCCGTCAGGTTGGCGTACCGTACATCGTTGTCTTCCTGAACAAGGCTGACATGGTTGACGACGCTGAGCTGCTGGAGCTGGTCGAGATGGAAGTTCGCGACCTGCTGAGCACCTACGATTTCCCGGGTGACGACACTCCGATCATCATCGGCTCCGCGCTGATGGCTTTGAACGGTCAGGACGACAACGAGATGGGCACCACTGCCGTCAAGAAGCTCGTCGAGACTCTGGATACCTATATCCCTGAGCCGGTTCGTGCCATCGACAAGCCGTTCCTGATGCCGATCGAAGACGTATTCTCGATCTCTGGCCGCGGTACTGTAGTTACCGGTCGTGTAGAGCGCGGTATCGTCCGTATCCAGGAAGAAATCGAAATCGTTGGTCTGCGTCCGACCACCAAGACCACCTGCACCGGCGTTGAGATGTTCCGCAAGCTGCTGGACGAAGGTCGTGCTGGTGAGAACTGCGGCGTGCTGCTGCGCGGCACCAAGCGTGATGAAGTCGAGCGTGGTCAGGTTCTGGCCAAGCCGGGCACCATCAAGCCGCACACCAAGTTCGAAGCTGAAGTGTACGTTCTGTCCAAGGAAGAAGGTGGTCGTCACACTCCGTTCTTCAAGGGCTACCGTCCTCAGTTCTACTTCCGTACCACTGACGTGACCGGTTCGTGCGAACTGCCGGAAGGCGTTGAGATGGTAATGCCGGGCGACAACATCAAAATGGTTGTTACCCTGATCAAGCCGATCGCCATGGAAGATGGTCTGCGTTTCGCGATTCGCGAAGGCGGCCGTACCGTTGGTGCTGGCGTGGTTGCCAAGATCGTCGAGTAATCGGTTGATCTGTTCCTCTCAGGCCGGCATAATGGTCGGCCTGATTTTGCTTTAGGTCAGTAGCTCAATTGGCAGAGCGGCGGTCTCCAAAACCGCAGGTTGGGGGTTCGATTCCCTCCTGACCTGCCATTTTCTAACGAATCTGGCGTGTCTTTCACAGGATCCTCTCGAATGAATGTTAAGGCTGAAGCCAAAGACTCTCGCTTTGATCTGGTCAAGTGGCTGGTTGTCGCTGCCCTGGTTGCTGTGGGTGTTGTCGGTAATCAGTACTTCTCTGCTGAGCCGGTTCTGTATCGCGTTCTGGGCTTGGTTGCGTTGGGTGCTGTTGCTGCTTTCGTGGCGTTTCAGACTGCTCGTGGTCAAGCGTTCGCGGTGCTGCTGAAAGAAGCGCGCGTCGAGATTCGTAAAGTTGTTTGGCCGACCCGTCAGGAAACCATGCAGACCACTCTGATTGTGGTTGCGGTGGTCCTGGTGATGGCGCTGCTGCTGTGGGGGCTTGATTCCCTGCTCGGTTGGCTTGTTTCCCTGATTGTTGGTTAAGGGTGTCTCGTGGCTAAGCGTTGGTACGTCGTGCATGCCTACTCGGGTTACGAGAAGCATGTGATGCGCTCGCTCATCGAGCGCGTGAAACTGGCTGGTATGGAAGATGACTTTGGCGAGATTCTCGTTCCCACTGAAGAGGTGGTCGAGATGCGCAATGGTCAAAAGCGCAAGAGTGAGCGCAAGTTCTTCCCTGGCTATGTTTTGGTGCAGATGGAAATGAACGAGGCGACTTGGCACTTGATCAAGGATACGCCGCGCGTCATGGGCTTCATTGGTGGTACGGCCGACAAGCCGGCGCCGATCACCGAGAAAGAAGCTGAAGCCATTCTGCGTCGTGTTGCCGATAGTGGTGACAAGCCCAAGCCGAAGACGCTGTTCGAGCCGGGCGAGATGGTACGAGTTGTCGATGGCCCGTTCGCCGATTTCGGTGGTGTGGTCGAAGAAGTGAATTACGAGAAGAGCCGCATCCAGGTTGCTGTGACCATTTTCGGTCGCTCCACCCCGGTCGAGCTGGAGTTCAGTCAGGTCGAGAAGGCATAACTGACATAAGCATCCCTCACCCCGCAGCCTTAGGCTGCGGGGTTTTGTCGTCACTGGGATAAATGCGTAAGTAACCTCGGGGAGCCGTCAGGCGTTCGAACCCGAAATTGGAGTAGCTAATGGCTAAGAAGATTCAGGCTTATATCAAGCTGCAGGTTAAAGCCGGTCAGGCAAACCCGTCGCCACCCGTCGGCCCCGCTCTGGGTCAGCACGGCGTGAACATCATGGAATTCTGCAAGGCGTTCAACGCCAAGACTCAGGGCATGGAACCTGGTCTGCCGACTCCTGTGATCATCACCGTTTACAGCGACCGCAGCTTCACCTTTGAAACCAAGAGCACCCCGGCATCGGTACTGCTGAAGAAGGCCGCCGGCCTGACCAGCGGTTCCGCTCGTCCGAACACCGTCAAAGTAGGCACCGTTACCCGTGCTCAGCTGGAAGAGATCGCCAAGACCAAGCAGGCTGATCTGACTGCCGCTGACCTGGATGCGGCCGTGCGCACCATCGCCGGCTCCGCTCGTAGCATGGGCCTGAACGTGGAGGGTGTGTAATGGCTAAGTTGACCAAGCGCCAAAAGGCCATCGCGGCCAAGGTTGAAGCCGGCAAGGCCTACACCTTCGAAGAAGCTGCCGGCCTGCTGGCCGAGTTGTCTGCCGTCAAGTTCACCGAGTCCTTCGACGTCGCCGTGAACCTTGGTGTAGACCCGCGTAAATCCGACCAGGTTGTACGTGGCGCCACCGTTCTGCCGAACGGCACTGGCAAGACCGTACGCGTTGCCGTGTTCACCCAGGGTCCGGGCGCTGAAGCTGCTCTGGCTGCCGGTGCTGACAAGGTTGGTATGGACGATCTGGCTGCCGAAATGAAGGCAGGCGATCTGAACTACGACGTGGTCATCGCTTCCCCGGACGCCATGCGCGTCGTTGGCCAGCTGGGCCAGGTACTGGGCCCGCGCGGTCTGATGCCGAACCCGAAAGTCGGCACCGTTACTCCGGACGTCGCTACCGCTGTCAAGAACGCCAAGGCTGGTCAGGTGCGTTTCCGTACCGACAAGAACGGCATCATCCACACCTCCGTTGGCAAGGTCGGCTTCGAAGCCGCTGCGCTGAAGCAGAACGTGGAAGCCCTGCTGTCCGACCTGAAGCGTCTGAAGCCGTCGACCTCGAAAGGCATCTACGTCAAGCGCGTGACCCTGAGCACCACCATGGGTCCGGGTCTGATCATCGATCAGGCTTCGCTCGACGCGTAAGTGATTGGGCCGGTAGCCATGGGCTGCCGGCCTTGAAAGATTGGGGTCCCTGCCTGGCGGGGGCTATCCAAGACCGTAGGTGACTCGCGTTTTAAATGTCAGGTTCGCCTGATGGCCTACGCAGATGGTGCTCCCGATTCGTTACCGAATCAGACACCAAAACGCCGCCGAACTCCGGTTCGGCGATACGGTAAAAACCAGGAGTAAACCCGTGGCAATTAAACTCGAAGACAAGAAGGCCATCGTCGCTGAAGTCAACGAGGCTGCCAAAGCCGGTCTGTCCGCTGTCGTGGCTGATGCCCGTGGCGTGACCGTCGGCGCAATGACCGGACTCCGTAAAGAGGCCCGCGAAGCTGGTGTGTACGTGAAAGTCGTGCGTAACACCCTGCTCAAGCGCGCCGTTGAAGGCACTCAGTTTGACGTGCTCAACGACGTGTTCAAAGGCCCGACCCTGATCGCATTCTCCAACGAACACCCGGGCGCTGCTGCTCGTCTGTTCAAGGAGTTCGCCAAGGGTCAGGACAAGTTCGAGATCAAGGCAGCTGCGTTCGAGGGCAAGTACCTCGCAGCAAACCAGATCGACGTACTGGCAAGTCTGCCGACCCGCGACGAGGGCATCGCCCAGCTGATGAGCGTTATTCAAGGCGCCACCAGCAAACTCGCTCGCACTCTGGCAGCCATTCGCGACCAGAAAGAAGCTGCTGCTGCCTAAGGCAGCGTGAGCCCTTTCGAAATCAAACGTTTAATTTGATGGTCGCGTAGGCCGTCACCCCAATACAGGAATTGATAGTCATGTCTCTGACTAACGAGCAAATCATCGAAGCTATCGGCCAGAAATCCGTTATGGAAATCGTTGAGCTGATCAAGGCGATGGAAGAAACCTTCGGCGTTACCGCTGCTGCCGCTGTTGCCGCCGGCCCGGCTGCTGCCGCTGCCGCTGTCGAAGAGCAGACCGAGTTCAACGTTGTCCTGGCTGAAGCCGGCGACAAGAAAGTGAACGTGATCAAGGCTGTTCGCGAGCTGACCGGTCTGGGCCTGAAAGAAGCCAAGGAGAAGGTTGATACCGCTCCTCAGGTCATCGCTGAAGGTCTGACCAAAGAAGCTGCTGAAGACGCCAAGAAGAAGCTGGAAGAAGCTGGCGCCAAGGTCGAGCTCAAGTAAGTTCGTACCTTGCGTCTACAGCCCGAGCGACTCGCACAAGGCTGATGGCTGGTGGCTTTTGCCACCGGCCTTTTTCCGTTCTAGGTTGGCTGTTCAACGGCCGGCCTGGAGCCGAAAAGATCCCGCCCGAGAGGCGGTTGCAAACCGAGGGTTTGCACGATTTTCTGGTCACCGCCGCCGGCGCTGGCCAAACAAGCAGGTGACCAAGCTGGGGAACGCTGATGGCTTACTCATACACTGAGAAAAAACGTATCCGCAAGGACTTTAGCAAGTTGCCGGATGTCATGGATGTGCCTTACCTCCTGGCCATCCAGCTGGATTCGTACCGCGAATTCCTGCAGCAAGGGGTGAGCAAGGAACAGTTCCGCGACATCGGCCTGCATGCGGCCTTCAAATCGGTATTCCCGATCATCAGCTACTCCGGCAACGCCGCCCTGGAGTACGTCGGCTATCGCCTGGGCGAGCCGGCGTTCGACGTCAAGGAGTGCGTCCTGCGTGGCGTGACCTTCGCCGTGCCGCTGCGCGTGAAAGTGCGCCTGATCATTTTCGACAAAGAATCGTCGAACAAAGCGATCAAGGACATCAAAGAGCAGGAAGTGTACATGGGCGAGATTCCGCTCATGACCGAGAACGGTACCTTCGTCATCAACGGTACCGAGCGTGTGATCGTGTCCCAGCTGCACCGTTCGCCGGGTGTGTTCTTCGACCACGACCGTGGCAAGACCCACAGCTCGGGCAAGCTGCTGTACTCCGCTCGCATCATTCCTTACCGCGGTTCCTGGCTGGACTTCGAGTTCGATCCGAAGGACGCGGTATTCGTGCGTATCGACCGTCGCCGCAAACTGCCGGCTTCCGTCCTGCTGCGCGCGCTGGGCTACAGCACTGAAGAAGTACTGGATGCCTTCTATGACACCAACGTCTTCCATGTGAAGGGCGAGAGCCTGAGTCTGGAGCTGGTTCCGCAGCGCCTGCGCGGCGAAGTCGCCGTTCTCGACATCAAGGACGGCAGCGGCAAGGTGATCGTGGAACAGGGCCGTCGTATCACGGCTCGTCACATCAACCAGCTGGACAAGGCTGGTATCAAGGAGCTGGAAGTTCCGCTCGACTACGTCATTGGCCGTACCACTGCCAAGGCGATCGTGCACCCGGCTACCGGCGAAATCATCGCCGAGTGCAACACCGAGCTGACCGCCGACCTGCTGGTCAAGATGGCCAAGGCGCAGGTGGTTCGTTTCGAGACCCTGTACACCAACGACATCGACTGTGGTCCGTTCATCAGCGACACGCTGAAGATCGACAGCACCACCAATCAGTTGGAAGCGCTGGTCGAGATCTACCGCATGATGCGTCCTGGCGAGCCGCCAACCAAGGATGCTGCCGAGACCCTGTTCAACAACCTGTTCTTCAGCGCCGAGCGTTACGATCTGTCCGCCGTTGGCCGCATGAAGTTCAACCGTCGTATCGGTCGTACCGAGATCGAAGGTTCGGGCGTGCTGAGCAAGGAAGACATCGTTGCCGTACTGAAGACCCTGGTCGACATCCGTAACGGCAAGGGCATCGTCGACGACATCGACCACCTGGGTAACCGTCGCGTACGTTGCGTCGGCGAGATGGCCGAGAACCAGTTCCGCGTTGGCCTGGTGCGTGTAGAGCGCGCGGTCAAGGAACGTCTGTCGATGGCCGAAAGCGAAGGCCTGATGCCGCAAGACCTGATCAACGCCAAGCCGGTTGCGGCAGCGGTGAAGGAGTTCTTCGGTTCCAGCCAGCTCTCGCAGTTCATGGACCAGAACAACCCGCTGTCCGAGATCACCCACAAGCGCCGCGTTTCCGCACTCGGCCCAGGTGGTCTGACTCGTGAGCGTGCAGGCTTCGAAGTCCGCGACGTACACCCGACTCACTATGGTCGCGTGTGCCCGATCGAAACGCCGGAAGGTCCGAACATCGGTCTGATCAACTCGCTGGCTGCCTACGCCCGCACCAACCAGTACGGCTTCCTGGAAAGCCCGTACCGCGTGGTCAAGGAAGGCAAGGTCACCGACGAGATCGTGTTCCTGTCCGCCATCGAAGAGGCCGATCACGTTATCGCCCAGGCATCCGCGACCCTGAACGACAAGGGTCAGCTGATCGATGAGCTGGTAGCCGTACGTCACCTGAACGAATTCACCGTCAAGGCGCCGGAAGACGTCACTCTGATGGACGTTTCGCCGAAGCAGGTCGTTTCCGTCGCTGCCTCGCTGATTCCGTTCCTCGAGCACGACGACGCCAACCGCGCCCTCATGGGTTCGAACATGCAGCGCCAGGCTGTGCCGACCCTGCGTGCCGACAAGCCGCTGGTAGGTACCGGCATGGAGCGCAACGTCGCCCGTGACTCCGGTGTCTGCGTCGTGGCCCGTCGTGGTGGTGTGATCGACTCCGTCGACGCCAGCCGTATCGTGGTGCGTGTCAACGATGACGAAGTCGAAACTGGCGAAGCCGGTGTCGACATCTACAACCTGACCAAATACACCCGCTCCAACCAGAACACCTGCATCAACCAGCGTCCGCTGGTGAGCAAAGGTGACAAGGTGGCGCGTAGCGACATCATGGCTGACGGCCCGTCCACCGACATGGGTGAACTGGCGCTGGGTCAGAACATGCGCGTTGCGTTCATGCCGTGGAACGGCTTCAACTTCGAAGACTCCATCTGCCTGTCCGAGCGCGTGGTCCAGGAAGACCGCTTCACCACCATCCACATCCAGGAACTGACCTGTGTGGCGCGTGACACCAAGCTCGGCCCAGAGGAAATCTCCTCTGACATCCCGAACGTGGGTGAAGCTGCTCTGAACAAGCTGGATGAAGCCGGTATCGTCTACGTCGGCGCCGAAGTCGGCCCGGGCGACATCCTGGTCGGTAAGGTCACTCCGAAAGGCGAGACCCAGCTGACGCCGGAAGAGAAGCTGCTGCGTGCGATCTTCGGTGAGAAAGCCTCCGACGTTAAGGACACTTCCCTGCGCGTGCCGACTGGCACCAAGGGTACCGTCATCGACGTGCAGGTCTTCACCCGTGATGGCGTGGAGCGCGACTCGCGCGCCCTGTCCATCGAGAAGATGCAGCTGGACGAGATCCGCAAGGACCTCAACGAAGAGTTCCGCATCGTCGAAGGCGCGACCTTCGAGCGTCTGCGTTCCGCTCTGGTTGGCGCTATCGCCGAAGGCGGCGCTGGTCTGAAGAAAGGCACTGCGATCACCGACGAGTTCCTCGACGGTCTTGAGCGTGGCCAGTGGTTCAAACTGCGCATGGCCGATGATGCCCTGAACGAGCAGCTGGAGAAGGCTCAGGCCTACATCTCCGATCGCCGTCAGATGCTCGACGACAAGTTCGAAGACAAGAAGCGCAAGCTGCAGCAGGGCGATGACCTGGCGCCGGGCGTACTGAAGATCGTCAAGGTTTACCTGGCCATCCGCCGTCGCATCCAGCCGGGTGACAAGATGGCCGGTCGTCACGGTAACAAGGGTGTGGTGTCGGTGATCATGCCGGTCGAAGACATGCCGCACGACGCCAACGGTACTCCGGTCGACATCGTGTTGAACCCGCTGGGCGTTCCGTCGCGTATGAACGTCGGTCAGATTCTCGAAACCCACCTAGGCCTCGCAGCCAAGGGTCTGGGCGAGAAGATCAACCGCATGCTCGAAGAGCAGCGCAAGATCGCCGAACTGCGCAAGTTCCTCGCTGAGATCTACAACGAGATCGGTGGCCGTCAGGAAAACCTCGACGAGTTCTCCGATACCGAGATCCTCGAGCTGGCGAAGAACCTCAAAGGCGGTGTACCGATGGCGACTGCCGTGTTCGACGGCGCCAAGGAAACCGAGATCAAGGCCATGCTGAAGCTGGCTGATCTGCCGGAGAGCGGCCAGATGCGCCTGTTCGACGGTCGTACCGGTAACCAGTTCGAGCGCCCGACCACCGTCGGCTACATGTACATGCTCAAACTGAACCACCTGGTGGACGACAAGATGCACGCCCGTTCCACTGGTTCCTACAGCCTGGTTACCCAGCAGCCGCTGGGTGGTAAGGCGCAGTTCGGTGGTCAGCGTTTCGGGGAGATGGAGGTCTGGGCACTGGAAGCCTATGGCGCCGCCTACACCCTGCAGGAAATGCTGACCGTGAAGTCGGACGACGTGAACGGCCGTACCAAGATGTACAAGAACATCGTGGATGGCGATCACCGTATGGAGCCGGGCATGCCCGAGTCCTTCAACGTACTGATCAAAGAGATCCGTTCGCTCGGCATCGATATCGATCTGGAAACCGAATAACACGACGTGAATCGGCAGCGGGGCTAGTCCAGCCCGCTGCCCGCTCCGCCAGGAGGAAAGGCCTTGAAAGACCTACTGAATTTGCTGAAAAACCAGGGTCAGATCGAAGAGTTCGACGCCATCCGTATCGGATTGGCCTCGCCTGAGATGATCCGTTCGTGGTCGTTCGGTGAAGTTAAAAAGCCGGAAACCATCAACTACCGTACCTTCAAGCCAGAGCGCGACGGCCTGTTCTGCGCCAAGATCTTTGGCCCGGTCAAGGACTACGAGTGCCTGTGCGGCAAGTACAAGCGCCTCAAGCACCGCGGTGTGATCTGCGAGAAGTGCGGCGTTGAAGTGGCGCTGGCCAAGGTTCGTCGTGAGCGCATGGCGCACATCGAACTGGCCTCGCCGGTTGCCCACATCTGGTTCCTGAAGTCGCTGCCGTCCCGTATCGGCCTGCTGATGGACATGACCCTGCGTGATATCGAGCGCGTGCTCTATTTCGAGAGCTACGTCGTAATCGATCCGGGCATGACCACCCTCGAGAAGGGTCAGCTGCTGAACGACGAACAGTACTTCGAAGCCCTCGAAGAGTTCGGTGACGACTTCGATGCGCGCATGGGCGCCGAAGCCGTGCGTGAGCTGCTGCACGCCATCGACCTGGATCATGAGATCGGCCGCCTGCGTGAAGAGATTCCGCAGACCAACTCCGAGACCAAGATCAAGAAGCTGTCCAAGCGCCTGAAGCTGATGGAAGCCTTCAAGGACTCCGGCAACCTGCCGGAATGGATGGTGCTGACCGTTCTGCCGGTTCTGCCGCCGGATCTGCGTCCGCTGGTACCGCTGGATGGTGGCCGCTTCGCGACTTCCGATCTGAACGATCTGTATCGCCGCGTGATCAACCGTAACAACCGTCTCAAGCGCCTGCTCGATCTGTCCGCGCCGGACATCATCGTGCGCAACGAAAAGCGCATGCTGCAGGAAGCGGTCGACGCCCTGCTCGACAACGGCCGTCGCGGTCGCGCCATCACTGGCTCGAACAAGCGTCCGCTGAAGTCGCTGGCCGACATGATCAAAGGTAAGCAAGGTCGCTTCCGTCAGAACCTGCTCGGTAAGCGCGTGGACTACTCCGGTCGTTCCGTTATTACCGTCGGCCCGACCCTGCGTCTGCACCAGTGCGGTCTGCCGAAGAAGATGGCCCTGGAGCTGTTCAAGCCGTTCATTTTCGGCAAGCTGGAAATGCGTGGTCTGGCGACCACCATCAAGGCCGCGAAGAAGATGGTCGAGCGCGAGCTGCCGGAAGTGTGGGACGTTCTCGCCGAAGTGATCCGCGAACACCCCGTCCTGCTCAACCGTGCACCGACCCTGCACCGTCTGGGCATCCAGGCGTTCGAGCCGGTACTGATCGAAGGTAAAGCGATCCAGCTGCACCCGCTGGTCTGCGCCGCGTACAACGCCGACTTCGACGGTGACCAGATGGCCGTTCACGTGCCGCTGACGCTGGAAGCCCAGCTCGAAGCGCGCGCGCTGATGATGTCGACCAACAACATCCTCTCGCCCGCCAACGGTGAGCCGATCATCGTGCCGTCGCAGGACGTTGTACTGGGTCTGTACTACATGACCCGTGAAGCCGTGAACGCCAAGGGAGAAGGTCGCGTATTCGCCGACCTGCAGGAAGTCGATCGCGTGTTCCGCGCCGGCGAAGCGTCCCTGCACGCCCGCGTGAAAGTGCGTATCAACGAAACCATCAAAGAGAAAGATGGTTCGATCACCAAGAACACCCGCATCGTCGACACCACCGTCGGCCGCGCGCTGCTGTTCCAGATCGTACCGGCCGGCCTGTCTTACGACGTGGTCAACCAGTCGATGAAGAAGAAGGCGATCTCCAAGCTGATCAACCAGTGCTACCGCACCGTTGGTCTGAAGGACACCGTCATCTTCGCTGACCAGCTGATGTATACCGGTTTCGCTTACTCGACCATCTCCGGTGTGTCGATCGGCGTGAACGACTTCGTCATCCCGGACGAGAAGGCGCGCATCATCGACGCCGCCACCGAGGAAGTGAAGGAAATCGAATCGCAGTACGCCTCCGGCCTGGTTACCCAGGGCGAGAAGTACAACAAGGTGATCGACCTCTGGTCGAAGGCCAACGATGAAGTGTCCAAGGCGATGATGGCCAACCTCTCGAAAGAGCCGGTTGTCGATCGCGAAGGCAAGACCGTCGAGCAGGAGTCCTTCAACTCCATGTACATGATGGCGGACTCCGGTGCTCGTGGTAGCGCCGCCCAGATCCGTCAGCTGGCCGGTATGCGTGGTCTGATGGCCAAGCCGGACGGCTCCATCATCGAAACGCCGATCACCGCGAACTTCCGCGAAGGTCTGTCGGTTCTGCAGTACTTCATCTCCACCCACGGTGCTCGTAAGGGTCTGGCGGATACCGCACTGAAGACCGCGAACTCCGGTTACCTGACTCGTCGTCTGGTCGACGTGGCGCAGGATCTGGTGGTGACCGAGATCGATTGCGGTACCGAGCACGGTCTGCTGATGACGCCGCACATCGAAGGCGGCGACGTCGTCGAGCCGCTGGGTGAGCGCGTACTGGGTCGAGTGATTGCCAAGGACGTGTTCAAGCCAGGCACCGAGGACGTTATCGTCCCGGCCGGTACCCTGATCGACGAGCAGTGGGTCGAGTTCATCGAGCTGAACAGCGTCGACGAAGTGGTCGTGCGTTCGCCGATCACCTGCGAAACCCGCTTCGGCATCTGCGCCAAGTGCTACGGCCGCGATCTGGCCCGTGGTCACCAGGTCAACATCGGTGAGGCGGTCGGCGTTATCGCAGCGCAGTCCATCGGTGAGCCGGGTACCCAGCTGACCATGCGTACCTTCCACATCGGTGGCGCTGCAAGCCGTACTTCGGCTGCCGACAGCGTCCAGGTGAAGAACGGTGGTGCGATCCGCCTGCACAACCTGAAGCACGTCGAGCGCGTGGACGGCAACCTGGTAGCGGTTTCCCGCTCCGGCGAGCTGGCTGTGGCTGACGAGTTCGGTCGCGAGCGCGAGCGTTACAAGCTGCCGTACGGTGCCGTGATTTCCGTGAAGGAAGGCGACAAGGTCGACGCTGGCGCCATCGTCGCCAAGTGGGACCCGCACACCCACCCGATCGTGACCGAAATGAAGGGTACCGTGACCTTCGTCGGCATGGAGGAGGGCATCACCATCAAGCGCCAGACCGACGAACTGACCGGTCTGACCAACATCGAGGTTCTCGATCCGAAGGATCGTCCGGCTGCTGGCAAGGACATTCGTCCGGCCATCAAGATGGTCGATGCCAACGGCAAGGAACTGCTGCTGCCGGGTACCGACGTTCCCGCTCAGTACTTCCTGCCAGCCAACGCCCTGGTCGGTGTGGCTGACGGTGCGCAGATCGCGGTCGGTGACGTTATCGCCCGTATTCCGCAAGAGACCTCGAAGACTCGCGACATCACCGGTGGTCTGCCGCGCGTTGCCGACCTGTTCGAAGCCCGTCGTCCGAAGGAAGCTTCGATCCTGGCGGAAATCAGCGGCACCATCTCGTTCGGTAAAGAGACCAAGGGCAAGCGCCGTCTGGTCATCACCCCGACCGATGGCAGTGATCCGTACGAGGAGCTGATTCCGAAGTGGCGTCACCTGAACGTCTTCGAAGGCGAACAAGTGAACCGCGGCGAAGTTATCTCCGACGGTCCGAGCGATCCGCACGATATCCTGCGTCTGCTGGGTGTGAGCGCGCTGGCCAAGTACATCGTCAACGAGATCCAGGACGTTTACCGTCTGCAGGGCGTGAAGATCAACGACAAGCACATCGAGACCATCCTGCGTCAGATGCTGCGTAAGGTCGAAGTCAGCGAGTCCGGCGATTCGTCCTTCATCAAGGGCGACCAGATGGAGCTCACCCAGGTTCTGGGCGAGAACGAGCGTCTGGCCGAAGAGGACAAGTTCGTCGCCAAGTACACCCGCGTACTGCTGGGTATCACCAAGGCGTCGCTGTCCACCGAGTCGTTCATCTCGGCAGCGTCCTTCCAGGAAACCACTCGCGTCCTCACCGAGGCGGCGGTTACCGGCAAGCGCGACTACCTGCGTGGTCTGAAAGAGAACGTGGTCGTGGGTCGTCTGATCCCGGCCGGTACCGGTCTGGCCTATCACAGCGAGCGCAAGCGCAAGCGTGATGCAGACAAGCCGGTACGAGTCAGCGCCAGTGAGGTGGAAGCCGCACTGACCGAAGCGCTGAACTCCAGCGGAAATTGAGTCGAAGCCTCGCTGGTTTGCCAGCGGGGCTTTGTCTTGACTGGGGGGGTGAGTCTCTTTAGACTCATGCACCCCTAAATTTGGCAGGGCGCTGTGCTCTGCCATCTTTATTTGTGAGCGTCGAAAGACAACAGTGGAGCTAGTAGATGGCAACTATCAACCAGCTGGTACGTCAGCCGCGTAAGCGTATCGTCGAGAAATCCGACGTGCCTGCGCTGCAGAACTGCCCGCAGCGTCGTGGCGTGTGCACTCGCGTGTACACCACTACGCCGAAAAAACCTAACTCGGCACTGCGTAAAGTATGCCGCGTGCGTCTGACCAACGGTTTCGAGGTTTCCTCGTACATCGGTGGTGAGGGCCACAACCTGCAAGAGCACAGCGTCGTGCTGATCCGTGGCGGTCGTGTAAAAGACCTTCCGGGTGTGCGCTACCACACCGTGCGTGGTTCGCTGGATACCTCCGGCGTCAAAGACCGTAAGCAGGGTCGTTCCAAGTACGGTACCAAGCGTCCGAAATAAGGCCGCTTGATCCTTTTTATTTAGTTGAGTCGATAAGAGTAAGGTCGGGCGCGGCGTTCGCTGTTGGTCCCGAGCTAACCTGAAGACCGTTTGAGGGCTTATCAATGCCAAGACGTCGTGTAGCAGCAAAGCGTGAGATCCTGGACGATCCGAAATACGGAAGCCAGATCCTCGCCAAATTCATGAACCACGTGATGGAAAGCGGCAAGAAGGCCGTGGCCGAGCGCATCGTTTACGGTGCTCTGGACACTGTCAAAGCACGCAAGAACAGCGATCCCCTGGAGATCTTCGAGAAAGCTCTCGACGCCATCGCTCCGCTGGTCGAAGTCAAGTCCCGCCGTGTAGGCGGTGCTACCTACCAGGTTCCGGTCGAAGTTCGTCCTTCCCGTCGTAACGCCCTGGCTATGCGCTGGCTGGTGGACTACGCGCGCAAGCGCGGTGAGAAGTCCATGGCTCTGCGTCTGGCTGGTGAGTTGCTGGATGCTGCTGAAGGCAAAGGCGCTGCTGTCAAGAAGCGTGAAGACGTGCACCGTATGGCTGAAGCCAACAAAGCTTTCTCGCACTACCGCTTCTAATTCCGGCTCCACTAACCTTGCGAGGGCTTTATGGCTCGTAATACAGCAATTAACCGCTACCGTAACATCGGTATCTGTGCCCACGTTGACGCGGGCAAGACCACCACTACCGAGCGGATCCTGTTCTACACAGGCCTGAGCCACAAGATGGGCGAGGTGCATGATGGCGCCGCGACCACCGACTGGATGGTTCAGGAGCAGGAGCGTGGTATTACCATTACTTCTGCTGCTATCACCACCTTCTGGAAAGGTTCGGTTGGTCAGTACGACAACTACCGCGTAAACGTCATCGATACCCCCGGTCACGTTGACTTCACCATCGAAGTAGAGCGCTCGCTGCGCGTACTCGACGGCGCTGTCGTAGTGTTCTGTGGTACTTCGGGCGTTGAGCCGCAGTCCGAAACCGTATGGCGTCAGGCCAACAAGTACGGCGTTCCACGTATCGTCTACGTGAACAAGATGGACCGTGCTGGTGCCAACTTCCTGCGCGTCGTTGGTCAGATCAAGAACCGTCTGGGTCACACCCCGGTACCGATTCAGATCGCCATCGGTTCAGAAGAGAACTTCGAAGGTCAGGTTGATCTGATCAAGATGAAGGCCATCTATTGGAACGAAGACGACAAGGGCACTACCTATCGTGAGGAAGAGATTCCTGCCGAGCTGGTAGACCTGGCCAACGAGTGGCGCTCGAACATGGTTGAGGCTGCTGCCGAAGCCAATGAAGAGCTGATGAACAAGTACCTTGAAGAAGGTGACTTGTCGGCCGAGGACATCAAGGCTGGTCTGCGCGCCCGTACTCTGGCGAGCGAGATCGTGCCGGCTGTCTGCGGTTCCTCGTTCAAGAACAAGGGCGTTCCCCTGGTTCTCGATGCCGTCATCGACTTCCTGCCCGCTCCGACCGAGATCCCTGCGATCAAGGGTATTCACCCGGATCTGGCCGACAAGCCGAAAGATGAAATCGCCGAAGGCGATTACGACGAGCGTCATGCTGACGACAACGAGCCGTTCTCGGCTCTGGCGTTCAAGATCGCTACCGACCCGTTCGTCGGTACGCTGACCTTCGTGCGCGTCTACTCGGGCGTTCTGGAGTCTGGCCAGTCGGTCATCAACTCCGTGAAAGGTAAGAAAGAGCGCGTTGGTCGTATGGTGCAGATGCACGCCAACCAGCGTGAAGAGATCAAAGAAGTGCGCGCTGGCGACATCGCAGCTCTGATCGGCATGAAGGACGTCACCACCGGTGAAACCCTGTGCGATCCGGACAAGCAGATCATCCTCGAGCGCATGGACTTCCCGGAGCCGGTCATTTCGGTAGCTGTAGAGCCGAAAACCAAGGCTGACCAGGAGAAGATGGGTATCGCACTGGGCAAGCTGGCTCAGGAAGACCCGTCGTTCCGCGTCAAGACTGACGAAGAAACCGGTCAGACCATCATCTCCGGTATGGGTGAGCTGCACCTGGACATCCTCGTTGACCGCATGAAGCGCGAATTCAACGTCGAGGCCAACATCGGCAAGCCGCAGGTTTCCTACCGTGAAACCATCACCAAGGACGCTGTCGAGATCGAAGGTAAGTTCGTTCGTCAGTCCGGTGGTCGCGGTCAGTTCGGTCACTGCTGGATTCGTTTCTCGACTCCGGACGTGGACGACAAGGGCAACATCACCGAAGGTCTGGTGTTTACCAACGAAGTCGTAGGTGGTGTGGTTCCAAAGGAATACATCCCGGCGATCCAGAAGGGTATCGAAGAGCAGATGAAGAACGGCGTTGTTGCCGGCTATCCGCTGATCGGCCTGAAGGCTACCGTGTTCGATGGTTCCTACCACGACGTCGACTCCAACGAGATGGCGTTCAAGATCGCTGCCTCCATGGCGACCAAGCAGCTGGCCCAGAAGGGTGGCGGTAAGGTGCTTGAGCCGATCATGAAGGTAGAAGTGGTAACTCCTGAGGATTACATGGGTGACGTGATGGGTGACCTGAACCGTCGTCGTGGTCTGATCCAGGGTATGGAAGATTCGGTGTCCGGTAAGGTTATCCGTGCCGAAGTTCCGCTGGGCGAGATGTTTGGTTACGCTACCGACGTCCGTTCCATGTCCCAGGGTCGCGCCAGCTACTCCATGGAATTCTCCAAGTACGCAGAGGCTCCGGCGAACATCGTCGAAGCACTGGTTAAAAAACAAGGCTAATCCCGCCCTTTAAGTAAGAGGTTTACTGTCGTGGCTAAGGAAAAATTCGAACGTAACAAACCGCACGTCAACGTTGGCACCATCGGTCACGTTGACCACGGTAAAACCACTCTGACCGCTGCTCTGACCCGTGTCTGCTCCGAAGTTTTCGGTTCCGCTCGCGTTGACTTCGATAAGATCGACAGCGCTCCGGAAGAGAAGGCTCGTGGTATCACCATCAACACTGCCCACGTAGAGTACGATTCCAACATTCGTCACTACGCGCACGTTGACTGCCCGGGTCACGCCGACTACGTGAAGAACATGATCACCGGTGCTGCCCAGATGGATGGCGCGATCCTGGTCTGCTCGGCTGCCGACGGCCCGATGCCGCAAACCCGTGAGCACATCCTGCTGTCCCGTCAGGTTGGCGTACCGTACATCGTTGTCTTCCTGAACAAGGCTGACATGGTTGACGACGCTGAGCTGCTGGAGCTGGTCGAGATGGAAGTTCGCGACCTGCTGAGCACCTACGATTTCCCGGGTGACGACACTCCGATCATCATCGGCTCCGCGCTGATGGCTTTGAACGGTCAGGACGACAACGAGATGGGCACCACTGCCGTCAAGAAGCTCGTCGAGACTCTGGATACCTATATCCCTGAGCCGGTTCGTGCCATCGACAAGCCGTTCCTGATGCCGATCGAAGACGTATTCTCGATCTCTGGCCGCGGTACTGTAGTTACCGGTCGTGTAGAGCGCGGTATCGTCCGTATCCAGGAAGAAATCGAAATCGTTGGTCTGCGTCCGACCACCAAGACCACCTGCACCGGCGTTGAGATGTTCCGCAAGCTGCTGGACGAAGGTCGTGCTGGTGAGAACTGCGGCGTGCTGCTGCGCGGCACCAAGCGTGATGAAGTCGAGCGTGGTCAGGTTCTGGCCAAGCCGGGCACCATCAAGCCGCACACCAAGTTCGAAGCTGAAGTGTACGTTCTGTCCAAGGAAGAAGGTGGTCGTCACACTCCGTTCTTCAAGGGCTACCGTCCTCAGTTCTACTTCCGTACCACTGACGTGACCGGTTCGTGCGAACTGCCGGAAGGCGTTGAGATGGTAATGCCGGGCGACAACATCAAAATGGTTGTTACCCTGATCAAGCCGATCGCCATGGAAGATGGTCTGCGTTTCGCGATTCGCGAAGGCGGCCGTACCGTTGGTGCTGGCGTGGTTGCCAAGATCGTCGAGTAATCAACGATCCGCGGTATAGAAAAGGGCCCTTCGGGGCCCTTTTCTTTTGAACTGGTTAAAAGTTGACACCCCCAGGGGGCATCCGTACAATTGCGCCTCCCTCGAGCGGGCGTAGTCCGTCTGTGGGGATTAGCAGCTTGGAATCTGAGGTCAAAATGCAAAACCAACAAATCCGTATTCGGTTGAAGGCTTTTGACCATCGCCTGATCGATCAATCTACCCAGGAAATCGTGGAAACCGCGAAACGTACTGGTGCTCAGGTGCGTGGTCCGATTCCTCTGCCTACTCGTAAGGAGCGGTACACCGTTCTGGTCTCCCCGCACGTCAACAAAGACGCGCGTGATCAGTACGAAATCCGCACTCATAAGCGTGTTCTGGACATCGTCCAGCCGACGGATAAAACCGTTGACGCGCTGATGAAGCTTGACCTTGCGGCAGGCGTGGAAGTGCAGATCAGCCTCGGCTAAAACCTGGCGGTTTTAGTCGTGTAACGCTCTGAAATGGGCGGCCATAGCGGGTGAAAGCCCCGTACACTCATGAGGTTTACAACATGACTATTGGTGTAGTCGGTCGTAAAGCGGGTATGACCCGTATTTTCACCGAAGAAGGTGTCTCCATTCCGGTTACGGTCATCGAGATCGAGCCGAATCGCGTCACCCAGTTTAAAACCGAAGAATCCGATGGCTATCGCGCAGTGCAAGTCACTGTTGGCGAGCGTCGTGCTTCGCGTGTCACAGCAGCTCAAGCTGGCCACTTCGCCAAGGCGAACGTCGCGGCAGGTCGTACCGTTCTGGAGTTCCGTCTTGAAGAAGGCGACTACCAGGCTGGCGATCTGATCAACGCTGAAATTTTCCAAGCTGGTCAACTGGTGGATGTCACCGGTCAGTCCAAGGGTAAAGGCTTCGCCGGTACCATCAAGCGTTGGAACTTCCGCGGCCAGGACAACACTCACGGCAACTCCGTGTCCCACCGTGTTCCGGGTTCCATTGGCCAGTGCCAGACCCCGGGTCGCGTATTCAAGGGCAAGAAGATGTCCGGCCACATGGGTGCTGAGCGCGTTACCGTGCAGTCCCTGGAAGTCGTGCGCGTAGACGCCGAGCGTAATCTGCTGCTGGTCAAGGGTGCCGTTCCTGGCGCTACTGGCGGCGACGTTATCGTTCGTCCGGCTGCCAAGGCGTAAGGGGAGAATCTGAGATGCAATTGAATGTAAATGGCGCTCAGGCGATCGAAGTGTCCGAAGCGACCTTCGGTGGCGAGTTCAACGAGACTCTGGTTCACCAAGCAGTCGTGGCCTACATGGCTGGCGGCCGTCAGGGCACCAAAGGTCAGAAGTCCCGTTCCGACGTTTCCGGTGGCGGTAAGCGCCCATGGCGTCAGAAGGGCACTGGTCGTGCTCGTGCTGGTACCACTCGTGGTCCGATCTGGCGTGGCGGTGGTGTGACCTTCGCAGCGTCCACCCGCAACCACGAGCAAAAGCTGAACAAGAAGATGTACCGCGCAGCTCTGCGCTCCATCCTTGCTGAGCTCGTTCGTACCGACCGTCTGGTCGTGGTCGAAGACTTCGCCGTTGATGCGCCGAAGACCAAGACCCTGCTGGCCAAACTCAATGGCCTGGGCCTGACCGACGTGCTGATCGTATCCGACGCTGTCGATGAGAACCTGTACCTGGCTGCCCGCAACCTGCCGCACGTTGATGTACGTGACGTCCAGGGTTCCGATCCGGTCAGCCTGATCGCGTACGAGAAGGTGCTGGTCACCGTTTCGGCCGTGAAGAAATTCGAGGAGCTGCTGGGATGAACCAGGAACGCGTATTCAAAGTGCTGCTTGGCCCGCACATCTCCGAGAAGGCCACGGTTCTGGCTGACAAGCAAGGTCAGTTCGTTTTCAAAGTCGCTACCGATGCGACCAAGCTGGAAATCAAGAAGGCTGTCGAAGGCCTGTTCGGCGTGAAGGTTGAGCGCGTTACTACCCAGAACGTTCTGGGTAAGAGCAAGCGCACCGCTCGCGGTCTGGGCAAGCGTAACGACTGGAAGAAGGCAGTTATCTCCCTTCAGCCGGGCCAAGAACTCGATTTCACCAGCAGTGCTGAGTAAGGAAGGGGTGCATCATGGCAATCGTTAAATGCAAACCGACTTCCGCTGGCCGCCGTTTTGTGGTCAAGGTGGTCAATCAGGAGCTGCACAAAGGCGCTCCGTACGCTCCGCTGCTCGAGAAAAAGTCGAAGTCCGGTGGTCGTAACAACAATGGCCGTATTACCACCCGTCATATCGGTGGTGGTCATAAGCAGCATTACCGTCTGGTCGACTTCCGTCGCAACGACAAGGATGGCATTCCTGCCACCGTCGAACGCGTGGAATACGATCCGAACCGTACTGCTCACATCGCTCTGCTGAAATACGCTGACGGCGAACGTCGCTACATCATCGCTCCGAAGGGCGTTTCTGCTGGCGACCAGCTGATTGCGGGCATCATGGCTCCGATCAAGCCGGGCAACAGCCTGCAGCTGCGCAACATTCCGGTAGGTTCGACCGTTCACGGTATCGAGCTGAAGCCGGGTAAAGGTGCTCAGATCGCTCGTTCCGCTGGTGCTTCCGCTCAGCTGATCGCTCGTGAAGGTGCCTATGTGACTCTGCGTCTGCGCTCCGGCGAAATGCGCAAAGTCCTTTCCGAGTGCCGTGCGACCCTGGGCGAAGTCTCGAACTCCGAGCACAGCCTGCGTTCGCTGGGTAAGGCCGGTGCCAAGCGCTGGCGCGGTGTTCGTCCGACCGTTCGTGGTGTTGCCATGAACCCGGTTGATCACCCGCACGGTGGTGGTGAGGGTCGTACCTCCGGTGGTCGTCATCCGGTGTCGCCATGGGGCTTCCCGACCAAGGGCGCGAAAACCCGTGCTAACAAGCGCACCGACAACATGATCGTCCGTCGTCGCAAGTAAATAGAGGGATACGACAGTGCCACGTTCTCTGAAAAAAGGTCCTTTTATCGATCTTCACCTACTGAAGAAGGTCGAAGCGGCGGTGGAAAAGAACGAACGCAAACCGGTTAAGACCTGGTCGCGTCGTTCCATGATCCTGCCGCAGATGGTCGGTCTGACCATCGCTGTGCATAACGGTCGTCAACATGTCCCGGTCCTCGTGAACGAAGACATGGTCGGCCACAAACTGGGCGAATTTGCCGGCACGCGTACCTATCGTGGTCACGTTGCCGACAAGAAAGGCAAGCGTTAAGGGGTTTGGAAATGGAAGTAGCCGCTAAGTTGTCGGGCGCTCGCATCTCCGCCCAGAAAGCTCGCCTGGTCGCCGACCAGATCCGCGGGAAGAAGGTGGGCGAAGCGCTCAACCTGCTGGCTTTCAGCAGCAAGAAAGCCGCCGAGATCATGAAGAAAGTGCTGGAGTCGGCCGTTGCCAACGCCGAGCACAACGAAGGCGCAGACGTTGATGACCTGAAGGTCAGCACCGTTTTCGTCAACGAAGGGCGTTCGCTTAAGCGCATCATGCCGCGTGCCAAAGGCCGTGCTGATCGCATCGTCAAGCGGTCTTGCCATATCACTGTCAAGGTTGCGGACAAGTAACGGAGTCGATCAGATGGGTCAGAAAGTACATCCCGTTGGCATCCGCCTGGGAATCGTCAAGGATCACACTTCGGTTTGGTATGCAGATGGTCGCACTTACGCCGACTACCTGAATGCCGACCTGAAGGTTCGTGCATACCTGCAAGACAAACTAAAAAGCGCGTCCGTTAGCCGTATCGACATCGCTCGTCCGGCTCAAACCGCACGCATCACCATCCACACCGCTCGTCCCGGCATCGTGATCGGCAAGAAAGGTGAAGATGTTGAGAAGCTGCGTCAGGACCTGACCAAGCAAATGGGTGTGCCGGTGCACATCAACATCGAAGAGATCCGCAAGCCGGAGCTCGACGGTATGCTGGTTGCACAGAGCGTAGCTCAGCAGCTGGAGCGCCGCGTAATGTTCCGTCGCGCCATGAAGCGCGCTGTACAGAACGCCATGCGTATTGGTGCCAAGGGCATCAAGATCCAGGTGAGTGGTCGTCTTGGTGGCGCTGAAATCGCCCGTACCGAGTGGTATCGCGAAGGTCGTGTGCCCCTGCACACCCTGCGTGCAGATATCGATTACGCCACCTACGAAGCGCACACCACTTACGGTGTGATCGGCGTCAAGGTTTGGATCTTCAAGGGTGAGGTCATTGGTGGCCGCACTGAAGAGCTGAAGCCGCAAGCGCCCGCTCCTCGTAAAGCTGCTAAGAAATAAGGAGTACGCATCATGTTGCAACCAAAGCGTACGAAGTTCCGCAAGCAGATGACCGGCCACAACCGTGGTCTGGCTCAGCGCGGTAGCAAGGTCAGCTTCGGCGAGTTCGCGCTGAAGTCTGTAGCCCGCGGTCGTCTCACCGCCCGTCAGATCGAGTCCGCTCGTCGTGCTCTGACTCGTCACGTAAAACGTGGCGGCAAGATCTGGATTCGCGTATTCCCGGACAAGCCGGTTACCAAGAAGCCTCTCGAAGTGCGGATGGGTAAAGGTAAGGGTGGCGTCGAATATTGGGTAGCCCAGATCCAGCCAGGCAAAGTCCTGTACGAGATCGAAGGCGTTTCCGAAGAGCTGGCGCGCGAGGCTTTCGCCCTGGCTGCTGCAAAGCTGCCGCTCGCCACCACCTTTGTTAAGCGGACGGTGATGTGATGAAAGCGACCGAACTTCGTGAAAAAACCGCACAGCAACTGAACGAGCAACTGCTCGGTCTGCTGCGCGACCAGTTCAATCTGCGCATGCAGAAAGCAACTGGCCAGTTGGGGCAGTCTCACCTGCTCTCGCAAGTTAAGCGCGACATCGCTCGTGTGAAAACTGTGCTCAACCAGCAGGCAGGTAAGTGATCATGGCTGAAGCCGAAAAAACAGTCCGTACGCTGACCGGCCGTGTTGTCAGCGACAAGATGGACAAGACCATCACCGTTCTGATCGAGCGCCGTGTAAAGCACCCGATCTACGGTAAATACGTCAAGCGTTCGACCAAACTGCACGCTCACGACGAAACCAACCAGTGCAAGATCGGCGACAAGGTTTCCATTCGCGAAACCCGTCCGCAGTCCAAGACCAAGTCCTGGGCTCTGGTTGAAGTCGTCGAACGCGCAGTTGACGTCTAAGGGCTAGGGGTCGGAGAAATTTTATGATTCAGACTCAATCCATGCTCGATGTTGCTGACAACAGTGGTGCACGTCGCGTTATGTGCATCAAGGTGCTGGGCGGCTCTCATCGTCGCTACGCCGGCATCGGCGACATCATCAAGGTCACCGTCAAGGAAGCAATTCCGCGCGGCAAAGTGAAGAAAGGTCAGGTCATGACCGCAGTGGTTGTTCGTACCCGTCACGGCGTTCGTCGTGCCGACGGTTCGATCATCCGCTTCGACGGCAACGCTGCTGTTCTGCTGAACAACAAGCAAGAGCCGATCGGTACCCGTATCTTCGGGCCAGTGACCCGTGAACTGCGTTCCGAGAAGTTCATGAAGATCGTCTCGCTCGCCCCTGAAGTGCTTTAAGGAGATCCGACATGCAAAAGATTCGTCGTGACGACGAGATCATCGTGATCGCCGGCAAAGACAAAGGTAAGCGCGGTAAGGTGCTCAAGGTTCTCGCTGACGACCGTCTGGTCGTCGGTGGCATCAACCTGGTGAAGCGTCATACCAAGCCGAACCCGATGTCGGGCGTTCAAGGCGGTATCGTCGAGAAAGAAGCGCCTCTGCACGCTTCCAACGTTGCCATCTTCAACTCTGAAACCAACAAGGCTGACCGCGTTGGCTTCAAGACCGAAGACGGCAAGAAAATTCGTGTCTTCAAGTCCACCCAGAAGCCGGTTGGCGCTTGAGAATCCGTAGGTAAATACCATGGCACGACTGAAAGAGATTTACCGGAAGGAAATCGCGCCCAAGCTGAAGGAAGAACTGAAGCTGGCGAACGTGATGGAAGTTCCGCGCATCACCAAGATCACCCTGAACATGGGCCTGGGCGAAGCGATCGGTGACAAGAAGATCATCGAAAACGCTGTTGCCGACCTCGAGAAGATTACCGGTCAGAAAGTCGTTGTGACTCATGCCCGCAAGTCGATCGCCGGTTTCAAGGTTCGTGAAGGTTGGCCGATTGGCGTCAAGGTCACTCTGCGTCGCGAGCGTATGTACGAGTTCCTGGATCGTCTGCTGTCCATCTCCCTGCCGCGCGTGCGTGACTTCCGCGGCCTGAATGCCAAGTCCTTCGATGGTCGTGGCAACTACAGCATGGGCGTGAAAGAGCAGATCATCTTCCCGGAAATCGATTACGACAAAATCGATGCGCTGCGTGGTCTGGACATCACCCTGACTACCACTGCCCGTAACGATGATGAAGGCCGCGCTCTGCTGCGTGCTTTCAACTTCCCGTTCCGCAACTGATCGGAGTCTGGATAATGGCCAAGACAAGCATGAAGAACCGCGAGCTGAAGCGTCAGCAAACGGTTGCCAAGTACGCCAAGAAGCGTGCCGAGCTGAAAGCCACCATCGCTAACCCGAACACCAGTCCGGAAGCGCGTTGGGAAGCCCAGGTCGCTCTGCAGAAGCAACCACGTGACGCCAGCGCCTCGCGCCTGCGTAACCGTTGCCGCATCACCGGCCGTCCGCACGGCGTTTACCGCAAGTTCGGTCTGTCGCGTAACAAGCTGCGCGAAGCCGCCATGCGCGGTGACGTACCGGGCCTGGTGAAAGCCAGCTGGTAACAGCAGTAAAAAAAGCGAAGCCGGCCTAGTGCCGGCTTTGTCTTTATTTGAACAAGCCCCTTTTGGGGCTTGATTCATTTTTGATCGGTCTCTAGAATGTCCGGCTCTCCTGAGCCTGGTATTTCCATGCCGAGCTTTTGGATGATCCCACAGCCCTCGGGCTGTTCTTTTTGTATCAGGAGCGTCTAGCCCATGAGTATGCAGGACCCGTTAGCGGACATGCTAACTCGTATCCGTAATGCCCAGATGGCTGAAAAGTCCGTCGTAAGCATGCCTTCTTCCACTCTGAAGGTAGCCGTAGCCAAAGTTCTGAAAGACGAAGGTTACATTGCGGGTTATGAAGTCAATGGTGAAGCCAAGCCACAACTGTCCATCGAGCTGAAGTACTTCGAAGGCCGTCCGGTCATCGAGGAAGTCAAGCGCGTGAGCCGTCCTGGCCTTCGTCAATACAAATCCGTCGATGACCTGCCGAAGGTTCGCGGCGGTCTCGGTGTTTCCATCGTCTCCACCAACAAAGGTGTGATGACGGATCGCGCTGCGCGCGCTGCCGGTGTCGGCGGCGAAGTGCTCTGCACCGTGTTCTAAGGGGGGATAAGCATGTCTCGCGTTGCTAAGAACCCCGTTGTGCTGCCTGCCGGTGTCGAGATCAAACTCGCCGGTCAGCAGCTCTCGGTCAAGGGTGCCAAGGGCGCCCTGGAACTGAACGTTCACTCGTCCGTGGAAGTGATCCAGGAAGGTAGCGAACTGCGTTTCGCCGCCCGTAATGGCGACCAGCAGAACCGCGCTATGGCCGGTACTACTCGTGCCCTGGTGAACAACATGGTCATCGGTGTCAGCCAAGGCTTCGAGCGTAAGCTGCAGCTGGTCGGCGTGGGCTACAAAGCTCAAGCCAAAGGCCAGGTGCTGAACCTCGCACTGGGCTTCTCCCACCCGATCGACTACGAACTGCCGGAAGGCGTCGTGGCTGAAACCCCGAACCAGACCGAAATCCTGATCAAGGGTATCGACAAGCAACTGGTGGGTCAGGTGGCTGCGGAAATCCGTGACTTCCGTCGTCCTGAGCCCTACAAGGGCAAAGGCGTTCGTTACGCGGATGAAGTTGTCCGTCGTAAAGAAGCCAAGAAGAAGTAAGGGGCTGAAAAATGACCGACAAAAAAGTTACTCGTCTGCGTCGCGCTCGCAAAGCACGCCTGAAAATGCACGAGCTCGAAGCCGTGCGTCTGTGCGTGTACCGCTCTTCGCAGCACATCTACGCCCAGGTCATCTCGGCCGACGGCAGCAAGGTTCTGGCCAGCGCCTCTACCTTGGACAAAGCACTGCGTGATGGCGCCACCGGCAACGTCGACGCAGCCAAGAAAGTTGGTGCGCTGGTTGCTGAGCGTGCGAAAGCCGCTGGTGTGACCCAGGTGGCATTCGACCGTTCTGGCTTCAAGTACCACGGCCGCGTCAAGGCGCTGGCTGATGCTGCTCGTGAAGGCGGGCTGGAGTTCTAAGTTATGGCAAATAACGACCAAAAGCGCGACGAAGGCTACATCGAGAAGCTGGTTCAGGTTAACCGCGTTGCCAAGACCGTAAAGGGTGGCCGTATCTTCACTTTCACCGCGCTGACCGTGGTGGGTGATGGCAAGGGTCGCGTCGGTTTCGGCCGTGGCAAGTCCCGCGAAGTTCCGGCTGCTATCCAGAAGGCGATGGAAGCTGCTCGTCGCAACATGATCCAAGTTGATCTGAACGGCACCACTCTGCAGTACCCGATCAAGTCCGCTCACGGCGCCTCCAAGGTGTTCATGCAGCCGGCTTCGGAAGGTACCGGTATCATCGCCGGCGGCGCCATGCGTGCCGTGCTGGAAGTGGCTGGCGTGCAGAACGTTCTGGCCAAGTGCTACGGCTCGACCAACCCGGTGAACGTGGTTCACGCCACTTTCAAGGGTCTGAAGACCATGCAGTCTCCGGGTTCTGTTGCAGCCAAGCGTGGCAAGAGCGTCGAGGAGATTCTCTAACCATGGCTAATACCGTCAAAGTGACTCTGATCAAGAGCACCAATGGCCGTCTGGCCAATCACAAAGCTTGCGTCAAGGGCCTGGGCCTGCGTCGCATCGGTCACACCGTAGAGGTTCTGGATACTCCGGAAAACCGCGGCATGATCAACAAGGCTTACTACCTGCTGAAGGTGGAGGGTTAATCATGCAACTGAACGATCTGCGTTCCGCGCCGGGTGCCCGTCGCGAGAAGCACCGTCCGGGCCGTGGCATCGGTAGCGGTCTGGGTAAGACTGGTGGCCGTGGCCACAAAGGTCAAACCTCCCGCTCCGGTGGTTCCATCGCTCCGGGCTTCGAGGGTGGTCAGCAGCCGCTGCACCGCCGTCTGCCGAAGTTCGGCTTCGTCTCCCTGAAGGCTATGGATCGCGCCGAAGTGCGTACCTCCGAGCTGAACAAGGTAGAGGGTGTTGTAACTCTGCAGGCTCTGAAGGATGCCAATCTGGTAGGCCATCACGTACAGCGTGTGAAAGTCATGCTGTCCGGTGAGGTTACCCGTGCGGTCACCCTGAAAGGTATCGCCGCCACCAAGGGTGCGCGTGCGGCTATCGAAGCAGCTGGCGGTAAGTTCGAGGACTAAATGGCTAAGCAAGGTGCTCTCTCAGCGCTGGCAGGTGGCGGGTTGTCCGAACTCTGGGCTCGTCTGCGTTTCCTGTTCCTGGCGATCATCGTCTACCGGATAGGTGCGCACATCCCGGTTCCTGGCATCAACCCAGACCGACTGGCGGATCTGTTCCGGCAGAATGAGGGGACCATTCTTAGCTTGTTCAACATGTTTTCCGGCGGCGCGCTGGAGCGGATGAGCATCTTTGCACTGGGGATCATGCCGTACATTTCGGCATCGATCATCATGCAGCTGATGACCGCTGTCAGCCCGCAGCTGGAACAGTTGAAGAAGGAAGGTGAAGCTGGCCGTCGCAAGATCAGCCAGTACACCCGCTACGGCACTCTCGTTCTGGCGTTCGTTCAGGCCATCGGTATGTCCGTTGGTCTGGCTAGTCAGGGCGTTGCGTTCTCGGGCGATTTCGGCTTCCACTTTGTGGCGATCACCACTTTCGTGGCGGGCGCGATGTTCATGATGTGGCTGGGCGAGCAGATCACCGAGCGCGGTGTCGGCAACGGTATCTCGATGCTGATTTTTGCAGGCATCGTGGCCGGTCTGCCGTCGGCGATCGGGCAGTCTTTCGAGTCTGCTCGTCAGGGCGATATCAACATCTTCGCTCTGATCGCCATCGGCCTGCTGGCAGTAGCGATCATCGGTTTCGTGGTGTTCATTGAGCGTGGTCAGCGTCGCATTGCGGTGCACTATGCCAAGCGTCAGCAGGGCCGCAAGGTCTTCGCTGCGCAGACCAGCCACCTGCCGTTGAAGGTGAACATGGCGGGCGTAATCCCGGCCATCTTCGCCAGCAGCCTTCTGCTGTTCCCGGCCTCGCTGGGTGCCTGGTTTGGTCAGTCCGAGGGTTTGGGCTGGCTGCAGGACATTTCGCAGGCTATCGCTCCTGGTCAGCCGTTGAACATTCTGCTGTTTAGTGCAGGGATCATTTTCTTCTGCTTCTTTTACACAGCGCTGATGTTCAACCCGAAAGACGTAGCGGAAAACCTGAAGAAGTCCGGTGCCTTTATTCCGGGCATCCGTCCGGGCGAGCAGTCTGCACGCTATATCGATGGCGTTCTGACCCGCTTGACCATGTTCGGTGCTCTGTACATGACGGCCGTGTGCCTGTTGCCCCAGTTCCTGGTGGTTGCAGCCAACGTTCCGTTCTACCTTGGCGGGACCTCGTTGCTGATCGTGGTCGTGGTTGTAATGGACTTCATGTCCCAAGTGCAATCGCACCTCGTGTCTCACCAGTACGATTCCCTGATGAAGAAAGCCAACCTGAAGGGCTATGGCAGCGGCATGCTCCGCTGATCCACCCGTAAGGTTCGAGGAGTTGGTAATGAAAGTTCGTGCATCGGTGAAAAAGCTGTGCCGTAACTGCAAAATTATCCGTCGCGAAGGTGTCGTGCGGGTGATCTGCAGCGCAGAGCCGCGTCACAAGCAGCGCCAAGGCTGAGTGTGAACCACGCGTGATAAGCCCGGCAGCTAGTGCGCTGCCGGGTTGATTATTTGTTATTACAGCGTTAATATCTCGCGCCCTATTTCTTGGCTTCCGGGGCGTAGGTAGCTGTCAATTGGAGTTCCACTGAATGGCCCGTATTGCAGGCGTTAACATTCCGGATAACAAGCACACTGTTATCTCGCTGACCTACATCTATGGTGTTGGTCGCACCACTGCACAGAAAATCTGTGCCGCTACCGGTGTAAACCCGGCTGCGAAAATCAAGGATCTGACTGACGAGCAGATCGAACAGCTGCGTGGCGAAGTAGCCAAGGTGAATACCGAAGGCGACCTGCGTCGTGAAGTGAATATGAAGATCAAGCGCTTGATGGATCTGGGTTGCTACCGTGGCCTGCGTCATCGTAAAGGTCTGCCGGTTCGCGGCCAGCGTACCAAGACCAACGCTCGCACCCGTAAGGGCCCGCGTAAGCCGATCCGCAAGTAATCGCATTCGCGAATCGACAGGAATTTAGTCATGGCAAAACCTGCTGCTCGTACTCGTAAAAAAGTCAAAAAGACGGTGGTTGATGGCATCGCCCACATCCACGCGTCTTTCAACAACACTATCGTGACCATTACCGACCGTCAGGGTAACGCCCTGTCCTGGGCTACCTCTGGTGGTTCGGGTTTCCGCGGCTCGCGTAAGTCCACTCCGTTCGCTGCTCAGATCGCCGCCGAGCGCGCTGGTCAGGCTGCACTGGAATACGGTCTGAAGAACCTCGACGTCAACGTCAAAGGTCCAGGCCCAGGTCGCGAATCCGCCGTGCGTGCTCTGAACGCCTGCGGCTACAAAATCGCCAGCATCACCGACGTGACGCCAATCCCGCACAACGGGTGCCGTCCGCCGAAGAAGCGTCGCGTGTAATCAGGAGACAGTGAGAAATGGCTCGTTACATTGGTCCCAAGTGCAAACTGTCTCGTCGTGAAGGCACCGATCTCTTTCTGAAGAGTGGTGTTCGCGCGCTTGAATCTAAGTGCAACATCGAAGCAGCCCCGGGTATCCACGGCCAGCGCCGTGGCCGTCAGTCCGACTACGGCACCCAGCTGCGTGAGAAGCAAAAAGTTCGTCGTATCTACGGCGTACTGGAGCGTCAATTCAGCGGTTACTACAAGCAAGCTGCCAGCCAGAAAGGCGCCACCGGCGAAAATCTGCTGCAACTGCTGGAGTGCCGTCTGGACAACGTGGTTTACCGTATGGGTTTTGGCGCCACTCGTGCCGAGTCCCGTCAGCTGGTTTCGCACAAAGCGATCAGCGTCAACGGTCAGACCGTAAACGTACCGTCCTACCAAGTTAAGGCTGGCGACGTCGTTGCTGTTCGCGAGAAATCGCGTAATCAGCTGCGCATCGCTCAGGCTCTCGAGCTCTGCGCCCAGCGTGGCCGTGTTGAGTGGGTAGAAGTAGACGCCGAGAAGAAGTCTGGTGTGTTCAAGAACGTACCGGCTCGTGGCGATCTGTCCGCTGACATCAACGAGAGCCTGATTGTCGAGCTCTACTCCAAGTAAGGGCTAGAAAATAGGTGCATCCATGCAGATTTCGGTAAATGAGTTCCTGACCCCCCGTCACATCGATGTGCAGGAGGTCAGTCCGACCCGCGCCAAGATCACCCTCGAGCCTCTCGAGCGTGGCTTTGGCCATACCCTGGGCAACGCGCTGCGTCGCATCCTGTTGTCCTCCATGCCTGGCTGTGCAGTAGTCGAGGCCGAGATCGATGGCGTACTCCATGAGTACTCCGCGATCGAAGGTGTGCAGGAAGATGTCATTGAGATCCTGCTCAACCTGAAAGGTCTGGCTATCAAGCTGCACGGCCGTGACGAAGTGACCCTGACTCTGGCTAAGAAGGGCCCGGGCGTAGTTACCGCTGCCGATATTCAGCTGGATCACGATGTCGAAATCGTCAATGGCGACCACGTAATCGCCAACCTGGCTTCCAATGGCGCGCTGAACATGAAGCTCACCGTGGCTCGTGGTCGCGGCTATGAGCCGGCTGACGCGCGTCAGAGCGACGAAGATGAAAGCCGCAGCATTGGTCGCTTGCAGCTGGATGCTTCGTTCAGCCCTGTGCGTCGGGTTGCTTACGTGGTGGAAAACGCCCGTGTTGAGCAGCGCACCAACCTGGACAAACTGGTTATCGACCTGGAAACCAACGGTACTCTGGACCCTGAAGAGGCTATCCGTCGTGCCGCGACCATCCTGCAGCAGCAGTTGGCCGCGTTCGTCGACCTCAAGGGCGACAGCGAGCCAGTGGTGGTCGAGCAGGAAGACGAGATCGATCCGATCCTGCTGCGTCCTGTTGATGACCTGGAACTGACCGTACGTTCGGCCAACTGCCTCAAGGCAGAGAACATCTACTACATCGGTGATCTGATTCAGCGCACCGAAGTAGAGCTGCTCAAAACCCCGAACCTGGGCAAGAAATCCCTGACCGAAATCAAGGATGTTCTGGCTTCTCGCGGTCTGTCCCTCGGTATGCGCCTCGACAACTGGCCGCCGGCAAGTCTGAAGAAAGACGATAAGGCCACTGCCTGATCGTCATCATCACCGAACGAACAAGTTTGGTAAGGAATTGAACCATGCGTCATCGTAAAAGTGGCCGTCACCTCAGCCGCACCAGCGCTCACCGCAAGGCCATGTTCCAGAACATGGCGGTCTCGCTGTTCGAGCACGAGCTGATCAAAACTACCCTGCCGAAAGCCAAGGAACTGCGTCGCGTTGCCGAGCCGCTGATCACCCTGGCCAAGGAAGACAGCGTTGCCAACCGTCGTCTGGCCTTCGACCGTACCCGTTCGAAAGCCATCGTCGGCAAGCTGTTCAACGATCTGGGCAAGCGCTACGCCACCCGTAACGGCGGCTACCTGCGCATCCTCAAGTGCGGTTTCCGCGCTGGCGACAACGCTCCGATGGCTTACGTTGAACTGGTCGACCGTCCGGTCGGCGGTTCGGTAGAAGCTGCCGAGTAAGTTGCTGGTTGTACAAGAAACCGGGCCTTGTGCCCGGTTTTTTGTTGTCTGAGATTCGCCGAACGGAGGCGCGCAGTGTGTGGGGTGAATATTTTTCCGCACGTCTTGTTTGATATTGTGTACGCAGAGGGGCTCGGGTAAGGTGCGGCAGTCTCCGTTTCGCCGCTGCGCCGGCCCCAACAAGAACAATTGCTGATCATGTCCGAACCTACTGCTCTGAGTCTTATCCCTCCTGCCGTTGTCCTGACCCTCGCCATCTGGCTGCGTCGCCCCATCCTGGCCTTGCTGGTCGGCGCCTGCAGCGGTCTGTTGCTGCTTTCGCCCCAGGATGCGCTCGGGAGCTTCGCGGAAATCTCGCTGAAGGTGATGCAGGACGAAACCATCGGCTGGCTGATCCTGGTGTGTGGCAGCTTCGGTGCGCTGATCGCCCTGCTGGTGCGTACTGGTGGTGCCCTGGCCTTCGGTCGCAGTGCGCTGAAGCTGGCCAAGGGGCCTCGCTCCTCGCTGTTGATGACTTTCGTGCTCGGCGTGGTGATCTTCGTCGATGACTACCTCAATGCCTTGACGGTGGGTGAGACCATGAAGCGCGTTACCGACCGTTTCAAAATTTCGCGCGAGAAGCTGGCTTACGTGGTGGATTCCACCGCCGCGCCGATCTGTGTATTGGTGCCGCTGTCCACCTGGGCGGTGTTCTTTGGCGGCCTGCTGGAGAACAACGGTATCGCCGAGACTGGTCAGGGCATCAACGTCTACATCCAGGCCATTCCTTACATGCTCTACGCCTGGGCGGCGGTATTGCTGGTGGTGCTGGTGGCCGCCGGGCTGTTCCCGGATATCGGGCCGATGCGCAAGGTCGAGTTGCAGGCGCGCCACGGCTCCGCTGGTGCCATGCACGTTGGCGAGCTGAGTCCCGAGCACAACTATTCGATGAAGTCGCTGGAAGAGGAGTTCGAAGGCGCCGACAAGGAGAGCGGCAAGCTATACAACTTCCTTGTGCCGCTAGCGATGCTGGTGGGCTTCACCGTGTATTTCGACATCGACGTATGGATGGGCATGATCGCCACTATGCTGCTGACTCTGCCGTTCTATCTGGTACAGCGCCTGATGCCGCTGTCGGAGATGCTCGATCAGATGGTCGACGGCTTCAAGACGATGCTTCCGGCCATCGGCATTTGCGTGGCAGCTTTCGTCTTCAAGGATGTTTGCGATCAGCTGATGCTGCCGCAGTACGTGGTCGAGACGCTCAAGCCCTACATGACGCCGCAGATGCTGCCGGCTATGGTGTTCCTGTGCATGGCGGTGCTGAGCTTCGCTACCGGCTCGTCTTGGGGCATCTTCGCTGTGACCATTCCCATCGTCATGCCCCTGGCCTACGCCCTGGGCGCGGACATTCCGCTGGTGATCGGGGCGCTGATGTCGGCCTCGGCCTTCGGCAGTCAGGCCTGCTTCTACAGCGACTCCACCGTGCTGGCGGCACAGGGCTCGGGCTGCAACCTGATCAGCCATGCGATCACTCAGCTGCCTTACACGCTGGTGGCCGCCGCAGTGGCTTTCGTAGGCTTCGTTATCGTCGCCTGAAGGTTGTTGCGCGTCATGAAAGAACGGGCCCTGGTGGCCCGTTTTTTCATGGCGCGCGCAAAAGAAAATAACTATCGCGCCGTTATGCTTCATGAATTGGTTCGCCTGGCGAAGCGGGTCTAGGCTTGTCCCATTGTTGGTCGCACTCGCTGGGACCGACCCGATGAGGAGAAGGAGAGAACCATGTCGAACCAAGGTAAATGTCCGTTCAACCACGTCGCTGGTGGTGGCACGACCAACAAAGATTGGTGGCCGAATCAGCTGCGTGTGGATTTGCTCAATCAGCATTCCGACCGATCCAATCCGCTGGGTGAAACATTCAACTACGCCGAAGCCTTCAAGAAGCTTGATTACAAGGCGCTCAAGGCCGATCTGGTCAGACTGATGACCGACAGTCAGGACTGGTGGCCTGCCGACTTCGGTCACTACGGTCCGCAGTTCATCCGCATGGCCTGGCACTCTGCCGGCACCTATCGCACCACCGATGGCCGTGGCGGTGGCGGCCGTGGTCAGCAGCGTTTCGCTCCGCTCAACTCCTGGCCGGACAACGTCAACATCGACAAGTCGCGTCGCCTGCTGTGGCCGATCAAGCAGAAGTATGGCCAGTCCATTTCCTGGGCCGACCTGTACATCCTCGCTGGTAACGTCGCTCTGGAATCCATGGGTTTTCGCACCTTCGGCTTCGGTGCCGGTCGCGAAGACGTATGGGAACCGGATCAGGACGTCAACTGGGGCGCCGAAGTCGCCTGGCTGGGTGTCGATCCCAAGCGCGTCAATGATGAACGCGAGCTGACCGCACCGTTTGGCGCCACCCACATGGGTCTGATCTACGTGAACCCGGAGGGCCCCAATGCCAGCGGCGACTACCTGGCAGCGGCCAAGGATATTCGCGCCACCTTTTATCGCATGGCGATGGATGACGAAGAAATCGTCGCGTTGATCGCTGGCGGCCACACCTTCGGCAAGGCGCATGGCGCGGCGCCGGAATCGCACAAAGGGCCGGAGCCTGAGGCTGGACCTATCGAAGCCCAGGGTCTGGGTTGGACCAGCAACTTCGGCAGTGGCTTTGGCAAGGACACGGTTTCCAGTGGCCTGGAAGTGACCTGGACGAAGACCCCGGCGCTGTGGAGCAACAACTTCTTCGAGAACCTGTTCAAGTTCGAATGGGAGCTGACCAAGTCCCCCGCCGGTGCCAAGCAGTGGGTGGCCAAGGACGCGCCGGAGATCATCCCGGATGCGCACGTGCCGGGTAAATTCCACAAGCCGACCATGCTTACCACCGACCTCACCCTGCGCTTCGATCCGGAGTTCGGCAAGATTTCCAAGCGCTTCTATGAAGATCCGCAGGCCTTCGCCGATGCCTTCGCGCGCGCCTGGTACAAGCTGACCCACCGCGACATGGGGCCGAAAGCCCGCTACCTGGGCCCGGAAGTGCCGAAAGAGGACCTGATCTGGCAAGACCCGCTGCCGGCTGCCACCCATAACCCAAGCGCTGCCGATATCGCCGATCTGAAAGCGAAGATCGCTGCTTCGGGGATTTCGATCGGTGATCTGGTGTCCGTGGCCTGGGCTTCGGCCTCGACCTTCCGTGGTGGTGACAAGCGTGGTGGTGCCAATGGTGCGCGACTGGCTCTGGCGCCGCAGAAGGATTGGGCGGCCAACCAGCGGGCGATTCAGGTGCTGCCGAAGCTGGTAGAAATCCAGCAGGCATCCGGCAAGGCCTCCCTGGCCGATGTGATCGTGCTGGCCGGTAATGTCGGTGTCGAACTGGCCGCCAAGGCTGCCGGTGTGAGCGTAGACGTACCCTTCGCGCCGGGCCGTGTCGATGCACGTCAGGATCAAACCGATGTCGACTCCTTCGATGTGCTGGAGTCTGCTGCCGATGGTTTCCGCAACTACAGCAAAGGCAACCTGGGCGTGCCCACCGAGGCGATGCTGATCGACAAGGCGCAGTTGCTGACACTGACCGCGCCGGAGATGACTGCGCTGGTCGGCGGCCTGCGAGTGCTGGGCGCCAACTACGACGGCAGTCAGCATGGCGTGTTCACCGACAAGGTCGGCGTGCTGTCCAATGACTTCTTCGTCAACCTGCTGGATATGGGCACCGTATGGAAGGCCACCGATGACAGCAATGAAGTTTTCGAAGGACGTACACGCAAGGATGGCCAGGTGAAATACACCGCCACCCGCAATGACCTGGTGTTCGGCTCCAACTCGGTACTGCGCGCCTATGCCGAGGTGTATGCCAGTGCCGACGGCAAGGAGAAGCTGGTCAAGGACTTCGTTGCCGCCTGGACCAAGGTGATGAACCTGGATCGCTTCGATCTGGCCTGAGCCTGATTGGCGCGCCGACGGTGCGTCAGTAAACCGCAACGCCTCCCTCGTGGGGGCGTTGTGCTTTTGCTTGACCGAGCAGGGCGTCAGGTGGAGCATTGCCCCCTGCTCACGAATGCAACAAGGATTGCCGCCATGAAAGGCCATACCGAAGTCATCGACTATCTCAAGCACCTGCTCAAGGGCGAGCTGGCTGCGCGCGACCAGTACTTCATTCATTCGCGGCTGTATGAGGACTGGGGTTTTAGCAAGCTCTACGAGCGCATCAACCACGAGATGGAAGAGGAAACCCAGCACGCCGATGCCCTGCTCAAGCGCATCATCTTCCTTGAGGGTGTGCCGGACATGGTGCCCAACGCTTTCAAATACGGGCAGACCGTACCTGAGGCACTGAAGCTGGATCTGGCCCTGGAGTACGAAGTGCGCGCGGCTCTGAGCAAGGGCATCGAGTTGTGCGAGAAACATCAGGATTATCAGAGCCGCGACATCCTGTTGCTGCAGCTCAAGGACACCGAGGAAGACCACGCCTACTGGCTGGAGATTCAGTTGCAGCTGATCGACAAGCTGGGGCTGGAGAAGTACCTGCAAAGTCAGATGTAAGCTGATTTGCCAAAAAAGAGCCCCGCATCTGCGGGGCTCTCTCGTTTCAGGCGCGGTCGCGTTCCAGCAATGGCTTGAGGAAGTGCCCGGTATGCGATGCCGGATTGTCGGCCACGTCCTCCGGTGTGCCGGTGGCGATGATCATGCCGCCCTTGGAGCCGCCCTCGGGGCCGAGGTCGACCAGCCAGTCGGCGGTCTTGATCACGTCCAGGTTGTGCTCGATCACCACCACGGTATTGCCGTGGTCGCGCAGGCGGTGCAGCACGTCCAGCAGTTGCTGGATATCGGCGAAGTGCAGGCCGGTGGTCGGCTCATCGAGGATGTACAGGGTCTTGCCGGTGTCGCGCTTGCTCAGCTCGCGACTCAGCTTGACCCGCTGCGCCTCACCGCCGGACAGGGTGGTTGCGCTCTGGCCCAGCTTGATATAAGACAGGCCGACGTCCATCAGCGTTTGCAGCTTGCGGGCGATGGCCGGCACGGCGTCGAAGAAGGCGCGGGCCTCCTCGATGGTCATGTCCAGCACTTCGGTGATGCTCTTGCCCTTGTACTTCACTTCCAGGGTTTCGCGGTTGTAGCGCTTGCCCTTGCACACGTCGCACGGCACGTAGATGTCCGGCAAAAAGTGCATTTCCACCTTGATCACGCCGTCGCCCTGGCACGCCTCGCAGCGCCCGCCCTTGACGTTGAAGCTGAAGCGCCCAGGGCCGTAGCCGCGCGAGCGCGACTCCGGCACGCCGGCGAACAGCTCGCGAATCGGTGTGAACAGGCCGGTGTAGGTGGCCGGGTTGGAACGCGGCGTGCGGCCGATCGGGCTCTGGTCGATGTCGACCACCTTGTCCAGGTGCTGCAGGCCGTCGAAGGAGTCGTGCGGCGCCGCCTCCAGGGTGGTGGCGCCGTTCAAGGCCGTGGCGGTCAGCGGGAACAGGGTGTTGTTGATCAGCGTCGACTTGCCCGAGCCGGACACGCCGGTAACGCAGGTGAGCAGGCCTACCGGAATCTCCAGATCGACATTGCGCAGGTTGTTGCCCCGTGCGCCCTTGAGCTTGAGCAGTTTCTTCTTGTCACGCGGTGTGCGCTGCGCCGGATAGCGGATCTTCTCGCGGCCGGACAGGTATTTGCCGGTCAGCGAGTCGGGGTGATTCATCACCTCGTCCGGCGTGCCTTCGGCGACGATGCGTCCGCCATGCACGCCAGCGCCCGGGCCGATATCCACCACGTAATCGGCCATGCGGATGGCGTCTTCGTCGTGCTCGACCACGATCACCGTATTGCCCAGGTTGCGCAGGTGGTTGAGGGTACCCAGCAGGCGCTCGTTGTCGCGCTGGTGCAGGCCGATGGACGGCTCGTCGAGGATGTACATCACGCCCACCAGGCCGGCGCCGATCTGGCTGGCCAGGCGGATGCGCTGCGCTTCGCCGCCGGACAGGGTATCGGCGCTGCGATCAAGGGTCAGGTAGTCGAGGCCGACGTTGACCAGGAACTGCAGGCGCTCGCGGATTTCCTTGAGGATCTTCTCGGCGATCTCGCCGCGCCGCCCGGTCAGGTGCAGGTTGGCGACGTAATCGCAGGCATCGCCGACCGGTAGGCCGGTCACCGCCGGCAGGGTCTTCTCGCCGACCCAGACATGCCGCGCTTCGCGGCGCAGGCGCGTGCCCCGGCAATCGGGGCAGGGCTGGGTGCTGAGGAACTTGGCCAGCTCCTCGCGCACACTGGCCGACTCGGTCTCGCGGTAGCGGCGCTCGAGGTTGGGAATGATGCCCTCGAAGGGGTGCGAACGTTTGACGATGTCGCCACGGTCGTTCAGGTACTTGAAGTCGACGCTCTGCGTACCGCTGCCGAACAGAATGACTTTCTGGTGTTCGGCGGCCAGATCGTCGAAGGGCTTTTCGAGGCTGAAGCCATAGTGCGCGGCCAGCGAACCGAGCATCTGGAAGTAGTAGACGTTGCGCCGGTCCCAGCCGCGTATGGCGCCTTCGGCCAGGGTCAGTTCGCCATTGACCAGGCGTTTGACGTCGAAGAACTGCTTCACGCCCAGGCCGTCGCAGGTCGGGCAGGCGCCGGCCGGGTTGTTGAAGGAGAACAGCTTGGGTTCCAGCTCGCTGATCGAGTGGCCGCAGTGCGGGCAGGCGAAGCGCGCGGAGAAGATGATCTCTTCGCCCGGCTCATCATCCATGGGGGCGATCAGGGCGATGCCGTCGGCCAGGCCGAGGGCGGTCTCGAAAGACTCGGCCAGACGCTGCTGCAGGTCTTCACGGACCTTGAAACGGTCCACCACCACGTCGATGGAATGCTTCTTCTGTTTGTCCAGCTTGGGCAGCTCGTCCAGCTCGAACAGTTTGCCGTTGACCCGTGCACGGACGAAACCCTGGGCGCGCAGCTCCTCGAACACCGACAGATGTTCGCCCTTGCGCTCGCGGACCACCGGTGCCAGCAGCATCAGCTTGCGGCCTTCCGGCAGGGCCAGCACCTGATCGACCATCTGGCTGACGGTTTGCGCCTCGAGCGGCACGTCATGGTCCGGGCAGCGCGGAATGCCGGCGCGGGCATACAGCAGGCGCAGATAGTCGTAGATTTCGGTGATGGTGCCGACGGTCGAACGCGGGTTGTGTGAGGTGGATTTCTGTTCGATGGAAATTGCCGGTGACAAGCCTTCGATGGTGTCGACATCGGGCTTTTCCATCATCGACAGAAACTGCCGGGCATAAGCCGACAGCGACTCGACGTAACGGCGCTGGCCTTCCGCGTAAAGGGTATCGAAAGCCAGAGAGGACTTGCCGGAACCGGACAGGCCGGTGATCACGATCAGTTTGTCGCGCGGCAGGGTCAGGTCGATGTTCTTCAGGTTGTGGGTACGGGCCCCACGAATCAGAATCTTGTCCACTTACAACGGGCCTCGCTGGGCGGGCGGAAAACGGTCGAGTATAGGGCTTGCTGCTGCCCTGCGGCAAAGTGTGCGCCTGTGCCGAAACGACGGCGGCTGCTAGAATCGCCGGCTGATTTCCTCAGGGTTCATTCGATGCACGATCCGCACAGCGAGCGCATGAGTAGTAGCGAGACCCGCGCGGCCGGCGGCCTGGCTATGGTGTTCGCGTTTCGTATGCTGGGTATGTTCATGGTGCTGCCGGTGTTGGCCACCTACGGCATGGATCTGGCGGGTAGTACCCCCGCACTGATCGGCCTGGCCATCGGTGCCTATGGTTTGACCCAGGCTGTGCTGCAAATTCCCTTCGGCATGCTCAGTGACCGTATCGGCCGACGCCCGGTGATCTACGCAGGCTTGCTGATTTTTGCTGCAGGCAGCGTGCTGGCGGCCAATGCCGATTCGATCTGGGGCGTGATCGCCGGGCGTGTGCTGCAGGGGGCTGGAGCGATCTCGGCGGCGGTGATGGCGTTGTTGTCGGATCTGACTCGCGAGCAGCACCGCACCAAGGCCATGGCCATGATTGGCATGAGCATCGGTCTGTCGTTCGCCGTAGCCATGGTGGTCGGCCCGCTGCTGACTCGCGCCTTTGGTTTGTCCGGGCTGTTCTGGGCGACGGCGGCGATGGCGTTGCTCGGCATCCTGATCGTCGCCGGCATCGTGCCGAAAGACGCCGGCCCGCTGCAGCATCGCGAATCCGGCGTGGCGGCACAGGCGTTGTGGCCGACCCTCAAGCATGGCGACCTGCTGCGTCTGGACTTCGCCATCCTGGCCCTGCATGCGGTGCTCATGGCCAGTTTCGTCGCCTTGCCGCTGGCGCTGGTGGAGCAGGGCGGCTTGGTCAAGGAAGAGCACTGGTGGGTGTACCTCACCGCGCTGTTGATCGGCTTCTTCGGCATGGTGCCGTTCATCATCTATGGCGAGAAGAAACGCCAGATGAAGCGCGTGCTGCTCGGTGCCGTCAGCGTGTTGCTGGCCTGCGAGCTCTACTTCGCTTTCTTCGGCAGCAGCCTGCGGGCGCTGGTACTGGGTATCGTGGTGTTCTTCACCGCCTTCAACCTGCTCGAGGCCTCGCTGCCGTCGCTGGTCAGCAAGGTGGCGCCGGCAGGCGGCAAGGGCACGGCGATGGGCGTCTATTCCACCAGCCAGTTCCTCGGCGCAGCCCTGGGCGGCATTCTCGGTGGCTGGCTGTACCAGCACGTGGGCCTGGGCGGTGTGTTCATCGGCTGCGCCGTGCTCTGTGCAATTTGGCTGGCTATTGCTGTTACTATGCGCGAACCGCCGTACGTGACCAGTTTGCGCCTGCCGCTCGATGCCGCGGCACTGGCCGATGTCGGACTGGTCGAACGCCTCAAGGCAACGCCGGGAGTGGCGGACGCCGTGGTGGTGGTCGACGAAGCGGCCATCTATATCAAAGTCGATACCCAACAAGTGGATCGCACGACGCTGGAAAGCCTGATCATATCGGCACCAGCGGCGTGCCGAGTCTAGGAGAACGTTATGGCCCGTGGGGTTAACAAAGTCATTCTGGTCGGCACCTGCGGCCAGGACCCGGAAACACGCTACCTGCCCAGCGGCAACGCGGTCACCAACCTGAGCCTGGCCACCAGCGAGCAGTGGACCGACAAGCAGACCGGGCAGAAGGTCGAGAAGACCGAGTGGCACCGCGTCGCCCTGTTCGGCAAGGTTGCCGAGATCGCCGGCGAGTACCTGCGCAAGGGGTCGCAGGTGTACATCGAAGGCAAGCTGCAGACCCGCGAGTGGGAAAAGGACGGCATCAAGCGTTACACCACCGAGATCATCGTCGACATGCAGGGCACCATGCAGCTGCTGGGCGGTCGTCCGAGCGGTGATGAAGGCGGCGCGCCGCGCCAGTCGCGTCCGGCTCCGCAGCGCGAGCCGCAACAGGCCCCGCGTCAGGAGCGTCCGGCTCCGCAGCAGGCCCAGCCAGCGCCTGACTACGACAGCTTCGATGACGACATCCCGTTCTGATCTGAGCGGGCTCTAGCCTATGCGAATGCGCCTGATGCTGCTGGGCGGTGGTAGTGCCCTGGGGCAAGCGCTGATCCGTCTTGGCGCCGAGGAAGACATCGGCTTCCTCGCGCCACGCCCGCCGGAAGATGGCTGGGATGCGGCGAGCCTCACCGAGTTGCTCGACGAGACCCGCCCGGATGCACTGATCAACCTGGCTTACTACTTCGACTGGTTCCAGGCCGAGTCGGTGGCCGAGTCGCGCCTGCAGACGCAGGAACGCGCTGTGGAGCGCCTGGCCGAGCTGTGCCAACACCATTCCATCGTCTTGCTGCAGCCGTCCAGCTATCGGGTCTTCGATGGCTCACGTGTCACCGCTTACAGCGAAAAGGAAGAGCCGGTCCCCCTCGGGCTGCGTGGCCAGGCGCTATGGCGTCTGGAGCAGAGCGTTCGGGCGATCTGTCCGCGCCATGTGCTGCTGCGCTTCGGCTGGCTGCTCGATGACAGCCGTGAAGGGTTGCTGGGGCGCTTTCTGCTGCGCGCCGAGCGCGACGATGCGCTCTACCTCGCCGATGACCGGCGCGGCAACCCGACGCCGGTGGACGATGCTGCACGGGTGATTCTGGCCGTGCTCAAGCAGCTCGATTGCGAGTCGCCCTTGTGGGGTACCTATCATTACGGCGGCCATGAGGCGAGTACATCGCTGAGCCTGGGGCAGGCAGTACTGAGCGAGGCGCGTCACTATCGCAGCAATCTGGTCGAGGATGTTGCGCCGCAGGCGCACGCCGCCCGTCCGGATGCAGCCGATGAGCCGCAGCATGCCGTGCTGGCCTGCAAGAAGATTCTTCACACCTTCGGCATCAAGCCGCGCGCCTGGCGCTCCGGTCTGCCGAGCTTACTGGATCGTTACTATCGCCATGGCTGAATTTCTCGTAACGGGTGGTGCAGGCTTTATCGGTTCAAACCTGGTCGATGCCTTGCTGGCCGCCGGTCACAATGTGCGTGTGCTGGACAATCTGTCTATGGGCAAGCGCAGCAATCTGCCGCTGGACAACCCGCGTTTGCGCTTCATCGAGGGCGATGTCGCCGATGCCGAGGTGGTCGCGCAGGCGGTCGCTGGTTGTGCAGGGGTAGCGCATCTGGCTGCGGTGGCGTCGGTTCAGGCCTCGGTGGATGATCCGGTGTCCACGCACCAGAGCAATTTCATCGGTACCCTGAATGTCTGCGAGGCCATGCGTCAGCATGGCGTGCGACGCGTGGTCTATGCCTCCAGTGCGGCCATCTATGGCAATAATGGCGAGGGCGTGGCAATCGATGAAGCCACCGCCAAGGCGCCGTTGACGCCTTACGCGTCCGACAAGCTGGCTGGCGAACACTATCTGGATTTCTACCGCCGTCAGCATGGCCTGGAGCCGGCGGTGTTTCGTTTCTTCAATATCTTCGGGCCGCGCCAGGATCCATCCTCGCCGTACTCCGGGGTGATCAGTATCTTCACCCAACGTGCGCAGCAGGGGCTGCCGATCAGCGTCTTCGGTGATGGTGAGCAGACCCGTGATTTCTTCTATGTCGGTGATCTGGTCGCGCTGTTGATGCAGGGCTTGCTCAGCGAGCAGGTGGTGAGTGATCCGCTCAATGTGGGTTGGAGCCAGGCGGTAAGTCTCAACCAACTGCTGGCTGAGATCGGCGTGCTGTGCGGCGGCCTGCCGCCGGTGACGCACTTGCCGGCCCGTGCTGGCGATATTCGCCATTCGCGTGCTGACAATGCGCGCTTGCAGGCTCATTACCACATGCCAGAGCAGACGCCGCTGCGTGAAGGCTTGCGCCAGCTGCTCGGTGTGTGAATCGAGCTCATGAAAAAGCCGGCATGCGCCGGCTTTTTCGTTTCTGCGAGGGTTATCAGAACTTGTAACCCAGGCCGACCATGTAGACGAAGGGGTCGACATCCACATCGACCTTGACCTTGTCGCCGGCCAGATAGGTGGTGCCGGTGGTATCGATATCGATGTAGCGCACTTGGGCGTTGAGCATCAGGTTGTCGGTCAGCATGTAGTCCATGCCGATCTGCCCGGCCAGGCCCCAGGAGTCCTTCATGTCCAGGCCGCGGAAGCCCTTGGCCTCGGCTTCGCTGCTCAGTTCGGTGTCGAAGAACCAGGTGTAGTTGATGCCGACGCCGACATAGGGCTGGAAGGCCGAGCTCTTGTCCAGCGGGTAGTAAATAGCGCTGAGGGTCGGCGGCAGGTGCTTGAGGCTGCCCAGCTTGCCATTCAGGCCGGCGAAAGCGCCTGGCATGCCCTTGACGCCGACATCGTGGCTGAACGGCGTGGCCGCCAGCAGCTCGATGCCGAAATTGTCGGTCACCATGTAAGCGAAGTTCAGGCCCAGCTGGGTGTCGCTGTTCAGGGTGGCGCCGCTGCCGGCTACCTTGCCCAGTACGGCATGATCGATATTGCCGCTGTCTTCGCGCGGATCGACGGTGATGGCACCGGCGCGGACGATGACATCCCCGGCCTGGTGGGCCTGGGCAACAGGGGCGGCGATGGCGAGGGCCAGCAGCGAGGCAGTGAACAGTGATTTGTACATGGCGAGCTCCAGTTCGAGTCGGTTGTGTCTTTGGCTGGAATCAATGCTAAGCCAAGCAACAATCCGCTTTTTGACCTGGCTCAATAGATCGGCGAGCTCTGTTGCGGTGTTTTGTCCATTGCTTCGAATGCGTCTGTAGATGATAATGTTTCTCTTTTTGAAGCAAGCCCGTCTGTTGAGGACCCTCTGCGCATGAATCGCTTCCCCCTCCGTTCCCTGGCCGTGGCCCTGATGTTGGCCAGCGGCTCGCTGGCTGCTGCGCCGCTGGATGCTGCGCTCGACGAAAGCCAGCGCCTGGCCGCCGAGGCGAAAGCCTCCCAGGGCCGTGTCGAACAGCTGGATGACGCCAGCCGTGAGATGCTCAATGAGTACCGAAATGCCCTGCAGCAGGCTGAAGCTTTGAAAGGTTATAACAGTCAACTTCGTGACCTGGTCGAAGCCCAGCGTCAGGAACTGGCCAGTTATCAGAAGCAGCTCGATGGCATCGAACGTACCCAGGAAGCGGTGAGCCCGCAGATGGTCAAGATGGTCGAGGTGCTGGGTGAGTTCATCGCCGCTGACCTGCCGTTTTTGCCCGAAGAACGCGAAGACCGTCTGGCTCAACTGCAGGACTTGCTGCCGCGCGCCGACGTCAGCCTGGCCGACAAATACCGCCGCATCCTCGAGGCCTACCAGATCGAGAGCGATTATGGCCGCACGCTCGAAGCCTGGCGCGGCGAGCTGAATCAGGCAGATGGTGGTTCGCGCAGCGTCGAGTTCCTGCGCCTGGGCCGCAGCATGCTTTATTACCAGACCCTCGATGCGCACGAGAGCGGCTGGTGGAACCCGCAGACCAAGGCATGGGAAGTGCTCGACGGCAGCGCGCGCCGTCCGTTGACCCAGGCCATCGCCATCGCCCGTCAGCAACAGGCGCCCGCCGTGCTGTCCCTGCCGATCAAGACCCTGGCCGAGGAGGCCGCACAATGAGTCGTCGTGTTGTAGCCGTACTGGCGCTCAGCCTGTTGCCGGCGCTGGCCGCCGTGGCCGAAACCCTCAACCCTGATCAACTGCTGCAGCGCATTCGCAGCGAGCGCGCTGCTGAAGTCAGCGCCATGCAGGAGCGTGAGCAGGCCTTCCTGGCCAAGCGTAGCGAGCAGGCGCAGCTGCTGGCTGCCGCGCGTTCAGCGCTGAATACCCAGAAAGCCGAAAGCGAGCGTCTGAAGGCCGAATTCGACCGGCAGGAGGCCGAACTGGCCGAGCAGGAAAAACTTCTGGCGCAGCGTGTCGGCCACCTCGGTGAACTGTTCGGTGTGGTACGCCAGAGTGCCGGTGATGTCGCCGGGCAATGGCAGGACAGCCTGCTCAACGCCCAGTATCCGGAGCGCCTGAAGCGCCTCAAGGCACTGGCCGAGAGCCGTTCGCTGCCGTCCGCCGAAGACCTCGACGGCTATTGGATGCTGCTGCTCGAAGACCTGGCCGCCAGCGGTCGTATCGAGCGCCTGCAACTGCCGGTGGTGAATGCCGATGGCTCTCGCCAGGAGCAGCAGGTGCTGCGTGTTGGCGCCTTTGCCGTATATGGTGAGGATGCGTTCCTGCGTTACGACGCCGATGCAGGGCAACTGGTAGCCCCGCCGCGTCAGCCGTCCGGCCTGGGCCAGGTCAAGGACTACCTGAGCAGCACCGATGCGCTCGCCACGCTGCCCATCGACCCGAGCCGTGGCAGCCTGCTGGCGCAGCTGCAGCAGCAGCCGACCCTGTGGGATCGTCTGCAGCAGGGCGGTCTGGTCGGCTGGGTGATCGTCGTGCTGGGTGCTTTCGGCCTGCTTCTGGCTGTGTGGCGCATGGTCTATCTGGGGCGCGTTGGCAGTGGCGTCAAGGCGCAGATGCACGACCTCAGCGCGCCGCGCAATGACAACCCGCTGGGCCGCGTGATTGGCGTGCTGGGTGCCAAGCCGCAACTGGCGGATCTGGAAACCCTGGAACTGAAGCTCGACGAAGCGATCCTGCAGGAGACACCGCCGCTGGAGAAAGGCCAAGGCCTGCTCAAGCTGCTCGCCGCCGTGGCACCGCTGCTCGGCCTGCTGGGCACCGTGACCGGCATGATCGTGACCTTCCAGGCCATCACCCAGAGCGGTGGCGGCGACTCGCGGCTGATGGCCGACGGTATCTCCCAGGCGCTGGTGACCACCGTACTGGGCCTGGTGGTGGCCATTCCGCTGCTGTTCCTGCACAGCCTGTTGGCCAGCCGCAGCAAGGGCCTGATCCAGATTCTGGAGCAGCAGAGCGCCGGCCTGATCGCCCTGCACCTGTCGGGAGCACCGCGCCGTGACTGATCTGTTCGCCTTCTGGCTGCGTGCAGTCGACAGTGCCTATGCACTGCTCGACTTCATGGGCGCCGGCGGCGTGGTGATGTGGGCGCTTGCGCTGCTCTGCGTGGTGTTCTGGACCCTGGTGTTCGAGCGTTTCTGGTACATGCGCAGGATTTTCCCGCGCTGGGTGCAGGAGCGCCGCGAGGCCTGGCAGCAGGTGCTGGCCGATGACAACGGCAACTGGCAGCGCGCCGTGCGTCTGGCCTGGCTGGCGCAGGCGCGCCAGCAACTGGCGGCGCCGCTGCGCCTGGGCAAGACCCTGGTGGCGCTGTACCCGTTGCTGGGATTGCTCGGCACCGTGCTCGGCATGATCGCGGTGTTCGACGTGCTCGCCCTCAACGGCACCGGTAACCCACGTGGCATGGCCGCAGGCGTCTGGCAGGCGACCCTGCCGACCATGGCCGGCATGGTTCTGGCCATTCCTGGATTGTTCAGCCTGGCGCGCCTCGAACGCGAAGCCAGCCAGGCCATCGAGCGGCTGGCCGACCAGCTGCGTCACGACTGAGATCGCCCAACATGAGAATGCGTCGTCACCACCAGCAGGACGAAGACACCGGTATCGACCTCACGCCGATGCTCGACGTGGTCTTCATCATGCTGATCTTCTTCATCGTCACCAGCTCCTTCATTCGTGAGTCCGGGGTCGAGGTGCAGCGCCCGCAAGCGGAAACCGCCAGCCCGCAGGACAAGGGCAATATCCTTATCGCCGTCACCGCTGACGGGCAGATCTGGATGGACAAGCAGCCGGTGGACATCCGCAGCGTGCGTGCCCATGTCGAGCGCATGCGCGTCGATCAGCCGGAAGGCGCCGTGGTGGTACAGGCCGATCAGGATGCGCGTACCGGCCTGGTGGTTCAGGTGATGGATCAGGCGCGACTGGCCGGCGTGCAGGATGTCGCCCTGGCCGCCGGTAGCGGAGTCAACTGATGCGCCTGCCGCTGTCTTTTCTCGGCGCCTGCCTGATGGCCTTGGGGCTGTTCGCCCTGATGCTATATATGGTCGCGCCACCGAGCGCCAAGGTGAACCAGGAGCCGGTCAGCGTGGCCAACTTTGTGCGCATGGACGGTAACGCCAGCGAGACCGCCAGCCGCACCCGTCAGCAGGCACCGCAGCCGCCGCAACCGCAGACGCCGCAGCCCCCCACGCCGCCGACGCCGCAAACGGCCACGCCGAATGCCAACCTGCCGGCGCTGGATATCCAGCTGCCCAGCCTGGCCAGCGGTATTGCCGTCAACAGCGCGCCGGCACCGAGTCTGTCCGGCCTTGCGCCGGGTGCTCCAGCGCCGACGCCACCGAGCGAGGCCGCCGAGTCCGGTGGGCAGATGGGCGGCATGGAGAGCGAAGTCATGCCGCTCAACGACGTGCGCCCGGAATACCCGCGTTATGCGCTGCAGCGTGGCATCGAAGGTTTCGTCAAACTGGCTTTCACCATCAATCGCTCCGGCAACGTGGAGAATATCCGCGTGCTGGAGGCCAACCCGCGTAACGTCTTCGAGCGCGAAGCACGCCGTGCCGCCTCTCGCTGGCGCTTCGCACCACGTACCGAGGGTGGCCTGGCGGTGGACCGCGAAGCGGTGAAGACCCTCTACTTCCGTCTGGAAAGGAGCTGACCATGTACCGTTGGTTGTTGCTCGTGATGCTCAGTGCTGCGGCCGTGCCTGGCATGGCCCAGCAGACCGTCGACCCGGCCGTGTTCAAGGCTCTGAACACGGCGCAGGTTGCGCAGCAGAAGGGCGATTATGCCGCTGCACGACGCGCGCTGGATGATGTCCAGGCCAAGAGCGGCAGCCTCGAAGAGGCACTGGTCTGGCGCAGCAAGGCCTATGTGGCCTGGTCGGCCGGCAACAACGGCCAGGCCATCGACTGGCTGGACAAGGCCGTGCGCAGCGGCAAGCTGGACGCGGAGATGCTGGCCGGCGAGCGTCTCAACCTGGCCAAGCTCAACCTGGGCGAGCGCCGCTACGCCAAGGTCGTCGAGCTGTTGGCGCCGAATCAGGCCAGCGCCTCCGAGGAGGTGTTGCAGATGCTGGTGCAGGCCTATCAGGGCATGAACCAGCCGGCCAAGGCATTGCCACTGGCCGAGCGCTACGTGCAGGCCAATCCCAATGCCGATGACATCTGGCTGCAGTTTCTGGTGGGTGCCAACGCCGACCTCAAGCGCTATGCCCAGGCCGAGCGCTGGCAGCGTCAGTTGCTGGCGCGCCAGCCGAACGATGCCAAGGGCTGGCGCCAACTGGCCGGTCTGCAGCAGATGGCCGGCAGCAACGACAAGGCGCTGGCGACCCTGCGTGCGGCGCACAGCAAGGGCCTGCGTTTCAGCGAGGCGGAACTGGACAACCTGGTGCTGCTCGCCGGTGCCGCCGATCAACCCTGGCAGGGCGCCAAGCTGCTGGCCGGCATGCTCGACAGCGGTCTGCTGGCCAATACCGCGGCTCGCCAGGAACGTCTGGGCCTGTTCTGGTGGCAGGCGCGTGATCGTTCTGCCGCGGTGCGCGTGTTGCGACCGCTGGCCGAACGCAGCGGCAATGGCAAACACTGGTTGTACGTCGCTCAACTGGAGCTGGAGCAGTCGCGCTGGCAGGCCGGCCTGGATGCGCTGGCGCGTGCCGAACGTGGCGGTGCCGAGCGGGCCAAGGTGCGTTCGTGGCGGCAGTGGGCGGAAAGCGAGCTGCGTTTCGAACGAGAAAATCGGGTAGCCAGTCGCAGTTGAGTCGTTCTCGGTGCGCACGGCGCACCCTACCGTAGGGTGCGCCGTACGCACCAAGAAAAAGCCAGACCTAGTGTCTGGCTTTTTCTTGGGTGGCGTATCTCTGTAGGAGCGGATTTATCCGCGAATCTTTTCGCGGCTGAAGCCGCTCCTACAGCCACACCTACGAATGCCCCGGCAGGGGTCAGCTATCCGGCAGTTCGTAGGCGTAGATCTTGTCCGCTTCCATCTGGTAACCGACTTCGGCCAGTTCGCTGCTGACATGCTCGGTCTTCAGCGGGCCTTCCACCCAGAAAGGCTGGTACAGCGCATCGAGCAGCACGCCGAGTTCGCTGGTGACATGAACGATCTGGTTCGACGGCGGTGGCGGCACGTGGATGCAGGCGCCGAAGTAGGGCACCAGCAAAAACTCCACCACCCGGCCTTCGTCTGTCACATCCAGCGGCACGATATAGCCGGGCAGTTTCACCTGCTGGCCATTGAGCTCCTTGACCACCGGGGCGGCCGGCGATTGCTGCATGGCGGCCGGGCCGGATTCAGCCAGGGCGTCGGCCAATTGCGAGAGGTCATGGATCGGCGCGGGGTTGATGACCTGCGGCGGAGCATCCGGCGGAATCAGCTCCGACCAGGTGATTTCGCGCACATCGGCGGCGGCCAGCGGCAGGGCCAGCGTCAGCAGCAGGCTGGCGAGCAGGGGGCGGAACATGGATTACCTCTGTGCAGTGATTCGCCTGCACAGTGTACAGGCGAATCGCGCCTTACAGGCGTATCGACAGGCCGTCGGCGAGTGACTGCCGATAGGCCCGCCAGGCCGGTACGCTGCCCATCGCCACGGCGGCGGCGAGAATGCCGCCAAGCAGTTTCCATTCGTAACTCGACGGCGCATTGAGTGCCAGGTACAGACCGTAATTGGCCTGGACGAAACCCTGGCTGCCGGCGATGCCCAGATAGAGCAGCGCGACACCGAAGGCCACGCCTGCCAGCGCCAGGGTGAAGGCCTCCAGCACCAGCAGACTGGCGATATGCCAGGGGCGAGCACCCACCGAGCGCAGGATGGCCATCTCCCGGCGACGCTCGTTGAGGCTGGTGAGAATGGCGGTGAGCATGCCGATCAGACCAGTCAGCACGACGAACAGTGAGACCACGAACAGCGCCTGTTCGGCGGTGCCCATCAGGCTCCACAGCTCCTGCAGGGCGACACCCGGCAGGATGGCCAGCAGCGGCTCGCCACGGAACTCGTTGATCTCGCGCTGCAGGCTGAAGGTGGCGATCTTGCTGTTGAGACCGAGCATGAACGCGGTGATCTGCTTTGGCTGCAGGTCCATGGCGCGTGCCTGATCCGCGCTGATCTGCGCCGCGCCGCGTGCCGGCATACCGTTCTGCCAGTCGATATGCAGCGCCTCCATCCCGGCCAGGGAGATGTGCAGCGTGCGGTCCACCGGCGTGCCGGTACGTTCGAGGATGCCGACCACGGTGAACGGCTTGTCGTCATGCTTGACCAGGCTGATGGTGGCGACGCCGTGTGCCAGGACAATCTTCTCGCCGAGGCCGTAGCCCAGCGCCTGCGCCACTTCCGCGCCCAGAACCACCTCGAACGGGTCGTCGGCGAACTCGCGGCCCTGCGCCAGTTGCAGCGTCTGGCCGCGGGCGTAGCGATAGTGCTCGAAATAGGCGGTGCTGGTGCCCATCACCCGGTAACCGCGGTGCGAGTCGCCGAGGGAAATGGGGATGGCCCACTTCACCTGACGGTGCTGGGCGAAGTGCTCGAAGCTGTCCCAGCGGATGTTGTTGGTGGCGTTGCCGATGCGAAATACCGAGTACAGCAGCAGATTCACACTGCCCGAGCGGGCGCCAACGATCAGGTCGGTGCCGCTGATGGTATTGGCGAAGCTGGCGCGCGCCTCGGTACGTACACGTTCCACGGCCAGCAGCAGGCACACCGAGAGGGCGATGGCGAATACCGTGAGCAAGGCGGTGAAACGTCGGTTGGCCAGGCTGGCCAGGGCGATGCGGATCAGGTGCATCTCAGGCCTCCTGGGCGCGCGTGGCGCGGTTGAGTTCGGCCAGCGACAGGCTGCGGTCGAATAGCGGCGCCAGGCTCTGGTCGTGGCTGACGAACAGCAGGCTGGCGCCGGCGGCGCGGCATTCGGCGAACAACAGTCGCAGGAAGGCTTCGCGGGCGTCGAAGTCCAGCGCCGAAGTGGGTTCGTCAGCGATCACCAGTTCCGGTTGGCCGATCAGTGCACGCGCGGCGGCAACGCGTTGTTGTTGGCCGATGGACAGCTCGTCGGCGCGGCGGCCGAGCAGTTCGGCGCGCAGGCCGAGGTGGTCGAGCAGCGCCGCGGCTGCAGCATCGACGCTGCCATGGCGCTGGCGCGCACGTTCTGCGCGCAGACGCGAGAAGCGGCAGGGCAGTTCGACGTTCTCGCGCACCGAGAGAAAGGGCAACAGGTTGAACTGCTGGAAGATGTAGCCGGTGTGATCGACGCGGAAGCGATCACGGGCACCGGCCGAGAGCTGGCCGAGTTCCTGGCCGAGCAGGCGGATGTGTCCGTGCTGGGCCTTCTGCACGCCACCCAGCAGGCCGAGTAGGGTGGTCTTGCCGCTGCCGCTGGGGCCCTTGAGAAACAGGGTTTCGCCACGCGCCAGGGTGAAATGGGGAATATTCAGCAACTGCGCCTGGCCAGGCCAGGCGAAGCCGAGATCGGCGAGTTCGATCAGAGGTTGGGTCATGGTTTCTTCGAATCGTCGTTCATGAAAAGCCGGGCATGCTGGCCTGATCATCTGAGCCGAGCTCTCGGATGGCATTCACACCTCCGGAGCAGGTTGTGGGAGGCGCTTTAGCGAGCTTTTTCGCAGCTAAAGCGAGTCGCCCCTGGCCCTCCCTCAAAGCAGGCGTGGTGGATGAAAAGAGCGTCAGCTATGCGCCCCGATCCACCCTGCGGCATCAGAAAGACAGGCGTGGCTGGGCTGGAGTCAGTTCCACGCCCTGTTGGCCGTTCGGGCCGATCAGTTGTATCTGAATCTTCTCGGTGGCGGGGAAGCGTTTGAACAGCTCGGCCAGATCCAGTTGTTTCAATTCGTTGGCCTTGGCGCATTCGAAGCGGTAGTGCGCATGGATGTCGCTGTGTTCGCCCTCATGATCATGATGGTCGTGGTCGTGGTCGTGGTCGTGGTCGTGGTCTGCGTCGCCAAACAGCGGGCTTTGCAGTTCGACCTGAGTGGCCTTGCAGTCGCCGCTGGTCAGGGCGAACAGGCTGATGGGCTGCTCCAGCTCGCGCTTGGCGGCCGCGACCTTGGCCTTGTCGGCATCGCTCTTGGCCGCATATTCGAAGCCGACCAGGTTCATCGCCGGGCTTTCGAATTGCAGCTCCAGCAGATTGCCGTCCAGCGCGGCATTGAGGCTGGCGACACCATGCTCGTGGGCACCCAGGCTGTCGTGATCATGGCCGTGCTCATGAGCCTGGGCAGCGACCAGGGGCAACAGGGCGAAGGGCAGGGCGAGCAGCAGGTGGCGCATGGTTATCTCCAGCGTAGGTGCGATTTGATTGTTACATTATAACAACTTTCGTGGCGAACTGGCCAGCCCGGCGCTGTCATGGGAGCATGCAAGATCCTGACTGGAGGCTGAACATGGTGCGAATACGTGGGCGCATTGGCGACTGGCCGGTGGATCTGACGCTGGAGCTGGATGCCGAGGACTGGGCGCAACTGGCAGAGCACGTCGCCGTCACACCGGCGGCTATTCAGCCCTTAGCAGGGACGGCGGCTGATAGCAGTGACCGACTATGGCAGACCACACTGCAACTGGTGCGCGATGCCGGTTCGGTCGAGGGTCCGCGGTTGCTGGCGCAACTGGCGGCACTGGCTGGCGGTGAGGCAGCGGGCAAGCGTCTGTTGGTGCGCCTGCGCCACTGCTCGCAGATCCGCATGGAAACCGGAGCGGATGCGCCGATCTATCACTGGGTGGCGGAGTAAGGCAGGCCGAGTGGCGATCTGCCCGTAGGGTGCGCCGCGCGCACCGGGTAGCGTCTGCTCGATTTGGCTAGGCCGCGGTGCGCATGGCGCACCCTACGGCGAGTGTTATTTAAAGTCCTAGAGGTCAGTAGATCGCCTGATACAGCTTGCGGCGGTAGCTGGTGACCAGCGGGTGGTCGCCGCCTAGCAGATCGAACACCTGCAGCAGGGTCTTGTGGGGCAGGCCGTCGCTGTAGCTGCGATTGCGCACGAACAGCTTGAGCAGGCCGTCCAACGCCGCTTCGTACTGCTGGCGCGCCAGTTGTTGCACGGCCAGTTGATACACCGCTTCGTCATCCTCGGCATTCTGTGCCAGGCGGCTTTTCAGCGTGGCAGCGTCTGGCAGGTCGACGGCCTGGCGCAGGAAGGTCAGCTGCGCCTTGGCGCCGGCCAGTGCCTGCTTGTGCTCATCACCCTTGACCGCGTTGAGCACGGTTTCCGCCTCGCCCAGCTCGCCGCGTTCGGCCAGGCAGCGTGCGTAGAGAATCAGCGCGGCCGCGTTCTCGTTGTCTTCCGTCAGCACCTGCTTGAGTAGCGCTTCGGTGTCGGCAAAACGTCCTTCGGTGAACAACGCCTGGGCAGCTTCCATCGGATCGGCAGCGGCAGGAGCGGGTTCGGCGACATGGGGTTTGAGCATCTCGCGGATCGCCGCTTCCGGCTGGGCACCGGCGAAGCCGTCCACCGGCTGACCGTTCTTGAATAGCACCACGGTCGGCAGGCTGCGAATGCCGAAACGCATGACGATGTCCTGCTCGATATCGCAGTTGACCTTGGCCAGCAGCAATTCACCGGCGTATTCCTCGGTGATCTTCGCCAGCATCGGCATCAGCGCCTTGCACGGCGCGCACCACTCGGCCCAGAAGTCCACCAGCACCGGTTTGTGGAAGGAGTTCTCGATCACCAGTTGCTCGAAGCTGGCGGCGCCGGAGATGTCGAAGATGTAGGGGGAGTCGCTCATGGTCGGTCTCGAAAAAGCAGGGCAATGGTCTATTAATGCGGGCAGTGTGGCGCGGTTACAAGGGGCGCGCGGCGTGATACAGGCTGACTTCGCGGAATTCCGCCGGCTCGGCCAGGTCCGGCCAGGTGCAGCCATCCAGCATTGCCAGGCGCTGGTAGAGCGGATGTTGGAAATCCTTGACCCGCGAATCGGCCACCAGCGCCTGATGGCCGCGGCTGAGAAAATGATCGAGCAGCGGCAGGTTGGCGCGATCATAAAGCACGTCGGCAACCAGAATCAGGTCGTAGCGGTCCGCTTCGGCGAAGAAATCTTCCGAGTAGTTCAGCGTCACGCCGTTGAGCTCGGCATTGGCGCGGCTGGCGGCCAGCGCCACTGGGTCGAGGTCGCAGGCCACCACTTCGGCGGCGCCCGCCCTGGCTGCGGCGATGGCAGCCACGCCGGAGCCTGCGCCGAAATCCAGCACGCGTTTGCCGCGTACCCACTCGGGGCGTTCGGCCAGCCAGCGGGCGAGCACCAGGCCGCTGGCCCAGCAGAAGCACCAGTAGGGCGGCTCTTCGAGGATGCGGCGGGTTTCCTCGGGGTTGAACGCGCGATCCATATTGCTGGCATCGATCAGCCATAGGGCGATATCGGTACCCGGCAGCGTTTCGGCCACCAGGCGGGCATCGCCGAGCAGGTCGCTCAGTGCCTGCTGCAGCGCTTCGGGTGGCCTCATGGCGCCGGCCCCAGCTGCAGTGCGCCAAGGTCCTGATCGCGCAGCTCGGCGATGGTGCGTGCCGGCAGGCGTTGCACCAGTCGCCCGGACTGGCTGACCCGGCCACGCAGCTCCAGGCGCAGATCCTGCGGCGTCTGCAGGTTGCTCAGGGGCAGATGAAACGGCAGCGCTTCGCCGCTTCCACGCAGATGAACCTGGCCGAGCAGCGCGCGCGGCCTGCCGCGCATATCCACGCCCAGCAGTGCCAGGTCGACATCGGCGCCTGCTGCGACGCCAAGCAACTCGCCACGCAGGCCAGGGCCATGAATCGGCGCAGTGCTGGGGTCTGCCAGTGCAGGTGCTGGCATGGGGGGCGGCACGGTGGTTGTTGGCTCGCCGGCGCAGGCGGCAAGCAGGCCGCTCAGGGCCAGTGGCAGAAGGGGCAGGTATCGGTTCATGGCATGTACTGCTCTTGGAGGTGCTTGCCCATAGCTTAATTTGTCTTGTACCTGCCAAGCAGGCCTGCTCAAGGCTACTTACATTTTTCAACGGCGTGCTATGCGCTACCATGGCGCCTTTGCCGCCAATCAGTCAGCGCCTGCCATGCATTGTCCCTTCTGCGCCGCCAACGACACCAAGGTCATCGATTCCCGCCTGGTCGCCGAGGGCGATCAGGTTCGCCGCCGCCGCGAATGTGTGGCCTGCGGCGAGCGCTTCACCACTTTCGAAACCGCCGAGCTGGTGATGCCGCGCCTGATCAAGCAGGACGGCAGTCGTCAGCCCTTCGATGAAGAGAAGCTGCGCGCCGGCATGCAGCGTGCGCTGGAAAAACGCCCGGTAAGCGTCGAGCGTCTGGAAGAGGCCATCGCCCGCATCAAGCAGCAATTGCGTGCCACCGGCGAACGTGAGGTGAAATCGCTGGTGCTCGGTGAGTTGGTGATGACCGAGCTGAGCAAGCTCGACGAGGTGGCCTACATTCGTTTCGCCTCGGTGTACCGACGCTTTCAGGATCTCAACGAGTTCCGCGAAGAGATCGAACGCCTGGCCCGCGAGCCGTCGAAAAGCCGATGAGCGAGCGCGACCACTTGTTCATGGCGCGCGCCCTGCGGCTGGCGCGCAAAGGCCTTTACTCCACTCATCCCAATCCGCGTGTCGGTTGCGTCATCGTGTGTGATGGCGAGATCGTCGGCGAGGGCTGGCATGCTCGTGCCGGTGAACCGCACGCCGAGGTGCATGCTCTGCGCCAGGCAGGCGAACGGGCGCGCGGTGCCACCGCCTATGTCACTTTGGAACCCTGCAGTCACCATGGGCGTACGCCGCCCTGCGCCGATGCGCTGGTCGCCGCCGGTGTCGGCCGGGTGGTCGCGGCGATGCAGGATCCCAACCCGCAGGTCGCGGGTCGCGGTTTGTTGCGCCTGGCCAATGCCGGTATCGAGGTGTTGGCCGGCGTGCTGGAGGCCGAGGCGCGCGCGCTCAATGTCGGCTTCATCAAACGCATGGAAACCGGCCTGCCGTTTGTGCGAGTCAAATCGGCGATGAGTCTCGATGGCCGCACGGCCATGGCCAGTGGCGAAAGCCAGTGGATCACCGGCCCGGCGGCGCGTGCCGAGGTGCAGCGTTTGCGTGCGCAGTCCAGCGTGGTGCTCAGCGGTGCCGATACCGTGCTAGCTGACGATGCCCGGTTGACCGTGCGCCCCGATGAGCTGGGACTGGGTGTGGAGGCCACCTTCATGGCAGCCTCGCGGCCGCCACTGCGGGTACTGGTCGATGGCCGGCTGCGGGTGCCGCTGAGCAAGGCGTTCTTCCAGGTCGGCCCGGCGCTGGTGGCCACCTGCGCGGCCGCTGCCGCGCGCGACCGCTACCTGGCCGACGGCCACGAACTGCTTGCCGTGCCGGGCAGCAATGGTCACGTCGATTTGCGCAAGTTGCTGCTGGAACTGGCCGGCCGTGGCGTCAACGAGGTGCTGGTCGAAGCCGGGCCGCGTCTGGCCGGCGCCTTCGCGCGTGCCGGGTTGGTGGACGAGTACCGCATCTTCGTTGCGCCCAAGCTGCTCGGCTCCAGTGCTCGGCCGTTGTTCGAGCTGCCGCTCAATCGTATGGCCGAGGCGCCGGAGCTGCAGATTGTCGATATCCGCGCCGTCGGTGACGACTGGCAGATTACCGCGGTGCCCAAGACCAGGTAGGGGCGCCGTGCGCACCGCGGCCGCCGCGGCTCTCTCCACATCCCCTTTGCCTGGCGGCAATGATTCGAGCTGGCACGGGAACAGGTGCTGGCCTGGCAGATCGGCGGTTGGTTCTGGTGCGCACAGCGCACCCTACAGGCCATGCAGCGCTGCGATAAATATGGTAAAACGCCACGCGGTCATTCATATGGCCGCAACGTTCTCAGGGCGGGGTGGAATTCCCCACCGGCGGTAATGGTTCGCAGAACCTAGCCCGCGAGCGCTCGCCATGGCACCTGCCTGGCGAGGTCCAGCAGACCCGGTGCGATTCCGGGGCCGACGGTATAGTCCGGATAAAGAGAGAGCGGGATTCCCTCCTCGGGCGCTTTTTGCGCGTCCGCGAAATCCCTATCGATCGGCATTGCCCTGTTTTTGACCAAAACAGGAGTTCGTCCATGCTGTTCAGCACCATCTTCAACGTGACACCGGAGGGCGCATGTTCACCGGCATAATCGAAGCCATCGGCAGCATCCGCGCCATAACGCCCAAGGGCGGCGACGTGCGCGTCTACGTGGCCACCGGCAAGCTCGATCTGGGCGACGTCAAGCTCGGCGACAGCATCGCCGTCAACGGCGTGTGCCTGACCGCAGTGGAACTGCCCGGCGACGGCTTCTGGGCCGACGTCAGCCGCGAGACGCTGGCGCGTACGGCCTTCGTCGACCTCAAACCCGGCAGCGCGGTTAACCTGGAAAAGGCCCTGACGCCCACCAGCCGCCTCGGCGGGCACCTGGTCAGCGGCCACGTCGACGGCGTCGGCGAGATCGTCTCCCGAGCCGATAACGCCCGCGCCGTGCAGTTCAAGGTGCGCGCCCCGCGTGAGCTGGCCAAGTACATCGCGCACAAGGGCTCGATCACCGTCGACGGCACCAGCCTGACCGTCAACGCGGTCGATGGCGCCGAGTTCGAACTGACCATCGTGCCGCACACCCTGGCCGAGACCATCATGGTCGACTACCAGGCCGGGCGTAAGGTCAACCTCGAAGTCGACCTGCTGGCGCGTTACTTGGAGCGCCTGCTGCTCGGCGACAAGGCCGCCGAGCCCAAGGCCTCGGGCCTGACCGAAAGCTTTCTCGCCGAACACGGCTACCTGAAGAATTGAGGAGACGCCCCGATGGCGCTCAATACCGCTGAAGAACTGATCGAAGACATCCGCGCCGGCAAGATGGTCATCCTCATGGATGACGAGGACCGCGAGAACGAAGGCGACATCATCATCGCGTCGGAATGCGTGACGGCCGAACATATCAACTTCATGGCCCGCTTTGCCCGTGGCCTGATCTGCATGCCAATGACCCGCGAGCGCTGCGAGCTGCTCAAGCTGCCGCTGATGGCGCCGCGTAATGGCTCCGGCTTCGGCACCAAGTTCACCGTCTCCATCGAGGCGGCCGAGGGTGTGACCACCGGCATCTCCGCCGCCGACCGCGCGCGTACCGTGCAGGCCGCCGTGGCGCGCAATGCCGTGGCCGACGATATCGTCAGCCCAGGTCATATCTTCCCGCTGATGGCCCAGCCTGGCGGCGTACTGGCCCGTGCCGGTCACACCGAGGCGGCCTGCGACCTGGCGCGCATGGGCGGCTTCGAACCGAGCGGGGTGATCTGCGAGATCATGAACGACGACGGCACCATGGCCCGCCGCCCGGAGCTGGAAAAGTTCGCCGAAGAGCACGGCCTGAAGATCGGCACCATCGCCGACCTGATCCACTACCGTCTGATCCACGAGCGCACCGTCGAACGCATCAGCGAGCAGCCGTTGGACACCGAGCTGGGCCAGTTCAATCTGGTGACCTACCGTGACGCGGTGGAAGACACCGCGCACATGGCGCTGACCCTGGGCACCATCTGCGCCGAGGAACCGACCCTGGTGCGCGTGCACAACATGGACCCGCTACGCGACCTGTTCCTGGTCAACCAGCCGGGCCGATGGAGCATGCGTGCGGCGATGGCGGAAGTGGCCAAGGCCGGCAGTGGCGTGGTGCTGCTGCTGGGCAACCCGCTGACCGGGCCGGAGCTGCTGGCGCTTATCGGTCGTCAGCAACCGGCCAATCCGGCGACCTACAGCACCGTCGGCGCCGGTTCGCAGATCCTGCGTGACCTCGGCGTGCGCAAGATGCGCCTGATGAGCTCGCCGATGAAGTTCAACGCGATATCCGGCTTCGACCTCGAAGTTGTAGAATACCTGCCGGCTGACTAAAAGCGGCCCGCAGGGCGGGAGAGGGTGTCGTGGCCAACGCCGACCCTCTCCCCCGACCCCTCTCCCACAAATGGGAGAGGGGAGCTAAAGCACGTAGCCGGATGAAATCCGGGGAGATCGGCACACTGGCCCCGGATTGCATCCGGGCTACGCCGACAAACGAATTTTATTTTCGGAGCGCAAGGCGCTCCGGCTCTTTAACCCATGTGAGACCCGTCATGACCCTGAAGACCATCGAAGGTACCTTCATCGCCCCGAAGGGCAAATACGCCCTGGTGGTAGGCCGTTTCAACAGCTTCGTCGTCGAGAGCCTGGTCAGCGGCGCCATCGACGCCCTGGTTCGCCACGGTGTTAGCGAGAGCGACATCACCATCATCCGTGCGCCGGGTGCTTTCGAGATTCCGTTGGTGACCCAGAAGGTCGCTCAGCGTGGTGAGTTCGCCGCGATCATCGCCCTGGGCGCGGTCATTCGTGGCGGCACCCCGCACTTCGAATACGTAGCGGGCGAGTGCACCAAGGGCCTGGCCCAGGTTTCCATGGAATACGGCGTGCCGGTCGCCTTCGGCGTGTTGACCGTCGACTCCATCGAACAAGCCATCGAACGCTCCGGCACCAAGGCGGGTAACAAGGGTGCCGAAGCTGCGCTGTCTGCCCTGGAAATGGTCAGCCTGCTGGCGCAGTTGGAGGCCAAGTGAGCAACTCCGGTAACGGCCAGCCGGCCAAGAAGGGCCCCAGCGGCAAGATTCTCGCGCGCCGCGAAGCCCGTACCCTGGCCATGCAGGCCCTGTACTCCTGGCACATCGCCGGCCAGCCGCTGAACGAGATCGAAGCGCAGTTTCGCGTCGACAACGATTTCAGCAAGGTCGATGGTGCCTACTTCCACGAAATCCTGCACGGCGTGCCGCGGCACAAGACCGAGCTGGACGAGACCTTCACGCCCCTGCTCGATCGCCCGCTGGAAGAGATCGACCCGGTCGAGCTGGCCATCCTGCGCCTGTCCACCTACGAGCTGAAGAACCGCGTCGACGTCCCCTACAAGGTGGTGATCAACGAAGGTATCGAGCTGGCCAAGGTGTTCGGCGCCACCGACGGGCACAAGTTCGTCAACGGCATTCTCGACAAGCTCGCGCCCAAGCTGCGTGCCGCCGAAGTCAACGCCAACAAGCGGTGAATGAGTTCGAGCTGATCCGTCGCTATTTCGCCGCCGCCCGTTGTGCTCAGGGCGGCGACGGAGTGGTTCTCGGTATTGGTGATGACTGCGCGCTGCTGGCGTTGCCCGCCGGTGAACAGCTGGCGGTTTCCACCGACACCTTGGTCGCCGGGGTGCATTTCCCCGACGCCTGCGATGCCTTTCTCCTCGGTCAGCGCGCGCTGGCCGTTTCCGCCAGTGATCTGGCCGCCATGGGCGCTACGCCGCTGGCTTTTACCCTTGCCCTGACCCTGCCGAGCGCCAATGAAACCTGGCTGGCCGAATTCGCTCGCGGCCTGCAAACGATGGCGCAGAGCTGTTCGCTGGCGCTGGTCGGCGGCGATACCACGCGTGGCCCGTTGAGTCTGACGCTCACCGTGTTCGGCCGAGTGCCGAGCGGACAGGCGCTGCTGCGTAGCGGCGCGCAGGTGGGCGATCTGCTTTGCGTCGGCGGCGAGCTGGGCGATGCCGCGGGCGCGCTGCCGTTGGTGCTGGGGCAGCGCGAGGCAGCGGCGGACATCAGCGAAGCATTGCTGGCGCGCTACTGGTCGCCGCAACCCCAATTGGCTTTGGGGCAAGCGCTGCGTGGCCGCGCCACGGCCGCGCTGGATATTTCCGACGGCCTGTTGGCCGACTGCGGGCATATCGCCAAGGCTTCACAGGTCGCCCTTAAGATCGAGCTGGAGCACGTGCCGCTGTCTGCGCCGCTGCGCGCCTTCGCCGGCGAGCAGCAGGCGCGGGTCTGCGCGCTGGGCGGTGGCGATGACTACCGACTGGCCTTTACCCTACCGCCAGCCCTGCTCGCCGATCTGCAGGCCGATTGGCCCGAAATACGGGTGATTGGCCGTGTGCAGGCCGGCTCTGGGGTAGAGTTGCTGGACGCCGCCGGCCAGCCCATCGAGCCGCCGCGTGGCGGCTACCAACATTTCTGACAGGACGGAGTGCGTGTGACCGATCACCCCAACCAGGTTCCCGCCGAGTACGTACCGCCTTCGGTATGGCGCAATCCCTGGCATTTCATCGCCTTCGGCTTCGGCTCCGGCACCCTGCCCAAGGCGCCCGGCACCTGGGGGTCGCTGGTGGCGCTGCCGTTCGTGCCGCTATGGCAGATGTTGCCGGACTGGGGCTACTGGCTGATGCTCGGGGTGACCATGCTGTTCGGCTTCTGGCTATGCGGCAAGGTGGCTGACGACCTGCGCGTGCACGATCACGAAGGCATCGTCTGGGACGAAATGGTCGGCATGTGGATCACCCTGTGGCTGGTGCCCGAGGGCTGGGTCTGGTTGCTGCTAGGCTTTCTCATGTTTCGCCTGTTCGACATCGTCAAACCCTGGCCGATTCGCTGGATCGATCGGCACGTGCATGGCGGTGTAGGCATCATGCTCGATGATGTCATCGCCGGGGTCTTTGCCTGGTTGGCGATGCAGGGGTTGGTCTGGGGCTGGGCCAACTATGGAGCCGGGCTGGGTTTCTAAGGAGTGGACATGCGCATGAGGCAAGTCTGGCTGGGGATGCTGCTGATGCTCTCTGCCTTGTCTGGTGCTCAGGCCCAGGGCGAGCTGCCAGGTGAAATACGTCTGGCCAGTGAAATCTGGGAGGCCTATACCGAAGCCGATGGTACCGGTCTGGGCTGGGATGTCATGCGCGAGGTGTTCGAGCCGGCAGGCGTCCGTCTGGATATTCACAGCGTGCCATACACCCGTTCTGTCGGGTTGGTGCAGCGTGGCGAAGCCGATGCCTGGGTCGGTTCCTATCGTGACGAGGTCGAGGGGCCGGTGTTCTACCCCAAGCATCACTATGACCGTGATCAGATCGTCGCACTCGCCCTCAAGGACAAACCGGTGCCGACCTTGGACGGCCTGGGCAAGCACCGGCTGGTCTGGGTGCGAGGCTACGGTTACGAGGAATATCTGCCGAATGTGCACGACTACCGGGAAGTACAGCGGCGTGACGGTATCCTCGGCATGCTCGAGCTGGGCCACGCGGATTTCTATATCGATGCCCGTCCCGAGGTCGACTACGTACTGGGCCGGGCCGCCAAGCCTCAGCAATACCGGGTGACGAATCTGATGCAATTGCCGCTCTATCTCGGCTTTGCCGATACGCCACGCGGCCATATCCTGGCCAAGCTCTTCGATCAGCGTATGACGCAGCTGATCGCCAGTGGTGAGCTGCGGCCAATCTTCGAGCGCTGGCAGCAACCCTATCCCTTCGACTGAGCCGGGAGGCCTTCATACATGCAGCTTCGTCATTGTCTCGCCGCGCTGGCGCTGCTATGTGCGAGTTCTCCCTGGGCGGCCTCTCAGGTTCAGGTGGTCGGCCTGTTTCCCGGTGCGGCGGTGCTCAATGTCGATGGCCAGCGCAAGTTGGTGCGGGTCGGCCAGGCCGGCCCTGGCGGGGTGGAAGTGGTCAGCGTCGACAAGCAGGGCGCGGTGCTACGTGTCGAGGGCGTCGAGCGCGTCTATCCACTGAGTCGTGAATACAGTGCCGGTTTCGCCGAGCCGGTAAGGAAGCGTCTGAGCATCGCCAAGGGCATCGGCGGACATTACTGGGTGGCCGGTTCGGTCAACGGCCAGACGGTGCAGTTTCTGGTGGATACCGGCGCCACCTCGGTGGCGCTCAACGACGCCCATGCCCGACGCCTGGGTATCGATTATCGAGTCAGTGGGCGGCCTCTGCAGGTCAACACCGCCAGCGGCGTTGCGCGTGGCTGGCGAGTGATGCTCGACCGGGTCAAGGTCGGCGATCTCGAGGTGCTCGGCGTCGAAGCTGTGGTGCTCGAAGGTGGCGCGCCGCATGAGGCGCTGCTGGGCATGAGCTTCCTCGGTCGGGTTGGCTGGCGCGAGGAGCAGGGGATGCTAGTGCTGGAGTCCAAGCTATGAGACTGCCATTGACCGTTTCGATACTGATGATCGGCAATTCTGACTGACCCGCCAGCGGGGGCTGCTGATACAATGCCGGCCCTGTTTCGTACTCATTGCTAGGAGTATCCGGTGTCCGTCGTGTTCGTCGCCGCCTCCCAACTGCCCACGCCCTTCGGTGTGTTCACCATGCACGGTTTCCTCGATGAGGCTACCGGCAAGGAACATGTCGCCCTGACCTTCGGCAACGTCGCCGACGGTGCACCGGTGCTGGGACGTCTGCATTCCGAATGCCTGACCGGCGACGCACTGTTCAGCTTGCGTTGCGACTGTGGTGCCCAGCTGCAGGCGGCGCTGCAGGCCATCGCCAACGAAGGCCGCGGCGTGCTGCTGTATCTGCGTCAGGAGGGCCGTGGTATTGGTCTGCTGAACAAGATTCGCGCCTATGAACTGCAGGACGGCGGTGCCGATACCGTGGAAGCCAACGAGCGCCTGGGTTTCGGCGCCGACCAGCGTGATTACGCCATCTGCCTGCCGATGCTCGAGCACCTGGGCATCGACAGCCTCAAGCTGATGACCAATAACCCGCGCAAGGTCAAAGCCTTGGGCGACATGGGCATCGCCGTGGATCACCGTGTGCCGCTGCAGATTGCGCACAATCCCTACAACAAGCGCTACCTCGCCACCAAGGCCGGCAAGCTCGGTCATATGCTGGGCAACCAGCATCAGGGCGAGACCGAGGAAAGCCTGTGACCCGAGGCCAGGTAAAGCGTCGCCTGGCGCTGGCCTGGTGGCGTCAGCTGGGCGTGGCGCTGGCGCCCGTGTTCATGTTCAACCTGCTGTTCGGCGGCGGTAGCACCACGGTGCTGACCATGCCGCTGTTCATCGCCGGCCTGGCTTCGATGTTCGTCAGCCTGCCGTTGTTCTCCGCTTACAAACGCGCTCTGATCGCGACCGAAAAGGCTCTCGACAGCGACGACGAACCTGCCGCCTGGCTGGAGCTGGATCGTGTCCGTCTGCGTGCCTTGCTCGGTGCTGCGCTGCCTGCGTGGATCGCCGCGTTGGCAGTCCTCGCTGGCCTCGAGGCGATCCCGTTGGTACTGCTGGCGCTGTCGTCCATCGTGCTGCACAGCCTCTACCGCATACCCCGCCAGTTGGGCTGATGCGCACGCTGCTGCTCGCGCTTTGCCTGCTGGCGTTGCCGCTGACAGCCGCCGAGCGGGTAATCAGCCTGGCCCCATCGCTCAGTGAAATCATGCTTGATCTGGATGCCGCCGACCTGCTGGTCGGCGTGCTCGACGGTGATGAGCGTCCCGCCGCGCTGGCCCATCTCCCCACAGTCGGTCGTTATGGCCAGCTGGAATTCGAGCGCCTGTTACAGCTGGCGCCGGATCTGATCCTCATCGCGCCTGGCAGTGTGCCGCCGGCGCAACAAGCGCAGTTGCAGCGTTTCGGCATTGACCTGCTGATTGTCGAGCCGCAGCGCCTCGAGCAACTCGGCGAGGCCTTCATGCGTATTGGCGAGCAAGTGGGCCGGGCCGAGCAGGGGACGCGGCTGGCGGCTGAGTTTCGCGCCGAACTGGACGCGCTGCGCCAGCGCTACCGGCGTGAGCAGCCCCTTGCGGTGTTCTACCAGGTCTGGCACCAACCGCTGTACACCATCGGTGGCGAGCAACTGATCGGTGACGCCTTGCAGGTGTGTGGAGCGCGCAACCTGTTCGCCGACCTGCCGCAGCCGGCGCCGCAGGTCAGCGTCGAGGCGGTGCTGGCGCGTGATCCGGACGTGATACTCGGTGGCAGCAATGCCGAGCTGAGCGTCTGGCAAGCCTGGCCGCAGTTGCATGCGGTGCGGCTGGGACAGGTCTGGGCGGTGCCGGACAAGGGCCTGGAACGGCCTAGCCGGCAGATGCTGGGCGCCATCGAGCGGTTGTGCGAGTTGATGGCCGAGGCACGGTAGCGTTACGTGGGTTGCATATGGTCGCGTAGGGGGGAGCCGCTTGTTGCGGTGGTTGCGTGACTCACTGTGCTTGATGCGGCGTAAGCCACCATTGGTGCAAGGCGATCCATCGCCTGGTGGGTTACGTGGGGCGGCCATCCGAGCGCGCTGCCTGTATCTGCGTTTGCAAGATTGGTGTTCAGCTCCGCTAAACCACCCTACGCAGATTGCACATCAACTTTAGAGTTGCGGCGTCCAGGTGACGGCGAATAGTGCGGTGCGGCCGGCGCTGTTGTAGCCGAAACGGCCATTGGGTGTACTGTAGGTCGATTCTGCATAGTCCTTGTTCAGCAGGTTATCCAGCTTCAGGCTCAGCCCCAGTTCCTCATTGGCCTGCCAGGCGGCGCGCAGGCTCAGCAGGCCGTAGCCGCTCATTTCGATCTCGTTGTCGGCGTCGTCGTAGCGACCACTGATCGCACGCCAGCCTGCGCCCACCGACACATCGCCAAAGCGGCGGTCGACGTCCAGGCTCAAAGTGCGTTTGGCGCGGCGCTGCAGGGTATGGCCGCTGGCGCGGTCACGCGGGTCGATCAGGGCCAGCGCGAGATTGCCTTGCCAGCCGAACAACTCCTGCTGCACGGCGGCTTCGAAGCCATTGATCCGGGCTGTCTGGACGTTCTGTGGAATGAAGTTCTCGTCCAGGACGATGGCGTCCTCGATATCGGTTCGATACACGGAAGCCTGCAACGATCCTGTGTCGCTGTAGCGGCTACGCCATTGCAGCTCGTAGCTCTTGGAGCGTTCCGGGGCGAGGTCGGGATTGGCACTGGGGAAGCACATGCCACCAAAGCAGAAGTCCGGGTAGTAAAGGTCGTTGAAGGTCGGGGCGCGGAAGCCTTCGCTATACGACAGGATCAGGTCGTTGGCGTTGTTGAGGGGTAAGGTCAATGACGCGTTCCATGTGTTCTCGTTACCAAATTGCTGGTTGTCGTCGTGGCGCACCCCTAGCTCGGTCGAGAACGTTTCTCCGATATAACGATGCTGAACGAAGGCCGCGCGGTTCCAGCGTGAGTCCTCGACAAAGTCCGTCGTGCCCTGCGCTCGATCTTCATACCAGTCCAGACCTAGCAGCAGTTGGTGGTTTTCGTTGAGTGTCAGGGTGTTCAGCCAGTTGGCTGCGTCACGGTAGGTATTGAACTGGCTGACGGTACCGCCTGCCTGGTCGTTGCCGCTGTCGCGCTTGTCCTCGCTGTGTCCCAGTTCCAGGCGGCTGCTCCAGACTTCGGTAACACGAGCCTCGATAAAACCAGAGATGCTGCTGAGCAGAAAATCGGTGGTTGGCAGGGAGCCAGTGAAGGTGTCGTCATACTCCACCTGCCCGCGCTGATCGAGCGCAGTGAAGCCAACCTCCAGCGAGTCGTTGAAGCGGTGCGACAGATTCAGGCTTAACGAGCGGTTGCGGTAGGCGTCGTCGTCGCCATTGGCGCCGAAACCGTCGCGGGTGGCGTCGATGCCGGCAGTCTCGTCCAGAGCGGCACCCAGGTGAAAACGAGTGCGCTTGTCGCCGCCGGAGAGGCCGAGGCTGCGCTGGTAAGTGCTATCACTGCCAGCCGCCAGCCGTGCGTAAGGCTTGAGGCCCTGGCCATCGCCCTGGCGAGTGAAGATCTGAATCACCCCGCCAATGGCGTCTGAGCCGTATAGCGCCGAACGCGCTCCACGAACCACTTCGATACGCTCGATCTGCTCGGGGGCGAGAAACTCCAGGCTGCTGGTGCCGCTGGAGGCTGCCGCGATACGTTGCCCGTCGACCAGGACCAGGGTTTGTGCCGTGCTGGCGCCGCGCAGGAACACGCCCGTCTGGCTGCCTGCACCGCCAGTGCGGACGACGCTGAGGCCGGGCACACGCTCCAGTAGCTCGGTAACGCTGCTGACCTGCAGGCGCTCGATGTCGTCCCGTTTGAACACCGTGGTGGCGGCGGTAGCCTGCGCTTGCGGTTCGGCCAGGCGCCCGGAGGTGACGACCAGTGGCTCGGCCACGTAGGGTTCGGCGGCCAGCGAAAGACCTGGCATGACGGCGATGGCCAGAGCCAGACGAGACAGTTTCATTATTTTTCCTCAACAGTCGGCAGACGTTCGAGGAGGGCAGGCGCAAGCGCGGGCAGGACGGCGCTTGACCGTGTCGCCCTCCGCAACACCAGTCGCACCGCCTTGGCCGGTCTCCGGGCTCTCGACCCGCGTCCACCTTCCCAGGCTTGGCCCAGTGGCTGTTGGACGTGGCGCAAGCTTTGGGCTTGCTGTCGATTACCGTTGCGGGGGCAGCGTCGGGTTTGCTCAACAAAAGCGCACCGACTTCCCGTTTAACACTGCTTGCGCAGCGCACCCTGGCGGAACATGAATGGCGCGCACCTTAGTGCGCGCGAGTATGAATGACAAGCAAGCGCCGCTCATTCAGCGATGAGTGGCGCTCATGCTCAGATCGCTCTTCATCCTAGGCGGCGCTTGCCAGCCGTGCTGGATCGTCGTGTGCTGATCAGTCTGGGGCTCCTGATGGCTGAGGCGGTTCGCCGTCTTGTGCAGATCGAGCACCAGTTGCGCCAGGACTTGTGCAGCTTGCAGGGTTTCATCTGCGCTCTGGCTACTGCGTTCGGCGGCGCCGGTAATGGCCTGGGCCTGATCGTTGACTGCATGCACCTGCGCCAGTTGAGATTGCATGCCCTGACTCAACTGGCCAAGGCGGCTCTGCATCGCTTCCACTTCGTGCTGGATGCGCGCCAGGGCTGCGGTGGCTTCATCGGAACGCGTCACGCTGCGCTGGGCCGCTTCCTGGCAACTGCGCATGCTGCTCATGCTGTCCAGGGTCTGCTGGCGCACGCTGGCCAGGGTGGTGGTGATCTCTTCGGTCGCTTGCGCCGTGCGCTGCGCCAGATTACGCACTTCATCTGCCACCACCGCGAAGCCGCGGCCGCTGTCGCCGGCACGAGCGGCTTCGATCGCAGCGTTCAGGGCCAGCAGGTTGGTTTGCTCGGCGATGGCGTGGATCGACTCGCTGATGTGCTGGATCTCTTCGGTCTGTCGATTCAGGGCCTGCAGGGATTGGCTGGACTGTTCGATGCGCTCGGCCAGCTGGCTGACTTCCTCGGCATTCTGGTTAACCGCAGCGCTGCCCTGGCGCGTCATGTCCAGGGCCTGTTGCGAGGCGCGTTCGCTGTCGAGGATGTGCGCTGTGGCCTGGCCGATGCTGTGGTTGACCTCGACCATCGCGCGGGCAGTGGAGGTCGCCGCGTTCTGTCCCTGGGTGGCACACTGGCTGGCGTTGATGGCGGTGCGCGTCAGTCCTGTGGAGGTCTGTTGCAGGGCTGCACCGGCAGTGAGGATGCCCTGCATGGTGTGGTCCATCTTGTCGACGAAGCTGTTTACCCAGCCGGCCAGCGCGCCGGCCTCGTCACTGCCGAACAATTCGGGGGCCAGGCGGTTGCTCAGTGGTGCGCCGCATTCGGCGGTTTCCAGGAAGAAGTCCGAGAGAGCCTGGAGCCTGCGCACGCGCGGACGCAGGCTCAAGCCCCAGTAAGCGAACATCATGGCCGCTGTGGCGATCATGCCGGCCTGTACCGCGAAGGCCGGCACCAGTTGCTGCAGTTGCCACTGCAGCAACCCCAAGGCCAGTAGACCAAGGAGCAGGTGGCTGGAAAGCGTGTAGCTGAGGCTGCGCTGACGGTAAACCTCCTCCAGGTCGCCCTCGCACATCAGCCCCCAGGTATCGGGCGAGCCGGGCATCTGCAGGGTCAGTCCGGCGCCGATCACCGGGATGTGCCGGTAATCCGGGTAGCCCGGGTAAAGGGCGAAAAGGTTCCTGCCGTTGCGGATGGTTTCGCGCACCCCCGGGTGCAGCTCGCCCGTTGCTGGATCGGTGAAGCGCAGCTCGAACTCGGTATGGTTCTGCACCCGAACGGTGCCGAAAGCGGTTTTTACGCCCTGTTTCAGGTTGTCGCCGCCGCTGAAGGTATCGTCTTCGAAGCGCGAGCGGGACAGGGCGGTGCCCGGGGCGATCTGCGGGTCATGACGGCTTTGCACCATGAACAGGTAGTTGTCACCCGAGTCGCGGTAGACGTGTCCGGCCTCGCGCTGGATCAGGTCGCTCAGCACGTCGTTGGGAATGCGTGCGCACAGGCAACCGACTACCTTGCCGGCATGGCGTAGCGGTTGATGGAACACCAGGGTAACGGCGTCATGGAACTTGGAGGTGGTCGCACCCAGTTGCCGGGTCACCGGGTCGATATAAGGACCGTGCAGGAAGGGCGCGGCCAGGCCGGTGGCTAGGGCCTTTGCATCGTGGCGCTGACCTGCGCGGGGGGCATGAGTGGAGGCGATAACGAGGCCACTGACGTCCACCACGAACAGCTCGGAGACTTCCGGCATGTGGCTGTGCGCTCTGTGCAGCTCGCTGTTGGCCGTGATGGGCCAGGCCTGCTGCAGGCCACTGGCGATCAGCTCGAGCTCTTGCCAGTGCTGGCGCGCCCAGTTGACCAGCAGGTCGACACGGGTTTGCGCCAAGCCTGCGAAGGTTTTCTCGACTCGCGCCACCTGTCCGGCATTGAGCAGGCATGACCAGCGCATGGCCAGTTTGCCGGTTTTGCCGAACCAGGGCAGCCAGCGCCGTTCCTGTCCGGTGAAGTTCATCTGATGACTGCGTAACGACATGATGCGCCCCTGTCCGCTGCTCAATGCTGAGAGCGTAGCCCAAATATTTTGCAATAATTGGGCCGTGCAGGGCGTCAGATCAGGGCTGTAGCAAGTTCAGGCGTTGGCGTACTGCGTGTTCGATACCGGCTTCGTCGAGGCCGCACTCGGCCAGCATCTGGCTCGGTTTGGCGTGTTCGACATAGTAGTCCGGCAGGCCCAGATGGAGCATCGGCACCTGGCGGTTCTCGGCGGCGAAGAACTCGCCGACCGCGCTGCCGGCGCCGCCCATGATGCTGTTCTCCTCAATGGTCACCAGCAGCGCGTGGCTGCTCGCCAGCTCGCGCAGCAGCGCTTCGTCCAGCGGTTTGACGAAACGCATGTCGACCACCGTGGCGTCCATTGTCTCACCCACGCGCAAGGCTTCGGCCAGTTGCACGCCGAAGGCCAGCAGGGCAACGCCCTTACCCTGGCGGCGCACTACGGCTTTGCCGATTTCCAGTGGCTCCAGGCCAGCATCGAGCGGCGCGTTGGGGCCGCTGCCGCGTGGGTAGCGCACCGCCGCCGGGCCGTCGAACAGGTGGCCGGTGCTGAGCATGCGGCGCAGCTCGTTCTCGTCGCTCGGGGTCATCACCAGCATGCCGGGGATGCAGCGCAGGTAGGAGATATCGAAGCTGCCGGCATGGGTCGGGCCGTCTTCGCCCACCAGGCCGGCGCGGTCGATGGCGAACAGCACGTCGAGGTGCTGCACGGCCACGTCGTGGATCAACTGGTCATAGGCGCGCTGGAGGAAGGTGGAGTAGATCGCCACCACCGGCTTGGCGCCTTCGCAGGCCATGCCGGCGGCCAGGGTCACGGCGTGCTGCTCGGCAATCGCCACATCGAAGTAGCGCTCGGGGAAGCGCTCGGCGAAGGCCACCAGGTCGGAGCCCTCCTTCATCGCCGGGGTGATGCCAACCAGGCGGTTATCGGCTGCGGCCATGTCGCACAGCCACTGGCCGAACACGTTGGAGTATTTCGGGCCGCTTGGCTTCTTCGGGGCGGCGACCGGGGTTACCGGTTCCAGCTTGGTGATGGCGTGGTAGCCAATGGGGTCGGCCTCGGCCGGGGCGAAGCCCTTGCCCTTTTTGGTCACCACATGGAGAAACTGCGGGCCGTCCAGATCGCGCATATTGCGCAATGTGGCGAGCAGGGTCGGCAGGTCATGGCCGTCGATGGGGCCGACGTAGTTCCAGCCCAATTCCTCGAACAGGGTACCGGGTACCAGCATGCCCTTGGCGTGTTCCTCGACCTTGCGCGCGATTTCCCAGGCGCCGGGCAGGCGCGAGAGGATCTTCTTGCTGCCCTCGCGCATGCTGGCGTAGGTGCGGCTGGAGATGATCTTGGCCAGGTAGTTGGACAGGCCGCCGACATTCTTGGAGATCGACATGTCGTTGTCGTTGAGGATCACCAGCATGTTGGCGCCGACGTCGGTAGCGTGGTTGAGCGCCTCGAAGGCCATGCCGGCGGTCAGTGCGCCGTCACCGATCACCGCTACGCTCTTGCGCTTCTCGCCCTTCAGGCGAGCAGCGATGGCCATGCCCAGCGCTGCGCTGATGCTGGTGCTGGAGTGGCCGACGCCGAAGGTGTCGTACTCGCTCTCGCTACGGCGCGGGAAGGCGGCCAGGCCGTCCTTCTGGCGCAGGCTGCCCATGCGCTCGCGGCGGCCGGTGAGGATCTTGTGCGGGTAGGCCTGGTGGCCGACGTCCCACACCAGGCGGTCGTCGGGGGTGTCGAAGACGTAGTGCAGGGCGATGGTCAGCTCGATCACGCCGAGCCCGGCACCGAAGTGCCCGCCGCTCTGGCCGACACTGTAGAGCAGGTACTGGCGCAGTTCGTCGGCGAGGGTTTCCAGGTCCGCTTCGGCCAGGCGGCGCAGTTCGTCGGGCGTGTTGGCGCTGTCGAGCAGCGGCGTCAACGGGCGCTCGCGGGGGATCTCGTGGAAAGTGGTCGGCATCAGGCGAATCGTTATAGGCGTAAAAGATGCGGCAGTTTACCTGATGCCAGGAAAACAGCCCAATCCGCTGTCCATATCGCCGTTACTGGTAGTTTCGTGCGAGGAAGTCCAGCAGCAGGGCGCTGACCCGCTCGCCGCATTCGGCCTGCAGCCAGTGGCCTGCGTCGGGCAGGTCGTGGCGTTCCAGGTGCGGCACCTTGTCGCCCATGCGCTTGAGCGTCGGTGCCTCGAAGCGGCCCACCGGGTCATTCTCCCCGAGCAGGAACAGCGTCGGCTGCGTGATTTGCAGACACGCCAGATGCTCGCTGCGTTGCCAGTTGCGCTCGAAGTTGCGGTACCAGTTCAGCGCGCCGCGAAAGCCGTGGCGCTCGAAGGTGCGCAGGTAGTGGGCGAACATCGCCTCGCTGCACCAGGGTGGCAGCGGCAGGTCGTCCGGCATGCCATCGAACAGCCGCGCATCGGCCGGCTTGTCCGCTGCCAGCAGGGCATCGCCCAGGCCGCCAAGCAGCAGGCGCAGGCTGCGGCCGATGTCGTCGTCCAGTTCGGCCTCGGCCAGCCCCGGTTGCTGGAAGTAGAGGATGTAGTGAAAGCGCCCGGCATAGGCCTCGCGCATCATCTCGATGGCCGGGCGTTTCGGCCGGCCGCCGAAGGGCACCGACAGCGCCCCGAGCACCTTGACCCGCTCGGGCTCCAGCAGCGCCAGATGCCAGGCCACCGGCGCGCCCCAGTCGTGGCCGACCACCGCTACCTCGCCCTGGCCGAGCATGTCCATCGCCGCCTGGATATCGCCGCATAGGGTGAGCAGGTCATAGGCCGTCGGATCGGCCGGTGCGCTGCTGGCGCCGTAGCCGCGCATTTCCGGGGCGAACACGCGATAGCCGGCGGCGGCCAGTGCCTCGATCTGCGGATGCCAGGCGTACCAGCACTCGGGAAAACCATGCAGCAGCCACACCGGCTTGCCGTGCTCGGGGCCGGCGTTGTACAGGCTGAGTTCAATGCCGTTGACGGCGAGCAGGCGGTGATCGATATGCATGGCGATGTCCTTACCAGGTGTCGATGAAGGGACGTTTCTTGCCATCGCGCCGAAGCGGTCGTGGCGCCGCATTGAGACCGCGCAGCAACCAGGCGCGGCTGTCGGCCGGATCGATCACGGCGTCGATCTCCAGATAGCTGGCCATGTTCAGAGCCTTGCCGTTGTCGTAGGCCTTGGCCACCAGCTTGTCGAACAGCGCCTGACGCGCAGCCTCGTCCGGCTGGGCTGCCAGTTCCTTGGCGAAGCCCAGGCGCACGGCACCCTCCAGGCCCATGGCGCCGAACTCGCCGCTGGGCCAGGCGGCAGTGAACAGCGGCGAATGGAAACTGCCGGCGGCCATGGCCTGGGCACCGAGGCCGTAACCCTTGCGCAGCACCAGGGTGAAGAAAGGCACCGTGAGGCTGGCGGCGGTGACGAACAGGCGCGAAACGTGGCGCACCGTGGCCTGCTTCTCCGCCTCCGGGCCGACCATGAAACCGGGGGTGTCGCACAGCGAGACGATGGGCAGGTCATGGGCTTCGCACAGTTGCAGGAAGCGTGCGGCCTTATCGCCGGCCACGGCATCGATGGCGCCGCCCAGGTGCGCGGGATTGTTGGCGATCAGGCCGAAGGGCTTGCCCTCGATGCGGATCAACGCGGTGATCAGACCGGGTGCGAACTGACGGCGCAGCTCCAGCACACTGCCCTCGTCGGCCAGCAGTTCGATCACCTTGCGGATGTCGTACACACGCAGGCGGTTTTCCGGGATCACCTGGCGCAGCTCGCGGGGATCGCTGCACTGCCAGTCGCTCACAGGGCCCTGGAAATACCCCAGGTACTGCTTGGCCACGGCGACCGCTGCGGCTTCGTCCTCCACCAGCACATCGATCACCCCGTTGGGGCCCTGCACGCTGGTCGGGCCGACCTGTTCGGGGGTGAAGCTGCCGAGGCCGCCACCTTCGATCATCGCCGGGCCGGCCATGCCAATGCTGGCGTTACGCGTGGCGATGATCACATCGCAGCAGCCGAGCAGCGCCGCGTTGCCGGCGAAGCAGCGACCGGAGACGACACCCACCGTCGGTACCAGGCCGGAGAGCCTGGCCATGGCGACGAAGGTGTGGCAGTCCAGCCCGGCCACGCCGACGAAGTCGGTATCCCCCGGCCGCCCGCCGCCGCCTTCGGCGAACAGCACCACCGGCAGGCGCCATTGCTCGGCCAGGGCCAGCATGCGGTCGGTCTTCTTGTGGTTCATAACGCCCTGGGTGCCGGCGAATACCGTGTAGTCGTAGGCGATGGCCATGCATCGCGCGGCCTCGCTGCCGAATCGCTCGGCGTTCACCGTGCCGATGCCGGCGACCAGGCCATCGGCCGGACTCAGCTCCAGCAGTTCCTCGGGGGAGCGTCGACGACGCTGGGCGGCCAGTGCCATGGCGCCGTATTCGATAAAGCTGTCTGCATCGAGCAGGTCCGCGAGGTTTTCCCGCACGGTGCGCTGACCGGTCTTGCGCCTTTTCGCCACGGCTTCGGGACGGCGCGCGTCTGTCAGGCGCGCGTGGCGTTCCAGCACTTCGGCCAGGTCGGCGCGGATATGCGCCAGGTCGACCGCCTGCTCGCCATGCTCGGCGAGGCCATCCACCTCGGCAGGTTCCAGGAACGCCAGCGCCTGGCCCTCACCGATGGCGTCACCGGGTACCACGGCCAGCGCACGGACGATGCCGCTGTGCTCGGCCTTGACCTCGAATTCCATCTTCATCGCTTCCAGCACGGCGACGCGCTGGCCTGCGGCCACGGCGTCGCCTTCGGCCACCGCCAGGCTGACCAGCACGCCGGCGCTGGCGGCGGTCAGGGCCAGGGTGCCGGGCGGGGCGTCGACAGTGGCCTTGGCGTTGTGCAGCGCGGTGTCAGTGGCGAAGTAGCGGTGTGGATGGGCCTGCTCGCGAGCGGCCAGCAACTCGCCCAGGTGACGCTCGACATAAGTAGTGTCGACCTGGTTGGCGATCACCGCCTCGCATTGCAGCAGGTTCTGCAGCAGGTGCAGGTTGCTCGCCACGCCGTCGAGGCGGAACTCGCACAGCCCTCGGTAGGCGCGGCGCAGGGCGCCGGGGTAATCGCTGGCGCTGGCAATCAGCTTGGCGATCAACGAATCGTAGGCCGGACTGATGGCGTAGCCGGCATAGCCGCAGCCATCCACTCGCAGACCGGGGCCGCTGGGCGGCTGGTAGGCGCTGAGCGCGCCGCTGGCCGGGCGCGCGCTGCCATCGGCGTGCAGGCTTTCCAGATTCAGGCGCACCTGCACGGCATAGCCCTTGGTCGCCGGTGGCGTGAGCAGGTTCAGCTCGGCCAGGCTTTTGCCGGCGGCCAGGTGCAGTTGCGTTTGCAGCAGGTCGACACCGGTGACCTGCTCGGTGACGGTGTGCTCCACCTGCACGCGCGGGTTGGCTTCCATGAAATAGAAGCGCCCTGGCTGGTCTAGGTCGAGGAGGAACTCGAAGGTGCCGATGCCGCGATACTGCACCTCGGCCGCCAGGCGCAGGGCGCTGGCGATGATGGCGTCACGGGTGGACGCATCCATATCTGGGCTGGGCGCGATCTCCACCAGCTTCTGGTGGCGGCGTTGCAGGCTGCAGTCGCGCTCCCACAGATGGCTGACCGCGCCGCTGCCGTCACCGAGCACCTGCACTTCGATATGCCGGGCGCGGCGCACGCGCTTTTCCACGTACAGCGCGCCACTGCCGAAGGCGCCCTGAGCCTCGGAGGCGCAGCGGGTAAAGGCCTCGGCCAGTTGCGCCGGATCGTCCACTGCACGCATGCCGCGCCCGCCACCGCCGGCCAGGGCCTTGAGCATCACGCTGCCGTGTTCGGCTTGGAAGGCGGCGGCCTGCTCCAGCGTCACCGCCTGGTTGATGCCGGGCACCAGTGGTACGTCGCAGTGCTGGGCGAGATCACGGGCGGCGGCCTTGTCGCCGAACAGTTGCAGGGTTTCGGGCGTCGGGCCGACGAAGGTCAATCCGACCGCCTGGCAGCGGCGTGCGAACTCAGCGTTCTCGGCGAGGAAACCATAGCCTGGGTGTATGGCTGCACAGCCCTGCTCGCGGGCGATGGCAATGAGCTGATCTATATCCAGATAGGCCGTCGGGCCGCGTCCAGCCAGCGCCACGGCCAGGTCGGCCTTTCGCGTGTGCAGGCAGGCGCTGTCGTCCTCGGCGTATACCGCCACGCTGCGGATACCGAGGTCGGCGCAGGCCTGGGCGATGCGAATGGCGATCTCGCCACGGTTGGCGATCAGCAGGGCGGGGAAGGGCATGGCGGCTCCAGACGTCTTGTCGTTATGGAGCCATCTTAGGAGGCTGGTCGCAGGGGTAAAGCAAGCCTTATGCGGCGATCATGCCGACATAGATGCCAATGATGATGCCGAGCGTAGGGTGCGCCGTGCGCACCAGCGCTTACCTGCTAGCTGCGCCGTTCGACGATATAGCGCGCCAGTTCGCGCAGCGGCTCGGCCTGGCTGCCGAACGGGCGCAGCACGTGCAGGGCCTGGTCGCGCAGTTCCAGGGCATAGTCCTTGGCTGCGTCGAGGCCGAGCAGGGCGGGGTAGGTGGGCTTGTCGTTGGCCTCGTCCTTGCCCTGGGTCTTGCCCAGGGTGGCGGTGTCGCTCTCCACGTCGAGAATGTCGTCCTGCACCTGGAAGGCCAGACCGACGGCGCGGGCGTACTGCAGCAGTGCCTTGAGGCTGAGTTCGTCGGCGTTGCCGCTGGCCAGGGCGCCGAGCAGTACGCTGGCTTCGATCAGCGCGCCGGTCTTGTGCCGGTGCATGGTTTCCAGCGCCGCCTGGTCGAGCTGCTGCCCCACCGAGCCGAGGTCGATGGCTTGGCCGCCAACCATGCCGGCCGGCCCAGCTGCGCTGCTCAGGGCATCGATCATCTGCAGACGCACTTCGGCGTCCTGCGGGTTGCGCCGGCGGTCGGCGAGCACCTCGAAGGCCAGGCTCTGCAGGCCGTCACCGGCGAGGATGGCACTGGCCTCGTCGAAGGCCTTGTGAGTGGTGGGTTGGCCGCGGCGCAGATCGTCGTCGTCCATCGCCGGCAGGTCGTCGTGCACCAGGGAATAGGCGTGGATCAGCTCCACCGCGCAGGCGGCGCCATCGGCGCGATCGAGATTGCCATCCAGCGCTTCGCAGGCGGCATACACCAGCAGCGGGCGCACGCGCTTGCCGCCGTTCATCACGCTGTAGCGCATCGCCTCGTACAGACGCTGCAGCTCGGCACGGGGAGGCTGGAACAGCGGCTCGAGGGCGGCGTCGACCCGTGCCTGGCAGCTCGCCTGGTAGGCCTTGATCATGCGGTCGGGTCCGCGTCGAAGGGAGCCGGCTCCAGCTCGCCATCGCGTTCCAGGAGGATCTGCACCTTCTGCTCGGCCTGAGCCAGGGCGGCCTGGCATTCACGGGTCAGGCCGATGCCCTGCTCGAAAGCAGTCAGCGAGTCTTCCAGCGACAGCTCGCCGCTCTCCAGGCGCTCGACCAGAGTCTGCAACTCGGCGAGGGAGTGTTCGAAGTCGGGGGCGGCTTTCTTGCGGGCCATGGCGGCGAGTCTCGGGCAGCTTGGAAACCGCGCGACACTAGCAGAGCTAGGCCACTCGGGCAAATCAGTGGGCCTTGCAGGGAGCAATTGAAAGGCGTTGAAAGCTGCTCTCTGTAGGAGCGGATTTATCCGCGAAATTCGCAGCTGAAGCCGCTCCTACGGAAGGCGCCTGGGATGCCCAGCTGCGGGAGTGCCGTGATTTTCAGGCGGCGAAGTAGGTGCTCCAGAAGTAATACAGGGTCATCGTGCTACCGACCAGAATGACGAAGCTGCGTAGCAGTGCCGGCGGCAGCTTCTCGCCCAATGCGCCGCCAGCGTAACCGCCGATGGTGGCGCCAGTTAGCAGGACGGCCAACTCGTACCAGCTGACCCGGCCGGCGATGACGAAGGTCAGCGTGGCGATGCTGTAGATCACCGCCGAGATCAGGTTCTTCAGTGCGTTGGCACGGGCCAGCGGGTGACCTTCGATGGAGAATGCGGCGAGCTGCAGGATGCCCATGCCGGCGCCGAAGTAGCCGCCATAGATTGACACGCTGATATGCGCGCCCAGCGACATCGGCGTATGCGGCGGATGTACGGATGTCTTGTTCTTGCGCCGCTCGGATAGCCAGCGACCCAGCCAGGGGCTGGCGGCGAACAGTGCGGTGGCCGCTAGCAGCAGCCAGGGGATCAGCACGCGGAAAACGTCGTCGCCACCCGCCAGCAGCAACAGACCGCCCAGCAGACCGCCGGCCAGACCGGCCAACAGCAGTGGAAGCAGATAACGACCCAGCGGCCGCAACGAGGCACGCGCTGCCCACGCACCAGCCAGGCTGGCCGGCCACAATGCCACCGCGTTGGTGGCATTGGCGGTCACCGGTGGTAGGCCGGCGGCGAGCAGGGCGGGGAAGGAGAAAAAGGTGCCACCGCCAGCCAGGGCATTCATACCTCCGGCGGCGAAACCGGCGAGGGCTAACAGCAGCAGATCGGACAGAGACATCAGGCAGGCTCGCACAAAAAAGGTGCAGCATAGAGCTGACCCCTCGGTCAGCCAAGTGCGACCAAAGTGACCAACCTGCCAATTGTCGTCTGTGCCAGGCCTGTGCTTTGCGGCATCATCGCGGGCATCTGTTTTCGGTGCCCGCGATGAACATCGACACCCGTATCAAATTCCGTCACCTGCTGTGCTTTCTCGAGATCGCCCGCCAGCGCAGTTTCGCCAAGGCGGCCGATGCCTTGGCGATCAGCCAGCCGGCGATTTCCAAGACGCTCAAGGAACTGGAGGAGATTCTCGCCGCCAGTTTGTTCGAGCGCAGCAAGAGTGGCGTGACCCTGACGGCCGCCGGCGTAGCCTTTATGCGTTACGCCGGGCCCTGCGTGCAGGCGCTGCGCGATGGGGTGAACAGCCTGCGCGAGGGTGAGCACGAGGCCGGCCAGGTGCGAGTCGGCGTGCTTTCTACGGTAGAGAGCCTGCTGATTCCCGAGGTGGTGCGGCGTCTGCATCAGCGTCACGCGGCGCTGGTGGTCAGCGTCGCCACCGGACCGGGTGCCTACCTGCTCGGTCAGTTGCGCGTTGGCGAGCTGGATCTGGTGGTCGGGCGCATGACTGACAGCCCGGACATCCAGGGTCTGACCTTCGAGCACCTGTACAGCGAATCGATGAGTCTGGTGGTGCGTCCCGGTCATCCACTGCTGGCTGCCGGCGCCGCCGCGCTGGGACAGCTTGGCGATTACCCACTGGTGCTGCCGACGGCCGGCACCACCATCCGCAAGCATGCCGACAGCCTGTTCGTGCAGTGCGGGGTGACGCCTTCGCGGCAGCGCCTGGAAACCCTGTCGCCGGCGCTGAGTCGGCGCTACGTGCTGTCCGGCGATGCGCTGTGGGTGGCGCCGCAGGACGCGGTGTGCCTGGACGTGCAGCGCGGCGAGCTGGTCGAGCTGCAGCTGGGCGTGCAGGAACCAGGCGGCTCGGTGGGCATCTGCCGCAACAGCGCGCTGGCCCTGCCGCTGGCCGCCGAGCAGTTCTGCGCGGCGCTGCGTGAGGTGGCCGAAGCCTACCGCGAAGGGCTTTTTTCATAACCATTTGGTTATGGATAGACGGCGTCTTTTCAATATTCCCCGCGTCTGCTTTGTCGGAAACTGTGTTTCAGCCTGATCCCAGGTCGACTCCACAATACTCACAACAGGAGCGCACCATGCCTGCCGAGGACAATCGCCGTTTCGTCATTCGTGACCGCAACTGGCACCCCAAAGCCCTGACGCCCGATTACAAGACCTCCATCGCCCGCTCGCCGCGTCAGGCGTTGGTAAGCATCCCGCAGTCGATTTCCGAAACCACCGGCCCGGACTTCTCGCACCTCAAGCGTGGTGAGCACGACAACGACCTGCTGCTCAACTTCAACAACGGTGGCCTGCCCATCGGCGAGCGCATCATCGTTTCCGGGCGGGTGATGGATCAGTACGGCAAGCCGATCCCGCATACCCTGGTGGAGATGTGGCAGGCCAACGCCGGCGGCCGCTACCGCCACAAGAACGACCGCTACCTGGCGCCGCTCGACCCCAACTTTGGCGGCGTCGGCCGCGCGCTGACCGACAGCGAAGGTCGCTATATCTTCCGCACCATCAAGCCCGGCCCCTACCCCTGGCGCAATGGCCCCAACGACTGGCGCCCGGCGCATATCCACTTCTCGCTCAACGGCCCGTCGATCGCCACGCGTCTGATCACTCAACTGTATTTCGAGGGCGATCCGCTGATCCCGCTGTGCCCGATCGTCAAGTCGATCGCCAACCCGGACGCGGTGCAGACGCTGATCGCCAAGCTGGACATGAGCACGGCCAACCCCATGGACTGCCTGGCCTACCGTTTCGATATCGTGCTGCGTGGCCAACGCCAAACCCATTTCGAGAACAAATAAGGAGGGATGACCATGCCTGTTGAACTGCTGCCGGAAACCCCTTCTCAAACCGCCGGCCCTTACGTGCACATCGGCCTGGCCCTCGCCGCTGCCGGCAACCCGACCCGTGAGCAGGAAATCTGGAATCAGATGGCGGGGCCCGACGCGCCCGGCGAGCACATCGTGCTGGTTGGCCATGTCTATGACGGCAACGGCCACCTGGTGCGCGACGCCTTTCTCGAGCTGTGGCAGGCCGACCATCAGGGCCGGTACGACGAGGAGTACGACCAGTCCAAGCCGTTCAACGGTTTCGGCCGTACCGCCACCACCTTCGATGCCGGTAGCGAGTGGACCGCCTATACGGTCAAGCCGGGCGTGGTGCACAACGCCGCTGGCGTGCCGATGGCGCCGCACGTCAACGTCGCGCTGTTCGCCCGTGGCATCAATATTCACCTCAACACTCGCCTGTATTTCGAGGACGAGGCCGAGGCCAACGCCAAGGACCCGGTGCTCAACCTGATCGAGCAGCCGCAACGCCGTGAGACGCTGATCGCCAAGCGCTGCGAGGTGGACGGCAAGCCGGCCTACCGTTTCGATATCCGTATCCAGGGGGACGGCGAGACAGTGTTCTTTGACTTCTGACCCGGTGGCGCCCGCCGAGGCGGTGCGCCGTCACTTCGACCGCGAGCTGGCGGCCCGGGGCTTTCGCGCCGACCCCGCCCAGCAGCGGGCCATCGCCCAACTTGCCGACTGGCTGGGCGCGCAGCTGGCGCCCAAGCGGCGCTGGCGGCGTCCGGCTGCGGGTGTCTACCTGTGGGGCGGTGTCGGGCGCGGCAAGAGCTTCGTCATGGATTGCCTGTTCGCCGCCGCGCCGGTGGCGAACAAGCGCCGGGTGCACGTGCACGGTTTTCTCCAGGAGCTGCAACAGCGCCTGAACGCCTACAGCGGCCAGCCCGAGCCGCTGGCCCGGGTCGCCACCGACCTGGCCGGCGAAGCGCGCCTGCTGTGCTTCGATGAATTCCATGTGCACGACATCGGCGACGCCATTCTCCTCGGGCGCCTGCTCGAATGCCTGCTGCGTGAAGGCGTGGCGTTGGTGTTCACGTCCAATTTCGCACCGGCCAGGCTGTGCCCGAACCCGCTCTATCATGTACGCTTCAGGCCGTTCATCGCGTTGCTGCAGCGCCATTGCCAGCTACTCGAACTGGACGCCGGCGAAGACTATCGCCAGCGCACCCGGCACGATTGGGGGCGCTTCATCCAGGCGCCTGCCGAGCGGGCCGACAGCCTGTTGTGCCGCGCCTTGCAGATCGTGGCGGGCGAGGGCGGCGAGCTGGAACTGAACCGCCGCTCGTTCGCCCTGCGGGGGCGAAGCGGGCAGGGGATCTGGCTGGATTTTTCGGCGCTGTTCGAGGTGCCGTCATCGACCGCGGATTACCTGTGGTTGTGCGAGCATCTCGCTTGCGTCGCCGTCAGTAACGTTCCGCCGCTGCATCGGCTGTCACTGGATGTGCAGCAGCGGGTGATCAATTTCATCGATGTTGCCTACGACAGTGGGGTGGTCCTGCTGCTCGCCAGCGAGTCGAGCCTGGAGCAGGTGTGCGCCGGTATCGGCACCAGCGATTTCAGCCGCACCCGCAGCCGTTTGCAGCAACTGTCCAGCTCTGTGGAGAACTGCGTCGCGTGTTAGCCGTACTCAGCATTACCGCACCGATTTTCATCCTGATCGGTCTGGGTTTCGTGTCGGTACGGGGTGGTCTGGTCAACCGCGAACAACTGCGCGGCATGGGCACCTTCGTCATCACCTTCGCCCTGCCCGCCCTGGTATTCAACGCCCTGGCCAAGCGGCCGCTGAGTGAGGTGCTCAACGTGCCGTACATGGGCGCCTATGCCCTGGGCTCGCTGGCGATCTTCGCCATCGGTTTTACCGTGGCCTTCGGGTTGCGCCGGCAGGGCGTGTCGCGCAGCGCGATCATGGCCCTTGGCGTGTCGGTGTCCAACAGCGGTTTCATCGGTTACCCGATCGCGCTTACGGTGCTGGGCGAGCAAGCTGCCGTGGCGCTGGCCCTGGGCATGCTGGTGGAAAACCTGCTGATGATCCCCCTGGCCCTGATGCTCGCCGAGGGCGGGCAGCAGCAGGCGCAGTCGAAGTGGGCGGTGCTGGGTGAAACCCTCAAGCGCCTGCTGAAGCATCCGATCATCATCGGTATCAGTCTGGGCCTGGTTGTCTCGTTGCTGGGGATCGACCTGCCGACCCTGCTGAGCCGGCCCATCGACATGCTGGCCAGTGCCTCGGCGCCGGTGGCGCTGTTCGTCATCGGCGGCACCCTGTACGGCATGAAGGCCAATGGCGTGTGGCGCGAGGTGGCGCAAATCAGCCTGGCCAAGCTGCTGTTGCACCCGCTGGCGGTGTTCACCGCACTGATGCTGATGCCCGGTATCGAGCCGCACATGCTGGTGGCCGGGGTGCTGTTCGCCAGTGCGCCGATGCTGAGCATCTACCCGATAATGGGCCAGCGCTTCGGCCTCGAGGAACGTTGCGCGGCGGCGCTGGTCGGGGCGACCGTGTTGGCGTTCTTCACTATCAGTGCGCTGATCGGCTTCATCGAATTCCGCGGGCTGCTCGCGTAAGCAGTGGCGAACCCCGCCCGCGCCCCGAGGGGTACCTGACCGTAACGGCCGGGGCTGGGCGGCGGCAAGGGTATTGAGCCTCGTAGCCCGGATGAAATCCGGGAATGACTGACACGATGGCCCAGGATTGCATCCGGGCTACAGAAGTGTCGTTCGCTGTTTCGCTCAGCATGTTTGCGATTACCGCACAAGGGTTCGATAATCGCCAGGTGCTGTTCATCGCCGTTTCGGAGTCATCATGAGCGAAACCCGTCCGCCGCTTACCAGTCTTGCTCCGCCGCCCTACGTATCGCCGGCCAAGCGTATCGAAGAGTTCGCTGGCGACCCCAACTTCATGACTTCCCTGGCCCGTGGCCTGGCGGTGATCAACGCCTTTCAGGAGCGCAAGCGCCACCTGACCATCGCGCAGATCAGCCACCGTACCGAGATTCCCCGCGCCGCGGTGCGCCGCTGTCTGTACTCGCTGATGAAGCTGGGCTACGTCACCACCGACGGGCGCACCTATTCGCTGCTGCCCAAGGTGCTGACTCTGGGGCACGCTTACCTGTCGTCGACGCCGCTGGCGGTGTCCGCCCAGCCCTATCTCGACCGCTTGAGCGAGCAACTACACGAGGCCTGCAACCTGGCCACCCTGGAAGGCGAGCAGGTGCTCTACATCGCCCGCTCGGCGATTCCGCAGCGGCTGATCTCGGTGGACCTGAGCGTCGGCAGCCGCCTGCCGGCCTACTGCACGTCGATGGGGCGCATCCTGCTGGCCGCGCTGGACGACGACCAACTGCAGGACTACCTGGCTCACGCCGAGCTGCAGCCCAAGACCAGTCGCACCCTGCACACCCCCGAAGCGCTGTGGGAATGCCTGCAGCGCGTGCGCCATCAGGGCTGGTGCGTCGTCGATCAGGAGCTGGAGCAGGGCCTGCGTTCGCTGGCAGTGCCGGTATACGACTCGGCCGGCCACGTGCTGGCGGCGATGAACGTCAGCACCCACGCCGGTCGTGTGCCGGTCAGCGAGCTGGAGAAGCGTTACCTGCCGCTGATGTTGTCGGCCAGTCGAGAGTTGAGCGGGCAGTTGTTCCGCGCGGTGTAGGTGTTCGAAGGTGTTCGATAATCGCCCTATATGGCGATTATCGGATTGTTCTCTTCAGGGTCAGTTTTTAATGTGGCAGGTATCCACCGCGCTCGCTTCGGTGGCGCCTGCAACCTGACGAGAACAATACGATGGCCGACATCATCACGCTGCGCGACGCCATTTCGCGCCATGTCCAGGACGGCGATTGCGTCGCCCTCGAAGGCTTCACCCACCTGATTCCCACTGCTGCCGCTCATGAGCTGATCCGCCAGGGCAAGAAAGACCTGCACCTGGTGCGCATGACCCCGGACCTGGTCTACGACCTGCTGATCGGCGCCGGTTGTGCGCGCAAGCTGACCTTCTCCTGGGGCGGCAACCCCGGCGTCGGTTCGCTGCACCGCCTGCGCGACGCGGTCGAGAAGCACTGGCCGCACAAGCTGGAAATCAGCGAGCACAGCCACGCCGCCATGGCCAACGCCTACGTCGCTGGTGCCTCCAACCTGCCGTTCGCCGTGCTGCGCGGTTACCAGGGCTCCGACCTGGTCAAGGTCAACCCGGAGATCAAGTTCATCGAATGCCCGTTCACTGGCGAGAAGCTGGCCGCGATCCCCAGCGTGCGTCCGGACGTCACCGTGATCCACGCGCAAAAGGCCGACCGCAAGGGCAACGTGCTGATCCAGGGCATCCTTGGCGTGCAGAAGGAAGCCGCCCTGGCCGCCAAGCGCTGCATCGTCACGGTCGAGGAAATCGTCGACGACCTGCAGGCGCCGATGAACGCCTGCGTGTTGCCGACCTGGGCCATCAGTGCGGTCTGCGTGGTGCCCGGCGGTGCCCATCCGTCATACGCCCATGGCTACTACGAGCGTGACAACCGCTTCTACCAGGCCTGGGACCCGATTGCCCGTGGCCGCGACACCTTCACCGCCTGGATCGATGAGTACATCCGTGGCACCGAGGATTTTGCGCAGTACCAGGCGAAAGTGAATGGGGAGGCCAAGTGATGAGCGCATTCAACACCAATGAAATGATGACCGTGGCTGCCGCTCGCCGCCTCGGCAATGGCAGCGTGTGCTTCGTCGGCATCGGCCTGCCGTCCAAGGCCGCCAACCTGGCGCGCCTGACCCATGCACCGGAAGTGGTGCTGATCTATGAATCCGGCCCGATTGGCGCCAAGCCGAGCGTGTTGCCGCTGTCCATCGGTGACGGCGAGCTGGCCGAAACCGCCGACACCGTGGTGCCGACTGGCGAGATCTTCCGCTACTGGCTGCAGGGCGGGCGTATCGATGTCGGCTTCCTTGGCGCCGCCCAGGTCGACAAGTACGGCAACATCAACACCACCGTGATCGGCGACTACCACGCGCCGAAAGTGCGCTTGCCGGGTGCCGGTGGCGCGCCGGAAATCGCCGGCAGTGCGAAGAAAGTGCTGATCATCCTCAAGCAGGGCCACCGCACCTTCGTCGACAAGCTGGCCTTCATCACTTCGGTCGGCCACGGCGAGGGCGGCGACCACCGCAAGCGCCTGGGCCTGCCGGGCGACGGGCCGGTGGCGATCATCACCGACCTGTGCATCATGGAGCCGGAAGCCGGCACCAACGAATTCATCGTCACTTCGCTGCACCCGGGTGTGACCCGCGAGCAGGTGATCGAGAACACCGGCTGGCAGATTCGCTTCGCCGACAGCGTGACCACTACCGAGGCGCCGACTGCCGAGGAGCTGGCTGCACTGCGTGACCTGGAAGCGCGCACCGCCGCCGCCCACGGCCAGGCCGGAGGTGAAGAATGAGCCGCGACGTTTTCATCTGCGACGCCATCCGCACGCCGATTGGCCGCCTCAATGGCGCGCTGTCGGCGGTGCGCGCCGACGACCTGGCGGCGATTCCGCTCAAGGCGTTGGTCGAGCGCAACCCGCAGGTCGACTGGTCTGCCGTCGATGAAGTGTTCATGGGCTGCGCCAACCAGTCCGGCGAGGACAACCGCAACGTGGCGCGCATGGCGCTGCTGCTCGCCGGCCTGCCGGAAACGGTGCCGGGCGTGACCCTCAATCGCCTCTGCGCCTCGGGCATGGAGGCGGTCGGTGCTGCCTTCCGCGCCATTGCCTCGGGTGAGATGGAATTGGCCATCGCTGCTGGCGTCGAGTCCATGACCCGCGCCCCCTACGTGATGGGCAAGGCCGACAGCGCCTTTGGCCGTGGCCAGAAGCTGGAAGACACCACCCTGGGCTGGCGCTTCGTCAACCCGTTGATGAAAGCGCAGTACGGCGTCGACCCGATGCCGGTCACCGGTGACAACGTCGCCGAGGACTACGGCGTCAGCCGCGCCGATCAGGATGCCTTCGGCCTGCGCAGCCAGCAGCGTGCGGCGGCGGCTCAGGAGAGCGGTTACTACGCCGAGGAAATCGTCCCGGTAGTGATCAAGACCAAGAAGGGCGAGATCGTCGTCGACCGTGACGAGCACCCGCGTGCCGACACCACCGCCGAAGGCCTGGCCAAGCTCAAGCCGGTCAATGGCGAAGGCAAGACCGTCACCGCCGGCAACGCCTCGGGCCTCAACGATGGCGCCTCGGCGATGATTCTGGCCTCTGCCGAAGCCGTTCAGAAGTACGGCCTCAAGCCGCGCGCCAAGGTGCTGGGCATGGCCAGCGGCGGCGTGGCGCCACGCATCATGGGCGTCGGCCCGGTACCGGCGGTGCGCAAGCTGCTGGCGCGGCTGAACCTGAACGTCGAGCAGTTCGACGTGATCGAGCTGAACGAAGCCTTCGCCGCTCAAGGCCTGGCCGTGATCCGCGACCTCGGTTTGCCGGACGACAGCCCCAAGGTCAACCCGAACGGCGGCGCCATCGCCCTCGGCCACCCGCTGGGCATGAGCGGCAACCGCCTGGTACTGACCGCCGTGCATCACCTGGAGAAGACCGGCGGCAAGCTTGGTCTGGCGACCATGTGCGTGGGCGTGGGGCAGGGTTTGGCGCTGGCGATTGAGCGGGTGTGAATGACATCTGTAGGGTGGGTCGGGTGGCGATCCGTTTTAGCCCATCCTACGCGCTGTGCTTACCACCGCCGGTTGATGCCACACTTAGCCGTATATTTCTTCCAGGAGCGTTTCGCTCGTGAGCAACCAACTTTTCGATGCCTATTTCACCGCCCCGGCCATGCGCGCGATTTTCTGCGACGCCGGCCGGGTGCAGGGCATGCTCGACTTCGAGGCCGCGCTGGCGCGGGCCGAGGCACTTGCGGGGCTGATCCCCGCCGAGGCCGTGGCGCCCATCGAGGCCGCCTGTAAAGCTGAGCTCTACGATTACCCGGCGCTGGCCCAGGCCATCGCTACCGCCGGCAACTCGGCGATTCCGCTGGTCAAGGCCCTCGGTAAACGTATCGCCGCCAGCGATGCCGAGGCCGAGCGCTACGTGCATCTCGGCGCCACCAGCCAGGACGCCATGGACAGCGGCCTGGTGCTGCAGCTGCGCGCCGCTATCGACCTGATCGAAAGCGATCTCGCCACCCTGGCCGATGCCCTGGCGGCGCAGGCCGAGCGGCATGCCGACACGCCGCTGGCCGGACGCACCTGGCTGCAGCAGGCCACCCCGGTGACCCTGGGCATGAAGCTGGCCGGCGTGCTCGGCGCCATCACCCGCCATCGTCAGCGCCTCGCCGAGCTCAAGCCGCGCCTGCTGTGCCTGCAGTTCGGCGGCGCCTCGGGTAGCCTGGCGGCGCTCGGCGAGCAAGCCTGGCCGGTGGCCGAGGCGCTGGCCGCCGAGTTGCAGCTGACCCTGCCCGAGCAGCCCTGGCACACCCAGCGCGACCGCCTGGTGGAATTCGCCAGCCTGCTCGGGCTGATCGCCGGCAGCCTGGGCAAACTCGGCCGCGACCTCAGCCTGCTGATGCAGACCGAAGCCGGCGAGGTGTTCGAGCCTTCCGCGCCGGGCAAAGGCGGCTCGTCGACCATGCCGCACAAGCGCAACCCGGTGGGTGCCGCGGTGCTGATCGGCGCCGCTACTCGCGCGCCGGGCCTGGTGGCGACGATGCTGGCCGCCATGCCGCAGGAGCACGAGCGCAGCCTCGGCCTGTGGCATGCCGAGTGGGAAACCCTGCCGGAGCTGTGCTGCCTGGTCTCCGGTGCGCTGCAGCAGGCGCAGCTGGCGGTGCCGGGGCTGGAAGTGGACGCGGCGCGCATGCGCACCAACCTCGAACTGACCCAGGGCCTGGTGTTGGCCGAGGCGGTGAGCATCGCCCTGGCCCAGCGCATCGGTCGCGACGCCGCCCATCATCTGGTCGAGCAGTGTTGCCGCCAGGCGGTGCAGCAGGGTGTGCACCTGCGCGCGGTGCTCGGCGCCAATGCCGAGGTCAGCGCAGAGCTGTCCGCCGCCGAGCTGGAGCGCCTGCTCGATCCGGCCCATTACCTGGGACAGGCCCGCCGCTGGGTGCAGCGGGCCGTCGCCGAACACACGCAATTTTCGCGTTAGGAGTTATCCATGCCTGCCGTACGTCTCGCCGATGGCGACCTCAACTACCAGCTCGAAGGCCCGGCCGGCGCGCCGGTGCTGGTGCTGTCCAACTCCCTCGGCACCGACCTGCATATGTGGGACGTGCAGATGCCAGCGCTGACCCGTCATTTCCAGGTGCTGCGCTACGACACCCGCGGCCATGGCCAGTCGCTGGTGACTGAAGGGCCCTACAGCATCGAGCAACTGGGCCGCGACGTGCTGGCTCTGCTCGATGCGCTGGATATCGCCAAGGCACATTTCTGTGGGCTGTCCATGGGCGGGCTGATCGGCCAGTGGCTGGCGCTCAACGCGCCCGAGCGTATCGCACGCCTGGTGCTGTGCAATACCGCCGCCAAGATCGGCGCGCCGGAGGTGTGGAACCCGCGTATTGAAAGCGTGCTGGCCGGCGGCGCGCAGGCCATGCGTGACCTGCGCGATGCCTCGATCTCACGCTGGTTCACCGCCGGTTTCGCCGCCGCGCAGCCGCAGCAGGTCGAGCCCATCGTCGGCATGCTGGCGCAGACTTCGCCCGAAGGTTACGCCGCCAACTGTGCAGCGGTGCGCGATGCCGATTTTCGCGAGCAGCTTGCAGATATCCAGTCGCCAACGCTGATCGTCTGCGGCAGCCTCGATCCGGTGACCACTGTCGAGCACGGTCGCTTCATGCAGCAGCGCATCGAGGGTGCGAAGCTGGTGGAGTTCCACGCCGCGCACCTGTCCAACGTCGAGGCCGGCGTGGCCTTTACCCAGGCGCTGCTGGATTTCCTGAACCAGTGAAACCATCGGTGCGCACGGCGCACCTTACGGTAGGGTGCGCTGTGCGCACCGATGCTTACCCGGAGTGATGCAATGGACGAAAAACAACGCTACGAAGCCGGCATGCAGGTGCGCCGCGCGGTGCTGGGCGACGCCCATGTCGACCGCAGCCTGGAGAAACTCACGCCGTTCAACAGTGAGTTCCAGGAGATGATCACCCGTCACGCCTGGGGCGATATCTGGACGCGTCCCGGCCTGCCGCGTCATACCCGCAGCCTGATCACCATCGCCATGCTGATCGGCATGAACCGTGAGGGTGAGCTGCGCCTGCACCTGCGCGCGGCGAAGAACAATGGTGTGACCCGCGACGAGATCAAGGAAGTGCTCATGCAGAGCGCGATCTACTGCGGTATCCCGGCGGCCAACGCCACCTTCCACCTGGCCGAGGAAGTCTGGGACGAATTGGGCGTGGAATCGCTGGAAGACTGATTCGTACGAGCGATACAGCGCTGCCCGGACCACGCATCCGGGCGGCGCTTTTTTATGCCTGCCATCCATGGCTGGCCCATATCAGACCGCAGCCGCGTGACGTCCAGCGATATAGCCAAAGGTCAGCGCCGGACCAATGTTGATGCCACCCGAGGGGTAGTGCCCGCCCAGTGGGCTGGCCATGTCCGTACCGGCGGCATACAGGCCGGGGATAGGCTGGCCGACACCATCAAGTACGCGCGCATGGCCATCGGTGCGTAGCCCGGCAAAGGTGCCGAAGCAGCCCGGTTGTACTTTCACGGCATAGAAGGGGCCATGCTCGATAGGGGCTACGCAGGGGTTCGGACCGTTGTGCTGGGCATCGCCACTGCGACGGTTGAACGCGGTGCTGCCACGGCCGAACAGTGGGTCTTCGCCACGGCGCGCATGCTGGTTGAACTCGTCGACGGTGGCCACGAGCCCGAACGGGTCGATGCCGCAGGCCTGCGCCAGTGCTTCGAGGCTGTGGCCGCGCTTGAGGTAACCGTTGCGGATATGTGGCCACAGCGGTACTGGCGCCGGGCGAGCGAAGCCAAGGCCGTAGCGGCGTTGAAAGCGGTGGTCGCAGATCAGCCAGGAGCAGGCTTGCTGATCCTCGGGAATGGCCTTGAGCATGGCGTCGATATAGTCGTAGTAACCGCCTGCCTCGTTGACGAAACGCTTGCCGTTTTGCAGCACGCCGATGATGCCGGGCTTGCCGCGGTCGATGATGTGCGGAAAGTGGCCGACGCTGCCGTCGGCGTAGGGCACCTTCGATACCGGCGCCCAGGCCACTGGCGAGCGCAGGTCGTCGGCCACATAGCCACCCGCTGATTCGCCCAGGCGCAGGCCGTCGCCGGAGCAACTGGCTGGCGGCAGGGCGAGGTTGTCATGGCCGCTGGCATCGCGCGGGAACATTGCCTTACGCCGCTCAGGATCGTTGGGAAAACCGCCGGCAGCCAGCACCACCGCTTTGGCCCGGATAGTAGTTTCTTCACCAGCGTGCAGCACCACGGCACCGCATATGTTGCCGTCTTCGATGATCAGGCGCTGCGCGGGCGTGGACACCATCATCTGCACACCCAGGTCCTGCGCCGAGCGCGCCAGGCGGGCGACCAGCGCCACGCCGTTGACCAGGTGCATGGCCCGTCCGTAGCGGGCCAGGTGATACAGATGGGTGGTAAAACGGCGGATGACGTACAGCAGAGCCCTGGGCGAACGCGTCATGTTGAGGAAGGCGGCGAGATCGGCGCCAGCCATGATCGGCATGCCCATGAAGGACGTCTCGCGCATGGTCTTGCGCAGATGTGGCAGCAGGTCGAGCACTTCGCGGCCATCGTAGGGCGCTGCGATGACCTGATGGCCGCCGGTGGCAGCGCCGGGCGTGTCGCCGTGCATGTCGGGGATGCCGTTGCCGTCGACGAACTGCAGGGCAGTGTGCTGCTCGAAAAACGCCACCATATCGGGGCAGTGCTGCAGAAAGGCGTCCACCAGTTCGGGACGGTAATGCTCGCCGAGTTCGTTACGCAGGTAAGTGCGCGGCTGCTCGATATCCTCGACGATGCCAGCGCGCTGGGCCAGGGGGTTGCGCGGCGCCCACAGCCAGCCGCCGGACCAGGCGGTGGCACCACCCAGCACGGCGTCCTTCTCCGCCAGGATTACCCGTTTGCCCAGGTGCGCGGCGCTGACGGCAGCCGCCAGCCCGGCCGCGCCGGAGCCGACCACCAGCAGGTCGCAGTCGAGTGGGGCGTTGGCCATGGCAGATCTCCGCATGTGCTATTTATTGGAACCTGGTTCCGGATTTTATGTTGGGGCTGCCGAGGCGCCAAGCACTGTCGGATGATTCGCCGGGGAAGTCGTGCGGTTAGCGGTCAATTATTGTCGGGGTAGTGCGGATTCAATCCGAGAAAGGGTAGCGATTGCTTCGCTTACGAGCAGCGATGGTGGACAAGCTGCGCGTTTTCCACCCTACGGCCGTAAAGGCCGGTTCCTCGGCCTCAGGTACGAAAGCGGCCGATGCGCAGCTGCAATTCACCGCCCAGCCTGGCCAGCTCGGCGCTCGATAGCGCGGTCTGCTCGGTGGCGCTGGCGCTTTGCTCGCCGATGCCGCGTACGTTGTCCAGGCTGCGGTTGATCTCCAGGGCCACCGCACTCTGCTGTTCGGCCGCACTGGCGATCTGCTGGTTCATCTGCTCGATCAGTGCAACCGCCTGATTGATGCGCATCAGGCTCTGCCCGGCCAGCTTGACGCTGCTCATGGCGTCCTGGCTCAGCGTCTGGCTGGCCTGGGTCTGGGCGACGGCGCTCTGTACGCGGCTTTGCAGGCTGCTGATCAGCGCCTCGATCTCGCGGGCGGAGTCCTGAGTACGGCGCGCCAGCGCGCGCACTTCATCGGCGACAACAGCGAAACCGCGGCCTTGTTCACCCGCGCGTGCGGCTTCGATGGCGGCGTTGAGCGCGAGCAGGTTGGTCTGCTCGGCGACAGCCTTGATCACATCCAGCACAGTGCCGATGCGTTGGCTCTCGCCCTGCACCAGGCCAACGGTCTGCCCGGTATGCGCCACCTCGCTGGCCAGGCGCTCGATCTGCTCGACTACCTGGTGCACCTGGCGGTCGCCATCACGGGCCTGCAATTCTGCCTGTTGCGCGGCCTGCGATGCCTGCTCGGCATCACCGGCGACCTGCTGCACGCTGGTGACCATCTGTTGCATGGCGCAGGCCGTCTGGCTGGACTCTTCGCTCTGCTCGCGCACCCCCGCGCGGGTCTGTTCGCTGACTGCCGAGAGTTGCTCTGCCGCAGCGGCAATCTGTGTCGCGCTGCCACCGATCTGCTCGATCAGTTCGCGCAGGTGGTCGCGCATGGTTTGCAGGGCGCCCAGAAGCTGGCCGACCTCATCACGGCGCACGGCGATGTGACTGCCACTGAGATTGCCGGACGCGACCTGCTGGGCCAGTAGCAGGCAGTGTTGCAGCGGCCCGACGATCAGGCGGCGAATCAGCCAACTGGCGAGCAGAGCCAGTAGCAGCGCTGCAGTCGTGAGCAGGGCAAGGGTTTGCAGGGAGGTGCGGTTGCCCGCTTGCATGGTGCGTTGCTGGTGCTGCTGCAGGTCGTTGCCATGTTGCAGCATGACTTGCGCCAGATCGGCCAGTTGGCTGCGACTGCGCTGTTCGGCCTCGTGGCTGTGGCGATAGTGCTCGAAGGATTCGCGATAGCTGTCGAGTGCGCGCAGGGCCTCGTCCAGGGAGGCCTGCTGCAGGGCCGCCAGTTGTGCGCGCAGTTGCTGCGCCGCTTCGGTCATGCTGGCGAAGCGCATTTGCCAGAGATCGATATCGGCGCTGTCGCCGCTGCGGATGAACTGGCTTTCCGCCAGGCGCAGCTGCAGCAGCGTGTGGCTCAGGCGCGCCGCCGCCTCGGCCTGGTCGACGCTGCTCTGCGTGCCCGTTTCGCCATCGAACAATCGATCGCGAATCAGGTTGAACAGGTCCTGGGTGACCATTTCGAACTGGATCAGCGCTTCGTCGGCGCGTATCGCCATGCCGGTTTGCGCCGTGCTTGCCTGAGATTGCGTCGCGCGCAGTTGGGTGAATTGCTGCAGATAGGCGTCGTTGCCGTGCAGCAACAGCTGGAGTTGCTCGGCGTCGGTGGGCAAGTCAGCCAGCTGTGCGGCGATGCGCGCATGTTGCTCGGCGATGGCTGCTTCATGGCCAGCCAGCGGCGCCAGCAGATAATCCTTCTCCTGCAAGCGCAGTTGCAGGATCTGTTGCTTGAGGTCCGCCACCTGGAGCGACTGAGCGGCATGCCCGAGAATCTCGCTGGCGGTGCGCCAGCCACCCAGGGCGACTGCCAGGGTCAGCAGCATTACCAGTGAGAAGCCCAGCAGGAGTTTGTGCCCGACCTTGAGGTCGGCGCTACGTTCGATAATCCAGCGCATGGGGGTACTTCCTCGAACAGTTGCACATCAAAAAAAAGCCCGTCACGAGGACGGGCTGAACGTGCCGTAACACTAGGAGTCACTTGTGCAGCGATGTTGCGTGATGCTTACAGAATCGACAGCGGGTAGTTGATGATCAGGCGGTTCTCGTGCAGATCCTGGCCCACGTCACGGCGCACATCGGAGTTACGCCAGCGGATGCTCAGATTCTTCAGCGAGCCTTCCTGAATGGTGTAGGCCAGCTCGGATTCACGACCCCACTCTTCAGCATCGGTACGGCCGCCGGTGTGGATGTTGGAGCCGCTGACGTAACGGTTCATCAGGGTCAGGCCCGGGATGCCGAGGCCGGCGAAGTTGTAGTCATGGCGGATCTGCCAGGAGCGCTCTTCCGGGTTGTCGTAGCTGTTGGTGAAGCCGTCGTTGACCAGGGTGCCGCCACTGGCGCCGTCGATGCGCATGAACTTGGTGTCACCGCTCAGGCGCTGGTAGGCCACCATGAAGGTGTTGTTGCCGGTCTTGGCGGAGAGCGCACCCTGGTAGACCTTGTTGTCCAGGTTGCCGGCCTTGGCCGCGCCTTCTTCCTTGCCGGTGACATAGCCCAGGTTGGCACCCAGTACCCAGTCACCGACCGGTTGGCTGTGGGTCAACTGCACGTAGCTCTGCTGGTAGACGTCTTCCAGGCGCGCATGCCAGACGCCGACCATGGTGTTGTTGCCGTTGAAGCGGTACTCACCGCCGCCGAAGTTGAAGTCGTCGCCCTTCACGCCACCGAACGACATGTCTTCACGGCTGGCATCGTTGCGCTGGCTGTTCTTCCAGAACTGGCCGCCGTACAGGGTCAGGCCGTCGATCTCGTTGGAAGTCAGCTGCGCACCCTGGAAGGTTTGCGGCAGCGAACGGCCGTCGTCAGCGCGCAGGATCGGCAGCACGGCGAACCACTCACCGACTTTCAGTTCGGTCTTGGAGAGCTTGGCCTTGGCCGCAACGGCAGTACGACCAAACTGGTCGGCGGCCTGGCCGTCGTCGTGGATCGGCATCAATTGGGTGTTGGCAGCGCCGCGATTGCCGTCCAGCTTGATGCTGTACAGACCGAGCACGTCCAGGCCAAAGCCAACGGTGCCTTCGGTGAAACCGGAGCGCGCATCGAGAATGAAGTTCTGCGTCCAGCCTTCGGCCTGACCCTGGCGCTCGCCACGGATCACGGGGTCGGTGCCGTTCAGGTAGTTACGGTTGAAGTAGTAGTTGCGCAGGCCGAGGGTGACCTTGGCGTCTTCGACGAAACCGGCGGCCTGAACGCCGACCGAGAGGCTGGAGGCCATGACTGCAACGGCGATTGCGCTGGGAGCGAGGTACAGAGTTTTTTTCATTGTTATCGTTTCCTTTTTCAAGGTTGAAAGCTCCCCTCCGCAGTGGCGGATAGGCTTCTACATCGGGGAGAGTGGTGGCAGTTATTCGGGGTTCAGCGGTGTTCGTCTGAATGCATCGCGAGTCCTCAGGTCAGCCAGCGCACCAGGCACAGGGTGATCGATGGGAAGAGCACGAGGATGACCACGCGCACGATGTCCGAGATCAGGAACGGCACGATGCCTCTGAAGGCTTCACTCATGGGGATATCGCGCGCCATGCCGGCAATCACGTAGACATTCATGCCCAGTGGCGGGGTGACCATGCCGATCTCCACCACCATCAAGGCCAGGATGCCGAACCAGATGGCCTTCTCGGTCTGGTCCAGACCATAGAAGTCCAGCCCCATGATCACCGGGAAGAAGATCGGGATGGTCAGCAGGATCATCGACATGGTGTCCATCACGCAGCCGAGGATCAGGTACAGGACGAGGATCCCGGCCAGCACCAGGAACGGCGGCAGACCTGCGCCGCTGATGGTTTCGGCGATGAAGTTGGGCAATTGCGAGATGGCCAGGAAGGCGTTCATCACATCGGCGCCGAGCAGGATCATGAAAATCATGGCCGTGGTCACCCCGGTGCCCAGCAGCACCTCCTTGAGTTCGGCCAGACGCATCTTGCCCAGGGTGAAGGCGAAGAAGCCCGTGCCCACGGTGCCGATGGCTGCGGCCTCGGTCGGGGTGAACCAGCCGCCGTAGATACCCCCGAGCACCACCAGGAAAATCAGCAGTACCGGCCACACCCCCTGCTGCGCTTGCAGCCGTTGCTTCCAGCTCGAGCGTTCCTGTGCTGGGCCGGAGTCCGGGAACAGGCGCACATAGATGGCAATGGCGATCATGTAGCCGATGACCGCGAGAATGCCCGGCACGAAGGCGGCCATGAACAGCGTGGAGATGTTCTGCTGGGCGAGGATGGCGTAGATCACCAGCACCACCGATGGCGGGATGAGAATGCCCAGGGTGCCGCCGGCCGCCAGGCAACCGACTGCCAGCGAGTTGGAGTACTTGTAGCGACGCAGCTCCGGCAGGGCCACCTGACCCATGGTCGCAGCGGTTGCCACCGATGAGCCACAGACCGCGCCGAAGGCTGCGCAGGAGCCAATGGCGGAGATCGCCAGGCCACCGCGCCAGTGCCCGACCATGGCGGCTGCGGCACGGAACAGGCCGGTAGCCAGGCCGCCACGCGAGGCGAACTGCCCCATCAGCAGAAACAGCGGGATCACCGACAGGTCGTACACGGTGTAGCGGGCGTAGGCCACCGTCTTCAGGTAGTTGAGCAATGGGTCCCAGCCGCTGATCGAGACGTAGCCGCCAATACCCGTCAGCAGCATGGCGATGGCGATCGGGATACGGATGGCCAGCAGAACCAGGAGGAAGGCGAGAAAGAGTCCGCCCAATGCGACGCTGCTCATTGCTGGCCTCCCTCACCACGCTGGTCGAGCCAGGCGGTGTACAGGGAAATGACGGCCAGCAGGGCGAAAGACGGCGCGAAGGGCGTCATCGACCACCACATCGGAATACCCATGATGATCGACTCTTCACCGTTGCGGTAAGTGTCCAGCGTGCCGATTACCGAGCGCCAGGCCAGCAGCGCTGCACAGGCGGCCATCAGCAGACAGCCGAGCGTGTCGAGATAGCGCCGGGTGGTGGCCGAGGCGCGCAGGGTGAAGGCGTCGACGATGACGTTGCTACGACGCAGTTGGCACAGCGGCAGGAAACTCACCACGGCAATACCGCAGCCCATCTGCACCAGCTCGACGTCACCGAGCAGTGGCGCATCGAACAGGCTGCGCATGGTGATGCTGTAGGCCGACAGCAGGGTGATGGCGACCAGCACCAGGCCGCCAGCCAGGGCAAGCCAGCGTGCCAGGACATCGAGCAACTGGCCGAACGGGCGCATGCGTTGAGGCTGCCCGGGCAAGGCAGGGTTTTCGATCATGACAGGACTCCGCAAGACCGGCACCGCAAGTGCCGGCCAACACAACGAGGGTTAACGATCAGTGCGGCAGCTTGGCGTTGTAGCTTTCGATCCGGTCGCGCACTTCTTGCAGCAGCGCAGCACCGTTGTCGTTGCCTTTGCTCTCGACTTCCTTGATCCAGTCGTTGTCCAGCTTGCGGCCGATGGCCATCCACTTGGCCTGTTCTTCGGCGGGCAGTACATAGATCTCGTTGCCACGCGATTGCGCCAGTTGGTGCCCGGTCTCGATCACGTTGGTATCCCAGATATGGCCGGCCTGGCGTGAGAGTTCACGGCCGCTGTTGTCGTCGATGATCTTGCGCAGGTCATCGGGCAGGCTGGCGTACTTGGCCGGATTCATCGCCAGCACCAGCGCGGTGTGCATCAGCGCCGGCTGACCCGGCGCCATTTCGGTGTGGTACTTGACCAGTTCCTGCAGCTTCAGTGCAGGGACCACGTCCCAGGGCAGCACGGCGCCATCGACCACACCCTTGGACAGCGCTTCTGGCACCTGCGGTACCGGCATGGCCACAGGGGTGGCGCCGAGCATGGAGATCAGCTTGGTGGAGATGCGGTTGGCCGAGCGCAGTTTCAGGCCACGGAAGTCTGCCAGACTACGCACCGGTTTTTTCGCCGTATGCAGCAGCGCGCCATCGGTCAGGTGAGTCGCGAGCAGATGCACGTCGGCGAACTCCTTCTGCCCGTGGGCTTCGAGGAAGTCCCACATGGCCTGGCTGCTGGCTTCCGAAGAGCGGCTCATGAACGGCATCTCGAATGCCGATGCCAGAGGGAAGCGGCCGCTGGTGTAGCCGGGCAGGGTCCAGACGATGTCGGCAACGCCATCACGCGCCTGGTCGATCAGTTGTGGCGGGGTGCCGCCCAACTGCATGGACGGGTAGAACTGAAACTGGATCCGACCATTGGATTCGGCGGTGATCTTCTCTGCCCAGGGCTTGAGAAAGTCGGCCTGGGTCACCGAGTGCGCTGGCAGGAAGTGGTGAACCTTGAGGGTGACCTCGGCCTCGTCGGCGTTGGCCCAGGTCATGACGCTGGTGGCAAGCAGCGTCAGCAAAGCCTTGGAAAGCTTGTGCATCGCAAATGTCCTTTCTTATTCATTGTTAGTAGGCGACTCAGGTACAGCCAAATTCGGCTGCAATACTGCCGCCGCTAGGATTCGCTGCTCGCATGGTGCGAGTTAGCGAGGGGCTATTCAATTCGATTAACGACTTAGTGTGCGATAAACGAACGAATTGCGTAGGCCTGGGACGTGCCGTCGGCGCGCCAGGCGATTATCGGTCAGGGGCTCCCGTGCGAGGGGGGAAGTTGCGTCGTCCTGCGGCTGAGAAATGCGCTATTCGATGGCCTCGTAGGGCAGGCCGACGTAGTTTTCGGCAATGGTTTTGCGCCCTGCTTCGGAGCTGACGAAGTAGTCCAGTTCGGTCTCCTGCATGCGGCGGCTGAACGCATCGGTGTCGGGAAAGCGATGCAGCATCGAGGTCATCCACCAGGAAAAACGCTCGGCCTTCCAGATGCGCCGCAGGCAGATTTCCGAGTAGCGTTCGAGCAGGTCCACACGGCCCTCGCGGTAGACCTTGAGCAGGATGCGGTACAGCGTGCTGACGTCGCTGGCGGCCAGGTTCAGGCCCTTGGCGCCGGTCGGCGGAACGATGTGTGCGGCATCGCCGAGCAGAAACAGGCGACCATACTGCATCGGCTCGACCACGAAGCTGCGCAGCGGCGCGATGCTCTTTTCGATCGAAGGTCCGGTGACCAACTGGCTGGCGATCTCGTTTGGCAGGCGGCGTTTGAGTTCGTCCCAGAAGCGTTCGTCGGACCAGTCTTCGACCTTCTCCTCGGCGCCCACCTGCACGTAGTAACGCGTGCGTGTCGGCGAACGCATGCTGCACAGGGCGAAGCCGCGCGCGTGATTGGCGTAGATCAGCTCCTTGTGCACTGGCGGGGTGTCGGCAAGGATGCCCAGCCAGCCGAACGGATACACCCGTTCGAACTCCTGAAGTACCCCAGCCGGAATGGATTGTCGCGATACACCATGGAAGCCATCGCAGCCCGCGATGTAATCGCACGTCAGGCGCTGCGTGCGGCCCTCATGCTCGAAGGTCAGGTAAGGGCGCTCGCCCTTGAGTTCGTGCAACTGCACCTGGCTGGTGTTGTACAGGGTGACGGCGCCGCTGGCCTGGCGTGCTTCCATCAGGTCGCGAGTGACGTCGGTCTGGCCGTAGACCATCACGCTCTTGCCACCGGTCAGCCCCTTGAGGTCGATGCGCTCGCAGCGGCCATCGAAGGCCAACTGGAAACCATCGTGCGGCAGGCCTTCGCGATCCATGCGCGCGGCCACGCCGGCCTCGCGCAGCAGGTCGACCATGCCCTGTTCGAGCACCCCAGCGCGGATGCGGCCGAGCACGTAGTCGGGGCTCTGGCGTTCGAGGATGACGTTGTCGATGCCGGCGTTATGCAGCAGTTGGCCGAGCAGCAGGCCGGAAGGGCCAGCGCCGATGATGGCGACCTGAGTGTTCATTATTGTTCTCCAGTAAGTGATCGGCTGTATGTCGATTCACAGGCTCAGGTCTGTATTTTTTGTGGATACATGCTCGGTTAGAAGGCAATATCGAAAAGGATTCTTGGACTTTTCGATGATTTTAAGAGCCCGCTCATGACTGCTTCGAAAGTCTCCCTGGTGCCGGTATTCAAACTGTACGGTGAGACGACCGAATGGCCGACTCCCGACCTTATCCACTGCGAATCGATTCCCGAACGCAGCCAGTTGCACGGTTGGGAAATCAAACCGCACCGTCACGCTGACCTGCTGCAGTTGCTCTATGTGCAGGCGGGTGAGGCGGAGCTGGAGGTGGAGGGGCAGGTGCGCCTGGTGCGCAGTGCTTCGCTGCAGGTCGTGCCGGCGCTGTGCGTGCACGGCTTTCGTTTCTCGCGTGATGTTCAGGGCTATGTGCTGAGCCTGGCGCGGCCGCTGGTGGAGCAACTGGCCGCGCCGCTGGGCCAGCAATGCTTGCAGAGCCCCATGTGCTATGAGGTTGGCGAGCAGCGCCGTTATCTGGATGCCTTGTTCGAATCGATCAGCCAGGAGTACGGCCGTCTGGAGCCAGCGCGGGAGCTGATGCTGCAATCGTTGATCAGTGTCCTGCTGGTTGCCATCGCGCGCCGGCAACTGGCGCGAAGTGAGGCGCAGGAGCCCGCCGACGGCCGAGGGCGCGAGCATGTGCAGGCCTTCGTGCATTTGCTCGAGGTGCACTTTCGCGAGCATCTACCGATCGAACATTACGCCTCGCGCCTGGGGATCAGCGCCGCTCACCTCAATGCGCTGTGCCGGCGGTTGGCCGGACAATCCGCATTGCAACTGATCAATCAGCGTCTGTTGCTCGAGGCCAAGCGCTGTCTGGTGTACACCACCATGACGGTGAGCCAGATTTCAGACAGTCTGGGTTTTTCCGAGCCGGGCTATTTTTCCCGTTTCTTCAAGCGTGGCAGCGGGCTTTCGCCCAAGGCATTTCGCCTGCATCGCTGAGCAGCGATGCAGGCGAAAGAGAGGCAGGCGCCGAAGGCACCCGCCGGGGAAGGGCTCAGGGCTTGGCGATGCCGACCGAGTCCGGGGCAACCTCGATGGCCTTGGCCTTGTACATCGACCAGGTGGTGACCGACTGCCAGCGCTTGAGGAACTCTTCAGCTTCGGCGCCGTTGAGGTTCAGGCTCTGCGCGCCGAAGTTCTTCAGGAAGCCCTGGAACTCGGGGTTGGCAACGGCCTTGGCGTAGGCGTCGACCAGCTTCTGCTTGACGTCGTCCGGGGTGTCCTTGTGCACGAAGGCGCCCCAGAACGGGCCCCACGGCAGGTACTCGGCAATGGCCGGCAGGGACTTGGTGATCGGTTCCACGCCCGGCAGCTCCGGGGTTTCCTCGGTGGCGAACACGGCCAGGGCCTTGAGCTTGCCGCTGCGTACCAGTTCGCGGGCGGCGGCCAGGCTAAGGGGCATGAAGTCGATGTGCTTGCCCATCAGTGCTGTGATGCCGGGGCCGTCGCCACCGAAGGTCACTTCACGCACTTTCAGCTCGTCCACCGCGTTGATCATCGCGCTGACGGTGCTCGGCAGGCCGCCGGCGCCGGTGGAGCCCATGCGCAGGGTGTCCGGGTTGGCCTTGGCGGCGGCCATCAGTTCGGCCATGTTGTTGAACGGCGCGTCGGCGTTGGCGGCGATCACCACCACGTTCTGGCCGATGATGTTGACCGGGTAGAAGTCGGCGTAGTCGAAGTCGGCGAGTTTCAGCACTTTATAGAGCTGCGGGTTTTCGGCGCCGAGCAGGATGGTGTAGCCGTTCGGCCGCTGCTGCATGACGTGGGTGCTGCCGATCACAGCGGTGCCACCCGGGCGGTTGTTGAGGATGAACTTGCCGCCCAGTTCCTTTTCCACGTACGGAGTCAGGCTGCGCATGACGTTGTCGGTGGCGCCGCCTGCACCCCAGGGAATGACCGCCTGGATGCTGCGCTCGGGGTATTCGGCGTGGGCTGGCAGGGCCATGGTGAGGGCGCTGAGTCCGAGAGCGGCGCCAGTCAGTAGCGATTTGAACATGTGGAGACTCTCCATCGGTTGTTGTTGTGAGCCCCTGTCGGCCGGGGCACGCCTTGGAACCTGGGTATCAGCCGCGCGCCGAAGCGGGGCTGAACTTGCTCTTGAGTTTCTTCAGCAGCGGGGTGTTGCCCAGCAGGATCAGCACCACCGCGGCGCTGAGGATCAGCGACAGCGGGCTGGTGACCAGCCCTTGCAGCAGCTCCACCGGGTTGTCACCGGCCGAGGACATGGCCTGGCGGTACGAGGTGTCCATCAACGGGCCGAGGATGGCGCCGAGAATGATCGGGCCCATCTGGAAGCCGAAGATCTTCAGCAGGTAGCCGAGCACGCCGAAACCGAGCATCCAGTACACCTCGGTCATGCTGCTGTTGATCGAGTAGGTGCCGACCACGCAGAGCACGAGGATCAGCGGAATCAGCACGGCCTTGGGCATTTCCACGAACTTGGCGAAGAGCTTGATGCCCATCAGGCCGAAGATCATCAGAAACACGTTGGCCAGCAGCAGGTTACCGACGGTGAAGTAGAAGATGTGCGGGTTTTCCACCATCAGCATCGGGCCGGGATTGAGGCCATGCACCACCAGGGCACCGATGATCACTGCGGTGACTGCATCACCGGGCATACCCAGGGTCAGCATCGGCACGTAGGCGCCACCGACCGCCGCACTGTTGGCGGTTTCCGGGGCTACCAGGCCTTCGTAGGCACCCTTGCCGAAGGGCTTGGACGGATTCTTCACGGTGCGTTTGGCATGGTCGTAGGCCATCAGCGCGGCGATATCGCCGCCTACGCCCGGCAGTACGCCGACGATGACGCCAATGATCGAGGTGCGGATCGACAACGGCAGGAATTTCAGGACCATGGCGAAGGACGGCAGGATCTTGTCCACCTTCTGGCGGATGACCGGGCTGTCGAGGTTATGCAGTTGATAGAAGGCCTCGGCAACGCCGAACAGGCCGATCATCAGTACCACGTAGTGGATGCCGCCCATCAGCTCGACCTGGCCCAGGGTGAAACGCCCCTGCGCTGTCACCGGGTCCATACCGACCAGGCCGATCACCGCGCCGAGGGCAGCGGCGAAGATGCCTTTGGCCAGCGAACCTTCTGCCAGGCTGCCGACCAGCAGCAGGCCGATGGCGGCGACCAGGAAGTAGTCGCGCGGGGCGAAGCGCAGGGCCAGTTCACCGATCAGCGGTGCGGCGCTGGCGAGCATGATGGTGCCGACGATACCGCCGACCACCGACATCACGGTACTCAGGCCGATGGCACGACCGGCCTCACCCTGTTGCGCCAGCGGGTAGCCGTCGAAGGCCGTGGCCACCGAGGAAGGCGCGCCGGGGATGTTCAGCAGGATGGCGCTGCGCGAGCCACCGTAAACGCCGCCGATGAAGATGCCAACGATCAGCGCCAGCGCGTCGTTGACATCCCAGGAGAAGGTGAAGGACACCAGGATGGACACCGCCATGGTCACCGACAGGCCCGGGATGGCGCCGATATAGATGCCGGCGAAAGTGCCCAGCGCAGTCAGCATCAGCAGCTGCGGGTCACTCCAGGCCATCAGCAGGTAGGAAAGGGTATCGCTCATCTCGGGTGCCTCGTTATGGCAGGTAAACGCTGAACGCCAGGCTGAACAACAGATAGATCAGCACCAGCAACACAGCTGCGATCAGGATCGCGTTCAGTACGCGGCCGCCTCGCAGGTAGACGATCGACAGCACCAGAAAAGCGAAGGTGCTGACGTAGAAGCTGGCCCACTGGATCGCCGCCAGGTAGGCCACGGCCAGCAGGCCGAAGACCAGGGTGCGGCGCGGGAAGTGGGTGTCGCGAAATTGCTTGAAGGCATCCTGCCAGCCACTGCAGTCAGGCTTGGCCTTGCCGATCAGCTCGACGGCGATCTTCACCGCGGAGAGGATCATCACCAGCGCGACGCCGAGGGGAAACGCCCCGGGGGAATTGACCGAGGAGAAACCGGAAATCTGGTAGGCCAGGTAGAACACCACCAGGCTGGCCAGTAACAGCAGGACACAGAAGGTGCGCTCGCCGACCAGCATCTTGTCTGTCTTGTTCATGCTATCGCTCCGACAGAATGGGGGGAGGGTAAGGGGCTGAGTCAGGCTTTGCGCGCAGGCAGCAGTCTGGCAAGCAGCGAGCTGATCAGGCGCGGCCGAGAGCTCCCATGCATGTCATGAGAGGCAGGGGCGAGGGCAGGCATGGCTAGCGTCGATAGGGATGACCAGTCGTCGAGCAACGAGCTGGGCGCCGGACGAGGAGCGATCCTCGCTGTGGCAGGGGTGGCCGGGGCACGCAGGTGCATAGGCTGTGACATGACAATTGACCTTCTTATATTTATTGGCTGCTGAAACATTCGAAGCGTGATGCACCAGGCAGAAGATCACTTCGGTTTCAGGCGTGGTAGGAATAGTGGGCCGACCAGGCTGGCCATTTCAATTCGCTAAACGGGGTTTTGTTCGATAACCGAACAAGAACGAACCAGTTAGTACATTGTGCGTCGCGCTGGCAGTATCGCGCGTCCGTGGCCCAGCATCCAGAGGCAGGCTCCGGTCTGGCTCGCGTCGCCGGGCGCTTGTCTCTCAGCAGGCCGTTGGAAACGTAGGCGAGGCAGGCAAGACAAGGCAAAAACGACCGAAAAAGCGCAGTTTACGTTTTGTAAATGAGCATTTTGAGGTCGTTTTTAACGCAGTATTGCCAACGCAGGTAGTTCTCCTGCGGCCTGCTAGAATCGGCGCAAATTTTTCAGGACATTCTCATGGCCGGCAGTCAGATCGAACGCGCGCTCAGCCTTCTCGAAAGCCTCACTCGCGATGCCCGTGGCGTACAGATGCAGGCCCTGGCCGATGAGCTGGATATTCCCAAGAGCGCCACGCACCGCATGCTCGCCGAGCTTATGCGCCTGGGCTATGTGCGCCAGGATGCGCTCACCAGTCGCTATCGGCTGTCGACCAAACTGGTGGCGCTTGGCTTTCGCTACCTGGCCAATAGCGGCGCCGATGTGGTGCAGCCGATTCTCGATGCCTTGGCTGAAACCAGCGGCGAGCTGGTGCGCCTGGGCGTGATCGAGAGCGAGCGCCAGACCTGGATCGCCAAGAGCCAGGGAGCTCGTTCCGGCCTGCGTTACGACCCGGACATGGGGCGTGAGGCGCCGCTGTTCTATACCGCCTCCGGGCATGCCTGGCTGGCCAGCATGAGCGATGCAGACGCGTTGGCGTTGGTGGCGCGGCAGGGGATCGCCGACCCTGCCGGCTTCGGCCCCAACGCCCCGCGCAATGAACAGGAACTGCTGCAGCGCCTGGCGCTGGCGCGTCAGCAGGGCTATGCCTGGGTGATGGAAAGTTCGTCGCTGGGTACCGCTGCACTGGCCGCCGTGGTGCGTCACCCTGTCGAGGGACGAGTGCTCGGCGTGCTCAGCATTGCCGGGCCCAGTGCTCGTCTGCCTCTGACGCGTATCGAGCAACTGGCGCCTGAGCTGCTGGCCGCCGCTGCCGAACTGTCCGCCGCCAGCCCTGCCTCCGAACTGTTCGCCTGATCGGCTGGAAGGCAACGCGTCAACCTCAACGTAGGAGCGGCTTCAGCCGCGATCAGCGTCCTTCGCGGCACCGTCGCGCCTGCAGGTAATCCGGGCCTGATCCAAATCCGACCTTTCTCAAGGCGCGGTGCGCATCGCGCACCCTACGAATCCCAGGTCAACTTCTGGAGGGCAGCGAAGCCTGCGATATCCGCTGTTTTTCGTCTTGCGTAAATTTTGGAACTAGGTTCTAAATATTAAAAAGGTCTGCGCCTGATGTATTCGGTGCCTCCGCGTAAAGACGACAACAAGAGGATCAACGCGTGACTTCCCCCTTGCGTATTGCCCTGATCGGCGCTGGTGTCATGGGCCGCCAGCACCATCAGCACCTGCAGAACCTCACTGAGGCACGGCTCTGTGCCATCGCCGATCCCGGCCCCCAGGCCGCCGAGTTTGCGGCGCAATACGCTGTGCCTTGTTTCGCCGATCACCAGCAGATGCTGGAGCAGGTGCGGCCTGAAGCAGTGATCGTTGCCAACCCCAACGCACTGCATGTCAGTACCGCACTCGACTGCATTGCCGTAGGCGTGCCGGTGCTGCTGGAGAAACCGGTGGGCGTGCACCTGGACGAAGTGCGCGAGCTGGTGGCGGCCAGCGAACGCAGTGGCGTGCCGGTGCTGGTCGGCCATCATCGCCGACACAATCCGCTGATCGCCCGTGCCCGCGAGTTGATCGAGGAGGGCGCTCTGGGCCGACTGACCACGGTGACCGCGCTGTGGCAGGTGCAAAAGCCCGACAGCTACTACGACATTGCCTGGCGCCGCGAGGCCGGGGCCGGGATGCTGCTGACCAATCTGATTCACGACCTCGATCTGCTGCGGCACTTGTGCGGCGAAGTGCGCCAGGTACAGGCCATTACCAGCAATGGCGTACGCGGCTTCGCCAACGAGGACAGCGCAGCGGTGCTGCTGCAATTCGAAGGTGGCGCGCTTGGCAGCCTGACCGGCTCCGACGGCGTTGCCGCGCCCTGGAGCTGGGAGATGACATCAGGCGAGAACCCGGTCTACCCGCGCCAGGCCGATCAGCCCTGTTACCTGCTCGCCGGTACCCGCGGCGCCTTGAGCGTTCCACAGCTCAAGCGCTGGTATTACTGCGAGGCGGGCGCTGGCTGGCACCAGCCGTTGCAGCAGGTACAGGAGTACTTCGACGCAGGCGAGGCGCTGTACCGCCAGTTGCAGCATTTCGTCCAGGTCGCCCGTGGCCAGGTTGAGCCGCTGGTCAGCGCTGCCGATGCTGGTCGCACCCTGGCGTTGGTCGAGGCCATTCGCCAGGCGGCGGAAAGCGGCCTGGCCTGCGTCCCCGAAACCCTCTGAGCAGAGAATCATCATGAGCGAACGTATTCTTTCCCTGGCCGCCCTGACCGTGCTCGAGCTGTCGCCGCCGGAAATGGTCGAAGTAGCGGCGCGCGCCGGCTACAGCCATGTTGGCCTGCGTTTGGTACCGGCCACACCGGAGGAACATCACTTCCCGCTGGTGGCCGATGCCGCCCTGCGTGTGCAGACCCTGCAGCGTTTGCGCGATACCGGCATCCGGGTGCTCGATGTGGAAATCCTGCGCCTGAAGCCGGACACCCGCGTCGCCGATTTCGAGGCCATCCTCGCAGTAGGCGCCGAGTGCGGTGCCAGCGAACTGCTGGTGGCCGGCAATGATCCAGATGAAGCACGACTGACCGACAACTTCGCCGCGCTCTGTGATCTGTCAGCGCAGTACGGCCTGCATCCGCACCTGGAGTTCATGCCTTGGACCGACGCCCGCGATCTGGCCCAGGCGGCGCGTATCGTCGCCGCGGCGGGCCGCCCCAACGGCTGCGTGCTGGTCGATGCCTTCCACTTCGACCGCTCGGCTTCGCGCCTGCAAGACCTGGCGGCAGTGCCCGCCGAGCGCTTGCGCTACGCTCAGTTGTGCGACGTGGCCGGGCCTCGTCCAGCTGACATGGAGGAGATCCTGCGCCAAGCGCGCAACGAGCGGCGCTTTCCCGGTGATGGTGACTGCGATCTGCTCGGCTTGCTGCGAGCCCTACCGGCAAATATCCCGCTGAGCCTGGAAATTCCGACCCGACAGCTGCTGGAGCAGGGTGTCAGCGCATTGCAGCGAGCCCGCATGGCGCTGGAGAAGACCCGGCAGCTGCTCGGCCGTCAGTCGTGATGCAGTCAGTGCTTGCCGCAGTGGATGTAGGCGCTGGGCTGCGGTGGTCTGTATAGTTGGTTGCCTTGCTATCTTTTTGCGGCGAGTCCGCCTTCCGGGTATTTCATGAGTCTCACTCCATTGTCCGGTGCCAATCACCCGCTCAAGGGGATCGGCCTGATGGTGCTGGCGACCTTCCTGTTCGCCAGTCACGATGCCATGTCCAAATACCTGTCGGGTTTCTATCCGATCATCCTCATCGTCTGGGCACGCTACCTGGTGCACACCCTGCTGATGGCCGGCATCTTCCTGCCGCAATCCGGTTTGCGCGTGCTGCGTACCAAACGGCCTGGCCTGCAGGTGCTGCGGGCGCTGTGCCTGCTGGGCGTGAGCCTGCTGTTCACCACGGGGCTGATGTTCATCCCGCTGGCCGAGGCGACCTCGGTGATCTTTCTCGCACCGCTGCTGGTCACGGCGCTCTCGGTGCCCTTGCTCGGTGAACGCGTCAGCATTGGGCAATGGGTGGCGGTGATCATCGGCTTCGTCGGGGTGCTGATCATCGTGCATCCGGGCGGCAACCTGTTCACCCCGGCGGTGCTGTTGCCGCTGAGCGCAGCGCTGTGTTTCAGCTGCTATCAGATCCTCACCCGGCGCCTCAGTGAAGTGGACAGCGCGACCACTAGCAACTTCTTCGCCGGCCTGGTCAACACGCTGGTGATGAGTCTGCTGGTGCCGTTCTTCTGGCATGTGCCGAGCCTCACGCACGGTTTGATGATGCTGGCGCTAGGCGGCTGTGGCATGGCCGCGCACCTGCTGCTGACCCATGCCTTCCGCCATGCCGCGCCTGCCTTGCTGGCGCCGTTCGGCTATGTGCAGATCGTCTTCGCCGGGTTGCTGGGGCTGCTGGTGTTCCAGCACAAGCCGGATACCACGGCGATGATCGGTATCCTCATCATCTGCCTCAGTGGTTTGGCGGCTGCCTGGCAGAGCCGGAAACCGTCCCGGAAATGATCGATGTTCGATTATCGAACGGAAAACTAACCAGTTCGTTCATTTTGAATTGCTGATCTCTCCGACCCTGCCAATAATCCAGGCTACGAACAATCCATGAGCGCCGACCAACCGGCCGAGTGAGGGCTCATGAGCGCGTCTCGCCTCCCTCACTTTGCCCGCCACGGCGCCGCCTCAGCCCGGAGCCGTCTATGCAGCGTTCAATTGCCACCGTTTCCCTCAGCGGTACCCTGCCCGAGAAGCTCGAAGCCATTGCCGCCGCCGGCTTCGACGGTGTGGAAATCTTCGAGAACGACCTGCTCTACTACGACGGCAGCCCCACTGAGATCCGCAAGCGCTGTGCCGACCTCGGCCTGGCCATTACCCTGTTTCAGCCATTTCGCGACTTCGAAGGCTGCCGCCGCGACCGCCTGCAGCGCAACATCGACCGTGCCGAGCGCAAGTTCGACCTGATGCAGGAACTGGGAACCGACCTGGTGCTGGTGTGCAGCAACGTCGCCGCCGACTCGCTGGGCGACGATGAAATCCTCATCGACGACCTGCGCCTGCTCGGCGAGCGCGCCGGCGCACGCGGCCTGCGAATCGGTTACGAAGCCCTGGCCTGGGGCCGCCACGTCAATACCTATCAGCAGGTATGGAAGCTGGTGCGCCAGGCCGACCATCCGGCCGTCGGGGTGATCCTCGACAGTTTCCATACCCTGTCGCTCAAGGGCGACCCGAGCGCCATCGCCGATATCCCTGGCGACAAGATCTTCTTCGTGCAGATGGCCGATGCGCCGATCCTGGCCATGGACGTGCTGGAATGGAGCCGTCATTTCCGCTGCTTCCCGGGGCAGGGCGAATTCGATCTGGCCGGTTTCCTCGCGCCGATCCTGCGCACCGGCTACCGCGGTCCGCTGTCGCTGGAAATCTTCAACGATGGTTTCCGTGCCGCGCCGCCGCGTCAGAACGCCGCCGACGGCCTGCGCTCGCTGCTCTATCTCGAGGAGAAGACCCACAAGCGTCTCGAGAAAGAGGGGCATCAGATCGAGCCGGGCGTGCTCTTCACCCCGCCTGCGGCCCACCGCTACGACGGCGTGGAGTTTCTCGAATTCGCCGTCGACGAGGCCGTCGGCGCGCGTCTGTCAGGCTGGCTGGAGCGACTGGGCTTTGCCCATGCCGGCCAGCATCGCTCCAAGGACGTCAGCCTGCTGCGCCAGGGCGATATCAACATCGTGCTCAACGCCGAACCTTATTCCTTCGCGCACAACTTCTTCGAGTCCCATGGCCCGTCACTGTGTGCCACCGCGCTGCGGGTGAAGGATGGTGCCGCTGCGTTGCAGCGCGCCTGCGATTATCGGGGCCAGCCCTATCGCGGCCTGGTCGGCCCCAACGAGCGGGAAGTGCCGGCAGTGCGCGCTCCCGATGGCAGCCTGATCTATCTGGTGGAGCAGGCGGGAGCAGGGCAGACCATCTACGACAGCGACTTCAGCCTGGACGCCAATGCCCAGGCCAGCGGCGGGCTGCAGCGCATCGATCACATGGCGCTGGCACTACCAGCCGATTCCATGGATAGCTGGGTGCTGTTCTACAAGAGCCTGCTCGACTTCGAAGCGGACGACGAAGTGGTCCTGCCCGATCCTTACGGCCTGGTGAAAAGCCGCGCGATTCGCAGCCGTTGCAGTTCGATTCGCCTGCCGCTGAACATCTCGGAAAACCGTAACACCGCAATTGCCCACGCCCTGTCCAGCTATCAGGGCTCCGGCGTGCACCACATCGCCTTCTCCTGCGAAGACATCTTCGCCGAAGTGGCGCGGGCCAAGGAGGCAGGCGTGCCGCTACTGGAAATCCCGCTGAACTACTACGACGATCTGGCCGCGCGCTTCGACTTCGACGACGAGTTCCTCAGCGAGCTGGCCTATTACAACGTGCTCTACGACCGCGATGCCCAGGGTGGCGAGCTGTTCCATGTCTACACCGAGCCGTTCGAGGAACGCTTCTTCTTCGAAATCATTCAGCGCAAGGGCGGCTATGTCGGCTATGGCGCGGCCAACGTTGCGGTGCGTCTGGCCGCCATGGCCAAGGCGCGCAGCGGTGGCTTGAAGCGTCCGCGGTTATAAGTGGGTGCAGGTGGCAGCCTGTCCGGTTGCCGCTGCGGCCTGCCATAATCCGCTCCACCAATACCTATAAAAAAGACCATTGCCGTATGACCGAAGCCGTTGCCAACCTGGCCACTCAACCTCTCGAGGTGGTGCGCAAGGTACGTAAGAACAATCCGGAGAAAACTCGCGAGAGCATTCTCCAGGCCGCCATCACGGAGTTCGTTCAGCAGGGCCTGTCCGGCGCCCGCGTGGACGCCATCGCCGAGCGTACCGCGACCTCGAAGCGGATGATCTACTACTACTTCGGCAGCAAGGAACAGCTCTATCTCGAGGTGCTGGTCAAACTCTACGGCGATATCCGCGGTACCGAGAGTCGCCTCGATCTGGCCTCCTTGCCACCGGTGCTGGCGATCCGTCGGCTGGTGGAGTTCACCTTCGATCACCATGACCGCAACGTCGACTTCGTGCGCATCGTCAGCATCGAGAACATCCACTACGGCGAGTACGTCAAGCAGTCGCCGGTCATCCGCCAGATGAGCAACGTGGTGCTCGACACCCTCGGCAAGACCCTGCGTCGCGGCGAGGAAGAGGGCGTGTTCCGCCCCGGTATCGATGTGCTCGATGTGCACCTGCTGATCAGTTCGTTCTGTTTCTACCGGGTGTCCAACCGCCATACCTTTGGCGAGATCTTCCAGATCGATCTGCCCGACGAGCAGGTCAAGCAGCGCCACAAGGCGATGATCTGCGAGGCGGTGCTGCGTTATATCCAGGGCTGAAGATCGGTGCGGATATGCAAAGGGCCCTGGCGGCGTTGTCGCTGCCAGGGCCCTTTTTGCATGAGTACGCTCAGAAACTGGCGAAATGCGCCTGCATGCGTTCGGCATCGGCCGGGCGGCCGCTGAACAGTTCGAACGCCTTGACCGCCTGGAATACCGCCATGGTGCCGCCATCCAGGGTGCGGCAGCCCAGGGCGCGAGCGTGGCGCAGCAGTTCGGTTTCCAGCGGAAAATAGATGATCTCGGCCACCCACAGCCCGGCATGCAGCAGCTCCACCGGCAGCGGTGTGCCCGGCAGTTTGGCCATGCCCACCGGCGTGGTGTTGACCAGCCCATCGGCAGCGGCGACTTCACCGGCCAGGTCTACACCGGCGATGGCGCGCTCGGCGCCAAAGTGAGCGTTGAGATTGTCCGCCAGGGCCTGGGCGCGGCCGGGCTCCACTTCGAAAATGCACAGGCGTTCGACGCCTTCGGCGAGCAGGGCATGGGCCACGGCTGCGCCTGCGCCGCCTGCCCCCATCTGCACCACGCGCCGGCGAGCCACGTTGGGCAGGCCGCGACGCAAGCCCTCGGCGAAACCCAGGCAGTCGGTGTTGTGGCCGACCCGCTTGCCGTCCTTGAGTACCACGGTGTTCACCGCGCCAATACCACGCGCCTCGCTCGACAGCTCATCGAGCAGCGGGATGATCGCCTGCTTGGCCGGGAAGGTGATGTTGAGACCAGTAAAGCCCATGTGCTGCGCCGCATCGAGCAGGCTCGGCAGCGCGTCGAGGTCGAGGCCCAACTGATCGAGGTCGATCAGGCGGTAGAGGTAGCGCAGCCCCTGCGCATCGCCTTCGCGTTCGTGCATGGCGGGCGTGCGGGAAGCCTGAATGCCTTTGCCGATTAGGCCGGCGAGAATGCCGCTGGTAACGGAGGACATGGTCTTAACCCTTGAGCGATTGAGCGAAGTACTGCAGGCCCAGTCGGTAACCCTGACTGCCGAGCCCACAAATGACACCGACGGCAATCGGCGAGACGAAGGAGTGATGACGGAACGGTTCGCGCTTGTGCACGTTGGACAGATGCACCTCGATGACCGGTAGTTCGCTGGCTACCAGGGCATCGCGGATGGCCACCGACGTGTGAGTCCAGGCTGCCGGATTGATCAGGATGCCGGCGCAGCGCCCTCGTGCGGCATGAATCCAGTCGAGCAGTTCGCCCTCATGGTTGGTCTGGCGAAACTCGATCTTCAAGCCGTGTTCGGCGGCAGTATCGGCGCAAAGCCGGGAAATGTCGGCGAGGGTTTCATGGCCATAGGTAGCCGGTTCGCGGGTTCCGAGCAGGTTCAGATTGGGGCCGTTGAGTACAAGAATGCAGGGCGTCATGGGGTATCTCTTGTTGTTGTGACGTGACTGCAAGAAAAATGTACTAACTGGTTAATTCAGTCAATTCAGCGGTTGCTAGTTAAAGCGTGCAAGAAAAAGCCCGACACCCTCGAGCGGGGCGTCAGGCTCAGTAAAATCGCGGGTTGCGGGGGTTTTCGGCAAGGCCGAAGGATGCTCGCAAAGTGGGCGATTATCGCCCGGTGGCTAGCTGCTTTCGCCAGCCTGCGCCACCTGATTGCGGCCGCTGTGCTTGGCCAGGTACAGGCCTTCATCGGCTTTTATCACCAGGCTCAGCGGGTCATGTTCCACAGAGGGGCGGATGGTGGCGATACCGATGCTTACGCTGATTGGCGAGCCCGGCTTGGGGAGGTCGTGAGGAATACCCATCCCTTCCACTGCGCGGCGGATCTTTTCTGCCTGCAGGCGCGCGCCGCCGGCTGCCGTGCCGGGCATGATCACCGCGAATTCCTCGCCACCGTAGCGGGCTGCCAGATCGGTGGCGCGTGTGCAACTGCCGCGCAGCGACTCACCAACGCGGCGCAATACTTCATCGCCAGCGACGTGGCCGTGCTGGTCGTTGTAGGCCTTGAAATAGTCGACGTCGATCATCAGCAGCGACAGTTCGCTCTGATCGCGCAGGGCGCGGCTCCACTCGATCTCCAGGTATTCGTCGAAGTAGCGGCGGTTGGCCAGGCCGGTGAGGCCGTCGGACTTGATCAGGCGCTGCAGCACCAGATTGGTATCGAGCAACTGCTGCTGGCTTTCGCGCAGGGCACGGTAGGCTTCGTCGCGCTGCAGCATGGTCAGGTAGGAACGCGAGTGGTATCGAATGCGCGCGAGCAGTTCGATCACATCCGGCAGCTTGACCAGGTAATCGTTGGCACCGGCGGTGAAGGCGGCGCTCTTGACCTTGGGGTCTTCCTTGGTCGACAGCACGATGATCGGCACATCGCGCAGGCCGGGCGCCGCGCGGTATTGGGCGAGTAGCTCGAGGCCGTCGACACCGGGCATGATCAGGTCCTGCAGGATCACCGTCGGCTTGATCTGCTGAGCCACGCTCAGCGCCTGGTGCGGGTCGGAGCAGAAGTGGAAGTCGATATCGCTCTCTTCACTCAGGGCACGTCGCACGGCTTCGCCGATCATGGCCTGGTCGTCGACCAGCAGCACCATCATCGAATAGTCGGGCAAACCGTGATGATGGTTGGAGTTACCTTGAGGCCGTTGCATAAGCGCGTCTCCGCCTTTGTTTTCGTAGGTTACGCGGCTGCTTTGGCCGCGGTTGGCGTTTTTAGCCCAGGCGCTCGATCAGGCGCGCGGGAATTCTGTCCAGGGCTAGCACTTCTGCTGCGGCACCCAGTGCCACGGCGGCCTTGGGCATGCCGTAGACGGCGCTGCTGGCCTGGTCCTGGGCGATGGTATGAAAGCCGCGTTCGCGCATCAGCTTCAGGCCCCTGGCACCATCGCGGCCCATGCCCGTCAGCAACACGCCGATAGCATCACCTCGCCAGTAGGTGGCCACACTTTCGAAGAATACATCGATAGAGGGCCGGTAGACCTGATCGGCAGGTTCGCGTCGATAGACCAGGCGCCCCTCTGGCGCCAGGTACAGGTGGTTGTTGGTGCCGGCCAGCAGCACGGTAGCCGGCTGCAACACTTCGCCTTCCCGCGCCAGGCGCACGGGGATGTGCGCTTCACTGCCGAGCCACTGTGCCATACCGGCAGCGAAGACTTCGTCGACATGCTGAACGAGCACGATGCTGGCCGGAAAGTCCGCCGGGATCTGCCGCAGCAACTCCACCAGCGAGGCCGGGCCGCCCGCCGATGCACCGATGGCTACCAGGCTCTTGCTGCGGTTTTCAGTGCTGCGCATGGGTGTCGGTTTGACCGAGCGCGAGGTCTTGTGGCCGATCATCCAGGCGATGTTGTGAATCTTGCGCCGCACGGTCGCGGCATCGAGCACCTGTTGCGGGCCCAGCGATGGCGCGGCAACCACATCCAGCGCACCGGCGCCCATGGCGTCGAACACCCGCGACATGTTGCGCTCGACATCCGAGGTGACGATGAGGATGGCGCAGGGGGTGTCGTGCATGATCCGCCGGGTCGCCTCCACGCCGTCCATGCCGGGCATAAGCATGTCCATCAGCAGCAGGTCGGGCAGGTCGTCGCGGCAGCGGCTGACCGCTTCCTCGCCGTTGCTGGCGACCCAGATCAACTGGTACTCGGGTTCTGCCGCCAGCGCACGGCGCAGGGCTTCGACCGCCAAGGGCATGTCGTTGGCAATGGCGATCCTCATTCGCGGGCCTCACCGATCAGGGTTTGTACGGCGTCCAGCAGCGCTTCGTCGTGGAAGCTGGCCTTGGCCAGGTAATAATCGGCGCCGGCCTCCAGGCCCCGGCGGCGATCCTCTTCGCGGTCCTTGTACGACACCACCATCACCGGCAGCGAGCGCAGGCGTGGGTCCTGGCGTACCAGGGTGACCAGCTCGATACCGTCCATGCGCGGCATGTCGATATCGGTGATCAGCAGGTCGAAGGTCTCGGCACGCAGGGCGTTCCAGCCATCCATGCCGTCGACGGCGACCGATACCTGATAACCGCGGCTAAGCAGTAGTTTGCGCTCCAGTTCGCGCACGGTGAGCGAGTCATCCACCACCAGCACGCGCTTGCTGACAGTCTGGCGCGCGTGGCTGGCATGGTCGACACGCTCCAGGTGGCCGGTGCCGAGCAATTTACCCACCGAGTTGAGCAGGTCGTCGACGTCGAGGATCAGCACCGGCGTGCCGTCGTGTAGCAGGGCGCCGGCCGCGACGTCACGCACCTTGCCCAGGCGTCCATCGAGCGGCATCAGCACCAGGGTGAACTCGCCGAGGAAGGCTTCGACCGCCAGACCGTGGTATTGCTCGCGGTCACGAATCAGCACGATGGGGATGCTGTCATCATCGCCCTGTTTCTCATTGCATTGCAGCAGCTGTGCGGCGGAGATCAGGCCGACGTGCTCGTCCTCCAGCCAGAAATGCTGGCGCCCCTCGAGCTGGACGATGGCGCTGCGCGGCAGACGCAGCATGCGTTCGATCTGCGCCAGCGGAAAGGCATAGGCCTCGCCGCCGATGGTCACCACGAGCGCGCGCACCACCGAGAGCGTCAATGGCAGTTCGAGGTGGAACAGACAGCCCTGATCGGGGGTCTGCAGCAGTCGCACGTTGCCGCGCATGCGGCGAATCTCGTGTTGCACCACGTCGAGGCCGACACCGCGACCGGAGACTTCGGTGACCTGCTGGCTCATGCTGAAACCAGGCAGGAAGAGGAAGGCCAGCAGCTCTTCCTCGGTCATCTGCTCAACCTGCTCGGCGGTGGCGAAACGGCGTTTGACCACCGCCTGGGCAACGCGCTCGAGGTCGATACCGGCGCCGTCGTCGCTGACCTCCAGCACCAGCATGCCAGCGTGATGACGCGCGCGCAGTTGCACCACACCTTCTTCCGGCTTGCCCTTGCGAGCGCGTAGCGCCGGCGGCTCGATGCCATGGTCGACGGCGTTGCGCAGCAGGTGTGTCAGCGGCGCCTCCAGGCGTTCCAGTACGTCGCGGTCGACCTGGGTGTTGTCGCCTTCGATTTCCAGGCGCACCTGTTTGCCCAGCGAGCGGCCCAGGTCACGTAGCATGCGTGTGTGCCCGGTGAGCACGTCGGCGAAGGGGCGCATGCGTGAGGCCAGGGCCAGGTCGTAGAGTTGCTGCGTGCGTTGCCCGCCGTACCAGACGAAGTCGTCGAACAGTTCCTGATGGGCTTGCAGCTGTTGTTGGCATTCGATCAGCAGGTTGCGGCTCTCGGCGAACAGCGCCTGGGCGGAGGCGTCCAGCTCCGTGCCGAGCAGGTGCTCGCGCAGGCTCTCCAGGGTGCGGCGTGCCGACTCCTGTTGGCGCTTGAGGCGATGCAGCGAATCGTTCAGCGGCTTGGTGCGCTGGAATTCCACCAGCGATTTACCGGACAGGTCGATCAGGTGATCGAAGCGCTCGGCCGACACCCGCAATACGCGGCTGATGCGTTCGTCTGCGACCGGCTCGGCTGCTTGTGGCGCAGGCGTCGGCAGTGGTTCGGGTTTGCTGGGGGCTGCCGTTTCGGCGGCAAACGCGGCGCTTTCACCTGGTTGCACGCGCAGTGCCGGTACGGCGTTGCCAAGCAGCACCTGTAGGCGTGTGGTGACGGTTTCTACACGTGCTTCCAGCTCGGCGTCCTGTTGTGCCTGGCCGATGCGCAGGAGCAGGTCGGAGCCTTGCAGCAGGGCGTCGATATGATCGGGCAGCAGCCGTAGCAGGCCTTCCTGGGCGGCGACCAGCAGGTCCTCCATGGCGTGGGCGACCTGCACGCCATGGTCCAGGCCAACGATGCGCGCTGCGCCCTTGAGCGAGTGCGCGGCGCGCATGCAGGCTTCCAGCTGGCTGGCGTTGGCCGGGTCGCGCTCGAGAATCAGCAGGCCGGTGTCGAGCACCTGCTTCTGCGCCTCGGCCTCCAGCCGGAACAGGTCGAGCAGCGATGCATCCCTCATCTGGTCCGGTGTCACGCGAGGCTCCCGATCATGGTTTGCAGCAACTGTTCGTCGTCGAGCAGGGTAATGCTCTGTTCCTGCCATTGCAGGACGCCCGCAGTGAAACGGCTGATGGCGCGCTTGTCGTCATGTTTGACGCTGCTGATGCGTGCCACAGGGATGCGCTGGATGCCGCTGACCTCATCCACCGGCGTCACCAGCGGGCCGCTGTCGCTTTCCAGAATCAGCATGCGCGGGATCACCCGGCGCTCGCCACGGCGCGCATCCTGCTGCGTGTCGAGGCCGAGCAATTCGGCCAGCGACAGGCAGGCGACCAGGGTGCCGCGTACGTTGGTCACGCCCAGCAGGCCATGGCTGTTGCGGTGTGGCAGTACGTGGATCGGCGAGACCGGCATCACCTCGGCCAGGCAGCGCGTGGCGATGGCCAGCCATTGTTCACCAAGGCGGAAGATCAGCAGTGAGCGTTGTGCGCCCTGCGCCTGCTCGGTCTCGCCTTGGCCGTAGTCGTCATCGCCACGCTCCAGGGCGCTGCCATAGCGGTCGAGCAGGGCGATGGCCGCTGCGCCGTAAACCTCGCAGTTGCGACAGTGAATATGTCGCTCCAGCTGCGGGCAGCTCTTGTCGCCGAATACGCCGATGCGATTCCAGCAATCGTCCACGACAGCCTGGCTGTGCAGCAGGTCCTGATCAGTCACGTTCGCCTACCTCGGGGTTCTGCGCGCGGCGATACAGGCGTTGGGCACCGCTCTGGTCGCCTTGCGCTTCCAGATGTGCGGCCAGGTGGGTGAGCGCCTCGCGGTGCTGCGGTTCGAGATAGATCGCTTTGCGGTAGTAGGCGCAGGCCTGGTCACCCTTACCTGCCGCATCGCAGAGCAGGCCCAACCAGTAATAAGCGGCGGCGCTGGGGCCGTTGAGTTGCAAATGCTGCTCGCTATGCCGGCGCGCCTCGTCGATACGGCCGGCGTTGGCCAGGTTGGCGACTTCGCTCCAGATATCCACAGCCTGCGCTTGTGGCGCCGCTGCGCTCAGCGTTCTGCTTGCGGGGCGTGGCCTGCTCGGCTGGATGGCGCGCGTTGGTATCACTGCTGCTGGGCGCGTGCGGCTGGCGGGTACCCGCGTCGGCACGCTCATTACTGGTTGGGCCGGGGCCATGCGAAAGGCGAAGGTCTGCTGCCGACCCAGTGCCTGCAGACCGTTCTGGCTGGCTAGGCTGGCCTCGGCCGGGCCTATGAACAGCGTGCCACCCTCCTGCAACTGGCGCTTGAGCAGTTCCAGCACGCGCACCTGGGTCGGGCGATCGAAATAGATCAGCAGGTTGCGGCAGAAGATGAAGTCGTAGCTGGGTTCGCCGGCGAACAGGCTGGGGTCGAGCAGGTTACCGGTGCGCAGCCTGACGCCGGTGCGCACCCGCTCGTCGAGGAGAAAGCCTCCGGTGTCCTGCTCATGGAAAAAACGATCGCGAAAGGCCAGGGCATCGCCGCGGAACGAGTTGCGCCCGTAGAGGCCCTTGCGTGCCTGTTCCAACACCTTGTCGCTGACGTCCAGCGCCTCGATCTGAAACTGTTCGGCGGAAAAACCGGCATCGAGCAAGGTCATGGCGATGGAGTAGGGCTCTTCACCGCTGGAACAGGGCAGGCTGATCAGGCGCAGCGGCCGGCCGCCGTGCAGTTGGGCGTGGCGTTCCTGGGCCAGACTTGCCAGTGCCTTGAACGATTCCGGGTAGCGGAAGAACCAGGTTTCCGGCACCACCACGGCTTCCACCAGCGCCTGCTGCTCGCGCGGCGAACCACCGAGAGTGGTCCAGTAGCCTTCCAGGTTCTGCTGGCCGAGGGCGCTCATACGCTGACGGACGGCGCGTTCGATCACCGTGCGGCCGACCGATTCGGCTTCCAGGCCGATGCGGCTTTTCAGCAGGCGCTCGATATGCTCGATCATGCCGTCAGCCCTGTTCCGCCGGTTGGAACAGCAGGGCGCGTACCTCGTCGTCGAGCAGCCCGGCGACCTCGATGCGCTGGATCATGCCGCGGGCATCGCGCTGCAGCGGCCCAAGGTAATCCGCCTGGCCGGCTTCCAGGCCGCTGGCCTTGAAGGCGTCGCTGGGCAGGCGCAGGGTGTCGGTGGCGTGCTCCAGAATCAGCCCGAGCACCGGTGCTTGCTCGCCCTGTTGCATGTCGAAGCGCACCAGCACCAGCCGCGTACTGCTGCGGGGCAGGGCGGGGCGCCCCAGCACGCGGCGGCTGAGATCGATCACCGGGGTCACCCGGTTGCGATGCTCGAACAGCCCGGCCACCCACTGTGGTGCTTCGGGCACCTGTTTCAGGCGGCGCAGCGGCAGCACTTCGACCACCTGACTGGCGGGCAGAGCGTAGCGATCGTCACCGAGCTGAAACTGCAAGTGCAGTTCGCCGGCTGCTGCTTTGCTGGAAACCGGCATGTTCAGACCTTGAAGCGGCTGACGCCAACGCGCAGGTTGTTGGCCACCTGGTTGAGTTCATCGATGGCGGCGCCGGCCTGGCGCAGCGAATCGACGGTCTGGCTGCTGGCTTCGCCGAGCTGCACCAGCGCCTGGTTGATCTGTTCGGCGCCAGTGGACTGCGCCTGCATGCCTTCGTTGACCATCTGGATGCGTGGCGCCAGGGCCTGCACCTGCTGGATGATCTGACTGAGCTGGTCGCCCATCTGCGCCATCTCGCCGATGCCGCGGCGCACTTCCTCGGAGAACTTGTCCATGCCCATCACGCCGGCGGATACCGCGGACTGGATCTCGCGCACCATCTGCTCGATGTCGTAGGTGGCCACGGCGGTCTGGTCGGCCAGGCGACGCACTTCCACGGCCACCACGGCGAAGCCCTTGCCATACTCGCCGGCTTTTTCCGCCTCGATGGCGGCGTTGAGTGAAAGCAGGTTGGTCTGATCCGCCACCTTGACGATGGTGGTCACCACCTGGGTGATATTGCCGGCCTTCTCGTTGAGGATCGAGAGCTTGCCGTTGACCACGTCGGCCGCGCCCATCACCTGATGCATGATTTCTTCCATGCGGGCCAGGCCCAACTGGCCGGTGCCGGCGAGAATCGAGGTCTGCTCGGCGTTATCCGATACCTCGCCCATGGTGCGGACCAGGTCGCGCGAAGTGGCGGCGATCTCCCGTGAAGTTGCACCGATCTCGGTGGTGGTGGCGGCGGTCTCGGTGGCCGTGGCCTGCTGCTGACGCGAGGTGGCGGCGATCTCGGTGACCGAGGTGGTCATCTGCACTGCCGAGCGCTGGGCGTTGCCGACCAGGTTCTTGAGCTCGCCGACCATGCTGTTGAAGCCCAGCTCGATGGCGTTGAATTCGTCGCGTCGGTGCAGGTCGAGCTTCACCGACAGGTCGCCGCTTTCCAGGGATTTGAGGGTGCTGACGATGCGGTTCACCGGTGTGGTGATGGCGTTCATCAACAGCCAGCCGCATACGGCGGAGACGAGGATGGCCAGCAGGATGGCGATCAGCAAGCCTGCCTCCATGATGCGCACCGCGCTACGAATTTCGTGCGCAGCGGCGTCGGCCTGACTGCGATTCATCTCGATCAGCTCGCTTAGCAGGCTCTCGCCTTTTTCCCAGTCGGGAAACACGCGTTCAGCACTGAACTGACGAGCCTGCTTGAGTTCGATGCTCGGCAAACTGTCGAGCAACTGCCCGTGGCGGTTCAGATACTGACGTTGCACCTGACGGAATTGCTCGGCCAGCGCGAGTTCCTGATCGTCCGCCGTGGCGCTCTGGTAGCGGCCGAATTCCTCATCGATCGCCTGCTCCAGCGTGGCGAACTGGTCACGGTAGTTGTTGAGCAGGGTGGCAACGTCTTCATCGACGGCACGCAACAGCAGGCGGCGGGTGTCGAGCATGTGACGGGACCAAAGCTCCTGTGCCTTGCTCGGGTAATACAAGCCCGGGATCGACTCATTGCGAATGCCATTGGCCTCGTTCTCGATCTGCACCAGGCGAGCATAAGAGGCGCCAGCCAGCAGAACCAGAATGGCGATGATCAGCAGGAAGCTGACAATGATTCGATTGCGTACGGTCAGGTTCATCATGTCCATTGGGCCTGGCAGGTCAGTTTTGCTCATCGATTACAGCACACCAGCGTGTCGCCGTTTTGTCTGGGTGTAACGAATGTGTACCGATTGCCTGGCGAAAGGCAATAAAAAAGCCGGCTTGTGGCCGGCTTTTTTACTTCTCAATCAATTGATTTGAAAGAAATAACAATCTCCAGAGGCTCCTCCTCTGATCGCGTCGTTATTGGCAGGCGCCAGGCACACGGCAGGCGCAGGTTGTCGGCACATGGCAGGCGTGATCTTTACAGCGCATGGCCTGAGCCTCATTGCCGCCGCCTGGGTAGGCGCCGAAGTGTTTTTCGTAAAGCGCGACGGTATGAGCGAATGCATTCGTCAGTTCCTGATAGTCCTCCTGGCCGTAGATGCCGAAGTAGGGGTAGTGATCGATGAAGCGGCCAAATACCTGATGGCAGTCCTCGCGGTAGGCGCGGGTATCGAGAATGTGTGCATGCCAGATGGCATCGACCTGCTTGCTCGGAACCAGCGCCACCGCTGGGTACAGGCACTTGAGTGTCAGGAAACGGCGGTACTCCAGCTCTGCCGCCTCCCATTGCTCAGCGCTCATCTCAGCCTCGGATGAGGCCGTGTACTTGTGCTTCAGGCGTGCAAAATCCAGCAGGCTGACCTGCATCTCCAGGCCATCGGCGGCCAGTAGCGGTTGTTTCAGTGCAATGATTGCAGTCATGGGTGTTTCTCCAGTGAATGAAAGGAATCAGGGCTTGAGAGCCCGCCTTCGTTTCAGTTCACGTTCGAAACACTGGCGGCTGACCAGACTGTGCGGCACGTAGCCGTTGGCGCTGATGCGATAAAGCAGACGCCAGGCGCAACCCAGCTTGAAACGTACCAGGCCGTTGCGGCAGCGCACGCGCTTGCCACCCAGTGCAGTGAAGGGAGTACCTAGACGCAGCGCCTGATCGATTTCCAGGGCTTTGTGCTGATGGCAGGGGCTGACCTGATGAGGGCAGCGGGTGAGGATTGATTGAATGGTGTGCATGACTGGCTCCGTTGGGATGACGGAGCCAGTGTTTATATGTTGAATCCACTACCAAGACCGTTCATCGCCACGTATCCAGCAGCTCATCGAAGGCGCGTGCTTCTTCATAGCGGCGCAGGATCATTTGGCGATACTGCAGCAGCAGGGGATTCTGGGTGTTCAGGGCGAGTGCTGCCGAGTGCGCCTGTTCCAGCTCGCCATTGAGGTAGTGAGCCATCATGCTGTCGCCTAGTGACAGGGCCGCTGTCTGGCAGGCGAGTGCCCGCAGCAGGTTGCCGCCATAGTCGTCCAGGCCCATCTGCGGCAGGGTGTTGTTATCGAAGGGGTTGGGTAAGCGCACCTGCTTGAGGTCAACGTCCGATTCGAGCAGGTCGAGCAAGCGCAGCAGCTCCTGATTGATCAGCCCCAGACTGGCGACCGATTGCCGCTCCAGCAGTAGGCTCCGGGCCCAGTCGGCATGCTCGCGGCGAACCTTGGGTTGCTCGAACAGGCGCAGAACCGTTTTCGGTTCACCGAAGATACCGTGCAGCACTATGGCATTGCTCAGCCCGACCAGATCACTGCGCGGCAGCGTCCAACGCTTGCGGCCGTTCGTGACGTAGCTGATTTCTTCTTCCTGTAACTGCAACACCTTGGCTTGGCTCAGCGCCTTGACCAAGGTGTTTACCGCATTGCGCAGCACCGGATGGCGAGCCACGGGAATACCGAACAGGCGCTCCACCGCCTGGGGCAGGGTCAGCCCCTGTTCAACGGCCACAGGCAGTTGCCAGCAAGGTGTCGACATCCTGCGGTTGCTCGAAGGCATGGCTGACGATGGTATTGGCCTGCTCACGCCAGTCGTTGGTGTTGCAGGTATTCTTGCGTTGGTACTCGTCCAGCACGCCTCGGCAATAACCGGCGCGCATCGCCTCGGAAAGTGAAGCGAACTGAGCTGCGGCAAAACGCAATTCGTCGCGTTTGTTGTAGATGCTGACCAACTCGCGGCAGCCGTCGATCAATCGGGCGGCATCGGTATTGGCCTGGCTGGCCTGGAACGGCAGGCTGAAAAGAGTCAACGCACACAGCGGGTACAGGTAGTTCACAGCGAGACTTCCTTGTCGGGAGTAGAGGCGAGTGTAGGTTCCTGGCGCAGCGCCTTTTGTTTCGGCTGGGTGGCTACAGCATCGAGTGGGCGAGTAGGCGCGCCGAGATACAGGGCCAGCAGCACCATAGCCAGGCCAATGATCTCGTAAGTCTTGAGGGCCATATCGCCATCGTTCATGGCATCTGCAGTGCCCTGCCATTCCATGGGCAGGCTCATTGCCCACAGTGCTAACAGTAGCCATAGCCCCATCAGGGTGAATTGGGTGATCAACGCTATGCCCTGTACGCTCAGCCCTCGCGCCAGACCGCGCCAGAAGCCATAGCCGAATTGCCGGGCGTAATGGCAATGCCGCCAGGCCAGCAGCGCTGCCAGCACCATGAAGGCCCATTCGAACTGGGAGATATCGGCCAGCCCTTCGCCGTATTCGAACACGATGCAGGTTGCCGCGATCAGGGCGGTCAGGCCCGTCAGCCAGAGAGCCAAATGTTTGAGACCGCGCAGCACATAACCGACGGCGTGGTTCAGGCCGATATCGAGTTGTTCCAGCAGAAGGCTTGGTATGGGGAGCTGCATGGGGCGTCCTTGTCCGTTTGATGATTTTGGTTGGATTGGGAGCGCTTCAGTGAATACCGAAGCGCTCCTTGAGTCGCTCTACAGTCCAGCGCCATTTCGGCGTGGTGGGGCGGCAGATGGTGTTCTGGTTGCCGAACAGGCCAACTTCCTTCACCGCCTCGTTCAGCGGGAGGCTGTACAGCCATTGCACCGGCACGAAGTATTCGCAGCGTTCGGGGTCGTCGACTTGGTCACGGTGATAACGGGCGGCGCTGAGCACATCCAGAGCCGGGAACTCTTCGCCATTTTGTTGCAGGCAGAAGTCCCCGGCTGGTGTGGCGTGGCCGGTGACCTTGGCCACGCCCACGTAACCGGCACCAGGCACGTTGACCCACACACGGTCACCAGGGGCGAGCATTTTCAGGCTGTTGCTGTACCAACTGCCGCCACCGCCGCAGACGAAGCCGTACTGCTGCGCTTCTGCCCAGTTGCGGTGCTCGGCATCGCCGAAGGAACAGTAGAACTCGCCGTTCCACGGCTCGGCCGGCATGCCGGGCTTGCTGGCGCTGCTGGCCTGCGGCGCCTCGGTTGGGTCGAGCAACCAGGCGCGGCTGATCAGTTGTTGTTCGCCCAACTGGAACACCTGAAAGCACAGCACGTTGATGGCGATATCGCGCTCGCTCAGGTAGCCGACGATGCGCTCGCTGCTGGCATCCAGCTCGGCGGCGACGATGACGATCTGGTGGCTCTGATTCAATGCCTCGGCCTCCAGCGGCGTGCCGAAGCGCGCCTGAAAGTCCGCCGCCAGGTCGGCACCCGGCTTGAAGCGCTGGTAGATGGCCTCGATCTCGTTGGCCTGCAAGCGCTCCACCCACACCGCATAGTCCAGCGCCTGCGCCACCACCTCACGCGGGGTGCGCTCGCGCTTGAGTTCGATCAGCACCAGCGAGGCATCGGGCGCTAGCGCCAGCAGGTCGATACGCCCGCCCTGGCCGGTGCTTTCCTGCCGTCCAATCAGCAGCCAGTCCTCGGACAGCAGCGCTGGGGCGCTGACGATCATGTCTTCAAGAAACTGCTCGCTGGCCAGCACGGCGTTTTTCAGCGGCGCGGGCTGCGCGCCGACGGTCCAAATCTGGGTGCGAATGGGCATCCCTGCGCTCCTGTTGGTTAGGCCACGGCCTGCTCGACCAGGGCTGTGGCCAGTTGCTCATGCACCTGGCGGGCCTGGTTAAGACGGGCTTTGAGTTGGTCGCACAGGGCCATCAGTTGATCGACTTTGGCGACGATGCGGTGTTGTTCGGGGAGCGGAGGAAGCATGACCAGAAAGTTACGCAATGGTTTCAGTGGAATTGTGGGCTGCGCGGTACCAGTCGTACTTTGAGTGGCCTGCTCATATATCCACGGCGATGCTAGTAAGTAGCATGCAAATGCAGGGCTAATCAGCTTGCTGCTTTTGAGAATCGCGATGTGTCGCTGCACACAAAAGTCTCGCGAGCTATTGACTGCTATGGGGCGACCATACGTTGCACCTACAACCGTATAAAGAATGTCACCAGTTTCAGGGCGGCGATAAATCGCGACTCGATCAAAGTAGTCCTGCGGCACAAAACGGCAGTTTGAGAAATCAAGGTACCCTTTTGTTACATTTCCGATAGTAAGGAATGCAATACCGTCAGTGGATTTCGGTGGTGGCTGATGATCACCATCCGTAATCACTCTGAACATTGAGCAGAGGCGTGCCCACGCCCAGCCATTCGGTAGAGAGAGGCTCTGATCAGAGCCTGATATCGGCTCTGGCTTAGCCACAGCAACCTTGTGTATGGCTGCATAATCATTCCGATCGTTGGTCAAGCGCACCAGTAGCTCGCTAGCCGGCTCATCGCTGGAGTCTTGCGGCACCAGTTTGCCCATCACCGCCAGTTGCAGTAGGGTTTGCTTGAGGGCGTCGATGCTGGATTCGGTGGTGAACAGGGTATGGAAGTGCTCGGCCAGGCGCTGCCAGCTTTGCGCAAAGTCCTCGGCATCGCGGGCCTGGGTCAGGCTATCCAGCAGCGCCTGCACCAGTTGGGCGTGGGCACTGTCGGCATCGGCCTGCCGGGCTTCCATCCGGTCGCACAGAGCCATCAGCTCATCAACTTTGGCGACGATCCGGTGTTGCTCGGCGAGTGGGGGGATTGGGATTAGCAACTGAGCCATCGACTCGGAGTTGAGAGTGTTCCCCATCAATGCATTCTTTTGCTGCCCCCCAAGTGCAATGCTTGGCAGAAAGCTGAAAAGGTAATCTTTCGAAACTCCACAAAATGGCGACAACGATATGATTGCTTCGTTGTGATACGCGTCAACTGCGAGTATCGATACTTTTCCGACAGTGAGCTTGAAACTCATCAGCAGTGTGCCCGCTGGGATAGGCGGATACTTGAAAACATTCTGTTGAGCAAGCACGGAAACCTTGCGAGAGGTGTCATTTATCTCACCGTAATGCTCCATGTCGGAGATGCTCACCCAAGCCTGTCCAGAGTCGTCCCAGAATTTAGACTCCTTGGTCGGGGGAGTTTTACCAATTTGATAACTGGCGGCTCCAGGTAGAGTTGTCCAGCTCCAACCGGCTGGCAATTCATAAGGCTTATCCAGCTCATTTATATCTACAAGCAGCTTCGACCTCTTGATCTTGCCTTCCGCCACCAACCGTGCCTTTTCCTCGGCAATCCGCTTGAGCAACTCACTGGCCGGCTCATCATTCGCATCTTGCGGCACCAGCTTGCCGCGCACCGCCAGCTCCAGAATCAGCTCACGCAGTTTCTTGATGCCATTGGGTGCGCCGGCCAGCAGCGGCAGATTATCGGTGAGCAAGGCGGTCATGGGCGGGGTTCCGGGGCGAGCATGTTCATGATCAGGCGAATCAGGGTGTCCTTCTGCGCTGGGGCGGACTCGGCGACCAGTAGGGTGAGAGCGGCCAGGCCGGTGTCGTTGATCAGCGGGTTGCCCTGGGCGTCGAGCAGGCGACCGTTGCGGTGCAGGAAGTCGACGAACAGGTAGGCGCCGCTGCGTTTGTTGCCGTCGGCGAAGGGGTGGTTCTTGACCACGAAATACAGCAGGTGCGCGGCCTTGCTTTCCAGGCTGGAGTAGGCCGGTTCGCCGAACACGCTCTGCTGCAGGTTGCCGAGCAGCGCAGCGAGGCCGTCGCCGCGCTCGCGGGCGAACAGTTCGCTGGCTTCGCCTCGGGTCATCAGTTGGGCTTTCAAGCTCTGCAGGTGCTGGCGCGCGCTGGCCAGGCTGGGCAATTCGCCACCGGGGCTACCGGCGGGTTCGCTGAGCAGGCCTTCGTCATAGCGCTGTAACCAGAGAAAGGTCTGGGTGTAGCGGCTGACGATTTCCACCAGCCCACGGCCACCCTCGCTATCCAGCTCGGGCGCTCGTGCCGTCTTGCGCACCAACTCCAGCGCCGCTTCCAGCTCGCGGGCGTTGGCTTCGAAACGTTCGCGGTTGAGGGTGTAGCCTTGGGTCAGGTGTTGCTTGATTACCTGGCTGGCCCATTGCCTGAAGCGTGTGCCCTCGCGCGATTTGACCCGGTAGCCCAGCGAGATGATCACGTCGAGGTTGTAAAAGGCCACAGGCTTGTCGGAGCCGGCAATGTGCAGATTTTGCACATTGCTTTCACGCTCCAGCTCGCCCTCGGCGAATACATTGCGAATATGCCGTCCGATCACTGTACGGTCACGACCAAAGAGCTCGGCCAGTTGTTCCTGTCTCAGCCAGACACTGTCGTGCTCGATGGTGACGGCAATCTGGCCGTTGGCGCTTTCATAGATCGCAATTTCGCTGTTCATGCTCGTGCTCCCCAGGTGTTCACTGGCGTTCCAGCGCTTCGGCCAGCACGGCCTTGAGCTGGTCGCGCAGCTCGCCAATCTCGCCTTGCAGGGCGGCGTAGTTACGCAGCAGCTCGTCCGGGTCGTGGCTGATCTGCTCTCCGATGTGCGGGTTCTTGCAGTCCAGGTTCCAGTTGCGCGTCTTGATCTCGTCCAGGCTGACCTTCCAGGCGAACTCGTTTTCCACCCGCGCGGCAAAGCCATCGGCCTCGCTGCCCCACCAGGCCTCCTCCACCGCGAACTCCTCGATGCGCATGGGCTTGGTCTTGGAGTAGTTCTTAACGCCTGCCGGGTACTGGTGCTCGTAGAACCACACCTGCTTGGTCGGCGTGCCTTTGGTGAAGAACAGCAGGTTGGTCTTGATGCCGGTGTAGGGGTTGAACACGCCATTGGGCAGGCGAACGATGGTGTGCAGATTGCACTCGGTCAGCAGCTTTTCCTTGATGCGGCTCTTGATGCCTTCACCGAAGAGGAAGCCGTCCGGCAGCACCACGGCGGCGCGACCACCGTCCTTGAGCAGGTGCATGATCAGCACCAGAAACAGGTCGGCAGTTTCGCGGGTGCGGAAGGCAGCGGGGAAGTTGCTTTCGATGCCGTCTTCTTCCATGCCGCCGAACGGCGGGTTGGCGACGATGCAGTCGACGCGCTCACTCGGCCCCCAATTGATCAGCGGGCGGCCCAGGGTGTTAGCGTGTTTGATCTGGCTGGGCACTTCGATGCCGTGCAGGATCATATTGGTGGTGGCCAGCAGGTGCGGCAGCGGCTTTTTTTCCACGCCGAAGATGCTGGCCTGCAGAGCGCGTTCGTCGTCGGCGGTTTTCACGTAGCGGCTGCGCTTGTGGTCGATGGTGCAAGTAAGGAAGCCGCCTGTACCACAGGCGGGATCCATGACCTTCTCGTGCAGCTTGGGGTCGACCATACGCACCATGAATTCGGTGACCGGGCGCGGGGTGTAGAACTCACCGGCATTGCCGGCGTTCTGCAGGTCGCGCAGCAGCTGCTCGTACATGTCGCCGAAGGCATGACGTTCCTGCGCCTTGTTGAAGTCCACGCCCTCCTGGATCTTGTTGATCACCTGGCGGATGAGTTGGCCGGACTTCATGTAGTTGTAGGCGTCCTCGAACACACCGCGCACCACGTAGGCCGCCGGGGTGGTGCTGTATTCGTGGAGGTTCTGCAGTTGCGGGAACAGGTTGTTGTCGATGAAGTGCTTGAGTTCATCGCCGGTGATGCCTTCCGGGTTGGCCGCCCAGGTGCGCCAGCGGCAACTGTCGGGCAGCGGCGAGCGGTAGTCGCCATTCATCAGTTCCCATTCCAGCTCGCGGTCATCGAAGATCTTGAGAAACAGCATCCATACGAGCTGGCCGATGCGCTGGGCGTCGCCGTCGACGCCGACGTCCTTGCGCATGATGTCCTGGATGGATTTGATGGTTGAGCTGATGGACATGGTGACTTCCGGGCGGGTACGGCAAAGCGGGGGATTGTAATGGGGTTGGCGGGTAAGGTGGGCAAGGCTGCACCGTTGCCCACCTTACTGGCGGCGCTGGCTAGCTGGCGTAAAGCTCGGTTTCCAGCTCATGCAGCGCCTTCTCGTAGCCGGCCCGGTCGCCAAACGCCCTGACCAGCTCCATCGGCGCGCCGATTTGCCGGAACGGGTCGAGCTGGAGAATGCGGATGTCTTCGATGTGCTCGATGCCGGTGTCGGCGTATTTGTCGAGCAAGGCTTCCAGCACCTGGCGGGCGGCGCCAGAGTATTTGCCGAAGTAGTTGCGCTTCTTCACCTGCTCGGCGCGTTCCTTGCGGGTCAGCGGCGGCTGGTCGAAGGCGATGTGGCAGATCAGGTCGAAGGGGTCGAGGGCCTGGCCGCGTTTGGCCTCGACTTCTTCGGCCAGCGCTTCCCACATCACGCCCTGGGCGGCGAGTTCGTCGATGATGGCTTTCTTCTGCTCGGCACTGCTCCACAGGCGCAGGAAGTCATCGAGCGAGGCGAACTGCTTGTGCACGCAGGTGCGGGTGTAGTCGCGCAGCGATTCGGTGATCAGCTTGCCGTCCGGCCCGTAGTACTGCACACGCTCGGCGATGACGTAGATCGGCACGCTGTCGATCACGTACTTGATGCGCTTTTTACCGCCCTCCTCGCCGTCGGTTTCGTCGCCTTCGGGCAGCCAATCGCCACCGTCGACGATGCCGTCTTCATCGTCCAGCGGGCTGTCGGGCGGCACGGGCGTTTGGTCACCTTCGGGGCTGTAGATCACCACCGGCTCGCCATCGAATGCCGGGTCGGCGAACAGTTCGGTGGCTTTCTTGAAGTCCATGATGGTGAACCAGTACTTGCCGTAATCCTCGTTGATGCGCGTGCCACGGCCGATGATCTGCTTGAACTCGGTCATGGACTTGATGTGCTGGTCGAGCACGATCAGCTTGCAGGTCTGGGCATCCACCCCAGTGGTCAGCAGCTTGCTGGTGGTGGCGATTACCGGGTAGCGCTGTTCGGGGTTGATGAAGTTGTCCAGCTCGGCCTTGCCTTCCTGGTCATCGCCGGTGATGCGCATGACGTACTTGCGGTTTTCGGCGATGCGCTCGGGGTTGAGGTTGAACAGCGCTGAGCGCATGCGCTCGGCGTGGTCGATGTCGTCGCAGAAGATGATGGTCTTCTGGTACGGGTCAGTGGCCTTGAGGAACTCGGTGACCTTGGCCGCCACTGTCCAGGTGCGTGCTTCGATGACCAGGTGGCGATCCATGTCCTTGAGGTCGTAGATGCGGTCTTCGATCAGTTCGCCGTGCTTGTCGCGCATGCCCTTGGGCGGGCGCCAGCCTTGCAGATCCTTATCGAAGTCGATACGCACCACCTTGTAGGGCGCGAGGAAGCCGTCTTCGATACCTTGCTTGAGGCTGTAGCTGTACACCGGCTCGCCAAAGTAGGTGCTGCTGGAAACCTCTTTGGTTTCCTTGGGCGTGGCAGTCAGGCCGATGTGAGTAGCGCTGGAGAAGTAGTCGAGTATTTCGCGCCAGGCGGAATCGGCGGCGGCGCTGCCGCGATGGCATTCGTCGATGATGATGAGGTCGAAGAAGTCGCGAGAGAACTGCTTGTAGATGTTCTGGTCTTCTTCGGCGCCGGTGACGGCCTGGTACAACGACAGGTAGATCTCGTAGGACTTGTCGATCTGCCGCTTGGCGATCTTGGTCATCGCCGGGCCGAAGGGTTTGAAGTCCTTGGTCTTGGTCTGGTCGACCAGGATGTTGCGGTCGGCAAGGAAGAGAATGCGTTTCTTCTGCCCGGACTTCCACAGGCGCCAGATGATCTGGAAGGCGGTGTAGGTCTTGCCGGTGCCGGTGGCCATCACCAGCAATATGCGCTCCTGGCCACGCGCGACAGCCTCGACGGTGCGGTTGATGGCGTTCATCTGGTAATAACGCGGCGTGTATCCCGAGCCGTCGTCGTAGTACGGCGCCTCGACCTTGTGCCGTGCCGGGGCATCCAGGCCCTTCCACTGACAATAGCGTTGCCAGAGTTCATCCGGGTTGGGGAACTGGTCGAGGCTCAGCGTGGTTTCCACCTGGCTGCCGGTACCGCTGCGGTCATGGAAGAGAAAGCCATCGCCGTTGCTGGAAAACACGAAGGGCACGTCGAGCGACTCGGCATAGCCAAGCGCCTGCTGCATGCCGGCGCCCAATGAGTGCTTGTTGTCCTTGGCCTCGATCACGGCGATGGGCAGGTTGGGCTGGTGATAGAGGATGTAATCGGCGCGGCGCGCCTGGCCACGGCTGTGCAGCTTGCCACGGACGATGATACGGCCCTTGGTGAAGCTGACTTCCTCGCGCACCTGCTTGTGCAGATCCCAGCCCGCAGCGGTGATGGCGGGGGTGATGTATTTGCTGCAGATGTCGCGCTCGGAAAGCGATTTTTTATCCATGACCAGCTACGTCCTTATGGCGTGCTGTGGACTTTACCAGAGCCGAATGCAGGCATGGCGCCAGTATCGGTCTGCGAGGTCGTCTCATGGTTGAAGCTGAGGTCGGTCTTGCCGGGAGACAGGCAATAAAAAAGCCGGCTTGTGGCCGGCTTTTCGGAGGTGGTCAGGACTTATTTTTGGTAAGCCGCGACTGCCTTGTTGATCAGGCCGCGGGCTTCTTCAGCGCCGCCCCAGCCTTCTACCTTGACCCACTTGCCCTTCTCCAGATCCTTGTAGTTCTCGAAGAAGTGCTTGATCTGCTCGATCAGCAGCGCGGGCAGGTCGGTGTATTCCTGAACGTCCTTGTACAGAACGGTCAGCTTGTCGTGCGGAACGGCAACCAGCTTGGCGTCGCCGCCGGCTTCGTCGCTCATGTGCAGTACGCCGACCGGACGGGCGCGGATCACCGAACCCGGCGCGACCGGATAAGGGGTCACGACCAGCACGTCGAGGGGGTCGCCGTCGTCAGCCAGGGTGTGCGGGATGAAGCCGTAGTTGGCCGGGTAGAACATCGGGGTGGCCATGAAACGATCAACCATCAGGCAATCGGTGTCGTGGTCGATTTCGTATTTGATCGGCGCGTGGTTGGCCGGGATTTCGATGGCAACGTAGATGTCGTTCGGCAGGTCTTTACCAGCCGGGATCTTGCTGTAGCTCATGGGGGAAACTCCCAGGGAGGGCCAAAAAAGTGGGGCGCATTATAGGCGTATTCGCAATGCGTTACTACGGCGGACTACTCAGCCATTGGTCGCGTTTTCGACCGCCTTGTAGTCGGGGTGTTCCGCTTGTAGACGCTGCAATCGCGCCAGGCTGTCCTGGCGGTAGAACAGGGCCAGTTGCCGGTAGACCTCGGGGAAGGCGTCGGCCAGCAGATCCGGTGCGGTGAAGAAGTATTCGCTGGTCACCGCGAAGAATTCCGCCGGATCTTCGGCTGCGTAAGGGTCGATGGCGGTTTCCGCCTCAGGATTGGCGTCCAGCTCGGCGTTCAGTGCGTCATAGGCGCTCTGCATGGCGCTCGCCCAGTCTTGGACACGCATGTCGCGGTGCAGCGGCGGCAGGCCATTGGCGCCGCCTTCGAGCATGTCCAGCTTGTGCGCCAGTTCGTGGATCACCAGGTTGTAGCCTTCCCAGCCACCGCTGGCCTCGACACCGGGCCAGGCGAGGATCACCGGGCCTTGCTGCCAGGCCTCGCCGCTGCGCGCGTCGTCCCATTCGTGCTCGATGCCGCTGGCGTCGCGGTGGCGCTGTGGGCTCACGAAGTCATCCGGGTAGAGGACGATTTCGTGAAAACCCCGGTACCAGTCCAGATCGCCCAGGTGCAGCAGTGGCAACTGCGCCTGGGCGGCCAGCAGCAGGTGCTCGACCGGGCCGAGCGCCAGCCCTGGTAGGGCGGTCAGGTGCTTGTCATGCAGAAACAGCACGGCGCGTTCGCGCAACAGCTGCTCTTCGTGCTCGTCGAGGCCATCGAGAATCGGCAGGCGTCTGCGTACTTCGGCCCAGTGGGCGGGATCGACAGGGTTGTTTGCGAGGGTGCGACGACGGCGCCAGGCCTTGAAGGACCACATGCATGCAGGCTCGTTGGGAGGACCACGCCACCATAAGGGCGCCAGGCACTCGCCACAAGTCGGCATAAAGGCTGCAAAGCTCCTTGCAGCTTCGCTGCAGCAGGAGGGCTGAGCATGGCGCTGCAACTGCTGGAACACCCTGGAATCACGCTGGCGTCCGGCACCGGACTGGACTTGCCGCACCAGGCCGCGCGGGCTCGAGCGATGTGGCTGGCCGGTCGCCAGCAGCGTCCGCCGTTGCTGCTGGTCGTATTGCTTTGGGCACGCCACTGCCCCGATGTGGTGCAAAGCCTGGAGCGTCATCTGGACGCCCTGTTCGCCGATTTTCGCTGTACGCCTGAGGGCTGGAGTGAAACCCAGGCGGCGCGCCAGGTACTGGCCGCACTGAATCTCCAGCTGTTTCGCCGGCAGCAGACTGGGCAGGGCGTCGCCGACTTGCATGCCGGTGTGTTGCTGATGCAGGGCGATGAGTTGCAGTTTCTGCAGGCGGGCAGTGTTGGCCTGGCGCGAGCAGACAAAGGCGCTTTGCAGATCCTGGCAGGTCGTGAGGGGCAGGCTCTCGGCGCCCAGGCCGAGCTGGCGCTGGTTCAGAACAATCTGTTGCCCAGCTGTGGCGAGCAGCTGCTGCTGGCGCCGCAACCGCTGCTCGATGTGAGTGATCTGCAAGGGCTATGTATCCAGGCGCAGGGCGGCTTGTGCGAGCGGTTGCAACCGCTGTTGCAGGCCCCCGGCGCTGCGGTGCTGCTCGGCGTGGGGGAAACCCAGTGCCTGACGCCGGCGCCGTCCGCTGCGCCGCGCCCGGCGCTGGCGCAGATCGCCTGCGGCCAGCAGCTCGATGGTTGGACGCTGTTGCGTCAATGTCCTTATGGGCCGCCCGGGCGGCTGTATATCGGGCGTGATGAGTCCGGACGGGAAGCCGTGCTCTGGTTCGCCGAGGAAGATGCAGGCGAAGCCTTCTGGCAGCGTGAGTGGGCGTTGCGGCGCAGTCCGCAGCAGGCGTTGCCGCAGGTGCTGTCGCCGCATCAGACGCGTAGTTACGCGTATCTGGTCCTGGCCAAGCCGCCCCGCGGCATGCGCAATCTGTTCGATTGGGTGGCCGCCCATGGCGCGCCGGATACACAGACGCTGATGGGGGTGGTGACGCAACTGATCGCAGCCGTGCGTTCGTTGCAGCGCCGTGGCATGCAGGGGCTGTGGCTGAACCCCAGGCAGATTCTGCTCGGTGATGACGGGAGGGTGCTGTTTCTGCCGGGCGCAGCTGCGATTCTGCCCGGTGTAGCGCGTCAGCCTTTGCCTGAGCAGGCTGTGCCGCTGGCGCCGGAACTGCGCAGCGGCCGTGCGCTGGATGGTCGTGCCGATCAGTTTGCCCTGGCGGCGCTGGTCTATTGGCTTATGAGTGGGCAATGGCCGGAGGCGGCGCGCAGTGACGTCAGGCCCGGACACTGCTATGTGCCGCTGGCGACCTTTACCGGGCATGTGCCGCAGGGCTGGGACGGCGTGCTCGCCCGGGCTCTGGCGCCACAGCCACAGGCACGTTTCGAGGCGCTGTCGGAGTTTCAGCTGGCATTGCAGCAGCCCCTGCAGGCGCGTCGCAGTCAGGCGCTGCGGCGTGTGCCAATGCAGCCGGCACGCCTGGCTGCGCTGGGCCTGGTCACGTTGCCATTGCTGCTGGGGCTGCTGCTCAGTCTTGGTGGCTGATAGGCAGTCACTGCGCCTGTGAGTCGATCAATCGGAATTGATCGGCAGTACGTAGTTCTTGAACTGTTCGTCCTCGACGAAGCCGATGGACTCGTAGACCTTCTGCGCCACCTCGTTGTCGCGGCTGGTGGCCACGCGCATGCGCACGGCGTTGGTTTCCTTGGCCATTTGCTTGGCGGTGTGCAGCAGGCGGTCGGCAACCAGTTGGCGGCGAGCATCCTCGGCCACGTAGATGTCGTTGAGAATCCACACGCGCTTGAGCGACAGCGACGAATAGCTGGGGTAGAGCTGGCAGAAGCCGAGCAGCTTGTCTTCATCATCGGCCAGAGCCAGGTAGATCACCGACTCCTTGCGGCGCAGGCGCTTCTCGAGGAACTTGCGTGACGACTCGGGGTAGGGCAGCTCGTTATAGAACTCGCGGTATTTGACGAACAGCGGGGTCAACAGGTCCAGGTGCTCCAGGGTGGCTTGGACGATGCGCATGGTGGGCCTCGGCTTCTCTCTGTAATGGGGCAGGAGTGGCGATGCAGCTGTTGTGCCAGCGGGTCAGTCGATGCTGCCTCAAAGCCAGTTGAAAGCGCAATCAAAGCAAGCGTTTGATTTAGCATCCAGCCCTAACAGTCTCTGAGAGCTGGATGCTGTCATACCGCTTTAGAAAAAGCCCAGCGGATTGATGTCATAGCTCACCAGCAGATTCTTGGTTTGCTGGTAGTGGTCGAGCATCATCTTGTGGGTTTCACGGCCGACACCGGACTTCTTGTAACCACCAAAGGCGGCATGCGCCGGGTACAGGTGGTAGCAGTTGGTCCACACGCGGCCGGCCTTGATTGCGCGGCCCATGCGGTAGGCGACGTTCATGTCGCGGCTCCACACGCCGGCGCCCAGACCGAACTCGGTGTCGTTGGCGATGGCCAGGGCCTCGGCTTCGTCCTTGAAGGTGGTCACACCGATCACCGGGCCGAAGATCTCTTCCTGGAACACGCGCATCTGGTTGGTACCCTTGAGCAGGGTCGGCTGGATGTAGTAACCACTGGCCAGGTCGCCTTCCAGACGCTCGGCGGCGCCACCGGTGAGCACCTGCGCACCTTCCTGCTGGGCGATCTCCAGGTAGCTGAGGATCTTGTCGAACTGCTGCTGCGAGGCCTGGGCGCCGACCATGGTCTCGGTGTCCAGCGGGTTGCCACGCTTGATCTGTTTGACCTTCTTCATCACCTCGGCCATGAAGGCATCGTAAATCGACTCCTGCACCAGCGCGCGCGACGGGCAGGTGCACACCTCGCCTTGGTTGAAGAAGCCCAGCACCAGACCTTCGGCAGCCTTCTCGATGAAGGCCGGCTCGGCGTTCATGATGTCGGCGAAGAAGATGTTCGGCGATTTGCCGCCCAGCTCGACGGTACTCGGGATGATGTTCTCGGCGGCGCATTTGAGGATGTGCGAGCCGACCGGGGTAGAACCGGTGAAGGCGATCTTGGCGATGCGCTTGCTGGTGGCCAGCGCTTCACCGGCTTCACGACCGAAACCCTGAACGATGTTGAGCACCCCCGGCGGCAGCAGGTCGCCAATGACCTCCATCAGCAGGGTGATCGACAGCGGCGTTTGCTCGGCCGGTTTGAGCACGATGGCGTTACCGGCGGCCAGGGCCGGAGCCAGTTTCCAGGCGGCCATCAGTAGCGGGAAGTTCCACGGGATGATCTGCCCGACCACGCCGAGCGGCTCGTGAAAGTGATAAGCAACGGTGCCGTCGTTGATCTCGGCGGTGCTGCCTTCCTGAGCACGGATGCAGCCGGCGAAATAGCGGAAGTGATCGGCGGCCAGCGGCACGTCGGCGTTGAGGGTTTCACGCACGGCCTTGCCGTTGTCCCAGGTTTCGGCCACGGCCAGCAGTTCGAGGTTGGCTTCGATGCGGTCGGCGATCTTCAGCAGGATGTGCGAGCGCTCCTGCACGCTGGTGCGCCCCCAGGCATCGGCCGCAGCGTGGGCAGCATCCAGCGCCTTGTCGATGTCCGCAGCGTTGGAACGGGGGAATTCGGCGATCACCGAGCCATCGACCGGGCTGGTGTTGCTGAAGTACTGGCCGCTGAGCGGAGCGACGAACTCGCCGTTGATGTAGTTGCCGTAGCGCGGCTTGAGGGTGACGACGGCGCCTGGAGTACCCGGTTTCGCGTAAATCATGATGCTGACCTCTCTTGTTAGGGGGAGCCGGCGAGCGCGGTGCCTGCCGGCTGAGGTTGTCAGACGCCTTGCGGGGTTTCCCCGCGCTTGAGGCGGGCATTGATGTCGTCTATCACTGCCGGCAGTTCGTTGATGGTGTCGATCAGGTAGTGCGGGCGTGAGCCTTCGAACAGTTGGGCGATGCGCACGCGTTCCTTGGCCAGTTGCTCGGCAGGCAGAGCCTTGAATTGCGCGTAGGTCAGACCCAGGGCATTGCCCGAACAGGTCAGGGCGACTGTCCACATGCCGGCGCTACGCCCCTCGAGAATGCCGGGCGTGGTGTCGTCGACCTTGACGCAGGCCGCCACATCGCTAATGCCCAGTGCAATCACGTTGGCCAGCGCCTGGGCCGGGTAAGGGCGGCCATTGGGCACTTCATCGGTGGCGACCACGTGGTCGGCGACGTAGCCGTTGCGTTCGGCCAGTTGCACTACTTTTTCCATCACCACCGCCGGGTAGCCGGAGCAGGAGCCGATTTTCAGGCCCTGGTTACGCAGGCTGGTGATGGTATCGAGCGCACCGGGGATCAGTGCGGAATGTTCGGCGATCTTGGCGATCTGCAGCGGCATAAAACGTTCGTAGATCGCGGTGACGTCGTCATCAGTGGGCAGGCGGCCGAAGGCGGCGCGGTAGCGCTCGGCGATCTCCACCACGTTGCACAGGGTACGGATGTGATCCCACTTACCCATGCCCATGGGGCCGCGAGCTTCGGCCAGGCTGACCTCGACGCCGAACTCGGCGAAGGCCTCAACGAAGATCTGGGTCGGCGCGAAGGAGCCGAAGTCGACCACGGTGCCGGCCCAGTCGAGGATCGCGGCTTGCAGTTGGCGGGGTTGCTGATAGTTCATTGCAGTGACTCCTGTTGCTTGCGGGGAAGGTTGGACGCTTCAGGCCTTGAGGCGGGCGTTGCTGACATGGGAGCTGGGGTTGCATGCGGCGGTTTGGCTGTCGGCCCGCTTGTCCGGCCGGCTGTTCCAGTAGGGAAGCATCAGGGCGGTGGCGATCAGGGCAGTGCCGGTGAATACCAGGAACACGCTTTCGGTATCGAAGTAGCCGGGCAGCAGGCCGCCGAGGATCGCGCCGATCGAGCCACAGCCGTTGACGAACCCAGCCGCGGTACCGGCGGTCCCCTTGCCGTAGTCGATGGCGGCGGCACCGCTGATCATCGAGTCTGGCCCGTACAGGGTCAGGCCCATCATGAACAGCAGGGCGACTACCACCAGTACGCTGCCGCTCTGCATCGCCGGGACGAACAGCGCCAGGCAGGCGGTCAGGGCCAGCAGGCTGATCACGCAGGCAGGGAAGCGGCGGGCGCCGAACAGCTTGTCCGAGATCAGGCCGAGGAGAATCGGGCCGACCAGGCCGGCGACCTCGAAGGACGTGGGGACGATGGCCGAGGCGACCTTACCGATCTCCGACATGCGCTCGTAGACCATGACCGGGCCCCAGAACAGGATGGCGTAGCGCGCCGGCTTGAGCAGGAAGTAGGCAAGACCGAGCACCAGCACGGTGCGGTTCTTGAGGATGGTCTTCAGGCAACTGCCGAAGCTGGCGTGGCGACCGCTGTCATCGTGTTGTGGCGCATCGGCGTCTTCCACCGGCGGCAGGCCGACGTCCTGCGGGGTATTGCGCTGGAGCAGGAAGAACAGCACGGCGACCCCGGCGACCACTATGGCGCTGGAGAAGAATGCCGCGCGCCAGTCGCCGTAGACCTGATAGGCCCACCAGCCGGCGAAGGGGGAGGCAACCAGGCCGCCGAAAGCATAGCAACTGCTCCACAGGCCGAGCACGCGACCACGTTCGCCGGTAGCGAAGAAGCTGCCGAGGTTTTTGCACAGCCCCGACCAGCCAGTGGACTGCGCCAGGCCCTGGATTACCATACAGGTGGCGAAGATCGGCAGGGTGGCGAAGCTACCCATGATCAATGCCACCACGGCTGAGATCAGCAGACCTCCGAGCACTACCACGCGTGGGCCGAAACGGTCGGCGAGGATGCCCCAGGTGAACTGACCGACGGCGTAGGCGCCAAGGTAGAGCGCGTCGAGGTTGGCCATGGTGGCCTTTTCCAGTTCGAAGTCGGGGTCATCGGCGATGCCCAGCTTGGCTACCGAGAAGGCTTTGCGGGTGAAGTAGAAGGCGGCATAGGCCAGCCAGGTTATGGCGAATATCTGCATGCGCCAACGCTGAGCAGGGTTATTGCCGAGGTTGAACAGGGGAAAACCGGATGTCTGATTCACGTTACTGACCTCTGAGTTGAATGTGCTGGCAGTTCAAGGGATGGCTGCTTTTGTTGTTGTCAAAGCACTTCTGGCGCCGTCTTGGCGGACGGTCTGGATCAGATCAATCGAGGCCCGGTGGGCGTGGCGTCCTGCCGGGTTGCCCTGCCTGGCAGGGCGGGCAACAGCCGGTCTCGTACAGCAGGTCTGCACCCATGGCCGTGTTGGCCTGGGCGCTGTGGTTCAGTTCGCCGGGCTGCAGTCGTCGACGCCCATTACCGCCAGGGTGTCGGCGACGGCACGCAACAGCTGGCCAACGATGCGTTCGTCGATCTGGCCGATGCAGCCGATGCGGAAACTCTCGGCAATGGTCAACTTGCCGGGGTAGATGACGAACTGGCGGGCCTTGAGCTCGTCGTAGAAACGCTTGAACTGGAAGTTCGGGTGAGTAGGACTGAAGAAAGTGGTGATGATCGGCGACAGCCAGCGGTCTTCCAGAAGCGTTTGAAAGCCCATGGCACGCATGCCGGCCACCAAGGTGTCGCGGTTGTTCGTGTAACGTGCCTGGCGTCCGACCACTCCCCCTTCCTCGGCGTGCTGCTCGAGCGCCTTGCGGAAGGCCACCACGCTGTGGGTGGGCGGGGTAAAGCGCCACTGCCCGGTGCGCTCCATGTATTGCCACTGCTCCAGAAGATCCAGGCTCAGGGAATGGGCGCGGCCTTTGGACTGCTCCAGCAGTGCGCGGCGAATAATCACGAAACCGAAACCGGGAATGCCCTCGATGCACTTGTTGGCCGAGGAGACCATGACGTCGAAGGGAATCTTGTCGACGGTCAGCGGCACTGCGCCGAACGAGCTCATGGCGTCGACGATCAGGCCCTTGCCGTGCGCCTTGACCACATCGGCGATCTCGCGCAGCGGGTTGAGGATGCCCGAGCTGGTTTCGCAGTGGACCAGGAACACATCGGTGACATCCGGATGGCGCTCCAGCAGCTCGGCGACTTCCTCCGGTTGTGGCGGCAGATAGTCGCCTTTGTCTAGGGCGATGTAGTCGCGGCCAAGGTAATCGAGAATCTGTGTGGCCCGCTTGCCATAGGCGCCGTTCATCAGCACCAGAGCCTTGCCATCGCGGGCGATGGCGGTGGCCAGCGCCGCTTCCACGGCGAAGGTGCCGCTACCTTGCAGGGGGACGCAGGCGTAGCTGTCATCGTGCACGCCTGCCATGGCCAGCAGGCCCTGGCGGATCTCCGCAGTGACGCGGTTGAAGTCGGCGTCCCACGAGCCCCAGTCGCGCAGCATGGCCTGCTTGGTGGTCAGCGAGGTGGTCAGTGGGCCGGGGGTCAGCAGGTAGGGTTCGCCCAGGGCGGGGGCGGCGATGGCGGGGCGGGCGGTGAGAAATTCGGCTTTGCTCATGATCGTCTCCGGTGAGGTGCGGCAGTACGCCGCGCTGGAGACGATCAAAACAATTGGCGATGAATAAATAAAATCGATTTATAGTATTTCAAAAACAAGCTGAGCTTATTAATAGAGGTGCCTATGGCTGTCTCCCACGCCCAACTGCGGGCCTTTCATGCCGTAGCCCAGACGGGCAGCTTCACCCGTGCGGCCGAGCGCCTGTTCCTTAGCCAGCCGGCTGTTTCCGACCAGGTACGCAAGCTGGAGGAGCAGTACGGCGTGCTGCTGTTCAATCGCACCAAGCGCACGGTGCAGCTCACCGAGCTGGGAGAGCGCCTGCTCGGCATCACTCAGCGCCTCTATGCGGTAGCGGCCGAAGCGCAGGAACTGCTCTCCAGCTCGCGTGCACTGCAGACTGGAAGTCTCACCCTGGCGGTGGATTCGCCTGTGCATGTGTTGCCGTTCATTGGTCAATTCAACGACCGTTATCCGGGTATACGCTTCAACGTGGTCACTGGTAACACAGACGAGGCGCTGGCTCGGTTGTTCGCCTACCAGGCCGACTTCGCCGTACTCGGCCGTCCGATTCAAGATGAGGCGTTGGTGAGTGTCGTGTTGAGCAGTTCACCCTTGTTGGCTTTCGTCGCCGCCGATCATCCGTTGGCTGCGCGTGAATCGATTGTGTTGGCTGATCTCGATGATCAACCCTTGGTGTTACGTGAACGGGGTTCAATGACGCGTCAGCTGATCGAACTGGAGCTCCAGCGTGAAGGACTTCGCCTGCGCTCAGCGATCGAGGTGGAGGGGCGCGAGGCCGTGTTCGAGACAGTTGCTGGCGGGCTTGGCATAGGCATTGTCTCGGCTGCAGAGTTTGGGAGCAGCCGTAGCCTGCATGCATTGCCTATTCTCGATTGCCGCCAGCGCATGACTGAAACAATGGTGTGCCTACGCGAGCAGAGCTCACGACGCATCATCGAGACTTTTCTTGAATTGGTACGGTCGAACGTCGGCATCTGATGCAGGTGCCTACGGCCTGAAGGCGCTGTGCTAACCTGCCGCCATCGCTTCACGCCCTATTGTTGGGCATGTTCAGAGGTCATCAATGCACATCCATATTCTCGGCATCTGCGGCACTTTCATGGGGTCGCTGGCTGTTCTGGCCAAGGAGCTCGGCCATCGCGTCACCGGCTCCGATGCCAACGTTTACCCGCCCATGAGCACTCAGTTGGAAGCCCAGGGCATCGAGCTGATGCAGGGTTTTGACCCGGCGCACCTGCAGCCGGCTCCGGATCTGGTGGTGGTGGGCAATGCCATGAGCCGTGGCAACCCGGCGGTGGAATACGTGCTGAACAAGGGGTTGCCCTACGTTTCCGGGCCGCAGTGGCTGGCCGATCACGTGCTGCAGGGGCGCTGGGTGTTGGCGGTGGCCGGTACCCACGGCAAGACCAGCAGTTCCAGCATGCTGGCCTGGGTGCTGGAACATGCCGGCATGAGCCCGGGCTTTCTGATCGGCGGCGTGCCGCAGAATTTCGGTATTTCCGCGCGCCTGGGCGGTACGCCGTTCTTCGTGGTCGAGGCCGACGAGTACGACAGCGCCTTCTTCGACAAGCGCAGCAAGTTCGTCCACTACCGCCCGCGCACAGCGATCCTCAACAACCTGGAATTCGACCACGCGGACATCTTCCCGGACCTGGCAGCCATTGAGCGGCAGTTCCATCACCTGGTGCGCATCATTCCCGGCGAGGGCCTGGTCATCCATCCGGCCAGCGAAATTGCGCTGGCGCGAGTGATCGAGATGGGTTGCTGGACGCCGGTGCAGACCACCGGTGAAGGTGGCCAGTGGCAGGCACGCCTGCTCAGCGCCGATGGCTCGCGCTTCGAGGTGAGCTTCGAGGGCAAGGTCGAGGGCACCGTGGACTGGCAACTGACCGGCCAGCACAACGTTGCCAACGCCCTGGCCGTGCTCGCTGCGGCGCGCCATGTCGGTGTGGTGCCGGCGCTGGGCATCGAGGCGCTGGGCCAGTTCATCAACGCCAAGCGGCGCATGGAAAAGGTCGCCGAGGTGAATGGCGTGACCGTCTTCGACGATTTCGCCCATCATCCAACCGCCATCGCTACTACGCTCGATGGCCTGCGCAAGCGCGTCGGCGACGACACCCAGGTGATCGCGGTGATCGAGCCGCGCTCCAACTCGATGAAGCTCGGCGCCCATCGCGACGGTCTGGCCGAGTCCGCCGAACAGGCCGATGCGGTGTTCTGGTACGCGCCACCGAATCTCGGTTGGGACCTGGCCGCCACCGTGGCGCAGGCGCGCAACCCGACGCGCGTGTGCGACTCGCTGGAGTCGATCATCGATGGCGTGAAGGCCCTGGTGCGCCCCGGCACCCAGGTGGTGATCATGAGCAACGGCGGCTTCGGCGGCCTGCATGGCAAGCTGGCAGCAGCTCTGGAGGGATAGATGTCTGGTCCGGAACGTATAACGCTGGCGATGACCGGTGCCTCCGGCGCGCAATACGGCCTGCGCCTGCTCGATTGTCTGGTGCAGGAAGATCGCGAGGTGCACTTCCTGATCTCCAAGGCCGCGCAACTGGTGATGGCCACCGAAACCGACGTGGCGTTACCGGCCAAACCGCAGTCCATGGCCCAGTTCCTGACCGAGTACACCGGCGCGGCGCCGGGGCAGATTCGCGTCTACGGCAAGGAAGACTGGATGGCGCCAGCCGCTTCCGGTTCCGGCGCGCCGACCGCCATGGTGGTGGTGCCGTGCAGCACCGGCACCTTGTCGGCCATCGCCAGCGGTGCCTGCAACAACCTGATCGAACGCGCCGCTGATGTGGCATTGAAGGAACGCCGCCAGCTGATTCTGGTGCCGCGCGAGGCGCCGTATTCGAGCATCCACCTGGAAAACATGCTCAAGCTGTCGAATCTGGGTGTGACCATCCTGCCGGCATCGCCCGGCTTCTATCATCAGCCACAGACGCTGGATGACCTGGTGGACTTCGTCGTCGCACGCATCCTCAATTGCCTGAATATCCCTCAGGACATGCTGCCGCGCTGGGGCGAGCATCATTTGGTATCAGATGACTAAGGAGAGTGCTGATGTCCATTGTGAGTCGCTGTGTGTTGGGAAGCGTTCTCACCTTGTCGTTGCTGCCGGTCGCAGAGGCCTCCATGCGCTGCGGTACCGCCCTGGTTTACGAGGGCGAGCGTAGCGTCGAGGTGCTGCGCAAATGCGGTGAACCCGACCAGCGCGAGGTGACGCCACCCAGCAGTCCACTGGGTGGCGGCGTGACAGTGGAGCAATGGATGTATGGGCCTCGCAATGGCGTCTATCGCTACCTGCGTTTTCTCGATGGCAAGCTGGTGGAAATCAGGGTCGAGCGCGGATGAGACGGACTTTGGCACTCACTCTGCTGCTGGCGCTGAACCTGACCGGCTGCGCCACCGTGCGAACGCTGGACGCGGCCAAGCCCGATGCCCCTGTGGTTTATGCCGGGACGCGGCTGGACTGGTATGCGATCAATGGCGGCTGCTGCCCGCTGGATCGTTTCGGTGCCAAGGCACCGCGTTATCCCGGGCTGGATCTGCCGGCCAGCGCTTTGCTCGATACCCTGTTGCTGCCGTTTTCGCTGGCCACGGCGCTGGGTGTGAGCCTCGGTGTCAGCGGCGGGTTGTAGCCCGGATGCAATCCGGGAAATGCGCTGATGCGCGCGGTGTTCAGCAGATTTCCGTTTCCACTTCCTGGCACACGTCGATCCACTCGGCATCCACCAGTTCGGCCATGCGCTGCGGGGCGATGCGCACTGCGCTGTGGGTGGCGCCGGCGGCCGGCAGCACTTCATCGAAGGCCAGCAGCGAGCGGTCGCAATAGACGCTCAACGGGGTGGCCAGGCCGAATGGGCAGACGCCGCCCACCGGGTGGCTGGTCAGCTCCACCACGGTCTGGGCATCGAGCATGCGCGATTTGGCACCGAAGCATTCCTTCATCTTGCGGTTGTCGATACGCGCGTCGCCGCGGGCGACGATCAGTACGTCGCGTTCGGCGATGCGAAAGGCCAGGGTCTTGGCGATCTGCCCCGGCGATACGCCATGCGCTTCGGCCGCCAGCGCCACGGTGGCGGTGCTGGACGGCAGTTCGATGATCGCAATGTCGGGCGCCTTGGCGGCGAAGAAGGCGCGTACAGAGGCCAGGCTCATGAAACGGTCCCCCAGGGCTGTCGAGGTGAGCACGACGCTGTGGCCAGTCTGGTGCTGGTCAAGCACAGCCCCATCCTAGTGCTGGCGTGGTCGTGAGCACGGCGAAAAAACAAGCGGCCATGCTCGCGCTGCATGGCCGGCACGTCAAGGCCTGATGGCGTCAGTTTGCCAGCAGATGCGCTGCTTTTTCGGCTTCATCGAGCCCGAAGCGACCTTTTTCGTCTCTCGTTACCCGGCCCAGGGCGACGTTCGGGTCGTGGGTGAATACCAGCCTGCCGCCGCGCGAGAACAGGTCGCTGAGCAGTGCTTCCTTCTCTTCGATCAGGCCTTCGGGGAAACGGTCGTAACCCATAGTGATTGGCAGGTGAACCCAGGGCGCGCCGGGAATCAGGTCGCCGGGAAATACCACCGGCCCACCCGGCATGGCCACTTCCGGCAGCAGTTGGCCTGGGGTGTGGCCGTCGCTCCAGTGCAGGCGCCAGTCTGGGCCGAGCAATTCACAGTGCTCGGTTTCTTCGATCAAATGCAGGCGACCGCTGTTCTCCAGCAGTTCCAGCAGTTCCGGGATATAGGAGGCTCTATCCCGAGCGTGTGGCTTGCAGGCGCGCTGCCATTGGCGCCGGCCGGTGACGAAGCGCGCGTTGGGAAATAGCAAGCGCGCCGGCTGACCGTCATGCCAGGCGGCGAGCAGGCCGCCGGCATGGTCGAAATGCAGGTGGGTGAGCACGACGATATCGATATCGGCATCGTTCAGGCCGACGGCGGCAAGGCTGTCGAGCAGCACGTGACGCTCTTCCTGTACGCCGAAGCGCTGCTTGAGTTCCGGGCTGAAGAAGGCGCCGATGCCGGTCTCGATAAGAATGTTGCGCTCGTCTTCCTGTACCAGTAGGGCGCGGCAGCCGAGGTCGATACGGTTCAGGTCGTCGGCTTGCATCCAGCGCTGCCAGAGCGCCTTGGGTGCGTTGCCGAACATGGCGCCGCCATCGAGTTTCTGGCTGTTGCCGGTCAGGGTGGTCAGGGTTCGCATGGTGTTTCTCTTGTTCTTGTCTGGGATTGCAGGGTGGATCGGTGAAGCGTGATCCACCCGAAACGGCGATTGTTTCAGCGTTCGATGGCAAGGGCCACACCCTGGCCGCCACCGATACACAGGGTGGCCAGGCCACGGCGGACGTCGCGGCGCTGCATCTCGTGCACCAGGCTGACCAATATGCGGCAACCGGAGGCGCCGATGGGGTGGCCGAGGGCGATGGCGCCACCGTTGACGTTGACCTTGGCGCTGTCCCAATGCAGCTCGCGGCCGACGGCGATGGCCTGGGCGGCGAAGGCTTCGTTGGCCTCGATCAGGTCGAGCTGTTCCAGGCTCCAGCCGGCGCGCTCCAGCGCCTTGCAACTGGCGAATACCGGGCCGATGCCCATCACCGCCGGATCGACGCCGGCGCTGGCGTGGGCGGCGATACGGGCCAGCACCGGCAGTTGCAGTTCGTCGGCCTTCTCGGCGCTCATCAGCAGTACGGCAGCGGCGCCGTCGTTGAGCGTCGAGGCATTGCCGGCAGTCACGGTGCCGTCATTTTTGAAAGCCGGGCGCAGCTTGCCCAGGCTGTCCAGGCTGGTGCCGGCGCGCGGTTGTTCATCCTGGGCAAAACGCAGCGGTTCGTCGCCGCGCTGGGGGATTTCCACCGGTACGATCTCGCTGGTAAAACGCCCGGACTTGATGGCGGCCTGAGCGCGCTGCTGCGAACGCAGGGCGAAGGCATCCTGCTCGGCGCGGGTGACGCCGTACTGCTCGGCCAGGTTCTCGGCGGTGATGCCCATGTGGTAGTTGTTGAAGGCGTCCCACAGGCCGTCCTGGATCATGGTATCGACCAATTGCGCATGGCCCATGCGCAGGCCGCTGCGGGCGCCGGGCATGACGTAGGGCGCCAGGCTCATGTTCTCCTGACCGCCGGCAATGATGATCTCGGCATCGCCGCCACGAATGGCCTGGGCGCCGAGGATCACCGCCTTGAGGCCGGAGCCGCAGACCTTGTTCAGGGTCATGGCCGGCACCGTATGCGGCAGGCCGGCGAGCAGCACGCTCTGCCGGGCCGGGTTCTGCCCGGAGCCTGCGGTGAGTACCTGGCCGAGAATCACCTCGTCGATCTGCTCGCCCTCGATTCCCGTGCGGGCGAGCAGCTCACGGATCACCGCGGCGCCCAACTGTGGGGCTGGAATGCGGCTCAACGCACCCTGGAAGCTGCCGATGGCGGTACGACAGGCAGCGACTATTACGACTTCACGCATACAAAATCCTCGTCGGCTGGGCAGCGCCAGCCGAGACTCGAATAAAAAAGCGCGGCACCGAAGCGCCGCGCAACACGCTCAAGCTTGTAGGGCCACCGGCTCGGCGGTGGCGGGTTGTACCCGCCCTACGTTTAAAACTGCTCGGCAGCCAGACCGTAAAGTGGCTGGCTGCCGGAACGGATGCTCGCTTCCAGACTCAGGGTGCGCGGCAGCAGACGAGCGAAGAAGAACTCCGCTGTGGCCAGCTTGCCGCCGTAGAAGGCCTCGTCTTCGTCCTGCTTGCCCTGCGCCACCGCCGCCATGCGCGCCCACATGTAGGCGTAGGCGACATAGCCGAACAGGTGCAGGTATTCCACCGAGGCGGCACCTACCGAGTTCGGGTCGCTCTTGGCCTGCTCCAGCAGCCAGCCGCTGACCGCTTCCAGGCGTTCCAGCGCTTCCACCAGGCGATCGCCGAAGGACGATTCATGGGCATGGGCGAAGTCGCGCACTTCGGCGGCGAACAGGCGTAGCGCGGCACCTCCATTGGTCACCACCTTGCGCCCCAGCAGATCGAGCGCCTGGATGCCGTTGGTGCCTTCGTAGATCTGTGCGATACGCACGTCGCGTACCAGCTGCTCCTGACCCCACTCGCGTATATAGCCATGACCGCCGAATACCTGCTGGCCGTGCACGCAGCTTTCCAGCCCGGTGTCAGTGAAGAAGGCCTTGGCTACCGGTGTCAGCAGGGCGACCAGGGCTTCGGCGTTCTGCCGCTCGCTGTCGTCCTCGGCGTATTTGGCCAGGTCTAGCTGCTGGCCAACGTAGCAGGCGAATGCACGACCACCCTCGTTCAGCGCCTTCATGGTCAGCAGCATGCGGCGCACGTCGGCGTGCACGATGATCGGGTCGGCGATCTTGTCGTGGTTGACCGGGCCGCTGGCGGCGCGGCTCTGGATGCGCTCGCGGGCGTAGCTGACCGCCGACTGGTAGGAGGCCTCGGCGCAGCCGATGCCTTGGATGCCGATGGACAGACGCTCGTAGTTCATCATGGTGAACATCGCCGCCAGCCCCTTGTTGACCTCGCCGATCAGGTAGCCGGTGGCGCCGTCGAAGTTCATTACGCAGGTGGCCGAGGCCTTGATGCCCATCTTGTGCTCGATGGAGCCGCAGCTCACCGCGTTGCGCGCACCGAGGCTGCCATCGCCGTTGACCATCACCTTGGGCACCAGGAACAGCGAGATGCCCTTCGGCCCGGCCGGTGCGTCCGGCAGCTTGGCCAGCACCAGGTGGATGATGTTCTCGGTCAGGTCCTGCTCACCGCCGGTGATGAAGATCTTGCTGCCGGTGATCCTGTAGCTGCCATCGGCCTGCGGCTCTGCCTTGGTTCTGATGATACCCAGGTCGGTGCCGGCGTGGGCCTCGGTCAGGCACATGGAGCCTGCCCAGCGGCCTTCGTACATTGGCGGCAGGTAGGTGGTCTTGAGTTCTTCGCTGGCGTGGGCGTCGATGGCCAGGCAGGCGCCGGAGCTCAGCGCCGAATACAGCGCGAAGCTGGAGCCGGCGGCGTAGAGCATCTCCTCGAAGGCCACGGCGAGCATCTTGGGCATGCCCATGCCGCCATAATTCGGGTTGCCGGAGAGGCCGACCCAGCCGCCTTCGGTGTAGGTGGCGTAGGCCTCGCGGAAACCGGCCGGGGTGCGCACGTCGCCATCGATCCATTGCGCGCCTTCCTCGTCGCCGCTGCGATTGAGGGGGGCGATCAGGCTGCCGGTGACCTTGGCCGCCTCTTCGAGGATGGCGTCGGCGGTGTCGGCATCGACGGTTTCCGCCAGGGCCGGCAGGCGTGCCCACAGGCTCGGCGCCTGGAAGACGTCGTGGAGGACGAAGCGCATATCGCGCAGCGGGGCGTTGAATTCGGGCATGGTGCAACCTCGACAGCAGAGGCGCCGCGACAGGCGCGGCGCTGGGTGAACGAAAGAACTCAGTCAGCCTCGGCCGCTTCGTTCGGTTTGTCCTTGATGCTGGTGAATTTAAGCAGATGGGTGCGTTCGACCAGGATGTACAGCGCCGCGCCTGCAGCCAGGCCCCAGCCCGCGCCGTAGACAGCGAGCACCACACCCATGGTGCCGGCGATGCCGCGCTCGGTGTTGTTGTTCAGTTGCTCGAAGCCGACCATCAGGCAGATATAGCCGGTGAGGATCAGCGTCAGCGACAGGGCGATCGGCAGTACCGGCTGGAAGAAACTGACCAGCGGCAGCATGAACAGCGCGGCGAAGCCGGTAATCCAGAAGGTGCCGGCACCGCTGTAGATCGAGTCCATCGCCTTGCGCCCGTACTTGTAGCGCTCGGCCATGGTCGCCGCCACGGCTGTCCACAGCGGACCGGCCAGGCCAGGGTAGGGCGCGAAGAAGGCGTGCAGGGCGTTGCGGATGGCGGTCACCAGGTGTACGCGGTCGACGTTGTTTTCGATCACCTCGTCGGTGCGCAGTTCATCGGCGCGCTGCATCAGCGACTGGCCGACGATGATGTCGCCGAAGGCGATCACGTAGGCGATCACCGCGGTGGGCACCGCCAGCATGAACACGTCCAGGCTCGGGAAACCAACGTTGAACGGCAGGTAGTTCCACATCTCGCCGAAGGCCGGCGCGGTGATGCCCCACTTCACGTCCGGCATCTTGTACTCGCCCACGGCGATGCCGATGAAGATGGCGATCAGCATGCCCGGCACCATGCCGTAGTTGACGATCTTGCGGGCAAAGGGCACGCGCTCGGTCAGGCCTTTGAACGACACCGAGAACATCAGGTACAGGCAGATCAGACTGCCGAGAACCAGGGAGATCGGCGTGTTGGCCAGGCGGCCGCCGGCGCTGATCTCGCCCATCAGCGCGGCGATGCCGGCGCCGATGATTATGCCGCCCTTCATCGAGTTGGGGATCAGCCGCACCAGGGCGCTGCCCAGGCGGGTGACGCCGAGGAAAAGGAAGATCACGAACACCAGGAACTGCAGGGCGAACAGCGCCTGGATGGCCGCAGGACCCGGCTCGTAGTTGCCGAGAAACAGCAGCACCACGGGGATGCCGGGGGTGATCCAGCCGGGTACGAAGGGCACGCCGAGCAGCGCCGGCAGCATGAAGCCTATGCCGCACACCACCACGTAGGCCAGGGCCACGTCGTAGGGCAGGCCGAGGTATTTCTCCAGCAGCGGGATCATCGCCAGGCTGACCACGAACATGATCAGCGCCTGTAGCATCTCCGCGGTTTCCCAGCGGTAATGCACGAAGGGCAGGCGCACCTTGAACGGGCCAAGGGGCCAGTGCGGTTGTTCGTCGCCGTCACGGCGCTGGAAGATTTGCATGAGGGTTCTCCGTCGGCCGCCTGGGCCGGTTCTTGTTGTTGTGCAAACGGTGCGGTTTTGCCGTAGCCCGGATGCAATCCGGGGAATCCGAATCGCTGTCCCCGGATTGCATCCGGGCTACGTGGTCAGAGAGCCTTGGCCATATCGCGCAGGACGAACTTCTGGATCTTGCCGGTGCTGGTCTTGGGCAACTGGGTGAAGACCACGGTCTTGGGCACCTTGAAGCCGGCCAGGTGTTCGCGGCAGAAGCTCATGATTTCGCTGTCGCTGGCTTGCTGGCCGGTCTTCAGGGTGATGAAGGCGCAGGGCGTCTCGCCCCATTTCTCGTCCGGGCGGGCGACCACCGCCGCCTCCAGCACCGCCGGGTGTCGATAGAGCACGCCTTCGACCTCGATGGTGGAGATGTTCTCGCCGCCGGAGATGATGATGTCCTTGAGGCGGTCGCGGATTTCCACGTAGCCGTCTGCGTGGCACACGCCCAGGTCGCCGGTGTGGAACCAGCCGCCCTCGAAGGCTTCGGCGGTGGCGCTGGGGTTCTTCAGGTAGCCCTTCATCACCGTGTTGCCGCGCATGAAGATCTCGCCGATGGTCTGGCCGTCACGCGGCACCGGCTCCAGGGTCTTCGGGTCGGCGACCATCACCCCTTCCAAAGTAGGGTAGCGCACGCCCTGGCGCGCCTTGATGGTGGCGCGTTCTTCCAGCGGCAACTGGTCCCATTCGGCGTGCCAGGCGCACAGGGTCACCGGGCCGTAGACCTCGGTGAGGCCGTAGACGTGGGTCACGGCGATGCCCATTTCCTCCACTGCGCCGATCACCTTGGCGGGTGGCGCGGCACCGGCGACCATGGCCTTGACCGGATGATCGATGGCCGCCTTGGCCTCGGCCGGCATGTTCACCAGCGCATTGAGCACGATGGGCGCGCCGCACAGGTGGGTGACCTGCTCGTCGCGGATCAGGGTAAGGATCTTCGCCGGGTCGACGCGGCGCAGGAACACATGCACGCCGGCCAGGGCGGTGATCGTCCAGGGGTAGCACCAGCCGTTGCAGTGGAACATCGGCAGGGTCCACAGGTAGACCGGGTGGTTGCCCATGGCCCAGGTCATCTGGTTGCCCATGGCGTTGAGGAAGGCGCCGCGGTGGTGATAGACCACGCCCTTGGGGTTGCCGGTGGTGCCTGAGGTGTAGTTGAGGCTGATGGCCTGCCACTCGTCGGTGGGCCACTGCCAGGCGAACTCGGGGTCGCCCTCGGCGAGGAAGGCCTCGTAATCCAGGTCGCTGACCGCCTGGCCCTCGCCGTACTCGGGGTCGTCGACGTCGATCACCAGTGGCGGGTGGTCGAGCATGCCGATGGCGGCGTGGATGACATCGAAGAACTCGCGGTCGGCGATCACCACCTTGGCTTCGCCGTGCTGCAGCATGAAGGCGATGGCCTCGGCATCCAGGCGCACGTTGAGGGTGTTGAGCACCGCGCCGATCATCGGCACGCCGAAATGCGCCTCGAGCATGGCCGGAATGTTCGGCAGCATCACTGCCACCGTGTCGCCCTTGCCGATGCCACGGCCTGCCAGCGCCGAGGCCAGGCGTCGGCAGCGCGCGTAGGTCTCGGCCCAGTTACGGCGAATCGAGCCATGCACCACCGCCGGATAGTGCGGGTATACCGCCGCCGTACGTTCGATGAAGCTCAGGGGGCTGAGGGCGACGTGGTTGACGGCGGCGCGGCCGAGGCCCTGCTCGTAGATCGACATGGCGGATACACCTTTGGCTGATTGTTAGCTCTGGTTATTCCGGTAATGATGCAGGCATTACCGAAGCTTGTTGGCGGTAATTTATAGGTCATTTCTATTTTTTATGGAAGTTGTACCAAGGTTTTATAGAATAATTACTATATGAATCTTTCGAGTGATCAGGCGGCCGTGCCGCTGCAGGCCTGGCTGCGTATCCAGCGCGAAGCGCCATCCCTCAACGAGCGGGCGGCGGCTTTGCGCCGTGCCGTGCTCGGCTGCCCACAGGTACGCCAGGCCTGGTACCTGACCTGGCAGCCGGCCAGCCGTACCTATGCCCAGGAAGATGGCGGGCCACGCTTGCCGCCGGGGCAGGGCGATCCTCTGGCCGCCAGCGATCAGGAGTTGTTCGAGGCGCTGACGACACAGCCCTGCCTGAGCCTGGAAGCAGTGCGTCAACTGCCCTGCTGGCTGGCCGGGCGACTGCGCCGCGCCGCGATTCATCACGGTCAGGCGCTGGCGCTGAGTCTGGAGGAGGGCGGTGCCGGTCTGTTGCTGCTGCAGGTGGACGAAGATGCCGGCCTGGAGTGGTTGCCCTGGCTGCGCGAGTTGCTGGCACAACTGGTCGGTTTGGCTGGTGGCATGAGCCGCAGTGCGCCGCTGCTGTCGGCCGACCCGCAGCCGGCGTTGCTGCTCGATGCGCGCGCAAGGCCGCTGGAGTTCAACCAGGCGTTGCAGGCGCTGCTCGACGAACGTCCGCTGGCCCGGGTCGGTGAACTGCTGCCGGTCAATCATCTGCCGCTGGTGCGCGCCTGCTTGCAGCAGTCGCGAGCCATCGAAGCGGTGGAGGCACAGGACGGCGAGCGCATCCTGATCTGGAGCTTTATTCCCGATGTGGCAGAGCAGCGGGTGCTGGCACGCTGCCGCGAAGCGACCCAGGAGATTCGCGAGCAGCGCGAGGCCGCGCGGGCGCGACGGCTGTACCGGCTGATCACCGAGAACACCACCGACCTGATCTCCCGCCATACCCCGGACGGCGTGTTTCTCGATGCCACGCCCGCCAGTTGGACGTTGCTCGGCTACTGGCCGGAGGAGCTGCGCGGTCTGGCGGTCGACAGTCTGCTGCATCCGCAGGACCAGTTGCAGCAGGCCAAGCAGGCGCGCGAGGCGCTGGAGCAGGACGGCTACCACACGATGAGCTATCGCATTCGTCATCGCGACGGCCATTACCTGTGGTTCGAGACCGCCAGTCGTGCCATTCGTGAGACTTACACCGGCGCGGTGGTCGAGGTGGTCAGCGTGTCGCGCGACATCACCGCGCGCATCCAGGCCGAGGAGAACAAGCGCCGTCTGGAGGACGAGCTGGCGCATACCACGCGTCTCATCACCCTGGGCGAGCTGGCCTCGGGCATCGCCCACGAAATCAACCAGCCGCTGGCAGCAGTGGTCAACTACGCCAGCGCCAGCCAGCGCTACCTGCAGGGTGTCGGCGGCGATCCGGTGGGTGTCGAGAAGGTGGCTCGGGGATTGGCGCGCATCACCGAACATGCCAATCACGCCTCGGTGGTGATCAAGCGCCTGCGCGCCTTCCTGCGCAAGGGCCAGCGGCGCATGCAGGCGCTCAATCTGGCCGAGGTGGCGCGCGAAGCGGTGCGTCTGTGCAACTGGGAGGCGAGCACGGCGCAGGTGGCGGTCAGCGACGCCTTGCCGGACAATCTGCCGCCGGTATTCGCCGACCGTGTGTTGCTCGAACAGGTGCTGCTCAACCTGCTGCGCAACGCCATCGATGCCAACCGCGAACGTCACCCGGGCGCGCCTTCGCAGGTGCGTCTGGAGGCCGGCGAAGCCGACGGCAGCCTGGCGATCCGGGTGATCGACCAGGGGCCGGGTGTCAGCGATGAGCAGATGGGCAAGCTGTTCATCCCCTTCTACACCAGCAAGGAGGACGGCCTGGGCCTTGGTCTATCCATGAGCCGCAGCATCGTCGAAGGCTTTGGCGGGGCGCTGGAGGCATTGCCGGTCGAGGGCGGCGGGTTGTGCCTGGAGTGCCGTTTGCCGTTGGGCAGGGTTGAGGAAAGCGAGGGTTAAGCCGAGGCAAGGCGTACCCAGGTGTAGGGCGTACTGGATGTAGGGCGTACTCGCGAAGCAGTACGCCGATGGATTCGAGAGACGCCAAAAAAAACGGACTGTTCGCTTCGCTCCTGAGTCCGCCCCACGAACTGATAACAACAAGAGGAGCAGCACGCAGATGCAACAACTGGTTTATGTGGTCGATGACGACCAGGGCATGCTCGATTCGACGCTCTGGCTGCTGGAGTCGGTGGGGCTCAAGGGCGTGCCGTTTACCAGCGGTCGTGCCTTTCTCGACGCCTGCGACCCGGCGGTCAATGCCTGCGTGCTGCTCGATGTACGCATGCCGGGTATGGGTGGGCTCAATGTGCAGGAGGAGATGCGCGCACGGGGTATCGACCTGCCGATAATTTTCGTCAGCGGTCACGCCGACGTGCCCATCGTGGTGCGCGCGTTCAAGGCCGGCGCGGTGGATTTCATCGAGAAGCCCTACAACGAGCAACTGCTGCTCGACAGCGTGCAGCAGGCGCTGGAGCGCCGTAAGCCTGTAACCAGGCGCGATCCGCGTCTGGCCGAGGTACAGGCGCGGCTCGATCAACTCACCCCGCGTGAGCGTGACGTGCTGTTGCCATTGGTGCGCGGCTACACCAACCGTGAAGTCGCCGAGCAACTCGATATCAGTGTGAAAACCGTCGACCTCTATCGCTCACGGGTAATGAAACGCATGCAGGCCGAGACGCTGGCCGAGCTGGTGGGTATGGCTATCGCCGCCGGTCTGGTGGACAGCCTGGCGTTGCGTGAGCCGGTGCGCGCCTGAGCCTTCAGGCGGAGCCCTGGCGCAGGTCGAGGGTGGCTCGGCCATAGGCGCCGATCTGTTCGGCCGGCTGCGGGACGCCATACAGGTAGCCCTGGAAGTGGCGACAGCCCAGGCGTAGCAGAGCATCGCGCTGTGCCTGGCTCTCTACGCCTTCGGCGATGACGCGCAACTCGAGCGCCTGCCCCAGGGCGAGAATGGTCCGCACGATGGCGGTATCGCTGGCATTGTCGAGCAGGTCGCGAACGAAGCTGCGGTCGATCTTCAACTGGTCGAGTGGCAGGCGTTTCAGGTAGCTGAGTGATGAGTAGCCGGTGCCGAAGTCGTCCAGCGAGAAGCGCACGCCACGAGCCCTGAGTTGCTCCATCTTGTTGATCAGCGCTTCGATGTCCTGCACCAGCTGGCTCTCGGTCAGCTCCAGCTCCAGCTTGTGCGGGTTGGCTCCGGTCTTCTGTAGCGCGCTGAGTACGTCGGTGACGAAGTCCGGATGATGGAATTGGCGGGCGCTGACGTTGATCGCCACGGTCAGCTCGGCGCGCTGCGGGTCGTTGGCCCATGAGGCGAGTTGCTGGCAGGCCGAGTGCAGGATCCAGCGGCCCATGGGCAGGATCAGCCCGGTGCTTTCCGCCAGCGGGATGAATTCGCCAGGCGGTACCAGACCGCGCTGCGGGTGCTGCCAGCGCACCAGCGCCTCGGCGCCGAGCAGCTCACCCCTATCATTCACCTGCGGTTGGTAGTGCAGAAGCAGCTGAGCTTCGCTCAGCGCGCGGCGCAGCTCGTGCTCCAGGGTGGCGCGGGCGGCCAGTGCCTGCTGCATGCGCGGGTCGAAGAAGCACAGGGTATTGCGCCCGGCGGCCTTGGCTTCATACATCGCCAGGTCGGCGTGCTTGAGCAACTCCTCGGGCCTGTCATGGGGCTGCGAGAATAGTGCGACACCGATGCTGGCGCTGCCGCTGTGGCTATAGCCGGGCAGCTCGAACGGGGTGGCCAGAGCGCGCAGCAGCTTTTCTGCGACATGCTCGATAGTGGCGATGGCAGCCTGAGGCTCGGGCTCGAGGTTCTCCAGGATCAATACGAATTCGTCGCCGCCGAGGCGCGACAGGCTGTCTTCGAGGCGCACCTGATTGAGCAGGCGCTCGCTGACCTGTTGCAGCAGCAGGTCGCCCATGTCGTGGCCGAGGGTGTCATTGAGCTGCTTGAAATTGTCCAGATCGATGAACAGCAGCGCGCCCTCACGTCGACTGCGTGCGCTGCGGGCCAGGGCGAACTGCAGGTGTTCGAGCAGCAGGCGGCGATTGGGCAGGCCGGTGAGCGCGTCGTAATAGGCGAGTTGATGGATCTGTTCGAGGTTCTTCTTGTGCTCGGTGATGTCGGTGGAAATGCCGCACAGGGCATAGATGCTGCCATCGGCCGCACGCAGCGGCAGCTTCACCGAAAAGTAGGTGCGCTCGTTACGGCCGTAGCGATCACGGTTGGTTTCCTCGCTCTCGATACGCTCGCCAGCCAGTACGCGTCGGTCGTTGATGCCCAGTGCTTGCGCCGTGTCACTGTCGAAGAAGTCGGCATCGCTATGACCGATGACCTGTTCGGCGCTGCGTCCGAATAGCTCGCAGACCTTGCGATTGGCGTACTGATAACGCAGTTGCGGATCCTTGATGTAGATATGCGCCTCGACGCTGTCGAGGATGGTATTGAGGCGCGCTTCGCTGGTCTTTAGGTGTCGGGTCTTGTCTGCGACCTGGCGGCGCAACAGCAGGCTGCCGCCAATGGCCAGCGTCAGCATTGCGGCGAGCAGCGCCAGGCCCCACCAGAACAGGACGGGCACGCTGCGCTGCTGAGGTGTGCCGCTCCAGCGCTGCAGCACCTGAAAGTAGATAGAGCCAGGCGCTGATTGCCAATTCTGCAGGTGGTGGTCGATGGCGCTGAGCAGCTCGCCGTTGGTACCCTTGCGCGTGGCGTAGAACAGCTGTGCGGGCTGGAACATGATCGGTGTCGCGCTCAGGCGGTAGTTGGCGGCGTGATAGTCACCGAACAGCTGATTGGCCACCACTGCATCGGCCTGTTCGGCAAGCACCATGGCAAAGCCCTGGCTCAGGTCGCTGAGCGGAATCATCTGCGCCTGCAGACCGAAGCTATCGAGCAGGCTCTGCAGATACTGGAACTGAATCGACCCCTCCAACGCTGCGATACGCAGGCCGCGCAGGTCGAGCACGCTCTGCAGGCGCAGCTCTTCGTGGCTGTACAGCTGTGACCAGCTGAATAGCGAAGGCACCTGGTGGAAATCCATCAGTTGTGCCCGCTCCTCGCTGAAGGCGACATCCGGCAGCAGATCGATCTCGCCGTCCTGCAGCAGTTGCAGGCATTGCTGCCAGGCGCAGGGCACTGCCTGCAGTTGCCAGCGTTCCTCGTTGGCAATGGCCTGCAGCAGTTCGCCGAGAATGCCTGATGGTTGCCCGCTGGCATCAGCAAAGATCTTTGGCTCGTTGGCGTACACGCCGACCCTGACCGTGCGTGACTCTGCGGCGCTGCTCCAGGCGCAGCCCAGCAGGTACAGACACAGCAGCAGGTTAACGAGGCGGGGTGACGAGAGGGGCTTCATGCGCGGGTCGACTTCCATGGACAGAATTCCAGCAGCCTGTTCTGCAGTATGGCCGTCTATACCGAGTATGCGAGCTCAGGACGGTGCTCAGTCGGCCCAGCCGCTATAGACATGGGTCATGGGCCTGGGGCCTTTCAGGTAGCCGGTATCCAGTTGGCGGATATGAAAGCCCCCGGCCTCGATCAGTGCGGGTATGTCTCGATCCAGATGGCAGCCGCCGGCCAGCGGTTTCCACAGCGGCGTCAGGCGTTTCTGCCAGCGCACCACAGGCAGATCCGGCGCCAGGCCATGTTCGCAGAACAATAGACGACCACCGGCTTTCAGCACCCGGCGCATTTCCCTGAGTGCGGCCAGCGCATCGGGGATGGTGCACAGGGTGAAGGTACAGACGATGTCGTCGAAGCTGGCGTCCTCGGCCCGAATCTGCCCCAGCTCCAGGGCGATCATTTCCACCGGCACCTGGCAGCGCGCGGCGCGTTCACGGGCCAGGCGCTGCATGTCGGCGGACGGGTCGACGCCAACGATCACCTCGACCCGCTGCGGATCGTAGAGGCTCAGGTTGAGGCCACTGCCGATGCCGATCTCCAGTACTCGGCCCTTGGCCAGCGGCAGGATCTGCGAGCGGGCTTTCATGACCGCGCCCATGCCGCAAGCGAAATCGATCAGATACGGCAGCACGTGGCGGTCATAGAGGCGCATGGTTCAGGCTTCGTCTTGCTCGTCGTCGCCGTCATCGTTGTCGCCGCGATAGGCAGCGAAGCACTTGAGGCTATGGCCGACTTCGCTGCCCTCGATCAGCCAGCTGTCGTCCGCTTCGCTGTAGCGCGCAGCCTGCACCGACGCCAGGGAAAACTTCCACAGGCGGCGTTCACGGCCGTCGATGCAGTGCACCTGCAGCAGGGGTTTGGCGGCGCTGTCACTGCCAGCCGTGCCGGCGCTGATCTGCGCCAGCAATTCGGTGTCGAGGTCGAACTGCCAGGCGTACAGGCCGTCGATCTCGAGCATGTCGGCGTCTTGCAGGGCCTCGATCAGGCTTGTGGGTTTCATCGTTTCATCCACGGTATCAGCGCCCCAGCCGGCGCAGGTCGGCAGACTCTATCACGCGCACGCCGTCTTCCTCTTCCAGGGCCAGGCGCCACAGTGCGCGGGCCAGGGCGCAGGCGTCGATGCCGCGATACTTGCCTGGTAGCCAGCGCAGCAACGGGGCGGCGAGGCGCTCGCCGAGACGAAATTCGTGCCGCGCGCCGAGCAGTAGCGACGGGCGGGCGATGGTCAGTTGCGGCCAGTCCATGGCTTTCAGCGCCTCTTCGGTCTCGCCTTTGATGCGGTTGTAGAACACCTTTGATCCGGGGTTGGCACCGAGGGCGCTGATCACCACCAGATGCCGTGCGCCCAGCTCGCGAGCGCGACGAGCGAAGGCCAGCACCAGGTCATGATCGACGGCACGGAAGGCTTCCTGCGAGCCGGCCTGCTTGATGGTGCTGCCCAGGCAGCAGAAAGCGGTATCGACCTGGCCGGACAGCTGCGGCAGCAGCGCTTGCAGGTCGCCCACCGGGTTTTCCAGGTGCGGGTGCGCGGCCAGTGGGCGGCGCGTAGGTGCCAGCACGCGGGCGACCGTCGGCTCGCTGAGCAGGCGGTCGAGCAGGTGTTCACCGGTGAGTCCGGTGGCGCCAGCGATAAGGATGTGCTGCGGGGTCAGGTACATGCAGTTGTCTCTTGTCCGTTACAGTTCAGCTTAGTCCTTTGCCGGGCCACTGGCCAAGGCACTGAGCGCACGCTCGGCCTGGCTCTGACGCAGGTTGCGCCAGTGCTGGAGTACGCCGCGTGGCGCCCAGATCTGCGGTTCGGAAGGTTCGAAGCCGTCGCTCTGCTCACGCTCGGCGACGCGTTCCTTGGCCAGCTCGAAGGCCCGCTCGAGGTTGTCGGTTTCGCCCAGCGCCTCGGCGAACAGGGCGCGACCGAAGTAGGTGAAGTCGTTCTCTTCACTGCAACCGAAGGACACCCGGTCGGCACGTGCGGCGGTCATCACCAGGGTCTTTTCGTCTTTCAGTGGCGGGATGAATCCGCCGGAATAGCAGGCAGAGATCACCACCACCTTGTTGCGCTGCTTGAGTGGAGCTAGCAGGGCAGCCAACTCGCTGGCGGGCAGGTCGGCCAGTTGCAGGCGCGGCTGGTCGAGATTGAGCTCGTGACGGCGCGAGCCGTGGCTGGTCAGATAGATGAAGATCAGGTCTTCTTCGCCACTGCGTTCGGCCAGCGCCTGCACCACGCGGGTGAGATTCTCGCGGGTGGCCAGTGGGCGGTCGGCGAGATGGTCGCGGTGGTTGATCAGGCTGATGCTGCCATGGGCGCCGAAGCGCTCGCGCATCAGCCGGCTGACGTAGTCGGCTTCGCGCATGAATACGCTCTGCTTGCCGTCGCCGGCCAGGGTCAGCGCATACAACTCGCGCGCCGGTGTCGATTCTGGAATCGCGGCGATGGCTTCATCGAGCAGGTGCCCTTGTTGCAGCAGGCCCAGCTCGAGGCTATCGGGCAACACCTGGCCCTGTTCGTCACGTACCAGGCGGCCGCGTTGCCAGGTGCCGGACTGGCGGCTGCCATCGGCCAGGGTCAGGGTACCTGTACCGCTGTACTCGCCAGCCGAGAAGCGGCCCCGGTAGGCGCTGCCATCGCTCAGCGTGAGCAGGCCTTCACCTTCATACTGCCAGTCGGCGAACTCGCCGAGGTAGCGGGTGCCGGCGCCGTCGGTATATTCACCGGGGCCCTGCATCACGCCCTCGATGAACTCCCCGGCCCAGGTTTCGCCACTGGCGCTCTGGTAGCGGCCCTTGCCGTGGAATTCGTCATTCTGGAAACCGCCGCTGTAGTTGTCGCCATCGGCATTCTGGTAACTGCCCTGGCCGCTGAGCAGCCCCTGGGCGAACACGCCGCTGTACTGGTTGCCGTAGGCGTCGCTGCGCACGCCCTGGCCCTCTGGTTGACCGTTGACGAACTGGCCCTGGAAGCTGCTGCCGTCGGCCATCTCCAGTTTGCCCAGGCCATGGAAGCGGTCGTTGAGAAATTCGCCCTGGTAGCGTTGGCCGCCCTGTTCCAGCAGGCCGACGCCGCTGAATCTATTGCGTTCGAAACCGCCCTGGTAGCGGCTGCCATCGCTGTAGGTCAGGGTGCCCTGGCCATGGAACATGCCTTCGTGGAACTCGCCCAGATAGTGCTCTCCACCTGGGCCTTGCCATTCACCGCTGCCTTCGAGCATGCCGTCCTTGAATTGGCCGACGAACCAGCTGCCGTTGCGGTAGTCCAGGCGTCCCGGCCCTTGCAACAGGCCGTCGACTATCTCGCCGCGATACTGGCCACCATCCGGCAGGGTGGCATTGGCCGGCAGCAGCGGGCGTGCTTCGTCGCAACCGGCGAGCAGCAGAGACAGGCAAAGAGGCAGCAAGCGCAGGGCAAGGGGATTCATGAGGGACGTCCAGGTCGGTGCTTTGTCCGCAGTATGCCGCAAGCCTGGACGCTTGCGTTGCCGAGTCGCACGCTTTGCTGATGTGAGAACTCTCCCGTTCCGGCGGATGACACCGGAAACGGGAACAGGCAGGGGTCAGACGAAACAGAGGGTCAAGGGTTCGGCAATATAGGCCGGCTTCTCCTGGCCTTCGATCTCCAGTACGGCGCGGGCCTTGAGCAGCCACTGGCCGGGATTCTTCTCGCTGGCGTCGGTCAGGGTGACCACCAGGCGCACCTTGGAGTCGACCTTGACCGGCTGGATGAAACGCACGCTGTCGAGACCGTAGTTCACCGCCATCTTCAGGCCCTGCGGCATGATCATGATCTTTTCCATCAGCATCGGCACCAGCGATAACGACAGGAAACCGTGGGCGATGGTGGTGCCGAAGGGGGTCAGTTTGGCCTTTTCCGGGTCGACATGGATGAACTGATGGTCGCCGGTGCACTCGGCGAACTGATTGATGCGCTGCTGGTCGATGGTCAGCCACTCGGACTTGCCAAGTTCCTTGCCAACATAGTCCTTGAGCTCTGCTACGGGTACGAACGGCATAGTTCCTCCTTGAGGACGCGGGTGTTTTTCTTGTGTGCGTGAAACCGTTGCGGCCTAGATCATCACGGGGCCGGCAGCGGGTCAAGCCTGCCTTGGCGTAATGAATGACGCGGCATAGGCCAGCCTGACGAAGCAATACAGAGGCCAGCGCGCCTATAATGGCCGACATGCCCCAATAGATGCCCGGAATCCCCTCTAGTAGGCCGTTGAAAAACTACCTGTGTTGTCTTGCTGCGTTAAAAACAGGCTAAAAGTTCTCATATACAGCTCGTAAACTCCGCTTTTTCGCCTGTTTTTGCGGGGCCGCCACCGGTATTGCACTGACTGCCTCGCCTACGTTTTTCAACGGCCTACTCGCGAGCGGAAATACGGCCATCGCTCGTCTTCTGGAGACCTCAAACATGCTGCTTCGCGGCCTTTCCTGGCTGGTGCTATGCCAGTTGCTGGGTACCGTTCTCAACGTCCTGCTGTTACCGATGTTGCCAGGGCCGATCATCGGCATGCTGCTGTTGTTCGTTTTTCTCATGCTGCGCGGCGAGGTGGGCGAGCCGCTGAGCGTTGCATCCAGCAGCCTGCTCAAATACCTGCCGCTGATTCTGGTGCCACCCGCCGTGGGTGTGATGGCCTATGCCAGCGATATCGCCGCCGATTTCTGGGCCGTGGTCGGCGCGCTGGTGCTGTCGCTGCTGGTATCGCTGGCCTTCGCCGGCTGGCTGATGCAGAAACTGATCGAGCGCCAGCAGCGCCGGGAGGACGTATGAGTCCCGATTGGCAGGGCGCCTGGCAGGCGCTGACCCATCACCCGTTGTTCGGCATCGGCATCACTCTGGGCGCCTATCAGTTGGCCATGGCCGCCTACGAGCGTACTCGCTGGGTATTCCTGCAGCCGGTGCTGGTGTCGATGCTCACGGTCATTGGCATCCTGCTGCTGTGCGGTCTGAGTTTTGCCGAATACCGGAGCAGCGTTGCGGCGCTGACTCTGCTGCTCGGCCCGGCCACCGTGGCCCTGGCGGTGCCGCTGTATCTCAACCTGCGGCGGATTCGTCAGCTGTTCTGGCCGATCATCCTGACCCTGCTGGTTGCCGGCACCTTCGCCACCGTGCTTGGTGCGGGGCTGGCCTGGTTGTTCGGTGCCGAGCGGCTGATGCTGATGAGCATGGCGCCCAAGTCGGTGACCTCGCCTATCGCCATGCTGGTGGCTGATCAGATCGGCGGTATCGCGGCGCTGGCGGCGGTGTTCGTGATGATCACCGGGGTTATCGGTGCCATCGTCGGGCCGTCCATTCTGCGTCTGTGCAGGGTTCATCATCCGGCGGCGCAGGGCATGGCCCTGGGCATCACCGCGCATGCCGTGGGTACCGCGCGGGCACTACAGGAGAGCGATGAGTGCGGTGCCTTCGCGGCATTGGCGATGAGTCTGATGGGGGTGATCACCGCCGTACTGTTGCCTCTGGCGATTGTCATGCTCCTGTGAGAGCCTGCCTGACCATCCCTGATGTTCCGGCAGCCTTGCGTAGATAACAGGCCGTAAACCATGAAGCTCCCGCTGTTCCCGCTCAATACCGTACTGTTTCCCGACTGTGTGCTCGACCTGCAGATATTCGAGGCGCGCTACCTGGACATGATCAGTCGCTGCATGAAGCAGGGCAGTGGTTTCGGTGTGGTGTGCATCGTCGAGGGCGCTGAAGTGGGCGCAGCCGCCAGTAGTTTTGCCGCGATTGGCTGCGAGGCCCTGGTGCGCGACTTTCAGCAGCGTACCAATGGGCTGCTTGGTATTCGCGTCAAAGGTGGGCGGCGTTTTCGTGTCGAGCGTGCCCAGGTTCTGCCTGACCAACTGACCGTCGCCGAGGTGCAGTGGCTTGAGGAACAGCCAGACAGCCCGCTGCAGGCCGAGCACGCCGATCTGGCCGCCCTGCACGCTGCCCTGGCCGAGCATCCGCTGGTGGCGGGGCTGGCCATGGAAGGCGTGGTCGCCGGTCAGCAGCAACTGGCCAATCAGCTGGCCTATCTGTTGCCACTGGAGCCTGCGCAGAAACTGCAGCTACTTCAACTCGATGACCCCGCTCTGCGTCTGGAGCAACTGCACGTCATGCTGGAAATGCTCCAGGGCGATGTCTGAAGCGACGTGTCAATACGCATAGCGCAGCAGCGCCGATGACAGCTGCCAGGTCGCCATGGCGCCCAGGACCGCGAGGCAGGCGGGCAGGACAATCCACCACAGGCGCGCCGGTAGCGCCGGCAGCGTTTCCTGGCGCTGACACAGCGCCAGGCTCAGGCCGCAGACGGCCGAGGCCAGCAGGGCGCCGGCGATGATGTCGCTGGGCCAGTGCACACCCAGGTAGACCCGCGACAGAGCGATCGCCGAGGCCGGCAGGCTCGCCACCACCAGCCAGGCCAGGCGCAGGCGTGCCGATTGACCACGGCCGGCCAGCACACCCAGCACCAGAAAGAAGGCAAAGGCTGCCGAGCTATGCCCGCTGGGAAAGCTGAAGGTGGTCAGTGGCTCGCTCAGCACGTCGGGGCGCGCCCGGGCAAAACCATGCTTGAGCGTGGTGTTGCCCAGCGCCGTGACCAGCAGGGTCGAGCCGGCGAACAGCAGGTGACGCCAGCGGCGTGCCAGTAGCAGCAGGATGCACAGCACCGCTGCGGCTACCAGCTGGATATGGAAATCGCCCAGTCGAGTGATGGTGCCGATCCAGCGATCCAGGTGCGTCTGGCGCTGTTCCTGGACCAGGGCCATCAGGCCCTGATCCAGTGCGTCGAGATGCGGCCAGCCGATGACGATGGCCAATAACAGCAACAGACTGAGACCGCCACCGAGCAGGCTGGCGCGCGGTTTTTCCGCCAGGCTGGCCTGGATGGTCAGCAGCAGAATCACTACGATACCCGCCAGCAGCACCGCCGCTTCTGTCCAGAAACCTTCTGCCATGGGGAGGCGCAGGGCCGCACCGGTCGCCCAGCCCGGTAGCAGGTACGCCACCGCCCAGCCGGCAGCTGCCACCAGACTGACCAGAACGAAGCGCAGCAGCGGCATGCTCAGCATGCCGGCTACCAGTGGCAGCATGGGGCGCAGCGGGCCGATGAAGCGACCGACCAGCAGGCTGGCCACGCCGTAATGGCGGAAATAAAGTTCGGCGCGCAGGATCCACTGCGGGTGGTGACGGAGCACCGGCAGGCGGCCGATGTTGTGCTTGAAGCGTCTGCCCAGCGAATAGGAAATCATGTCGCCACACAGCGCGCCGGCGTAGGCCAGCAGCAGCGTCTGCCACAACGTCAGTACGCCGCTGCCGGCCAGCAGCGCGACGCTGAACAGCAGCACCACACCGGGCAGCACAATGCCGACCAGTGCCAGGCACTCGAGCAGGGCGATAAGGAAGATCGCCAGACCCAGACACTGCGGGTTGCCACTAAGCCAGGTGGTCAGGTTGTCCAGCCAGACACTCATCGTTCTGCTCCCGAAACACTCAACAATCGATAATCACGCCCTTCGACCTGACCACGACGCAAAGGGTTGCGTGTGCAATGGCGTGCGTAGGTGGCGTCAACGAAACGGTAGGGCAGGTGCTCGTCGCGGCCCTTGGGAATGCCCAGGCGCGCGCACTGGATGATCACGTGCGGGCGTTCGCCGACATCCTCGACGAACAGCTGCTGCGGGTCGAAGCGACGCGCATCCCAGTCCGCTACTTTCAGGCCCAGCGCTTTGCACAGCAGCGTCTGCCCGGCGCACAAACGTTCGGGGGCGCGGGGCTGGTCGAGGCTACCTGGGTTGTTGCGTTGCATTGCCGCCAGGGCATCGGGGCCGCTGATGGCGTCGACCCAGGGATGCGCGGATTTGATCAGTACCGCGTTGCCAGGCCCATGAGCGCTGAAGTTCAGCGAATCGCCGCCGCGCGCGTAGTACATGTAGATATGTCCGCCATCAGCGAACAGTGCCTTGCGCTTCTCGGTGTAGCCGAGCGATGCGTGGCTGCCCTTTTCGACCAGGTAATAGGCCTCGGTCTCGATGATCCGTGCACTCAGCCACAGCGCGCCGACGCGATGGCGGATGACCTTGCCGAGCAACTCGCGGGCCAGCAACTGGGCATCGCGATCAAAGAAGGTATCGGGCAATGGCCTGGCGCCGGGCCAGGGTAAACTGAGGGTGGGTTCAGCAGGCTTCATCTGTCGCACGGTGGCTGGGTATCGGGCGGCGAGCATAACAACAAGAAGCTTAAAAATGCCTGAACGTTCCAGCACCCTTGGTACCCATGTTTGCCCATCGGTGCACTACCTCGGCAAGCCCCGGCTTTGCCCAGCATTCATCACCTGGCGGACGAGCTGCCTACCGCTTGCCAGACGCCGCTGGGCGTGGCCTTGCGAGCCCGCTATAATCAGCCCCTTTTTCCAACTGCCAGACCTCCGCCGCCATGACCGAGTCCGTGCACGACTACATGACCCGCCTGGGCCAGGCCGCCCGCCAGGCGTCCAGGGTGCTCGCCCGTGCCAGCACCGCGCAGAAGAATCGCGCGCTGCAGGCCGCTGCCAATGCCCTCGACGCTGCTCGCGCCGAACTGACTGCCGCCAACGAACTGGACCTGGCTGCCGCCCGCGCCAGCGGTCTGGAGCCGGCCATGGTCGACCGCCTGGCGCTGACGCCGAAGGTGATCGACAGCATGATCGAAGGCCTGCGCCAGGTGGCGACCCTGCCCGATCCGATCGGCGAGATTCAGGGCATGCGCTACCTGCCGTCCGGCATCCAGGTCGGCAAGATGCGTGTGCCGCTGGGCGTGATCGGCATCATCTACGAGTCGCGGCCGAACGTGACCATCGATGCGGCCAGTCTGTGCCTGAAGTCCGGCAACGCCACCATCCTGCGTGGCGGCTCCGAGGCCATTCATTCCAACCAGGCGATTGCCCGCTGCATCCAGCAGGGTCTGGCCGAGGCCGATCTGCCGGCAGCTGCCGCGCAGGTGGTGGAAACCACCGACCGCGCTGCGGTCGGTGAGCTGATCAGCATGCCGGAGTTCGTCGACGTGATCGTGCCGCGCGGTGGCAAGGGTCTGATCGAGCGCATCAGCCGCGACGCCAAGGTACCGGTGATCAAGCACCTGGACGGCGTCTGCCACGTCTATGTCGACGTCGCTGCCGATCTCGACAAGGCCATCCGCGTCTGCGACAACGCCAAGACCCAGCGCTACTCGCCGTGCAACGCCATGGAGACCCTGCTGGTGCACCAGGCCATCGCCGCGCGTGTGCTGCCGCCGTTGGCCGCCATCTACCGTGACAAGGGCGTAGAGCTGCGTGGCGATGCCGCGACCCGCGAACTGCTCGGCAGCGACGTGCTGGAGGCGAGCGAGGACGACTGGTTCGCCGAGTACAACGCGCCGATCCTGGCGATTCGTATCGTCGACTCGCTGGATGCGGCCATCGAACACATCAACCACTACGGCTCGCAGCACACCGATTCGATCATCACCGAGAACTTCAGCGATGCTCGTCGCTTCCTCACCGAGGTGGATTCCGCTTCGGTGATGGTCAATGCCTCGACCCGCTTTGCCGATGGTTTCGAATATGGCCTGGGCGCGGAGATCGGCATCTCCACCGACAAGCTGCACGCCCGTGGCCCGGTTGGCCTGGAGGGGCTGACCAGCGAGAAGTACGTGGTCTTCGGCGATGGACACATTCGCACATAAATGAAACGGATCGGCGCCCGACGCATCGGCCTGCTCGGCGGTACCTTCAACCCGGTGCACATCGGGCATCTGCGTGCCGCACTGGAAGTGGCCGAGTTCATGGCGCTGGACCAGCTGCGGCTGATTCCCAGCGCCAGGCCGCCGCATCGCGACACGCCACAGGCAACAGCTGAGCAGCGTCTGGCCATGGTCGAGCTGGCGGTGGTCGGCGAGCCGCGGCTTACGGTCGATGATCGCGAGCTGCGCCGCGACAAACCGTCGTACACGGTGGACACGCTGGAGTCGGTGCGCGCCGAGCTGGCAGCAGATGATCAGCTGTTTCTGCTGCTCGGCTGGGACGCTTTCTGCGGCTTGCCGAGTTGGCATCGCTGGCAGGAACTGCTCGAGCATTGCCACCTGTTGGTGCTGCAACGGCCGGATGCCGACAGCGAAGCGCCGGAGGCGCTGCGCGATCTGCTGGCCGCGCGCAGTGTCAGCGACCCGCTGAGCCTGCAGGGTGCAGGCGGGCAAATCAGTTTCATCTGGCAGACTCCGCTGGCGATTTCCGCCACGCAGATTCGCCATCTACTGGCAACCGACCGCTCGGCGCGATATCTGCTGCCGGATGCGGTACTGGCCTACATCCAGGCGCACGATCTGTACCGTGCGCCGAATGCTTGAAACGCCGCGCATGTGCGCTGGCGTCCATTACACGAGGCAAATGAGTTTTATATGAGCAAGCAGAACATGCCCAGCGAAGAGCTGGTCAAGATCGCCGTGGCGGCGCTGGAAGAAATCAAGGCGACCGACATCACCGTGATCGACGTCAAGGACAAGACCAGCATCACCGACTTCATGGTGATCGCCAGCGGTAGCTCCAGCCGTCAGGTCAAGTCGCTGGTGGAAAACGTGCTGGAAAAGGTCAAGGAGCAGGGCGTGCGTCCGATCGGTAGCGAAGGTCTGGACAGCGGCGAATGGGCCCTGCTCGACCTGGGCGACATCGTCGTGCACGTGATGCTGCCGACCGCGCGTCAGTTCTACGACCTCGAGCGCCTGTGGCAAGGCGCCGAGCAGAGCCGCGCCCAGCACAGCGCCGAGTAAGCCTGGATCGTGCGGATCAAGTTGATCGCCGTCGGTTCGCGCATGCCACGCTGGGTCGAGGAGGGCTGGCAGGAGTACGTCAAGCGTCTGCCTGCCGAACTGCCGCTGGAACTGGTGGAAATCCCCCTCAATACCCGCGGCAAGAATGCCGACGTTGCCCGCCTGATCCGTCAGGAGGGTGAGGCCATGCTGAGCAAGGTGCAGCCCGGCGAACGTATCGTCACGCTGGAGGTCCATGGCAAGCCGTGGAGCACCGAGCAACTGGCGGCGGAGCTGGAGCGCTGGCGTCTCGATGCGCGCAACGTCAACCTCATGGTCGGCGGTCCGGAAGGGCTGGCGCCGGAGGTCTGTGCGCGTAGCGAACAGCGTTGGTCGCTGTCGCCACTGACCCTGCCGCATCCGCTGGTGCGTATTCTGCTCGGCGAGCAGATCTACCGGGCCTGGACGGTGCTGTCCGGCCACCCGTATCACAAGTGATCACCTAGTCATGCCGCAGCCGATTCGCCTCAAGGATCACGAAAAGGACGCTCGCCTGGTCAAGCGCCGGGTGGTGTTCTGTGCTGTGGCCATCATCGTGATGACCTGCCTGTTGATCATGCGCATGTACTACCTGCAGGTGGTGCAGTACGAGCATCACAGCACCCTGGCGGAAAACAATCGCATCCATGTGCAACCGCTGCCGCCGACCCGTGGGCTGATCTTCGACCGCAATGGAGTGATCATTGCCGACAACCGTCCCAGCTTCAGCCTGACCGTGACCCGTGAGCGCGCCGGTGACTGGTTGAGCGTGCTCGATACGGTGGTCGAGGTACTGGAGCTTGCCGATGACGACCGGGCGCTGTTCGAACGCCGCGTGCGCCAGGGGCGGCGCCCGTTCGAGCCTGTGCCGATCCTGTTCGAGTTGTCCGAAGAACAGATCGCGCGTGTCGCCGTCAATCAGTTCCGCCTGCCGGGCGTCGAGGTGGCCGCGCAACTGGTGCGTCATTACCCGCAGCAGGAACACTTCGCTCATTCGGTCGGCTACGTCGGGCGCATCAACGAGCAGGAACTCAAGCGCCTGGACCCGACCGATTACGCCGGCACCCACCATATCGGCAAGACCGGTATCGAGCGTTTCTACGAGGACGAGCTGCACGGTGAGGTCGGCTACGAAGAGGTAGAGACCAACGCGCGTGGCCGCGTTTTGCGGGTGCTCAAGCGCGTCGACCCGAAACCGGGCAAGGACATCGTTCTCAGCCTCGATGTACAGCTGCAGGAGGCGGCCGAGAACGCCCTGGGTGGTCGACGTGGAGCAGTGGTGGCCATCGATCCGAACAATGGTGAAGTGCTGGCGATGGTCAGCCAGCCCAGCTTCGACCCCAATCCCTTCGTCACCGGTATCAGCTTCAAGGCCTATGGCGAGCTGCGCGACTCCATCGATCAGCCGCTGTATAACCGGGTGCTGCGTGGCCTCTATCCACCAGGCTCGACCATCAAACCGATGGTGGCCGTGGCCGGTCTCGATGCCGGCGTGGTCACGCCCACTTCGCGGGTGTTCGACCCCGGCTTCTACCAGTTGCCCAATCACAGCCACAAATACCGTAACTGGAACCGCACAGGTGACGGCTGGGTCGATCTCAACCTGGCCATTGCTCGCTCCAACGACACCTATTTCTACGATCTGGCGCACAAGATGGGCGTCGATCGCATGCATGACTACATGAGCCGCTTCGGCCTCGGGCAGCGCGTGGCGCTGGACATGTTCGAGGAAACCGCCGGCCTGATGCCCTCGCGTGACTGGAAACGGGCACGTTATCGTCAGCCTTGGTACCCGGGCGAGACGCTGATTCTCGGTATCGGTCAGGGTTACATGCAGACCACGCCGCTGCAGTTGGCGCAGGCCACCGCGCTGATGGCCACGCGCGGCAAGTGGATTCGCCCGCACCTGGCCAAGAGCATCGACGGCCGCCTGCCCGCGGACCCCAATCCGATGCCCGATATCGTCCTGCGTGATCCGAAATTCTGGGATTACGGCATTCACGGCATGGAAGAGGTATTGCACGGCCCTCGCGGTACCGCGCGCAAGGTCGGTGACAGTTCGGTCTACCGCATCGCGGGCAAGAGCGGTACGGCGCAGGTGGTGGCGATCAAGCAGGGTGAGAAGTACGACCGCAACAAGGTGCAGGAGCGCCATCGTGACCACGCCCTGTTCATTGGTTTTGCGCCGGCGCAGAAGCCGCAGATCGCCGTAGCGGTCATGGTGGAAAACGGCGAGTCCGGTTCCGGTGTCGCCGCCCCGGTGGTCAAGCAGGTGATGGACGCCTGGTTGCTGGATAAAGAGACCGGTCAGCTCAAAGCCGAATTCGCCTTGCCCCAGACTGCCGAGGTCAGCCAGCGATGATCAGCAATTTCGACCGCACCCTGTCCGACGAGGACGTACTGCGTCGTCGCGCCAGCCTGTTGCAGCGCATGCATATCGATGGCTGGTTGCTGTTGCTGCTGCTGATCCTGGGTACTGGCAGCCTGTTCATTCTTTATTCGGCCAATGGCAAGAACGTCGACCTGCTCCTCAAGCAAGCCTCGTCTTTCGGCATCGGCATGCTCGCGGTGGTGGTGATCGCCCAGTTCGACCCGCGCTTCATGGCACGCTGGGTGCCCTTGGCCTACGTGGCGGGCGTCGGCCTGTTGATGGTGGTCGAGCTGATGGGGCACACGGCGATGGGGGCCACGCGCTGGATCAACATTCCCGGGGTGATCCGCTTCCAGCCCTCGGAGCTGATGAAGATCATCATGCCGATGACCATCGCCTGGTACTTGTCGCGGCACAACCTGCCGCCGCGTTTCAAGCATATCGCCATCAGCCTGGCGATGATCGGCGTGCCTGTTGTGCTTATTGCCAAGCAGCCTGATCTGGGTACCTCGCTGCTGATCCTGGCCTCTGGCGCCTTCGTGGTGTTCATGGCCGGCCTGCAGTGGCGCTGGATCATTGGTGCCGCTGCCGCGGTGGTACCGATCGCGGTGGGCATGTGGTACTTCGTCATGCATGACTACCAGAAACGCCGTGTGTTGACCTTCCTCAACCCTGAGAGCGATCCGCTGGGGTCGGGGTGGAACATCATCCAGTCCAAGGCGGCGATCGGTTCTGGTGGCGTATTGGGCAAGGGCTGGTTGCTGGGTACCCAGTCGCACCTGGATTTTTTGCCGGAAAGCCATACGGACTTTATCATTGCCGTGCTCGCGGAGGAGTTCGGCCTGGTCGGCGTCTGTCTGTTGTTGCTGCTCTATCTGCTGCTGCTGGCGCGTGGCCTGGTGATTACCGCCCAGGCACAGACGCTGTTCGGCAAGCTGCTGGCCGGGGCGCTGACCATGACCTTCTTCGTCTACGTATTCGTCAATATCGGCATGGTCAGCGGGCTGCTGCCGGTGGTTGGGGTGCCGCTACCCTTCATTAGTTACGGCGGAACCCATCTGGTCACGCTGTTGTCAGGCTTCGGGGTATTGATGGCGATCCACACCCACAGAAAGTGGATCGCTCAGGTTTGATTTTGGGGGTTTTGAGTTAATGCATTCTCTGCGTAGTTGGGCTGCTCGTACGCTCATTGGAGTCGGTATCGCCGGCGCGCTTGGTACTGGTGCACAGGCGCTGGCGGCCGATTACGACGGGTCGCCGCAGGTGGCCGAGTTCGTCGAGGAAATGACCCGCGACTATGGCTTCGCCAGCGAGCAACTGATCAGTCTGTTCGCCGAGGTCGAGCGCAAGCAGGCGATCCTCGATGCCATTTCGCGCCCAGCAGAGAAGGTCAAGCCCTGGAAGGAATACCGGCCGATCTTCATTACCGACAAGCGCATCGCCCAGGGCGTGGAGTTCTGGAGCAAGAACCAGGCTGCGCTGGAAAAGGCCGAGGCCGAGTACGGTGTGCCGCCGCAGTTCATCGTCGCAATCATCGGCGTGGAAACCTTCTACGGTGGCAACACCGGCAGCTGGAGAGTGATGGACGCGCTGTCCACGCTGGCCTTCGACTACCCGCCACGCGCGCCGTTCTTCCGCAAGGAGCTGCGCGAATTTCTGCTGCTGACCCGTGAGGAGCAGGTCGACCCGATCACCCTCAAGGGGTCTTATGCTGGCGCCATGGGCTTGCCACAGTTCATGCCGAGCAGTTTCCGTGCTTACGCCGTGGACTTCGATGGCGACGGGCATATCAACATCTGGAGCAACCCGACCGATGCCATCGGCAGCGTTGCCAGCTATTTCAAGCGTCACGGCTGGCAGGCCGGCGGTCAGGTCGCCAGTCGCGTCGAGGCCAGTGGTGCTCGCGTCGACGAAGGCCTGACCCAGGGGCTGGACCCGGTGAAGAACGTCGCCGAGCTGCGCGAGCTGGGCTGGAACAGCCAGGACGAACTGGCAGAAGACTTGCCGGTGACCGCGTTTCGTCTGGAAGGCGCGCAAGGTGACGAATACTGGTTCGGTTTGCCCAACTTCTACACCATCACCCGCTACAATCGCAGCGTGATGTATGCCATGGCGGTCAACCAACTGGCCGAACTGCTGGTCGAAGCGCGGGGTAATCGATGAGTGCGTCCAAACTGCTGCCGCTGGCAGCCTGCGTAGCTGCAGCGCTGTTGCTGGCGAGCTGTTCTTCCAAGCGTGCACCGCAGCCTGCGGTGGTGCCCGGTCAGTCGGCTGGCATCTCCGGCCCGGATGATTTCAACCGACCGCACAAGGATGGCGCGCCCTGGTGGGACGTCGACGTGTCGAAGATTCAAGACGCCATTCCCATGCCCCATTACGGGCCGGTCAAGGCCAGCCCCTATGTGGTGTTCGGCAAACAGTACTACCCGATTCAGGACGCTCGTCGCTACCAGGCGGTCGGTCCGGCTTCCTGGTATGGCACCAAGTTTCATGGCCAGGCCACTGCCAACGGCGAGACCTACGACCTGTACGGCATGACCGCAGCACACAAGACGCTGCCGCTGCCCAGTTACGTGCGGGTGACCAACCTGGAGAACGGCAAGGTTGTGATCCTGCGGGTCAACGACCGTGGGCCGTTCTACTCCGACCGCATCATCGACCTGTCCTTCGCAGCGGCGAAGAAGCTCGGCTATGCCGAGAAAGGTACCGCGCGGGTCAAGGTCGAAGGTATCGATCCGCACGAGTGGTGGGCGCAGCAGGGCCGTCCGGTGCCGCTGGTGCTGGCCAACAATCAGCCGGCCAAGGCTGCCGTTGCCCAGCCCGTCGCGCAGCCTGTGCCGCAGCCTGTCGAGCATTACTCGCCGCCGCCGACGCAGCACGCCGCTGCGGTGGTGCCGGTGCAGATCGACGCAAAAAAAAACGATTCACTCGGAGCCTCTGGCCTGTATCTCCAGGTGGGAGCCTTCGCCAATCCGGACGCTGCGGAGCTGCTCAAGTCCAAGCTGACCCAGACCAGCAGTGTGCCGGTGTTCATCAGCTCAGTGGTGCGCGACCAGCAGATTCTGCATCGGGTGCGCATGGGGCCGATCAGCAACCAGGGCGAGGCTGAGCAGCTGCAGAGCAGCGTGCGCCTGGCCAATCTGGGGCAGCCCACGCTGGTACGTGCCGACTGAGGGCAACTTAACCGGCGTTTGCCGGACTAAATCCGAGGCTCGCCGTTCGCGGCGAGCTGTCCGATGGCCCATATGGGTCGCTAAACCCAAGTAATGAATCTCGAGAGACGGATGAACATCACCAGCTTCGCGCAACGTGCCTTCCTCTTCCTGGGCCTGCTGAGCGCTCCGCTCGCCTGGTCCAGCCAGCAAGTGGTTCCCGCGCCCCCGCAATTGGCGGCGACTTCCTATGTCCTGATGGATGCCGCCAGCGGCCAGGTCCTGGTGGAGAACAACGGTGATCAGCGTCTGCCGCCGGCCAGCCTGACCAAGCTGATGACCGCCTATATCGCGACTCTGGAGATCAACCGGGGCCAGATCAAGGAAAGCGACATGGTCCGCGTCAGCGAAAAGGCCTGGCGCAAGGGCGGTTCGAAGATGTTCATCGAGGTGGGCAAGGAAGTCTCGGTGGATGACCTGCTGCACGGCATCATCATTCAGTCCGGCAACGATGCCAGTATTGCCATCGCCGAGCACATCGCCGGTAGTGAAGATGCCTTCGCCGACATGATGAATACTCATGCCCAGCGTCTTGGCATGAGCAACTCCCACTTCATGAACTCCACCGGCTGGCCGGATCCGGAGCACTATTCCTCGGCCCACGACATGGCCAAACTGGCCCGCGCGATCATCTACGAAGATCAGGCTCACTACGATATCTACAAGCAGAAGGAATTCTTCTGGAACGGCATCAAGCAGCCCAACCGCAATCTGCTGTTGTGGCGCGACAACACGGTTGATGGCCTGAAAACCGGTCACACCGAGGAAGCGGGCTACTGCCTGGTGGCTTCCGCCGTGCGTGACGGCCAACGTCTGATTGCGGCGGTGTTCGGTACCGTCAGTGAACAGGCCCGTGCTGCCGAAGTGCAGAAGCTGCTGACCTATGGTTTCCGTTTCTTCGAAAGCCGCACCTTCTATCAGAAAGGCGCCGAGCTGGCTCAGGCCACCGTCTGGAAAGGAACTGCGCATCAGGTCAAGGCCGGCCTCGCCGAAGACCTGACCCTGACCATGCCCAAGGGCCAACTGGAAAAACTGCAGGCCAGCATGACCCTCAATCCGCAACTGATCGCACCGATCCAGCAGGGCGATGTGATCGGCAAGGTCGAAGTCAAATTGGGTGACGAGGTGGTGCGCAGCACTGACCTGGTTGCGCTGGAATCGGTTGAAGAGGGCGGCTTGCTACGTCGTCTGTGGGATAGCATTCGGATGTTCTTCTTCGGCCTGTTCAACTGACGGCCACCTCCGAAAGCGACCAGCGTTGTCGTCATGGCGTTGAAACAGGCTGCAGCAGTGCCCATTTACATGCTGTAAGCCGCGCTTCTTCGCCTGACTGCTCCGTCTGCGCTTTAGAGGCCTCCGATTTAGCCCGGCCGCTCCAATCCGGAGCGGCCCTTTCTGGACGGGCCACAAGCCCGCTGATGCCATGACCGATAGCGACGTTCAACCGCCAAAAATCGAATTCCCCTGCGAGCGTTACCCGATCAAGGTTATCGGCACCGCTGGTGAGGGTTTCTCCGACCTGGTGATCGAAGTGATCCAGCGCCACGCCCCCGATCTGGATACCTCCACGCTGGTGATGCGTGACAGCCGCAACGGTAACTTCATTTCCGTTCAGGTGCTGATCACGGCCACCGGTGTCGAGCAATTGCAGGCGATTCACGTCGACCTGCGTGCCACCGGCCGCGTGCATATGGTGCTGTGATAGCCATGCCCGAGCTTGTCGTCCGTCACCTAGGATTGGTCGACTACCAGCCCACACTGGAAGCCATGCGCGAGTTGACCCGTGAGCGCGATGCGCAGACCCCGGACGAAATCTGGTTGCTGCAGCATCCCAAGGTGTTCACTCAGGGCCAGGCTGGCAAGGCCGAGCATGTACTCGCTGCCGGCGATATTCCGGTGATTCAGGTCGAGCGCGGTGGGCAGGTGACCTACCACGGTCCCGGTCAGCTGGTGGCCTATCTGATGCTGGATCTGCGTCGCCTTGACCTTGGTGTGCGTGAACTGGTCACCGCCATGGAGCAGAGCCTGGTGGAGCTGTTGGCCAGCTATGGCATCGAGGCGGCGCCCAAAGCGGATGCGCCGGGCGTCTATGTGGCAGGTGACAAGATCGCTTCGCTGGGGCTGCGCGTCAGCCGTGGCTGCTCCTTCCATGGCCTGGCGCTGAACGTCGATATGGACATGTCGCCTTTCCTGCGCATCAACCCATGCGGCTACGCGGGGCTGAAGATGATGCAGATGCGTGACCTGCTGCAATCGCCGCCTGCGTTCGACGAGGTGTCGCGACGTCTGGAGCAGGTACTGCGTGTCCGTCTGGGTTACGCGTAGCGCGTCGCCACCCATCGGCGATTTCTTGGTGCGCACGGCGCAGCCTACTGCAAGCAACGAAAAAGGGACGCCGAGGCGTCCCTTTTTCGTTTGTCGTGAAGACTAATTTCAGTTCAGATTTAGCGCCGGAATCAGGCTGGCATTAACTTCCTGGCCAGGCACCGGAACCGGAGCGGCGAGACCCAGGTTGTTCTTCTCGAACACGCGGTCGGCGCGGTAGCTGGAGCGCACCAGCGGGCCGGCGGCGACTTCCATGAAGCCTTTCTCCAGGCCGATGTCGCGCAAGCGGTTGAATTCTTCAGGGCTGACCCAGCGTTGCACCTTGAGGTGGTTGCGCGTCGGCTGCAGGTACTGGCCGAGGGTGAGAATGTCCACGCCGATGGTGCGCAGGTCATCCATGGTCTCGAGGATTTCCTCGTCGGTTTCACCCAGGCCGAGCATCAGGCTGGTCTTGGTCAGCACGTCGGGACGGTGCTTCTTGGCGTGCTCGAGCACCTTTAGGGTCTTCTCGTAGCCGGCGCGCGGGTCGCGTACCACATGGGTGAGACGTTTGACCGTCTCGACGTTCTGCGCGAACACCTCCAGGCCGGAGTCGACGACGCGCTCGATGGCCTGATGATCGCCATCGAAATCCGGGGTCAGGGCTTCGACCACCACCTGCGGGGTGTTTTCCTTGATCGCTCGCACGCAGGCTGCGTAGTGGCTGGCGCCGCCATCTTCGAGATCGTCACGGTCCACCGAGGTCAGCACGATATAACGCAGGGCCATCAGCTCCACCGACTTGGCGGTGTTCTGCGGCTCTTCCAGGTCAAGCCAGCCATTGGGATTGCCGGTGTCCACGGCGCAGAAGCGGCAGGCGCGGGTGCACACCGAGCCCATGAGCATGATGGTGGCCGTGCCGTTGGACCAGCATTCGCCCATGTTCGGGCAGTGCGATTCCTGACAGACGGTACTCAGGCGGTGTTCGCCGACGTTGCGCTTGACCGCCTCGAAACGGCTACCACCAGGAGCCTTGACCCGCAGCCACTTGGGCTTGGGTTCGAAAACCTGGGGTTCGGCCGAGGCGCGGCGCTTCTGACCATCCTTGATCGCGGTAATGCCTTGGGCGGTGCGAAATTTTTCGCCGCTGGCGACGGATTTGGGCGAGGAGGTGTCGGACATCGGAAATCTGGGCTCCGGTAGAGGCTCCGTGGGCAGGTGGCTTTTGGCCGCCGGCCAGTCTACCACAGAAGGTGTATGCAGACGCTGAGGCCGCCTGTCGACAAAACACAGCCAAGGCGTTTTGGGGAGGCGGCGCTATGACCGCTCGGCAAGGCGCTTGCCGATGATGGCAAGCCCCTCTGAGGTGTCAGTGCTGGATTCAGCGTGTGCGCAGCTGTTGCAGCAGTTGGGTGTTGGGGTAGCCATCGGCTGGCCAGTTCAACTGCAGTTGCAGGGCGCGAATGGCCTTGCGCGTATTGGCGCCGATGATGCCGTCGGCCGGGCCTGGGTCGAAGCCGGCCTGGGCCAGCAGTTCCTGCAGTTCGACACGTTCACTACGCCCCAGCTGACGCTCACCCCGGGGCCATTGCCCCTTGATTTCGGTGGTGCGTAGCAGGTTGTCGGCGAGCAGGCCGATGGCCAGCGCGTAGGACGTGGAATTGTTGTACTTGAGGATGCTGCGGAAATTATCCAGCAGCAGGAAGGCGGGACCTTGATGCCCAGCAGGCAGCTGCAGGCTGGCGCGGGAGCTCGCCGCTGCGCCTGTCGGTGCCAGCGGCCTTACGCCGAGCTCTGCCCATTCGGCCAGCGTGCGGCGTTGATCCGGGTCGGCCAGGGCGTAGTCGAAGCCATTCGGCAGGTTCACTTCGAAGCCCCAAGGCTGCCCTCGCTGCCAGCCGGATGCCTGCAGGTAATGGGCGGCCGAGGCCAGGGCGTCGGCCTGAGAGTTCCACAGGTCGCGCTTGCCGTCGCCGTCGAAGTCGACCGCATGCTGGTTGTAGGTGGTGGGCATGAACTGAGTCTGGCCCATGGCGCCGGCCCAGGAACCGATCATGCGTTCGCTGGGCACATCGCCGTTCTGCAGGATTTGCAGGGCGGCCAGCAACTGGGCACGCCAGAAGCCCTGGCGGCGACCGTCATAGGCCAGCGTAGCGAGGGAGCGGATGACGCTGTGGCTACCGATATTGTTACCGAAGTTGCTCTCCAGGCCCCAGATGGCCACCAGGATCTGCGCTTCGACGCCATATTGCTGTTCGATGCGTTGCAGCATGGCGTTGTGCTGGGCCAGCAATACCCGGCCGCGGCCGATGCGGCTGGAGGAGACGGCGCCGTCGAGATATTCCCACACCGGGCGAGTGAACTCGGGCTGACTGCTGTCTGCCTTGAGCACCGCAGGGTCAGGGGTGACGCCAGCGAATACGCGATCGAACAGCGCCGCGTCGATGCCGGCGGCAATCGCTTCGCTACGCATGGCCTGACGCCAGTCGGCGAAACTGGGCAAGGTTGTTTCGGTGGCAGTCTGAACCGCTGCAGGGGCTGTGGCGGTAGGCAGATTTTCCGCCGGGGCCTGGGCGCAGGCCGCCAGCAGCAGAAGAGGAAGCAGAGCCAGGACGCGACGAGGAAGCTGGTGTGGCATGTCTATCTCAGGACGTTTAAGCAGGCGCTTACCTTAGCATGCTCGGGCAACAGGCAGGGCCATCAGTGAGTCGACATACCCCATAAAGCAAGAAGCCTCCCAATTGTGGGAGGCTTCGCGGCGGTAGCTGCCTTTGCCTTTCTGTGGTCGTTCCTGGCGGGAGCGAAACAGCGGTTGGGCGACGATGGATTTGGCCTTGTTCGGCCGTTTGCCGGTTTTCTTGCTCATGGAATTTCCTCATGCAGACTGGCCTGCGCCTATGCAGGCGGCGAGGACTATGCGCCGCTGTACAGAAAATGTCCAGATGGGGCTCAGAGCGAGTGCAGCCGCCATCACCAAGTGATGGTTTGTACCCGCGCTACGTTGCGAGACGTAGCCGCTGTCCGGCCAGTTGCAGGGTCAGCATGGCGAGCTCGCTCCACGGATCGCCAGCCGCCTGGCCTTTGATCTGCGCATCGATCAGTTGCGCCTGCTGCAATAACTGGCCCCAGCGCTTGCTGCTGTGGCGCTGCAACGCCTTGGAAACCAGCGGACGGCGCTTGTCCCAGACGGGGGGGCGGGCACTGGAGAAGGCCTTGTCCAGCGGGATGCCCTGGCTTTGCTGGTGGGCGATGCCGGCCAGCAGACGAATTTCGCGCGCCAGCGCCCAGAGGATCACCGGGGTTTCCACGCCTTCACCACGCAGGCCTTCGAGTACGCGCAGGGCATGGGCGGCATCGCCAGCCAGGGCGCAGTCGATCAGGCCGAATACGTCGAAGCGGGCGCTGTCGGCCACGGCCGCCTGCACGGTTTCGGCATCCACCTGGTTGCCTTCGGCGAGCAGCTTGAGCTTTTCCACTTCCTGGGCGGCGGCCAGCAGGTTGCCTTCGACGCGCGCGGCGATCATGTCCACGGCATCGGCGCTGGCGCTCAGGCCGGCCTGAGCGAGGCGCTGGCGAATCCACTGCGGCAACTGGTTGGCGTCTACCGGCCAGATCTGAATGAACTGGCTCACCTGACCGTCGATCAGCGCCTTGGCCCATTTGGATTTCTGCATGCTGCCGTCGAGCTTGGGTAGGCTCAGCAGCAGGACGGTGTCCTCGGGCGGCCGGGCCAGGTACTCGAGCAGGGCGGCTGTGCCCTTGTCGCCTGGCTTGCCGGAAGGCAGGCGCAGTTCCAGTAGGCGTTTCTCGGCGAACAGCGAGAGGCTGGCGCCAGCCTGTAGCAGGTTGCCCCAGTCGAAGTTGGCTTCGGCATTGAACACCTGGCGTTCGCCGAACCCCTGCTGGCGGCAGGCATTGCGAATGGCGTCAGCGGTTTCCTGGCACAGCAATGGCTCGTCGCCGCTGATCGCATAGACAGGTGCCAGTGCGCCTTGCAGGTGTTTGCCGAGTTGCGCTGGGGCAAGCTTCATCGGGTTGATGTCATCAGGGGCAGGGCGTCGGGCCGCGGCTGCGGCCCTTGGGCCTTTAGCGGGACGGCAGTTCGATCGGCGACTGCTGCGGCGCGACCTGGCTCTCACGAGCCCGACGCTGCGCTTCCAGTGCTTCGGCTTCGGCCTTGGCGCGGGCTTCGGCGGTCTGCTGCAGTTGGTCCAGTCGCTCGGGCGTGATCTGCTGCAGGCTGAACATCAGTTGCTGGATCATTTCACGGCGCAGCTCGCTACGCAGCTGAGCCGCTTCCTGGTCGGAGCCGGCCAGGTTGTTGTCGTCCTGCTGGTAGTAGTTCTGCACTTCCACCTTGTTGCCGGTCAGCAGCAGGTTCTTCGCACCGCGGATCTCGTATTCCAGACCCATGGTCAGCTCGTACTCGGCGGTACGTGCGCCGCTGCTGTAGCTGGCGCCGCGACGATTCTCGGTCTCGCGGGCGATCACCAGCTTGTAGGGGGCGCCGGAGTAGACGCGAACGTCGTTGTTCTCCAGCACTTCACGTACTTGCTGCACGGTGTCGCCGTAGGCATCACGCGCGCTGACGTCGAGTTCCGTGAGGGCGAACTGCACATCGCCGGTGCCACGCAGCTGGAAGCCGCATGCGCTGAGCAGGCCAGCCAGGCCGATGACCAGCAGATTCCGTTTCATCATTCTCATATCCCCTTGGCGGATCACGGCGCCACACATGTGTGGCGCCGAGCTTAATCAGTTGGCGACTATGTTGACCAGCTTGCCCGGCACCACGATGACCTTGCGAATGCTCAGGCCTTCGGTGAAGCGCAGGACGTTCTCGTTGGCACGAGCGGCGGCCTCGACGTCTTCGCGGCTGGCGCTGGCCGCAACGATGATCTCGCCGCGCAGTTTGCCATTGACCTGTACCACCAGCGTCAGGCTGTCCTGAACCAGGGCGGATTCATCGACCTGCGGCCACTGCGCATCGATCACCGCATCGGCATGACCCAGGCGCTGCCACAGCTCGTGGCTGATGTGCGGGGTGATCGGTGCCAGCAGCAGAGTGACGATTTCCAGACCTTCGTGCACCAGCGCGCGGTCCTGTTCGGTAGCGGTGGCGGCCTTTTCCAGCACGTTCATCAGGGTCATCACCTGGGCGATGGCGGTGTTGAACTTGTGGTGCTGACCGATATCGTTGCTGGCCTGCTTGATCGCCAGGTGAATGGCGCGGCGCACGGCTTTCTGCTCGTCGGTGAGAGCGGAGACATCCAGCTTGCCCGGCAGACCGGCGCTGACATGGCCCTGAGCCAGACGCCAGACACGACGCAGGAAGCGGTTGGCACCCTCGACGCCGGCATCCGACCATTCGCAGCTCATGTCGGGCGGCGAGGCGAACATCATGAACAGGCGGCAGGTGTCGGCGCCGTATTGGTCGATCATGTCCTGCGGGTCGACGCCGTTGTTCTTCGACTTGGACATCTTCTCGGTGCCGCCGATTTCCACCGGCAGACCGTCGCTCTTCAGCTTGGCGCCGATGACCTTGGCCTTGGCATCACGCTCGACCTCGACGTCGGCCGGGTTGAACCAGTCCTTGCCGCCGTTTTCCAGGGTGCGGTAGTAGGTCTCGGCAACCACCATGCCCTGGGTCAGCAGATTCTTGAACGGCTCATTCGATGACACCAAACCTTCGTCGCGCATCAGCTTGTGGAAGAAGCGCGCGTACAGCAGGTGCAGGATGGCGTGCTCGATGCCGCCGATGTACTGATCCACCGGCAGCCAGTGGTTGGCGGCCTGCGGGTCGACCATGCCGCCCTCGTAGTGCGGGCTGGCGTAGCGGGCGAAGTACCAGGACGACTCGACGAAGGTGTCCATGGTGTCGGTTTCGCGCTTGGCCGGTGCGCCGCATTTCGGGCAGCTGCACTCGTAGAACTCGGGCATCTTCGCCAGCGGCGAACCGGCGCCGTCCGGCACCACGTCTTCGGGCAGCACCACCGGCAACTGGTCTTCCGGCACCGGCACATCGCCGCAGCTATCGCAGTGGATGATCGGGATCGGGCAGCCCCAGTAGCGCTGGCGGCTGATACCCCAGTCGCGCAGGCGGAACTGGGTCTTGCGCGCGCCGTGTTCGCTGGCTTCGAGGTCGCCGACGATGGCGTCGAAGGCGGCGCTGAAATCCAGACCGTCGTACTTGCCGGAGTTGATGGTGGTCAGGCCGGCCTTGTCGCCGTACCAGTCCTGCCAGGCGCTGGCGTCGTAGTCCTTGCCTTCACCGGCATACACCTGGGTGATCGGCAGGTCGTACTTGTTGGCGAATTCGAAGTCGCGCTCGTCATGCGCCGGCACGGCCATTACCGCGCCTTCGCCGTAGCCCCAAAGCACGTAGTTGGCGACGAACACAGGCAGTTTGTCGCCGGTCAGCGGGTGGATGACGAACTGGCCGGTGGCCACGCCCTTTTTCTCCATGGTGGCCATGTCGGCCTCGGCCACGGAGCCGGCCTTGCATTCGGCGATGAACGCAGCGATGGCCGGGTTGCCCTCGGCGGCGCGTTGGGCCAGCGGATGCTCGGCGGCCACGGCGACGTAGGTCGCGCCCATCAGGGTGTCGGGGCGGGTCGAGTAGACCTTGAGCTGGCCGTCGATGCCGATGCTGGCGACGTCGTAGTCGAACACGATGTCGGCACCGAAGCTCTTGCCGATCCAGTTGCGCTGCATGGTCTTGACCTGCTCGGGCCAGCCATCCAACTCATCCAGGCTGCTCAGCAGCTCTTCGGCATAGGCGGTGATCTTGAAGTAGTACATCGGGATTTCGCGCTTCTCGATCAGCGCGCCCGAACGCCAGCCACGGCCGTCGATGACCTGCTCGTTGGCCAGTACGGTCTGGTCCACCGGGTCCCAGTTGACGGTGCCGTTCTTGCGGTAGATCACGCCTTTCTCGAACAGGCGGGTGAACAGCCACTGTTCCCAGCGGTAGTAGTCCGGCTTGCAGGTGGTAACTTCGCGCGTCCAGTCGATGGCCAGGCCCAGCGATTTGAGCTGGGACTTCATGTAGGCGATGTTCTCGTAGGTCCACTTGGCTGGCGCTACCTGGTTTTTCATCGCGGCGTTTTCCGCCGGCATGCCGAAGGCGTCCCAGCCCATCGGCTGCAGCACGTTCTTGCCCTGCATGCGCTGGTAGCGCGCGATCACGTCACCGATGGTGTAGTTGCGCACGTGCCCCATGTGTAGCTTGCCGCTGGGGTAGGGGAACATCGACAGGCAGTAGAAGGTGTCCTTGCCGGGCTGTTCGCTGACGACGAAGGATTTCTGCGCGTCCCAGTGGGACTGCGCGGCGGCTTCTATTTCACGGGGCGAGTACTGTTCGTGCATGGCTCTGGCGCTGAAGGAATGGGGCTTGCGGAAAACGTCGTAGCATACATGAGCGCCGTCTATCGAGGGAAACCCAGATTGTGCCGCGTCCGCCGTTTGTCGCGGCGCCGGGCTGCGCGCGGGGCCTTCGCTAAGCTTTATTCAAGGCCCGCGGTTGTCGGGGCTCGCGAGGTGTTAGATGGCGGATGTACGGCAGGCGGAACGGGGTGGTGGCCTTTACGAGCGACTGTTGCAAAGGCTTGCCCTGGCGCTGGAGGAAGCTGATACCGCCAGCCGCCTGCATGCTGAGCCGCTGCGCGAGCTGGAGCTTGATGGGTTGAGCCCGGCGGAGCTGGACCTGATTCGTGCCTATCTCAACCGTGACCTGCACTGGCTGCGTGGCTGGCATGCGGCGGCCGAGGAGCTGGCGCTGATACAGCGCCAGCCAATTCGCATGGGCAAGGGTGCCTCCGCCCGTCCGGTGGCCAAGGCCAAGCCCCTGCTCAAGCGGCGCCAGGCCTTGTGTTGTGCCCTGTGCGGTACGCCGGTGACCTGGCAGCGAGGCCAGAATGCCCAGGCCTGTCAGGCCTGCGGTTCGAAGCTGTTTCGCAGTGGCAATTCCCGCTAACTGCTTCGGTTCGTGCTTCCTGTTTCGCCTTTACTCCTGCATCCATACAGTCGTCGCCTACGGTTTCAGCAGCCTGCTAGGCTAGGGCGCCCAGGAGGTGCCTGATGCCGATTCGCTACATCCTCAAACAACTGTTGATGCCGCCAGGCGTCCTGCTGCTGCTGATGCTGCTGGGTTGGTGGTTGCGCCGTCGGTTTCCGCGTGTGGCGGTGGTCTGTTTCGCGATGGGTTTTGGCGGGCTCTGGCTGATGAGTCTGCCGGCGGTGATGCAGTGGGGCGCGGGGTTGCTCGAGCGCGAGCCGGTGCTGGAGCAGGCGCAGTGGACGACGCTGGCGCAGCGTGCCGACGCCATCGTGATTCTCGGTGCCGGGCGTGAGCAGAACGATCCGGGCTGGGGGCGCACCGATCAACCCGGCCTGATGGCGTTGGAGCGCCTGCGCTATGCAGCTCGTCTGGCGCGCGCGTCCGGTCTGCCACTGGCTGCCAGCGGTGGCCTGCATTACGGCCAGCCGCCCAGTGAAGCAGCGCTGATGGCCGATGCCATGCGCCGCGACTACGGGCTGGAGATCCGCTGGCTGGAGGAGGAGAGCCGCACTACCTGGGAAAATGCGACGCTCAGCGCTGAACTGTTACAGCCTCAGGGTGTGCGTCGCGTGGTGCTGGTAACGCAGGCCTGGCACATGCCGCGTGCCCGCCGGAGTTTCGAGCAGGCCGGCTTCGAGGTGATCACGGCGCCGATGGGTTACCTAAGTGCCGGCTATGAGCGCCCGCTGGGTGGCTGGCTGCCGGAGTCGCGGGTGATCTGGCAGAGCAGTCAGTTGCTCAACGAAGCCATCGGCCTGTTGGCGTATCCCATCGTCTACGGCAAGCAGTAGGGCGTACTCGCCGCAGGAAGTAAGCCTGCGGATTCTGCGTTCCGAGGGCTGGCGGGCTGCTCGCTTCGCTCGCGAGACCGTCCTACAGGGTCTTGGCCATGCGGCTGGCCAGCAGGGCCCAACCCAGTAACAGGGCGCAGAGAATCGCCAGCGGCCAGATGCGCCATTGCAGATAAGGCGTGAGTCCCTGCATGGGCAGCACTTCACCATAGAGCACGCCTTGTTCGAACTGCGGCAAGCCGAACTGGATACGGCCCTGCGGGTCGATCACCACGGTCATGCCGTTGTTGGTGGCGCGGATCATCCAGCGTCCGGCCTCGAGCGCGCGCATCTGCGCCATCTGCAGGTGCTGCAACGGGCCGATGGAGGTGCCGAACCAGGCATCGTTGCTCACCGTCAGGAGGATCTCGCTGTCCGCTGCCAGTGCTGCGGCGAACTCCGGGTAGACCACTTCGTAGCAGATGAATGGTGCGATGCGATGCCCCTTGGCCAGCAGCGGTGGCTGGTCGGCCGGGCCGCGGGCGAAGTCGGACATGGGCAGGTCGAAGAAAGCAATCAAGCCACGCAGCACTTCCTGCAGGGGCACGTATTCGCCGAATGGCACCAGCTTCTGCTTGAGGTAGGTGCCCTGGCCTTCGCCGAAACTGGTGATGGCGTTGTAGTAACGAATCTCCCCGCGCTCGTTGGATTGGCGCACCGGCACGCCGGTGATCAGCGCACTGTTGCGGTCACGGGCGAAGCGATCCATCACGCCGATATAGCCCTGGGCCATGTCCTTGAGCACCGGGATCGCCGTTTCCGGCCAGACCAGAATATCGACCCGCTCGGCACTGAAACTAAGGTCACGATACAGCGCCAGCTGTGCGTTGAGCTGGGCCGGGTCCCATTTCAGGTTCTGCTCGACGTTGCCTTGCACGGCGGCGACCGTAAGGCTGCTGCCTGCGGCTCGGGTCCAGTTGTGATCCTTCAGCGCCAGGCCGGCGAGCCAAGGGCTCAGCAGCAGAAGCAGGGCACAGATGTAGCGCGGTTTGTGCGGACGCAGGCGCTCCAGGTTGATGATCAGCGCGGCCGACAGCGCGATGACGAAGGATGACAGCCAGACTCCGCCTATCGGCACCAGGCCGCTCAGCGGACCGTCGAGCTGGCTGTAGCCTGCATACAGCCAGGGGAAACCGGTGAGGAACCAGCCGCGCAACACTTCCTGGGCGACCCATAGTGCGGCGAACGCCAGGGCGTCGGCCAGCGGCGCTTCGTTGCGGCGTATCCAGCGCGCCCAGAGAGCGGCAGTCAGGGCGAAGAACAGGCCCAGCCCGGCGACGAAGCCCAGGGTGAGAATGCCTGCCAGCGCCGGCGAGGCGGCGCCATAGTCGTGGATGCTCACATACACCCAGCTGGTGCCGGCGGCGAACAGGCCGAAGCCGTAGCTCCAGCCGCGCAGCGCCGCCTGGCCCGGGCGCAGTTCGCGCAGGCCGAGATAGAACAGGGCAATGGACAGCACGGCCAGCGGCCACAGGTCGAAGGGGGCAAGCGTCAGGGTGGTCAGGGCGCCTGCGCCGCAGGCGAGCAGGTGGCCGGGCCAGCCCGGACGAGTGATCCATTGCAGCATGGGGTGATCCTTGGAGTCGGGGTGGCGCAAGGGTAGGGGGAGGCAGTGGTAGGCGGCAAGTGGTAGCCCGGATGCAATCCGGGGAGGCTCGGTTGCCATCCCCGGATAGCAGCCGTCAGCGGCTGACTGGCGTCAGGCGCAGCAGGTGGATGCGACGGCTGTCGGCGTTGAGCACGCGGAAGCGAAACTCGCCGATCTCGGTGACTTCGTTGCGCTTGGGCAGGTGGCCGAAGGCGCTCATCACCAGACCGCCGACGGTGTCGTACTCGTCGTCGGAGAACTGGCTGTCGAAGGTTTCGTTGAAGCTGTCGATGGGCGTCAGTGCCTTGATCAGGTAGTCGCCGGAGGGCAGCGGTTTGATGTAGCCGTCTTCCTCGACATCGTGCTCGTCCTCGATGTCACCGACGATCTGCTCGAGCACGTCCTCGATGGTCACCAGGCCGGCGACGCCGCCGTATTCGTCGATGACCACGGCCATGTGGTTGTGGTTGGCGCGGAACTCACGCAGCAGCACGTTCAGGCGCTTGGACTCGGGCACGAAGGTGGCCGGGCGCAGCAAGTCCTTGATGTTGAAGTTGGGTTGTTCACCCTGCAGGATCAGCGGCAGCAGATCCTTGGCCAGGAGGATGCCGATGACGTCGTCGAGGCTTTCGCCGATCACCGGGTAGCGCGAGTGCGCCGCGTCGATGATGGCGGGCAGGAACTCGCGGGGCGTCTGGCTGGCCTTGATGCTGATCATCTGCGAGCGCGGCACCATGATGTCGCGTACCTGCAGGTCGGCGACCTGAATGGCGCCTTCGACGATGGCCAGTGCTTCGCTGTCGAGCAGCTTGTTCTGATGGGCTTCGCGCAGGACTTCCAGCAGTTCCTGGCGGTTTCTCGGCTCATGAGCAAAAGCCTGGGTCAGCTTGTTGAACCAGGACTTCTGCTCGTTGCTCGATCGGTCTTCGCTCATGGCGTTTTACTCGGGGTCCTTTTCATTAGGAGATTCATCACCGGCATACGGGTCGGGATGACCCAGTTCGGCGAGCAATTGTCGTTCCAGATCTTCCATCTCGAGGGCTTCGTCTTCCTCGATGTGGTCATAGCCCAGCAGGTGCAGGCAGCCATGGATCACCAGGTGGGCCCAGTGCGCTTGCGATGTCTTGCCTTGCTCGGCAGCTTCGCGCTCGACCACCGGTACGCAGATCACCAGGTCGCCCAGCAGCGGAATGTCGAGGATTCCGTCAGGAATCTCGGCAGGGAATGACAGGACGTTGGTAGCGTAGTCCTTGTGCCGCCAGGTGTGGTTCAGCTCGCGGCCTTCGGCTTCATCGACCAGGCGGATGGTCAGTTCGGAGTCGGCCGTGCGCTGGCGCAGCGCCAGTTCGCACCAGCGGCGCAGCTGCGCTTCGTCCGGGTGCTGGCCGTCAGTGGCCAGTTGCAGGTCGAGTTCAAGCATCGTGGCTGTCGACCTTGCCGTGCAGGCGCGCGTCGTGGCGCTCGTAGGCTTCGACAATGCGCTGCACCAACGGGTGACGCACCACGTCCTTGGGCTTGAAGTGGGTGAAGCTGATGCCGGGCACGTCGCGTAGCACGTCGATCACGTGGGTCAGGCCGCTCTTGGTGCCGCGCGGCAGGTCGACCTGGGTGATGTCGCCAGTGATCACGGCGGTGGAGCCGAAACCGATACGGGTGAGGAACATCTTCATCTGCTCGACGGTGGTGTTCTGACTCTCGTCGAGAATGATGAAACTGTTGTTAAGGGTGCGGCCGCGCATGTAGGCCAGCGGTGCGATCTCGATCACCTGCTTCTCGATCAGCTTGGCCACGTATTCGAAACCGAGCATCTCGTAGAGCGCGTCGTACAGCGGGCGCAGGTAGGGGTCGATCTTCTGCGCCAGGTCACCGGGCAGGAAGCCGAGCTTCTCGCCGGCCTCGACCGCCGGACGCACCAGCAGGATGCGTCGTACCTGCTCGCGCTCCAGGGCGTCCACCGCGCAGGCCACGGCCAGGTAGGTCTTGCCGGTGCCGGCTGGGCCGATGCCGAAGTTGATGTCGTTGTCGAGGATCGCCTTGACGTAGCGCTGCTGATTGACGCCGCGTGGCTTGATAACGCCCTTCTTGGTGCGCAGGGTGACCTGCGGCAGGTTGCTGGGGTTGACCAGTTCCTCGACGCCGGACTCCTGCAGGTACAGGTGCACCAGGTCGGGCGACAGCTCGGTAGCTTTGGTTTCGCGGTACAGCTTGCGCAGCAGGGTTTCGGCGGCCTGGGTCTTTTCGGCGGCGCCGAGCATCTCGAACTGGTTGCCACGGTTGCGGATTTCCAGGCCGAGGCGCTCTTCGATCAGGCGCAGATGCTCGTCGAACTGGCCGCAGAGATTGGCGAAACGGCGGGCCTCGAAAGGTTCGAGGGTAAAACGATGAGGTTCTAGAGAGGTGTTCAAGGTGATGGTGTGATCGTCACTTGTCTGGGTATTGAAAGGCAGCATAACGCCGGGCGCCCGCAACGCAAAGTGGGGGCGCCCGCTACGTTAGTGGAGGGTGTCGGCATCCAGCAGGGTGCCGCGCAGCGAATGGGGCAGGGCGTCGTCGATATGCACGTCGACGAACTGACCGATCAGGCGTGGATTGTCGCAGCGGAAATTGACGATGCGGTTCTGCTCGGTACGGCCCTGGAGCATGCCCGGGTCCTTCTTCGAGTAGTCGCTGACCAGGATGCGCTGCACCGTGCCGACCATGCGCCGGCTGTTCTCGAAGCCGTTCTGGTTGATGCGGTGCTGGAGCAGGGCCAGGCGCTGCTTCTTCACCTCGTCCGGGGTGTCGTCCACCAGATCGGCGGCCGGGGTACCGGGGCGCGAGCTGTAGATGAAGGAGAAGGAGAAGTCGAAACCGACGTCCTCGATCAGCTTCATGGTCTGCTCGAAGTCCTTCTCGGTTTCGCCGGGGAAGCCGACGATGAAGTCCGAGCTGATCAGGATGTCCGGCACGGCAGCGCGCAGCTTGCGGATGCGCGACTTGTATTCCAGTGCGGTGTGGTTGCGCTTCATCGCCGCGAGGATGCGGTCGGAGCCGGACTGCACCGGCAGGTGCAGGTATTTCACCAACTGCGGGATCTCGGCGTGGGCCTGGATGATCGCGTCGGAAAACTCCAGCGGGTGGCTGGTGGTGTAGCGGATACGCTCGACGCCATCGAGCGCAGCCACGGCATGTAGCAGCTCGGCGAAATCGGCGATATGGCCGTCCGGCGCTTCGCCACGGTAGCCATTGACGTTCTGCCCGAGCAGGGTGATTTCCTTCACGCCCTTCTCGGTGAGGGAGGTGATTTCCATCAGCACGTCGACCAGCGGACGGCTGACTTCCTCGCCACGGGTGTAGGGCACCACGCAGAAGGTGCAGTACTTGCTGCAGCCTTCCATCACCGAGACGAAGGCGCTGGGGCCGTCGACGCGCGGTTCGGGCAGGCGGTCGAATTTCTCGATCTCTGGAAAGCTGATGTCGACCTGCGCGGTCTTGGTGGTGCGCGCGGCGTCGATCATCTCCGGCAGACGGTGCAGGGTCTGCGGGCCGAATACCACGTCGACATAGGGCGCGCGGTCGCGGATCGCCGCGCCTTCCTGGCTGGCCACGCAGCCACCGACGCCGATCACCAGATCTGGATTGGCCTGCTTCAGCTCGCGCCAGCGGCCGAGCTGGGAGAACACCTTGTCCTGCGCCTTTTCGCGGATCGAGCAGGTATTGAGCAGGATCACGTCGGCTTCTTCGGGTTTTTCCGTGACCTCCAAGGCCTGATGCTCGCCCAGCAGGTCGACCATGCGCGAGCTGTCGTACTCGTTCATCTGGCAACCGTGGGTTTCGATATAGAGCTTCTTGGTCATGGCACTGTCTGAGGTGGTTAAAAAATGACCGCGCATTATAGGCGTGTGCCCTGGGGGATGCTACCGCTCAGTTCCCGTAGCCCGGATGCAATCCGGCGTCTTGCGCCGTCCATCCGCGGTTCGCATCCGGGCTACGCATGCTCCGCTGTGCTATCCTGCGCGCCCTGTTTTTTTCCTGACTTCGAGTCTTCATGAGCAAGCGCGATCCCATCTACAAGGTGATTTTCCTCAACCAGGGCCAGGTGTACGAGATGTATGCCAAGCAGATCTATCAGAGCGATCTGTGGGGTTTTCTGGAGGTGGAGGAGTTCGTCTTTGGCGAGCGCAGCCAACTGGTGGTCGATCCCAGCGAGGAGAAGCTCAAGGCCCAGTTCGAGGGTGTAGTGCGCAGCTTCGTGCCGATGCACGCGATCATCCGCATCGACGAGGTGGAGCGCCTGGGCACGGCGAAGATCAGCGAGGCCAAGGGCGGCGGCAACGTGATGCCATTCCCCATGCCGATGCCGGACAAGTAAGCGCAGAATCGTAGGGTGTGCCGCGCGCACCAGCTTTTAATGGTGCTTAAGGCAGCGAAGTAGTGTGGGCTTCAGCCCAACAGCGGTATCGCGATGCCACCTGGTGGGCTGAAGCGGAACGCCGCCCGGCCCACCCTGTGGGGTCAGGGCAAGGGCGCGAAAGGTGAACGACCTTCGGCGGTCTGCAGCTCCAGCAGGTAGCTGCGGAAGATCTGTCCCAGCACCTGGCTGGCGATTTCCAGTTCATCGCGACGCATCTGCGCCGACACCAGGTCGGCGCTGTCCATGGCTTCGTCCGAGCCATTGACCGATGCCATCTTCAATACGATGTAGGCCTGCACGTTGTTGGCCGGTACGCCTTCGCCACGGAAGAACATGGTGCCCAGGCGCAGCTGCGCTTCGGCGTGGCCCTGCAGTGAGGCGCGCTCGAACCAGGTCAGGGCCTGCTTTAGATCGCGCGGGGTGCGCTTGCCGTCGTAGTAGTACTCACCCAGCTCATAGGCCGCCTGCGTGTTGCCGGCGCGTGCCATTTCCTGGCAGCTGGCCAGGGCATCGGGCATCTCTTCGGGGGAGGCGTTCAGCGCGCAGCTGCCGCTGGCGGGGATCAATAGCGAATTGCCGCCTGCGAATGCAAACAGCGGGAGGAAAAGCAACAGGCAGCCCAGGGACAGGGTGCGGCCGGTGCGGTTCATCTGGATAACGGGACCTCGGCAGTTCAGGGCGGGTGACGTGCCCGGTCGGCGCAAAACGTGCCGACAGTCGCATTATGGAATAACCGCGGGCTTGTTACAAAGGCTTTACCAGGCTGTCGAAAAACTACCTGCGTTGGCAATACTGCGTTAAAGCCGGCCTCAAAATGCTCATTTACAGCGCGTAAACTGCGCTTTTTCGGCCGTTTTTGCGGGGCCGCCATCGGTATTGTCTTGCCTGCCTCGGCTCGGGCTTCCTGCTTCGCTCTACCTCCTGCATCCATGCAGTCGTCGCCTACGTTTTTCAACAGCCTGTTACCCGGTCTGTCGTTTCGCACTTCCCGGCAGCCTCATCAGCAGCCATGCCAGCAGCGGGTAAGCTGGCGCCAACAGCACGTGGAACAGGTCGATGCGGCGCAGCGGTCCGATCACGCCTTCGGTGCCGACTGCCACACCGGCCAGCAGGAACAGGCCCACCACCACGGCTGCGACTACAGCAGGCGCGCGGCGCGGCCATTGGACTGCGCCGGCATAGAGAATCAGCACCAGCGTGGCCAGGTTCAGCGCCAGGCGGTAGTCCTCCATATAACCAAGCTGGCGGAACAACTCGAAGAAGGCGCACAGGCCGAGCAGGATTCGGCCCCAGTTCGGCCGGCTCCAGGCCCAGCCACGGCCCAGCGCCAGTGCGGCGGCACCGAGTAGCGGCAGGCCGAGAAAGCTGCTGGCCTGCGACAGCCACAGGTGCGCTGGCTGCCAGCTCGGGTCGAAGCCGTAACGAATCACGCCGACGCTGGCCGCCGCAGCCGGCAGCAGAAAACCGAGCAGGGCGCAGAACAGCGCCGGTTGGTCACCTTCGCCATAGCGCCTGCGAGCCCGGCCGATCCATACGACGCAGACGACGCAGGCCAGGGCCAGCAACGCGTCACTGAAGGCCGTGCTGTATTGCATCAGGCTTTTTTCAGCTCGGCGAAGGCGCGCTCGGCGGCAGCGAAGGTGGTTTCCAGCTCTTTTTCACCATGGGCGATGGAGGTGAAGCCCGCTTCGAAGGCGCTCGGTGCCAGGTACACGCCGCCGTCCAGCATCAGATGGAAGAAGCGGTTGAAGCGCGCACTGTCGCTGGCCATCACGTCGGCGAAGGTGACGATGTCGTCGGCGCCGCTGAAATACAGACCGAACATGGCGCCGGCCTGGGTGGTGACGAAGGGAATGCCGGCGGCATCGGCGCGTTGTTGCAGGCCATCGAGCATGCGCGTGGTGTAGTCGGTTAGCTCGGTGTGGAAGCCCGGACGGCTGATCAGCTTCAGCGTGGTCAGGCCAGCGGCCATGGCCAGCGGGTTACCCGACAGGGTGCCGGCCTGGTAGACCGGACCGAGCGGGGCGATGCATTCCATGATCGCGCGCTTGCCGCCGAAGCAGCCTACCGGCATGCCGCCGCCGATGATCTTGCCGAAGGTGGTCAGATCCGGGGTGACGCCGTAGTGCGCTTGCGCACCGCCCAGGGCGACGCGGAAACCGGTCATCACCTCGTCGAAGATCAGCACCACGCCATGCTTGTCGCACTGCTCGCGCAGGCCTTCGAGGAAGCCCGGCGCCGGCGGCACGCAGTTCATGTTGCCGGCCACCGGCTCGACGATGATGCACGCCACTTCCTGACCGACCTGCGCCAGGCACTCGGCCACGGCGTCGATGTCGTTGAACGGCAGGGTCAGGGTGTGCTTGGCGAAGGCCGCCGGCACGCCCGCGGAGTTCGGCACGCCCTGGGTCAGGGCGCCGGAGCCGGCCTTGACCAGCAGGCTGTCGGAGTGACCGTGGTAGCAGCCCTCGAACTTGATGATGCTGTCGCGGCCGGTGAAACCACGGGCCAGGCGGATGGCGCTCATGGTCGCCTCGGTGCCCGAGCTGACCATGCGCACCATCTCCATCGACGGCACCAGACCGCACACCAGCTCGGCCATTTCGGTTTCCAGCGCGGTCGGCGCACCGTAGGACAGGCCGTGTTCCAACTGACGACGCACCGAGTCGAGCACTTCAGGGTGGCTGTGGCCGAGGATCATCGGGCCCCAGGAACCGACGTAGTCGACGTAGCGCTTGTCGTCTTCGTCCACGACATAGGCGCCTTCGGCGTGCTTGAAGAACAGCGGCGTGCCGCCGACGCTGCGGAAGGCGCGCACCGGCGAGTTGACGCCACCAGGGATGTGTTTCTGGGCGTTGGCGAAGAGAATTTCGGAACGGGACATGGCAGGTCTCTCTGGAAACGAATCAGTCGAACAGCGCGGCAAAGGCGCGGGCGCGGTCTTCCACCTCGGTGGCGGAGTCCGTGGCAAACAGGGCGTGGATCACGGCAACCATGCTGGCGCCCCGGGCGATCAGGCCGGGGGCGTTTTCCAGGGTCACGCCGCCGATGGCGACGATGGGCTGGGCAAAGCGCGCGCGTGCCTGATCCAGCAGCTCCACGGTGGCAGCCGGAGCGCCGGGTTTGGTGTTGGAATTGAAGAAGCGGCCGAAGGCGATGTAGCTGGCGCCTTCGGCGACCGCGCGTTCGGCCAGTTCCAGCTGGGCGTGGCAGGTACCGCCGATCACGACTTCTGCGCCGAGGCAGGCGCGAGCGGCGGCCAGCGAGCCGTCGCTCTGGCCCAGGTGCAGGCCGACGCCCAGGCGCGCGGCCAGCTCCAGGTCATCGTTGATGATCAGCGTGGCGCCATGGCGCTGGCACAGTTCGGCCAGTGCCTGGGCTTCATCGAGGCGACGCATGGCATCACCCGACTTGTCGCGGTACTGCAGCAGGCGCGCGCCACCGATCAGCGCCGCTTCGGCATAGGGCAGCAGCTTGCCGCCGGCCAGCAGCGGGGTGTCGGTGATGGCGTAGAGACCGCGAAGATTCATGCCCCGAAGTCCAAAGGCAGGCGGCGCGGCACGTGTTGGCCATGGCCGGGTTGTTCGGCGTCGCGCAGGGTGCGCCAGGTATAGTCCAGGGCACTTTTCACGGCGCTGACCAGTTCCTCGCCCAGGGCCAGGCGACCGGCCAGGGTGCTGGCCAGGGTGCAGCCGGAGCCGTGGTAGCTGCCGGGCAGGCGCGCGCAGGTGAAGGTGTGGCGGCTGCCGTCACGGCAGTACAGGCGGTTGTGCACTTCGGCTTCGTCGCCGTGGCCGCCGGTGATCAGCAGGTGTTCTATAAAAGGCAGCAGCTTCTCGGCGCACTCGTCGGCGCTGCCTTGCGGCAGTTCGGCGAGGATGCGCGCTTCCGGCAGGTTCGGCGTGGCGATGGTGGAGACGGCGAACAGGCGCTCGCGCATGGCATAGCCGACGTCGTCCTTGCCCAGCGAGCCGCCGCCGCCAGCGCGCAGCACCGGATCGCAGACCAGTGGCACGCCCGGCAGCTGGCTCATCACCTCGAGCACGGTGTCGACCATGTCCACCGAGCCGAGCATGCCCAGCTTGACGGCGGCCACGGGCATGTCGGCGATGACCGCGCGGGCCTGGGCCAGCACCCAGTCGCGGTCGAGCACGCGGAAGTCGGAGACGTTGACGGTGTCCTGCACGGTCAGCGCGGTCACCGTCGGTGCGGCGTGGCAGCCTTGGGCCAGCAGGGCTTCGATATCGGCCTGCAGACCAGCACCACCACTGGGGTCGTGACCGGACATGCATAGCACTACGGGGCGGAAGTTTGGCGTTTTCATGGTGCGCGAGCTTATCACTAACAAGCCTCAAGTCGCTGCACGCCATGCCGGTCGTTAGCCTTTCTGATTCTCGTGCGTATTAGCGTTATCTGGTCTGGAAATGGCATCATGCGCGGCCCTGCCGCCTTGCCCGACTGCCTCCGATGACGCTGCGTACCTGCCTGATCATGATGACCGCCCTGGCGGTGATCACCGACAACCTGATCATTCCCTTCTATCCGCAGTACTTCGCCGAGCGCTTCGACAATCCGCCGGAGCAGCACGTCGGCCTGTATCTGGCGGTGGTCAGCTTGGTGGTGATGGCGGTGTTCCCGCTCTGGGCGCGTCTGGCCAAGCGCGTGCACCCGGTGCGCATCCTGATCAGCGCGCAGCTGATGGCCGGCAGCCTGACCGCCGCCTGCTATTTCATCGACTCGCTGCCGCTGTTCTGGGTGGTGTCGTTGCTGATGGTGGTGTTCAAGGGCAGCTACCTGCTGATGTACCCCTACGTGATGAGCCTGCAGCAGCAGGACAACCACACCCAGACCATCGGCACGCTGTCGGTGGTGGTGCATTTCGGCGCCATTCTCGGCGCCGCGCTGGGCGGCCTGATTTTGCAGATCATGAACATTGGCGATGTGTTTCTGGTGATGGCCGCCGGCGATTTCATCCAGATGGCCATCTGCATGCATCTGGTGCGTGGCTATCTGCCGGCACCAGGCGAGCAGCCAGCGAGCGACGAGGCGCCGGTGAAGAACGAGTCGCGCAGCCTGCCAGCGATCTATCGCCTGTGCCTGGTGATGCTGCTGTTCTACTTCGTCGGTTACGTCACGCGGCCGTTCTTTGCTGTGTACTGGCAGCAGGTGGCGCACTGGAACAGCGAGATGGCGGCCGGCTTCGTCTATGCCCTGCCCGGCGCGGTGGCCGTGGTGGCGCTGTGGTGGGGGCGCCGCGCGACCAAGCAGGGCAATACCCGTGACGGCATTCTTGCCGGTCTGCTGCTGGGCGCGGCGGCCACCTTCATTCAGGGCTTTGGTGATCAGTGGCTGATCCTGCTCGGCCGTGTGCTGTTCGGCTGGGCGCTGTATCAGGTCACCGTGCGTCTCGACGCACTGCTGTTCGAGCTCAGCTCGCCGGAGCACTACGCGGTGGACTTCAGCAAGATCAATATCTTCCAGTGCCTGGGCAACATGGGCTCGGCCTACGGCGCGGGCCTACTGGTCAGCCATTACGGCCAGGCCATGCCGTTCTGGGTCGGTGCTGCCGGCCTGCTGGCGACGGCTGCACTATTCCCATTGCTGGTGCGTAAACCGCGCACGGCCTGAGTCTTGAGTGGCGAATGATAATTTGATGCAGATGCGTTTCGGTGATTAAATTCGCCCTCCGCACTGCCGCCGTCGTCCGGGTTCGCCGCGATGCAAGACCTCCACCACCTGCTCGATGTCATTTCCCGCAGCCTGCCCGGGCTGCAAGGGCGGATCGGGCATGCCGGGGCTGACCTGCTGGTGTGCGGCAGCGAGGGCAACGACCGGCGTATCGCCGCGCTCTACCAGCACTGGCAGCAGGCTCATCCCGAGGCCGGGCCGCATTACTGGACGGTGCGCAGCTGGACCTACCTGGTCTGGCAGCCCATCTACCTGACCTTGCTCGGCGTACACCTGGCGCAGCGCGTGCCCTGTCTGGCGAGCCTGGGGCAGGCGGTGCAGGGCGGCGTGGTGTCGGGTTTCTGTCTGCCCGAGCATTGCCCGCAGCAGGCTACGGACGATCAGCTGATCGGCCTGGCTGCCAGCCAGCTTGAGCAACTGCTGCGCCGCCAGCACGCCGAGTTCTGCCAGGTACAAAGCATTCACGGCAAGCTGGCCCAGCGCCTCGCTGCCGACTACGTGCTGGCCGCCTTGTTGCTGGTACAGCGCCAACTGACTCTGGATAACCAGCAACTTCGCGCGCTGGCGGTACGCTGGCTGGACGCGTTGGGCCTGCGCGGCGCCAGTGAGCTGCTGGAAGTGCGCCTGGACGATGGCCGCGGCTGCCTGACTCTGGAGCGCAAGGCCTGCTGTCAGCATTTTCGGCGTTGCGACGGCGAGCTGTGCAGCACCTGCCCGAAGCTGCGGCGTGACGAGCGCCTGCTGCGTCTGCGCGAGGAGCTGGCCCTGGCATGTTGACGTTGCGTGATATCGAAGTACGCCGCGGCGAGCGGGTGACGCTGGCGCTGGACGAACTGCACCTCGAAGGTGATCGCTTCACCGTGATCCTCGGCCACAACGGCTCGGGCAAGTCGACCCTGATGAACCTGCTGGCGCGGCAGCTGCAGCCGACCCGAGGCTCGCTGCAACTGGACGGGCGTACCCTGGCCGATTTTTCCGCCCGTGACTTCGCCCGCCGTGTGGCTTTTCTGCCGCAACACCTGCCCGATGTCGTTGGCCTGACCGTTCGCGAACTGGTGCGTCTGGGGCGCTTCCCCTGGCGCGGGCTGCTCGGCCGCTGGCGCGCCGAGGACCATGCCGCCGTCGATCTGGCGCTGGCCCAGACCGATGTCGCCCATTACGCCGATCACCTGGCCGACAGTCTGTCCGGCGGCGAGCGCCAACGCGCCTGGATCGCCATGCTGCTGGCCCAGCAATCGCCGCTGCTGCTGCTCGACGAGCCAACCTCGGCGCTGGACCTGGCGCATCAGTACGAGTTGATGGGCATGCTGCGCCAGCTCAATCGCGACAGCGGGCGCGGTATCGTTGCCATCCTCCACGACATCAACCTCACGGCGCGGCATGCCGACCGGGTGATTGCCCTCAAGCAGGGGCGGATCTTCTTCGACGGCAGCCCGGACGAGTTGCTCAGCGGGCCGTTGCTCAGCCAGCTCTACGACATCGATATCGAACTGATCGAGCAGCCCGGCAGCGCCCGCAAGATTGCCGTGGTGGCCTGAGCATGGCGGCAGTTTCGGCGCCGTCACGCCACCTTCTGACGTTGCTCGCGCTGCTGCCCCTGGCACTCCTGCACCTGTGGCTGGCGGCCGATCTTGATCCGTTCGAACTGTGGGCGATGCTGGCTTCTGCCGAACACAGCTTCGAGTTTCTACAGCTGCAACTGTCGGCTCTACCCAGGCTGAGCATGGCGCTGCTCACGGGCGCTGCGCTGGGACTGTCCGGCAGCCTGCTACAGCAGATCACGCAGAATCGCCTGGTGTCGCCCATGACCATCGGCGCCTCGTCCGGGGCCTGGCTCGGGCTGGTGCTGGCCACCTTGCTGGTGCCGACCTTCGCGGCCAGCAACGGACAATGGGCGGCCCTGCTCGGCGCACTGGCGGCGGTCGGTCTGGTGCTGCTGATTGCCGGGCGCAGCGGTATTGGCGGGCTGCCGCTGGTGCTGGGCGGCATGGCCATGAACCTGTTGCTCGGCGCATTGGCTGCCGGCCTGGTGCTGATCAACAACCAGTACACCCAGGGGTTGTTCGTCTGGGGTGCGGGTGATCTGGCGCAGATCGACTGGCACTGGGTGCAGTGGTTGTGGCCCAAGCTGCTATTGGCCTTGCCACTGCTGGTGCTGGCACCACGACCGTTGAGCCTGTTGCAGCTCGGTAGTGATGCCGCTCAGGCCCGTGGCCTGGCGCTGTGGCCGGTGATGCTGGTGCTGTTCCTGGCGGCGCTTTGGCTATGTTCGGTGTCGATCACGGCGGTCGGCCTGATCGGTTTCATCGGCCTGCTCACACCGAATCTGGCGAAGATGCTTGGTGCCCGCACGGCGCGTGATGAACTGTTCTACAGCGCGTTGCTCGGTGCCTTGCTGCTGCTCGGCACCGACGCCCTGGCGCTGTTGGCCAATCGTGTCAGCGGCCAACTGGTACCCAGTGGCGCGGCGGCGGCGTTGATCGGTGCGCCAGTGTTGTTGTGGCTGGCGCGCCGCCACCTGGCTGCGGAAGACCCGCGTGGCCTGCAGTTGCCGCGCGGCGCCGAGCGTTTCGGCTGGCGCAGTGCGCTGTGGGTGGCACTTCTCGCCGTACTGGCGCTGACCGTGGCGCTCGGGCTGGCGCGTGGTGTCGATGGCTGGCACCTGCAGTGGCCGTCGGCGCTGGTCTGGTCGCTGCGCTGGCCGCGTGTGCTCACTGCCGCCGCGGCCGGTGCCGGCCTGGCGATTTCCGGTCTGCTGCTGCAGCGCCTATTGCGTAACCCGCTGGCCAGCCCGGATATTCTCGGTCTATCCGCGGGTGCCACGCTGGCGGTTATGCTGGCGCTGATCGTCTTCGGTGGCGCGATGTTCGGAGCGGTCGCGCCGCTGGCTGCCTTCGTCGGCAGCCTGGCGGTGTTGGCGGTGTTGATGCTGCTGGGCCGGCGTCATCACTACTCACCAGCATTGATGGCGCTGCTGGGTATTTCCCTCGGCGCGCTGCTCAACGCCGCCTTGCAGTTCGTGCTGGCCAAGGGCAGCGGTGACTCGTTCGCGTTGCTCGGCTGGCTGGCCGGCTCCACCTACCGCGCCACACCGGCACAGGCATTGTGGCTGGCGGTCGGCGTGCTGCTGTTCGGCGCGCTGGCATTGCTGTTCCAGCGTGCGCTGACGCTGATCGGCATCGGAGACGGGGTGGCCGCCAGCCGTGGCCTGAACGTGCCGCGCTTGCGTCTGGCACTGCTGGTGCTGGTGGCGCTGCTCTGTGCGCTGGTTACCAGCCTGCTAGGTCCAGTGGCGTTTCTGGGGCTTTTGGCCCCGCATATCGCGGTGATGCTTGGCGCGCGCCGGGTGCTGCCGCAGTTGCTGTTGGCGGCCTCGTTGGGCGCGGTGCTGATGCTGCTGGCCGATTGGGCCGGTCGCACCCTGATCTTCCCGTTGCAGATTCCGGTGGGCATTGTCGCCTCGGTGTTGTGTGGCAGCTATTTCGTCTACCTGCTCATCCGTGGGAGGCTGGCGTGAAGCATTGCTTGCTCTGCTTTCTGCTGCTGTGGCTGACGCCTGCCTGGAGCAGCGCTGAGCCACGGGTGGCCGCGCTGAGCTGGGAGGCCACCGAGCATTTGCTGATGCTCGATGTGACACCGTTGACCGTCGCCGATGCCGGTGACTACCGCGCCTGGGTGGTGCGGCCGACGCTGCCCGCAGACGTGCCTTCGGCCGGCTCGCGCCTGGAGCCCAACCTCGAATTGCTGGCCGAGTTGCAGCCTGAGTTGATCGTCATCCCTCCTTTGCTGGAAGACATCCGCCCGTTGCTAGAGCGTATTGCGCCGGTTCAGGTGTACCAAGGTTTCAGCCAGCAGCACGACAATCTGCAGGTGCAGCGCGAGGCGTTTCTCGACCTGGCGCGTGCGCTCGGCCGCGAGGCATTGGCCAGGCAACGCCTGCAGGCGATGGACGCCGAGCTGGCGCAATGGCGCGAGCGGCTGCGGGCTCATTACGGGGAGCGCCTGCCGGCCGTCACGGTGATACGTCTCTCGTCGCCGACGGCCGCCTTCATCAACGGTCCCAACTCCATGCCGCAACATGCGCTGGCGCTGCTCGGCCTTCAGCCTGCGATGGACCTGGCGGCGAGCCCCTGGGGCATCACTCAGGTACCGATCACCGCGCTCGGTCGCATCGAAGAGGGCGTCGTGCTGCATATCGAACCCTTTGCCCAGGAAGCGCAGTTGTTCGCCTCACCATTGTGGCAGGCGATGCCTTTCGTGCGTGAGCAGCGCTTCGCCGCGATGCCCTCGACCTGGACCTATGGCGGCGTGTTTTCCCTGCAGTATCTGGCCGGGGCCATAGGTGAAGCGCTGCTTAAACTACCGTCTGAATCTGGAAAAGCGCCCCAACAGTCCCTAGAGTAGAGCGATTCGAATATAAGTCTGCCGTGCGTGACGGCGCCATCTGATGGGCTAATGGGGGCCTGGGCGTTGTCCGACAGGGTTTTGGAGTCGTATGTACCGGCTGCTCCTGCTCATCGTGAGCCTCGTTTTTTCCTCGCTCGTGGGCGCCGTTACCTTCGACGAACATATGCGCACTCTGCCTCTGGGGCAGAGCATGTACGTGTTCGAGGACGTGCGCGGCGATGCCAGCATCGACGACATCGCCTCGCCCGCCGTGCAAGGCAGTTTCCGTCTGCATGACAAACCCGTGCTCAACGCCGGCTATTCACGCTCGGTATTCTGGCTGCGGCTGGACCTGCACTATCTGCCGCGCGAGGCGCAGGGTGACCGCAACTGGTTGCTGGAGCTGGCTTATCCGCCGCTCGATCACCTTGAACTCTACCTCCCCGACGAGGCCGGCGGCTTCGCACTGGCTCAGCGTACAGGCGATTCGTTGCCTTTCGACACCCGCCAGATCCGCCAGCACAATTACCTGTTCGAGCTGAACCTCGAGCCGAACCAGACCAAGCGCATCTATCTACGTCTGGAAAGCCAGGGTTCGATCCAGGCGCCGCTGACCCTGTGGGCGCCCAACGCCTATCTGGAAGAGCAGCCCGCGCGTATCTACGTGCTTGGCATCATCTACGGCGTGCTGCTGGTGATGCTGGTGTACAACCTGTTCATCTTCCTCAGCGTGCGTGACACCAGCTACCTCTATTACATTCTTTATATCGCCTCGTTCGGCCTGTATCAGGTCTCGGTCAACGGTGCCGGCATCGAGTATTTCTGGCCCAACAACCCCTGGTGGGCCAATGCCGCGACTCCATTTCTGATCGGCTCGGCCGCCTTGTTCGGCTGCCAGTTCGCCCGCAGCTTCCTGCACACTGGCGAACACAGTCCCTGGGTCGATCGCCTGTTGCTGCTGCTGATGGCCTGCGGCGCCGGGGTGATGATCCTGGCACTGAGCGTCAGTTATGCCACGGCATTGCGTCTGGCCACCTACCTGGCCCTGTTGTTCACCGTGGTGATCTTCGCTGCCGGAGTGCTTGCCTGGTTGCGCGGTATGCGCGTGGCGCGTTACTTCATCTTCGCCTGGACCGCCTTTCTCATCGGCGGCATCGTCAACACGCTGATGGTGCTGGGCTACCTGCCCAACGTCTTTCTCACCATGTACGCCAGTCAGATCGGCTCGGCGCTGGAAGTGGGCCTGCTGTCGTTGGCGCTGGCCGACCGCATCAACGCGATGAAGGAAGAGCGCACGCGCATCCTCCAGGAGGCCGGACGCAAGCTCGAAACGCTGAACCAGGAACTGGCCGACAGCAACCGTTTCAAGGATGAATTCCTCGCCACCGTGACCCATGAGCTGCGTACGCCGATGAACGGGGTGATCGGCTCGCTGGAGCTGATGCAGACGGTGAAGATGGACATCGAACTGGAGCAGTACCAGAAGACCGCTGCAGCGTCCGCGCGCGACATGATGCGCATGGTCAACGACATCCTCGCGCTCACCGAATTGCAGGCCGGCAAGCTCTATCCGCGGCGCGAGACGTTCAGCCTGCGCGGGCTGTTCGATGGTCTGCGTGCCCAGTATGCGGCGCGCGCCGAAGACAAGGGGCTGACGTTCGCCCTGGAGCTGGACGACAACCTGCCCGACACCCTGGAAGGGGACGCGGCCAAGCTGGCGCAGGCGCTGGGCTATCTGCTGGACAACGCCATCAAGTTCACCAGCCAGGGCGGCGTGACCTTGCAGGTCGGCCGCGCCGGCAGCGTGGGCAGCAACCTGCCGTTGAGTGTGGTGGTCAGCGATACGGGGATCGGTTTCGCGCCCGGCGACGGCGACCTTTACCAGCGCTTCCATCAACTCGATGGCTCGATGACACGCAAGTACGGCGGCCTGGGCATCGGCCTGGCGATCTGCCGGCAACTGGTCGACCTGCTTGGTGGCGTGCTCAGTCACGAGTCGCAGCCGGGGCAGGGCAGTCGGTTTCGCCTCGATGTGCCGCTGACCCTGCCGCTGCAACCGCAGGCCAGCGATGTTCGCCCGGCACGGCCGCAGGGCGGCGCGCTGCAGCGTCAGGCGCAGCAATGCACGGTACTGATCGTCGAGGACAATGCTATCAACCAACTGGTCACTCGCGGCATGCTGCTCAAGCTCGGCTACCGCGTGCGCACTGCCGACAACGGCGCCGAGGCCCTCGAGTTGCTGCGCAGCGAGACGGTGGATGCGGTGCTCCTCGACTGCCAGATGCCGGTGATGGACGGGTTTGCCACCTGTCGCGCACTGCGCGCCCTGCCGGGCTGCGCCGAGTTGCCGGTGCTGGCGATCACTGCGCACAGTCACAGTGGCGACCGCGAGCGCTGCCTGGCTGCGGGCATGAGCGACTACCTGGCGAAACCGGTGAAATTCGACGAGTTACGCGTACTGCTGCATGACTGGGTGCTGTGCCGCCCGGCAGCGGTCTCTGGTGGCGCCGCGCCGGTCTGACTCTTCTTCGCAGGGCGTAATCAAGTCGCTCCGCCCTGTAGGCTCCTGCACGTGCGGCTTTGTACGAGCTACCTGTTTCCCGATTCGGCGGCAGATTTGGCCGGATCGTCCCTTTAGCCATGGTCTGAATCCTGATTCACTGCATGCAGGTGAATCAGGATTCAGACCATGGCTTATCGCACCACCGAAGCTCGACTCGACCGCGACCAAGCGTTGCGCGTGCGTATTCTCGACTGCGCCTTGCTGCGAGTGGCCGAGGGCGGTTTCGCCGCCCTGACCATGCAGGCGTTGGCCGACGATGTTGGCATCGCCACCGGTAGTCTGTACCGCCACTTTCGCAGCAAGGGTGAACTGGCCGCCGAGGTATTCGCCAGCGCCAGCCAGCGTGAGGTAGATGCTCTGGCCGCTGCCTTGCGTGGGCCGGGCAGCGCCAGCGAGCGCCTGCGCATCGGCCTGGAACAGTTCGCTGCCCGCGCCTGGCATAGCCGCCGCCTGGCCTTCGCGCTGATTGCCGAACCGGTCGACCCGGAAGTCGATGAGCAGCGCCTGCTCTATCGCGAAGCCTACGCCGAGCTGTTCATCGATCTGCTGGAGGAGGGTGCCGGCGCTGGTGAGTTTCGCGTCGAACAGATCGGTCTGATGGCGGCCTGCCTGGTCGGCGCCATTGCCGAAGCGCTGGTCGGCCCCCTGTCGCCACCTGCTCGCGCCGCTCGCGAAGCAGGCCAACCCACCCTGGAGCTGGCGCAGGTCAGCGCCAGCCTTGCCACCTTCTGCCTGCGCGCCGTCGGCGCCAAGGAGTCCACGCGATGAAACCCAGCCTGTATGCCGAAACCCACGAGGTGTTCAACCAGGTACCGAGCCTCGATGGCGCCAATCTCTATCGCCTCGACCTGCCGCTGCAGGAGTGGATTCGCCGCTACGATGGCGCCTGGGCCCACGAGCGTTTGAGCGCCTATGGCGCGCTGGCCGGCGGCGCCCTGATGCAGGCCGGCTTTCTTGCCAACGAGAACAAACCGGCGTTCAAGAGCCACGACCGCTACGGAAATCGCATCGACCTGGTCGAGTTTCACCCGGCTTACCACGAGCTGATGCGCACGGCGGTCGAGCACGGCCTGCCGTCGCTGCCCTGGAGCGACCCGCGCGCCGGCGCCCATGTTGCCCGTGCCGGGCTGACCTATATGCATAGCCAGGCCGAAGCGGCCAGCGGCTGCCCGTTGACCATGACCTTCGCCGCCGTGCCGGCCATTCGCCTGCAGCCCAACGTGGCTGAGCAATGGCTGCCGAAGATCCTCGCCACCGAGTACGACCCACGCAACCTGCCGATGGAGCAGAAGACTGGCGTGACCATCGGTATGGCCATGACCGAGAAGCAGGGCGGCACCGACGTGCGTGCCAACACCACCCGCGCTTATCCCATCGGCCTCGGCGGGCCGGGGCAGGGCTATGAGCTGGTGGGCCACAAATGGTTCTGCTCGGCGCCGATGTGCGATGCCTTCCTTACCCTGGCCTACACCGACAAGGGCCTGTCGTGTTTCCTGCTGCCGCGTCACCGCCCGGACGGCACGCGCAACGCGTTCTACATCCAGCGCCTGAAGAACAAGCTGGGCAACTGGGCCAACGCCTCCAGCGAGGTGGAATACCGTGGCGCTTTCGCCTGGATGCTCGGCGAGGAAGGGCGCGGCGTGCCGACCATCATCGAGATGGTGGCGATGACTCGCTTCGATTGCATGGTCGGCTCCAGCAGCCTGATGCGCCAGGCGCTGACCCAGGCTGCGCACCACTGTGCGCATCGCCAGGTGGGTGGCAAGCTGCTCGCCGACCAGCCGCTGATGCAGAATGTGCTGGCCGACCTGGCGCTGGAGAGCGAAGCTGCGCTGGCCCTGTGCATGCGCATGGGCCGCGCGCTGGATCACGCGCATGACGCGCAGGAAGACAAGTTCGCCCGTCTGGTCACTGCCGTGGGCAAGTACTGGATCTGCAAGCGCGCGCCGGAAATGATCTACGAGGCCAGTGAGTGCATGGGCGGCGCAGGTTATGTCGAGGAAACCATCATGCCGCGCCTGTACCGCGAAGCGCCGGTCAACTCGATCTGGGAAGGCTCGGGCAACGTGCAATGTTTGGACGTGCTGCGTGCACTGTCCAAGGAGCCGGGCGTGCTCGACGCGTTGTTCGCCGAACTGGGTGATGGCCATGGCGATGCCCGCCTGAAGGCGCATATCCAGCGGCTCAAGGCAGATTTCGCTGATACAGCCGATATCCAGTACCGCGCCCGCCAGCTCACCGAAGACATGGCCGTGGCACTGCAGGCCAAGCTGCTGCTTGAGGCGGGCAACAGCGTGGTCAGCGACGCCTTTATCGCCAGTCGCCTGGAAGGCCGCGGCCGCGTCTACGGCACCCTGCCGCGCGGTGTCGATGTCGAGGCGCTGCTGGCGCGTAGCACGCCGCATCTACTGTGAGGGCTAGCGCGATAGCGGCGTGACAGTGCGCCGGCCATCCAGCCGGCGCCTCAGGGGTCAGTCGTCGCTCTCCAGTACTTCTCGGCCGTTGAGCGCCTGTATCGGGCGGGCGTTCTTCGCATACAGGTGCTGGAACTGCGCCAGTTGCGCATGGGACAGCTCGACCGGTTGTTTGAGTACGCGCCATTGCACGTCCTCACTGCATGGCGGTGTGGTCAGCGAGCCGGCGAAGGCGTAGTAACCCTGTTGCTGCGGCAGTACGGTTTGCGGGGCGAAGCTGCCTGCCAGTTCGACTTTTTCGCCTGCCTTGGGCGGCATGGCATCGAACACGGACTCCAGTGCCTGATTTTTCTCACCTTCCTTGAACAGCACAGCCACTACCGCCAGGCGGCCATCGGCGGCCTGGTGGACGAAATGCGCCACCATCGGGAAACCCTTGCCGGCGATGTGCTCCTCGCTGGGTGTATGGAAATGGAACTGCACCAGGCGATAAGGCTTGCCGTCGATCTCGATGCCGCCAGCATTGGTCAGATTCACCTGGACGGTGTGGCCGTTATTCACCACTTCGGCCGGGCTGGCCTGGTAGTCGAAGGCGAGGCGAGGCAGCGATGCGCGCGTCGCATGGCTGATGTCGATCGGCGATTGCGCATGGCCGAGTGCACAGGTTTCGTAGCCCGGGTCGAGCTCGGCCCAGTGTTCGGGGCCTTCCTTGCCTTTGTAGCTCCAGTGCGGTTGCTGTTCGGCCGCCATGGCGCCGGTTGCGAACAGTGCAGTCAACGCAACGATCAGGGTCTTCTTCATATGCGCTCTCTTACTGGATGATGGATCTACAGCTCGCGTGGCCAGCAGTCGGGGGCGAGTGCGGAAAGATTACGCATGATTTGTAATAAAAAGTTACATCTTCATGGGTTGGGCGTGATGCATTGCGCATTCTCGGTGGCGCCGGCTGTATTCAAGACAGTATCTGTTCAGGTGGAGTGGCTCCTGGCAGATGAGAGCATTTCGGGAGTGTTGCGCTGCCTGTCGCGCTTAGGTGGCAGGCCCGGATCGTTGCCGAGGAGGTGGGCGGTGCCTTGAGCGCGAGTACTGTCTTTTGCCCGAGCTGCGGAGTAAGGTTGCCGCCGATGGTTCCGCTCGCCTTGGCGCGTGTGGATGAAAAGGGAACAGGGTGCGGCGAATCTCGCCAATGCCCTGGCTGCCCCCGCAACTGTAAGCGGCGAACGACGCCCTCATGCCACTGACTTCGGTCGGGAAGGCGGGCGAAGTGCCAAGCCGTGAGCCAGGAGACCTGCCATCGACAACGGGCGTTTCGCCTACCCCCTTATCCGAATCGTCGCGCGGTGGGCGCGGCAAAGGAGCTCGCATGCATATCGAACCTGGTGTCGTCGAAGGCGCCAAAATCCTGCTCAGCTACGCAACGGCCGTCACCGCTTTCGGCCTGACCGCCAAGCTCGCTCTGGGCAGCGTCCGCAACAACGGCGGTGTCGCCGCCCTGGCGCTACGCAGCCTGCTGACCACCGCCCTGGTGTTCTGCTTCTTCGAAGTGTTCCCGCATCATGCGGTGGGCGTTTCCGAGGTGCACCTGATCCTCGGCTCGACCCTGCTGCTGCTATTCGGCGCCGGGGCTGCCGCCATTGGTCTGGCCGCTGGCCTGTTGTTGCAGGGGCTGCTGTTCGCTCAGTTCGACCTGCCGCAGTACGGCATGAACGTCACCACGCTGTTGATCCCGCTGTGGGGTATCAACCTGCTGGCCAAGCGCATCGTCGCGCCGGGCACGGCTTACGTCGATCTTTCCTACAAGCAGGCGCTGGCGCTTTCGACCGCTTATCAGGGCGGCATCGTCGCCTGGGTCGCGTTCTGGGCTTTCTACGGTCATGGCTTCTCCAGCGAGAACCTGGCGGCCGTGGGCAGCTTCGGCCTGGCCTACATGAGCGTGATCCTGGTCGAGCCGCTGATCGACCTGGGGGTGCTGGCCGCTGCCAAGGCGCTGTCGCGTTTCAGCCAGGGGCCGCTGTTCAACGTGCGCCTGCATCAGCCGGCCTGAGCCGGTCGCTCAGCGGCGGCGTTGCCAGATCATCTTGCCGGTATTGCTCTCTGTGACCAGGTACTGGTCGCTGAAGCGGTAGTAGGCGGCGGGTTGATAGTCGGCGGCGCCAGCCAGGCGCACCATCAGCATGCCGCCCTGGCTGCGCCAGTGGCCGCTGTACTGCATCTCGCCTGGGCTGTCGTAGCTCCAGTCGCCTCCGCCACCGACCGAGCGGCTCCACTGGGTGACGCTGCCGTCGGCATTCAACTGCAGGGTCATCAGAGTGTTGAACGAGGCGAAGCTGGCACCGCCGCTATTGATGATCTTCTCGTGTACCCAGGTGCCGACCAGTGTCGGGTCCAAAGTGCCTGACGTAGGTGGCGTCGCAATCGCCGCCTCGCGCTGAAACAGCGCCTGGCGTTCCAAGATCTCCCCGTTTCTTGGGTTACGCGCAGCGATACTGGCGTTGAGCATCGCGTTGGCGTAGGTCGCGTTCATGTTCGCCAGCAGCAGGCCCGATTGCGGGTCGCTGATCTCGGCGCGCAGCAACTTGCCGTCGTAGCGACCTTTGACGACCAGGCGCAGGTGCTGGCCCTCTACGTACTCGCCTTCCACCACGGCGTCGTTCTGGCGCAGGATCAGCTCGCTCGGCTGGCCGTCGAGCGTGGCCCGGTAATGGCCATCGAGTTCACCGGCTTGAACGCTTGAGCATGAGGCCATGGCCAACAGCAGAACGATTGCATGAGGCATGATGGTGACCTCCGACGAATTGATCCAAGCCTAGCCGTTGGCAGCGATAGGCGGGGGATCGCGCTATGTTTTCGTCAACGTATGCAGGCAAGATAGACGCGTACGTTCAGTCAGGAAGATGCACAGTGAAAGCCTGCTCAGATGATTTCATCATTGCTTACACCCCCGAAGAGGCCGTCGACCGCCTCGCCGCCTTGCACCAGGAAGCCACCGGTGCGTTGAGCCAGGCGCTCAAACGCTACCTCAAGGAGCGCATCCGTCCCGATGCCAGCGAGCACTGCCTTTTCCGCTACCCCGAATTGCGCCTGACCTACCTGTGCCAGGGCGAGGTGCCGACCACCGTGCGTGCCTACGCCAAGGTACAGGTGCCAGGCACCTACGCGATCACCGTGACCCAGCCGGCGGCCTTCCGCAAATACCTGCTGGAGCAACTGCGCCCGCTGATGAACGACTTCACCCTGCGCGTCGAGGTCGGCCGCAGCCAGCAGAACATTCCCTATCCCTACGTGGTCGAGGGCGGCGATGAGCTGGCCGGCAGTGGCGTGACCGCCGCCGAGCTGGCGCGGGTATTCCCCAGCACCGATCTGTCCGCCGCCACCGACGGCACCGCCGATGGCCTGTACGACTGGGAGAACATCGACCCGCTGCCGCTGGCACTGTTCGACGCGGCGCGCACCGATTTCTCGCTCAAGCGCATCCAGCACTACACCGGCAGCGACTGGCGCCATGTGCAGCCGTGGATCCTGCTGACCAACTACCACCGCTACGTCGACCAGTTCATCCGCCACGGTCTGGACATGCTGGTGGGCGACTCGCGCTTCACGCGCATGGTGCTGCCAGGCAACGTGGTGATCGAGCGTGGCATGGCCGAAGGCGAGATGCAGGCGATCATCGAGAACGTGGTCTGGCACCGCTACCAGATGCCGGCCTATCACTTGCAGGCAGCGGACGGCCACGGCATCACCCTGGTCAATATCGGCGTCGGCCCGTCCAACGCCAAGAACATCACCGACCACCTGGCCGTGCTGCGTCCGCACTGCTGGCTGATGATCGGCCACTGCGGCGGCCTGCGTCAGTCGCAGACCATCGGTGACTACGTGCTGGCCCACGCCTATATGCGCCGCGACGGCATTCTCGACCGCGTACTGCCGCCGCATATCCCGCTGCCGGCGCTGGCCGAGGTGCAGCAGGCGCTGCAGGAAGCCGCCAAGCTGGTTACCGGCGAAGAGGGCGACGAGCTGAAGAAACGCCTGCGCACCGGCACCGTGCTCACCTACGACGATCGCAACTGGGAACTGCGCTGGGCCCAGGAACGGCCGCTGATCAACCTGTCGCGTGCGGTGGCGGTGGATATGGAAAGCGGCACCATCGCAGCGCAAGGCTACCGTCTGCGGGTGCCCTACGGCACGCTGCTGTGCGTGTCGGACAAACCCTTGCACAGCGAGATCAAGCTGCCCGGCGCAGCCGGCGCTTTCTACGAGCGCGCCGTGACCCAGCATCTGCATATCGGTATCGCGGCGCTGGAGCTGATGCGCAGCCAGCTCAACTCGCTGCACTCGCGCAAGTTGCGCAGCTTCGACGAGCCGCCGTTCCGCTAGAGGCCTGATCTAACGGCGTGGCCTGGCGCACAGTCCGGCCACGCCTGTTCGGCGTTCGTTCACGCTCGGGTTTAAACTCGCGCCCGTCATGGACGAACGAGGCGATACGCATGGAACAGGCACGCTTGCTGCTCACGGCGCTGTGGGAACCCTTCAGCTTTTTCAGTCTTTTCCTCTACACCGGCCTGGCCCTCACGCTGGGTGCTGCGCTCGGCCTGCTGCTGGCCTTCAAGCTGCAGCGCCTGGGCTGTCTGGCGCGTAACAAGCGCTGGCACCACTGGCTGCTCAAACTCTACTTTCTGCTGCTGCCCCTGGCTGGAGGTTTTCTCGGTTTTCAGGGAGGGCTGCTGTACGGCAGCCAGCAGCAGATCAATCGCCATCTCGACAGCTATGCACCGGTGGTGCAGGAACTGGCCGATGGCGTCTGGAGTGACTTCCAGGCGTACGTCGAGGCACAGGGCCAGCAGGGCGCCCTGGCGGTGCGCGATACCAGCGTGCAGGAGGTGCTCAATCAGCTGGCGCTGGACTACCTGCGCAGCGAGCGGCTATTGGAGGCCGGGGCTCGTGCCGAGGCCTCTACCGCCGAGCGCATCGCCTTCGACCTGTTCGACCGCCTGCGTGCCAGCCTGCTGGGTAAGGCGATTGGCGAGATGGCGGTTGAGGAAACCGCGCGCTACAGCGGGCTCAACGAGAAGGTGCTGACGCAGGTGCTGGATGCGCGTATCGAGCAACTGCTACAGGCAGAGTTTCTTCTCGGGCTGCTCAAGAAGCAGATCGGCCATGTATTCAAACCCTTCTATATCGCCCTGCTGATCCAACTCGGCCTGCTGCTGGCCGTAATCGCGGCGGAGTGGGGCCTGTCGCGCTGGTTGCGGCAGATGCCCTCTCGCCTGCCTGCCGAGCCGCTTGCCACGGTCTGAGTTCAGGCGGCCGCCGGCGCCTCGTCGCTCAGCAGTTCGGCCAGCGCTGCGCGGTCGATATTGGCGCCGCTGAGCACCACGGCCACGCGCTGGTCGGCGTTGCTTTCGCGCTCCTGCATCAGGGCGGCCAGCGCCGCCGCGCCGGCGCCTTCGGCAAGGTTGTGGGTGTCCTCGTGATAGGCGCGGATGGCGGCGCGAATCTCTTCATCACTCACGCGCACGATGCGTGCCGCGCCGGTGCGGATCATACCCAGCGCCAATTCCTGGGGCTGGCGGCAGGCCATGCCGTCGGCCAGTGTCTCGGCGCATTCGGTCTGCACCAGGCGGCCTTGTTCGAAGCTCCGTGCATAAGCATCGGCGCCACTGGCGACCACGCCGACGATCTCAGTGTCGAGGCCGAGCAGGTCGCGGGTGCGGATCATCCCGCAGATGCCCGAGCCGAGGCCGATGGGCACGTACACCCGGCGCAGGTTCGGCACCGCCTCCAGCAGCTCCAGCGCGTAGGTAGCCACGCCGCGCACCAGATCCTCATGCAGTGACGGCACCCAGTGCAGGCCGTCGCGTTCGGCGATACGCGCGGCTTCGGCGCGCGCTTCGTCGAAGTCGCGGCCATGTTCGATCACCTCGGCGCCGAGGGCGCGCATCGCCGCGTTCTTCTCGCGGGCGTTGCCATGTGGCACCAGAATACGGATCGCCAGCCCGGCCTGGCGCGCAGCCAGCGCCAGGCTCTGGCCGTGGTTGCCACGGGTGGCGGTGACCAGGCCACGCACCTGCGGCTCGTGGCGTAGCAGGGCGTCGATATAGACCAGCCCGCCACGCACCTTGAAGGCGGCAGTGGGTGCGTGGTTCTCGTGCTTGACCCACAGCTCGCAACCCGTGCGCTGGCACAGCAGCGGCCAGGCCAGTTGCGGCGTCGGCGCCATATGGCGGTGAACCAGTTCAGCGCTCTGGCGCAGTTGGGCGAGGTCGAACATGGGCTGTGCTCCGAGTGGTGTTGACCCCGATGCTAGTGCGGCGCATTGTATGGGTAAATCTTTATATTGCATGGCAAGCAATGTGGCTCCCTGACCTCTCCAGCAGTTCCCTGCCCACTTACCTAGCCCTGGTCGAGGCCATCGCCGCCGCCATCGGTCGCGGTGAACTCAAGCCCGGCGAACGCCTGCCGCCGCAGCGGCGCCTGGCATGGACGCTGGGTATCAACCCGAGCACGGTGATGCTCGCCTACCGCGAGGCGGCGCGTCGGCATCTGGTTTCCGGCGAGGTCGGCCGTGGTACCTACGTGCTGGCCGGTAGCCGCGAGGCGAGCCTGTTTCGCCTCAAGCAACCGGCCGCGCAGGGCGAGCTGATCGACCTGTCGACCAACGTGCCGGTGCACGATCCGGACAGCCGTGACCTGTCCGTCAGCCTTGCCGCGCTGGCTGCGCGCAGCGAGCTGGACGCGTTGCAGGCTTATCCCACGGCAGCGCTGTTCGAGCGTGCGCACCTGGCGGGCGCCACCTGGCTACGCCGCCGTGGCCTGGAACTGGCGCCGAACGGCCTGCTGCTTTGCGCTGGTGCCCAGCAGGGCGTATCGGCGGCGCTGCTGGCGCTGTGCGAGGCGGGCGAGCCGATCCTGGTGGAGCGCTTCACCGCACCGGGGATCAAGGCCGCCGCGCGCCAGTTGCGCTTGCCGCTGCACGGTGTGGCGATGGATGAACGCGGCATCCTGCCTGATGACCTAGACCGCCAGGCGCGTGCCACCGGCGCTCGCGTAGTGGTGCTTACGCCTTGCCTGCAGAACCCCACTGGCGCCAGTCTGGACGCCGAGCGCCGCGCAGCCATTGCCGAGGTGGCGCGCCGACGCGGCCTGTGGATCGTCGAGGATGACGTCTACGGCGTGCTCGGCAGCGCGGCGCCGCTGGCGGTGCAGGTGCCCGAACGCTGTCTGCTGATCAGCAGCCTGTCCAAGAGCGTCGCACCCGGCTTACGCCTGGGCTTTATCGCCGGTGCGCCGGAACTGCTCGAACTTATCGATCCCGAAGCCCAGGCCACCCGCTGGGCGGTGACGCCACTGAGTCTGGCGCTGGCCTGTGAGTGGATCGAAAGCGGCATCGCCGAACAGCGCCTGGCCTGGCAGATCGAGGAACTGCAGCAGCGTTGGCGCCTGGCCGCACGCGTGCTTGGGCCGCGCATGCCGCAGGGCAGGGCGGTGGCGCCGCACCTGTGGCTCGATAGTGCTGCGCCGGTGGGTCTGGCCGAGGCCTGTCGACAGCATGGCGTGGAGGTGGTGCCGGCCGAGGTGTTCGCAGTGGAAGCCAATCCGGGGCATGCGGTGCGTGTCAGCCTTGCGGCGGCGGCCAGCCGGGTCGAACTCAAGCAGGCGTTGGAGGGGATCGTGGCGGCTTGGCCTATCGGTTGAGTGCCACATGTAGGGCGGTAGGGCGTCCCGGACCGCCCTACGCCCTTGCGAGTTTCATATGCAGAATCGGAAACGGCCGCCCGCCGCCATCCAGGCGTGAGCGATCGGTCACGACAAAACCCAGGTGTTGGTAGAAACCCACGGCCTGCGGGTTCTGCTCGTTGACGTCGACGCGCCTGGTGCCCAGCGCGTCGATGGCGTGGCGCATCAGTCGCTTGCCCACGCCCTGGCCGTGGCAGGCCGGGTCGACGAAGAGCATTTCCACCATGCCTTCGCTGGTGCCGAGAAAACCCAGGATTCGCCCTGACTCGGCACGTGCGCAGGTCAATTGCACGGCCGGGAAATACTGCTCGCGCAGCAAGGGCTTGATCACCTGCAGGTCGCTTTCCGGCAGGAAGTGGTGGGTGGCGCGCACGGCCGCCTCCCAGATTTCCACCAGGGTGGGCAGTTCGGCAGCGGTGGGGGTGTCGAGAGTCAGCGGCATGTCAGTAGGCATCGAAGATCAAGCAGGGCGCGGAGCATGCCAGTTCTGCGCCCGTGCTGTCATTTGCTGGCGTCGAGCACCACGCGATAGCGCGCCTTGCCGCTGCGCAGGTGGTCGATGGCCGCGTTCACCTGGCTCATGGGGAAGTGCTCGACCTGCGGCAGAATCTGGTGACGCGCGCAGAACTCGAGCATGGTCGCCATGCTTGAGGGCGAGCCCACCGGTGAGCCGGACAGGCTCTTCTGCTGCGGGATCAGGTTGAACACGTGCACCGGGATGGCGCTGGGCACGATGCCGACGAAGTGCAGGCGGCCCTTGCCGCGCAGGGTGCCGATCAGCGCCTGCCAGTCCAGATCGGCGCTGGCAGTGACCAGAAGGAAATCCAGGCTGCCGGCAATCGCCTTCATCGCCGCGCTGTCGGTGGAAGCCACCACCTTGTGCGCGCCCAGGCGTTTGGCTTCGTCCTGCTTGTTCAGTGACGAGGTGAAGGCGGTCACATCACAGCCCCAGGCATTGAGAAAGCGCAGCGCCAGGTGGCCGAGGCCGCCGATGCCAACCACGCCGACGCGATCCGTCGGCTTGATGTCGAATTCCAGCAGCGGGCTGAATACCGTCGAACCGGCGCAGAACAGCGGGCCGACCAGCGCCGGGTCGAGGCCATCGGGCAGTGGCACAGCCCAGGCCCAGTGCGAACGCAGGCGGTCGGCGAAACCACCGTGGCTGCCAACGATGGTCGGCTTCACCGAGCGGCACAGCTGGTGTGAGCCTTCCATGCACGAGCCGCAGTGCATGCAGCTGCCCTTGTACCAGCCGATGCCCACGCGCTGGCCCAGCTTGAGCCCGCGCGCCTGCTCGCCGAGGCGGACGATGGTGCCCACCACCTCATGGCCGGGGATGAAGGGGTAGCGCGCGTTGCCCCATTCGTTGTCGATCATCGACTGGTCGGAATGGCAGATGCCGCAGTATTCCACCGCCACTTCCACCTCTTCGGCGCCCAGTGGGCCGGGGTCATAGCTCAGGGGCTCCAATGGTGCCTTGGGCGCGGTGGCGGCCCAGCCGGTAAAGGTGGCAAGTTCGGCGTTGTTGCTCATCGGTGGCTCCTGATCGCAGGGGGTGAATCAGCAGCTTAGCTGCTCTGGCAGACCGTGGAAGCACCATCAGCGCCGCTTATCGTGGGTTACACTGCGCGCCCCAGTGCCACCGAAGCCAGTTGCATGTCACGCTCTCGTACTCCCGCCAATCGCCGCCCTGCAGCCCCACGCCGAGTGGCCAAGGCGCCGCCTGCGCAGCCGCGCCTGCTGGTATTGAACAAGCCGTTTGACGTGCTCACCCAGTTCAACGATGAGCAGGGCCGCGTCACGCTCAAGGAGTTCGTCGATGTGCCCGGCGTGTACCCGGCGGGTCGCCTGGATCGCGATAGCGAAGGCCTGCTCTTGTTGACCAACGATGGCCGTCTGCAGGCGCGTATCGCCGACCCCAAGCACAAGCTGCCGAAGACGTATTGGGTGCAGGTGGAAGGGGAGCCGAGCGATGTGCAACTGCAGCAGTTGCGCGATGGCGTGACGCTCAATGACGGCCAGACCCTGCCGGCCGAGGCGCGGCGCCTGGACGAGCCCGAGCTGTGGGAGCGCAACCCGCCGGTACGCTTTCGCAAGAGCGTGCCGACGGCGTGGCTGGAACTGGTGATCCGCGAAGGGCGCAATCGCCAGGTGCGGCGCATGACCGCTGCGGTTGGCCTGCCGACCCTGCGCCTGGTGCGCGTGGCCATCGGTCCCTGGAGACTTGATGGCCTGCAGCCTGGTCAGTGGCGCGAGATCCCGGCGTTATTGCCATAGGGAGCCTCATTGCAGGCGAAGTTGGTGCGCACGGCGCACCCTACGGCCGGCGGTGTCCCTGTAGGGTGCGCCGCGTGCACCAGGGTCACGACGCCGATTGTTCCCGTACGCCGCTGGATGGGTATAGGGGGAGAACGGCGGCGGCCGCGGTGATCAGTGAGACGCACCGCGCAGCGGACGTTTTGTCGCAGAGGTCGGCCCAGCGAGCATGACCTGAATCAATAACCGGCCTTGATCACGGCGATACCTTTGTTCAGCACTTCACGCCAGGCTTGGCGTACCTCTGCGTCGCACTCCTTGTCGTGTTCGCTGATGGTCGCCAGCAGCGCGTCGAGCCACAGGTCGTAGAGTTCGGGGCGAATGTCCAGATGCTGGCGCGAGTGCGATTCGCCGAGGGCGCGCAGCTTGGTGTCGGGCATGCCGCGCGCGTGCATCACCAGATTGAGAATGCCCTGGCGCAGCAATTGCTTTTGCGCGCTCATGTCGGTGTCGACGAACTTCTCGCGAATCAGCGGCGAGCTGGCGAGGAAGTGGCGGTAGAAACTGTCGAAGAAATCCAGGCTGGCGCAGCAGCGTCCATAGCTCTGCATCACCAGATTGGCGGCGCTCATGTGTAACTCCTTGAATAGGCGGCAGGTCGCATCGAGACGATGGCCTGGTTTCAATCAGACGTAATGCGCTGGCCGAGTGGCTTAGCCGTGAATGCCGCGCGCGGTCTCGATGATGTAGGTGATGATCGGCTTGGCGAGGAAGGCGAACAGGCACAGGCCCAGGCCGAGGAACAGGATGGCGGTGCCGAGGCGGCCGGCCTTGGACTTCTTCGCGAGGTCCCAGATGATGAAGAACATGAACAGCATCAGGCCGCCCACCAGGACGTACATCATCAGGGCTTCAAATTGTTCGGTTTCCATGGTGCCTCATGATTCGGACGGAAAACGCAGGGCCGGAATTATACGCGCCCTGACCCAGAGCGCGGCATGATCCGCTTCACCCTGCGACTTTCAGTCGCGCAGGTGCTGCAACGGCAACTGCGTGCTGGAGAGAATCTGCTGCAGTACGAAGCTCGAGCGCACGCTGGAAACACCATCGATGCGAGTCAGGGTGCCGAGCAGCAGCTTCTGGTAATGGTCCATGTCCGGCACCACTACCTTGAGCTGGTAGTCGGCGTCCATCCCGGTCACCAGGCAGCACTCCAGCACCTCGGGGCATTTGCGGATTTCGTCCTGAAAGTGCTCGAAGCGCTCGGGGGTGTGCCGGTCCATTCCGATCAGCACGTAGGCGGTCAGGCTCAGGCCAAGCTTCTTGCGGTCGAGCAGGGCGACCTGGCCAGTGATGTAGCCATCGTCTTCCAGCTGTTTGACCCGACGCGAGCAGGGCGAGGGCGACAGGCCGATACGTTCGGCCAGTTCCTGGTTGGACAGGGCAGCGTTGCGCTGCAATTCGGCGAGAATGTTCAGGTCGTAACGGTCGAGTTTGTCCATTTTTTAACTGGCTCATTATTGGATTGCGCTAGATAGTGCTCCTTTAGTTGTTAATTGCGCAATTGGTAAGTTTGTAAGCAATCTTAGCAATCTTATTTCGGCGCGGCAGGCGTAAGCTTTCTCTCAGTTTCACGGCCCGGACGACAAGTCCTACCGGCCTCGCCCAACCAGGTGAGCCGGCGCCGACGGTCCTACCGGATCGCACCGGCACCCGGGTCCGCACTGCCCAACCAGGCGGGCGAAGAAAGCGGCGACAGCATCGCCAGCACCGGACAGATTTCCCGAGGGGGCCGCAAGGCCCCTTTTTTATTGTCTGGGATTTCTGCAGAAGGCTCGTGGGTTTTGGCGATTTTCGAGAGGCGGGGGGTGTATTCAGTGCCGGACAACTTCCGGCGGATCGGCGTGTACCAGCACTTCGGCGCGTGGATAGCGCTCCTGGATCGCCTTTTCCACGGCCTCGCAGTGCGCATGCGCGTCGGACAGGCTCATCTCGCCCGGCAGCTCCAGGTGCAACTGGACGAACCAGCGCGTACCGGAAATGCGTGTACGCAGATCATGCGCGCCGAGCACACCCGGCACCGAGGTGGCCAGCTGGTACATATGCTGAGTGGTTTCGCTGGGTAGCTCCTCGTCCATCAGCACGCCGATCGCGCCGCGCACGATGCTGATGGCGCTCCAGAAGATGTAGAAGGCGATACCGATGGCGAAGATCGCATCCATCTGCTGCCAGCCGAAACGGGTCAGTAGCAGGGCGAGGAGGATGCTGCTGTTGAGCAGGATGTCGGAGCGGTAGTGCAGCGAGTCGGCGTGAATCGCGGTGGAGCCAGTCTCGCGTACCACCTTGCGTTGAAAGCTCAGCAGGGCGACGGTCAAGGCTAGCGACAGCAGCATGACGGCGATGCCAATACCTTCGGCCTCCAGCGGCTGTGGCACTTGCAGGCGCTCGACGCCCTGCAGGCCAATGAGCACGGCACTGACACCGATGAATAGCGCCTGGCCCAGTCCGGCCAACGCCTCGGCCTTGCCGTGGCCGTAGCGGTGATCCTCGTCGGCAGGGCGCAGGGCGAAGTGCACGGCAACCAGGTTGATCAGCGAGGCGGCGCTATCAAGCAGCGAATCGGTGAGGCCGGCCAGCAGGCTGACCGAACCGCTCAGCCACCAGGCAATCGCCTTGGCCAGCACCAGGGTCAGCGCCACCGTCAGCGCTGCCCGGGTGGCCAGGCGCATCAGCCTGGCGTGCTGTGGGTCATGCATGAACTCAGGCAGCCGGATGCAGGCCGTAGGCTGCCAGTTGTTCGGCGCTGCCGCTGTGCTGGATCAGGCGTGGGTCGTCCAGCGGCAGCTGGTGGCCGGTGCTGGTTTCGATCAGGGTCTTGAGCGCGTACTGGTCGACCTTGCCGTCTTCGCCAATCAGTTGCTTGAGCTGCTGCGGGTCGACCTGGGCGGTCTGGCCTTCGGGCAGGTAGATGGCGCCGGTGGCGAAGTCCACGGCGAAGGCGATCAGGCCAGGAATCACGTAGAACAGGATGCCGATGGCGTTGGCCCCGGCGATCACCGGGTCGATCTTGCCTTCGATCTGGCCGCGGCGATCCGGGTAGAAGATCGAGCCGCAAGCAGTCAGTTGGGCGAGCAGGGTCGCGGCGACAATGCCGGCGATGACGCGGGATTTCGTGCGCATGAGCACCTCCAGAAAAAAGTGGCGCAACTATAGCAAGGCGATGATTGCAAAACTGCAGCGCGCTGTTTCAGACCAGCAAGTTGGCAGGCGGTTCGCCGTTATAATTGCCGGTCTGCTGTGGAGAAATGATGAATACCCTGCCGATCGATTCGCTGCTGCCTGATTTGCGCAATGCGCTGAGCGCCCGCCACGAAGTAGTGCTGGAGGCGCCGCCCGGTGCCGGCAAGACCACCCGCGTACCGCTGGCATTGCTCGATGCGCCCTGGCTGGCTGGGCAAACCATCCTCATGCTCGAGCCGCGTCGCCTGGCAGCACGTGCTGCCGCCGAGCGCCTGGCCAGCGAGCTGGGCGAACGGGTCGGCGAGACGGTCGGCTACCGCATTCGGCTGGACAGCAAGGTGGGGCCGAACACGCGCATCGAGGTGGTCACCGAAGGCATTCTTGCCCGCCGCCTGCAGGACGATCCGGCGCTGGATGGCGTCGGTCTGGTGATCTTCGACGAATTTCACGAACGCAGCCTCGATGCCGACCTGGCCCTGGCGCTGACGCTCAACGGCCGCGCCATGTTCCGTGGCGAAGGCAGCGGCGAGGCGCCGCTCAAGGTGCTGTTGATGTCCGCCACTCTCGAAGGCGAGCGTCTGTCGGCATTGCTTGGCGATGCGCCGGTGCTGCGCAGCGAAGGGCGCATGTTCCCGGTGGATATCCGCTGGAGCGCGCCGCTGGCGCTCGGTGAGTGGATCGAGCCGCGGGTAGTGCAGACGGTACAGCAGGCGCTGGCCGACGAGCCGGGCAGCCTGCTGGTGTTCCTGCCGGGGCAGGCCGAGATTCGCCGCGTGGCCGAGCAACTGGGCGAGGTGCTGAGCGGGCACGACGACATCCTGCTCTGTCCGCTGCATGGCGAGCTGGATCTGTCCGCCCAGCGTGCTGCCATCGAGCCGGCCTCGGCCGGCAAGCGCAAGGTGGTGTTGGCCACCAACATCGCCGAGACCAGCCTGACCATCGACGGCGTGCGTGTGGTCATCGATGCCGGCCTGGCGCGGGTGCCGCGCTTCGACCCGGCCAGCGGCATGACCCGCCTCGACACCCAGCGCATTTCCCGTGCCTCCGCGACCCAGCGCGCCGGCCGTGCCGGGCGCCTGCAGCCGGGCGTGTGCTATCGGCTGTGGTCGCAGGCGCAGCACGAACAGTTCAGCGCCTATTCCAGTGCGGAGATCCTCCAGGCGGACCTGGCCGGACTAGCCCTGCAACTGCTGCGCTGGGGCGTGACACCGCAGGAGCTGAGCTGGCTCGACGTGCCACCGCCGGCCGCCTACGCCCAGGCGCTGGATCTGCTTGGTCGCCTGGGCGCCCTCGATGAACGTGGTGCACTCAATGCCCACGGTCAGGCCATGACCGAGCTGCCGAGCCATCCACGTATTGCCCATCTGCTGCTGCGTGGCCAGGCGCTGGGGCTTGGTGGGCTGGCCTGCGATCTGGCGGCGCTGTTGTCCGAGCGCGATATCCTGCGCGGAGGTGGCGCCGACTTGCACAGTCGTCTGGCCCTGCTCAGCGGCGAAAGCCGCGCCATGCGCTCGGCCCAAGGGGGCGTGCAGCGGGCGCGGCAACTGGCGAAGCAGTTCCAGGGGCTGATCAATGGCCGGGCCGTCAGCCAGGCAGTGAGTGACCCTGGACACTCGCGCTGGCTCGGCTGCCTGCTGGCCTTCGCTTACCCCGACCGTATTGCCCAGCAACGCCGAGCCGGCGGCGCTGACTATCGCCTGGCCAATGGTCGCGCGGCACAGTTCGGTGAAACCGATGCCCTGATGAAGCACGAATGGCTGGTGGTGGCCGATCTGGGCAGCCGCCAGGGCCAGCGCGAGGAGCGCATCTATCTCGCCGCCGATCTCGACCCGGTGCTGTTCGAGCGTGAACTCGCCGAGCAGGTCGCGACGCTGGACGTGCTCGACTGGGACGAGCGTGAAGGCGTGCTGCGCGCCGAACGTCAGCGCAAAGTGGGTGAGCTGGTGCTGGAACGCCAGGCGCTGGCCGCGCTGGACGAGGCGGCGCGCGGCCGCGCCCTGGTCGGCCTGGTACGGCGCAAGGGCCTGGAACTGCTGCCGTGGACGCCGGAGCTGCGCCAGTGGCAGGCACGCGTGGCGCTGCTGCGCGAGCTGGATTTGCAGCAACAGGGACAGAGCGAATGGCCGGATCTGTCCGATGCTACGCTGCTGGCCAGCCTCGAGCAGTGGCTGACGCCCTTCCTGGGCAAGGTCAACCGCCTCAGCCATTTCGCCAATCTCGACCTGCCCTTGATCCTGCAGACGCTCCTGCCCTGGCCGCTGCCGCAACGCCTTGACGAGCTGGCGCCGAGAGCGCTGAGCGTGCCGTCCGGCTCGCGCATCGCCATCGACTACACGGAGCACCCGCCGGTGCTCGCCGTGCGCCTGCAGGAGTTGTTCGGCCTGGCCGCGACGCCGCGCATCGCCGGTGGTCGTCTGGGCCTCAAGTTGCATTTGCTGTCGCCGGCACGTCGTCCGGTGCAGGTGACTCAGGACTTGGCCAGCTTCTGGGCCAACACCTATCTGGAGGTGAAGAAGGACCTCAAGGGCCGCTATCCCAAGCATTACTGGCCTGACGACCCGCTGATCGCCGAACCCACGGCGCGAGCCAAACCGAGAAAATGAGAAGTCGATGCTGACTCTGGACGTCGGGCCCTTGGCCCTTGGTGTACCCCATTTACTGCTGTTTGGCAGCCTGCTGCTGGCCACACTGGTTGGTTGGTTGATCGGTCGTCGCCACGGCTGCAATCCGGAAAGCCAGTTGTTCCGGATGCTGATGCTGGGCTTGCTGGTGGCGCGGCTGGCGTTCGTGCTGGTGTATGCCGAGTATTACCGCGATGAGCCGTGGCGGGTGGTGGATATCCGTGATGGCGGCTTCATCGCCTGGCCGGGTGTGCTCGCGGGACTTGTGCTGGGCGCCTGGTATCTCTGGCGCCAGGCACAATTGCGCCGGCCGTTGGGCGCGGCGATGGGCGTCGGCCTGGCGCTGTGGCTGGGCGGCAACCTGATGTTGCATGCGCTGGAGCAGGGCACGCGACTGCCTGACCTGCAGGTGCGGGATATGCAGGGCAATCCGGTGAACCTGCGTGACTACGCCGGCCAGCCGCTGGTGGTCAACCTGTGGGCCACCTGGTGCCCGCCATGTCGACGTGAGATGCCGGTGCTGATGCAGGCGCAGCAGCGTGAGGCTGCTATCACCATCCTGTTCGTCAACCAGGGGGAAAGTGCTGCGCTGGTGGGTGAGTTCCTCGCCGCGCAGCAACTGAGTCTGGACAATCTGCTGCTCGACGATCAGGTGCAGCTGGGTCAGTTGGTGGGCTCGCGGGCGTTACCCACCACGCTTTTCTACGATGCAGAGGGGCGGCAAGTAGGCAGTCACCTGGGCGAGCTGTCGCATGCCAGCCTGGAGCGAGCGCTGGCTCGATTGCGGGGCGATTGACGCGTCAATACAACCACAGATCCTCGCCGGCATCCTGCAACTGCTGGTACACCCGATCCAGGTCCTCGCGCAGGCGCTCGGCATCAGGCGCACGTCGCGAATAGATCAGCCGCAGCGGCAGACGCTGTACCTCGACGAAGGGCAGTTCGCCCATGCCCAGTGTGCGTTTGGCCTGTTCGACGGGGGCCTGATAGTCCAGCAGGTAGTCTCCGCGTCGGCGCTGGAGCATTTCCAGGGCCGAGGTGTGGTTGGCGGTACGGTGATGAGTGATATTGCGCGCCGGATCTTCCAGCCATTGATTGACGTCTTGCCAGTAGCTGTAGCCGGTGATCAGGATCACCCCACGATCCTGCAGATCATCCGGAATGCGCGGTGCAGGTGTGTCGTGGCGAAAGTACAGGTTGAGGGTGATCTCCCCCAGCAGATGCTTGCCTTCGAGGGTGTGCTCGACCAGCTCCGGCTTGCCTGAGGCGCCGGCCCAGATATGTATGCTGCCATCGAGCAGACCGCTGTAGAGGCGGGCGCCGGGGTAGGAGCGAAAGTCTGCCTGGTATCCCGCTTCGTCGAGCAGGCGCGCGGCCAGCTCCAGGCCCGAGCCGCTGGGCTGGCCTTGCGCGTCGGTATAGGAATAGGGCGGAAACTCGTAGTAACCCACGTGAACGCGTTGCCTGGCCTCGGCAGCATGAGCGGCGTGTAGCCATAGCAGGGCGATGAATATCAGGCAGAAGCGTCTTGGCATCCGGTTATCGCGGCTCTTCGCCGTCTTTTCGTTGTTATCGAATGGTGCCTAACGAGCATGGACAAGTCGCGGTGGACTTGTCCAGTTCTGCACGGTTTATTCCTGACTTGGCAGGAAAAAGCGACCGATCACCGGTAAATGATCGGAGATCGCCAAGGTATCGCGCTGGCGAACCTGGCTGGCGAGCGGGGTCAGGCGTGGGCTGTAGAACAGGTAATCGAGGGTGCGATCCGGGCCGCTGGCGGCTGGATCGTTGGGGTAATGGGTGTACCACTGCGCCTGCTGTGCGCCGCTGGCCTGTTGCAGGCTGGGGATCATCGGGTAGCGACGGGCCAAGTCCTGCAATTCGCTGTCGGCAGCGTACCAGCTACGTTGACCCTCCGGCAGATGCTGGAATTGACCGGGTGGCAGCAGGTTGAGGTCGCCGCCCAGCACCCAGGTTTTGTCGCTGGTTTGCAGCTGCTGGAGTAAACCGTCGGTCATCTCTACCTGGCGCTGCATGGTGTCCGCGCCTTGGGCGAAGGCATCGAAATGGGTGTTGATCGCCACCAGTTCGTCGCCACCACGAATCGGCAGGTAGCTGATCAGCAAGGCGCGCTTGAGCTGGAACTGGCGGCTCAGCAGGTCGCTATCGAGCATGGGCAATTGCAGGCGTTCGGCGCGGGCGATCTGGAAGCGACTGAGGGTGCCGAGTTTCATGCCGACGCTGCCGAGGATTCGCGGGTGCGGAACGAAACCAGCCTTCCAGTAGAAGGCCTGGGTGCTGCAGGGGTAAAGGTCGCTCAGGCGTGCCTGCAGCAGGGCCAACTGATCCTGGTAGTCGCTGGCCTTGGCGTTGTCGTGCAGCTCCTGCAGCAGTACGACATCCGGTTGTTCGTCGCGCAGCACGCGCACCACTTCATCCAGGGTGATGGCCAGGTCGGCGCTGCTCGGGCGCTCGTCCGGTCCATCACCGCCGGGCAGGTCGTACCAGAATACATGGCGCTTGCCGGCCAGGTACTGCACGTTCCAGGTCATCACTTTGAGTGCCTGGCCGGGCTGCAGCTGCGCCACCTGCCCGCTGCATGACACGGCTGCTTCTTCATGGGGCAGCGGGCGCCATGTCAGGCTGTACACCAGCGCAATCAGCACAGCGAGCAATGGCAAAAAAATGAGCAGGAGCAGGCGAAGCGGGCGAGGCAGGGACATGGCGAAACGGGCGGCTATGCTGGAAGGAGGCGAGGATACCTGACTGCGGCCTGTCGGCCCAGGCATGCGCGATCCTGCCGGGAGGTTGCGATGAACCAGCCGCTGATCGCCCAGCATGGCCCCTACGCGGTGGATGTGGAGGCTGGGCGGGATTATTTCTGGTGCCGTTGTGGGCACAGCGCCAGCCAGCCATTCTGCGATGGCAGCCACAAGGGCAGTGGACTGACGCCACAGAGGTACCATGCCGAGCGCGCCGAACGGCTATTTTTCTGTGGTTGCAAGCACACAGCCACGCCGCCCTGTTGCGATGGCAGCCATAACAGGTTGTAGTGTCGCCGAGGCCAGGGCAGCGGGAGCAATGCATGTATCGCAAGGTATTCGCCAACAAGGTGTTCGACCGCAAGGTCGTACTCATCACGGGAGGTTGTGCCGGCATCGGTCGCGCCTTGGCGATGCGCCTGGCCCAGGCTGGTGCGCGCCTGGTGATTCTCGATCTGCAGCAGGCAGCGCTGGACAGCCTGGTGCAGCACCTGGCCGATCATCACAACGCCGAGGCTCTTGGGCTGCTCTGCGACGTGGCTGACGCCGAGGCGGTGCAGCGCGCAGTGGCGCTGGCGGTGGAGCGTTTCGGCGGTATCGATGTGTTGGTCAACAATGCCGGGATCACTCATCGCAGCACCTTCGCCGAGACCAGTCTGGACGTGTTCCAGCGGGTCATGGCGGTCAACTATTTCGGCGCGCTCTACTGCACCCAGGCAGCGCTGCCCAGCCTGATTGCCCGCGGCGGACAGATAATCGTGCTCAGCTCACTATCGGGTATCGCGCCGTTGCTCTACCGCAGCGCTTACAACGCCAGCAAGCACGCGCTGCACGGCTTGTTCGAGACGCTGCGCTTTGAGCTCAAGGGCTCGGGCGTGAACGTGATGCTAGTGTGCCCAGGTTTTACCGCGACAGACCTGCGCAAGAACGCTCTGGTCGGTGACGGCTCGGTGGCTGCCCAACCTCCCTTGGCGATGGGCAAGGTGGCTTCGCCGCAGGATGTCGCCGAGGCCATCTATCATGGGGCACTCAAGCGTCGGCGTCTGCTGGTGTTGTCCAACGTCGATTGGCGTGCCCGGGTGCTGGCGCGCTTCTTCCCGAGGCTGTTCGAGCGGGTGTTGCTACCGCGGCTTTCCGGGTTGCGACCACAGCGTTCGGGGCGCAATTGATGCGTCTTTGGCTACTCGCACTGTTGATTCTGACGCCTCTGTGCCGGGCTGGCGAAGGCGAACCCCTACGGGTGATGACCGACCTCTGGCCGCCCTTTCGCATGGAGGATGAGAACGGTCAGCTGCAGGGGCTGGATATCGATCTGCTGGCCGAACTGTCACGGCGCACTGGGCTGCGTTTCGATGTGGAGCGCGCGCCCTGGGCGAGAGGTCTGGCTGCGCTGGAACAGGGCAAGGCCGATCTGATGACCGGGCTGGCCAGGACGGCGGAGCGTGAGCGCTATATTCAGTATCTGGAAGCGCCGTACTACGCGTGCTCGCCGCGTTTCTACGCCAATCCGGCGCTGGCCACGCGCCTGGACAGCTACGAGAAACTTCGCGGGCTGCGCATCGGCCATGTGCTGGAGTCGGTGTACTTCCAGCCGTTCGATGGCGATCAGCAGTTGAACAAGGTCGGTGTCAGTAACGAGAGCCAGTTGCTGCAGATGCTCGCACGTGGCCGCATCGACGTACTGGTGGGCACCGACTGCCAGGTCGACTACGCCTTGCTTGCCCCCGAACTGGGCGGTCGCATCGTCAAGGCAGCCTACCGTCCCGAGGCGCGCACCGAACTCTATATCGGCTTTTCCCGTCAGCGCCTGGAGCGTCTGCCGCAGCTTGCGGCTGCGCTGGAGACCCTGCTACGCGAGGGCTGGGTAGCGCGAGCGGCACGGCGTTATCAGACGGTGGTGGCGCATCAGTAGCAGGTTGTGTCAGCCATGCTCGTGCGGCTCGACGTACAGCTCGTACATCAGCTCCATATCCCAGTACGCCGCCTCGATCTTGTGACCGTCGAGGTCCCTGACGAAACAACCGTAGTAGGGCTCGCCGTAGTCCGGGCGCGGGCCTGGCTGGCCTTCGTCCTGGCCGCCGGCTGCCAAAGCTGCCTCGTGAAAGGCATGCACCGAGGCCTTGTCCGGGGCGACGAAGCCGAAGTGACTGCCGTTGCCGAGGGTCGCCGGCTGACCATTGATTGGCGTCTGCACCCAGAACTCCGGGTACTCGCGGCCGAAGGCCACCGCACCGGGATGGCGCATGATTTCCCGACAACCGAGGGTGGCCAGCACCTTGGCATAGAAGGCGCTGGCGGCATCGAAGTCGTTGGTGCCGATGGAGACGTGGGACAGGATGCTGGGGTTCGTTTCGCTCATGGCGCTCTCCTTACACTGGCCAAAGCTGCAAGCCTAGTCGCTGTTCTCGCTATTCGCCGCCTGCTGCGGCTCGAGCAGCATGAACAGGCGGAACAGCACCACGATGGCGAACAGCTGCAGGAAGCCGTTGCCAGTCTGATGCAGCACCCATAGCAGGGTGTCGCTCTGGCTCGGCTGCGTCCACCAGTCGAGCAGCCACAACGGCACCAGCACGTTGGCCAGGCAGGCAAACACCGGCCAGAAGCGCCCCTCGGTCAAGGTGAAGCTGGCCTGCAACGCGCGTAGCGGCGGCTCCTGGCGCAGTACCAGAATCAGTTCGGAGAAGGCCAGGCGCATCATGATCCAGATGCCCGGCACGATGAACAGCGACAGGCCGAGCATGATTGCCAGGGTGCTCAATCCGGTCATCAGGGCGAAGGTCGGCCATAGTTGCAGGCCTGCCGCGAACAGCTGCGCGTTGCCGGGCGTCTGGCCGATGCTGCGTGCATGCAGGAAGAGAATCAGCGGCGCGGCATACAGCGGGTAGAAGAGAATGCCGAGCAGCACGCCATAGGCCGGGTTGGCGTCTTCGCCGAGCTGGGCGGCGAGGATCGTCTGGGCGATGGCTTCGAGCAGCAACAGCGGCAGGGTCAGGCGGGCAATGGCCGCCAGGTTGTGGCTGGAGAAAAACCAGGCATCACGGAGGATGGAAAGAGGGCTCATCGGCAGGTTACCAAGTGTCGGGGCGTGGGCTCTGTAGCCATGCGCCAGGGCAGTCGAATGGGTTCAAGGGTACTCCAGCTGCGCATTGGGTAGCGCGGCGAGCAGACGCGGCAGTTCGCTGCCGGGCACTTCCAGGGTCAGCTCGGGTGGGCCGGGTGAATACTGCAGAAAGTCGCAGGCCAGCACCGCGCGGTCGATCAACAGGGTGATGTCAGCGTCATGGCCGAACGGACAGGCGCACATCGGTACGCAGCCGGTGTGTTCGATCAGTTCCTCGTCGCTGGCGATGCGCGGGCGGCTGCCCAGCAGCGCTTTGAGCCTGGTCCAGTCGGCGCGAGCGCCTTCGAGGCTGATCAGCATGGCGTAGCGTTCGGCGCCGAAGCGCAGGAACAGGCTCTTACTCTCCACGCCGCGCAGACCGAAACGCTGGCGCACGGCATGGGCGGTGGGGTATCCAGTACCGGCTCGTGCTCGACCAGGCGATGGGCGATATCCAGGCGTTGCAGCAGGTCGAGGTTGCGCTGGCACAGCAGTTGTAGAGGCGTCATGGCGGCTAGGATAGGGGCTGCGCCACGCCCGGACCAGCCCCGGACGCAGGATACGGTCGGCTCTGGCATACTGGCGCCTTCGTCGCCCCCGAGGACTCCCGGTGAAGAAGATCGCCGTATTCGCCGATGTGCAGAACCTCTACTACACGGTGCGCCAGGTCTATGGCTGCCACTTCGACTACAGTGTGCTGTGGGCCGAAGTCAGTCGCCGTGGCGTGATCGCCGAGGCCTACGCCTACGCCATCGACCGTGGCGACGCCAAGCAGCAGCAGTTCCAGCAGATCCTGCGCAAGCTGGGCTTTACCGTGAAGCTCAAACCCTACATCCAGCGCAGCGACGGCTCGGCCAAGGGTGACTGGGACGTCGGCATCACCATCGACGTGCTCGACGCGGTTGAGCGCGTCGACGAGATCGTTCTGGCCTCTGGCGATGGTGATTTCGACTTGTTGCTCGAGCGTGTGCGCAGTCGTGGCGTCGAGGCCATCGCTTATGGCGCGCCCGGGCTGACGGCGCAGTCGCTGATTCGCGCCGCCAGCCTGTACGTGCCCATCGAGGGTGAACTTTTGCTCCGTAATCATTGAGGCGTACGTGGAATCCATTGCAGTAATCGATTTCGAAACCACTGGCGTGTCGCCGACCCAGGCGCGCGCCACCGAGATCGGCGTGGCGATCATCGAGGACGGGCGCATCGTCGACCGCTACCAGAGTCTGATGAATAGCGGCGCCTGGGTGCCGCCATTCATCGAGCAGCTCACCGGTATCAGCAACGCCATGCTGCGCAAGGCGCCGCCGTCGGATCAGGTGATGAACGAGGTGGCCGACTTCATCGGCGAAAGGCCGCTGCTGGCGCATAACGCATCCTTCGACCAGAAGTTCTGGGACGCCGAGCTGGCGCGCGTGCGTCGGCGTCGTGCGCAGCCCTTCGCCTGTTCGCTGCTGCTGTCGCGCCGTCTGCTACCGGAGGCGCCAAGCCACAAGCTGGGCAATCTCAACACCTGGGCCGGTCTGCCGGATACCGGCCGCGCTCACCGTGCCCTGGCCGACGCCGAGATGGCAGCGAACCTGACACTGCACCTGTTCGGCCTGCTGCGCGAGCGCCATGGCCGGCACCAGGCCGATCATGCCTTTCTCTGCCAGTTGCAGAACCTCTCTGCCGCCAAGGTGCGTGCGCTATTGGCCGCGGCTTAGCCGTCGTAGCCCGGATGCAATCCGGGGGCCGCTATTCCCGGATTGCATCCGGGCTACAGAGCGGTGCTTTACGGGCACGAACGGGTAAACTACGCGCCAGTTTTCCTACTTCCTTCGGTTACCCTCCATGACCTTCGCCTCCCTCGGTTTGATCGAGCCGCTGCTGCGCACCCTCACCGAACTCGACTACCAGACCCCGACCCCGGTGCAGAGCCAGGCCATTCCCGCCGTGCTCAAGGGGCGCGACCTGATGGCTGCTGCGCAGACCGGCACCGGCAAGACTGCCGGCTTCGCCTTGCCGGTGTTGCAGCGTCTGACTCTGGAAGGGCCGCAGGTGGCGAGCAACAGCGTGCGTGCGCTGGTGCTGACGCCGACCCGCGAACTGGCCGAGCAGGTGCTGCAGAGCTTTTTGAGCTACGGCCAGCACCTGCCCCTGACCAGCTATGCGGTGTACGGCGGCGTCAGCATCAACCCGCAGATGATGAAACTGCGCAAGGGTGTCGACGTGCTGGTGGCCACGCCGGGGCGACTGCTCGACCTGTATCGGCAGAACGCGGTGAAGTTCTCCCAGTTGCAGACCCTGGTGCTGGATGAAGCTGATCGCATGCTCGACCTGGGTTTTGCCCGCGAGCTGGACGAGCTGTTCAGCGCACTGCCGAAAAAGCGCCAGACCCTGCTGTTCTCCGCCACCTTCTCCGATGCTATCCGGCAGATGGCCGGCGAGTTGCTGCGCGACCCGCTGTCGGTGGAAGTCAGCCCACGCAACGCTGTCGCCAAGAGCGTCAAGCAGTGGCTGATTCCGGTAGACAAGAAGCGCAAGAGTGAGCTGTTCCTGCACCTGCTGCAGGAAAAACGCTGGGGCCAGGTGCTGGTGTTTGCCAAGACCCGCAAGGGTGTCGATCAGCTCGAGCAGGAGCTGCTGGCCATGGGCGTGTCAGCCGATTCGATTCATGGCGACAAGCCACAGCCGAGCCGCCTGCGCGCACTGGAGCGCTTCAAGGCTGGCGAGGTGCAGATTCTGGTGGCCACAGACGTGGCCGCGCGTGGCCTGGATATCGATGACCTACCGCTGGTGGTCAACCTCGACCTGCCGATCAACGCCGAAGACTACGTGCACCGTATCGGCCGTACCGGCCGCGCCGGCAGCACGGGCGAGGCGATCTCCCTGGTCTGCGCCGACGAGGTGGATCAGCTGGCGGCGATCGAGAACCTGACCCAGCAATTGATCAAGCGTGTCGATGAGCCGGACTTCATTCCCGATCACCGCGTACCGCTGACTGCGGTCGGTGGCCAGGTACTGAAAAAACCGAAGAAGCCCAAGCAGAAGCTGATCCCCGGTGCGGCCAAGCCTGCCGGCAAGGGCAATATTCACCTCGGCCGCTGGTTCGAGGAAGAGGACGCCAAGCCCAAGGCCAAGGCGGTGCGCAAGGTGCCGAGCTTTGGCAGCAAGCCCAAGGGCGGCAAGAAGTAGTTGGAAATCTCTGTTGGCGGGTTGCTCCCGCCCTACGGCACGCTGTGGGAGGGGCTTTAGCCGCGACTAGTCGATGTTCTGGCCGATGCGCCAGAGCACGCCGCTGGGGTCGAACACCATGAACTCGCGCATGCCCCAGGGCTGATCCTGCGGCGCGATCAGTCGTGTGCCGAACCGCTCATCCAGTCGGGCTGCCTGAATCTGCTGCCACCAGGCATCGACTTCTTCCACCAGCAGGTGCATGACGAAGTTCTCCGCCTGTTCCTTCACGTAGAAGTTCTGCAGCAGAAAGGCGCAGTGATCACCATGGTTGAAATAGGCCATCTGTTCGTCCGACCAACCGCGCCTGAAGCCCATGGCCTGGTAGAAATCCATGCTCAGGGCGAAGTCCCGTGCCGGGACGAAGGTTTTCAGTTCAACGCTGCGCAGCATGTAAATTCCTTTTTCGTCAGAGCCCGGATGCAATCCGGGAGCACCTGGCACCGGCCCCGGATTGCATCCGGGCTACGGCGTTTTATCGAGCCGGTTGCGCCAGTGCCGCCACGGCTGCAGCGGTCATGTCGTAGATCACCAGGCACACATGCTCCACCGGCTGGCCGGCCAGCGGCAACAGAGTGACGTTCTGGTACATGAAATCGGCCTGGCCGGTGATCGGCTGGTAACTCTTGAAGCGCATCAGGTAGGGGCGTTGCTGCCACAGGCTGAAGGCACGGGTGCCCAATTGCACCACGCTTTCCACCTTGCGCTCCAGCCAGGGGCGGTCAATGTCCGGGAACAGCTCGAACAACGAACGCCCCTGTACCTGGTCCGGCCCCAGCCCGGAGTGGTTCTCCATGAAGGCATTCCACACTTCGACGCGGTACTGGCGGTCGAGCACCACCACGCCGACGTCGATGCATTGCACGATGTCGAGCAGCCAGTGAACTTCCTTGATATCGATCTGTGCGGGCATCGCCTCACTCCATCATGTAGCCGATCTTGTCGGTCAGGCGTTTGATCGAATCTTCGGTGAACAACAACAGCAGGTCGAAGTGGATGGCATGGCCTTCCAGGCTGTAACTGATCTCCACGGCCAGGGTCTTGCGCCAGCGCTGGCGGTTGACCTGGATCAGCTGGTCGAGACTGGCATGCTGGCCGAGCAACTGCGGGTGGCCCTGGGAGAAGCGCAGGTCGAGTTGCTCGGCGACGCCGGCCAGGCAGGCGCCGGTCAGGATGCTGGCCAGGTCCAGCAACATCTCCGAGGTTTGCGCTTCGTTCTCCGGCTGCCAGCCGAGCAGGCGCGCCATGTCGTCCACTTCCGAGTCATGGAACAGCAGCAGCGCCTCTCCGGCGATGGCCTCGCCGATGAAGCCCTGGCAGATGGCGCTAAAGCGCTCGCCACGTTGGGCGTCGAGCAGAGTCATGTGCAGCTCGCTGACTTCGAAGATATTCACCTGCGGCACCGGCAACTGCACGAATACACCCAGTACCTTGGCCAGCAGCGCGGCGGCGCGGCCCATGGCGACGTTGCTTACCTCGCGCAGGGCATCGCGGAAGCTGACCTTGAGTTCTGACAGCGCAGCGGCCTGGGCTTGCGCCGCTGGCGTGGCGTGCGGGTCGAACAGCTTCAGGTCGATCAGCGTCTGGCGCAGGACCTCGGGGTCGGCGGGTTTCTTGATGAAGGCCAGGGCACCCAGCTCACGCACGCGGCGAACGGCTTCTTCCTGCACGTCGCCGGACACCACGATGACCTTGCTGCTGAGCCCTTCTGCGCGCAGCGCGGCCAGGGTCTGGTAGCCATCGAGCACTGGCATGGTCAGGTCGAGCAGCATGACCGGGCCCAGACCCTGGCGGATCAAGGCCAGCGCCTCCTCGCCGTTGTTGGCCTGGCTGAGGGAAACCGGCCATTCCGGCGGCAGGGCGCGGATCAGTTGCTTGCGCGCCATATTGGAGTCGTCGCAGACCAGCAGCGGGATCACGGCGGGGAATTACCTGTGTGGGAAGCGCTAATTCTGAGCATAGCCTCAGCCCGTACGGCGTCACGACGGTTTCAGTGCTTTTTCAGCCGTCGCGCACTGTACCTGGCGTCGTGATCGCTCCTACGGTTTCAACCAGGCCAGTAAGCCCTGCGCCGCGACCTGCCCGCTGGCGAAACAGGCGGTGAGCAGGTAGCCGCCAGTGGGGGCTTCCCAGTCGAGCATTTCGCCAGCGCAGAACACGCCGGGCAAGGCTTTGAGCATCAGGCCGCCATCCAATGCCTCGAAGGGCACGCCGCCGGCGGAGCTGATCGCCTCGTCCGGTGGTCGGGTGCGCAACAGGGTGATCGGCAGCGCCTTGATCCACGGCGCCAGGGCGGCTGGATCGACGAAGGCTTCGGTCGGCGCCAACTCGCGCAGCAGGGCAGCCTTAACGCCGTCCAGCCCGGCCTGGCGATGCAGATGCTTGGCCATCGAGTGCTTGCCGCGTGGCTTGCCCAGCGCCCGCTGCAGCTTGACCAATGGCATTTGCGGCAACAGGTCGAGGTGAACCACGGCCTGGCCGTCGGCCTCGATGGCGCGGCGGATATTGGCGGAAAAGGCGTACACCAGGCTGCCTTCGACACCGCCTGCGGTGAGCACGAACTCGCCGATGCGAGGCGCCTGGCCGGGCAGGCTCAGCGCTATGTTCTTCAGTGGCGCACCGGCGAATTTCTCCCTGAGATACTCGCTCCAGCCGGCCACCTCGAAACCGCAGTTGCTCGGTTTCAGCGCCGACACCTCGACGCCGCGTGCCTGCAACAGGGGCACCCAGGCACCGTCGGAACCCAGCCGAGCCCAGCTGCCGCCGCCCAGTGCCAGCAGGTAGGCATCGGCGACCAGTGCGCGCTCACCATCCGAGCCAGCGATACGCAGGCTGCCATCCGCGTTCCAGCCGAGCCAGCGGCTGCGCGTGTGGATCGTCACGCCCAGTTCGCGCAGGCGGCGCAGCCAGGCACGCAGCAGCGGCGCGGCCTTCATGTCGCTGGGGAACACGCGGCCGGAGGTACCGACGAAGGTGTCGATACCCAGGCCATGAATCCACTCGCGCAGGGCGTCGGCATCGAACTCACGCAGCAGCGCCGCGACCTCGGCCTGGCGCTCGCCGTAACGGCCGATAAAGGCGTCCTTGGGCTCGGAATGGGTGATGTTCATGCCGCCGACGCCGGCCAGCAGGAACTTGCGCCCCACCGAGGGCATGGCGTCGAACAGCTCCACACGTACGCCGCCTTGCGCCAGCACTTCTGCAGCCATCAGCCCGGCAGGGCCGCCGCCGATGATGGCGACGTGATAAGCATTGGGCTGAGCGGCAGTAGTCATGGTGATGAGCAGACAGGAGAAAGGCTGCGCATTCTACCCGAGTGCTCCGCGGCCTTGTCATTTGCCCCGGGTTGGGGCAGGTTCAGCTCGAACCTTTTCGGCTGGAGCCCGTTATGTCCCAAATCTGCCCCGACATCGATCCCGATGGCCTGCTCGAATATTCGGTGGTCTACACCGACCGCTCGCTGAACCATATGTCGCAGTCGTTCCAGGGCGTGATGCGCGATATCTCTGCCACCCTGAAACAGGTCTACAACGCCCATGCCGTGGCGGTGGTGCCGGGCAGCGGCACTTACGGCATGGAGGCCGTGGCGCGGCAGCTGGCGACCGAGCAGAAGTGCCTGGTGATCCGCAACGGCTGGTTCAGCTACCGCTGGACGCAGATCTTCGAGATGGGTCGGATTCCTGCCGAGGCCCTGGTGCTCAAGGCGCGTCCGGTCGCCGAAGGCCGCCAGGCGGCCTTCGTCCCGGCACCGCTGGAGGAAGTGCTGGCCACCATCGCCGCCGAGAAGCCGCAACTGGTGTTCGCCCCGCATGTGGAAACCTCCTCGGGGATGATCCTTCCGGACGACTACCTGCGCGCGGTGAGCGATGCGGTGCACGCCGTCGGCGGCCTGTTCGTGCTCGACTGCATCGCCTCCGGCACGCTGTGGGTGGACATGCAGGCCTGTGGCATCGACGTGTTGATCAGCGCGCCGCAGAAAGGTTGGAGTGCTTCACCCTGCTGCGCCCTGGTGATGCTGAGCGAAGCGGCCCAGGCGCGTGTCGAGGCGACCCAGAGCAGCAGCTTCGCCTGCGACCTGAAGAAGTGGCTGCAGATCATGCAGGCCTACGAGCAGGGCGGCCACGCCTACCACGCCACCATGCCCAGCGACGCCCTGGCGCGTTTTCGCGATGCCATGCTGGAAGCCAAGGCTCTCGGATTCGACCGTGTACGCCAGCAACAGCAGGAGCTTGGCGACCGGGTGCGTGCGCTGCTGGCGGCGCGTGGCTTCAAGAGTGTCGCGGCCGAGGGCTTCGAGGCGCCGGGCGTGGTGGTCTGCTACACCGATGACGGGCAGATCAAGACTGGCGCCAAGTTCGCCGCCGTCGGTCTGCAGATCGCCGCCGGCGTGCCGCTGCAATGCGACGAACCGGCGGACTTCCAGACCTTCCGTCTGGGCCTGTTCGGCCTGGACAAACTGGGCAATATCGAGCGTACCGTGGCGACCCTGGAGCTGGCGTTGGACAGGGTGCTGGCCGGCTGATCGTCAGGACTGCGTAGGACGGGTGCAACCCGCCAGTTCATCCGTGGCGGGTTTCACCCGTCCTACGAGGGGCTAGCCCAACCCGCGTGCAGCCCAAACCCGGGCCGCGCTGTGATGCAGGATGCCGTGGCGGCGGGCGAGGGCGGCATGGTCCTTGGAGTAGCCGCCGCCAATTACCCCGAGTACTGGGATATCGCGGCCCAGGCAATGCTGCAGCACGGCTTCGTCACGCGCGGCCAGGCCCGCGTCGGTGAGTTGCAGGTAGCCCAGGGCATCGTCCTTGTGCACGTCGACGCCCGCATCGTAGAGCACCAGGTCCGGTTGGTAGATTGGCAGCAGGTAGTTGAGGATGTCGTCTACCACCTTCAGGTAATCCTCGTCGCCCATGCCGCGCGGCAGGGGGATATCCCAGTCGCTCTGCGCCTTGCGTGCCGGGAAGTTCTGCTCGCAATGCAGCGACACGGTAACGGCGTCCGGTTCGTCTTCCAGCAGCCGCGCGGTGCCGTCGCCCTGATGCACGTCGCAGTCGAAAATCAGTACGCGGTGCACGCGGCCCGCTTCGAGCAGATAGCGGGCGATCACCGCCAGGTCGTTGAAAATGCAGAAACCGGAGGGGAAGTCGTAGTGCGCGTGGTGCGTGCCGCCAGCCAGGTGGCAGGCCAGGCCGTGACGCAGTGCCAGTTCGGCGGTCAGCAGCGAGCCGCCCACGGCGCGCACGGTACGCCGTGCCAGGGCATCGCTCCAGGGCAGGCCGAGGCGGCGCTGGTCCTCGTATGACAGCTCACCGGCCATGTAGCGGGCGATGTAGTCGGGGCAGTGAACCAGGGCGAGGATCTCCGCTGGGCAGAGTTCGGGACGCTGCAGTTCGGCATCGGTGGTCAGGCCGCTGTCGACCAGATGATCGCGCAGCAGGCGGAATTTCTCCATGGGAAAGCGATGCCCGGTTGGGAAGGGCGGGCTGTAATCCTCGTGGTAGACCAGCGGTAGCGGCATACAGGCAGTGCTCATCGAATCGACGCCCTATGGTCGCAGCCAATCGAGGCAATCGCCATGCCCCCTGATCGAAACCTGCTCCGAGCTAAAGCTGAATATCTCCACTGACGTCCACTGCCCACAGTGCCGGCCAGGGCCAGCGCTGTGGGAGTGGCTTGGTGGGTAACGACTCCGGTCTTGTAATCGGTGATCAAACCGATAGGCACAACGATGATCGTTGTCAGAGCACGGATGATGCGGGCCGTGGCTGCGGGGGGCTTATTCTCCCGGCCATACGCGCATCACGCGATAAGGCGGTGTGCCGCTGTCGGCGCCGCCGGTGAAGGCCGGGGTTTTGTATAGCTGATTGACCGAGATATACAGCCAGCCGTCGTGACCCACATGCACGCTGTCCGGCCAGTCCAGTCGGGCGTCGCGTACCAGCGGCTTGAGCACGCCGTCGGTGTCGAGCAGGTCGATGCCATTGTCGTTGAGGTTGGTGAAAAAATGCCGGCCCTTGGCGTCGGTGCCGGCGCCGTCGGAAACCGGCTTGGCACCGACTCGCTGGATGGCCGCCGCGATTTGCTCGTCGCTGGCGCCGTCACGCAGCAGCTTACTGGGCAACGAGTACCAGGTCTTGCCGTTCATGGCGCCGAAGAACAGGGTGGCATGGTCGGCCGACAGGGTGATCGGATTGACCGCCACGTTGGCAGGCTTGCCCTGGAACTGAATCGGCACGCCGCCGATGACCATCCTGGCGTCGGGTTCTGCCTGCAACGCGGCATGACCGCTGAAGCGCCGTGTCTTGCCGCTGCTGATCTCTACGGCGATCAGGCCGGGGTTGGCAATGTCCGCCAGGTAGATCCAGCCCTCTTTGTCGTCGACGGCCAGGTCCTGGATAAAGCTGCCTTTGGGCGCGATATCGGAAGGCAGCTCGATGCGATACAGCTCATCGCCAGTCGCAACATCGAAGCCCCACAAACGTGTTTTGCCCAGGTTCAGGCCCATGTCGGTTATCCACAGGCGGTTCTTGCCATCGATGGCGATGCCCAGCGGTGTATCGATCTGCGCATCATTGGCGGAGGCGGTGCCGCGTTGCAACTTGCCGGTGGGCCAGGGTTTGTAGCTGTCGCGGCCGGTGATTTCGATCAGTTGAGCGGCAGCGGGCGCGCCGAAGGGATGGACCGTGGCAAACACCCGGTTGTCCGCGCTGGGGGCGACGTTGCCGGGGCGGATCGGCAGTTCGGCGACCACTTCCAGGTCGCCGACCTTGGCAGCAAGGGCCGAGTTGAAGAAGGGTATGGAAAGAGCCAGCAGGGTGGCGCTGGCCGCACGGCGGATGGGGCGAGAAAGAGACATCATGACAGGTTTCCTGTTGTGCACTGGGAAGGGCGAATGCGCTATACAAGCATTATCCGCCGTTGCGGCTGCCTCGGTGATCAATAGCGGCGAACATTCACCCTGAGGTCGGCAGGCAGTGAGGCCCAGTGTGGCTTTATCAGCAAAGGCGAAAAAGGCTGGCTACGTTGAACGTCTTTCAATCGACGGAAGAAAGTCGTCACAGCACGTAGAACAGAATCGCCACGAAGTGCAGCAGGCTGCCAGCCATGACGAACAGGTGCCAGATGCCATGCCAATGGCGAAAGCGGCTGTCGTAGGCGAAGAAGATGATGCCCACGGTGTAGAGCACGCCACCGGCCGCCAGCCACTTGAAGCCGGTCATACCCAGGGCGGCGATCAGGGGGTTTACCGCCACCAGCACGATCCAGCCCATCACCGCGTAGATGATCAACGACAGCACGCGTGCTTCGGAGCGGGGTTTGATTTCCTGCAGCATGCCGATCAGCGCAAGGCTCCAGACGATACCGAACAAGGTCCAGCCCCAGGGGCCGCGCAGGGTTACCAGGCAGAACGGGGTGTAACTGCCGGCAATCAGCAGATAGATCGACAGGTGATCGAGTTTTTGCATCACCCGTTTCGCCGGGCCGCGCATGCTGTGGTAGAGGGTGGAGATGCTGTACAGCAATATCAGGGTGACGCCATAGATGGCCACTGCGACGATCTTCCACAGGTCGCCCGTGGAGCTGGCCAGTACCAGCAGCCATACCGCACCGATGGCCGCCAGAACGGCGCCGATCAGGTGGCTCCAGGCGTTGAATTTTTCTCCGTGGTACATGCTATCTGTCGTCGTCCGTTACGCCTGACCTTGCCAGACCTTTTCTGTGCGGGTTCTCGTATGACAGTTCGCCAGCCATGTAGCAAGCGATGTAGTCGAAGGGCGAGGGCCTCCGCTGGAGATTGTTCGGGATGATGCAGTTCGGCATCGGTACTCAGGCCGCGGTCGACCAGGTGATCACGCAGCAGGCGGAATTTCTCCATGGGGAAGGAGGCCTGGCCGCGAAGGGCAGGCTGTAAGCGGCATACAATAGGTGCTCATCGAGTCGACGCCATATGGTCGCAGCCAATCGAGACAATCGCCATGCCCCTGATCGAAACCTCCACCGAGCGCCTCTTGCTGCGTGCCTGGCGCGACAGTGACCTGCCGGCGCTGGCCGCACTCAATGCCGATGCCGAGGTGATGCGTCATTTTCCCGCGCCTATGGACGCCGAGCAGAGCGCACAACTGCTGGCGCGCATCCGGGCGCATTTCGATGAGCACGGCTTTGGCTTCTGGGCCCTGGAGCGGCGCGATACGGGCGAGCTGATCGGTGTCACCGGCCTGGCACAGGTCGGCTTCGATGCGCCGTTCGTACCGGCTGTGGAGATCGGCTGGCGTCTGGCGCGGGCGCACTGGCGCCAGGGTTATGCCGGTGAGGCGGCGCGCGCGTCACTGGCCGTGGCCTTCGAGCAGCTTGGGTTGGACGAGGTATTGAGTTTCACCGTGCCGGCCAACCTGCCGTCGCAGGCGGTGATGCGTAGCATCGGTATGCAGCGCGACGAGAGCGGCGATTTTCTCCATCCGCGCGTGCCGTCCGGTCATCCCTTGCAGCCGCACGTGCTCTACCGCATAAGCCGCGAGCAGTGGGAGGCGCAGCGGTGACGGACGTGCTCGCCTATCACCAGCTCAGCAAACACGCCCCCGAGCGCTTCGCACCGGGACCGGGGCAGTTGGATTGGGCGACTCAGCCGGCACCGTTTCGTCGCTACAACGGTGCCCGGCTGATCGAGCTGTACCACCGCCCGCTGGAAGAGGGGCAGGCCTACGATGTTGCATTCGCCGGGCCGCAGACGCCGCCCGCACCACTGAATCGAGCCAGCGTCTCGCAACTGCTGTACGACAGCCTGGCCATTTCCGCCTGGAAGGAGGCTGGCGGCAGCCGCTGGGCGCTGCGGGTCAACCCGTCGTCCGGCAACCTGCACCCGACCGAGGCTTATCTGCTGTTGCCGCCGGGTGTCGTGGCTGAAGCCGCTGTGTTGGCCCACTATGCCCCGGATATCCATGCGCTGGAGATACGCAGTGAGCTGCCTGCGCCGCTCGGCCAGCAGCTTGCCAACAGCCTGCCGCCGGGTGGTTTTCTCCTCGGCCTGAGTAGCATTGCCTGGCGCGAAGCCTGGAAGTACGGCGAGCGAGCCTACCGCTATTGCCAGCACGACCTGGGGCATGCCCTGGCGGCGCTGGCCATCGCCGCCAGCGTGCAGGGCTGGCAGGTGCGCATGCTGCACGGCGTGGCCGAGGCGCGTCTGGACCGACTGCTGGGACTGGACGGAGACGACTTTCACGAAGCCGAACACGGCGACTGCCTGCTGTGGATCGGCCCGGCGCAGACGATGGAATTCGCGCTGCCCGAGGCCCTGCTGACAGCGTTGGCACAGCTTGAGCGTAGTGGTGCGCCCAATCGCCTGTCCCGTGAGTATCGCCATTGGCCCGAGTTGCAGCGCATACATGGGCTATGCCGTGCGCCGGCTCGTCCTCGCTCCGTCTGGAGCGTAGATGCTGCTGGTGTTCGCAATGACAACCCCGGCCTGCCCTTGAGGCCGATCCTGCATCGTCGGCGTAGCGCGCAGGCCATGGACGGTCGCAGCGGCATCCAGGCTGCACTGCTGCTGGCCTGGCTGCACCGCCTGATGCCGCAGCAGTCACCGGTGCCCTTTGCCGTGAGCGGTGAGCGGAGCGAGATCGACCTGCTGCTGTTCGTCCATCGCGTGCAGGGTCTGCAACCTGGCCTGTACTGGCTGGATCGCACGGGCAGCGGTGTGCAGCCGTTACGCGAGGATTACCTGTGGCAGCGGGTGGACGAGGAGCTGCCGCTGTATCGTCTGCTCGAAGGCGACGCCCGTGGCCTGGCGGGGTTCCTCAGTTGTGGCCAGGACATCGCCGCTGACGGCTGTGTAGCCTTGGCCATGCTGGCGCGGGTGGAGCGCGCCGTGACGGATGGCGCCTGGCGTTATCCACGGCTCTACTGGGAATGTGGCCAGATCGGCCAGTTGCTCTATCTGGAAGCCGAGGCGGCCGGGCTTTCGGGTACTGGCATCGGTTGTTATTTCGACGACGCTTTGCGGGAATTGCTCGGCGATGCCGACAGCGGCTGGCAAAGTCTTTACCATTTCACCCTTGGCCGCGCTGTATGGGATGAACGCCTGACGTCCCTGCCGGCCTATTCCCAACCGCGATTACCAACCCCTGCACAAGGAGAGACTCCATGACCCAGGTACTCGACGATCTGGTCGCGCTGCTGAGCCTGGAACAGATCGAGGAAAACCTGTTCCGTGGCCGCAGCCAGGATCTCGGTTTTCGCCAGCTGTTCGGCGGCCAGGTGCTTGGCCAATGCATTTCCGCTGCCAGCCAGACGGTCGAGGAGGCGCGCCACGTGCACTCCATGCACGGTTACTTCCTGCGCCCGGGCGATGCCAGCCTGCCGGTGGTCTATCAGGTCGAGCGCACCCGCGATGGTGGCAGCTTCAGCACCCGCCGCGTGGTGGCGGTGCAGAAGGGCCAGCCGATCTTCTTCTGCAGTGCCTCGTTCCAGTACGACGAGGAAGGCTTTCATCACCAGAACCAGATGCCGGACGTTCCCGGTCCCGAGGGCCTGAAGTCGGAAACCGAACTGGCGCGCATGGTGGCGCCGATGATTCCCGAGCGCATGCGTGAGCGGTTGATCAGCGACAAGCCGATCGAGATCCGCCCGGTCACCCTGATCAACCCCTTTGCCCCGCAGCCCTGCGAACCGGTCAAGTACGTGTGGTTCCGCGCCGCCGGCGAGCTGCCGGACGACCCGCAACTGCACAAGTACCTGCTGGCCTACGCCAGTGACTTCAACCTGCTGACCACCTCGATGCAGCCGCACGGTGTGTCGGTGTTTCAGAAGTTCATGCAGGTCGCCAGCCTTGACCATTCGCTGTGGTTCCACCGCAACCTGCGCATGGATGACTGGCTGCTATATGCCATGGACAGCCCGTGGGCCGGCAACGCCCGCGGCTTCTCCCGCGCCAGCATCTACAACCGCCAGGGCGAACTGGTGGCCTCGGCAGCCCAGGAAGGTCTGACGCGCGTGCGTGAGGACTGGAAGTGAGAACACTGCGCGAAGCTCGTCACTGGGTGTTCGACATGGATGGCACCCTGACCCTGGCCGTGCATGATTTCCCGGCGATCAAGCGGGCGCTGGGCATTCCTCAGGAGGATGACATCCTTCATCACCTGGCGGCGCTACCGGCAGAGGAGGCCGCGGCCAAGCATGCCTGGCTGCTCGAGCACGAGCGCGAACTGGCGGTGGCCTCGCGCCCGGCGCCGGGTGCCATCGAGCTGGTGCGCACCCTGTGCGAGCGTGGCTGCCAGCTCGGCATCCTCACGCGCAATGCTCACTCGCTGGCGTTGCTGACGTTGCAGGCCATCGGCCTGGATGACTGCTTTGCCAGGGCGGATATTCTTGGCCGCGACGAGGCTCCACCCAAACCGCATCCGGGTGGGCTGCTGCACCTCGCCGAGCGCTGGAGCGTTACGCCGCGTGAGCTGGTAATGGTTGGAGACTACCGCTTCGACCTGGAGTGCGCCCAGGCCGCCGGTGCGCGCAGCGTGCTGGTCAACCTGCCGGACAACCCCTGGCCGGAGCTGACCGGGCTGCACGCGCAGGATTGCGCGCAGTTGTTGGCGGGGCTGGGCTGAGCGGCGAGGTCTCAGTTATTGACGGCGTGTTGCGGGCTTGTGACTGATGCGGTGTCCATGCCCCGAGCCTGAGCGAGGATGGGTTGCCAGTCGCTGCGCCACTGCGTCAGTGCCGCGCCATCGCCGCGAAATACCAGGTCGAGAAAAGCCAGGCTCAGGTCGGCCGTGGCTGCCTTGGTCTTGGCGTTGAGCGAGGGGCCGCCGGTGAACGAGCGATCGGTGAAGATGCTGTGGGAGCCATCGCGAAATACCGCCAGCAATTTGGTCGGGTTGGCCACCGCATCGTAGATTGCCAGGCGGTCATCCGCGCCAGAGCGATAACCCGGAATCTGGATCACGTCATCGGTGGCGGTCACATGCAGGGTCGGTACCGAAACCTGACCGAGCACCGCTGCCAGGTTGTTTTCACCATAGAACGGCGGGGCCGAGATGATCACTGCGGCGGCAAAGCGAGGATCGCGGTAGCTGATGACCTGGCCATCCCTGACCACCTGTGCTCCTGCAGTGAGCAGCGCCGTGTTGGCGCCGTAGGAGTGTCCGGCGATGACGATACGTTGTGGGTCGACCGCAGCGCCCATCTTCCCTGTCGCAGCGGAAAGCATCTGGTCGAGAGCGAAGCTCACATCGCTGGCACGGGCCATCGCTTCGCTTTCCTGGGCAGCATCGTGCAGGCGCTCCACCACGGCGAACGGGTTACCCCGCCACAGCGCAGAATCACTGCCGACGTGCTGCACGTGCAGGCTGGCGACGCCGTGGCTCGACCAGTGCTTGCCGAGGTAGCTGTAGCCTTTGCGTGAGCCGCCGATGCCATGGGAGAACACCACCAGCGGCACGCTGGCGCCTGGCTGCACGTTGGCCGGCCAGTAAAGGCGTACCGGAACGGCGCGTGAGCGAGTCTGATCGAGCCAGTCGAAATCGCTGATTTCGTAGGCCGACTCCTCTGCTTCGGTGGTATTGGCCGTGGCCGTATTCGATACGGCCAGCATGGCCAGCAATGCGCTTGCCAGCATCTTCCAGCCTCTGCGTCGTGGTTGTGCGACGAAGTCGGCGGAGTCGGTAAGGTCAAGGTCGTCGCTGCTGGCTTGGTATTTCAAAGTCGAGTTCATCGTGGTGCGGATTCCCTGGCGGCTGTTCAGGCTATGGAAAGAGTTGGTAGGGCTTGGTGACCCGCAAAGGCGCGGCGGGAAATGACATGCCGGTGAGGCGTTCGGATTCGTTCCACAGGCGTCTGGCCATACCCAGGTCCATTGCCTGCAGAGGCGTTCTGGCGAGGACGGGATAGCCGCGGGTTTCGCTCAGCCTGTTCGGGCCGTAGTAGGCGCCGCCCTGAGCTTGCGGGGCGGTAGCGGCGAACAGCGTCGGCAGCGCGCCCTGAGCCGCTGGCTGGAACAGGAACCAGAGCAGGCGCCGGGCACTGCCGGCCGCGCTCCACTTGCCGGCGCCATTGGGCAGCAGTTCGGTACGTGACACACCCGGATGCGCCGCGATACTGCGGATACCCCAGCCAGCCGCGTTGCTGCGGCGTTGCAGCTCCATGGCGAACATCAGGCAGGCCAGTTTGGATTGGCTGTAGGCGACCATAGGCTTGTAGTCACGGGTGGATTGCAGGTCGCTCAGGTCGATGGCGCCTTGCCTGGCAGCGATGCTCGAGAGGCTGACAACGCGCGGCTGATCGCCCTTGCGCAGCAGCGGCAACAGTTGGGCGGTCAGGGCGAAGTGACCGAGGTGGTTGGTGCCGAATTGCAGTTCGAAGCCGTCGGCCGTCTCCTGGCGCTGCGGCGGCGTCATCACCCCGGCGTTGTTGATCAGCAGGTCGATGTGGCTATCGGAGTCGCCAAGGCGTTTGGCGAACGCGTCGATGGAGTCGAGGCTGGCCAGGTCCAACTGCTCGAAGCAGACGTCTGAACCCGGATTGAGTTGGCGGATCTGCTCGACGGCAGCTGCGCCACGCGAAGGGTTGCGGCCGGCGAGTATCACCCGCGCTCCCGCTTCGGCCAGGGCTTTTGCGTCTTCGAGGCCGAGCCCACCGGTGCCGGTGATGACGACGGTGCGACCGTGTAGCGACGGAATATCGGAAGTGGTCCAGTTGGCCATGATCGTTGCCTTGCCTCAGAATGGGGCGCTAATCTGAATGCATAAATAATTGCACTGGGTGCAAACATTAGTGCACTCAGTGCAATTATCGCAATAGGCTATTGGAATGTCCGAATCTCTCCCTCCCGAGGGCAATGCGCCTGCCGAAGGCCTGCGAGAGCGCAAGCGCCGGGCTACTCGGCAGCGTATCGCCGAAGTCGGGCTGCAGTTGTTTCTCACAAATGGTTACGAAAGCACCACGCTCGACGCGATCGCCGCCGAGGCTGGTATCTCGCGGCGTACCTTCTTTTCCTATTTCAAGTCGAAGGATGACGTCATCCTGTCCTGGCAGGAGGCCGGCTGGGCCAGCATCCATAGCGAGCTGCTGCGGGTGTCGCCGGATATCGCGCCGCTGGACGCCGTGCGCGATGTATTGGTGAGTCATATTTCCCGCTACACCACCGAGCAGATGGCGGCCATCGACCGGCTGATGCGTTCCAGCGAGTCGCTGCTGGCACGCAAGCAGGCGCATTACGCCGAGCAGGAGAGGCAGCTGTTCGCCACGCTCTGTGAGGTATGGCGCCAACCCGAGCGGCGCATGACCCTGCGCGTGGTGGCCATGGCGTCTCTGGGCGCCATGCGCCTGGCGATCCAGACCTGGCAGGAGCAGGTGGGTCAGCCCAAGCCCGTGGCCAGTTATCTCGAAGAAGCGTTCGAGACGCTCAAGTCCGAACTCTGACCGACTGACCCAGCAAAAAAACGCCCCCGCAAAGACTGCGGGGGCGGCGCGTGGGATAAGGTCGTCCTTGAAGCGGGTTACGCGCAGTCAACCTTGTGGGGCGTTGCTCCCCGTATTGCTCCAGCCACCACCCAGGGCCTTGTACAGCTCCACTTCGCTGCTGAGCTGGGCCAGGCGGTCGGCGATCAGTTGCTGGCGCACGCTGAACAGCTGACGCTGGGCGTCGAGCAGGGTCAGGTAGCTGTCGACGCCGGTGCGGTAGCGGCGTTCGGCCAGGTCGTAATAGGTCTCGGTGGTTTCCAGCAGGGCGCGCTGCGCGTCCAGTTGCTGGCGGTAGGTGGTGCGTGCCGCGAGGCGGTCGGCGACTTCCTGGAAGGCCACCTGGATGGCTTTCTCGTACTCGGCGACGCGGATATCGCTCTGCAATTCGGCATAGTCGAGGTTGGCGCGCAGACGTCCGGCGTTGAAGATCGGCAGGCTGATCTGCGGCTGGAACAGCCAGGTGCCCGAGCCGCCGTCGAACAGGCCGGACAACTGGCTGCTGGCGGTGCCGGCATTGGCGGTCAGGCTGATGCTGGGGAAGAACGCCGCACGCGCCGCGCCGATATTGGCGTTGGCGGCCTTGAGCTGGTACTCGGCCTGCAGCAGGTCGGGGCGACGCTGCAGCAGGTCGGCGGGCAGGCCGGCCGGAACCTGTTCCAGCAGTTCTGCATTGAGCTTCAGCCCTTGCGGCAGATTGGCCGGCAGGCCGGTGCCGAGTAGTTGAATCAGGGCGTTGCGATCCTGAGCGACCAGGCGCTGGTACTGCGCGAGGCTGACGCGGGCGCTGTCCACCGAGCTGCGTGCCTGGCTCAGGGCCAGGGCATCGGCGACACCGACATCGAAGCTGCGCTGGGTCAGCTGGTAGCTTTCCTCGAAGGTCTTCAGGGTGTCCTGGGTCAGTTGCAGCAGCGCCTGATCCGCCTGCCATTGCAGGTAGGCGTTGGCGACGCTGGCGACCAGGCTGATCTGCGTGCTGCGCTGGGCCTGTTCGGTGGCCAGGTACTGCTGCAGGGCCTGCTCGCTGAGGCTGCGGATACGGCCGAAGAAGTCCAGCTCCCAGGCATTGACGCCCAGGGTGGCGCTGTACTGACCGCTGGTACGGGCTTCACCGGTCTGGCTCAGATCGGCCGGCAGGCGCTGGCGAGTGCCGGCGCCATCAGCGGATACCGATGGCAGCAGGTCGGCGCGCTGGATGCGGTACAGCGCGCGATAGGCTTCGACGTTCAGCGCAGCGACACGCAGGTCGCGGTTGTTCTCCAGTGCCACCTGCACCAGTTGCTGCAGCGCCGGGTCGCGGAAGAACTCGCGCCATTGCAGGTCGGCCGCCGCACGGCTGCCTTCGCTGGCGGCGCTGCCATAGGCTTCGCCTTGCGGCCAGTCGGCGGCCACCGGAGCGTCAGGGCGCTGATAGTCGGGAATCAGGCTGCAACCGCTGAGCAGAGCGGCGGCCACGGCCAGGGACAACAGGGACTGCCTCATTGCAGTACCTCCTTCTCGTTTTCACGGGTCGGCTCGGGGCGCTTCTTCTCGAAAATCGAGCAGACCACGACGTAGAACAGTGGAATCCAGAATATCGCCAGGATCATCGCGCTGAGCATGCCGCCGATCACCCCGGTGCCGATGGCGTGCTTGCTGCCCGCGCCGGCACCACTGGCGATGGCCAGCGGCAGACAGCCGAGGATGAACGCCAGCGAAGTCATGATGATCGGGCGCAAGCGCATGCGGCAGGCTTCGATGGCCGCTTCGGCGAAGGTCATGCCCTGTTCGTACTGGGCCTTGGCGAATTCGACGATGAGAATCGCGTTACGCGCTGACAGACCGATGGTGGTGAGCAGGCCGACCTTGAAGAACACGTCGTTGGACAGGCCACGCAGCTCGGTGAACATCAAGGCGCCGATGATCCCCAGCGGCACCACCAGCATCACCGAGAACGGGATCGACCAGCTCTCGTACAGTGCTGCCAGGCACAGGAACACCACGATGGCGGAGATCACGAACAGTGCAGTGGTCTGCGAGCCTGCCAGGCGCTCCTCGTAGGACAACCCGGTCCAGGAGTAGCCGACGCCCTGTGGCAGCTGCGAGGCGATTTCCTCGACGGCGGCCATGGCATCACCGGTGCTGTAGCCAGGCGCCGGAGCACCGAGGATCTCCACTGCCGACACGCCGTTGTAGCGCGCCAGCTTCGGAGCACCATAGGTCCATTCGCCACTGGCGAAGGCACTGAACGGCACCATGCGGCCCTGATCGTTGCGCACGTACCACTTGTTCAGGTCTTCCGGGCTCATGCGCGCGTCGGACACGCCTTGCAGGTAGACCTTCTTCACTCGACCGCGATCGATGAAGTCGTTGACGTAGCTGGCACCCCAGGCAATCGACAGGGTGCTGTTGATGTCCGCCAGCGACAACCCGAGGGCGCGGGCCCGCTCGTCATCGATCAGCAACTGGTACTGCGCCTCGTCGCGCAGGCCGTTGGCACGCACGCTGTCGAGCACCGGGTGCTGGTTGGCCAGTTGCAGGAACTTGTCACGTGCCTCGTTCATCACCTCGTGGCCAACACCCGCCTGATCCTGCAGGAAGAAGTTGAAGCCAGTGGCGTTACCCATCTCCATCACCGCCGGCGGGGCGAAGGCGAACACCATCGCATCGCGGAAGCTGAAGAAGTGCATCTGCGCACGTTGCGCCAGCGCGGCTACGCCATTCTCGGCGCCGGGACGTTCACCCCAGGGCTTGAGCATGATGAAGGCCATACCGGAGCTCTGACCACGGCCGGCGAAGTTGAAGCCGGTGACGGTGAATACCGATTTGACCGTGCTCGCCTCGTCTTCCAGCAGGTACTGGCGCATTTCGTCTACCACCACCTGGGTGCGCTCGGCACTGGAGCCGGACGGCGTCTGCACCTGGGCGAAAAGCACGCCCTGGTCTTCCTCGGGGAGGAAGGCGGTAGGGATGCGGGTGAACATCCAGGCCATGATGATGACGATCACCAGGTACAGCAGCAGGTAGGGCGCCTTGCGCTTGATCATGCCCGCCACGCCGCGCTGATAGGCATTGCTGCCGCGCTCGAAGGTACGGTTGAACCAGCCGAAGAAGCCGCGCTTGGCCTCGTGGTGATCGCTGTCGATGGGTTTGAGCAAAGTGGCGCACAGCGCTGGGGTGAAGATCAGCGCCACCAGTACCGACAGGGCCATGGCCGAGACGATGGTGATGGAGAACTGCCGATAGATCACCCCGGTGGAGCCGCCGAAGAACGCCATCGGCAGGAACACTGCCGAGAGCACCAGGCCAATGCCCACCAGTGCGCCCTGAATTTGCCCCATGGACTTGCGCGTCGCTTCCTTGGGTGACAGTCCATCCTCGCGCATCACCCGCTCGACGTTTTCCACCACCACGATGGCATCGTCCACCAGCAGGCCGATGGCCAGGACCATGGCGAACATGGTCAGGGTGTTGATGGAGAAACCGAACGCGGCAAGTATGCCGAAGGTACCGAGCAGTACCACCGGCACCGCCATGGTCGGAATGATGGTGGCGCGCAGGTTCTGCAGGAACAGGAACATCACCAGGAACACCAGCACGATGGCCTCGAACAGGGTGTGCACCACCCCTTCGATGGAGGCCGAGATCACCGGTGTGGTGTCGTAGGGGAAGACCACTTCCATGCCGGCCGGGAAGAACGGCTCGAGATTGGCGATGGTTTCACGCACCGCCTTGGCGGTGTCCAGGGCGTTGGCACCGGTGGCCAGGCGAATCGCCAGACCGGAGGCCGGCAGGCCGTTGAACTGCGCGTTGATGGCGTAGTTCTCGCCGCCCAGTTCGACCTTGGCGATATCACCCAGGCGCACCTGGGAGCCATCGGCCTGCACCTTGAGCAGAATCTTGCGGAACTCTTCCGGGGTCTGCAGGCGCGTCTTGCCGATGATGGTGGCGTTGAGCTGATTGCCCGGCGCCGCCGGCAGGCCGCCGAACTGGCCGGAGGAGATCTGCACGTTCTGCGCCTGGATGGCGCTGCGCACGTCAACCGGAGTCAGCTGGAAGCTGTTGAGCTTGGCCGGATCGAGCCAGATGCGCATCGCGTACTGCGCGCCGAACACCTGGAAGTCGCCGACGCCCTTGGTCCGCGAGATCGGGTCCTGCAGGTTGGAGACGATGTAGTCGGACAGGTCCTCACGGGTCATGCTGCCGTCTTTCGACACCACGCCGATGACCATCAGGAAGTTACGCACCGACTTGGTCACACGGATGCCCTGTTGCTGGACTTCCTGTGGCAGCAGTGGGGTGGCCAGTTGCAGCTTGTTCTGCACCTGAACCTGGGCAATATCCGGGTTCACCCCCTGTTCGAAGGTAACGATGATCTCCATGCTGCCGTCGGAGTTGCTCGACGAGCTGACGTAGCGCAGGCCGTCGATACCGTTGAGCTGTTGCTCGATCACCTGCACCACGGTGTCCTGCACCGTCTGCGCCGAGGCGCCCGGGTAGGAAACCTGAATGGCAACGGCAGGCGGCGCGATGCTCGGGTACTGGTTGATCGGCAGCTTGAGGATGGACAGGCCACCCGCCAGCATGATCACCAGAGCGATCACCCAGGCGAAGATCGGCCGGTCGATAAAGAATCTGGACATTCAGTACTTCTCCGTTAGTCCTGGCCGCTGGCTTGTTCGGCGTCTTGGGCAGGCTGTTCGGTCTTGACGTTGCTCGCCGGTACGGCCTTGACCTCGGCGCCAGGCTGTACGAACTGCAGACCCTCGGTGATCAGGCGGTCGCCTTCGTTCAGGCCTTCCTCTACCAGCCAGGCACTGCCGGTGGTGCGATCAGCCTTGAGCACGCGCAGTTCAACCTTGTTGTCTGCACCCACCACCATCGCCGTGGGTTCGCCGCGCTGATTGCGGGTCACACCTTGTTGCGGGGCAAGAATGGCGTTCTGCTTGACCCCGGAGAGCAGCTCGGCATGCACGAACATGCCCGGCAACAGCAGATGATCGGGGTTGGGGAATACCGCGCGCAGGGTCACCGAGCCGGTGCTTTCGTCCACTGCCACCTCGGAGAATTCCAGCGTGCCTTCATGGGCGTAGCGGCTGCCATCTTCCAGTTTCAGTGCGACCTTGGCGGCGCTGTCGCTGGCCTTCTGCAGACGGCCCTCGGCCAGGTCACGGCGCAGGCGCAGCAGTTCCTTGCTCGACTGGGTGACGTCGACGTAGATCGGGTCGAGTTGCTGGATGGTGGCCATGGCGTTGGCTTGACCGTTGCTGACCAGTGCACCTTCGGTCACCGCGGAGCGGCCAATGCGACCGCTGATCGGCGCCATCACCTTGGTGTAGCGCAGGTCGATGCGCGCCTGTTCCAGTGCGGCATCGGCCTGCAGACCGGCAGCGCGGGCTTCGTCATAGGCCTGCTGGCTGACGGCCTTGTCGGCAACCAGCAGCTTGTAGCGATCAGCCAGGGACTTGGCGGACAGTTGCGTGGCCTGCGCGCTCTTGAACGCGGCTTCGTAGGTGGCCGGGTCGATCTGGTACAGCTGCTGGCCCGCCTTGACCTCGCTGCCTTCGGTGAACAGGCGCTTCTGAATGATGCCGTTGACCTGTGGGCGCACCTCGGCGATGCGATAGGCGCTGGTGCGCCCCGGCACTTCACTGGTCAGAGCAAAGGGTTTGGCTTCGAGCGTTACCACTCCGACTTGCGGGGTTTGCTGGGTCTGTGGGGCGCTGGATTCCTGGCAGCCGGTGAGACTGAGCATTGCCACGGCGATGGCGGAAACCAAGACAGCGAAGGCTGGCTTCGAGTGCATCTGAGAACCTCGTTTTTATCGAATCATGGCCCAAGGGGCGAAGGGGACGAAGGCAGGGGAAAAAATCGATGGAGGAATATACTTACGTACGTGAATGTTTGTAAATGCCTAAAGCTGCCTGCATACTCTCGCCCGTCCTCCTTTACCGGAGCTTTACATAGAGGCGAAATCAGGTAGACAGATGGCCAGAAGAACCAAAGAAGAAGCGCAGGCGACGCGGGTACAGATACTCGATGCTGCCGAGCGGGTGTTCCATGCCCAGGGCGTTTCCCGTGCGTCTCTGGCCGAGGTGGCGAAAGAAGCCGGCGTCAGCCGCGGCGCCATCTATTGGCATTTCGAGAACAAGATCGACCTGTTCCAGGCCATGCTCGAACGTCTACGCCTGCCGCTCGAGGAACTGGCGCGTGCCAGCGAGAGCGAGGACGAGCCGGACCCACTGGGCTGCATGCGTGAATTGCTGATCAAGGCGCTGACGCGTCTGGCTTGCGAGCCGCAGACTCATCGCACCCACGACATCCTGCGCTACAAGTGTGAATACACCGGTGAGCTGCTAGGTCTGCGCGAGCGCATGCAGGCACTGAGCCTGGAATGCGATCAGCGTATCGCCAAGGCGCTGAGCAACGCGGTCAACAAGGGTCAGTTGCCGAGCGACCTGGACTGCGCGCGGGCGGCCGTCTGTCTGCATGCCTATATGGAAGGTATCGAGTCCAACTGGTTGCTGGTGCCCAACTTCGACCTCGCGCAGCAGGCGCCTGCGCTGGTCGATACCGTGCTGGATATGCTGCGCAGTCCGGCGTTGCGCCTGATGACGGGCTGCCAGATGCCTGGCGAGGTAGGGTGCGCCGTGCGCACCGAGGGCTAGCCCGTTTTTTTCGGTGCGCACAGCACACCCTACGCCATTGCAATCAGGGCGGAGATTCAGCTCGCCTGACGCTGCACGGGCCAGTCGGGCAGGTTGTGTGGTGCGCGCAAGCGGGCTTCGAGCCTGGCGGCAAACTGGCGGGCCTCCTCTTCACTGCGAAAACTCACGCAATGCTGATCCAGTCGTACCTGCCACAGGCATTCGCCGCCCTGATCACGCGGCTGAACGAGAACTTTCATGCGAACCACCTCCTTAAGCTGCGACGAGTCGCCGGTGCTTGTTGGGGACAGTCAGGATAGTTCGCTTGCATGACCTTTTTCTGATCCAAGTCAAATAGCCGACCAGCGTGGTGGCCGCTTGGCGATAAGCGGTACCGCCAAGGAAAGGTGATTGGGTCAGCCCACCACGCCATCGCGCCTCAGAACCCTTCGAGCACGATCTTGCCCTTGGCCTTGCCACTCTCCAGCAACGCATGGGCACGGCGCAGGTTGGCGGCATTGATGGTGCCGAAATGCTCGCCGAGGGTGGTCTTGAGCACGCCGGCGTCGACCAGATCGGATACTCGTTCCAGCAGACGATGCTGCTCGATCATGTCTTCGGTCTGGTACAGCGAACGGGTGAACATCAACTCCCAGTGCAGCGACAGGCTCTTGCGCTTGAGCTGCATCACGTCCAGCGGTTGCAGCGGGTCGTCGATCAGCGCCAGGCGTCCCTGCGGCTCCAGGGATTCGACCAGTTGCGCGTAGTGCTGGTCGGTCTGGGTCAGGCTGGCGACATGGGTGACCTGGCCGATGCCGATGCGCGCCAGTTCCTCGCTCAGCGGCTTGCTGTGATCGATCACATGATGTGCGCCCAGCTCACGGACCCAGGCCTGGGTTTCCGGACGTGAGGCAGTACCGATCACGGTCAGGCCGGTCAGGTGGCGCGCCAGTTGGGTGAGAATCGAACCGACGCCACCGGCGGCGCCGACGATCAGCAGGCTCTGGCCTTGATCGGCCGAGCCCTCGGCAACCTGCAGACGCTCGAACAGCAGTTCCCAGGCGGTGATGGCGGTCAGTGGCAGGGCCGCAGCTTCGGCGAACGACAGGCTGCCCGGCATATGGCCAACGATGCGTTCATCGACCAGGTGCAGTTCGCTGTTGGCGCCGGCACGGTCGATGGCGCCGGCATAGAACACCCGGTCGCCGGGCTGGAACAGACTGACTTCGCTGCCCACGGCCTTGACGACGCCGCTTGCATCCCAGCCCAGCACCTTGGCGGCACCATTCTCCGGTTTAACACCGAGGCGGATCTTGGTATCGACCGGGTTGACCGAGATGGCCCGAACCTCGACCAGAAGATCGTGCGCACCCGGAGTGGGTTCGGCCAGTTGCACGTCCTGCAGTGCTTCGGGATGGTCGACAGGCAGGGATTGGTAGTAAGCGATGGCTTTCATGGAAATGGTCCTCTGTGAGAAATCAGGTAAGGGGTTGCAGCGGGAGCAGATCGATGCCCGCAAGCCGCTCGCCGAATGCGTTGGTGAAGTGTAGGAAGTGCGGCGCTGCGCGATGCTGGTCCAATGCCTCGGCGTCGCGCCATTGTTCGATCATCACGAACTGGTGCGGGTCCAGCTTGTTGCGGTGCAGCGCGTACTGCAGGCATCCGGGCTCCGCGCAGGTGGCCGTGACCAGACGCTGCAGGCCTGCGGCCACAGCCTCGGCATGACCTGGCAGGGCCTTGATGGTGGCGATCAGTGTGAGAGCAGTGGCCATGGCTGGCTCCTGTAGGGAATTGAAACCATGCTCTTTTATTTGTGTGGAAAGAAAAAGCAGCGGGTAATAGAGTCTCTTTCATCATTATTTTGAAAGTGAGCGGCCATGCTGCGTTTCGACGACCTGCAACTCTTCGTGCGTACCGCCGAAACCGGCAGCCTCTCTGCTGCGGCGCGGCTGCTGGATGTTTCGCCAGCCGTGGCCAGCGCCGCCCTCAAGCGTCTTGAGCAGCAGCTGCAGGTGCGCCTGCTGGCGCGTTCGACGCGCAGTCTGCGCCTGACGCCCGAGGGAGAGCTGTATCTGGTGCATGCCCGGTTGGCGTTGCAGAGCCTCGAGGAGGGGCGTCAGCAACTGGTCGGCAGCCAGGAAGGTATTTGCGGTGTATTGCAGCTGTCGGCGCCGTCGGATCTGGGTCGCAATACGTTGTTGCCCTGGCTCGACGAGTTCCAGGACGAGCATCCGCAACTGCAGCTGCGTCTGCTGCTGGCCGACCGGGTGGCCGACCTGTTCCGTGAGCCGGTGGACATCGCCCTGCGCTACGGCGCACCGGAGGATTCCAGCCTGGTGGCGCTGCCGGTGGCACCGGACAATCGTCGGGTGCTCTGTGCTTCACCTTCCTATCTCGCCCGGCGCGGTTCGCCGCAGAGCGTGGAGGAGCTGCATCAGCACAACTGCCTGCTTTATATGTTGCATGGCCGTGCGCATGATCGTTGGCGCTTTCAGGACGGCAAGCGCGAAGTGCTGATGAACGTCGCGGGCGACCGGGTCTGCGACGATGCCGATGTCACTCGGCGCTGGGCCGTGGCCGGGCGGGGCATCGTTTACAAGTCCTGGCTGGATGTCGCCGAAGACGTGCGCGAAGGCCGCCTGCAGGTGCTGCTGCCGAACTGGCTGGGCGAGCCGACGCCTCTGTATCTGGTGTGCGCGCACCGTGCTCAGCTGAGCAAGGCGGTGCATCTGCTGCGTGACTTCGTGCAGCTGCGCTGTCAGCGTTTGCTGGACGCTGCGCCATGGCGTTAGCACTTGATGCGATAAAGCCAGCAAGCCCTGCTAGACTCTCGTACACAATGGCTGCGGCAACGCACCGCAGTGTCGCGCTGCCATCCTCTGTTTAGAGTCGCGCCCCATGAAACTGGCCCACCAAGACCGCTCACTGACCGCCTGGGTGCTGTACTTCAGCATCCTGTTCAGTGCGTTCGTCTGCGCGATCAGCCACGGTCAGATGGCCGGCATGCAACTCAGTGGTCTGGACGGTCAGTATTGCTCGTTCGACGGCAACTTCGGCGCGGGCGCCGACCTTGACGGCTCTGGCATCGTTGCGCCCAACCCGGCCACCGGTACGGGTTGCGCCTTGGCCAGTCTGTTCAGCGCGATCATCCTGGCGGCGTTCTTCGGGTTGCTCGGCCTGCTCGTGGCCGAACGTGTGCGTCCGCTGGCGGCCCTGCATATTCCGCGTCTTGCCCGCTATCGCTGGCCTCCCGCTAATCCCCGCGCTTCTCCCTTCCTGCTTCCTGCACTCTGAAGTCGCCCGTTCAACCTGGCTTTGAGGCCAGGTCTCGTGCGGGCTTATCGAACAAAAGCCTGGAAGCCCTACATGTTTCGTATGACCACCCTGGCGCTGCTCGCCTGCAGCACCTCCCTTGCCTGGGCGCAAGATGACGCCTTGACGCTGCCTGCCAGCACCGTATCTGCCGTTGCTGCCGAGCCTGACGAGGCTACTGGCATCAACCTGGATAAAACCATCGAGAGTGGCTCGCGCCTCAATCTCAATGCTCGTGAAAATCCGGCCTCGGTCAGCGTGGCGGATCGGGCGACCATGGAGCGTCTGGGCGTACGCAACTTTCAGGATGCTGCCAATGCCTTGCCCGGCGTGAACGCCTCGGCACCACCCGGCTGGGGCGGCTACGTCGCCTATCGAGGTTTCAATGGCGCACAGATCGGCCAGTTGTTCAATGGCATCAACCTGCAGTACGGCGGTTCGGCGCGTCCTGTCGGCGCCTGGATCTATGATCGCGTCGAACTGCTGGGCGGGCCGTCATCCTTCCTCAATGGCAGTGGCGCGGTCGGCGGCAGCCTGAACTACATCACCAAGCTCGCCAGCCGTGATAAGGACAGCTTGGAAGGGCGCGTCAGCTATTCGCGCTACGACACCTGGGAAACCGCCATCGGCGTCAATCAGGCGCTCAATGAGGGCGACGGGCCGCGTCATTACGCGCGCCTGGATTACAGCCGCACCCACACCAACGGCTATATAGACCGCCAGGAAAACCAGGCCGGCAACCTGGCCTTCTCCCTGCTCAGCGACATCAACGACCAGCTCTCCCACACCCTGGCCATCGAGTACCTGGAGGAGCAGGAAGACAGCCCGTACTGGGGCTCGCCGGTGTTGCAGCCACTGAGTGGCAAGCTGCGTATCGACAAGCACAACCGTTTCAACAACTACAACGTCGAGGACGGTCGCTACGAGCAACGCACCCGCTGGCTGCGCTCGATCACCGACTACCGCCTCGATGACGCCACCCAGCTGCGCAACACCTTCTACCACTACAAGGGCCAGCGCGATTACCGCAACCTCGAGCGTTATCGCTACAACGCCGCCAATACCGAGGTGACCCGCTCTGCCGCTTACCGTCAGCGCCATGATCAGGAGGTCAATGGCGACCGCTTCGAGCTGACCCATGCCGGCGATCTGTTCGGCCTGGCCAGCGACTGGGCGTTCGGTCTGGAGTACAGCCGCAACCAGCAGACCAACTACCCGCTGTCGATCTCGGCGAACTTCGACACGGTAGATCCCAACGGTTTCAATCCAGGCGAGTTTCTCGACATCCCCGGCATGGACGCCCCGCGTACAAAGGGTCGCAGCACCTGGACCGATACCGCCTCGGCCTTCGTCGAGAACCGTACCCGGCTGACCGAGCGCCTGGCGCTGATCACCGCGCTGCGCTACGACCATATCGACTTCGAGGTGGTCGAACATGCAACCCGCGTCGAGCTGGATCGCCGCTGGGATGCCTTCACCGGACGGGCCGGTCTGGTCTATGACCTCACCGATGCCATCAGCCTCTACACCCAATACAGCACCTCGGCCGAACCGCCAGGCGGCACCCTGACCAGCGCCTCGGTCGCCCAGGTCGCCGATTTCGACCTGAGCACCGGTCGCCAGGTCGAGGTGGGCAGCAAGTTCGACTTCCTCGATGGGCGCGGCTCGGCGACGGCGGCGGCCTACCGCATCGTGCGCAAGAACATCTCGGTGCCGTCTTCCAGCGTGCCGAACACCACCGAGCAGGCCGGGCAGCAGACCTCCACCGGTGTCGAATTGGCCGCCTCGTTCAAGATAACCCCGCAGTTGCTCGCCGCCGGTAACGTCGCCTGGGTACGTGCCGAATACGACGAGTTCAACGAAAACGTCGGCGGTGTGGCGGTATCGCGCAAGGGCAAGAACCCGGTGAACATCCCCGAGCGCGTGGCCAACCTCTGGCTGACCTATGACGTCGCACCGGACTGGCAGGTGGGGGCCGATGCGCGTTATGTCTCCTCGGTCTACGCCAACACCGCCAACACCATGTGGGTGCCGTCGTACACGGTCTACGGGTTGTTCCTCAAGCACGACCTGGATGCTCACACCGAACTGAGCGCGCGGCTGCGCAACCTCACTGACGAGACCTACGCCCGCTTCATCCACCAGAGCAACACCCAGTACTACCTGGGTGAGCCGCGCAGCCTGGAAGTGGCTGTGCAGTGGCGTTACTGATGGCGCTGAAACGCCAGCTGTACCTCTGGCATCGCTGGCTGGGTATCGGCCTGTGCCTGCTGATGGCGCTGTGGTTCGTCTCCGGGGTGGTGATGCTCTATGTCGGCTACCCCAAGCTGACCGGCAGCGAGCGCCTCGCGCATCTACCGGCACTGCCCGCGAGCTGCTGCGCCGAGGTGCCGGCGCAATGGGCACAACTGCCGTTGCAGCGGCTGCGCCTGAGCAGCCTGGGCAGCCAGCCGTTCTATCTGCTGGAGCTGGCCGACGGGCGCCGCGTGACCCTCGATGCGCGTAGCGGTGAGCCCCTGGCGCGCGCCGACGAAGCCTGGGCGTTGGCTGGCGCCCGGCAATATGCCGGCGATGTGCCGCTGCGCTATCGCGGCCAGTTCGAAGAGGATGTCTGGACGCATTCGCGTGCGCTGGATGCCGAGCGCCCGTTGCATCTGGTCGAGCTGGGCGATGCCGAGCGTACCTGGCTTTACCTGTCGGGCAGGACTGGCGAAGTGGTGCGTGACGCCAGCCTGCAGGAGCGGCGCTGGAACTGGCTGGGTGCCTGGTTGCACTGGCTCTATCCGCTACGTGGTGGTTTCGGTTTCGACAATGGCTGGCGCGTACTGGTGATCGGCCTGTCCCTGCTGGGCACGGGCATGGCCGTGCTGGGCATGGTGGTTGGCCTGATGCGCTGGCGCTTTCGCAAACCCTATCGCAACGGCTCCCGCAGCCCACATTCCGGCGGCTGGTGGCGTTGGCACCATATCGGCGGCCTGCTGTTCGGCGTTGTGCTGGTGGTGTGGATCTTCAGTGGTCTGATGTCCATGCGGCCCTGGGGCACCACCGACAGCCGTTCGCGCCTCGATGCTGCGCTGATGCAGGGCGGTGAGTTGCGGGCGGCGGACGTTTCGCTCCCCATCAGCCGCGCGCTGCAACTGCTGCGCACCGAGCTGGATGTGGTCGAGCTGGAATGGCGTCGCCTGGATGGCCGCACCTATCTGGTGGCGCGCGATGCGAGCGGCGATAGCCGCCTGTTGCTCGGCGAGACCTTGCTGCGTCAGCTGCCCCGCGAACAACTGCTCGATACGGCCCGCCTCATGGCGCCGGATACGGCGCTGCAAAGCGATTGGCTGGAGCGTTTCGATTCCTACTACTTCGCCCGCGATGCGCAGAGCATGTACGGCTCCCAGAGCCGGCCGCTGCCAGTATTGCGGGTGCGCTTCGATGACCCGGAGCGGACCTGGGTCTACCTCGACCCGGCCAGCGGCGAGATGGTCGCGCGGCATGACCAGCGCCAGCGCGTCGGCCGCTGGCTGTTCAACCTGCTGCATAGCTGGGACTGGCCGCCGCTGCTGGAACGCCCGCTGCTGCGCGAAGCCCTGATCATCGCCTTCAGCCTTGGCGGCCTGGTGGTCTGCCTCAGCGGCACGGTGTTGGGCTGGCGACGTTTGCGTCGCTCACGAGTGCCGAACCGTAGAAACACGCTCCTGCGAACGAAGGAAGGTCGTTGTGAACGCCTTTTATGAAACCCCTGATGGAGGCACCTGTCATGCGTGAGTCCACCTCGTTCTACAACCTGGCCTGGCGCTGGCACTCCTATGCCGGGCTGTTCGTCATCCCGTTCATGATCCTGCTGTCGATCACCGGGATCATCTATCTGTTCAAACCGCAGCTCGACGCCTGGATGTATGCCGACCTGATGCAGGTGCCGGTCGCCGAGCAGCGCCTGAGCGCCGATCAGCAACTGGCCATTGTCCGTGAAGCCTACCCGCAGGCAGTGGTCAGCAAATACCTGCCGCCTGCAGCGCAGGATCGCAGCGCGCAATTCGTGATCAATCGGGACGGCCAGGAGCTGAACCTGTTCGTCGATCCCTACAGCGGCAGCCTTCTCGGCACCCAGGACGCCCTGTGGAATCTGCAGGCGGTAGTACGCACGCTGCACGGTGATCTGCTGATCGGCACCGTTGGTGACCGGCTGATCGAGCTGGCCGCGGGCTGGGGCATCGTGCTGGTGGTGTCTGGGATGTACCTGTGGTGGCCGCGCGGCAGCAGCGGGGCGGGTGTGCTGTGGCCGCGCCTGAGCGCGCGTGGGCGCCTGTGGTGGCGCGACCTGCATGCGGTGACCGGTTTCTGGGGCAGCGCACTGCTGCTGTTCATGCTGCTCACCGGCATGACCTGGACGGGCTACTGGGGCGCGCAGTTCGCCGGTGCCTGGAATCACTTTCCCGCCGCCATGTGGGATGACGTGCCCAAGTCCGGGCAACTGACCGGCAGCCTCAACAGCAGCAGCCAGCAAACCGTGGCCTGGGCGGTGGAGGTCACGCCGCTGCCAGCGTCCGACCCGCATGCTGCGCATCACGGTCATGCCGTGCATCAGCCCGCAGCGGTCTCCACCAACCTGCTGCAGCATGTGGTCGACAGCGCCGCCGAGTGCGGTGTCCAGCCGGGTTACAGCATCAGCATGCCCCAGGGCGAGCAAGGCGTTTACACCGTCGCGCTGTTCGCCGACGATCCACGCAACGATGCCACGCTGCACTTCGATCAATATAGCGGCGCAGTGCTCGCCGACGTGCGCTGGAAGGACTACGGGCCAGTGGCGAAAACCGTGGAAACCGGGGTGATGCTGCACGAAGGCAAGCTGTTCGGCCTGGCCAACCAACTGCTGATGGCGGCGGTGTGCCTGCTGATCATCTTCAGCTCCGTCAGCGGCCTGGTGCTGTGGTGGAAACGCCGCCCGGCCGGACGCTTCGGCGTGCCGCCGCTGCGCCACGACCTGCCGCGCTGGAAGACCGCCATCGGCGTGATGATGGTGCTTGGTGTGATCTTCCCGCTGGTCGGTGCTTCGCTGCTGCTGGTCTTCGTTCTTGACTGGCTACTCTCGCGCTTTCGCCAACTGCGGCCATCGACCCGGCCGCTGGCATGAGTGAACAGTTCGATCGCCGCAGGACGCGATAGGCTCGACCCATGATTCGATTCCAAACCAGGAGGCAACACCCCATGACCCTGAAGAAAACCCTGCTCGGCCTCACCCTGCTGCTGCCGACGCTGTTGGTGCAGGCCCACGAGTACGAAGCCGGTCAACTGCATATCGACCACCCCTGGTCGCGCGAGATGCCGCCGGTGGCGCCTACTGCCGCCGCCTATTTCGTCATCCACAACAAGGGCGGCGAAGCCGATCGCCTGCTTGCCGTGAGCACCCCGGTAGCCGGCAAGGCCGAGCTGCACGAGCATGTGCACGATGGTGGCGTGATGAAGATGCAGCAGGTACAGGATGTGGCCATCCCCGCTGGTGGCGAGGTGAAGTTCGAGCCCATGGGCTATCACGTCATGCTGTTCAACCTGAAGCAGCAGGCCAAGGATGGTGAGCGCTTCCCGCTGACCCTGACCTTCGAGAAAGCCGGTGCTGTCGAGGTCGAGGTTGTCGTGCAGAAAGACGCGCCGGCAGGCCATGATCATGGCGAGGCTCACGACCACGGCAAGCATCAGCACTGATGCTGTTCACGGCACGCAGGCGAGCTGTGGCAGCCCAGCATGGGCTTCTTGTTCTGCTGGCGCCTCTGGCGTCGCCACTGCGTGCCGTGCCGCCTGATGTCAGTCGCCCGTGGTGCACGTGCATGCCTGCGGCTACTGTCGGTGTTCTCTCATTTCCCGGCCCTGGTAGACAGAGGCTGGCCAGTCGCCGGGTAGCTGGCGCGAGCAACGCCTTCGCTGGCATCAAGCCGGAGAAGAGCCCCCAGCTCGATATCGGCATCCAGTATCGGGGCGACAAGCTGCGGGGCGAGTCTGGCGCTACCAGTGTGACGCCTGGAGCGTCGGCGAGCGCTGGCCTGTAGTGGACGGCCAGGTCGATTAGCCTTCTGAGACGCTCGCCCATGGGATGGGCTTTAGCTGCGACCCACACAGGTCCAGTCCCACCCAGCGGTTGTATGGTTCGTAGCCTTATCCCTGCCGATCCCCCTGGGCTGCATCCGGGCTACGATTTGGCGTGCGCTAATAGAGTCTTAAGGTTCAGGCACCAGAGTAGTCCCCCGCAGACACACTTTTCCCTGCACGCGAGAGGACTACACCATGCGCAAACTGCTTCTGCTGTCTCTGGCTCTGGCCAGCCCGCTGACCTTCGCCGCGACCGAATGCACCACTGCCGACAAGTCGCAGTGGCAGGATCAGGACAAGTTCCAGGCCGACCTCAAGGCCCAGGGCTACGAGATCAACAAGTTCAAGGTCACTGGCGGCAACTGCTACGAAATCTATGGCTTCGACAAGGACGGCAAGAAGGTCGAGATCTACTTCGATCCGGTCAGCGGCAAGCCGGTCAAGAGCAACGTAGAAGGCTGATGAGCGCCGCGATCGTGCGCGTGTGGGACCCAGTGGTGCGCTTGTTCCACTGGTCCCTGGCCGGCGCTTTCCTGGCCAACTACTTCTTCACCGAAGAGGGCGAGGACTGGCATCGCTGGTTCGGTTACTACGCCGTGGCCTGGCTGGCGATCCGCCTGGTATGGGGTTTCGTCGGCACGCCAGCGGCGCGCTGGGCGGATTTCTGGCCGACTCGGGCACGCCTCGGTGCACATCTGCGTGCGCTGATTGCCGGCCAGCCCTACCACCGCCTGGGGCATTCGCCGTTGGGCGCGCTGGTGATGCTCCTGATGATGACGCTCATGCTCGGTCTGGGCGTGACCGGCTTTCTGATGGAGGAGGTCGATTATTTCTGGGGCGCGGATCTGCCGCTGGAAATCCACGAATTCTGTGCCAACGGCCTGATGGTGGTGGTCGGCCTGCATATCAGCGCCGCCTTGTTCGAGAGCTATCGGCTGCGCGAGAACCTGCCGCTGTCGATGGTGACCGGAAAGCGGCGCAAGCTCTCGGAGCACTGAGTGTACAGTCGCGGCTGAAGCCCCTCCCACTGTGGGAGGGGCTTCAGCGGCGATGCTCCTGCTCAGGCCAGGCGCGCGTCCAGGCTGTTCTGCGCCAGGCGCTTGGCCTGAGCTTCGGTCATGCCCAGGTGTTCGTGCAGGGCGGCGAAGTTCTCGCCGACGTAGCCGCCGAAGTAGGCCGGATCATCCGAGTTCACCGTCACCTTCACACCGCGTTCGAGCATCTTGAGGATGTTGTGCTGGCCCATGTGCTCGAACACGCACAGCTTGATGTTGGACAGCGGGCAGACGGTCAGCGGAATCTGCTCGTCGATGATGCGCTGCATCAGGCGTTCATCCTCGATGGCGCGTACGCCGTGGTCGATGCGCTTGATCTTGAGCAGATCCAGTGCCTCCCAGATGTATTCGGGCGGGCCCTCCTCACCGGCATGCGCCACCGCGTGCAGGCCTTCGCTACGTGCCTTGGCGAACACCCGCTCGAACAGCCGCGGCGGGAAGCCCTTCTCCGAACTGTCGAGGCCGACGCCGATAAAGGCATCGAGGAACGGCATGGCCTGCTCCAGGGTCCTGAAGGCTTCTTCCTCGGGTAGATGACGCAGGAAGCTGAGGATCAGGCCGTGGCTGATGCCCAGCTGCTTCTCGCCGTCGACCAGCGCCTGCTGGATGCCGCGCAGCACCACCTCGAAGGGAATGCCACGGTCGGTGTGGGTCTGCGGGTCGAAGAAGGGTTCGACGTGGATGACGTTCTGCGCCTTGCAGCGTTGCAGGTAGGCCCAGGTCAGGTCGTAGAAGTCCTGCTCGGTACGCAGCACGTTGGCGCCGGCGTAGTACAGGTCGAGAAATTCCTGCAGGTTGTTGAAGGCGTAGGCCGCGCGCAGGGTCTCGACATCGGCCCAAGGCAGGGCGATCTGGTTGCGTTCGGCCAGGGCGAACAGCAGCTCGGGCTCCAGCGAGCCCTCCAGGTGCAGGTGCAATTCGGCCTTGGGCAGGGCGTTGAGCCATTCGGGCATGGTCAGGTTCTCGTTATCAGGCTTGGGGATCGGCAAAGTTTAACCGCTCGGACAGGATCGTGCTGCGCCGCCTAGCCTGCTGGGCGGACATCGCTCTTCATGCCCATCATCGTTCCCACGCCGGAGCGTGGGAGCCATCAGATCAGCCCTGTGCTTCCTCACGCCGATAGGCATAGGTATCGGCGAAGCGCGACAGCAGGTACGTGGCGCTGGTCACCGGCGAATACTTGGCCGGATTGTCCGCGCTGGAACAGTTCGGCAGGCAGTCGATCAGCGTGTCGGGATGCGGTTCGGCGAAGAACGGCATGGAGTAGCGATCCACCCCCAGCGGGCTTATCACCCGATGCGGCGTGGAGGTGTAACGGTCGTTGCTCCAGCGCGCCATCATGTCGCCGATGTTGACCACGAAGCTGCCTGCAATCGGCGGCGCGTCGATCCACTCGCCATCGCGCGCGCGCACCTGCAGGCCGCCGGCATCGTCCTGGTAGAGCAGGGTGATGCAGCCGTAATCGGTGTGCGCGCCGGCGCCTTGCTGATCGCTGCTGGTGGCGGTGTGGCGCGGTGGATAGTGGATCATGCGCAGCACGCTGATCGGCTCATGAAAGCGCACGTCGAAGAAGTCGTGCTCGATATCCAGGGCCATGGCCATGGCGCGCAGCAGAGTCTTGGCCAGATCCTGCATGTCGGCGTAATGCTGTTCCATCAGCTCGGCCCAGCCGGGTAGATCCGGGTGGCGATTGGGCCCACGCAGCGGTTTGCCGGTCAGCACCTCGGGGTGATCGGCGGGCATGTGGAAACCCATGTCGAAGGTTTCCTTGAGGTCGCTCGGCTTGCTCGGGTCGAGCTGTTCGGTGGCAATCGCCCCATAGCCGCGATGGTGGGCGGTCTGGGTGATATCGATTTTGAGTTTTTCCTCGGCGGGCAGGGCGAAGAAAGTCTTCGCCGCACTGAGCAGGGCGTCGATGCGCTCGGCGCTGATAGGGTGGCCGACGATATAGAAGAAGCCCCAGTCGCGGCAGGCGCGGTCGATCCGCTCGGCCACGGCAGGCCAGGCGATTGCGTCGTCGGCGTAGAGAGGGGCAATGTCGATGATGGGAAGGCTGTTCATAAAAGCTCCGGGGTGTTGCTGCGAGTCTTCTCGTACCCAGGGCAGCGGAAAGAGACCTCGGATGAGATCCCCTTGATGCGGTTCTGCCGGTGGCAGGGACGGCATCGATGAATACAAGAATGTCGCCGCTGAAGCGCCCCCACACCTGTGGGAGCGGCTTCAGCCGCGATGTTCTGCTTGCTTACTTCGGTAGCTCGGCCTTCACGTTTTCCACGTAGTAGTTCATCGAGGCCAGTTCGGCGTTGGTCGCGCTCACGCCTTCGGCGATGCGCACCGCGCCGCTCTGATCCTTGATCGGGCCGGTGAAGGGGTGGAACGTGCCGCTGCGAATGTCGGCGATGATCTGCTCGGCCTCGCTCTTCACATCAGCCGGCACCAAGTCGCTGATCGGCAGCTCGATGGTGTCCTCGGCCAGACCGCCCCAGAAATCCTGCGCCTGCCAGGTGCCGTCGATCACCGCCTGGGTGGATTTCACGTAGTGCGGGCCCCAGTCGTTGACGATGGAGGTGAGCACGGCCTTCGGCCCGAAGTGGGCCATGTCCGAAGCGTAGCCGACGGAGTAGATACCACGGCGCTCGGCGGTCTGGATCGGCGCCGGGCTGTCGGTGTGCTGGAACATCACGTCCACGCCCTGGTCGATCAGTGCGTTGGCGGCATCGGACTCCTTGCCCGGATCGAACCAGGTGTTGACCCACACCACCTTGATCTCGGTGCCCGGGTTGTACTTGTCCAGGGCCAGCTGGATGGCGTTGATATCGCGGATCACCTCGGGGATCGGGAAGGAGGCAACGTAGCCGACCTTCTTGGTCTTGGTCATCTTCGCCGCGAGGAAGCCGCCGACGTAGCGCCCCTCATAGGAGCGCGACAGGTAGGTGCCGACGTTCTTGTCCTGCTTGTAGCCGGTGGCGTGTTCGAAGGTGACGTTGGGAAATTGTTTGGCCACCTTGATGGTTGGGTTCATGTAGCCGAAGGAGGTGGTGAAGATCAGGTCGAAACCGCCCTTGGCCATGTTGCGGATCACCCGCTCGGCGTCGGCGCCCTCCGGTACGTTCTCGACGAAGCTGGTGGTGACCTTGTCGCCCATTTCCTTGATCAGCATCTGCCGGCCCTGCTCGTGCTGGTAGGTCCAGCCGTGGTCGCCGATAGGGCCGATGTAGACGAAGCCGACTTTCAGCGGGTCGGCGGCGGAGGCGCTGAGCATGGCGCCAAAGCCCAGGGCGGCGACGAGTGTGCGCAGCAGCGGTTTCTTGCTCATCTTGTGCATGGTGGGTGCAGCTCCAGTCTTGGTGTTGGGGTGGCCGTTGTTTGGCTGATCCCCTGACTGCAAAAAGCTGACCAACAAGACAGATAGCCGTGGCGAACCCATTCCACGCAGATGCGGTTGTGCGGGATGGAACGGTCTTGGTGCGCAGCGCTTGCAGCTGCTGCGTTGTGGTGCGATATGCGGTGTTTCGCTCGTAGGGTGCGCCGTGCGCACCTTGGTTCACCAGTGCGCACGGCTTACTTCGCGGGTCGTCCTCAGCCGTTGATCAGCTCACGCGCCGCCTGGCGGTGATCGGCGATCAGCTGCGCCACGTCCAACCCTTCGATCTGCCCGTCGATGACGCGCCAGGTGCCGCCGATCATCATCCGGTCGGCGCGGTCGGCGCCGCACAGCAGCAGCGCCGAAAGCGGATCATGGCTACCGGAGAAGCGCAGCTCATCGAGCTTGAACAGCGCCAGGTCGGCCTGCTTGCCTACCGCCAGTTCGCCGATGTCGCTGCGGCCCAGCAGCTTCGCCGAACCCTTGCTGGCCCAACCGAGTACGCGTTGCGGAGTGATCTGCTCGGCGCCGTAGCGCAGGCGCTGGATGTACAGCGCCTGGCGCGCTTCGAGGATCATGTTCGAGGCATCGTTGGAGGCCGAGCCGTCGACACCCAGGCCTAGCGGTGCACCAGCGGCTTCCAGCTCGACACTGGGGCAGATGCCCGAAGCCAGGCGCATGTTGGAGCTGGGGCAATGGCAGATGCCGGTGCCTGCAGCGCCCAGGCGGGTGATCTCGTCGGGGTTGAAGTGGATGCCATGGGCCAGCCAGGTGCGCGGGCCGAGCCAGCCGACGCTGTCCAGGTAATCCACGGTGCGCAGGCCGAAGCGCTGCAGGCAGAAATCTTCCTCGTCGAGGGTTTCGGCCAGATGGGTGTGCAGGCGCACGTCCAGCTCCTCGGCCAGTTCGGCGCTCTGGCGCATGATCTCCTGGGTTACCGAGAAGGGCGAGCAGGGGGCGAGGGCGATCTGGATCTGCGCCCCGTCGCCACGCTGGTGGTATTGGCCAATCAGGCGCTTGCTGTCCGCCAGGATCACCTCACCCTGCTGCACCGTCTGTTGCGGCGGCAGACCACCGTCGGCTTCGCCCAGGCTCATCGAACCACGCGTGAGCATGGCGCGCATGCCCAGTTCGCGCACCGCCTCGACCTGTACGTCGATGGCATTCTCCAGGCCGCCGGGGAACAGGTAATGGTGATCGGCGGCCGTGCTGCAGCCGGACAGCAGCAGCTCTGCCAGCGCCACCTTGCTGGCCAGGGCCAGTTTCTCGGGGGTGAGGCGTGCCCAGACTGGGTAGAGCGTTTTCAGCCAGGGGAACAACGGCTGGTTGACCACCGGCGCCCAGGCGCGGGTGAGGGTCTGGTAGAAGTGATGGTGGGTGTTGATCAGGCCCGGCAGGACCACGTGCTCGCGGGCATCGAACACGTGCTGGCAGGGCGCGGCAGGTTGCTGGCCGGCGCTGAGCACTTCGACGATGCGGCCATCCTCGATTATCAGGCCGCCGGAAGCGTCCAGGTCGTTGGCGGTGAAGATGGCAAGGGGGTTCTTGATCCAGATACGGGTAGCTGCCATGAGCAGGCTCCTCTGAGGTTGATTTCAGGTAAGCCAGCTCAGTGTTGACCCTGTCTGCTGATCCAGGTTCGTCAGAAATGACGTGCGGCGAAGATAACTGACTCTGGAGTCAGGGGCAACAAGCCTGTCGCGGCTAAAGCCGCTCCTACAGGGAGTGCGTCGCTTGTGTAGGAGCGGCTTCAGCCGCGATTCATGGGCGCATCAATGCCCCGGCTGCCAAGGCTGGCCCAGCGATACCGGCGCATACAGCCGGGTCTTGATCGCATCGCGCGAGAGCAGCACCAGCACGACGATGGTGGCGACGTAGGGCAGCATGGCCAGCAGGTTCGACGGGATCGACAGGCCAATGCCTTGCGCTACCAGATGGAGGATGCTGGCCAGGCCGAACAGGTAGGCGCCGAGCAGCACGCGCAGCACCCGCCAGCTGGCGAACACCACCAGCGCCAGGGCGATCCAGCCGCGCCCGGCGGTCATGTTCTCCGCCCACATCGGCGTGTAGGCCAGCGACAGATAGCCACCGGCCAGGCCAGCCATGGCACCACCGAACAGCACCGCCAGGGTACGCACGCGCAGCACTGGCAGGCCCATGGCGCTGGCGGCGTCCGGGTTCTCGCCGACGGCCTGGATGATCAGGCCGATACGGCTTTTCAGCAGCACCCAGGCCACCAGTGCGAACAGGGCGAAGGACAGGTAGATCAGCACGTCCTGGGCGAACAGCATGCGCCCGATCAGCGGGAGGTCGGACAGCAGCGGGATGACGATGGGCTCGAAACCGCTCAGCGGCTTGCCGACCCAGGCGGCGCCGACGAAAGTGGACAGACCCACGCCGAAGATGGTCAGGGCCAGGCCGGTAGCCACCTGGTTGGCGTTGAAACCCAGCGCCACGGCAGCGAACAGCAGCGACAGCAGCATGCCGGCGGCGATGGCCAGCAGCACACCGAGCCACAGGCTGCCGGTGCTGAAGGCGACGATGAAACCGATCACCGCGCCGAACAGCATCATGCCTTCCTGGCCGAGGTTGAGCACGCCGCTCTTCTCGCACACCAGCTCGCCCAGGGCCACCAGCAGCAGCGGTGTGCCGGTGCGGACCATGGCGTAGAAAATATTGGTCAACAGATCGAGATCCATGGGGATTTCCTTGGCGTTCAGATGGTGGCTTCGGCAAGCGTTTGGCGGCGCGCCCATTTCCACTTCAGCTGAGGCCGGTAGAGGATCAGCACGTCGCAGGCCAGCAGGTAGAACAGCATCATTCCCTGGAACAGTTGGGTGATCGCCTGTGGCAGATTCAGGTTCATCTGCGCGTTCTCGCCGCCCAGGTAGAGCAGCGCCATCAGCAGGCTGGCGGCGACGATGCCGAGCGGATTGAGACGGCCGAGAAAGGCCACGGTGATCGCCGCATAGCCGTAGCCGGGTGACACCTGCGGCACCAACTGGCCAATCGGCCCGGCCACTTCGCCGACGCCGGCCATACCGGCCAGGGCGCCGCTGACCAGCAGGGCGAACCACACCAGGCGTTTCTCGCGAAAGCCGACGAAGCCGGCGGCGCGCTTGTCCAGGCCGAGCACCTTGATCTGGAAGCCGAGAAAGCTCTTGTGCAGCAGCACCCACACCGCGACCAGGGCCAGCAGCGCCAGGTACAGGCCGCCATGCAGGCGACCGTCCTCGCTGACCAGCGGCAGGCGGCTGGCATCGCCGAACATGGCCGATTCGGGGAAGTTGAAACCGGCCGGGTCCTTCAGCGGGCCATGCACGAAAAACAGCAGCAGGTTCAGCGCGATGTAGTTGAGCATGATACTGGTGAGAATTTCGTTGGCGTTGAACTGCGTGCGCAGCCAGGCGGTGAGCCCGGCCCAGGCCGCTCCGGCGCATGTACCGGCCAGCACCACCCAGGCCAGCGCCCAGCGGCTGTCCCAGTCGATCAGTTGCAGGGCCATGGCGCTGCCTGCCAGCGCGCCGATCAGCAATTGGCCTTCGGCGCCGATGTTCCAGATGCGCGCCTGGTAGGCGACCGCCAGGCCGAGGGCGCAGAGCAGAATCGGCAGCGCCTTGACCAGCAGTTCGGACACGCCGTACCAGTCGCTGACCGGGGCGATCAGCAGGGTGTGCAGGGTTTCCAGCGGATCATGGCCGAGCAGGGTGAACAGCAGCATGCCGCTCACCAGCGTCAGCACGGCGGCCAACAGCGGCGACAGCCAGAGCATGGGGCGCGACTCCTGGCCGCGCGGTTCCAGGGATAACAGCATGACGGGCTCCGTCAGCAGGCCGCAGCGGCGGCGGGTTGATCGAATTCACCGGCCATCCAGCGGCCGACTTCCACGGTGGACACCTGCGCCGTCTCGGCCAGCGGCGACAGCCGCCCGCTACACAGCGCACCGATGCGGTCGCTGATCTGGAACAGTTCGTCTAGGTCTTCGGAGATCACCAGGATCGCCGCGCCGGCATCGCGTAGGGCGATCAGCGCGCGGTGGATGGCGGCGGCCGCGCCGACGTCCACGCCCCATGTGGGATGTGCAGCTACTAGCAGCTTGGGGTTTTGCAGAATCTCGCGGCCGAGGATGAATTTCTGCAGATTGCCGCCGGACAGGCTGCGCGCGGCGGTGTCGGCATCCGGCGTTTTCACCGCGAAGCGCTGGATGATCTGCTCGGCCAGCGCGCGCACCTTGCTGCGCTGCACCAGGCCGCCCTTGACCAGACCCTGGCCGAAGGCGGTGAGCAGGGCGTTGTCCACCAGGCTCATCTCCGGCACCGCGCCATGGCCGAGGCGTTCGGCGGGCACGAAGGCCAGGCCAAGCCCACGCCGTGCATCAGGATGCAGATTGGCCACTGGCGCGGCATCGATACTGACCCGCTCGCGCTCGCCACGGGGCAGGCGCGTTTCGCCGCTGAGCAGCGCGAGCAGTTCGTCCTGACCATTACCGGCCACGCCCGCGATGCCGACGATCTCGCCGCTGCGCACCTCCAGGCGAATACGTTCCAGTGAGCAGCCGAAGGGATCAGGGTTGTGCCAACTGAGGTCATCGACGCGCAGCCGTGGCAGGCTGCCGCTGACTTTCGGGTAACTGCTTTCCAGCCCCTCGGCATCGCCAACCATCAGCCGCGCCAGCTCCAGATCGCTGCACTCGGCCGGCACGCAATGGCCGGATTCGCGGCCGCCACGCAGCACCGTGGCGCTGTGGCAGAGCGCGCGCACCTCGCCGAGCTTGTGGCTGATAAAGAGAATGCTGCAGCCTTCGGCGGCCAGCCGGCGCAGGGTGACGAACAGCTCATCAGCCTCCTGCGGGGTGAGCACCGAGGTGGGTTCGTCGAGGATCAGCAGTTTGATGTCCTGCATCAGGCAACGGACGATCTCCACCCGTTGGCGTTCGCCAATGGACAGGCTGTGCACCAGCCGGGTCGGCTCCAGCGCCATGCCGTAGCGCTGCGACACCTCGCGAATCTTAGGTTCAAGCTGCTTGGGCGTACCGGCCTCGGCGCCCATGGCCAGGGCGATGTTCTCGGCGACGGTCAGCGTCTCGAACAACGAGAAATGCTGGAACACCATGCCGATGCCCAGGCTGCGCGCCATGGCTGGGTCGCGCATCTTCAAGGCTTGGCCCTGCCAGTGAATCTCGCCGCTGCTGGGCTGGGTGACGCCGTAGATGATCTTCATCAACGTGCTCTTGCCGGCGCCGTTCTCGCCGAGCAGGGCATGGATCTCGCCGGGGTCGATGGCCAGGTCGATACGGTCGTTGGCCAGACAGCCGGGGTATTGCTTGCTGATGGCTGTCAGCTGCAGGCGTGGGGAAGCGGGTGGGGCGGACATGGGAAGCGCTCATGAACATGACTGAGCGGGGATAAAGCAAAAACTTGGCCAGTGAGTCAGAAAATCCATTTAATTGGCTCTCGCCTATGGCCGAGCGCACTGCAATGCCTGCCATTGGTGCGCGTCTCTCCGTGCGCTGCGCACAATGCACCGTATTCGCGCGTGCGCAGCTAAAGCCCCTCCCACAAACAGCTGCTGCTCCTGTGGGAAGGGCTTTAGCCGCGAACATAGCCCGGATGCAATCCGGGGATTACCAGAGGCCACTACTTGTGGCTACCAGAGCGAACTTCCGCTACCGGCCCGGTTCGAGCGTAGCGAACGCCCTTACCAGGGCAGCGGATTGCCCTCATAGTCCTGATAACGCAGGCTCGGTTGGCCGACGGCAGCGCTGACCTGTTCGACCATGCCCTTGCAGCTGCTGTCGATATCCAGCGGGGCGTCTGCGCCGCCCATGTCGGTGCGTACCCAGCCCGGATGCATCAGCAGTACGCCGAGTTTTGGATTGTCCTGAGTGCGCACGAAGCATTGCACGAGGTGGTTGAGCGCAGCCTTGCTGGCGCCGTACAGCGGCATGCCCAGGCCGGCACCGGCTTTGATGCTGCCCAGGATCGAACTCATGAACACGATCAGCCCATGTTCGGCGGCCAAGTTCGGCAGCAGGCGCTCGGCCACGCGCAGCGGGGCGACGGCGTTGGTCAGGAACAGCTGACCCATTTCCTCGGCACTGGCCTGTGCAGTGCTGTGGTGCTCGGGGCCGGCGATCCCGGCGTTGATGAAGATGACGTCGAACTGCTGGTCGCTCAGGCGGCCAGCCAACTGCTCGAGGCTGACCGGGTCGGTCATCTCCAGTTGCTCCACGCGTACGCTGGGCAGTGCCTGCAGCGGCGCTTGCTGCGCGGCGCTGCGCACGGTGGCGGTCACGGCCCAGCCCTGGGCGGCGAATTCACCGGCCAGGCCAAGGCCGAGGCCACGTGAGGCTCCAATGATCAGGATGGATCGGGGGGCAGTCATGTCAGGCTCCATTGCGGATGAGAAAGAAGATCAGCATAGCGAATGCCGATCCGATAAGCCCGGCACGGCAATCCCCTTTAGGAGCCCCCCGGGGCGAAGCTTTTCAAGTGCGTCCAGGCACGATTCGTGGCGGGGCGCCGCGCCTAAATTTTTCTGCAGTGTTATTCCGTCAACCAGGCGCCCTGGCTGCGGCCGTGACCGGTGTCGCGGTCGTAACGGCGTTCATGTTCGACATGCCGTTGCAGCACGGCATTGGCGCGCCGGTTGGCCTGCTGTTGCAGCTCGGCGCAACTGGGGTATTCAGGTGTCGCCAGCAGCGCCGCGTCGATCTCGGCCGCCGCCGCCTGGCCGATGCGGTAATGGCCCAGCTCATGTTCGCGCAGTGCGCCCAGGTACTGTTCGAAACGCTGGCGCTGCTGTGCGTCGCCGCCGCCGAGGCGGGGCAGGGTGATGGTGGCGTTCAACTGGGTGCGGGTGAGATCGATCTGGCAGCGACCATCACGCTGTTCGCGCCACCAGAAGTTCCATTGCACCTGCCAGCGTGTGTAGGCGTGGTAGATCTGGCCGTTCTGGCGAATCGGCGAGGCCTGGTTGATGGCGCGGCTGAGGGACTCGCCGGACGCTACCTGCAGGTCGTAGTACTGCTCCTGCAACTGCTCCTGTACTTCGGCGTGGGCCGACAGGGCGAGCCACAGCAGCGGCAGCAGGGCAGCGGTCGTTAGCTTCATGGCGCTTTCAGACTCTCGCGGCCACGGCTGATATCGCCCAGCAAGCGTTCCAGTGCCGCATGTTCGGCCGGCGCCACGGCCAGTTGCAGACGTGCGCTGGTAGCATCGTAATCCTCGCTTTCGATCAGGCTGTCGAACTCGTTCAGACGCGCCTTGAACAGCGGCAGTTCGGCGAACTGCAAATGACAGGTGAAGGGCTGCCGCAGCACCAGTTCACGGCGCTCGCCAGCCTGCAGGCATTTCGCCGCGCTGCCGCCGTAGGCGCGGGCCAGGCCGCCGGTGCCGAGCTGAATGCCGCCGTACCAGCGAATCACCAGTACCACCACCTGATCGCAGTCCTGCCCCTCGATGGCGGCGAGGATCGGCCTGCCAGCCGTGCCGCCCGGTTCGCCGTCGTCGTTGAAGCGGTACTGGTTGCCGACCTTCCACGCCCAGCAGTTGTGCGAGGCGGCCAGATCGCTGTGGCTATCGATGAAGGCTTGCGCCTCGGCCGCGCTGGCAATCGGCGCGGCGAGGGCAATGAAGCGGCTCTTGCGAATCTCCTCGCGGTATTCGCAAGGCCCTGACAGGGTGAAGGCCATCAGGCTTTGGCGGCGGGCTTCAGGCCGCAGCCTTTGAGGATGATCTGCACCAGTTGATCGGAGGCTTGCTCGAAGTCCTGTTTGGTCAGGCGCGAGCTCTGCTTCACCCGGCAGATCTGCGAGGCGAAGTCGGCGTAGTGCTGGGTGCTGCTCCACAGCAGGAAGATCAGGTGGATCGGGTCGACCGGGTCCATCTTGCCGGCGGCGATCCAGCCTTCGAACACCGCAGCACGGCCACGGAACCAGTCCAGGTAGTTCTGGTTGAAGTACTGCGACAGGCAGTCGCCACCGCTGATCACTTCCATGGCGAAGATGCGCGAAGCCTTCGGCTGGCGCCGGGAGAATTCCATCTTGGCGCGGATGTAACGCTCCAGCGCTTCGGCCGGGTCGTCATCGACGCTCAGATTATTGAAGGTGCTGTCCCACAGTTCGAGGATATTGCTCAGCACCGCCAGGTACAGCCCCAGCTTGTTGTTGAAGTAGTAGTGCAGGTTGGCCTTGGGCAGGCCGACGTTCTGCGCGATGGTATTCATGCTGGTGCCCTTGAAGCCGTGCCGGGCGAATTCTTCCTCGGCAGCCTTGATGATGGCTTCTTCGTTCTTCTGGCGAATGCGCCCGGCGGGCTTGTCGTTGGCGCTGTGGGCGGGGACTTCGAAGGTCATGGGGCGATTCCGGGCTGATCTTGGGGCAGAGCGTTTGCACTGATACCCCAGCGCCGCCTGGGTGACAAGCGCAAGTCGCGGAAAAATGGCAGGAAATACCCTCACACCGGTCTCGTGCACCAGGGTTGTGCGCGGAATGGCTCCCGCGCACCCGGACGCCTCAGGCTCCCTGCCCTTGTCCAGTCGTGCTCGCGCTGGCTGATTCCAGCGGCAACAGCAGGTTCATCAGGATGGCCGTCAGGCCGCCGCTGGTGATTGCCGAACCGAATACGTTCTGCACCAGCGTGGGCATCTGGCTCAGCAGGTCCGGCTGACTGGAAACACCGAGGCCGATGCCGAAACTGGTGGCCATGATCAGCAGGCTGCGCCGCTCCAGTGGCGCCTGGGCGAGAATGCGAATGCCGGCGGCGGCGACCGTGCCGAACATTACCAGGGTAGCGCCGCCCAGCACCGGCTTGGGAATCTGCTGGAGGATGGCGCCGAGCACTGGGAACAGACCGAGGATTAGCAAAATGGCGCCGATGTAGTAACCGACATGGCGGCTGGCCACGCCAGAGAGCTGGATCACCCCGTTGTTCTGGCTGAAGGTGGTGTTGGGAAAGGTGTTGAAAACGGCGGCGATCAGCGAGCTGACGCCATCGCCGAACACCCCGCCCTTGATCCGTTGCAGGTACTGCGTGCCGTTGATCGGCTGTTTCGAGATCATGCAGTTGGCGGTCAGGTCGCCGGTGGTTTCGATGGCGGTGATCAGGTAGATCAGCGCTACCGGGACGAAGGCCATCCAGTCGAAGTCGAAACCGTAGCGAAACGGGATCGGCAGGCTCATCAGCGGCAGTTCGGGCAATGCCTTGGGCACCAGCACGCCGCTGAACCAGGCAGCCAGTGAACCCACCAGCAGGCCGATGACGATGGCCGACAGGCGTAGCCAAGGGTTGCTCAGGCGGTTGAGCACGATGATGGTCAGCAGCACCAGGGCGCCCAGGGCCAGGTTGATCGGCGCACCGAAGTTCTCCGCCTTGGCGCCGCCGCCGACATCAGTGATGCCCACCTTGATCAGGCTGACGCCGATGATGGTGATGACGATACCGGTCACCAGCGGCGTGATGACGCGTTGCAGACGACCGATGAAGCGGCTCAGCACCATCTCGATGAAGGCGCCGAAGAAGCACACGCCGAATATCATCGCCAGGATCTCGTCCGGGCTGCCGCCGCGTGCCTTGACCATCAAGCCTGCCGCCAGCACGGCACTGAGGAAGGCGAAGCTGGTGCCCTGCACGCAGATCATCCCGGCACCGATGCCGAACGGGCGGCGCGCCTGAATCAGGGTGCCGACGCCGGACACCATCAGGCCCATGCTGATCAGGTAGGGCAACTGTTCGTGCAGGCCGAGCACGCCACCGATGATCAGTGTCGGCGTGACGATGCCGACGAAGCAGGCCAGTACATGCTGCAGCGCGGCGAAGAAGGCCGGCAGCGGCGCAGGGCAGTCGTCCAGGCCGTAGAGCAGTTCGGACGATGTCGGTGATTCGGTGGTCATGACGAGTTCTCGCAGCAGAGGGCGCTCGCCCTTATGCAAGAAGCTGTCCATGTGATCAGTTTTTAGGGGTTGTGCGCAGCAGCATGGTTTTCATTGGGTACAGATACCTGATCTGCTCGCGTCCGGCGGTCTTGTCATGTTCGCAATGCACCGCACTGGCTCGGCATGCGCGGCCATGGTGCGGGCTCAGGCTTCGGCCAGGGCATCGAGAAAACTCTCCAGCACCAGGTGCGCGCGGCGGCCCTTGCGCGTCACCGCTGCCAGGTTGATGTCGTAGTAGCGAGTGGACGCCTTGAGCGCGCGCAGGCGACCTTGCTGCACCCAGGCCTGGGCGTAGTGGTCGGGCAGGTAGCCGATATAGCGTCCGGTGAGGATGAGAAAGGCCATGCCCTCGCGGTCCGAGGCGCTGGCCGTGCAATTGAGCGCCTGGTAATGGCTCTGCACCTCGGGCGGCACGCGAAAGGTCGGGGCGATGGCCTCCTGGGCGTTGAGTCTTTCGTCCTCGAGCTGCAGATCATCGACGTAGAACAGCGGGTGGCCGACCGCGCAGTAGAGCAGCGAACGCTCGTCATAGAGCGCCTGGTATTCCAGACCGGAGAGGGCGCCGACCTGCGGCACCACGCCGATATGCAGGCGACCGTCGAGCACGCCCTGTTCCACTTCCGACGGTGGCGTCATGCGGATGTGGATGCGCACGTCCGGCCCCTGCACCTTGAGGCGTGCCAGGGCATTGGTGATGCGCATGTGCGGGATGGTCACCAGATTGTCGGTGAGGCCGATATTTAGCTCGCCACGCAGGTGCTGGTGCAGGCCGTTGACCTCGGTGCGAAAGCTCTCCAGCGCCGCCAGCAGTTGCAGGGTGCTCTGATACACCTCGCGGCCTTCCTCGGTCAGGGCGAAGCCGGCGCGGCCGCGTTGACACAGGCGCAGGCCGAGGCGTTGTTCGAGGTCGCTCATCTGCTGGCTGATGGCCGAGCGGCCGATGCCCAGTGCGCTTTCCGCGGCGGAAAAACCGCCGCATTCCACCACGCTGCGAAACAGCTTGAGCAGGCGGATTTCAAAGTCGCTGACCTGGGCCAGCGGATCGGGACGGCGGCTGCTCATTTGTTTAGTGGGCCTTGAACTGAAGATAAGAAGAGTACTGTTTTACTGACTCTATGCCCATGGCACCTTTGCTGGCAACTACCCTGTAGGAGCCGGCTTGCCGGCGATCATCGCCCGCAAGCGGGCTCCTACATCCGATTGCCTGCCCGAGTGAGGCTTCCCGATGAACATGCCGCAGACCGCAACCCCGTCCCTGGCCAGCCAGCTCAAGCTGGATGCGCACTGGATGCCGTTCTCCGCCAACCGCAACTTCCAGCGTGACCCGCGCCTGATCGTGGCAGCCGAGGGCAACTGGCTGACCGACGACCAGGGCCGCAAGATCTACGACAGCCTGTCCGGCCTGTGGACCTGTGGCGCCGGTCACTCGCGCAAGGAAATTCAGGAAGCCGTGGCCAAGCAGCTCGGCACCCTCGACTATTCGCCGGGCTTCCAGTACGGCCATCCGCTGTCGTTCAAGCTGGCCGAGCAGGTCGCCGACCTGATGCCGGGTGAGCTCAACCATGTGTTCTTCACCGGTTCCGGCTCCGAGTGCGCCGACACCGCAGTGAAGATGGCCAAGGCCTACTGGCGTCTGAAAGGCCAGGCGTCCAAGACTCGTTTCATCGGTCGTGCCCGTGGCTACCACGGCGTCAATATCGCCGGCACCGCCCTCGGTGGCATCGGCGGCAATCGCAAGATGTACGGCCAATTGATGGACGCCGACCACCTGCCGCATACCCTGCAACCGGGCATGGCCTTCACCAAGGGCATGGCCGAGACCGGCGGCGTGGAGCTGGCCAACGAACTGCTCAAGCTGATCGAGCTGCACGATGCCTCTAACATCGCTGCGGTGATCGTCGAGCCGATGTCCGGCTCGGCCGGTGCCATCGTGCCGCCGGTGGGCTACCTGCAGCGCCTGCGCGAGATCTGCACGCAGCACAACATCCTGCTGATCTTCGACGAAGTGATCACCGGCTTCGGCCGCATGGGCAAGTGGAGCGGCGCAGAGTTCTTCGGCGTGACCCCGGACCTGATGAACGTCGCCAAGCAGATCACTAACGGCGCCATCCCGCTGGGTGCGGTGATCGCCAGCAGCGAGATCTACAACACCTTCATGCAGCAGCCGTCGCCGGAGCACATGATCGAGTTCACCCACGGCTACACTTACTCGGCACATCCGGTGGCCTGCGCCGCTGGCCTGGCGACGCTGGAGCTGCTCAAGCGCGAGAATCTGATTCAGCAGTCCGCCGAGCTGGCGCCGAAGTTCGAGGCTGCGCTGCATGGCCTGAAGGGCACCAAGCACATCGTCGACATCCGCAACTGCGGCCTGGCTGGCGCCCTGCAGATCGCCCCGCGTGATGGCGACGCGGTGATCCGTCCGTTCGAGGCCGGCATGGCCCTGTGGAAGGCGGGTTTCTACGTACGCTTCGGTGGCGACACCCTGCAGTTCGGCCCGACCTTCAACGCCAAGATGGAAGACCTCGACCGCGTCTTCAACGCCGTCGGTGACGTGCTGAACAAGCTGGATTAAGAGCGAACGCACCCATTTCTGTAGGAGTCCGCTTGCGGGCGATGTTGTAAAGCGGATCGCCGGCAAGCCGGCTCCTACCCACAATAATTACGTCTAGGAGCTTCCCCATGAGCCATATCCCGCACCTGATCAATGGCGAACGCGTTGCCGGCAACGGTCGCAGCGCCCCGGTATACAACCCGTCCACCGGCGACTCCACCAGCGCTGTCGGCCTGGCTGACCGCGCCACCATGCAACTGGCCATCGACGCTGCCAAGGCCGCCTTCCCGGCCTGGCGCAACACCCCGCCGGCCAAGCGTGCGCAGATCATGTTCCGCTTCAAGCAACTGCTGGAGCAGAACGAGAACGAAATCGCCGCGCTGATCAGCGCCGAGCATGGCAAGACCATCGAAGACGCCGTCGGCGAACTCAAGCGCGGCATCGAGAACGTCGAGTTCGCCTGCGCCGCCCCGGAAATTCTCAAGGGCGAATACAGCCGCAACGTCGGCCCGAACATCGACGCCTGGACCGATCTGCAACCTATCGGTGTCGTCGCAGGAATTACCCCGTTCAACTTCCCGGCCATGGTGCCGCTGTGGATGTACCCGCTGGCCATCGTTTGCGGCAACTGCTTCATCCTCAAGCCGTCCGAGCGCGATCCCAGCTCCACCCTGTTTATCGCCGAGCTGCTGAACCAGGCCGGCCTGCCCAAGGGCGTGCTGAACGTGGTCAACGGTGACAAGGATGCGGTCGATGCGCTGATCGAAGCGCCCGAGGTCAAGGCCCTGAGCTTCGTCGGCTCGACCCCGATCGCCGAATACATCTACAGCGAAGGTACCAAGCGCGGCAAACGCGTACAGGCCCTCGGCGGCGCCAAGAACCACGCTGTGCTGATGCCCGATGCTGACCTGGACAATGCCGTCAGCGCACTGATGGGCGCGGCCTACGGCTCCTGCGGCGAGCGCTGCATGGCCATCTCCGTGGCCGTGTGCGTGGGTGACCAGATCGCTGACGCGCTGGTGGAGAAGATCGTTCCGCAGATCCAGGCGCTGAAAATCGGTGCCGGCACCTCCTGCGGGCTGGACATGGGCCCGCTGGTCACCGCTGCTGCGCGTGACAAGGTCAAGGGCTACATCGACGCCGGTGTGGCGCAGGGCGCCAAGCTGGTGGTCGATGGTCGTGGTCTGGTGGTGCCGGGTAATGAAAATGGCTACTTCGTCGGCGGTACCCTGTTCGACCGGGTGACCCCGGACATGACTATCTACACCGACGAAATCTTCGGCCCGGTGCTGTGCATCGTCCGCGTCGGCAGCCTGGAAGAAGCCATGCAGCTGATCAACGAACACGAGTACGGCAACGGCACCTGCATCTTCACCCGTGACGGGGAAGCGGCGCGCCTGTTCTGCGACGAGATCGAAGTGGGCATGGTCGGCGTCAACGTGCCGCTGCCGGTGCCGGTGGCCTACCACAGCTTCGGCGGCTGGAAGCGTTCGCTGTTCGGCGACCTGCACGCCTACGGCCCGGATGGCGTGCGCTTCTACACTCGCAAGAAGGCCATCACCCAGCGCTGGCCGGCACGCAAGAGCCACGAAGCGGCGCAGTTCGCCTTCCCCAGCAATGGCTGAGTGAGCTGAGGCGTTGAATGAAAAGGCCGATCACGTGATCGGCCTTTTTCTTGGTCGCAGTGTCGCTGTGCTTGGGCTTCTCGTAGGAGCGGCTTCAGCCGCGAATGAACGTGCAAGCACCGGCGATGCAATACCTAATCCATCCTAACGGCGCTGGTAGCAATCGTTGATTCGAACGGGCAGAAAAAAGGGGAGCCATTGGCTCCCCTTTTTCGTCAGCGAGAGAGGCGATGGTTCTTCCGCAGGTCGATCAGATCCTGATGGGTGCAGGTCTGGGGCGCCGGGCCGGTCAGGTCGTAGCAGCGCTGGCCGAAGCCCATCGGCCAATAGGCTATGCCGACCGGTGGCCAGAAGATCGAAGCGACGCGAAAGCGCGTTTTCAGGTGGCCACTCTGGATGACATGAGATTGCTTGTCCTCCAAGCGATAAGGAACGCCTCCTGCTGCACCCCATGAAAATGGGCGAGTCTTGATCAGGCCTTCTTTGTGAAGAGCCGGGCGCTCGTTGACGATGAGCGCGCTATCGTCGGGGAGCTTGACCCAGGTGGCAGTGGAGCAACCGCTGACGATAAGCGCGGCTGCCAGCATGGCGGCAGACTTGAGGGAAGACATCCGGATTACATCCTTGTCGTAGTGCTGATAGGGGCGCGTACTATAGAGGCTTATCGCCATCAGGGAAGTGCCGAATGTCCACTACAGGTGGATAACAGCAAGGCATTAAAGAAAAAGGCCGGTCTTGTGACCGGCCTCCCTGTTTTCAGGCGGCGCATTGTTAGCTACAAGCAGCTTGCCACTGGATGGATAGGCGCACTGCATGGGCGACGCTCACTGCGCCTGATCGATTGCCTCCTGCAGGCGCTGGGTGTTCGCCGCATTGGCCTGGTCGATCTGCTGCTTGAGCTGCTCCATCTGCTGCTGGGCCTGTTTGGCCTGTTCAGCCTGGAGCGTCGCCGTAGCGGCCGTCTCACCGGCGCCGCAGCCGCCCAGGGTGATTAACAGGGAAAGGGTGCAGCAATGGCGCAGGTGCATCATGGAGTCCTCGGGCAAGCTCGTGCGGTGAGCGATAGATTGGCGCATTTATGCCGGGTTATGTGTGCCGGCTGCCGCAAACCGAAAGCGCTGATTCGAGCACACCATGTGGCTCGTTGCATATCGTCTATCCACGCCCTCTGGTAAAACAGCCGGCAGGTAGAAAAGGGAGATGCACGATGACCGAGCCATTCATGCTGGATCTACACACATACCTCGAGCGCCTGGGTTACTCGTCGGCGCCGCCACCGACCCTCGACACCCTGCGCGAGCTGCAAGCGCGGCACACCGCCGAGTTCCCCTTCGAAACCCTGGCGAGCATGCTGCGCGTGCCGGTGGAGGTCGAACCCGCCGCGATCCAGGACAAGCTGCTACGCCAGGGCCGTGGCGGCTACTGCTTCGAACTTAACCGTCTGTACCTGCTGCTGTTGCAGGCGTTGGGCTTCGACGCGCGCGGGCTGACCGGCCGCGTGGTCATGGGCGGTCCGGAAGATGCCCTGCCGGCGCGTACCCATATGCTGGTGCTGGTGACTCTCGATGGCGTGCGCTACATCAGCGACGTCGGTTTCGGCGGCATGGTGCCGACCGGCCCACTGCTACTCGACAGCGAGGCTGAGCAGGCCACACCGCATGAGCCCTATCGGCTGACGTTGGTGGACGGCACCTACACCCTGCACGCATTGGTCGCCGGCAGTTGGCGGGCGATGTACGTGTTCGATCTGCAGCAGGTGGCGGATATCGATTACGTGGTGGGCAACTGGTACGTGTGCACCCACCCGGACTCGCCCTTCCTCGGCCAGATGATCGCCGCCCGCACCGGGCCAGGCCTGCGCAAGACGCTGAACAATGGCAGCTTCGCCATCCACCGCCTGGGGCAGGCGAGTGAGCGGGTGCAGTTGCAGAGTGTCGTTGAGGTGCTGAAGGTGTTGCGAGAAGAGTTTGGCATTCAGGTGCCGGAGCATCCTGAGCGTCGGGAGATCATCGAGCGGCTGATCGCGGGAGCGTGAAGACAAGGCCGCTGGTATCGCCACGCTCTTGCAGGAGTGGCTTTAGCCGCGCCGCGAAGCCACCCAAATCTGTAGGAGCGGCTTCAGCCGCGAAAATCTTGGAAGCCTCGGAGGCCTGCTGAGATTGCTGAAGGCCTGCGATCAGTTCCCCTCTCCCGCTTGCGGGATAGGGGCTAGGGGAGAGGGCGCTTTGGGCTTTTGCTGGGGTATTGCACTCCGACACCGCAAATTCGTTGTCCGTGATTACGGTTGATTCGCTTCGCTCACCCTCCGGGCCAGCCGGCGGCTGTTACTACGCTTCGCTTCGTATCGCCCTTACGGCGAGCCCCTTTTGGCAACCGCCGGATGGCCGGCCCCGCCCAAAGGAACCAAAAGGTCTGTCCCCAGTCTGGCTCACTCACCGGCATGCGTGAGTGAGCCGTGGCGCGTTCAGGCCAGCACCGTGCGTTGTCGGCCCTCCACCCGGCGTTTCAACGCCGCACCTTCGACGATCTCCAGTCCGCCGCCCTGGGCGCGGGCGGAGCGGCCCCAGTCTTCCAGCAGTTCCATGCAGGCATGGTCGATATAGCTGACCCGCGCCAGGCTCAGGTGCAGGCGTGTGCCCGGTTCGACGCTGGCCAGCAGCTTGGCCAGTTGTGGCACACGGAGGAAGGTGGCGGCGCCGCTCATACGCAGTTCGGCGCTGTTCGGGCTGGTGGGCACCAGTTTCACGCGCAGGCGCGAGGCGCTCCACACCAGTTTTAGCAGCGTTAGGGCGAAGCCCACCAGCACGCCGGTCAGCAGGTCGGTGACGACGATGCACAGCGCCGTGGCGGCGTAAATGAACACCGGGATGCGCCCGTACTGGCCGAGGTTGCGCATGGCCTTGGGGTCGACCAGTTTGCAGCCGGTATACACCAACACCGCGCCGAGGCTGGCCACCGGGATGCTCTGCAGTACGACGGGCAGCAGAGTGACCAGGGCCAATAGCCAGGCGCCGTGGAGGATGGTCGAGGCGCGGCCGCGTGCGCCGGCCTGGACGTTGGCCGAGCTACGCACGATCACGCCGGTCATCGGCAGGGCGCCGACCGCACCACAGAGGATGTTGCCGATGCCCTGGGCGGACAGTTCGCGGTTGAAGCGGGCACGCGGGCCGTCGTGCATGCGGTCGACGGCGGCGGCAGACAACAGCGTCTCGGCGCTAGCGATAAAGGCCAGCGCCAGTGCCGCAATCAGCAGTTGCGGATCGGCCAGGCTGGCCAGGTCCTGCGGGGTAATCCAGTCAATGGCATCGCCGAGGTTGGCCGGCAGTTCGACGCGTTTGACCGGCAGTGTCAGCCACAGGCTGGCCAGAGTGGCGAGCGTCACGCCGACCAGCGCGCCGGGCAGAAAGCGCAGTGGCGCTGGGCGAAAACGCTCCCACAGCCAGATGCTGACGATGGTGCCGAGGCCCACTGCACCGGCGATCATGGCGTTGCTGCCGAGCAGGCTCAGCGCATCACGCACGGCGCCGGGGAAGGCCAGCAGGTTGTCCAGGCCGGAGGCCTGGGGTGCCGCGTCGATCATCACATGCACCTGCGACAACACGATGAGGATGCCGATGCCGGCGAGCATGCCGTAGACCACCGCCGGTGCGGTGACGCGAAACCAGCCGCCCAGGCGCAAGGTGCCGGCGACCAGCTGGATCAGTCCGGCCAGCAGCAATACTGGGCCTAGTGCAGCCATCCCGTGAGTCCGCACCAGTTCGAACACCAGCACGGCGAGGCCGGCAGCCGGGCCGCTCACCTGCAGCGGCGCGCCAGCGATGAAACCGACCACCAGACCGCCGATAATGCCGGTGATCAGACCCTTGGCCGGTGGCATGCCGGAGGCGATGGCGATGCCCATGCACAAGGGCAGGGCGACGAGAAAGACCACGACGGACGCCAGTGCGTCCCGTGGCAATGTGCGAAACAGGTTCATGGGGATCTCCTGGCCCGACTTGCGGGCAAAAGCAGCCCGTGCCCGCCTTCATTTGTGGAGGCAGGCTCGGGGAAATGGGTGGCTCAGGCGCTGGCGTAGCGCGGTTGCGGGGTGGCGCAGGGCTGCTCGTCACCGTCGAGCGCAAGGAAGTTGCCCGAGGCGGCGTCGTAGGCGCGGATGCCACCACTGTCGATGTCGTAGACCCAGCCATGGATCTGCAGCTGACCACTGGCCAGACGTGCGGCGACGGAAGGGTGAGTGCGCAGGTGGTCGAGCTGCGCCACCACGTTTTCTTCGGTCAGCACTCCGAGGGTTTCATGGGCGCTGCCGCACTTGCAGTTGTCCGCCACCACGCTGCGCGCCACCTCGGCATGGCGTAGCCAGGTGCGCACGGTGGGCATGCCGTCGAGGCTGGCCGGGTTGAGCACGGCCTTCATCGCACCGCAGTCGGAATGGCCGCAGACGATGATGTGCTGTACGCCGAGCGCCAGTACGGCGTACTCGATGGCGGTGGATACGCCGCCGTTCATCTGTCCGTAGGGCGGTACCACGTTACCCACGTTGCGGGTGACGAACAGGGTGCCGGGGTCGCTCTGGGTGATCAGCTCCGGCACGATGCGCGAGTCGGCGCAGGTGATGAACATTGCGCTGGGCGACTGCGCCGAGGCCAGACGCTTGAACAGCGCCTGCTGCTGCGGGTAGACCTCCTGGCGGAAACGCCGAAAGCCCTGCAGCAGTTGTTGCAGGGCTGCCTGGGCGTTGTCCTTGGCGATGGGGCGCAGGGTGTTGCCGGTTCGGGAAGCGGTTGAGTTCATCGTTGCATCTCCTGTGATTTTCATCGGTGACGTTCTCGACTGCTGGCCAAACGCCTGTGACCGATCGGTCACTTTCGGGGCAACGATAAAGATTCTTACTTAATCAAAACTGAACGAGAGGCTCTAAAACGCCACTATGCGGGTATTTTCAGGGATGCGGCCTGTGGGGCCAGAGGCATGAGCGAGTGCTGGGAGTACCGAGGAGCAGAATGGGAGGTCGAGCTGCGCGGTTATGAGCGCCAAGAGGCAGCGCCTGGCGGGCCACCTGCTGATGCAGGTCAGCCCGCTTGGCGAGGTGTGACCGTGGGTGTGACTTAGTGCTCGCCCTTCATCGCGCCACTGAGGCTGAACATCAGCACCAGCAAATTGGCATCGGGTTTGGCGGCGGGCTGCACTTGCTTGCGCAAAGGCGCGGTGGGGCAGGGCTCTGCGGCGGTGCAGGCGTGCGCTTCCAGCACACGTGGGCCGGGCTCCTGCCAGGCTGCGGCGGCGATTGCCGTTACGCTGAGGGCGAGGCCCAAGAACAAACCTCGTGCTATTTCTAATTTCATTTTGCTAACCCCTTGAAAGCGCTGCCAAACGCTGTTCGCTAAACCTAGATCACCCATTGCCTTGTTGTCGTCTTATGCGACGAACGGTCTTAGCGCGTAGCTGGCACCAGCCGGGGCTGTGGTGGGACACGGGCCTTGTCGGTTGGTTCAACAATGCTGCGGGTAACGTATCGACGTAACCTTAGGTGCCCGTTAAGGCCCCCTGTAACAGCCGGCCCTGGCAGTTGCAGTTGCCTGCAGCTCTGCTTGCTACCCAGCGCAAAGGTGCAAGGTAGAGCCACTTCCTGGTGGGGGTGATGCGGATGGAACGAGGTGTTGCGGGAAAAACACTGCCGACCTTGGGCCGGCAGTCGTTTGTTCAGGCAATAGCCGTGCCGAAGCCTTTGGCACCATCGGCGAAGATCTGGCGATAGCCCTGCAGCAGTTGCTGCCAGTCGGCGTCGGACCAGGGGCTGTGGCGTCGTAGTTGAGGCAGGTCGTGCTGAGCAGCCTGAACGCGTGTCAGGCGACGACGGCTTTTCTCCAGATCCAGCAGGGCAACCTGCGGCGTTTCGCCGGCAACGTTAACGAAGACATGTTTGGCATACAGGCAACCGTGCTGCCAGCGCCCCAGGTGCATGCGCGCCAGAGTAGCGCCAACAAGTTGCAGCAGCTCGGTGTGTACGGCTTCGCCACAGGCTTCGCGGCCGCCTTTGGCGTACCAGCTTTCGATGTCCATGAAGCCTTCGAGCTCGGCGGTCACCAGCAGGCCCCGCCAGCCCTGTTGTGGGTCGCGTTCAACGCCGCAGTAGATCAGCTTGGGAACGGGCACGCCGAGTGCGTCCAGGGCCAGCAATGCACTGCGTTCGCGCAGTACGGTCGGGCGTCCCTGTGGGTGCAGCAGGCTGCGGTAGAGATGGCCGATCTGTTTCTTGGCGTAGAGCACACCGGTTTCATCCAGCAGGCGTTGCACGCCACTTTCGCCGCCGCGACGAGCGTTGGGCTCTTCGACCCAATCACCTTGCTGTTGCCACCAGTATTGGAATACCTGCTGAGGAATCTCGCTCGTACTGCAAGGGGCCATATTTTTGTTCTTCTATTGGAGGTTTACGCAGTACTCGTCTCATGAACGGGGACTGCATCGTTCAGGGTTGTAACAAAACATAAGCAAACAACGTTCCCGAGTCCACAGGAAATGTCATCGGATTTTTCGGCCTGTAGCGCTCTTCGTCGGGCATAAAAAAATTCCGGGAGAAATTCTTAACGTCGTGTAGCGACGGCCCGCAGGGTGGCCGCCATGGATGGCAGGCCATAAAAAACCCCGCGACGGGCGCGGGGTTCTTGGTACTGCTAAGGAACCGGGTGGCTTACATCATGCCGCCCATGCCACCCATACCGCCCATGCCACCCATATCAGGCATGGCCGGAGCCTTGTCATCAGCCGCTTCGGCAACCATGGCCTCGGTGGTGATCATCAGGCCACCGATGGAAGCAGCAGCTTGCAGAGCCGAACGGGTGACTTTGGCCGGGTCGAGAATACCCATCTCGATCATGTCGCCGTAGGTATCGGTAGCGGCGTTGAAGCCGTAGTTGCCCGAACCCTGCTTGACTTTGTCGACCACTACGCTCGGCTCGCCGCCAGCGTTGGCAACGATCTGGCGCAGCGGTGCTTCAACAGCACGACGCAGCAGAGCGATACCGACGTTCTGGTCTTCGTTGTCGCCTTTCAGGCCTTCGATAGCCTGCAGAGCACGAACCAGGGCCACGCCGCCGCCAGGCACCACGCCTTCTTCAACAGCGGCGCGAGTAGCGTGCAGGGCGTCTTCGACGCGGGCTTTTTTCTCTTTCATCTCGACTTCGGTGGCAGCGCCAACCTTGATCACGGCAACACCGCCAGCCAGCTTGGCCAGACGCTCTTGCAGCTTCTCTTTGTCGTAGTCGGAAGAGGTTTCTTCGACCTGCTTGCGGATCTGCGCAACGCGGGCTTCGATGTCGACCTGAGCACCAGCACCGTCGATGATGGTGGTGTTGTCCTTGTTCAGTACAACACGCTTGGCGTTACCCAGGTGCTCCAGAGTGGTGCTTTCCAGGGACAGGCCAACTTCTTCGGAGATCACGGTGCCGCCGGTCAGGATGGCGATATCCTGCAGCATGGCTTTGCGGCGGTCGCCGAAGCCCGGAGCCTTGACCGCAGCGACTTTGACGATACCGCGCATGTTGTTGACGACCAGAGTGGCCAGGGCTTCGCCTTCCACGTCTTCGGCAACGATCAGCAGCGGACGGCCAGCTTTGGCAACGGCTTCCAGAACCGGCAGCAGTTCGCGGATGTTGCTGATCTTCTTGTCGACCAGCAGCAGCAGCGGGCTTTCCAGCTCGGCAACCATGGTGTCCGGCTTGTTGATGAAGTAGGGGGACAGGTAGCCACGGTCGAACTGCATGCCTTCAACGACGGACAGTTCGTTTTCCAGGCCCGAGCCTTCTTCAACGGTGATGACGCCTTCTTTGCCGACCTTGTCCATGGCTTCGGCGATGATGTCACCGATGGAGCTGTCGGAGTTGGCGGAGATGGTGCCGACCTGGGCGATGGCCTTGGAGTCGGCGCACGGCTTGGCCAGGTCTTTCAACTGAGCAACGATGGCCGTGGTGGCTTTGTCGATGCCGCGCTTCAGATCCATCGGGTTCATGCCGGCAGCGACGGACTTCAGACCTTCGTTGACGATGGCTTGAGCCAGAACGGTAGCGGTGGTGGTGCCGTCACCGGCAGCGTCGTTGGCCTTGGACGCAACGTCCTTGACCAGTTGGGCGCCCATGTTTTCGAAGGCGTCTTTCAGTTCGATTTCCTTGGCAACCGAAACACCGTCTTTGGTGATGGTCGGAGCGCCGAAGGATTTGGCCAGAACCACGTTACGACCTTTCGGGCCGAGGGTGGCTTTGACGGCGTCGGCCAGTACGTTGACGCCTACGAGCATTTTCTTGCGGGCGGAATCGCCAAACTTGACTTCTTTAGCAGCCATGTTGATCAGTCCTCAAATTCTTGAAGGTTAAACGGAGATTCGTGGGAATCAGGCTTCGACGACAGCGAGGATTTCGTTCTCGCCCATTACCAGCAGGTCTTCGCCGTCGACTTTGACGGTGTTGCTGCCGGAGTACGGGCCGAATACCACCTTGTCACCGACCTTGACGGCCAGCGGACGGACTTCGCCGTTATCCAGAACCTTACCGGTACCGACGGCAACGACTTCACCTTGGTTCGGCTTCTCGGCGGCCGAACCCGGCAGCACGATGCCGCCTGCGGTTTTGGTCTCTTCTTCGCTGCGACGGATCACGACGCGGTCATGCAGAGGACGAAGCTTCATTGTCGATCTCTCCTAACAATTGAATGGCCAACTTGCCGACTCTTGATTGGTCGGCGGGTTTGTAAAATCCGGCGAGGCCGGGCGCGGCACGCTGGGCGCACCGCGAAAGTCGGACTGCCTCAGAGGGCAGGCACCTTGCGGTGACTGCTACATGTGGGCGGGCAAGGGCATTTCAAGGGGCGGGGGTAAAAATTTTTGCGCTGCAGAGGGGGATATCGCAGGGCGGTTCGATGCCAGCGTTGCTCTTGAGTAGAAGCCGGCTTACCAGCGATCAGCCTCTGCGGTGATCGCCGGCAAGCTGGCGCCCGTAGCCGCTGAGCATGCTCAGTCGCGACGCTCGTACTCGCCTTCGAGAACGTTTGGACGGGTCTGTCCGGAGCGGGCCGCCTGGTCGTCGAAGAAAGCACGCTGACGCAGGGCCTGTTCCTCGGCGCGGCGGCGGATCTTGCCCACCAGCAGGCGCCGGGTGAAGGGAATCAGGCAGAGCACGCCGAAGATGTCGCTGATGAAACCCGGCAGCAGCAGCAGGCCACCGCCGACGGCGATCAGCAGGCCTTCGAGCATTTCCTGCTCGGGCAGCTCACCACGCGAGAGCTTTTCGCGGGCACGCCAGGCGGTGGCGACACCTGCGACGCGCAGCAGCACGCTGCCGAGGATAGCGGTGCCGATCACCAGCATGAGCGTGGGCAGCACGCCTATGGCGCTGCCGACCTTGATCAGCAGGGCCAGCTCGATGATGGGAAAGAGCAGAAAGAGGAACAGAAACGCGCGCATGAGTCGAAGTGTCCTTGGCGGAAGACGGGCTTCCCGTAGAAGTTAAATATGGCGTTTCGCGCTTAATTCAAGCTGAAGGCGCGCCATTGGTCGGCCAGCTCTCGGCTCTGGCCAGTTGCACCAGCGCCTGGCGCACGGCGCCGGGATTGCCGCAGGGTGCGGGAAAGGGCAGCCAGTACAGGCTCTGGCCGATGCGCAGATGAAAGCCTTCACTGTCGACACCGGCCATCTGCGCGGGTTCGTGTTGCGGTAGGCCGGCCAGTTCGACGTAATGCGCGATGGCGCTGGCGTGGTCGTCGTTCATGTGCTCGACCATGCTCGCTTCGCTGCCGTCCGTCGCGAAGGGATTGGCCAGGGCCACCTGTTCGAGCCAGTGAATGGCACCGAAGCCACCGATGAAGCGCCAGCGCACTGGCTCCAGCCGCCAGAAATCGAAATCATGCGCCCGATGGTAGTCGCGCGACTGGGGGAAAAAGCGGTAATAACGCTGTGCGGCCGCTTCGATTTCGCTCTCGTCATGCAACTGTCGTGCTTCGGCGAGCAAAGTGAGGCGGCCGACCGCCTGCACATCCTCTGCGCCACGTTCGCCGACCAGTAGCGAGCATTTGGCGTCCTGCCCGAGATTATGGGTGTGCTGGGCGATGCGGCTGATCAGGATCAGTGGGCGGCCTTCGGCGTCCAGGCAGTAGGGCACCACCGATCCGAAAGGGAAACCCGGCATGGCCTTGGAGTGGGTGCTGAGCACGCCACGGTATTCCTTGAGCAGCAATTCTCGTGCATGCTTGCCGGCTTTCACGCTCACCTTATGACTCCTCGCAAAGAATCCGTCAGAAACGGACAGACGCCCTAGCATAGCGGTTAGCGGGCATCAGCGGGGTCGGTAAATGCTGCACCTTGAGGGGATAAAGCGATGCAACTGAAAGACAAAGTCATCATCATCACTGGCGGTTGCCAGGGACTGGGCCGCGCCATGGGTGAGTACCTGGCGGCCAAGGGCGCCAAGCTGGCGCTGGTCGATCTGAACCAGGAAAAACTCGACGAAGCCGTGGCTGCCTGCAAGGCTGCCGGTGGCGATGCTCGCGCCTATCTGTGCAACGTCGCCGATGAAGAGCAGGTGACCCATATGGTCGCCCAGGTGGCCGATGACTTCGGTGCCATCAACGGCCTGGTCAACAACGCCGGCATCCTGCGCGATGGCCTGACCATCCGTGTGAAGGATGGCGAAATGACCAAGATGAGCCTGGCGCAGTGGCAGGCGGTGATCGACGTCAACCTGACCGGCGTCTTCCTCTGCACCCGTGAAGTGGCGGCGAAGATGATCGAGCTGGGCAACCAGGGCGCCATCGTCAACATTTCCTCGATCTCCCGTGCCGGCAACATGGGCCAGGCCAACTACTCTGCAGCCAAGGCGGGCGTGGCTGCCGACACCGTGGTCTGGGCCAAGGAGCTGGCGCGCTACGGCATCCGCGTCGCGGGTGTGGCGCCGGGCTTCATCGAAACCGAGATGACCGGCAGCATGAAGCCGGAAGCCCTGGAGAAGATGACCTCCGGCATTCCGCTCAAGCGCATGGGCAAGCCGGCCGAGATCGCGCATTCGGTGGCCTACATTCTGGAAAACGACTACTACACCGGTCGCATTCTGGAGCTGGACGGCGGCCTGCGTCTGTAATCCGCCAGGCCTGAACGCAAAACGCCCCGACTGGTTCGGGGCGTTTTCGTTTCTGGCAGCTGGTGCGCACGGCGCACCCTACGGGCATGATGCGCGCGACTTTCCGTAGGGTGCGCCGTGCGCACCGCTGCTTTCAATGTGTACGAGCGACGGCGAAACGGCTCAACTCGATCAGCGCATCGCGATATTCGCCGGCCGGTAGCACTTCCAGGCAGGCAATGGCGCGTTCGGCGTAGTCGCGGGCGAGTTGTGCGGTGTAATCCAGAGCGCCAGCGGCATCCACGGCAGCGCGGATGCTTTCCAGGTCTTCGATACCGCCTTTCTGAATCGCACGGCGTACCAGAGCGGCCTGTTCCTCGGTGCCTTCACGCATGGTGTAGATCAGCGGCAGGGTCGGCTTGCCTTCGGCCAGGTCGTCACCGACGTTCTTGCCCAGCTCGGCCGCGTCGCCCTTGTAGTCGAGCAGGTCGTCGACCAGTTGGAAGGCGATACCCAGGTGGTCGCCGAAGGTGCGCAGGGCTTCGCGCTGCGCCTCGTTGGCGCCGGCCAGGGCGGCGGCACTGTGGGTCGAGGCCTCGAACAGCATCGCTGTCTTGCCACGGATGACTTCCATATAGGTCTCTTCCGTGGTGCTGGCGTCGCGTACCTTGGACAGTTGCAGCACTTCGCCTTCGGCGATCACGCGGGTGGCGTGGGAGAGAATCTTCATTACCGGCATGGAGCCGAGCTCGACCATCATTTCGAACGAGCGTGAATAAAGGAAGTCGCCCACCAGCACGCTCGGTGCGTTGCCCCACTGGGCGTTGGCGGTGCTGCGCCCGCGGCGCATGTCGGACATGTCGACCACATCGTCATGCAGCAGGGTGGCAGTGTGTAGAAACTCGATGGTGGCGGCCAGCAGGCGCAGGTCGTCGGCCTGGTAACCCAGCGAGCGACCGCTGAGCAGCACCAGAAGCGGGCGCAGGCGTTTGCCGCCAGCGGAGATGATATAGTCGCCGATCTTTTCCACCAGCGGCACGCGGGAAACCACCTGTTGGCGAATGATGCCATCGACGGCGGTGAAATCGTCCGCTACCACGCGGTAGAAAGCCTGGGGTTGCATCGGCGACTGGTGCTCCTGTGAGGTTGCGCGGCATGCTAGGTGGCAGGGTAGGGGCTGTCAAGGCAAGCACTGGCGCCCCTTGCGAAGCGTTCGGCGCTTGCGTACAATCGCGCACCCTGAACTTCCCCCTGGGCATTTCCCTGCCTTACGCAATTGCAAGGGTGTCACTTCCGGCCCCAAGCAGCCATGCCAGCCAATAACGACTTTTCTAAAGCGCTGGGTGAGCAGGATCAACGGAGATTTACCATGTACGCAGTAATTGTTACTGGTGGCAAGCAATACAAAGTCACCGAAGGCGAATTCCTCAAGATCGAGAAGCTCGAAGTCGCTACCGGCGAAGCCGTGACTTTCGATCGCGTTCTGCTGATCGGCAATGGCGACGACGTTCAGATCGGCGCTCCGGTCGTAGACGGCGCTAAAGTGGTTGCCGAAGTCGTGTCGCAAGGCCGTCACGATAAAGTGCGCATCATCAAGTTCCGCCGTCGTAAGCACCACATGAAGCGTCAGGGCCACCGTCAGTGGTTCACTGAGATCAAAATCACCGGTATCCAGGCCTGATTCGTCGGCCCCGATCCTTTATAGGAGTATTGACTCATGGCACACAAAAAAGCTGGCGGTTCTACCCGTAACGGCCGCGATTCCGAAAGTAAACGCCTTGGCGTGAAAATGTACGGTGGTCAGGTCATCAAGGCCGGTAACATCATCGTTCGTCAGCGCGGCACCGAGTTCCACCCGGGTTTCGGCGTGGGCATGGGCAAAGACCACACCCTCTTCGCTAAAATCGAAGGCGTGGTCAAGTTCGAAGTGAAGGGCGCTTTCGGCCGTCGCTACGTGAGCGTCGTTCAGGCCTAATCGCCTACGCGCTGGAAAAGCCCTGTCCGTAGGACGGGGCTTTTTTGTTTCTGTATTCTTGGGTTCTTGCCCGATCACCCGTAACGCCACGCTGTTTGCGTGGGGTGATCCGGCAAGGGCCTTTACGTTGTTCTGTTGACCCGCAGCGCTTGCGGGAGGCGTATCCATGAAATTTGTCGACGAAGTTTCGATTTTTGTAAAAGCCGGTGACGGCGGTAACGGCATGATGGCCTTCCGTCGCGAGAAGTTCATCGAGAAGGGCGGCCCCAACGGCGGCGACGGCGGCGACGGCGGCTCGGTATTCCTCGAGGCCGATGCCAACCTCAACACCCTGATCGATTACCGCTATACGCGCAAATTCAACGCGCAGAATGGCGAGAAGGGCGGTAGCACCGACTGCACCGGCGCCAAGGGCGAGGATCTGATCCTGCCGGTGCCGGTCGGCACCACGGTGATCGATGTGGCCACGCAGGAAGTGATTGGTGACCTGGTCAAGCCCGGTCAGCGCCTGATGGTCGCTCAGGGCGGCTGGCACGGCCTGGGCAACACCCGCTTCAAGTCCAGCACCAACCGTGCGCCGCGGCAGACCACGCCGGGCAAGCCGGGCGAGTCGCGCGATCTCAAGCTCGAGCTGAAAGTGCTGGCCGACGTCGGCCTGCTCGGTCTGCCCAATGCCGGCAAGAGCACCTTCATTCGCGCCGTTTCCGCCGCCAAGCCGAAAGTCGCCGATTACCCCTTCACCACCCTGGTACCGAACCTGGGCGTGGTCAGCGTCGATCGCTTCAAGAGCTTCGTCGTCGCCGACATTCCGGGGCTGATCGAAGGCGCTTCGGACGGTGCCGGTCTGGGCATTCGCTTCCTCAAGCACCTGGCGCGTACTCGCCTGCTGCTGCATCTGGTGGACATGGCGCCGCTGGACGAGAGCGATCCGGCCGAGGCTGCGCAGGTGATCATCGACGAGCTGGGGCGCTTCAGTCCGGCGTTGGCCGAGCGCGATCGCTGGCTGGTGCTGAACAAGATGGACCAGGTACCCGAGGACGAGCGCGAGGCGCGCAAGGCCGATATCGTTGCCCGTCTGAACTGGCAGGGACCGGTTTACGTGGTCTCGGCCATCAGCCGCGACGGCACCGAGCGCATCAGCCGCGACATCATGCATTACCTGGAAGTGCGTGCCGAGCGCATCGCCGAGGACCCGGTATTCGCCGAGGAACTGGCCGAGCTGGATCAGCGCATCGAAGACGAGGCGCGTGCCCGTCTGCAGGCGCTGGACGATCAGCGTGCGCTGCGTAAATCCGGTGTGCGCAGTGTCGATGATATCGACGAGGACGATGACTTCCTCGACGAAGAAGACGACGATGGCCCGGAAATCATTTACGTCCGGGATTAAGCAAATTTTCAACGCCGCTTAATTGCGGCGTTTTTGTAGGTGGGGTGGACCCCATCATTTTCTGGCTAAGGTTGGAAGATCATGCGTGACAAGGTGACCGGCGCGCGGCGCTGGGTGGTGAAGATCGGCAGCGCGCTGCTGACCGCCGACGGGCGTGGCCTGGATCGTGCGGCCATGGCGGTGTGGGTCAAGCAGATGGTCGCGCTGCGTGAGCAGGGCGTGGAACTGGTGCTGGTGTCCTCCGGCGCGGTGGCTGCCGGCATGAGCCGTCTCGGCTGGACCAGCCGACCCAGCGCGATGCACGAGCTGCAGGCCGCTGCCGCCATTGGCCAGATGGCCCTGGTGCAGGCCTGGGAGTCGAGCTTTGCCGAGCACAGCCGGCGTACCGCACAGGTGCTGCTGACGCACGACGATCTCTCCGACCGCAAGCGCTACCTCAACGCGCGCAGCACCCTGCGCACCTTGGTGAATCTCGACGTAATTCCGGTGATCAACGAGAACGACACCGTGGTCACCGATGAAATCCGCTTCGGCGACAACGACACCCTGGCCGCGCTGGTAGCCAACCTGGTGGAAGCCGATCTGCTGGTGATCCTCACCGACCGCGATGGCATGTACAACGCCGACCCGCGCCACAATCCCGATGCCGAGCTGATCTTCGAAGCCCGCGCCGATGACCCGGCACTGGATGCGGTAGCTGGTGGCGTCGGTGGTGCGCTGGGCCGTGGTGGTATGCAGACCAAGTTGCGTGCTTCGCGTCTGGCTGCGCGCTCCGGGGCGCATACGGTGATCGTTGGTGGAGCCATCGAGCAGGTGTTGGCGCGGCTCAAGTCGGGCGAGCGTTTGGGCACGCTGCTGGCCCCCGAGCGTGGCTTGCTGGCGGCGCGCAAGCAGTGGCTGGCTGGTCACCTGCAGACCCGTGGCACCCTGGTGCTGGATGCCGGTGCGGTGAAGGCGTTGAGCCAGGATCGCAAGAGCCTGCTGCCGGTCGGCGTGAAGGCTGTGCAGGGTAGCTTCCGCCGTGGCGAGATGGTGGTCTGCGTATCGCCTGACGGCCGTGAGGTCGCCCGTGGCCTGGTCAACTACAGTGCGCTGGAAGCACAGAAGATCATCGGCCAGCCGTCGGACGCCATCGAGAAGCTGCTGGGCTATGTCGATGAGCCGGAGCTGGTGCATCGCGACAATCTGATCCTCGTATGAAGGAGACGCTCATGGGGCTGTTCAAGGGCATTGCCTTGGGTGTGTTGATGCTGCCCAACCTGGCGCTGGCCGAAACCATCGGCGAGGTGTCGACGGTGTTCAAATGGGTGGGGCCGAACGACAAGATCGTCGTCGAGGCCTTCGATGACCCCAAGGTGGATGGTGTGACTTGCTACCTGTCGCGGGCCAAGACCGGCGGAGTGAAGGGTGGTCTGGGCCTGGCCGAGGATCGGGCCGAGGCCTCCATCGCCTGCCGCCAGGTCGGTCCCATTGCCTTCAAGGGCACGCTCAAGGACGGCGAGGAGGTGTTCAAGGAACGCACTTCGCTGGTGTTCAAGACCATGCAGGTGGTGCGTTTCTTCGACAGCAAGCGCAACACACTGGTGTATCTGGTCTACAGCGACCGGGTGATCGAGGGCAGCCCGCAGAATGCGGTGACGGCCATTCCGATTCTGCCTTGGGGTCAGCAGTAACCCCATAAAAAACCGCCCCGAAGGGCGGTTTTTCGTGCGTGACGATCAGGCGCTGGGGATGTCGAGCTGCAGGCGCTGATTCGATTGCGTCTGCACTTCGTGGTAGCGCGCGGCGTCGCTGGACAGAACATCGGCCATGGCCGGGAAGATCTCGTCCAGTTTGCTGCGCCATTCGTCGCTCTTGGCCTGCTCGGGGAAGCAGCGGCGAATCAGGTCGAGCATGATCGACACGGTGACCGATGCGCCCGGCGAGGCGCCGAGCAATGCGGCGATGGTGCCGTCGGCTGCAGCCACCAGTTCGGTGCCGAACTGCAGCACGCCGCCGTTCTTACTGTCCTTCTTGATGATCTGCACGCGCTGGCCAGCGACTTCCAGGCGCCAGTCCTCTGCCTTGGCTTCGGGGTAGAAGCCGCGCAGGGTGTTCAGGCGCTGCTCCTCGGACTGCATCACTTCCTTGATCAGGTAGCGGGTCAGGTCCATGTTGTCGCGCGCCACCGCCAGCATCGGGCCGAGGTTGTTGGGGCGTACCGACAGCGGCAGGTCAAGGAACGAGCCGTGCTTGAGGAACTTGGTGGTGAAGCCGGCGTAGGGGCCGAATAGCAGGGATTTCTTGCCATCGACCACGCGGGTATCGAGGTGCGGTACCGACATCGGTGGCGAGCCCACGGCAGCCTGGCTGTAGACCTTGGCCTGGTGCTGCTTGACGATCTCAGGGTTGTCGCAGCGCAGCCACTGGCCACTCACCGGGAAGCCGCCAAAGCCTTTGCCTTCGGGGATGCCGGACAGCTGCAGAAGCGGCAGCGCGCCGCCGCCAGCGCCGAGGAAGACGAACTTGCTCTTGAGCTTGCGCGTGGCGCCGGAGCGGGTGTCCTTGATGTCCACCAGCCAGCCTTCACCGTCGCGTTTGAGGTCGGTGACCTTCTGGTTGCAGGTGACCTTGGCGTCGGGCTGGGTGGTCAGGTAGGCGAGCATCTGCTCGGTGACCGCGCCGAAGTTGACGTCGGTGCCGGCCTGCACACGGGTCATCGCCAACGGTTCGCTGTCATCGCGGCCCGGGATCAGCAGCGGCGCCCATTCGGTGATGGTGGCGCGATCCTCGGTGTATTCCATCTCGGTGAAGGCGTGATGCTGACGCAGGGCCTCGAAACGCTTCTTGAGGAAGGCGATGCCGCTTTCGCCGCGCACGAAGCTCATGTGCGGCACCGGGTTGATGAAGGTCTTCGGCGAGTTGATCGCGCCTTTTTCGATCAGGTAGGCCCAGAACTGCTTGGACTCCTCGAACTGGGCGTTGATGTTCACCGACTTCTTGATGTCGATGCTGCCGTCCGCGCCTTCCGGGGTGTAGTTCAGCTCGCACAGCGCGGCGTGACCGGTGCCGGCGTTGTTCCAGGGGTTGGAGCTTTCCACTGCGCCGGACTCGCGCAGCTCTACCACTTCCAGGGTGATGCCGGGGTTGAGTTCCTTGAGCAGTACGCCCAGGGTCGCGCTCATGATGCCAGCGCCAACCAGCACCACATCTACGCTTTGGTAATCGTTATGCGCCATTAACCTCTCTCCAAGAAAACTGCACCAGATGGATGGCCGTTCGGCCTTTCAGGGCGATACCGGCAGACTCAGGCGTGATGCCCTGTCGTTCGGCGGGGAGGGTCAAGGCTGGGATTTGCGGACGCAAAACTGTTCATCTGTTCGCCACACTCTTGTGAAGTTTGTAAAAACCGTTTTTTCACGCTCTTTTGGAGCGGTGAACCTCAAAAGCTCGACTGCCTCGGCGCGCTTTTGCCCGTGCAAATCATGCAATGCATGGCTGCATAACTGCTCTGCATATGGGCGGAAAGCGGCTGGCCGGAAGCGGCAGCTCGAAGTGGGCGACTCTCTGGGGCGGGGCGATGACGTTGCATCGGCGAGGTCGTTCGGCCCGATCAGGAGACGTCCTTATAATCGGGGCGTGATTATAACGGTGAATGAGGGGAAATTGATCGCCCCTGCGTGACTTTTATTCTTCCGCCGGTCAGGCCGCCAACGGGCGAGCGGCTGGTGCGTGTGTGACGACCGGGGTGATTCGGGCGCTGGCAGGCAAGGGGGAGCCCAGCCAGGAGATGCTCGGCTCGCGAACTTCCACCCAGCCAGGCTGGCTCGGGTGTTCCTGCATCTGCCGCAGGGCACGGCAAAGCCCCTGACCATCGATCAGGGCAAAATGGCGCATCGGGCGAGCGCGGCTGAACAGACGGCGCAACAGCATGGCGAAGGCTCCAGCGTGGTGACGGGTATCTTTATGCCAGGGCGCGGTGACAGGCCGATGACAGGAACCGCAATGCTGTGCTGGCGGTCCTATGCTGCACCACTGTCGGCCTCAGGCCGCGCTGGGTATACTGCCGGCCACTTTTACCTCACTCGGAGAGATGAGCATGCTGCACCGTGCGTTGATCGCCTTGCTTGCTGCCGCCAGCCTGACTCTGGCCGGTTGCGCCCTCAGCCCTCAGCAACTCACCCCGCAACCCAAGCTCACCAGCTCATTGACTCCCGTGGGTCAGGGCCAGCCGGTGGTGGTGCGCGTGGTCGATGGCCGTCCTTCGCCGGTGCTTGGCACCCGCGGTGGCCTGTATCCGGAAACCAGTTCCATCAGCGTCAGCCCCGAGTATGTGCTGCCCAAGCTGCAGGCTGAGGCCGAGGCTGCTGTACGTCTGCTCGGCTTCACCCCGTCGGCCAACGCCTACAACGCGCCGCAGCTGACCATCACCCTGGCGGAATTGAAGTATCAGTCGCCGAAAGAGGGTATGTACGTCACCGAGGCGGATATCTCCGCTTCCATTCGCGCTGACGTTCAAGGTGGCAGCCGCCGCTATACCGGCCGTTACGGCGCCTCGCTGAACCAGCGTTTCGGCACTGCACCGAACCAGCAGACCAACACCAAGCTGGTGGGTGACGTGCTCAGCGACGCGCTGACCCGTGCGTTCAAGGACCCGACCATTGGCCAGGTTCTGCTGCAGTAAGTCCTAGCATCGCTACGAAAAACGCCCCGCATTGCGGGGCGTTTTCATTTGTCCTGGGTCTTCATGCCGCTTCGGCGTAGAACTCCGGCAGGCTCATGCCGGTGCGGTTGTCGATGTCCGGCAGGTCGTAATGCTCGTGACCGCCAAGGGCGCAGTACACCAGCCAGTGCTGGTCCTGCACGTTGAAGGAGAGTTCGTCGACCACGGCGTCCACTTCATCCAGCGAGTCGATCAGGTAATCGCGATCCAGCGGTTGTGAATTAAGCATGGCAGGTCCTCCAGGGACGTTGAGGTTTGGCTCCAGCAACAGTCGTGACTGTTTGGTCACTATTGGAGATACAAACCCTAGGCCAGGCATATGACAGTTTTCAGACGATTTCGGGATAGCGGGCCGCGTTCGTCGGAAACGAACCTTATAAAAGCGCTAGTTCAGTACACTGCGCGACGACTTTTCGAGGGTCGAGACGTACCGTTTCTCGGCCGAAATCCCCATTCTGGTGCAGTGGCGGGGTTGCTGCACCATGCTGTTCTCGAGGTGTTGCATGTCGCTGCAGATGTTGTGGTCGCTGTTTCTCGTCCATCCGGCCGGGGTGGTGAATTCGCTGGCATTGTTCTTCGCGTTGGCGGGTGCCTGGCTGTGTCTGATGACTCGCGTGCGTGAGCAGCGCGGTATGGCGCGCGTGCTGGCTCAGGGTGAGCTGGACGAAAGCGAAGCACAGGATGAGCGCACTGTGCGCATCAACCGCTTCTTCTACCGTTTTGGCGCCGTCTGCCTGGGCGCAGCCCTGCTGCTGTCCTGGCTCAGCACACGGCTTTGATGCTTGAGCGCTAAACGAAAACGGCAGCCATCAGGCTGCCGTTTTCGTTTGTAGCGCGGGCCTCTTACAGAGGCAGACCCGCCTTGATCCGATACTGGTTGCGCACCGGATTGGCGTACTGCAGGACCAGGAACGGTTTTTCTTCGGCGCTGCAGGCGGCCAGGCGTTTGTTCCATTGCGCTTCGGCCTTGGCCAGTTCCGCGGCATCGAATACGTCGCTTGCTGCTGGCACGTTCAGCTCGGCCTCGCGGCCTTCCCACATGGCGTAGGCCAGGTAGTGCACGGGGAACAGGCGATACTGGCCGAGAATGTGACGATCCATCTCTTGGGCAAGCTGCTTGGTGTCCTCCAGGCCGGCGACAGGCGGACTGAAGTGCAGATGCACGCGCCCTTTGTAGCCGGTGATGCCCAGGGCGATGCTGGCGTCGTCTTCGCCCGGCGCCTTGGTATAGCTGCCCGTGGCGGCGCGTACGCAGAGTTCGCGGGCCTTGGCCAGGTCGCAGGGATCGTACTCGTAGCTGATCGACACCGGGATCAGGTTCAGCGAATCGATCACGGCGGCGAACGGCTCATCCTTGCGGCTCATGTGGAACATCTTGAGGATGGCCGAGTCGGTACGGTCGTCGCCGTCCTTGGCGCGGCCCTCGGCCTGGGCGATCCAGATCGACTCGCCATCTTCGCGAATCGAGTGGTTGATATAGGCCGAGAGCAATTGATAGGCCGCCAGCTTCTCGCGTCGCCCGCTGATCGAGCGGTGCACGATGAAGCTCTTGTTCAGGCGCATCAGGTCGCTGACGAAGGGGCGCTGCAGCAGGTTGTCGCCGATGGCGATACGTGGCGTCTGCAGGCCGGCGTGGTAGACGGCGTAATTGACGAAGGCCGGGTCCATGACGATATCGCGATGGTTGGCCAGGTACAGATAGGGCTTGCCCGGTTGCAGGTGTTCCAGGCCGGAGTAGCTGATGCCATCACTGGCATGCTCGATGGTGCGATCGATATAGGGTTCGATCTTTTCCTGCAGCTTGGAAACCGAATCGATGCTGGCGAACTCGCTGCGCAGCCGCGCAGCGATCAGCGGCTTGAGCAGCCAACCGAGTGGCCCGGCCAAGCGCGGGAAGCGAAAACGGGTGAGGGTGCCGAGAAACGCCGGGTCGGCGAGCAGGCGCGCCAGTACGGGGCGCACTTCTGCATCGGCATAGGGTCGGATGGCATCGAATGCGCCCATCATGCTCTCTTGTTCTAGAACGGCTAAGGTTGAAAGGGGGTCTGCTTAAACAGGGTGAGCAGTAGACCGGCGATTATACCGCCAAGTCACAAGGAGGCCGCGATGCTGGAAAGCCAGTTGTATTATTGCCCCTATTGCGGCGAGCCGGCCGAGGCGCTGCTGGATTTGTCGGGTGGTGATCAGTCCTACATCGAAGACTGTCCGGTGTGCTGTCGGCCGATCGAGTTCGAGCTGCGTACGGACGGCACCGAGTGGGAGTTGGACGTTCGCGGGGAGAACGACTGATGCAACGAATCTACGAACCGGAAAACCTGCTGGAAGGGCAGATGCTGGTGGACATGCTGGCCAGTGAGGGCGTTGAGGCGCATCTGCTCGGTCAGCATCTGGTCGGTGCGGTGGGGGAGTTGCCGGCGTGCGGCCTGCTCGGCTTGGTCGTCGCTGATCACTACGCCGAGCGGGCACGGACGCTGATCGCTGAGTACAATGCGGCGCAACCTGTGCCTGGCGATGAGCCAGAGTCCTTTCAGGGCGTGTTGCTCTGTTGACGCGCCCCCTGCCTGTCGAGTCGTTTCATGTGTGGACGTTATGCCCTGTTCCGCTGGTCGCCCGCTTTTGCGGCGTTACCCGGCTTTCCCGCTGACCAGAAGCCGCACTGGAACCTGGCGCCCAACGGTCAGGTGCTGATGTTGCGTGCTGGCGAGCAAGGGCCGCAAGCGGCCGCGGCGCGTTGGGGGCTGACGCCGGCGTGGCTCAAGGATCTGTCCAAGACCCCGGCTCATGCCCGCGCCGAAACCCTGGCCGAGCAGCCGATGTTCCGTGAGCCCTTCCGCCAGCGCCGCGCGCTGCTGCCGGCCAATGGCTTTTATGAGTGGCGCGGTGGCGCGCGCAAGCGGCCGTACTGGATGAGCAACGGTGAGCCCCTGATGTATTTCGCGGCGTTGTGGGAGCTTTATCCGGTGGGCGGGCAGGAGTACCTGAGCGTGGCGCTGATCACTCAGGAAGCTGCCACGCTGCGGCGGCCCTTGATTCTCGGTGAGCACGAACAGGCGTTGTGGTTGAGCAACGACACGCCGCCCGAGCAACTGGCAGCGCTGCTGCTCAAGCCGCAGATGGCGCTGCGTGAGCGCGCGCTGGCAACGTTGGTCAACGATCCACAGCTGGATGCGCCGGAGTGTCTGACTCCGGCTTGAGCCTGCGCAGGGTCTCGAGGGTCGTCCATGCTGTGCACGCCGCGGCTGGCCTAGAGCCGCTGCATGCGGTGATGAAGTCCCTTACACCTTGAACTGGTTGATCAGCCTACGTTGCTGTTCGGCCAGCTTGGTCAGTTGGGCGCTGGCCTGGCTGGCTTCGTCGGCACCGCCGGCCACCTCGTTGGCGACCTGGCCGATATTGGTGACGTTGCGGTTGATATCCTCTGCGACTGCGCTCTGTTCCTCGGCCGCGCTGGCGATCTGCGTGTTCATGTCGTTGATCACCGATACCGCCTGGGTGATGGACTCCAGCGATTGAGCGGCCTGGTTGGCGTGCTCCACGCTATCGTCGGTCTTGCTCTGACTCTGCTCCATCACCTTGACCACTTCGCGGGTGCCCTGCTGCAGCTGCTGGATCATGTTCTGGATTTCTTCGGTGGCCTGCTGGGTCTTCTGCGCCAGGTTGCGCACTTCATCGGCGACCACGGCAAAACCTCGACCTTGCTCGCCGGCGCGGGCTGCCTCGATGGCCGCATTGAGGGCGAGCAGGTTGGTCTGCTCAGCAATGCCGCGTATGGCGACAAGGATGGCGTTGATGTTCTCGCTGTCCTTGGCCAGGTTCTGCACCACGCCCACGGCGCGGCCGATTTCGCTGGCCAGTGCGGCGATGGCGGTGGAGGTTTCCTGCACCACCTGCTTGCCCTGATTGGCCGCGCGGTCGGCGTGGTTGGCCGCCTCGGCAGCATGAGTGGCGTTGCGCGCGACATCCTGCGCGGTGGCCGTCATCTCGTGTACCGCCGTGGCCACCAGTTCGATCTCGGCCAGTTGCTTCTGCACGCCCTGGTTGGTGCGGATGGCGATGTCGGCGGTGTGCTCGGAGGAGTCGCTGACCTGCTGCACCGAGGTCACCACGGAGGCGATCATCGTCTGCAGTTTGGCCAGGAAGGCATTGAAGCCTTGAGCGATCTGTCCCAGCTCGTCCGTACGGTCGACCTGCAGGCGCACGGTCAGGTCGCCGTCGCCCTTGGCAATGTCATCGAGCATGCCGACCATCTGCCGCAGCGGGCGGGCGATGCCGTAGCCGACGAACCAGATTACCAGCAGACCCAGGCCGGCGATCAGCAAGCCCACCAGCGTCATGCCCAGGGTGTCGCCGTCGCGTTGGGTGACAAGCTCAGCCTGCAGTTGGCGCAGGTCTGCCATCACGGTGTCCAGCGGCAGTACCAGCATCAGCACCCAGCGAGCGTCGGTCTGGCCGATGGTGAAGCTGAGGAATAGCTCGATGTGGCTGTCGGCGGGATCGTCCTCGACATGCACGTCGTACTTCGGCATGCCAGGCTGCAGGCTGCTCAGGTTGGCCAGTTCGTTGGCGTCGAGCAGCTCGGTAGCGGGCTCGCCAAGCTTTTCCGGTGCTTGGGTCGAGGCGACGATACGGCCATTGCTGGCGATCAGGGCGATCTCGCCGGCGCCGCCATAGAGCTGGGCGTCGGCCTTGACCAACAGTTCCTGGATGAAGTTGACCGCCAGATCAGCCCCGGCGATACCACGAAACTCGCCGTTGACCAGAATTGGTGAGGTGAAGGAGGCGAGCATGGTCATCTTGCCGCCGACGTCGTAGGGGGCTGGATCGATCACGCAGGGGCGTTTGCGTTCCTTGGGGCACAGGTAGTATTCGCCCGCGCGCACGCCGGTCGGCAGCAGTTCCTCGCTCTCGGTCGAGCCGATGGCATCGACACCGAGACTGCCGTCGGCATTGCGATACCACCAAGGCAGGAAACGGCCGGTACCGTCGTAGCCATTTTCCTTGCTACCGGCGTACATATCGTCGCTGGCGTCGAAGGCGTTTGGCTCCCAGCCCAGGTAGCTGCCGAGCAGCTTGGGATTCTGCGCCGTGGTTTCATGCACCAGGTTGGCCAGTTCTTCGCGGCTGATGCTGAGCAGCGGGCTGCCGCCGGCATCGGTCATGCCGAGCATGGCGTTGACGCGCGCCAGGTCGGCGGTGATCTGCAGGGGCGCTTCCAGTTCTCGCTGGATTTCGCTGACCTGGGCCTGCGCCAGCGAGGAAAGGCGCTGCTCGATAACCTGCTCAAGCAGGACCTGGGTGCGTTGCTGCACCAGATTCTGGGTTCGGTCGCTGGCGAACAGGGCATAGAGCACCAATGCCACGACCACTGCCAGCACACTGGCTCCGGCGAGGAATGCGACGGAAAACTGGATCGACTTGAACTTCATGGGAGCTCCCGAGCGCAGTGTGTCCTGTTACGGGCTATCGGCCGTGACAGGGGAAAACCTTAATAGGCTGATGCGGAGCATCTGGCTGCTGTTGCATTTAGCAAAGATGGCGCACGGCTATCGCGCAAGTGACGCGGTTGCTCGTGCCACGGGGGCGGCCTAGCATAGGGCGTCCGATTCAAGGAGAAGGCTCGATGAGCAAGGTTCTATATCTGAGTGGCCTGGCTGCTGCCGTGCTGCTGGCAGGGTGTCAGGCCGTCAATACCACCAGTGGTGGTGCGGTTGGCGTGGAGCGCAAGCAGTACATGTTCAGCATGCTGTCAGCCGAAGAAGTCAATCAGATGTACGCGCAGTCCTATCAGCAGACGCTGAGCGAGGCGTCGAGCAAGGGTGTGCTGGACAAGACCAGTAACAATGCCAAACGCCTGCAGGCCGTCGCCGCTCGCCTGATTCCGCAGGCGCCGCGTTTTCGTCCGGATGCCGCCAACTGGCAGTGGGAGGTCAATCTGATCAAGAACCCCGAGCTCAATGCCAACTGCGGGCCGGGCGGCAAGATCATTTTCTACAGTGGCATCATCGAGCAGCTGAAGCTGACTGACGATGAAATCGCCGCGATCATGGGCCACGAGATGGCGCATGCCCTGCGTGAGCACAGCCGTGAGGCGATGTCCAAGGCATACGGTATTCAGGTGGCCAAACAGGGCGCCAGTGCCTTGCTCGGACTGGGCGAGAGCGGGATGGCCATGGCGGATACGGTGGTGCAGTACAGCCTGACATTGCCCAACAGCCGCAGCAACGAGAACGAGGCCGACCTGATTGGCCTGGAGCTGGCCGCACGCGCGGGCTACAACCCGAATGCGGCCATCAGCCTGTGGCAGAAGATGGAGGCCGCCGGTGGTGGGGCACCGCCCGAGTTCATGAGTACCCACCCGTCGTCCAGCAGCCGTATCGCCTCACTGCAGGCGGCGATCCCCAAGGTGATGCCGCTGTACGAGCAGGCCAAGGCCGGGCGTTAATTTCGGGCCAGGAAACGGCGCGGCGTGATTGTTCACGGCGCGCCGTTTGCGTTTCAGGGCAGGGCGATTTCTGCAAGTGGACGGGGTTGCAGGCCCAGCTGAGCGCGGAAGCTTTCCATGTCGAACATGGTGCAGATTTCCTGGATCTCATTGCCCGGTGTCAGGGACCAGAAGGCCATGGCCGAGATGCTGAGGACCTTGTCGCTGGGTGGATAACCTAGGGCGGGTTTCTGGATGGTGCCGATCAGGGTACTCCAGGTGACCACTTTGTAGTTCTCGGCGATGCATTCCTCGACCAGTACCTGCAGGTCCGGCATGGCGTAACGGATGTTCTGGACCATCTGGGCGAAGCCGGCGCTGCTGAGCGGGGTGCCGATGAACGAGCTCTTGTAGAGAAAATCGCGGCTGTGCAGTTGTTCGGCCAGCGCCAGGCGCCCCTTGTTCCAGGCCAGGTCGATGTGCTGGCACACCACCTTCTTGCGATCATCCAATGACATGTTGTCCTCCCGGCTGCAGGCCGTCTCCATGTGACGTGGCACGCACTTTAGCAGCAGGGAGGAGGGGGCTGGAATTGGCCGAAATGCCGGCTCGTTGACGTCAGTGGTTCGTCAGATCAGGCCGCTCAGCTTCAGTGCCTGGTAGCCGGCATAGATTGCCAGCGCGGCGAAGGCGCAGGCGGCCAGGCGGCGGATCAGGGTCAGCGGCAGGCGTTCGGCGGCGAAATTGCCCGCCAGCACCACAGGTACGTTAGCGATCAACATGCCCAGCGTGGTACCAATCACCACCAGGATGAAGTGCGGGTACTGCGCGGCCAGCATCACGGTGGCGACCTGGGTCTTGTCGCCCATTTCAGCGAGGAAGAAGGCGATTAGCGTGGTGAGGAAGGGGCCGTATTTCTTCAGGCCGGATGCTTCGTCGTCGTCGAGTTTGTCCGGTACCAGAGTCCAGGCCGCCACGGCGACGAAGCTGGCAGCGAGAATCCAGCTGAGAGTGGCGGGGGAGAAGAAACCGGCGACCCAGTTGCCGACGGCGCCAGCGGCGAAGTGGTTGGCCAGGGTGGCGACGACTATGCCCCAGATGATCGGCCAGGGTTTGCGAAAACGGGCGGCCAGCAGCAGGGCGAGCAACTGGGTCTTGTCACCAATTTCGGCGAGGGCAACGATCAGGGTGGGGACGAACAGCGATTCCAGCATCAGGTTTCCTACAGGGGGCGGGTCGACACGGCTTATGACACGAACGACCTTCCCGCCCCGGGTATAGGTTGTACGTGTCATAGGTCTTGTCAAACCGCAGGCCTCTCTATGTAGGCCTTGGGTCGTATACGCCATGCTCTGCGGAGCAAGTGTGTTGACGTATACCGGGCGAGCAGGGCGCTCGCGGGAGACTACTCCCCTAGGACGGGCGCAATTGTGCCCAAGCGCCGCATTGGGAGCAACCCCAATTCAGCGTCGGGCGCCGTAGATGCGGAATCCATCGGCGTCTGCCAGGGTGCGGCAGGGGCCGAGATGACGCTCGATCAGGGGGGGATACTTGAGGAAACTGTTGGCTACCAGGCGCAGCTCGCCACCTTTTATCAAGTGGCGAGCCGCCTGGCTCAGCAGGTTCTCGCTGGCCTGGTAGTCGGTGTGCACGCCCTGATGGAACGGCGGGTTGCTGACGATGGCGCTGAGTCCCTCGGGTGCCGATTCGATGCCCGTGCCGGCGATCAGGTTGGCTGACAGGCCATTGCGCGCGAGGGTCAGGCGGCTGCTTTCCAGGGCGAAGGCGTCGACATCCAGCAGGCTCAGCTCGCTATCTGGGTAACGCCTTTTGAGCGCGGCGCCGAGCACGCCAGCGCCGCAACCGAAGTCGAGCAGGTGGCCGCTGGGCAAGTCATCCAGATGCTCCAGCAGCAGCGCGCTGCCGCGATCCAGGCGGCCATGGGCGAATACGCCGGGCAGGGTAACGATTTCCAGTGCACCGCCGGCCAACTGCAATGGGTAGCTCTGTGCCAGGGCATGCAGGTCCGGTACTGCTGGCGCTTGATCCACTTCGACGCACCAGAGTTGGCAGTGTCGCGCGCTGTCGAGCTTGCGCGGCTTGCCATAGGCGGCCAGCTGTTTCGCTGCGCGTTCGATACCGCCACGTTTTTCACCGACCAGGTACAGCGGCTTGCCTGCCAGGCGCGAGGTCAGCGCTTGCAGCAGGTAGTCGGTCAGCTCGCGTGACTTGGGCAGGAACAGCACAGCGGCGCGATAGTCGCCTTCCGGCATGCGTATGCCGAAGTGGCTGCGACCGGCAAAGCGTGCGGTGAGCAGTGCCTGATCACCCGCATGCCAGTTCCAGCCATGTGCCTGCGGCAGGGCGCCAAGCAGGTCGTCAGCCGGCAGGCCGGCCAGTAACAGCTCGCCGCTGAACAGCTCGGCCTGGCGCAGGAGAACTTCGCTTCGCGGGTCCATGGTGCTTCCTGAAATCTGTGACGCGGAAAAGTAAGAGGGGCGGGAGTGATCTCGGCTCGCGAAACCAGGGCATCGCTGTTAAAGCGCAGCGCTGGCCCGTCGCTCCCTAAATAAAGCTGCGCAGCTTACCCGACGACTCGCAGCGGCGCACCGGCGAAGAAACCAGCGGCGTTTTCCACGACCTGGCCGACGATGCGCTGGCGCGCTTCCTGGCTGCCCCAGGCGCTGTGCGGGGTGACGATGAGGCGCGGGATATCGGCGGCCAGTAGCGGGTTGCCATCCTTCGGCGGCTCCTGCGTCAGCACGTCGGTGGCAGCGCCGCCCAGATGACCGCTGCGCAGGGCATCGGCCAGTGCCTGTTCGTCGACCAGGCCGCCACGCGCGGTGTTGATCAGGAACGCCCGCGGCTTCATCAGCGCCAGCTCCTCGGCGCCGATCAGGTTGCGGGTTTGCTCGTTGAGGGGGCAGTGCAGGGTCAGGGCATCGACTTGCGGCAGCAGTTCGTGCAGCGGCAGGCGATCGGCGCGCGCGGGCCGGCCAGGCAGTTGGCCAAGCAGCACGCGCATACCGAAGGCTTCGGCCAGGCGGGCCACGGCGCCGCCCAGTTCGCCATGGCCGAGCATGCCCAGAGTCTTGCCTTCGAGTTCGACGATGGGGTGATCGAGCAGGCAGAACTGACTGGCTTGTTGCCAATGACCGGCAGCGATATCGCGCTGGTAGTCGGGCAGGCGTGTGGCCAGGGCCAGCAGCAACATAAAGGTGTGTTGTGCCACGGACGGGGTGCCGTAGCCCTGGCAGTTGCATACGGTCACGCCATGGGCACTGGCGGCTTTCAGGTCGATGTTGTTGGTGCCGGTAGCGGTTACCAGAACCAGTTTCAACTCGGGGCAGGCCGCGAAGGTGGTGGCATCCAGCGGCACCTTGTTGCTGATGGCGACCTGGGCACCCTGCAGGCGTTCGGCGACCTGATCCGGACGCGTGTGCGCGTGCAGGGTCAGCTCGGCGAACGCCTGATGCAGCGGTTGCATGTCGAGGTCGCCAAGGTCGAGGGAGGCATGGTCGAGGAAGACGGCGCGTGGGCTGTTGCTCATCAGCTGTACCTTTTCGCAGGAGGTTCGCAAGAGTAGATTGGCGAGCCTACCAGACCTTCAGCGTCGATGCGGAGCCACCATGTACTGGACTGAATTTCTCACCGTTGCCCTGATTCACCTGCTGGCCGTGGCCAGCCCCGGGCCTGATTTCGCCATCGTCGTGCGCGAGAGCGTCGGCTACGGTCGCCGCGCCGGGTTGTTCACCGCCTTCGGTGTGGGCAGCGGGATTCTGGTCCACGTCACTTATTCGTTGCTCGGTATCGGCCTGATCGTGTCGCAGTCCATCGTGCTGTTCAACGCGCTGAAATGGCTGGCGGCTGCCTATCTGCTGTATATCGGCATCAAGGCGCTGCGCGCGCGCCCGGCCGACCCGGCCAGTGCCGAGCTGAATCTGGCAGCCGGCGAACGCAGCGGTCGTGGTGCCTTCGTCACGGGGTTTATCACCAATGGCTTGAATCCCAAGGCGACACTGTTCTTCCTGTCGCTGTTCACGGTGGTGATCAATCCGCATACGCCAGTGGCGGTGCAGGCCGGTTACGGCCTTTATCTGGCGCTGGCCACCGCTTTCTGGTTCTGCCTGGTGGCCTGGCTGTTCAGCCAGCAGCGCGTGCGCGCCGGCTTTGCCCGCATGGGGCACTGGTTCGATCGGCTGATGGGCGCAGTGTTGGTCGGGATCGGTGTGAAGCTGGCGCTGAGCGAAATGCGCTAAACCAAAGAACCCCGCAACTGCGGGGCTCTTTGGTGATGGGCTGGTTTACAACAGTTCGATGGCGACTGCAGTGGCTTCGCCGCCACCGATACACAGCGAGGCGACGCCGCGTTTGCCGCCTTTCTTCTGCAGGGCGTTGATCAGAGTGAGGATGATCCGCGAGCCGGTGGAACCGACCGGATGACCCTGGGCGCAAGCACCACCGAAGACGTTGACCTTGGCGTGATCCAGGCCGTGTTCGCGCATGGCGAGCATGGTCACCATGGCGAAGGCTTCGTTGATCTCGAACAGGTCGATCTCGTCCTTGCTCCAGCCGGTCTTCTTCAGCAGGTTGCTCATGGCGCCGATGGGGGCCAGGGTGAACTCGCTCGGGTCCTGACTCTGGGTAGCATGGGCAACCACCTTGGCCAGTGGTTTGAGACCGCGCTTGGCGGCTTCATCAGCAGTCATCAAGAGCAACGCGCTGGCGCCGTCGGAGATCGAACTGGCGTTGGCGGCGGTGATGGTGCCGTCCTTCTTGAAGGCGGGTTTGAGCGCAGGAATCTTGTCCAGGTTGGCCGTCAGCGGCTGTTCGTCATCCTTGACCACCACCTCACCCTTGCGCGAGGTGACGGTGACCGGAACGATCTCCGCGTCCAGCGAGCCGTCCTTGATCGCCGCCTGCGCGCGGCGCAGCGATTCGATGGCATAGGCGTCCATTTCCTCGCGGCTGATGCCGTACTGGTCGGCCGTTTCCTGGGCGAAGGAGCCCATCAGGCGGCCAGTGCGCGCGTCTTCCAGGCCGTCGAGGAACATGTGGTCCTTGATCTCGCCATGGCCCATGCGCAGGCCGGTGCGGGCCTTTTCCAGCACATAGGGCGCGTTGGACATGCTTTCCATGCCGCCTGCGATCATTACCTGGTTGCTGCCGGCCTTGAGCGAGTCGAAAGCCATCATCACCGCCTTCATGCCCGAGCCGCACAGCTTGTTAATGGTGGTGCAACCGGTGGCAGAGGGCAGTCCGGCATTGAGCGAAGCCTGGCGGGCCGGACCTTGCTTGAGACCAGCCGGCAGTACGCAGCCCATGATCACTTCCTGCACATCGGCCGGCTCGATACCGGCGCGCTTGACTGCTTCACGAATGGCAGCAGCGCCCAGCTCGACAGCGGGCACGCTGGCCAGGCTGCCTTGAAAACCGCCCATGGGAGTACGGGCGCCGCTGACGATGACGATATCGGACATGGTGTTACCTCGAACGAAAGTATGGGGCGATGAAGCCTGTTTCAGGACTGACTAGCTGGATTGATTCTAACCTGTGACCAAAAGTGGCCATAGAGTCACGTGGCAAATCATTCTTTGGGCTGATTTAGCGCTGCATGAGCCGTTCTAGAGTCGTTGCATACCTATTCCTCGCGTGCCTCAAGGTGACTTCATGCTGCAGACTCGACTGATCCCTCCCGCCAACAACACCCACGCCTATCCGCTGCTGATCAAGCGTCTGCTGCTATCCGGTAGCCGTTACGAGAAGACCCGTGAAATCGTTTATCGCGACAAGCTGCGTTACAGCTACGCCACATTCAACGAGCGTGTCGCGCGCCTGGCCAACGTGCTTAGCGAGGCGGGGGTCAAGGCCGGCGATACCGTGGCGGTGATGGATTGGGACAGCCACCGCTATCTGGAGTGCATGTTCGCCATTCCCATGCTCGGCGCGGTGCTGCACACCATCAACATCCGCCTGTCGCCGGATCAGATTCTCTACACCATGAACCACGCCGAGGACCGTTTCGTGCTGGTCAACAGTGAGTTCGTGCCGCTGTACAACGGCATTGCCGGCCAGCTCACCACCGTCGAGAAGACCCTGCTGTTGACCGATGGCGAAGACAAGAACGCCGAGCTGCCGAACCTCGTTGGCGAGTACGAGAGCCTGCTGGCCGCAGCCAGCCTGCACTATGACTTCGCCGATTTCGATGAGAACTCGGTGGCTACGACCTTCTATACCACAGGCACCACTGGTAACCCCAAGGGCGTGTACTTCACTCATCGGCAACTGGTGCTGCACACCATGTCCATGGCGACCACCATGGGCGGCCTGGACAGCATCCGCCTGCTCGGCAACGACGATGTCTACATGCCGATCACGCCCATGTTCCACGTGCATGCCTGGGGCGTGCCCTACGTGGCCACCATGCTTGGGGTCAAGCAGGTATATCCCGGCCGCTACGAGCCGGAAATGCTTTGCCGCCTGATCAAGGAAGAGAAGGTCAACTTCTCCCACTGCGTGCCGACCATCCTGCAGATGGTGCTGAGCGCGCCAGGTGCGCAGGGCCATGACTTCGGCGGCATGAAGATGATCATCGGTGGTAGCGCGCTGAATCGCTCCCTCTACGAGGCGGCCAAGGAGCGTGGTATCCAGCTGACCGCGGCCTATGGCATGTCCGAGACTTGCCCGCTGATTTCCTGCGCTTACCTCAATGAAGAGCTGCGTGCCGGTAGCGAGGACGAGCGCACCACCTATCGAATCAAGGCCGGTATTCCGGTGCCGCTGGTGGAAGCCGCAATCATGGATGCCGATGGCAAATTGCTGCCGAGCGACGGAGAGTCCCAGGGCGAGCTGGTGCTGCGCGCGCCCTGGCTGACCCAAGGCTATTTCCGAGAGCCAGAGAAGGGCGAGGAGCTTTGGGCACATGGTTGGCTGCACACCGGCGATGTGGCGACCATCGACGGTATGGGTTTCATCGAAATCCGCGACCGAATCAAGGATGTGATCAAGACCGGGGGGGAATGGATTTCCTCGCTGGAGCTGGAGGACCTGATCAGCCGTCACTCGGCGGTGCGTGAAGTGGCGGTGGTGGGCGTGCCCGATCCGCAGTGGGGCGAGCGCCCGTTTGCGCTGCTGGTACTGCTTGAAGAGCAGGGGCTGGATGCCAAAGGCTTGAAGGAACATCTCAAGCCTTTCGTCGAGCAAGGTCACATCAACAAGTGGGCGATTCCCACGCAGATCGCCCTTGTTACTGAAATTCCCAAGACCAGTGTCGGCAAACTGGACAAGAAGCGCATTCGCGTCGAAATCGCCCAGTGGCAGGAGGCTGGCAGCGCGTTCCTGTCCACGCTGTGAGGTGCGAATTGACTGGGTGGTGAAAGTGACCACTCAGTCAAACAAGCGTTTGGCTTGCTAATTGCTGTTTCACGTCCATGCTTGGCTAGGGACAGGGCCTGAAACCTGCGAGCCAGAGTGCCTGGGGGCTGCAAATCACACTTTCGAGGGATCAAGCAGTACCACCTGCTGGCTATAGTCCAAGCATCCATAACAAAAAACACATGGAGTAGCGTCGATGACAACAAAAACAAAACCCTACTGGCGCCTGGCAAAACTGCCGCTGGCCGTCAGCCTCGCTTCCACCCTTGCCGCTCCGGCATTCGGCGTCACTTTCAATATCGGTGAGATCGAAGGGCAGTTCGACTCGTCGCTGTCGGTCGGTGCTAGCTGGTCGACTTCCAAGGCAGATAAAGATCTGATTGGCGTGAATAACGGCGGTCGTGGTCTGTCGCAGACCTCTGATGATGGTCACCTGAATTTCAAGCGTGGTGAGACCTTCTCGAAAATCTTCAAGGGTATCCATGACCTTGAACTGAAATACGGTGACACCGGCGTATTCGTGCGCGGTAAGTACTGGTATGACTTCGAGTTGAAGGACGAGAGCCGTCTGTTCAAGGACATCAGCGATAGCAACCGTAAAGAGGGTGCCCAGTCTTCTGGCGCTGAAATTCTCGATGCGTTCATCTATCACAACTATGCCATCGGCAATATGCCGGGCAGCGTTCGCCTCGGTAAACAAGTGGTCAACTGGGGGGAAAGCACCTTCATCGGTGGTGGCGTCAACGCCATCAACCCTATCGATGTCTCTGCATTTCGCCGTCCAGGCGCGGAGATCAAGGAAGGCCTGATCCCTGTAAACATGTTCTATGTGGCACAGAGTCTGACCGACAACTTGTCGATGGAAGCCTTCTATCAAATAGAGTGGGACCAGACCGTGGTGGATAACTGCGGCACATTCTTCTCTCAGGCAGACGTGATTGCGGACGGTTGTGATCAGAACTTGGCTGTACTGCGGACAGAGCAAGGCGTTTTCGATGCTGTTTACGCGCAGGCTATTGCAGGAGGTGCGTCCGATGCAGTTGCTAATGCCACCGCAGCCGGTACCGTGGCAGCTCTCGCTGGCCAGGGCGTCACCTGGGGAAGCCCGGACGAGGGGGTTGTGGTAGCTCGAGGAGCGGATCGAGATGCTCGCGATAGCGGACAGTGGGGTGTTGCTTTCCGTTACATGTTCGAGCCGCTGGATACCGAGTTTGGTTTCTATGCAATGAATTATCACAGTCGACTGCCAATTTTCAGCGGTAGTGCGCCGGATGCGTCTGTATATGCCACTGCTGCTGGGTTTGGAGCTCTGGCCCCATTGATAGTAGCGGGCAACTCTCAGTACTTTATCGAGTATCCGGAAGACATTCGTCTTTATGGTTTGAGCTTCTCGACTACCTTGCCCACTGGGACAGCATGGAGCGGGGAAATCAGCTATCGACCCAATGCACCGGTGCAGCTGAATACCACCGATATCCTCTTTGCCGGCGTTACGCCGCTGGATCCTAACGTGTCGGTACTGCAGGGGACTCCTGGCACCGATCTGCATGGTTATCGCCGTAAGGAAATCACTCAGCTTCAAACGACCTTCACCCATTTCTTCGATCAAGTCATGGGCGCAAGTCGTCTGACGTTGGTGGGTGAACTCGGTTGGACCCATGTCGGTGGTTTGGAAAGCAACAGCGAGGCACGTTACGGGCGTGACCCAGTCTTTGGGCCGGGGCCTCTTCCTGGTGGCACTTGCCAAACCCTGAATACAGGGACTTTGGGAAGTGGTACGGCCGAGAATGTCGGCCGCTATTGTGAAAATGACGGTTTCACTACCTCCGACTCCTGGGGTTATCGCGCTCGCGCTATTTGGGAATACCCGAATGCCCTGGCTGGCGTGAACCTGCGTCCGAGTGTCGCTTGGTCGCACGATGTGAAGGGCTATTCTCCTGGCCCAGGCGCCAACTTCGAGGAAGGTCGTAAAGCCGTGAGCCTTGGCCTTAATGCCGAGTACCAGAACACCTACACCGCTGATCTGTCGTACACCAACTTCTTCGGTGGCGGAAAGTACAACACCCAGCGTGACCGCGATTTCGTCGCGCTCAGCTTTGGTATGAACTTCTAAGCGGCCAGGAATTTCGAGGAATCATGATGCAAATGAAAACAACAAAAAAACTGTGGCAAAGCGGTGTCCTGACCCTGTCTCTGCTGGCGACCAGCGTGATGGCGGCAGTGTCGCCTGACGAGGCTGCGAAGCTGGGCAACACCCTGACTCCGGTAGGCGCCGAGATGGCCGGCAATGCCGATGGCTCGATCCCCGCCTGGACTGGCGGTCTGCCGGCCAACGCCGGTGCGGTCGATCCGCGTGGCTTTTTGGCCGATCCGTTCGCCAACGAGCAGCCGCTGTTCACCATCACCGCGCAGAACGTCGACCAGTACAAGGACAAGCTGACTCCCGGCCAGCTGGCGATGTTCAAGCGCTACCCGGAAAGCTACAAGATGCCGGTTTTCCCGACTCACCGTTCGGCCAGCCTGCCGGCTGCGGTGCTGGAGGCGACCAAGCAGAACGCGGTGAACACCAAGATGGTGGAAGGTGGCAACGGCCTGGAGAACTTCCAGACCGCCAACCCCTTCCCGATCCCGCAGAACGGTCTGGAAGCGATCTGGAACCACATCACCCGCTACCGCGGTGGCAGCGTGCGTCGTCTGGTGACCCAGGCGACTCCGCAGGCGAACGGTTCCTACTCGCTGGTCTACTTCCAGGACGAGTTCACCTTCCGTGATGCGCTGACCGACTTCGATGCGAGCAAGGAAAGCAACGTACTGTTCTACTTCAAGCAGCGCGTAACCGCTCCGTCGCGTCTGGCCGGTAACGTGCTGTTGGTGCACGAAACCCTCAACCAGGTGAAGGAGCCGCGTCTGGCGTGGCTGTACAACGCTGGTCAGCGTCGCGTGCGCCGTGCTCCGCAGGTGTCCTACGATGGTCCGGGTACCGCCGCTGACGGCCTGCGTACTTCCGACAACTTCGACATGTACAACGGTGCGCCAGACCGCTACGACTGGCAGCTGGTCGGCAAAAAGGAGATCTACATCCCCTACAACGCCTACAAGCTGGACTCGCCGAGCCTGAAGTACTCCGACATCATCAAGGCCGGCCACATCAACCAGGATCTGACTCGTTACGAGCTGCACCGCGTATGGCACGTGACCGCGACCCTGAAGTCGGGCGAGCGTCACATCTACGCCAAGCGTGACTTCTACATCGACGAGGACACCTGGCAAGCCGCTCTGATCGACCACTACGATGGCCGTGGCACCCTGTGGCGCGTAGCTGAGGCGCATGCCCAGTACTACTACGACAAGCAAGTGCCGTGGTACACCGTGGAAACCCTGTACGACCTGCTGTCCGGTCGCTACCTGGCCTTGGGTATGAAGAACGAGGAGAAACAAGCCTACGACTTCAACTACAAGGCCGCTGGCAGCGATTACACCCCGGCTGCTCTGCGTCAGGCTGGCGTTCGCTAAAACCTGCCTCAAGCAACACGACGAAGCCGGCCTTGTGCCGGCTTTTTCGTTACGGACTGTAGCGGGCGCTTCAAATGGCCATTGCAGGTCGCTAGGCTGGGTTCAGATCGAGCCCGCCGATGCATCAGAAGACTTCCAAGAATAGGCCGATGACAGATCTCTCCCGCTCGCCAGGTTTTCCCTACACGCCGGCCACACCGGTGGAAGCGCGTTTCTATCGTCCGCCACTGCCAGTAGGGCATATGCCGCGACCCAGGCTGTGTCAGCGTCTTGAAGAGGGCCTGCAAGGGCGATTGCTGCTGGTCAGTGCGCCAGCAGGTTTTGGCAAGAGCTCACTGGCCATCGAGTTCTGCGAACGACTACCCGATCACTGGCACAGCCTCTGGCTCGGGCTGAACGAGCGCGATCATGATCCGGGGCGCTTTCTCGAGCGTCTCCTGCATGGGCTGCAGCAGTTCTATCCTGGCCTCGGCGAGGAAGCGCTCGGGCTGCTGAAGATGCGTCAGCGCCACCAACCCTTCGCATTCGAGCAGTGGCTCGACGGTTTACTCGATGAGCTGACCCAGCAGCTCGATGATGGTCAGCCGCTGTTGCTGGTGCTGGACGACTACCATCTGGCGCAGGGGCCGGTGCTGGATCGTTGTCTGCAATTCTTCCTCAACCATTTACCCCCTGGTGTGCTGCTGTTGGTCACCAGCCGTCAGCGGCCTGACTGGCACCTGGCGCGCCTGCGTCTGTCGAGGCAGTTGCTGGAGCTCAACGAGCAGGATCTGCGTCTGACGACCGCCGAGCTCGACGCGCTGTTGGCAAGTCAGGGCGCGCGCCTCGAGAAGGAGCAGGTCACCGGGATTCTGCAGCGCAGCGAGGGATGGATCGCTGGTTTACGTCTTTGGCTGTTGGCTGTCGAGGAACTGGCGGAAGCTGGCGAGGTGCTTCAACTGCACGGCGGTGAAGGGCTGATCCGTGAATACCTGCTCGAAGAAGTCATCGAGCGACAGCCCGCCGAGGTGCAACAGTTCCTGTATGACACCGCCTGCATGGAGCGCTTCTGCGCTGAGCTGTGCGATGCGGTTCGTGACAGCCATGACAGCGCCGCGATCATCCGCCATCTGCAGGCCAATCAGGTGTTTCTGGTGCCGCTCGACGAGCAGGGGCACTGGTTTCGCTATCACCACCTGTTCTCCGACTTGCTCAATGCGCGCTCTGCCGACGGATTGAGTCGTTCGCACGGTAGCGCCCACCTGCGTGCCTGTCGCTGGTTCGCTGCGCAAGGCATGCTGGATGCCGCCATCGAGCAGGCGTTGCTGGCAGGGCAGGCCGATGTGGCCGCCAGCCTGGTGCAGAACCTGTCCGAGGAGCAGATGCTGGCGGAACAGAACATCGCCATGCTGCTGCGCTGGAAAACCAATCTGCCGGACGATCTGCTGGCCAGCACACCACGACTGATCATGCTCTATGGCTGGGCACTGGCATTGGCCTGCCAGTTGGATGCTGCCCAAGAGTTGCTCGATCAGCTCGTACGCTTCCTGCCGGCTGCCGAGCCTGCCGCTCAACGCAGCCTGCTGGCGCAATGGCAGGCGCTCGATGGGGTTATCGCCCGTGGCCGTGGCGATGGTGTGCGTGCCGAACTGCAATGCAGCGAGGCCTTGGCCGGTTTACCGGCGGAGCGTTATGGCCCGCATTTCATGTGTCTGTCGGCGTTGTCCAACCTGGCCATGGTGCGTGGCGATCTGTGGCGTGCGCGTGGGCTGAACCGCGACGCCCTGGAGCTGGCACAGCGTATCGACAACCCTCTGCTCGAGGCGCTTGCCCATTATGAGCGGGCTCGTGTGTTGCAGGCCCGTGGTGAGGTGCTGCGCGCGCAGGAGGAAGTGCACCAGGGATTGCTGCTGGTGCAGCGTTTGCCGGCACAGCGTAATTACTCGGTGCGGGCGCGCTTGACGATTTATGAGGGCTATCTGCTCAGTCTGCGTCTGCAGCCTCAGGCCGTGGAACGCTTACGGGTGGGGATTGCCGAAGCCAGGGCTTGCCGCGATGTCGGTGCATTGATTGGCTATTGCGTGCTGGCCAGCCTGGAAGGGCGTGATGGACGGCCAGCCGAAGCGTTTGCCCTGCTGGGTGAGGCCGAACGCTTGATGCATGTCTGGGATGTGCCGGCGATCTACTACCTGGCGATGATCACGCTGATCAAGTGTGAGCTGTGGCTGCGGCAAGGACAGGTGGAGTTGGCTGCCGCCTGGTTGCCTCAGCTGGCGGAAACCTATGGTGAGCAGGGGCGAGCACTGGCGCCGGAGTTTCACCCGCAGCTGGCGTTGCATATCGATCTGCAGCAGGCAGCGTTGGAGCGTTTGCAGGGCGAGCTAGAGCATGCGGAGCGTCGTCTGCGTGCGTTGCAGCAGCGTGCACAGGGGCTGGGTGGTCAATTGGTCGGTCTGGCGGCGCAGGCGCAGCTCGCCCAATTACTGAAGCAGACCGGGCGAGAGCGGGAGGCGCAGCAGCAGCTCGACAGTTGTCTGGATCTCGCTCAGGGCGGCGCGCTGCTACCTTTCATCGAGCTGTTGCAGCATCAGCCGCGCTGGCTGCGCGAGCGTCTGCAGTTGCGTCCGCCGTGTCCGCTGCGCAACGCGCTGCTCGCGCAGTTGCCAGGCAGCCGGGATTCGGACGAGGAGGTGGTCGTAGAGGCGGGTGGCCTGACGGAAAAACTCAGTGGCCGCGAGTTGGCCGTGCTGCAGTTGATCGCGCGTGGCTGTTCCAATCAGGAGATCAGCGAGCGTCTGTTCATCTCTTTGCACACGGTCAAGACCCACGCCCGTCACATCAACAGCAAACTCGGTGTCGAGCGGCGTACTCAGGCGGTGGCGCGGGCCAAGGGCCTCGGGCTACTGCGCTGATCTGGGCGTTGCGGCAGCCGATCAAGACGGTGCTTGGCTCAACCTAGGTTGGGCGGTGTTTGGCGCCCACTCATGCTCTGATCGCGGATACCTACTGCAAGTGTCGAGGTATCGTGCATGTCTGCCAATAGACTGTCTCTGCAACCGCCGTTGGCTGCAGGCTTCGCCCGTATGGGCTTCGGGTCTCTGCCTCTGGAGCGCCTGAAATCGCGTTATGGCAATGCTGCTCAGGGTTCTCGCTATGTCGAGATTGACGGCTTCAATGTCCATTACCGTGACGAAGGCAGCCGTGACAAACCGGCGTTGGTACTGATCCATGGCGTGGTCGCTTCGCTGCACACCTGGGACGGGTGGGTGCAGGCCTTCGCCCCGCATTACCGCATCATCCGCTTCGACGTTCCGGGGTTCGGCCTCACCGGTCCGGCGCGCGACGGCGTCTATTCGGTCGAGCGAATGATGCACGTGCTTGGCCAACTGCTCGATTACCTGCAGGTGGGCAAGGCGGATATCGCCGGCAACTCCCTTGGTGGCTATATCGCCTGGAACTTCGCCTTGGTGCAGCCGCAGCGCGTCGGCAAGCTGGTGCTGATCGACCCGGCCGGCTATCCCATGCACAAGGTGCCGTGGATGATCGCTGCGGCTGCGCTGCCCGGTGCGACTGTCGCCATGCCGATGTGGATGCCGCGTGCCTTGATCGCCCAGGGCATCAAGGAGGTCTACGGTGAGCCGGGGCGAATCAAAGCAGGAGTGGTCGAGCGCTACTACGACCTGTCGCGACGCCCGGGTAACCGCCGCGGCATGATGGAGATCTTCCGCGTGCTGCTGAAGGTCAACAAGGAGGAGTTGCACACGACGCCGGAACGAGTTGCGCTGATCAAGGCGCCAACCCTGCTCATGTGGGGCGATCGTGATCGCTGGATCTCACCCAAACATGTGCCGCATTGGCAGCGCGATCTGCCGGGTGTTCAGGTCAGGGTCTATCCGGGTGTCGGGCATATCCCCATGGAAGAAATTCCCGAGCAGAGCGCGGCCGATGCAATGAGATTTCTGCTGGGTTGAGTTTGCCCTGGAAAGGCCCAGAGAAAATCCGAGCCACGAAACAAGCCCGGACAGTTTTCGGGCTTGTTTGTATTACGTGGCAGGTGCTGCGTTTCAGGCGGCTCCGGCCTGAATCAGCGGGGTACCGTCAAACTCCTCGCGGGTGGCGTGCAACAGGTCCAGGTTGTTGTGTTCCCAAGGGTGGAAGCCGTCCTTGAAGAAGTCCAGATAAGTGCTGATCAGCGGGCGGAACACGCCTTCCTTGCCCCACATCCAGCGGATGCCGTCGCGCCACACGCGCCAGTTCCACAACAGGCCGTCCACTTTGAGCATGTGTGCCAGGCCACGCGTAGTGTCGAGCACGAAGAAGAAGGTGCCCATGAGCATTGCCCGGCGCAGCAGCTTGCGGCTGCCACATACCTGGTTGTAAACGTCGAAGGCCACCGCCTTGTGCTCGGTCTCCTCCAGAGCATGCCAATGCCACAGGCGAGCCAAGGCTGGGTGAGCGTCGGCCATGTACGCGTTATTTCTCAGCAGGCCATCAGCCATGATCGCGGTAATGTGTTCCAGTGCTGCGGTTGCGGCCAGCTGGCGCTGTGGCGAGAACTTCTTCTGGGTGTAGCGGATGCGCGTCCGGGCACGTTTCTCGATGCGCTCGACGTCGTAACCCAGATCACGCAGACGCTGGCTGTACTCCAGATGTTCACGACTGTGATGGCCCTCCTGGCCGATGAAACCGCGAATCTGTTCATTGAGTACGGGGTCTTCTATACGGTCGCGGAAATGGCGTACCGAATCGATGAAGAAACGCTCGCCGTCGGGAAACAACACCGACATGGCATCGAACAGATGGGTCTTGAAGGCGTCGCCGCCGTTCCAGTGGCGCGGCAGCGGGTTGGGCAGATCGAAATCCATGTGCCTGGGGCGAATCTGCAATCCTTCCGGTGTAGTGCTGGCCATGAGAGCTCCATTGCGCTGTTTGACTGCTAACTACTATGGGCGTCATGCGCTGTTGGGCACAGGTTCGTAACAGCCAAGGTGGCAGTCATATCCGGCCAGTGCGTCATTCCAGCAAAAAGTTGGGGCAGCAGCAGGGCGGCGAGCGTGGATTCGCTGAGCTAAGGTTCGCAATCGGGAAGGTCATTTGCGGCCAGCTGCCAGAACAACGAACTGATGAAACAAACCCTCAACTTCACCGCCGAACTGGTTCCCGTCGCCTACGCCGAGGCGTTGCTGGCGCTGGCCGAAGAACTCGGCCTGGCGCGTACCGAGCTGTTTGCCGCCGCGCGGGTACGCCCAGAGGTGCTTGGCAGTCCCAATGGTCGACTGTCCTTTATCGACTTTCACCATCTGACTCAGGCTGCGTTGGAGCGGTGCGGAGAACCGGCACTTGGCCTGGTACTGGGCCAGCGCCTGAACGTCTCCACCCATGGCATTCTCGGTTACGCGGTGCTGTCCAGCGCCAATTTGGGCAAGGCGCTGCAGTTCGCCCTGAAGTACTATCGCGTGCTCGGTCTGTCCTTCGAGCTGGAACTCGTAGAGCAGGGCGAGGATGTGGAATTGCGCGCCGTCGAGTCTTTCCCCATGGGGCCGCAATCGCGCTTTACCGCCGAGGGCCTGCTGACCAGCATTCACACCATTGCACGTTTTCTCCTGGGGGAAGAGTTACAGGGCTTGGCCGTCGGTTTCGCTCATCCTGCACCGGACTACGCCGAGCGCTATGCCGAGGTGTTCGGTGTGGCCGCGCAGTTCGAGCAGCCCTGTCATTGGCTGCGCCTGCCGCGGCACTATCTGCAGCGGCCCATGGCCCTGGCCAACCCGGCCACGGTGCAGATGTGCGAGCAGCAGTGCGAAGCGCTACTGGCCAGCCTCGACGTGCAGGACGGCCTGCTCACACGGGTGCGACGCCTGTTGTTGGCGCGCCCCGGTGACTTTCCTGATCTTGAAAGCGCCGCGAGTGCCCTGCATACCAGTGGACGCAGCCTGCGCCGGCACCTGGCGCAGATGGGTACCAGCTATCAGCAGGTGCTCGACGACGTGCGCAAACGGCTGGCCCTGCAGTACCTGAGCACCACGCATTTGCCGCTGTATGAAATTGCCCAGTTGCTGGGTTTCAGCGACCCGTCCAACTTCCGCCGTGCATTCCGCAAATGGACCGGTAAACTGCCCGGCGATTACCGAAATGAGGTGCCCTGATGAGTTCTGTAGAACGTCCCGCCCTGATCCGCGAAACCTTCCCCGTCGGCCCCTTGCAGTGCAACTGCACCATCATCGGCGACCCGGTGACGAAGAAGGCCATCGTGGTCGATCCGGGTGGCAATCCCGATCTGATCATGGCGCGTCTGGAGGCTCATGGCCTCAAGGTGATGAGCATCATTCACACGCACGCCCATCTCGATCACTTTCTTGCGTCTGGACAGATGAAGGAGAAGACCGGTGCCACGCTGCATCTGCACAAGGAAGATCAGTTCCTCTGGGACAATCTGGAGATGCAGTGCAGCATGTTCGGTGTGCCTTACACGCCTGTGCCGGCACCGGACAAATGGCTGGCCGATGACGAGGAACTGGCCTGTGGCTGCGGCGTGGCCTTGCATACGCCAGGGCACACGCCGGGTTCGATGAGCTTCTGGTTCGAGGACGCCAAGCTGCTGATCGCTGGCGACACCCTGTTCCGTCGCGGTATCGGCCGTACCGACCTGTGGGGCGGCGACTACGCCACTATCGAGCGTTCGATCAGGCAGCGCCTGTACAGCCTTGACGAGGATGCCACCGTGGTCACCGGCCATGGCCCGGATACCCGCCTGGGCGACGAAATGCGGGAGAATCCCTTTATTCGTGCCTGACGGGGCACTAATGACCGCGCCGGAACTCAAAGAGCCATCATCCACCGTTCATGGAGATTCCTTCATGTTCCGTCTTTCTCTGATTGCCCTTTGCTCGTCCGCGCTGTTGCTTGGCGGCTGCGCCTCGCAGAACCCCTATGACCAGAGTGCACCGAGCTCCAACCGCACCGCCACCTACGGTGGTATCGGGGCGCTGGCCGGCGCGGCTGCCGGTGCGCTGATCAACCATGACAACCGCGGCAAGGGCGCGCTGATCGGCGCGGCCGTGGCTGGTGCCGCGGCGGCAGGTTATGGCTACTACGCCGACAAGCAGGAAGAAGAGCTGCGCCGCAGCATGCAGGGCACCGGCGTCGAGGTGCAGCGCCAAGGCGATGTGATTCAGTTGATCATGCCGGGTAACATCACTTTCGCCACTGACTCGGCGCAGATCGCCAGCAGCTTCTATCAGCCGCTGAACAACCTGGCCAATTCCTTCCGCCAGTACAACCAGAACAGCATCGAGGTGGTCGGGCATACCGATAGCACCGGCTCGCATAGCCACAACATGGGGCTGTCGCAGCGTCGTGCGCAGAGCGTAGCCGACTATCTGTTGGCGCAGGGGGTGGACCCCAGCCGCTTGAGTACCCGTGGTATGGGGCCGGATCAGCCGGTGGCCAGCAACGCCACCGTTGAAGGTCGTGCGCAGAATCGCCGGGTCGAAGTAACGCTGCGACCGCTGCCCGGTGTGCAGTAAGGTACGTATCGGGTCGATCTGCTCTGCTTCGCAGTTCTGATAGCCCCAGGCTGATAAGCTTGGGCGGAACTTCACCGCGCCTTGGCGGTTCGAAGGCTGCGGCATGTCTGCCCGATACCAGAAGAAATCCTAAGGAAATGTTATGAAGACCAGGCGTAATCTGATCGCAGCCACTGCGCTCATGGCCTTGCTGGCCGGCTGTACCACCAACCCTTACACCGGCGAGAGCCAGGCCGGCAAAGCCGGCATCTATGGCGGTATTGGCGCCGCGACCGGCGCGGTGATCGGTGCTGCGACTTCTAGCAAAAAGGACCGCACCAAAGGCGCGCTGATCGGTGCAGCCGTCGGTGGCGCCGCCGGTGGTGGTTACGGCTATTACGTCGACACCCAGGAGGCCAAGCTGCGCCAGACCCTGCAGGGCACCGGCGTGCAGGTGCAACGCAACGGCGATGATCTGAAACTGATCATGCCGGGCAATATCACCTTCGCCAGCAACTCGGCGGATATCTCCAGCAGCTTCTACCCGACCCTCAATTCACTGGTGCTGGTGTTCAAGGAGTTCAACAAGAACGGTGTGAACATCGTCGGTCACACCGACAGCACCGGTTCGCAGGAGCTTAACCAGAGCCTGTCGCAGCGTCGCGCTCAGAGCGTGGCCAACTACCTGACCGCCAACGGCGTGCCGGGTCAGCGCATCTCTGCATACGGTGCTGGCCCGAGCCAGCCGATTGCCAGCAACGCCACCGATGCTGGTCGTGCGCAGAACCGTCGTGTCGAGATCAACCTGCGTCCGCTTTAAGGCCTCGTCGCGTTGAATCAAAGCCTCCCTCCGGGAGGCTTTTTTATGTCGCTGACATTCATGGCTGCGGACGTATGTAGCTGAGGCGCCAGAAGGTGTTTGCGGCAATGTCCGTGACCGCCCGTCGAGTCTCTTCTGGCAAAAGGCCACTCATTCAAATCCTGACTAGAATGCTTGCTGTGGTTCTGTGATGTCCGCGTGCGGATGTACCGTGCGCGTTGGTTCTGGATGACCGAAGGAGAGCGAATGGACGACAGAGCTGTCGAGCGGCCACCAAGGCCCTGGACGCCGCTGCTGGTTGCGCTTGGCCTGCTACTGGGGTTGGGTGGCCTGATTTTCTGGCAGTGGAATACTTTGCAGGAGCGTGAGCGCGAGAACAGTCAGCGCCGCTTTCAACTGGAGGCTCAGGACGTAAGCCAGCGGGTGCTGGCGCGTATGCGCACATACGAGATGGTCCTGCGCGGCGTATCCGGGCTGATGATAGGCAGTGATCAGGTCTCGCTCGCCGAGTGGGAACGTGCTCTGGATCAGTTGCAGGTTCAGGATCGCTACCCTGGTATTCAGGCCGTGGCCTGGTCACGTTATCTGCTGCCGGAGCAACTGACTGACTTTGCTGCCGAGGTAGCTGCCGACGGTCGCCTCGACTATCAGATCTTCCCTTCTGGTGAGCGTGAGCATTATCTACCTATCGATTACGTCAGCCCTGTGGATTGGCGCAATCGGCGCGTGCTCGGCTTCGACATGCTCAGCGAAGCAGTGCGGCGGACGGCTATCGAGCGCAGTGTCGAGACTGGCGAAGCCAGCCTCAGCGCGCCGCTGATATTGCGTCAGGAGGTCGATGTAGACGTGCAGTCTGGCGTACTGCTCTACCTGCCGGTGTTTCGCCCAGGGTTACCCGTCAATACCGCAGAGCAGCGGCGATCTGCATTACTGGGCCTGGTGCATGGGGCGTTTCGCAGCCATGACCTGATCGATGGGATTCTTGGCGCTCAGACGCGTTTGTTCGACATCGTTCTGAAAGATCCGCAGGCAACTGACCTTCAGCTGCTCAGCGGCGAAACCAAGGCCAATGGCTGGCAGCCGAGATTTCGCAGTCAGCAGGAGTTATCCCTGTATGGCCGCACCTGGGCGCTTGAGGTGATAGGCACCCCTGAATACGAGCGCAGCCTGGTCGATCGCAGCAGCATGCTCGGTCTCTGGGCGGGGCTGGCCGCAACGCTGTTGCTGTCGATTCTGGTCGGCGGCTTTCTCTATCAGCGCGACCGCAAGCTGCAGATCAGTGAGCGGGCTGCCGTGGCCCTGCGCGAGCGCGAAGAGCGCTTTCGTCTATTGGTCGAACGGCTGCCGGTGGCGACCCTGCTCTGTGATGACAGGGGCCGCATCGAAATGGCCAATCGCAGCGCTGCCGAGCTGTTCGACTGCCCGCTCAATGCCTTGCCGGGTGAGACCGTGTTGCGCGTGCTGCCCAATATCGAGTCGCCGAAAGACCTGCAGGAGCAGTTGGCCGAGAGTGACGAACGCATGGTGCGCACGTTACGCGGTGAGTCGATTCCGGTCAGCATCAGCCTCAACCCGCTGCACGAGGGCAGCAGCTACCTGATCAACCTGGTGGACCTGCGTGCGCGCAAGGTGGCCGAGGAGCGTTTTCGTTTGGTGGTCGAGGCTTCGCCCAATGCCATCGTGCTGGTCGATGCGCTGGGGCGCATCGCCATGGTCAATCGACAGACCGAGCTGCTGTTCGGGTACGAGCGGCAGATGTTGCTCGGCGAGCCGGTGGAAATGCTCCTGCCGGCGGCGCAGCGTGGCAGCCATGTGGCGCTGCGTCGTGGTTACCAGGCCATGCCCGAACAGCGCCGCATGGGCGGCAATCGCGAGCTGTTCGGGCAGCATCGTGAAGGCCGCATGATTCCTCTGGAGGTCGGCCTGTCACCCATTCGCAGCGGCGATGAAAACCTGGTGCAGGCGGTGATCATCGATATCAGCGAGCGCAAGGCGGCCGAGCAGAAATTGCGAGAGCAGGCCGAGCAACTGTTGTTGGCCAACCGCTACAAGTCCGAGTTCCTCGCCAACATGTCCCATGAGCTGCGCACGCCGCTCAACAGCATCCTGATTCTCAGCGATCAACTGCGCCAGAATCTGGCGGGCAATCTCACCGAGAAGCAGACCAAGCACGCCGATATCGTGCACCGCGCTGGCAGCGATCTGCTGCAACTGATCAACGATGTACTCGACCTGGCCAAGGTCGAATCGGGGCGCATGCAGCTCAAGCTGGAGCCGATCAACATGCAGGACGTGCTGGTGGAGCTCGATGCCAGCCTGCGGCCGATGGCCGAACTCAAGGGCTTGCGTCTGCACACCCAGCTGGAGGCCGGGGTACCACGCGTCATTCACACCGACCGTGTGCGTCTGCATCAGATCCTGCGCAATCTGCTGTCCAACGCGCTGAAGTTCACCGACCAGGGTGAGGTCACGCTGAGCGTCAGCAGTCAGGGGCGCCAGGAGGATGAGCGCGAGCTGCTCTGCTTCAGCGTGCGTGATACCGGCATTGGCATCGATCCGGCCCAGCACGAGCAGGTCTTCCAGGCTTTTCAGCAGATCGATGGTTCTACCAGCCGGCGTTTCGGCGGTACCGGCCTGGGGCTGGCCATCACCCGTCAGCTGGTGCTGGCCCTGGATGGCGACATCAGCCTGCAGAGCGCGCCGGGGCAGGGTTCTACCTTCACCGTCAGATTGCCGGTGCAGGCGGGCTCGCTCAGTGTCGAAGCGCCACTCGAGGGGCCGCAGCGTGCAGGTGACGGCCCGCCGCTGTTGATCATCGAGGACGATGCCAATTTCGCCGCAGTGATCGCCGAGGAGGCTCATGCTCACGGCTTCTCCAGCGTGCACTGCCGCACCGGGTTACAGGCGCTGGGACTGCTGCAGCAGGAATCGTTCAATGCGGTGATCCTCGACATCCTGCTTCCCGATCTCAGTGGCTGGCAGCTGTTTCGGCGTCTGCGCGCCCAGCCGAACCATCGGCATACGCCGGTGCACATTATTTCCTGCGTCCCACAACCGGTGGGTTGGAACGACGATGGCACCCGCTATCTGGTCAAACCCATCGGCCGCGATGAGTTGGAGCAGGTGTTCATCGAGCTGCAGCACGGTGCGCAGCAGGAGCAGGCATTGTTGTTGGTGGAGGATGTCGAGATAGAGCGCGAGCACTACCGTGAGCAGTTGACGGAGCTGGGCTTCCAGGTCATCGCCTGCGCCGATGGCGAGCAGGCACGCGAGGCCTATGCGCTGGGCCAGTTCTGCGCGCTGGTGATCGATCTCGACCTGCCGGATCAGGACGGTTTTTCCCTGCTCGAGAGTCTCAACCAGTTACGCACGTTGCAAGGTACACGCGTGGTGATCAACACCGGTGTGGACGTCACTCAGCAGACCCTGCAACGGCTGCGGCGCTATAGCGCCGTGGTGGTGCGCAAGCATGGTGACGACACCGACGCGTTGTGCCAGGCGGTACAGGGCTTTCTCGGTGACGTGCGTGCGCCGCAACCGGCCCATGCACGGCTCAACCCGTTACAGGGCAAGCGCATTCTGCTGGTGGATGACGACGTGCGTAACGTCTATGCACTGACGGCGCTGCTGGATGAAGTGGGGTTGCGCGTCAGCTCCGCCAAGGACGGCCTGGAAGCCATCGCCAGTTACCAGCGTGATCCCTTCGACCTGATTCTGATGGATATGGCCATGCCCAATATGGATGGCTACACGGCCACGCGGCTGCTCAAGCAGGAGCACGGCTGCGTGATCCCCATCATTGCGCTCACGGCCCATGCCATGAAGGGCGATCGCGAGAAGTGCATCACCGCTGGCGCGGATGACTACATGGCCAAGCCGATCAAGCGTGATGAGCTGCTGGCACTGCTGGAGCGCTGGCTGGCGATGCCGACCATGCCTTCGCCCGGCGATGGACTACCCTGATGACAGGAGTGACTGGTGCAAGGGCAGATGGATAGGGGAGTGACGATGGCCCAGGCGCAGAGCAAGAACGCCGCCGTACCCGCCAAGCAGGTTCTGCTGGTGGTGGATGACCGTGTAGAGAACCTCGAGGCCATGCAGGCGCTGCTCGAAGATGGAGAGTGGCTGCTGCGCTGTGCCAGTTCCGGCGAAGAGGCCCTGCGCTGTCTGCTCGAAGAGGATGTGGGGCTGGTGCTGCTGGACGTGCAGATGCCGGGTATGGACGGCTTCGAAGTCGCCCGGTTGATGCGCGGCAACCCGCGTACGCGGCTGACGCCGATCATCTTCGTGTCCGCCATCGCGCAGACCCACGATGCCGTGCTGCGTGGTTACAGCACTGGCGCCGTGGACTTCGTGCTCAAACCTTTCGATTCCAGCGTGCTGCGCCACAAGATTCAGAGCCTGCTGGAGCACGAGCACAATCGCTGCGAATTACAGACACTTTCACAGCAGCTCGAGCGCGCCAGGGCATTCAACGCCTCGGTGCTGGCGAACGCCGCCGAGGGTATCCTGGTGGTCGGCGAGGATGGTCGCATCCAGTTCGCCAACCCGGCCATGGCGCAGATGCTCGATGGCGAGGTAGGCGATCTCGAGGGCGCCGATCTGCTGTCGTTTCTCAAGAATCCGGCCAGCGAAGACGGTTGGCAGCAATCGGAGTTCTATCTGCACTTCAGGCGCGAGGCGACCTACCGCGTGCATGAAGCGATCATGCGCACGCTCAAGGGTGGTTGCCTGCCCGTGGCGTTGTCCTGTTCGCCACTGCCGCGGCCGCAACGCGCGATGGTATTGATCGCGTTGGACATGTCGGTGGTGCGCAATCTGCACGCGCAGCTGGAGTCGCAGGCGGTCACTGACGCGCTGACCGGCCTGCTCAATCGCCGTGGCTTTCATCTGGCGTTGGAATCGGCGTTGGCGCGTATCGAACGCAGCGGTCAGCGGGTTGCGGTGCTGTACCTGGACCTGGACGGTTTCAAACGCATCAATGACTCGCTGGGTCATGATGTCGGCGATCAGCTGCTGCGCCGCGTCGGTGAGCAGCTCAAGGCGTGCTTGCGCCCCTACGACAGCCTGGCACGCATCGGTGGTGACGAGTTCACTGCGCTGCTGGACAACCTCGGTCACCCCGAGGATGCGGCCAAGGTCGCGGAGAAGCTGATCGAGCTGGTCTCGGTGCGGCATAACCTTGATGGTGTGGATTTCACCCTCGGCGCCAGTGTCGGCATCGCCTGCTTTCCCGAGTGCGGGCAGAGCGTCGAAGGCCTGCTGCGTTCGGCCGATATGGCGATGTACGAAGCCAAGCGCGCCGGTCGTCAGCAATACCGCTTCTTCTCACCGGAGATGAACGGCCGCGCGCGGTCGCGGCTAATGCTCGAAGAAAGCCTGCGTCACGCCATCGAGAACGATGACTTCGTGCTGGTCTATCAACCCCAGTTCCATCTCGATAGCGGGCGCCTGCGTGGCTTCGAGGCCTTGCTGCGCTGGCAGCATCGTGTCGCTGGCACTGTGGCACCGAACGTGTTCATTCCACTGCTCGAAGAAACCCGCCTGATCAATCGTCTCGGCGAGTGGATCTTCCGTGAGGGCGCCAGGCAGTTGGCGGACTTCAAGCAACAGTTTGGCGAAGACATGGTGCTCAGCCTTAACGTCAGTCCGGTGCAGTTCGGTATGCCGCAACTGGTGACTGATCTGCAGCGTGTGCTCGACGCCCACGGACTGAAGCCCAGTCAGCTGGAGGTGGAAGTGACCGAGAGTGCGCTGATGCAGGACCTGGAGCTGACCCAGGCGCAGCTGCGTCAGCTGCGTGAGCTGGGGGTGAAGATCGCCATTGATGACTTCGGCACCGGTTACTCGTCATTGGCCTATCTGCGTCATTTCGAACTGGACACGCTGAAGATCGACCGTCTGTTCGTCTCTAACATGCTGGACTCACCGCGTGATGCCGCGGTGGTCAGCACCATCATCGATCTTGGTCGGCATCTGGGGCTGGAGGTCATCGCCGAGGGTGTCGAAACTCAGGCGCAGCGCGAGTGGCTGACGCGGCACCACTGCAACATCATGCAGGGCTTTCTGGTGGCGCCGGGTGTGCCGGCCGGCACCGCGATGCAGGTGCCGGCACAGCTGGATTGGAGCAGGCTGCCGCTGCCGCGCGGCGAATGAAGAGCTCTTCTAAAAACTACCTGCGTTGTCATCGCTGCGTTAAAAACAAGCTCAAAGTGCTCATTTACAATTCGTAAACTCCGCCTTTTCGGTTGTTTTTGCCTTGCGCTGACTGCCTCGTTAACGTTTTTAGAGGAGCCCTGAAGCGCCAGGCGCGTTTCAGGCTTGCTGGTGAAGGCTGGCGAGCTCCGCGTCTTTCTCTTCCCACAGACGGTTGACCCACTGCTGGAATGCCAGGCGGTAGTCGTCGTCCTGATCGTAGTTGCGGCCGATGAATTCGCGCGGAATATCGACCTGCCTGAAAATCACCTGCACAGCATCCAGGCGGCCACAGAGCAGGTCCCAGAAGCCCGGCACACCGTGGGGATAGTGGATGGTGACATTGACGATGGCATGCAGCTGTTCACCCATTGCGTCGAGCACGAAGGCGATGCCGCCGGCCTTGGGCTTGAGCAGGTACTTGAACGGCGACTGCTGTTGCGCATGCTTGGCCGGAGTCAGGCGGGTACCCTCGAGGAAGTTGAATACCGCCACGGGATTGGTCTTGTAACGCGCGCAAGCCTTGCGCGTGGTGGCCAGGTCCTGGCCGCGCTTTTCCGGGTACTTGGCCAGGTATTCCTTGCTGAAGCGCTTCATGAAGGGAAACTCCAGCGCCCACCAGCACAGGCCGATCACCGGTACCCAGATCAACTCCTGCTTGAGGAAGAATTTCAGCAGCGGCATGCGCTGGTTGAGCAGGTATTGCAGCACCAGGATGTCCACCCAGCTCTGGTGGTTGCTGGTCACCAGATAGGAATGACGGGTATCGAAGCGCTCCAGCCCCTGAACCTTCCATTCGATGTGGCCAACCAGGCGCATCCAGAATTTATTGATACCGATCCAGCTTTCGGCGATGCCGTGCATGACGAAGCGCAGCGCGCGCTGGATCGGCGCGAAGGGCAGCAGCAGTTTGAGCAGGGCGACGAAGAACAGCGGCCAGCACCAGAACAGGGTATTGAGAGCCAGCAGCAGGCTCGCGATCAGGCCGCGCAGCGGCGCGAGAAGAAAGTGCAGCATCGGGCGAACGCCTCCATAAGCAGGCTGCACGTCCGGCGGGCAGCCTGAGAAAGGGGCTTTCTCTGCGCCCCGTATCAGTCGAAAGAGCTGCGGCGTTCCGTGCAGCGAGCTGGTTCGGCGCCAAGGGTAACGGTTGTGCACTGACCTGCAAGTGCCAGTGTTGACCATCAGGTTTTGTCTGCTCGCTGCTGCGGCCCGCGCGCACCCAGCTTTACATGGCGCGCACGCTGTACCCTACGACCTCTCTAGCTCGGCAGATCGGCCGCCTGAATGGCCGTCAGTGCGATGGTGTAGACGATGTCGTCGACAAGCGCACCGCGCGACAGGTCGTTCACCGGCTTGCGCAGGCCCTGCAGCATAGGCCCGACACTGATGCAGTCGGCGCTGCGTTGTACTGCCTTGTAGGTGGTGTTGCCGGTGTTCAGATCAGGGAACACGAACACCGTGGCGCGACCGGCTACCGGGCTGTTCGGCGCCTTCTGCCGGCCGACGCTCTCGATGGCCGCAGCGTCGTACTGCAGCGGGCCGTCGAGCAGCAGGTCCGGGCGTTTCTCGCGAGCCAGGCGGGTCGCGGCCCGTACCTTTTCCACCTCCTCGCCGCTGCCGGAATCACCAGTGGAGTAGCTGAGCATGGCCACCCGCGGCGGAATGCCGAAGGCCTGCGCCGAGGCGGCGCTCTGCAGGGCGATCTCCGCCAGCTGTTCGGCGTTGGGATCAGGGTTCACCGCGCAGTCGCCGTAGACCAGCACCTGGTCGGGCAGCAGCATGAAGAACACCGAGGACACCAGGTTGTAACCCGGTGCGGTCTTGATCAGCTGCAGCGCCGGGCGAATGGTGTTGGCGGTGGTGTGAATGGCGCCAGACACCAGGCCGTCCACTTCGTCCAGTGCCAGCATCATGGTGCCGAGCACCACGGTGTCCTCCAGCTGCGCCTCGGCCATCGGCGCGTTGAGACCCTTGCCCTTGCGCAGCTCGACCATCGGCTCGATGTAGCGACCGCGAATCAGGTCCGGGTCGAGAATTTCCAGGCCTTCCGGTAGCTCGATACCCTGGGCTCGGGCGACAGCCTGCACCTCCTCCGGCTTGGCCAGCAGCACGCAGCGGGCGATGCCGCGCGCCTGGCAGATGGCGGCTGCCTGAACGGTGCGTGGCTCGCTGCCCTCGGGCAGGACGATGCGCTTGGCGGCGGCCTTGGCGCGTTGCACCAGCTGGTAGCGGAAGGCCGGGGGCGACAGGCGCAGCTCGCGTGGTGTGCCGCAGCGCGCGCTCAACCAGTCATGATCGATATGCCCGGCAACGAAGTCGGAGACCTTCTCCGCGCGCTCGCGGTCATCCAGGGGGATTTCCTTGTTCAGACGGTTGAGGTTGGTGGCGGTATCGTAGGAGCCGGTGCTCACGGTCATCACCGGCAGGCCGCTGGCCAGGGCACCCTGGCACAGCTCCATGATGCGTGGGTCGGGGGCGAAATCGCTGCACAGCAGCAGCCCGGCCAGCGGCACACCGTTCATCGCCGCCAGGCTGGCGGAGAGAATGATGTCGTCACGATCACCCGGCGTTACCACCAGAGTGCCCGGCTTGAGCAGTTGTACGCTGTTGGCCACGGCGCGGGCGCAGAGCACGATCTTGAGCATGCGTCGCTGCTCGTAATCGCCTGCGTTGAGGATGCGCGCGCCGAGCAGCTCGGCGATGTCCTTGGTGCGTGGCGCGTTCAGTTCGTCCTGCCAGGGAATGCAGCCGAGCAGTCGGAAGTCCTGGCTCTTGAGCAGTGGTGAGAGTTCCAGCAGGCGCTCGGCAAAGGCCGTGATGCCATCTTCGCTGCGCACCTTGTTGAGGATCACGCCGAGCACCTTCGGGTCCTTCGGCCCGCCGAACAGCTGCGCCTGGATTTCGATGCGGTCGGACAGTTCGGTGAGGTTCTCGTCTTCCGGGGCGCTGACTAGGATCACGTCGGCATCCAGGCTCTTGGCCAGGTGGAAATTGACCCGTGCGGCGTAGCTGGCGTGGCGCGTCGGTACCATGCCTTCGACGACGACCACGTCCTTGCCGACTGCCGCCTGCTGGTAGAGGCTGATGATCTCTTCCAGCAGTTCATCCAGTTGGCCGTCGCCGAGCATGCGCTCGACATGGCTGAGCGGCAGCGGCTTAGGGGAGTTCAGGCCGTGGGTGCGGGCGATCAGCTCGCTGGAACGCTCCGGGCCGAGGTCGCCGGCATGTGGCTGGGCGATGGGCTTGAAGAAACCGACCTTGAGGCCGCTGCGCTCCAGCGCGCCGACCAGGCCGAGGCTGATGGAGGTGAGGCCGACACCGAAACCGGTGGGAGCGATGAAGAAGGTATGCATTAAAAAGCCTCAGTCGAGCAGGGCAAGGGTATCGAGGGCGATCTGCCGCTCTTCATTGGTGGGTACCACCAGCACGCGCGGGTGACCGTCGGCGTGAATGGCACCGGCGACGCCGCGCACGCAGCGGGCGTTGGCCTGGGCATCCAGCTGCAGCCCGAGCAGGCTGAGATGGTTCACGGTCTTGCTGCGGATCAGTGTTGAGTTCTCGCCGATACCGCCGGTGAAGATCAGGCCATCTAGACGGCGCAGCGCGCAACTCATCGCCGCCAGCGATTTGGCCAGGCGATAGCAGAACACCTCGATGGCCAGGGTGGCGCCGGCATGGCCCTGTTCGCGGGCCTGCTCCAGCGTGCGCATGTCGTTGGACAGGCCGGACAGGCCGAGCAGGCCGCTGTCCTTGTTAAGCATGCTGTCGATCCGCTCCAGGCTCCAGCCCAGGGTGCGTGCCAGGTGGCCGTGCAGGTTAGGGTCGACATCGCCGCTGCGTGTGCCCATCACCAGGCCCTCCAGCGGCGTCAGGCCCATGCTGGTGTCGCGGCTGTGGCCATTTTCCACGGCGCAGGTGGAGCTGCCATTGCCAAGGTGCGCGACCAGCCAGCTGCTGGCGTCGTACGCCAGGTCGCTCATCTGCGCGGCCTGGCGGCTGACATAGTGGTGACTGGTGCCGTGGAAGCCATAGCGGCGCACGCCGTGTTCGACGTAGAGCGCCTGCGGTACGGCGTAGCGGTAGGCGTGCTCGGGCAGGCTTTGATGAAAGGCGGTATCGAATACCGCCACCTGGACCAGGTCCGGGAACAGCTTCATCGCCGCCTCGATACCCTGCAGATTGGCCGGGTTATGCAGCGGTGCCAGCGGTGCGACCTGGCGGATCGCTTGCAGGCTGGTGGCGTCCACACGAGAGGCCCCGGAGAAGTGCTCGCCGCCATGCACCACGCGGTGGCCGATGCCGTGCAGCTCGCCGGCTGCGGCCTGCTGTACCACAGGTAGAAGATGAGACAGGGCCAGGCGGTGGTCAGCGCCCGGCAGTACCAGGCTGTCCTTTTGTTCACCTTGTTGCCAGTGCAGCACCGCCTCGGGGCTGCCAAGACGCTCGGCCAGGCCGCTGAGCATGAAGGTTTCCTGCGCTTCGTTGATCAGGGCGAACTTGATCGACGAGCTGCCGCAGTTGATCACCAGAATGTTGCGTGCAGACATTTAGACTTCCTTGGATTCATCGTGCGACCGATCCATGGCACACCAACCACAGGGGAAGAGGCTTCCCAGCCTGACTTGGCGCTGCTCTGGATCGAGTACCCAGGGCCGATTCTGCCAGGGTGGTCGGTGGCGTACATGTTGAGTATGGCCACAAGACAAGACTGCCACCCAGTCGCCGTCATCGTCCTGACGAAAATCAACGATGCGCACGGCCCGTTTGTCCGGGCTCGGGTCGCAATCCAGGCTGGCGTTGGTTAAACTTGCCCGTTCATTTATCTTTCGCAAAAGGTCTCCCCATGCTGATCGCCGCCAACAAGGCCGTCTCCATCGACTATACCCTGACCAACGATGCCGGTGAGGTGATCGACAGCTCCGCTGGCGGCGCGCCGCTGGTGTATCTGCATGGTGCCGGTAACATCATCGCCGGCCTCGAGAAGGCCCTGGTTGGCAAGCAGATTGGCGATGAGCTGGACGTTTCCGTCGAGCCGGAAGAAGCCTACGGCGAATACAGCGCCGAGCTGGTCGCGACTCTGAGCCGCGCCATGTTCGAAGGCGTCGACACCCTGGAAGTGGGCATGCAGTTCCACGCTTCGGGCCCGGACGGCAGCATGCAGATCGTTACCATCCGCGATATCGACGGCGACGACGTGACCGTCGACGGCAATCACCCGCTGGCCGGTCAGCGCCTGAACTTCAAGGTCAAGGTCGTAGGCGTGCGTGACGCCAGCGAAGAAGAAGTGGCTCATGGTCATATCCATGGCGAAGGTGGTCACCACCACTGACAGGCTGAGTTGCCCGTCAGGCGACTTGCGGTCGTTCTCACAGGTTAAACCGCTGCTAAGCTCAAGCTTGCGATAAAGGCGCCTTAGGGCGCCTTTTTTATGCATGGCGGCTTGCCCAAACGCAGCTGCCTCTAGGATTACAGGGCCTTGCGCCCGCTGCACTGAATTCGCTGAGGAAGTTCGTCATGAGTGCCTTTCACGATCTCAATCTACGCGCGCTGGATGGCCAGGAACTGCCGCTGGCGCCCTACAAGGGCCAGGTGGTGCTGGTGGTAAACGTCGCCTCCAAGTGCGGCCTGACGCCTCAGTACGCGGGGCTGGAAAAGCTCTATCAGCAGTACAAGGGCAATGGCTTTACCGTGCTCGGCGTGCCCTGCAACCAGTTTGCCGGTCAGGAGCCGGGCAGCGAGGACGAGATCCGCTCGTTCTGCAGCCTCAATTATGGTGTGAGCTTCCCGCTGGGCAGCAAGCTGGAGGTCAATGGCCCAGGTCGCCACCCGCTGTATCGCCTGCTGGCGGGCGAGGGCGCTGAGTTTCCAGGTGACATCACCTGGAATTTCGAGAAGTTTCTGGTCGGCCAGGATGGCCGTGTGCTGGCGCGATTCTCGCCGCGCACCACGCCGGACGATCCTGCACTGATCCAGGCCATCGAGAAAGCGCTCGGTCTCTAGGTCTTGGCTCCTGCGTCCTCGATCAGAGGCGCAGGTGAGGCTGATCAGCCAAATCCACGGCCATTTCCTCCCATCCTCTTGTTCGCAAAGTCGCCCGGCTGCTTAATCGGGCGACTGCCGAGGAGTGCGCCTATGACTAGCTTTCTCAACGAGCAAACACCCGCCATGGCTTCGCCGGCCGAACTGCGCGCGTTGATCGAAAGTCGCCGCGCGGTACGCCGCTTCACCCCCGAACCGGTGCCGGACGCGGTAATTCGCGATTGCCTGGAGTTGGCCGTGCTGGCGCCAAATTCCTGCAACCTGCAGCCCTGGAGTTTTCAGGTGATTCGCGATCCGGCGCTGCTGGCGCAGCTGCACCCGGTATGCATGAGCCAGAACGCCGCCCGTGCACCTTTGATCATCGCCGTGCTGGCGCGCCCGGACACCTGGCGTCAGGCCTGCCGCAATGTCATCGATTACTGGCCGGAGGCCGAGGTGCCGGCGCGCATCCGTAGCTTCTACAGCAAGACCGCGCCCTTCCAGTACAACCAGGGGCCGCTGGGCTTGCTGGGTTTGTTCAAGCGTCAGCTGGTGCGACTGATGGGGGTGCGCAAACCCTTGATGCGCAAGCCCAACAGCAAGGCCGACATGCGACTGTGGGCGGTCAAGTCGACGGCGCTGGCGGCGGAGAACCTGATACTGGCCTTCCAGAGCCATGGCTATGCCACCTGTCCGATGGAGGGGTTCGACGAGCCGCGCCTGCGTCGTGTGCTGGATATCCCGCGTCAGGCCATCCCCATCATGCTGCTGGCCGTCGGGCGCCAGGGTGAGAAGGGCATCTACAACCCGCGCCTGCGCTTTCCGCTGGAGCAGCAGGTCACCTGGCGGTAACCAGGTTTGACTTGGATCAAATCGCCTTGTCTTGAATACGGCGTAATCGTCCTTATCTAGTCTGCATCTCAGCGAGTTTCTTTTTTCGGGGATGTTGTCCCGGCTCGCCACTCTGGAGGAAGGACATATATGCGTATCGATCGTTTGACCAGCAAGCTGCAACTTGCACTCTCCGATGCCCAATCCCTGGCGGTGGGCATGGACCACGCCGCCATCGAGCCGCTGCACCTGATGCAGGCGCTGCTCGAGCAACAGGGCGGCTCGATCAAGCCGCTGCTGATGCAGGTTGGCTTCGACATCAACAGTCTGCGGCAGGCCCTGACCCGCGAGCTGGATCAGCTCGGCAAGCTGCAGAACCCCACCGGCGACATCAACCTGTCGCAGGATCTGGCGCGTCTGCTCAACCAGGCCGACCGCCTGTCACAGCAACGCGGCGACCAGTTCATTTCCAGCGAGCTGGTGCTGCTCGCGGCGATGGACGAGAACACCAAGCTGGGCAAGCTGCTGCTCGGCCAGGGCGTGTCGAAGAAGGCCCTGGAAAATGCCATCGCCAACCTGCGCGGCGGTCAGGCGGTCAACGACCCCAACGTCGAAGAGTCGCGCCAGGCGCTGGACAAGTACACCGTCGACCTGACCAAGCGTGCCGAAGAGGGCAAGCTCGACCCTGTGATTGGCCGTGACGACGAGATCCGCCGCACCATCCAGGTGTTGCAGCGCCGCACCAAGAACAACCCGGTGCTGATCGGCGAACCCGGTGTGGGCAAGACGGCCATCGCCGAAGGCCTGGCCCAGCGCATCATCAACGGCGAAGTGCCCGATGGCCTGAAAGATAAGCGCCTGCTGTCGCTGGACATGGGCTCGCTGATCGCCGGCGCCAAGTTCCGCGGCGAGTTCGAGGAGCGCCTGAAGGCGGTGCTCAACGAACTCTCCAAGCAGGAAGGGCGCATCATCCTGTTCATCGACGAGCTGCACACCATGGTTGGTGCCGGCAAGGCCGAAGGCGCCATGGATGCCGGCAACATGCTCAAGCCGGCCCTGGCCCGTGGCGAGCTGCACTGCGTCGGCGCCACCACGCTGGACGAGTACCGCCAGTTCATCGAGAAGGACGCTGCGCTGGAACGCCGCTTCCAGAAGGTGCTAGTGGACGAGCCGAGCGAGGAGGACACTATCGCCATCCTGCGTGGCCTGAAGGAACGCTATGAGGTGCACCACGGTGTGACCATCACCGACGGCGCGATTATCGCAGCGGCCAAGCTCAGCCATCGCTACATCACCGACCGACAATTGCCGGACAAGGCCATCGACCTGATCGACGAGGCCGCCAGCCGCATTCGTATGGAAATCGATTCCAAGCCGGAGGAGCTCGATCGCCTGGAGCGTCGCCTGATCCAGCTGAAGATCGAGCGCGAAGCGTTGAAGAAGGAAGACGACGACGCGGCCCTCAAGCGTCTGGAAAAGCTCAAGGAAGATATCGCCCGCCTGGAGAAGGAATACGCCGACCTGGAGGAAATCTGGAAGTCGGAGAAAGCCGAGGTGCAAGGTTCGGCGCAAATTCAGCAGCGCATCGAGCAGGCCAAGACCGAGCTCGAGGCCGCACGGCGCAAAGGTGACCTCAACCGCATGGCCGAACTGCAGTACGGCATCATTCCGGATCTGGAGCGTAGCCTGCAGATGGTCGACCAGCACGGCAAGGCTGAGAACCAGCTGCTGCGCAACAAGGTCACCGACGAGGAAATCGCCGAGGTCGTGTCCAAGTGGACCGGCATCCCGGTAAGCAAGATGCTCGAAGGCGAGCGCGAGAAACTGCTGAAGATGGAAGGTCTGCTGCACCAGCGTGTGATCGGCCAGGACGAAGCAGTGGTGGCCGTGGCCAACGCCGTGCGCCGCTCCCGTGCAGGATTGGCTGATCCGAACCGGCCAAGCGGCTCGTTCCTCTTCCTCGGCCCGACCGGGGTGGGCAAGACCGAGCTGTGCAAGGCGCTGGCGGAATTCCTCTTCGACACCGAGGAGGCGCTGGTGCGCATCGACATGTCCGAGTTCATGGAGAAGCACAGCGTCGCTCGCCTGATCGGTGCGCCGCCTGGCTATGTCGGCTACGAAGAGGGCGGTTACTTGACCGAGGCGGTGCGTCGTAAGCCTTATTCGGTGGTGCTGATGGACGAGGTGGAGAAGGCCCACCCGGATGTGTTCAACGTGCTGTTGCAGGTGCTCGAGGACGGCCGTCTGACCGACAGCCATGGCCGCACTGTGGACTTCAAGAACACGGTGATCGTGATGACCTCCAACCTTGGCTCGGCGCAGATTCAGGAACTGGTCGGCGACAGGGAAGCGCAGCGCGCGGCAGTGATGGATGCGGTGAGCAGTCACTTCCGTCCCGAGTTCATCAACCGTATCGACGAGGTGGTGGTGTTCGAGCCGCTGGGCCGCGAGCAGATCGCCGGTATCGCCGAGATCCAGTTGCAGCGCCTGCGTGGCCGCCTGGCCGAGCGTGAGCTGAGCCTGGAGCTGACGCCGGAGGCGCTCGACAAGCTGATCGCCGTCGGTTACGACCCAGTGTACGGCGCGCGCCCGCTCAAGCGAGCGATCCAGCGCTGGATCGAGAACCCGCTGGCGCAGCAGATACTCGCCGGCGATTTCGCCCCGGGTGCGGTGGTGCATGCCAAGGTGGACGGCGAGGAGATCGTCTTCGCCTGATCGGTTGCTGCGTCAACACAAAGGCCCGCCAAATTGGTGGGCCTTTGTTTTTGTAGCCGTAGGGAAAAGGGGAAACCCGTAGGGCGTACTCGGCTTTGGCTTCTTGCGTCGCTCTACCTCCTGCATCCATGCAGTCGTCGCGAAGCAGTACGCCGGTCGTTGTGCTGCCAGGCCTGGCATGGCCCGGCGGGCTACTCGCTACGCTCGTGAGGCCGCCCTACACCTAATCCATAGGAGCGGCTTCATCCTCTTAGCAGCAATTGCCCCAATGCTTCTTCTTCGAGGTATGGCCGATGCCGGGGTTGAAGGTATTGGTCGGGTCGAGTTCGCGGTAGAACCCCGCCAACGCCGGCTTGGCCACATAGAGATGGCCAACGTTGTGCTCGGCCGGGTACTCGGCGCGGCGTTCGTCCAGCAGCTTCCACATGGCATGTTCCATGGCGAGCGGGTCATTACCCTTCTTGACGATGTAGTCCTGATGGAACACGTGGCAGAAGAAGTGCCCGTAGTACAGCTTGTGGATGATCTGCTCTTCCATCTCCTGCGGCAGCGTTTCGACCCAGTCGCGGTCGTTGCGGCGCAGGGCGATGTCCAGGGCGAGGATGTCCTCGACGCTGCTGCGGTGCGACTCGCGGTAGCGGATCGCGGCACCGGCCACGGCGAAGCGATGCAGGAAGGCCTTGCGTCCCTCATCGGCATCGCATTCGAAATAGGCGCCGCTGTCACTACCGGTGAAGTATTCGGCGAGGAAAGCGCGGGTCTGTTCCAGCGTGTCGTTGGATACACGCACCAGCAGGTGATGCTCAAAACGGTCACGGTACTCGCGCATGCGTGGCGGCAGGTGGCTGGGCAGCAGGTTCATCAGGGCCTGGATCACCTTGTCGGTCACGCCACGCAGGCCGAAGCGTTCGAAGAAGCCGTCGACCCGGCTCTTCATGGCGAAGGCAACCGGCACCTTGGACGTACCGAATTTGTCGATCACCAGAAAGGTGTCCTTACCGTATTTCTCGCCGATGTCGAAGGCGGTGCGGTGGATATATTCCCCCGCAATCGGCAGGCGCGGCAACCTGGCCAGCAGGTGGCGGCGCACTTCGGTCAGATCGTGCGGGTCGTTGCTGCCGATATAGAACACCGTGCTCGGCTCTTTCGGGAAGGTGTCCAGGCGCACCGCGAACAGGCACAGTTTGCCGGCCGAACCGGAGGCTTCGAACAGGCGCGACGGGTCGGCATTGAAGCGTGCCGGGGTGTCGGCATCGACGTCGCGCACGTGCTCGCCGTAGCGCGCGTCGGAGGCCTTTGCCGTTTCTTCGTTGCGCACTTGCTGCGGTGTGTAGTCGCCGTTCTGCAGGCGGGTGAGGATTTCCTCCGGATCGTTGCCCAGCTCGATCCCCAGGTGGTTGACCAGTTCCAGCGAACCGTCATCTTTAACCTGTGCATACAGCGCCAGCTCGGTATAGGCCGGGCCACGGCGCACCAGGGCGCCGCCGGAGTTGTTGCAGATGCCGCCGAGTACCGAGGCGCCGATGCAGGACGAGCCGATCACCGAATGCGGCTCGCGGTTCAGCGGCGTCAGGGCCTGTTCCAGGCGATCCAGGGTGGCGCCGGGCAGGCACACCACCTGCTCGCCATCGTTGATCAGTTGTACGCCGGTGATGCGCAGGGTGCTGATCAGCACGATCTCGCGGTCGTAATCGGCACCGTCGGGGGTGGAGCCGCCGGTCAGGCCGGTGTTGGCCGCCTGCATGATGACGATGCGATCTGCCGCCACCGCCGCCTGCAGAATGCGCCACTGCTCCAGCAAGGAGCCTGGGCGCACCACCGCCAGGACGTTGCCCTCACCGGTGCGATGGCCCTTGCGGAAACGCCGTGTGGCTTGTTCGTCGGTCAGCACATGGCTGCTGCCGACGATCTGGCGCATCTGCGCCAGCAGGGCGTCACGGGTGATGGAGGCGGCAGCAGTCATGGGATCAACGCTCCTTTACCAGCAGATCCGGAGTGATTTCGGTGATGGACTTGGCGCCTGTCAGCACCATGGCCACGCGCATTTCCTTCTCGATCAGGTCGAGCAGATTGCTCACGCCAGCACCACCGGCTGCGGCCAGGGCATAGAGGAAGGCGCGGCCCAGTAGCACGGTGTCGGCGCCAAGGGCGAGCATGCGTACTACGTCGAGGCCGGTGCGGATGCCGGAGTCGGCGAGGATCTTCAGCTCGCCCTTGACCGCGTCGGCAATGGCCGGCAGCGCGCGGGCGCTGGACAGCACGCCGTCGAGCTGACGACCACCGTGGTTGGAGACGATGATGCCGTCGGCGCCGAAGGTCACCGCATCACGGGCGTCCTCCGGGTCGAGGATGCCCTTGATCACCATCGGGCCGTCCCAGAAGTCGCGGATCCATTCCAGATCCTTCCAGGAGATCGATGGGTCGAAGTTGGCGCCCAGCCAGCCGATATAGTCCGCCAGGCCGGTGGGGTTGCCGCGGTACGCTGAGATGTTACCCAGATCATGCGGCTTGCCCATCAGGCCGACGTCCCAGGCCCACTGCGGGTGAGTCATGGCCTGCAGCATGCGGCGCAGCGCCGCGTTCGGGCCGCTCATGCCGGAGTGGGCGTCACGGTAGCGTGCGCCGGGCACGGGCATGTCGACGGTGAACACCAGGGTCGAGCAGCCAGCGGCCTTGGCGCGCTCCAGTGCGTTCTTCATGAAACCGCGATCTTTCAGCACGTAGAGCTGAAACCACATCGGCCGGTCGATGGCTGGCGCCACTTCCTCGATCGGGCACACCGACACGGTGGACAGGGTGAAGGGAATGCCCTTGGCCGCTGCCGCCTTGGCTGCCTGCACCTCGCCGCGACGGGCGAACATGCCAGTCAGGCCGACCGGCGCCAGGCCGACCGGCATCGACATCTTCTCGCCGAACAGCTCGGTGGACAGGTCCAGTTCGGACATGTTCTTCAACACGCGCTGGCGTAGTTCGATGTCCGACAGATCAGCGACATTGCGGCGCAGGGTGTGCTCGGCGTAGGCACCGCCATCGGCGTAGTGGAACAGGAACGGCGGCAGCTTGCGTTGCGCGGCAGCGCGATAGTCGGTCGAGGCAGAAATGATCATGGGCTCATCCTGTTGCTGAAAAGGGGAAGCGTAGCCTTACGGCAAATGCCCCGACGATGTCGGGGCGGGCACTAACAGTCGATCAACGGGGCATCAGCGGATCACTGACACCCAGCACATAGATCGCGATCATCGCGATGATGCCGGTGAAAAGCAGGTAGTACAGCGTCGGCCAGATGGTCTTGCGCAGGGTACTGCCTTCGCGGCCTAGCAGGCCAACGGTAGCCGAAGCTGCGACCACGTTATGGATCGCCACCATGTTGCCGGCGGCTGCGCCCACGGCCTGTACCGCGACAATCAGCGCGCTGGAGATGCCCAGGCTGCTGGCCACGCCGAACTGGAACTGGCTGAACATCATGTTGCTGACGGTGTTGGAGCCGGCGATGAAGGCACCCAGAGCCCCGATGCTTGGGGCCAACAGCGGGTAGATGCCGCCAACACTGTCGGCCACCCAGCGCGCCATGAGGATCGGCATGCTGGCCAGCTCGGCGCCGTTGACCCCGGAGTTGATCAGAATGCGCACCATCGGCACGGTGAACAGCAACACGAAGCCGGCGCTGAGCAACACGCTGGACGACTCTTTCACAGCCTTGCCCAGGTCACGTACCTTCATGCCATGCAGGAAGAAGGTGGCCAGGACCACGGCAACCAGAATGCCGCCCGGCAGATACAGCGGCTGGAAGTTGGCGCTGACGCCCGCTTCGCCGAGCAGGTCGGGGAAATTCACCACCACCGCCTTCAGCGCGTTGCCCACTTCCGGGAATACGCGGCTGACCACCAGCAGCGCACCGACCAACACATAGGGCAGCCAGGCGCGCAGTGCGCTCATCGGTTTGGCGGTCAGTTCGTCCAGTTTCATCTCGACGGTGCCCAGCCACTCGCTCGGCCATTTGTCCGCCGGGGCGAAGTCCCAGGTCTTCTTCGGTACCAGGAAGCCAAAGCGTGCGGCACTGGTGACGATGGCCAGGCCGATCAGGCCGCCCAGCAGCGACGGGAATTCGGGGCCGAGGAAGACGCCGGTGAAAACGTACGGCACAACGAAGGCCAGACCGGCGAAAATCGCGAACGGCATGACCTCTAGGCCAGCTTTCCAGCTTTTCTCCTGACCGAAGAAGCGCGTCAGCATCATCGCCATGATGACCGGCATGACCACGCCAACGGTGGCATGGATGATCGCTACTTCACTGGTGATCAGTTGCAGGAACTGCGCCCAGGACGAGCCCTGTTCGACCAGCTGTGCACCGATGGTGGCCGTATCCAGGCCGGTATTGAGGCCGACGATGATTGGTGTACCGACGGCGCCGAAGGATACCGGCGTGCTTTGTACCAGCATGCCCATCAACACCGCGGCCATGGCCGGAAAACCGATGGCGACAAGCAGCGGAGCCGCGATGGCGGCCGGCGTACCGAAGCCCGATGCGCCCTCGATGAAGCAGCCGAACAACCAGGCGATGATGATCGCCTGGATGCGGCGGTCAGGGCTGATGGTGGTGAAGCCGGCACGAATGGCGGTGATGCCACCGGAGTGCTTGAGGGTGTTGAGCAGCAGGATGGCGCCGAAAATGATCCACAGCAGGCCGACGGTGATCAGCAAGCCTTGCAGGGTGGAGGCCAGGACGCGGTTGAAGGTCATGTCCCAGGCGAACAGGCCGACGGCGGCAGTTACCAGGTAAACCAGAGGCATGGCGTGTTTGGCCGGCCAGCGCAGACCGATCAGCAGAACGGCAGCAAGCAGAATCGGCGAGAACGCCAGCAGGGCGAGAATTCCGTTGGACATTGGGTCTTACTCCACACGAGCGCGCAACTGGCGCGGCAGGGATGAGGCGTGATCGAACAGGCTTGCAGCGCTTAGGGCTGTCATGGCGTGACCTCGATGGTTTGTTGTTCTTGTTGGTTAAATTGGTAATACCAATTTACAAAGTAGCGGGCTCAGGTTAAAAGTTGCTCAATAGGCTGTCAAATCGAGATGCTAAGACTTTGGTCGTAGAGTGCTTGCTTGTTCAGCGAAGAGGGGCGCTATAGGCTTGTCTTCTGAGGCCTTCGGCCTGGTCAAACCAATGGAGATGCGGGTAATGGAAGTAGGTCAGGTGCGGCAGCGTCGTCTCTCCGATGACATCGTCGCGCAACTGGAAACCATGATTCTCGAGGGCACCTTGCGCGCCGGGGAGAGGCTGCCTGCAGAGCGTGCGCTGGCCGAGCAGTTCGGTGTGTCTCGTCCGTCCCTGCGTGAAGCGATCCAGAAGCTGGTGGCCAAGGGGCTGCTGGTCAGTCGCCAAGGTGGCGGTAACTATGTCGCCGAATCACTCGGCTCGACCTTCAGCGACCCGCTGTTGCAACTGCTCGAGCACAAGGAAGACGCCCAGCGCGATCTGCTGGAGTTCCGTCATACGCTGGAAGGCTCCTGCGCCTACTACGCGGCCAGGCGCGCCACCGATATCGACCGCCAGCGTCTCACCGACGCGTTCGAAGCCTTGCAGGATTGCTACGCGCGAGTCGGCAAGGTGACCCGAGCCGAGGAGGGGGCGGCCGATGCGCGTTTTCACCTGGCGATTGCCGAGGCCAGCCACAACGCTGTTCTGCTGCACACTATTCGTGGCTTGTTCGACCTGCTCAAGCGCAACGTGGTGACCAACATCGGTGGCATGTATGCCCAGCGCGAAGAGACCCGCGACATGCTGATCGGACAGCACCGCGCGCTGTACCAGGCGATCATCGAAGGTCGCGCGGAAGACGCCCGCGAGCTCTCCAATCAGCACATCGACTATGTGCAGGAAGTCCTTTCGGAAGTGCAGCTGGAAGCCCAGCGCGTGGCGCGCGCGCAGAGGCGCTTGGGGATATAAAGCGAGCGGCAAGCTGCGCGTAGGGCTTACCGGGGCGCTGGCCGCTCGGAAGCAGTGCGCCGTTGGGAGTATTGGGCGTAGGTTGTAGTGCCAAGCTGGGCATGGCCTGGCGAACTGTTCGCTGGCGCTACGAGCGGCGGGTGTCCCGGTCCGCTCTACGCCAACTTTGCCTGCCGCCTGTCGCCGCCCTTAGTCTTCCTTGCCCTTGCTGCGCATGGCGCGCTGAACCTCGCGGTCGGCGTCACGTTCCTTCTCGGTGTGGCGCTTGTCGAAGTCCTTCTTGCCCTTTGCCAGGGCAATTTCGCATTTGACCAGATGCTGTTTCCAGTACAGCGACAGCGCCACGGCGGTGTAGCCCTTCTGCTGTACGGAGCCGAACAGCTTTTCCAGCTCGCGCTTGTTCAGCAGCAGCTTGCGCGTGCGGGTCGGGTCGGCGATGACGTGGGTGCTGGCGGTTTTCAGGGGCGCGATGTGGCAGCCCATCAGCCAGGCTTCATCGTCCTTGAGCAGCACGTAGCTGTCGACCAACTGTGCCTTGCCGGCACGCAGGCTCTTCACTTCCCAGCCGGACAGCACCAGGCCGGCCTCGAACTTGTGTTCGATGAAATAGTCATGCAGCGCCTTTTTGTTCAGCGCGATGGTGCCTTGAGGATGTTTCTTTTGCTTAGCCATAGGGCGCGCATTATAGGGAGTCGTCCGCGCCTGCGCCATGGGGCTTTACCGGGCCAAACTTGAGCCCATGCCGCGAATCTCCGACAATGCGCGATCTTTTTTCCCGCAGTATGGGGTCTTGGCCGCAATGGCGAGCGACAAAGTTTCGATTCATGGTGCCTGGGCCAGTCGCTGGGTGTTCATTCTGGCGGCGACCGGCTCGGCTGTCGGGCTCGGCAATATCTGGAAATTCCCCTATATGACCGGGGTCTACGGCGGCGGTGCGTTCGTCGTTATGTACCTGTTCTGCATCGCCCTGGTGGGTGTGCCGATCATGCTGGCGGAAACCCTGATCGGCCGCCGCGGCCGGCAGAGCCCGGTCAATGCGATGAAGAGCCTGGCGATCGAAGCCGGAGCCTCGAAGCACTGGTCGCTGGCTGCGCTGATGGGGATGGTCGCTGCGCTACTGATCCTGTCCTTCTACAGCGTGGTAGCCGGTTGGTCGCTGGATTACATCATCGGCATGGGCCGTGGCGACTTCACCGGCATCAGCGCCGATGGGGCAGGTGCGGCGTTTGGCGGTCTCACCTCCGATCCGTGGCGACTGACCCTGTGGCACAGCCTGTTCATGCTGGTCACCGCGTTCGTCATCGGCAAGGGCGTGGTAGCGGGATTGGAGCGCAGCCTGCGCATCATGATGCCGCTGCTGTTCGTGTTGTTGCTGGTGCTGCTGGGTTACAGCTTCACCACTGGGCATTTTCGCGAAGGTTTCGACTTCCTCTTCCATTTCGATCCGAGCAAGGTGCAGGACGGCATTCTGGCAGCCATGGGCCACGCCTTCTTTACCCTGAGTGTGGGCGTGGGCTCGATCATGGTCTACGGCGCCTACATGCCGAAGAAGGCCTCGATCGGCGCCACGGTGCTGACCGTCGGTCTGCTCGATACCCTGGTGGCGCTGACGGCGGGTCTGGCATTGTTCCCCATCGTCTTTGCCGCCGGCCTGGAGCCGGGCGGTGGCCCGGGGCTGATGTTCGTCACCCTGCCGATCGCCTTCGGCAATATCGCTTTCGGTCAGGTGATGGGGTTGATCTTCTTCGTGCTGGTGGCTGTTGCCGCATGGAGTTCGTCGATCTCCATGCTGGAGCCGGCCGTGGCCTACTTCGTCGAAAAAACCGGGCGCAGCCGTGCGCAGGTAACCGCCGCGCTGGCGCTGCTGTGCTGGCTGGTGGGGATGGGCACGGTGCTGTCGTTCAACCTGTGGGCCGAGGCCAAGTTCTTCGTCTTCGCCGAGGACGGTTTCCATCTGTTGCAGTGGGGTGCCGAGGGCGGCAAGACCTTCTTCGACAGCATCGACTACCTCACCAGCCGTATCCTGCTGCCGCTGGGCGGTCTGTCTTTCGCCATGTTTGCTGGTTGGGTGCTGAGCCGTGATGCTGTGCGTGAAGAGTTGTCCATCAGAAGCCCGCTGCTGTTCAATCTGGCCCTCTGGCTGATTCGCGTAGTGGCGCCAATCGGCGTGCTGATCGTGTTCATTGCGGAGCTGAGCAAGTAAATGGCTACTCGAATCCAGCGTTCGGCGCTGTTGCCGTACCCGGCGCAGGCACTGTTTGATCTCGTCAACGACGTGGCCGGTTACCCACAGTTTCTGCCTTGGTGCCGCGCCAGTGAGGTGTTGGAGGTCAGCGAGACGCATATGCTGGCCAGCCTCGAGGTTGCCAAAGGCAGTATCGGCCAGCGCTTCGTCACGCGTAATGTCTTGCAGCCTGGACAGCGTATCGAGATGAACCTGCAGGAAGGGCCTTTTACCAGTCTCCATGGCGTCTGGGAGTTCAAGGCGCTGGGCGACAAGGCCTGCAAGATCAGCCTGGACCTTACCTTCGACTATGCTGGGCCGCTGGTGCGTGCCACGCTGGGCCCGCTGTTCAATCAGGCGGCCAATACCATGGTCGACGCCTTCTGCCAGCGAGCCAAGCAGCTATATGGATAAGCCCAGTATCGCCATCGAAGTGGTCTATGCCCTTGCCGAACGGCAGAAGCTCCTGCGTCTGTCCGTACCGACCGGTACCACGGTGCGCGAGGCCGCGCTGCGTTCTGGTATGCAGCAGTTCTTTCCAGAGCTGGATCTGAGCCAGGCGCCGCTGGGCATCTTTGGCAAGGCGGTAGGCAAGCCGGAAGAGCGAGTGCTGGAGGAGGGGGAGCGCGTCGAGATCTATCGACCGCTGATCGCCGATCCGAAGGAAGTGCGCAAGCAGCGTGCGGCCAAAGCCAAGGCCAGGGAAGAAGGCGAGGAGTCGAGCTGACCCGTCAGCTCGTAAGGCGGCAGATATGAAAAAGCCCGGATTCGCTCCGGGCTTTTTCGTGTCCGCGTGTTACTGCGGATCGGTGTCCAGCGGCTCGGGAGTCGGAACCGGGACGGTTTCGACCTGATCCACCTCACGCTGAATCTGCTCGAGCAACGAGCCTGGCGCCGGCGGGGTTTCGTCCTGTGGTTTGGCTTGCGGCTGCGCACTGTCGGTGTCGCTACCTTCGCCCATGATTGCCTGGTCACGGCTGACGCCGGGCATGAAGTCGCCGGCCAGGCCAACCAGTTGGTCGCTGCCGTCGAATACCAGGCTGACGCGTTCCTGCAGGCGCTGACCGCCGCCAGGCTGGATGCTGTACAGATAATCCCAGCGATCGGCATGGAAGGTGTCGGTGATCAACGGGTTGCCCATGATAAACCGCACTTGGCGTCGGGTCATTCCCGGGCGTAGCTGGTCTATCATGTCCTGTGTCACGACATTGCCCTGTTGAATGTCGATCTTGTAAACCCCGGGGAATGAACAACCGGCGAGTGCGAAGAGCCCGGTTAGCGACAGGCTGGTCAGCAAGAGCTTGGTTTTTTGCATCGGAGGGTGACTTCCACTATCTTGGGCAACTTGAACCCCGGATCATACCCGTATTGAAGGGTGCTGCGAAGCAGCATCCATGAGAAAGCAGACCATGGTTGAAAATAACGAACTGCGCAAAGCTGGACTGAAGGTGACTCTGCCACGAGTCAAAATCCTGCAAATGCTCGACAACGCCGAGCACCGCCACATGAGTGCGGAGGATGTCTACAAGGCTCTGATGGAGGCGGGTGAGGACGTTGGCCTGGCCACCGTGTACCGCGTGCTGACTCAGTTCGAGGCTGCCGGCCTGGTGGTGCGCCACAACTTCGATGGCGGCCATGCCGTGTTCGAGTTGGCTGACAGCGGCCATCACGACCATATGGTCTGCGTCGACTCGGGTGAAGTGATCGAGTTCTTCGACGCCGAGATCGAGAAGCGTCAGAAGGAGATCGTCAAGGAGCACGGTTTCGAACTGGTCGATCACAATCTGGTGCTGTACGTGCGCAAGAAGAGCTGATTCTTCTGCGGCAATGAGAAAGGCGACCCTCGGGTCGCCTTTTTGCTTTGTCTCGCCTGGAAGCAGTCCCGGGTTTGGTGCTCCGGGCTACTTCGCTTCAGGCAGCCTGAGCGCTGGTGACCATCTTGCGCGCGTGAGCCAGGGATTCCTCGGTCAGGTCAACGCCACCGAGCATGCGGGCTATTTCCTCGACGCGGCCACTCTCGTCCAGCTTGCTCACGGCGGTAGACGTGGCATCTTCGTCTCGACGCTTGTGCACGAATAGATGTTGATGGCCCTGCGCTGCGACTTGCGGCAAGTGGGTGACGCACAGCACCTGGCCGCGTTCGCCGAGGCGGCGCAGTAGCTGCCCGACCACTTCGGCGGTCGGGCCGCCGATGCCGACGTCCACTTCGTCGAATACCAGGGTCGGTACACGCGAGGTCTGCGCGGTGATCACCTGGATCGCCAGGCTGATACGTGACAGCTCACCGCCGGAGGCTACCTTGGCCAGGCCGCGTAGCGGCTGGCCGGGGTTGGCGCTGACCAGGAACTCCACCATTTCCAGGCCACTGGCATGCGGTTCTTCGCTGCTCATGGCCTGGAGCTGGATGTTGAAGCGGCCGCCAGGCATGCCCAGCGCCTGCATTTCCTGCTCCACTGCAGCGGCCAGACGCTCGGCAGCATTGCAGCGCAGTGTGCTGAGTTCGGCGGCTTTCTCCTGGTAATGGCGCTCATAGGCGGCCAGCTCTTCGGCCAGGCGTTCACTGGCCTGGTCGTCGGCATTCAGGCCTTCAAGCTCCTCGAACAACTGTTGCTGCAAGGCGGCCAACTCGGTGGGTTGGATGCGATGTTTGCGTGCCAGGGTGTAGATGGTGTCCAGGCGCTCTTCGAGAAACTGCTGACGCTCCGGGTCGGCGTCGAAGTGATCGAGGAAGCGATTCAGCTCGCCGACTGCTTCTTCGACCTGGATCTGCGCACTGGCCAGCAGGTTGCTGGCTTCGTTCAAGGCACCGCCCTGGCCGCCAAAGGCGCCCAGGCGGTTAAGGCTGGCGGTCAGTGCGGACAGCACGTTGCCAGCATCGCTCTCGCTGCACAGATCGAGCACCTGGCGACAGGCCGCGAGCAGCGCTTCGGCATTGCTCAGCGCCTTGTGCTCCTGTTCCAGCTGTTCCAGTTCGTTGTCGCCCAGCGCCAGATTTTCCAGCTCTTCCAGTTGATAGCTGAGCAACTGGTGGCGGGCGCGCTGTTCGTCACCCTGGCTGGAGATGCGCTCCAGTTCGTTGCGTGTCTGCTTCCAGCGTTGCGCGGCGAGTTGCACCTGGCGCGCGAGGTCCTGGCTGCCGGCGTATTCGTCGAGCAGGCGGCGATGGGTGTCGGTCTTGAGCAGCGACTGATGCTCATGCTGGCTATGGATATCGATGATCAGCTCGCCAAGGGCCTTGAGGTCGGCCTGCGGGCAGGGGCTGCCGTTGATATAGCCACGCGAGCGCCCTTCAGCGGTGATCACCCGGCGCAGGATGCACGGGCCGTCGTTGTCCAGATCCCGCTCGGCGAGCCAGGCACGGGCTTCGGGAATGTCCGCCAGATCGAAGCTGGCGAGAATGTCAGCCTTGTCTGCGCCTGGGCGTACTACGCCGCTGTCGGCGCGATCACCCAGGCACAGGCCGAGGGCGTCGAGCATGATCGATTTGCCCGCGCCGGTCTCGCCGCTGATGGCGCTCATGCCGGCATCCAGCTCGAGATCCAGGTGGTCGACGATGGCGTAGTTGTGAATGGACAGGTGCACCAGCATGGCGAACGCTCCCGAATTGATGTCTGGTTATTTATACAGTGTTTTTTCTTTCTCTGGCAATCCTCCCTATTGCCCCTTGAAACCTGTGGAATTGACTCCATATAGGCGGCAGGAGCGCGAGTCGGTATCGCGCCAGTTTTTTCGAGAGGAGAAAGGCATGGCTGACGAACAGACCCTGGATACGCAGAATCCCGAGGCGCAGGCAGCAGACGCTGTGGCGCCTGGTGACGACCTGGCTGCTCGCGTGCAAACGCTGGAAGAGCAACTGGCCGCTGCGCAGGATCAGTCGCTGCGCATGGCTGCCGACCTGCAAAACGTGCGTCGTCGCGCGGAGCAGGATGTAGAGAAGGCACACAAATTCGCGCTGGAAAAGTTCGCCGGCGATCTGCTGCCGGTCATCGACAGTCTGGAACGCGGCCTGGAGCTGTCCAGCCCTGACGATGTGTCGATCAAGGCCGTGCGTGAGGGCATGCAACTGACCCTCAAACTGTTCCACGACACTCTGGCTCGCTACAACCTGGAAGCCATCGACCCGCATGGTGCGCCGTTCAATCCGGAGCATCACCAGGCCATGGCCATGGAAGAGAGCATCCACGCCGAGCCGAACTCGGTGCTCAAGGTGTTCCAGAAGGGCTATCTGCTCAACGGTCGTCTGCTGCGTCCGGCCATGGTCGTGGTCAGCAAGGCACCAACCACGCCGCCGCCGAGTATCGACGAGCAGGCTTGAAATCAGCTGTAACGACCCCATTTTTAAGTCAAGCGTTTTAGTGCTGCCGGCGCCTGAGAAACGAGGCGACGGAAAAATCAAAGTTTCGGGAGAACATTCATGGGCAAAATTATCGGTATCGACCTGGGGACCACCAACTCCTGTGTCTCCATTTTGGAGAATGGCAACGTCAAGGTAATCGAGAACGCCGAAGGCGCTCGTACCACGCCGTCCATCATCGCTTACGCCAATGACGGTGAAATTCTCGTGGGCCAGTCGGCCAAGCGTCAGGCCGTGACCAACCCGCACAACACCCTGTATGCGGTGAAGCGTCTGATCGGTCGTCGTTTCGACGAAGAAGTCGTGCAGAAAGACATTCAGATGGTGCCGTACAAGATCGCCAAGGCTGACAACGGTGACGCCTGGGTTGAAGTGAACGGCCAGAAGATGGCGCCGCCGCAAATCTCGGCTGAAATTCTCAAGAAGATGAAGAAGACCGCCGAGGACTACCTGGGCGAGCCAGTCACCGAAGCGGTCATCACCGTTCCGGCCTACTTCAACGACAGCCAGCGTCAGGCCACCAAGGATGCTGGTCGCATCGCCGGTCTGGACGTCAAGCGCATCATCAACGAGCCGACTGCGGCTGCGCTGGCTTATGGCATGGACAAGGCCAAGGGCGACCACACCGTGATCGTCTATGACCTGGGTGGCGGTACTTTCGACGTGTCGGTGATCGAGATCGCGGAAGTCGATGGCGAGCACCAGTTCGAAGTGTTGGCTACCAACGGTGACACCTTCCTCGGCGGTGAGGACTTCGATATTCGTCTGATCGACTACCTCGTCGACGAATTCAAGAAAGAAACCGGCATGAACCTCAAGGGCGATCCGCTGGCCATGCAGCGCCTCAAGGAAGCTGCCGAGAAGGCCAAGATCGAGCTGTCCTCGAGCCAGCAGACCGACGTCAACCTGCCGTACATCACTGCAGATGCCACCGGTCCGAAGCACCTGAACGTGAAGATCTCCCGTTCCAAGCTCGAATCGCTGGTCGAGGACCTGGTGCAGCGCACCATCGAGCCTTGCCGTATCGCGTTGAAGGATGCCGGTGTCGACGTCGGTTCGATCAACGACGTGATCTTGGTCGGCGGTCAGACCCGCATGCCGTTGGTGCAGAAGCTGGTGACCGAGTTCTTCGGCAGAGAAGCACGCAAGGACGTCAACCCGGATGAAGCCGTCGCCATGGGCGCTGCCATTCAGGGCGCCGTTCTGGCCGGTGACGTTAAGGACGTACTGCTGCTGGACGTATCCCCGCTGACCCTGGGTATCGAAACCATGGGCGGCGTGATGACTGCGCTGATCGAGAAGAACACCACTATTCCGACCAAGAAGTCGCAGGTGTTCTCTACTGCCGATGACAACCAGAGCGCCGTGACCATTCACGTGCTGCAGGGTGAGCGCAAGCAGGCCGCCCAGAACAAGTCCCTCGGCAAGTTCGACCTGGCCGAGATTCCGCCGGCTCCGCGTGGCGTGCCGCAGATCGAAGTGACCTTCGATATCGACGCCAACGGCATCCTGCACGTGTCCGCCAAGGACAAGGCCACCGGCAAGCAGCAGTCCATCGTGATCAAGGCCAACTCCGGTCTGTCCGATGAGGAAATCGAGCGTATGGTGCGTGACGCCGAGGCCAATGCCGAGGAAGACCGCAAGTTCGAAGAGCTGGCCACGGCACGTAACCAGGGTGATCAGCTGGTGCACGCCACCCGCAAGATGATCACCGAGGCTGGCGACAAGGCCACTGCCGACGAGAAGGCGGCCATCGAGAAAGCCATTGGCGAACTGGAAGTGGCCGTGAAGGGTGACGACAAGGCCGCCATCGAAGCCAAGATGAACGCACTGTCCGAAGCCACCACGCCGCTGGCGCAGAAGATGTACGCTGAGCAGCCGCAAGGCGGTGCTGCCCAGGCTGACGCTGGCGACGCCAAGGATGCCGGTGACGACGTGGTCGACGCTGAGTTCGAAGAGGTCAAGGAGAACAAGTAAGGGATGCGGCCTGCTCGGCGGGCCGCCTCTTCTTTACGCTCCACCGTCGCTCGCGACGGGCAGGATTCGCCGCGCGGGAGCCTTCTCCCGCGTCGGCGTATCTGGAGCTCACGAATCTGAGAGTGCAGCACAACTATGGCAAAACGTGACTATTACGAGATCCTGGGGGTCGAGCGCGGCGCTAGTGAAGCCGAGCTGAAGAAGGCCTACCGGCGCCTGGCGATGAAGTATCACCCGGACCGCAACCCGGACGACAAAGACGCCGAAGAGAAATTCAAGGAGGCCAACGAGGCCTACGAAGTGCTTTCTGACGCGGCCAAGCGTTCGGCCTACGACCAATACGGCCACGCCGGGGTCGACCCGCAGATGGGTGGCGGCGGTGGCGCTGGTTTCGGCGGCGCCAACTTCTCCGATATCTTCGGTGACGTGTTCAGCGACTTCTTCGGCGGCGCTCGCGGCGGTTCGCGTGGCGGTGCCCAGCGCGGCTCGGATCTGCGCTACACCCTAGAACTGGATCTGGAAGAAGCGGTGCGCGGTACCACCGTGACCATCCGCGTGCCGACTCTGGTCGGCTGCAAGACCTGCGATGGCTCGGGCGCCAAGAAGGGTACCAGCCCGGTCACCTGTACCACCTGTGGTGGTATCGGTCAGGTGCGCATGCAGCAGGGCTTCTTCTCCGTGCAGCAGACCTGCCCGCGCTGCCATGGCAGCGGCAAGATGATCACCGATCCTTGCGGCAGTTGCCACGGTCAGGGGCGCGTGGAAGAGAGCAAGACGCTGTCGGTCAAGGTGCCGCCAGGTGTCGATACCGGTGACCGCATTCGCCTGTCCGGCGAGGGCGAGGCCGGTACGCACGGCGGTCCGGCCGGTGACCTCTATGTGGTGGTCAACGTCCGTGAGCATGCGATCTTCCAGCGTGACGGCAAGCATCTTTACTGCGAAGTGCCGATCAGCTTCGCCGATGCGGCGCTGGGTGGCGAGCTGGAAGTGCCGACTCTCGATGGTCGGGTCAAGCTGAAGATCCCGGAAGGTACTCAGACCGGCAAGCTGTTCCGTCTGCGTGGCAAGGGCGTGGCCCCGGTGCGCGGCGGTGCGGCGGGCGACCTGATGTGCAGGGTCGCGGTGGAAACACCGGTCAACCTGAACAAGCGTCAGCGCGAACTGCTCGATGAGTTCCGCAAGTCGCTGCAGGGTGACGATTCCCACTCACCCAAGGCCAGTGGCTGGTTCGAAGGTGTGAAGCGCTTCTTCGGCGACGTTTAACCCCAAAGTGCCCCGGTGGACGCCGGGGCGACAGCTTGGAGCTGATGTATGCAACGTATTGCAGTGATGGGCGCAGCCGGGCGTATGGGCAAGACCCTGATCGAAGCGGTGAGCCAGGCCGAGGGCGCCAAGCTCAGTGCCGCCATCGACCGCGCCGATAGCAGCCTGATCGGTGCCGATGCCGGCGAGCTGGTCGGCCTGGGCAAGATTGGTGTAACCCTGGCGGGTGATCTGGCCGCAGTGGTCGACGATTTTGACGTGCTGATCGACTTCACCCATCCGTCGGTGACCCTGAAGAACCTGGAGGTCTGCCGCCAGGCGGGCAAGGCTATGGTCATCGGTACCACTGGTTTCACCGTGGAAGAGAAACAGCAACTGAGCGAAGCGGCCAAGCAGATCCCCATCGTTTTTGCCGCCAACTTCAGTGTCGGCGTCAACCTGTGCCTGAAGCTGCTGGATACCGCTGCTCGCGTGCTGGGTGACGACGTGGACATCGAAATCATCGAAGCCCACCACCGGCACAAGGTCGACGCACCGTCCGGTACAGCACTGCGCATGGGCGAAGTGGTTGCCGATGCACTGGGGCGTGATCTGCAGAAAGTCGCCGTGTATGGCCGTGAAGGTCAGACCGGCGCCCGTGAGCGCGAGACCATTGGTTTCGCTACCGTGCGTGCCGGTGACGTGGTGGGTGACCACACCGTGCTGTTCGCCGCCGATGGCGAGCGTGTCGAGATCACGCACAAGGCCTCCAGCCGCATGACCTTCGCCAAGGGCGCGGTGCGTTCGGCGCTGTGGCTGCAGGGGCGTGATGCCGCTCTGTACGACATGCAGGACGTGCTGGGTCTGCGCTGATGCGAATGTGTGACTGAGGCGTCTTATCGGGTGGACCGAAAAAGGGTTTTCCTGTAAGCTTCCTGTTTTAGTGTGTCCACTAAAAGTTACGCAGAATGGCTCAAATAAAAAAGCGGGATGACCTTCACACGTCATCCCGCTTTTTTACAACCTGCGTTTGCTTCAAGCCTTGATCGAGACGGAGGTCTTCTTGACTAAGCCAGCCCCCAAACCTGCCATTTTGGCCCTTGCTGACGGCAGCATTTTTCGCGGCGATTCCATCGGGGCCGATGGCCAGACGATCGGAGAGGTGGTGTTCAACACCGCCATGACCGGCTATCAGGAAATCCTTACCGATCCATCCTATGCCCAGCAGATCGTTACCCTGACTTACCCGCACATCGGCAACACCGGCACCACGCCGGAAGATGCCGAGTCCAACCGCGTCTGGGCCGCTGGCCTGATCATTCGCGACCTGCCGCTGATTTCCAGCAACTGGCGCGACAAGCAGCCGCTGGACGAGTACCTGAAAGCCAATGGCACCGTCGCCATCGCCGGTATCGATACTCGCCGTCTGACCCGCATCCTGCGCGAAAAGGGTTCGCAGAATGGCTGCATTCTGGTCGGTGACGACGCCACCGAAGAGAAAGCACTGGAGCTGGCACGCAGTTTCCCGGGCCTCAAAGGCATGGACCTGGCCAAGGTCGTCAGCTGCACCGAGCGCTACGAGTGGCGCGAAAGCACCTGGAACCTGCAGTCCGACAGCCACCCGGAGATTCCGGCCAGCGAGCTGCCTTATCACGTGGTTGCCTACGACTACGGCGTGAAGCTGAACATCCTGCGCATGCTGGTCGAGCGTGGCTGCCGCCTGACCGTGGTGCCGGCGCAAACTCCGGCCAGTGAGGTGCTGGCACTCAATCCTGATGGCGTGTTCCTCTCCAACGGTCCTGGCGATCCCGAGCCGTGCGACTACGCAATCCAGGCGATCAAGGACGTGCTGGAAACCGATATCCCGGTATTCGGCATCTGCCTCGGCCACCAGTTGCTGGCCCTGGCCTCCGGCGCCAAGACCCTGAAGATGGGTCATGGCCACCACGGTGCCAACCACCCGGTACAGGATCTCGACAGCGGTGTGGTGATGATCACCAGCCAGAACCACGGTTTCGCCGTGGACGAGAGCAGCCTGCCGGGCAACCTGCGTGCGATCCACAAGTCGCTGTTCGATGGCACCCTGCAGGGCATCGAGCGTACCGACAAGGACGCCTTCAGCTTCCAGGGTCACCCCGAAGCGAGCCCCGGCCCGCACGACGTGGCGCCGTTGTTCGACCGCTTCATCGAAGCCATGGCCAAGCGCCGCTAAGCCCGCCGACCGACCTACGGATTCGAGAGAGAAAAAATGCCAAAACGTACAGACATCAAAAGTATCCTGATCCTCGGCGCCGGCCCCATCGTCATCGGCCAGGCCTGTGAGTTCGACTACTCCGGCGCTCAGGCCTGCAAGGCGCTGAAGGAAGAAGGTTTCCGCGTCATCCTGGTGAACTCCAACCCGGCCACCATCATGACCGACCCGTCGATGGCCGACGCCACCTACATCGAGCCGATCAAATGGGCCACCGTGGCCAAGATCATCGAGAAGGAGCGCCCCGACGCCCTGCTGCCGACCATGGGTGGCCAGACCGCGCTGAACTGCGCGCTGGATCTGGAGCGTCATGGCGTACTGGAGAAATTTGGCGTCGAGATGATCGGCGCCAACGCCGACACCATCGACAAGGCTGAAGACCGTTCGCGCTTCGACAAGGCGATGAAGGACATCGGCCTGGCCTGCCCGGTATCCGGCATCGCCCATAGCATGGAAGATGCCTACGGCGTCCTGGAGAAGGTCGGCTTCCCGTGCATCATCCGTCCGTCCTTCACCATGGGCGGCACCGGTGGCGGCATCGCCTACAACCGTGAAGAGTTCGAGGAAATCTGCGCCCGTGGTCTCGACCTGTCGCCGACCAGTGAGCTGCTGATCGACGAGTCGCTGATCGGCTGGAAGGAATACGAGATGGAGGTGGTCCGTGACAAGAAGGACAACTGCATCATCGTCTGCTCCATCGAGAACTTCGACCCGATGGGCGTACACACCGGTGACTCGATCACCGTCGCGCCGGCACAGACCCTGACCGACAAGGAATACCAGATCCTGCGTAACGCCTCCTTGGCGGTACTGCGTGAGATTGGCGTGGAAACCGGCGGCTCCAACGTGCAGTTCGGTATCTGCCCGAATACCGGCCGCATGGTCGTCATCGAAATGAATCCGCGTGTATCGCGCAGCTCGGCGCTGGCCTCCAAGGCCACCGGCTTCCCGATCGCAAAGATCGCCGCCAAGCTGGCTGTCGGCTACACCCTCGACGAGCTGTCCAACGACATCACCGGCGGTCGTACCCCGGCGTCGTTCGAGCCGGCCATCGACTACGTGGTGACCAAGGTGCCGCGCTTCGCCTTCGAGAAATTCCCCAAGGCCGATGCGCGCTTGACCACCCAGATGAAGTCCGTCGGTGAGGTCATGGCCATCGGTCGTACCTTCCAGGAGTCCATGCAGAAGGCCCTGCGCGGCCTGGAAGTGGGTGTTGCCGGCTTCGATCCAAAGCTCGACCTGAACGACCCTGAAGCTGAAAGCACCCTGCGCCGCGAATTGACCGTGCCCAGCGCCGACCGCATCTGGTACGTGGCCGATGCCTTCCGCGCCGGCAAGACCGTCGCCGAAGTGTTCGAGCTGACCCGTATCGACGAGTGGTTCCTGGTGCAGATCGAAGATCTGATCAAGGACGAGGCCACCGTGCAGACCCTCGGTCTGTCGGCTATCGACCGCGACCTGATGTTCAAGCTCAAGCGCAAGGGCTTCTCCGATGCGCGCCTGGCCAAGCTGCTGGGTGTTTCCGAGAAGAGTCTGCGTGCCCATCGCCACAAGCTCAAGGTGCTGCCGGTGTACAAGCGCGTGGACACCTGCGCCGCCGAGTTCGCCACCGACACCGCCTACATGTACTCGACCTACGAGGAAGAGTGCGAGGCCAATCCGTCGAGTCGCGAGAAGATCATGATCCTCGGTGGTGGCCCCAACCGTATCGGCCAGGGCATCGAGTTCGACTACTGCTGCGTACACGCCGCGCTGGCCATGCGTGAAGACGGTTACGAGACCATCATGGTCAACTGCAACCCGGAAACCGTCTCCACCGACTACGACACCTCCGATCGCCTGTACTTCGAGCCGGTGACCCTGGAAGACGTGCTGGAAATCGTCCGTGTCGAGCAGCCGAAAGGCGTCATCGTCCAGTACGGCGGCCAGACTCCGCTGAAGATCTGCCGCGCCCTGGAAGAAGCGGGCGTACCGATCATCGGCACCAGCCCCGAGGCCATCGACCGCGCCGAAGACCGCGAGCGCTTCCAGCAGATGGTGCAGCGCCTGAATCTGCGTCAGCCGGCCAACGCCACTGCGCGCAGCGAAGACGAGGCCCTGGCCTTGTCGAAGAACATCGGTTACCCGATGGTGGTGCGTCCGTCCTATGTACTGGGCGGCCGGGCGATGGAAATCGTCTACCAGGAAGAAGAACTCAAGCGCTACATGCGCGAAGCGGTGAAAGTCTCCAACGACAGCCCAGTGCTGCTCGATCGCTTCCTCAACTGCGCCATCGAGGTGGACGTGGATGCGGTGTGCGACGGCGAGACCGTGGTGATCGGCGCGATCATGCAGCACATCGAACAGGCCGGCGTGCACTCTGGTGACTCCGCCTGCTCGCTGCCGCCATACTCGCTGCCGATGCACATCCAGGACGAGATCCGCGACCAGGTCAAGAAAATGGCCCTGGAGCTCGGCGTGGTTGGCCTGATGAACGTGCAGATGGCGGTGCAGGGCGAAGACATCTACGTCATCGAGGTGAACCCGCGCGCCTCGCGTACCGTGCCGTTCGTCTCCAAGTGCGTCGGCGAGTCGCTGGCCAAGGTGGCTGCACGCGTCATGGCTGGCAAGAGCCTGGCCGAGGCCGGTTACAGCAAGGAAATCATCCCGCCGTTCTTCAGCGTCAAGGAAGCGGTGTTCCCCTTCGCCAAGTTCCCCGGCGTCGACCCGATTCTCGGCCCGGAGATGAAGTCCACCGGTGAAGTCATGGGGGTCGGTGACACCTTCGGCGAAGCCTTCGCCAAGGCCCAGCTCGGTGCCAGCGAGATCCTGCCGAACTCCGGTTGCGCCTTCATCAGCGTACGTGAAGATGACAAGCCGGAAGCCGTTCAGGTCGCCCGTGATCTGGTCGCGCTGGGCTTTGAAGTGGTTGCCACTGCCGGCACCGCCAAGGTGATCGAGGCTGCTGGTCTGCCAGTTCGTCGCGTGAACAAGGTGACTGAAGGTCGTCCGCATGTCGTCGACATGATCAAGAATGATGAGGTCACCCTGATCATCAATACCACCGAGGGGCGCCAGTCCATCGCTGACTCCTACTCGATCCGTCGTAACGCCCTGCAGCACAAGATCTACTGCACCACGACCATCGCGGCGGGTCAGGCGGTCTGTGAAGCGCTCAAGTTCGGCCCGGAGAAGACTGTGCGCCGGCTGCAGGATCTGCATGCAGGAATCAAGGCATGAACAAATATCCAATGACCGTTCAGGGCGCTCGCGCCCTGGAAGAAGAGCTGGCGCACCTGACCAAGGTGGTTCGCCCGAAACTCAGTCAGGACATCGGTGAAGCCCGCGAGCTGGGTGATCTCAAGGAAAACGCCGAGTACCACGCCGCGCGTGAGCAGCAGGGCATGGTCGAAGCGCGTGTGCGTGATATCGAAGGTCGTCTGCAGAACGCGGTGATCATCGATGTCACCACTATCGAGCACACCGGCAAGGTGATCTTCGGCACTACGGTGGAAATCGCCAACGTCGAGACTGACGAAAGCGTGACCTACCAGATCGTTGGCGAAGATGAAGCCGACATCAAGCAGGGCAAGATCTCCGTCGGCTCGCCTATCGCCCGTGCCTTGATTGGCAAGAATGAAGGCGACGTGGTTGCGGTGCAGACCCCCAGTGGCCTGATCGAGTACGAGATTGTCGAAGTCCGCCACATATAAGTCACAGCAGCCGTCGCGGGCGGCTGCCGTTAGCTGGCAGCTGGCCCAGACTCTTTGGGTCGGCGGCTTGTGGTTGCTGCAATTCGTCATTCTGCCAGCCATCGGCCAGACCGGCCTGGCACCTCTGCTGGTGCAGGAGATAGCCACGCGGCTGGTGTCGCTACTGGTCGGTCTGACAGCGGTATGCGTTGCTCTGCAGGCTTTTGCCTTGCTGCGCAGTGAAGGTCTGTCGAGCCTATTGCGGGATATGCGTGGGCAACTACTGCTGACCGTTGCGGTCATGGCCCTGAGCTACTTCGCTGTGTTGCGCTACTGGCCCGATGTCGAGTACTGGCTGCGCTTCAGCTATCTGGTGATGGCGTTTTGTGGGCTGTTGCTGGTGCTGCAGCCCGTGCCTGGGGCGCCGGTCAGGCGCTAACGACGCTTTCAGACGCGAATTCATTCGCGATCAGGGCACGCCATGCCTGCCTCTGATCGCGATGGAAGCGCCTCAACCCTGGTAACGAATAACGTTGGACAGGTTGCGATTCGGCTTGGGGTTCTTGCGATAGAGCAGGGCGACCTTGCCAATCGACTGGACCAGTTCAGCGCGTCCGCTCTCGCACAGGGCTACAATGGCGGCCTGGCGATCCTCGCGTTCGGTGAGGCGCAGCTGTACCTTGATCAGCTCGTGATCGTTCAGGGCGCGGTCCAGTTCGGCCAGCACGCCCTCGGTCAAACCATTGTCAGCCACGATCAATACAGGTTTCAGGTGGTGGCCGATAGATTTGAATTGTTTCTTCTGCTCTTGAGTGAGCGGCATAATCGTTAGTACCTAATTCGGTCTGGAAAACGGCGCCTATCTTACCCGAGCCCGCGCAGTTATTCATGACCCGTTGAGTCAGAGGTTTCAGTGGCACGTTCCAAGACCAGCCAGCGTTGGCTGAAAGAACATTTCGATGATCCATACGTGAAGATGGCGCAGAAGGACGGCTATCGTTCGCGTGCCAGCTACAAGTTGCTGGAAATCCAGGAGAAGGATCGCATCCTGCGCCCGGGCATGACCGTGGTCGATCTTGGCGCCGCGCCAGGCGGCTGGTCGCAGGTCACCAGTCGAGTGATCGGCGACAAAGGGCGTCTGATCGCCTCCGACATCCTGGAGATGGACAGCATTCCCGATGTCACCTTCATTCAGGGTGATTTCACCGATGACGCGGTCTTCGCGCAGATTCTCGAGGCCATCGGCGAAAATCCGGTGGACCTTGTTATTTCCGATATGGCCCCCAATATGAGTGGGGTGAGAACCGCCGATCAGGCACGTGCCATGTATCTGTGCGAGCTGGCGCTGGATCTGGCCGGGCGTGTCTTGCGCCCAGGTGGCGATTTTCTGATCAAGATTTTCCAGGGCGAAGGTTTCGACGCCTACCACAAGCAGGTGCGCGAGACGTTCGACAAGGTGCAGATGCGCAAGCCGCTGTCCTCGCGCGATCGCTCCCGTGAGCAATATCTGTTGGCGCGCGGCTTTCGCGGGATGTGAGTTGAAACTGGTGTCCGCCCTGTCGGTCTCAGTGGCAGAAACCTCATAAAGGGTTACAGACGGCGCCTGCGGGAAGCGGGCGTTTGGTGTAAGTTAGTCGGTATATCATTGGTCGTCATGGGAAGCCTGCTTCGCCACGAGGCCTGCTTCAGAGGGTAGCTAATTGAACGACATGGCAAAGAATCTGATCCTGTGGCTGATCATCGCGGCGGTGCTGGTTACCGTGATGAACAACTTCTCCAGTCCGAGCGAGCCGCAGACCCTGAGCTACTCGCAATTCATCGAGCAGGTGAAGGAAGGGCGCGTCGAGCGCGTGACCGTCGATGGTTACGTGATCACCGGCAAGCGCACCGATGGCGAGGGGTTCAAGACCATTCGTCCGGCGATCCAGGACGGCGGCCTTATTGGCGACCTGATCGACAACAACGTGGTCATCGAAGGCAAGCAGCCTGAGCAGCAAAGCATCTGGACTCAACTGCTGGTGGCAAGCTTCCCGATTCTGGTGATCATCGCCGTATTCATGTTCTTCATGCGTCAGATGCAAGGCGGGGCCGGCGGCAAGGGCGGGCCGATGAGCTTTGGTAAGTCCAAGGCGCGCCTGCTCTCCGAGGATCAGGTCAAGACCACCTTTGCCGACGTCGCCGGTTGCGACGAGGCCAAGGAAGAAGTCAGCGAGCTGGTGGAATTCCTCCGCGATCCGGGCAAGTTCCAGCGCCTGGGCGGTCGTATCCCGCGTGGCGTACTGATGGTCGGCTCGCCGGGTACCGGTAAGACGCTGCTGGCCAAGGCCGTGGCCGGTGAGGCGAAAGTGCCGTTCTTCACCATTTCCGGTTCCGATTTCGTCGAGATGTTCGTGGGTGTGGGTGCTTCCCGCGTTCGCGACATGTTCGATCAGGCCAAGAAGCACGCGCCGTGCATCATCTTCATCGACGAGATCGACGCCGTGGGTCGCCATCGTGGCGCCGGCATGGGCGGCGGTCACGACGAGCGTGAGCAGACTCTCAACCAGCTGCTGGTGGAGATGGACGGTTTCGAGATGAATGACGGCATCATCGTCATCGCTGCCACCAACCGTCCGGACGTTCTCGACCCTGCGCTGCTGCGTCCTGGCCGCTTCGACCGCCAGGTGGTCGTTGGTCTGCCGGATATTCGCGGTCGCGAGCAAATTCTGAAAGTGCACATGCGCAAGGTGCCGATGGGCGACGACGTCAATCCGGCGGTCATCGCGCGCGGTACCCCGGGATTCTCCGGTGCCGATCTGGCCAACCTGGTCAACGAAGCCTCTCTGTTCGCCGCTCGTGCTGGCAAGCGCTTAGTGGAAATGAAGGAATTCGAGCTGGCCAAGGACAAGATCATGATGGGTGCCGAGCGCAAGACCATGGTCATGTCCGACAAGGAGAAGCTCAACACTGCGTTCCACGAGGCGGGCCATGCCATCGTTGGTCGCCTGGTGCCCGAGCACGATCCAGTTTACAAGGTGTCTATCATTCCGCGTGGTCGTGCCCTGGGCGTGACCATGTTCCTGCCGGAAGAGGATCGTTACAGCCTCAGCAAGCGCGCGCTGATCAGCCAGATTTGCTCGCTGTTCGGTGGTCGTATCGCCGAAGAGATGACTCTGGGCTTCGATGGTGTCACCACGGGCGCCTCGAACGACATCATGCGCGCCACCCAGCTGGCCAAGAACATGGTCACCAAGTGGGGTCTTTCCGAGAAGCTGGGCCCGCTGATGTATGCGGAAGAAGAGGGTGAAGTTTTCCTCGGTCGCAGCATGGGCAGCCAGGCCAGCAACGTTTCCGGCGAGACTGCCAAGCAGATCGACGAGGAAGTGCGTCGTATCATCGATGAATGCTATGCCACGGCCAAGAAACTACTGGTTGAGAACCGTGACAAGCTCGATGCCATGGCCGAAGCGCTGATGAAGTACGAAACCATCGACGCCGAGCAGATCGATGACATCATGAATGGTCGCGAGCCTCGTGAGCCGCGCGGCTGGGATGGTGGCGGTGACTCCGGTGCTCCGCAGGCCAAGGTCGACGAGCCAGATCGTTCTGAAAAGCCCATTGGTGGGCCGGCGGCCGAGCACTAAGGTTTCATATGTCTCAAGCGCAACACCCGAGCCGGCTACCCTGTGGTAGCCGGCTTCTTGATTTGTCCCGTCCGCAGGTGATGGGCATCCTCAATGTCACCCCTGATTCTTTCTCCGACGGTGGGCGCTTTACGGCGCGCGATGCTGCATTGCGTCACGCCGAGCAGATGGTCGCGGCCGGTGCGACGCTGATCGATATCGGTGGTGAGTCCACCCGCCCTGGGGCGCGAAGCGTTTCGCCTACCGAGGAGCTGGAACGGGTTGCGCCGGTGGTCGAAGCTATCGCTCGTCAGCTCGACGTGATCATTTCCGTGGACACCTCGACCCCCGCAGTCATGCGCGAAAGTGCAAGGCTGGGTGCGGGGCTGATCAATGATGTGCGTTCGTTACAGCGTGATGGCGCTCTGGATGCGGCGGCAGATACGGGGCTGCCGGTGTGTCTGATGCATATGCGCGGCGAGCCCGGCAACATGCAGGATGATCCGCAGTATCCGGATATCGTCGCTGAGGTGCGTGATTTTCTCGTCGAGCGCATGGCTGTCTGCGCGACAGCCGGTATTCCCGCTGAGCGGATCCTGCTCGATCCGGGCTTTGGTTTTGCCAAGACCCTGGAGCACAATCTCGCCCTGTTCAAGCGCATGAGTGAGCTCTCTGCGTTGGGGCGGCCATTGCTGGTTGGTGTGTCACGCAAGAGCATGATCGGCAAGGTGCTCGGTCACGAGGTGGGCGGGCGCCTCTACGGCAGTCTGGCATTGGCTGCTCTGGCATTGACCAAGGGCGCACATATTTTGCGTGTGCACGATGTCGCCGAAACGGTGGACGTGGTGCGCATGATCGCTGCGGTTGAAGCGGCGCAATAACAAGGAAAGCGTTATGGCTAGAAAGTACTTCGGCACCGACGGTATTCGTGGTCGCGTTGGCCAGTTTCCCATTACTCCGGATTTCATGCTCAAGCTCGGTTGGGCGGCTGGCATGGCGTTTCGCAAGCAGGGCAAGTGCCGGATCCTGATCGGCAAGGACACGCGTATCTCTGGCTACATGTTCGAGTCCGCCCTCGAGGCGGGGCTGGCTGCAGCGGGGGCGGACGTGCAACTGCTCGGGCCAATGCCGACGCCGGCCATTGCCTACCTGACGCGCACTTTTCAGGCCGATGCCGGTATCGTCATCAGTGCTTCGCACAATCCGCATGACGATAACGGCATCAAGTTCTTTTCCAGCGAAGGCACCAAGCTTCCGGACGATGTCGAGGCGATGATCGAAGAGTTGCTCGATCAGCCGATGACCGTGGTCGAATCTGCCGGTATTGGCAAAGCTTCGCGGATCAACGATGCCTCCGGTCGCTACATCGAGTTCTGCAAGGGCAGCGTGCCCAGTGGCACCAGCTTCAAAGGTCTGAAGATCGTCATCGATTGCGCCCATGGCGCTGCCTACAAGGTCGCGCCGAGTGTATTTCGCGAGCTGGGTGCGGAGGTTCGAGTCATTTCGGCGCAGCCCGATGGCCTCAATATCAATGATGCTTGCGGTTCCACACATATTGCCGCGCTGCAGGCCGAAGTGGTCGCGCAGGAGGCCGATCTGGGTATCGCCTTCGATGGCGATGCTGATCGTGTGCTGATGGTCGACCAATATGGTGCGGTGGTCGATGGTGATGAGCTGTTGTTCATCATTGCGCGTGATCTGCAGGAGCGGGGGCGGCTGCGTGGTGGTGTGGTCGGCACGCTGATGAGCAATCTCGGGCTGGAACTGGCTCTGGCCGATCTGAACATCCCATTCATTCGCGCCAATGTGGGCGATCGTTATGTGATCGCTGAATTGCTGGCGCGCAACTGGCAGCTCGGTGGCGAGAACTCCGGGCACCTGGTGTGCTTCCAGCACACCACGACTGGCGATGCGATTATTGCGGCCCTGCAGGTGCTGATGGCACTCAAGCGCCGTGGTCAGAGCCTGGTTGATGCGCGCAGCGATCTGAAGAAGTGTCCGCAGGTGCTGGTCAATGTGCGGTTCTCCGGTGCTGTCGATCCGCTCGAGCATCCTTCGGTGAAGGAAGCCTGCGCGCGGGTGACCGAGAGCATGGCTGGGCGCGGTCGCGTGCTGCTGCGCAAGTCCGGCACCGAGCCGCTGGTGCGGGTGATGGTCGAAGGTGACGAGGAAAGCTCGGTTCGCGGCTATGCCGATGAATTGGCTAAGATTGTTGCCGAAGTCTGTGCTTGATTGCGCTTGCTACCGCGGGTGCTCTTGGGTAACATCTGCGCCCTCTTTGATCGACGAGGTAAAACATGCGTCGCCCCTTGGTCGCTGGTAACTGGAAAATGCACGGTACCCGCGCAAGCGTCGCAGAGCTGATCGAAGGTGTACGTCAGCAGGTACTTCCTGCTGATGTCGATGTTGCGGTGTTTCCCTCCAGTCTGCATATCGCTCAGGTCTTCGAAAGCCTGAATGGTAAAGCGGTGATGGTTGGAGCGCAGGATTGTGCAGCACAAGTAGAGCAGGGTGCCTTGACTGGTGAACTGGCGGTTAGTCAGTTGCTCGACGGCGGTTGTGAGCTGGTGCTGGTTGGTCACTCCGAACGTCGCCTGATTCTGGGTGAAAGTGACGAAGTGGTCGTGCGCAAGTTTGCAGCGGTACAGGCTGCAGGTTTGACTCCGGTGCTCTGCGTTGGTGAAACCCGCGAGCAACGTGAAGCGAATACAACGCTGGGTGTGGTGGGTGGCCAGTTGGCCGCGGTGATCGATGCGTTGGGTGTCGATGCGCTGAAGAACGCCGTAGTTGCCTATGAGCCTGTATGGGCCATTGGCACCGGGTTGACCGCTACGCCCGAGCAGGCTCAGGAAGTGCATGCAGCGATCCGCGCGCAAGTTGCGCAGTTCGATGCTGGTGTCGCGAGTGGGCTGAGAATTCTTTATGGTGGCAGTGTGAAGGCCGCCAGTGCTGCCGAGTTGTTCGGCATGCGGGATATCGATGGGGGGCTCGTAGGTGGCGCCTCTCTGAATGCGGATGAATTCGGTGCGATCTGTCGCGCTGCAGGAAACTGAAGAATGCTGGAAACAGTCATTGTTGTTCTGCACCTGCTGGGTGCGATCGGGATTGTAGTGCTGGTGCTGTTGCAGCAGGGTAAAGGCGCTGACGCGGGTGCGTCGTTCGGTTCGGGTGCTTCGGCAACTGTATTCGGAAGCCAAGGTTCCTCTACCTTTCTGAGTAAGTTTACTGGTATACTTGCCGCGGCTTTTTTCATTACCAGCTTGGGTTTAGCGTTCTTTGCTAAAGAAAAAGCTGATGCACTGACTCAAGTTGGTCTGCCAGATCCAGCGGTTCTGGAAGTTCAACAAAAACCGGCTGTCGAAGATGTGCCGGTGCTCGAAGAGCAAGCTCCAGCGTCCGATGCTTCGGATGTGCCGGAGGCTCCAGAGCAGTAACAGTTTTGCCGAGGTGGTGGAATTGGTAGACACGCTACCTTGAGGTGGTAGTGGCCATAGGCTGTAGGGGTTCGAGTCCCCTCCTCGGTACCATACTCAAGAAAGCCCGCAGTTCGCGGGCTTTCTTGTTGCTGGAGTGTTTGGTTGACCCTCGCCAGGGGGTGGCCGTATAATTCCGGCCCAGCTTTGACGCGGGGTGGAGCAGTCTGGTAGCTCGTCGGGCTCATAACCCGAAGGTCGTAGGTTCAAATCCTGCCCCCGCAACCAGTTTCAGCAGGCCCCTTTTCAGGGGCTTTTTGTTAGCTGAAAGACAGTGTCCGTTGGTATTTACGGCGGATTGAAGGGATGGGCGTTTCGCCCATTTTTTATTTGCACAGCATGCACGAGGGCCGTTAAGTGTCGAGCAAGCTAGAACAGTTGCAGGCCTTGTTGGCCCCAGTAATCGAGGCGCTCGGTTATCAATGTTGGGGCATCGAGTTCCTGTCGCAGGGGCGTCATTCGCTGCTGCGTGTCTATATCGATAAAGCCGATGGCATCCTGATCGACGATTGTGAAATCGTCAGCCGTCAGCTCAGTGGTGTGCTCGATGTCGAGGATCCGATTACCTCGGAGTACACACTGGAAGTTTCTTCTCCTGGCATGGATCGTCCGTTGTTCACCCTCGAACAGTTTGCGACGCATGCCGGTGAACAGGTGAAGATCAAGCTGCGTTCGCCTTTCGACGGGCGTCGTAACTTCCAGGGCCTCCTTCGCGGTGTGGAGGAGCAGGACGTGGTAGTTCAGGTGGATGACCACGAGTATCTGTTGCCGATCGACCTGATCGACAAGGCCAATATCATCCCCCGATTTGATTGAGATGCGGATTCTGTGGCGCTGCTGGACTGTCGATTGTCGGCGCAGCGCAAGCGACACAGATGGCGCGAAGGTAGCGCGGCAGCTCACGAAGATAGCGCCAATGGCGTGAACGTGATGCGGACTGTGCAGAACCAATGGATTGCGAAAGGCGAGGCGTACGATGAGCAAAGAAGTACTGCTGGTTGTTGAGTCGGTATCCAACGAAAAGGGTGTACCGGCCGGCGTGATTTTCGAGGCGCTGGAGCTGGCTCTGGCGACCGCCACCAAGAAACGTTTCGAGGACGAAGTCGACCTGCGTGTGTCGATCAACCGTCAGAACGGTAGCTACGAAACTTTCCGCCGCTGGACCGTGGTCGATGAGTCCGAGTTCGAGGACCCGGCCTACCAGGTGACCGAGGACATGCCGCAGGCCGTCGAGGCCAACGCCAAGATCGGTGACGTGCTCGAAGAGAAGGTCGATTCCATCGAGTTCGGTCGCATCGCCGCGCAAACCGCCAAGCAGGTCATCGTGCAGAAAGTGCGCGAGGCCGAGCGTGCTCAGGTGGTAGACGCCTACCGCGAGCGCCTGGGTGAGATCATCTCCGGCACCGTGAAGAAGGTCACCCGCGACAACGTCATCGTCGACCTGGGCAACAACGCCGAGGCGCTGCTGGCCCGTGAAGACATCATTCCGCGCGAGACTTTCCGCGTTGGTGTGCGTCTGCGTGCCCTGCTCAAGGAAATTCGTACCGAGAACCGCGGCCCGCAACTGATCCTGTCGCGTACCGCTCCGGAAATGCTGATCGAGCTGTTCCGCATCGAAGTACCGGAAATCGCCGAAGGGCTGATCGACGTCAAGGCCGCCTCCCGTGATCCGGGTTCGCGCGCCAAGATCGCCGTGCGCTCCAAGGACAAGCGTATCGACCCGCAGGGTGCCTGCATCGGTATGCGTGGTTCGCGCGTCCAAGCCGTTTCCGGTGAACTGGGCGGTGAGCGCGTGGATATCGTGCTGTGGGACGACAATCCCGCGCAGTTCGTCATCAATGCCATGTCGCCGGCTGAAGTGGCTGCGATCATCGTCGATGAAGATGCCCATGCCATGGACATCGCCGTTGGCGAAGACAACCTGGCCCAGGCCATTGGTCGTGGCGGTCAGAACGTGCGTCTTGCCAGTCAGTTGACCGGCTGGACCCTGAACGTGATGACCGAAGCGGACATTCAGGCCAAGCAACAGGCAGAAACCGGCGACATCATGCAGTCCTTCATCGACGAGCTGGAAGTCGACGAAGAACTGGCTCAAGTCTTGGTCGAAGAGGGTTTCACCAGTCTCGAAGAGATTGCCTACGTACCCATGGAAGAAATGCTCAGTATCGATGGCTTCGACGAGGAGATCGTCAATGAGCTGCGTGCACGGGCTAAGGATCGTCTGCTGACCAAGGCGATCGCCAACGAGGAGAAGTTGGCCGATGCCCATCCGGCAGATGATTTGCTGGAACTGGAAGGCATGGACAAGGCGCTGGCTCTAGAGCTTGCGCTGCGCGGCGTGATTACCCGTGAAGACCTGGCCGAGCAGTCGATTGACGACCTGCTCGACATCGACGGCATCGACGAAGAGCGTGCCGGCAAGCTGATCATGGCCGCCCGAGCCCATTGGTTCGAATAAGCGGTTGCGGCCTGAGGAGAAAGATGCATGACGCAAGTCACGGTGAAAGAACTGGCCACAGTGGTCGACACCCCGGTTGAGCGCCTGCTGCAGCAGATGCGTGAAGCTGGCCTGTCCCACGACAGTGCCGAACAAGTAGTGACCGATAGTGAGAAACAGGCCCTGCTGGCCCATCTCAAGAGCAGTCACGGCGACAAGGTCGAAGAGCCGCGCAAGATTACCTTGCAACGCAAGACCACCAGCACGCTGCGCGTCGCTGGTAGCAAGACCATCAGTGTTGAAGTGCGCAAGAAGAAGACCTTCGTCAAGCGCAGCCCGGAAGAGCTGGAAGCCGAGAAGCAGCGCGAGCTGGAAGCTCAGCAGGCCGCTGCCGAGGCCGAGCGCCTGAAGGCCGAGGAAGAAGCTAAGCGCAAGGCCGAAGAAGAAGCCAAGCGCCAGGCTGCAACTGCCACGACCGAAACTGCCGCACCTGCTGCCGCGCCGACGCCTGTCAGCGAACCGCTGGTTGCCGCTCCGGTCGTCGAAGTCGAGCGCAAGAAAGAAGAAGTGCGTCGCCCCGAGAAGGCACGCTCTGATGAAGACGAGCGTCGCGATCGCAAGCACACCCAGCATCGCCCCGCTACCAAGGAGAAGGCGCCGGCTCCGCGCGTCGCTCCGCGTAGCGTCGATGAAGAAAGCGACGGTTTCCGTCGTGGTGGCCGCGGCAAGTCGAAGATGAAGAAGCGCAACCAGCATGGCTTCCAGGCTCCGGCCGGCCCGGTGGTGCGTGACGTAGCCATTGGCGAAACCATCACGGTGGCCGACCTGGCCCAGCAGATGTCGGTCAAGGCTGCTGAAGTCATCAAGTTCATGTTCAAGATGGGCACCCCAGTGACCATCAATCAGGTGCTGGATCAGGAAACTGCCCAGTTGATCGCCGAAGAGCTGGGCCACAAGGTCAAGCTGGTCAGCGATAACGCCCTGGAAGATTCGCTGGCCGAGTCGCTGAAGTTCGAAGGTGAGGCCGTGTCCCGCGCGCCGGTGGTGACCGTGATGGGTCACGTCGACCACGGTAAGACCTCGCTGCTCGACTACATTCGTCGCGCCAAGGTGGCTTCCGGTGAAGCGGGTGGCATCACCCAGCATATCGGTGCTTACCACGTGGAAACCGAGCGTGGCATGGTCACCTTCCTCGACACCCCCGGTCACGCTGCGTTTACCGCCATGCGTGCGCGTGGTGCCAAGGCCACCGACATCGTCATCCTGGTCGTTGCAGCTGACGACGGCGTGATGCCGCAGACCCAGGAAGCCGTACAGCACGCGAAAGCGGCTGGCGTGCCGATCGTGGTCGCGGTGAACAAGATCGACAAGCCTGATGCCAACCCGGACAACATCAAGAACGGCCTGGCCGCTCTCGACGTGATCCCGGAAGAGTGGGGCGGCGATGCACCTTATGTGCATGTGTCGGCCAAGATGGGTACCGGCATCGACGAGCTGCTCGAAGCCGTACTGCTGCAGGCTGAAGTCCTCGAGCTGAAAGCCACTCCGTCGGCCCCGGGTCGTGGTGTGGTGGTCGAATCGCGTCTGGACAAGGGCCGTGGCCCGGTGGCCACCGTGCTGGTTCAGGACGGTACCCTGCGTCAGGGCGACATGGTCCTAGTCGGCGTCAACTATGGCCGCGTGCGTGCCATGCTTGACGAGAACGGCAAGCCGATCAAGGAAGCCGGTCCGTCCATTCCGGTCGAGATCCTCGGCCTCGACGGCACGCCGGATGCCGGTGACGACATGACTGTGGTCGCCGACGAGAAGAAGGCCCGCGAAGTTGCCCTGTTCCGTCAAGGCAAGTTCCGTGAGGTCAAGCTGGCCCGTGCTCACGCCGGCAAGCTGGAAAACATCTTCGAGAACATGGGCCAGGAAGAGAAGAAAACCCTCAACATCGTGCTCAAGTCCGATGTGCGTGGTTCTCTGGAAGCCCTGCAAGGCTCGCTCAGCACCCTGGGTAACGATGAAGTGCAGGTGCGTGTGGTCGGTGGCGGCGTCGGTGGTATCACCGAGTCCGATGCCAACCTGGCGCTGGCTTCCAACGCCGTGCTGTTCGGCTTCAACGTCCGTGCTGACGCTGGTGCGCGCAAGATCGTCGAGGCCGAAGGCCTGGACATGCGCTACTACAACGTCATCTACGACATCATCGAAGACGTCAAGAAGGCGCTCACCGGTATGCTCGGCAGCGATGTTCGCGAGAACATCCTGGGCACCGCCGAAGTGCGTGACGTGTTCCGTTCGCCGAAGTTTGGCGCGGTTGCCGGTTGCATGGTCATCGAAGGCACTGTCTTCCGTAACCGTCCGATCCGTGTACTGCGTGAAGACGTGGTGATCTTCGAAGGTGAGCTGGAATCGCTGCGTCGCTTCAAGGACGACGTCGCCGAAGTGCGTAACGGCATGGAGTGCGGTATCGCGGTGAAGAGCTACAACGACGTCAAGGTCGGCGACAAGATCGAAGTGTTCGAGAAAGTCCAGGTGGCTCGCAGCCTGTAATCGCGAGTCGCAACACGCAACGCCCGGCCCCGCATTCGCGCGGCCGGGCGTTTGCCGCTTTTGAGTCCGCTGGCGAACAGACGGCGGACGCAGTAAAGGTAAGTAGAAAATGGCCAAAGATTACAGCCGTACCCAGCGTATCGGCGACCAGATGCAACGCGAACTGGCCCAGCTTATCCGGCGTGAGGTCAAGGATCCGCGTCTGGGGCTGGTGACCATCACCGCAGTCGACGTCAGTCGTGATATCGGTCACGCCAAGGTCTTCATCACCGTCATGGGGCAGGATGATGCCGAGGCGATCAAAGAGAGCCTCAAGGTACTCAACGACGCGGCCGGTTTCCTGCGCATGCAACTGGGCAAGGCGATGAAGCTGCGCAGCGTGCCACAGCTGCACTTCCACTACGACGAGAGCGTCCAGCGCGGTGCTCACCTGTCGGCACTGATCGAGCGTGCCGTGGCGGAAGATCGTCTGCACGACGACACCGCGGGTTCCAAGGAGTAAGGCGTGGCGCAGGTAAAACGTATTCGCCGCAAGGTTGACGGCATCATCCTGCTCGACAAGCCGCACGGTTTCACCTCCAACGCCGCGCTGCAGAAGGTGCGTTGGCTGCTCAATGCCGAGAAGGCCGGTCACACCGGTAGCCTCGACCCGTTGGCCACCGGTGTGCTGCCGCTGTGTTTCGGTGAGGCGACCAAGTTCTCCCAGTATCTGCTCGACGCCGACAAGGGCTACGAGACCGTCGCTCAGTTGGGCGTCACCACCACCACTGGTGATGCCGAAGGCGACGTGATCGAACGGCGCCCGGTGACCGTCGGTCGCGCCGAGATCGAGGCGCTGCTGCCGCGCTTTCGAGGTGAAATCAAGCAGATACCGCCGATGTACTCGGCGTTGAAGAAGGATGGTCAGCCACTCTACAAGCTGGCTCGTGCGGGTGAAGTAGTGGAGCGCGAAGCGCGTTCTGTTACTATTGCGCGCCTGGAACTGCTGGCCTGCGAAGGCGAGCAGGCCCGCCTGGCGGTTGATTGCAGCAAAGGCACTTATATCCGTACGCTGGTCGAGGATCTCGGCCAGTTGCTCGGCTGCGGGGCACATGTCGCCGAGCTGCGCCGTACCAAGGCGGGCCCGTTCGACCTGACGCGCACCGTGACGCTTGAAGAACTGGAAGCCGCACACGCCGAAGGTGGTAACGAGGCGCTGGATCGCTTCCTGCTGCCGGCCGATAGTGGTCTGCAAGACTGGCCGCTGCTGCAGTTCTCCGAGCACAGCGCGTTCTACTGGTTGCAAGGGCAGCCGGTACGTGCGCCGGAAGCTCCGAAGTTCGGCATGGTGCGGGTGCAGGATCACAATGGTCGCTTCATCGGTATCGGTGAAGTGAGCGACGATGGGCGTATCGCCCCGCGTCGATTGATTTATACCGGTGCGTAGCACCGAACGGTTCGGCCGAGATGGCTGAAAGCCTGATGCTGACGATGTCGTCATCAGGTGCTGCGAGGGTGGCTGTTAGTAGGCACGGTCATACCTCTTTTTAAAACACGGGAAGCGATTCCCGGCCTATTGAGACTGCTTCGGCAGTTTCCAGATGAGAGGAAGCCAACATGGCACTCAGCGTTGAAGAAAAAGCCCAGATCGTTAACGACTACAAGCAAGCTGAAGGCGATACCGGTAGCCCGGAAGTGCAGGTTGCCCTGCTGACCGCCAACATCAACAAGCTGCAAGGCCACTTCAAGGCCAACGGCAAAGATCACCACAGCCGTCGTGGTCTGATCCGTATGGTTAACCAGCGTCGTAAGCTGCTGGACTACCTGAAGGGTAAAGACACCAGTCGTTACAGCGCCCTGATCGGTCGCCTGGGCCTGCGTCGTTAATAGACGCGAGCTGCACAAGTTGGAAGCTGGGAGTTCGGCGTCGCGAGTGGGGAGTGATCCTCACCTCGGGGCGCTGGGCTCCCAGCTTTTGGCTTTTCGAGGGATGCATCGGGTCCGACTCCCGCGCTTCTTTCCAATTTCCCCCAAGGCAACAAAGAGAAGGAAAACACCGTGAACCCGGTAATCAAGAAATTCCAGTTCGGTCAGTCGACCGTTACCCTCGAGACTGGCCGTATCGCCCGTCAAGCCTCCGGCGCAGTGCTGGTAACCGTTGACGACGACGTCAGCGTGCTGGTCGCCGTAACCGGCGCCAAGACTGCAGACCCAAGCAAGGGCTTCTTCCCGCTGTCCGTGCACTACCAGGAAAAGACCTACGCTGCCGGCAAGATCCCAGGTGGTTTCTTCAAGCGTGAAGCGCGTCCTTCCGAGAAAGAAACCCTGACCTCGCGTCTGATCGATCGTCCGATCCGTCCGCTGTTCCCGGAAGGTTTCCAGAACGAAGTGCAGGTCATCTGCACCGTGGTTTCCACCAGCAAGAAGACCGATCCGGACATCGCGGCGATGATCGGTACTTCGGCTGCCCTGGCCATCTCCGGTATCCCGTTCAGCGGCCCGATCGGTGCTGCGCGCGTTGCCTTCCACCCGGAAACCGGCTACCTGCTGAACCCGAATTACGAGCAGCTCAAGGCTTCGAGCCTGGACATGGTCGTGGCCGGTACCAAGGACGCCGTGCTGATGGTCGAATCGGAAGCCAAAGAGCTGACCGAAGACCAGATGCTGGGCGCTGTGCTGTTTGCCCATGAGGAGTTCCAGGTTGTCATCCAGGCTGTCGCCGAGCTGGCTGCCGAAGCCGGCAAGCCGACCTGGGACTGGCAGCCGAAGCCGGAAAACACCGCGCTGCTGAACGCCATCCGTGGTGAGTTCGGTGACGCGATTTCCCAGGCCTACACCATCACCATCAAGCAGGACCGCTACGCGCGTCTGGGCGAGCTGCGCGATCAGGTCGTGGCCAAGTTCTCCGGCGAAGAAGGTCAGCCTACTGCCGGTGAAGTCAAGGAAGCCTTCGGCGAGATCGAATACCGCACCGTGCGCGAGAACATCGTCAACGGCAAACCGCGTATCGATGGCCGTGACACCCGCACCGTACGTGGTCTGAACATCGAAGTCGGTGTACTGGACAAGACCCACGGCTCGGCGCTGTTCACCCGTGGCGAAACCCAGGCGCTGGTCGTGGCCACCCTCGGTACCGCCCGCGACGCGCAACTGCTCGACACCCTCGAAGGCGAGAAGAAAGACCCCTTCATGCTGCACTACAACTTCCCGCCGTACTCGGTCGGTGAGTGTGGTCGCATGGGCGCTACTGGCCGTCGCGAAATCGGCCACGGCCGTCTGGCCCGTCGTGGCGTTGCCGCCATGCTGCCGAGCGCTGACGAGTTCCCGTACACCATCCGCGTGGTGTCGGAAATCACCGAGTCCAATGGTTCTTCCTCCATGGCTTCGGTGTGCGGCGCTTCCCTGGCGCTGATGGACGCCGGTGTGCCGATGAAGGCACCGGTTGCCGGTATCGCCATGGGTCTGGTGCTGGAAGGTGAGAAATTCGCCGTCCTGACCGACATCCTCGGTGACGAAGACCACCTGGGCGACATGGACTTCAAGGTAGCCGGTACTGCCAAAGGCGTCACCGCGCTGCAGATGGACATCAAGATCCAGGGCATCACCGAAGAAATCATGGAGCAGGCGCTGGAGCAGGCGCTGGAAGCCCGCCTGAACATCCTCGGCCAGATGAACCAGGTTATCGCCCAATCGCGCAGCGAGCTGTCGGCCAACGCGCCGACCATGCTGGCGATGAAGATCGACCAGGACAAGATCCGCGACGTGATCGGCAAGGGTGGCGCGACCATCCGTGGTATCTGTGAAGAAACCAAGGCCTCGATCGACATCGAGGACGATGGCTCGATCAAGATCTTCGGCGAAACCAAGGAAGCGGCCGAGGCTGCCAAGCAGCGCGTTCTGGCCATCACTGCCGAAGCCGAGATCGGCAAGATCTACGTCGGCAAGGTCGAGCGCATCGTCGACTTCGGTGCCTTCGTCAACATCCTGCCGGGCAAGGACGGTCTGGTGCACATCTCCATGCTCAGCGATCAGCGCGTGGAGAAGGTCACTGACGTGCTGCAGGAAGGCCAGGAAGTGAAGGTACTGGTGCTGGACGTGGACAACCGCGGCCGTATCAAGCTGTCGATCAAGGACGTAGCGGCTGCCGAGGCCTCTGGCGTCTAAGCACGGTTCGCCTGTTCGAACGAGAGGGCTCCTGCGGGAGCCCTTTTTTGTGCGTGATCGTCAGGGTTCATCATTGCCGACCTGAGATGCGACTGCGATGCATGCGTTTACTCGCTTATCGGATCATGCAAATTGCCCGAGAGATTTTTTGCGACTCGGCGAAATGCAATCAAAAGCATAGTGGTAATTTTATTTAAGTTCTTGTTTTTAAAGGATTTAATTTAATTTAAAAACCTGGCACAGGCCCTGCAATAGTACTGGTGAACCTGCAACCAGGAGTTGGTTTGCAGATTGTCTGGAATGTACAGGAGTCGAATCATGAAACAGCCAATCAACCGTTTTGCCGCTACCACCCTGACCGCTGCCGTGCTGAGCATGTCGCTGGCCTCGGCAGCCTTCGCCGCAGAGCCGACCATGCTGGCGGCCAATGACACTGTGGATAAAGCCGAGCAGGCGGTATCCGACACCTGGATCACCAGCAAAGTGAAGTCCACCTTCGTTGCTGACTCGAACCTCAGCGCGCTGGACATCAAGGTCGAGACCAACCAGGGCGTAGTTTCCCTGTCCGGCGTGGTCGCAACTGACGCCGAGCGTGATCTGGCCATCGCCAAGACCAAGGAAATCGAGGGTGTGCGTGACGTGTCCGCCGATGCCCTGAAAACCGCTGACTGATAGCCGAGCCGGCCGGGCCAGCGCCCGGCCCCACTTTCTGTCACTGGGAGAATGACCATGAATAGCGACATCATCAAAGGCAAATGGAAGCAGCTCAGCGGTCGCATCAAGGAGCGTTGGGGTAACCTGACCGATGACGACCTGGACGTCGCCGAGGGCCACAGCGAGTACCTGGCCGGCAAGCTGCAAGAACGTTACGGCTGGACCAAGGAAAAGGCCCAGCAAGAGCTGCGCGATTTCAGCGACAAGCTCTGAGCACGGATTGCCGGGTAAGGATGCCCACAGGTACGGATAGCTTCAGAAACGGATGTATCTTCAGCACGGATGGCTACGGGCAGGACGCCTGTTCAGCACGGATAGCGACAGGCATGGATGCGCGAAGGCCCCGCCGGTGTGACCGGCGGGGCCTTGATTTTTATGCAGGGCGCACGATGCGCATGCCGCTCCGAGTGCCCTGCATGCTGCGCAGCATCAACTGCCGCGCTTGCTGCGGACTTCGGTCAGGCGGCCGCCCTCGAAGCGTAGAAAGTGGTACATACCGCTTTTCGGGCCGTAGACCCACTCCTCGACGCTCACTTCGTTGCGAAAACCGTAGCTGTCGACCACTTCCTTGTAACCGACAAAGTCGCGACTGGACGGCTCGCCACATTTGTTCAGCACCTCTGCGGTGGGTGCTGTCTTGCTGACCAGGGCGCTACCGCAGCGATAGGTGGAAGACGCCTCGGCCATCAGGGGCAGACAGAGTAGCGTGAGCAGACAGCTGAATTTGCGCATGAGAGCCTCCTGTTCAGCGTTCGCGGCGGCGTTCGATGGCGGTCAGGCGGTTACCCTCGAAGCGCAGGATGCTGAGCATGCCATTGCTCGGGCCGTATACCCATTCCTCGATCATGTACTCGCGGCGGTCATAGGAGCCCAGGGTGTAGCCGACCGGGTCACGGTGCACCGGCGCGCCACATTTACGCTCGACCTCGAACGGACGGTCGCCAAGGCTGACCAGAGCGCTGCCGCAGCGTAGCGTGTCGGCCTGCGCGCTGATGCTGAGCAGGCCGGCAACCAGGCTTGTGAGCGTGATGATGGATAAGCTGCGCATGATCATTGGCTGTCCAGGTGCAGGGTGGTGAGCACGCGGCCGTCGGCTTCGGGTTCACCCAGGTTGGCATCGATCAGGTAGACACGTTCATCGTACAACCCGCCTTGTTCAACCAGATAATCCTTGATCGTTGCAGCGCGTTGCTGAGCCAGTTGGCGCAGCAGCAGCTTGCTTTGCGCCCAGGAGTCCAGCACCGCCTTGCGCATGTTCTGCTGGCGTTGCTCTTTGTCCAGTTCGGCCCACTCGGCTGGCGGCTGCTGCTTGAGGCGGGCGCGATAGATGCCTTCGAGCAGCGCGGCCTGTTCGTCTTCGGCGACCGTCAGCTCATCGGGACTGGCCGGTACCCTGTCACCACGGCGTTGCAACACCTTGTACCAGGTTTCGCGAAATTCGCGCTGCAGGCGCTGCTCGGCCAGCAGCGGGCCGTCGGCACTCTGCGCGGCCTGGCCTTCTACCTCCAGACGCAGATTCGGGCGCTCTTCGAGCGCTTTGGCCAGTGTGTCCAGGGCCTGGCGCGCGTCGCCCTGCAGCTCCGCAGAGCCAGCGACGAAGGGCACGGTGCTGAGGTCGACGTTGCTGCCACCGACCAACCCGGCGATGAACTTGAACGGCGCCTGGGCCGCGCGCAACACCAGATTGCGCAGGGTCTGCCAGACAATGGGCATGACGCTGAATTGCGGATTGTTCAGATCACCCTGTACCGGCAACTCGATGGCGATGCGCCCCTGGGTGTCCTTGAGCAGGGCGACTGCCAGGCGAATCGGCAGGTCCACGGCGTCGGGGCTGTCGACGCGCTCGCCCAGTTGCAGGTTCTCCACCAGCACCTTGTTCTCGGCATTGAGCTGGCCCTTCTCGATGCGGTAGTGCAGGTCGAGGTTGAGGCGGCCCTTGCGGATGCGATAACCGGCGAACTTGCCGGAGTAGGGGGTGATGGTGGTCAGCTCGACATTCTTGAAGCTGGTGGCGATATCCAGACTGTTGAGCGGATCGAATGGCGTCAGCTTGCCCTTGATGCTCATCGGCGCGTAGCGGTCGACCTTGCCCTGGATATCGACGCTGGCGGCTTGCGGCTTCTGATTGTCGAGTACGCCGATGCGCCCGTTCATCTGCTGAACGGCGGTGGCGAAGCTGGGGGTCAGGCTGAAGTCGGCGAAGTTGGCCGAGCCGTCATTGATGGCTACGCCGCCGATGCGGATCGCCAGCGGCTTGCCCGCATCGGTCTTGCTCTCGTTCGGCGTCGTCGGCTGCGGCACGATCAGCTCGCTGACGTTGGTGGTCAGGTTCTCGTTGATCACGAAGCGTGCATAGGGCTGATCCAGCTCCACGCGTTCGATGGCCAGGCTTTCGCCGTGGCGGTAGTCGAGACCACTCACCCGTACCTGTTTCCAGCGCACGAAATCGCGTTCGCGCAGGGTATCCAGAGTGTGCAACTGATCGACGTGGGCGCTGCCTGTGACGCTGAGTGCCAGCGGCTCGGTACTCTTGAGCTGCACGTCGAGGTCGCTGCCGAGCAGGCCGCTGCGCAGTTCCAGGCGAATGAAGGGGCTCAGGTAGGCCTGCGCCAGGCGCAGGTCGATGTCCTGGGTGGCGACCTTGAGCTGAGCACTGGTTGGGCTCAGTTGTACGTTGCCGGCCGCCTGCAGCTTGCCCTGCTTGCCCAGGCCGGTGTCGAGCCTGAGGTCGAAAGGTTTGTCGCCGAGGCTGTCGAAGTTCTTCAGGTCGAGGTTCAGTGGGCCGACCTCCACCGCCACTTCCTGTTGCGGTACGCGGTCGGCCAGGTGAGCCTTGTAGTCGCGCAGCTGCACATCCTGCAGCAGCACTTGCCAGGGCTTGCTCTCACCGGCCTGCTCCGCGGGTTCGGCTGCTTCGCTCTTGGCGCTTTCTGGTTTGGCGAACAGCTTCTGCCAGTCCAGTTGGCCGTCGGCTTCGCGTGCTGCCCAGGCCTCCAGCCCCTGGCTGCGTACCTCGCCGACCACCACCTGCTGCTTGGCCAGGTCGAGGCTGGTGTTGTCGATATCCAGGCGTTGCAGGCGTACCAGCGGTTTGCCTTGCGGGTCGTCGATGGCGAAGGGGGCCAACTGCACCTTGATCTTGCTCAGTTGCAGCTCGGTACCGCTGGACAGGTCTAGGCGATAGTCGCTGCTGAGGTCGACCTGGCCTTCCTTGAGGACCAGTGGCAGTGCGTCGCGCACGTAAGGCCAGAAGGTGCTCAGGCGGCCGTCGCTGACGCTCAGGCTGCCACTGGAGGTGATGGGCGTCAGGCTGACCTGGCCGCGCCAGTCGATCTGCGCGCCGTGCGGGCCACTGGCGGTCATGGTCATTTCGGCGTTGTCGCCGGCCAGGGTGCTGAGGTTGTGCAATTCCAGATCGAGTGCGTCATAGGCGAATTCCACGGCCTCGCTCGGGCGCAGGTCCTGGAAGCGCAGCGACTTCTCGCGTAGACGAATGCTGTCGATGCGCAGCGGGAAGGGCTCGCTGTTCTCTGCCTTGGGTTCTGCCTGGCTTTGCGGCAGATTGAACAACTGGGTGAGATTGAGCGTGCCATCTTTGTCGAACAGTATCTCGGTACGTGCGCCGTCGAGCTCTACGTCACTCAGGTGCAGGGCACCGCTCCACAGGCTATCGCTCTGCAGGTTGGCGTAGAGGCGCTGGAAGCTCAGTTGCTCCTGGCCACTCTCGCCGATACGCAGGCCCCAAAGGCTCAGCTCGAGCGTGAAGGGGTTGAGCTGCACGCGCTGCAGCGAGGCGGGTAGCGTGGCGTACTGCGCCAACTGCTGATTGGCGATGCGCAGGGCGATGCCCGGCAGAATCAGAAAGCCGATCAGGCTGTAGAGGAAAACGGTGATCAACAGTGCGCTCAGCGCGCGCTTCAGTCCTTTGGGCATGGCTTGGCGTCATCTATCCAGACGAGGAGACGACTTGGAGTATGGCACGGCGGTTCAGTTCCGGTCGTTATCGCTGCAGTCAGATTGCACGTAAGTCCCGGTTCAGAGGTGCAGGATCAGGGTTTTCAGCGGCGGTTTGGCGTCTTGCGAAGGGAAATCGGGCGCAGGAACGATGACCTGGCAATCCTGCACCTGGCGGCCGAGCTTCTCGGCGCAGCGCAGCACCTGCGCGCGCCAGTCGCTCATCTCCACCTTTGCCAGGTTGTTGCAGCACACCAGGGTGCCGCCTTCGGCCGTGGCCAGCAGTGCCGGTTTGAGCAGGCTCTGGTAGTCGCGCAGCAGGTCGACGGTGCCAAAGGCGCTCTTGGCCCAGGCGGGCGGGTCGAGGAACACGAGGTCGAACTGGCGCGGTTGCAGGCGCGGGTAGCTCGGCAGTTTCTGTCCTCGGCGGCTGCTGATCGGTAGATCGGCCAACTGACGAATCGCCGGAAAATAGTCGGACTGGATGAACTGCATGGCGGGCAATTCGGGGTTGAGCGCGCCGTTCTCCTGGCCCACGGCGAGGTTGCCCTGGGCGAAGTCGAGGTTGATCACCTCGCGTGCGCCGCCTGCTGCGGCGCATAGACCGACGCCGCAGGTATAGGCGAAGAGATTGAGCACGGCCTTGCCAGCGCTGTTGGCCTTGACCCAGCCACGGGCGTTGCGCAGGTCGAGAAACAGCAGAGGATCTTGTCCGGCATGCCGACCGCGTACGCGGTAATTGAGCCCCCATTCGCGGCTGACCATATCCTCCAGTGCTGCATCCTCGGCCTGGAACAGGGTTGGGTCGCGATCGATCCGCGAATTGCCCTTGGAGCGGTCGTTGTAGACCAACAGCAATGGCTGCCTCAGATAGGCTTCGACACTGCCGACGATGCTGTGCAGATCGTCGGCCTCCAGCGGTTGATGAAAACTCTGCACCAGCAGCTGCGGGCCGTAGCGGTCGACTGTCAGGCCTGGCGCGCCTTCCTGGCTGCCGTGGAACAGGCGGTAGCAGTCGGTGCCTTGGGCGTGCAGCTCCGCGAGCAGGTTTTCGCGAGCGGCGAGGGCGGCGCGCAGCGCTTGGTCAAGAGAAGGCATGCGCGGCGTCTCGGAGAAAGGAAGGCCGGCAGTCTATCAAGAAAAGCCGCTGGGTATGGCCACAGGGCGGGCGTAACCCGCCTGCTCGACTGTGGCAACCCTACAGGTGCGGCGTTAGACGACGGTGGGCACGCTGTGCGGCGCTGTTGCGAATCGCCCAGCGCAGCAGCGTGGCGGTGCGTTGCACGCTGCTGCGAATCAGCGGACGGCGCCAGGGCGCCTGATGCTCGCCAAGCAGATCGCTGGCCCAGTCCGGCAGCAGGTCAACGCCGGCTTGCATCATCAGGTTGCCGAAGGGTCTGGCGAGAATGTTGGGCACCGGTGCGGCATACAGCAGCCGCACCACTTGGCGGGTGCGCTCGTCGCAGAGCAGCTGCGCACGCATACGCTGCAGGTAGTCGCTGATGGCCTGGCGCGACTTGGGCACGTCCCGCGCGCCGAGGCGCTCGGCGATCAGCGCGACCTCGCGGTAGTAGCGATCCTGTTCGGCCAATGCTAGCTGCGGGTCGACGTAGCGCAGGTAACCGGCGAGAAACTGGCTGACCTCGGAAACATGTACCCAGGTCAGCAGCTCGGGATCGCTGGCGCTATAAGGGCGACCGTCCGGCGCACTGCCGACCACCTGCAGGTGGATGTGGCGCACCTTGTCGATCAGCTGTTCGGCATCGTGCAGCCCGCCGTAGGTGGTGCCGGCGATGAACAGGCTGGTGCGGCGCAGGCGGCCGAGCATGTCTTGGCGAAAGGTGGAGTGATCCCACACCCCGGCGAGCGCCAGCGGGTGGAGCATCTGCAGGAGTAGGGCGGAGATGCCGCTGACCATCATCGCGGTGAAGTCGGCGTGGACTTTCCAGACCATCGACTCGGGGCCGAACAGTCCGGCATCACCGCGCGGCTGGTCGAGGTCGAGTATGCCCAGCGAGGCGCCGGTAAGGCTGTGCACCTGTTTTTCGATCTGACGACGTAGGCTTTCCATGACGCGCAGTTTCAGCGCTTGGCTGGCCCAAGACAAGATGCGCCCGGCCCTTTCAGGCCGGGCGCGAGGCTCAGCGGTTGAGGCGCTGATCGATCAGGCTGTCGACCACGCTGGGGTCGGCCAGGGTCGAGGTATCGCCCATGTTCTCCAGCTCGTTGCAGGCGATCTTGCGCAGGATGCGTCGCATGATCTTGCCCGAGCGGGTCTTGGGCAGGCCCGGCGCCCACTGGATCAGCTCCGGCTTGGCGAAACTGCCGATCTCCTTGCCGACCAGGGCCAGCAGGTCCTTCTTCAGCTCGTCGGACGGTTCCTGGCCATTCATCAGGGTGACGTAGGCGTAGATGCCCTGGCCCTTGACGTCGTGCGGGTAGCCGACCACGGCTGCTTCGGCCACCGCATCGTGCAGCACCAGCGCGCTTTCCACCTCGGCGGTGCCGATGCGGTGGCCGGAGACGTTGATCACGTCGTCGACGCGGCCGGTGATCCAGTAGTAGCCGTCCTCGTCGCGGCGCGCACCGTCGCCGGTGAAGTAGTAGCCGGGGTAGGGCTTGAAGTAGGTGTCGATCATGCGCTGATGATCGGCGTAGACGCTGCGGATCTGGCTCGGCCAGCTGGCTTTGATGGCCAGCACGCCGCTGCCGGGGCCGTCGATCTCCTTGCCCTGTTCGTCGAGCAGCACCGGCTGCACGCCGAAGAAGGGGCGGGTGGCCGAGCCGGGCTTGAGGTCGGTGGCGCCGGGCAGCGGGGTGATCAGGATGGAGCCGGTTTCGGTCTGCCACCAGGTATCGACGATGGGGCAGCGCATGTCGCCGACCACATGGAAATACCATTCCCAGGCCTCGGGGTTGATCGGCTCGCCCACCGTACCGAGCAGACGCAGGCTCGAACGCGAGGTGGCTTTGACCGGCGCCTCGCCTTCGCGCATCAGCGCGCGCAGGGCAGTGGGAGCGGTGTAGAAGATGTTGACCTGGTGCTTGTCGATCACCTGCCAGAAGCGCGAGGCGTCCGGGTAGTTGGGCACGCCTTCGAACATCAGTGTGGTAGCGGCGTTGGCCAGCGGGCCGTAGACGATGTAGCTGTGCCCGGTGACCCAGCCGACATCGGCGGTGCACCAGTAAATGTCGCCCTCGTGGTAGTCGAACACGTACTTGTGGGTCATCGCCGCGCCGAGCAGGTAACCGCCTGTGGTGTGTAGCACGCCCTTGGGTTTGCCGGTGCTGCCCGAGGTGTAGAGGATGAACAGCGGGTCCTCGGCGTCCATCGGCTCGGCCGGGCAGTCAGCCTCGACTTCCTTGAGCGCCTGGTGATACCAGAGGTCACGGCCCTCCACCCAGGCCACGTCACCCTGAGTGCGCTCGACCACCACCACGGTGGAAACGTTCGGGCAGCTCTGCAGGGCCTTGTCGACGTTGTTCTTCAACGGAATGTACTTGCCGCCACGCACACCCTCGTCGGCGGTGATCACGGTGCGGCAGTCGGCATCGAGAATGCGGTCGCGCAGGGCATCGGGGGAGAAGCCGCCGAACACCACCGAATGCACCGCGCCGATGCGCGCGCAGGCGAGCATGGCGTAAGCCGCTTCCGGCACCATCGGCATGTAGATGCACACCCGGTCGCCCTTCTTCACGCCACGGCTTTTCAGCACATTGGCCAGGCGACTGACGTTGTGGTGCAGCTTGTTGTAGGTGATGTGCGCCGACTCGGCCGGGTTGTCACCTTCCCAGATGATGGCGATCTGCTCACCGCGCTGTTGCAGATGGCGGTCGATGCAGTTGTAGGCGACGTTGAGCTGGCCGCCCTTGAACCACTCGGCGCGGCCCTGCTTCAGGTCGCTGCTGTGGACCTGATCCCAGGGCTTGAACCAGCTGAGGAAGGCCTTGGCCTGCTCGGCCCAGAAGGTATCGGGTTGCTCGACGGACTGCTGGTACAGGCGCAGATAGGCGTCGTTATCCAGGTGTGCACGCTGGCGCACCGCGTCGGCCACGGGGTGACGGGTGATCTCGAACATGGCGGGGTCCTTGTAATTGTTTGTCCGCAACAGGCCCAAGGGTGCATCCAAGCCCGTGCAGGTTCAAGGGCTATGCAACTCGATTTGCCCTTTCACAGGATTGACCGAGCCGGCGGGCGCATGTTCCAGCTGCGCGGCGACCAGGCGCCGGGTCGCCTCGCCGTAGCGCCCGGCAATGCCGTCGAGCGCTTCATCGATGGCCCGGGCGGCATCCATTTGGCGCCCTGGCAGCGCCGGCAGCCCGGCGCCATCTCGTTGCGGGACGAATGCCAGCCCGCCAGCGCTGCGCACGGTATGTGGGGCAACGCCGTAGACCTGGGTGCGGAAGGTGCGCGCCCAGGCGTCCACCCGTAGCGCCAGGGCGACCTCGTCCAGGCCGTCGTGCAAGGTGACAGCGAAGCGCTCATGTCGCCACCGGGCGAGATAGTTGCCGGAGGCCGTCAGGTAGCCTTGCGCGCCCAGGGCAAAGCCCTGGCTGTGGTGTTCGGGCGACCAGCTGGCCACGCCAAACTCCCGCGCCAGTATCGAGGCTCTGATGTGGCCGGCGATGGCCTCGACCAGTGCCAGGGAGGCGGGCAACGCCGCGCTGACCCCGGAGGTGGTCATCAGGGCGCCATCGACCACATAGCGGCGATCTTCCTGCCAGAGGGTGTCGGGGAAGTCCTTCAGGCGCTGGCTGCGTGAGTACCAGTGGCCGGTGGCGCGGCGGCTCTGCAGCAGGCCGGCATGGGCCAGCGGCAGCACGCCGTCGCAGATGCCGACCAGGGTGGCGCCCAGGGCGGCCTGTTGCCGGATGAACTCCAGCAGCAGCGGATCCCGGCTGTCGTGCACGGCCGGCACGATCAGATAGTCGGCGCCCTGCGGGAAGCGCTGGCGGAATTCGGCAATGCTGGCGTCGGGGCGGAGGCTCAGGGCCGGCATCAGCTCGATCGGGGCCGCCTCGTTGGCCAGCGCCAGCACCTGCGCATGGCCAGAACGGCGCAGCACGCCCAGCGGCACCACATAGTCGGCCAGTTCGGTCATCCGGTTCTGGCCAACCACCGCCACCACCGGCCGTTCACGGCCGAATCTCGGCTGGTAGGGCTCCAGGCTTTCCTCTGCGGCCTGGGTCGGCACGGCCAGGCACAGCAACCACAGCAGGTAGCGGGACAGTTGTACGGTATGGCGCATGCGGCATCTCCATCAAGGCTGGAATGCAGCGTGGCGCAGTGGCTGCTGTCGTATCTGTCACTGATGAGTGAATATCTGCCAATCGGTTTTCAGATTGAGGCGATAGCCATGACGGGGCGCGTGCTGCTACTGGTGTTTCCCGAGTTTCAATTACTCGACGCCACCGGGCCGGCCGAGGTGTTCGCGGCAGTGGACGAACATCTGCCAGCGGCGGGCCGGCCTGCCTATAGGCTGCAGACGATCTCGCCGCAAGGTGGTCTGGTGGCCTCCAGCGCCGGCCTGACGCTGAGCACCGAGGCGCTGCCCGAGCCTCGCTCGGTTGCCGGTAGCACCTTGCTGGTGGCCGGCGGAAGTGGCGTACAGGCTGCCATGCAGGAAGGGCGGATCGCCCGCTGGCTGGGCGAGGCCGCGCCGCTGGCGGCGCGCTGCGGCTCGGTCTGTACCGGCGCCTTTCTCTTGGCGCAGGCCGGCCTGCTGGACGGCCGCGAGGTGGTCACCCACTGGCGTTACGCCGAACTGCTGCAACGCCTGTTCCCCCGCTTGCGCGTGCTGCACGACAGCTTATTCGTGCGTGACGGCACCTTCTACAGTTCGGCGGGGGTCACCGCTGGCATGGATCTGTGCCTGAGCCTGGTGGAGGACGACCATGGTCGCCAGGCCTCGTTGCAGGTGGCCAAGGGGCTGGTGATGTACCTGCGCCGGCCGGGCGGTCAGCGCCAGTTCAGCGCCGAGCTGCTGGCGCAGCAGGCACCGCCGGATGGCCAGATGCGGCGGCTGCTGGAGTGGTTGCGCGAGTCATTGGCCGAGCCGCTGGATGTCGAGACCATGGCCGAGCACATGGCCATGTCGACGCGCACGCTGCACCGTCACTGCCAGGCGGAACTGGGGCTGACGCCGGCGCGGTTGCTGTTGCAGCTGCGCCTGGAGTGCGCCTGCCAGCTGTTGGAGGCAGGCGAAGCCTCGCTCAAGCGCGTGGCGCAGCGCAGCGGTTTCGACAGCGGGTACAACCTCCGGCATGCCTTCAGCCGGGCTCTGGGGGTGACGCCGGCGGAGTACCGGCAGCGCTTCTGCCGCTAGGCGCACGGATGCGCCCGCGGCGGAACGATCAGCCGCGGTGCTGGGAACGGAAGTGCTCGATCAGTCCCTGGGTGGAGGCGTCGCTGGCCGGTTCACCACTGGCGCCGGTGAGGCGTTGATAGACCTCCTTGCCCATTTCCTTGCCCAGTTCCACGCCCCACTGGTCGAAGGCGTTGATGCCCCAGATGGCGCTCTGCACGAACACCTTGTGCTCGTACAGCGCCACCAGCGCGCCGAGGTTGAATGGCGCGATGCGGTTCATCACCAGGATGTTGCTCGGTCGGTTGCCGGGGATCACCTTGTGCGGCGCCAGGCGCTGCACCTCGTCTTCGCTCAGCCCCTTGGCACGTAGCTCGGCCTCGGCTTCTTCGCGGGTCTTGCCCTGCATCAGCGCCTGGGCCTGCGACAGGCAGTTGGCGAACAGCCACTGATGATGGTCGGACAGCGGGTTGTAGCTGTTGACCGGGACGATGAAGTCCGCCGGCACCAGCAGGCGGCCCTGGTGCAGCAGTTGGTGGTACGCGTGCTGGCCATTGCAGCCGACGCCGCCCCAGATGATCGGGCCGGTGGCGATATCCAGCGGCGTGCCGTCCTGGCGCACGCTCTTGCCGTTGGACTCCATGTCCAACTGCTGCAGGTGCTTGGTGAAGTTCCGCAGATAGTGGTCGTACGGCAGAATCGCGTGGCTCTGCGCGTCCCAGAAGTTGGTGTACCAGATGCCCAGCAGGGCCATCAGCACCGGCATGTTCTCGGCCAATGGTGCCTGGGTGAAGTGCTCGTCCATGGCATAGGCGCCGGCCAGCAGCTCCTTGAAGTTGGATACGCCGATGGCCAGGGCGATGGGCAGGCCGATGGCCGACCACAGCGAATAGCGGCCGCCGACCCAGTCCCACATGGGGAAGATGTTCTCCTCGCCGATGCCGAACTCGATGGCCGCCTTGCGGTTGCTGGTCACGGCGATGAAATGGCGATGCAATTGCTCTTCCGGGCCGCCCATGGCCAGGTACCAGTCGCGCGCGGCCAGGGTGTTCTTCAGGGTTTCCAGAGTGCCGAAGGACTTGCTGGAAACAATGAACAGGGTGGTTTCCGGGTTGAGGCGGGCGGTCAGCTCGCGGAATTCGCTGCCGTCGATATTGGCCAGGTAGTGGCAGCGCACACCGCGTTGCGTGAACGGGCGCAGCGCTTCGGAGACCAGTTGCGGGCCGAGGAAGGAGCCGCCGATACCAATGTTGACGACTTCCTTGATCGGTTTTTCGCTGTAGCCGCGCCACAGACCGCTGTGAATGCGACTGACCAGTTCGGTGACCTGGTTCAGCACGCGATGGACCTCGGGGATGATGTCATGGCCATCGACCAGCAGGCGGCGGCCGATCGGGCTGCGCAGGGCCGTGTGCAGGGCGGCGCGGCCTTCCGAAGCATTGACCTGCTCACCGTTGAACAGGTTGGCGATGGACTCCTGCAGACCGGCCTGCTCTGCCAGTTGAATCAGCAGCTCGAGGCTGCGCTCATCAATCAGGTTTTTCGAGTAATCCAGCAGCAGCCCGCAGCTGTCGAGAGAAAATCGCTGGTAGCGCCTTGTATCTGCTGCAAAGGCCTCGCGCATACTGAAACCGGCCATCTCGGCACGATGTTGCTGCAGGGCCTGCCAGGCGGGCAGGGTGGTGACGTCTTGAGGCTGCTGGTAATAGGCCATCGGAGCTCCTGATCCACAAAAGCAAAAGGCCCGGATCGATCCGGGCCTTTGAGAGTGTAACCGGCTGCCTTTGCAGGCAGCTACTGGCGCGGCAGTTCAACCACCAGATTGTCGATCAGACGGGTGCTACCCAGCTGTGCGGCGGTCAGAATCACCAGGTGATGGTCGTCGACCTGTGCCGGGCGCAGATTCAGCGCGTTACGAATCTCCAGGTAGTCGGGCACGAAACCAGCAGCACGCTGTTGCGCCTGGGTAGTCTCGATAAGCCGCGGGTAGTCGCGGGCGCCGCGGCGCAGTTCTTCAGCAATCGCTTGCAGGCCTCGATACAGAGCTGGGGCGGCGGCGCGTTGCTGGTCGCTGAGGTAGCCGTTGCGCGAAGACAGCGCGAGGCCGTCTTCGGCGCGTTGAGTCGGCGCACCGATGATCTGGATCGGCATGTTCAGGTCCTGCACCAGCGCGCGGATTACCGCCAGTTGCTGATAGTCCTTCTCGCCGAATACGGCCAGATCAGGCTGGACCATGTTGAACAGCTTGGTCACCACCGTCGCCACACCCTCGAAATGCCCCGGACGGCTGGCGCCGCATAGGCCCTCGGAAACACCGGGAACGCTGACGCGGGTCTGGTCACCCATGCCGTGCGGGTAGATTTCCGCAACATCGGGGTGAAACAGCAGGTGGCAGCCGGCTGCCAGCAGTTTTTCCTGGTCGGCGGCGAGGGTACGCGGATACTTGTCCAGATCTTCACCGGCGCCGAACTGCAGTGGATTGACGAAGATGCTGGCAACCACGAAGTCGGCGCGTTGGGCGGCGATCTCTACCAGCGAAACGTGACCCGCGTGCAGATTGCCCATGGTCGGCACGAAACCGATCTGCTTGCCTTCGGCCCGTGCCTGGGCGACAGCTGCGCGCAACTCGCGCAGGGTTTTCACCGTGTTCATGCGGAAAAGCCATGTTCGGCGGCGGGGAAGCTACCGTCCTTGACAGCCTGTACGTAAGCGCTGAAAGCACCCTGAATGCTGCTCTGCCCCTCCATGAAGTTGCGTACGAACTTCGGTGCGCGGCCCGATAGCGACAGCCCGAGCATGTCATGCTGCACCAGCACCTGACCGTCGGTGGCGCTGCCAGCGCCGATGCCGATCACCGGAATCTTCACCGCCTGGGTGATTTCTGCGGCCAGTTCGCTCGGCACGCATTCGAGCAGCAGCATGGCAGCACCGGCCTGCTCCAGTGCCATGGCATCGGCGCGCATCTGCCGTGCCTGCGCTTCCTGACGGCCTTGTACCTTGTAGCCGCCGAGGATGTTCACCGCTTGCGGGGTCAGGCCCAGGTGCGCGCACACCGGTACGCCACGCTCGGCCAGCAAACGGATCGGCTCGGCCAGCCAGCCGGCGCCTTCGAGTTTGACCATATGCGCGCCGGCCTGCATCAGCTTGGCGCTGTTGTGCAGAGCCTGCTCGGTGGTGGCGTAGGCCATGAATGGCAGGTCGGTGACGATCAGTGCGCCCTGGTTGCCGCGTTTGACGCAGGCAGTGTGGTAGGCCATCTCCTCGACGCTGACCGGCAGGGTGCTGTCGTGGCCCTGCAGGACCATGCCCAGGGAGTCGCCGACCAGCAACACGTCGACACCCGCCTGGCAGGCCGCATGGGCGTAGGTGGCGTCATAGCAGGTCAGCATGGCGATCTTTTCACCGTTCTGCTTGAGGCTCTGCAGGGTGGTCAGGGTAACGTCAGGCATTTCAAAGGTCCTCGCTCAGGCTCGGTATACCGCTTCTATCTGGCTGCAATCCGGCCTGGATTGGCATCAAAGGTGCGCCCGGCGCGGGGCGACGGGACGCCTATAGTCCTGATGGGGGGGCGTGAAGTCAATTGCAGGTGTTACCGCTCTGTTACTGGCGTTACCGCCAATGCGCGGGATGTCGGGTTGCGCAAGGGACCGTCCGGTGGGAGGCGCTTTCAGCGGCGAGCTTGTCGGGGCTTGGCTGAAGCCCTTCCTACAGAGGGCGGCCGGGCTACTCGGCCAGGCGTTCCAGCCCGGTGAAGGGGCAGGCTTCCAGCAATGCATCGAGGCTGCGGCCGTCCGGAAGCTGCAGCTCTGCGGCCAGTTCGGCCAGCGGATAGAGCACGAAGGGGCGCGCCTGCATGTGGTAGTGCGGCACGGTCAGACGCTCATCGTCGATCAGGCGCTCACCGAACAGCAGGATGTCCAGGTCCAGTGTACGCGGGCCCCAGCGCTCGGCCTTGCGCACGCGCCCCTGTTCCTGCTCGATGCGTTGCAGCGCATCAAGCAGTTGCCAGGGCTCCAGCTCGGTATCCAGCGCTGCCACGGCGTTGACGTAACGCGGTTGATCGGCCGGGCCAAGGGGATCGCTGATGTAGAACGACGAGTGCGCCTGTAATTGGCTGCGCGGCAACTGCGCGATGGCGTGCAGGGCCGCGCGCAGCTGTTGCAGTGGTTCGGCCAGGTTGCTGCCGAGGCCGATGTAAACCCGCTCCATCACTCGCCGCCGCTGTCGTCGCTGCGCTTACGGCGATTGTTGTTGCTGCGGCGACGTTTGCGCGGCGCGTTGCCGGTGCTTTCGCCTTTGCTGGCGAGGTCGCGAATCATCTGCCGGCGCTCGCTGTCGTTGGCGTCCTGATAGTCCGTCCACCATTCGCCCAGGCCACCGGTATCTTCCCCGGCCAGTTCGCGCAGCAGGAGGAAGTCGTAGCCGGCGCGGAAGCGCGGATTTTCCAGCAGCAGATCGGCACGTTTACCGCTGCGGCGCGGCAGGCGTTCCTGCATGTCCCAGATCTCGCGAATCGGGATGGTGAAGCGCTTGGGTACGGCAATGCGCTGGCATTGCTCGGCGATCAGTTCATGGGCGGCTTCCTGCATCGCCGGAATCGGCGGCATGCCCTTGTTCTGCAGTTGCAGTACACGGGCCGGTAGCGCAGGCCAGAGCAGCGCCGCGAAGAGGAAGGCCGGCGTGACCGACTTGCCATCGTGAATGCGGTCATCGGTGTTGATCAGCGCCTGGCGGATCAGCTTCTCGGTGTACTGCGGATTCTGCTTGAGCGCTGCGCCGCTGGCCGGGAACAGCTGGGCGAACAGGTCGTGTTCGAGCAGCAGGTCGAAGGTGTATTCGGCGTAACCGGAGAGGAACAGCTTGAGTACTTCGTCGAACAGACGCGCCGAGGGAATGTCGCGCAACATTGGCGCCAGACGGCGAATCGGCGCGGCGCTGTGCTTTTCGATCTCGAAGTCCAGCTTGGCGGCGAAACGCACCGCACGCAGCATGCGCACCGGGTCTTCCAGGTAACGCTGTTCCGGGTCACCGATCAGGCGCACCAGATGGTTGCGCACATCGTGCATGCCGCGGGCGTAGTCGAGGATATGTTCCTGGGTCGGATCGTAGTACAGCGCGTTGATGGTGAAGTCGCGGCGCTGGGCATCGTCTTCCAGTGTGCCGTAGACGTTGTCGCGCAGAATGCGGCCGCTCTCGTGGCGCGACGCCAGATTGCTGTTCTCTTCCTCGTCACCCTGAGGGTGATTGGCGCGGAAGGTGGCCACTTCGATGATCTCGCGACCAAAATGAACGTGTACCAGCTTGAAGCGGCGGCCGATCACCCGTGCGTTACGGAATTCCGCGCGGACCTGCTCGGGCGTGGCGCTGGTGGCCACGTCGAAATCCTTGGGGTCGATATCCAGCAGCAGGTCGCGTACGCAGCCGCCGACCAGGTAGGCCTGGTAGCCGGCCTTCTGCAGGCGCTCGACCACGCTGATGGCGTGACGGCTGATCTCGTTGCGCTTGAGCGGATGTTGGCTGCTGCTCAGCACTTCGGGAGTGCTGCGTGGACGTGGGGCACGGCGCAGAGGTGAATGGAAAGATTTGAACAGCTTTTTCAGCATGGGATGCACTGTTTGGAGTAGTGGTCGGCCTGCTGCGCATGCGCTTGAAAATCGAATTGCGTGAGCATCACGGCGTCAAAAGCAGTTTGCTTCGGCAAGGTTTTTCAACTGCATGCGAAACGATGACCGCATGATTGCTGCGGATTCTAGCATCGTGTCGGGAGAAGGTGTATGGAAGGGCGGCAGGCGGGGATCCGAGGACCGGAAGCTACTGGGGGAGCCGAAGCTCCCCCCCAAGTTGGTGCGTGCTCTATTTTTATTGTTATTGAGGGCCTGTTGTTTTTGTTGTTCGGCCCTTCCCGGCTCGCCGTGGCTTACCGGGTGCTCCCTAGAATGGGGAGCCAATAGCAAACGGATTTCTTTGGACGCTGATGCTGCCTTAATCAACCAGTTCCGGCGCTGCCTCGAGGCAGTTTTATTGTTCTCAGTCTGGTCGCTGGGGCGAACCCCTTGTGGCAACTCCTCTCCAAAAGAATCAGTTAGCTGCGCCTCCTTACCTTGTTGTTCTTGTTGTTGTGGAGTCGTTACGTCTTGTTCTTATTGTGTAGGGCATTGCTTGTTATTGTTGTTGTGCCAGAGATAAAGCAGATGCCGTGCCAGTTTTTACGATTCCTTGTAAATCAAGGGCTTGAGGCTATCTGGGGTGTTCGGGTGGGTAGAAAAAAGCCGGGTTTTCGTTACCGTTAGACCCGGCCTTTGTTACGAGATATTGAAACGGTAACAACCTGTGGAGCCCATGCGCGGGCAGGCTGTCACCGACGCCGTGACGTCAAGGGCCGCTCGTCACGCCGGATTTGCGCCGCGGAATGCCCAGGCGCTGACGACGTTCCCACAGGCATTTGCGGCTGATGCCCAGTTTGCGGGCCAGCTCGGTTTCCGTCATGTGGTCCTGGTGCTCGAGGACGAAGTGCTGGAAGTAGTCCTCCAGCGACAGGTCTTCGGTAGGCTCATGGCTGTTGCCAGCGCTTTGCCCGGCGGACGGCAGGCCGAAATCCTCCTCGTCCAGATCGTCCAGCTCGATGTCGATACCCAGCAGGTCGGCGGAAATTTCCGTCCCCTCGCAGAGAATCACCGCGCGCTCGATGGCGTTTTCCAGTTCGCGTACGTTACCCGGCCAGGAGTAATGGCGTATCGCCTGCTCGGCATCATGGGCGAAGCGCAGCGGTTCGCGGCCCATGCGCGTGTACTGGCGGACCAGAAAGGCCTGGGCGATCTCGATCACGTCGTTACCGCGCTCGCGCAACGCCGGCAGTTTCAGGGCAATGACGTGCAGGCGGTAGTAGAGGTCTTCGCGGAACTGACCGGTCTTGGCCAGCGTCTTCAGATCGCGGTGGGTCGCGGCGATCAGGCGGACATCCACCTTCTGCGATTGCACCGAGCCGACCCGGCGAATCTCGCCTTCCTGCAGCACGCGCAGCAGTCGCGCCTGAGCTTCCAGCGGCAGTTCGCCGATTTCGTCGAGGAACAGCGTGCCGCCGTCGGCCGCTTCCACCAGGCCGGCGCGCCCGGCGCTGGCGCCGGTGAAGGCGCCTTTCTCGTGGCCGAACAGTTCGGACTCGATCAGCGTCTCTGGAATGGCCGCGCAGTTCACCGAGATCAGCGGCGCCTTGGCGCGCCTGGACAGATTGTGCAGGGCGCGCGCGACCAGCTCCTTGCCGGTGCCGGACTCGCCCTGCACCAGAACGTTGGAATCGGTGGGGGCGACCTTGCGAATCTTGCTGTAGAGCTCCTGCATGGCAGCGCAGGAGCCGATGATGCCGATCTCGCCGTTGGCGTTGTCCGCAGCCTTCTCGGTAGTGTTACGTGCATTGCTGGCGGCCGTCGGCGTCGGCGCGCTCTTCACTTCCTGGCGATCACGCAGGATGCGGGCAACGGCCTGCAGCATCTCGTCATGGTCGAAGGGCTTGGCGATGTAGTCCACCGCACCCATTTTCATCGAGTCCACCGCCGAGCGCAGGCTGGCGTAGCTGGTCATGATCAGCACCGGCGTGCCTTCGGCCAGCTTGATCAGCTCGGTACCCGGCGCGCCAGGCAGGCGCAGGTCGCTGACGATCAGGTCGAAGGTGGGGATGCTGTAGCGCTCCTGGGCTTCCTGCACCGAGCCGGCTTCGCTGACCTGGTACTGATTGCGTTCGAGCAGGCGGCGCAAGGCAGAGCGGATAATGGTTTCGTCTTCGACGATAAGAATATGTGGCATTAATTCGATCTCTCGACGGTCACGGTGGTGCCGTTGGCACCCTATATCGCTGTTTACATCGCTACGGACGTCGCCTCGACATGCCTTGGCAGGGTGACCCGAATGCGAGTGCCCAGTTGGCGCTCGGGGTCGGCCGGGCTGTCGATTGTTATTTGTCCATAATGCTCTTCCACGATCGAATAGACCAGCGCGAGGCCCAGGCCGGTCCCTTCGCCGGGATCCTTGGTGGTGAAGAAGGGTTCGAACAGACGGTCGATGATCGCCTTGGGAATGCCGCTGCCTTCATCCTCGACGATCAGGTCGACGGTATGCTCGCTGGCCTCGCTGCGCACGCGGATGGCGCCGCCGGGCGGCGAGGCGTCACGGGCGTTGGACAGCAGGTTGATCAGTACCTGGGCCAGGCGCTGCGGGTCGCCGCAGGCCCAGTGCTGCGGATCGCAGAGGTTGTAGAACTGGATATCGAAGTTGCGTTTGTTCAGCGACAGCAGGCCGATGGCGTCCTGCGCCACGTCGGCCAGGCACACCGGCTCGTCGCTGCGCTGGTGGCTGCCGGAGTGGGCGAAGCTCATCAGCGACTGGACGATGCGTGATACGCGCTTGGTCTGTTCCAGGATCTGCCCGCTGATTTCGGTCAGCTCGCCGTCGTTTTCGCGTTCCTCGCGCAGGTTTTGCGCCAGGCAGGCGATGCCGGTGATCGGGTTGCCGATCTCGTGGGCGACCCCGGCGGCGAGGCGGCCGATGCTGGCCAGGCGCTCGGAGTGCACCAGCTTGTCTTCGAGCATCTGGGTTTCGGTCTGATCCTCGACCAGCAGCACCAGGCCACTGTTACCGGGCGCCAGCGGTTCGTTGATGGCTGCCTTGTGCAGATTCAGCCAGCGAATCTGCCCGTCGAGCGCCAGATGCTGTTTGTGCAGGTGCTGGTCCGGGCGTTCGATGAAGTCCTGCAGCAGGCTCTGCCAGGGTTCGGCCAGGGTGCTCAGGCGCGAACCGACGATGCGCTGGGCAGGGATGTCGGTGAGTTCTTCCATGGCCCGGTTCCACATCAGGATTTCCTGGTCCTTGGCCAGCGAGCACACGCCCATGGGCAGTTCCTGCAAGGTCTGGCGGTGATAGCGACGCAGGGCGTCGAGCTCGGCGGCCAGGCCGGTGAGGCGCGACTGGTAATCCTCCAGGCGGCTTTCGATGAAGTGGATGTCCTCGGTGACGTAGCCTTCGGTGCCGGACTTGTAGGGCAGGAAGGTTTCGACGATGTCCTGCGCCACGCTCGGCCCCATCAGGCCGGACAGGTTGGCCTCGATGCGGTCGCGCAGGCGGCGAAGGGCATAAGGGCGGCTCTCGTCGAAGGGCAGGTGCAGGTCGCGCAGGGCCTGTTCCACTTCGCGCTGCGCGGTCTTGGCGCCGAGCGGCTTGGCCAGTTGTGCGGCAAAGTCCTGCGGAGACACGGCGACCAGCTCGCGCCGCTGCGGGCGGCGCACGTTGTCCACCGCGCAGGCTTCGGCGGCGCTCTTCTCCTCGGGGCTGGCCTCGGTGAACAGCGACACCAGGGTGAACATCAGCACGTTGGCCGCCAGTGAGGCGATGGCCGCCAGGTGCCAGCTGGCGTCATCGAGCACATAGATGACGTTGAACAGGGGCAGGTAGAAACCTTCCAGATTGCCCAGCAGCGGCAGCAGCATGGTCAGTGCCCAGACGCTGATGCCGGCCAGCAGGCCTGCTAGGAAACCGCGGCGATTGGCCGTCTGCCAATACAGCACCGACAGTACGCCGGGCAGGAACTGCAAGGTGGCGACGAAGGCGACGATGCCCAGGTTGGCCAGATCCTGCTGGGCGCCGAGCAGCAGGTAGAAGCCATAGCCGGCCATGATGATGGCCACGATCAGCGCGCGTCGCGTCCACTTCAGCCAGCGGTAGATGTTGCCTTCGGCTGGCGGCTGGTACAGCGGCAGCACCAGGTGGTTCAGCGCCATGCCGGACAGCGCCAGGGTCGAGACGATGATCAGGCCGCTGGAGGCGGACAGCCCGCCGACATAGGCGAGCAGGGCCAGGGTTTCGCTGTTGACCGCGATACCCAGACCCAGGGTGAAGTATTCGGGGTTGGTGGTCGCCCCGAGCTTGAGGCCGGCCCAGAGGATCAGCGGCACGGCCAGGCTCATCAGCAGCAGGAACAGTGGCAGGCCCCAGCTGGCGCTGACCATGGCGCGCGGGTTGAGGTTCTCGGTGAAGGTCATGTGGTACATGTGCGGCATGACGATGGCCGAGGCGAAGAACACCAGCAGCAGGGTGCGCCACGGGCCTTCCTGCAGCGGCGTATGCAGCGTGGCCAGTGCCGCCTGGTTCTGCACCAGCCATAGCTCCAGCTCACGCGGGCCGCCGAACACCTGATACAGCGCGTACCAGCCGATCACGCCGAGGGCGACCAGCTTGACCAGCGACTCGAAGGCGATGGCGAACACCAGGCCCTCGTGCTTCTCGCGCGTGGCGATATGGCGCGCGCCGAACAGAATGGTGAACAGGATGATCAGCCCGCAGTAGCTCAGCGCGACCTTCTCCTGCAGCGGCTCGCGGCTGAGGATGCCGATGGAGTCGGCCACCGCCTGGATCTGCAGGGCCAGCAGCGGCAGCACGCCAATCAGCATGAACAGGGTGGTCAGTGCGCCGGCCCAGGTGCTGCGAAAACGGAAGGCGAACAGGTCGGCCAGCGATGACAGCTGGTAGGTGCGGGTGATGCGCAGGATCGGGTAGAGCAGCACCGGGGCCAGCAGAAAGGCCCCGGAAACCCCGAGATAGCTGGCGAGAAAGCCGTAACCGTACTGGTAGGCCAGGCCGACCGTGCCGTAGAAGGCCCAGGCGCTGGCGTACACGCCCAGCGACAGGGTGTAGGTCAGCGGGTGGCGGATGATCCAGCGGGGGATAAGGCCCTTTTCACTGACCCAGGCGACTCCGAACAGCATCAGCAGATAGCCGGCGCTGATCAGGATCAGTTCGCTCAGGCTAAAGCTCGTCAGCATCGCGTTGGCTCTGAAGAATGAAGGTGACGACGATCAGGATCAGCCACAGCAGATAGGGCCGGTACCAGGCGCCATTGGGGTCGATCCACCAGTCCATGATGGCCGGTGAGAACAGGTAGATCCCCACTACCAGGATCAGAACCAGTCGGTAGATATACATGTGACATCTCGTCGAAGGATGTCGCGATGGTAAAGGATGGCGCGCATCGCAAGCCACAAACTTGAAACCGGCTCGCGTAGCCGGATGGAGTGCGGGAATGCCAGCCCATCGTTCCCGGGGTGCATCCGGGCTACGGCTACTTCAATTGCGCTTCGGCCAGGGTGCGGCTGCGGGGAATGCGCGTGGCGTCCCAGTTGGCGATGCCCCAGGCCAGCAGCTCGGCAGGCGCCGCGCCTTGCAGTTCGGCGGGTGGTTGCTGGCCCAGCGCACGCAGGGCGCGCAGCAGCAGAGGCCCGGCCTGGTCGGCGGGCAGCGGTGGCGAACGGTAGCTCTTGCCCAGCTTGTGGCCGTCCGGCTGGATGATCAGCGGCACGTGCAGGTAGCGCGGTTGCGGCAGCCCGAGCAGCTCCTGCAGGTAAAGCTGGCGAGGGGTGGAGTCGAGCAGGTCGGCGCCGCGCACCACGTCGGTCACGCCCTGCCAGGCATCGTCCAGCACCACGGCGAGCTGATAGGCGAACAATCCATCACGCCGTCGGATCACGAAGTCGCCCACTTCACGGCCCAGTTGCTGACGGAACTCGCCCTGCACGCGGTCGATGAAGTGGTAGTCCAGCTCCGGTACGCGCAGGCGGATGGCCGCGTCCTGGTCAGGGTGGCAGGCGTTGCGGCAAAAGCCCGGGTAGATGCCGGCGTAGCCTTCCAGTTGCTTGCGTGAACAGATGCAGGCGTAGGCCAGCCCCTGGTTGAACAGGCGGGCGATCACTGCGGCGTAATCGGCGTGGCGCTCGCTCTGGCGTACCAGTTCACCGTCCCACTCGAACCCGTAGCACTCCAGGGTGCGCAGGATCGCATCCTGTGCGCCAGGCACTTCCCGCGGCGGGTCGAGGTCTTCCATGCGCAGCAGCCAGCGGCCGCCGACGGCGCGGGCATCAAGGTAGGAAGCGAGGGCGGCGACCAGCGAGCCGAAGTGCAGATAACCGCTGGGCGTAGGGGCGAAGCGCCCGATGTAGGCTGTGTTCATGAAGCGAGGGCCAGAAACAGAGCGGGGCGCCTAAGCGCCCCGTCGTCAGATCAGGAACCGATCTGCTTTTCCTTGATTTCCGCCAGCGTCTTGCAGTCGATGCACAGAGTCGCGGTCGGGCGGGCTTCGAGGCGGCGAATGCCGATCTCGACGCCACAGGAATCGCACCAGCCGTAATCGTTGTCTTCGATCAGCTGCAGGGTCTCGTCGATCTTCTTGATCAGCTTGCGCTCGCGATCACGGGCACGCAGTTCCAGGCTGAACTCTTCTTCCTGGCTGGCGCGGTCGGCCGGATCGGGGAAGTTGGCCGCTTCGTCCTGCATGTGGTGCACGGTACGGTCGACTTCCTGCATCAGCTCCAGCTTCCACTTATTGAGGATGCTGGTGAAGTGAGCGCGCATCGGCTCGCTCATGTATTCCTCGCCTTTCTTTTCCGGATAAGGCTCGAAACCACGAATCAGCTGGCTGGTGCTTTTGGCTTTTTCTTTTGTGGGCATGGATGACGCCTCTCACTCTTTCGAATCCATCGCGCAGGTTATTCCATTGCCAGGCGTTTGTCCGGCCCTGCGACTGCAAGCCGGCGAACTTACCAGATCGAATCGGGGCGCGCTACTCCCGGTTGTCTCCGCCCTGTCCGGGCTGTGAACGAAATCTGCATGGCACCGGCTAGCAAGCGTAGCGGCGCTTTCACGTCCTTGCCGAGGCCTCAAGCTGCCCTGCTAGAATCCGCGCCTCGCAACCCTGAAGACGGACCCATGGCTCAGCTCTACAGCGCGCGCAGTCGCGCCATCGAACCCTTCCATGTGATGGCCTTGCTGGCGCGTGCCAACGAGCTGCAGGCGGCCGGTCACGATGTCATTCACCTGGAGATCGGCGAGCCGGACTTCACCACCGCCGAGCCGATCATCCGTGCCGGCCAGGCCGCGCTGGCCGCCGGGCACACGCGCTACACCGCAGCGCGCGGCCTGCCGCAGCTGCGCGAGGCGATTGCCGGCTTCTACGCCGAGCGTTACCGCCTGAGCATCGATCCGCAGCGCATCCTGGTCACGCCGGGTGGCTCCGGGGCGCTGCTGCTGGCCGCCAGCCTGCTGGTCGACCCGGGCAAGCACTGGTTGCTGGCCGACCCGGGCTATCCGTGCAACCGGCACTTCCTGCGTCTGGTCGAAGGCGCCGCGCAGCTGGTGCCGGTCGGCCCGGAGGTGCGCTACCAACTGACCCCGCAACTCATCGAACGGCATTGGGACTCGGACAGCGTCGGCGCGCTGGTGGCGTCGCCGGCCAATCCGACTGGAACGCTGCTGCACAAGGATGAGCTGGCGGCGCTGTCGACCTGCCTCAAGCAGCGTGGCGGTCATCTGGTGGTGGACGAGATCTACCATGGTCTGACCTATGGCTGCGATGCACCGAGCGTGCTGGAAGTGGACGACGATGCCTTCGTCCTCAATAGTTTCTCCAAATATTTCGGCATGACCGGCTGGCGCCTGGGTTGGCTGGTGGCGCCCGAGACGGCCGTGCCGGAGCTGGAAAAGCTGGCGCAGAACCTCTACATCAGCGCGCCGAGCATGGCCCAGCATGCCGCACTGGCCTGCTTCGAGCCCGCCACCCTGGCGATCCTCGAAGAGCGCCGCCATGAATTTCAACGCCGCCGCGACTATCTGCTGCCGGCGCTGCGCGAGCTGGGCTTCGGTATCGCCGCTACGCCTGAAGGTGCCTTCTATCTATATGCAGACATCAGCGCCTTTGGCGGCGACGCCTTCGCCTTCTGCCGCCACTTCATCGAAACCGAGCATGTGGCCTTCACCCCGGGCCTGGATTTCGGCCGTCACCAGGCCGGGCACCATGTGCGCTTCGCCTACACGCAGAATGTCGAGCGCCTGCAGCAGGCAGTCGAGCGTATCGCCCGCGGTTTGAAGAGCTGGAAGCCCGATGCGTTTTGATCCGCCGCTGGAAGAGGCGCGCCTGCTGCGTCGCTACAAACGCTTTCTCGCCGATATCGAGACCGCCAGCGGCGAGCAGATGACCATCCACTGTGCCAACACCGGCTCGATGCTCAATTGCATGAGCGAAGGGTGCCGGGTGTGGTTCAGTCGCAGCAATGATCCCAAGCGCAAGTTACCGGGCAGTTGGGAAATCAGCGAAACGCCGCAAGGGCGTCTGGCCTGCATCAATACCGCGCGGGCCAATGCGCTGGTGGAAGAGGCGCTGCGTGCCGGGCTGATCACCGAGTTGGCCGGCTTCACCGCGCTCAAGCGCGAGGTGGCCTACGGGGTGGAGAACAGCCGCGCCGACTTTCGTCTGGACTACCCGGAAGGGCCGGTATATGTCGAGGTCAAGAGCGTGACGCTGGGCTTCGATGGCAGCGATGTGGCGGCCTTTCCCGATGCGGTGACGCAGCGCGGCGCCAAGCACCTGCGTGAGCTGGCGGCCCTGGCGCGTGCCGGTGTGCGGACCGTGCAGCTGTATTGCGTGAACCTTTCCGGTATCCGCGCCGTGCGCGCTGCCGAGGAAATCGACCCTGCCTACGCGGCCGGCTTGCGCGAAGCCAAGGCCGCGGGAGTTGAGGTGCTGGCTTACGGCGCCGAGCTTAGCCCCGAGGGGATCGCCCTGGTTTGTCGGCTGGAAGTACTGGGGTAGGGTGCGCCGCGCGCACCGGCTCTTTGCTACATCCTGTCCGCAACAATTGCGACATCATCCATATCGCCTGGTGCGCATTGCGCACCCTACGGCGCGATCCAGATCCCGTTCGCATCTTCCCTGCACGTCAGTCTCTGCAGCGCCTGCCCCTCGCAGGGACCCGCCACGCATTCGCCGTTTTCGATCAGAAACAGCGCGCCATGGGTCGCGCAGCGGATCAGGCTGCCGCTGTCATCGAGAAAATCGTCCTTCTGCCATTCCAATGCAATGCCACGATGCGGGCAACGGTTGAGGTAGGCATGCACCTGGCCAGCCCTGCGCACGGCGAGCAGGTTCAATTGGTCGATCACAAAGCCCCGGCTCTGACCTTCGGCCAGTTCGTGTGGGGCGCACAGGCGAATCATCGCGGTTTCCCGTTAGCGTGGAAGTCGCTTAGTGGCGACCTCTGATGATCTTCTCCCTCCTGAGAGGGGGGGCGCGTAGCGCCGCAAGAGGGGCGGATTATCCCGCAAGAAGAAAGAGGGCGCATCCATGCTCAGGTATGACGCCTAAGCCCGAGGTTGGCGGCGTTGCCATGATTGGGGCGGCAGATTACTACTCCATATATAAGTGATTATCATGTAGATTATCGCTCTGTTTTGTTGGTGCCGGCCTAGCATCAGTGCTGCAAAGAGACTGGCAATCGCCCGCGAGGAAGGACTGTTCCCATGAGTACCGCTCCAACTGCTGCCGCTCAGGCGGTCGATCTTTACCAGACTTGGCAAGCGTTACGCCTGCAACAACCACGTCTGCGCGCTCGCGAGGCGGCAGCGCAGCTGGGCGTGAGCGAGGCCGAGCTGACTGCAAGCCGTCTGGGCATCGACACCCAGCGGCTGCGCCCGGATTGGGCCGAGTTGCTGCCGGCACTCGGCGCGCTCGGCCATGTGATGGTGCTGACTCGCAACGAGCACTGTGTACATGAACGCAAGGGGCTGTACCGCGAGGTGAGTGTTGCCGCATCTGGACAAATGGGCCTGGTGGTGTCTGCCGATATCGACCTGCGTCTTTTCCTCGGTGGATGGGCCAGCGTGTTCGCCGTCGCCGAGCAAACCGCCAAGGGCACCCAGCGCAGCATCCAGGTGTTCGACCAGCAGGGCATTGCCGTGCACAAGGTCTACCTGACCGAACGCAGTGAGCTGAGCGCCTGGCAGCCGCTGGTCGAACGCTTCGCTGGCGAGCAGAGCGCCGAATTGCAGTTGTTGCCGCCGCCAGCCTCGCCGGTGCGCAAGGCCGATGCGGAGGTCGACAGTCAGGCGCTGCGTGAAGGCTGGGCGACGCTGCAGGACACCCACCATTTCTTCGCCCTTTTGAAGAAGCATGAGGTGGCCCGTACCCAGGCGTTGCGCCTGGCGGGTGAGCAATGGGCGCAACCGTTGGCGACTTCTGAGTTGACGGCGCTGATGGAGCAGGCTGCTGCCCTTGAAGTGCCGATCATGGTGTTCGTCGGCAACCGCCACTGCATTCAGATTCACACTGGTCCGGTGCACAACCTGCGCTGGATGGACAGCTGGTTCAACGTGGTTGACCCCGACTTCAACCTGCACCTGCAAACGCGCGGTGTGGTCGAGTTGTGGCGCGTACGCAAACCCAGCATCGACGGCGTGATCACCAGTCTGGAGGCCTTCGATGCCGAGGGCGGGCTGGTGGTCCAGCTGTTCGGTGCGCGCAAGCCGGGCATGGCCGAGCGCGCTGACTGGCGCGAGCTGGCCGAATCATTGCCTGTGCTGGCCTGAACCGAGTGTGCCGGCCTCCCGCAGGGGCCCGGTCGATGTCACCTTCGAGGAGTCGAGATCATGCGTCTTGCCAATATCCTGGGCGGCCTGGTGGCTGTCCTGCTGTTTCCCAATCTGGTACTGGCAGCCGAGCCCTTACCGCAGCGCTGGGTGAGTTCCGGTGGCGCGCTGAGTGAGTGGGTGGTGCTGCTTGGCGGTGAGAGCAAGCTGGTGGGCGTCGATACTACCAGTCGTCATCCCGCCTCGCTGACCAAGCTGCCTAGCGTCGGTTATCAGCGGCAACTGGCGGCCGAGGGCATTCTCGCCCTGCGTCCGGACCTGCTGCTCGGCAGCGAGGAGATGGGCCCGCCACCAGTGCTCGCGCAATTGGCGGCGGCGGGTGTGCGTATCGAACGCCTGACTGCGCGAGCCGAGTTGGATAGCCTGCAGGCCAACCTGAAGCGCCTGGGCCAGTTGCTCGGTGATGAGGCGGCAGGGCAACGCGCCTTTACCGATTACCAGGAGCGCCTGCAGACCCAGCAGCAATGGGTCGAGCAGGCGCAGCGCAGTCAGGACGTGCCTGGTGTGTTGCTATTGCTCGGTCATGCCGGTGGCAGTCCGCTGGTGGGTGGTATCGACACCGCTGCAGATTGGCTGATCAGCCGTGCCGGCGGGCGCAACCTGGCCAGTCACAGCGGCTACAAGGCGTTGTCCAGCGAAGCGCTGCTGGCGCTCGATCCGCAGGTCGTGGTGGTGGCTGATCGCGCCTTGGAGGGTGACGCAGCCAGGCAGGCCCTGCTGCAGCAGAACCCTGCCCTGGCCGGTACCCGCGCGGCGCGCGAGGGACGTTTACTGGCGCTGGACCCGACCCTGCTGGTCGGTGGCCTGGGGCCGCGCGTGCCGGATGGGCTGGCGATGCTAGCCGCAGGCTTTTATCCTGCCAGCCAATTTCCGACAACCGAAGCCAAGCGCGAGCCATGACCTCCTCTTTTTCGACGCGCCCATTGTTCATCGCACTGGGCCTGCTGCTCATGCTCGTGCTGTGGCTGTCGCTGGCGCTCGGACCGGTCAGTCTGCCATTGGGCGATACCATGCGTGCTGCGTTGCGTTTGCTGGGCCTGCCTCTCGCGGCGGATGCATCGATCCAGCAGGCGGAATTGATCCTGTCGCAGATCCGCATGCCGCGCACCTTGCTTGGGCTGGCCGTAGGCATGGTGCTGGCGCTCTGTGGCGTGGCGATGCAGGGGTTGTTTCGCAATCCACTGGCTGACCCCGGTCTGGTCGGCGTCTCCAGCGGCGCCGCGCTGGGCGCTGCGGTGGCCATTGTCGGCGGCGCTGCGTTCGGCGGCTTGCCGGAAGCCTTCGCGCCCTATCTGCTGTCGGCCTGTGCCTTCGTCGGTGGTTTGCTGGTCACGGCGTTGGTCTACCGTCTGGGCCGACGTGACGGACAGACCAATGTGGCGACCATGTTGTTAGCGGGTATCGCCCTGACCGCGCTGGCCGGTGCGGCCATCGGCCTGTTCACCTACCTGGCGGACGATGCGACCCTGCGTACCCTGACCTTCTGGAACCTGGGCAGCCTCAATGGTGCCAGTTACACGCGGCTCTGGCCGCTGTTGCTGGCCACGTTGGCCGTGGCGCTGTGGTTGCCGCGACGGGCGCGGGCGCTGAACGCGCTGCTGCTGGGCGAGTCGGAGGCACGCCACCTCGGTTTCGATGTCGAGCGCCTCAAGCGCGAGCTGGTGTTCTGTACGGCATTGGGTGTCGGTGCTGCGGTGGCGGCCGCCGGCCTGATCGGCTTCATCGGCCTGGTGGTGCCGCATCTGATGCGCTTGCTGGTGGGCCCCGATCATCGCCTGTTGCTGCCTGCCTCGGCGTTGGCCGGCGCGAGCCTGCTGCTGCTGGCCGACCTGATCGCGCGCCTGGCGCTTGCGCCTGCCGAGTTGCCGATCGGCATTGTCACGGCGCTGATTGGTGCGCCGTTCTTTCTCTATCTGCTGGTGCGGGGGCGAAGCTGATGCTGCGGGTCGAACAGCTGGAAGTCCGCCGCGGGCAGGGCGTGGTGCTCAGTGGCATCGATCTGCAGTTGCACCCCGGCGAAGTGCTGGGTGTACTGGGGCCCAACGGTGCGGGCAAGAGCACCTTGCTGGCGGCGATGACCGGCGAGCTGCCGGCCAGCGCCGGGCAGGTGACGCTGGATCAGCGCGCGCTTGATGACTGGGCCGGACCGGAGCGCGCCAGGCGCCTGGCCGTCCTGCCGCAGAGCTCCAGTCTGAATTTCGCCTTCCGCGTAGAAGAAGTGGTCGCCATGGGCCGTCTGCCCCATGACAGCGGTCGCGTGCGCGATGCGCAGATCGTGCAGCAGGCGTTGCAGGCAGCCGATGCTGTTCACCTGGCAGGGCGCAGCTATCTGGCGTTGTCCGGCGGGGAGCGCCAGCGCGTGCACCTGGCGCGGGTGCTGGCGCAGTTGTGGCCAGGCGGTGAGGGGCAGATCCTGCTGCTCGATGAGCCGACCTCGATGCTCGATCCGCTGCATCAGCACACCTGCCTGCAGGCGGTTCGTCGTTTGGCCGAATCCGGCGCGGCGGTACTGGTGATCCTCCATGACCTCAATCTGGCCGCACGTTACTGTGACCGCCTGCTGTTGCTGGAGCAGGGCCGGGCGCATGCGCTGGGTACGCCTGCCGAAGTATTGCGGGCCGAGCCCCTGCAGGCCGTGTTCGGTCTGGAAGTGCTGGTGCAGACTCATCCTGAACGCGGTCACCCGCTGATCGTTGCACGCTGAATGTTGGAGCCCTCGATGCGAGTCGTACTGCTGAGCTGTCTGATGCTGCTGGCTGCCTGCCAGGGCTCACCTATGCCACCGCCTGCGCCGCTCGCTCCACTGGGGCATGAGCATGCTGATCTGGGGCGTATCGTCGATCTCGCCAGCGGGCAGGCGATCAGCCCTGAACAACTGCTTGATCGCCTGGCACGGGCCGAGCGGGTACTGGTCGGTGAGCAGCACGACAATCCTGATCACCATGCCCTGCAGCTCTGGCTGTTGCGCGAGCTATCCAGGCTGCGCCTGCAGGGCAGCGTGTTGATGGAGATGCTCAACCCCGATCAGCAGAACAAGGTCGATCAGGCCCAGACAACTGCGCGCGCGGGGCAGGCGATTACCGATCCGTTCGCTACCCTGGCCTGGCAACCTGGATGGGATTGGTCGCTTTACGGGCCGCTGGTCATGCATCAACTGCGTCAGCCCTATCCCTTGCTTGCGGCCAATCTGGATCGTGCCGAGATCATGCAGATCTATCGTCAGCGCCCTGTGCTCGGGGGGGAGCGCTCTGGTGCTGCCGAGGTGCAGGAGCGTTTGCTGGCCGATATCCGTGAATCGCACTGCGGCCTGCTGCCGGACAGCCAGTTGCCGGCGATGCTTGCTGTGCAGCAACAGCGTGATCGGCGCATGGCCGAGGCATTGCTGGCGGCGCCGCAGCCCAGCGTGCTGCTGGCCGGCGCCTTCCATGTACGCAAGGACCTCGGCGTTCCACTGCATCTGGCGGACCTCAGCGCGCAGGCTGGCAACGCAGTACTGATATTGGCCGAAGTCGGCCGTGCGGTGGACGCCTCCATGGCCGATTACGTCTGGTTCACGGCAGCGCAGCCGGAGCAGGATCACTGCGCCAAACTGCGACCCTAGCCGCCTTTCGTGGGCCACCTGCAAGGTATCCTTGGCGCTTTGCCGATTCGGAGCCTGGCCTATGTCCATCGACGTTCGCGACCTGCTGCAAGGTTATTTCAACGCCCTCAATGATCGTGATATCCGCGCCTGTATGGCACTGGTCAGCGACGAGCTGATTCTGCAGCCCAATCAGGGGTTCACCGAGCACGGGCGCGATGCATTCGCGGCTTTTCTCGAGCGGCAGCTGCATTGCTATCGCGAGATGATCGAGGCGCTGGTGATCCTGGTCGAGCCACAGGGGCGACATGCGGCCTGCGAGTACCGCGTTATCGGCGAGTACCTGGCTACCGATGATGGCCTGCCGGAGGCCTGCGGGCAGCGTTACGAGATGCGCGTCGGCGCCTTCTTCGAGATCCAGCACGGGCTGATCGCGCGCATCAGCCTGCATTTCAATTTGCCGGACTGGCTGGCTCAGGTCGACGACTAGACCCCGCTAAGGGCTTCGTGCGGAGACGGCAGGACGCACTTTTGTCCAGACAAAAAAAGACCCGGCAAGAGCCGGGTCAATAACCGTGATTAGCCTGATGAGGAGATAATCTGAAGAGTCCGACTGAATGGTCTCTTTAGCTTATCGGCTGATCTCGCGACCAGTTGAGATAATAATAACAATTCTCATTACATAGTCAACGCTCTTTTGAGAATTTTTCTCAGAAAGTTTTTGTCAGGCCCAAAAATGCAAAACCCCGGCTTCGGGCCGGGGTTCGTTCATGCGGGCTGGAGACTCAGGATTCCCCTGGCAAGCGCAACTGAGTGACTTCCTTGTTCAGCAGGTCGATGCGTCGAGCCATGCTCTCGATCAGGCTGTGAGCGATGCGCGGGTTGCTCTGCATCAGGCTGAGGAACTGCTCCTTGGGAATCACCATGACCGTGCAGGGCTCGCTGGCGACCACCGTGGCGCTGCGCTTCTCGCGAGTGAAAACAGCCATGGCGCCGAAGATTTCGTCCTTTTGCACATCGCCGACCTTCTGTCCGTCGACGTAGGCCTCGGCGTGGCCCTCGATGATGATGAACACGTGGTCAGCTTCATCGCCCTGATGAATCAGCTCCTCGCCGGCAGCGAAATGCTGGAAGCCCGTCGCCGGACGGATCTCCGGCTGCTTCAGACGTGCCAGTGCGTCGGACAGTAGGGCGGTATGGCCGATCAGATATTGAATGAACTGTTCTTGGCGCTGCTCGCTGGCATAGATGTGCTGGAACGTTTCGCTGCGCGAGTAGGGAATCAGGCTGATGGGTTCTTCGCTGCTGTAGCGGCAGGAGGGGAGGTCGATGCCCTGGCGCAGGCCGACCAGATCGCCCTCTTGCAGATAGAACAATGGGCGCTCATCGACCAGCGCATGCAACAGGCCGTTCTCGATGATGAATAGCTGGTTGCCAGGCAGTACCTGAGCCAGATCATCGACACGCTCCAGACGCAGTGGCTCACCCGCGGGTTGCAGCCCTTCCAGCAGCTGAGTGGGGATACTCTGCAGGCGATTGATCAACTGATCGGCGTAGGCCGGTTGCTCCCCGAGTAAATACATAACCGTAATTCCTTGAACTGGCTGGACTGGCTGACCACACGAAGGTCCCTGAAACAATAGGCTGTGCGGCTCTTCGAGTAAATCACCTTGCACTGGTGTTGTGAGCTAGCTCTTGTTGTGGCTCTGGGCTTCGTCCAGCTTGCCGTTCAGTTCGGCTTTGTGCGCGGGGGGGAGCTCACTCCAATGCACATTGAGCAGCGCGCCCTCGATGGCGTAAAGCAGCACCTTGGATGCACGAAAACCGCGCGCCCTGACCGCGCGATAGGCTCCGACAGCGCCGTAGCGACGCAGGTCGTTGGCGCTGTGAATCCCTACGGCGTGCAGCCACTGCGCCGAGGTCTTGCCCAGGTTCTTCAGGTGTTGCAGTTCGTCGTTCATCGGGCCTCCATGCGTGCAGGTGAAAGGTTCACGTTGGCGTGCCTGCCAAGAAGTGTAGCGGCCAATGGCCTGGGTGCTTCGCGTCGTCGCTCGAAGTGTGCTACTTGGTGCGATAGCGCAGGCGAGTGCCGAAGTTGACCGACATGAGAATCTCGTCGGCGGTCAGTTCGGCTGGAAAGTAGGCGCCAGAAATCTGCGCGTGGGCCAGGCTGGCCCCTTCAATCCGGGCATTGCGAAAGTCCAGGCCGCGCAGGTCTGCTCCGCGAAAATACGCGTCGTTGAAATTGACGGCGTCGGTGTCCATGTTGCGCAGGTCGAGCCCGCGAAAGTCGCCACCGGACAGATCGACCTCCACACCTTTTGGCTTCTGCGCATTGAAGCCTTTCACATCGTCGTTGTGCAGCAGGTGGTAGAGCGGATGATCAAGCTGGCGTGGCTGACTCATGGCGGATACCGGTGATGGCTTCACCGGCAGTATAGAAGCCCTGCCAGGGTTTGCCTGGCAGGGCGTGCCGACTGCTTGGGGCTATGCTCAGATCCCTGGCAGGCGCTGGCGAATACGCTCGACCAGGCTGTCCAGGCTTGCGCTGTCATGTGTATCGACACGCTTGCTGTGGCTCTGCTCCTCATCGTCGAGCGGCTCGCGGCTGGTTTGTTGGGCCTGGATCACTTCCAGCGTCGCATCGGAAGGGTCCTGGCCTGCGCTGCGGCGCTGCTCCAGCCAGCTGGCAATCACGGCTTGCGGCGCATGGCAGTCGAGAATCAGGAAGGGCACGCCGGTCTCTTCGGCGACTTCGCTGGCGGCCTGGCGTTGCGCTGCCTTGAGATAGGTTGCGTCGATCACCACGGGGAAGCCTGCCAGTAGTGTCTGACGCGCCAGTTGATGCAGCCGCTGGTAGGTCGCCTGACTGGCGTCAGTGCTGTAGATACCGGCGGCCAGCTGATCCTTGGCTTCGGCGCTTTGCTCGCCGAACAGGCGCTTGCGCTCGATGTCGGAGCGCAGGCGGATGGTGCCCAGTGCTTCCACCAGGCGCATGGCCACGTGGCTCTTGCCAACAGCCGAAACGCCATGGGTGATGGCCAGGAAGGGCGATGGAATGGCGCTGTAGCTTTCCGCCAGTGCGGCATAGGCGCGGTACTGGCGCAGGATGACCGCCCGTTGTACCGAACTCTCTTCTTGCCCCAGGCGAAACAGCGCGACCTTGCCGCGCACCATGGCGCGGTAGGCCTTGTAGAAGTTCAGCAGTTGCAGGGCTGCATAATCGCCAGTGCGCTCCAGCCAGCCGCTGATAAAGCGGCGTGCCAGGCATTTGAGGCCGCGGTCTTCGAGGTCCATGGCCAGGAAGGCGATATCGGCGGTAACGTCGGTAAAGCGGAAGGGTTCGTTGAACTCGATGCAGTCGAACAGCACCACTCGACCGTCGATCTGGGCGGCGTTGCCCAGGTGAATATCACCGTGGCACTCGCGGATGAAACCCTGCGCCTTGCGTTCGCTCAGCAGTGGTTGCAGGCGTTCGTAGCTGGACTGGGCCCAGGCCTCGAGGGCATCGAGTTGCTGCAGGTCTGCCTGCTCGCTGAGCATCGGCCGAATCTGGTCGAAATTCTGCTGCACCGGAACCATTACCGCTTCTGCGCTACCCAGCGGATGCTCCTGCGGCACCTTCGGTGCGTTCAGATGAAAAGTGGCGATCTGCTCGGCCAGGGCGTCGATATGGGCGTCGTTCAGTTCGCCACGTGCCTGAATGGCGCTGAGCAGTTGCTCCTGCGGGAACTGGCGCATTTTCAGCGCGTATTCGATGGCTGGCGTGCTGCCGTCGAGACTGGGCGCGTCTTCACTACCGCCGACCGGCAACACGTCCAGATACAAATCCTGGGTCAGGCGCTGATTGAGGCGTAGCTCTTCTTCGCAGAAATGACGGCGTGCATCGAGCTCGGTGAAGTCGAGAAACCCGAAATTGACCGGCTTTTTGATCTTGTAGGCGTAGGGGCCAGTGAGCAAAACCCAGGAAATGTGGGTCTCAATGACCTGAAACCCATCCACAGGATGCGGATACAGGGCCGGTTTCTGCAATGCGGCAATCAGGGCTTGGCTCACGTTCGATCCTTGTTCTAGACGCTGTTCGAGCTGGGCATTATGGCCGCTGTGAGCTGCTCTGCAAACCATCCAGGCGGCCTGCTGGCCCCTATGTAAAGTGCGTATAATCCCGCCATGACTCGAAAACGCTCCCCCCGCTCAAACAAAAAATCCCGCTCGTCCGGTATGCGTCCCTGGTTTGCCTGGGGCCTCAAGCTCGGTCTGGTTGGTCTGGTGATCCTTGCCGGCTTTGCCGTTTATCTCGATGCCGTGGTGCAGGAAAAATTTTCCGGCAAGCGCTGGACGGTGCCCGCGAAGGTCTACGCCAGGCCGCTCGAACTTTTCGTCGGGCAGAAGCTGGCCAAGGACGATTTCCTGCGTGAGCTCGATGCGCTGGGCTACCGCCGCGAGAGCACGGTCAACGGGCCGGGCGCAGTGTCGGTGGCCGGTAACAACATCGAGCTGCACAGTCGCGGCTTTCAGTTCTATGAAGGTGCCGAACCGTCACAGAAGGTACGTGTGCGCTTCTCTGGTGATTACGTCGCCGGTCTGACCCAGGCCAACGGCGGCAACCTGGCGGTGGCACGACTCGAGCCGCTGCTGATTGGCGGGCTTTACCCGGCGCATCAGGAAGATCGCATCCTGATCAAGCTGGATCAGGTGCCGGCCTATCTGATCGATGCGCTGGTGGCAGTCGAGGATCGCGACTACTTCGATCACTTCGGCGTGTCACCCAAGGGTATCGCCCGTGCTCTGTGGATCAACGCTACGTCCGGGCGCCTGGTGCAGGGCGGCAGTACCCTGACTCAGCAGTTGGTGAAGAACTTCTACCTGACCAACGAGCGCACCCTGGTGCGTAAAGCCACCGAAGCGATGATGGCGGTGCTGCTCGAGTTGCACTATGACAAGCGCGAGATTCTCGAGGCCTATATGAACGAGGTATTCCTCGGTCAGGACGGTCAGCGCGCGGTGCACGGCTTTGGTCTGGCCAGCCAGTACTTCTTCAGTCAGCCGGTTTCCGAGCTGAAGCTGGAGCAGGTCGCGCTGCTGGTGGGCATGGTCAAGGGCCCCACCTACTTCAACCCGCGGCGCAATCCTGAGCGTGCGCTGGCGCGCCGCAATCTGGTGCTCGATCTGCTTGCCGAGCAAGGCTCGATCACCCCCGAGGAAGCCGCAGCAGCCAAACAGAAGCCGCTTGGCGTGAGCGCGCGCGGCAGCATGGCTGACAGCTCGTTCCCGGCTTTCCTCGATCTAGTCAAGCGTCAGTTGCGTGAAGACTATCGTGAGCAGGATCTGACCGAAGAAGGCCTGCGCATCTTCACCAGCTTCGATCCGATCCTGCAGCTCAAGGCAGAAGAGGCGCTGGCCGAGACGCTCAAGCGCCTGGCTGGGCGCAAGGGTGTGGATGAAGTGCAGGCTGGCATGGTGGTGACCAATCCTGAGACCGGGGAAATTCAGGCATTGATTGGCAGCCGCCAGCCGCGGTTTGCCGGTTTCAATCGGGCGCTGGATGCCGTGCGGCCGATTGGCTCGCTGATCAAACCGGCTATTTATCTGTCTGCGTTGGAGCGTCCCAGTCAGTACACCCTGACCAGTTGGCTGGAGGACGAAGTGTTTTCCATCAAGGGTCAGGATGGCCAGGTCTGGACGCCGCAGAATTACGACCGCAAGGCTCATGGCACCATCTACCTGTATCAGGGGTTGGCGCAGTCCTACAACCTGTCCACGGCCAAGCTCGGCCTGGAGATCGGCGTGCCCAACGTGCTCAAGACGCTCGAGCGACTGGGCGTGGAGCGCAAGTGGCCGGCCTATCCGTCGATGCTGCTCGGTGCAGGGGCTCTGACGCCGATGGAAGTGGCGGGCATGTACCAGACCCTGGCCAACGGTGGCTTCAATACGCCGTTGCGCGGCATTCGCAGCGTGCTGACCGCCGATGGCCAGCCGCTCGGCCGTTATCCGTTCCAGATCCAGCAGCGTTTCGATCCGGGTGCCATCTATCTGGTGCAAAACGCCATGCAGCGCACCATGCGTGAAGGCACTGGTCGCTCGGTTTACAGCCAACTGCCCAGCTCGCTGAATCTGGCGGGCAAGACCGGGACCAGTAACGACTCGCGCGACAGCTGGTTCGCTGGCTTCAGTCAGGATCTGCTGTCGGTGGTGTGGCTGGGGCGTGACGACAACGGTCCGACCCCGCTGACCGGTGCGACCGGTGCACTGCAGGTCTGGACCGGGTTCATGCGCAAGGCGGATCCGCTGCCGTTGGATATGCCGATGCCGGACAACGTCACCCAGGCCTGGGTGGATCGTCAGACTGGTCTGGGTTCGGCTTCGGGCTGCCCGAATGCGGTGCAGATGCCTTATATTCGCGGCAGTGAACCCGCTCCGGGCTCTGCTTGCGGTATTCAGGCTCCGGTCGAGTCCGTGATGGACTGGGTCAAAGGGTGGTTGGAATAACGGCCGGATCGAGTGATTCGGTGTTACCTGAGAGGATTGGATGTGAACAAGAAGTGGCTTGCCACTATGCTGGCAACGGCGGTGTTGAGTGGTTGCAGCACGGTACCGCAGGGATCGATTCCGGTGATCGATGCCGGCTCTCCACTATCGTCGGGTGGTTCTGGTCCGTCGACCAGCCCAACCCCCGCAGCTGCGCCGCAGCGTATCGAGGAGGACTCCGGTGTTGTTGTGATGGTGCCGCAGGGTGCCGTCTCGACGCCATTGCAGACCGACTCGCAGCCGATTACCTCCAGTGGCGGCCTGACCTTCGATCCGCCCGTGAGTAGCCAGCCTTCTGCGCCGAGCCAAGGCAGCTTCGGCAACTCGGCACCGAGCATGCCCAGTGGCATCCCCAGCGGTGGCGGCCTGGCTGCTGACGAGCAACTGGATGGACCGGTTCTCGCGCTGCTGACCACTGCTCAACAGCAACAGGGCGGTGGTGATCTGAATGGCGCCGCCTCCAGTCTGGAACGTGCCCAGCGCATCGCCCCGCGTGAGCCGCAGGTGCTCTACCGTCTTGCCGAGGTACGTATGGCTCAGGGCGATGCAGCGCAGGCCGAGCAACTGGCCCGTCGTGGTCTGACTCAAGCCAGTGGTCGTCCGGCGCTGCAGGCCAGTCTGTGGGATCTGATTGCCCGTGCCCGTGAGCGCCAGGGTGATCCCGCTGGTGCGGCTCAGGCCCGTGAACGCGCACGAGTCAATCTCTGATGGATGCTCGTGCAAGCGCACTGGCCGAACACCTGCTGCTGATCGAGCGTGAGTTACGTGTGCAGGGTTGGTGGCAGGAGGAGGCGCCGAGCGCCGAGGCCCTGGCCAGCCCGGAGCCGTTCTGTGTCGATACGCTGGCGTTCGAACAATGGCTGCAGTGGATTTTTCTACCGCGTATGAAGGTTCTGCTGGAAACCGATGCAGCATTGCCCTCGGTATCGGGCATTCAGGCCATGGCGGAGATGGTCTATCAGCAGCAGCCGCGCGTTGCGCGTCGGCTGCTCGAACTGCTTGGTGAGTTCGATCGCCTGATTACGCGCACGCCTTGAGGGCGTGCGCGTGCTCCATTATTTGCAGTTTTCTGCGATGGACTTCTTCAGCTCGGTGATGCGTTCCTGCCGCTCGTTCTCGTCAACGCGGCGAACCTCGCCACCGTCCTCGATGCGCAGGCGAGGATTGTTTTCCAACTGAGCCAGATTGGTGCGAGCGTTCTCACAGTACTGCTTGCGCTCGGCTTCCTGCTTCGCCACATCTTCCTTGACCTTCTTGTCGATGGCCGCCTGCTCAGGGTCGAGCTGCTCTTCTATGCTCGGTGCCGGCTCACTTGGCGTAGGTCGTGGAGGCGGGGCCGCAGTATTGATGGTCGTGGCTTCTTGGCCCTGCGGAGGTTGCGCGCCGAAGTGGGTCACGCCTTTTTCATCTACCCACTTGTAAACCTGGCTGGCCATGGCGGATGTGCTCAAAGCGAGCATCAGGGTGCCAGTAAGAATCATGTGGCGCATGCTGTTTCCTTTATCGAGAGCGGCGGTGCTGATGGTTACTATAACCAAAAGCCGGCAATCTTCATCCTGCGCTGCGTCACAGCAGTAGGTTGAATAATAGGTTAGTCATCTCTTGACTTGCCCTCGCCGAACCCGAACAATCCAGCCTTCCCCCGTAGTGGAGTCCGCCGCAAGCGTCCTTCAGCTCGGGGAAAAGAGGCGCTACCCGCGCCGAACCGTGACACCCGCAACGCGTTACCTCGCGCTGGGAGGGTCGGCCCCGCAAGACCATGGGCTGCTCCGTTACTCGTCAAGCTGATGTTCCGAATCCACGATCACCGTCGTGCGTGTCCGCTGACAGTAAGACCTACTTAGGGCTACCCGTTGTCGGGTGGCATACTGGCGTTCAAGAGGTGAACAACGTGGAGCTTTTATCCGGCGCTGAAATGGTCGTCCGCTTCCTGCGTGACGAAGGCGTTAAGCATATCTATGGGTACCCCGGTGGTGCTCTCCTGCATATTTACGATGCCCTGTTCAAAGAACCGGAAGTGACCCACATCCTGGTCCGTCATGAACAGGCAGCGACCCATATGGCTGACGGCTATGCCCGCGCCACCGGCAAGGCCGGTGTGGTGCTGGTGACCTCTGGCCCCGGCGCGACCAATGCCATCACCGGTATTGCCACCGCCTACATGGACTCCATTCCGATGGTGGTGATCTCCGGCCAGGTGCCGAGTGCCATGGTCGGTACCGATGCTTTCCAGGAAACCGACATGGTCGGTATTTCCCGCCCGATCGTGAAGCACAGCTTCATCATCAAGCACCCGTCGGAAATCCCCGAAGTGCTGAAGAAGGCGTTCTACCTCGCCGAATCCGGCCGTCCAGGTCCGGTCGTGGTCGACATTCCGAAGGACATGGGTGATCCCACCCAGAAGTTCGAGTACGTCTATCCGAAGAAGGTCAAGCTGCGTTCCTACAGCCCGGCGGTGCGTGGCCACTCCGGCCAGATCCGCAAGGCTGCCGAGATGCTCCTGGCTGCCAAGCGTCCGGTCATGTACTCCGGCGGTGGCGTGATCATGGGCGGCGCTTCCGCGCCGCTGACCGAGCTGGCGCAAATGCTCAACCTGCCGGTGACCAACACCTTGATGGGCCTCGGTGGCTATCCGGGTACCGATCGCCAGTTCATCGGCATGCTCGGTATGCACGGCAGCTACACCGCCAACCTGGCGATGCACCATGCCGACGTGATCCTGGCAGTCGGTGCGCGCTTCGATGACCGCGTGATCAACGGCGCGGCCAAGTTCTGCCCGAACGCCAAGATCATCCACATCGACATCGACCCGGCTTCGATCTCCAAGACCATCAAGGCTGACATCCCGATCGTTGGCCCGGTGGACAGTGTGCTGACCGAGATGGTCGCCATCCTCAAGGAAATCGGCGAAACTCCGAACAAGGACACCGTTGCCAGCTGGTGGAAACAGATCGACGAGTGGCGTGGTAGCGGCCGTCTGTTCCCTTACAACGAGGGCGACGGTTCGATCATCAAGCCGCAGACCGTGATCGAAACCCTGTGTGACGTGACCAAGGGCGATGCCTTCATCACCTCTGATGTCGGTCAGCACCAGATGTTCGCTGCGCAGTATTACCGTTTCAACAAGCCCAACCGTTGGATCAACTCCGGCGGCCTGGGCACCATGGGCTTCGGTTTCCCGGCTGCGATGGGCATCAAGCTGAACTTCCCGGATGCCGACGTGGCGTGCGTCACCGGCGAGGGCAGTATCCAGATGAATATTCAGGAGCTGTCGACCTGTCTGCAGTACGACCTGCCGGTGAAGATCGTCAACCTGAACAACGGCACCCTCGGCATGGTTCGCCAATGGCAGGACATGCAGTACAACAGCCGTTATTCGCACTCCTACATGGAGTCGCTGCCGGACTTCGTCAAACTGGCCGAGGCCTATGGCCATGTCGGCATGCGCATCACCTCGCTGAAGGACCTCAAGCCCAAGCTGGAGGAAGCCTTCGCCCTGAAGAATCGCCTGGTGTTCCTCGACATCGCGGTGGATTCCAGCGAGCACGTCTATCCGATGCAGATCAGAGACGGTGCGATGCGTGACATGTGGCTGAGCAAGACGGAGCGGACCTAAGATGCGACACATCATTTCCCTGCTGCTGGAAAACGAGCCGGGCGCACTGTCCCGTGTGGTCGGTCTGTTCTCCCAGCGTAACTACAACATCGAAAGCCTCACCGTTGCGCCAACCGAGGATCCGACGCTGTCGCGCCTGACCCTCACCACCGTTGGTCAGGATGAGGTGATCGAGCAGATCACCAAGAACCTCAACAAGCTGGTCGAGGTGGTCAAACTGGTCAACCTGTCGGAAAGCGCGCACATCGAACGCGAATTGATGCTGGTCAAGATCAAGGCCACCGGCGCCCAGCGTGCCGAAGTCAAGCGTACGACCGACATCTTCCGCGGCCAGATCGTGGATGTGACCAGCAGCGTCTACACCGTGCAGCTGACCGGTACCAGCGACAAACTGGACAGCTTCATTCAGGCTGTCGGTACTGCATCGATCCTAGAAACGGTGCGCAGTGGTGTCACCGGTATCGCGCGTGGCGACAAGGTACTGAGCATCTAATTGCTGTAGTAATGCAGAGCCCCGCCTGGTGCGGGGCTTTTTATTGTCTGGCATTCAGCGCTGACGATTCCAGAAGGCGGCGATCAGCGGGTCCTTGAGGCGCTTTTCCAGTGCGAACAGGCCAATGTCATAAGCGGTAAGCGGTGGCTGGATATCGTAGATACGGATGCGGGCGGTCAGCGGGCTGTTGTCCAGCACGATCTGCGGCACCACTCCGATACCGAAGCCCAGACTGACCATGCTGACGATCGCTTCGTTGCCGCTGACCTGGGCATAGATGCGCGGTTTGATGTTGTGGCTTTTCAGCCAGCGGTCGGTGCGCGTGCGGGCCAGGCCTTCCTCGGAGAGAATCATCGGCACGTCCTTCCAGCTCTCTGAAGTTGGGTTGCACAGTTGTTCTTCGTTCAACAGCTGGGGAGCCTGTGGGCCGATGAAGCGCAATTCCGAGCGAGTGATCGACTGGAATTCCACGCCGCTCGGCAGGCTATCGGGGAGGGCGCCGATGGCCAGGTCCTCCAGTCCCTGCTGCACCCGTTCGACAGCCTTGGCCGGATCTCCGGTATGCAGTTTCATTTCGATGCGTGGGTAGTCCTGGCGAAAGCTGCTAAGAATGTCATAGAGGAAGCTGTAGCTTGCCGTGACCGAGCAATACAGCGACAGCTCGCCATGCAGGTTCAACTGGTCCTGCATGAAGGTCTGGCGAATCGCCTGCCAACCATTGATGACCTCGCTCGCGTACTCACGAAACTGTTGGCCCTCGCGAGTCAGGCGCACCGAGCGGTTGTCGCGCACGAACAGCGTGGCGCCCACTTCGTCCTCGAGCTGCTTGATGCTGCGGCTGAGCGCGGACGGGCTGACGTGCTGCTCGCGGCTCGTGCGGCCGAAATGCAGGTTGTCTGCCAGGGAGAGAAAAAGCCGGAGGGAATGGCTGTCCATTTATGTTTCATATATCGGCATGTTGTATTGCAAATATATCATTTTACGCAATGGTGCGGATCACTTAAGGTGTCTTCGTCGCGGTGCCTCGCACCCCATCCCTTTCGATTCAAAAGAGCCAAGAACATGAAAGTTTATTACGACAAAGATTGCGACCTCTCCATCATCCAGGGCAAGAAAGTCGCCATCATCGGTTACGGCTCCCAGGGCCACGCCCAGGCCTGCAACCTGAAAGATTCCGGCGTTGACGTCACCATCGGCCTGCGCAAAGGCTCGGCTACCGTTGCCAAGGCCGAGGCTCATGGCCTGAAAGTGACCGACGTGGCTTCTGCCGTCGCTGCCGCTGACCTGGTCATGATCCTGACCCCGGACGAATTCCAGGGTCAGCTGTACAAGAACGAAATCGAGCCGAACATCAAGAAGGGCGCCACCCTGGCCTTCTCCCATGGTTTCGCCATTCACTACAATCAGGTTGTGCCGCGTGCCGATCTCGACGTGATCATGATCGCGCCGAAGGCTCCGGGCCACACCGTACGCACCGAGTTCGTCAAGGGCGGCGGCATTCCTGACTTGATCGCCGTTTACCAAGACGCCTCCGGCAATGCCAAGAACGTCGCTCTGTCCTACGCCTCGGGCGTTGGCGGTGGTCGTACCGGCATCATCGAAACCACCTTCAAGGACGAGACCGAAACCGACCTGTTCGGTGAGCAGGCTGTTCTCTGTGGCGGTACCGTCGAGCTGGTCAAGGCCGGTTTCGAAACCCTGGTCGAAGCTGGCTACGCGCCGGAAATGGCCTACTTCGAGTGCCTGCACGAACTGAAGCTGATCGTTGACCTCATGTACGAAGGCGGCATCGCCAACATGAACTACTCGATCTCCAACAACGCTGAGTACGGCGAGTACGTGACCGGTCCGGAAGTGATCAACGCCGAATCCCGTCAGGCCATGCGCAACGCCCTCAAGCGTATCCAGGATGGCGAGTACGCCAAGATGTTCATCAGCGAAGGCGCCACTGGCTACCCGTCGATGACTGCCAAGCGCCGTAACAACGCCGCTCATGGTATCGAAGTCATCGGTGAGCAACTGCGCTCGATGATGCCGTGGATTGCTGCCAACAAGATCGTCGACAAGGCCAAGAACTAAGGTCTGCGATGTGCGAAAGAACGCGGCTTTATGCCGCGTTTTTTCATTCTGCGGCGAGGCTTCTGGTATAAAGCCAGCTCGCTGAGTGGCGAACTGAGTTCAGTCGTCCCGGTCGAAATTCGTCAAACCCGTTGCAAGGTGCTGTTCATGAGTGAAGGTCCCGAGGATCAAAAGCCGGCTGGCGACAATCTGGAAAGCCTGCTGCCGATCGACGAGCACATAGAGGAAGGGCAGGACGCGGAAGGGCGCAAGGTGCGTCACCGTGGTATCTACCTGCTGCCCAATCTGTTCACCACGGCCAACCTGTTCGCCGGTTTCTATTCCATCATCAATGCGATGAACGGCAACTTCTACGTGGCCGCCGCCGCAGTATTTGTCGCCATGGTGCTCGACGGTCTGGACGGTCGCGTAGCGCGCCTGACCAATACGCAAAGTGCATTCGGTGCCGAGTACGACTCGCTTTCCGATATGGTCGCTTTCGGTGTGGCGCCGGCTCTGCTCGCATTCGAATGGGCACTGGGCAGCATGGGCAAAGTGGGCTGGATGGTCGCCTTCATCTATGTCGCTGGCGCTGCATTGCGTCTGGCGCGCTTCAATACGCAGATCGGTAGCGTCGACAAGCGCTACTTCATCGGCCTGGCCAGTCCGGCTGCGGCGGGCGTGGTTGCCGGTACGGTGTGGGCATTCAGCGATTTCGGTATCAAGGGCTCCAACATGTCCTTCGCCGTGGCGCTGCTCGTTGCTGCCGCGGGCTGCCTGATGGTCAGTAACATCAAGTACTACAGCTTCAAGGACCTGGATCTGAAGGGGCGCGTGCCCTTCGTGGCCATTCTGGCCGTGGTGCTGGTGTTCGCGGTGGTGTTCAGCGACCCACCTCGTATCCTGCTGCTGATCTTCCTCGCTTATGCGGCTTCCGGTCCGATCCAGTACCTGCTGCAATTGCGTCGCCGTAAATCTGCCTGACGCTGTAATTTCTTCTCCGCTCCGTGGTCTACAGTTCGTTTCTCGAACTGTAGTCGCGGAGTTGCCATGCTCATCCGAGTTCCTCCTTCCTCTCGGGCTCTCGAGTCCGAAGTCACCCCCGAGTCTGTTTATCTCTCTCGTCGCAAGCTGATGCAGGGCTCGCTGGCGCTGGCGGCCATGGCTGCCATGCCGGGTCTGGCCAGTGCTGACACTCCAGGTGTCTACGCCGATGTCGAGTCGTCGAAGGCTCCGGGCTGGTTTCAAGAGAAGCTGGCGGCGGCGCGTTGGCAGGCGATAACCGCTGAAGGTGAAAGCATCACGCCCTTCAAGGACGCCACGCACTACAACAACTTCTATGAGTTCGGTACGGGCAAGGGCGACCCGGCAGCCAATGCCGGCAAGTTGCAGGTCGAGCCCTGGACGGTGATGGTCGATGGCGAAGTGAGCAAGCCAGGGCGCTACTCCATCGAGGAGTTGGTCAAACCGCATGCATTCGAAGAGCGTATCTACAGGCTGCGCTGCGTCGAGGCCTGGTCCATGGTCATTCCCTGGCTGGGTTTTCCGTTGGCTGATCTGCTCAAACAGGTCGAACCCACCTCGTCGGCTCGCTATGTGCGCTTCGAGACGCTGGTCGATCGTGAGCGCATGCCGGGGCAACGCTCGGGGTTCTCGCTGATCGATTGGCCCTATGTCGAGGGGCTGCGGCTGGATGAGGCCATGCATCCGTTGGCCTTCATGGCCGTCGGCATGTACGGACGTGTTTTGCCAAACCAGAATGGGGCGCCTCTGCGCCTGGTAGTGCCTTGGAAGTACGGGTTCAAGAGCATCAAATCCATCGTGCGGATAAGTCTTGTGGGTGAGGCGCCCAAAACTACCTGGGAGCGTATCGCGCCGAATGAGTACGGCTTCTATGCCAACGTCAATCCGCAGGTCGACCATCCGCGCTGGTCGCAGGCGACCGAGCGACGTTTGCCCAGCGGGTTGTTCAGCCCCAACGTGATCGATACGCGGATGTTCAATGGCTACGAGGAGGTCGCTGACCTCTACGCAGGCATGGACCTGGCGAGGTACTACTGATGCGCTATCGGTTGTGGCGTGTCGGTATCTTCCTGGCTGCTTTAGTGCCGCCGCTCTATTGGCTGTACTGCGCTGCCTTTAATTTACTGGGGCCTGATCCGGGCAAGGCGCTGGTAGATAACCTGGGGCTCGGCGCCTTGATCCTTCTGCTGATTACCCTGGCAATGACGCCGCTGCAGCAGTTGACGCGCTGGGGTGGGTGGATTGCCGTGCGACGACAGCTGGGACTGTGGTGCTTTGCCTACGTGACGCTGCACTTGTCCGGCTATGTGCTGTTTATCGCTGGGGTGCGTCTGGAACTGGTGCTGCGCGATCTTTCCGAGCGCCCCTACATAATCGTTGGGGCATTGGCCTATATAGGCTTGCTTGCCCTGGCCGTTACTTCCAATCGCTTCAGC